>NZ_AP042393.1:0-2143944 GCF_055382585.1 Methanocalculus pumilus | reverse complement strand
CCTCTGGCGTTCTGTTGCAAGCCGGGATGAGAAGTAGGCGTGCGAGAGATCGATTGTGAGCCGGTGGCCATACTCCGATATGGTCGTCCGGGTGGTGGGAATACCTGCCAGTGTGGTGAATGATCTGGTCCGGAACTCTCCTTCGACTGCTCCATCAGAATAGAGGACGGTATGGGTGGATGGACGTCCTTTCAGGATCTCTTCGGCTCCTGATACGTCATTCTCCTGCATAATCGCAATACCACCGACCTGTTCGTGCCGGGGCAGGGTTGGCGGTGCCTGTATCTCCTCAAAGAGGGCGCGCTCGGTACCGGGTGGCGATCCTGTGACAGGGATGAGGAGTTCTGATCCCTCTGCCCTTGGACGGAGGGTGCGATCCAGCGTATTGCCTGCGATCAGCTCCTGCCGTCTTCTCTCTCCCTCAACCTTCTGAACCCTGACGGCCCATCCCTCTTTCATCAGTACAGGATGGTGCGGATACTTCTTATTGGTGTTTGGTTAATCACTCTGTATGGGAAAAGGTGTGCCGGAGATCCTCCGGGATGTTTCTTCGGGTGTGCGGATGACAGAGCAGGATGCAACAGTCCTCCTCTCTGCAACCGGGAGGGACGTGTTCAGGATCGCAGAAGCAGCTGACAGGGCACGGGAGATTGCTGTTGGAGATTCGGTGACCTTTGTCAGGAACCAGAATATCAATGTAACAAATATCTGTATAAATTCCTGCGGTTTCTGTGGATATTCGAGGAAATCTGGTGATCCTGATGCCTATGAGCATACGCTTGAGATGGTCCGGTCGAAGGCTGAAGAAGCACAAAAGCAGCATCAGATCACCGAGATCTGTTCGGTCTCCGGTCTTCACCCCGCCTATGATGCCGATCAGTATGCCGGGATCATAGCGGCAATCCGGGAAGGTGCGCCGGGTGTCCATATCCATGCAGGAAACCCGATGGAGGTTGCATATGCGGCACGCCAGAGCGGGATTTCGACTGAAACTGTCCTTACGATGCTGAATGAGGCTGGTCTTGCATCTCTCTGCGGGACTGCTGCTGAGATCCTGGTTGATTCTGTCCGCGACCGGATCTGCCCCGGAAAGATTCCGACAGCCGAATGGGTGCGGATCATCAAAGAAGCCCACAGCATGGGTATCCCGACGACAGCGACCATCATGTACGGGCATATCGAATCAGATGCTGATCGTGCCCGCCATCTTTCGATAGTCAGGGATATACAGGATGAAACGGCTGGATTCACCGAGTTTGTACCATTGTCATTCATCCACCAGCAGACCCCGATCTACCAGAAGGGGCTTGCACGTGCCGGTGCCACCGGGAGGGAGGATATCCTGATGCATGCGGTATCCCGGTTATTCCTCGATAATATCAAAAATATCCAGGTCTCATGGGTGAAGCTCGGGCAGAAGATGGCGCAGCTTCTGCTGCTTGCCGGTGCGAACGATCTCGGCGGAACGGTCTATGAAGAGTCGATCTCAAAGAGTGCCGGGGCGGTTCAGACAGATTTCCTCGATCCAATCGTGATGCAACGGATGGCAGAGGATCTCGGACGGCCTCTCCGTGAGCGGACGACCCTCTATCAGCTTCTCTGATAAGCTATATAGGAACTGGCGTTCTCTACTTTTTAATGGGATTTGCAACCTGTGTATACTGTGGGAGGGTGTTGACGGCTGCCGGCTCAGATCCTCAGGGCTCCTCTGTGGCGGGCTCTGAAAGGGGTAGAAAACTACCGATATGTCTGGATTGCAGGCGGAGCAAGAAGGATCGGCCCCTTACGATGTGGCTTCGGATGTTAAAGAAGAAGGATCGGATGCGGTGGGATCGGATTGTGAAGCATCATTCACGAAGAACCGGCGGCGAGATCACGCTCGCCGTGAGGCGGGTTGAGCGGGAACGGTGAGCATGCCATTGCTTCTGCTGCTTCCAAAGATACATTGCCATGGATGAGAAAAGTCTGATCATGGATCAGTATCGATCGGATCTGAGAGAAGGCCGCCTCAAGCTCTATGCATTAGAAAAAGTGCTGCCGCCGGACGACGCGGTTTCCCTCCGGCGTGAGTTTATTGAGGAGGAGACAGGATCAGATCTCTCCCCTCTGTCATCATATTCTATCCCGATTGACCGGGTGGTCGCCAGGAACTGCGAGAATATGATCGGCTGCGTCCAGATGCCGGTCGGGGTGGCAGGACCGGTTCCGGTGAAGGGTGAGTATGCTGATAAGACTGTATGGCTTCCACTTGCCACAACCGAGGGGGCGCTGGTTGCCTCTGTGAACCGGGGCTGTTCTGCGATCACAAAAGCCGGGGGGGCAGAGGTCCGGATCCTCCGTGACGGGATGACCCGTGCTCCGGTCTTTGCTGCCAGATCTGTTGCTCATGCCCATGAGGTGGCATCGTTTGCCGAAGATCACCTGATAGAGATCCAGGAGATTGCAGAATCAACAACCTCGCATGGCGAGCTGATCGGGCTTGTTCCCTATATCGTCGGCACCAGCGTCTTCCTCAGGTTTGAGTTTGATACCAAAGACGCGATGGGGATGAATATGGTGACGATCGCCTCGCAGAAGGCAGCAGATTATATCGCAGAGGAGACCGGTGCCCGGCTGGTTGCACTCTCCGGGAATATGTGCACAGACAAAAAGCCTGCTGCGATCAATCTCGTTGAAGGGCGTGGAAAGACAGTGACAGCCGGAGTTTTCCTCTCCGACACCCTCTGCCGTGATATCTTCAAGTGCGATTCCGCATCTCTTGCCGAGGTGAATATGCGGAAGAACCTGGTCGGATCAGCCCGTGCCGGGGCGCTTGGCTTCAATGCCCATGCGGCAAATATCCTCGCCGCCCTCTATATCGCCTGCGGCCAGGATCCGGCTCACGTGGTGGAGGGGTCGTCCTGCATCACCACAGCTGACCCGATGGGTGGCGGGGTGTATGTGGCGGTGACGCTTCCCGCAGTGCAGGTTGGAACAGTCGGTGGCGGCACCGGGATTGCAACCCAGGCCGCCTGCCTCTCGCTCCTCGGGGTTGCAGGCAGCGGGGATCCACCCGGTGCCAATGCGAAGGCGTTTGCCGAGATTGTGGCTGCCGGGGTGCTTGCCGGGGAACTCTCGCTCCTCGGGGCACTGGCGGCACAGCATCTTGCACGGGCACATAAGGAGCTTGGAAGAGGGTGAAATCTTAGTTGGAGAGGATGGATTGAAGTTCAAGGAACCATGGTATCTCTTCTCTTTGGCATTGATCGATGAATGAGGTGAGGATGCGTCTTCCCTCATCTCCTTTGAGATCGGAATTGTTTCCGGTAATCTCCTTTACCTGCCTTTCCAGTGAGCCGGGGATAAAGAATACCTGATGCTTGATCGCATCCTTGGTCTGAAATGAGAATTTGGATTGCTGAAGGAGAATATCTGTTCGGAATCTCTCACTGACAGCTCTTTTCAGTCTTTCCCGTGTCTTCTGATCGTCATCAAGGCAGAGCAACAACCTGTACTTAGGATTCATATCTTCATAGAGGATAACGAAGTTATCGATGCAGTTCTTCCATCCATCTTCGTCTTTGATGAGGATTTGTACGCCTCTCCCTCTTCTGCCGATAAAATCCCGGACTTTATTGGATTCGGGGGTTCGTTCTCGCGATTCTGTGAGATCTTTATTATGTACCAACTGATATCGAATTCCCTTCTGTTCAAGGAGGATTGAGAAGAAGATCAGGTCATGTACTCCTTCACAGAGGATTACTGTTTTTTCTGGCATACTCAGATGCCCCGAAGATCAAGTTTCAGCTCTTCGGTTACTCTGCGCCCCTCATCGACGGTATAATCATACTTCTCAATAGTCTCGCCGTCGCTTGTCATCTTTGAGATGAGGAGAAGTTCTTTTTCAGCATCATCCTCCGGATAATCCAGTGCTGTCTGGATAAGATCATAACTGTGGGTTGTCATGAAGACCTGGACATTGAGTTTTGGAGCATAGGTGAAGAGGGTTTCAATAAAGATAGCGAGGTACTCAGGATGGAGGTGGTTTTCAGGCTCTTCAATGAGAAGGATTCCGTCCTGTGATTTACGCAGATAATGGAATAACGAGAGGAGTGTGATAAACCCATCCCCATGTGCTGAGATTGGTATCGTTTCAATCTCATCTCCTCTTCTGTAAAGGATGTTATTCTGGGTAAGCCGCTCAAGGTTCAAAACGAGGTTGTGTTCTTTGATGAATTGTTCAAGGAGGTGAATTTCATCATCCTCCATTTCTTCGGGATAGAGTTTCTCCTCGTGAGATACTTTTATTATTGGGGGCACAATCTCTTTTAGTGAACCATTTTTTTGTTTGGATAATGTAAGAGGGGAAAATATTCTGGAAATTCCAAATGCAAATTTTCGATCTTGGTACTTCGAATTTTTTGATCGTCCTGTAATAAGTTTTATTTGTTCGAGTATTGTTCTCCTGTCGGTGAGATTGTAAGGTATAACTTGATAACTCAAATCTGATGTGATCATTGTATAATCAAAAGATTCAAAAATTAATTCTATATATGCTTCCCGGACATCATCATTATCTTCGAAATCTTTTATATATTCTTCCATTTGGTTGATACGCATTTCTATAATATAATCTCTTATATGATCGTATGTTTTTTGATCTTCTTTTTTACAAACATCAAGTGAATTATAAATAGTGACGTTGTTTAAATTTGATATAATCGTTGACTTTTCTTCGTTTACTTTTATAAGATTTTCTCTATCGTCACTCAAAAAAACCCGTTCTGTGTTGTATTCTCCTGTTCCATTGAGAAATATAGCATCCAGCAGGGCAGATTTTCCTGTATTGTTCTTGCCGCAGATGATATTCAGTTGCCGTGGAGCATAGTCGAGGCTCCCGATGGCTCTGAAATTCTCGATATGGAGTGTATCTATTCTGCCCATTATACCTCTTTTTCAGTCGTAACTATTTATAAGTAGGGTGATCAGCTTGTTTGCGTCTCCATTCTCCTCAATGACCCTGCCGCTTCATGGACTTTGCATCACAACTATCGATTTTGATACACATTGATAGAAACTGATAGATCCCTCCCCTCTTTTGCTCTCCAAACCTTTATCTTAACCAGACGGCATTAAAAGAACTATGAAGAGCGGAGATGATGTATCTTCAGTACAGGCACTTGAGTTGTCCCTCCTCAGGTCAGATTCCGCCGGTGCCAGGGAGATCCTGAAGGGGTCATGCAATCCCGATGAACCATATGCCTGCATCTCCACCCTGATCGAGCCTGCACTCAGGTCAATTGGCGAGCAATGGGCTGAAGGGGATGCCGCCCTCTCCCAGATCTACGTAAGCGGCAGGATCTGCGAGGAGTACATCCGCAGCCTGCCCGTTCCCGTGTCAGGGATGCGGCAGGATCAGCCGAAGATCGGGATTGTGGTTCTTGAAGATTTCCATACTCTCGGTAAAGAGACTGTGCTTTCCTCCCTGCATGCCTCTGGCTATCGTGTGGAGGATTATGGTGCCGGGATTAGCGTTCCCGAGCTCCTCGAACTGATAAAGCGGGATGGAATCGAGGTGCTCTTTGTCTCCACCCTGATGCTCCGTGCAGCACTTGAGGTCAGACACCTGATGGATGGAATCCATGACGAAGGAATACCTGTCCGGGTGATCGTCGGTGGTGCCCCCTTCCTCTTTGATGATCAGCTCTGGCAGGAGGTCGGAGCAGATGCCTTTGCACATGATGCGGCAGAAGCTGTTGGTCTCCTGGAAGGAGGGATACAATGAGCAGAGATGAGATGACTCCGCTTGAGCGGACGCTGACTGCCCTCTCCCATAAAGAGCCTGATCGGGTACCGCTCTTTCTGAACCTCACGATGCACGGGGCCCGTGAGCTTGGTTTGTCGATCCGTGAGTACTATCAGAATGTGGACCATGTGGTTAAAGGGCAGGAGCTTCTGATGAAGAAGTATGGCAACGACTGCCTCACCGGGTTCTGTTATGGGGCGGCTGAAGTGGAGGCGTTTGGGGGGGATGTCCTGTTCTTTGAGAATGGTCCGCCAAATGCCGGCGCCCCACCGATCCGGGATCCCAAGACGATCAGCTCCCTTGAGGTGCCTGATCCGGCCGACTGCCCGCCGCTTCAACGGATGCTCGAGACAACCCGGATTTTGTCTGACCGGTATGGTGATTCTGTTCCGGTTGTGGGTGTGGCTATCTCTCCCTTTTCGCTCCCCGTTATGCAGCTTGGCTTCTCCCGGTATCTCGATCTCCTCCTCGGGGATGATCCCCTCTTCTGGGATCTGATGGAGGTAAATAGTGAATTTTGCACCACGTGGGCGAACCTCCAGGTTGAAGCCGGTGCAACTGCTGTTGTCTACTTTGATCCGGTCGCCTCCCCGACGATCATCCCACCTGAAGTTGCCAGACGGACCGGATGCCGGATTGCCCAAAAGATCATTCCAACTATTCAGTGCGGGGTTGTCTACCACCTTGCCTCTGGCCGCTGCCTGGCGATTGCTGATGAGCTGAAATCATCCGGGGCGGTTGTAGTGGGCGTCTCGGCACTTGAAGATCTCAGTCTCCTGAAGGAGACGTTTGCCGGGAAGATGGCACTGATCGGGAACCTCGATGGCGTTTCGATGCGGCGGTGGTCGCAGCAGGAGGCAGAAGATAAGGTACGGGAGGCCGTCTCAAAGGCCGGTCCCGGCGGAGGCTTCATCCTCTCTGATAATCATGGTGAGATCCCCTGGCAGGTCGGGGATTCTGTTCTCATGGCGATCGCAGATGCTGCCAGAACCTATGGGAGATACCCGATCGTATGAAGTTGAGAGATGGGCTGGTTGGCATCCTTGCCTGCAGGAATCTTGAGGAGGAGGTGAAGCTCGCCCTTCGGGGTTCAGTGTACGCGAATATCAGGGTTTTCTTCTATGATCCCCATTGCAGTATGCCGTTTCCTGAATGGAAGGGAGCGTTTGGAGAGGCATATGCGAAACTCTCAAAAGAAGTCGATCAGATCTGTCTTCTAAGCTGCGGCTGCTCTTCCCCGATACCTGAGATCGGTTTCTCTGCCCACCTCCGGTCTCCGGAGATGTTCCTGACAAAGAACGAACTCCGTTCCATCTCCGGCCCGGGCGTCTATATGATCTCCTCAGGGTTTGCACGGAAACATCGCTCGACATTTCCCTGCCAGATAGCTCCGCCAGGTGAGCCGAAACCTCTCCCCGATACCGGGATTTCGCGGATTCTCCATCTCAGGACCCGTGATGATGGTACTGCTGATGCCGGTGCACGTGAGCTGGCAGATCGGCTTTCTGTGCCTCTTGCTATCGTCCCAATTGATCTTGATCTCTTTTCAGCCCGGCTCAGGGAGATACTCGCCTCGCTTGAGTCTGTTGCCCTCAGGGAAAGGACAATGGGGCAATTGAAAGGGCTTGAGGAGCAGGTTGCAGATTACACGATGGCATTTGATCTCCTGAAGGAAATTGCGGCGGCAGCCACGGAACAGGAGGTGATCAGACGGATCGATCATCTCTTCAGGCTCCTCTTCTCACCCTCAGTTATCGAGCATTCTGACACCCAATATGAAGAAGGGGCATCTGGTCTTGTTCTGCCGGTTGCATATGGGGGTGAGGTGCTGCTCTGGTTCAGGCTCGATCACTTCGCACATCCTGAATTCATTGATCGCTACAGGAGTACTGCTGAAGTAATCTTTCCGGTTCTTGGCCTTGCGATCAGGAATGCCCGTACATACCAGCGTCTCCTTGATACAAATGCAGAGAAGGATCAGGAGATAAACGTGAGAAAAGAGGTGCAGGAAGCACTCTCTCTTGCAAATAAGAAGCTGAACATCCTGACGGCAATCACCCGGCATGACATACTCAATGATATCATGGTTGCTGCCGGATACATTGATCTCGCCTCGGATTTTCCTATGACAGACGAGGTGAAGACTTATTTCAGAAAGATAGAAGAGCAGGTGAGTGCGATCCAGAGGAAGGTTGAGTTCACCCGCGATTACCAGGATCTGGGTGCACAATCACCGTCATGGCAGAATATTGGGACATATATTGATGCAAAAGCACCTGATATCCTGAAGGGATCTTCCCTCCACCTTGAGAACGAGATTGCGGATATTGAAATCTTTGCAGATCCGATGCTCGGTAAGGTGGTGCATAACCTCTGCCAGAATGCCATCTTCCATGCCGCCTCTGCGACCCATATCCGCTTTAGAGCTGAGGAAGATGGCGGGGATCTCGTGATCGTCGTGGCAGATGACGGTCCCGGTGTTCCTGATGAAAAGAAGGAATCAATCTTCAGGCCTGCATTTGGGAGGAGCCATGGATTCGGTCTCTACCTGGTATCAGAGATCCTCTCGATCACCGGGATCACCATTGCTGAAACAGGAACAGCCGGCGAAGGGGCGGAGTTTCAAATAAGGGTGCCCTCCGGTGGCTGGAGGAAAGCCGGGACGCCTCCCGGTGCCTGATAATTCATCCGGTTATCATCCGGAGGATGCGGCGGAGGATGTATGGGGTGACGAGTGTCATAAGAAGTGATCTGATTCCTCCCCGTCTCTTCTTCTCCTCTTCTCCCCTTGATTCCCCGATCTTTCTGATTTTATATGCTATGAGGGCACCAATTCCTAATCCGCCGAGGAATGTAAAGAAGAGGGCAGGGATCGGGTGCCTTCTGACACAGGAGAGGGGATCCCGGGAGGTACCTTTCTTACCGGCTTTCTTCTTTTTCTTCTCTATCATATAGGATTACCTGAGTTTTGCGGCGATCAGGCCGACCAGGAACCCCGCCCCGGCGGCAATGGTGATGGAGGCGATCGGGTGATCTGAAACAAAACTCTCCACGGTCTCAACCCGCTCCTGCATCAGCTCTGCTTCTTTCTCTGCAACAGTCCTGATCGTCTCTTCCGCGTCGTGAATGACTTCTTTGACCTTCTCCTGCACTTCAGCGGTATCCGGCATCTTCTCTGGCACGAGGCTCTGCAGGGTCTTTTCCATATCCTTCACAAGGGCCTCAAGATCCTCGCCTTCGATCTTGCTCCTGGCATTTTTAAGTTTTTTTGCTGCCTCTTCCATGGCAGCTGCTGCTTCTTTCTTCAGCTCTTCAAACTCTTTCTGGGCTTTCTCTTCCAGATCTGTTGCAGTCTCAGCAACCTTCTCCTCTACATCCTTCTTTGTTGTCATGGTATCTCTCCGTAAATGGCATGAAACTCATGCCTTTCAACAGGTGTTTGTAGTTGATTGTAGTATAAAAAAGGTCTGTATGGGTATATCTGATATGAGGCTGTATCAGAAAGAGCATTTTTCGTTCTCTGTTCCGGTCAGGTATCTGATGGCACACTGGATCACTTCCGGATTCTTCGGAAGATTGCCATGGCAGAACTGGTGCGGGCAGCTTGTAAAGAGCGAATTGTCAAGAGGAATGATCTCCGGCTGGATTCCGGGTATAATCGAGTCTGAATGTGGGATCACACCATCCCCGTCAAATGTTGTATCCCATGTTCCATCCTCGTGAAAGATCCATGTTCTTCCGCCGAGTATTGGGAAAAATGATTCTGTATGGGTGATATTCCTGCTGAGGATGCACCGGTACCGGATATCATCCCTGAGCCCCGCAGACTTCAATGTAGCCATGGTGACACTGCCGGGGCGGACCTCCTGCACAAGGCTGTCGTCTTCGGGATCATATCTGAAAGGGACAAAGATGCCTTCGAGCAACCGGATCATCTCCTCCCCGTAGACAGGATCGCAGAAGAGTTCTGCCATTGACGATCCATTATTCGGGGGGCCGATCCCGATGAACTGCCTCACCCTCTCAGCCTTCTCCTTCCCATCCTGGACTTCGAGGAGGAAGCGGGTGATATGGGTGCCCATGGAATGGGTGATGATATCGATCTCACCATGATATCTGTTCTTCCTCCGCATATCAGTGATGAAATCATGGAGATCTTCTGCAACGGTGACCGGATGCGGATCAGGGTTATCTGTGTAGCCAAAATTCCATGCAGGTATTTCGGCTGCTTCCAGTCCGGCAATCATTCTTTTCCAGATCCCGGGATGGCTGTTCCATCCATGGATCAGGAGGACGGGGCAGACGCTCTTATTCATTCTCTCTCAAACCTTCTTTCGTCTGTACACAAGTGCCCCATCCTCCGGGCAGATCTCAATGCACCTGCGGCAGAGGTAACATTCAGATTTACTATCTTCTGCTTTCGCCTCGTTTGTGGGGCATGTCTTCTCACATTTCCTGCATTCAATGCATGCGTCTGTCCGCCTGATCTTATATATAGCTGGAAACGCTCCCGCCTGGAGGATTGCCCCGACAGGGCAGATGATCCTGCAGAACGGGCGGTACATAAAGATTGCAATGAGAAGGATTACGATAAAGACGAGAGTTCCTGCCGAGAGCGTGAGCTTAAAGAAGTCTGAGAAGCCGAAATAGTCGAGGAGTGCAATCCCAAACAGAAAAGGTCCCCCAATTATGGCAACAAGGAAGAGGGCACGGATCGCACTCAGGATACCTTTCTGTTGCACGAGAATCTTCTTTGTCGGGATGGTGTAGGCGGCTTCCTGCACCGCTCCGATCGGGCAGAGGTATCCGCAGAAGTGGCGGCCAAAGAGGGCAGCAAGGAGCGTAAGGATGCCAAGTCCGATAACTCCGGAAAAGAGGATGATGCCGATACGCTCTCCATCTGCAAGGCGCTCGATGATCGTCTGGAACTGATGTGGGATCATCGGCGAGAAGATGGCGAATCCGAGGATGATTGTGATGATAAGGAGCAGGTACCTGACTCTTGCAGAGAAGCGGCCAGTTGTCCAGAGGTATGCTGAGACAATTGAGATGGTGATTGCATATACTATCCCGATGAGGAGCACCGGATTGAAATTGGCGCCAACCATAAATTCATATGAGTGGTTAAGGACGAAATACATTTGGGATGGGTTTCTTTCGTCTCGATGAGATCGTCTGTCCTGGCTATTTTAATTCAGCGTTTCTGCTCTTGGGCGTGTGGCTATCTTCTGGCTTTTTGTGTGATAGAAACTGTAGGGCGGGGGATTGCCAATGGTGCCAACGCTCTTATACCCGTGCGATACACTACCATGCATGCCGGATGTGAAACGTGATGAGGTTGGGAGGAGGGTATTCCAACTCAAGCAGCAGCAGAGTGTTGAAGGGGCAATAGCAATCATACGTTCTGCACAGGGAAAGAAATGGAATGATATCTCCGAGGAGGATGTCGGGTCACTGCGCCTGATGCTTGAGGAACTCTGGTTGCAGGCCGATCGGGAGACATGGAAGAGTTACTCCTTCTCACGGCTGAAACTGAATGATATCCTGTCGATTGTTCGAATGGGTTATTCCGTGAAGAATGGTATGCTCCCAAAGAAAGAGGCACTGAATCAACTCAGCGAGATATTCGGGCGCACAACTTCAGATGCCTGATACACTACATTATAGTCTTCAAATAATCTTGCGCACAGAAATTTAAAATCAATTCTCTATTTTTTAGAAAATAACGTAATATTGGGGATTTTAATGGCGCGTATTATTTGGCGTTCTCTACCTTAATTTGAATAATTTAAACGATGGAGGCTCTTCCTAATGAGTTTTTAGAAAAGTTATAAATACTTTTATTACAATTACACCTTTGATTTCCGATGGCTGCAGCCGCCGGAAAATGGAGGTAACCATCACGTTAAGATTCCCACTCAGCCCGGTTCCAACCTGATTTTCGGAGGGCGAAGAGCTGCCCCCCAGCATCCGATTTTCAGGGATGAGATAGGCAGGGCTGCATTGGGTGTATAGGAACAGAGTCAGCCTGACCGGAGGTGGCAACTTCGGTATACTGCTGACCATCAGGAAGTATAGATAGACCTCAAATGGTGTTGGTAAGATATGGTGTCTGAACAATCGCTCCTGCAGGCAATCCGGAAGAAAGAACTCGAGATGAATGTCTTGATTGAGGAGGCCCGATCTGAAGCAGCTGCAATGATCGAAGAGGCGAAAAAAGAGGCCGAAGAAATCATTATGCGATGTGTCGGGGCAGGTGAAGAAGAAGGTAAAATCTATTATGAGAAGGAGATCGAGGCGATAAATAAAGAAATTGAAGCTATAGCCGAATGGAGACGGGAGGAAGAACTCGCCATTCGCAACCGATGGGAGAAGAATATACAAAAAGCGGTGGAGACACTCGTAGAATATGTAGGGGCCGGGTCGTAGGCGATGCTCCAGAGGATGGTTAAGGTTCAGGTATTGGGTCCGAAGAAGGATCTCGAGTCTATCGTTGATACGCTCTACCAGGCCGGAA
The DNA here is from genome assembly GCF_055382585.1 of Methanocalculus pumilus. NCBI lineage: Archaea > Methanobacteriati > Methanobacteriota > Methanomicrobia > Methanomicrobiales > Methanocalculaceae > Methanocalculus > Methanocalculus pumilus. The sequence goes on along the minus strand of NZ_AP042393.1, from coordinate 2,131,642 downwards.
CCATCCATCTGGAGGATGCCTCACGAAGTCATGAGCAGGGAGGTATCATCCTTCAGAGAGTTGAGGCTAAAGAGGCAGATACGATTGCTGCAAACCTCTCAAAAATTGAAGGTATACAGCTGGTTCTTCCAAAAAAACCCCCGGATCTTACAAAACAAACAGAGATACTCCAAAGATTAAGCCAACAGGGCCAGGAATCAATCCTTGCACGGGCTCAGGAGGTAATCCATGAACTTGAGGCTAAAACCCGGGATCTCATTACCCGGAAGACCGATCTTGAGTTTACTATTGCAAACCTCTCCCGATACCAGACGGTAATAGAGAAGATCCTCCCGATAGAAGGGCAGATTCCTGCACTTGAAGGCTTTGAAATTGCCATTATCCTGATCCAGGGAGAATTTGAAGGAATCCTCGAGTTGATCAAGGAGAAACTCATCAGGATCACACATAACCAGTGTGAGCTGATCTCAGCCCCAATTGATGAAGATAATATTGCTACCGTCGTCGTCTTTAACAGAAAGTATTCCAGCGATGTCCATACCTTTCTCTATTCACAGAATGTCAACGAACTCAGGCTTCCGAATGAATATCTGAATCGTCCGCTGAATGAGATCCTTCTTCTCAATGAAGAGAGACGGGTTGCTGCCGTCAAAGAAGTCCTGGAGGTTGAAGAAGAACTCAGGGAACTCTCACTCACCTGGCAGGATGAGGTTGCGGTACTTGCCCGCCTCTTAAAAGACAGGCATGAAGAGATCAAGGTCTTCAACAAATTCGGCCAGACCGATTACACCTTTGTGATGCTCGGCTGGATCCCCAGAAAATTTCTGGATTCCACAAAGAAAACACTCCATGAAAGGTATGGAGATTCGGTTGTCATCAATGAACTGCCTGCAACCCCTGAGATGATGGATGAAGCGCCGACATTCTATGATAACCCGGCGTTTATGAAGCCATTTGAATATCTCCTGAGCGCTATCTCGCATCCGAAGTACCGCGAGATCGATCCCACTCCGATCTTTGCCGTCTTCTTCCCGCTCTTCTTCGGGCTGATTGTAGGGGATATCGCGTATGGTTTCATTATTCTGGGTATTGCGCTTCTGCTGAAGAAGAAGTTTGGAGAGCGGCTCGACTGGATACACCCTCTCATGAACCTGATGATCATCGCCTCGTTCCCGACGATCATCTTTGGATACATATTCGGGGAATTCTTCGGAGATTTTGGAGAGAATATGGGCTGGTTACATCCGCTTGAGATCATGGGCGTCACCTGGCACCGACTGGATGCATTGATCCCGATGCTCGTCCTGTCAATTGCTATTGGGGTATTTCATATCATCTTAGGCCTTTCCCTTGGCATCATCAACCAATGGACCAAGATGCGATGTACCAAGTACGTCTGCGAATGCAGGAAACATATCTGTGAAAAAGCAGGGATGATCATCGTCATCGTCAGCATCCTTATCCTGCTCGGGGCAATTATACAGATTATTCCGGAGATCCTGATGTACCCGGGGATTGTGATGCTGATCATTGCCCTTGCCTTGATCATCTATGGCGGCGGGGTGATCGGCAGTATCGAAGTCATCAGTCTCATCTCCAATATCCTCTCCTATGCACGTATTATGGCAATAGGAACCTCATCAGTGATTCTTGCACTGGTTGCCAACCAGTTTGGAGGGATGATGGAGGTAGCGATTGTCGGGGTAATAGTTGCAGCATTAATTCACCTGATGAATGTCCTGTTAAAGATGTTCATTGCGTCTCTCCATTCATTCAGGCTTCATATCGTTGAGTTTTCCCCCAAGTTCTCTGAAGGTGGAGGAAAACTGTATAATCCCTTTGGGAAGGGTGATCGGGGTTGATTCGATGATATGAACAGCCTGTTTGGTGAAAGTGAGATGAACAACATGGTACAATTGCCATGTCTGGTGCGCAATATCCCCCTATTCGATGGAAAATTCGATCCTGGGGATCTGGTGAAGGGAATGAGTGAATCTGTCAAATAATTCACATCCGGTACACAAAAGGAGTTGAGTAGAACTATGGACTTTGGTATGCCAATTGGGGCTGGCATTGCATTTGGGCTTGGAGCACTGGGTGCTGGAATCGCAATGTCGAGGATCGGTGCAGCAGGAGCAGGGACGGTGGCTGAAAAACCTGAACTCTTTGGATATATGCTGATATTGCTTGCAATTCCGGAGACACTTGCTATCTTTGGGTTTGTCATCGCCGCAATGATCCTGATCATGTAATCGGGGGTGGAAAACAGCACCACTGAAAGCTGGTGGATGCCGGGGCAATCGGGGGGCTGTTCTCCAGCGGTCAATGAAATAATCGAATGAGTTATGGAGTGGCAGATGACTGATGAACTGATACAGGCAGTCGAGGAATCAGCTCAGGAGGAGATCCAGAGCATTCGGGAGCATGCAGCTGCACAGGTGGCGCGGATAAAAGAGGAGGCACGAGCCGAAGGTAGAAAATTACAACAGCATTATCCCGAGCACTGGAAGAATGTGGCTCTCTCCGAGCGGACAGCGATTGTTGCGGCTCGCGAAAAAGCCAGACTTGAACTATTGCAGATAAAGGAGGAGATCTTTGAGGAGACATTTCGTCGTGCCGAAGAGGAACTTGCCGGATTCAGGGATCGTCCCCGGTACGAAGCGTTCCTGAAACATGTCATTCTGGAGGCGCTGGCAGAACTGGATGGTGCATCCGCTCTTCTCCATGTTGACAAACGTGATGAAGCACTCTGTAACAGCATCCTCAAAACAGAGAACCAAAGCCATCTGGTAATTGCAGATATCGAGTCGATGGGTGGGGTGATTGCCAGTATAACCGATGAATCTATCATCATCAGGAACACCATCGAATCCCGCTTGCAGAGATCGAGGGAAGTGCTCAGGAAAGAGATCTTTTCGATCCTGGATGGAGGATGAGGCGTTATGGATGAGATGGATTACTCGTATGCAAATGCCCGGATCAGGGCAATGAAGAGCCGACTCCTTGACCAACAGGTACTTGATGAACTTATAAACAAACCGGATATTGATGCCCTCATTGCTTCGCTTGAAGAGACGGCCTATAGAACCGAACTTCAGAAGGCTGGTATCGAGCACTCCGGTATTCTCCAGGTTGAGACTGCATTGCGACGGGATCTCGTCTACAAATTCAGGCAGATACTCCGTTTCTTCCTGGATGAAGACGAGAAGATCTATATCCGGATCATCTTAAACCGCTGGGATCTACAGAATATCAAGACAATCCTGCGGGGAAAGAAGATCAATGCACATCATGATGAGATCGAGGAGAACCTTGTTCCTGCGGGAGAGCTTGATTATGCTGCACTGATTGAACTTGCAGAGCAGCCTGATATCAGGGCTGTCATCGACCTCCTCGCCACCTGGAGGATCGAGTATGCACGCCCCCTCACCCGGAGGTTGCAGGAGTACCTGGAGAAACGCGATCTTGCAATCCTGGAATTTGCCCTTGACCGCTTCTACCTTGAGAATGCCCGCAGAGCCTTAACAGGGGACGATAATTACAGCCAGGGCATTGTCCTTGATCTCCTGAAGACCGAGATCGATGTTGCGAATATCAGAATGGTATTGCGGGTGGTTCGGGACAGAATACATGTTGAAGAACCAGGTGATTACCTGATCGAAGGAGGAAAGTACCTCTCATTGGATCAGCTCGTGCAGATGTTGGCTGCACGATCCATTGAAGAGGTCGTCAAAGAGCTGATCCAGACGCCATATGCATTTCTTGCCGAGGTTGGCAGGGAAGATCTCGTCCTCGGGCGGATCTCTGTTCTTGAACGTGAACTGGAACGGTTTATGATCAAAAAAGGGTGTAGCAGCTTCCTCAAGGATCCTATGAGTATTGCCATCCCGGTCGGGTATATCTGGGCAAAGCAGAACGAAGTCACCAATATCAGAATCATTGCACGTTCAATCCTGGGTCAGGTTCCTGAAAAGGAGATGCAGAGGGTGATGACCTATGTATAAATGCATGGTGGTCACTGATCCGGAAACTGCCCCCGGATTCCGGATGGCGGGTGTTGAAGTGATCGAGCTTGCAAATCCCGATGATGCGGAGAAACTCGTCACAAAGCTGCTCCACCGTGATGATACCGGCGTTATTGCGATGAATGAGGATTTCATTGAGAAACTTGATCACAGGATCATGGAGCGGATCGAACGGTCGTACCGGCCGATCATCATTCCAATCCCATCGGGGAAAAAACAGTTGGAGAAAGAAAGTTACATCGATCGGCTTCTGAGGAGAGCGATCGGCTATAATATTGTTGTGAGGCGATGAGCGTGACGACAGGGAGTATTTCACGAATATCAGGGCCGGTTGTAACCGCCGAGGGGCTGAGAGGATCGATGATGTATGAGGTTGTCCGGGTTGGGACTGATGCATTATTTGGGGAGATCATCCGGCTGGATAAGAATGAGGCGGTTATTCAGGTGTACGAGGATACATCCGGCCTGAAAGTGGGGGAGAAGGTGGAGAGCACAGGAACACAGTTCTCTGTTGCACTCGGTCCAGGCCTCCTTTCTTCAATCTATGATGGTATCCAGCGCCCTCTTCCGGTCCTCTTTGAGATGAGCGGCGATTTCATATCACGCGGGGTCTTTCCCCCCGGCCTTGATCTCAATAGGAGATGGAGTTTTACTCCGGCGGTTTCTGTCGGAGACACTGTGAAGGAGGGCGATCTGATCGGATCTGTTCCCGAGTTCCATATCGAGCACCGTATCATGGTTCCACCGTCTGTATCCGGGAAGGTAGCAGAGATCCGGGAGGGTGACTATACGGTCACTGATCCGGTCTGCATCCTCGATGATGGGACGAAAATTGCGATGATGCAGCTCTGGCCTGCCCGAAAACCCCGGCCCTACAGGAAGAAGATGGATCCGGATACGCTCCTCATTACCGGGCAGCGGATCTTTGATTGTTTGTTCCCTGTTGCCAAAGGGGGGACTGCAATGATACCGGGTGGTTTTGGTACCGGGAAGACGGTTGCAGAACAGACTCTTGCCAAATGGTCAGATACCCGGATTGTTGTCTATATCGGATGCGGTGAACGGGGTAATGAGATGACGGATGTGCTCTATGAGTTCCCTGAGTTGATCGACCCCCGAACCGGCCTGCCCCTCATCGAGAGGACAGTTTTAATCGCCAATACCTCAAACATGCCGGTTGCCGCCCGTGAAGCATCGATCTATACCGGGATCACAATAGCTGAATACTACCGGGATATGGGATATGATGTCGCATTGATGGCAGATTCGACATCCCGGTGGGGTGAGGCCCTCCGTGAGATCTCCGGACGTCTTGAAGAGATGCCCGGCGAGGAGGGCTATCCCGCCTACCTTGCCACCCGGCTTGCTGCATTCTATGAACGGGCCGGCCGGGTTGTCTGCTGGGGGAAGGATGAACGGATCGGCTCAATCACCATCATCGGAGCGGTCTCCCCTCCGGGGGGCGACTTCTCAGAGCCTATCACCCAGAATACGCTTCGTGTTGCCGGGACATTCTGGGCGCTTGACACTGCCCTTGCATACCGGCGGCATTTCCCTTCTGTCAACTGGATCAAAAGCTACTCACTGTATCTTGAGAGTTTGGAGGACTGGTACGGGAAGGAGGTTGCAGAGGACTGGAAAGATCTTCGGGAGGAGGCGATTTATCTCCTCCAGAAGGAGGTTGAGCTTCAGGAGATCGTCCAGCTGGTGGGACCCGACGCTCTCCCTGACAGCGAGAAGCTGATCCTTGAGATCTCACGGATGATCAGGGAAGATTTCCTCCAGCAGAGTGCTTTTCATGAGATTGATTCATTCTGTTCACTTGAGAAGCAGTACTGGATGCTGAAGGCGATCCTTACCTTCCATGAGATGGCAAAGCGGGCGATGAACAGGGGTATTGGGATCGATTCGATCATGCAGCTTCCGGTGAAGAAGGTGATCGGTCGGATGAAAGAGCTCCCCGAGGCGGGGATGGTTGAAGGGCATATCGAAAGAATTGCGAGCGATTTTGCGTCACTCATGGAGGAGGACTAAATGACCGCTGTTCTTGTGAGCCGGGAATATAAGACGATCAGCAACGTGGCTGGTCCCCTGATATTTATCACCAATGCAAAGGATGTCTCATATGATGAGATCGTCAGGATCTATCTCCCGGATGGCGAGGAGAGATCGGGGCGGGTTCTTGAGATATCAAAAGACGTTGCGGTAGTACAGGTGTTTGAAGGGACAACCGGGATAGACAACAGATCAACAAGGGTGATCTTCACCGGCAGGCCTCTTATGATGAAGCTTTCCCCGGATATTCTGGGGCGGACATTCAATGGGATCGGGAAACCCCGTGACGGAGGTCCGGATATCATCGAGGAGATGGAGGTTGACGTCAATGGAATGCCGATCAATCCCGTGGCCCGTGATAAGCCTGAAGATTTTATCCAGACCGGGATGTCAGCAATTGATGGCCTGAATACGCTTGTCCGGGGCCAGAAACTTCCGATATTCTCGGGAGCCGGTCTTCCTGCAAACAAACTGGCGGCACAGATTGGCAGGCAGGCGAGGGTGCTTGGGGAGGGAGAGCAGTTCTCGGTGGTCTTTGCTGCAATGGGCATCACCTTCAGGGAGGCGTCTTTCTTTACGAGATCATTTGAGAAATCCGGGGCTCTTGGGCGGGTGGTCTTCTTTATGAACCTGACAAATGATCCGACCATCGAACGGCTGACGACCCCCCGGTGTGCCCTGACGGTTGCGGAGTACCTTGCGTATACGCTGAACCATCATGTGCTGGTGATCTTAACCGATATGATCAACTATTGTGAGGCTCTCAGGGAGATATCAACTGCCCGTGAGGAGGTGCCGGGGCGGCGGGGGTATCCGGGGTACATGTATACCGATCTCTCGACGATCTATGAACGTGCCGGGAAGATCAAGGGGAAGAAAGGGTCTATTACCCAGATTCCCATCCTGACGATGCCCGATGACGATATCACCCATCCTGTCCCCGACCTCACCGGGTATATCACCGAAGGCCAGATTGTGCTGTCACGGGATCTCTTCAGGAGAGGGGGAGATCCGCCTATTGATGTCCTACCCTGCTTATCAAGGCTGATGAACTCCGGTATCGGAGAGGGGAAGACGAGGGAAGATCACCGGAATGTTGCCGATCAGCTCTATGCCTCATATGCGTATGGCAGGGATCTGAGGAGGCTCGTTGCGATCGTCGGTGAGGAGGCCCTGACCGAGCTGGACAGGAAATACCTCAAGCTTGCCGATGAGTTTGAGAAGTCCTTCATCTCACAGGGTGATGAGAACCGCGGGATTCAAAGGACCCTTGAGATCGGCTGGGATCTTCTTGCCATGCTTCCGGAAGAGGAGCTCAAGCGGATCAATGTGGACTATATTGAGAAGTATCATCCCGGATATCAGGAGGTATGAGGGGTGGAGCAGGTCAATCCGACACGAATGGAGCTTATCAGGGTGAAGAACCAGATCAAGCTTGCTGAACAGGGAAAAGATCTCCTCCGGCAGAAGATGGATGCCTTGATCCAGGAATTCTTTCTGATCATGAGGGATGTGTCGGACTCCCGGTCAGAGCTTGAGGCAATTGATGCCTCTGCCCGCGACTCACTCCACCTGGCTGTGGCAGTCGATGATTCTGTCGCAGTCCGTTCTGCTGCCCTTGCAACGCGGAGGGGTGTATTTCTGGATATTTCCGGGAAGAATATCATGGGAGTGCCGGTGCCTGTCCTTGAGAAGAAGGTGATCTCCAAAGGAACGTTTGAGAGGGGTTATAGTGTGCTTGGTGTCTCCGGCAGAATCGATGAGGTTGCCGAGAAGTTCGAACGCGAGCTGGATCTGATCATCGCACTTGCCGAGACCGAGACTTCCCTCAGGAGGCTTGGGGAGGAGATCCAGATGAACCGGAGGAGGGTGAATGCCCTTGAACAGGTGGTGATACCTGAACTCAAAGAGATGGCAAAGGGAATTAAGATCGCAATAGAAGAGCGTGAACGTGAAGATCTCTTCAGGTTAAAGAAAGTAAAGAAGATTATAAACCGCAGGAAACAGGCAGAGAAGGCAGAAGCATAAGAGCCGGCTTAACTCCCGGGTTGTCTCTGCCTGTCTATTCAGAGCCCGTGCTGGTTCCGCAGCACAGATGTGATGCCATATGAGGGGTTGCAGGGTTTTGGTTTCCTCCCTTTTGGCCGCTTCAGGGCTTCATCGATCCGATCCCGGCATCGGGCAAGTGCCTGTGTCCTCAGCTTGTCGATGGTGCCAGATGCCTTGTCTGAACACCCGCCGGACAATCCTTCATTCATAGCGGTCACCTCCTTATTGTATGCCATCACTGGCTATTTTGTAATGGCGCTTGGTGTATTTATATTTAATTCATAATGTAAAAATTAAATGATTCTGAATTACCGTTATTATGTCAATAATTGCAAAAAAAAAGGCGGCGTGGTTTCAATAGTTGATTCTCTCATCTCCGGATGCAAGGTTTCCTATCCTCTTCCCACAACGCTTATCATCTCCTGATAATGCGAGAGGACAAATGTCATTGTTGATTCTGATCAGGCGGTGGTATTCAGCAAGGTCTATCCTGTGCATAGTGTCCCTGACATCCATGAGATCATCGGGTTCCTGGAATCTGATTGATGGAAAAGAATATAGTGGTCATCTGTCGCGAAGTGATGCGTATCGCCGGGGAGATCTCTCCCATCATCTCTCTTCTCTAACCTGCGAACTTTCCCGACTGCCCGGAAGTGTTGTCCGAATCAAGCATTCTAAAGTCTTTTAATTTGCTTTTCTGGCTCTATGAGGGTCGATATAATATTTCAAAAATACGGGGTCGCCTCTGTAAGCTGGAACCTGCTGTGAGATACCTTTATGTAGCCGTGTAAACCACGCAAAAGGAGACACTGGTGATTGTGATTCAATAGTATGGAGGAGACAACCCTATGAACGCGAATATGTATCAGGAAGGAAGAGAAGAGACACGGGACTATGATGCACTGAGCCGGAACATTGCCGCCGCAAAAGCCGTCGCAAAAGCCATCAGGACAACACTTGGACCACAAGGGATGGACAAAATGCTTGTTGATTCAATGGGGGATGTTGTCATCACAAACGATGGTCTCACCATTCTGGAGGAGATGCAGATTGAGCACCCGGCAGCCAGGATGATGGTTGAGATTGCAAGGACCCAGGATAAAGAAGCTGGTGATGGCACAACAACTGCCGTTATACTGGCGGGTGAACTTCTGAAGATGGCTGAGGATCTCATCGATCAGGATGTACATCCGACCACCATTGTTGAGGGATACCGGATTGCCAGAAAGAGGGCAGAAGAGATACTCATTGAGACCTCTTTTGAAGTAAACCTCGGGGATACCCAGATATTAAAGAATATCGCTGAAACAGCGATGACGGGTAAGGGTGCAGAGACTGTTAAGGAACGGCTATCGTCACTCATTGTAGAGGCAGTAGAGATGAGTGCGGATGATCAGGGTAAGGTCGATGCCGGGGATATCAAAATTGAGAAGATGGTTGGAGGATCTGCTGAGGATTCCATGATTATCAGGGGGATAGTTATCGATAAGGAACGGCTTCACCCTACGATGCCGGATACAGTTGCTGATGCAAAAATTCTTCTTCTTAATGTGGCAATCGAGTTTAAGGGGATAGAGACTGATGCTGAGATCAGCATCACAAACCCGGATCAGATTCAGGCTTTTGTTGAGAAGGAAGAGGAGATCGAGAAGGCACTTGTCGATCGGATTATTGGATCCGGTGCAAATGTTGTCTTCTGCCAGAAGGGAATCGATGAATTTGCCGAACATCATCTTGCGAAGGCGGGCATCCTTGCAGTTCGACGTCTGAAGAAGTCAGATATGGAGAAACTTTCCGAGATGACCGGTGCGACGATCATCTCGTCCCCCGATGCGATCTCCGGAGCTGATCTCGGATTTGCCGGGAAAGTTGAGGCAAAGAAACTCTCAGGAAAAGATATGATTGTTGTTTCTGAGTGTAAAGACAAGGAAGCTGTCTCTCTCATCATGAAAGGAGGTTCGCCACATACGGTTGATGAAACCATACGTGCCGTTGAGGATGGAGTTTTCGGAGTCTGTGTCGCTCTTGAAGATAAAAGGTTTGTTGCCGGAGGCGGGGCCTCTGAAATAGAGCTTTCACGCCGTCTCAGGAAGGTGGGATCAGATGTTGGTGGCCGTACACAGCTTGCCATTGAGGCATATGCAGATGCTTTTCTGACCGTGCCACGGACTCTTGCAGAGAATGCCGGGCTTGATCAGATTGAGATGCTTGCTCTCCTTCGTACTGCCCATGAGCAGGAGGGAAGAACCAATGGCATTGATCTCGAGTCTGCAACACCGATCGATATGAAAGAAGCAGGTGTTATTGAACCCCTTCGTGTCAAGATGCAGGCAATCAGCTCTGCAACTGAAGCGGCTACGATGATCCTCAGGATCGATGAGATCATTGCTGCATCCGGAGCAGGTGGTATGCCCTCTGAAGAAGAGATGGCAGCAATGCAGGCGATGGGAGGCATGGGTGGTGGCATGCCCGGCGGCATGCCGATGATGTAAACCACCAGTCAATTCTTTTCACTATGGCTGGCCGATGAGCAAGCCACCCTCCCAATATTGATATTTTTTGTCAATCAGAAACACTATAACCCCACACACCTGACTCAGTATATCATGTTCTCGAGACTGCGTGCCCTCCTCGGCCGCCCGGATACGCCGCCTGAAGCGGAGGTGATCCCGTTCTCCAGCCTTCCTTCCTGGCTTGATGAACAGGAGAATGAGATCACATCCCGGATAGCCGGGAAGTTCACCGCTCCAATAACCGAGTTTGATCTTGCGATTACTTCTCTTGAGGAACTCATCCATGCATTTGAGGAAGAGCCTTCGAGCCTTGACGAAGAGATCATGCTCCACCCAAAGGTGAAATCGGTATTAAAGACCGCCCGCCCCCAGACCGTCCGTTCACTCACGCAGGCACTGGAGAAGAAGCCCTCCGGCGATCCAGAGGAATACTATGCAGCTGCAACCGATATTCTCAAAGGGGTGATTGCGGCTGTGAAGGGTCCGGGTAAGTACCTTCATCTTGTCTATAAAGAGGAGATGCCTCAGATGCGCCGGATCATCAAGGAGATGGGGCGGGCAGTGAACGATATGACGGCTGCCCTTTCCACCGTCACTCAAGAGAGAGAACGGATCGGCGAGATCAGATCCCGGTACCAGAGGCTTGAAGAGATTGAACGACTCCTTGAGGAGGCAGAGGATCGGTCACAGTCCGGACAGGAGAGGGAAGCATCCCTGATCAAGGATATAAAGCGTGCTGAAGAGAAGCTCGCAGCCATCAGCACTGTTCTTGTAAGGGAGAAGCTCTCCTCTGCCGAACGTGAACTGGAGGCTGCACTTCAGAGCTATGCACAGGTGAGAGCTCCTGCGGCTGGTGTGATCAGGCGGGCAGAAAAACTCCTGAAACATCACAAATCACCAACTGATGCCCTCAAGCCACTTCAGGATCTCTCTGAAAGGCAGGTGCCTGATAGGGAGATCTCTCCTGATCTGGAGCCAGCACTCCAAACGATCAGATCTCTTGTCACATCAGGTGAACTCCAGTTAAAGAACCGTGATGAGCAGCAGCTCTTTGGTGACGGGACTCTTCCTGAGCAGGTGAAGGCGGCCTCTGCCGAGTACTGGCGCCTGGAAGAGCAACTCCGGCAGATCAGGGAGGAGGTGGAATCCAATCCCGCTGTACAGGAGGAGAATCGGCTTGTGCAGGAACTGGATCAGATGAAGAAAGAATTATCAGGAATCGGTACAGCTGCTAAATCTGCGGAAGAAGAGAAAGGCAGGCTTCTGGAAGAACAGGCCCGCCTCCGTGATGAATTGCAGGAGCGGCTTGGCAAATCCGTTACTGTCGAATTCAGCTAATCAGCACGAATATAGATGATCCCCTTCCGCCTGCAGTACCGTATGCCCCACCCTCCGCAGTCGCGGATCGGGCGATGGTGATCTGATCGGCTGCTTCCAGATCGTTCCGGGATATGATCCGTTCTTTTCGCATTATCGGGGGCATACGGTAGCTGATCCCGTCAACCGATACATCTGTATCCAGCCTGAGCACTGCAAAGAAGATGGGGAGCAGCACCCCGAAGGTGAGGATGACTCCTATCTGAAGCAGCACGGCGACCGGTTCTGTTACAAGGACGCTGTACCAGGTGATGATGGCAATCCCGGCAATAAGGGCGATGAGCCATGGCTGCCGGGTGATTGACAACGTCAGAAGAGGAGGGGCAGTAGAGACTGCCTCCCGGTTGTTTAAAACCTGACTTTGTGAGTTTCTAACTTCAACGCTATCAACCCCTTCAACATCTCGCTTCACATTCAACTCATTTTCCCGAGATCTCTTCAATATGGACAGAAAGCTTTATCATGTTGTGGGTTATAATTATAACTTGCATGCACGTCAAACGGATTAAGAAGAAGGATGCCGTATACCTCGCACTCTACGAGTCATACAGGGAGGAGGGAAAGTCCAAGACCCGGTTCATCAAATACCTCGGAAAAGAAGGAGATGAACGAGGCGTGCCACTCCCAAAGAAGTCAACCCATATCGAGACACCACTGTATCCTGAACATTCAAAACGGGCAGGCGATGTCCAGCTCATGTGGTCTATTGCCAATTCAACACTGAATATGCCGAAGACTATCGATCAGATCTGTTGTGGAGAGGGGCAGGTCGAGGGAAGATCACCCGGTAAAATCCTCACTGCATGGGCCATCAATAAAGCACTCAATCCCGATAGCGCAAATAACGTGGGTGAATGGATCCAGACAACGACTCTGCCCGATCTCATGGAACTGCCGGAAGAGTACTTCACCAAACATGCCTTCTATTCATCCCTTGACAGAGTCTGTTTCAAGGATTCTACAGCTGATGGGTTCACCGACTTCAGCCATCTCATCTGTGACTCGCTCTATACCCAATGGCGATCACTTCATCCGTTACCTGATGCTGCACAAGAGATCGTTGCCTACGATCTCACCCCGGTTCTGATCTTTGGCTCCGGCGATGAGCTTGGAGAGAAGGGTTACAATTCTAAGAAGGCGAACCAGAAACAGATCAATCTCTGTATTCTCGTCTCAAAATGGGATAAAGTGCCGGTTTCATTCTTTGTGCTGCCCGGTAATTTCAACTCAATGTCATCGGTAAAGGAACTCCTGGTACAGCTGCTGGATCTCTCCTATGAGCCGGGTACGCTGATCTGGGACCGGGGAAATACCTCGGAAGAGTCTGTCCGGGATATTGAGGCACTTGGCTGGAACCTGATCTGTGGCGTGAAGAAAGGATCAAACCTGGCACAAACTCTCCTTCTGCAGACTGATGTTCCAACAAAGGTTACCAACCGGGTGAGATCAACCGGCACCAGTTCCTTGTATGCAACCAGGGCAAAAGGAACACTTTTTGGCAGGGAGGGGGCCGGAGTTGTGTATGTCAACCATGCGAAGAGGATGGAGGCTATTGATTCAAGAAATGCGATGTTGGCTGAGCTTGATGCTGAATTGCAGGAGTTTTCCGGGAATATGAAGGGTCTGACGAAAGAGATAGTGGAAGAGAGTGTTGCTGGGATTCTTGGGCAGTATGCTGACTTTTTCACAGTTCATGTTCTTCAGAATGGAAAACGGTGTGCGATTTCATGGGAGTATAACGAGGCAGCGATTGACAGGGCAGCTGATCTGGATGGGAAATACCTCCTGTATTCGACTGATACCTCTTTGAAGGCGACAGAGGTGGTGAACGAGTATATGGAGAAGGATTTTGTCGAGAAGATATTCAGGACGCTGAAGACGCATCTGAAGATTGCTCCTGTCCGTCACTGGAAGAACTACCGGATTCGGGCGATCTTCTTTGTGAACATGATGGCACTGTGGCTCCGGAAGGTGTATGACTACCAGCTGAATCTGATTCCAAAGAAGAAGAGGGATTATGGGTTCGATGAGCTGTTGAAACGGCTGAAACGTGTTGAATATGTCGAAGTGGTGAGTGCAGGCCAGGGGAAGGTGTTCTGGTATCTCAACCTGACGGATAAGATGAAGGAGCAGCTGAAGGCGATGGGGTTCAAGGATCTGTTCGGGGAGAGGAGATTGAGTCAGAGTGGGTTATAAAACCGGAAAGTTAGGTTAAAAAAATAATTAATTCGGGGGGCGGTATATCCCTTTGATCAGGACAAGGGGTGTCCCGGCATCGGCTGATCCGGTGATGAGATCCGAGAGGCTTGCCAGCACATCCTCCATACGGCGGGGGGTTGTCCCTTCGCACTCGATGCAGCTGATACCACGGGCTTTCTGTGATTCCTTCTCGATCATCTCCATGATCTCAAGTTCAGATCGTCCCTCTTCATGATACTTGTCGATCAGATACTTCATCTTCACGCCTTCACGAAGCACCTCTTTGATCCCCTTTGTTGCAGCAAAGGCAGCTTTTGGGTCAGCCAGTTCATAGATGCCGCTTGTCGGATCCTTGTATGCACCGTCTCCAAAGACCAGAATTTCAATATTCTTCCCGGTTAGTTTTTTGATCTCCTGCTGGAGGAAACAGACGAACTCTTCTGACTCGAAAGGAGCGAGCTTGAGCCGACAGCTTGAGGACATATTGCTCCCTAAAAGCCCCCATTCCGATGTGGGTGGGCAGGTGCCGCTGCTGCATATCTCCTGAAGGGTGCAGCAGTTGCCGATTATTGTCTTCAATACTTTCTTTGTCTTCTCACGAGGGTGGATATTGGCGATGATGACCCCGTCGGGATTGAATTCCGCTATCCGCTTTGGGTCATTGCAGAGGATGATTTTTGGTGTCGCACCTTCGTCTTTGATGATCTCTTCATAGAGTGTGAGATAATTGACGCCGGTTAAGGGGTGGGTATAATTGCCATCTATATCATCCGGTGTGAAGAGACCGCCATGCCGTGAATCCAGCTCCTCGGCAACCTCAGGCGGGAGGATCTGGTTGCCTACCTCGTCATCAGGATAGGAGAACCAGACGATCACTTCGCCTTCCGGAACAGCTTTTGCTATGGATTCGAGGATGAGTGAAAAGCGGTTCCGGCTTGCTATCGGGAAGACGACAGCAACCCTGCTATCTGGTTTGAGATCCAATGTCTTTCTGACCTCTTTTGCCGTCTCTTCTGTTGTGATCATATTGTTCTGTGCCCGTGCCACCACCGATTCGGTGATGGAGAGGACATCGCCGTCAGCGAGCATCCCGTCTTCATTCAGCCTGACAGCTTCCTCAAGCAGCATCTTATGAAGATCTGATCCCGGAACGACCATGCCCATCTTGATTCCAAAGGCACAGGGGCCGACATATGATGGTAATTGAAACACGACAATCTCCTCTTCGGTACACCGTTCCTATTCGGACGATGCTTTTTGGTACTTGTATCTACTGAAAGGCTTTAGCGTTTCCGAAATGTTGATGGGGGTGGGTAGGCGCATACCGCTTCCATCCGGATGCTTTTCCCGGATGGATGGGTTGGCAGGGAAGCATTGTTTCTTCTCTTTATCGAGAGGCAACAGATACTGACCGGAGATTTGATAGAGGCTCAGGCGCATTGATGTATATGGCTTTGATCGGTCATCAGGTTCTTGGGATCAGCGGGAGTCCGAGGAACGGCGGCAATTCTGACACTCTTCTTAAATATATCCTGAAAGGAGCTGAACTTGGTGGATATTCCACAGAGGCAGTTCATCTCCGTGACTACCAGTTCTCCTCGTGTACCGGGTGTGAGCGGTGCAGAAAGGATAAGAGCTGTACCGGGCTTCGTGACGGCATGACGCTCCTGTACCCGGATATTCTCTCCTCAGAGGCGCTTGTTCTCGTCTCCCCGACCCATAACTACAATATCACGGCACAGATGAAGGCTTTCATCGACCGGCTCTACTGCTTCTATGATTTTGAAGATACCCGGCCGAGGGCGTGGTCAAGCAGGCTTGCCGGGCAGGGGAGGCGGGCAGTTATTGCCTCGATATGCGAACAGGAGAACCGGGAGGATATGGGATTTGCACTGGACGCCCTCCGGCTCCCACTTCAGGCACTCGGGTATGAGATAGTCGCGGAGGTTGCCGTCCTCTCACTCTTTGACCGGGGTAAGGTGCGGGACTGCCCTGAGGTGCTGGAAGAAGCTGAGGAGGCGGGGAGGAAGCTCTCGTCCCAACTCACCCCGCTGTCACGGTGATATCGATCTCCCGGAGGATTATATCCGGGAGAAGATCCATTTCGGAGGTATCGATTCTCCATATTCTATTCTCATTATTCTCAAAAAGGACTGGAATCCCTGTTTTTGAAATGAAGGCGGATAATGAGTGCCCAAGCGATCTGTTGAGACTTTCCCTGAATGATTCAGGTATACGCTCCTGAGTTGATACCCGGAATTCAAGTCCTGTAGCATTACCAACGATCGTCTCGGATCTCGCTGTTGAAAGGGCTATTTTGGCGTTGGCATTTCCGCTAACAAAATTCTGGCTTCCTTTGGAAAACGATACCCGTTCGATTCGTATCGTTACTTTCTGCGTGAGATTGCCAGTGATTGTACCGTTTTCAAATCGTTCGGGAATGAGCCTTTCATCTGTTTGTATTGTAAGGAGCGAACCCGGGAATCCGGAATCAAGGATTGATTCATTCGCTTCATTCATTGTTGGGTATTGAAGCGGGGTTTCACGACTCCCGGAATGAACGAACATGATTCCCCATCTCCAGTGATACTCCTGATCACGCCAGAAATTTCCAACCGTTGAATAGCTGACGTTAATAAGATGAACCATACTGGTTATGTTGGCATTACCTCCACCGGAGTCCTCGTATTGTATTGATACACCGGCAACAGGATACGATCTGTTCTCATTCATGACATGCAGGGTTCCCCCCGATCGAATCGAGTTCAACATGGTATCACCTCCTCCAAGCTGAACCGTCTCAGAAAAGGAGAGCGGCTGTTTCATTGCTGCTGCTGCTTCGATATGCGAGGAGAACCTGAGAAGTGCCATCTCCACACCGGCGATATGCTCCATCTCTGATCGCTCCTTCATTGCGGGAACGACCGTTACCTGAAATGCCGAGAGGAGTGTGACCACGATTGCGAGGATCAGGATCATGGCAACAACCGGAGCAACCGCGCTATCGTCTCTCATGGCTTCACCCTCCCCGAGAAGATTACCGCACGATGGGTGAATAGGAGCACCTCTTCATCACCAGCAAGCGGTGTGCCAGGTACGATCGTGAGGTTTGCCCCTAGGTCGAAGGTCTGTGTATTCGGCTCCAGAATGAATACATCTCTTCTGAAGAGCTGGTCATGGGTCTGGTTTCGTATCCTGACAGAGAGTTCGCTGACCTGTATCCAGTCGCCCCCTTTATGGTAGAGTGAAACAGAGTCGGATGAGTGTGCCATTATCACCGACACCTGTGGTTCCCGATCTCCTGGAATGAGATTGAAAGCGGAGACTGCCATCACCGATACCAGAATAAGAACAATTGAGAGCATCAGCATCTCCCCTACAACCGGGGAGACGGCCTCGTCATTCTTCACAGAGCGTAACTTCTTCATATTGCGACACCGTCTCATAATCCAACACCCCCGATCACGACAACAAAACAGATCACGGTAATTGCAAGGAAGATCATTGTGTGTTTCAGCCCGGCAAGGGGGTTGTTCACGGATAACTGTCCTGCCATGATGCCGGAGAACCCTCCAAGAAGGATTGCGACCCAGAACATATCATGGATATTGCTGGATGCGTCTATTGTGGCAAGTTCGGCGAAACTCTCAAGAAAAGAGACATTCAGCTGGTATGCAGTATAGAGGAATACGCCAAAGGAGAGGTAGACTATTGCGACATAAGTAAATGCCGAAGTGAACCGCTCCTGTTTCAGTTTCAGGTAATATTCAAAGTCGGAGATGGCTATCATCAGAACCTCCTGAATCCGATCGGTTACTTCGCTTGCCTTGATCACAAGAGATACCGCTCTTTTCACAGAGATAACGCCTATTCTCTGCTCCATCCGTTCAAGAGACGATGAGAGCACTGATCCGCTCTCCAGCTCTTTTGATACCACCTGCAGCTCCGTGCTGAGAACGCCCATCTGCGATCGCGAGATGCGTGCGATTGCGTTCTGGATGGTCATGCCGATATCCTTCATATCCGCAAGCATCCGGAGAAATTCCGGAATCTGCCGTTCAAGCCTCCGGATATAGAGAGCCCGTCCTTCGTATGCCAGGGCGGGTGGAAGAATCCCTGAGATGATGAGGGCACAGATCCCGGTCTGGAATCCATATCCTGGTGCAATCTCGTTGAAATATCCGTCATACAGGAGGTAGCCTACAATAGTGGCAGATATGGATCCGAATATAATGCTCCAGGTGTAGTCTGCAATATACTGCTTTACGGGGTTTTTTAACTTGAGAATTCGTGAGAAACGTGTCCTTTGCGTCCGGACCTTTTTTTTGTATGTCAGAGTTTCTTCAGTCTCCTGCAGAACAGGGTTGTTGATAAAAAATTCCTGTTCTTCAACCCTTCCCTGCTGGATTTCCATTCCTTCCGCTGGAAACAGGATATACAGGATTGCGATCATTGCCAGTGATCCAAGGGGCACTCCGAGATAGATCATCGGCATATAATCTGTTCCCTGCCCCCCGGAGAGCTGCTGGGCAACGATCATGATCATCGCAATAATCGGCCCTGCGACAAAGGCAGTGACATATACTTCTGCAATGATCTCTGTTGTTTTCATATTCTTCTGCATATCCTGCTCAGCCACTTCCCGGTAATAGCGGGCACGGGCGGCAAAGAACTGGGTGATACTTCCCCCGCTTTCTGATAAAAGAATAAGATCGTTGATAAAATCCGCAAAAGAAGCAGACGGGGTCGTATGATAGATATTCCGCATTGCGGTTGTGAGGTCATCACCAAAAACTTCAATATCGCGGATAATCGTACTGCATTCATGGGATACCTCGCCGAAGAGATCTTTTGCCAGCGCAACCTGCCGTATTGTCTCATACAACGTCATCGTCGTCGAGAGTGCCTGCATGTAGGTGATCGCATAGGGCAGATCCTGTTCTATCCGGTTTTTTCTCCCCGAAGCTATCAGAAACGGATAGATGTACGTTCCAATGCATCCGATGGCAATGAAACCAAAAAGGAGAATAGTGCGTGAGATTGAATCCGGAATCATCCCGGCGATTGAGATCCCAAGTCCGAGATAATCAAGGATGATGTTCATTCCTATCCAGGACATTAAAGCCACAATTGCCGTTGCGGCGATATAGAAGAGGTAGGTATTTACCGTGAGCGGGATGCGCCCTCCGCGGAGTGCTTTTGCGAGATCGGCGGTGACGGAATGTTCAGGCATTCTCTCCTCTCCGCACAGCCTTAATTGCTTCACTCACCGAAAGCTGATCGAAGATACTGTTTTCAGCAAGTCTCTCAAGACATTCTTTCCGAACAGCAATTTCTTTCTTAAGCTCCTTTTCTGACCACCCACGCATCATGCGTATTTTGTCTAGAACTAATGATCCTCCATCCTCATGGACAAAAAGGTCTTTTGAGGGATTATACGTGAGTATCGTGTTCCAGGTGATTACGCTGTCCCTGCCCCCGACATGGATTTCATGAACAGAATCACATCTCCTCAATGCCAGCCCTTCGTGGTAGTGAAGGCCCTGGATGACGACCAGTTCGAGGGCTCCGAGCATTGCCGGAGCCACACTGATCGGCTCATTGATCAGGCGGTTGATTGCCTCGTCTACTGTTCCTGCATGGAGGGTTGAGTAGGTGGTATGGCCGGTGTTCATCGCCTGGAAGAGTGTCTGTGCCTCCTGCCCCCGCACTTCCCCGACAAGGATATACTCAGGTCTCTGCCGGAGCGATGCCCTGAGAAGAGAGAAGAGGTTAATATCTCCAAAACCGTCCCGGTTTCCGCTCTCACGGGTTCTCGTGGGGAGCCAGTTCTTGTGTGGGAGCTGTATCTCCCTCGTATCCTCCAGTGAGACGATTTTGGCGTTTTCCGGGATGAAGAAAGAGAGAGCGTTCATCGTCGAGGTCTTTCCGCTTGCCGTTCCGCCGACTATCAGCATGTTCATCCGGTTCTCAATACAGAGCCAGAGGATTGCAAGTGTTTGTGCGGAAAAGGTTCCAAAAGAGAGGAGATGTACCGGGGTCATCGGGTCTTTCCGGAACTTCCTGACGGTAAATGAGCTTCCCTGGGTGGAGATGACATCGCTGTAGCTGATCTGAATCCTGGAGCCGTTTGGGAGCGATGCGTCCACGAGAGGGGTTGAGAGCGAGAGTGATTTGTTGGCCTTCTGGGCCAGTTTCAGGACGAAGCGGTTCAGCTCCTCATGCCCGTATATAAGTTGTGTCGGGATGCTTCCATACCTGCGGTGGAAGATAAATACCGGGTGTACTGCCCCGTTACAGCTGATATCCTCAATAGCTTCGTCATGCATCAGCGGATCAAGACGGCCGTATCCCTGGAATGTCCGCTTCAGCATATACGTCAGTACCTGTTTCCTCTCCCTCACGAGGAGGGGATCGAATTTGAATAAGGCATTTCGAATATCCTTGTCCGAGATATTCATCTCTCCCCGTTTTCCGGGAGACTCATAGAGGATGATATCCCTGAGATAATGGTGTACTTCTTCGAGGAGGATATGTTCGTGGGGCGTAATTGAAGGTTCAATAATATGGTAGGCAATCGCCCACCTCTCCTGCATAATGGCTGCCCATGCATGAGGCGGGGTAAGCCAGTACCGTTCAAGGCATTCCCCGGAAAGGTCCTCAGGGAGATCGGGAAGAGGGGGGATATCGATGATCCCCTCATCGCTTTCCTCCTCCTTTTTAGAAAAGAAACGGTTGGTAAGGTCTCTGATGGATTGAATAGATAGTGAACCCTGTCTGGAACCATTGCCGGCAATACACGCCCCGGCTTGTTCCTTTTTTGTTTTTCGGATAAGGGGCGGGATGATTGAGTATGTGTTTGTCTTCAGGGATGCATCTGGAGCTTCGGTTTCCCGTTCCTCTTGATTTGCTTTTCGTGTTATGAATGGTATATTCATCCCTATCACGCACCCTGCAATGCTCTTAAAACGATTTCGATCAATGATATAGGGTTTTCCATGCAGTTATCATCAGACAATATTCTCCTGTTTCCAGTCTCTGTTAATAGATCGGCTTATGGCTCTATATTTGTATGAAATATTATTTGCTATAAATTAAATAATTTTGCTCAAAGGTTGGTTTCAGCAACCACATATCAACTGTCCCCCCATGAACTCCTCCGTTTGCCGGTAAATTCGATACGCAGGGTCACTCCATTTCTTCTTAAGAAATGGTGTTTTGATCAACTCATTTGTGTTTAATAGTGTACTTTAGTATGACTAAATACTTCCTCAAAAAAAATTAGTTATACTGTTGCCCGCCTGAATGTTATAATACATACAGAGAGAACAACAACCGCACCGATCAGAAGCCCTGCAATCGTTGTTGCCGGGAAAATCCCCTCTTGCAATGCCCGGATTGCATCGATTGCATAGGATACAGGGTTGAGATGCGCAAGGAATGCAAGCCATCCGGGCATCTGATCATAGGGCATCAGGGCGCTGCTTGTGAAGAAGAGCGGCATAGCTATCATAGAGTTGAATGCTGCATAGGAGTCATGATCCTCAAGGCTGAGGGCGACTGTGGTCATGATGGATGAGAGGAGAACGCCGAAGATGAAGAGGATCAGGTATGTTTGCAGGAGGAAGACCGGATTTAGCAGATGGGCTCCGAGTATAAGAGCAATCACCAGTATGACCGTTGTCTGTATCAGTCCTCTCAGGGTTATTGCGAGGATCTTGCCAAAAAGGATGCTCTCTCTTGGCGCAGGCATTGCAAGGAACTTCTGGAGGAACCCGAGGATCTTGTCAAACATCAGGAGCGCTCCACCCTGGAGCGATGCCCCGAGCATCGTCAGGACGAGAATACCGGGGGTGATGAAGTCGAGGTAGTTGTCGGTGAAGCGGATCGGGAGTGCCAAACCGACAAAGATGAGCCATGCGGCGGGCATAACAAGAGAGGTGATGACGTTGATCCTCCCCCGTATCCATCGGCGCAGATCCCTTTCCATATACGTAAATGTGCGTTTCATGCCCGCCTCCTGAGCATCGTCCTGAACCGATGGTGATCAAATGCCATGGTTTCTTCCTGTTCTCCGATGAGTGAGAGGAATACATCGTCAAGGGTTGGCTGGCGTATGACAAACGAATGAATCTTCATTCCGGATTCATTAAGTGCCTGTAAGAGGGGAATTCCTGAATCTTCGCCCGATATCGCCTGGAAACGGAGTTCGTCACCGGTCTTTCCGATGAAGGTTACATCAGGAACAACAGTTCCTTTGTATTCTCCCTCCCCCCGTATCGCTATGATCTCATGGCAGTGGAGTGACTTCAGGGCAGCCGGGGTATCCAGTGCGACAATTTTTCCCTTGTCAATGATCCCGACCCGGCCGCATGCATGATCGGCTTCGTCCATGTAATGTGTTGTCACAAAGACGGTCATCCCACCATTCTTGAGGCTGATGATATGCTCCCAAATCTTCCGCCTCCCTGCTACATCAAGTCCGATCGTCGGCTCATCAAGAAACAATACCTCAGGATCGTGGACAAGGGCCTGCGCAAGTTCAAGCCGCCTCCTCATGCCTCCCGAGTATGTTTTTACCATATCATCGGCACGGGAGGCAAGATCCATCTGGGCGAGCGCCTCGTCTGCGGTTTCACGCGGACGGGGAATACCATAAAGATTTGCGAAAAAGATGACATTTTCCCGCCCGGTCAGCTTCATATCAACTGCCATATCCTGCGGAACATAGCTGATTCGATCACGAACCTTGCTGGGCTGTGCCGTAACGGAGTGTCCGCATACTGTTGCCTCGCCTGAGGTTGGGGTGAGGAGTGTGGTAAGCATCTTGACGGTGGTCGTCTTTCCCGAACCATTTGGACCCAACAGCCCGAATATCTCACGATCTATTGAGAGTGTCATCTCATCGACAGCAACGAGATCATTAAATTTTTTTGTGAGTTCGGATGTTTCGATTATTGCCATAGTAGTAATCATTTCCTCATTCTATTATCACATTTTGTTATTATGCCGGGCGCGTAATTCTCCAACAGTCATAATATCAATTGCACCACCCTGAACAGTTCCATCCCTGCTGTCAAGCCGGTCCTCAAGCCACCCTTCCGTTTCAAGGTATGCCTCCCTCAGGCCTTCAGAGATCTCCGGATCAGGGTTCCAGAGCCCCCTGCTCTCAGCTTCAAGAAGCCTTCTGCCGATCTCTTCGAGTGCAAACGGATTTTCCTCTTTGAAGAAGGCGCGGTTATCGGGATCGAGGACAAAGGTCTTTGCAATCTCGTCAAAGATACGATCATCGACCTCGCCTGTGGATGCTTCCCACCCATATACGGTGCCGACACGTTTTGCAATATCTCCGGCACCTTTGTACCCATGCCGCTTCATGCCCTCGATCCATACAGGGTTGAGGAGTTTGGTGGTGACGACACGCCGGAGTTCTGCTGCAAGAGTCCTGACTTCGACTTTTGATGGTGTCCGGGTGTCTCCGTAATATGCCTCAACATGCCTGCCAGAGAGATGGCGGGCGGCAGCAGTCATTCCGCCGTGAGTTCCGAAGTAGCAGCAGCAGCCGGTGAGGTCATATTCGTCGGTTGCGGTTTTGTTGAAGGTTGCATCGACATGTGAAAGCAGGTTAGAGAATCCATCACGGTTTTCTGTGCCGGAATCACCGTCTCCATATGAGAAGCTGTTCCATTCAAGGAATATCTCAGCCAGATCCTTCTCTTCTTTCCATGCTGAAGCGTACACCGCAAGGTTGACACCATTGCCATAGGTGCCTGGCCTGCTTGAAAAGATCCGCTTTGCGGTTCCACTTTCCTGTGTATGGGCTTTTATAGGGTTATCTTCATCTGTCTCATCAAGCCCGGCAACCATGGCTATGGCCTTGTCAAGGAGCTCGATTGAACAGAAGAAACAGTCTCTGAGGATCCCGCTTGCACGAATCGTCACATCAACCCGTGGCCGGCCCAGCTCAGAAAGCGGAATGATCTCAAATGAGACGACTTTGCTTCCCCGCCAGACTGGTTCAACACCAATAAGATGGAGTATCTGGGCAAACTGTTCGCCATCAGCCCACATGAGATCGGTCGACAACCAGTACATTGCTACAGATTCCGGGTACCGGCCATGTTCATCCATGTATGCTGTTAATAATGCATCAGCCAGTTTTTTCCCAACCATCCAGGCGGCTTTTGTGGGTACAGTCTGTGGATCAAGAGAGTAGAAGTTCCTCCCTGTTGGAAGGATATCCGGTTTTCCGCGAGTGATCAGCCCTGAGGGTCCGGGTGGTATAAACCCTCCGGAGAAGCCGTTTAAGAGGCTGCCTATCTCATCTGAAGATTCGATTCCAGCGTCAATCATGGTGATCAGGTCGATCATTTCTACGAGTTTCTCTTCGGTTCCAGGCAGTGGCGGACGGCCGCATGCTTCAACCACAGCTTCTTCCATCGGGATGTCAGCAAGAATTGATCTGATAAAAGACAGTTCTGCCTCTTCGCGTTCATGAAGAGATCCCGGGTTGTCCGGCAGTATCTCCTCTCCAAAGAGTGCTGAAGTCAGGGCATCATCAAATCGTGCAGCTGCCTGGATGAACTGCACTCTTGCCTCGCCTTCCGGCCGCTCCCCGAAGATATGCATGCCATCAGGTATCCGGGACGAGGCGATCATCCCGAGATGCCGATGAATACGCTCAACAAATGCAGTGAAGTCAGATGTACCCTCCCGGAAGCTCTTTAGGTCTGTCTCCTCTCCAATTCCTCCTTCCTCCACCGAATCGATGATCAGGTGCTCAAGGGTATGGGCACGGGCAGGATCGCTCTCTTGTGCACGGGTATATTCTTCGAGGAGCTTCTCAAGATCCTTGAGTGCTCCATATAATCCGCTTGCCTGCATCACCGTCTGCATATGGTTTACAAGTGTTGCACAGGCACGCCTTTTTGCGATTGTTCCCTCAGGGGGGTTATCTGCATTGTAGATATAGAGGTGTGGGATTGTTCCAATTGCAATATCAGGAAAACACCGGTTCGATGGAGCAGCGGATTTTCCGGGCAGGAACTCAAGGTTTCCATGCGTTCCCACATGGACGATAACATCAGCGCCAAACACCCGTTCAAGCCATCGGTAGGTCGCAAGGTACTGGTGTGTCGGGGGAATCTCCGGATCGTGGAGGATCCTGCATGCCTCACCATCACACCTCGCGCCGGCACATCCCCGCTTTGGCTGGACGCAGACGACCGCATTACCATAGGATACTCCGGTGACAACGATTTTACCATCATGCACCATCGCTGCCGGAACACCGTCCATCTCTTCTCCCGGCGGCTTGCCCCATGACTCTTCCAACCGTTTTTGAACAGATGGTTCGAGTTCGGAGAACCATTCCCGGTACGTCTTTTCATTGACCAGATCAAGAGCACCGCCGCAACGGACGATTGATCCGACCGATGTCCATCGGAAGTCGCTGATCGCCCGCTTTTCCATGATCTGATCAATCAGTTCCTTGCCGCTTGAAGGGGGGTCAACGGTATAGCCCTCTTGTTTCATCACCTGCATGATCCGTGCAACACTCTCAAGTGTGTCCAGATGGGCACCGGCACCAACTGTTGCCTCGACAGAGGAACAGGGTTTGTTGTGGAGGATGAATGCGACCTTCCGTTCTTTCGGTGACTTAGCCTGAAGTTTTAGCCATGCTTCCGCACGTCGGCAGATCCGCTCAATACGATCCGGGATCGGTTCATGCATACCAGTCTCCTCCCCGGAATCTATCTCCGTACCGACAGCGAGCATCTCAATCATCCCCTGCATCTCAGGAAGGGCAATGCTCCAGCCGATCTCCATGGCAGATGGTCCGAGTGCGGAGTCGAGCCATTCCTGCCGCGTCTTATGATAGAGGAGGATTGGGTGCATCACGGGAATATTCAGGTCAGAGAAGATATCCCCTGAAGCTTCACTATTCGAAGAACGGAAGACTGGCTGGAGGTTGACGATGAGTGATACCTCATCACTGAAGATCTCCCTGGCAACTACGGGACCCGGGCGTGCACCGAGATCGACATCCCCACCTGAGAGGCAGAAGATCGGGATGACATCTGCAAATTGCTCAATTCTTCTGATAAGTGCATCGACGATACCGTGATCGCCGTTTGCCCAGTATGTCCGAGAGAAAATAATTCCAACTGACTGGTTATGCCTTCGGGGGTGGTTCGAATAATACGCATTCCGATCCGAAAAAGGCTCCGGGCTATCCGGGTGATAGATGCCTTCCCATGGCATTGGCAGGGGTGTTTCAGGTTCAGCATCTTCTCCTTCTGCGATCTTCCGAAGAAACCGGATCATCCGGCAATAGTTCTCCTCTCCCCCGTGTGTCATGTATGCCGAAACAGCGGCAACAGATCTGATTGGAATCGTTGAGAGGGACCAGAAATCCTGATTATGCCCAAAAGAGACGATTGGGATGTCTGTTCGAAGACGTGGTATCAGGTCGTCCCATGCGGCATCGTGAGATGGATGAAGGAGGATGAGATCGGCATCTTCCTGTGACCGGAGAAACCGATCCTGCACCTTTTGATCGTCTACATTGTGGACACCGGTGATATCAATATGAACGCCTTCACGGCGGGCTGCTGCGTCAAGGAGGGGGATATCCGATCCCCAGACAATAGCTGCTATCTTCATAATGCTCCCCCGACTACTGCACGGAGGGGTGCAACAATCAGACCTGCCTCGGGGTCATGCAGGATTCGTGCATCGACATTATAGACTTCCCGAATACGATCGGGCGTGATTAGTTCCTCGGGTTTTCCGATGGCAACGATTGCTCCGTTCTTCAGCATCATCAGCATGTCGGCATATCTAGCCGCAATGCTGAGATCGTGAACTGCCATTACGACGGTCATCCCGGTTGAGCGGGAGATATCAGATATGGTGGCGAGTGCCTCAAGCTGGTGGTGGATATCAAGGCTGTTAGTCGGCTCGTCAAGGAGGAGAAGTTTTGGGTCCTGTGCAATCGCCCGGGCGATAAGCACCTTCTGCTGCTGGCCCCCTGAGAGGTCATTGTATTCTCGCTCAGCCAGATCTTCAATGCCGAGGAGCCGGATTGCATATTCGATCCTCTCGATGTCAACGTCTCCAAGCCTCCAGCTCATATGTGGGGTTCTCCCCATCATCACAACGTCAAAAACCGTTGCAGCAGCTATCTTCGTCCCATTTTGCGGTACATAGCCGATTGTAGTTGCAAGATCATTCCTGCTCATCTGATGGATATTCTGTTCATTGATGAGGATTGATCCTTCGGGGTGCAGGATTCGATCGATGCACCTGATGAGCGTTGTCTTGCCAGAGCCGTTTGGCCCGACAAGTGCGAGGATTGTGCCGGTTTCCAGCCTGAAAGTTACGTCATAGAGGACGCGGGCACTTCCATATGAAAATTTTACTGTGTCTGTTGCAATAGTTACCAATAATTTCGCCTCCTGCTGAGGAATAAGAATATGAAGAACGGAACTCCGAGGAATGCGGTCATGATCCCAACAGGCAGTATCTGTGGTGCCATGATCGTTCTGCCGATACTGTCTGCTCCAAGAAGAACAAGTGCTCCAACTACCGCAGTGCCTGGCAGGAGGAAGCGGTTGTCACCTCCAAGTATCATCCTGGTGATATGCGGGGCGACAAGCCCGATGAAGCCGATTGTTCCCGTGAAGCAGATCACCCCTGCTGTCAGGAGGGATGCACCGGCCATGCCTCCAATCCGTATATGTTCGACAGGAACCCCGAGACTCTTTGCCGCCTCATCGCCTGCGGCAAGGGTGTTTATACTCCTGGCTGAGAGGAGGAAAAGGGGGAAGAGAGCACCAACCAGTATCGCCACAACCCCCACCGTCTCCCATGTTGATCGTCCAAGGCTTCCGAACATCCAGAAGACGACGGCGTGGACGTCTTCTGTGTCGCCGATGTACTGCAGGAAACTTGTTAGTGCTGAGAAGAGGTACATGATGGCAATTCCTGCCATGATCATTGTTTCAGGGGTAATCCCCCGAAACCGGGCAAGTCCGTACACTGCACCTGCTGCTATGAGGGTGAAGAGGAATGCATTTCCGATGATAAGCGATCCTCCTGCGGCCACACCTGCTCCAAGAACAATGGCAAGTGATGCGCCAAAACTCGCAGCAGAAGCAATACCAAGGGTGAAAGGGCTTGCAAGAGGATTTCTGAGGATCCCCTGCATCATGGCTCCGGCAAGCCCGAGGGCGGCACCGGCGAGAATGCCCATCAGGATGCGGGGAAGCCGGTAGTCCCAGACGATTGTTGAAATATCGGAATTTCCGCCCGGACCTGCGAAAATTGTCTCATAGACCTCTATCACTCCGATCGGGTATGAGCCGAGTGTCGCTGCAATGCCTGTCAGGAGAACCAGGAGGGCAAGAAGCCCCCCGATTATCAGGATACGGATATGTGTCCGCTTTGCATACCCGGTTCGGATGGCGGTGTCGCTCATAGTTCCCTTCCATCAGGGTAATAAAATGTTCCCTGCTCGTGGATCTCTGCTCCGGTGCGGGTGAACCGTTTGAGGTATTCGGCATGGATTTCGGTCGTGTTGATATATTCAAAGAGATCTGGATAGAGCCATTTGGCGACCTGAACGAGGGCTGCGGGCGATCCAGTCCCAAAAGCAAACCCTGATGTGACGATATAGATACGATCGTTCTTCACTGCCTCGATACGCTCGAACCCGGGCGTTCCCATGATCTCTTCATAGAGCTGAATGACTTCATCCCGCTCACCCATTTTATACCCGGCTTTCCCAGACCAGATCAGGATGACATCGGGGTTCTGGTGTATGATCCATTCGTTTTCAACATCGGCATAGCCAGTGACATGGCCTGAAGCGATGTTCACTCCTCCGGCCGCAACAAGGAGATCATGGAGTCCTGTTCCTTCTGAATATGCCCTTCTCCCAAATGATTGCCCGCTCCCCGATTCTGCATAGACACGAACACGTTCGTTATAGGGGATTGAGCCGATCCGATCCTCCACGAGAGCGAGTTTTTCATCATACCATGCGAGGTAGTCGGCACAATTATCCTCTTCATTGAAGATTCTCCCGGTCTTTACCATCTCTTCGCGGAAGACTTCGGCTTTATAATACTCCATCCGGATAACCGGGATCCGGGATGGCAGGTGCCGTTCCAGTTTCTCCGGCTCCGGCCACGTGACATAGGTCAAAATGAGATCGGGGTTGAGTGCCAGAATGGCCTCAATATCCGGTTCAGTCCACTTCCCAACGCTTGGAAGCTGGCTCAGTTCAGGGAATTGCAGTGTATTTGTGTTAATCGTTGAACCCACCCCGACAATCCGGTCATCCCCACCGATAGCGATGATGGACTCTGCGGCATTTGCGTGCATCACCACCACCCGCTCAACAGGGCGGTAGAAGGTGAATTCTGTTCCTGCCGTATCGGTGATCCGGCGGGGATATTCCGGGTAGAGGGCAGCGGCGTTCTGGAGCATCACGAGGCCCGGCCCGCCACCCTGGAGGTGGTCGAGGATGCCGGTTGCCAGGATCTGCCGGGCATCTTCTGAATAGTCATCTGATCCATGGACAGGACAGATGATGATGCCGGTTGCAAGGATGAGGGCGATGAGGATCGAACAAACCCGTTTCATCGTTCTTTCCTCCTGATGAGAATTGCCAGGGACAAGAGCGCTCCGAGCATAGCGACTATTGGTGCCGGGGACTGCTGTGTCCCGATATCTGATTGCGTACCCTCTCTCAGGTCAAGGATGCTCCCTTTAATCTCTGTTTCTCCCTCTCCCCTGATGCGATATGTAATTGATTCCTCGCCGATGATTGCAAAATGGATCGTCGATCCATCAGCCCGGATCTGATCTGAGGGGTGTGTTGATCCAAGGAAGGTGTATCCTGCCGGGAGTTCCTCGGTGATCCCCCCGATCATGCCTGGGGGGAGTACCACCTCCACCGTGATCGTACCATCCGCATCAGTGAGGTGAATGCTCCTCTCTATCGTCCATTGCGGGGGGTTATCGGTTGCTGCTCCCGAGACCGTTCCGTTCAGGGCGATAAAGGTGAAGAAAAAGAGCAGAATGATCAGTATTGTTTTGGGCATACGGGACATGGTGAATAATTGTGATACCAATTCATAAGTATCTTTCTTTTCATAATATTTGATAGTATGAATGTAAATTAAATCATACTAAATTGATCCAATTAATTTGTATGTTGTACCATCGGTGATCTCTTTTGAAACCTTATCTTATTATTATTCATTTGGTTATAATTATACTAAATAAGTTAGTATTTAGTAATACACATATATCATTAAGTATTATAAATCTGGTTATTCAGCAGTGGGGATCTCCAGCTCCGGTATCCAGGTTTTGTGTCCTGTTTGGCTCTGGTGATGCTCTGGCTGATGGAGGAATTCTTTCATGAATGTAAAAAATGACATTGATTTGAGAAAAAGACGCGATGACGCGGTCTCGCCGGTCGTCGGCGTGATGCTGATGCTGGTTGTAACGATCATCATCGCCGCAGTGGTGAGCGGGTTTGCCGGCGGGCTTGCAGCCAGTGCTCAGAAGGCACCGAATCTGATGATGGATATAGAGATCAAGAATACGGGGTATCCGGGCTCAAGTTACATTTTTTATCAAGTATTAAGTGCAAGTGAATCTATATCAACGAAGGATCTGCGGATCACAACTTCATGGACAACAACAAATAAAACAAGTGGTGAGAGGATAACAGGTGGTGCTACAGTAGTTGCTAGTACCGAACCAAATACAGATCTGAGAAATGGAACTTCCGCGAATCATACTTATCATTCGCCACTTGGATTTGGAACTGGTGTCACCCCTATGAATCTTGGACGTCAAAAAGGGTTTACTCCATATGACCATGGACAATTTTTTGGTAATTACTCTTTAATGCCAGGCACATCAATGAAGAATTCTGCTGGATTTGGCGGTGATTATGGTTATGGACAAGAAGAGCCTTTTGCGTATAGCTACGGATCATCTGGTTCTAAGTATCCTACAGGTGCTAAAGATGGTATGATGGCTAATCTTGGTGAGGAATGGTATCATCTCCGCAAAGGTGATACAGTCAATGTGATGATTACACATATACCAAGCGGGCAGGTCATATTTCAGAAGAACGTGGTGGTGCAGGGATGAGATCTAAGAATATAATGAATGAAAAAGCAGTCTCGCCAGTTGTCGGTGTGATGCTGATGCTGGTTGTTACTATTATCATTGCGGCAATAGTATCTGGATTTACCGGAGGACTCGTCTCAGAAGCCGGGAAGTCTGCACAGGCAAGTATCAAAGCTGATTATAGCCAGAATAGTGGTCTTACGATCACTCATCTGGGTGGAGACATTATCAACACACTCCAGACAAAGATCATTGTACAAGTAACGGCAGATTTTGGTTCCGCAACACAGAAAAGTTGGGAGGTAAACACCTCTGTTGTAAAGATTAATGGAAAACCCTGGTTTGATAAATCAGATCCATATACATCCAAGATGGCTCGTACTTTTCAACCTGGTTCAACAGCAGTTGTAATTGCTGAAGATCTTGGTCAAGTGCAGCCACAAACATACACATCGGGCACTGATGATTCGACGGACAAAAGCTGTGGTTTCAACCATGAAAACGCCATCGGCCAGCGCTTCATCCTGAGTCTTGTTGATGATGCCGGAAGAACAATTGCAAGAACCGAGGTTCTGATCAGGCCATAAGAGAATGGTATGAAAGATGAAAAAATGGTTATTCAGGCCATTACGACAAAAAAATCGACGTATTGCCAAAACAGATATAACTGTTGAGGCGTAGGTCGGAATTCGATCTTTTTTTCACCCCATCCCAACCAACACACCCAGGTTATTCCCGATCACGACACCGTACCAGAGGATGATCGCAGAGAGCGCCACCGCCCCCGATGTCGGTACTCGCCTCCCGGCATAGCCGGTCATTATGATGATGAAGAGGAAGACTGCCGCCTTTACTGCAAGGTGCAGGAGCGGGGAGGCGACGATACCCTCCATCACCGGGTTTAACTCCACACCGCCACTTATCAGTATCAGCTCGGTTGTGATGCAATCGAGCAGGAAGAGGATGCCAAGAACCATGGCGAGCAGCCGGTGATCAGGGAGGATGAACTCTCCGGTGAACCGGGTGATCCATGGAGCCTCAATAGATGGCTGTGTGGTCATAAGCGGGAATCTGGAATTTGAGTATATTAATGTATTGATATGATCGGAGTTGAATCTGTTGATTTTTCATATGTTGAGGAAAAATTTGCGAATATTTTTAGGTTTTTCCTTAGCTTGTAAAAAGATTCGATGCACCTGTTGTACGCTCTTCCCTGCATACCATTTTTTCACGTACCTGCGGCGATACTTCTTTCGTAAATTGTAATCATAAATGAATAATTAAACGGAAGTAGTATTACGAATAAAGTAAAATGTAGGATGATGAATCTCATGACCTCTCACACAACCCTTCCATTCACCGCTATCATTGGCCAGGAACAGATGAAGCTCGCCCTTATTCTCAATGCCATCAATCCCCGGATCGGCGGGGTCCTCATAAGGGGGGAGAAGGGGACTGCAAAATCCACTGCGGTACGGGCCCTGGCATCTGTCCTGCCGGAGATCGGGGTTGTCTGCGGGTGCCCGTTCTCCTGCGATCCGGCAGACTCCGATCATCTCTGTCCGGCTTGTAGGGAAAGGATTGCGGAAGCCGGGGTGCCCGGCGAGTCCGATACCACAAGAAGACATGTCCGGGTCGTTACACTGCCGCTTGGTGCAACCGAGGATCGGGTTGTCGGAACCCTTGATCTGAAACGTGCGATCAAGGAGGGGATCGCCGCCCTTGATCCCGGTATCCTCGCCGCCGCACACCGTGGCATCCTCTATATCGATGAGGTGAACCTCCTAGACGATCATGTCGTTGATATCCTCCTTGATGCAGCAGCAATGGGGGTGAACACCATCGAGCGGGAAGGAATATCGGTTTCGCATCCTGCAAAATTTATCCTCGTCGGCACGATGAATCCCGAAGAGGGCGAACTCCGGCCCCAGCTCCTTGACCGGTTCGGCCTGATGGTCAGTGTTGAGGGGATCACCGATCCTGAAGGGAGGATGGCAGTCATTGCCGCTGCCGAAGGCTGGGATGCAGATCCAAAACAGACTGAAGCAGATCACCTGCGAAAGCTTGAGGAGCTGAGAACCGCAATCATCGAAGCACAGGAACGCCTTCCGGACATAAAGGTCGATGAGGTGCTTGTCCGAAAAATCGTCGATGCCTGCCTTGCCCTTGGGATCAGCACCCATCGTGCAGAGATCACCGTGGTCAGGACTGCCAGGACCATCGCCGCATTCAGGGGAAGAACCGATGTCCTGCCCGAGGATATCCGTGAGGCGATGGCGCTTGCTCTCCCACATAGGATGAGGAAGAAGCCGTTTGAGGAGCCGAAGGTCAACCAGGAGATCCTTGATGATATGATCCCCGACGACCCCGACGATCCGGAGGAGCCTGACGATTCACAGGATGAACAGGAGAGCGAGCCCACGGAAAGTGACGATGAGCATGAAGAGCAGGAAGACGGGGGTGAGGGATCGGCTTCTCCGCCACAGGGGATGAACAGGCAGCATGAGATCGGCGATCGCGTCAGCACGGCACCTGTCTGGGATGCACAGGATTCTGATCGCGATATGAGAAAGACGGCACGAGGACGGCGGATCTCCACCCCGACGACCGATCCCCGTGGAAGAAGGACGACCACATCTCCTGCATCGGAATATCGTAGCCTTGCTTTGGATGCCACTCTCAGGGCGGCGGCACCACACCAGCAGAGCCGGAACCGGAACGGGTGTGCAGTCGTTATCCATGATGAGGATCTCAGGCAGGCACGGCGCACCGGGAAAGCCGAAGTCGCCTGTGTCTTTGTCGTTGATGCAAGCGGATCGATGGGTGCACAGGAGCGGATGGAGGCGGCAAAGGGTGCGGTTCTCTCGCTTCTTGAGGATGCCTATGTGAACCGGGATCGGGTCGGGCTCGTTGCATTCCGGGGAGATAGTGCAGATGTCCTCCTTCCTCTCTCACGCAGCCCGGATCTCGCCTTTCGCCAGCTTACCGATCTCCCGACAGGTGGGCGGACACCCCTTGCATCCGGCCTTATGAAAGGAATGGAGCTTCTCCAGAGAGAAAGGACAAAAAAGCGGGAGATCCTACCTATGATGATGCTGATCTCGGATGGAAGGGCGAATGCCGGTTCAGGGCCGATACGCGAGGAGATTAGGAATGTCTCCAATGCAATCGCACGCAGCGGGATCAGAACCGTAATCATCGACACAGAAGCGGTATCTTCCCGCCAGCCTCTTGCACTTGGCTATTGCAGGGAGATTGCGATGAACACCGGGGGAAGGTATTATGCTTTGAATGATCTCTCGGCAGGGTCTGTAGAGGAGATTGCACGATTTGAGGGAGGGTTCTATGCGGGTTCGTAATGGCATAATTGTCAGTTTTTTTATGGTTCTCCTGATAATCTCGGCGGGATGCACTGTCTATGAGAAGGAAGAGGAATATCCGGTATTTGATGACACTATCTATACTCCTCCGCCACCCCCGGTCTCTCCGGTGTCGTCTGCATCTCCTGTTCAAACACCGGCTCCAGTTCCAGTAAGCGTAAATCCATCCGCAGGATATTCAATGGAGAATCTCACACCTGACATAACTGCCGTTCCACAGCCAAATCATCCTTTGAGGAGATACTATCCGGTATATTCACAACAATACCGTTTGATGTATAATCTGGAAGGCCCCTATGGGCTTGAGATAGTCTGTAATGAAGCTCCGCTTAGGATACAGTTCGAGAGCAATCCTGATCACGAGAACCTGCGATTAAGTTATGCCTACTGGGAGTTGACGGATATCGAAACAGGTGAAGTGATCGAAGAGGGCGGTTTCAGCCTTAAGCATTCAACCCAGAAGACGCAGATAATAACTCTCTTACGGACGGGAAACTTCCACCTGAACCTCTACGGTGCACGAATCAATGTGAAGATTACCGTGCTCTCGCCTCATGCCGCTGACATGGTTCTTCAGCAGCCACAGTTCACCTCTCCTGATGAAGAAGAATATTACTGGTAACGATCAGGATTCGGCATCCCCCTCATCACTTTTCAATTTAAAAACAGATTGCAATCCCTGTGTCATAAAAAGATTTTATTAAGATTTTTTAGATTGGGTGATTTCCATCAGAGCGGAATACCCAGAAGATGGAGTATGATGATGATGATCACCCCGATGATCCCTCCAATCGCACTGATCAGGATTGTGACGATATTGATCGGGATACCCGGCTCACCGAAGATGCCTATGAAATTCAGGATAAAGAGGATGACAATACCGATGATCGCGTTGTATACGAGGTACACTCCTTTCTTCAGGAGATAGTAGATGGCAACTGCAATCGCAATAGCGATGATGATGCCAAAGAGTGAGCCGAACATATAAGAATTTCATCGCTCCATCTATTTAAGACAATATGTCGTTTTCCCAGGTGATATGCTTCATCGCATCCCCATCATTTATCTATCTCTCCTCCCCCTCTTCTCATTGGAGAGATGCAAGCGATGTCACAATGGAAATGTTCGGTCTGCGGGTATGTCTATGATGAGGAGGCTGGTGAGCCTTCGACAAAGACTGCACCAGATACCACTTTTAAAGAACTCCCGCACGACTGGCGGTGCCCGGTCTGTGCGGCAGGGAAACCCGCGTTCTCGGTTTTTTCTTCAGAAGGCGAATCCGGCCCCGCCCTTTCGATGATCTGGCGGTGCACCGTCTGCAACTACCGCTATTCCGAAGAGAAAGGCGAGCCTGCAACAAAGACGCCGGCAGGTACACGGTTTGCAGAACTTCCGGATAGGTGGCGATGCCCTGTCTGCGGGGCTGGTCGTTCCGCTTTTGTGATGGTCAGAAAGGATGCAATCGCCCACGAGCAATCCGGGATGACGGTATCGGATGTGATCATTGACGGGCTCCTTGCAGCCGGAATCGATCTCGTCTTCGGCCTCCCCGGCACCTCCTCGCTCGGCCTTGTGGATGCGATCCGGAAGAACGGGAAGGTACGCTATATTGTTGTGCGGCATGAGGAGACAGCGGCGATGGCAGCATCCGCCTACAACAAGCTCACCGGCAGAATCGCCGCCTGCCTCACGATTGCGGGCCCCGGTGCTACGAACCTCGCAACCGGCCTCTATGATGCAAAAGAGGATGGTGCATCTGTCCTCTCCTTAAACGGGCAGGTTGAGATGCAGTATACCGGCGAGTACGGCATGCAGGAGATCGATCAGGATGCCTTCTTCCGGCCGATAACTGTCTATAACAATACCATTTCGGATCGGAAGATGACGCTCCTCCTCCTCTCCCGTGCGATCCGGTATGCAACGCTCCGCCACGGTGTTGCCCAGCTATCGATTCCAAATGATATCCAGAAACAGTCCCTTGATCCATCAATCTGTGAAACCGGGATTGTGATTGGTGAACCTGCAATCATCCCGGATGCTGCCTCGCTCCAGCAGGCAAAGGGGGCCATCGATGCTGCCGAATACCCGGTTGTAATCGCCGGATTTGGTGCATATCATGATGCAGATGCCGTTCTCGCCTTTGCAGAAGCAATCGACGCTCCGATCCTGACCACGTACCGTGCTAAAGGCATCCTTCCCGAGGATCATCCCCGTGTGATCAGCGTGCTCGGATCGGTTGGATCCCCGCAGGCACGGATCCTGGCAGAACGATCTGATCTGATCACCTGCTTTGGTGTCGGGTTCTCAAAGCTCACAAATGTCCCGCTTGAGACCCCAATCATACAGGTCGATACGAATCCTGTGAAACTTGGAATCGGGAAGAAGACGATCCCGCTCTGGGGCACCTGTTCGGAGACGATCCCCCTCCTCACCACAATGGCCGAAAAGAAGACCCGGCCCGGCCTTGCGGATGATCTTGCCGGAATGAAAAAGGCGTGGTTTGACCAGTTGGAGAAGGAGGCTGATTTTGGTGCAGTTCCAATCCGCCCACCCTACATCATGAAGGTTCTCTCTAACACCCTTCCTTTTGATTCTGTCATCTGCCTGGATGTTGGAGAGAATCAGTGGTGGTTTGGACGGAACTTCCTGATAAAGCAGCAGCGGTTTGTGATGTCGGGGTATCTCGGGACGATGGGCTTTGGGTTTCCAGCAGCAATCGCCGCAAAGCTCGCTTACCCGGAGAAAAAGGTCGTCTGCATCACCGGGGACGGCGGCTTCTCACAGGCGATGGCGGACTTTGTCACCGCGGTGAAGTACGATCTCCCGATGGTTGTTATCATCCTGAATAACCGGCAGCTTGGGATGATACAGGTTGAGCAGCTGATGGAGAATTATCCGAATTTCGGAACCGATCTCCATAACCCGGACTTTGCCGCCTATGCAGATGCCTGCGGCGGTGCCGGCATCCGGGTGGAGCAGCCGGGTGATTTGGAGGGAGTGGTTCGGGAAGCGCTTTCGATGAATCTGCCGGTTATCGTTGATGTGATCTGCGATGCACGGAGGATTGTGTGATCCCGGTATCTTCGTAATCGCATTTGCGAAAACCATTGCCTGATCACGGATGAGGTGTCTCTCTCCCCACAACCCCTCCGGTATTCTGCGGCTGTCCAAGGGACTCAAGATACCGCATGCTCTCATCATACCACTCGATACGCGGCATCTCCAGTGTCCGGAGCGCCCTCTTTGGAAACCGGGGAAACAGGGCAGAATAGTCGATATTTCCCTTTCCAATCGGGAGATGGTCATCGTTTGTACCGCTGTTGTCGTGGATATGCAGGTGGTCGGGCTCTCCTGAAGCAAGGAACTCGTAAAGCTGTCCGTTGAGGTTGGCATGGCCGACATCAAGGCAGAACGAGAGTCCGGCATCCCGCAGTTCGGGCAAAAGGCCAGTGTCCCGGAAATGGCATACCTCCCAGCTCCCCATATTCTCAAGTGCGATTGGTATCCCGTACTCATCCTGTATCAGTGAGAGTGATTCAAGCGAATCAAGCAATGCCGTATAGGATCGGTCTTTTAGTTCGATCCACGGGGTGAACCCGGGATGCACGATCACGATCCGGGCATCAATCTCTGCCGACCTCTGGCAGATCTCCGCAAGAAGGTCGAGTGACGACTCCCTGATCGGGTCCCTGACGCTCGCAATATTGATGTCGGTCGTCGGGGAATGGACAGACAGGGTAAAGGTATGCGAAGAGAGGGCTTCCGGATTATCCAGCAGGTCGTGGGTTGCATCTGCCAGGATCTCGATGGTGCGTGTCCGCCCGGCGATCACCTCCAGTACATCCGGAAGAGAGCGATCAAGGAGGCACCAGGTGGTGCAGCCGTGATCAGGCATGGGGGTGTGCTCCGTGGTGTGTGTGTCCGGGTGTGGGTGTTACAGCGGACGGAGGTAATATGAATAATGTGTTGATCATTTGTTCATCGAAATAACCTGATTCATATTGCTGGTTGTTCATGCTGATAAAAAAGGATGGTGAATGGTATTCATGTGGAACTGACAGCCACCGTTCTCCTTATGGAAGCACGATGGTCTGTGCAGTCACAATGAGCTTTCCGCTGGTTGCATCATAGATCTCAATATTCACCCGCTCGCCTGGTCCGGGTGCCATAAAAGTACCTGGTGTCCAACTGTTTGGTGCAAATGCATCTGTCCAGTCGATCTTCATTGGGTTGCCCGGTTGGAATACAACCCCTTCGCCCAATAGTTCAAGGGTTCCCGTGATCTCATGACTCATATCATTATACGTCCCTGCCGGAATGAAGGTTCTGACTTTGAGTGTCTCAGGTGCAAGTGGGTCGCCGCCCTTGTGCTCAAGAAGGATATGATCCCCATTGTATGCAATTGCACTGAGTGTCACCTGTGGTGCTTTCTGTGACGTCTCGGCAAGCCCTCCGGCAAATCCCGATACAACTGCGGCGACGATGATTGTAACAACGAGCATCAGCATAACGCCGACAACCGGTGAGACCGCGTTTTCATTTACATCGAATCTGTCTTTCATTGCCATCACACTCCCACCACGACGTTTTTGTCGAAGATTGTTGTACTTGAACGCAGATCGATCAGCTTCACGTTGACAACCTCATTTCCGGTTAGATGCTCCCAATTTTTAATCATAGGTATTGCATCCCAACTTTGCCATTAACAAGAAATATATGTGTTCTTAGTGATGTTTGAATTGAACCAAAATGCAAACAAAACTAAGAACTAATCAGATTGAACCGAATGAGAATATATCCTTTCCTATCGGTACCCTTCTTCTCGTTGAAAGGCTGTATGAAACCCTGAATTTATCCTCTGTTTTCGGGAAACACAAGACAAGAGGTATCGACATCAATAATCTGCTTCAAGCTCTTGTCAGCTACAAAATGACGGATAACTTCAGCATAAAGCGGTCTCACGAATGGATCAACCGGCCTGAAGTGCTTACCGAATTCTCTCTCCCATCATTCAGTGAAAGAACACTCTACCGTGTCCTTGAAACCCTTGGTGCCAACCGTGAAGAGATCATCTCCGATATCCAGGACATCCTGTTTGAGAGGTATGAATTTGAGCATACAAACATCAACATGGACTGGACCAGCATTGTTCTTCATGGTACCAAGGCTCCGCTTGGAAAGTATGGCTACAGTCGTGATCATCGGCCAGATAAAAAACAGATCACCGTTGGTGTCACAGAACTTGCCGACCCGATCAATGTCCCGATTGGGCTGACAATCGAACCCGGCAATCTCAATGATCAGATCCACTTCAAGAAGACCTATCAGCAATCAAGCGGCAGTCTCAGAGAGGGTTCTCTGGTAATATTTGATAAAGGAGCGAACAGTGTCGCCAATATCCAGATGATCCGGGCAGATAATATGCAGTACATCACCGGAAAGAAGCTCAACAAGAGCGACGACAAGATAATCGCCAAATTTGAGACATATAATCCTCAGATGGTTGATGAGGAATCTGGGACCCGCGGGATTAAAATCGAGAAACCGAACAGTATCAATTATCTCTACTTCTCAGAAAAACTGCAGAAAGAGCAGCTGGAATCCAGAGCCCGAAAAGTTGTGCGAGAGATAAAAGAAGCGAAAGCCATTCAGGAGAGTATTGACAAGAATAAGGGTCTTCCAAAGCGATTCCGGATAAACAATCTTCTTGTTGATGTGGATTACTCCATCCAGACAAAGCTGATTGAACTCTCCGAAGATGATGCCGTCAGGCTTCTTGAAGATAAGTTCATCACCGGCAGAGAGGGATTCTTCTGCCTGAAATCGAGTAAGAATTTGACACTTACTGAAGCCCTTCTGACCTATCGAAAAAAGGACTCGATCGAGAAGATATTCAACTCTCTCAAGAACGAGATCGAGATAAAACCATTGCGCGTATGGACTGATAACAGCATTTACGGTGCTTTAATCATTGGGTTTCTTGCACAGTTATTCATCTCACTGGTCCGATTTGAGATCCCGGAACTAAAGCATACGTCAACGAAATTCATCAAAAAGGCGCTATCGAATTTGACAGTTACGGTTGATTCGTGGATGAGGAAGACAAAAAGGTTCATTCACTCCAATTTTGATGCCATCAACACGATGATTTTACGGCATAATTGGACGGTTACATGAAGTTTTGATGGGAAAATCGTCAACTGTCAAATACAGTTTCCCGATGAAATTCTGGAAAAATTAGATCACGATAGCGGATGCTCTCATTGGGTGGCTGAACCCAAAGTGGCAAACTTAGGTTGCATCATTACTCGGTCCAATATTCATGATGGCTTTTGCTACGTCTCCGGATCGCATGATGTAGTTGCCAAACCAGAGAGTCTCTTCTTCACCGACTCCATTTGCAGGGGTATCTCCCGGAATAACCTTGTATGGGGCATGATAGTAAACCTGATATGCCCCCCCCCCCACGATGTGTAATTAGTGTTAAGAGAGTCTAGCAGATAGTAGGTATAATTACCCGGGAAATATTCCTGATCCTCAGCTGCTCCCCGTCTGGGTGCAATCGTTTCCTGTACCTGGTAGGCACCTGACGCATTGACCCAGCTTGTTACCAGCTTGATGTAACGGGTATCAACCGGATCTCCACTAAGATGTTTGAGAGTAAACTCATAACCATAAGCACCGCCCATACTACTCTCAGAAATCTTTGCTTCAAAAGCAGCCTGAGGGGCCTTGTCCGTTCCGCTCGCAAGTCCTCCGGCAAAACCGCTGACAACTGCAGCGATGATGATCGTGACGACGAGCATCAGCATGACGCCGACAACCGGTGATACGGCGTCTTCTCTTCTCTGTTTCATGGTATCTCCTCTAATGTGGAGTTGTGGGGGGAGGCCCCGATCCCCTCTCACAACTAAAGAAAATTGTTGTTAATGCTATTTATATTGATCATCCGAATTGACCCTCAAACATGTATTGTTCCTCCCTGATGTCTCTGGTATGTAC
The DNA here is from genome assembly GCF_055382585.1 of Methanocalculus pumilus. Taxonomy (NCBI): domain Archaea; kingdom Methanobacteriati; phylum Methanobacteriota; class Methanomicrobia; order Methanomicrobiales; family Methanocalculaceae; genus Methanocalculus; species Methanocalculus pumilus. The sequence goes on along the minus strand of NZ_AP042393.1, from coordinate 2,089,885 downwards.
TTTAAAGCCGGAATAGGGGTATCTTGGGCGAATAAGCGAAGAGACGAAAACAAACAAAAAAATCAAACCACTGTGCGTACCCGTGATGAGAAGTAACTGATCATTATGGATCCTTTGCATACAATCACAATATCTAAAAGAATATTTATTTAAGTTAAAAAAAGAAAAGTTGTTCAAATGCGCTACCGTGCACCTCTCACGCTCTTCTTCCTCCTCATAGCCTTATGCCTGAGCATGCTCATCGCTGTTGCAACCGGGCCGATCCAGATCCCGATTCTATCAATTTTCTCAGATGAAACTGCCCAGCAGATCATCTTTGATATCCGGCTTCCACGGGTGATCGCAGCGGTGCTGGTTGGTGCTGCGCTTGCAACGGCAGGCACCGCGATGCAGGCGCTCTTCAAGAACCCGATGGCCGATCCCTATATCATTGGAACATCCGCCGGGGGATCGCTTGGCGCAGTTGCCTCTATTGTATTCCTGGCAGGTGCCGGCCTCCCGGTCTTTGCCTTTACCGGTGCGGTTGCAGCGACCTTCCTGGTCTATACCATCGCCCGCAGGGGCGGAAAAATCCCGGTTGAGACCCTGCTTCTGACCGGTGTTGCCCTCTCGATGTTCCTCTCCGCAATGCTCTCATTTCTGATGTATACCAGCGGAAAGAGCCTCCACCAGATCGTCTTCTGGCTGATGGGAGGGTTCTGGACGGTCTCATGGGACCAGGTATGGGTTGCTCTCGTCATCCCGGTTGGCTGCGTTCTGATCTATCTCTTTGCCCGTGACATCAACATCATCTCGCTCGGCGATGATGAGGCTGTTCACCTCGGGGTGAATGTGGAGCAGCTGAAGATTCTTCTTCTTTTTGCAAGCGCGGTGCTGGCCGGGATCGCTGTCTCCATTGCCGGTGCAATCGGGTTCATCGGCCTGATCACCCCACACCTGATGCGGAATATCGTCGGCCCTGATCACCGGATGCTCTTCCCCGCCGCAATTCTTGCGGGAGCACTGATCCTCCTCTGGGCAGATACCTTTACCCGGACATTCGGAAACGAGATGCCGGTTGGGATCATCACGGCATTCCTTGGCGCTCCCTTCTTCATGTATCTCCTTCGGCGGAGGAGTGCGGTATGAAAGCTGTCAATGTTATCGATCTTGATGTCAGGTACGGGGCGCACCAGATCCTTGAAGCAATCGCTTTTTCGGTTCATTCCGGTGAGATGATCGGGATCTGCGGCCCGAATGGATCAGGCAAGACGACACTCCTGAAAGCCATGAGCAGGATTGTTGCCCCGGCAGCAGGAGAGGTCTACTATAATGGCGAGGATATGGATACCCTCTCCTTCCAGATGCTGGCACAGCGGGTGGCGGTCGTTCCACAGGAGACAGCAATCAATTTCGATTACACCGTCTGCGAGATCGTGATGATGGGCCGTCACCCCTATATCGGCAGGTTCGCATCAGAAAGCAGGGAGGATCACGCGATCTGTGACCGGGTGATGCGGCTTGCCAATGTCTCCCACCTTGCCGATATGCCTGTGAATCAGATCAGCGGGGGCGAGCGGCAGCGTGTCCTGATCGCCCGTGCTCTGGCACAGGAGCCGGATATCCTCCTGCTCGACGAGGCGACCTCTCATCTTGATATAAGCCACCAGATTGAGATTTTAACAATCATCAGAAAGGAGATGGAGAAGACAGCGACAATCAGTGTCTTCCATGACATCAATCTGGCATCCTGCTACTGCGACCGGATCATTCTGTTAAAGGAGAGACAGATTGCCGGTATAGGAACACCCCCGGATGTGCTGACAGAGAACCTGATCCACTCGGTCTATGGGATCAATGTCATTGCAGGGACACACCCTTCCACAAACAGGCCGTATATCCTTCCGATGTATGAGAAGGTGAAGGTCGAAACTGGCGGAAGGCGGGTGCATCTTGTCTGCGGCGGTGGCACAGGCTCGTTCCTTCAAAGAGAGCTCCACCGGTCCGGTTGTCTCCTCTCCACCGGTGTCCTGAATGTTCTTGACTCTGATTACAAAACAGCATGTGATCTTGGTATTCCGGTCGTCTCCGAGGCACCGTTTGCACCAATATCGGGTGATGCCTCGGGAGCACTCATGCCGTTCCTTGAGGGAGCGGATATGATTCTTCTCGTTCCCATGCCTGTTGGGGGTGGGAATATTGAGAATATACGGCTGCTGGAACCCTTTGCCAAAAAGACGGTTCTTGTCGGGCGCTTGGAATCGTTTGAAGACTATACCGAAGGAGGGGCTCAAAAAGTTCTCTCCCGGCTTCTTGAGGGCGGCATGGTGGTTGTTGATTCTCTGGAAAATGCCTTGAAAAGGGAACTGTGAGTTTTATGGCGTCCATTTGGTGTTTAAAAGTAAATTGGGATCTGTGATTGCATGATGGATAGATGGATGAAGAGTATCCGGAGAAGTATAGTGTCGCTGGCAGTCATCATGGTGCTCTGCACCGGGGTTACAGCCGCCATGGCTGAAGAGGTATCAGCAGGTCATGCAGATGGGATTTTGGCCATCACTGTTCTTGATGACTCCGGTCGTACAATAACCATTGAAAAGTACCCGGATCGTATCGTATCCCTTGCCCCATCCAATACAGAACTTCTCTTTGCAATTGGTGCGGGCGACCGGCTCGTGGCAGTGGCTGACCAGAGCGACTATCCTGCTGAGGCACGTGCCATTCAGACTGTTGGAGGCTACACCACAATCAGCCTTGAGAAGGTCATTGCCGCAAAACCGGATCTGGTGGTTGCAGCACCCGGCAATTCCGAGGAATTGATCGAGAGATTCCGGAGACTCGGGCTTGTGGTTGTCGTCATCGATCCAAGAACTATCGAGGAGATTTTGGATGATATCATTCTCCTTGGAACGCTTACCGGCAATGCGGCAGAGGCGAAACTGCTCACAACCGAACTTGATAGAAGAATCCAGGCAGTAACCGATACGGTGGCAGAACAGGAAAAGACTCCATCGGTTGCCCATATTGTCTGGCATGATCCGGTCTGGGTGTCCGGTGACCGGACCTTCCAGCATGAGGTGATCACCCGGGCAGGAGGAACAAATGCCTTCGAATCGATTGAAGAATGGGGTGTTATCGGGCTTGAAGAGTTTGTTATTGCAAATCCTAATTATATTCTCGTCAGTTCCGGGACCGGGATGGATAAGGATGATTATGATGTCATCTATGAGTATGTGATGAACGAGCCCAGGTTCCAGCGGATGGATGCGGTACGAGAAAACCGGGTTGTTATCATCGATGCTGATACCATCAGTCGCGGCGGGCCCCGGATTGTGGATGCACTCGAAGAGGTGGCAGAAGTGATTCATCCCGACCTCTATGATCCTTTGGTTCGGGAAATCCCGCAATCTGAAGAATCTTCCCCTTTAGCAGTAATCCCTTTGATTGCTCTCTTCTCACCTGCCCTGTTTATACTACAAAGGAGGAAGCTCTCCTCTCCCTCATAGAGTCCGGGTGATCGCCACCCGCCACTCTGTCCCGTGAAGGGATACGGTCGTCCAGACAGCCTCTTTTGTCTGGTCACGGAAGATATAGCTTCCCTGCCCCTGCCCATCTTCTGTGACCCGGGTGACGAACTCAACCAGCACAGGATAGGCGGAATAGACGGGATCGTCAAGGGGGAGTCCGATCTGTTCCGGATCGGTATCATAGAGGACGCGGCCTTCGGTATCGACGACGGTGATCGAATAGGGTTTCCCGGAAACAACCGGCTCAGCTGCCTCCCCGATCAGGATATCCGGCCTGAAGACGATGGAGGTGAACCCAAGGAACCTCCCCGGCGGCTCGCTTGCGATCCCACCCCTGCTGAAGACGGGTGCGCTGATGAATGATGCATCGCCCCCCTCTGCCACCGGAATAATGCCGCTCATGATCGGGCGGCGGGTTGCAAGAATATGCTGTGTTGCCTTCTGATCCGATACATCTATTCCTTCCACACCGTGGTATATGGACGGTTCGGCAGCAAGGATGATGCCTTCCGGGCTGACAGTTGTGCTGTCGATGATCGCCGGATGGATACCGCTTATTTCAAGCAGGATATCGCGTGCCGCCCGGCTATCAAGGCCGATTGATCCGAGATCATATGCAGCGGCTGCCAGTTCGCCATCAAGCGTCTCCAGCGATGCTGAGATCTCTGACTGGAGCCTGAGAAGGATCATCGCCATATCATCATCAGGATCGGCATCAGGTGCAGGAGTAACTACTATTCCGATGACTACCCCGGCGAGCAGGCAGGCAATGGCAATAATGATCACATGGGAAGATTGCATCTGGAATTGTATCTCGTCATATCTTAAGAATCGATCGACTGCATCAGTATCTCCGATCGAAAATGAGTGAGCGGCACAGTGCCCTCGATTCGCGGCACAATGGCAGTCAGTTACGACCTATCGATGGCTCCCTGATGATCCACCGACCAACACCCCCATGCAGCTGTGACATGGAGATGGCAACCGAGCACCTATCGTGGCTCTTTATATCGAGCAGCGCAGAGTTCGTACATCTCCAGTAAGAACTGTTTAAAACTCACCTCATCTTTGTACAGCACGATCCAGAGCAGCTGGAGCACCTGTTCATACGCGAAGTAAAAGAACCGGATTCGCGGATCCTTTGATTTCGAGGAGATTCTCGCTTCATCCTGCACCCGGAAACCGGTTTCGATTCTCCATCGTTTCTTGTAGGTTGGAATAACATATTCCAGATCAATAGACTCCTGATTCGTAGCAAATGCCCAATCATATGACTTTTCAGACTTTTTATCGAATATCTGCCTCAGAAGTGCGAGTGTTGTCTCGCCTCGAAACACCGTCTTCTCCTTATTGACCTCGAGTTCATATCGGATCTTTTTCTTCTCTCCAATATCCAGCAATTCTATCTCTTTTTTGATTTTATCGTTTTTTGGAGCAAAAATCAGATACGGCACCTCGGCATGTGTCAGAGTCAGCATCAGATCTTTGCTAAAGAATCCCCGGTCAAATACCGTGAGTTCAACGGAATTCACCAGTGGTTCAACCAGAGCAAGACACCAGGTCACCGTTGTTGCCATATTGTGGCCAAGATGTACAGGAACTGATAAAAGCGGAATCTTCTGGGGAATATCAGAATTGATGATGGCGCATGAGAGGAACTTGAACTTCCCGGTAACCCCATGTTCACCCGTATATCCATGTATCCAGAACCCCTGAACATCACCATAAAAATCCTCTTCGGTATAATCAAAGGCTAAAACAACGTTTTTATTGGCAAGATCAAATCGTGTACCCAGTCGCTCGACCGTCATCCGATACTGCCAGACAATGTGTGATGTCGTGACATTCTTGATGGCGAGATGGAGTGAATCCGCCCTGTTGCCGACGGTTTCGATATAGGTATTTGCAACCGCTGCTTTGAGGAGGTCACGGTTATACTGGAATCCGGAGAGTGTCGGTCCTTTAAACGGGAGTTTCAGTGCCCGATCGACGAATGTATCGAGTGTTTTGAGGGTCCTGAACAATCGTGCATCACTGAGTTTCATAGTATTACCAGGTAGACTGTTCTGTCCAGGTATTCCTTGGGGCAGTCCACTTTTGCGCTATTCCCGAATTTGGTGACTTTTCGAATGATAAATCCCTGAATATTCTCGATCTCGATCCGGGTAGCAGGATTTAGTTCAACTTTCTTCATTGGATATACAATGGATATCCATAATATTTAAATCTTACTGGCGCCCAGTCTGCCACAGGGGTTCGAAAAGAAGAAGTGTTAGTTCAAGTGGAAGTCATGGATCCCTTTCGGAGATACTGGGTCAAGAGAAAGACATTTGATGAGATATTTGCACAACTCTCTCATCCCGGCATCGTGAAGAAGAGAGAGAAGATTGAAGCTGCTATTTGCGGGGAATTAACGGAGAACGATATATTTGGCATTCAGTCTGCACATCGCATGCTTCAGCAGATTGAGAAGGAGATAGATATCCATCTGTCACGTATGGTTGACCTGTTTGAGAATGATCCAGAGCAGATCAATATCCTTCTCAGCATTCCAGGAATTCAACTTCAGTCAGCATCGATGATACTTGCCGAAATTGGTGATGTAACCCGATTCCACTCAGCCAAACAAATAGTGCGTTATGCAGGTCTTGATCCACGTGTTTCTGAATCTGCCGGTAAAACACGGATGGGATCCATCAGTAAACAAGGGAATAAACATCTCAGAACATATCTGGTCGAGTGCGCTTCAGCGTTGTCCAGAAGCAAGGATAACATGTTTCGTCAGTTCTATGAGCGGATTAAACGGAAGAAAGGACATAAGCAAGCAGTCGTAGCGGTGGCTCGAAAGTTGCTGACCATCATCCATCATCTGCTGACAAACAAGGAGATGTACGAAGATCCACTTATGACAAAACCAAAGCAGATCAAAATACCAAAACTCAAAACACGCCAACCCATCAACCTTACCAATGCATCTCAGATGCTCAAGAGTGTGATGGCAGGGATTGCAGTAAAGACAAAAACAATTGATGTATATCCACACACTTAAGTGGCAGATGACATTGATTTAAAAAAATAGGTGATGTTTTCATATCAGGCGCAAGCATGGTCACAGGACGCCTTGATAAAGACATTAAACCCAATTATACGAGGATGGGCAAACTACCATCGTCATAACGTCGCCAAAGGGACATTTAAGAAACTGGACAACTATCTCTGGACTGTAACATGGCAATGGGGAAAACGACGACATTCCGACAAGGGTTTCAGATGGATTGCAAACAGATACTGGAAGTCTGAAGGGGAAAGGAACTGGGTTTTCCAGACAAAGGAGAACACTCTTATCCAATTCTCGGATGCGTCAATCCGGAGGCACAATTTCCCTAAACTCGATGCGAATCCGTATCTTGACAGGAAATATTTCCTCGACAGAAAGGAACGTATGAGACGTCAAACACCATGGATTCAAACAAAATTATCCTATTTTGCGTTGACGCCCAGCAATGGGTAGAGGAATGCGCGAGCCTACTGCGGTGAAAGTCGCAAGGTGGGTTCCTGGAAGACGGGGTGGGAGCAATCCCACCTTGTTATTCGACTTGAAACTGGGGAAGCTGGATTTTAAACTACCCACATAAAATAGCGAGGAGGCAAAAATGAGATGGGGATCAGTTCCCCCTTCATCCCATGACTGGCACAACAACGGGGATATCGGTGGGGAGACCAAACTGTTCTCTTACACCATCTTTAATGATCCACAGACCATTCCGGTAGACTCCGATCTTTCCATCCACTACAACAGGGATGTCGGTTGGTGTACCATAGTTTGTTCTGGTTCCATCTTTGAGTATCCAGAGACCATTTCGGTAGACACCGATTGTCCCATCAACGACAACCGGTACATCAGTGGGTGTCCCAAATTGTTCCCGTGTACCGTCTTTGAGTATCCAGAGACCGTTCCGGTAGACACCAATTGTTCCATCCACCACAACAGGGATGTCGGTTGGTGTACCGAATTGTTCTCGAATTCCATCTTTTACGATCCATAGACCATTCCGAAATACACCGATCTTCCCATTGACTACAACGGGGATATCGGTTGGTGTACCATAGTGTGTCCGGGTTCCATCTTTGAGGATCCACCAGCCATTCCGGTAGACGCCACTTAATACTGTTGACTCTTTATATTGTCTATTTTCCAAAAATGTAATTGGGTCCTCCCACCCGATGTTTCTGGGATCGGTGCTGAGTGTTGTCCTACCCCAGCCGTTACCGCCTACTATGAAGTCATTGATATTGTCTTTTGTATTAATTCCAAAGTGTAAATGATCTGGGTTGCCCCCTGCACGAATAATCCCGATGACCTGACCCCTGTCTACTGTACTTCCCACTTCTAATCCCCTACCAGCGGTGTTTATGTGCCCATACACAGCAAAGAACTGCCCATCCAGGCTATCATGCTGGATGATAACAGCCTCATTATAGCTTCCTAAACCGTAAAACTGGATGACCTCGCCATCAGCAATGGCGTGCACATCCCAACCAGTAACATCTTCTCCGGATGCACTAACAAAATCCACGCCAGTATGTCTCACCTTCCAATAATCAGAATAATGCTGAGAGTCAAAATCGTAGTTTGGATGCGTCCAGAGTTGGGTATTTATCCCCATGGGGTTGAACCAACCATTTGCAGCAGCATTCTCCCAATTGACTATGTATCGTCCACCGGATGGCTGTTCACCTAGGGTGGTAAAACTCTCATGGTTATCTGCATCCATTTGGTGTTTAGAATCCCCCACTCCTTGAGAGTCTTGATGAACTGCACGATAATAATAGGTAGTGCCCGGATTTAACCCTGTAAGTGTATACTCATAGTTCGGACTGGCTGCAGTAACCGAAGTATGACCAACTTTTGTTTTTCCGACATTTCCTCCTTCATATCTGAAACAGACATCATACGTCTTGCCAGGCTCACCATCCTGAAGATGGCCATGCAGGGTAGCGGTAGTTTCAGTGATTTCAGTCGCAGGATCAGTGTGGAGTTTTGGTTCATCATCTGATTCTGGAGCACTCAATTCAAGTCGATAGAATTTATGGTTTCCAATTTGTTTAACAAATTTTTGTTCATCCACCCAGTATGGTGGTGAAATAGATATACTATAGAAATGATCTGAATTTAATGTAATATCATCATTTTTATTGCCTGATATAACATTTCCTGCAATATCATACGACCTTCGCCAGTTAGTTTCATCATGAATAAGTGGATTTTGAATGATTACAAAATTAGGATCATCTGAATTGAAACAACTAAATTGTTTATCCTTTAGAATAACGCTATGATAATCACTACCCCACCATCGCGGATTATCGGCCCTATTACGAATCACCCAACCTACAGCCAATTTACCCTCATCGGGTTCACCTCTTGCCTCACCAAATATGGCTCTAGCTAAAAGTATCTGGACTGGATCATCATTAAAATCACCGGTCCATTCCGGATCATCAACAGTTGGCTCTGGATCAACTGGAGGAGGATATATGATACCTTTATCTGTCTCGATCTTGTCAATCAGGAATCCGTATGCTGTTCCAGCGTTATTTGTTGTTAATCTGACTTTAAGTGTGTCAGTGGATTGCCATTCGGTCCAGACTTTTTCCTGTGAAGTCCAACCTCTATATGTAACCAGTAAGTTCCACTCATCATCATAAATTCTGATAGTGTCATAATAACCGTCTAATTCGAGTTTATCAAAGTGAATTCGTACCTGGTCGGCACCGGGTTGCGAGATTGTCCAGGTGTAATCAAAATCATTGGCATAGGGATGATATGATTCAGCGAAATGCTCAGTTGACGGGATTGTATCATCTCTATACTCGATCTTGTCAATCAGGAATCCGTATGCTGTTCCAGCGTCATTTGTTGTTAATCTGACTTTAAGTGTGTCAGTGGATTGCCATTCGGTCCAGACTTTTTCCTGTGAAGTCCAACCTCTATATGTAACCAGTAAGTTCCACTCATCATCATAAATTCTGATAGTGTCATAATAACCGTCTAATTCGAGTTTATCAAAGTGAATTCGTACCTGGTCGGCACCGGGTTGCGAGATTGTCCAGGTGTAATCAAAATCATTGGCATAGGGATGATATGATTCAGCGAAATGCTCAGTTGACGGGATTGTATCATCTCTATACTCGATCTTGTCAATCAGGAATCCGTATGCTGTTCCAGCGTCATTTGTTGTTAATCTGACTTTAAGTGTGTCAGTGGATTGCCATTCGGTCCAGACTTTTTCCTGTGAAGTCCAACCTCTATATGTAACCAGTAAGTTCCACTCATCATCATAAATTCTGATAGTGTCATAATAACCGTCTAATTCGAGTTTATCAAAGTGAATTCGTACCTGGTCGGCACCGGGTTGCGAGATTGTCCAGGTGTAATCAAAATCATTGGCATAGGGATGATATGATTCAGCGAAATGCTCAGTTGACGGGATTGTATCATCTCTATACTCGATCTTGTCAATCAGGAATCCGTATGCTGTTCCAGCGTCATTTGTTGTTAATCTGACTTTAAGTGTGTCAGTGGATTGCCATTCGGTCCAGACTTTTTCCTGTGAAGTCCAACCTCTATATGTAACCAGTAAGTTCCACTCATCATCATAAATTCTGATAGTGTCATAATAACCGTCTAATTCGAGTTTATCAAAGTGAATTCGTACCTGGTCGGCACCGGGTTGCGAGATTGTCCAGGTGTAATCAAAATCATTGGCATAGGGATGATATGATTCAGCGAAATGCTCAGTTGATGGGATTGTATCATCTCTATACTCGATCTTGTCAATCAGGAATCCGTATGCTGTTCCAGCGTTATTTGTTGTTAATCTGACTTTAAGTGTGTCAGTGGATTGCCATTCGGTCCAGACTTTTTCCTGTGAAGTCCAACCTCTATATGTAACCAGTAAGTTCCACTCATCATCATAAATTCTGATAGTGTCATAATAACCGTCTAATTCGAGTTTATCAAAGTGGATTCGTACCTGGTCGGCACCGGGTTGCGAGATTGTCCAGGTGTAATCAAAATCATTGGCATAAGGGTGTTCAGACTCAAAGCGTATTGACTCTGAACCACTTACAAGAGATGATTCTATGATGTTCGATGATTCATCTGCGATATGGGCGTTGATGTTCAAATCCCCCACTAAATCTTCACATCTTAATGAATCGTCTATTGAATCAACTGCTAGATCTAATGAGATTCTAGCATCCGAAGTGATATTTATATCAAATTCTCCTTCAAGCTGTTCATCTAGGTCTGCCCCTCCCCCTGCAACCAAAGAAGTGCAGAGAAGAAGAATGATTACCAAACTACCAAAAAGTTTCAACGACCTCATCCTGCTATCACCCATCGTTTCACTTACTAAACGCCGATCCATTTGTGAGAGGGGGTTGCTGGAATGGTATTGTAGTAATTGATGGCTCTATCCCACAGGTGCACCAACGTTGATATCCGTTGATTATTTTATACAACGATAAAGATAGTGATCTGTTTTTCAGGGAGGGTGTTTTCATCCTGACTTTCCGGTTTTATAACCCACTCTGACTCAATCTCCTCTCCCCGAACAGATCCTTGAACCCCATCGCCTTCAGCTGCTCCTTCATCTTATCCGTCAGGTTGAGATACCAGAACACCTTTCTTTGGCCTGCACTCACCACTTCGACATATTCAACACGTTTCAGCCGTTTCAACAGCTCATCGAACCCATAATCCCTCTTCTTCTTTGGAACCAGATTCAGCTGGTAGTCATACACCTTCCGGAGCCACAGTGCCATCATGTTCACAAAGAAGATCGCCCGAATCCGGTGGTTCTTCCAGTGACGGACAGGAGCAATCTTCAGATGCGTCTTCAGCGTCCTGAATATCTTCTCGACAAAATCCTTCTCCATATACTCGTTCACCACCTCTGTCGCCTTCAAAGAGGTATCAGTCGAATACAGGAGGTATTTCCCATCCAGATCAGCCGCCCTGTCAATCGCTGCCTCGTTATACTCCCATGAAATCGCACACCGTTTCCCGTTCTGAAGAACATCAACTGTGAAAAAGTCAGCATACTGCCCAAGAATGCCAGCAATACTCTCTTCAACCTCCTCCTTCGTCAGACCCTTCATATTCCCGGAAAACTCCTGCAATTCAGCATCCAGCTCAGCCAACATCGCATTTCTTGAATCAATTGACTCCATCCTCTTCGCATGGTTGACATACACAACTCCGGCATCCTCCCTGCCAAAAAGTGTTCCTTTTGCCCTGGTTGCATACAAGGAACTGGTGCCGGTTGATCTTACCCGGTTGGTAACCTTTGTTGGAACATCAGTCTGCAGAAGCAGTGATTGTGCCTGGTTTGATCCTTTCTTCACGCCACAGATCAGGTTCCAGCCAAGTGCCTCAATATCCCGGACCGACTCTTCCGAGGTATTTCCCCGGTCCCAGATCAGTGTCCCCGGCTCATAGGAGAGATCCAGCAGCTGTACCAGGAGCTCCTTTACCGATGACATTGAGTTGAAATTGCCCGGCAGCACAAAGAATGAAACCGGCACTTTATCCCATTTTGAGACGAGAATACAGAGATTGATCTGTTTCTGGTTCGCCTTCTTAGAATTGTAACCCTTCTCTCCAAGCTCATCGCCGGAGCCAAAGATCAGAACCGGGGTGAGATCGTAGGCAACGATCTCTTGTGCAGCATCAGGTAACGGATGAAGTGATCGCCATTGGGTATAGAGCGAGTCACAGATGAGATGGCTGAAGTCGGTGAACCCATCAGCTGTAGAATCCTTGAAACAGACTCTGTCAAGGGATGAATAGAAGGCATGTTTGGTGAAGTACTCTTCCGGCAGTTCCATGAGATCGGGCAGAGTCGTTGTCTGGATCCATTCACCCACGTTATTTGCGCTATCGGGATTGAGTGCTTTATTGATGGCCCATGCAGTGAGGATTTTACCGGGTGATCTTCCCTCGACCTGCCCCTCTCCACAACAGATCTGATCGATAGTCTTCGGCATATTCAGTGTTGAATTGGCAATAGACCACATGAGCTGGACATCGCCTGCCCGTTTTGAATGTTCAGGATACAGTGGTGTCTCGATATGGGTTGACTTCTTTGGGAGTGGCACGCCTCGTTCATCTCCTTCTTTTCCGAGGTATTTGATGAACCGGGTCTTGGACTTTCCCTCCTCCCTGTATGACTCATAGAGTGCGAGGTATACGGCATCCTTCTTCTTAATCCGTTTGACGTGCATGCAAGTTATAATTATAACCCACAACATGATAAAGCTTTCTGTCCATATTGAAGAGATCTCGGGAAAATGAGTTGAATGTGAAGCGAGATGTTGAAGGGGTTGATAGCGTTGAAGTTAGAAACTCACAAAGTCAGGTGACAAACAAGGAGATGTACGAAGATCCACTTATGACAAAACCAAAGCAGATCAAAATACCAAAACTCAAAACACGCCAACCCATCAACCTTACCAATGCATCTCAGATGCTCAAGAGTGTGATGGCAGGGATTGCAGTAAAGACAAAAACAATTGATGTATATCCACACACTTAAGTGGCAGATGACATTGATTTAAAAAGGAGGTGATGTTTTCATATCAGAGATATTGTCATTTGTATTTATTTCACTCACTTTTTTTTATTCCTTTATACTGTGAAACACTCCATCACGGCAGGTTCCCATCCCCCATGCACCCTCTCTGCTTATCCTCGCTCATCACGACAAGCCTGTTAAAGATCTCCCGTACACCTGTTGGATCGATACCCGCCTCAACCGCCCGATCCACTGCCCGGGCGATCACCTGCTCCCGTTGTGCGGGGTCGACCGGCGGCCGGCCCGCCTTCACCTTCTCATGTGCCATCATTCCGGCCAGCGACTGCCGCCTTTTGATCAGATCGACAATCCCGGCATCTATTGTTGCAATCTCCTCGCGGATATCATCAATGGTCATGTGGAATCTCTCTCACCCGGTAAAATAAAAAGCCTCCTGATCAGCTCATCCTCTGAGCTTCACCATGCCGTACCGGGCTGCTCCAAAGAGACCCACATCTTCGTCAAAAACAAGGTAAATGGGGATTGTTTTGAGCATATCCTGGTAATGCGGAGCATCTATGAACTCCTCCCGGAAAGAATCGTTCATCACGAGGAACGGATTTCTCATCGCAACACCGCCGGTGATGAAGAGGCCGCCGGTTGAGAGGGTACTGAGCACATAGTTTCTGCATGCACGTGCATAGAACCGGGCAAAAAACTCTGTTGTCTCTGAATCAGGTCCTATTCTCCTGACAACCTGATTTGGAGGAAGCGTCTCGCCGGTCAGCCATGCATGCAGGTGGGAAAGGCCGCCCCCGCTCACAACCAGATCGTTATGCAGGTAACTGCTGCCGGTTCTCTCCATGAGATACTCCATGAAATGAGCCTCATCGCCTCTAGAGAATGGGAAGGCGGCATGGCCGGCCTCTGAAGGAATAACACAGATACTATCTCCCGCTCCCTTTCGGATTGCGCAATGGCCAAGGCCGGTTCCGGCGCCGACAACTGCAATGACGCCGCCATCCTCGGATCTCCCTGCCTGTATCACCTCTCTCGCAAGCCCTGTCTCCAGCAGGCAGGCATATGCCTGGGCAACAAAATCATTGATCAGGTGGATCTCTGTTCCCGGCATCTTTGTTTTGAGGGTGCGTATATCAGCCAGCCACGGAACATTGGGCAGTATTCCAAGCACGCCTTCCCTGATTAATCCCGGTACCGCAAGCACCATCGCCTCCCATGAATAGCCGGAAGCCGGGGCTGCATATGTGAGAGCTTCTTCGATCAGATCGTCAAATGAACTGAAACTGCTCGTGGTGAGCGAAACAGCATTCAGCCGGGATATGGTACCATCATCACCAAAAGTGAACCCGGCGAACCTGCTGTATGTGCCGCCGATATCTGCTGTCAGGATTCCCTGCATTGATGCTTCCCCGATCTGGCAAATCTTCTGCCGGATATCATCTCTCCTCTCTATGATCTGATAAAGGATACTGTGAGGGCGTAGGTTAATAACGGGGTCAATCTATAAACACAATCATGCCGGTTCATGATATCGAGGCTGTCCTGAAGGTGGAGGAAGAGGCGATCTCACGGATTCGTGCTGCTGAGGATGAGGCAGAAAAAGCAGTCAGTTCCGCCAGGAAAGAAGCGGCAGCATATATCGAAGATGAACTTAAGAAGGCTTCAGCAGAGGCCGAAGAAACCATTAATCGTGTAATACAGGATTCTGAGGGAAAAGCCCGAAGAATCGCTTCTGAAACGGATCGGCGTGTTGAAGAGATTACGACTGCTGCTGCCTCACGAAAGGATAGGGCGGTTTCTGCAATCATAGCCGCAGTCACCGGAGGGGAGGATGTTCTATCCGGCTGAGATGCAGAAGGTGACGGTGGGGATCCATCGCCGGTATGCAGCACCGTTCCTCTCTGCTCTCCATGAAGAAGGGATTCTTGAACTGACCCCGATCACCGGTGACGAGCACCTCCTCCACCTCATCTCACCGGTGCAAAGGGATGAGATCCGGCAGGCACTCGCAGCTGCCCAGGCCCGGACCGAGCGTGCTGTGGAAGCGCTCCATGATCACAGGGAAGAGCAGGGGAGGATCACCGGTTTCTTCTTCCCGGATCGGAAATCCCCGGTTCCGGCAGAGGGATCTGATCCCGCCTCACTGCTGAAGGTGGTGGATCGATATAACCCGGTGATCTCGGAGATCCTCTCCTGCCGGGTTCGCCGTTCAGCTATCCATGAGCGTTTCGCACGCCTTGATGAAGAGGAAGAGCATCTTCTCCTCTTTCGGTGCGTTGGAGAGTCCCTCCCTCCGCGTGAGCCCTCCCGTTTTATCACTGTCCGGGCAGGGCTCATTCCAACCGGCGAATGCGAGGATTTAAACGCACTTTTTGAGGAAGAGGGAATATCAGAGGCAATTGCGCACTCAGCATGCAGGTTGGAGGAAGAGGGGATGATCGCAGTTGTCCTTGCGCATTCATGTGTTGCCGAAAGAGTTGATGCACTCCTCCGTTCAAGGGGTTTTGCGGATTTTACCTTCGGCGATCATGGGAGTTCTGTTCCAGAGGCGCTCGAGCATATCCGGAAAGAGAAGAGCGCTCTCCATCAGGAAGATGAAACGATACAGAATTGTCTGCGGGAAAAAAGCTCAGAATACCTTCAACTGCTTGCCGGGCTTGCAGAGGACCTCGGAATTGCCCGGGATGCAGTTGATGCCGCCGCCCTCACCGGCTCAACCCGCGATCTCAGGCTCTATTCAGGCTGGATTAAAAGCCATGATCTCCCTCTCCTTGAGAAGATCGGGGATCTTCATGCAGGTGGCACCATGATCTACCGTGCTGTTCCGGGGAAGGACGGGGATGCCGCTGTTCCTGTTGCATACAACCATCCACGCTGGCTCTCGCCGTTTAGCTCCCTCACCACGACATTTGCCCCGCCCCGGTATCGTGAGGTGGATCCGACGGTTTTTATTGCTCCGATTCTCGTCATCACCTTCGGGGTGATGCTTGGGGATGCGGGGTATGGGCTGCTGCTTGCACTGGTTGCCGCAGCCCTCCTTGCAGGCCCTGCACGATACACGGGGTCTACCCGTGACTTCTCGTTCATCCTGTTTGCCTGCGGTATCTCCGGCATTCTCTTCGGTATCGTACAGGGGGGCTTCTTCGGGGATCTCCTCCCGAGATTCTTCGGCATATCCCCGCCCTTCGTATTAATCGATCCCCTGATGGATCCGATCACCATCCTCACAGCAGCCCTTCTCTTTGGGATTTTTCACCTGAACATGGGTCTTGGGATCGCTGCATACAGCAATATCAGGACAGGCGAGTTCATGAAGATGCTCAAAGAACAGGGGGTCTGGTTCCTCCTCCAGCCCTGTGCAGCAATTCTTCTCTTCGCATTCTTCGGGTGGGCAGAGATTCCCCTCCCCCTCCTCTTTGCATCGGGAGCAGGAGCAGCAGCAGCCGCTGCAATGATCCTGATCATCGAAGGGCCGCTTGGCTTCTTCAGTATCACGGGCTTCCTTGGGGACTGGCTGAGTTATACAAGGATTCTTGCGCTCGCACTTGCAACGGCAGGGATTGCGATGACCGTGAATATCCTCTCTGAGATGATCGGATCTGTCCATCCGTATCTCGCAATCGTTGTGGTACTGTTTGCAGTCGGCGGCCACCTGGCAAACTTCCTGCTTCAGGCCCTGGGCGGATTTATCCATGCCCTCCGGCTCCAGTATGTCGAGTTCTTTGGCCACTTTTATGAAGGCGGCGGCCGTCTCTTCCATCCATTTGCAACGGATCGGAAGAAGACAATTCTTCCGGAGGATGAATCATGATACCTGAACTCACACCCGGATTTATTCTGGCAGTCACCGGTGCCGGGCTCGCGGTAGGACTGTCTGCCATCGGATCCGGCATGGGTGTCGGTATTGCCGGCGCCACCGGTGCCGGAGTGATTGCCATCAAGCCCGGGAAGTTCGGGCAGGCACTTGTCTTCCAGGCGGTTCCCCAGACACAGGGGATGTACGGCCTTCTGGTTGCTGTTTTGATCCTCATCTCGACCGGGGTGATCGGCGGTGTCGGGGACCCGGTATCCACCCCGATGGGGCTTGCTGCTCTTGGTGCCGGATTAGCGGTTGGTCTTGCCGGCCTCTCTGCCATCGGGCAGGGTATTGCTGCATCTGCCGGGATTGCTACAAGCTCTGAGGATGATACGGCTATGGGGAGATCCCTTGTCTTCTCGGTGATCCCCGAGACGCAGGCGATCTATGGACTCTTAGTTGCGATCCTGATCATGGCGTTCTCAGGAATTCTGGCGGGTGATGCTGTTGCGACGATGGCGACCGGGCTTGCCGCGATCGGCTGCGGCCTTGCGGTTGGTCTTGCGGGTCTCTCTGCCATCGGGCAGGGTATTGCTGCTGCTGCCGGCTCCGCCTCAACAGCTGAGCATGAAGGTGCATTTGGCCGTGCCCTCGTCTTCTCTGTAATCCCCGAGACACAGGCGATCTATGGGTTACTGGTTGCGATCCTGATCATGGCGTTCACCGGGATGATTGCAGGCGGCCCGATCTCGGATATTTCAATTGGGATTGCCGCAATCGGGTGCGGGTTTGCGATCGGCCTTGCGGCACTCTCTGCCATCGGACAGGGCATTGCTGCTGCTGCCGGAGCTGCTGCAACCGCTGAGAAACCGGAATCATTCGGCCGCTCCCTTGTCTTCTCGGTGATCCCCGAGACGCAGGCGATCTATGGGTTACTGGTTGCGATCCTGATCATGGCGTTCACCGGGATGATCACAAGGGATATTGTTCCAACACTTGCTGCCGGTTTTGCTTCGATCGCCTGTGGGATTGCGGTCGGCTTTGCCGCAATCTCCGCCATCGGTCAGGGTATCGCGGCATCTGCCGGGATCGCGACCACATCCGAGAGGGAGGAGATGTTTGGGAAGGGGCTCGTCTTCTCGGTTATCCCGGAGACACAGGCGATCTATGGGTTGCTGGTTGCTATCCTTATCATGGCGTTTACCGGGATCATCACCCGTGATGTGACGGCAACAGCGGCCGCGGGCCTTGCCTGTATCGGATCGGGTTTTGCCGTCGGCCTTGCCGGACTCTCTGCTATTGGGCAGGGGATGACGGCAGCTGCCGGGATCGGTGCTGTTGCACGGCGGCCTGAAGCGATGGGGCAGAGCCTCGTCTTCGCGGTGATGGCAGAGACGTTTGCAATCTTCGGCCTGCTGGTTGCGATTCTGATTATGTTTGGGATCGGGCTCTTTGGAGGTCTCTGAATGGGGCTTGAGACGATCATCTCCTTAATTGAAGCAGAGACCGAAGAGGAGATCGCGAGGATCAGGCAGAAGGCAGAAGACGAGTGCACTGCGATCCGGGATGCTGCCCGGGAGAGAGCCGGCCGTGAACGTGAGCATATCCTCCTTGATGGTGAACGCAAAGCCCTCCGGGCAGAACGAAAAATCCTCCTCCAGGCAGAATACGATGAGATGAAAGCACTCAGGGATGCAAGATGGCAGGGGATCCGGGAGGTCTTTGTTGCTGCTGAGGAAGAACTGGCAGCTATTCCATCAAAACCTGATTACCCGGGTATCCTCCGTTCCCTCATCATTGAAGGGAGGGAGATTGTCGGGGGAGGAGAGATTGTTATCCTTTGCCGTGCTGCTGATAAAAAAGCGGTTGAAGATGCAGCAGAAGGACTTGACGGGGTTGCGATCCGATCCCTCCCTCTCCATGATCCCCGGATCCAGTCAGGCGGGGTGATCGTCACCTCCGCTGATACTCCCATCAGGTGCGATCAGACCTTTGAGACACGGCTGGACCAGATGCGGGATGGCCTGACACAGAAGGTCTCTGCGATCCTCTATGGAGGTGAAGGAGATGGATATTGATCTGATCTTCTCAGAACTCTTCACAGGAGAAGGATCAGGGATTATCCTGATTGGATTTGTCATTGCGTTTTTTATTGCAGTCTTTGTGGCAGTCTCTGCGGGATGGTTCAGGATTATCCTGAGTATCGCCTCGTTTGCCTATCCCTCAGCACGGGTCAGGGCGATGGGAAACCCGCTTGTGACGGCAGATGGTGCGGATACCCTCTCAAATGCCTCTGATCTCCTTGATCTCTTTGAACGGGCGGCGCGGTCCGGCCACATAATCGATTACCGTGAGGGGATGGGTGCAGACGATACTGAACGGCTGATCCGGCAATACCATTATACCCTGCTTGGCAACCTCGCTGTATCTGTCCCGGATGCGATTCATCCCCTGATACTTGGGTATATCCGGGTCTGTGAAGCAGAGGAGGTTGCTACTGTCCTGAGGGGAATTGGCGGTGGTCTTCCGGGGGATCTGATCGAGAAGTGGGCGGTTCCAATCGGCGCATTCTCCGGCTCAGCGATCAGGAAAGCCGCCCACTCCGGATCTGTTGAAGAGGCGGTCCAGCGGCTTGACAGGTCAGGTGTCCTTCCCGGAATTCGTGATCTCTGGAAGACGGTTGGCGAACAGAACGGATACGCGGTATTCGAAGCGTCACTTCTCTCAGATACCTATCGTTCCCTGATGATGACTGCCCGCGGGATGGATGAATCCCAGTATGAGCCGGCTGTCCTGATGGCCGGACGGATGATAGACTGCGAGAATCTAAGGATTCTTATACGCGGACTGCTGTATGGTGCAGATGGAGCAGCAATTGAACCATTCCTCATCCAAAGGGGAGGCTTTGAGATCTCAGATGATATGCTCAGAAACCTTGCACGATCTGCTGATCTTGTGGAGCTTGTCTCGCAGATCAGGGAGACGATGTATGGGTCATATATCGAGCCTTTCATTGAGCAGGTGAAGAAGAGCAGGGATCCGGGTATAATTGAGATGAGCCTGTCACAGTGTCTGCTTGATATTGGCAGGATGGTGAGCAGCCAGTATCATCTCGGGAGCGGGCCTATCCTCCGGTACCTGATGGCGATTGGCATCGAGTGCCAAAACCTGCAGGCGGCTGCTGCCGGGATTTTATACCATGGTTCTGAGGAAACGATACGAAGGCAGATGGTGGTGGAGGTGAGCATGAGATGAGGATCGTGGCAGTTGGTGATCGGACAGTCACCCTCCTCTGCCGTCTCGGCGGTGTGGCAGAGACGATCCGGTGTGAGGATGATGCCTCTGCCGAAGCCGCATTGAAAGAGCTTCTTATGGATGAATCAGTCGGTATCGTCCTTATACAGGATCGGTATGCACGGCCGCTCATCGGCCTTCTTGACGAGCATGGGCGGTCACAACGGGTCTATCCGGTTGTTGTAGAAATACCGGGTCCACATGGTCCGGTGAAAGGGGACGATACCATAACCGAAGCGATCAGGCGTGTTGCCGGCCGGGGGATACCAGGGTGATTGGATGACAGAGAGCAGTATAATTCGGATTACAGGACCGGTTGTCGAGGCTGACCGGATGCGTGGAGCACAGATGTATGAGGTCGTCTTTGTCGGGGAGGATGGTCTCATCGGCGAGATCATCGGGCTGCATAACGATACCGCAACCATCCAGGTCTATGAGGATACCACCGGCATCACCCCCGGTGAGCCGGTCAGGCGATCCAAGATGCCGCTCTCGGTGGAGCTTGGACCCGGCCTTCTTGAGATGATCTATGATGGTATCCAGCGGCCCCTGACAGAGCTTGGTGAGATCTCCGGTGATTTCATCGTCCGTGGGGTCACGGCTCCGGCGCTATCGCGTGAAAAGAGGTTCCATTTCACTCCCTCGCTTTCAGAGGGGGACAAAATTTCAGCCGGTGCGGTGATCGGGTCGGTTCCTGAGACGAACCACATCCTTCACACAATCCACCTCCCCCCGGATCTCTCGGGAACGGTGGAGCGGATCGCATCCGAAGGCGACTATACCGTTGATGAGACGATCCTCTGGCTCAGGGATGCAACCGGCACAGAGATGGAGATCACAATGCTCCAGCGATGGCCGGTTCGGGTGCCCCGGCCGATACAATCAAAGCTTCCTGCGATCCGCCCCCTGATCACGGGCCAGCGGGTGATTGACTCCTTCTTCCCGATTGTCCAGGGAGGAACTGCCGCTGTGCCAGGACCCTTTGGTGCCGGCAAGACGGTTGTCCAGCACCAGCTTGCCAAATGGTGCGATGCCGATATCATCGTTTATGTCGGCTGTGGTGAGCGGGGGAACGAGATGGCAGATGTGCTTCGGCAGTTCCCGGCTCTTGTCGATCCAAAGACAAAAGAGCCGTTGATGAAGAGGACGGTTCTGATCGGGAATACCTCGAATATGCCGGTTGCAGCCCGCGAGGCTTCGGTCTATACCGGGATCACAATTGCGGAATATTACCGTGACATGGGGTATTCTGTTGCCCTGATGGCAGATTCGACCTCCCGATGGGCTGAGGCGATGCGGGAGATCTCAGGTCGGCTCGAAGAGATGCCGGGCGAACACGGCTACCCTGCCTATCTCGGCTCCCGGCTTGCGGACTTCTATGAACGGGCGGGGCGTGTGAAGACGCTCTCCGGTGAAGAGGGTTCGATCTCGGTGATCGGGGCGGTCTCGCCGCCGGGTGGAGATTTCTCCGAGCCGGTGACCCAGAACACGCTCAGGATCGTCCGGGTCTTCTGGGCGCTTGATGCCGATCTCGCTCATCAGCGCCATTTCCCGGCAGTGAACTGGCTCCTCAGCTACTCGCTCTATTCGGATCTCGTTGCTCCATGGTGGGAGAAGCACGGGGGGGGAAAATGGGGGAGGATGCGATCAGATCTCCTCGCCCTCCTCCAGAAAGAGAACGAACTCCAGGAGATTGTCCAGCTGGTCGGTCCCGATCTCCTCCCCGAAGAGGACAAGTTCACGCTGAATGTAGCTACCATCCTGAGGGAGTCGTTTTTGGTGCAGTCCGCATTTGATCCGGTCGATACCTTCTGCCCCCCCGATAAGCAGTATCGGATGATGACCCTGATTCACCGCTATTACCGGCTGGGAAAGCGGGCAGTTGGTGGGGGGATGAGTTCGGCAGAGGTTCAGCAGCTTCCGGTGACTTCCCGGCTCTCCCGGATGGGTCCGATGCCGCATGAGGAATTTGAGTCGTTCTATCCGGAGACTCTTGAAGCATTGGATGCTGCATTTCCCGGGGGTGATGACTGATGCCGCCGCTCCGGGAGTTCCAGTCTGTTGTCCGGGTTGCAGGACCGATCCTTGCCGTATCCGGGATCGATGATGCCGGGTATAACGAGGTGGTGAAGGTTCTCCTCCCCGATGGCACAGTCCGGACAGGACAGGTTCTTGAGTCGAGGAAAGGTATGGCGATCGTGATGGTCTTCGGAGGAACCCGTGATCTTGACTGTGATATCACCGCTGTCCGCTTCACCGGCAGGCCGATGACGATGCCGGTGAGTAAAGAGATGCTCGGAAGGATCTTCTCGGGATCGGCCGAACCGATCGATGGCGGAGGAAGTGTCGTTCCGGAGAAGGAGATGGAGATCTCCGGCTATGCAATCAACCCGACGAAACGGGAATTCCCGCAGGATTCGATCGAGACCGGGATCTCCGCAATCGACGGGATGAATACGCTTGTCCGGGGGCAGAAACTCCCGGTCTTCTCAGGATCAGGCCTGCCGCACAGCCTCCTTGCCGCACAGATCACCCGGCAGGCACGGGTACGAGGGTCTGATGAATCGTTTGCGGTCGTCTTTGCAGCGATGGGGATCACCCATGAAGAGGCCCGCTTCTTCATCGAGGAGTTCTCAGAGACCGGGGCACGGGCCCATGCGGTGATCTTTCTGAATCGTGCTGATGATCCTGCGATCGAGCGGATCGTCACCCCAAGGCTTGCCCTGACCGCTGCCGAATACCTGGCATTTGATCTTGGGATGCATGTGCTGGTGGTGATGCAGGACATCACCGCATACTGCGAGGCGCTTCGTGAGGTCTCGGCTGCCCGCGAGGAGATACCGGCCAGACGAGGGTATCCGGGGTACATGTATACGGATCTGGCATCGCTCTATGAACGGGCAGGCAGGGTGAAAGGCAGGCCCGGCTCGATCACCCAGCTTCCGATCCTCTCGATGCCGGATGATGATATCACCCATCCTGTGCCTGATTTAACCGGGTATATCACCGAAGGCCAGATCGTCCTCTCACGCGAACTGCACAGAAAAGGAATCTATCCGCCGATTGATGTACTCCCCTGCCTGTCACGGCTGATGCAGGGAGGAATCGGGGATGGGAGGACACGGGCGGATCATGCGAATGTCTCAAGCCAGCTCTATGCCGCCTATGCCCGGGGCCGGCGGCTTGCCGGGCTTGTGGCGGTGATCGGCGATGAAGGGCTGACTGATGTTGACCGTCTGTATCTGACCTTCCTTGATCGGTTCGAGCATGAGTTTGTAGGCCAGAAGCGGGATGAGGGGAGGTCGTTTGATGAAACCCTTGACCAGGCATGGGAGCTCCTCTCTATCTTCCCAAAAGATGAGCTGAAGAGGATCGATCCAAAGTATATAAACGACTATTACCGGGGTGGCACCGGGTGAGCAGGAGGCTCCCTCCCGGCACACGCCCGACACGGATTGAACTGCTGAAGTCCAGAAAAAGGCTGGTTATCGCGGAGAAGGGGCATGAACTCCTCAGGGAGAAGCTTGATGCGATGGTGATGGAGTTCTTCTCCCTTACAAAACGCCGGGATGAGCTGAGGAGGAAGATGGAGGAGGCATTTGCAGCGGCATATCCCGCCCTCTTTGCAGCAGAGATGGCGGCGACACACCGGGAGGTGGAGAGCTGTGCTGCCGTGGAGCGGAGCATCCCCGATATTCCGGCAATTAAGAAGGGTATCATGGGGGTGGGTGTTCCCCGGTTCGATCTCCCGGATCCGCTCAGGGAGGGGCGTGTCCCCGGATACGGCTTCTCGGTAGCTACAGGGAGGCTGGATTTTGCTTCTGATCTTGCAGAAGAGGCAGTTGCCACCGCCATCCGTCTCGCCGAGGTGGAAGGCGCACTCCTCCGCCTCTCGTCCCGGATCACGTCAGTCCGGCGGCGGGCAAATGCCCTTGATTCGATCATGATCCCACAGCTGAAAAGAGTCATTGCATATATCTCGGATTATCTTGAGGAGATGGAGCGGGAGGATCTCTTCAGGAGAAAACGGACCAAGGCACGGGGGGAGGAGCGGCGATGGTGAATGAGTACCTGCCACTCCTGTATCTGGTGCTTGGGGTTGCCGGGGTGCTGACGGTTGCGATCGGTGGGATTGTATTGATATTGATTGTGATTGGGGTCATCTGATCCGAATCTTCACTCTTCTGTTCAACTAAAATGGCAAGGAGTCCCCTTCCTTTAGGTAGGGGAGGAATTGCCTCAGATACCTTTATATAGTCACTTGAAAATTATACTATATGCAACAAGTGAAAACCATTCCGTTAAAGTTGTATAATTACGGGGGAGAGTTAAACGCTCTCGTCCAAAGTTATACATCAGGGATGAACTATGTTTCCACTGTTGTATATGAACATGGTAAGCCTATGGGTTCTGACAAAATCCAAAAACGGGTTTATCAGGACGTACGAAACCTCGGATTACTCAGCCAGATGACCTGTAATATCTGCCGCCAGGTAGCAGGAACCTACAAAACCTTGAAAGAACAGATTAAAACAGGTCAGGCAGAATGGCAGGAGATCCAATACCGTCCCACAAATGTAACCTTCTCATATAGGCGGGATTTTACTATCACGAAAGAATGGGTGAGCATCACCACATTGGATGGTCGAAAAAAATATCCATTCCACATGTATTCTTCTGCCGAACAGTATTTTGACGGTTCATGGGAATTTACCGCATCGAAACTCGTTAAACATAAAGACGGCTATTATTTCCATCTCTCCGTATCCAGGACCATCCCCGATCCCCCCGAATTGGATACAGCATCCACATTCATGGGGGTTGATGTTGGAATGAACTGGTTAGCCGTCGTCAACACCACAGACAACAAATGCAGGTTTTTCTGCGGTGGAGAAGTCAAGAACCTCAAAAACATCTATTCATCCATGCGAGCAAGGTTACAAGCCAAAGGCACTTTATCTGCAAAACGAATGTTGAAACATATATCAGGTAAAGAAAGACGGCTCATGGCAAATATGAATCATAACGTGTCCAAAGAGATTGTTCAGTTTGCACTCGATAATAATGTTAATTGTATCGGATTAGAAGATTTAACAGGCATCCGTACAAACACCATCCACAAAACCCGTAAAGAAAACAGGTATCAGAAATCATCGTGGTCATATTATCAGTTACACTTTATGATCGAATACAAAGCGAAAACCGCGGGTATTCGTGTCGAATATATTGACCCTCAATATACTTCGCAGACATGCCCACGATGTTATCACATTAACAAATCGAACCGTAATGGTTTGTCTTTTACGTGTAAATGTTGTGGATATACGTTACACTCTGATCTTATCGGTGCAAGGAACATCGAATTGCGAACACGTGATTCCAGGTATATCCTGGAATCACAGGGGTGTGAAGTCAGCCACCCAGACGAGTGTCCTGAATTTTTGCAGAGCCTCAAGCCCCGTCCTTTAGGGCGGGGTAGTTGACCTCTTTGAAACCGGATAATTCGTGATGATCAGCTCGTTGATTACACCCCTCCCCGCACCATTTGAATTGATCGTCCGTGTTGCAGGTACCCGTTCGATGGTGAAGCCGGAATAGAGATCATCAAAGAAGCAGTCCTCGGGATCGGTGTTTTTGGGATCTGAATTAGAGAGCATGACTTTTGCTCCTTTCCGGTCAAGCTCCCGGAAGAATTCGGCGAGCCGTTTCTGATCGCCCTCGTCAAACCCATCCTTAGCATATGAGGTGAATACAGCAGTCTTCTCGTTGAGGGGGCGGTAAGGGGGATCGAAATAGACAAACGTCTTCTCATCCACGACATCCCGGCAGCTGGTGAAGTCTCCCTGCCCGATTGTTGTACCTTCGAGGAGTTTTGCGACATTCCGCAGGTTCTCCGCATTCAGGATATCGGGGTTTTTGTACTTTCCAAAGGGAACATTGAATTCGCCTTTTTTGTTCACCCGGAAGAGCCCGTTGAAACAGGTGCGGTTTAAAAAGATAATCCATGCAGCACGAGTGATCCACTCCGGGTTGTATTCGGAAAAAGAGATGCTGGTGAGCTGCCTGTTGAAGCTCTCCCTGATCTCATAAAAAAGTGTTTTTCTTCCCTCTTCATCCTGCGTGTAATATTCAGATTTCAGTTCTTCGAGTCTCTCGATCAGTGCTTCTGCATCCTTCTGAATGACAGAATAGCAGAGGGTGAGCTCGCAGTTGATGTCAGAGAGATATGACTCTTGTATGGTGTGTTGTTCGTGCAGGGCAAAGAAGAGCGCGCCCCCGCCGATGAAAGGCTCGACATACCTGGTGATCTCCCCATTAGCAATCCCTGGCGGGAGGCGGGAGATAAGTTCCGGCAGAAGCTGTGTTTTTCCGCCCGCCCATTTGAGAAATGGGTGTGCCTGTCCTGGTGTTCGTTTTGGTCTGGGCATTGATTATGTATCTCCTGAGTGTTAGATCCGGCTTCTGTGTTATCTGTATGTGCGGAGAACAAAAAAAGTCACCAGATTGAAACCGGGGCTCCAGCCTTCGGGGTGATTGAATATGGTTTCTGGTGAAGGATGATGGAGATGTTCTATCTGGTTTCTGCAACCTTCATGGAGGGGAATGCGGGGTTTTTGGATTGGGTCATTCGTTTATCCTGAGGAATCGGTACAGCGGCCCGACTCCCGGCTCCTCTCCGAGGAAGTCTGTCAGGAGTACCATGCCGTCTGCCATATTTCCTCTCTCAAGCACCGTTCTCCGGTATGTCATTCCTGTTGTCCGGTTCGTCATGCCGTCCTCTTTGAAGCGCTCGACGATATTCATCGCATACACTTTCGACCAGAGATAGCTGTAGTACCCGGCATCGTATCCGCCCATCAGATGGCTGAAGCTGGCTGGATGTTGTGTTCCCTCTATTGCGGGTATCCCACGCAGCTCTAAATGCAGCTCCTCATAGATCCGGACGGTGTCAACGGGCCCGTCTGTAGAGTGATAGATCATATCCTGTAGAGAATTGAGGAGTTGTGAGGAGAATGAATATCCTTTCCCAAAATTTTCAGAGGCGATGACCCGATCCCGAAGATCCGGTGGGATCTTCTGTTCCGGATCTGTATAATGGCCGGAGATCGATTCCATGATGGCAGGATCATATATCCACTCTTCGAATGCCTGGGACGGGGTTTCTGCAAAGTCCCACTCGACCTCGAACCCTGAGAGTGTGCCATATGGTGCACGGGTGAGGAGATTATGTGTGGCATGGCCCATCTCGTGGAATAAGGTCCAGATTTCATCCATTGTTAACAGGGTAGGCTTGCCCTCCTGCGGGGGGTTGAAGTTTCCGACTATCGCCGCAGATGGTTGTGCATACCCCTCTTCAGTCATCCTTCCGCTTGTAAGGCCAAAAATGATGAAATGATTGTACTTTCCCTCGCGTGGATAGAGATCAAGATAGAGGTGTGCAATTGTCGTTCCATCCGCCTCATCGCTGATTTTGAAGAGCCGGACATCGGGATGCCATACTACTGGATTATTGACTTCCTCAAAGGTTATCCCATAGAGGGATTCGTAGATCTCAAACAATCCATTCAGTACCCGGTCAAGGGGGAAGTACTCTTTCACCTCATCCTTGCTGTACCCGTACTCTTCGGTTTTGTAGATCTCGGTGAGATAGGTTATGTCCCAATGATCGAGCGATTTGGCACCAGGATCAATCCGTTGTTTGATTGAGAGAAGGGTGGCAAATTCAGCTTCCCTCTTCTCCCTGAGGGGATCCTTTAGATCATTTAAGAATTCCATCACCGAGTCCGCATCTCCTGCCATCCGGCCGTCGATCTGGTAGTCTGCCCAGGTATCATAGCCGATTTCACGGGCAACCTTCTGGCGAAGCTGGATGGCTTCTTCAAGGAGCGGGATGTTTCTGTCTCCCTGCATGGCATTGTCTGCAGCAAGCATCCGCTTTCGTGTTTCACTCTCATCTGCATAGCTCATTACTGCGATATAATCGGGATAGCTTGTCGTGACGATGTAGTCTCCCGTTTCTGTCCGGCCAAAACCTGCCAGTGCAGATGGGGGGAGGCCGCGGAGTTCTTCTTCTGAGAAGAGTATGGTTGTATTATCACTGTTGAGGTTAGCGTTGTACTCTGCCTCAAGTGCAGCAATCCTGTTTTTCATCCTGATGACCTCCTCAAGCCGATCATTGTCGAGGTGAAGCCCCTGCTTCTCGAATCTTCTCAAAATAACATCACGGAGACGCATCTCCTCGTCTGTTCGTGGTACCTGATCTGATAATGCATCATAGAGATCCCGGCGGGCATAGGTTTCTGTTGCGAATATCGATAAGGCTTCATCGGTGGCCATCCCCTCTTCCCGGACGGTTGCATCGGGGTGGACATATCCCATCACTGACATGGGGTATACTGCATCCGTATAGTCGGTGAAGATGTGGTCAAAAGCAAGGAAGGTATTCTCAAATGTCCGCTCTTCCTGTGGGATCCGGGCTATTGCATCGAATCCGTCTCGTGCCATGTTTTCTGCCTCTGCATAGAGGAGGGGGATCTCGCCAGGAGCATAGTCTGCCTTCATCGGCTCTTCTGTCTGAGTGGCTGGGATCTCTGGCTGTCCCTCACTAAGGCATCCCGCTGATCCCACAAGTGCACAGAGGATCAGGAGGAGAGAGATGGTGAAGATGAGTTTTCCGGGTGATGGGATAGTTCTCATGGTGTTCATTCCGAATCTTCAAGCTTATGAGATATTTTGCAGAAGAAGAGAAAATATGTTCTGATACCGCTTCTTTCATGAGAGTTTTCACCTCTCTCCCGCACACTCCCCTCTCGTCTATCTCTTAGGGAAGGAATACCCGGATGATTGACTCGTTCCGGCGAATGGTTGATTCTGTGATGGATGGAATTTGATCTGAATGAGAAACCCTATCTCTTCATGCAACAGAAATATACAGTATGTTGGAACGTATCTCGACACGTGAGCGCAAGGATCTCGGCATCGCCTGGCTTGCGCTTGCTCTGGCGTTCACCCTTGCGCTCGTCGGCGGATTTTCGGCAACAGGTGTGCATCTTGGAACCGCCGCCCTCTTATTCCTCCTCTCGCTGATAACGGTCGGGGTGGGCTTTGTGCTCCATGAGCTTGCACACAAGTTCACGGCGATGCGGTATGGGTACTGGGCGGAATTCCAGAAAGATAACCAGATGCTCCTCGTTGCAGTAGCAATTGCCGCTCTTGTCGGGGTCGTCTTTGCCGCACCCGGCGCCACGATGATCTATGGCCCCACCCTCTCAAAGAGGGAGAATGGGGTGATCTCGGTTGCCGGACCGCTGACAAACCTCCTGCTTGCCATCCCCTTCGGCCTTCTTGTGATCGGGGGAACGATGTTTGATCTGGGGTGGTTTGTGATCCTCGTCGGCGCAGTCGGTGTCAAGATCAACGCGATGCTCGCTGCCTTCAATATGCTCCCGATCGGACCGCTTGACGGGAAGAAGGTGCTGGCATGGAATCCGGCGATCTTTATTGTGGTGATTGCAGTCTCGTTTGTGCTCCTGTTCGGGGCGCTGTTTTATCTCTGATTGTGCGGGGTTAGGGGTGTGGGATTTTCTCCCCATTCTTATTCTATTGAATCATATGGCTGATATAAAAGGCATCTGTCTTCAAATCCAGATCACCTCATCAATAACGACCGGTCGGATTCTGGAATCGAGTGCATGTTCTGCGATAAGCTCGACGTTTTTGCCAAAAATATCTTCAAGATAAAAAATACATTGCATGAATGTACGAAACCGCTCTTTCTCCTCTTCAAAAGAGACAAGAAGATCTATATCACTCATCTCACCGGCTTCATCCCGTGCATATGATCCAAACAATCCGATCCGTTTGATTCCAAATCGTCTCTGAAGTGTTGGCATCTCTTGTTTCAGCCTGTTTATAATCTCCCTCTGATGGAGGGATCGGGTTCCCCTCTTTTCGATTATATTCACTGCCTTACCCCCTGCCATGAAGAAATGCGTATTCCATGGTTATGAAATGATCGAGGATTGTTTTCGTTACTTTGCTAATCTGAGTTTTGATTGCTCTTTTATCTCTTGATTCCTTTGATCATCACAGCTTTCGTTTCAACGAGATTGATCAATGATACATCGGGATAACTATATTCTCCCGAAACAATAACAGGAATATAATGAACGACATCCAGTATGTGTATGACGCGAGCGGTCACAAAAAAAGTGTCATCATTCCAATAGAACTCTGGGAGCAGACACTTCAGGTTCAGAAACCCCGGATCTCCCCCTGCAATCCTCAGGAATACTATGGAATTTACCGTGACATCATCAAAAACCCGGATGAGGTTGCCCGGTCACTTCGGAGAGAATGGAATCGCATATGACCTCATACCTGCTTGATACAAATATTCTAATCTATTATCTGGCTGGAGCTATTCCGGATGAAGAGAGATCGTTTATCGAAAGAGTCATTCTGGAATCCTTTAATATTTCAATAATAACCCGAATTGAGCTTCTTGGGTGGAAAGGGCATAACCCTGAAGGTCTGGAAAAAGCAAAGAAGCTCCTCGATTGTGCACGGTGCCTCCCTTTGACAGTTGCAATTGCAGAGAGTACCATCGACATCCGAACCTATGCCAACATCTCACTTCCTGACGCTGTCATCGCTGCATCAGCTTTATCCCTGAATGCAATTCTCATTACGAGAAATGAAAAAGACTTTGATGGTGTTCCGGGTTTGGTTGTTTATAATCCATTCTCAAAATAAACAAATCTACCCGAAAAACCTCGTACAAACGTCTCAAAGGTGCGAAAAGCTGCTTCTTCTTACTTTTCTCTAACAATCTTCTCAAGCTCCCCCACAACCTTCCTTCCTCTCTTCTTCGCATCCTCAAGCGCTGTTGGGTGCCCTTTGATCCCCTTATACTCGTCCATATTGTTTGCGATGATATTGTCGGTGTATTCGAACCCGATATCATTGAAGAATGCGGTTAGAACAGGGTATGCCCCGTCAAAGACATGATCCCAGTTCTGGCCGGCGGTTGAGATGAAGAAGCCTTTGTGCCGTTTGATATGCTCGTACTCAAAATAGAGATCCTTCAGGATGAACTTCCTTGCCCAGTAGACCTGCCCCCGGTCGATGAGAGCCTTGAGTTCAGCGGTGATCCCCATCGAATAGATCGGCGAGGCGAGGGCAACGATGTCGGCTGCAAGAATTTCGTCAAAGAGCGGGGTCAGGTCATCTTTCAAGACACATTTCCCGGTCTTGTGGCAGGCATTGCAGCCTTTGCATGAGGTGAATTCGAGGTCACGGAGGATCACCTTCCGGGTCTCTGCACCAGCCTCCTCCGCACCTGCGAGGAACGCATCAAGGAGCGTCTCGGTATTGCCGCCCTTCCTCGGGCTTCCCGAGATCCCAAGGGCGTTCATCGTCTCTCTCCATTCATATGCTCATCTCTCATCAAAGACGCTCTCCCTTCATCTTTCGCATGGTGGCGATCACTTCATCTGCAAGCGCCAGTGCGTCCGTTTCTGCGGTTGGATGATCGTTTATTGCTCCTTTCTCATCCACGTTATTTATCATCAGGTACCGGATATCCTTGTTCTTCACATCGATGACATTAAAGAGGCATTTGACCGAAGGAATCGCGGCATCAAAGACATAATCCCAGTCCTGCCCGGCAGATGCGAGGAAGATACCAATCCGCTTCCCTTTCCGTTCAGGCGGTACAACCGGCAGTTTCAGGACAAATTTCCGTGATCTGAAGACCTGTGCCCGGTCGATGAGGGCTTTTGGCTGGGCCGCAATCCCCATGCAGAAGATCGGCGAGGAGAGGATGATGATATCTGCTTCGATTATCTTCTCCTCAACCCAGACGATATCATCCTTCTGGATACATGCATTCAGTTTCTCACAGGCATTACATCCTTTACAGGGTGCGATATTGATATCGGCGAGGGCGTGCTTCTCCACCTCAACATCGGGCTGCTTCTCCATCTCTTCGAGCACCCAGTCGAGGAGCGTCTCTGAATTGCCGTGGCGGCGGGGGGAACCGGCGAAGGCGAGGACCTTGATAACCATACCAGAAGATTATCCCCGGTATAGATAAAGACTCGTCGTTTTCATCCGGCAGAGGTATCTCTCCTTTGATCGGTGCCCTCGATCTGGTTCACCTGATCCGGACAGTAATCATTTCCCTGATGAAACCGCCTGCATAAACCGATCCCGGATCTCTTCAGGCGAGAGCGGGATATTCGGAACCGCCGAATTGCCGGGCTTGATGATTACGTGAATGAACCGGGGCCCGGCCCTCTTCTCTGAGATGGCAGCAGCAAGCGCCTCTTCAGTCTGCACCTGCACACAGTTATGGATGCCGGCAGCAGAGGCGACCTGCGCCAGATCAGTGGTGGTATAGCCCTGGGTGATCTGGTTTCCTGTGGAGCCGAAGGTGCCGTTGTCAAGGCAGACGATGGTGAGGTTCTTTGGTGAAAGTGAGGCGATGACGGGCAGGATCGCTGATCCAAGGAGAGAACCGTCGCCGTCGATCACCACCACCTCCCGATCCTGTGCAAGGGCGAGCCCAAGGCCGATAGGGGATGCCTGGGTATATGAGCCGAGCATATAGAAGTTTTCGGGACGATCGGAGATGGCATACAGCTCCTTTGAGGGGATGCCGATATTGCTCACACAGAGTGCTCTTTCGAGATGAGGGGCGAGGGCGGCGATTGCATCGTACCGGGTCATCCGTGGTGTATTGATCACTGAACCCGGAATCGGAGGCACTGCCCTGTTCCGTTCAGGGAACGACTCTGCCGGGCAGGAGCCGCCATCAAAACAGGAGGGGGAGATGAGTGTGACGGTGGGTATGTCCTCGGCAAACGAATGTCGGATCATCTCCTGCAGGCGAGGGAGTTCATCATGTTCCATGATGGTTGCATACGGGATGCCTGCTCCCTCAAGGATGGCCGGGAGGCGGGAATTGAAGGGGATCTGTGCGGGGATCACCTCGTTCTGTATCCCCCGCCAGCTCGCGATGATCGGGAGCGGCAGATGGAAGGTACCATGGAGTGAGAGGAGGGCATTGAGCATGTTGCCGAGCCCAGAGCTCTGGATTACGATGGCAGGCCTCCCCCCGGCAAGGTATATGCCGGCCGAGACCCCGACCCCGTCCTCTTCACGGAGGAGGGGAACATGCGGAAAGGCACCTGTTGCCAGGGCACAGAGCGTGCCCGCTTTATCACAGGGGAGGTGGGAGATGAGGGTGATTCCCTCTTCTTTCAGGATTCTGATGATTGCGTCTTCAAACATGGCTCTTCTCCAGAATGCATGCCGGAAGCTCTCCCGGGCGGATGGTCTCCACCGGCACTACATGGTGCTTTTCAGGAACTGCTTTGTATCCGCCACCGGTGATATTCAGGAGCACACAGGCATCTTCTCCGATATCGCCGCGATCAACTGCTGCGAGGAGGGCTGCACAGGCGACTGCCGCTGCCGGATCGGGATCGATTCCTTCTGTCCCTTCAAAGAGCCTTCCTGCCGATTCTGCGGCTGCATTCGTGATCCCATACATACGGCCGCCGCAGGCCGATAGCGCGTCAAAGAGGCCGCCCGGCACGGCATACGGCGGTCTCCTGTTCGTTAGGACATCGGCATTGACTGCTGCTATCGCCTCTTCTGCATGCGGCATATCAATCTCCGGAATAATCTCGCGCCGCCGTGCCTGCCATGCCGAGACGAGCGGGATGAAGGGGAGGTTCTGGGCGAGATGCAGGCGGGGAAGCTTCTCGCCAAACCGGCCGTCAGCAATCAGCCGGAGCGCTGCTTCCCATGCGGTGATGGCGCCGGTGCCGCTCCCGACCCCCTGTACGTAGTGATCTGGGATCTTTCCGATCGTAACCGCCGCGTCAAGGAAGACGGTGCCCATACCGTCACGGCGGGCAACATTCTTTGCACCACCCTCCGGGGTATATCCGGGTATTCCGCTGATCTGATCTGCTAGAGCGATTGCATCTGAATAATCTCCATCAACTGCAATCAGGGTGGTATTCCGGGCAGGACTCGTCGTCCAGATCCGGTTCAACGCCCGCGTCGGAACGACAAGCAGGACCTGCTGATCCATTAGATCTGCAACCTCGGCAAATGCCCGTCCGGTATTTCCGGCAGACGCAATAACGAGGGTGCCGCCGCCCGTCTCCTTCAGCCGCTGTAGTGTCGGCCAGGCTTCAAGCTCCTTGAAGGAGCAGGTCGGAACATATGCACCCTTTTTAGGGGAATAGCCGGTGAAGCCGATCCAGAGATTGGATAGCCCTGTTTCTTTTGCAAACCCGGAAGAGCGAAATGTCACAGGGCCCGACTGGGTCCGTGGCACCTGTTGCACAGGGAGCCAGTCTGCATACCGGAAGATGCCTGGCTCATCCCTGATAGCGAGCTGCTTCTCCGGGTAGATCGCACGGAGGAGCCCGTGATGTCCATTCGGACAGGCAAGTTCACCATGATCGGGGAATGTTATTCTGCATACCGGGCACCTGAGCAGGTGGTTCATAATCCCTCCCTGAGGAAGAATGATCCCTCGCGGATCCGATCTGCCAGACGCCGGCAGAGCCGTTCTGCCCTGGTGCGGTCAGACTGGCGGAGGGTCACCGGAATCTCTCTCTCTTTGATCCGGATTGCTCCGAGATCGATAGAAAAGACTCCTTCCTCACAGGCTGAGGCGCAGGCGCCGCAGGCGAGGCAGAGGGAGCGGTTGATGGTATGCCCCTCTCCGATTGCCCCGGCAGGACAGATTGAATGAGCTGTGCAGGGTGTGCAGTCAAGGCACCGATCAGGGTGGATTCTGACACCCCGGTCTGTTCCCCGCCAGATTCTGCCATAATCCGATTCTCCGATCGGCTGGCGGTTGCTGATATCGGCAACCGGGAGTGGGATCTCCTCATCAAGCACCATCAGTCCCTCAAGGGATGCGGAATCGAGCACCGGGATCGCAGCGGCAACCGAGGTGAGGCATTCGGGGCCATCTGATGTGATAAAACCGCCCATCATCAGGGGATCCATCCCGTTTATATCAGCTGAACATGCAAGATTCGGCCGTTCCGGGGTTGATCGCGTACCGGTGCCGGTGATGATTCCGTTAACGCCGTTAACAAAAACCGGTGTGCCTGGTGCAAGTGACCTGAGTGAGGGATCGTTTTGTACCGGGTTCACCTCCCCACAACCCGAGACCGATATCTCCCTGCAGGGTCCCCGGAGGCCGGTGACCGAGAAGATGGTCGGAAGTAACCCTTCTTCTCTTCTGAGAAATGCGGTATAATTCTTAAATGCCGATCGTGTTGTATGGAGCTTTGCAAAGCCACAATCGGAGATAGTGATATCGTTTGTATACCGCCGCCCGTCTGCCTCCGCCTCAACCTCAATAGTCTTCCCGGCGGCGAGATCGGCAAAGAGATGGCCGCCGCCATAGCGTTCGTCCCGGTGTGTGGTACCATAGACGATGCAGTCGATGAGACCGAGCCGTTCATTCGGGCAGGGGCCGGGATAGGCAGGAACGCCGTTTAAAAAGAGTGAGCTTGCTTTCCGGAAAGTGCCGGGGGGTGCAACAGGCACCGTCAGGACTGCATAGGTCCCCGACATCACCCCGAATGTTCCGCAGGTGACAATATCCACATCGCCGACGGTGAATCTTTCCCCCTCACGCACCCTTTTCTTGAATTCATGGGCAGGGATGATGGTTGCCTCCCCGCTTCTGATTTTATTGTTGATCTCCTGCGTCGTCTTCACAGTGTTATCCCCTCCACCCTGACTCTGACTCCGTCGCTTGTGGTAATAACCATATTCACCACACCCAGATGAGATAGTCCCATCAGGCAGTATCCGGGCTGGAACCGCTGTTTCATCCCAAATGTCGGTTCACGGTTGACCGTCTCCGCGATCCCCTCAAATGCATGGACATGGTATGCTTTCACATCCAGGCAATCTTCGTTCCGTGCTTCAAGAGGGCTTGTGACATGGCAGGAGATGATCCCGCTCACCGGATCGGCAGCAGTCACCCTGAGTGCATGGGTGATCGGGCATCCTGCCCCGGCAGGCCTTCCTATAACGAGATCTCCCGCTTTGATCTCCCATTTCTCGACGAGATCCGGCCTGAAAGGTACAATATCCTTCCTGGTGGACGGCTCACCCGGGAACGGGTGGAGCACAAAGTCATAGGTAAGGCCGAGGATATCGACTCCTGAATAGGATGACTCCGTCTTCCCCCCGCTCTCCTGGTAGAAGGGGCAGTCCCGGAATGATTTTGCGCCTGCGGCAACAAGAGCGGTGAAGGCGGTGCATGAGGCTGCCCCGCAGAGCCCGCAGTCCTTGCCGGGTGGTTTCCAGGCCATCTATTCCCCCCTGAAGAGAGTATCTGCGCCTTCCAGCCTCCTGACAACCCCGAAATGGTTCTCCCATCCGATCTGCTTCTTTCCGACACAGACCGTACAGACGCCAAGGGGCGGGCTGCCACGGAGCGTGAGTGCCTTTGGATCAGTGATCGGCAGGAGATCATCGATGATCTTCATCAGGTATCGCATCCCGGTCCCGATGACCGCATTCGTCTCGATGATCTCGACTGCGGGTGCAACATCCCGGATTGCTTCCCTGAAGACCTCCTTCTCTGCCTGTGAGACGAGATCGATCCTGGTGACAACCGCAGCATCGGCAAGTGCGATCATCGGGCTCATCTTATAGGGAGAATGGGTGCCCGAGATCGCTGAGAGGACTGCTATTCCAAGCGACTCGGTGGTATAGGGGGTACACCTGAGGCAGAGGCCGGCAGATTCTATGATCAGGAATTCGGCTCCCTCCTTCTCTGCCCAGAGCAGGGCATCGGAGAGAACGGTGATCCCGGCATGATCCGGGCAGAGGTCGCCGGAGATGACCTTCCGTGCGGGAATGCCGAATTCACGGGCGATCTCTTCATCCTCGTTTGCATAGATGACATCGATCTTCAGGTACGCAGCAGTTTGTTTTGGGAGATGGCTCAGGATCTGCCGGATAACAGCCGTCTTCCCCGCAGACGGTGGTCCGGCGACGATGATCAGCTTCATGCTGCTGCAACCGTCTCCCTGAGGATCTCCCCAGATCTGAGCCGTTCACGGAGTGAGGAGAGGTAGAGATCGATCTCGGTGACATGCTTCAGCACCGACTCTTCAGATCCATCCGGCTCAAGGACTGTCTTCACCGCTCCGTTTGCCATCACGATCCTTTTGTCTGACATCAGGGAGACGAGCGGGTCATGGGTGACGAATATGACGGAGGTACCGGATTTCTTCAGGCAGGTGATGACCCGATCACGGAAGATCCCTGCATTCTCAACCTCATCGAGGAGGATGATTGGTGCGTTTGAGATGATCACTGCATCAGCAACAAGCAGGGATCTCGTCTGGCCGCCGGAGAGGGAGGAGATCCGGCATTCCGGGCGGATCGGCTCACCCGTGAATTCGTTTGCAAGCCGGATCGTCTTCTCGATCAGATCCCCTTCGGTGATCTTGCGTGCACGGAGATGCATGCTCAGGAACTCTGAGACGGTGAGATCCGCAAGGCATTTTGTGGTCTGGGTGATGAGGGCGATCGGCTTGCAGGCAGGATCCCTGACGAACTTTTCGGGCGGTATTTCGCCATCAAGGAGGATACGCCTGCCGGTTGCGGTATCGCCCTGGGCAAAGACCTCGATATCGTTTATAAAGGCGCTCTTGCCGGATCCGGTCGGGCCGACGATGGCGAGGGTATCGCCGGGGCGGAGATGGAGCGCCTCAAAGGTTTCGGGGTTGCCATTCCGATCATGGCCGGGGAGGATGGTGATCGTATGCATGATCACTTCTCACTATTGAGGGCTGATAATGGTTTTCCTTATTGGAAAATATTATGATCTTAAAAGATATTTTTTATAATCGCGATGTCTTATTGTATAAAAAATTAGGATGTTGATATGCCGCTCCTCCTCACCTCTTTTTGCTGAATCGAAAAAAATCATAATCCTGATTAGTACTAATCACGATAAGGGTTCCTGTTTCTCATCTGAAAAGATATGGGCAACCGCTGTCTCGGTCGTCTCCCGCCCTTTCGGCGTCCGCTTCAAAAAACCGATCCTGATCAGGTACGGCTCATATACCTCTTCGATCGTCCTGACCTCCTCTCCGATCGAGATTGCGATCGTCTTCACCCCGACAGGGCCGCCGCTGAAGTCACGGGCGACCACGGTGATGATCCTCCGATCCAGATCATCAAGGCCGAGGGGATCGATCCCGAGGATACCGAGGGCGAGATCCGCTGATTCACGGGATATTGAGCCGTCTCCCCGGACCGTTGCATAATCGCGGACCCGCCTGAGGAGCCTGTTTGCGATCCTCGGCGTTCCCCGGCTCCGCTTTGCGATCTCAAGCGCTCCCTCTTCGGAGATCGGGATCTTCAGGATCGCAGCTGATCGTTTCACAATCGAGAGGAGATCATCCACCTCGTAGAGGTTCAGCCGGAAGATGAGGCCGAACCGGTCACGGAGCGGGGAGCCGAGGAGGCCGACCCGTGTCGTTGCGCCAACGAGGGTGAACTGGTCGAGAGGGAGCTGAATCGCCCGTGCCCCCGGCCCCTCGCCGATCATCACATCAATACTGTAGTCCTCCATTGCAGGGTAGAGGATCTCCTCGACGACCGGGTTCAGCCGGTGGATCTCGTCGATGAAGAGGAGATCACCTGAGGATAATGCCGTCAGCTGGGCGGCGAGATCTCCTGGCTTGTCAAGAACGGGTCCAGTTGTGCTCCGTATTGCAGATCCCATCTCACGGGCGATGATCTGGGCGAGTGTCGTCTTCCCAAGGCCGGGAGGGCCTGAGAAGAGGATATGATCGAGGTTCTCGCCCCGGATCTTTGCCGCTTCAATTGCGATTCTGAGTGCCTCTTTGATCTGGGGCTGACCGACAAACTCGTCAAGCCGGGACGGCCTGATTGCCGGATCGTCGATCTCGTCCTCAAACTTTATCGGGGTGATGATCCGCTCAGTCACGTTCTTCTCTCCTTCATATGCTGGAGTGCAGCTTTAATGATCGCCTGCACGCTTCCTGAAGGCAGCCGCTCCATCACCGCCTTCACTGACTCCTCGGCCTCCCGCTCGGAGAATCCAAGAGATACAAGAGCTGACTTCGCATCAGATGCGGGCATATGCCCTTCTTTTTCGATGAATGATCCTCTTTTCTTCTTCATCGTCTCTTTCAGCTCCAGGATCAGCCGTTTTGCACTCTTTGCCCCGATCCCCGAGATACTGGTGAGAGCACGCTCATCATCACTGATGATTGCTATTGCAAACTGCTCAAGCGAGATCTGTGAGAGGATATTGAGTGCAATCTGGGGCCCGATCCCCGAGACATTGATCAGGATCTGGAAGAGTTCCCGCTCGCTCTGCCGGTGGAACCCATACAGGGTGAGGGCGTCCTCCCTGACAACAAGCTGGGTGAAGAGCTTCACCGTTTCTTCGCTCTTTTCTATCTCCCGGAGGGTTGGCTGGCTCACCAGGAGCAGGTAGCCGATCCCGCCAACATCAAGGACGACTGACTTTTCCCCAACAGATGAGAGTGTTCCGGTTATGTGTGCGAACATGCTTTTTTTCTACCTCAGGGTATTGATATGGCAAAGAGCAATCGCAAGGCCGTCGGCGGCATCATCGGGACGGGGGATCTCGTCAAGCTTCAGGAGCCGGCGAACCATATCCTGTACCTGCTCTTTCTTTGCCTTCCCTGATCCAGATACTGCCAGCTTGATCTGGTTTGGGGTATACTCGACGATCCTGATGCCACGCTCTTCTGCTGCCAGCAGAATGACACCCCGCACTTCAGCAACCCTGATTGCTGATGTCACATTCTTTGTGAAGAAGAGCTCTTCAACTGCGATCTCGTCAGGTGAATGCTCTGCGATAAGTGCCTGTATCCGGGTATAAATCTCGTGGAGGCGGTGGCTTGTCGTCCGATCCCGGGCGGATGTCTCGATACAGCCATAGCAGAGGGGGCGCATCCCCCGTTCCTGCTTCTCGATCACCCCGTATCCCACACGGGCAATGCCCGGATCTATCCCGATAACAATCATGTTTTATGGATCTTCGGTTCTCATGGTAAATACGGTTATCCCGCGGGGTGCGAATGTGAAGAGGCAATCCTCAGGATCGTGGCTGATAGCACTCTCTTCACATAATTAAAATAAATTAACTTAACTTAAACCTTAATCCTCATCAAAGCCTACTCTGTTATTGGAGCAGACGTGAAACAATAATATGAGGCCCCAATATTCACCACACCTTGGTTTGTCTGATCTATCAACAAAAACTACTTCAAATCAAACGCGTTCTGCCCGGAAATGCTGACGGAATGGGATTGGCACTCCATCCCGTTCCTTCTCTTTTTACCCTTGGATTGACGCAACCCTGCCGACTGTTCCGTCTGCCAGCCTGACCTTGATCCCGTGGGGATGAAAAGAAGAGTTCGTTAAAATTGCGGTGACAACTCCCTCTGTTGTCTTCCCGCTCTGCTGGTCTTTCTTCTGTATAACGCTCACCTGTGATCCGATCCGGAGATCGGATCGATTCCTGCCATTCATCAATAAAAATTTGCTGTCGCCAAAGATAAGGGTATCATGAAAGGAGGTGGTGTATCAGGTTTTACTCTACCCGCTTAAGCCCGGTTCGGATCGTCTCAAAATCTCCGTCCTCAGCATCGATCTCATAGAGGACTGTTCCGTATTTTGGGCATATTTTTGTAAATGGGAGAATAATCTTCTTCTTTTTGATCTTCAGCCCGACCAGCATCGGTTTTGACAGGAGCATCGTCAATCCACGAAACGTAAAACCTGGATAGATCTCATACTGTTCCGCGGTGTTCTTCCTGACGTACTCATTCACTTCGTCAGGCTTTGCGTCCATCATGAGAACTTTGCCGCCAAGGTTATTGACACAGCGTTCCTTCATAATATTTGTTCGGTCTTGTCAAAATAAAAAACCTCGTATTCTGTTCATGAATTGATCTGATTCGATCATGAGCGTCAGGTAGAAATAGCACAAGCGAGTAGTTTCTGCTATGCCAGCTCCACTTGTTGGACGAAAATTTGGGGTGAATACCATCGCCCCCCCTGACCCTGAGCGGTGCCGGGGTATCAAAGTGCTTGGAATATCCGGATCCAGCCGGCAGGATGGGGATCTGAGTAAATCCGAGCGGCTCCTGAAGAGGGCTCTTTTGAAATTTGAGACATTCGGCTCCCAAACCGAGTTCATCAGGCTGAAGGATCTGTTGATCTATCATTGTGAAGGCAATTATTCAGAAGATCCCTCCCACTGTATCTATCCCTGCATGTCGACGCTGAAATACACAGATGACCAGATGCAGAGGGTCTATGACGCGGTGCTTGGTTGCGATATTCTCATCCTTGCATCCCCTATCCGGTGGAATAACCACTCTGCCCTTGTCCAGAAATTCGTCGAGCGGATGAATTGCATCGAGAACCAGTACTCCTGGTTTGGAAACAGGATGATTCATAACAAAGTCGCAGGACTGATCATCATCGGCCATGTGGACGGTATCCAGCATGTGGCAGGCAATCTCCTGAACTTCTTCTCGTGGCTTGGCTTCTCCATCCCTGATGTTGCGATCACCTCGTGGGTTGGGGAGAATGACGAGGATACCACCCGTGACTGGGAGAAGATTGAAGGAAACCCCTACACACAGGAGGATCTTGAGAATATGGTGCACAGTTCCCTCCGCCTCTCCTGCTCGCTGAAGGGGATCTGATTGCATTCTATATGGTCCGCTCAGGAAAAACAGAAATCGAATGCTCATCAAGAGCAGAGTAATCCTCTGTAAGTTTCCTGATATCCCTGATCTTCCCGTTTGCCGCCTCGAGGATAGAGAGGATTTCGAGGTACCGGGAATCTCCGCTCTCATTCAGTTCAGCAATACGCTTCAGATAGAGTGAGTATTCAAGGTTTAATGCACGCTGGAGCTCGATGTCGCGTGCACGGAGAGAATTGATCGTCTCCTTATTTGAATGGGGGAAGTTTTTTGCGAGCTCCTGGATATTGCCATCAAAGATACGGTAAATCCCACGGATCGCTTCAACCTGTCCTTTTGGAAACGGAGTTCCTTTTCTGTGGGCATTGCGGCCGACTTTTGCCAGATCACGGGAGAGATCCCCGAGCCGTTCAAGCTCATTTGAGATCCTGACAAGGAGCACCGTCTTCTTTCCCTCAGTCTCGGACATTGCCTGCCTCGAGAGGAGAAATACTGCTTTTTCTATCTCCTCATCGATATAGTCGTTGACAAGTTCCAGCTTTCCCGCCTTCTGGTATGCATGGGGTGGTTTAGCTGCTTCAAATACAGCGATTGCAGCATCAAATGCCTGATGCGTAATCTCATAGAGGTGTTGCACTTCCGCTTCAATGAGGGGCAGCGCTTCATCGGGTGACTTGGGCATATCCTTTCGAATTGCAACGGTTCGGAAGAGGATCTCTTCCTCTTCGCCGGGAACAAGACGGATGACGAGACGGGCAAATGGGTGAAGTGCAATAATAAAGATCCCGGAAGCGACAACATTGAAGACGAGATGGGCATTTGCTACCTGCTGTGCTTCTGTCCCCCCGATCAAGGCGATCAAATCGACAAATGGCCCCAAAAAAGGAAGAATCAGAAGCACCCCCCCGATATTAAAGATGGTATGAGCAGCAGCCGCCCTGCGTGCATAGAGGTCGAGACCACGTGATGCAAAGAGGGCTGTTGTCGTGGATCCGATATTTGCGCCGAGGAGGAAGGGGATCGCCTCGGGCATTGTGATCATGCCCTGCTGGGCGAGGATGACGACAAGGCCGGTTGTCACGGAGCTTGACTGGAATGCGGTTGTCACCAGGAATCCGACAAAGATGGCAAGGGGGAGAAAAGCGATGCCGCCGAGGAGTTCAAGGACCAGCGGATCGTTTTTATAAGGGTCGATCCCGTTATTGACAAGCGTCAGCCCGAAGAAGACGAGACCGAAGTAGAAGAGCGGTTTTCCAAGGAATTTGTATCTCCCGCCGATAAGCCCGATCAG
This sequence comes from Methanocalculus pumilus, assembly GCF_055382585.1. Lineage (NCBI taxonomy): Archaea > Methanobacteriati > Methanobacteriota > Methanomicrobia > Methanomicrobiales > Methanocalculaceae > Methanocalculus > Methanocalculus pumilus. The sequence continues at coordinate 2,046,611 of NZ_AP042393.1, read as the reverse complement.
AAAACCGGCTATGATGAAGGCCGGGCCAAATGAGGTGAGTTTAAACGCAACCAGCTGGGAAGTGATGGTGGTCCCGATATTTGAGCCTATAATGATGCCAAGGCTCTGGACAAATGAGATCGTCCCGGCATTGACCAGGTTGATTGCGATCACCGTTGTAGCTGCACTTGACTGCACGAGTGCGGTGATTCCTGCACCAAGCAAAAGTCCCTTGTAACGATTGGTTGTCAGATCTCCAAGGATGGCAGCAAACCGCCCCTTTGCAACAGCCAGGATCTCTTTACTGAAGTTCTCAATACCGAAGAGGAAGAGGATTACTCCCGGAACAACAGTGAAGATCAGCTCCCAGGTGGCAACCATAGCAAAAGAATGATGGATTGTTCAGAATAAAAAGGGATCTATCCCCGGATCATCGTTCCGACGCCGAGATCTGTGAAGAGTTCGAGGATGAGATTATGCGGGGCATTGCCGTTGATGATATGGCAGCGTTCAACTCCATTTCTGGATGCATAGATGCATGCTGAAAGTTTCGGGATCATACCTCCCTGGATGGTACCATCTGCGATCATCGATTCCACTTCTCCGAGAGTGAGACGGTGGTAGATCTTCGTGCGTGATGCATCCATCACGCCATCCACATCGGTGAGCGATACAAGCTTGCCTGCATCAAGTGCCACCGCAAGCTCACCTGCCATTGTGTCTGCATTGATATTGAGGTTATTTCCCGCCTCATCGATTGCAAGCGGTGAGATGACCGGGATATAGCCGGAATCAAGCAGAGTACTGAGGAGCCCCGGGTTCACCCGCTGGATCTCGCCGACAAACCCGAGATCCACCTCTTCTTCACGATCCTCGATCATCACCTTCTGGGCATCCATCTTCCGGGCGATGACGAGGTTCCCGTCGTTTCCTGATATCCCGACACCACGGGCGCCGTTTTGTGCTATCAACGAGACGATGGTGTTGCTGATCTTCCCTGCAAGCACCATCATCGCGATCTCAAGGGTATCCTGATCAGTAACGCGGAGTCCTGCAACAAACTTCGGCTCTTTGCCCATCGCCTTCATCTTCTCGGTGATCTCCGGCCCTCCGCCATGCACGAGAACAACCCGCATCCCGATGTAGTGGAGGAGAACAGCATCCTCGATGACGGTATTCATGATCGCCGGATCGACCATCGCATGGCCGCCGAGTTTGATCACGATCGTCTTTCCATGGAACTGCCTGATATAGGGGAGTGCCTCCATCAGGACGTCTTCGCGTTTCATGTTGTATACTTCCCGTTAATCTCTACGTACTTCTCGGTTAAATCACAGCCCCATGCGGTTGCTTCTGCATCACCCGAGTTGAGATCGATCGAAAAGACGACCGTATCACCTTTCATCGCTGCTTTGGCTGCTTCGAGATCGGCGGTGATCTCTCCTTTCCGGACAAGTGGGGTCTTTCCCTCACCCGTTCCAATCCAGAGGGAGAGATCCGGGATCTCAAAATCCACCCCTGCATATCCGGCGGCAGCAACAACCCGACCCCAGTTTGGATCCTGGCCATAGACTGCTGTCTTGACAAGGGGGCTTGTCACGACGGTTTTTGCAATCTTGCTCGCATCCTCTTCGGTCCGTGCTCCGGAGACGATCACCTCGATTAATTTCGTCGCACCCTCGCCATCCCGTGCGATGGCTTTAGCGAGGTGAATACATGCGGCAGTCAGGCTCTTTTCGACCTCCTGCACGGGAATTTTTCCTGCCTCACCCGTTGCTGTCAGGAAGACGCAGTCGTTTGTGGAGACATCACCATCGACGACGACCCGGTTGAAACTCCGTGAGACAGCCCTCTTCAGGATTGCCTGGAGATCCGGCTGGGCGATCTCGGCATCCGTATAGATGAACCCGAGCATCGTTGCCATATTCGGGGCGATCATCCCGCTTCCTTTCGCGATTCCGCCGACAGAAAATCCATTGCCCTGAACAAGAGCATGTTTCTCCACAAGATCGGTCGTCATGATCGCCCTGGCTGACTGTATCTCCGCCTCTTCTGAAGATGAGAGTGTAAGAGATTCCGCCTGCTTTTCAATAAGATCGAGGTTCAGGTACCTCCCGATGACACCGGTGCTTGCCACCCCGACATGCATCGGATCAATCCCAAGCGCCTCTCCTCCGATCTCGGCCATCCTGATTGCATCTTCCATGCCCCGCCTGCCGGTATAGGCGTTTGCACACCCTGAATTGGCGATGACACCTTCGATATGATTCTTCTTCATCCGCTCTGCCATCAGGTCGATGACGGGTGCCCGTGCCTTATTCTGGGTGAAAACTGCTGCTGAAGTTCCTGATGCCCTTATGAGCGCAAGCCCGTATTTCCCCTCTTTTATACCAGCGGCAGTCACACCGGCGACGCCACAAATACTCTTCACTCCGCCTCATCCTCCTTCTTCTTTCCTATACCCTCGATTATATCCGCACGGGTAACGATCCCGGTAAGTATTCCATCCCTGAGAACAGGTAGGCGGGCAATACCTTCACGGAGCATCAGCCGTGCCGCCTCCTCAATTGTATCCTCAGCCTCGATGGTGATGATCGGGTGGCTCATCACGGATCTGACCGGGCGTGATCCGATGTCTGAAAGGGCTTCCTTGGTCTTTTCCCAGTTGAAGAACTCCCTGATTGGGATCTCGATCACTTCAAGCGGTGATGGGAGCCAGAGATCTTCGCTTGGTCCTTTCACCGAGAGGAGCGCAAGGATATCTGATTCGGTGATCATCCCGATTAAGTTCTCTTTATCCATCACCGGGAGTCCGCCGATCTTCTTCTCCCGGATTATCCGCGATGCTTCGCGGATCGTATCCTCTGCCTGGATCGTCACCGGGTTTTTTGTCATAACTGTCTCTATTTTCATTCTACTTACCTCATGGTGTGGCTGATGGGAAGAGGAGTCCTGTTGTCTCCTCAAGTCCGCAGATAATATTCATGTTCTGCACTGCCTGTCCGGCTGCTCCTTTCATCAGGTTATCGATTGCCGAGATGGCGACGATCCGCCTGCCCCCCTCTTCAACTTCAAAGGCGATATCACAGAAGTTTGTTCCCCGTACATGCCCGAGTTTTGGTGCCTGGAGCCGGATGAATGGCTCATTCCGGTACATGTGCTCAAACCGCCGCCTGACCTCGTCAGTTGTGACGGGGCGCTCGGTGATGATGTGGGCAGTTGTCAGGATGCCGCGGGTCACCGGAACAAGGTGTGGGGTGAAATGGACGCTGGCCTGAGATCCGAGACGGGAGATCTCAAGCTGCATCTCAGAGAGATGGCGGTGTTGTGTCCATTTGTATGGATTGATATTATCTGCAACATTGGGGTAATGGGTCGTCTCGGAGACGGTGTCTCCCGCTCCGGATACCCCGGTCTTTGAATCAAAGATGATCGTCCTCGCCAGATCAGCAACCGGGGCTGCTGCCAGTGTTGCTCCGGTTGGAAAACAGCCGGGATTTGCGACGAAGTTTGCTCCCCGTACCTCGTCACGGTGAAGTTCCGGGATGCCATATGGCGCTTCAAAATATGCAGTATGGGAAACGCCGTAGACATCTTCATAGATTGATTGCGGAAGCCGATAGTCTGCTGAGAGATCAATTGTCTTTATCCCGCGTGAGTGGAGTGAGCCTGCATACTGCATTGCCACAGTATGGGGAACAGCCAGAAAGACAACATCAGCATCGACATCATCAACATCAGGGTTTGTATAGGTGAGATCAATAAACCCTTTCAGATGAGGTTGATCCCGGCTGATCGGTGTCCCTTCAAGTTTTCGGGACGTGGCACAGGTGAGTTCGGTATCAGGATGGAGGGTAAGGAGCCGCATCAGGTCTCCACCCGCATAACCGGATGCTCCGATGATCGCAATATCCATACATGCTATCTCGCAGAGCTTGGATAAAGGGTTTTACCCTGTTGGGCAGATAGCTACTCTGCCCCGCCGGGAATCAGGTGTCCTGTCCGCCTGAGAAGGTCGATTCCGAGTTGTTCGATCGCATCGCGCGATTCCAGATTTTCGAGGAGATCGTGTGGCAGACCGCTTTTGCCAAATTTTGCGCCGATATATGCTCCGCAGATGAATGCTATCGTATCCGTATTTCCTCCGGCTTGTGATGCAATCTCAAGCAGCTCATCCGGATCCTCAATCCGGCGCGAGAGGAAGAAGGCGAGTGGTACGGTCTGGTACACTGAACTGTCACTTCCGATCCGCTCAACTGCTCCCTGGATGGAAATCCCGTTCTCATCAGCGAGCCGGATAGCCTCCCTCACCCTGACGCCGAGAAGTTCATCCTCCCGGAGTGCTGCGGCTGCTGCCCTGGCAAGAGGGTCGCGATCCCCTGCAAGGGTTGTCCTGATGAGTGTGGCAACCGTCACTGCACCAGCCAGAGCTCCCGGGTGGGTATGGGTAACACTGCATGAGACGACGAGCCGCTCCGAACACTCGATCAGATCGGTAAAAGCGAGTGCAAAAGGGACTGCAAGCGGAATGCATCCGGCAGTACTGGAATTAACCGCCGCCTCTTTCCAGGAACTCTTCTTTAAGCGTTCGCAGGCGGCATGGACAGCACTATCGGGGAACCTGAGCCGGCCGGCATTATAGGTGTCCTTCAGAGCAGCAGCATAAGCATCTTCGGAATATTCACGATCGGCAATGAGCCTCCCGACAATCATCATCATCTGGGAATCGTCGGTAAACTGACCGGGTGCCAGTCTATCATTTGGGTGACCCTTGTAGGCCTTCCGAAACATTCTGAGTGGTGCATGGAGACGGGGAGGTGCGGTTTCATTCGGCATGCCGAGCGCATCTCCAAGTGCGGCACCAAGAAGACATCCTTTATACTGTTCGAGCATCAGATGAGGGTTGTTCTTCGAGGTAATAACCCTTGCCGGTCGGCGTAAGAGTTGGAAGGAAGTTGTCTTCCATATAGGGGTGCAAAAATAAAGCTCCCTTTGCCTGAAGAACCATTTTAATGAAACTTATCACACCGTACCTGTACATGGAGATAGACGATTCCCCCCAGAACCCCAATGAACTTGAACGATTTCTTGGGAAACCTGCTGCATTGTTCAGTAAAGAAGATATAATCCGGTTTGTTGTGCAGAATGGCATTGAGATGATCAACTTCCGCTACGTTGGAGAAGACGGAAAGCTGAAGACACTCAATTTTGTAATAACGGGAAAGGAGCATCTGGATACAATATTAAGTGATGGAGAGCGGATTGACGGATCGCAGCTTTTCTCATGCATTGAAGCTGGTTCAAGCGATCTATATGTGGTTCCCCGGTACAGAACAGCATTTGTAAATCCCTTCTCAGAAGTGCCGACACTTGAGATCCTCTGTTCATTCTATACAAATGAGGGGAAGCCGCTCCCAAACGACCCCTCCTATATCCTGAGAAAGGCACATGAATTGTTCAGGAAAGAGACTGGTGCAGAATTTTTCGCTCTAGCTGAACTGGAATACTATGTGATCGCAGAGCCTGATCCGCTGTACCCTGTCTCTGATCAGCGGGGATACCATGAGTCACGTCCCTTCACCCAGTTTGAGGATTTCCGTATCGAAGCACTCCGGCTGGTGGCACAGGCTGGAGGAAAAGTGAAATATGGCCATGCAGAAGTCGGATGTTTCACGCAGGATGGCAGACTCTATGAGCAGCACGAGATTGAGTTCCTTCCCACCCCGATAGAGGATGCAGTCGATCAGCTGGTGATTGCAAAATGGATCGTTCGGATGCTTGGAGAGGCATATGGTGTGCAGGTGAGTTATGCGCCAAAGATCACCGTTGGAAAAGCCGGTTCAGGTCTCCACTTCCATATGATGGCTGTCAGGGATGGTGTGAACCTGATGGTAGGGGAGAACGGGCTCTCGGACTTTGCAAAGAAGATGATTGCAGGCCTGCTTGAATGTTCAGATGCCCTGACCGCATTTGGCAATACCATCCCTACATCGTACCTGCGTCTGGTGCCCCATCAGGAGGCACCAACCAATATCTGCTGGGGAGACCGGAACCGATCCGTTGTCGTCCGGGTGCCGCTTGGCTGGATTGGTGATGGGAATATGATCCGTGATGCAAATCCCGACGCTCCACCTGCTGAGATAAAAAGGATGGGGAAACAGACGATTGAACTCAGGACGCCTGATGGTTCGGCCGATGTCTATAATATTGCAGCAGGGCTTGTTGTGGCATCGCTCCATGGTATCCGGATGCCGGATGCTCTTGAGAGGGCAGCCGATCTCTATGTTGATGGCAATATCTTCGATCCAAAGAATGCAGAGAAACTGAAGTCACTGAAACAGCTTCCCGCCTCCTGTGTCGAGTCTGCGGATATTCTGGAGGAAAAGCGTACAATCTTTGAATCAGACGGCATATTCCCTGCCGCACTCATCGATTCAACTATCAATCAGCTCAAAAACTTCCAGGATAAAGGGCTGAGCGAGCGGATCTATGCGAAAGAGAAGGAGATCCGGGCAATTGTCGAAGAATTTATTCATATTATGTGAGAGTGCCAGTCGCTCTTTTTCTCTCCAATTTTATTACTCACCACCAGTCATGCTGCTCCGGACGCCGGATCAGGGAGGGTTCATCCGGGGCAGCGGGATTGTTGATCTCTCTTGATACCGGATATATCTCAATTCTCTCATCTGAGAGGGGAGGTGTCCTCCCCGTGAGCCATTCCCTCTCCCCGACCTCTGTCAGAACATAGGGCATCCTCGGATGAATGCTGCTCACCGGTTCGACTGCTGCTTTTGTCACGATACAGAACGCATCTCTTTCCCTGTCATAGATTCCTGCAAATGCAAGCAGCTCTCTCTCCGAAAATGAGATGTAATAGGGCTGTCTGTGGCTCCCTTCGGTCTTCCATTCATAAAAACCGCTTGCCGGGATGGCGCACCGCTCTTCCCAAAACCCTGATTGTTCTTCCAGCCCTTCGATCCGGGCATTAATCCGGTGGCCGCCGCTCTCTCTTACGATCCCAAAGACTGCCTCTATCAGGTGCTCATCCAACGTTATGATCGGAAGGCGCTGGCCGGGTGCTGCATTATACCGGGGGTGGATATCGGGCTCACCAAACCGCTCCCTGAGGATATGGGTTCCGATGATGGTATAGCGTGAACACATCTCTGCTCCCCTCTCTTCATCTCTTTTCAACGGAGAGATCCATATTCTGGGGTTTTAAGGAAGGATCTGTTAAAAAAAAGGAGTTAGATCTGTTTGAAACAGAGGTACCAGTCCTTGCATTCGTACCCTTCAGTGTCACGGATTTCTGCCTGTTCCACGGTCTTTGGTGCAGGAACAACAACCTTGTCGCCCGGCTGCCAGTTCGCAGGTGTCGCAACCCCGTGGGTATCGCTTGTCTGGAATGCCTTTAAGAGACGAATCAGTTCAGGGATATACCGTCCGTTTGTGAGGGGGTAGTACAGGATGGCCCTGATGATCATCTGGGGATCGATGAAGAAGACTGCACGAACCGCAGCGGTGGTGCTCTGGCCCGGATGAACCATACCAAAGAGCGATGCTACATTCATATCAAGATCGGCAATAACCGGGAATGGGATTTTCACTCCCATCTTCTCTTTTATATTCCGAACCCAGGCGAGATGGGAATGGATGCTGTCGATGGAGAGGCCGACAAGCTGTGCATTTAATGCCTCAAATTCTGGATTTGCCTCGGATAATGCGATAAATTCTGTCGTGCAGACCGGGGTGAAGTCTGCGGGGTGTGAGAAGAGGACGACCCATTTCTTGTCTTTGAAGTCGGAGAGCTTCATCGGACCATGGGTTGTTATCGCCTCAAAATCAGGGGCCTCCTGGCCGATTGTTGGCATGCGAGGTCCACAGTCACAGTACATATCCTGGTCATCACACATCAGAATCACTCTCCCATTATCTCGTCCATCGCACTCTTGCCATAGACATATGCGGGCATCCCGGAGAGCATGAAGGTGACTCTGAGCCCCTCTTCAATCTGCTCTTTGGTTACGCCAAGCTGTTTTGCACCGGCAAGCTGGGCCCGTACTGCATGCTCGTCCCTGAGGGCTGCTGCAATGGCAATGGCCAGTACTTTCTTCGTCTTTTTGTCAAGAGCACCGTCTGCCCAGATATGCTGGTCGAATTTCATGACCATCTCAAACATCTCGGGCTCCTTCTCCATCAGCCCGCGGAAGAAGATTGGGACCTTCCCGATCTTCTCCTCAAGAGATTTGAGGTCTTCTTTCTTTTTGCTCATACAAGATCACTCCTCAAGTTCCATTGGCTGGCCGCAGCAGATCAGCTCGCCACCGCCGGCCTCTTTGACCTCGACGACATTTCCGCAGATCTCACAGGTGAAGATCTGCCCTTCACTGGATACATTTACCATTGTTCATCACCTCATTCTTCTGTCCAATACCGCGGTTCCGGCTGCATATGATATGCAGCAGTTAGACGTTTGATCCGCCGCGTTTTGGAGGGTTGTTCACATCTTCAGCAGTCTTGACATCAGGCCTGATGTGGGTCATCGGGAAGCACTGGTACTCTGCACATTCGCAGGCCGGGCATTTCCTGAGATCCTCTTCGGCATGAGTCAGGGTCATCTCGGCACCGCAGTCAATGCAGACGTACTTGCCGGGGTTTGCTTTTGTTCCTGCCTTTACAATTTCACAACGTTCTTCTGGATTTGACATTGGTGTTTCACCAAAATCTCAATGGGTGTTGACCCTATTTAACCATTGTGAAGGTACTGTTTTTCCTCTTTTCTGAGGCATTAAAGAACACTTTTATCTATTCTGATTGCGAGAATGCTCCCTATGGAAAGCAATCTTGTGGCACTGCTTGGCAGCCCCAGAAGAGAAGGGAATACTGCTATTCTTCTCAGGGAAGCGATCCGTGGAGCAGAGGATGCAGGATGCACTGTCGAGGTTGTCTGGGTGCCCGGCCTTTCGATTAAGCCCTGCATGGAGATCTTTGTCTGCAAGGCAGAACCCCGGTGTGCGATTAAGGATGAGATGCAGAAGTACTATGATCTGATCAGGGATACAGACGGACTGATCGTTGCAACTCCTGTCATGACGATGGGTGTGCCCGGAGCCCTGAAGTCGTTTATTGACCGGTTCCAGGTCTTTTATATGGCAAAATATGAGCGGAAGGAACCGCTGATCACACCTGTTGAGCGGAAGGTGCGGAAGATGCTCCTCCTCTCGATTGCCGGGATGAATATTAAAGATCTCTTCTCAGGCCTTCTCCAGACGATGCATGCATTCGGTGAGATCATCGATTGTCCGCTCTGGGACAGCCTGCTTCGGGATGATATGGATACGATAAAGGATCTCAACACGCGGCCGGAGCTGTTGAAAGAGGCATATGCAAAAGGGTATGCACTCGGCGAGGCAGTCCGCAGGGCAAAATCAGAATAAGTCCGGAATTAGAAATATCCTTCTCCATGGAGTGAGCAGAAGCCGTTCTCAGCGACGATGATATGATCGATCAGCCTGATCCCAAGAACCTCGCCTGCTTCTGCAAGCTTCTTTGTCACGGAAATATCATCAGAACTGGGTGTAACATTCCCTGAGGGATGGTTATGCATGATGATGATCGAGGCAGCACGATCCGTTATTGCGTCTGCAAAGACCTCACGTGGATGGATCTGGCTCTGATTTAAGATCCCTTTTGTTATTATTCGTTTTTTGATCAGTTCATGTGCCCCGTTCAGGGTGATGCAGATGACATGCTCCTGCCTCTCCAACCTGATATCCTCGGCATAGGGGAGTGCGTCTTCGGGGGAGGTGATCTTTGGGCGGTATGTTCTCTCCTGCATCCTCCGTGCCAGCTCAAATGCAGCCAGTATCTGGCAGGCTTTTGCCTCGCCGACCCCTGGAATTGCGATCAGATCTTCACAGGTTACGGCCAGGCCTTTTCTATCGAGGCATGTGCTGATCTCTTCTGAGAGTGTGGTGACATCACGCCCTGCAATTCCCCGCCCGATGATCGCAGCAATCAGATCGCCGTTTGAGAGGGTGGGCGCACCCCGCGTCCGGATCCGCTCCCGTGGCCGATCTATCTCAGGTGTCTCACGGATCAGGCGTGCCTTTGGCTGCACTTTCATGGTATTCTGTTTTATAGGTGGTTGTGGTTAAGGATGTCGTTCGGTTGAGCCAAAACTTTTTTCCTCTTGAACTGCCATTGAACTGGTATGGCAACTGAACAGGATATTATGGAAGCATTCGCAGGCGAGTCGCAGGCGAACCGGAAGTACGCAATTTTTGCTGAGAAAGCGCAGGAAGATGGGTTTTCAAATGTGGCAAAGCTCTTCCGTGCAGCATCAAAGGCAGAGGAGATCCACGCACGCAGGCTCCTCAGGGTGGCAGGGCTGATCCAGTCGACTGCTGAGAACCTGAAAGGCGGAATTGAGGGTGAGACCCATGAGTTCATGTCGATGTACCCGGAGTTTGTCGAGCGGGCACAGGCTGAGGGGAGGAAGGACGCCGAGATCACCTTCACCCATGCGATGAAGGCAGAAGAGGTCCATGCCGGCCTGTACAAAGAGGCACTTGCGGCAGTAACGGGCGGTTCTGATCTCAAGGCAGATGAAGTGAAGATCTGCCCGGTATGTGGCAATCTCTTCATCACCACTCCTCCGGAAAAATGCCCGATCTGTGGGGTTCCCGCAGGCAGTTTCCAGGTAGTGGAATAGGACCCTCCTTCTTTTTCAGCAAAGTTTCAAATATCCTCCCCCCGAACGTCTTTTGATATGAGCCTGAACTGGAAGTCGGCTGATCGTGTTTCGCTTGGTATTATTGCCCTGATAGCACTCATCACGTTTATCGCTTTTTTTCCGCTGTTACAGGTGGTTGTCCTTGCCCTGTCGGTCGCTGTTGTGCTTATCCCATTTCAGGAATGTCTCTCAAAAAGGTTCAGTCCTGCCCTTTCAGCTTTTCTCCTGACACTGATGGTTGTTACGGTCGGCTTCCTTGCCATTCTCATCACCTTCAATGTGTTGTACCAGAATATGGATTATTTAATCACTATCATCTCCAGTATCCTGGATGGGCTGAAGCCTGAAGCGATATCTGATCTCCCTGCTCTATTATCGGGTCTTGGCCTTGAGGGGATGATTGATAACCTCCTTCTCTCGGTTAAAGATGCTCTCTTTATGTATCTCTCTATGATCCCGACACTTGCAGTCCATATTCTCCTCTTTATCCTCGCACTCTCTCTCTTCATCTATTCAGGCCCGGGTTTAAAAACTGATTTTCAGAAGATGATCCCCGAAAATTCCCGGAAAAATGTCATGGTGATCTGGAAGCGCGTCTATGATACGCTCTATTCGATCTATATCGTGCATTTCTCAATTGCCATCCTGACATTCTTCCTGGCACTTCCATTCTTCTGGATTCTCGGATTCGACAATATCCTCTTCTATTCGGTTCTCTGTGCTCTCTTTGCACTGATACCCTTCCTTGGACCTGTGGTCATCCTTGCATTCCTTGCACTCTATGCCCTCTCAATCCGTGATTTCCGGGCAGTGCTTATGCTCATCTTCATCGGATATCCCCTCCTTGGTGTGTTCACTGATATCTATCTCAGGCCGGTGATGATGGGCAGACGGATAGAGATCCATCCGGTCGTCATCTTTATCGGGTTCTTCGGTGGTATGGCGACGATGGGGCTTGTGGGATTCATCATCGGCCCGCTCCTCCTCTCTCTCTTGATCGGCGGATACCAGATTGCCGTCCAGGAGCTTGGAGGGGTGCCTGCTCCAGGGATGGATGCTGATCTATAGCAAAGAATAACTGGTATCCGTGTCTATCCAGAAACCATGAGCGAGATCATCGTCTATTCGACGGAACGGTGTCCATACTGTGCGATGGTTAAGGCGTACCTGGGCAAGAAGGGGATTGAGTATACCGCCATAGATGTTGGGAACCCGGAGAATATCGAAGCGGCAAAGGAGATGATCCGGATCTCCGGCCAACGGGGGGTGCCGGTGACGGTCATCGACGGCAAGGTGATCGTCGGCTTTGATACCGCCGCTTTCAACGAGATCTTCGGAGCAGAGGAAGGTGGCGGTCTCTATGACCTGATCATCATCGGTGCCGGGCCTGCCGGGCTGACGGCTGCCGTCTATGCGGCACGCAAAATGCTGAAGACTCTTGTCATCTCTGAGAATATCGGAGGGCAGTCGAATGAGAGCTGGGCTATTGAGAACTACATGGGGTACCTGATGATCACAGGCAGCGATCTGATGGCGAAATTCGAGGAGCAGGTCAGATCCCAGAGTGTCAACCTGGAACTGGATCGTGTCTCAGCCCTCCATAAGCAGGATGATGGGATCTTTTCCCTCTCCACCGAATCGGGAATTGCATACACTGCCAAAACCATCGTGATTGCCTCCGGCAAACACTCCCGGATGCTCGGTGTCGAGGGGGAGAGCACGTATCTTGGAAAGGGGCTCTCGATCTGCTCCACCTGTGATGCCCCTCTCTACCGGGATAAGGCAGTTGCGATTGTAGGTGGCGGAAATTCGGCGGTGCAGACTGCTCTTGAGATGGGAAAGATCGCATCCGAGGTACATCTGATTGTAAGGAGCACCATCAGGGCCGATGCAGTCTTTGAGAGCCAACTGGATAGTCTTTCGAACCTGACGATCCATACCGGCTATGAGGTTGCCAGGATCGGCGGAGATAAGTTTGTCCGTTCAATTACTATCAGGAACAGATCGACAGACGAGGAGGAACGTATCATGGTTGAGGGGATCTTTATCGAGATCGGGCTTATCCCAAATACCGGGTTCCTGAATGGATTCCTTCAGATGAATGAGCTGGGTGAGATCATCGTCGATCAGGACTGCCATACCAGCGTGGAGGGGGTCTATGCTGCCGGTGATGTCACCTCGATTCGAGGGAAACAGATTATTATTGCAGCAGGAGAAGGTGCAAAAGCAGCGCTTGAAGCACATGAATTTCTGATGAAACAGGGTTGATAGCGAATTGACACGAGATGATTATGTGATAGCTGACCGTTCCTCCCTCATAGGTATCGGGTTTTGTGATCTGATGGCTCAGGTATGCATTCCTCTTACCGGGGATACCCAATCACGGAGGCCGCCTCCTCACCGGATCATTACCCTTCTTGATCAGGAGATGCTTGAATCAGAGTCGATCCGGGCATTTATGAGAAAACACGATCAGTTCTCTGATACCGATCGTCTGCCGACAGAGTCAGTTGATCAATAACTCTTCAGCGAAATTCATCCTCTCCTTTCTTCCTCCTGAGATGGCGTATTCTATATCAATAATCTCAGATATGGGGAACAGTCATCCATACCTTTATGTAAGCCTGAGGGTGTATCTTTCATCTGGACTGATACTGGTGGATGAGGGAAGCCGGGAGCCGGGCGCTTGCAGGAAGAGGAGAGAGGGCGACCAGTCCGGGATGAGGATATGACCGGACCGCACAATGCAGAGGCTGCAAAAGCCCAAGGACATGACGCCCTCATCGAGAGCGAGCACCGGCTCTCCGATATCATCAACTTCCTCCCCGATGCCACCTTTGCAATTGATGAGAACGGGGTGGTGATCGCCTGGAACCATGCGATCGAGGAGATGACCGGTGTTTCTGCAGCGGAGATGATCGGGAAAGGCGACTATGCGTATGCAGTCCCGTTCTATGGCAGACGCCGGCCGATGCTGATAGATCTCGCCTTCAAGGATGATCCTGAGCTTCGATCCCGGTATGATCTCCTGAAGGAGATGCCGGGTGCAATCGAGGTGGAAACAAGGCATGCATGGCCAAAGGGAGAGGAGCGTATCCTCTGGGCACGTGTGTCGCCTCTATACAACCGGAATGGGGAGTGTGGTGGTGCGATCGAGACGATCCGCGACATAACCAGATGGAAGCAGTCTGAAGCATTATTAAAGGTAAGTGAGATCCGTTACCGCCGGCTCTTTGAAGCTGCACAGGATGGGATCCTGATCCTTGATGATGATGGTGAGATCATCGATGCAAATCCGTTCATTCTGGATATGCTCGGGTATCGCCTTGATGAGCTCCTTGGAAGAACGCTCCCTGAGATTGGACTCCTCCAGGACAAAAAACTCGCAGAAAAGGCTTTTCTTCGGCTGAAGGAAGAGGGGTATATCCGGTACGAAGACCTTCCGCTTGAGACAAAAGACGGGCGGCAGATGGCTGTTGAATTCATCAGCAACCGCTATTCGATCAATGCTCACTCTGTCATCCAGTGCAATATCCGGGATGTAACTGCTCGAAAAATGGTTGAATCTGCCCTCAATTCGAGTGAATCTCTCCAGCGTCTTATTCTCACGGCGATGCCGGATATCCTGATCCGGTGCAATGCCGAGGGGAGGTATCTTGATATCCTGACACCTGATGATGACCGGTTTGTGCTCCCAAGAGAAGAAGTGATTGGAAAGACTATCGCCGAGGTGACGTCTGAGGAGATCGGTGAGATGATTCTTTCGGCGATCGCTCTTGCCCTTGAGACCGGGGAGATGCAGACGATCGAATATGCTCTCTCTGTTCCGGCAGGGCACCGGCATTTTGAGGCACGCATCGCACCCTATGCAGCAGATGAGGTAATAGCTCTCATCAGGGATATTACTGACCGGAAGGAGGCAGAGGATGCGCTTCATGAGCGGATCAAGGAACTCTCCTGCCTGTACCGTATCTCTGCTACAATTGAGCACCTTCATCTCACGGAAAGAGAGGTGCTCAGGAAGATCCCGGAGATCATTCCGGAAGGCTTCCAGCACCCGGAGAAGACTCATGTCAGGATCACAATCGACGATTCCACCTACCCGGCTCCAGGCTTTACATTGACGAATTGCTCTCTTGTCCACGAGATACCCATTTACCAGCAGGCTGGTGGTACGATCACCGTCTGTTTCGATGATGAGTATGATCCCCTCACAGAAGAAACGGTCATGCTCAGGATCATTGCAGAGCAGATCGGCCGGTATATCGAGCGGATACGGGGAGTTGAGATGCTTCAAGAGAAGAATGAAGAACTCGCAACCGCTGAAGAAGAGCTTCGATCCCAGCTTGATGAGCTGGTGGCAACCCAGCAGCAGCTCCGGGAGAATGAAGAATATATCAGAACTGTACTTGACAATCTCCCTATAGGAGTTGCCGTCAACTCGGTTGATCCCGAGGTGAACTTTGAGTACTTTAATAAGAATTTCCTATTGATCTACCGGACAACTGCAGAGGCCCTCCAAAACCCGGATGCCTTCTGGGATGTCGTCTATTTGGATCCTGTATTCCGGAGGAAGCTGAGAGAACGGGTTCTCTCCGATATACAAAGTGGTGATCCGGTGCGAATGCGCTGGGAGGATATCCCGATCACCCGGCAGGGTGAAGAGACGACCTACATCAATGCGATGAATATCCCGGTTCCGGGAAAAGATCTGGCGATCTCAATAGTCTGGGATGTGACGGACCGGGTGAAGGCGGAGAACCGTTTACTCCTCCATTTGAAGCGGTCAGAAGCGCTCCTTACACTCCACAGGATGGCCGGTGCGAAAGAACAGGAGCTGATGGATTATGCCCTGGATGCTGCCCTCCAGACGACCGACAGCAGGTATGCCCTCATCGGGCTCATGAATGATGATGAGTCGGTGATGACCGTTCATGTCTGGTCTGAAGGTGTGATGGAGAACTGTCGCGTCAGAGATACGCCCATTCAGTTCCCGATCGAATCCGGGGGTGTCTGGGGGGAATGTGTAATTACCCGCTCTCCAACTCTCATCAATGTCTATGAAGCCCCTCATCCCGCAAAACATGGATTGCCGGAGGGGCATCTTCCGATCTCACGTTACCTTGGTGTTCCTATTCAGCATGGTGATCGGATCATCGCTGTTCTTGCGGTTGCCAATAAAGAAGATGTTTACCGGGACGATGATATCTCTGCACTGACGACACTTGGGAATCTGATGGGGGAGCTGATCTATCGGCAGCGTGCCGAGGCGGCTCTCCAGAAGAGTGAAGAACGGTACCGGTACGTATCCACCATCATCACGGATTTTGTCTATTCATGCCTGAAGGAAGATGGAAGCAATTACCAGATAGACTGGATGGCAGGTGCTACACAGCAGATCACCGGGTATGAGATCGACGAGGTGATTGGAGAAGGTTGCTGGGGCTTCATGATCCATCCTGATGACAGGCAGATCTTTGAAGATTCGATCCTCTCCCTCCCTGAAGGCGAGTCCTCGGAATGTGATCTCAGGATCATCACAAAGGATGGAAATGTCAGGTGGCTCTCTGCGGAAACCAGGTGTATCCGTGATGAAACCGGCAGGAGCCGTATTTATGGCGGGTGCCGTGATATCACCGAGGAGAAGACTGCCCGCCTTGAGCTTGAGCAGAACCAGGCACGGCTTGAGCTTGCGATGGAGGTAGGCAGTATCGCCTGGTGGGAGATGGACTGCCTTACAGGAGAGGTCGCATTCAGCCCGCGGAAAGCAGAGATGCTCGGCTACTCTCCTGATCGGTTCTCCCATTACACCGATTTCACAGAACTCCTGCATCCCGACGATTATGAGAAGGCGATGCAGGCGATGCGGGATCACCTGGAGGGGAGAGCAGACCGGTATGAGGTCGAATATCGAATCCAGAGCAGCGATGATGCATACCTCTGGTTCCGGGATGTCGGAGCGGTAACAGCGCGGAATAAGGAAGGTGCTCCCCTGAAGGTGGTCGGGCTTGTTGTCAATATCACCACAATGAAAGAGGCTGAGGAGGCATGGAAGAAAGCCTATACCCAGATCGAGGATGATATGGTGAAGTTCTCTGTTTTAAATGATCAGATCAGAAATCCCCTTGCAATCATCATGGCACTCGCGGATCTCGAAGGAGGAGAAAATATGGAGAAGATCATCGAGCAGGTGAAGGCAATTGATCGGATCGTCACCTTCCTCGATCAGGGGGTGCTGGAATCCGAGTCGATTCGGAAGTTTATGAGGCGGCATGATCAGTTATAGGGCTGATCCGGCTTTTTTCTCTTCACCTTTCATCCCGTCCCCTCTGCCTTTCTCTGCCAGATGCCCCCCGGCACCCTGATCTCAAACCTCGCCCCCTCGCCATAGACTCCGGTCTCGGCGATGGAGATGCCGGTTATTGAGAGGATCTCGCGTGAGAAGAAGAGTCCTAAACCGGTATTTTCACCATAACCCCGTTGAAAGATCTTCTCCTTCTGATCATCGGGGATTCCGGGTCCATCATCCTCCCAGGTGATCACCAGCATACCATCCTGCTCTTCACACTGTATTTTCACTCCGGTTGCCCCCTCTGCATAGCGGATGGTATTCTCCATCAGGTTCGAAAAGACCTTCT
Organism: Methanocalculus pumilus; assembly: GCF_055382585.1. Lineage (NCBI taxonomy): Archaea > Methanobacteriati > Methanobacteriota > Methanomicrobia > Methanomicrobiales > Methanocalculaceae > Methanocalculus > Methanocalculus pumilus. The sequence continues at coordinate 2,029,259 of NZ_AP042393.1, read as the reverse complement.
CGATCATCGGATCGGCAAGCACCAGGTACATTCCACAGTTCTGTTTGATCGGGATCTGATCCCCTCCGATCCCCTCGACAATCTCCCTGATATCCAGCCAGGCTGGTTTTTCAGCACCCAGATTCTCATACATCCGGGTAAACTCGATCTGGCGCTGGATATTATCCGAAGCCCTATGGATCTTCTCCAACCTGGAAAGCAGCTCTTCATCACCTTCTGCCTCCTTTTCAGCAAAAGAGAGAAACCCTTTCTGGATCATAATCTGGTTCAGGATATCATGGCGGGTGATCCCTGAGAGGAGCTGGAGCTTTCTGTTCACGATCTCAAGTGCATCCTCTGCCTGCCTCCGGCTGGTGATATCAAAAATAAAACCATCAAGATACCTGATCCCGGCATCCGGAGAGAATATCCGCCCCCGCTCCTGCACCCATCGTATGCTTCCGTCCCTGTGGATGATCCGATACTGGATATCCCATGGTTCTCTGGCAGAGAGTGATCTGTTAATCGAATCCCGGACATCTCTCCTGTCATCGGGATGGATGATACTCTCATAAGTCCGGATGGAATTTCTGATGAAGTCGGTGTATGGATACCCGCTGATCTCTTCGATCCGGGTATTCATGTAGAGCATCGTCCAATCTTCATCAGGCAGGCATCGGAAAATGACACCGGGAACATTTGCAACCAGGGAGCGGTACCGGTTCCTGCTCAGCTCAAGTGCCTCTTCAGCCTTCTTTCGCTCGCTGATATCCATGATCTGGACAAGGTATCCTGTTATGCCCTCATCTGGATCCTGCATTGGTGTGATCAGCACATCCAGCCAGATTGTTCCATTCCGGCTGGTTCTATAGAGGCTGTGGGCTTTGACCTTCTCAAAATCAAAAAGATCCTGGTACCGAACGGATTCTCCTGCACGAAGCTTTGCTTTCTCTTCATCTCCGACATTCGGGTCATCAAAGAGAGAAAAACCCAGGATCTCCTCAACGTTCTCGATCCCAAAGAGTTTCAGGCAGGCGGGATTTGTGTGAACCAGTCTCCCGTCCTGGTTATAGAGCTCAATTGCAATCGGTGACTGATCATATATGGCATGATAGCTCCTCTCGCTCTTCCTGAGCTCGCTCTCCACCCTTTCTCGTTCCTGTACCTCCCGAAGGGCCTGATCTCTCAGTTCCCGGGCTGAGCGGATCTCACTATCCAGTTCGGTTACATCCTCGATGATGATCATCGCATGCAGTGGCTCCCCTTCCCTTCCCGGATACCCGATAACAGAGGTCTGCTGGATACGGGGTGTTCCATCTGATTTTGTGAACGGGAGAAAAGATCCATGGAGCCGGGATGAAAAGATGGCAGGTGGTCCGCCATCGAGTACCTGTTCGATCCGAATCAGGTATGCTGGCGAGGCGAGATGGGGAAAAGCCTCCAGCAGGTCTCTATTGATCATCTCTTCTGCAGAAAAACCGCTCCATTCGGCAAGCGTCTTGTTCCAGACCAGGATCCTCTTCTCCCGGTCAATGACACAGATGCCGCTTGGCATCGCATCGGAGAATGCATAAAACTCATCGGAGACGGTACCTTTCTTCCTCATTAAATGATCTCACCCGCTATTCTCTTTGGTTCTCACGGCAGCTGTAAAATGGTATCCAAAAAGAGATGCCCTTCATCTGATTGTGGATATTCCCCGGTATTCGAATGTGATGAAGATCTGCATTTCTGCAATCTGTGTTCATCTCTTTCATTTATAGTACCATATATCCTTTGGCGGCCAGGTCTTTTTCTACCGATCCATTCATCATAAATGCTAAATAGTACACTCTGTAGTATATTACTTATGAGTATATTCCTTGATCGGCACCGGGAGACCTCAATGCTTGAGAGCCGTTACCGGGGGGAGAAAGCTGAACTGCTGATAATATATGGACGACGGAGGATTGGAAAAAGTGAACTTATCGATAGGTTCATCGCCAGAGAGAAAGGCATTCGCCTCCTTGCACGTGAGGAGTCAAGGACTCTCCAGCTCCGGCGCTTTTCATTAAAGCTTGGGGAATATTTTAATGATAATTTCCTGAAAAAAACCTCATTTGCTGATTGGGATAGTTTTTTTGAGTACATTCTCCAGCGTTCAGACGAGCGTTTTGTCCTTTCCATCGATGAGTTTCCCTATCTTGTCAAGGAGGATCCCTCCCTCCCCTCCATTCTTCAGGATTATTGGGATACGCATCTGAAGGATAGTCAGATATTTCTGATACTCTCCGGTTCCAGTATTTCAATGATGGAAGAGTCAACGATGGATCATACAAGTCCTCTCTTTGGGAGAAGGACCGGTCAGATCCTCCTTCAGCCCCTCCGTTTCATCCATATCCTTGATTACCTGAAGGATATGCAGAAAGCAGTTGAGTTTTATTCGGTTTTTGGCGGAACTCCTGCATATATTATGAGTGCCGATCCGAATTCGGATATCTCTGACAATATTGAAGAAAAAGTATTGCGGGAGGATGCATTTCTCTTTCGGGATGTTGACTTTGTTCTCAGATCAGAACTGGTTGAACCGCGCTATTATTTTTCCATTCTCTTCTCAATCGCACAGGGAAATCATACAATCGGGCTGATATGCAACGATTGTGGCTTATCAAAGAGTATTGTCAATAAATATCTCTCTATACTGATCGATCTCCATCTGATATATCGCCGCATCCCGGTAACAGAGGGGAATAAGAGCAGGCGAGGTCTCTATTTCCTCTCAGATAATCTCTTCGACTTCTGGTTCTCATTCGTTCATCCCAATATTGAATCGCTTGAGCGTGGTAACACCCGCCTGATTGTGGATCAGTTCGTCCGGCCACGTTTCTCAAGGTATGTAGGCCGGCATTTTGAGGCGATGGTGATGGATCTCTTTGATCTCTTTAATGAACATCATCTCCTTCCTTTTGTCTATACCCGGATTGGCAGCTGGTGGTACAGGGGAGAAGAGATAGATATCGTTTCTATGAGCGAGGACCCTCCTTCAATCTTCTTCTGTGAATGCAAATGGCAGGATAGTGTTGATGGAAAGAAGCTCTATGCAGAACTTGTAAAAAAGGCTGGCAAGGTATCCTGGCAGAATGGGAAGCGACGGGAGTATTATTGCATTGTTGCAAAAACATTCTCACGCAGGCCAGAACCAGATGAGCGGGTTATCTGCTATGATCTCCTGGATCTTGAAGCTCTGGCCTCCCGGCTTCTGGAGAGTTGACTGGCTTCTCCGGATCGCCGGACGACTCATAAAAAGTATTGATTTAAGCCGGGCAATCAATCTCCGGATTTCTCCAGATCCTTCTTCCGGTATCCTTCAAGCAGCAGCGTCGCCAGATTCTTCACCGGTTTATTGGTCTGTTCCTGGATATGGAATTCGCAGAAGGGACAGATGGTGACGACGATATCAGCACCAGTTGCTGCAATCGCCTCTCCCCGGAGTTTTCCAAGGGCCGCTGCCTCTTCAGGTTGGCCGGATCGGACCCCCCCGCCTGCCCCGCAGCACTGGGTTGGCATCGGGATATAGTTCTCCACAACCATCGAGAGGAGGTGGCGTGGGGGCTCGCTTATTCCCTGTCCCCGGAGCAGATGGCAGGGATCGTGATAGGTCGCCGAGATCGGGAGTTTTGCCGGTGGCTCGATCCCGGCCTTCATCAGCACCTCGGTGATATCCATCACGGTAAAGGGCGTCTCATAATCCTTCTTCAGGGTCGCCCCGCACCCGGCACACATCGTCATGACAATGTCAACCCCGCGTGAGGTGAATGCCTCGATATTCTTCTTCTTCAGGTCCGACACAATTGTTGTCTGCCCTGTCCTGATGAGCGGTGATCCGCAGCAGACCTGTTCATGAGGGATGATCACCCGGATGCCGTTTCTCTTCATGACCTCCATTGCATCCAGTGCAGGTTGCGGGACACGCCCGTTGAACATGCAGCCGACAAAGAACCCGACCGTCATCTTCACAGGGCCATCCGGCTCGATCACCTCGGGCACCTGTTCGAGGAAGGTTTCCTCTGTCCTCTCGACACTCCTGCCTGTCCGTTCAATGAGTCCGGCAACTGCCTGGTGGCGTGGGAGGGTGAGCCCGGCACGGTTTGCCCGTTCACGGAGTTTCTCGATCGCCTTTCCGGGAATCTCAATCTCTTTGGGGCAGACCTCGACACACCGGTGGCAGGTGGTGCAGGCAAAGAGCCCCCTGCCTATCGCCTCGGTGATCCGATCCTCTGAATCCCGGGGGTCAAGGGCACACCGCATCTCCTGCCGCATCGCAGTCGGTCCTGCAAAATCAACGACCTTCAGTGCAGGGCAGGCTGAGACACAGCTTAAGCACTCGATACATTCACGGAGTGGCTTGATCAATGCCACTTCCTCTCTGGAGAGGCCCTGCGGTGAATCAGAGGGGAGGATTGTTGCCAGCCGTTCAAGCACCGGTGCAATATCGGTTGCGAGATCCCGGATCACCGGGAGTTCCAGCGGGAGCACGATCATCCCGTCTGTTGCCTCTTCCATGCAGGCAAGGGTCGGGTTCCCGTTCACCCGCACCGCACATGAGCCGCATTGCCCGGCACGGCAGCATGAGCGGTACAGGAGCGAGGGGTCGTGGATTCGCCTGACCTCATCCAGTGCATCAAGTACCCGTGCACCATCATTTACCGAGACTTTGTAGGTCTCCTGGTGTGGTTCTGCCTCCTTAGAGGGGTCGAACCTCTGGATGGTGAGTATCATCTCTTTCATGCTATCCTCCCGTGCAGTTCAATTCCCCGGTATGATGGCGATATCCGGGTATGGCCATAGGGTGAGTCTTCAACGCTCCAACGGACAGCGCAATCAGTTCTGACATGGGCCCCCCGCGACTCCTGCCGCAACAGTGCCCCGTCCAGGATCATCCCGGCAACAAGGAGCATATTCTGTGCGGTCCATGCGTCAAGGATCTCACGCCCCGATGATGCAGCGAGCGGCGAGGCTGCCAGATCCAGGATCGCCTCGCGGGTGGTGGTGAGGGCAGCGGCGGTCCGGTAGATCCCGGCACCATCCCACATCGCCCGTTTCATCCTTGCAACACACTCAGAGGGCTTCATCTCACCCTCTCCGAATCGGGCGATCTTCTCTTCAACAGCTTCAAACTGTTTTGGATCGATCCTCTTCTTCTGTTTTTGGGATCGCCCTGCCGCCTCTCCTGCCCGCCGCCCAAAGACCTGTGTCTCGGCAAGGGCATTGCCGCCGAGCCGGTTTGCGCCATGGACGCCGCCAGCTACCTCTCCACAGGCAAAGAGCCCCGGAACGGTTGTCTCACAGTTGGGTGTGATCCTGAGTCCGCCCATCATATGGTGTGCTGTGGGGGCGACCTCCATTGCCTCCTTCCGGATATCAACGCCGAAGGCAAGGTACTGTTCGAGCATCGAGGGGAGGCGTGCCTCGATCTCTTCCGGCGCAAGATGGGTGACATCAAGCCAGACTCCGCCTCTCTCTGTCCCTCTTCCTTCGAGCACCTCGGTTGCGATCGAGCGTGCCACCACATCCCTTGTAGAGAGCTCCATCCTCTCTGGATCATACCTGGACATGAACCGCTCGCCATGGACATTCTTCAGGATGCCTCCTTCGCCCCGCACCGCCTCGGTGATCAGCCTTCCCCGGGCATCATAGGGATGGACTGCACCTGTTGGATGGAACTGCACCATCTCCATATCAATAAGTTCAGCCCCCGCCCGGTACCCGAGTGCATAGCCGTCCCCGGTTCCGGCAGTCGAGTTCGTGGTGATATCGTAAATCTGCCCGGCACCGCCGGTTGCGAGCACCACTGCATCTGCTGTGATTGCTCCGATCTCGCCGTCCCGTGTCGAGGTGATCGCACCAGAGATACGCCCCCCCTCTGTTGCAAGTTCAAGGGCGGTGATCTCGTTTCGGATGATCACGTCAGATGCGCGGAGCCGCTCAAGGAGCGTCATCACGATCTCGTGTCCGGTTCGGTCTCCTGCATAACAGGTACGGGGAAACCGCTGACCGCCGAAGGGACGCTGGGCGATCATACAGCTCTCTTCTGCATCAAAGACTGCACCCATCCTGATGAGATCAGCTATCCGATCCGGCGCTTCATTCACGAGCACCTCTGCTAATGTCCTGTCATTTAAGTGGGCGCCGCCTTTGAGCGTATCCTCAAAATGGCCGACAATCGTGTCTGCTTCCTTTAAAACCGCGTTATAGCCGCCTTCCGCCATCACGGTGCAGCCGCCTTTCCCGGCGATTGTCTTTCCAATCAGGATCGTCTCTCCATACTGCGCTGCCTCAAGTGCCGCCCTGATTCCGGCACCTCCGCTTCCTATTACAAGAACGTGGCAATCCTCCGTCGTAATCACACCCATCGTATTATAATGATCTGCCGTGAAATAACTTAAAATACATCGTGGGGTTTGGTGAGCCAGAAATGAGGCTTGTAATGAAATTTGGCGGCACATCGGTTGGAGATGAGCAGGCTATCGCCCGCGTGGTCGATATCCTGAAGACCCACCGGGAGAGGGGAGATGAACTTGCGGTCGTCGTATCAGCGATGACCGGTGTAACAGATCAGCTCATCGCCACTGCTGAGGAGGTCGTCACCACTTCAGAAAACCCCCCGATCGAGCAACTGATTCACGCGCTCAGATCACGGCATATGAAGGCACTCGAGGTGGTTGCCCCGGATTCGCTTGAAGAGGTCGGGGCATACATCGATGATCGGCTTCTGAAGCTGAAGCATATCTTGACAGCCCTTCATACGCTCAGGGAACTGACACCGAGATCACGGGATTATATCGTATCGTTTGGTGAGCGGCTCTCTGCCCCCGTCGTCTCGGCGGCACTGAATCAGGCGGGGATCCCCTCAACGGTGCTGGATGGGTGCGAGGCGGGGATCGTTACGAACTCCTGCCATGGGGGCGCGGTTGCCCTTCCTGAAAGCTATACCCGCATTAAGAGCCGTGTTCTGCCCCTCCTTCCGGACTGTGTTCCGGTGATCATGGGATATATGGGATGCAGCGAAGAGGGATATGTAACCACTCTCGGCAGGAGCGGTTCAGACTATACCGGCTCGATCATCGGTGCCGGTATCAATGCGGATGAAATCTGGATCTGGACCGATGTCGATGGCGTGATGACGACTGATCCGCGGATGATCCCCGAAGCACGGGTGATACCCTCCATATCGTTCCTCGAGATGATGGAGCTCTCCTATTTCGGTGCAAAAGTGCTCCACCCGAAATCGATTGAACCTGCGATGATGAGCGATATCATGGTCCGGGTCAAAAATACCTTCAATGCGTCTGCCGCAGGAACAGCCGTTCTGAAGACGGCACACCGTGAGAAACGTGTGGTGAAGGCGATCTCTATCATCAGGAAGGTGGCGCTCCTCACAATAGGCGGTGCGCAGATGGCTGGGCGCCCCGGTGTTGCAAGGGCAATCTTCTCGGCACTTGCAGAACGCGAGGTGAATGTGATGCTCATCTCACAAGGGTCGTCAGAAGCGAACATCACCCTCGTGATCGACGAGGATCATCTGATGAATGCGATTGAAGGGCTCACCGAGATCCAGAAACAGGGATATGTCCGGGAGATCACCTTCGACAAGGATATCGTCGTCATCGCTGTCGTCGGTGCGGGAATGGCGGGCACCCCCGGCACAAGCGGACGGATCTTCTCTGCTCTTGGAGAGGCAGGGGTGAATGTGATGATGATCACACAAGGGTCATCTGAAGTGAATGTCTCGTTTGTCGTGAAGGAAGGAGATGGTCAGCGTGCCGTCAAGGTGCTCCATGATGAGTACCGCTTATCGGAGGCTTGTAATGAGTAACGCAACATACCGTGATGCCGGTGTCGATATCGATCTTGAAGCAGAAGCAGTAAAAGCACTGATCGGATCGCTTACGTTCCGCCGGAATGGAGAGTTCGGGATGGCCGGGGATCTCGGCCATTTCGCAGGCCTCATCGACTTTGGCCCCTATCTTCTCGCCCTCGCAACCGATGGTGTCGGCACCAAGATGCTGGTTGCCGATGCCCTCTCGGACTGGTCAACAGTCGGAATCGACTGTATCGCGATGAATGTGAATGATCTCTATGTGATGAACCTTGAACCGGTGGCATTTGTCGATTATATCGCCACCGACTCCCTTGATCCTTCGAAGATGAAGGAGATCGGATCCGGCCTGAACGAGGGTGCCCGGCAGGCGAATATGAATATCGTCGGGGGCGAGACTGCAACCCTCAAAGGGCTTGTGAATGGCCTCGATCTCGCAGGGACCTGTCTTGGGGTTCAGAAACGCGAGAGTGTGATCACCGGATCAGCCGTTGCTCCCGGGGATCTGATCGTCGGCCTGCCGTCAAGTGGCGTCCATTCGAACGGTTTCTCGCTTGCCCGGAAGATTGCACTTGAGAATGGTGGTTACGATGCGGTTCTCCCGGATGGCAGAACTGTTGGTGAAGCCCTCCTCACCCCCACCCGGATCTATGCTGAGGTGCTCTCCATCTGCCGTACCTGCGAGGTGCATGGGATGTGCCATGTGACAGGCGGCGGGCTCCTGAACTTCCTCAGGGTCGGGCCGTTCGGCTTCAGTTTCGATGAACCGATGCCGGTTCCCGGGATCTTCTCCTGGCTTGCAGAGAAGGGTAATGTCACTGAAGAGGAGCTCTACCGGACCTTCAATATGGGGATGGGTTATGCCCTAATCGTCCCGGAGGCGAGTGTCGAAACGATCCTGAAGATGGTCCCCGGCTCAGCCGTTGTCGGGCGTGTTGTTTCTGAGCGTGGCATCTGGCTGAAGGGAAGAGAGATCCGCTCATAACTCCCTCCCTGAAATCCCTTTTATCTCAGGGAACCCGCCATACTCCTTTTTCTTGTCTCCCGTAAGAATAACAGGAAGGAAATACTGCATTTTTGGGGATTGATACCATGGAAAAAGAACATGTTGCCGAAGAGGGGGCTCTCTTCTGTGCCATCTATCTTGATTACGAGAACCTCGCAGTCTCTGCCGGGCAGTCGTATCCTGCACTGGATACTCCCCTCTCGCTCGGCCCGATCATCGATTATGCTGCATCGCTTGGGGATATCTGCATCAGGAAAGCCTATGCGGACTGGTCGGTGGGTGAGTGTGCGGCTGATGTGAAGAAGCTCGTCAAGTACGGGTTTGAGATGCGGCATCTCCCCCAGACGAGTGCCCGGGGAAAGAACGGTGCGGATATGGATATGGCCCTTGATGTCCTTGAGGATATGATCCTTCTTCCGCATATCGGTCTTTTTATCATCGGGTCAGGCGACACCGATTTCATCCCCCTGATCCGCAGGCTCCGTGCACGGGGAAAGATGGTCTATGTGATGGGTTTTGATAATTCTGTCGGGAGCGTCATCAAGGAGAACTGTACGAAGTTCCAGTCGCTTGACGAGCTCCTCGGCCTGAATGCCGCTTCCGGCATTGATCCAGCACTGGATGACGATCCGGCGATCATCGAGGGCGACCGGATCGCAGCACGTGAACTTCTGATACGGTTTGTGAAGACGAGAACTGATGAAGGCCCGGTGTTTCTCTCGGATCTGAAGAACCAGCTGATCAGGATCAATCCCGCCTTCTCAGAGAAGAAGATCGGGTTCTCCTCATTCAAGAAATTCATAGAATCGCTCGAAGGTGATGTGGTGGAGGGGATCATCACCGACCGGAGAACCGGCCATCCCCTTGTCACCCTCCGCGATCTGGATGAGATCAACTCCGTCCATGTCGATGCAGATGAATGCCTGGCGACCTGTTTGACCTCCCGCCTCCGTTTCATCGGTGATCGGGCTGTCCGCACCCAGATCTTTGAGCAGATCCTTGCTCTCTTCAAGGACAAGCGGCCACGATCCATCCATGAGATCGCTGCTGCCATCCACCCGAAGATCGATCAGTCGGTCTCAAAAGCAACCTTAAACCGCGTCCTCTTCGGCCTTGGTGGTGAAGGACGTGTCTTCCGGTATTACCGGAAGGATCCTATGGTTCCTCCGATCGAATCACCCCAGGTGTTGAATGAGTCCGTCAGGACTGTTGCCGATATAGAGGTGGTCTATCTCGCATCCGCCCGCGATGCTGTCAAGCGGATCTTCCCTGATATGGATGATTTCGAGGTTGAACGGGTCGTCAGGTAATATGGGACGGTCTTTTGGGAAAACCCCTTAGCTCCACGTCAGACCCGGCGATACGATCCCTTCGGGATATGGATGGCGAAACGGGCCCCCTTGCCGGGGATACCCTCTTCGGTGATACTCATCCCGGTGATTGAGAGGATCTCGCGTGAGAGGAAGAGGCCAAACCCGGTATTGGTATAGTATCCTCTCACAAATATCGCCTCTTTCTTATCTTCCGGGACTCCCGATCCATCATCTTCACAGAGAATGGCGATTCCGCCATCCTGGTTGCGGCTCGAAAAGGCGATACGCGTGATCTCCCCCCCATGTCGGATGGCATTCTCGATTAAGTTGTAAAAGACCCTCTCGATGAGTGGATCGGCATAACATTCAATATCCTGAACCTGTACCTCTATGGATATTCCTGCAAGGTTCAGCTGGGACGATGCGTTCTCCACAAGATCACGGATATTGAACCAGCCGGGCTTCGTGATCCCGACATTCTGGTAATCACGGGTGAACTCGATCTGCCGCTGGATCGTCTTTGCCTGGGTGAGCGATTTCTGAATGAACTCCTCTGTTGCCGGTGTTGCCTCTTCCATGGCAAAATCCAGGTATCCAAGGAGGGCGGTCACCGAGTTGAGGATATCATGCCGGGTGATGCTTGAGAGCAGGTTTAATTTGGTATTGGCAAGGCGGATCGCCTCTTCTGCCTTCTTCCAGGGATCGAAGTTGATCACGATCCCGGTGAGGGTTGCCGGGCTCCCGTCAGGATTCCGCTGTGTGATCATCCCCCTGTCATAATACCAGATGTACCCCCCATCTATCGTTTTTATCCTGTATTCGGCTTCATACAATGCTTTTTTTCCGGTGAGATGATCCTGCATGGCATCCATTGTCTTCTCATGATCATCGGGATGGATCAGATCGGTTATCTCATAGACGGTATTGGGAAAATCAGATGGGTCATACCCAAGCATCGTTGCCTTTTCAGGGCTGTAATCGACCTTGCCTGTTGCCACATCCCATATCCACCATGCAAGACTTCCTGCGGCAAGTGCAGTCTCGATCTGCCCTCTCCCCCCCTCTCCTTTCTCCATAACCATCTTTCTTCCTCGCTGATGCTACTGTATCTGGATCGGTATAGATAATGGATTCGCAAAAAAAGTGATGGTGCAGTCGGCCTGTTCCGGACAAATCCGTTCATCGCCGGGCAGTCTTCTTCCCTTTTGCCTTGGCGCTCTCTTCTTTCCTGCGTTTAACTGCCTTCTTTGTCTCCTGCCTTGCCTCCCGCACGGGAGCCTGTTCCCCCTCCGGCAGCTCCCCTTCGATCAGCTCAACCGAGGATTCTTTTGTCAGGAGCAGATGGTATGCATCGTATTTTTTATGATGCCTGACAAGCACCCGGTTGAACCTGAGAACCGATCCGTATGCTGCCTGACGGAGTGCCGCATTCTCTTCGGTTATATGGTAGGCGGGGAGTGCGGCATATGCCTCGCGTCTTCCGGTGCCGTCACAGATCCGGTAGAGGAAGGTGCCGGAATCGCCGATATTCTCTGAGATCTTTGATGCAATGATATTGATCTTCTTCTCTTCATGACGTGACAGCCGGGATATCCGCTCAGCTTTGGTGCCGGGTGGGACACGGTAGCCAATCTTTTTTCTTCCATCTCTTCTGTGGATCGCAAACGCAGTCTTGATATCGGTGTTATAGAAACGGAACGGCTCATCGCTATCTGCAACTGCGTTCATCAGCCGTGTCGGTGCCACCTCGGGGAGGGCGATAAAGCTCCAGCACCGCTCCACCTGGCAGGGCACACCCCGGATATCATTGCAGGGTGCATATATGGGAAGGCCACGTTCTTTCAGGCGGCGGGAGAGATCGCGGAGCGCGGTTGCGTTTGCGAGATCGGCGGGCTCGCAGATGAGGAGCGTTCCGTTCTCCCGGAGCCTCCCGGCAAGCCGCATGACTGTCTCTTCACGGACCGCCGGATCATGGATCTCGTTGAGCACATTGGCACAGACGATCAGGTCAAAGGGGCCTTCAGGGAGGGGTGACTGAGGGTTTGTAATATCGGTTGCCGATGGCGGGGGAGCTGTTATTCCTCTGTTCTTCTCTGAAATGGGTATTGCAATATGCTTATATGCCTCGATGAACTCGCCTGCATGCTCGATTGCGTGGACTGTTGCCCGGCATCCCGGCATATCGTTTAAGAGTGAGGCAAGGGCGAGTGTTACTGTTCCCGGACCGGATCCGACATCAAGGACTGCCATCCTCTGGGGAAGCAGGCCGTCATTCATCAGTTCCCGGAGGAGGTGGCGCATCTGGATGTAATAGACCGGAAAATGATAGGCGAGATAGGCGAAGATGCTGTATCCGGTTGTGTACCTGATGACACGTTCATCCCCCTCCTTCCAGTAGGAATCTTTCTGGGCGATGATCGCCTCCCGTATCCGGTCAAGGGTGGCAGGATCGCTCCATGGCTTTCCGGTTTTTGCGGTGATGAATGATTCTATGGCGGTCTGAACGGGAGATTCAACCTTCCGTATTTCAGGCGTAGCCGGTGGTGGGCATGGATCTGCCTGCTTCCACCTGATGATCAGATCCAGATCTTCCTTCACCATCTCGCACCCACATCCCGAGAGGAGTGGCAGGATCTCACTGAGCATATGCTGGTGTCCTCGTGGATCGTTTGCCTCTTTAAAGAATGAGGTGAGTGAAAATTCCGGCCGCTCCTCGGTCCACCTGATGAACTTCTTCCGTATCGTCTCGTCTGTCATCTTACCCTCCTCTACAATCGGATTGCAGGAGTGATGAAACCTACCTATTCTCTCAATACCGGTATCCTAATAATGCCCTATTAACTACATGTATATATGCAGTGCTTGAGTAAAGGTTCACGAATCTATTATTTTCTGGTATTTTTCGCACTTATGTGCATTCCGATGGCAGTATCCGGTGCTCCTATGAGTGAGTATTATAACCAGGGACTGGTACTTGCGAATCAGGGTAACTATGCTGAATCAATTGAATTATTTGATAAAGAAATTGCTGCCAACCCTGACCATTTCCTTGCGTGGACTGCAAAAGGCGTTGCCCAGAACGAGCTTGGCCAGTATGATGCCGCTCTTTCATCCTTTGACAGGGCAATTCAGATTCAACCGGGCTATTACCTTGCCTGGGATAATCGCGGGGTGGCACTTGCAAACCTTGGTCGTTATTCCGAAGCTGTTGCCTCGTATGAAGAAGCCATCAGGCTGGAACCTGGTCATGAGCAGGCGAAGATAAATCGTGATGCTGCACTTGAACGAATGGGCGAACAGCCACAACAGCAGCAGTCTCCACTGGTTTATGCACTTCCGGGAGCTCTTGCCGTTTCGGCTCTCATAATGCTTGGAAAAAAGCGGCAGTAATTCATTGAATGTTTCTCAATTCATATCTATTATTTCCTTTTCTGCTTCCAATCTGATTGCGTGAATATATGGTATTTCTTGTTCATTTTGTGAAATAATCATGATCTGGCATAATGGTATGATCATAATCGGAAGCTTCTATTAGTCCACGATGAAAGAAGAATAGAGAAACAAGATACTTGGCTTTGAAGATGGATTCGACACCATATCGTGACTATAAACCAGCAGTTGATCAGGAGATTGATCTTTCGGTTGTTCTTCCTGCCTTAAATGAGGAGAAGACTATTGGAGACTGTATCAAAAAGATCCAGAAGGTCTTCTCTGATCGCGGTATCATCGGCGAGATCATCGTTTCCGATTCTTCCACAGATAAAACAGCTCAAATTAGCAGGGAGCTTGGAGCTATTGTTGTCCATCCAGAGAAACACGGGTATGGTAATGCCTATCTGACCGGTCTTGCAGAGGCACGGGGGAGATATATTGCCATCGGTGATTCTGATAATACCTATGATTTTCTCGAACTCCCAAAGCTTCTTGATGCGCTTGAAGAAGAAGGGGCAGATATGGTTATGGGATCCCGCCTACGGGGTGAAATCTTACCGGGTGCAATGCCCTGGCTTCACCAGTATGTCGGCAACCCGTTCCTCACATGGGTTCTGAACCGGGTTTTTCACATCGGCATATCTGATGCGCACTCCGGATTTCGGATCATCAGGAAGGACGCACTTGATCGGCTGAATCTTAAAACCGGTGGGATGGAATTTGCGTCTGAGATGATCATTGAGGCAGCTCAGGCAGATCTTTCAATAACAGAAGTACCGATTCACTATTATCCACGTGTTGCACCATCAAAACTCGATAGCTTCTCGGATGGATGGCGGCATATCAGGTTTATGCTCTTCTATCGTCCAGGGCCATTCCTGGCCTTGCCAGGTCTTTTCTTTGCAATTTTTGGCATATCAATGATGTTCTTCTTCCTTCTTAAAGGTGATATCGAGACATCGTATCTCCACTCTTTCATTCTGGCATCTCTTGCATTCATAGGAGGTGTGCAGACGATGCTGATGGGAATTGTTATCTGGGTCTATTCTGCCCTCTATGGGTATAGTGAACGAAGCGGCTTCATCGAGAGATTTATGGATTATCATACACTGGAGAGGGGTTTTATCATAGGTGGGATGAGTATTCTCGGAGGACTTATCATCGGCTTTGATATCTTCAGACAGTGGGTTGCATCAGGATACGGACACTTATTCCAGATTGCAAATGCCGTCTGGTCACTAGCTTTCCTTTTAGTCGGGGTGCAGATTGTCTTCTCAACCGTTTTGATAAGTATGATGCTTCTAAACAGTAATGGTGATTGATGGTGACGGGGGTGAGAGCTTACTTTTATGAATATCCCGGCATTATTTCCCCCTGTAATCCGTCCAGAAGCTATTTATTTAATCAAAAACTATCATGTATTGTGATTTCAGCCTCCCGGTGATGCTTGTATGCATGGTGGGTGGGAAAGGCTGAAACAACATAAAAAGATGATACTGTTCCAGACACATTGGAGGTAACAATCATGACAAATGATATTGAAACTGAAGAACACCCTATAAGTGACGAGACCAGATACAGTGTAGAAAATAACTCGCTGCCGCAGAATATCAAGGACGGGAAGATTAAAGTTGGAGCCCAGTCATCTCCAAAGAATCTTGCAGGTCTTCTGGTCGCTGTTATTAAAGAACGAGGGAAGGTTGAACTCCAGACGATCGGTGCCTCATCACAGAATCAGGCTATCAAAGCGATTGCCATTGCACGTGGCATCGTTGCACCGAATGGACGAGATCTCATCTGCAGCCCGTCTTTCATTGATATTGATATCAATGGAGAAGACAGGACAGGCATCCGGCTGGTCGTTGAGTTCAGACCAGAGTGAATAAAACGATATCCTAAAAAACCTTTTTTTTTTCAGATACTGCAGATTGAATCCTTTTACCTTCTCTGCGAGGGAAACTGCGGATAACCAACCTGACCGGAAGACGATCGTCAATCTCCACTATCATTATTTAAATAGGATGGTGGAATGTATATTGTAGGTATAATTCCAATGGTCACACGTCTGCTTATTGTTTCCCTTCTGCTTCTTCTCTCTCTTTTTGTGGGAATTGGGGCTGCTTTGCCGTCTGATTCTGAGGCAGAGAACGTAATTGTTTTTATGAAAGAGCAGCCCCATTCAATGGAGAGGCCAGTTGATCTTGCCCTCTTTGCTGTTGAATCCCAGGAGGATGTGATCTCTTCTCTTACACGCATGGGTGCCAGGGAGGTGACCACGCTCTGGTCGGTGAATGCGCTGGCAACAGCTCTTACCCCTGAAGAGCAGCAGAAGGTTTCTGCCCGGCCTGATGTTGCAGGGGTAGTACCTGATAGAATCGTCACACTTGATCGGGTGGCTGGATCTGCGGATATGAAAGGCAGTCTGCGGTTTTTCACTCCATTTTCGAGTGACGTTGATTCGATAGATCCATCCGGCTATGATACAGAGGATATTGCCTGGGGTGTCTCCTGGATTGAGGCCCCCGAAGTCTGGTCAAACGGGGTCGATGGTACCGGGGTGACGGTTGCGGTTGTTGATACCGGTATCGATGCTGAACATCCGGATCTTGCAGGAAAAGTGGTTGGCTGGGCCGATCTTGTGAATGGCAGGGAAGATCCCTATGATGATCATGGGCACGGCACCCATTGTGCAGGAACGATTGCAGGATCCGGTGCTGGGGGTA
Organism: Methanocalculus pumilus; assembly: GCF_055382585.1. Lineage (NCBI taxonomy): Archaea > Methanobacteriati > Methanobacteriota > Methanomicrobia > Methanomicrobiales > Methanocalculaceae > Methanocalculus > Methanocalculus pumilus. The sequence goes on along the minus strand of NZ_AP042393.1, from coordinate 2,012,948 downwards.
TCATCACCGGTGTTGCGCCGGGTGCGGATCTGATCGGGATTAAAGTCTTTTCACAGGAAGGATCCGCATCACTGTCCACGGTTATTGAAGGATTTGAAACCGCTGTTCTTCTTGGCGCCGATATCATCTCCTTCAGTGGGGGCGTGATAGGATATGATGAATATTCGTGGTCCGGTTCACTTAACAGTACGGGTGAGATCGACATATCCTTTGAGATCATCAATGAAAATGACGGTTTTGATCCCTCATTTATTCTGTTATGGGCAGATACGCAATTCCATGATGATCTTACCATCACCATGAAAAAACCGGATGGATCCGTCTATCCTGGTGTCAGCTGTGACTGGTTTGATTTTGCACTTTCTTCTGACGAAGTTCTGCTGAAATACATTGGTGAAGAGCCTCTTGAGGAAGGTGAATGGACACTGCACCTTGCCGGAACCCCTGTGAATGAGAGCAATCTGGTCTGGTATTCGGGGAAAGGCAATAATCTCGATAATACTCTCTACCAGAGGTTCAACCTGACCGATCAGATCGATACCCTGGAGAGCCTCACGTTTGAGTTATACACCTGGTACTCAATCGAAACCGGGTGGGATTATGGTTTTGTCGAGGTCTGGTCAGATGAGCATGATCAATGGGTTTCGGTAATCGAATATACTGGTGTTGGTGAAGATCTCTATTCAGTTGACCTGATGGATTACATAAACCAGACCTGTAATGAGCAGGTGTTTCTTGATCTCAGGCTCCGGTATGAGACAGATGAATCGGTTGTGTGGCCGGGGTGGTATATTGACAGGATGGCAATCCCCGAGATTGGGTTTTATGATGATGCCTCAGAGGAGATCGGCTGGATAGCTGATCCTGAAGATGGATGGGTCCGGATACATGAAGAGCGACCTATCGACACTGAATGGATTGTCCTCTATGCTGATAATGGAGCAAGTATTCTTTCCCGTGCGGCAGATGAGATCGTCTTTGATGGAACCACTATTGTAACGTCCGCTGGAAACGAAGGAGAGTATGGTCTTCGGACAATCGGTGGCCCTGCTGCAGCTGAGAAGGTGATTGCGGTCGGTGCAACAGGGTTTGAAGAAGATTATATTGCAGATTACAGCAGCCGCGGACCCTCGGGCTGGGGGGCAGATATGCGGATCAAGCCGGATGTTGTTGCACCCGGCTCCTCTATCATATCGGCATCGACAAGGGAGGGTGAGATCTATCGTTTTAATTCCGGCACCTCAATGGCCTGCCCGCATGTTTCGGGGATTGCGGCTCTGCTGCTTCAGGCAGATCCGGATCTGATCCCTGATGAGATCAGGTCTCTCCTGACGACGACAGCGGTTGATCCTGGTGAGGAAGGCCATGATATGAGTTATGGGTACGGAAGGGTGAGTGCATGGGCGGCAGTGAATGCAGTTGTTCCGCTTGATCCTCCTGTTTATGAAGGCCCGCGTCTTCATGCCGGGTTTGGATATGGTGGCCTGAAGATTGGTGAGCCCAATACCATCACTGCACTATCATGGGATCAGCTGCCCGTTTCCGGTGAAGCGATCCACTTCCGTGTCTGGAATGAAAACGGTGAGTCCCTCAACAGAACTGTTTCAACAGACGTCTCTGGTATGGCGATGGCATCGTTTGTTCCGTATGAGACCACGTATGAGTACCTGGTGACTGATGCCCATGGCAACTCAGTCTCCGGATGGATACATGCTGAAGCATTGGATCCCGTGGAGACGCTCCTGATCGATACGCCAGAGAAGGTATACGAAGCGCTTGCAGATTCGGTTATTCCGATCAGCTATACAATCGTCAATCCAGAGACAATGGAACCTTATGCTGGTGATCTGCGTGTTATTATTCGCCATAATGATGAGGAGTATGTAAATGAGGTTCTCACTCCTCTCAATGGAATGATTCAGCTTGTTATCGATGGATCAACAATCACCTCACACCTGGGCGTAATCGAGATCTTACCGGTTGCTGATGAATCACAGGTTCTCTCTGCAGGTCGCCTTGATCTCTATGATTCTGACGAGACCATCAGCGTGTTGAGCCCTGTTATAACACGAGCAGTTTCCGGTGGTAATGCACGGCTTCTGGTGAAGGAGTATTCATATCTGAATGCCGGACCGGCTCCTGATGGGGATCGGGTGCTTCCGGTCATCTGGATTTCTGAAGCAGATGTCCATTCTCTCTCAAAGCGCTTCCCCGCTGAGATGAACCGCCTTATGAAAGGTGATATCAGAGGGGGGATCAATGAGTTTGAAGAGCTCTCTGCTGAGATTGAGAGTATGGACTTGGATATCACCGTTGTTCCTTTTGAGCTGAGGAATGGTATCGGAAAGGTAGATCTGCCGGTACCTGCTGGTGCATATATGGGGTATGCCCTGTATGGTGAGAGTGTTACCTTCATTGTCGCCGATCTCTGGCCATTTTTATATCATGGGATCGCTCCCTCATCTGAAGCATCCCGCTTCCTCTCTGTCAGTGCTGAATGGGAAGGGAGCTACTCGCCGGAGTTGCGGAGTATCGTCCCCGGAGATCGGGTGCATGTCACCTGTTATCTTGAGGACCCACTGACAGGTTTGCCGGTACAGGGGCAGGTGTACCTATATACCGCTGATCAGTCTGCTGTTGTGATGACCGGGTCTGATGGGTACGGGTATGCGACGCTCCCTGTCAGAATCCGGTTTGAGGATGCATGGGAGAAGAATGAAATCCAGATCATAGGGCTTTCTGGAGATACTTATGACTATGCGTTTGTGTATCCCCCGTATGAACGTGTGGTCATGGCCGGTCAGTATGCTGAACCTGAGGGTGGAGGACTCCTCACTGCCAGTGTCTCAATTCTTGGCCCTGAAGTGACTGACTGGCCTGCGATATTTGAAGTGTCACGGAAGAATATCGCTGGGGAGATTGGTCTCCCAATTGAGTATCTCTCACAATCAGCCTCTCTCCTCTCTGAGCATATCACCGGATCAGGCAGGTATATGGATGCTCAGCCCTATGGCTCCTATCAGACCACTGTTAGTATAAAAGATTACTTTTACCGGGGTGCATATAGCCAGGGGAACTGGTGGTCATATTATATGCTGATTGGGGCTACTCCGCTTGTTGTTTCGAATCCGCCCCCCGAATTTATTGAACGGCCCGGTTCTGTTGATGTGCGGGTCAGGATGGCCGGTGGTGAAGCGGGTGTTCCCGTCTACCTGACCTATTCCAGTATTAATCCCTATTTCTTATCTGACGTCGATCAATTCTCAGATTACGGAGGTGTGGATATCAAAAGCACCATGGCAGACGGGACCGCGACTCTCAGGATGAATATTCCTGAAGATGGGTATCTCTGGTGGGAGATCGGGGGCGGGACGTCTGATTTGGTCTTTACAACACTCTCCGGGTACTCACTCCAGCAGACTCCGGCTCCACCAACACCATCAGATGATCCTGGAGGTCATGGGACTGCGGTTGCCTCTAACGTTATGGCAGGTTCCGGCACGGTTCTGACCTACTCGGGTCTTCCGATCGAATCGATTTCGTTTACTGCTGATGCAGATCTCACAACTGCAATCATCGCCGTGGATCAGGTTCGGTTCCTCCCGGATGGCGTTGCACCACCCAAGCCCGGAGTCTACCAGTACTTCGATATCACCCCAAACCCAAATACGTTGCCGCATATTCAAAAGGGGGCAGAGATTGTGTTCCATCTTCCTGGCGGATATCTGACTGCGATGGGAATGGAGAGGACTGATGTTGCGCTGATGCGGTTTGTGGATGGCGAGTGGGAGCAGCTCCCGACAGTCTTTATCGGTATGGACGGCGATCTGGCACGGTACCGGGCGACAACACCCGGCTTCTCGCTCTTTGCCATTGTGCTCCAGAAGGATGGGGCTGTTGTAGAGCTGACTGAGCCGACACCGATACCTGTGGTGGAGGAGGAGCCCGGGATTGTGATCGAGAGCGATGAGATTGATGTGATCATCGTTGAGGAGACGCCTCTCCCGTCAACTCCTCTGCCTGACATGCCAAAACCGACCCCTGCCCCGCTCATCTTTGCACCGTTTGGTCTGGTTGCTGCAGGGCTCCTTGTGTTTGGATACAGACGGCGGGAGTGAAGGGGGATGGAATAATCATTTTTTTTGTGTGTAATTTCTTTCTCACCACTCTTTTTCGGTTGGGCTTTGGATGGCCCCATATGCTTATCTTCTCCCGGGTCAAGGAGGAATTATTGAATTATCGGTATTATCAGGGTTTAAGGCAATATTTACCTTAATAATAACTGGAGTTCTCTGTACCTCCAAATACGCTTCAATTGTTCCTGGATTGGTAATAGGATGGGTGATACTGATGGTTGGTATGTCGTATCTCAGATGCATGAAAGCCATGCTCATGGCATTTATTCTTTTATTTGTTGTTATGATGGTCTCATCTCCCGCAACCGGTATGATGATCGATCTCCCATATTCATATCTTATTGAGCATTCAGACGCGATAGTGACGGGAAATGTCATATCGGTTGAGAGTAGATGGAATGATAATGGTACTGGTATTCTAACCGAGGTGATCATTTCAGTTGATCGAATAATCCTTGGCGATCTGCCGAACGATCCTGTTCTTATATTTGATGGGGGAACTGTGGGCAATGTTACCCAGTGGGTTGAGGGGGTGCCGATTGTTTTTAAGGGCGATTATCTGGGATTATTCTTGAATGAACACCCAGATGGCACATACAGAACAGTTGGTTTATCCCAGGGGCTCATTCCTCTTGCAGAAAAATCATTGTCAAAGTCATGGAGGCATACTCGAGCATCCCCTGATTTGTTTGAACAACAAGTCTATACAATTCTCAAAGGTTACAATGATAATTCTCAGTCCATTTTACTGCCTAATCCTGCTTTAATTTATAATGAAGATGGCAATATCCTTCGAAAGATCATGAGCGTCTGGGGAAATCTAAATTTGAATCAAAGTCTCTATAAGCAGTATAGTATCTTGATCTGGAATTGACTGATTTCTTATTGGATTGGAGGCTGTATATGATGATAATAGACAAAATACACCAATCGAGAGTGAGAAGGACCTTTGTTCTGACTCTTTTATTCTGTGCTCTCACAATGATTGCTTTTCCTGTGCACGCGATTATGGTTGACCTATCTCCATCTTATATGGTCAGCCAGTCGGATGCCATTCTCACTGGAACGATCACTTCTGCTGAGAGCAGATGGAATGAGGATAAAACCGGGATTGAGACGATTGTCTCCTTCTCGGTTAATAATATGCTTGCAGGTGATCTGTCAGCCCCTCAGGTTATGGTCTTTGAAGGTGGAACAGTTGGTGAGATTACGCAGACTGTAACTCATGTCCCGATCTTCTTCCCTGGAGAGGAGGTCGGATTATTTCTAAAACAGCAGCCGGATGGCAGCTATCAGACAGTAGGCCTGTCACAGGGAGTTGTGCATTTCTATAAACACTCTGTGACTACAAAGCGGTCACCGATAGATGCAGAGGAGATGGGTGTGGTAACGCAGGATTTCTTCAAGCAGGCGGTGAATGCCGTTCTGGATGGAGATGAAACTGCTACATGGATTATCCAACCAGCGTTTCCTGAGCCGATTGGTACGGCAGAGATGACAATTGATTCTCTATCCCCAACAACAGCATCGGCAGGAACCCGGACAGCAATAACAATTACTGGATCGGGATTTGGAACGAAAGCTTCACGCGAGAGTTACGCGGATTTCGCTTTTTATTTTGTCACCGATTCTGGTACCGATTATTGGATTTATGGTACTGGATGGGTTCCGGGTTCGGGATGGCAGGATTTCAACCCCGATGCGATCGTTTCCTGGTCAGATACACAGGTAGTCTGTAATGTTCCTACCGGAACCGCCTACAGGGGGTACTATTACCGCGGATCAGCGAGCAGCGGTCCTGTGTACATTCTTCATGATGATGGTAGTACTGAGTTTGGACCATATTCTCTCTCTGTTCCATTTGGATGGAGCCGGATTAAGTGGGCTGGAACATCACCGGTCGTACCGTACTATGTGAATCCCCTATCTTCAGATGCTCTTACTGCGGTTCAGGCTGCTTCATCAACATGGACGGGTGTTCAGGGCTCATCATTTGTGTATGAATATGCAGGTCCAACTACCGCAACTGATCTTTCAAGGAACGGAAAGAATGAGATTATGTGGACATCTACTGTACCGGCGGGAGTTCTGGCACAGGCTTCCACATGGTCAAGTGGTTCCACGATCCTTGAAACTGATATCAGATTCAATACACAATACAGCTGGTCAACAAACCCCGGATCCGGGCAATATGATATCGAATCGATCGCTCTCCATGAGCTTGGTCACTGGGTTGGCCTTGCTGATCTTTATGGCAATCTGGCTGGCTATCCTTCCGATACCTCCAAGGTAATGTATGGGAGGGGGGGTGCCGGAGAAAGCAAACGAACCCTGCATAGCGGTGATAGAGATGGAATTAGATATATCTATCCGGGTGTTTCACCAACACCACCAACTCCCGCCTTCACCGCGTCACCCACCACAGGAACCGCTCCACTGACGGTGCAGTTCAGTGATCAGTCCACAAACACCCCGACCTCCTGGAAATGGGAGTACAGCACCGGAGGTGCGTGGACACAGTTCTCGACATCGAAGAATCCGTCTTATCAGTTTATCTCTGCTGGAACCTACTCGATCCGGCTGACGGCAACGAATGCCGGGGGGAGTAACACCCTGATATGGGATGATTATATTGTAGTTACGGCTCACTCACCCCAAACTTCAGGAATTAATGTCATTGCAGCACCAGGCGACACCGTTTTCCGTGGTGAGGGGGGGCTGGATATCGTTGCAACCGGTGCTGTGGTTGGGGATACGATTGCCTGGTTTGCAGCAGGATCGGATCCGAGATTTGACTCTCCAGCAGCAACGAAGGTTATAGGTAGCACTACACACTTCTATGTTGCTACGAGCATGCAGGTTGGGCTCTGGTATGATTTACATACCCGCACACAACGGTTCATTGTTGCTGATCCCTCGCTTGATATTAAAATCCTCGATACAAGTGGCAATATTAAGAATGACGGTATTATTTCAAAGGGCGAGGTATTGCGTTTCAGAATCGACTCGAATCTGGATGCTTTCATACAGCGAAACACAGATCCAGCATCGACAGGTGCTCCAGTCACCGTAAAGGTCACTGATCCATTAGGTGTCGTTTATACATCATTGATTGATGATACTGGATTCATAAACCCCCTGGCTGTCAATATCGTAAGCAATCCACAATTAATTACGGGCGTTTTCTGGGCAACAGGTATCTGGGATACAGGTAATTCAATTTATATTCCTGGTACATATACAGTTACAGTTTCCTGTAATGCGAACGGGATGAATGACAATTATGATATCGTTGGTAAAACCATATCGAGGACTTACTCAATCACAGTTGCAGAAGATGACCTTATTATAACTGCCAATACCGATACGGTTATCAGAGGTAACGACTTTGCAGTAACCATCACTGGCAGACCCAATACGGCGTATGCTCTATGGACAAAGGGAACCTCAACACTTGCTGTAAATGAAGTACCACAGATTAAAGCTGGTCAGCAGGGCGTTCATCTTGATGCCGGAGTTGGTTCTCCAGGTAATATAGTAGGTAATTATATCTTCACCACTGGTCAGACTGTTGGAGGGGATACCCCGAACGGCATTGTCGCTAACTCGCCATTCTATGCTGAGGTCACAACCAATAATGCAGGTGTACGAACAGTTGGTTTTGAGACAATGGCAACCACGCAAGATCAGACCTTCACAATCCGTGTTCAGGAACCTGTGCCGTTAGCTTATGGACCGTTATTTGATGAAGTAGAGGTTAGTGTTGCGTTGCCTCCCACACCCGCCCCTGTCGCCAACTTCACCGCCACCCCGACAACCGGCGATGCCCCGCTGACGGTGCAGTTCACTGATCAGTCCACGAACACTCCAGCCTCCTGGAAATGGGAATACAATACTACCGGGAGTGGATGGACTGAGTTCTCGACATCGCAACATCCCTCTTATCAGTTCACCTCCGCCGGGATGTACTCGATCCGGCTGACGGCAACCAATGCCGGTGGGAGTGATAGTGAAACAAAGGTAGATTACATTACGGTGACAGATGTCCCGGTCACAAGCACGTATGGAGTATATCGAAATGGCTGGTGGATACTCAAGGATGGAACCAGAACAAACTACGGTACACCAACTGATATTCCGGTTGTAGTGGATGGTAAGATCGGTGTCTACCGAAACGGTCTCTGGATCATCAAAGGTGTTGATGAGCGAGTCCGGTGGGGTACACCAACCGACATCCCTGTTGTGGTGGATGGAACAATCGGCGTCTATCGGAACGGCTGGTGGCTCCTCAAAGATGGTACACGGGAACAGTTTGGGACACCAACTGACAAACCCGTTGTGGTGGATGGTAAGATCGGTGTCTACCGAAACGGTCTCTGGATCATCAAAGGTGTCGATGAGAGAGTCCGGTGGGGTACTCCGACAGACATCCCTGTTGTAGTGGATGGTAAGATCGGTGTCTACCGAAACGGTTTCTGGCTCATCAAAGATGGAGTCAGAGAACAGTATGGTCTCCCCTCAGATATTCCGGTGGCGGAATTCGATAGATAAATTATTCTCAATGAAGGGGCATCCCTGAAGTGGATGTTTCGATCTCCCCTTCTCTTTTATCTTTAATTCTCTATTCTGGCATACTTAAACCAATTGTGAGATAATGACTGGAGCGGTATAGTAAAATTTAGAATCCGCACCCTCTGAGGCAAAAGAGCTGAATTAGAATCCCCTAAAGGCTAAAAAGAGTCAATTAGTCCGACATTCGATCCCTTCTCATCTCTCTCCCGGCAAGATAAACACTCACTCTCACCATCCTGATGACTTCTGCCTCTTTTCAACCCTGCAGAACATCCATGCCGTCAGCTATCGTCGTGTGCATCACCGGGAGCGATTAGGATGTACTCAGGAAGTAATCAGGATACTCCTTCCTCTGAACCCATGCCAATCAGATAGAGCAGAACCGAAAGACGATACCTGTTCCGTTCAGTAACACCTGTGATCTGGCGGTTTCCATCTTCGGTGAGAATATTGAATAAGCCGAGAGAATGTATCAGAAACGCCGCGGTTGGAGATTTCAGGGGTTTATTATCGATATAGATCCTGGGCGGCTCCGGCAGGTTCCTGATATTCATCCGTGCAACCATCTGCAGAATCCCCATCACAAGATACGAAACATACAGGATCGTCATCATGGCATCGATCCGTTTTGGGTTATTCAGATAGATCCGGTCTGCCATAACCGACCATTTCATTGTCCGGAAAATATTCTCGACAATGTGCTGCTGTTTGTAATGCCGGAGCACGGACCTGTCATCCATATCCGATTCGTGATGATTTGTCAGGAGAGCGAATGTTTTCTTCTTCTCTCTGAATTTTCTCACGCGTTCATCGTGCACACAGATCTCCTTCACCCGGACATGGTGGTTGTGTTGAAAAACAGGGCGGGATTACTCCCGCCCCGTCTTCCAAGAACCAGGACGTGCGACTTTCATCGCATCCGGCTCACGCATTCCTTTACCCATTGCTGGGCGGTAACGCAAAGTAGGTTTTTTTCCCCCTCCTTGTGTTGCCTTTGCAATCCGGATATGTATTCGATTAACAGTGGATTTAGTTCTATCCCAGTCGATGGAGTTCCCTTGCCGGGTATGATCCCTGTCAGTATGCTTCTCGCAAATTGTGCGTCGTTGAATGACATACTTTCATCATTATACCTTCCTTCATTGCTTCGGAATACCTGTCCCACGTCAGCACCCTTTCAGGTCGAGGCAATCGCCTCTATCCCGCTCATTACAAGCGGGCGTTCACTTCTTGGGATATCCTGTTCCGTCTACATCTTCTGTTGGCCTCACGACCTCCATACCCCGATTGAGGAGTGCATACGGGTTTCCAAGTTCCATATCAGAGATACTTGTGAACGCTGTAGGAGTCATCTTTGAGCCGGGAACATTTTGTCTGTCTGTCATTCTGCACTGACACCATAATGACCGTGTTCCCTACCTTTTTGGTTCAGGCGTGGTATCACCCTGGTTTCGCCTGTTGGGCGTAACGACCCTTTCACAATGATTCAGCGTTTGCTTCTCCATGGCGCTCTTTTCCTGGCAGATTAAACAGATCAGGGTTCTATTCTTCTCCACGTTGTCCCATGGGCTTCACACACCCCCGTTACCAGGGGCGCATGCCATGGTAGGAACATTCCCAGACAGATGGGACGGCGGATTTGCCCGCAATCCCTGATATAGCTTTCTTGTCGCACGTCAGTATCACCCTGTAAATTAGGCAAGACCTGTACCTAACACCAATTCGATCTCTTCTATATTAAACATTATGTGCAACAATTGGCTGTCGCAAATTCTCTTCCAGTACAGCGGGCTATCCTCACGACAAGGGGGTGGGCTCACCCACCCCCGACCACATGCAGCCACAGGGCACCAGTCACCCGTCATTCCTTTTCTGCGGGGATTCAACGGCAGTTCGTGGACAGGACTATTGAACGGCTGCAGGACATTCTCTGGGCGATCTGGTCATCTCATCGACAGGAGGCGATATCGTCAGGTATCGTTTGCCACAGAGCCAGTCTTCATTGATATCAATCAGGATCGACCCTATAAGACGCATCGCTGAATCACCATTTGGAAACGCCCCAATACTTCGTGTTCTCCTCTTAATCTCAAGATTCACGCGTTCCAGCATATTCGTTGTCCTGAGACGTTTCCAGTGCTCTTCAGGAAACGCCTGGTAGTTGAGAGGGTCCGTAGAGAACCGTTCAAGACTTGCCGCAGCACTCTTGTATCCCATCTCTTCCAACTGTTGTATGGCACTCTGGAGAGCCTGGAAATCTCCCTGAATTCCATTTCTGACAATCTCAACAACGATTTTTATATCGCACCTCCTGATCCCCTTGGATTTGATGATCCTGTGCATATGGACATGACACATCTGCCAGCTAGAACCGAGAAAAGCTCGTTGAACTGCATTCTGAATCCCTGTGTGTCCATCAGAGATGAGAAGTTGTACTCCGTGGAGACCACGCTCCTTGAGCATCTCAAAATGTTCGTACCAGAAGGCTTCACCTTCGCTGTCCATCAGGTCGATACTGAGTATCTCACGGAACCCATCCTCCCGTATCCCGGCTGTGATGAGAAGAGCCTGAGATACGACACGGGTACCGCGACGGACCTTGAGATACGTTGCATCAACGATTAAATACGGGAAAGAATGCTCGATTGGACGATTTCTGAATTCTTGTACAACACCGTCAAGTTCCTTGGCCATCCTGGAGACGGTATCCGGACAGATGTTGGTGATCCCGAAGTGTTTCATCGTTTCATTGATCTTTCGGGTCGAGACACCGTTGATATACGACTCGGTGATTGCAAGAATAAGAGCGCGTTCAACTCGTGAGTATCGCTCAAAGATAATTGTCTGGAATGGCTTCTCACGAAACTCAGGTTTTTGAAGCCGTATGTCGCCGTATCGTGTTTTTAAACCTCGTTCTGAATACCCGTTCCGTGTGGCGGTCCGGTGTTCAGAACGCTCATAATACCCTGCTCCGGCTTGCTGCTCAGCCTCACAGCGCATAACCATGTTCATGAAGGTGGTCAGCAGGGTCTGCATTGCACCGTTTGGATCGGAAAGATAATCTTCTGCTAAATCGTATATATCCATGGCTCTGTTCCTCTTTTGTAATTCTAACTTGGTACAGAGCCTTAATTAAATTTACAGGGGATTACGGATACTATCACCTGATGATTGGTGGCTGGTGCCAATTAATGAATTACTCTCTCTCAATAATATTATATTGAGCTACGCCATATGAAAGCGTAATGATTCCGGCTGTCGTTGTACTGATGTATGACTGGGATACCGGAATAGCTATGGGTGAATATCTTGTCTATCATGAATAAGGTACTCTGTCTTGTCTGTCTTTTTGCCATTTGCATGTTCATCGGGATCGTATCGGCAGAAGCAACAGCCAATGAATCTGTTTTGAGTGGAGATAGCCGATCTCCAGTTCAGCCGATTCAGGATGATGAAGCGATAATGATTGATCAGTTTTCCGGCGGTAGTGGCACACTGTCAGATCCTTATCTTGTCAGCACAGCGGCTGATCTGAATCAGGTGCGCAACCATCCTGATAAGCACTTCCGGCAGGTTGCAGATATTGATCTTATTGGATATGCCACGGGAGATGGCTGGGTTCCTATCGGGACATATCCGAATGCCTTTACCGGATCATATGATGGCAATGGTTATACCATCAAAGGTATGGTCATCAATAGGCCGGATACCTGGTATCAGGGGCTCTTTGGGTCTACACGTGGTGCTACCCTTCGAGATATCCATCTTCAGGACGTTTCGGTGAAAGCGGGGGGGCGCAGTGGCGGCCTTGCAGGGCTGATGGAGAATACGAAAGCTGAAAATATCCGGGTGACGGGGAGGGTTGAGTCGGATATGGGAAATATCGGCGGTTTAGCCGGGAGAATTGAGAGGAGTAGGCTTCACTATGTATCAGCCGCTGTTGATGTGGTAGGTATAGCACCGACAGGAGGTCTTGCGGGGCATATCGATGGCGAGGTGCGGCACTCATACTCTGGAGGTTCTGTAAATAATATTGATTTTATAACTGGGATCTCATCTGTTGGTGGGTTTGCAGGAACAACGTCGGGGGACTCCATCATCTCGGATTGTTATAGCCATGCGTGGATTGTCAAGGGTGAGAGATATGTCGGCGGCTTTGTCGGCCAGAATTCTGGATCCATCTATCGGTCGTACAGCACGGGAGGAGTGGTTGGACTAACCGATTCTGGTGGCTTTATCGGTAATAACTATGGAGATGTAAGGGACTGTTACTGGGATATCCAGGGCTCTGGCAAGATGACGAGTGACGGGGGAGAGGGGAAAACCCGTGCCGAGATGGAGCAGCAGGCGACCTTCCAGAACTATAACTTCTTCTCCCTCTGGCAGATGAATGGCGGATATCCTGAGTTTATGAATCTGATGAGCTATCCTGACCCGGTATATGTGCCTCTGAGTTCACTTGCAGGTTCTGGCACTCAGGCAAATCCATACATTATCACCACAGCCGATGAACTCAATGCAACTCGCCAGGACCTTACAGCACATTATCGGATCTGGAATGATCTGGATCTTACATCATATGTCAGGTATGATTACGGGCGTGGCTGGGAGCCGATTGGCTCAGCTGGTGATCCATTCACCGGATCATTGGATGGTAACGGGCATCGGATTCTACATCTGGCACTGAACAAACCCCATACTCCCGATCAGGGTCTGTTTGGAGTCTGTAATGGTTCAACGATACAGAAGCTCATTATTGAGGATTCAAATATCCAGGGGGGGGATACATCGGGTGGTCTCGCCGGGATATTTGATGATGGTATTCTCCATCTTGTTTCGTATGATGGGATTGTTCTGGGAGGCGCCTCGACCGGGGGTATGATCGGAAAATACCAGGGAGAGATGCGTCACTGTTACACAAAAGGATCGGTGAGTGGTAGTAGCCGGGTTGGTGGAGTTGCAGGGACTATATTGTCTGGCAGTATCATTTCTGAATGTTATAGCCACTCCTCCGTCCGGGGTGACACTTTTGTCGGCGGGTTTGCCGGGGAGTCTGCGGGGTCGATTTACCGCTCATATAGTGCGGGAATGGTGGTCGGGGACTCGATTACAGGCGGCTTCCTGGCTCAATCTCCTGGCTCAGCCAGGGATTGCTACTGGGATACCGAATCTTCCGGACAGAGTGCGAGTGCCGGGGGTGCCGAGGTTATGGGGAGAACAACTGCTGTGATGCAGAAGCAGGCGACATTCCCACACTACAACTTCTTCTCCCTCTGGCAGATGAATAATGGATATCCTGAGTTTATGGATCTGATGAGCTATCCTGGTCTGGTGGATGTGTCCCTGAGCTCACTTGATGGTAGCGGAACTCCTGCTGACCCATACATCATCACAGATGTCAATGAACTCAATGCAATCCGCAAGGATGTATCAGCGGATTACCGGCTCGGATGCGATGTTGATCTCACACCAACAGTTGCCTGGGATCTTGGGCGTGGCTGGGAGCCGATTGGCTCACCTGGTGATCCATTCACAGGTTCGCTCGAAAACCCGTTTGGTGAGGTTCATAATAAGCATGGCCTGAACAATCTCGTTATCAGCCGTCCGGGAACTGATTACATGGGGCTTTTCGGGATGAGTGATGGTGCCAGATTTGAGCGGATTGCTTTTGAGAACCTGTCTCTACAGGCTGGAGACTATTGCGGCGCTGTAACCGGGTTAGCTGAAGATAGTGATTTTAGAGATATTTTTATAGATGGTGCCGTTGTTCAGGGAGATGATTATTCTGGAGCTATGGCAGGAAATCTTGGTTTTGGTAACGAAGTCAGATCTGTCGGCGTAAACGGGATTGTTCTGGGTAATCGTTATGTCGGTGGAATTGCAGGTGCGATATCAGATACCGGGACGATAATTAATAACTGTTATAGTCGGGTAGATGTGACCGGAGGGGTGGATGTTGGTGGTCTTGTCGGGAATGTTCGTTCAGCTCCGACCTGGATCTCCCACTCATACAGTACTGGCCAGGTTATCGGATCCGGTGGCGGTTTTATTGGTGCAAGCACCGCGGGAGTGACGTACTCTCGCTGTTACTGGGATACTGAATCCTCTGAAAAGAGTGCGAGTGCCGGAAATGCCGATGAGGTTATGGGGAGAACAACTGCCCAGATGACCTACCCCCACGATGGGTCGACAACATATAGAAATTGGGATTTTACCGCAGTCTGGGCAGAGGATATCGATTATCCACAGTCCAGGAATGATGGATATCCGTATCTGACAAGGGTGACACCGGGCCCGATGGCTACGATTACAGTTACAGCCACTCCTACTGGTGCTGGAACTGTCACAGGTGGCGGTAATGTAACCCTTGGTGGAGAGGTAACTGTCACGGCCACGCCGAATGCTGGATGGGAGTTTAAAGAATGGAGAGAGGGGGGGTCCTTAATCTCTTCACAACCCTCATATACATTCACCGTCACCAGAGATCGGAATCTTGAAGCGAACTTCATTACTGCACCGCCGCCAGCTCCCACTGCCGCGTTCACCGCCACCCCGACAACCGGCACCGCTCCACTGACGGTGCAGTTCACTGATCAGTCCACGAACACTCCAACCTCCTGGAAATGGGAATACAATACTACCGGGAGTGGATGGACTGAGTTCTCGACATCGCAACATCCCTCTTATCAGTTCACCTCCGCCGGGATGTACTCGATCCGGCTGACGGCAACCAATGCCGGTGGGAGTGATAGTGAAACGAAGGTAGATTACATTACGGTGACAGATGTCCCGGTCACAAGCACGTATGGAGTATATCGAAATGGCTGGTGGATACTCAAGGATGGAACCAGAACAAACTACGGTACACCAACTGATATTCCGGTTGTAGTGGATGGTAAGATCGGTGTCTACCGAAACGGTCTCTGGATCATCAAAGGTGTTGATGAGCGAGTCCGGTGGGGTACACCAACCGACATCCCTGTTGTGGTGGATGGAACAATCGGCGTCTATCGGAACGGCTGGTGGCTCCTCAAAGATGGTACACGGGAACAGTTTGGGACACCAACTGACAAACCCGTTGTGGTGGATGGTAAGATCGGTGTCTACCGAAACGGTCTCTGGATCATCAAAGGTGTCGATGAGAGAGTCCGGTGGGGTACTCCGACAGACATCCCTGTTGTAGTGGATGGTAAGATCGGTGTCTACCGAAACGGTTTCTGGCTCATCAAAGATGGAGTCAGAGAACAGTATGGTCTCCCCTCAGATATTCCGGTGGCCGGAATTCGATAGATAAATTATTCTCAATGAAGGGGCATCCCTGAAGTGGATGTTTCGATCTCCCCTTCTCTTTTATCTTTAATTCTCTATTCTGGCATACTTAAACCAATTGTGAGATAATGACTGGAGCGGTATAGTAAAAATAAGAGAAGAAGGATATTCTCTCTTTTTCTCAGACGATGATACCAGTGACAGGCTTGTCAGTCGGTGTTCCAAATGAGTATCTCTGTAGAACCTGTCCAGTATTCGGGTTTCGTACAATCCACTGTCCGTTTCTATATACTGCTGCTTTTCCGTCAATTACGATGGGTATGTCCGTTGGTGTTCCAAATGCGTATCTCTGGAGCACCTGCCCTGTATCCGGGTTTCGTACAATCCACTGTCCGTTTCTATAGACAGCTGCTTTTCCGTCAATTACGATGGGTATGTCCGTTGGTGTTCCAAATGCGTATCTCTGGAGCACCTGCCCTGTATCCGGGTTTCGTACAATCCACTGTCCGTTTCTATAGACAGCTGCTTTTCCGTCAACTACGACCGGGATGTCCGTTGGTGTTCCAAATGAGTATCTTTGCAGAACCTGCCCAGTGTCCGGATTTCTTACAATCCACTGTCCGTTTCTATATACTGCTGTTTTTCCGTCAATTACGACCGGGATGTCCGTTGGTGTTCCAAATGAGTATCTTTGCAGAACCTGCCCAGTGTCCGGGTTTCGTATAATCCATTGCCCACCCCGATAGACCCCGTTCAACTCGGTTAACGGAGGACTTTCTACAGTGAATCCATCAGTCAGCTCACCGGATTGTCCATCCTTATTTGTGATCACCAGACTCCATGTTCCGGTTTCTACTCCGTTCAGGGGTAGTGTGCAGGTGATCACAGTGCCGGAAGAAACAGTAACGCCGGTTGCCGCAACATCTGATTCCCCGGCCCTGGTGAGTTTTACTGTAGCACCTGATACAAACCCGGTACCTTCGATGGTAACGGCAGTTGAATCGGTGTTCGGAGCAACCTCTGGAGTTACTGACAGAATGGTCGGTTTATCAAGACTTGAGGCAAGTATTGGATTGTGCACGGTTGTTTCTCCGGCACTTACCATGATTGAGGTTGTATTGACGGAGAGATATGTCTCAATCGGATTAGTGGTGACAGTATAGGTTCCACTTGATGTGACCCCTAATGAGTAGTAACCATCAGCATCCGATGTCGTTGAAGAGACACCTGAAATGACAATGTTTGCAGATCCAACCGGCACCCCATACTCTGTTTTCACAACCCCTGTTATCACTCCTGCCTGTTCAAAGTCTGTATATGCATAGATTCCAGTAGAATAAACCTGATCTTTGGTGAAGCGCTGCGTTTGATCGCTTGAATGGTAGATGCTCAGATCATTCAGGCTGAATGATCCACTTACTCCAGCTCCATTTATCTTTTGTCCATTGAACCTGAATGTCATGTTGTTTATGGAGCTGGCGGGGAGATATTCGTTTATCGCAACCCATTCAATCTCATTTCCATTCGGAGCGACAAGGACGGCATTTGCACGATAGGTACCACCAGTGGTGACGAATACGCCAAGTGTAATGTCAAGATAGTCATATAAGCCATCTCCGTCGGTATCAACGCCCACACTTGAATAATGACCGGTCAGGTAGATGTCAGATCCTTCGAAGTCGGTGACCAGGTATGGGTTGGTTGTATATGCAGTTGCTATACTATCTGCAATGGCTCCGGTCTGAGTCTCAGCAGAGAGGGAGGCAAGGATGAAGGGGCCATCAGCTCCATGGCTGCTGATGGTTCTTCCGCTGAAATCAAGCGGAATTGTCTGTTCTCCGGTTCCAAGAAGGACATTGGTGGTTACAGTTTTAATTTTATTGCCATTTTGATCCAGCAGGAGCGCCGTTATTGTGTATGTTCCGGCATCTGTGACCTGAGCCGGAACAACAATTCTGAGTTTATCAAATTTTCCACTTCCGGTTTCATCAATACCAGAATCCGAATAATTTCCTAAAAAACTGAGAAAACCAGATCTGAATTCTGCTGCTGAATAGATGCCGGTCGTGTAGGGCGATGCGGCATAATCCATCAGGACATCTCCGCTGTCTCTCACAGCAACATTGCGGAGTTCATAAGGGCCATCAATTCCTTTTGTTCCAATAACTTTTCCACCAAATGAGAGATCAACAGTCTGGCTACCGATACTGTATGTGGCTTCGGTGTATGTTGTGGTGATAAAATCGTCATTTTTGTACAATTCTGCCGATATCTGATAGGTGCCTGGTTCTGTTACGGTAAGTCCGCTTGTTACTCTTAGGGTATCATACACACCATCTCCATTGAGATCAATACCGGAATCTGTATATGATCCTGAGAGGCCGATCTGTGCTCCCTCGAATTGGGAGAGGAGATAAGCTGCTGTGGTATGTGCATCAATTCGATCATCCAGAAGGAACTTCTCTCTTCCTCCTGATTCAGATAGACGTACATTCAGATGATATGGGCCATTCTTTCCTGATGACTGGATGGTTGCTCCATCAAAGATTAGGGTTCCCTGATATGTTCCTGCCGATTCAAGTTCGGCAAGATGTGCAGTTCCTGCAATCACCATTCCATCTGCTGTAAGATCTCCGGCAATGCTATAGACTCCCGGATATTCCACACTATATGTTACATCAATATTGAGTGTATTGAATAATCCGTCTCCTGTCGTGTCAACACCATAGTCATTATAACTGATAAACTCTGAGATGCCAGCTTCTTCTGTAATTAAAATTATTTCTTCTGTTGAATCTCTGTTAATAGACTGGATCTGTTCAATGGATGCAGTTGAGTATGCTGCTGCCTGCTCTTCTGCCATCCTGCTACCATCTGACCAGTCTTTTGTATAATCATACTTAGCACTGGTACCTTGAACCCGTCCAATAGCTCTATTCTCTTCGCGGTAACAGAGGTATTCATTGTCCCCGTATGTGAGATAACTCCCTCCAAAGTGGCCTCGCATTCCATAGCTGTCGGTGTGCGAGATATTCGTGAGCGAACCTTTGGGCTCCCAGGTTGTTGTGAGTGTCCCGTTCTCAAATGCATCCGGCAGTTTGTCATTTGATTTTGAGTAGTACCGTACTCCATTTCTGATATAGTTATATCTCAACTCCGTCAGATTATAGTCTGAATCCGCAAGTCCAGAGAATTTTGCTTCATCACTGATCGTCTGGTGATGAATCTCATGGAAGACTGTGGCAGTTGCACCGGTGATACCTACTGTTCCACCTATGGTCTCTCCAGATGGATGAAGCCCTGTGGTGAGCGTAACCGTCTTCCATAACCGCGGTGCCATCTTGCCAAGGGCCAACGTATCTGAAGATGAATCGTAATAGCCGGCGCCATCTGTTGCTGGATCATATATCGTCTCGTCAATCTTCTCAACTGCACCATCTGCTTTCCAGTAATGATACCAGTTTGGTTCATTAGCAGTAATTGTTTGATCCTTGGCCCAGTTCAGGGGTGATGCTCTGGTATTTGTTTTATAATCGGCTGGTCCTCCCATTGGGAAGAAGACCTTAAACACGATCTCCTGTCGATCCAGTTCATAGGGTTCGGTTTCGTCAGTCTTTTTACCAAAGAGTTTTACCTCCAGCCTTTTTTCACCATATTTTCCTGATTTCCAGATCTTTTTCTGGGGGTTGGTGGGATCGTTCTTTCCTCCAAGCCTTTCATCAAGAGGTGAAGGGTACTGATTGTCCTCCATAAAGTCCCATTCATAACCGGTAATCTCATAACCGGGAACCTCATTGACCGTTACAGTAAATGTGGTCTCTTTATCAGTAACCGGTATGCTGGGTGAAAATGTGATTTCATTAATGGTTGGGCCTTCTGATACGTCGAGAATAAGTTCACCATAATCACATTGAACAGCCCACTCTTTCTTCGTAAGAACATCGATTTCAATATGAATCTGATTTGCCCCATTCTGGAGAAGTGCCGGGTCAAGGGTGAATGTATTTATACTCCACTGGTCATTCGCCCCATCGAGCCTGCCTACATAGACGCCATTGACATAGACGTTATCAACCTCTGGTGGATAAGTAGGTGTTCCCAACGCATCCACATCCCATACCCTAAGGATAAGTTTTGCACTCTCAATTGAGGAGCCTTGGAGATCCACCTCGATTGGGAAGTCTATGGTATTTGGATAAAAGAGATATTGATCAAGATTATATCCTGAATACGTTCCGAAGGTGAGTGTTTGTGTTCCCTGGACGAACTCTCTTCTGGCAACCGGCATCGAATCAACCTGAAGGGATGCCGGAGGTCTTTCATCCGGATTGTCCATCCGTATATATGCGATATCGGTTGCATTCGCGGAACCTGTATCCGGCAGATTGCCGGATGGTATCCCCAGACATGCTTCACATACAAATGATCCTTCATCTCCCTGCTCTCCTGTTCCCGCGTATGCGACACCGATTACGCATGAAAGGAGAAGGATGAGGAAAAAAACCTTGTTGTCAATCTTCATACTCCTATACACCTCACTAAACTATCAATTAATTGACTTCAATAACACCCTCTTGGGAGTGTCTGGAAGTTGATGAATGTATTTCACCTTCTCCCTTTTACATAAAAACGTCGCCTGGTTTGGATACAGACCCGGTAATCGGGATACGGATAAAAAAATGAATGCGTTTTTTTTACTTATATCTTACTGTGGCTTTTTGCTTACTCCGGTTAGTCACTTACCATTAGTGAGTGTTTTGAGAATATTCTTATGCTCGGGGTAATGTATATCTCCCTAATTTGCATACTTGGTGTTATGTTAATAGATCGGATTAACTATCGGATTATAATCCTTTCAACCGCTGCCCTTACCCGCTCTTCAAAAACAGATCTGTCAAAGAGCGCTGCTCTGGCCCGGCAGTTCTCCCTATATCGATCTGGCTCATTTGAAATGAACACAATCGCATCTGATAGTTTCTCTGCAACTGGATCGACCAGCAGACCGGTTCCTTCCGTCACCGATTCGAGAAATCCGCCTTCACGCACTGCAACAACTGGTTTGCCTGCTGCCATCGCCTCAAGCGGCGTTATCCCGAAATCCTCGTCCATTGCGGTGCAGATAACACCTTTGCAGGTGGCATAGAGATCGAGGAGTATCGAATCGCTCACCTCACCCTTTATCTCGACATTTTCAGGAAGATTGCTATAGAGTTTCTGTGCATATGCTCTCCCCGCATGATCGCCCTCTGCATATCCCCCGACGATGATCAGCCGTTCATCCGGGAGGTTTCTGAAACTTTCGATCTGCAGTTCTATTCGTTTCTCGGGATAGAGGCGGTTTACCGAGAGCCAGAAGTCGCCATAGCATTTGCAGGTAAACCGTTTCGTATCGATTGGGGGGTAGATCACCTCTGCATCCCGGCCATGGTATGTCTGTATCCGTTTTCTGGTATTTTCAGAGTTTGCAATAATGGCATCTACTGAAGAGATGGCAGCCTGGTCGAGACGGCGATAGAACGAAGCCCAGAGGCGGAATGGGAGTCGCTTGTGTAAAGGAAGGCGGGAGGAGAACGTTTCATAGAGGTCATAGAATGCTCGAACCGGGGTGTGGCAGTACATCAGGTTCGGATGATGTTTTTTTGCTGCATGATGTGCCCAGTTGCCGCTGAAGATGAAGAGATCGTAGTCTTCTCTGAAATCGCAAATTGAGAACCGGTATGCTGCTGACATCTGTTTAAATGGGGGTGATTTGACCGTTCTTCCGAGACTTATAACCCTTAGGTGTGAGGGGAGCATCCTGAGGCTGTCTGTATCGGTGGTGATGATATCTGCCCCGAATACTTCTGCGAGCGCAAGGGCGACCCGCTCCCCCCCGCCGACTGATCCGAAGTAGTCATGGAAGACTGCCACTCTCATGCTCGTTTAACCTCTTCTATAGTCTTCTGATAGGCCTCTTCTATCCTGTCTACGATCAGATCCCAGTCATAGGCAATAGCCCTCTCCCTCCCGGCCTGCCCGAGAATATCTGTATTCATTAAAGCTGATTCGATCGCCTCAGCAAGATCGCCGGGATCAAGGGGGCAGGATGTTCCACAGCCGCCTTTGATCAGATCATTCACTGCGTTCTGCGGATGGTTGATTGTTACCACCGGGAGTCCACATGCCATTGCTTCAAGTGCAGCGATCCCAAATCCCTCACGGGTTGAGGGGAGGACAAAAACAGATGATGCTTTCATCATCCCAATGACCGCTTCCCAGGTGGGGAGGAAACCGGTGAAGGATACATTCTCTTCAAGCCCCAGCCTCTTTCTCTCTTCCAGGAGCCTCTCCCGTTCCGGTCCGTCACCGATGAAGACTGCTCGTAGATCTGGTCTCTCTTCCCTGAGGATCGACATTGCCCTGAGGATGAGGTCGGGGTGTTTCTCTTTGATGAGCCGCCCTGCGAAGATGATATTGCTTCTTTCACCTGATGGTTCGATCGCTTCTATTGCTCTTGTATCTATTCCGTTTGGGATGCAGTTGATCCCTCCTGGAGCGCCGAGTTCATGGAGTGCACGTTTCGTCATCGGTGAAACGGCGATCATTCTGTCGGCAAGTCCTATCGCCCTCTTTTCAAGGAATTTCCCGATGATACCGAATGATCCGAGGTACTCATACCAGTAATCTCCCCAGACTTCATGCCAGGTAATAATAAGGGGAGTTTTCCGGGTCGCCCACCTGGCAGCAAAAGACGGGATGTAGGGAAAGTTCTGGCAATCGATGAGATCGTGGTCACTACCTCTCAGTTCTTTTCCCAGATTGTATGCAAAGTAAAAAGGTTGTATGATCGATCGCCGTCCCTTTGTATAGAATGGTCGTGCTAAAGATACGCCATGATACCAGATTCCATCTTTCTGGAGTGTCGGTTCAGCCTCCCAGAACTGCATTCCATAAAGGTGTACCTGATGCCCCCTTCCGACCAGGCGGATGGCAAGCTCATGGATCCGCTTCTCCACCCCACCGTTTACATACGGGTAGATGGCATCATAGATATAGGCGATGTTCATTTGAAGTATACCTGATGATTGGTGGCTGATACACAATAATGAATTCTCTTGATTAATTTTCATCGAAGAGGTTTTGTGTTTTTTTGATGAATCTATCTCATTTCTATCCATGGTGCACTGATTGTATATCTGATGATAGTGTTTCTCTGGCATATCCTGCAATAAAACTAAAGGTATATCTTGACAATCCGCACAATACTGAATCATGAATATTCAGGGCCGATGGACGATAGGTGCGCTTCTTGGGATCGCTATTGCTGCGCTCACTCTCCGATTATCGAGCCTTTCTACCGTCTTCTACCAGGGCTCTATCCGGTTTCTGGAACCTGATGCATACTACCATATGCGGAGGATAACCCATGCTGCTGAGCATTTTCCGGATATCATCCTCCATGACAGCTATATCAACTATCCCTATGGTTTTGAGATTGGCTGGCCCCCGCTCTTTGATCAGACAATAGCCGCAGTTGCCTGGGTGTCTGGTCTTGGAAATCCGGGTAAAGAACTCATTGAACTGGTAGGGGCGGCATCTCCGGTCATAATCGGTGTTCTGATGATCATCCCGGCGTTTTTCATTGGAAAAATGCTATTTGAAGGGACAGAATACGGGCTTGCCGCCGCCCTGATCACTGCCATTCTCCCGGCACATGTCCTCGTCTCACTCTTTGGGTTTGTGGATCACCATGTTTTTGAGACCTTCCTCCTCTCAGTGATGATCCTTGTGTATCTCCTGATGGTTCGCCGCCCCGAATGGCTCTTTCATATGGGTGCACTCCAGGCATGTATCTTCCTTGTTGCTCTCTATTCGTTTCCTTCAGCTCCAATCTACTTCGGGATTATCGGAATCGCTCTTTTTGCAGGAATGGTAATGAGGCAATGGAAGGGTGAACCATCACGTGATCTCCTTGTCTTCGGGATGCTCTCCTTTGGAATGGCTGGACTGATCTCGGCATTGATCAATCTCCTGGCATTTGGGGCAACCGACCTTCAGGCCGGTTTCCTCTCCCTCTTCCCGCCTGCATATCTTGGTGCCTGGCTCTCTATCCTGGGAATAGCAGGCCTTCTTGGCACATATCTTGCAGATCGTCCTTTTCCTGTCTATGCCGGGTCCCTTATTGGAATTGGAATTGCAGGCCTTCTATCACTGTTCTTTGCTGCCCGCACGCTCTTTGATGCGATCATCTCCGGGCTTACCTATGTTATCCGTGGGGACCCCATCCTCGGCACGATTGTAGAGGCACATTCCATCTTCTTCCCGGCAGGAAGTTTCACCTTACTTCCGATATGGGATCTCTTCTCGGTTCCTCTCTTCCTTGCAATAGGGGGTTATAGTGTTTATATTCTTGAAAAGTGGAGAAGGGATGCATTTGATGATGGTGATCTCCTTTTCTCGGTCCTTCTGCTGGTATCATTCGTACTTATTGCTTTTCAGATGCGGTTCCTCTATGTATTTGCATTACCGGTTGCAATAGCCGGGGGATATGGCCTCATCCGGGTGCTTCGGTATCTTGGTTTGGGAGATCTTCTGAACGCTTCACAACCACGGGAGAAGGATACGGCTACAGTCAAAAAGAAGAAAAAAACGCCTTTGGATCAGAGGCCGGCAAACCTTTCGCCGTATCTTGTACTCTCTGTTGCAGCCCTGATCATACTCGTTCCGACTGTCTATTCTGCTGCACATATCCAGACTGCCGTTGCCGGAACCCCAACTGATGACTGGATGGATGCTATGGCATTTCTCAGGGAAGACACTCCGATGACCTCATTTTTTGATGCTCCCGTTCAAACCCCTGAATACAGTGTAATGAGCCTCTGGTACTGGGGGAACCTGATCATCTATTCTGGTGAGCGGCCAGTGGTCTCAAACAATTTCCAGACAGGAATGGTCGACTCAGCAACTTTCTTCACAACAGATGATCCGGTACTAGCTCAGGAGATCCTAGACCGGCGTGGCAGCCGGTATCTGGTGACCGAGTCATTCAGGCCGGGTTCTTTTGCCAATCTCATGCTGATCAGCGGAGTGGATCAGGATCTCATCAGGTCTGATGCATTCTGGGAGATCCTTGAATCTTCAGTCTACTACCAGATCCATTACTTTGATGCCGCAATGCTTCCTGAGTACTCGCTTGTGTACCGATCAGAATCGATCCTCGGCGGAACCAATGCGGTGAAGATCTTCGAATACCAGCCTGCGTGATTCTGTCACAACATCTCCTCCTTTTGGTTTTGGGTACTGCAGGTGAGGTGATCTCCAGACCCTTCCTGAAGAACAGCAGAACCCTTATCCTCGCTTCCCTCCCATACTATCCTATGGTTGCATCAATAGAAGGCGTCGTCCAAAAGAGCCTCCGTGTCATCCCTGACGAGCGGGGCTGGCTCATGGAGATTCTCAGGTCTGATGACGAACTGTTCCAGCAGTTTGGCCAGGTCTATCTCACCACAGCCTATCCCGGGGTTGTGAAAGCCTGGCATTACCATAAGAAGCAGACTGATAACTTCACCTGTGTCCATGGGATGATGAAGGTGGTGCTCTATGATGCCCGGCCTGACTCTCCAACCCATGGTGCCATAATGGAGCTCTTTGTGGGTGAGAAGAACCCGATGCTCGTCTCGGTTCCACCAGGTGTCTACCATGGTTTCAAGGCAATTGGGCCTGAGACTGCATTTTTTGTCAGCGTTCCTACTCTCCCTTACAACTATGCCGATCCTGATGAATTCCGACTTGCTCCGGACAGCGACGAGATCCCCTATGACTGGGGTCTCCTGCCCGGTCTGAAGCACGGGTGATGATTCCATGAAGATCCTTGTAACTGGCGGCCTTGGCTTCATCGGGAGTAATTTTATCCGTGAGATGCTCACAGAAAAACCGGATTGTGAGATCGTCAATCTTGATTTAGTCACCTATGCCGGCAACCCGGCCAATCTCAGGGATATCGAGAAGAATCCCCGCTATACGTTTGTTCAGGGTGATATCTGCGATACCGCGTCTGTATCCCGAATATTCTCCGATCACAAGATCGATGTGGTTGTCCATTTCGCTGCCGAGAGTCATGTTGATCGATCGATTACTGATGCATCCGTCTTTGTCAGGACAAATGTCCTTGGGACCCATGTGCTACTGGAATGTGCCATGAAGAACGGGGTCTCCCGTTTCATCCATGTTTCAACAGATGAGGTTTATGGGAGTACTGTTGAAGGTTCATTTACCGAGATGGATAATCTCAACCCTTCAAGCCCCTATTCTGCCAGTAAGGCAGGATCTGATCTCCTCGCACGGTCATACTGGATCACCCATAGCCTCCCGGTGATCATTACCCGGTGCACCAATAATTTCGGGCCATACCAGTATCCTGAGAAACTGATCCCTCTCTTTGCAACAAACCTGCTGGATGGGAAGAAGGTTCCTGTCTATGGTACCGGTAAGAACGTGCGTGACTGGATCTATGTTATTGATCACTGCCGGGCAATTGCCTTCCTCCTCGATCACGGGGTGCCGGGAGAGATCTATAATATCGGGAGCGGGAATGAGCTGACGAACCTTGAGATCACTCACTCCCTCCTTGCACATTCCGGAAAAGATGAATCCATGATTGAGTATGTGCAGGACAGGCCCGGCCATGACTGGCGCTATTCCCTTGATACGGCAAAGCTACGGTCCATGGGATGGAGTCCTGCTTTCTCTTTTGAGGCGGCAATGGAGATGACCGTCTCCTGGTATGCAGAGAACGAGTGGTGGTGGCGTCCATTAAAACAGTAAATCCGGAAAAGGTATTGATCTTTGGGGCAAACGGGATGCTCGGGCATGCTCTCCGGAGGGTGTTTCCCGGTGCTCAATTCCGGGGCCGTGAACTGGATATCACTGATGAAGAGGCGGTGTATGCCTGTGTTGCGGATCTAATGCCCGAGGTGGTGATCAATGCTGCTGCATATACCGATGTTGACGGATGTGAGGATAACTTCGACATTGCCACTGCGGTGAACGGTGAGGGCCCAGGATATATCGCCCGTGCCTGCAGGGATGTGGGTGCTGTCCTCGTTCATTATAGTACAGATTATATCTTTGATGGCTCACGGGAAGCATATGCAGAGCCGGATCCGCCAAATCCGATCAATGCCTATGGAAGATCCAAACTGCTTGGTGAAGAACGGATTGTCCAGGAGATGGAAAACTACCGGATTATCCGGACGTCATGGCTCTTTGGAGAACATGGGAAGAACTTTGTTGATACGATCCGGGATCTTTCTTCCCGGATGGATCAGGTGAAGGTGGTGAATGATCAGTTTGGAAAACCTACCTACACGCTTGATCTTGCAGAGAAGACGCAAGAGATCATCTCTCTTGAACCCGGGATCTATCATCTTACAAATGATGGATCCTGTTCCTGGTTTGAGTTTGCAGAGGCTTTTATACACAATGCTGTTCCCTGTTCATCTGAAGAATTTCCGAGGAAGGCGGTTCGGCCGAAATATTCTGTTTTGAATACTACAAAGACGATGCCTCTCCGTCACTGGAAGGAAGCACTGAATGACTATCTTGCTGGTGATATGAAATGAAAGGAGTAATTCTCGCCGGGGGTACCGGCTCCCGCATGTACCCGTTGACCAAGGTGACGAATAAGCACCTGTTGCCTGTGTATGATAAACCAATGATCTGCTATCCCCTGCAGACCCTCATTGATGCGGGGATCACTGAGATTATGATCGTTTCTGGCAGAGGGCATGCCGGACATTTTCTTGAGCTTCTTGGGTCAGGCGCCGAGTATGGCGTGCATATCACGTATGAGATCCAGGAAGAGGCAGGCGGTATTGCCCAGGCACTCGGGCTTGCAGAACGCTGGGTGGGTGATGAGAGTGTTGTTGTGATCCTTGGAGATAATATCTTCCAGGATTCTATCGAAAATCCTGTTTCTGCTTTTTCATCCGGGGCACATATCTTCTTAAAACCGGTTCCCGATCCTCATCGGTTCGGGGTTGCTGAAGTTCAGGATGGACGAGTCACAAGAATAGAGGAGAAACCAAAACAACCACGATCTGATCTCGCGGTAACAGGGATGTATATGTATGATTCACAGGTTTTTCAGATCGTAAAAACGCTCAAACCATCTGGCAGGGGCGAGCTTGAGATAACTGATGTGAATAACGAGTATATCAGGCTTGGTGAGATGAAATATAGCCTTCTTGAAGGTCACTGGAGTGATGCAGGAACCTTTGACAGCCTGATCCGTGCAAGTCTCCTTGCCCAGCAGCTGAAGAAAGAAAAGATGCAGGAGTAAGCAGCCATTGTGGGAAGGGATGGGCTGATGATCAGCGTGATCATCGTAAACTTCAATGGGAGGAAGTACCTGGAGCGGTGCCTCTCATCGCTTTCCCTCCAGACGTTCTGCGATTATGAAGTGATCGTCGTCGATAACGCCTCTTCAGATGGGAGTCTTGCGTATCTTGAGGAATATTTTCCTGATGCGAAGCTTGTACAATCCCGGGAAAACCTCGGGTTTGCCGGGGGCGTAAATGCGGGAATCCGGGTGGCGTCCGGAGAGTATATCATGACCCTGAATAATGATACCCGGGTCGATCCGGACTGCCTCTTCCAGCTTCTTGCCGCGATGGATCAGGATGAGAGCGTTGGGATGGTTGCTGCAAAAATGCTCTTTTTTGATCGCCGGATTAACTCAACCGGGATCTGCATCTCCCGGAGCGGGGCTGCCTGGGATCGTGGCATGTATGAGGAGGATACAGGTCAGTATGATCGCATTGAAGAGGTCTTTGGACCCTGTGGGGGTGCTGCCCTCTACCGGAGGCTGATGCTTGAAGAGGTCGGGCTCTTTGATGAAGATTTCTTCCTGTATATGGAGGATGTTGATCTGGCGTTCCGTGCCAGGCTTTTAGGCTGGAGATGCGTATATACACATCATGCGCGGGTGTACCATATTCACGGGGGAACCGCTGGTATCGGGTCTGAGCTTGCGGTTTATTATGGAAACCGGAACATTCTCTGGTATGTTCTAAAGGATTATCCTGCTCGTATCCTTATCACTTCACTTCCCTGGATCATCGGGAGGAATCTTGCGGTGATTCCGTATTATATGATCAAAGGAAGGGGATTGGCTATTCTTAAATCCAAGATTGGTGCACTCCGTGGTGTACCAGCGATGATAGGGAAGCGGAAGATGGTCCGGCAGACTGTGTTGGATAGTGAGATCATGAGGTTTATGTCGACCTGGAGTTCTGTTGGGAGGTATCAGGATGTGGTTTGTTGAGTACCGGGATCTCATCTGGAACCTGACGATAAGCGATCTGAAGGTGAAGTACCAGAGCTCGGTGCTTGGATTTGCGTGGTCTTTGTTAAACCCGCTCCTGATGATGCTGGTACTCTATTTTGTGTTCAGCAATGTCTTCCGGTTCGATCAGGAGCATTTCGCGCTCTATCTTCTTATCGGTTTAATAAGCTGGCGTTTTCTTGCGAACGGAACCAGTGTCGCACTCAACTCTATAGTTGGAAGGCCAGGACTTGTGACAAAAATTTCGATTCCCCGTGAGATCCTGGTAATGAGCACAGTTCTCTCTGCGTTTATCAGTTCGATACTTGAGTTCCTTGTACTTATACCGCTGCTCTTCATCCTTGGTGCAGGTATAACAGTGAATCTTATCTTCTTCCCCCTTGTGCATGCCATATATTTCCTGATTGTTTATGGTGTATCGCTGATCCTGGCTTCGTTCTATGTATATTATCGGGATCTCAATCAGATATGGGAGGTTATTCTTCAGGCAGGGTTATTCCTTTCGCCGATTGTCTATCCGGTTTCGATCATCCCTGCAGAGTATTTTGATCTCTATATGCTCAACCCGATGACGGTTCTTATCGAGACATACCGTGAGTTTCTCCTGTATGGTGTGGCGCCTCCGTTCGCCTCACTTCTGGCTCTCTTTGGCTTTAGCTTGCTGATGGTTTTTTTGGGTACAGTTGTATTTCATCGTCTTGAACGCCGGTTTGCCGAGGTGATCTGAATGCTGAGGCGAACAACCATGGATCCTCTGCTTCATGGTGATGATGCGATCTGTGTTCATGCCCTCTCAAAACAGTACCGGATTCCAAAAGAGAGAAAAAGTACTACATATGATCATCTTATTGGTCTGTTGCATGGTAGGAATGACTCTTATGAGGAGTTCTGGGCCTTGCAGAACGTCAGTTTTTCTGTCCGGAAAGGTGAGACTTTCGGGGTGATCGGGGCAAACGGGAGTGGGAAGAGTACCTTATTAAAAATTCTTGCCGGTGTTCTCTATCCGGATTCCGGGATTGTCCGGGTACAGGGTAAGATTGCCCCCTTCCTTGAACTCGGTGTCGGCTTCCAGCCGGATCTGACTGCAAAGGAGAATATTTTCCTGTATGGCTCGATCATGGGCCTCTCCAGAAAGGAGATCGCCCTGAGGTACGATGAGATCCTTGATTTTGCTGAGCTCGCCAGATTTGAGAATATGAAGCTGAAGAACTTCTCTTCAGGGATGACTGTCCGACTGGCGTTTGCAACGGCTATCCAGACGGATCCTGATATTCTGCTCGTTGATGAGGTGCTGGCTGTCGGTGATATGGCGTTTCAGAAGAAGTGTAAAGATCGAATTGAGAGAATCAGGCGTGAAGGGAAGACCATTCTGCTGGTATCACACTCACTCCAGATGGTTGAAGAGACCTGCAGGCAGTGTCTGCTGCTGGATCATGGGGTGATTCGATCGTTTGGGGATACACAGGATGTTATCGCGGATTATTATGCGATGCAGCAAGCTTCTGCCAGAACCGACGGACCGGAGGTTTAATGCTTTTTAGTCTGCTGATGGTTCGGGAAGGATTATAATCCAATGGGAATACCTCCCCCCCTCTTTCAAAGGAATAATACCTCTTTGGGATTGTGGACTGGAGGTTTTTTTCATGTTTAATCTCGATAAAAACTCCGAACTCCGAAACAATGCCTTTGAAATAATTGATTGCGAATGCTATTTCAAACCCATTTTTTCTGATATCATCATAGACATTCCGTTCAACAATGTATACGATCTTCTTTAAAAGCCAGCGTGCATTGATAATGGATTGGTAAAAATCAGGGAATTTTACGCAGATATGTTGCCAGTGCTCTTCTGTGAGAAAGACTTCATGACCATAACAGAACGCTCCGTCTGAATAGGCATAGGGTGTCCATATCTCGAGTTCCGCCCCATCTGCTGCAATCCTGCTTATCTCAGAGAAGACATGGTTTGGTGTTCGGATATGTTCAAAGAAATGCGCTGAATGGATATATCCAACAGAACGATCATCAAGTGGAATTGTTCCAGCTGTCAGGTCAAGGACGATATCCACGTTCTCAAACTTCTCGTAATCGATACCAAGACAGCCCTCTTTCTTATTGGATCCACACCCTATATCAACTTTGAAGAGTTTTGTATTGTCGCTCATTCTATCACGGCTTTGTTAGTCTATTCTTTGATAATCACCCTTAATATATCTCGCTCACGGGCTTTCTTTTCTATGCTGGTGCATATTTATTATATCTGAGGATCCAAGATCTGAATGCATCCCAATAACACCTGGAGGCGGAAGAGATAAGTCCATTTTTTGAGGAATATGACTCACAGAGATATGAACCTCCGGTTATCGATCTGGAGAACAGAAACAACAGCCACACCCTGCTGATTGAACTCTCAGGAAGCAATAATACAATTCTTGAGGTTGGTACCTCAACAGGCTATATAAGCCGGGTTCTGAAAGAGCGGGGGAATTCTGTTACCGGTATTGAGATCGATTCCGCTGCAGGCGAGATAGCTGCCCGTCACTGCAACTCGATGTTCATTGGTGATATCGAAAAAATGGATCTCGACTCCCTACTCGTACCCTCATCCTTTGATGTCATCATGTTTGGGGATCTTCTGGAACATCTGGTCTCTCCGGAAGAGGTGCTCAAAAAAACCATGAAATATCTTCGTCCTGATGGATATCTGGTTGTCTCCCTTCCAAATATCTGTCATGGTGATATACTTTTAAACATGCTCATGGGGAACTTCCACTACACCTCAATGGGCCTTCTTGATACCACCCATCTTCGTTTCTTTGGACTGAAGAACATTATTGATCTCTTCTCTGGTTGTGGATATTCCATTACTGCTATCCATACCACGAAGGCGGAGATTGGAAGTACTGAGCAGAGGGTCGATCCTGATCTCGTTCCCAAGCCTCTTCTCACATTTGTTGCCTCTCTTCCTAATGCCGATGTGTATCAGTACGTGTTTAAGGCGGTCCCCTCCCATCATCCGGAGGCCGCAACCGATCTCTTTGAGCCGGATCTTCATGCACTTTTTCAGGGAGTTATAAGGGATATCATCGATGCTGAAACCCACGATCTGGTTGAGCAGATGGCCCGTCTCTCTACAGAACTGGATCTGAAAGAGACACATATTGCAAATCTTGATGGCATCATCGAAAGTCTCCGTGCCGAATCGAGTGCATTTGAATTGGGGATGGAAAATCTCAGGGACGAGGTTAAAAGTAAGGAAATCCATATTACGAATCTTGATGGTATCATCGAAAGTCTCCGTGTCGAATCACGTGCATTTGAACTGGGGATGGAAAATCTCAGGGAAGAGATTCGAAGTAAGGATACACATATTACAAACCTTGAAGGCATTATCGAGAGCCTTGAGACCCGGAAAAGGGCAGATGAAGCTGAAATGTCCATTCTCTCCGAAAATCTGAAGAGAAAGGAGGCGATGATCAGGGAGCAGGATCAGAAAATCATCCACCTCTCCTCTACTCTCTCTTCAATAGAGAACAGTGCGACCTGGATGGCAGTTACGAAGTTTGACAGCGTTATGAATAGATTGCTTCCCCATGGAACCGGGAGACGGCGTCTCTATGATCGGAGTCTTCTTGGTCTTCGTATTCTTATCCGTGAAGGGCCACGCGCCCTCTGGATGCGGGGAAAGATGAAGCTTCCATATTCACGGAGAGTATCAACACGGCCGGTAGTCCGGATGCAAATTGAGATGTATGACGGGAATGTTCCCTTGCCATTGGATACGCCTCTTACCGGATGCTTCATTTCACCGGCTGATCAGTTACATGCAATTGAATTTTTAACGGCGACGTACGAGAGACGGAATGCGGATGTGACCCTTACTCTCAGGGAAGGGGATCAACAGGGTTCTGTGATCAGGGAAGCGATAATCAAGGGAAGCCGCATTGCCAACAATGCCTATAGCCGGTGGGTATTCAAACCAATTCCGGATAGCAAAGATAAGAAGTATTCTTTTGAGCTCGTATCAAAGGGTCTCCCGACAGCTGCAATCTGGTATAATCCTGGCTTATTACATGAAAAGCAGCAACTATTCAGAGGCGGATGTGAGATTAATGGCCAGGTTGGGCTTTGCTGTTATTCAAAAGAGGTGATCAGGGATCCTTATGATCTCTGGATCCTGCACCATGAGCCGGGTATTATCCGGTTGGACGAGATGAGGGATGAGTGTTCTACCTTCTCATACCAGCCAAAGATTAGCATTCTGACGCCTGTCTGGAACACAGATGAAAAATGGCTGCGTCTGGCAATCGAGTCGGTTATCGGTCAGGTTTATCAGAACTGGGAGCTCTGCCTCGCCGATGGGGGCTCAACTAGTCCCCATGTCCGCCAGGTTCTTGAGGAATATGCTGATCGTGACCCGAGGATCAGGATAGCCATTCTTGGTGAAAATAAAGGAATATCTGGAAATTCGAATGAAGCGCTTGCAATGGCTTCCGGTGAATGGATTGGGCTGCTCGACCATGATGATGAGCTGGCACCATATGCACTTTATGAGGTCGTAAAACAGCTCAACTCCAAGCCTGATGCTGGATTTATTTATTCGGATGAGGATAAGATTGATGGTGCCGGAAGACGGAGTAGCCCGTTCTTCAAACCGGATTTTGCACCGGA
This sequence comes from Methanocalculus pumilus, assembly GCF_055382585.1. Taxonomy (NCBI): domain Archaea; kingdom Methanobacteriati; phylum Methanobacteriota; class Methanomicrobia; order Methanomicrobiales; family Methanocalculaceae; genus Methanocalculus; species Methanocalculus pumilus. Next base: position 1,978,976 of record NZ_AP042393.1, on the reverse strand, counting down.
TATGTTCCTCTCACATAATTACATCTGCCACTTCTCGGTTATCAGGCGGGATCTCATCGTTCATGCTGGTGGATTTCGTGAAGGGTATGATGGCTCGCAGGATTATGATCTCTTTCTCCGTGTTACCGAGCTGCTGGATGAGAGTGAGATTATTCATATCCCAAAGATACTCTATCACTGGAGGATTATTCCGGGTTCGGCCGCTGACAGCGTCGAGGCGAAGCCTTATGCGATTAATGCAGCGAAGCTTGCCCTGACAGATGCCCTCCGAAGACGGGGTATACGCGGATCGGTGACTGATGGGCTCTTCTATGGCTCCTATCGGGTCAGGTATGAGATCGATGGTGATCCACTCGTCTCGATCATAATCCCGACAAAAGATAAGGTTGATCTGCTGAAGGCCTGTGTGCAGTCAATTCTTCAGAAGACAAAATATCAGAATTATGAGATAATAATTGTTGATAATTTGAGCCGGGAGAAGGGGACATTTGATTATTACCGGAGTTTGGAGGGAGATAACCGGTTCAGGATCATTGAATATAATCATCCCTTTAATTTCTCTGATATGAATAATTTCGCGGTATCCCATGCCGCGGGCGTTCATCTTGTCTTCCTGAATAATGATATCGAGATCATCTCGGATGAATGGTTGTCTGCCATGCTCGAACATTCGCAGCGGCCTGATATTGGTGCAGTTGGTGCCAAGCTTCTCTATACAAATAATACTGTTCAGCATGCCGGTATTGTTATTGGGATTGTTGGAAAACCACCTGTCGGGGGCCATGCACACCGGCACCTGCCGGGTTCGCATCCGGGATATTTCGGGAGAGCCAGCCATATAGCTGATGTCAGTGCTGTCACGGCAGCATGCCTGATGATGAGAAGAGCCGTCTTCCTCGAGGTGGGCGGTTTTGATCCAAAACTGGCAGTTGCATTCAATGATGTCGACCTCTGCCTGAAGATCCGCCAGAGAGGATACCGCCTCATCTATACTCCATATGCATTACTCTATCATCACGAGTCATTGAGCAGAGGATATGAAGATACTCCTGAGAAACAGGCCCGGTTCCTGGGTGAAGTCGATTGTATACGGAAGCGATGGGGTGAGGTTCTTGATGCTGGCGACCCTTACTATAATCCGAACCTGACCGTGGAAAAAGATGACTTCTCAATCAGAATATAATTTCACTTCTCTTTTCTATGGAGCCAGAGGATTGTGGAAGCAGTAACCATAAGCAGCAGGCACCAGAAGATGAAGAAGATCCAGTCCTCTGTGATCCTTTTAAAGATGAGAACTGCCACTTCTCTAAGTGACTTTGTGTAAAAAATCCGGAAGCGGAGATCTCCTTCCCCGGGTTTTTCATCAAGGAAGATTGTTCCGTTTTCATACAGATCATCGGTATGATACCATGCGGTGATTGCGTTCCCTGGTTTGGATTCTGGTGAAGAAAGGGTGAAGATATAGGTTCGTCCGAGTGAGTTTGTGATTGGATCAAAGTGAAAGCTGTGATATGCATTATTTTTGATAGATTGTGCCTGGATTATCTGGGAGACGACTGGCTCCTGAGCTCCTGCTTCCCGGAGCTCAAAAATAATCTCATGGGTGTTCTCTCGTGCGTAGGTAGCAAGCCTGATATCAATTCTGCTGAGCTTGTCTTTTGTTGCGAGAAAAGATTGTCCAACCGTTAGATTGTCATATATCTCTCCTGTTGTATTATTTTGCCGATCCTGTATCTGCCCTTCCAGCTCAAAACAACCCGTTGACAGTAGGCAGAGTACCAGACAGAGAAGCAACAATCCTCTTTTATCCATATGCGGCTCTCCTTCCCTGCATGGTTTTATAGATCAGGTAGAGCAGGGTTGCAACCCAGAGAGATCTGGCAATGACTACAAGCGAGGTGTGGGGGAGGCCAGTCCATTCGATTATAAGGGTTCCAATGGTTGTATATTCGGTAAATGCCGGGTTTATGGATGCAAACAATCCTGCGCCCAGAATTGCACTGCCGATCTCTTCTGTCATGTACGTGACCCAGAAGAGGAGCCATCCGATAATGACAAAGAGATGAGCGTAAAAGAGCTCTCTGGATTCTGAGGCTTTGATCACCAGGAAGGGTACTATCCAGACGAAATAGTGCATTGACATGCTGCCAAAGGCAAAGAGCAGGCACATGACAATGAGGAAGAGATCGTTGAGGTAGTAAACCGTTGCCATTGGCTTATCGTGAATGCTATTTGCCTGTGGGTAAAAGAAGAGGATGAGAAGAATGTAGCCGACAATGAATAGTGCGATTGAATCTACCTGTGTGGCAAGTACACTGTTGACGAACCTTGGCGTAAGAAATGATAGCCCGGAGCCTGTTAGTGAGCTAATTCCGGATTCACTACCTCCGCTGAAGAAGATTCCGGAGAGTATCTTCCAGAGAATAAGCGGGCTCAATGCAAGTATCAGAATCTTGAGCTTTCCGAGGAGCTCTTTTTCCAGAAGGAGATACAGGGGCAGGAGGAGTAATGTGAAGCCGCGTGAGAGTATCGAGAGGCCAAGGAAGAGGGAGCCTATCCCTATATTCCACCGCTTGATCGAGTAGAAGATCATCAGAATGAAGAATAGGATGATCACATCGAAACGCCCGAAGATATAGGCTGAGTAGATGATAACGGGGTTCAGCATCCAGTAGATGAATATTTTTTCCCCCCTGCCATCCTTTTCAAAGATATGAAGGCAGAGGAATGCCGCTGCAAGGTCAAATAATAGGTATGGAAGTTTGAAGAGGAAGAGGATCCGGAATATTGAATCCTGTGAGATGAAGGTGAGCCAGTTGTTCACAGAGGCCGTGCCCCAGGCGATCTCCTCTACCCGGGCAATAATCTCTGCTGAGTGGCCCCATGGATGGAAGTAGAGATCTATGTTGCCTGGCATCAGCCCTTTTAATCCAAAGAGCATGATGCCATGGAGGATATCGATGAAGCTGTAGGGGTGAGCCAGTTCAAAATGATAGGCAATCATGTGGGCTCTCCAGTATTCGGAGAGGATATCCGCATGGCAGGCAAAGGGCATAAACAGGAACCTGATCAGAAGCCCGATAAGTAAAAATTTCCAGAGCATGGAGATGATGGCTGCATCATCTCTGACTGATCTGGGGAAGAGCTTCTCTTCCAATTGCATACGGAAGCTCGCACATTTAGTCCTGCTCATAGGCACCATCACATATGCTCATCTGAATCCCCGGGGAACCATCTTATATCGCTGGACTATAGTGTTCCGGGGGATTTATACATACTTGATTTGGTGTTCTCACTACATATGTATGCTGATGGGCTTGATCGGGTTCATCTCTTCTCCATGGAGATGCATGTATCCTGGTTTTCCTCCCTGAAAAGATGACCCGGGAAGATTATTATGATAACAGATGCAGTTGCGGTTCTCTGTTTGTATCTCTTGTTGGTCAATGGCGCTTTGTGAGTATGCAAGAGGACTGTCCAAATGAGCCTTCACCTGTCATTACCATGCCATTCTCCCAGTGAACAGAATCATTGAATTTGATATATGGTGTATCCCCATCATATATGCCAAGAATTTCAAGGCCACAATGGGATGCCCATGCATCAATAGCGTCCCTGCTGATGAACTGATTTAGTAACTCAAGTGTATCGGTATTCAGCATTGTTTCGAACTGGTGAAAGTGGGAGGGGTTTTAAACTCCAAAAACAAGAATATGATCTTACCTCACGGCTTGAGTACATGGTGTGCATCCCTGAGGTATCTGTAGGTATCCTGGTGGAGAAGGTGGGTAAATACCGAAAAGAAACAGATAAAATCTGCAAAGTTATCGGGTTCGGGGATGGTGAAACCAGGTGCTTTGTAAAAAAAGCCAGTCGTCGCGGCCACAGATCTTCTCTGCATATCGATAGAGTTCTTTGACGACATCCATACCTATGTACTTTCCTGTTAAAAACCTGATAGCTGATAGGCAAGACGCCCGCTTCCACATCCTACATCAATGACGGTATGCTCTCTTTGTAATCTCATAGCATCCTTTTTGCAAACTCTTCTGAATATTGATCGTATATGTCTTTCATCTAAAAGGGCGATTCCTCCCCGGTATTCATGCCGTGGAGGAATCGCCCATAATTGAACCATAATCCATATCCTGTAGTACAACCCATATCCATCAAATGGTAATTCGAACGGTGTCAAACTATCTACGACTGTCACAACGGCAGTATCACATTATCGACACCCTCGCATATCATTCAAAGAATTTGTACAATGTTGCATTGTACACTACCCGGCAGCATTACCAGGAGTATTGTGAAAACGCTGCGATCTTTCGAACGGTTCGACCGGATATTGCATCCAGCATCACTATCTGTATCGGTTCCTTTCTCCCCTATACCCGGAAGAAAGACTTTCCCTACAAAGATGTTTCAAATTATGTCCAATCACGCCAGAATGAGAACTATCCGCTGCTCCATAGTGATGTTGCTCAACAGACGATCAGGAGTGTTGAAGAAGCGTACACCTCGTATTTTGCACTCATACGGATGTACCACTGTGGCGAACTCAGCAGTCAACCACGACCTCCACGCTATTTGGAGAAGGATGGACGGTACAAACTGGCATTTCCTGCATCGCATATCACAATGCGGAATGGGTATGTCACTCTCGGCATGTCACGGATGTTAAAAAAAAAGCATGGATTAACCGGGAAAGAACTGACATTCAAAATTCCGCCACAGATTCAACCAAACCAGATCCGTGAGGTGACCATTGTGCCACACCATAACGGGAAGGTATACACGATCGAATTTGCGTATACGGTTCCCCTTCAACCAACACGTCTTAATCCTGACCATTATCTTGCGATTGATCTCGGCGTTACCAATTTTGCAACAATCGTTGACACTGCTACCGGGACTGCCTCGATTATCGATGGTACGTATCTAAAATCAATCAACCGGTGGTACAACAAAGAAAACGCCCGATTACAATCGATTAAAGATAAACAGGGATTAACCGAGGAGTTTACGCACCGCCAGTCACGCCTCCTCATCAGACGAAATAACAAAATCGACGAAGCGATGAACCGGTTCGTCGCCTATCTCATCAGATTTGCATGTGATCACGAAATCGGTACCATTATTGTGCCACGATGGGATGGGATCAAACAAGAGATCAATCATGGTGCGAGAAACAACCAGAATTTCGTCCAGATCCCCTATGCGAAATTTCGACGAAAATTACAGTCAAAATGCGAGCTGTTCGGGATACACTTTGACGATTCCCATGATGAACGGTACACATCGCAGGTTGATGCTCTGGCACTCGATCCGATCCAGAAACCATGGTATGGAAGATGCCGTTGTATCAGCCGGGGACTGTATCAGAGCAGTTCCGGTATCGTGATCAATGCGGATGTCAATGGTGCGTTAAACCATTTGAGAAATGTAGCTGGTGATTCGGTTATGACGCCGATAATCAGTAGCGGTCGCGTCAACCAACCAGTACGAATAAGGCTCAACTACGAGCAACCTTCGTGCAGATAAATTGCAATGTCTGTGGTAACACCGCTATTGCAAGCCACGCTCTTTAGGGCGGGGTAGTTGACATGCAATATCGAGCCCGGGTCTCTTCATCAAATGTTACTGTTGGTTAGGTAGAAAAAGATTGGGTGGTTTGATTCTTCAATGGCCTTTCCCATAACCATAATATGATTGAGGGGGGACCGATCCTTTGTGTGGACATGCTTATACGCTCTGAGTAACCAGATCTACAAATAGATCCGGACTCGTTTCATGCAGCAGAATACTCTCATCAGGATCGTAACCCTCGTCATCACTGTGGTGCTCGTAGTCCTCCTTCTCTCGCAGGTCTCACTCGAGGAAGTTGCCTTTGCGATCCTTTCGATCCATCCGGTGTATCTGGCTGGTGGTTTTGTTCTGTACTTATGTACCTATATTCTGCGCTCACTCCGTTTCTCCCTCCTTCTCAACAGGACTATACGTATACGCGATCTCCTCCCGATCACCGCTGTCCATGTGATGATGAATAATCTCCTTCCGGCACGAACTGGTGAGTTGTCGTATGTCTATCTTCTCAAGAAGATGCATCAGCGGAGTACTGGAGAAGGGGTGGCGACTCTGGTTGTTGCCCGGATCTTTGATTTCATTATGATAATCCTTCTCCTCTTTGGAGCTGGGTTGTTCATATCGGATATCCCACAGGCGATATCGGAGCTTCTCTGGCTGGTGTATATTCTGCTCTTCTGCCTGCTTGCATTCCTGATTGCTCTTGTATCATCAGGTTGGTTCTGCATGAGGCTCGTCCAACGGGTGCTTACCTATTTCAGGTGGGATACGACGCGAGGCGGAGATTATCTTTTACGAAAGGGTATGGAGACGGTGGAGAGTTTTGATCGCATAGATATCAGGTTGAATGCGATTCCCATACTGTTTTTATCTTGTCTGCTCTGGCTCTGCAATTTCGGGGCTCTTTATCTGATTGTTGCCGGCATGGGGATTTCCCTGCCGTTCCAGACCATTCTTTTTGGTGGAACGTTTCTTCTGCTTGCATCGGTCCTCCCGATCCACGGGGTGGCCGGTTTTGGGACGACCGAGGCGATATGGACGCTTATCTATGTCCCGCTTGGTATGAGCGTGAATGAAGCGATCATCTCAGGTTTTGGGTACCATATAGTACTGCTTGTCTATACGATCATCATTGGAGGCTCTGGCTCTCTCCTCCTGAGGAGTCATCCTTTTGGCAGAGAATGATGTTGAGGAAGCACCAGTTTGCATAGGGAACTATCCTGTTGAGGAGGCGGTGAAGCGGCATCACGCGACCGGGATAGAGGTGGGTGAGGAGCGCGGTGATCGGGAGTGTCGGAAAGATCCCGGTTCTGTTGATGATCGTAAAACCTTCATCTTTGATCAGCTCGAGGTACTCCTGAATCGGCCGGTCTCCCCGGTGGCGATCCACCGTTGATGTCCTGATCAGCCTGCCGGTTACGAGGAATGAGAGTCGGGATGCGAAGTGGGCGAGGTTTGGAATTGCCAGAAGTGCCTGTCCGTCTTTCCTGAGGATACGGTGTATTTCGCTGAGTGCTGGTCCCTGGTCTTCACAATTGAGGTGCTCGATTACATCCAGGCAGAGTACGAGATCGAAGGTCTCATCCTCAAAGGGTATGTTGAGAAGATCCCCTTGTGTTACATATACTGAAGAGTAATTGAGATCAAGCCCCCTGATTGCATATCCCGCGTTTCGATACTCTTCAACGAGGACGCCTTCCCCGCAACCGGCATCAAGGATCTCTGTTTCTTTTTGTACTGATTGAAGGAAACGAGTAATATATTCCATCTTTGCGAGATAAATGGGATAGTACTTCCAACCGGGATCAAGCTCCTTGTGGTAGTCTCCCTTTTCCTCGTATTCTCCCTCTCTCTCTGCCTCCATTCTGTTACTCCCGGTGTTTGATGATCGTCTCGATCAGGTAGTTTTTCCGGTTATTCTGGCCATAATAGATCTTCAATGCGATATCTGCAAGTATACCGCTTGCAAAGAACTGCACGCCGAGGACGAGGAGGATCAGCCCGGCAATAAAGAGAGGTCTCTCTAAGAGCGGTACTCCAAAGACGATTCTCATCGTGCCAAGGTAGAGTGTAATAATAGTGCCGAGTATTCCCATGATCAGCCCTGCCCCTCCGAAGATATGCATTGGCCGAAATGAGTACCGCTGCCAGAAGGTGATGACGAGGAGATCAAAGAAACCTTTCGTCAGCCTGACCCAGCTATATTTGCTCTTCCCGGCGTGCCTGTCCCGATGATTGGTCTTCATCTCCCCGACATGGTATCCTTTCCAGAGGAGCATCGCCGGGATATAGCGGTGGAGTTCACCATAGAGTTCGAGATCGCGGGTGCACTCGTTTGTATATACCCTCAGTGTGCAACCCGAATCATGGATTGTTTCGTGGGTGAGGGTTTTTCTGAGCCGGTTGGCAACTTTCGAGAAGAGCTTTTTTGAGATATTGTCCCGCCTGTTGAAGCGCCATCCGCAGACAACGTCGAGATCCTCATTTTCCATGGTCGTGAGAAGATCCGGGATATCATTGGGATCGTTCTGGAGATCTGCGTCCATGGTGATGATGAGGTTGCCTTCTGCATGATCGAACCCGGCTTTCATCGCGGCACTCTGGCCAAAGTTGCTCCTGAACCTGATGAGGGTGACTGCCGGATCACAGTCCTGGATTTTTTGTAAGTGGCTCCAGGTGGAATCGGTTGATCCGTCGTCGACGAAGAGGATCTCATGGCTTTTATCAATGGTAGAGAGTACTTCTTTGAGCTCCTCATAGAGCGGACTGATATTTTCTTCTTCATTATAGATCGGGATTATGATCGAGAGATCCATCCTGTTTACCTCTGGATAATTATCTTCATGTTTTCGATCTGGCTGGTATGTTATGTTTCAGTGCTGCTTTTTGATTGTTGAGTTCGTGTGTGCATGTCTCTACATTATTAATGTACTATTTCTCCATGCTTCCGTGACTTTGGTTCTGATTCTCCTTTATCGTTGTAAGGGCCAGATTAAAATTCCTTCTGAAGATCTATTGGTGCCTGCTCTTTTCTGTTTTATATGATTGCTAACGCATTTGAGTTCTGCTCTTTCTCTGATAATATTGTAAACGGTTTCTATTTCTATCTTCATCTGGCTGTATCAGGTGATCATACTAGAAAAACAATCTCATTAAATATTGTATTGAATAAATGGTTTTGTTGTTTTCTGGTTAATCTTCAGGTTTATTTATCTGTTGATAAAAATGAAAACGCGCAAAATAATACAGGAAGTACTCACGCACTTCTTCCATTCAATTTATGTTGGTGGGTGGTGACCATCTGTTCAGTTTTTGATTCCTATTGACGTCATTATCGCATTTGTATTGTTATTTCAGGAGAGCAGATGTGAAAATATGCGATTGATTTTCTGGTGTTTTGGTTGATGGGCGTTCAACCGGATGAAGTTCTGCAGCTTCGTATTATTTGAAATATTGCTTTAAATTCCCCTAAAAGCTGTAAGGCGATACCGAATGATTTATATTGAGATAATACATAGCATATCCTTGCACAATCTCTTACTGGAGCGTATCCTTTCGTCGTTGAGGGGTCTGCATCTCAGGTGTTTCCTGTTCTGCAATGGCATCTCAATCCCCGCGGGGTACCAGTGAGGGGTAGTCGTGTATTGTTGAATGATGGAGATACAAAAGAGGGGATTTAGGTTTATTTAGGTGAATTTATGATGAAAAGCAAAACGATTACTTCGGCACTGGTATTTCTCCTTGCGCTGGCTCTATTCATTGTTCCAGCCATGGCTATACCTGATGATGCCGAATATGGTGTCTACCGGAATGGCCAGTGGATTTTCCCACCTGGCACCGGTGAGTACAGATTCAACTTTGGTATGTCAACAGATGTACCGGTTGTTTATGGTGATTTAGCCGCTGTTTACAGGGGCGGTACGTGGATCATAAAAGATGGTCCGGAAAGGTTCCAATTCGGACTTCCAACAGACAAGCCGTTTTACTATGATGGCAAACCCGCTGTCTTCCGAGACGGCATGTGGATCATAAAAGATGGTCCAGCAAGGTTCATTTTTGGAACAACTGGTGACAAGCCTGTCGCCTATGGTGACTACGGTGCTGTTTTCCGGAATGGCGAGTGGATCGTCCGTGGAGCTGATAACTCTGTTATTGAAAGGTTCCCATTTGGACTTCCAACTGATATCCCGGTTGTCTGGCATGACGGACGTGCAGCAGTCTATAGGGATGGCACCTACATCATCAGAAATCCTGGTGAAGTCTCTACGAGGATCAGCTATGGAATGCCTGGCGACAGGCCGGTGACGGTTATCTCCACTGAGCCAACACCACTCGAAGTTGTCAGTGTTGAGGCTATTACCGACATAACTGTCTCATACGGCACAGCATTTGCAGACCTCGGATTACCCGAGACCGTTGAAGCAACACTCTCTGACAATTCCACAATGGATCTCGAGATCGACTGGTCTGCTGCTGAAGCTGACTACGATGGCGAAACCGCAGGAACCTATGCGCTTGAAGGCGACCTCGTTCTTCCGACCGGTGTCACCAACCCTGCCGGTGTAAAAGCTGCAGTCGATGTTATCGTTGAAGCACCTGAATTCGCAGTCGTAGGCGCAACCGCATACAACTCCGTCACTGTTCTCGTTGAATTCAACCGTGAACTCGATGAAACCACTGCAACAGACGCAACCAACTACGCAATCGCCGCTGCAACAACAACACTCGGCGTCACCAGTGCAGCACTTGAAGATGACAATAAGACCGTTAAACTGACAACCGATGCCCAGTCCGCACTGCTGACCTATACCGTCACAGTCGAGAATGTCGAAGACACCCAGGGTGTTGTCATCGGTGACCTGAACACCGCAACATTTGCTGGAAACCAGGCTCCGTATGTTCTCAAATACAAGGACAATGCAGCTAACGAAATTACCGACCACGTCACAGTCACAGACTCAGTTAAACTTGAAGTTGTCTTCAACGAAGGATTGAAAACATCCACCGTGAACACTCAGTCGGTTCGGCTGTTTGACATCACCGCAGGCGCATACCTGCCAGGTACGGTAACTCCTCAGAAAACAACAGTTACTGAAGACACAATCAGGTTTGTTCCAACCACAACCGGGAACAGGCTGACAGCCAACCATGTGTACCGTCTGGAACTCTCAGAGACAATCCGGAGCGCCCAGGATTACGCACTTGGTAACCTTGTCACCAAGGAATTCATCGTTGGTACCGCACCCGTACTTGATGCAGGAACACGTGAACCCACCCCAGGTAACACTACCGCAGCTGTTGATGGTGAGATCTCTGCACGGTTTAACGTCCAGCTCGATCAGTCAACCTTAACCACTGATACCGTTATCGTCGAAGAACTCGATGACCAGGGCGAAGTTGTTGACCAGATTGCAGGAACTGTTCTGTACAGCACAACTTTCAGGAAAGTCACGTTCGAACAGGCATCATTGCTGAAAGGCGAGACCAAGTATCGTGTGACCTTCGTCCACGGTGATATCAAGAGCACTGCAGGTATCTACCTCAGAGAAAACGCAAACAACATCTGGGAATTCACAACCGCTGCCTCTGACGCACCCGTCGTCGAGAAAGTCGAGATCGCCGGTACTGAAGTCGAAGATGGAGACGTTGGTATCCCGATCGATGATGTCGCTCAGAACAAGTTTATCAACACGACCTTTGACAGAGCAATCAAAGCTGATTCTGTACCAGGAAACGTCTTATTAACAAACCTCGCAACAAGCGAATCGGTTGATTTAACCATAGGTGCTGATGATAAGATTGTGTATGCCAAACTCGGCGCATCTCTTGCAGCCGGGACAGAATACGAACTCTTCATGGCGGGTATAACCGACAACACTGTCAACGAGAACCCGATCGACGATTTCACGTTCACGTTCACTGTTGCAACCGGCGCACCCAGTGTTGAAAAGGTTTTCACTGGAAACGACACTGCTTCTGAGGCTGGTTCTACTGGTTACAAACTGATCACTGACAACTCGTTTGATGTCCCGTATAACGAATCACGGAATGTCTACTTCCAGTTTGACAAGAATATTGGTATTTCAAACGCTACACAGAACACCCTGAACACCTCTGTTAAGTTATATAGTATCGGTACAAGTGGAACCACTCGTGTGGATCTCGACTCTCCTGCCAAATCCGGTAGAGATGTTGGTGACAACAAGTTCTTCAACCTCAGCATGGCTGAATCGAAACTTGAAGCCAACAAAAAATACAAGGTTGTATTCGAGAATACCTTTGTGTCTGATGAAGGCAACCCTCTGGACGAGAAGTTTGAGATAACCTTCACCACTGTTCAATACCCAGGATTTACAAACGCAACATACATTAAAGCCACACTCGCAAACGGCACTGTTCAGACGCTCGAAGCCAATACTCCGGCAACCGAGAAGATTGCACTGGACAAACCAGTAACCGTCGAGTTTGTGAACAAGACAATCGGTCAGTCAAGCATCTCGCAGGACACGATCAGATTGGTAAAGATCGATGGTAGCGTCCCCGTTCCCGCAACCTACACACTCAGCAGTGACAAGAAGACGGTAACCATTACGCCGACCGCAAATCTCGCAGAGAGCACCAACTACAAAGTTGTTGTGACAACCGGTCTCAAAGACGTCAATGGGAACTCTATAACAGCATATGATTCAGCAACTGAAGCTAGTGAATACTTCACCACAAAGACCGTTGTCAGCTACACGTCCAACATCGCCGACCTTGAAACAGATGTTGCTCTGAACAAGAAACTTGCACTCACGTTCAACCGTCCGATGAATCAGACCAGGTTAAACGATACAAGTATCGTCTCGTTTAAGAGAGCCACTTCAGAGTGGGCACCAACCGGTGACGAACTTGCCGGGTTGCAAGGTACGAACTTTACCTACAACATCAACACGAAGACGTTAACATTCACCCATGCTCTTGAATCAGAACAGCGGTACGTGTTACGGCTCAACGAAAGCCAGGTTCGGGACACGTCCGGGAACGCCCTTGGTACCAAAGATGAATGGACAACCGCGATCCGGTTCAGAGCTATCAAAGATACTGTAGCACCAAACTTCGTCAGTGCCCAGTATAAGGATGGAGATGACTGGGTTGATATCGATGGTGCAACCGGTATATCCAAAGATATAGCCGAGATCCGGGTGAAGTATGATAAACAGCTCACCGATGCTATCAACACCACAAGTGGCACGGATTACTCGGCTTACATCACTATCACCAATAACACCGATCAGGTACCAGTTGCAATTCCAGCCGGAGCGCTAGCTAATTTCATCAACCGTACCGGTGATGGCAAACAGGTCAGCATCAACTTCAGCGCCTCAGCCGGCGATGGAGCCTCTGTCTTAGTGAACCACACGCAATTCACAGTTAACCTCGTCGGACTGGAAGATGCCGTAGGTAACGAAGCCGAAGCTGTTGAGTTCACCTTCATAACCGGTCCCGCACCCGTTGTAAACCGGACATCCGGAATTACACTTGGACAAACTGGTGTTGCAGTCGATACAGAACAGAACATCGGCTACGAAAATGATGCAGTAGATAAATCCTTATTCGCAACAACAACCGCAGCAAACCTGAAAGTCTTTGATGCAACCAACACCCTGGTTGACTCTTCCGCATGGGAGATCGAAACCTCTCCAGCAGCAACCGCAATCAACGTCACTATCCCCAAGGATACCCTTGCATACTCGACAAAGTACTTTGTCATGATCACGGGTGTCGAAGATACAGTCGGTAACCTGATGTCGAACGAAGACACCATTGCAGGAACCGCAGGATACGTTATCAACTTCACCACAGAAGCTGACCCGAATGTTTTAGCACTTAATGACACAGCGTTTGGAACCTCAGCATTTGCCGGTAACTCAACCGATGACTTCGCAGTATACGACACAATTGCAACTGATGGTACAGGTACAGTTGATAAGACAAACACAACCTATCTCCAACTTGCATTCGACAAGAATCTCGATGCAACCACTGTAACTCCAACCAATGTCAAACTCTATGACGACTCTGATGGGAAATGGGTCGCATTCACTGCAGGACTGATCACAGTACAAGGCAGTGACACAATCCAGTTACAAATCCCCGGTGGCAACCTTTCCGCAGGACCTATCTACACATTAACTGTTCAGAATGTTCTCGGAACAAGCGGCGAAACGCTGGCTGCTCCGATCTCGATACAGTTCTACGTACAAGCTTGATACCCACTCCTCTACAATCCCCTTTTTCATCACAGGGATTCATCCCGGTGGTCTGAAGGGGGGAGAAGTGGGTCCCCCCTTCTCAAACCACCCGCCCCTCCCCTGAGTGATCAGGGGCTTGCCGGGCGTCCTTCTTTTTTTGTTTAATTCGGGCAGCCCGCGGCTTCGACTGTGTGGCTGGGTGGCGGGGCGGCTGTGTAGTGGGCGGCGGGTGCCCGTGGTGATCTTTTCAATGTCGATTCTGATAGAACAGGCTGTCCCAGGAGCGATACGATTATCATCACTCGGGAAGATGATAATCTGGTGAAGATAGTATGAGAACGCTGACAGCCTTGGTTTATAAAGAGGAAGGAGTCTATGTCGCCGAGTGTCCGGAAGTTGGAACTGCCAGTCAGGGAGATACGGTTGAAGAGGCTGTTGCTAACCTGAAAGAAGCAACCGAGTTGTATCTGGAAGAGTGTCCTCTAGAAGAGTGTCCTCTTGAAGAGAGGTATCGACCCATACTCACTACATTTGAGGTAGCAGATGGGATCCAGGCTTAAACCTGTCTCTGGTGAGAAGGTAATCAAAATACTCTCAAAAGAATATGGATTTTCCGTCAGCGGACAATCAGGAAGCCATTTCCGGCTCTCGAAGCTGACATATGAAGGCAAGGTGGTGACTGTTATGCCATTGCATGCTGAGCTGAGAGTTGGCACTTTACGAAATGTTCTGAAACTGGCAAAGATTGATCCAGATGATTTTGCCGGATATCTGTTATAATGTCCTATTACATACCAGAAGGTACTGGGTATCGTTCCTGTGGATACAGGATCGATCTGGTTTACTCAAGGGGCAATAGTGACGGATCTGATATCCAGCCCCCGGCGGGGATGTGCCAGTATGCCGGAACGTCTTGTATCCATGCCGGGGGATCGGTTGAGGCGGTTGTCCGGAATTGGGTGATCGGTGCCTGACCCGGGAGCGGGCGGCTCGTCCCGTGTTCATGCGTATGCGGCAGGGGAAGTGACCTTACTGCCTAAGGCAAATATCCTTCCGCCCCCGCCCCCGCCCCTCCCCTGATTTATCAGGGGCTTGCCGGGCGTCCTTTTTTTGTTTGATTCGGGTAGCCCGCGGCTTCGTCTGTGTGCGGGCGGCAGGGTATGCGATGAGCCTGATCCTGATCCTGTAGGAAACCCTGATCGGTCTGTCGCGTATGGCAGGGTGGTGTGAGTATCTGCGAGAGGGGCAGGTATGCATGGGGGAGGTGTATGCACGGGAGAGGTGTATGCTGGCGGCACCTGCACCGGCACGGTGGGGTGGGGGTGGTGTGGGGGAGAAAAGCTGTCCTGAAGCCCTCTCTATGTCCTTATGGCAGTCATTTCGCGGTGGGTTTTGTGTCTGAGGCGAGGACAGGCTCGCTCGTGTGTCCGGTGGGATGGGAGGGGAGGCTGCCCCTGAGCTGTTATGTGCCCCTATATCGTTGAATTCGCCGTTATTTTTTGTGTCTGAAGCTTGGGCAGGCTTGGGCAGTCATTTCGTGTGCACGGGGACTGGTGGGCGGTGTGGTGATCTGAGGGGTGAGGATGTTGTCTGGTGGAGGTGGGTGCCAGTCCGGGAGCGTGGTGGTGGGGATCTAGCGTGGTGGTGGGGATCTGGTATGTCCCGGAGATGGGGGTGCCGGGAGCCGGGATCGTCTACGGATAGTGCGGGTGGATGGTGGGAGGGTGTCGAGTGAACCAGACATGATTCCGATGGAGAAATGAGGTTGTGATTCCTGGAATAACTAACGAACATGGTCGTTGTAGGGAAGAATTATGGTATCTGAGGTTGACACTTTCAAATAGTGAGGGAACTGTATGGAGGCTGTTATCACACTTCCGGATACGATTTTGTCCAGCATCAAAATCAGGAAATCTGATCTGAACCAATTTCTTCGCCGGACGTTAGCCGTGGCATTGTACCGGGAAGGACGCCTCTCCCTGGGCAAGGCTGCCGAGTTAGCCGGTGTCCGGAACAAATGGGAGATGATCCTCCTGCTGGATGAGAAAGGGGTGCCTCTTGACTATGATGCAGTGGATGCAGAAGCAGATCTCATAACATTTCGTTCATACCTGGGACGGCAGAAAGAATGAAGTTCGTTTCAAATTCAACTCCTCTTATTGCCTTATCCAAAATTAACAGGCTCGATATTCTTGAATGCCTTTGTGAGAATCTCCTGATACCTGAAGAGGTCTATGATGAAGTGGTCACTCGGGGAGGTTTACTCTTTGGTGCCGAAGATGTCAGGAGTGCGTCCTGGATTTCTGTGGTTCCCGCCCGGAACAAAACAGCGGTCGATGCTCTCTATTTAAACATAGATCGCGGTGAGGCAGAGGCAATTGTTCTGGCAACAGAGGAAGATGCTCTTCTGATTATTGATGATAAGGAGGGAAGAAATGCTGCACTCGCGGTTAATCTACAGATAACCGGGACTATTGGTATTCTCCTTATGGCAGCCGAAGGCGGTCTTATTAACTTCCGTGAGGATTTTAGAGCACTTCGAGAAGCCGGGTTTCGAATCAGTGAGAAGGAATATCGTAAGATTCTGGATCTCTCGGAATTCTGATAATTTCTCAGGATAACGATGTTTTCGCTCACAGCTATCTGACACTGAATCAGCTGCTTGAGATTGGAAAAGAGACGAAAGAAGAGATTTTCGGGCTGAGAAAGGATACCAGACACTATCCTGCAGATGAGTTTAAGGAGATAAAAAAAGAAGCTCTCCTCTATCGAAGATGCACTTGTCAGGGCAGGTATCCAGGTATACTATTCATACGAGATCGATTCACTTTCTCTTCTCAGGGTTCACATCACCCACTTCCTATGTTCCGCCTCTTCGCTCACCAGTATGGTGATGCTTTTCGTTGAATAAGGAGTTTTTGTACCTGTTTTTTCACTCGTTTTTGTACCAGCTGCTATGGATGTCGGCTTCTCCGGTGGGAGTACTATGTCATAGAGAGTAGAGAGGAGCTTTCTGCCAAACCGGGTTGTTTCATAGTACACCTTCCTCCGGTCGCCAATATCCTCAAGTTTTTGTATCTTTTTTGCAACCAGGCCGCTATCGACGAGCTTCTTCAGGATCCGATCCATCTGGCGGGGGTTTGCCGCGAACCTGTTTTTAAGTTCAGTAAAATAACTCTCGCCTTCAAGCGTTATTGCAACAAAAACTGCCCAGACGGCATCTGTTGATAGACTCTGGATCGCATCGCGGATCTCAATTGGTACCTTTTCAAGGTACTGCATCTGTATGAGCTCATCCATCAGTTACCAACCCCTTCTCATAATAGTTCTCTATTTGTAACTAATATCAATCTTTCTACTTTTTGGATACACAGAGAAAACCAAAATTATTAAGCATAATCTGGCTTCATATACAATGAATAGATAATGGGGCTCAGATACTGGATATTTTAGCAAACCGGCTGAATCTGCTCAACTCTTATAAACGAAATGTTGCAATTGGTATTTATGGCTCTTTTCATCGAACGCGGAAGCATGATCTCCTTTCACTGCGTTCGTTTCTTCGGGATCAAGGATATGAACAGGCGAGAATCTCTCAGGATATGGAGCACCACACAGCCCTTTCTCGCGCCTCTCTGCTGCCAGATGCTCTTGTATACGCTCTTCCCGAAGATCCGATTCGGGATATTACATTAAGTGATCTGCTCATGAAAGAGAGCACCATTCATATCTTCACCTTCGTCAAAGAATATGATGCTGAACATTATCTTATACAGTCAGTTTCTATGGAATTCCAGCATCTACGGGATTGTATTTCCTATGGAGTTAAGAAGGATCAGCATGTCGCAGTTTATGTGGAGAGGGGGTTGGAAGAGATTGCTGGTGGAGTATTTAAAGGACGACTCATGCACAATGAACATGGATTCGATATTGAATTCTTCACTGAGATTGAAGAGATATTCAAACCGGCTCAGCGTTTCTGTGATCGCTCTCTAGCCGCTCTCTACGGGTACTGATCCCAAAACCAAAAGATTCATCCTTCTCTGAGCTGATCACATCACATACCCGGAATGAATAACCATGATCCCCTCCACCTGCCAGTGTTGCAAAGGAACCCTTGCATTAGGAAGAACTGATCTCATTGTCAGGGTTCGTGCCATTCAGGTTCGCTTATGACGTCATCGCCATCCGGGATGTTCCGGCATATGTCTGCAGGCAGTGTGATGAGGCATACGTTTCAGCTGAAACATCACGAATGATCGATATCGTGATGGACACGTGATGGACAGGGTACACCAGGGCACCCTCGGCGAATGTGGCCGCCCCCTGGCAGCATATGAGATCACACTGCCCGATTGATGATTGATGATTGATGATTGATGATTCTGGTTAATCTGACGATACGACACTCCCTCCTCACCTCATCTCACCTCGCCCCGATCGACTCCGACAGCGGTGTCCGCACGTTGATCCCGCCATTTACACTACGGGATGGTGCTCTCTTCCGGTATTGGACTCATCTCCTTAACGATACTCCCACTCCTGACAGGGTACTATCATTCATGAAATGAAACTACCGGCGCTGCTTTCCCGATCTCACGATTCGACTCTTCCAGCTTCTGTGATACCCCTTTCCTTCCAATGGAAATACATGGTAGGGATTTACTGCTTCCTGTCAACACTGCGATTGATTCGATTACGATGACAACACCTCTATGGCAGGTTCATCTCAAAAAAATGGTGGCAGGGATGGGTTATTCTTCATCTCCTCTGTGTAGAAGAGTAATAGTAGGCACCGCCTGCAATCAGGATGATGATCACCCCGATGATCAGGTATGTCCAGGGGAACCCGCTCACCGGCTCCTCCGGGCTTACCGGCACCTCTGGTGTAGTGGGAATGGGTGTTGAGACAGGAGTGACCTCAGGTGTTCCCACAGGCGGTATAATCGGTTCTGGTTTCGGTATCACCGTAGATGAGGCCGCCGTGTCAGCGAAGAGGGCAAACTCGGTGAAGTGAGCCACTTCAGCTGATACGGTGCGATCCCGCGTGTTCACTACGGTCGGCAGATTCACCCAGTCACCGCTCTCATGGTCATACCATTTTACCGCCAGGTACCCGGGCGTCTGGTATGCCTGTGCCATCAGGAGGTTCCATTCTGCATCGGTGAAGGTGAAGGTGAGTTCTGCTGCTGGTGCAAAGGTTGCACCCTCCGGTGAACATTTGACCGCATATCCGGCAAAACTGAAGGTTCCCGCCTGTGGGACGTGAGGCAGACCGGCTGCCGGGAGATCATTCATGGTAATGCCAGGAAGGCGTTTATCATCCCGATCCAGAGCATAGACGCCGACATCGATGGTGAGTCGGGCCTTCCGCGAGACGCTGTCGAGCTGGATCTCCTGGAGCACCTGGCCAAGGGTATTTGTCAGCAGTGTAGCTGTTCCAATGCTCTGTGCAACCGGCATCGAGGTAGTTCCGCCGCCACCGCCTGTCTGCTGTGGCAGTCTCTTCCAGACCTGAACCCGGTTATTGTTCCAGTCAGAGACATACACCTGCTGGCTGGTGCCACTATCCAGTATAGCAATAGCGCGTGGGGCATCGAACTCCCCGTCACCTGTTCCATATGACCCGAATGCCTCGACAAAGACTCCACCAGAGGTGAACTTCTGTACCCGGTGGTTGTTGGTATCGGCTACATAGACATATCCCGCAGAATCAACCGCAATGCCATGGGGGCGGAAGAACTCACCGTCACCTGAACCAAATGAACCGAAGTTCCCGATAACGGTGGAACCGTAATTTCCAAAGATCCTGACTTGGTTGTTCCCATACTCGCTCACATAGAGATAGCTATTTGAAAGGGCGACACCCTGTGGATTGTTGAAGTTCCCGGTGATCGATCGGATATGGCTTCCGTCACCAGTAAAGACCTGTACCCGGTGATTCTGGGCATCGGCAACATACACACGACCCATTGAATCGATTGCAACTCCACTCGGCTCATTCAGCTGGCTGGCTCCTGATCCATAGGATCCCCACCCGGTAACATACGCGCCATCTGAAGTGAACTTCTGGATTCGGTGATTCTGGGCATCGGCAACATAGACATACCTGGAAGCATCAACCGCAACCCCGCGGGGATACCTCAACTCACCGGCGGCCGATCCAAAGTTGCCAAAGTAACCATCATAGGTCCCGCCAAAGTTCCCAAAGATCTGGGTCTTGTGCAGGTACTCGTTCACCACAAAGACATCCGTCCCAAAGGAGGCAACTCCCCAGGGATGATCCATCTGGCCGGGACCAGCAGATCCGAATTGATCAAGATATGCATAATTTCCAGCCGCAACACCTGGGCAGGCCAGGAACAGAAGCAGGAGCATTATAAATCCAAATTCAGCTCTTCCTATTGTCATTGACTCCTCCAGCCGGTATAGAGACGATCTCAAATTTGTTTCATAACCCGCTATAGAAAGAATACATATCATTTGGGCTTTATATGCCTTTGGTCAAATTCCAGAAGACACAGATCCGGAGATTAATCTACCGGTGAAGATGAACCGGTTCAAAACCGGTAAAAAAATAATATTTTAACGGAGGATATCCCCCGTATTTCCTCTTAAAAAAGAGTGGATATTATTTCTTCTGGGTATAGTAGTAGGCACCGCCTGCAATCAGGATGATGATCACAATACCGACGATTACATAAACCCATGGGAACTCACTGACTGGTTCAGGAGCTACCGGGATTTCAGGTGTCACAACTGGCGTTGCAACCGGGGTTACAACCGGTGTCACCGGGGTGGGTGTTGGCACAACTGAAGGCTCTGCGGTGTCAGCGAAGACAGCAAAGACACTGAAGTGCGTGATCGTTGCGGTAAGTGTCCGTGCACCTTCGTTTACGGTTGTCGGCATGTTCACCCAGACGCCATTGGCATTGTCATACCATTTCACGACGAGCTGGCCGGGCGTATTCTGTGCCTGTGCCATCAGGGTGTTCCATTCTGCTTCGGTGAAGGAGAAGGTGAGCCGTGCTGATGGGTTGAAGGTTGCACCTGCTGGTGAACACTGGACTGCATAGCCGCCGAATGCGAATGTCCCTTCAGATGGAACAGCCGGGAGGTTTGCAGCGGAGAGGTCATCCATTGAGATCTGCGAGAGTGGGTTGCCATTACTGCCGAGTACATACGTACCTGTACTAACTGAGAGCCGTGCCTTCTTTGATGGGCTGTCGAGCAAGACAGTCTGAAGTACCTGTCCTGCGGTATTGGTCATGAGTGATGCTGTCCCGACGCTTACTGCCGGTGGGAGTGTCGTTGATCCGCCGCCGCCACCTGGTGATGGTGATGGTGTGTATGGTTTCCAGACCTGGACCTTATTATTCAGATAATCGCTTACGTAGACATACCCTAATGCATCAACAAAGACATCAGTCGGATAATTGAAGGATCCCTGTCCGATTGTTGTGATATATACTGCAGAGTTTCCGATCAGCTGGAACTTCTGAACACGGTTGTTGGCTGCATCAGCAACATAAACATATCCTGCTGCATCGAAGGTAATCCCGATTGGATCGTTTAACTGGCCAGCTCCGGTTCCCGTTGCGCCGAAGTTACCAATTGCTGCTCCGGTATCCTTGTTTATAATCTGCACCTGATCGTTAGATCCGGTTACATAGACTGCATTACCCCTGACTGCCAGACCCATTGGGTTGTCAAAGTTCCCGGTGATCGTGCGCTGGTGTGTCCCGGTGTCACTGAAGACCTGAACCCGCTGATTATTGGAGTCAGCTACATAGACATAGCCTGCTGCATCGACTGCAACACCCAGCGGGTTGTTAAACTGGCCGACACCGGCTCCGGTACTTCCCCACTTGGTGGTGAAGACCATTGTATTGCCGATCAGCTGGAACTTCTGGATCCGGTTGTTGCCGCTATCTGCCACATACAGATAGGGGCTGTTTGCCGCCGCCAGTCCCTGTGGTGAAATGAAATCGCCATCACCACTCCCGGTGTTGCCGATATATCCTCCAAAACTGTGACCGAAATTACCAAAGTATGCGAGATTATCTGTACCATCATTTGATACAAATATCTGATTGTTAACCGGTACAATACCTGATGGGCCATTCAGATAGCCCGTACCAAACTCTGTATAGTATTGGTACGTTGTACTTGCCGAGACTCCCTGGCATGCAAGGAGTGCAAGCACCATAATAGAGATGAGAATACCAAATTTTTTAATCATCACCGATTCCTCCATCTTGTAAATGCGTTGATATGCCCGTTGAGAGAGATGGGCGTAACTATCAAAATCCGCATGTATAAAATCATGTTATTCAATATATTAATGCTTTTGGTTTCTCTCTCAGGGAAATCCATCATTTGTTCATCGAATACTCAGGAGAAGCCTGTTTTTGATCTACTCCATCTTGCTGATGCATCTTCCTAATCAGCCCCAAACCTCATAATAATTGGCTTATTTCGGCTCTCTACTCAGCTATATCTTTGTATAACCTAATATTCGCCTTAATTCTGGCGAAATCTATAGGAAGGTCTCCGGCTGAATGCACCCGGATCAAACCCATCCGACTGTTTGGGTGCCCCCCCATTTACTAATTGATGATGACTGGTGCAGCAGACTCGTGAAGTTCCTGGATATCTCCAATGCGCGTTCAGTGAATCTCCAATCAGATGATCAGCATCACAGCAACCCCGAAAACCACACACCCGGCAGCAGCAAGCGGGATGGTGAATGTCTTTACTGTCTCTGCGGACGCTCTGGCATGCTGTTCTGTTCATGAGCCAGAAGAAGGGATCGCTAGCATAGCTGATCACCATCGTTCCGGCGGCGATCATCAGGAAGAGGGCAGATGCCGGGATCAGGTGCGGGATCGCAGTTCCCGCAATGATATCCGCGGTGATGACAACGGTGACGAGCCGGGAGCCCTGTGCGGTCTGGATGAAGCATGCCAGGATGAATGGGATGACGGCAAGTGGGATCATTACTCCAAGGAGGTCAGCGACATCTGTAGGGAACGAACTGGCCGCGATCACCCCTCCGAGGGCACCGGCGCCACAGAGATCAAAGATGATCACACCTGCATGCTTTGTCCCCTCACCAAACCGCCTCTCTACACAGACTTCTCGCAATCAGGAGCACCGCAACTGCCGCTCCCGCAAGGAGAGCAACCGGAAGGATCACGTCTGCACCCACCCCGGGTATCATAAATCCGGTGACGATGATTCCGATCGGCACGATTAGGGGTGCCCATGCCCCTGCCCTTCGAAAACCTCCGTCTTCTCTCTCCTGCGTCTCCTCCATCCGTATTCCACGCCCCAGAAGAACGATCATCAGCAGAAGGAGGATCAGGGAGAGGGGAATTGTGATCCGGTTTAATCCGGGATCCGTTGAGAAGACCTGCATGAGAGTTGTCATCACCGGTGCCGGTGCGATCAGGACAAAGGAGAGAACCGATCCGCATGCGACGAGGGAGAGGAGTACCCCTGTCCTCTTCGGATCAGCTGATCTGCCTTTCATCAGTGGTGCAAGGACAAGGAAAGGAGTGATCGCGCACATAAAGGAGACTGCAAGGAGCCATCCGGCAAGCCCGGCATGCATCGCAGGGCGTCGTGATATCGTGGCCAGATCTGCTTGTATCCTCTCTATCCCACCCCCTTTCACCAATGAAAAGGCGATGATCGAGCCGCCCTCTGACTGCGACACCAAGGATGGCAAAGATCCGTCCGGCACCTGCACTTGCGGCATTGATGGTAGTCTCAATAGGAAGTCCGGCAAGCAACCCAAATCCTATGGCTGCACTGAAGAGAACAGGAAACGGAGGTATTCGAAAATATGCGGTTGCTATTGTAATAGCAAGGATACAGATGAGAAAAGCGGAGAGGGTCTCCACCTATTTTTCACTCATCTTCGGGGACAAATGACGCAATTCTTGCCGCATCAGATACAATTGCACTGTTCCCTGAAGGATCCTCGATGATCAGGGTGAACGGTATCTCTCCCTCTTTTGCACTTGCGAGGGTTTCAAGCCCATCGAGTGCAGCCCGCCGTTCCTCATCATCTGCTGAAAGAAGGGTGGTTTTGATTGCGTCCTCGACACGTGCCAGTACACCCTCGACATTCGAGACGAACCCCTGGCATGCGGGTCCCGGGTTGATAGATATGCCAAGTTCAGGTATCTCGATTCTTGCTGAGGTCGACCGGGCGACACGGACAGAGAGATCCTCTGCTGTTCTGACATCAAACTCATATCGTACCGGGCCGCGATCGGTGAGGATCAACGTATCCGTTAGACGAAAGCCGCACGCCTCACAGAGACCACACATCATGAGAATATCGGAGAAGAAGGGGATATTCTCGGTCTGGTAAATATAGTCTATCTCTTCTCCACAGAGCGGGCAGGGGCCTGAGAGGGCCTGCTTCACCTAGTTGCCTCCACCGATCTTCTCCCGTGATATCTTCACCGATGTTGGCGTGATGACGACATAGCGCTGGTCGCCAATGCCGATGATATCGCCGTTCACGTCCCGTGCGACATCTTTTAAGTCCTTCATCACCCGCTCAAAGGTGATCTTGTCGAGCTTGAGCTTCTGGATATCAATGATCACAATGTTGTTGTTGTACACCTCGTCTTTGATTCGTGGTGTATCCTTGAGGTCGTTAATTGTTGCAATCTTGACATACATCAGAGCAGGCTCCTCCCCTGCCGCTGCATCCTCATATGCAGCGAGGTCGAGGTCCATGTACTCCTCTTCCTTAGGGGTCGCACCCTTTCCGCCAATGATGGAATCAAGAAATCCCATGTAGAATCCTTTCTATTGGTAGTTATTAATTCTATCCTTATATCTCGAGGTTCCAGATCGCGTCGCCCACATAGTGGATATTCTTCGCAATCTTCCCCTTCTCCATTGTGCGAATCTCATCGGCGTCATAGAGTGCGATGACAACTGCAAGCGGCTTTCCATGCCGTTCCTCGACAATTAATGCAGGTTCGCCCTTCCTGATGTCATCTGTCACAGATACGACACCGGGGCGCATCACATCGGCGCCATTGACCATGAAAGAGACAGCACCTGAATCAACAGTGATGCGGCGGGCAGTGAATGGCCGGAGATGCGCACCCCTCAATGTTGGAAATGCCCAGTTATCACGGGAGATCAGGAGCGGTTTTTTATCGATTAGGAAAATGGAGAGATCTGCATCGGTCTCGGCACGTTCGATGGATGTGGTGTCAAAGAGTGATGCCTCTTCTCCAAGGGCTCTTTCGATCATCTGTTTTATCCCGGCAACCTGGCTCTTTTTAATTGCATGCCGCTTTCGAATCGTGATATCAGCCATGATGGATTCTCCTGTACTATCCACTCCCAGGCCACTAAAGGATTTCCGATGGGTGCGCTATCTTTAAGTCGAACCGGGGCGCATATATGGTTACTCTCCAGGGAGATGCAAAGGGATTTTTATGACCAAACGACCGCTTGATATTCTGGAACAGGTCTTAAACAGGGAACCGGTGTTCATCTCGCTGAAAGGCGGACGAGAAATCCGTGGAATACTTCAGGGATATGATGTTCATATGAACCTCGTTCTTGATCGTGCAGAAGAAGAGACGGAAGATGGCGTTGTCAAACTGGGAACGCTGATCGTCCGTGGTGACAATGTGATCTATATATCCCCTTCAATCGAATAATAAAGGTGATTTACCATGTCGAAAGGAACTCCATCGAAGGGTCTGCGCAACAAGCATTCCCATATTGTATGCAGGCGTTGTGGCCGGAATTCGTACCATGCACGCCATAAGATCTGTTCAGCATGTGGATTCGGACGGAGCGCCCGGATGCGCTCGTATGCCTGGACCAGCAAGAAACCATTGAGAGCAACACATTAAGGCTCTTATATCATGTGCGGCATTGTCGGCATTGTTGACACAGGGGGGGTATCGTTTCCCCTGTATTATGCCCTCTATGCCCTTCAGCATCGAGGGCAGGAGAGTGCCGGAATCAGCACATTTGATGCCGGAACACTCTTTAAACATAAGTCTCAGGGTCTTCTCTCAGAGGTCTTCAACCGTGATATTCTTGAAGAGCTTCCCGGATCGGTTGGGATCGGTCATGTAAGGTACCCGACAACCGGTGAGAACCGCCCGGAAAATACCCAGCCATTGAACTTTTCTCTGAAAGGGCATCACTTCTCTATTGTTCATAACGGCAATCTCGTCAATAATAACGAGCTTGTATCAGAATATGAAGAACACGGTCATATATTTGCTACAACCACGGACTCCGAGGTGATTGCTGCAGTTATCGCGCGTGAACTGACGCTCTCCGGATCCATTGAGGATGCCATTGTCCTCTGCATGAGGAAACTCGAGGGATCCTATTCTGTTATCACCCTGCTGGATGACACCCTCTTTGCGTTCCGTGATCCATTGGGTATCAAGCCGCTCTGTATCGGGAAGACCGATAACGGGTATATGGTTGCGTCTGAAAGTGTGGCACTTGATGCCCTTGGTGCAATATTCATCCGTGATCTCCGGCCCGGCGAACTGATCAAAATCGATAAAGGTGGTATCTCGTGCCGCCAGATCACCAAAACCAACCATACCGCATTCTGCCTCTTTGAGTATATCTATTTTGCACGATCAGATTCGGTGATCGACGGGGTCCTCGTCTATGATGTCAGGAGAAAGATTGGTGAGATGCTCCATAAGGAAGCACCGGTTGAGGCTGATATCATCTCACCGGTACCAGACTCCGGGACTTCGCTTGCAGTCGGATACTCTGAGGCATCCGGCATTCCATTCAAGGAAGGGCTGATCAAGAACCGTTATATCGGGCGGACCTTCATCATGCCAACCCAGAAGTTGCGCGAGAATGCGGTGCGGATGAAACTAAACCCGGTACGTGGGCATATCAAAGGAAAATCGGTTGTGCTTGTCGATGATTCGATAGTCCGTGGCACAACGTCCAGAAGGATCATCGAACTGGTTCGGGAGTTCGGTGCCCGCGAGGTTCATTTCAGGGTAGGCTCACCGCCTGTTGCCGCCCCCTGTTATCTGGGGGTTGATCTTCCGACGCGGAAAGAGCTGATCGCACATAACCGGGAAACTGATGAGGTCTGTTCCTGTATCTCCGCAGATTCGCTCCATCATATCTCGCTTGAGGCGCTGATTGCGGCAACAGAAATCGATTTGTCAGATTTCTGTACAGGATGCCTTACAGGATGTTATCCTGTTGCCATTCCTCACGAAAAATCAGAATGCCGCCATGTGGACTTTATCCACGGGTCGTACCAGACACGGCTGGATTTCTGATCTCTTTTTTTTAATCGTTTTTGCCAATCGGAGAGGTCTGCCTCTCCAAAAAAAATCATTAAAACAGATAGCGAGGGATGGATTTGAACCATCGATCTACGGGTTATGAGCCCGTCGGGATCTCCTGACTACCCCACCTCGCTTCGGAGTATTAATATTCCAATTATTTCTTTAAATACCTTACCGAATTACTGCCAAAAAAAGGGCAGTCAATCGATTCAGTAACAGCTTCCGTGCCACGCTCTTTTGCCGGATACAATCTCCCTTTCCCCAGCAGATGTTGATGCGAAACCTTATCTGAATGGATAGAGAAGAGATTGTATGGATGATGAACTGGAATTTCTCCGGCAGAAACGCGCCCAGGAACGGCTCGCAGAGATAGAGCGGAAGGCATCGTTTCAGGGTGTTGTGCCGGTGAGTGAGATCACGTTCAATACCTTCCTCTCTGAAAACCGCTTTGTTGTTGTGGATTTCTGGGCAGAATGGTGCGGTCCATGCAGGCGGGTTGCACCGGTCATCGAAGCCCTCTCCCATGAGATGGCGGGGCTTGTTGCATTTGCCAAATGCAATACCGATGAAGCCCCGCGTATTGCCAGGCAGTTCAATATCACGGCGATCCCGACTATCATCCTCTATGCAAACGGAAAGATGATCGACCGGGTCACCGGAGCAGTGCCAAAAGAGACCCTCCGTTCGGTGATCCTCCGGGCATTCGGACTGCCGCCGGGAGCAGAACCCGTCTGAAGGTCTGTCCGGTCTTTATGCCGGAAAAATCCCCATCTTATCCAGCAGGTGCTTATTCCCGTATCCATCCCGGGCTCTGTGAGATACTCTCCTCGACACTCCGCTGGGATGATCTCCGATCTGTCCAGGAAGCGGCACTCTCCCCGGAATTAGCCGGTGCTGATCTGATCATCATTGCGCCAACCGCCGGTGGCAAGACCGAATCTGCCTTCCTGCCTGCGCTTGACGATCTTCTGAAGGCAGGTACTGAGGCGGTGGGCATCCTTTATCTCTCTCCGCTCAGGGCACTGATTAACGATCAGTTCGATCGGATCACCAGGATGACGGCACCACTCGGCCTTGAGGTGCGTGCATGGCATGGTGATATCGGGCGATCGGATCGCACCTGGAAGGATGGTGAAGCCCCTCATATTCTTCTCACCACACCCGAATCACTCGAAATACTCCTTTTGGATCCGGTTTATGGATCTGCCCTCACCAATCTCAGATCGGTGATCGTCGATGAAGTGCATGCATTTATGGGCTCAGATCGCGGTGTTCAGCTCGCCTGCCTTCTCGATCGTCTCGATCTCAGCTCCGGAAGGCAGGTGCGGCGGTTCGGTCTCTCTGCAACGGTAGGAAATCCCGAGGCACTGCTTGAATGGTTCTCGGAAGAGGGCCGGAGACAGCACCTTGTTGTCTTCGATCCCCCGTCACAAGGCAGGCGGTTCTCGTTTACCATTGATCCTGTGGAGGATGTGCGGATCCGGTCACTGACAGGGACCATCGCCAATAGAAAGGCGCTCGTCTTTGCCGGGAGCAGGAATGAGGCAGAGAAACTCCATGCTGTGCTTATGCAGCGGAAGCATCCGGTTTTTATCCATCATTCGGCTGTTTCGTCCGATCTCAGGTCTGAAGCAGAAACGGCGATGCAGGGGGACGGTCCTGCGTGCATCGTCTGCACCAGCACGCTCGAACTCGGGATCGATATCGGTGGCCTCGATCTTGTGGTGCAGTACGGTGCACCGGATTCAGTCTCATCATTCCTTCAGCGGCTCGGACGATCCGGCAGGAGGAATATGCCGCAGGAGATGGTCTTCATCCTGGCATCTGGTGAAGAGGCCTTGCTGGCTGCCGCAGCAATAGAAGCTGCCCGGAACCATGAAGCAGAACCACTGCGGCCGCTTCGCTTTCCCTGCAATGTCCTTCTGCAACAGCTCTTTATACTCCTGAGAAAGAGGCGTTGCCTTGGGAGGCGCCCTCTTAAGAAAGAGCTCCTGAATCTTTCTCCTTTTGCCGGTATCTCTGAGGAGGATCTGGATCTGATCCTCGATCACCTGCTTGCCAATGGGTACCTCGCGATGGATGGGGATCTGGTTGTGATCGGGATAACTGCCGAGGCTGAACTTTCACGTTCGCACTGGATCGCCCTCTGCTCGGTGCTCTCCGCAGGCGGCGGATACCGGGCAGTGACGCCGGATGGGCAGGCGGTCGGAACCCTTGATCCCTCGTTCGTCGGGATCGCAGCTGAAGAAGGTTTCACCCTCGCCGGACGGGGGTGGCGGGTGATCTCCCGTGATGATGCACGGCGGGGGCTTCTTGTCATTCAATCCGATCGGAATGGCCCCCGTCCCTTCTGGACAGGCGGTGGGAGGGCAGGGGTATCGCCCCTCCTCGCACACGCGGTGGGAAGAATGGCAGCAAGGCGGGGATCAGATCTAATGCTCCCGGAAGGGATGCAGGAGGCGATCAATGACGAGATCCATTCCTGGCCACATGGGATCAATCCGGAGAAGATCTGCGTCATCTCAGAGCCGCTTCTGGCAGGAGAGCTCATCTCAGTCTGGACATTCCTTGGGGAGCGGCAGAATGCAACTCTCGCCCACCTGCTGAGGCATCTCCTGCCCCCCCGCTGGCGGGTTCGGAGCACATATGCTGCCGTCACCGTCGAGGTGCCTTTGGGTGAGGATGGAGAAGAAGAGATCCGGGATGCCCTGATGGAATTGAGAAGAATGCCAGAGGAGGAGCTTATCCGGCAGCTACCCCCATTGCCGCCTGAGACCTGGGCATTTGGCAGGCTGCTTCCTGACGAGATCCGGCAGAGGATGGCGGCAGTGGATATCTATTCCCTGCCGGAGGTGGTTGCGGCTGTCAGAGAGCGTTATTCTCCTATGTGAAGCGGATCTGCCTTTTCTCCTCCCGTATCCTCTCACTTGCAATCTCCCGGTACGAGGAGTCGATCTCAAAGCCAATATAGTCTATACCAAGCCGGATGCAGGCGATGGCGGTCGATCCGATCCCCATGAAAGGGTCGAGCACAAGGCGGCATCGATCAAGACCATGGTCTTTGATACAGAGGGTGGGAAGACCGATTGGGAAGACTGCCGGGTGGGGCCGCTTCTCATTGATCGTCTCGTACGGGATGAACCAGGTGTTCCCCCGGTCCCGGAGATCTGATCCTGCATTCTTCCACCTCCCGATATTGCTCTTATCCTGATAAGGAACCCCGATCGCCAGCTTATCAAGCGGGACATCGCCGGTTTTTGTGAAATGGAAGATGAACTCGTGGCAGTTATGATGGAACCGCTTACTGTTAATCGGCTTATAGTGGCCGACCGCGATATCTCCGGTGATATTATTGTACGATCCCATATCGGGGCGTGGGATTGCGATGGACTTGATCCAGTGGATCATATTCTGGAGGTAAAACCCCTTCTTCCGGAACTCATTTGCCACATCGATCGGTATCCAGGGGTCTGTCGGTGTGCCCCCGATATTCAGGAAGAATGATCCACAGTCCGACAGAACCCGCTGAGAGGCTTCTGCTACCTCTCCCATCCACTCCAGGTACTCTGAGCGGGTGATTGTGTCATCATAGGTGGTGTAGGCTTTTCCGATGTTGTATGGCGGCGAGGTGACGATCAGGTCGACTGAGCCTGCTTCCATTCCTTCCATCCCTTCGATACAGTCCATCTGATAGATTGTGTTCGGTTTCATGGCTCTGGCTCCTCCAGTTCTTCTGCGAAAACGATCCGTTCAAGTGTAAGGGTATAGTGGATCGTCTCCCCGGCATGAGGGTGATTGGCATCGATTGTGACTTTCTTCTCATCGATTGCAAGGATCATGACAAGCGCATTCTTTCCGCCGGGAAGACCGACTTTTACGAAATCCCCTTCCTTCGGTTCTCCTATGAGTTCAAGCTTTTTGCGCTTCAGCCTGAAGACGAGCCTCTTATTATATCTCCCGTATGCTTTTTCGGGTGGAAGGGTGATCGTCTGGCTCTCCCCTTCCTTCATCTCTCTGAGTGCTTCATCAAAGGAGGGATTGATCGTACCTGCGCCAAGCACCGCTTCAACAGGATGATCTGCTTCTGATTCCTCAATGACGTTGCCATCATCAAGCCGTGCGATGAAATGAACAAAGACCGTGTCGCCTGTCTTTGGATGTCTCATTCTGATGTACCTGTTGTCCGGGAGATCTGAAAAAGAGGGGGGGTGTGGGGATTATGCAACTGCTTTCTCTTCAGTATTCTCCTCTACACCGTTTCCTATGAGTGAGAGGATTGCGGGCATCACGATGATGGCACCCATCAGCGCAAAACCGACTGAGATGACTGTGAGGATACCAAAGTTGCTGATGATCCCAAAGCTGGAGGTGATCAGTGCAGAGAACCCAAAGACTGTTGTAAGACCGGATATGGTGATTGCGGTTCCGATCTTCTGGACACTCTCGCGGATTGCATCCATCTTCAGCAAACCCTTCTCACGCTCCTCATAGTACCGCTCTGCAATCAGGATGGTATACTCTGAGGCAATACCAATCGTCATCGATCCGAGCGTTGCGGTCATGGGCGAGTAGTCGATCCCAAGTTCATACATGATCAGGCTGTTCCACCCGACGATCAGGATGATCGGAACAAGGGGCGTTGCCGCCTTCAGGCTCTTCCTGTAGACGATGAAGAGGAAGACGAAGATCATCACGAACCCAAGGATGGTCATTGTGGTCTTGGTCTCCCGGATCTGGGTGATCAAGATCGGTAAACATCTCTCCCATCCCGGTGAGCGATGCGGTGATCCCGGGCGGCGGCTGGTGCCAGGTGAGTTCATGCTGGAGCCGCTCGACAAAGGACATAGCAATTGTTGCATCCATTTCGAGGGTGGAGATCTCAATGAGCGCCATTGAATGGCCGCTTAAATAATGGTCACGGAGCTCAGGTGGTATTCTCTCAAGGATCACCGCGAGTTCAGCATCAGTTTCAGGGAGGGAGCCGCCATTGTACTGGATCACCAGATCGGCGATGCTCCGTGTACCAGTGATAAGTTCGTTACTCTCCTCCTGGTACTGCTGGAAACTATGCATCCAGGTGATCGAATCCAGAGCCGATACCCGATCACCCCTCACAAAGATTGGGGTGGCAGATGCTGGCCCCATTGCACGGGTTACCTTCTC
Organism: Methanocalculus pumilus; assembly: GCF_055382585.1. Lineage (NCBI taxonomy): Archaea > Methanobacteriati > Methanobacteriota > Methanomicrobia > Methanomicrobiales > Methanocalculaceae > Methanocalculus > Methanocalculus pumilus. The sequence goes on along the minus strand of NZ_AP042393.1, from coordinate 1,946,659 downwards.
GATCTGTACCCTTGCGGGCATATCTGGTGGAACAAAGGAGTTTTCATCGGTATTGACGATGATCTGATCGTCCACCGAGAATCCTCCCACAGCAAGGAGTACGCATATACCAAGGATGATCAGCGGGAATCGGGATATACCGCCTGCCATCTTTCCGATACCAAGATTGTACCGGTCCCCAAGTGCCAGCCCTTTGTTTTCGGGGACTGGTTTTGGCTGGTACTTCAGCAGGGTGGCAAAGACCGGGACGATGAAGAGTGCCGCAAGATAACAGCAGACAACCCCGATCACACAGACTTCTCCAAAACTCCTGATCATCGGAAGCGGTGATGTCCACATTGCGAGGAACCCCATTGAGGTGGCGAGCATTGCGTACAGGATCGATGGTCCGGATTTGGTCATCGTTATTTTGATAGCCTCGGGTAATGACGTGTTTCTGACCTCTTCATCAAGCCGGGAATGGAACTGAATCGCGTAATCGATCCCGATCCCGATTAAGACCGGGAACGCAGCGATCGTCACCATATTGATCTTGATCCCGGTCAGGCCCATGAATCCGAACGTGAAGATGAGGCCGCTTGCAACGATTGCAACAGAGAGGAGGCGGTACCGGACAGCACTGAAGAGGATGCCGACTGCAAGTATCATCAGGAGCATTGCAATGCCGATGAGGCTCCCCATCGAGGTACCCATCTCATCCATCATCTGTTTGGCAAAGGCAGGGTTGCCGGTGAGCGAGACTGTAGTTCCTGGTGGGGGATCAGATATCTGGATGAGCGTATCGATTGAGTCGACGATCTCAAACTGGGTATCCAGTGTGAGGCCCGTATCAAGGGTGATCTGGATGATCGTCATCGAGGTGGCCGGAACCAGCCGATCATAAAGAGCAGGATCAATCTGTTCTTTTGCGGCTTCTACCTCGGCAATCGAGGCGGGTATCTCCCCGCCATTGGTATTTGTGAGATAATCTGTTATCCCGATAACGCCGGTGACATGCCGTTCACGTACAAGATCTCTCTTAAGATCCGCCATATAGTCGAGAATAATCGGATTTGTCACATCCTCGGTCTCAACGAGGATCATAATTGAGTCAGAAGAGAAGGTGCTCTGGTACTTATCGAGAAGAATGTACCTGGGGGTATCCGGATCGATATAGGTTTCTGCACCCGTCTCCATCTCGGTCATGGTCATCCCATAGAGCCCGATGATGAGGAGCAGGACTATTGCTGCGGCTATCTTTGCCGGGTGCCGGTTTATTGCATCAGAGATTTTTTCGTAGATCTGCATGGTAGCAGTCGTCTCCTTAAAAAAAAGGTGATTACTGCCGTTTCCGGTAGTACCAGTATCCTGCGCCGATGACAACAATCAGGATGACTGCAATCAGTACTGGTGGAATTGTCGCTTCACGCGGGACAACTTCCACCTCAACCTTCATTGTCTTTGAGATCTGGGTATTGTCGAGGGAATCGCGGTACCGGATCTCCGAGTCGAGCCCATAGATCTTCTCGGTTGCACCAGAATCGACATTCAGGATGTACCGTGCCACCTTCGTCTCTCCGGGGGCTAGGTCACCGAGGTATGAGGTATCGTCATTTGAGGTGAAGGGATCGACTGCTGATATCCGTGCGGTGGCCCGGTAAACCGGTGCTTCGCCGATATTTTTGTATTCGACATCAATGACGGTCTTCTGCCCCGGTCTCACAACAGCCGGAGGGGAGATGGCAGTAAACTCAATTTTTCCGCCGGTACTGACTCCGAAGGTCCGTGGATCTGATGTTTGTATCTGGCCGTTCCTGTCCTTATATTCTGCATAGACTGAGAGGGGATAGTCGCCAGGTTCGGCGTTTGTGGATACTGAAACTTTGAATGTCCGGGTAACGGTCGATCCTGCAGGGAAGTCGCCGATAAATGCACTGCTATCAGTCGGGATGAGCGGACTTGTTCCGCTCCGATCGATCTTGAGTGAGGCAGACCGGGCATCTTCGGATCCGGCATTCCTGACAGTCAGCGTGACATATCCTTCGGTTCCGACATTGATTGCATCAGTCTGTATATCGGTGACGAGGAGCCTGACATCCGGTTTTACGACAACCTGAAGCTCTTCGTGAACCACTTTTTTATTGTAATAATACCTGATGAAATCATCTCCATGCTGTTCAGCACTTGAGAGGTAGGTATATTCGATGCTGACTGGTATGGTATAGGCTCCGGCTTTGGCATCCTCATCAAACTGGATGGTGAATGATGCGGTGGCGCTACTCCCCCCATTGATGTCTCCGATCATCTGTGGATCGGTCTTAATGGTGAGTGGCGCATCTCCTGGGACAAGGCTTACGACTGCCATCTTTGCGGTATCGGGGCGATCATCCCGTGAGATGATCTCGCTCCGTATGATCTTGACGCTGGTAAGTCCGGTATTTTCAACCATGATAGCGACGGTTGCCTCTTCTCCCGGAGAAAACTCATTTGTCCCGCTGATCGCAACCCTGAGTTCGGGGGATCCGTAGAGATACTTCTCACCGGCTGCTGCCGGTGTGATGACGGCTGCCAGAATCAGAGAGAGGATAAGAATTCCTCTGAGGCAGTTTCTTTGAATGTGATGGTTCTGGTTCATTGATTGCACCATAAATTTTTGAGTATTATCGTTTGCTTCGTATCATATTTAAGAATGTCTCTTATAGGTCGCACTTGGCAAAATACATCTCCGGGTTATGTGTATCCTATAGTAAATATTTTTAAATATTAGGAACAAATAGTGACACTCAATGGAACCTCTCCGGGATGAATATATTGAAATCCGCGAACTTCTCAGGAAACACCCGCATGGTATGAGCGTTACCGAGATAGCGCAGGCACTTGGGAAAAACAAGCACTCTACCGGACGATATCTCGATGGCATGTATGCGGCAGGGCTTGTCGAGATGAGGATGTTTGGGAAGGCCAAGATTTATTCGCCAGCATATCGCGTACCTCTCGCATCACTCATATCAAAAATGAATGAACGGATCATGATTCTGGATTCTGATCTCCGTCTTCTCGTGATCAACGATGCGTGCCTTGAACTCATGGGGAAACAAAGCGGTGATCTGATAGGCCGGGATCTCAGGTATGTGGAGGTTGCCGATTCCGGTGTGCACGATCTTCTGTCCGTCCTTGAAGGGAAAATTGGCGACTCCGAGGAGGTGCTTGAGTATCCCCTTCATCTGGATGGAGGAGAGGTTATCCATCTCCATATTCATATCATCCCATCAGTTGATGAGGCGCATCATGCAGTGTATGTCATTGTCATGGTGGATATCACCGAAGAAGTCCGGATGATCGAAGAGCTCAGGGAGAGGGAACACCAGTACCGTGAGCTTGTGGAGATGGCCGATGCAATCATTATTAAACTTGATAAAAATGGCAATATAATCTTCTTTAATGAGTTTGCCGAGACATTCTTCGGGTATTCCAAGGAAGAGGTCCTCGGCAGAAGTGCCATCGGGACAATTGTTCCCCCCGAAGAACTCTCAGGCCGTGATCTGAAAGAGCTGATTGCAGAGGTCTGCACCGATACCGATTCATACAGGCGGAATGAAAACGCCAATATCACAAAAGATGGCCGCCTCGTCTGGGTTCAATGGTCTAACCGGGCGATCAGAAATGATGAGGGTGAAGTGATCGGAGTTCTGTCGGTCGGCAATGACATCTCCGATCGAAAAGAGATAGAGCTTGCACTCCTTTCGCAGAAGGATCAGCTTGAGGGGGGTTTTCAGGAGATCGAGTGCATCATGCGGTTTTCAGGGACAATCAACTCCGAGATGACACTCCCGGCACTTCTCAATGAACTTGTCAGGGTGGTTGGGAAATGCTGGTCGAAACGGGGTCCCACAGGAGTTCGGATTACCTACGGGCATGATATCTATGAGAGCGGAATTCCAGAAGGCCTTCCCTTTGTGTTCTCACGTCCAATCTATGCTGGCGGAGAGGAGGTCGGCTCCTTCGAGGTTGGTTTTGGCGGCAGGGACGAGGAGCCTAAGTACTATGAGGGTAAAGAGCGGCTCCTCTCCATGTTTGCTGAGAAGATTGGGTTTGCAATCGAATGGATGGAGGCCGGATTGAAGGTTCGGAGAGAGAGGGATCTCTCTGATACGATCCTTGCCACAGTGGATGCTGCCATATTTGTTCTCGATCCAAAGGGCCGGATCCTCCGGTTCAACCGAAGGTCAGAAGAGCTGATTGGGTACCGTGAAGAAGAAGTTCTCGGGAAGCATATCTGGGAGATGTTTACCTCTCAGGATATGATCAAGGCTGTGCGTGCCCATATCCAAACACTGGTTGAGACAAGGCGTGGTTCACGTATACGGGGCACATTGACATGCAGGAATCAGACTCCCATAATAATTGACTGGTCGAACTCGGTTGTCTGCGATGACGGCGGGAACGTCACCCATATCGTCAGCACCGGGATTGATGTCACGCGCCAGGTGGAGAATGAAGAGGAGCTCAGGCGATGCAAGTCGGTGCTTGATCGGCTCCTTGCTGCTGAGCAGGGTTCTTAATCCTCTTCTCTTATCTGGCAGGCCTGGTTTCATGTACGGGTGAGGGGTTATCTTCTCTCCCTCCAATCTCTCCTGCATGAGATCTGGTTTCTTCATAATCGCCATTCTCCTCGCAGCCGTTCTTGTCACCGCTGGCTGCTCCATGGTGACAGGCGGATTGTCGGGAACATCATGGACACTTGTTGCCTATGAGGGCATTGACGGTGAGATGGTGCGGGCAGATACGTATGCCACCCTCCATTTCTCAGAAGATGGCAAAGCCAGTGGAACTGCCGGATGCAACAGCTATTCTGCTGAGTATCGTGCCAGTGAAACAGAGATTGCCTTCAGATCGCCTCTCTCTACCCTGATGTACTGCCCTGATGAGGATGTTATGGAACAGGAGGGTCGTTTTCTCTTCCTGCTTGAACAGGTCCGCTCGTATCAGATTGATGGCGATATCCTGATGATGTACGGGGCAGGTGGCCGGGAGATCCTGGTTGCCGGAAAGATGCGGTGATTCTTCGGAAAAGAAACCTTTTTTCCCCTTCTCCGATGAACTATCATCTGTTATGCAAAAGGGTTTTTATATTGTTGGACTTTGTCTCCTTCTTCTGATCTCTGTAACGGGCTGTCTTTCTGATTCTGAACCGGAAGTGGTGTCTGATGCATCCCCAAAAGAGATGGTGGCGTTTGTACAGACTGCATTTGAGTATGCTGATATGCATGGGAAAGAGGCTGCACTCCTCGCCTTCAATGATCCGGGTGGACCATTTGTGAAAGGAGATCTCTATATCTTTGCCTATGAAGAGGATGGTACCACACTTGCCCTTCCCTTTGAACCAGACCAGATAGGAACCAGCCGCTCTGATCTCCAGGATGCAGAGGGCCGCTATTTCATCAGGGAAATTATAGAAACCGGTCTTTCAGGTGGTGGTTTTGTCAGGTATCTCTACGCAAACCCAACACATGGCTTTGCCGTGGAACCCAAGATCAGCTATGTGATGAAAGGCGGTGATGGATGGGTGCTTGGATCAGGTCTCTATTCCACAGATGATACGATGATGCCGGATCCCGACGTGACAGCGGCCCTTTCTGATTTTGTTGACGATGCCGCACTCTATGCAGAGCGTGTCGGGAAAGAGGAGGCGCTTGCCACCTTCAATGATCTAAAAGGCCCCTATGTCCGGGGTGATCTCTACATCTATGCCCTTGATATGGATGGAATTGCGCTTGCCCTCCCCTACCAGCCCGAGCTTTCCGGGACAAGCATGCTCGATCTCACCGATCACCATGGGTTGAATGTAACGCGTATCGAGATCGCCCTCTCCCGGCTTGGTGGCGGTTTCATCTATTACCATTATCCAAACCCCGGGAGAGGGATGCAGCTTGAACCAAAAGTGAGCTATGTCAGGATGGTGGATGATACCTACTGGATTGGAGCAGGCATCTACTATACGGGTGAAAGCACGTTTTCAGATGAGATCGTGATGCAGGCTCTCCTCTCCCGGTATCATGAAGAGACAGAAGCAGAGCTCAACTCCCTCGATAACGAGGTGCTGCTTGCAGGAGCTCATGCAAGCGCTGTCGGGCTTGATGACCCCTCCACCCATGAGGTGCTCGCGTATGTCGCCGGCACCTCGGAAGCGGTTTATGATGTTGTCTCGTTTGATCCAGAAGGCCGGATCATTGATGTCTATCCCGAAGCATATGCATCGGCTATCGGGGTGGATATCTCAGCCCAGCCACATATCCGTGTTATACTGGATGAGAAGAAGCCGGTACTCTCACATCTGCTCCATGCCGTTGAGGGGCAGGATGGAGTCTCAATCGCGTACCCGGTTGTAACTGCTGATGGCAGAATTGCAGGTGGCATCTCCGCGATCATTCTTCCGTCAGTTCTTCTTGGCGGGGCAGCAGAGAAGGCGGAAATCGGATCGCCATACTCGGCACGGGCGATTCAGGTGGATGGCACAGTCCTCTATGCAGAAGATCCAAAGGAGATTGGGGCGATGATCTTCCCGGATCCGGAATATGAAATCTACCCTGATGTGAGGCATTTCAGATCCCGTATACTGACCGAACCAAAAGGAGCAGCCATCATCGGTCTCTCGGGTGTGAAGAAACATATCGTCTGGGATACCGTCTCCCTCCATGGAACCGATTGGAGACTGCTGGTTATAAAGGAGTTTTAGGCTGAAAAGAACGAATATTGGGAGGTAAATGGCTCAGAGCAGCTTTGTCTCCGTGGTGGGGCGTGGGATCTTCACAACAAGCACCCTGAAGATCTCCCTGCTCTCATTCATCCATCGGTGTGGGATCATTGCCGGGCTTTCAACCAGCATATCCTTCAGAACCTCTTTCCTCTCCTCTCCGATCTCGACAACACCGGTTCCTTCAAGCACATAGAAGAAGACATCCACCGGAGTGGCATGCTTCTTCAGTGCCTCACCCGGTTCGAGCGTGATGACCACGGCTATTGCATGTTCGGTATCGTATATCTTTCGTGCATCGACATGATGCGGGTTTGGTGCGGAGTGCACATCGGCAACAGAAACGATCTTCATGTGCTAGAGCTTGTTGGGCGCCGATAATTAACCTTCGTATGGTCAGCCTTTGTAGTTGGTCCAGTAATTATTCAGTGACTCTTTTCGTCTCCGCTCCTTCCGCACCTCTCTCATCTCAGGGTACGTCGGCTCATCGCTCTGCCTTGCAGGGCAGAATGGACAGAGTGCAAAGGGTATCCCGTCTGCTTTGTCCCGGACAGGACAGAGGTACTCTCCTTCCCATGCATCAACGATCTGGCCTCCCGGAAACGGGGTGCCGATTGGATGTGCCGGCTCCTCCATCACAAAGATCCAAAATCCGGCGAGGAGATATTTGAGATAGAGGAAGGTCGGTTCATTTGTTTTTGCCTTCTTCCTTACAGCAGCTTCAACCATTATGAAGTACAATCCAGCCGCTTTTTGGAGGGGTGCCTCTTCTTCGTCACCGGCTCCGTTTCGGGCAAGGAGGAGGAGCCGATGGTGGGCTGGGAAGATCTGCTCCTTCACTTTTGGAAGGAGGAGATCCCGGTACTGATTGGGCAGATTGCGTGTCTTCTCCTCGAATCGTGCATACATCATCTCAAGGTCATGAAGAGAGAATCTCTTCACCTCTGTTGCAAGGAGGCGGATCAGATCTCCCTTCGTTTCTGCATGCTGCATCCGGCGGCAGGAGAGGGCGATCTGATCGATAGTCCTTATCTCTGTGGTGAGATCCCCTGCTTCAGAATCTGCATAGGTGTCGATGAGCAGGGCATGTATATCTTCATCTGATGAACGATCCTGTTTCTTCTCCCCGCCGGAGATCTTTCTCTTAAACCATTCAAAGATTGCCTGTATTCCCAATTGTATCACTTTTGTATCTGTTTGAGTGTATGCTGCTCATATGGTGCCCTTCCGAACATCAAAAAGTGAGCGTAAGGATCTCTGCTTCCAAAGTATCTGTATCAAGGATCGCGATCGTTGCCTTCCCGTACCGCTCACCGCAGGCTTCGCCCGGATTGATCAGGATACTCTCTCCTGACTTCCTGATCACCGGGCGGTGGGTATGTCCGGAGATGATGACGTCAAATACAGCCGCCTCAGCGAGTGCCAGAACAGATCCGGGATCATCCCCATGCACCATCCCGATCCTGAGCCCATCAATTGAGAGTTCGGCGACACGGTTCTCTACCCGTATCGTGCCGCATCTCCTGCTTTCGTCCCTGAGCCACTTCTGTTGCCGGTCACAGTTTCCAAAGACCCCGATCATCTCACAGGGGAGATCGCAGAAGATCTCAAGTGATTGGGGTGTGGTGATATCGCCTGCATGGAGTACGAGGCCGGTATCCAGTGAGACGAATAAATCGATCGCCTCCCGGATGGCGGGGCGGTTGTCGTGGGTGTCAGCGAGGATGCCTATCATGATTTAGACGTGTTTTGCATCTGAACCATAATACCTGTATCTCTTTGTTGTGTTCTCTACCTGTTCACGGGAAGGTGATGGTAAACCAGTTTTCTGAAGTCTCGATCTTTGGCTCATCAAGGCCATAATCAAAAGCCATGGGCCTCCTCTGTGTTGAAATCGTGAAGGAAGCCTCTTATGTCTGAGAGGATAATATACAATTATTATGGGATCTATAACGACCATAACAGTATCTTCCGATACAAAAGAACTGCTTCGGAGCGCTGGCAAAGAAGGTGAGAGTTATGATACCATCATACGGAAATTACTCAGTGAAGTGAACTGGAAGAATCTGAATGAACGCTGGAATACGATATTAGAAACAGAAGAGTTCCTTCCTCTTGATGCACTGTGATATACCCGGTTTTGGTTTCACGAACCTTTGAAAAACAATTTTACACGCTCAGTGAGGATACTCGCAATCGAATACGAAATTCACTCACTCATTTATCTGCGGATCCATTTACTCCACGTTCCGGTCTTGATATAAAAGTACTTACTGATTTCGATCCGAAAAAATACCGTCTACGGGTTGGGGAGTATCGTATTATTTATGCCGTGGATGCTACTTCTGTGAGGGTTATTGAGGTATTTAAAAGAGGCAGGGAGTACTGATGGTTAGATGGCAAATGCCATCGCAGGCTGTCCTGGGTGTCAGCGAGGATGCCGATGATCATGGATTGCCTGGTTGATTCTCAGAGAGTATTCTGCTGTTTCGTATATTTCTGAGAGAGTTCTGAAGAGTGTTGTTGCAATACTCAAGCATCGGTTTGCCATGGCCAAAATAGATCGCTTTAACCTCTTTTGTGGCAATATACCGCACTGCATTGAAGAACCTCTCTTCATATGTGCCTCCGGATGTCCTGATGATGATTGGTGTATCTCCTACAAAGAGAACACCCTCCTCCTCGCAGTACAGGCAGATTGAGTCCTGTGTGTGACCTGGTGTATGGATGACTTCAAACCGGCGATCTCCGATACGTATGATCTCTCCGCCCCTCAGATAGGTGTTGACGCCCTTAAGAGCTTCTGAGAAGGCATAGATCGTTGGCTGGAAGTTCTCTATGATCTGCGGAAGGAGTGACGCATGATCATAATGTGAATGGGTGAGTATCACCTGGTCAAGCTTCCGCTTCCCAACACCGCTATGGGCATTCTGTATCACCTCGATGATCGATGGATCACGTCCGACATCAATGAGCGTGTTCTGATCAGCAAGTGCATTCCATGTTCCGGTGACCAGATACACATTCGAGGTGTACATGCTACTATTGCCGGTCAGGTTTTGAATCTTCATGGTGATCTGAGCCTCTTTCTCTTGTCGAAAACAAATGATTTATCCTTATTTTTCAGGAACGGGAATCGGCAGGCAGTTTTCTGAAGACCTGGGCATTTGGGACGACCTGCTCAAAGAGATCTGCAACCTCGGGAGGCATCTTCTGGGTCTGTTCTGTAAGGAAGAAGCCGCCGTCAACAAGGGTCTCATGGAACATCCTGATCACCTTGATCCTCTGCTCTTCTGTGAAATGGAGGAGGACATTCTTGCAGCTGATCAGTGAGAAATTATTGCCGGGAGGAATGTATGTGAGGAGATCATGCCGTTTAAAGGTAATCCGGTTCCTGACATCCTCAGCTATGATGAAATGTCCGTCTTTTTTTGGATCCGGAGTAAAATTCTTTGTAAAGAACTCTTCCGGAATCCTTTTTAATTCCACATAGGGATAGCTGCCCTTTCCGATTATCTCTCCAAAGAGGTCTGAATGATCGATGTCGCTTGCAAGTATCCTGACATTCCGAAAGATCATCGCCCCCATATGCTCTTTCAGGAGAAGGGCGATTGTGTAGGGCTCCTGTCCCATCGCACACCCGGCACTCCAGATATTGATATGCGTCCTCCCACGGATGGAGGGGAGCATATGATCGATTATCATCTGGAGCGTCTGGAGATCCCGAAAGAAGTAGGTGAATGCCATGCTTTGGTCCACTAAATATTTGATGGGAGGGATGATAAAACCGGGGTTTGCACCATTGATTGAGGAGAGTCTGCCATGGATGCTTGTGCAACAACTCTGTATCTTCCTTCTTCAGCGAATTTATCGGGGTCTTCCTGTTTCTCTGACACTCTTAATCGAGTTCTCGATGATTGTGTTGCACCTTCCAAACATCGGTCTGCCATGTCCATAGTAGATCGCCATCACATCTTTTGTGGCAATAAGAAGAGAGCATGGATAAATCTCTCATCGTACCTGCAACCCGGCCCCCCATGGACCGGAATGGTCTCGCCAACAAAAGAGGACTCCTTCCTCCTCGCAGAAGAGGCATATTGAGTCCCCGGTGTGTCCGGGTGTGTGGATCACCTCAAAGAAGCGATCGCCAACACGAATGATCTCTTTTCCTCTGAGGACGATATCTACACAGCCCTTTGAATCCGAGAAGGCATAGATCGTCGGGGAGAATAGCTTCTTGATCTCGTGGGTTAGCGATGCATGATCATAGTAATCGTGCGTGAGTATCACCTGGTCAAGCTTCCGCTTCCCGACACCGGCAGCTGATCTGGTAATCTTCTCGATAATCTTTGGATCACGCCCAGCATCAACCAGCGTATTCTGATCATCCAGCGTCTTCCAGTCGCCGGTGACAGGATAGACATTCGAGGTGTAGATATCGCTCTCTTCAGTCGGGTTGATGACCTTCATGAAAATACCTTGAATTATGAGGGAAACGGTTCCCCCTCTCTCACATTGCTTCTCCTGCAGAATCTTTAGATAATCACTGTATTGACTGGAGAATCAAATTCTTTGCCATGCCCCCTCCGGCACCACAATCTCAAACTTCGCCCCTTTGCCGTAGGTTCCGGTCTCCTGAATTGTAATCCCGGTGATGGCGAGGATCTCGCGGGCGAGGAAGAGTCCAAAACCGGTGTTTTTGCCAAAACCCCGTACAAAGATCTCCTCTTTCTGATCATCAGGGATGCCGGGGCCGTCATCTTTCCAGATGATTGCGAGAGCCCCTTCCCTCTCCTCACATGAGATGACGATCCATCTTGCAGTCTGTGCGTGCAGGATGGTGTTCATATAGAGGTTCTGGAAGACCTTCTCAACCATCGGATCGGCATAGAATGAGATCTCCGGGCAGGTATTCTGAACCGGGATTTGACTGTCGTCTATCCTTGAAATGAGATGAGCAAGCTCTATCCAGCTGGATTCCTGTATCCCAATCTGCTCATATTCCCGCATAAAGACAATCTGGCGCTCAATGGCATCAGTGGCTTTTCGGATCTCATCATGGCAGATGCCCGTATATTGTTTATCCTCCTGATCCAAAGCGATCTCAAGCAGCCCCCGGATTGTCATAATTTTATTGGCTATATCATGACTCGTTATGGATGAGAGAATCCTGAGTTTCTTGTGGGTTTGTGATAATGCTACCTCTGCTTCTTTCCGATCGGTTATGTCCAGCAGGATGCCGTTGAATAGAAGCTCAGATCCTCGCTGAATCGGACGGGACATTCCCTGGAACCAGATCTCTTCTCCGGAAGGTCTGATGAATCTCCCTTCATAGTTCCAGGTGAGGTCGGCCTTTGCAGCATCCTCAATCGACTCGATGAATGCATCACGATCACGGGGATCCACCTGCTCTGTGAACCTTTCAAAGAATTCCTCGGTAGAGCTTCTGATACCAAACACTTCCTCTGCCCGGCTACTGATATAGTATGATCCTTTCTCTCCATCCGGCCGGATATAAAACTGGAAGACCACTCCTGGAACCATCTCAGTAATCTCGGTAAGCTGCTCCTCCTGCCTCCGGAATTCCTCTTCGATCCGGCGTCTTTTAAGGACCTGCCAGAGCCCCTGCATCAGGAGCGTGAGCTGAATGGTATCGTTATCGGTGTAATCCAGTGGCTTGTTCGCAACCCCGGCGACGATTACGATCTGCTCCCCGTCAAGGATCGGGACGTTCATATGTCGGATGATTTGCGGATGTCCCTTAGGATAGCCTTTTTTCCCCGGATTTGGAGCAGCATAATCATTTGTGATCACCGGACGCCGCTGCCGCACCGCCTCTCCCCATAACCCTGTCCTCTCCACTGCATACACGATCGGCTTCTCCTGCATGGAGCATTCCTTCATGGAAGTCTCAGACCATGCGTACATCGAGAGTTCGCTCTCATCATCATTCAGGAAGGCGAGGTATCCAAGCTGGCTCCCTGTGATCACGGATGCTCCTTCCAAGGCATAGGCAAGCAGTTCCTTCTCCGGCAGGTGTGCCCTCTCATAGAAACCGAGGAGGTACCTGAGCCGTGACTCGCTCTCACGAATGAACTGTTCATGCCTTGTCAGCTCATCGATGCTATCTTTGAGTTCTTCCTCGGATGCCTTCAGCTGTTCATATGCAGCATGAAGCTCTTCGTTCTTCTGGAGAAGGATCTGTTCGGCTTCTTTCCGATCAGTGATATCCTGCCCCTGGGCAATCGTGGCAACGATCATCTCCCCGTCGCTACTGCGAATGTTAGCAGAATTCCATAGGACGGTTCTCACTTCCCCGGATTGGTTCAGGATTGGTATCTCGACGACATCCCACATCTCCCCCGCCATGGCTCTTTTGATCAGATCCATCGATTCTTCCCGTCTCTCTTCCGGGAAAAGCAGTTCGATCTGAGATCCTATCGCCTGTTCCGGTGGTATGCCCGTCAGCCTCCCGAATGCATCATTGAATGTTGTTATCCTGAGATCCCTGTCCCAGACAATGATCGGGGCATTGGCATGAGTAATAAGGTTTTCAAGATATTCATTGGTCTCTTCCAGCATCTGTTGTATACTGATAATCTCCTCAAGCTGTGTTCTGAGCTCTTCTTCAGCTCCAGCCAGCTCCTCGTTCTTTTGTCGGAGTGCCAGTTCCGTCTGCTTCACATCAGTGAGATCGTGAAATGAGGCAACAGACTGGCGTGTCCCCGGGATCATACCAACTGTCAGGTGGATGGGACGTAACTCCCCGTAACGGTTGATGAAGGTAAACTCATACTGTCTAGGCGGCTCTCCTCCCTCCTCCCTCCTCTGCCGGTGGAAGGCGATCATCTGCTCGATATCCTGCCGGCTCACAAACTTTGTCCAGCTGATTCCAATCAACTCATCCTGTGGATATCCATAGAGCTTTGCAAATGCACTATTTGCTAACGATATGCTGGTATCTTCCTCGATAATTATCGTCGCTGCTTCAGTATTTTCAAAGATTGCCCTATACCGCTCCTCGGAGAGTACAAGCTGCCGTTGTGCGGCAATATTCTCCTCAAGCTGTTCTCGGATCTTCTCTTCAGATGCTGCCAGCTCTTCATTCTTCTTCTGCAAGAGCCTGTCACGTTCCATGAGTTCAGTGATATCCCTGCCAACAGACTGGTATTCACGGACCTTGCCGTAATCATCAAAGAATGCCCGTGTACTCCAGCGATCCCATACGATCTTATTATCGGGGAGAATTGTCCTCTGTTCAATGATGCTTTCAGGGTTTTTGGGGGTGAGCGAGGCAAACTGACGAGTGACTTTATCTTGATCGTCTCTGTGGATGAGTGGTTTGAATCGTGTTCCAATCAGTTCTTCAGCAGACTTTTTGAATCTACGGCAATAAGCATCATTGACAAAGAGAAAAGTGCCATCTGGCAGGAAGCGGCAGATGAACTCGGACTGGGTTTCAACGACGTTTTTGTAACGATCTTCGCTCTCACGAAGTGCAGTCTCGGCCTTCTTCCTTATTATGGCATATGAAACCTTATTTGCAAGTTCTGCAAACTGTGCCTTCGGATCTCCTCCTTTCTGAAGATAAAAGTCGGCACCTTCGTTCAGTGCCTCGATGACGACCTCCTCACGCCCTTTTCCGGTGAAGATGATGAAGGGTGTTGTGTCCTTTCTTGCTCGCAGATATTTTAGAAACGCGATTCCATCGCATTTTGGCATCTGGTAATCTGAGATGATCGCGTCATAAGGCTGTTTTTTGAGAAGTTTAATCCCTTCATCTGCTCCCCCTGCTGTTGTGACGGTGAACATCCCGGTTTTTTCGAGAAAAATCTTTCCAATCTCAAGAAGTCCGGGCTCATCATCCACATAGAGGATTGAGAGGATTTGATCGGAAGTATCGACCATCAAGCTATGGTAGCATCGGAAATAGATAAAATTATGTTATGTTGTATCATTTCTGTTATAAGAGGGCTCTTCTGCAACTGCCTGCTTCTCAGGAAGCCATACCGTAAAAGTACTCCCCTCCCCCGGTCTGCTCTCAACAGTAATCCTCCCGCCATGAAGCTGAACATACCGTTTGGCGATAGGAAGGCCGAGTCCAAGACGGTTATATTGCCGGCTCAGGGTATTATGATCGGCGATATGGAACGGCTCAAAGATCTTCTCCTGTGCATCTACGGGAATTCCAATCCCGTTATCCCTGATCCCGATTGAATGCCCGCTATCTTCCCCGTTATAGAGAAGGGAAACCTTGCGGGGAGGTTCATTGAAACGGATTGCATTTGAGAGGATGACTGAAAAGACCTGGTAGAGTAGGGATGGATCACCCTGAAGGATTAGATCATGTGGAATCTCATTGGTTATCTCCGCATCTGATCCATATCCAGATGTCTCTATGATATCATTAAGAAAATCGTGAAGGAGGATGGGATCATATACCGGTTCAATCTTGCCGGAATCAACAAGCGAGAGTTCGAGGACCCGATCGATGATTTTACGCTCCTGATCGATATTCTTCTGGCAACGGTTGAGGAGTTCGACAACCTCTTCAGAGAGACCAAAGCCTTTTGGATCGGAGGTGAGGAGGCTGAGATAGCCCAGCGCCGGCTGAAGAGGTGTGCGGAGTTCATGGGAGGCGATCATGACAAAATCTGTCTTCCGCTCGAGCTCATCCTTCAGAGCATTCTGGGTTATCACGAGCTCTTCAAACTGGGATCGTATCTCCTCTTCTGTCCGTGCAAGCCGCTCATTCATCTCAAGCAGGATGGTGTTTGAATCAAGAAGCTCCTCATTCATCGTCTCAAGTTTCTCCTCGATCCCCTCTGATTTCTCCGCAAGGAGGGTGACGATGAAGGCAATTGCCACAAAGAGCAGAAACCGGATCAGGCCTTCAGTCAGGTATCCGGCTCCTGCATAGGAGAGGAGCATGCCGAGATAGAGTGCTGAAAGAAGAACGGAGAAGAGGAGCCCATGTCGTGTATAGTAGATACAGGCGATTACGATCGGGATGTAGAAGAGGTTCTGGAAGATGAAATAGATACCCGAATTGAGCGCCAGAAACCCGATGATGATTGACAGCGTGGTTGTGACTGTAACAAGGAGGAGAGGGAGGTATTCATTCGTATCAATCTTCATCTGAGTATCCTGTATCCCGATCTCTATGCAAAAAAGAAGGTTTGGATGAATGGAGAAGATATCCCTCAAAAGATAGCCTGGATAGGGGCTATCCTACATCTTCAGCATATCACCGAGGAGCTGTTTGATGTCGATCCAGATGATCAGATCTGTCTGATCCTTATCCTTCACCCTGGTCTTCTTCTTGATGATGCCGAGGATACTTGAATCGTCATCGACATCAGCCGCACCGGTTCTGTCGACCTGGTTCATCTCGAATGTCGAGACCGAGAGGACATCGTCGACCATGATCCCGACCTTCTTCTTTGTTATATTCTCGTCAAGAACGATGATCCTGGATTCCTCGTCAGGCCGGTCGTTCTTTCTCGTTATGTTCAGGCGATCCTTTAAGTCGATGATGGTGGTGATCTCGCCCCGGAGATCGATGATTCCTTTGATATAGGAAGGGGAGTTGGGGAGGGCGGATATCCGTGTGTACTCCACCACCTCACGGACATCGAAGAGATCGATTGCAAACTTCTCATCACCGAGGACAAACTCGACGACCTGAATTGACCCCGACATCACCTGGCTATCATCGCTATGCACGTCACTTGCCATGGTTTCATCCCCCTACTTAGCCAGTTTGAACTGCTGGTTCGCCTGGAGGGTCTTGTTTGCGACTGTGCTCACGTTCTCAACCATCCGTGCAACCTCATCTATACCGGCAGATGCCTCCTCGGTTGCCGCTGCTGCATCTCCTGCCTCACGTGCATTCTCGTCGATTAAGCTTGTCACTTCATGGACGCTTGCGGTGATCTGCTCGACAGTTGCCGCCTGCTCCTCAGAAGCACTTGCAACCTCCTCGATTGCACGGGAGATCTGCTCAACAGACTGGACGATCTCGTTGAATGCGACAATCGTCTTCTCCATCTGATCAGATCCGGCATGAACAGCGTTATTTGCGGTTCCCATCGCCTCGACCGCCCTCTTTGCCTGAACCTGCAGCTCTCCGATCATGCTCGCAATACTCTCGGCAGATGATCCGGACTCCTGGGCAAGTGATTTCACCTCTGCTGCGACAACAGCAAACCCACGGCCGGCATCTCCGGCACGTGCCGCTTCGATTGCGGCATTGAGTGCCAGCAGGTTCGTCTGGTTTGAGATATCTGCAATGAGGCCGACGATCTTTCCGATCTGCTCCATCTGCTCGTTGATGCCTTTGATAATTGTATCAACATCCGCCGCAGACTGGCTGATCTCACCGATACCCTGCTCGGCTGCTGCAGCAAGCTTTGCCCCCTCTTTCGACTGATCGTTTGCATTCCGGGCAAGCGAGGCAACCGACTCGGCATTCGAGGTGACTTCCTCAACTGCTGCAGAGAGATCCTCCATTGCCCGAAGCACCTGCACAGCACCATTGTTTGCCTTCTCGGAGTTCTCGCTCACGTGACTGGTGTTCTTTGCGATCTGCTGGGCACCGGAAGATACCTCCTCAATGCTGGCATTCGCCTCTTCAGAGATGGCAGCGAGTTCTCCCATCATCCGGTTGACTTCACCAATCGACTGTGAGACCTTGATGGAGACATTGTTCAGTGCGTTCTTCAGCCTCTCCATATCGCCTTTTGCAGCGACATCATCTGAGAACCTGGTGCTGAAGTCAGCGTTAGCAAAGGCGTCGGCAACACGAATCACTTCGTTAACGGGTTGGACAACCGCATCAAGGGTATTGTTCAATCCATCGATGACTTTCCGGTAGTCTCCCTGGTGCTTCGATGCATCCGCACGTGTGGCGAGCTTTCCTTCGACTGCTGCCCCGGCAAGCAGGTTTGCATCATCGATAAGCATGTTGATTGCATCGATACACCTGTTCACGCTCTCCTTCAGTTCATTGTATTCGCCTTTGAACTCACTGGAGATCTTCTTGGGGATATCACCTTTGCTGATCTTGTTCATCGCTCCGCCCATACCTTTGACGGGCTTGACAACAGCATCCAGAAGGTTATTTAGTCCCTCAATGACGAGCCTGAAGTCGCCGTCATGCTTTTCAGCATCTGCACGGGTATCAAGCTGTCCTTCAATTGTGGCCTCTGCAAGTGTGTGTGAATCCTTGACAAGCAGGTTCACCGCATCAATGCACTTGTTGAGGTTGTTCTTGATCTCGTTGAAATCGCCTTTATATTCGTCTGTAATCTTCTCGGGGATATCGCCGTTACTTATCCGGTCGACATATTCTGCTGCCACATTGAGTGGCCCGATAACAGAATCAAGGATATCATTGACGCCGTGGATGATATTTGCATAATCGCCCTTGAACTTCGAGGTATCGCCCCTGACATCCAGCTTTCCGTCACTGGCAGCGGCACTGATCATGTTCATCTCGGAGCCGAACTGCTGGATTATTGAGACAACGCCGCCAAATGCACCTGCTACCTGGCCGATCTCGTCCCCGCTCCCGTCCGTTGTGACAGTTCCGGAGAGATCCCCGTCCTGAACACGCCTGCCGAGATTGACGAGGTCATCCATCCTGCTTGCGATGTTCCTCCCGAAGAGAACAGCAACTGCACCGCCGATGAGGACTGCACCGATCACGATGATCAGGATAGCGTTCCTGATATCGTCAATCGGCCCGGTAAAGTCTGCCCAGTCAGCACCTGCTGCAATATACCAGTCAAGAGGCTCATAGTAGGTGAATGCGACGATCTTATCCTCACCTTCCCAGTCATATCTCAAGAGCCCTTCTTTCTGGCTCAGCATATCCCTGATGAAATCATATTGTGACAGATCCTGCCCCTCAAGGGTCGGATGAACGACTGCGGTTCCAGTAGAGTCAAAGACGTAAATATATCCGTTCTGGCCGATCACTGTTCTCCTGAAGTCGTTAATGAGGACACCGAGTGTTGCATCTTCACGGACACCGGTGAAGAGGATACCAATCACCGCACCGCCCGGACCCCGGATCGGTTCATACACAGTGATATAGTCGACTCCGACGACATTTGCGGTTCCATAAAAGGTCTCTCCACGTACAACGACTGCATCATAGACCGCCTGCGAGACCGGTGTTCCGAGGGCACGCCTGCCATCTGCACCGATAACGGTTGTTGCAACCCGGATCGCCTGGTTGCCCTGCACCTGGAAGATGGTTGCCGCACCGCCGACCTGGTTTACCACATCATCAACCATTGCGTTGTTGTCATTCACCACAGTGACCTGGCCTGCCGCATCAACAAGAACCATCTGGTCATTCTGAATCTGTGGTGTTCCATAACTCTGGAATTCTGATCTGAGGACGTTCAGCCCGACCTCCAGTATATCCATGGTGAGCGTATAGACAGCATCTACCTGTTTTGCGCTCTCACTGACACGAACTTCAAATTCAGTCTCTACCTGTTCTTCCAAAGCCGCACTTGCACTATTATATGCAATGAGGCCAAGAAGAGTCGTCGGCACGATGACGAGTGCCAGACAGATGAGCAGGATCTTCGTCCCGATCTTCATGTTGCCGATTTTTGAGGCTTTCCCCTCTTTCATAACCATCTCCTCCAAATACATTGGCCGAATAATCGTTTTTCAGCCAAATAAAGCGTAATTACTACTTACTCTTTTGAGTAATCCGGCTTTGATATCTCCATGTTAATTCTGAGTATTTTTGTTTGGAATACACAGGATTAAATGTATTTCTAAAGGTAGCGGTACTTAAAAACCCTTTGTTTTTGCATCAACAAAATCACGGCAGGATGGGGTATCTCATCGGCAGGAACCCCCTATTTTCAAGGAGAAGAACGCAGATCATGGAATGTGTGAATAATGTACATTTTTGGATGTTCATCAACCCGAAAAATCTAATTTCTGGCAACCCTAAGCATAATTATTTCTTGATTGGATTACGTATAATTCAACAGATGTCTATGCCAACCATTCTGATAATCGATGACTCATCCTTCCAGCGTACCATTATCAAAAAGACGCTCAAAAACGAGAACTATTCCTGTATCGAGGCTGACAACGGTCGTCTCGGGCTTGAGATGGCGGAGAGGGAGAGTCCTGACGTTATTATCGTCGATCTCCTGATGCCGGATATGGATGGGATTGAATTTCTAAAAACAATACAGGAGAAGGGAATCACAATTCCTGTTCTTGTCCTCACCTCTGATATTCAGGATACCACACGGGATCTCTGTCTGAAACTTGGAGCACGCAGCTTCCTGAATAAGCCGCTCAGGCAGGACGAGCTTATTCCGGCAATCCGAAAGGTGCTGGAATCGCCCGGTGATGAATGATGGAGATCGACCCTCTGGATCTGGATGGTATCCGTGAACTGGTGAATATCGGTGTCGGGAAAGCCGCAGGCATCCTCTCTGAGATGACCGGATCAACAATCGAGCTCACGATACCAAATATCAGCATATATTCGCGGGAAGAGTACGGGCAGATCATCTCCCAGATAGGTACAGAGCGATATTCTGCTATTTCTCTTGATTTTAAGGGATCATTTTCCGGAATGACGTACTCGATCTTCCCGACAGAGAGTGCCCATATCCTTATTAATGCGATCACCGGGGAAGAGTTGTCTGAGGACAGGCCAGAGCAGCCCTTCAGTTCGATTCAGGCAGAAACACTCAAAGAGGTTGGAAATATTCTGATCAACGGTGTTATGGGCTCGATCACCAATGTACTTAAAAGCCAGCTCACCTATTCGCTTCCCACATACAGTGAAGCGGATATTCCTACCCTTATTCAGAATGTCGGGCAGGAGCACCGGGAGGCAATCCTGCTTGCAGAGACTCATATGTTCATCAGGAGCCTTGATATCGAGGGGAAGATCCTCATCATTATGGGAGCTCAATCATTTGAAACTCTTATATGGCGGGTAAGAGAGATTTCAAGGGATGAAAGGTCGTGAACAAGCAGAAAAATCTGTCTGTTATTAGAGAATTCTCTGATGCACTGCCTGTTGGGATCTGTGTTCTTGATCGTGAGATGACCATTGTCCTCTGGAACAGAACCCTTGCTGAATGGTGCGGGCGCTCTTTTGAGGAGGTGGTTGGGAAAAACCTCCTTGATCTGTACCCGGATCTCAACACTCCGGCATACCGCACCCGGATCAATCAGGTGCTGGATGGCGGCCCTCCGGCAGTCTTCTCTTCCCAGCTCCATACATCATTTATTCCCTGTAGAAAAACTGACGGGATGCTCCAAGTCCAGCAGACATCTGTTATCAGGTATCCCGGAAGCGATCAGGAGAACTCCTGTGCAATGATCATAATCGAGGATGTCACCGAGCTTGATTCCGAGATACGATCTGTCAGAAAAATGAAAGATCAGGCTCTTCTGGAGGTACAGGAACGGAAAAAGGCGGAAAAAGCCCTGGAAAAACTAAATGCCAAGTTAAACCTCCTTTCAAGTGTCACCCGGCACGATATCCTCAACAAGATCATGGTCATTGACGGATTCCTCGGGTTTGCCGAGGAGATGGCGACTGATCCGACACAGGCAGAATACCTCGGGCATGTCAGGGCAGCAGCAACGGTAATCCAGAATATCCTGGTTTTCAACCGCCATTACGAACAGCTTGGAATCGAGGCGCCCTCCTGGTTTGCGATAGATACTCTGATTGAGGGGATCGAAACAGAAGAGCGTCTTCCAATACATTCTTCGTGCGAAGGTGTCTCTATCTATTGCGATCCGATGCTTGAGATGGTCTTCTACAACCTCTATGACAATGCTCTCAGGCATGCTGAAGGGGCAACAAGGATTGAGATTGCCTGTCACCCATCATCATCCGGTCTCATAATCGTCTGGGAGGATGATGGCACAGGCGTTCCCGAGGATGATAAAGAGGAGATATTCAAGCGTGGTTTTGGCAAGAACACTGGTATGGGGCTCTTTCTGGTGCGTGAAATTCTTGCGATCACGGGAATCACCATCACCGAAACAGGCGAGGAAGGAAAGGGGGCGAGGTTTGAGATTTCTGTGCCTGAGGGAGCGTACCGGATCGATAAGTAGGTCTGAAGATAATTATTTCTTCTATTCTCTCTTCCGGAAACATAAAACCGTTTTTAGCCTCTTCAGGTTGTATCTTCCAGCAGCTGATCCATAATCGTCAGTATCTCTGAGAGTGTATCAATGGCGGGCATCATCATCAGGTTGCCGTTGATCGAATACTGATCGCAGGTGAGGGTTGTATGGAAGATGATCACCTCGTTCACCTCAACTGCCAGTTCTGCAAGGATCTCCTCGATCGCCGAATGACCCATATCAATGACGAGATTTGGTGGAGAGGGGAGCATCACGACACTGAGCAGCTCAGCGGTTGCATTCAGGAATGCAGAAGACATGATGTTTCCTATCTCCTGGAGTGTGCTCTCATCCATCTCAGTCAACTCCCGCTTCTCTTCAGCTATTCCAAGGAGCACATTGGTCATCCGGATGGCTGAATCCAGCGGAAGCAGGAAGATAATGTATCCGGCATGATCGATCTCCCCCTGCATCTCAAAGAGGATTGTTACAAAGAGATCATCAGTGACATACCCATGAATATCCGCCAGATCCACGATCTCAACAGCCGGTACGGTCATCTGGATCTGGTGCATCAGCAGGGCTGAGAGTGCATTGGCAGCATGGGATGATCCGATATTCCCAAGTTCATTCAATGCATCCACCTGCATCGGTGTCAGGACTGTCATGATCTATCATGAGTATTCTGTGCCAGGGCACTATAAGGGCATCGGATTTCCCCGGTTACGTTGCAGGGGATGTTCCATTCATGGAGATCCAATAGTCTTTTGGGGAATTTTTGGGTTCAGAAAAAGGGTTGAGACGCCGAGGGGGAGATTTGAACTCCCGAGGTGCAGAACACCAGTGGCTTTCGAGGCCACCGCCTTCCCGGACTAGACTACCTCGGCATAGATCGGGATATAGAATTTCATTTGTGCTGTATTAAGGCTTCTGAAGGGTCATCTTCTGCGTTTACTATCTCGTAATCACTGCCAGGCATTGCTTTTGCCCCTCCGCCCTATGGATCCGAAGTTCCACGCAGAACTTACGTCTAAATTTCATCCGCCTTCTTTCTTCGTTCAAGGATATTTCTGATGATTGTATCTGGATCATTTTCCAGTATCGCTCTCCTTTCCTTTGTCCAATCACCGCATCCAGGCTCATAGATCTGAAGGAAACGAATGGCATCATCCGGTCCAAGCCGCTTTAACGAGTACATCAAGCCCTTCCCGCTGAATCTATTGCAATGTTTTGGCACTCATCGTCTCTCCTCTCCTCGCAAATGATAAAAACCTGTTCAAGGGGGTATAGAAAATTGAAACCCTTCATGGTGTATTCGCCACAAATGATCGTGATTTTGACGGAGTGGATTTCTTAACTCTGGCACATCCCTGAGCACACCTTCTCACCCGCCAGCCACCAGACTTCTATAGTCACGACTAAGAACTCCCAATACAGACACTCACTATATGCAGCACAGTCCTCTCCGACTGATCATCTTTGACTTCGACGGGGTGATCGCCGAGTCCATCGCCATGAAGGCAGAAGCGTTCCGTGAGACCTTCTCGTTTGTACCAGAACACCAGGATGAGATCGTGCAGTACCATCTTGATAACGGGGGGATGAGCCGGTTTGTGAAGTTCCGCTATATCTACAAAGAGATGCTCCATGAGGAACTCACCTCTGAACAGGAAGAGTGGCTCGGAGAGCGGTATGCGGGAATTGTCCGCGAGAAGATGTTCTCTATCCCGCTTGTTCCTGGTGCTCTTGAGCTCTTAAACGACGTAAAGGGCAGAATCCCTCTCTATGTTGTCTCTGCAACACCCGGGGAAGAGATGCT
Source organism: Methanocalculus pumilus (assembly GCF_055382585.1). Lineage (NCBI taxonomy): Archaea > Methanobacteriati > Methanobacteriota > Methanomicrobia > Methanomicrobiales > Methanocalculaceae > Methanocalculus > Methanocalculus pumilus. The sequence goes on along the minus strand of NZ_AP042393.1, from coordinate 1,922,969 downwards.
GGAGATTGCAGATCGGCGGGGGCTTGCAGGGTATTTTGACGGGATCTATGGATCTCCACGATCAAAGGCTGATTGTATCCGTGAGATCCTCTCTACAAACGGCGTTTCACCTGAAGAAACCCTCTTCATCGGTGATGCTCCACAGGACCATGAGGCAGCATTGAAAACCGGTGTCCGGTTCATTGCTAGGGTGGCGCCGGGTGATCGGGATAGATTCTCAGGAAAACCCGGTGTTGAGCGGGTCGTCTCCGATCTGTATGAGATCCGGGAGTTAGTGTCACCCAATCTCTAAAAAGGAATTGTAGTATTCTGTAAAAGGAAAAGAAGGGTGGTGGTTTTACTGCCCTGGTGCGTGGGACTGGGTGACCATCATATCGTCGACCCGGATCAGGAGTGATGCGATCTCTGCTGCGCTCTGGATTGCCTGGCGCTTCACACGCATCGGCTCAAAGACACCCTCTTCACTCATGTCAACGATCTTTCCGGAAAAGACATTCAGGCCTGCATTCTTCTGTCCGTTTGAGTGCGCCTTCTTCAGTTCCACCAGCTTATCGATCGGGTTGAAACCTGAATTCTCGGCAAGTGTGATCGGAATGATCTCAAAGGCGTTTGCGAATGCCTCGACAGCAATCTGCTCACGGCCACCGATGGTTGTTGCGTATTCGCGGATACGGACGATCATCTCAGTCTCAACAGCGGCTCCACCGATGGTATACTTACCATCTTCCATTGCATCCTGGACGACCCGCTTTGCATCATTGATTGCACGGTCAAGCTCATCGATGAGGTACTGGGTGGAACCCCGGATCAGAATTGTCACTGCCTTTGCGTTCTCGCACCCGGAGATCTTTGTCAGATCCTCTCCTTCCATCTGCTCCACCTGGTGTGCGGTTCCGAGGGTCTCGGCAGTCAGGTCTTCCGGTTTGTTGACGATCTCTCCGCAGAGTGCCTTTGCCGCATACTTCATCTCCTTCTCAGGCACATCTTCGAGAGTGTAGATACCGGCCTTTCCGAGGTAAAACTGCACAGAATCGGCGATGCCTTTCTGGCAGAGGACCACATTTGCACCTGATGCGATGATCTGATCGGCAATCTTCTTCAAAGAAGCTCTCTCAGCATCGCCAAATGCCGCAACCTGTTCGGATGAGGAGATCTTGATCTTTGCCTTGGTCTGGGTCTTTGTGATCTCAAGGGGGGTGCTAATCATCGCAACCTTTGCACCGGTGACGATCTTTGGCATCTGTTCGTCCACACGGGCTTTCCCGATGATAACGCCCCGAACAAGCTCGATATCATCCATCGCGTCACCCTTCTGGGTCTTGACAAGGATGTCATCTTCATCGATGATGATCCTACCTGATGAACCATCGGCGACTGTTGCAACCGCATCAACGACGATATCAGCTGCTTTCTCCATGACTGCCTCGATCGTCTTTCCGATCATTGCGGTCTTTGCGATCTTCCTCAGGCTCTCCTTATCGTCGGGGGTGACATTGATGGCGAGTTCCGAGAGGATCTCAAGCGACTTTTTCATACCGAGGGAATAGCCCTTTGAGATATTTGTCGGGTGGATTCCCATCTTGAGCATCCGTTCGGCCTGCTCCATGAATGAACCGACCATGATGGCAGCGGTGGTAGTTCCGTCGCCGCATTCGTCATCCTGTGCGGTTGCTACCTCGACCACCATCTTGGCGCCGGGGTGCTGAACAGAGAGCTCGCTCAGGATGGTTGCTCCATCATTGGTGATGGTGATATCGTCTCCGGCAACGAGCATCTTATCCATGCCTCGTGGCCCAAGGGTCGTCCTGACTGCTTCTGAGATCGCTTTTGCCGCGAGGATATTTGATCGCTGTGCTTCGTGTCCGCGGGTCTGTTCGACGTTATCCCGCAAAATAATGATAGGTTGTCCGGTTAATTGATTCTGACTTGCCACTCTGTAATCCTCCTGTAGTGATAAAAATTGAATTGAACTTCTATATAAATATATCCTGTGTTGGGAACCCCTTCAGTCGATTCTGGAGATTCTGAAGAGTGAGTGTACAGGAACCCCCTCAACCTCGGTGATACCGCGCTTATCGAAGAGGACCCAGATCGCCACCGGAACTCCGCCATGTCTCCTGAGATAGGCAACAACTTCCTGGATTGTCCTGCCAGAGGTGATGACATCATCGACGATAATACAGCGTTTCTCCTTCACAGTTGCAAAGTTTCCTGAGATTGAACCAATCGGTGTCTCTGATGTGGCATGTTTTGCAGGATGGTATACGGCAAGGCTGCATCCCTCACGTGCCCCGATCAGGGTGGCAAGCGGGATGCCCGAGATTGCAATCCCGACGATCACATCGGCATCAAGGGGCTCGGTACGATCTGCTGGTGGGATGTATGCATCGATCATCATCCCTGCCACGGCCTCAATCAGTTGCGCATCACAACTGACCCGTGTCCAGTCTATATGCACATCACGTGGGGCGGCATCTCCCTTTGGCTGGGTTAAAAGCCAGGTGACCGTCTCGATGGAGAGGGAGAGCTCATCGGCTATCTGGCCGGGGCTATGCCCCTCTTCGAGGAGCAGGCGTGCCCGCTCTTTCAGATCCTCAAGGGATGACATATCTGTAAAAGTGATACCGATCTATTTATGCCTTCGTTTCAGCGACGCACCGCAAACCGGGCAGTCTGCTCCCTCTTCAACATCCCGTCCGCAGCCGGTGCAGACCATCTTCCAGGCACGCTGCTTTGCCTTCCGCTGAAGCATCGGCCTGACCCTGATTCCAAGAGCAGATGCAACATTCTGAACTGCAAAGTCATCTGTTGCCACCTCTCCTCCGATTTCAGAGGCGAGGGCAAGGATGCTGATATCTGTTTCAGAGAGTACACCACGATCCCCTGTTTTCCCGGCTGCCTCCCGAACCTGTATAATCGATTCGGGTGCCGGCTCAGCAACAGTCAGCCCGGACTCTTTCAGGGTATCAAAGCGGCATTTCGATCGCAGATCACAGAGTTCCGTAACGACCCCGGGGGTGGTGAAGAGAACGCCTTCAAACGGGTATTCCCCAAAGAAAAAAGATGCATCACAGACGATCTTCATCCCGATACCTCCACACAACCCTCCCGCCGGGAAACAGAGATCGAGTGCCCGAAATGCCCAAGCAGTGAGATAATGGTCCTCGCATGGGAGGTGAGCGATTTTGTGCCAAATGATCCGCCATAGAGTGCAAGGTAGGGGAGGAGCTGGTCCGCGGCATGGAAATCGAGATCAGATGAATTCCCCTGAAGGAAAGATTCTGCTGCCATTCTCCCGACGGCTTCGGCAGGAAGCCCACGTCTTCCAAGAGCAGATCCCCCATGTCCTCCTGAGAAGACCGTACAGGATGATCCAACCGAAGGCCCCTCCTGCCGGTAGATACGAACCGGCAGATCTCCGGCAACCGATACAGCTGCCTCAGCCTGCCTTGATGCCACGTGATCGGGGAGTCCAGATGAGGCAGATACAATCCCAAAGCCGACTGGGTCTGCCGTCCCAAGTGGGGTGATCCGGGATGGCTCAACCATAACCCTGACCCTGCCGCCCCCTTCCGGGTAGTATCCCCGTGCCAGTATCTCAAGCGAGATCCGGCCCCCGTGCGATCTCAGGAACTCGAGGAAGACACGATCGCAGTAATCGATCGTCGGGGCAGCACGCACCTCGGTTCCGCCGGTGATGGTGATGCTGCCCCCGGTTCGGAGTGCGAGGGGAAGCCAGGCTGAAAGGACAAGCGGAATACTCCCGGCTGTCCCGATATCAATAGTAATATCCTTCCTCTCTGGTCTTCCGGGAAGGAAGGTGATCTCACCAGATCCAATAAAAACCCCGCTGGTTGTGGCATTCGAAATCGCGGCTGCCGCCTTTACCGCAGCGACATGCTGGGCGGCGAGGCCGGGAGCCGATCGGTTCTTACGGATATTCAGAATAGTGACCGGCTCTCCCGAAACAGAAGAGAGGGCAATAGCGGTCCTGACGATCTGGCCTCCCCCTTCAAGGATGCCACCGTCAATTCTGATCATCTCCTGAGCGCCTCTGCAATTGCCGGAGCTGCGGAGATGAGGGAACAGCCCCGCTCTATCGTATCGCTCGATACAATAGCTGAAAATCCGGCTGCCATCAGGCGGGCATACCCTCCCCCCGAGAAGACACCGTGGACGCAGGCGGCCGAGATGCTCTCTGCCCCCTCAGCCGCAAGCATCTGTGCAGCAGTTGCAAGTGTTCCTCCGGTTGAGATGATGTCGTCAACGATGACGACATCCCTCCCAAAAACCCCGACATCTTTCTCCTCGATCGAAACCTCAAAACCTGAATGCCTCGTCTTGTTGAGATAATTACAATCCCAGCCATTGGCTGCGGCCACTCCTTTCGCAAATGCCCATGCACCATCGTCCGGGGCGAGTATCAGGGGATCATCAATCCCTGTCCCTGCCAGATAATCACCGATTGCAGGTGCGATCGAGATATTTTCAGCAGAAGCACCGAAGTACTTCAGCACTTCGGGTTCGTGGATATTCACCGTGATGATCCGGGCAACCCCTCTGCTGAGTGCTGTTGAGATTGCACGAATGCTGATCGGCTCCCCTGCATTGAACCGCTTATCCTGCCGTGCATATGCCATATACGGGATCACAAGGGTGACCTCTGATCCTTCGCAGGCATCGATTAGGAGCAGCAGCTCGACAATGGATTCTGCATCGGGGAGGGACGATACAATTACCGTTCTCTCATCAAGACCCGCTGCCCGGAGATATAACTCATTATCAGGAAACCGGGACAATTTTACCTCCCCCAGGGGTGCCCCCAGGTTTTCTGCCACTCTTGAAGCGATAATCTGGCTTTTATCTGTGTATATGACCTTCATTGCTTGTATCTCCCGGTACTGAAACTACTTAAACTATCGGTCTCCGATATATAAGCATTCAACATATGTGTGAGGTATATTTCAGAATGGGTACAGAGACAGAGACTATGGTGCTTTCAGAAGAAGATTTCAACGAAGAGCTTCTCTTTGGCGATATCGAGATAGCAACAACCGCCGACATTGAGGTGCCGCCAGGCCTCATTGACCAGGTGATCGGGCAGGAACATGCCGTCGAGGTAATTAAAAAAGCTGCAATCCAGCGTCGGCATGTGATGATGATCGGGACACCGGGTACCGGGAAATCGATGCTCGCCAAGGCAATGGCCGAACTCCTTCCAAAAGAAGAGATGCAGGACATCCTCGTCTATCCAAACTCCGATGACAATAATAATCCGCTCGTGCGGACTGTCCCCGCCGGAAGGGGCAAGGAGATCGTAGCCGCCCATAAGATGGAGTCACGGAAACGGGCACAGATGCGGAATATGCTGATGCTGATGCTCATATTTGGTATCATCGGGTATGCTCTTATCTCGGGTATGCTCCTGATGGGTATCATCGCTGTTGCCTTCATCTTCCTCGCATTCAGGACGATGATGCCGCGGGATGATGTGATGGTTCCAAAGCTCCTCGTTTCGACATCCCCGGATTCAAAAGCCCCGTTCATTGACGCAACCGGCTCACATGCAGGTGCCCTCCTCGGTGATGTCCGCCACGATCCTTTCCAGTCCGGCGGACTGGAAACCCCCTCGCATGACCGAGTGGAGGCAGGTGCCATCCACCGCTCACACAAAGGTGTCCTCTTCATCGATGAGATCAACACCCTCACCCCCCATTCCCAGCAGAACCTCCTGACCGCCCTCCAGGAAGGCGAGTTCCCGATCACCGGCCAGAGCGAACGCTCAAGCGGTGCGATGGTCAGGACCGAGCCGGTTCCCTGCCGCTTTGTGATGATCGCAGCAGGGAACCTCGATGCAATGCAGGGGATGCACCCGGCACTCCGTTCCCGTATCAGGGGATATGGATACGAGGTCTTCATGCAGGAGACGATCGACGATACTCGCGCAAACCGTGAGAAGTTCATCCGTTTCATCGCACAGGAGGTCAAAAACGACGGGAAGATCCCTCCGTTTGACAGGGGTGCAATGACTGAAGTGATCCGTGAGGCACGGAGGCGCTCGAACAGGAAGGGCCACCTCACCCTGAAGCTCCGTGATCTCGGCGGTCTTGTCCGGGTGGCAGGTGATATTGCACGTAGCGAGGGATCCGAGGTAACAAGCCTCCATCATGTCCTTGCCGCAAAAGAGACCGCCCGATCAGTCGAAGACCAGATATCTGATGAATACATTCGCCGGAGCCGGGATTATGATCTCACGATCGTCTCAGGGACTGCGGTCGGCAAAGTAAACGGCCTTGCAGTCATGGGAAGTGATTCGGGATCGGTGCTTCCGATTGTAGCCGAAGTCACTCCTGCGCAGGGTGCGTCCGGCACCGTGATCGCAACCGGTCTTTTAAAGGAGATTGCACAGGAGTCGATCAAGAACGTCTCGGCAATCCTGAAGAAGTTCACCGGCAAGGACATCAGAAATATCGATATCCATGTCCAGTTCATCGGCACCTACCAGGGTGTCGAAGGGGATTCCGCGTCAGTCTCGGTTGCAACTGCGGTCATCTCGGCAATCGAAGGGATTCCTGTCAGGCAGGATGTTGCGATGACCGGCTCACTTTCGGTCAGGGGCGACGTCCTCCCGGTTGGCGGTGTCACCTACAAGATCGAGGCGGCTGCAAAAGCCGGGATCAAAAAAGTTTTCATCCCGAGATCAAATGCAGGTGATGTACTGATTGAGGAGCGGTACCGGGAGATGATTGAGATTATCCCGGTCTCCCATATCGAGGAGATCCTCGAACAGGCACTTGTTCCGGCAAACCGTGCAGGATTCCTCGCCAAGCTGAAGAAACTTGCAGAACATGCAATTATTCCACCCAACCCACCGATCCAGAGTGAACCGGGAGTTGTTTAAGCGTGGATTCCAGACTCAGGTACTGGGATCTCCGCCATGTCAGCGGAGAACATACCGGCATTGATATCGATAATGGTGAGATCGAATCAGCCGGGGTCAACTTCTTCTCAAAAGCCATCATCCGGGCACTCGGCCCACGCGGCTGGGGAATTGTCGCAGTTTCACCATTTAATCCCGATGATAAAGGAGCACTCCGTGATTACCTCCTCCGTGCCGAAAAAGCCGCCGTGGTGACTGCAGAAGATGTGGTGCTTGCGGATGCGCCCGATCGGCAACTTCTCCCGGTGCCTCCGGTGAAAGAGGACCCGACAGAGATCCCGCTCGAAGAGAAGGGAACGCTCCTGATGCAGATTACTGAAGCTGCCAAAGTACCCGGTGTATCAAACACTCGCGGCACCTATTCGGAACGCTTTGAAGAGGTTACCTTCCTCGACTCTACCGGATTCGAGGCATCCTATACGACGTGCCGGTCAGGATTCTCCGTGATGGCGATTGCAAAGCAGAATGGTGCGATGCAGATGGGGTATGTCCGCGATCACAGGATCGACGGCCTCAACCTGAGGGGCAGAACCGATGAGGGTATCAGGGCAGGTACCCGCGCGGTGGCTCTTCTGAATGCCCGTGCGGCAAAAGGAGGCAGGATGCGGGCAGTTCTTGACCCGGAACTCGGCGGTGTCTTTGCCCATGAGGCAGTCGGACATGCAAGCGAGGGGGATCTTGTGAAAGAGGGTGCTTCGGTCTTAAAAGACCAAATCGGCACTGCGATCGGGAGCCCGATCGTCACCATCATCGACGATCCGACCATGCATGCATTCGGGTTTGAGCCCGTCGATGCCGAGGGTGTTGCCGGAAAGAGAACCGCAATCATCGAAGATGGTATCCTGAAGCGGTACCTGCATTCCCGGGAAACCCTTGCAGCAGTCGGCAATGGCGATGCAGGCCATGCACGTGCAATGCCCGGCGATCTCCCGATTGTGCGGATGAGTAACACCTATATCGCCCCCGGCGATGCCCGGTACGATGAGATGATCGAGGAATGCCGGGATGGTATTCTCCTTGGCGGTTCACGCGGCGGCCAGGTGGATCCCGGCCGTGGCGTCTTCCAGTTTAATGCCGAGTTCGGGTACCTGATCGAGGGGGGCGAGCTGACAGAGATGGTCAGGGATGTCTCGCTCACCGGCGAGATCCTCTCGACCTTGCATGCGATCACCCTATGTGGGAATGATCTCAAAATGCATCCGGGATACTGCGGAAAAGGTGGACAGAGTGTCCCTGTTTCTGATGGATCTCCTCACATCCTCCTCTCTGAGGCAATCATCGGAGGTAGTGGCGATGTATAAAGAGATCGTAACTGAGATCATCGAGACAGGGCTCTCCTCTGTAGATGAGGTTGAAGTTGCCCTCCTTACCAGTGAGAGCGTCTCAATAGAGATGAAGCGCTCTGTTCCTGCTCATGCAGGTGAATCATTTGGAACAGGGCTGATCATCCGCGTAATCGATTCCGGCCGGATCGGATCATCAAGTACAAGCACCATAGCAGACTGGCGAGTCTGCCTGGATTCGGCAATTTCAAGTGCACATCTTGCAGAACCGGTACCCTGGGGCGGGCTGCCCGACCCGGTTCCCCTGAAGGGCGAATCCCTTTCATTTGACAGTGCTGTTAAAACCGATCCTGATATCGCCCTCTCATTCTGCAACAGGCTCCTTGAAGGGGCGTCTGCGTATCCTGATGCCGAAGTTGTCGGTGGTGGGGCTGGTCTCGCACTGGGATCGGTTCTTCTTGCAAACTCAAAAGGCATCTGGTATGAAGAGGATCACAGCTCCGTATCAGCATCTCTGGAGACGATTTTGGATCACTCGACCGGTTTTGAATATGATCGCTCGTTCTCCCTTGATATCGATCCATTTGAGATCGGACGAAGAGCGGCTGAACTTGCCTCGACATCCAGAAACGGGGTTCCGATTCCGACCGGGACCTATGATATCCTCCTCTCCCCGGTTGCCTTCTCGGGGCTCGTTGCCTCACTGCTTCAATCAGCAGTCAACGGGAGATCGGTCCATATGGGGAGATCGTTTCTGGCAGAGAAGCTGGGCGAAGTGATCGGAACAGAAGATCTCTCAGTAATCGACGATCCCTTCTATCCCGGTGGGCTTGGCAACTGCCGGTTCGATGCCGAAGGTGTCCCCACCCGCAAGAACATTCTCATTGAAGATGGTGTCCTGCAATCATTTGTCTATGATCTGAAGACCGCATACCGGTTTGGCAAAGAGAGTACCGGCAATGCCGAACGCGGGGGAGTTGCAGGCGGGATCTCCATTGGCCTTCATAACATGGTTTTTTCAGCTGAAACGATGCAGGAGCCGGGTGAAGGCAGCTGCATATCAATTCACGATGTGATCGGCGCACATACCGCCAACCCGCTCACCGGCGACTTCTCGGTTGAGGTTCAGAATGCTTTTATTATGGAGGATGGTATCTGCCAGCAGCCGGTCAGAAAGGCGATGATCGCCGGGAATATTTTTGAGATGCTCAGCCAGATCACAGGTATGGGCCCGACTCCGCGGCGGGTTGGATCGGTGATCGTTCCACCGGTCAGGATCAGCGGGATGCGCCTTGTCGGGTGATGCCGGGTCATGTTTGAGATCATCATTCCACTTCTGGTCATTGTGGCGCTGATCGCCACACTCTACTATTGTTTTAAGAAAGGGATGACACTGCTTGCAAATGCAGCAGCAGGTCTCATCCTCCTTTTCATCACAAATACCTTCCATCTCCTCTCTTTTCTTGGTGTTCCTGATATCCCGATCACCTGGGCGACGGTGTTGATCTGTGCGTTTGGCGGAATCCCTGGTGCCGTCATCCTTATACTCCTTGCAATCGCAGGGATCACTGTCTGACCTATGAAAGCTGCTCTTCGTGCATGGTGTGATAGCTATGAGATCCCGCTTCTTGGGATTGCTTCTGCACAAGCCTGGAAAGAACCACTCTTTCATCCTTGGATTCCGGATGCATACCACCCGGCCTCGATCCTCCCCGGCACAGAATCGGTCATTGTCATCGGCCTTCCCATTCCGCTCCCATCACTTGAATCGTCCCCCTCGGTCCAGTACCGGGAGATGTACCGAACAGTAAACGCTCTTCTCGATCAGTACACCTACCGTATTGCCATATGGCTGAACCGGGGCGGATACCAGTCTGTTCCTATCCCCCGGGATGGGTATGGCGGTATCGGGGCACTGGTGAAGAACCCGGTAGCTTTCTTCTCGCACCGGCATGCCGCATACCTTTCTGGACTTGGGACATTCGGCCTCAATAATATGCTCCTCACCCCCGAATACGGCCCACGGGTGCGGTTTGGCTCGGTCTTCACGACTGCTCAGATTAAGCCTGATTCCATCCGGACTGATGATCTCTGCACACGATGCATGGAATGTGTTGACCGATGCCCGGTCAAAGCAGTCAGCCCGGACGGCTACCCTGAGGGCCTCACCCATAAAACCGCCTGCGCCAAATACAGTGCCGGCCTCGATAAAAAAGCGATCTCCCCCTGCGGTATCTGCATCAAGGTCTGTCCCATCGGATCAGATCGCACCTTCTATGGGCGGGAGGATGTCGGGATATACCGGGAAGATGCAGCCGATAGTCCGCTCAAAAGGGCATGGGATCATATCAGATCCCATGGCACTCTCTAGAAGACGCTTGCCTCAGAATAGACGACCACATCATCGGGCTGGATCTCATATGGCTTGATCTCCCGTGAGTGCTGGGATCTCCGCATCTTCACGACTTCGACAGCAAGATGGGTGCCGGAGAGGTCGCTCGTCCTCACATACCGGAGCAGGATAACGCAGTCAACGAGATATTCTACCAGGCCGTATTTGCTTGCATAGGGGATCTGGGTATCTGTCTCGCTCGTCATCACGAAGGTACAATCTTCATCCCGCATCCTCTCGACGAACTTAAACATCTCAAGCCTCCTGCTCGCCTCATCCGGAAGCAGCCCTTCAAAGAGTGATATCGGGTCTATGACGACTCTGGATGCCTTCGTCTCCCTGATGAGGTCAGGAATATCATTTTTGATGCTGTTTACCGCAAGCGTAAAATCTGTTGGATCAAGTTTGATCAAAAAGAAGGTTTTGTCAAGGTATGCGTCAAGGTCATATCCCCGCCGCCTGATACTCTCTTTCAGCATCTCGGCCCGCTCGTCAAGGCTGATCAGGATACAGGTCTCTCCCTGCTTCAGACCTTCAAAGATAAAATTGATTGCAAATGTCGTCTTCCCGGTACCATAGGTCCCGATGATGCCGGTGACCGAGTTCTTCATCAGTCCACCGCCGAGCATCTCGTCAAGCCCTTCAATACCGAGCTTAATCCGTTGATCGGTCCTTCTACCGGGAGGAGCTCTTACGTCATCAGCACTCTCCCGTCTCGGTGGCTCCGGTATCTCTTTCTTCTCATCACGGGACGGCTCCCACTGATCTTCAGCAGGCGGTATCCACTCATCATCAGATGGAGGTTCCCACTCAGGTTCTACAGGATCTGCCTGCTGGATGATGCCTCCCATTCGTGCAGGCGGCGTTCCTGCCTGGATCGGAGGGATCTTCCGCACCGGAGGCTGTTTATCATCATCGTCAACAAGTGCCGAGAAGTCATCACTCACCTAAATCACCATCCTGATATTCTCGACATCAAACCCGGCTGTTGCACTGATCCGAACCGCAAACTTCACGAGATCACGTTCCTCAAGATACGGCATCACCCCGCGGAACTTCATGAAATACATGATCCTCTGCCTCCGCTGGCCTGATCCCTCCTCCCATTTGAAGTGGATGACCGCATCCGCACAGTCGCAGATCTCCAGTTCGCGGGACGAATCAAGAATCCCTTTGGTGAGATGGAGGTATATTGTCGAGTTCCAGGTCTTTGCGATCCGCTGCAGTCCCCTGAGGAATGCAACAAGGCTGTTCCATTTCTCCGGGCTGTAATGCAGTCCGGAGATATCGGTGATGGAGTCGATGATAATAAGGCTCTGATCTTTTCCCTCTTCCAGTACCGAAATGAGGTCGGCAAGAATACTATCATGCTCAGGCTTTTTCCGCTGCATCCGGGCGACGATGCCCCCCTCTCCATCATACCAGTTTGCAGGGACGACACTCCTGTCGAAGTATCCGCTTGAGAGATCCAGAAATGTGACGCGATCTGCGATACCGGCCGTCAGATCGCTCTTGAATGATTCGATGATCTCACTAATCACGTCTTCTTTCGTCCTGGTGATGCTGATATACCGGATATCTTCCGGAATCATTCTTCCTGCCCCGGCATTCTTCCCCATTCTGGTTAAAGCAATGAGTGAGGTGTATGCAAACTCGGCACTTCCCGCACCGATATCCGAGAGCAGAAGGATAAGGGACCCCGGTACAACTCCTCCGTCCAGGACGGGATCAAGTGAGTTGATCCCAGTTGGCATCCTGCGTGTCGTCTGATCAGCCATACTTCATCTCTCCATTCAATGAATTAAGGTTATGTAGTATCCTCATATGCATAAGCTATATCTCTTCTCCGTGTAAGGTAACCAATAGCTCAGGCGATTATTTCAGCTCAATGGGGTTTTCTATGGTGGATGGTGACGATAAGCAGCAGGAAGAACGTGATCTTTTCGAACCGGAGAGTGATCACTTCGGATCAAAGAAGAGTGAAAAAAAGAAGAAATCCGGTTTCCTCTCATTTTTGAAGAGGAGATCGGATTCTGATCGTGCTCTGCCGGTAACCAATCCCTGGGATGCTGCCCCTCTCCCGGATCCGCTACATAAACAATCCCAAAAGATCGGTGATCCAAAGCAGCCTGACATGCCTGTTGGTGATACTGATGCGCGGACACCTCCGGGTTTCTGGAACACCCCAATGGTCGGCCTGGCTGATGAGGAAGAATCTGATGCATCTGGTTCCGCAAAAGCCGGTGAGGCGCCATCATATGAAGAGACATCCGGGATGCCGGATCAGAAGAAGAGCATCCCAGCCGGGGATGATATCGCTTTGGATGAAGGGGAAGAGGAGACGCATATTCCAGAAAGGGAGCCCGATACTCATGATGAGATCCCGGAGACCCCCTCTCCAGAGGATGTACCAGAGCCACTGCATGAAGAAGAGATCCCGGCTGAGGAGAGCAAAACACCTGCTGCTGATACCGGCATCGATCTCACGCAGCCTGATGAGAAGACGCCTGATCATCCTGCTCCTTCTCTACTGAATACAGGAGAAGAATCCATGCCGGAAACAACCGGCTATCCGATAAGGACCGAATCCCAGACAGAAGAGTCGGTATTGCCGTTTGAAACAGAAGATCCCGTCTCTGCTGCCGCACCAAAGGACAAGATCCCCGAACGCCGGTCACTCCTCTCGGCCTTCCGGAAGAAGGAAGCAGACCTGGTGGTGCCGGAATATCATTATGATACTGCCGGTCCGCTTGTCACACCCCGACTTGCCGAAAATGAGGAGGAGGTTGATAGCTACTGGGTTGAGAAAGGTCTCTCGCTTGTCATGATCACCTATAACAGGGTGACCCGGCTGAAGGAGTACCACCTCTTTGAGCCAATCCTCACCCGTTTTGAATACGAACTCCTCGAACGGCTCTACGAGGATCTCCGTGATATTCTTATTATGACGGATTCGGAGATCCGGGAACAACCAGAGAAGCTCCTCTTCAGAAAGGCAGAAGCCTTAATCAGCCAGTACGGCCTCTCGCTGACACCGGAGACGACATATAAACTACGGTACTACCTGAAACGAAATTTCCTTGGTTGGTCACGGATCGATCCCCTGATGAAAGATCTTGAGATAGAGGATATCTCGTGTGATGGACATGGAATCCCCCTCTTCCTCTATCACCGTCAACATCGGAATATAAGAACCAATATCCAGTTTCCTGAACAGCAGTTAAACTCGCTGGCAATATCGCTTGCACAGCGTTCAGGCAAGCATATCTCGATCGGAAGCCCCATCCTTGATGCCACCCTCCCGGACGGCTCCCGCCTCCAGCTGACGCTTGGAACTGAGGTGACGAGCAGGGGCTCTTCTTTTACAATCCGTAAGTTCCGCCCCGAACCATTCACCCCGATCGAGCTGATGGAGAAAGGGACATTCAATGTCGATCAGCTCGTCTACTTCTGGCTTGCAATTGAGAATAACAAGAGCCTGATATATATCGGCGGGACGGCATCCGGCAAGACATCATCCTTGAATGCAATGTCCCTCTTCATCCCGCCGCTTGCAAAAGTCGTCTCGATCGAAGATACACGTGAGATCATGCTGTACCGGGAGAACTGGATTGCAAGCGTCACCCGTGAATCCCTCACCTCAGAAGGGAGCCGGAGCATCAATATGTTCGATCTCCTGAAAGCAGGCATGCGGCAGAGGCCCGAGTTTATTATTGTCGGAGAAGTGAGGGGGCCTGAGGCGCAGACCCTCTTCCAGGCAATGAATACCGGCCATACCACCTACTCTACGATGCATGCGGGAGGGGTGGATGCCACAATCCACCGTCTTGAGAGCGAACCCTTAAATGTGCCGCGAAACATGCTCCAGGCACTTAATATCATCTCGGTCCAGGGCCTGATCTTCCGAGGCTCAGAGCGGGTCAGGCGTTGCCAGGAGATCGTTGAGATCACCGGTATTGAACCGAATTCAGGGAATATTCTTGTGAACAATGTCTTTGAGTACGATCCGGTCTCAGATGAGATGCGGTACTCCGGCAGATCCCATGTCTACTCGGCCATCGCCGCCAACCGCGGATGGAGCAGGGAAGAGCTCAATGCTGAAATTGAAAGGCGGAGGCAGGTGATCCTCGCGCTCCATGAACAGGATATCAAGGATTTTAAATCCGTATCCGAGATCTTCTCGATCTTTGCCATCACCCCTGATCTCATCTTTGACCATATCGGCGATCTCAGACAGGTCCTCTCATGATACCGATGTATGAACGGTTCCGGCGGTTTTCCAGGCGCGATCCGATGCGTTTCCAAAACCTGCGGAATGATATTATATCTGCACGCCTGGGTATCACTGTTGAGCGGCTCTACTATTACGCATTCGTCTTCGGAACTGGCATAGGAGCTGCTGTTGGTATACTCTTCTATTTTATCGCAGGGGTATTTGAGCCGATCATCGTCCCCAGTGCCGCCTATGAGTTTACCCGGCAGAACCGGCTTGCAATAGCGTGGCTCTCTGATCTTCCGCTTGAAGATATCCTTTTCAGGGCAATCATCGCAGTCATCATATTTTTCATCATCTCCTATCTCACCTACCGGATCGTCCTTGCCTTCCCAGGCGTCATGAAGTCTTCCCGTGCAACCAGGATCAACCTGACCCTCCATAACGCAGTTGCATACATGTATGCGATGCGAAGGGGTGGAGCCGAACTGATAGAGATCTTCCGTTCCCTCTCAGAGAACTCACATGTCTATGGAGAAGTTGCATTGGAATTCCGGCAGGTTGTCAGGGACTGTGATCTCTTTGCCCACGATATCGTCTCTGCACTCCGCGAACTCCAGATGACAACTCCTTCAGCCAAGATGAAGGATTTCATCCAGGATCTCCTCTCCATCATCGAGAGTGGCGGCGATCTCTCCGGCTTCCTGAAGGCGAAGGTGGGCCTGTATCAGGATGAGGCAAAATTTGAACAGAAACAGTTCTTAAACACCCTATCTCTGGTTGCCGAGGGGTATGTTACGCTCTTTGTGGCAGGCCCGCTCTTTTTGATCATCGTGATGGTGGTGATGGGACTGATGGGTCCGGGTGCCCTGATGCAGCTAAATATCGTCATTTATGCCTTAATTCCGATAGGAACTGCCATTTTCATCGTCTTTATCGATATGATCTCATCCCAGCCCGAGAATGTGGAGCGGTACACCTTTATGCAGGAACTCAGGGAATATCCTGATATTGAGATCAATGAGGGAGATGAAGCCACAGAAACCGGACTGATCGCGACATTGAAAAAATATGATCGCTGGACACGGTTCCGTGAATTCGTCTCCGATCCCCTCCATTATTTCCTGATCCTCCCCCACCGCACCTTCTTCGTCTCGATTCCTGCAGGCATCATATACCTTATCTTCTGGTATTTTCAGATCCCCGATTACGGTAATTTCGAGTTTTACCTGACCGTCCTTGACGATTATGTTATCGCAACATTCCTCATCGTCTTTGTTCCTTATGCAATTGCGCAACTGATATGGAGTCGCCGGATAAGTGAGATTGAAGCATCGCTCCCTGATTTCCTCCAGAGGCTTGCAGGGATCAATGAAGTTGGCTTAACCATTGCAAAGGCTCTCTCCATACTGGTGAGGACGAATCTCGGCCTCCTCAGCTATGAGATAAAGAAGATCAAGCGTGATCTTGACTGGGGTGCAAATGTGGAGGATGCACTCGTCCGCTTTGAAGAACGTCTCTCCACACCATCCATCTCGCGTACGGTGACGCTGATCACCCGGGCAAGTGCGATGAGCGGTGAGATCGGCCAGGTACTTATGATTGCGGCAAGTGATGCCGATATGAACGAGACCCTCAAACGGGAGCGGCAGGGGGAGATGTTCCTCTATACCGCGGTCGTCTACCTTGCATTCTTCGTCTTCATCTTTGTTGTGCTTGTTATCGGGACGCAGTTTCTCCCTGTCATCGAGATGGCAGAGCCGGTCGATTCATCCATGAGCGGTGCCGGGGCTTTCTCAAGCATTGGAGGTATATCTGCCCTCACTTATGGCCGCCTCTTCTATCATGCAGTCGTCATCCAGGCGATCTGCTCAGGGCTCATTGCCGGCCTGATGGGGGAGTCATCGTTATCCGCCGGTGTGAAGCATGCCTGCATCATGGTATTTGCAGCATTTCTGATCTTTGCTCTAATCTGAACCCAGATGCGATAACCTTTAAGTGAGACCGCGTTCAATGAAAATCAGGTGATACAGAGATGTGCAGCGTTGGTGGTCCGGCAGATATAGAGATTGAAGAGGGAGTGCAGGGAAAGAGCTACATCTGCAATACCTGCGGCGAAAAGTTCGAGACCGTCGGCAAACGCCCGATGTGCCCCTCCTGCCAGTCAGAAGATGTTACTCCGGCATGATCCTCACCCCCGGTGACCGTATTGTCCTGATCAGGGGACAATCTTCTTTTCTTCTTTGTGCCCGTGCCGGCAGGAAGTTCCCTCTCATGATAGAAACCTTTGATTCCGAATATGTCCAGGGTATCCACCCTGACGATATAATCGCCGTCTCGGCACCGGAAGGGGGGGAGCTGACTCCGGCACGCTACCTTCTCGATCTGGTCCGGAGATATGATCAGCCGGTGCTGGTGCTTCCAAGGGGACACCCGGGATCGGGAAGGCTTCGGTATGTCATCTCGGCAGGGCCGAATATTTTACTCTCCTGTGAAATTGTGCGAGGCACGCATCCGGAGCAACATCTCATCTGCTCATCGGCAGAACTCGCCGGATTGGAATTGTCCGGTGAAAATGGCGTTATTCAGATTAATGGGCTTACAGATGCCTTAAAATGGGAATATCTCCTGGATAACTCTCCCGAAACAGAACAACAATTATAAGAGATACGATAAACCAATTATTCTGTTGCCGTGAGAGGAGGGTTGGATGAAAACTGAGGTTCTGAAGAGCATCAAAAAGACCGAAGAAGAGTATCGTCAGCAGGTTGAGAAGGCGAAACTTGAGCGTGAGCAGATTATCGCAAATGCCAGGTTTGAAGCCGACAATCTGGTTGCCAAGGCAACAACCGTTGCCGATGAGTACACAAAGAAGCGTCTGGCGGATGCACGAAATGACGCAGCGAAGAAACGCGCCCAGATCCTGGAGGAAGGAAAGCATCAGGCATCTATCCTCAAAGAAAAAGGCCGGAAACGGATGAATGAAGCCGTCTCGCTGCTGGTTGAGCGGTTCAAGGAGAGAGTTCATGTTACAGCCTAAGACGATGACGCGTCTGCTTATCGTAGGATCGAAAGAGCAGATGCCGTCAGCTGTGACCGAACTTTACCGTCACCACGTATACCATATCACCGATTATACCGACCAGGGGAAAGAGGGATATGAGGGCTTTCGCATCGGGCAACCGATGGAGGGTGCAACAGAACTCTCGACAGATCTGATCAAGATCCGCTCGATCGAGAGCATCTTTGGGCTCTCTCCCGATGACTACCTCGATACAAAAAAGCGTTCTTCGCGTTCGATCAAAGAGATTATAGAGCGTGAACTCCCTGCAATCGAACAGGAAGTCAGCAATCTCACGGCACAGCGATCGGCAGCAGAAGCACGTATAAAGGTGAATGAACAGCGTATCGCCGAACTTACACCTTTCTTTGGCATACCTCTTGAACTGGGACTATACAGGGGGTATGAATCGGTATCGGTGGTTGCGGGGAAAGCACCCCGTGAAATCGAGATCACTGTCCCACACGAGAAGTTTATCGCATCTGACAAGGCGAACAACACCACGGTCATCTTCTTTAAAAAAGCAGATCGTGCTGCCGTTGAACACGCACTTGCAGAAGCACAGTTTCAGCCGATCCCGATTCCAGAGGAAGAAGGATCAGTCAGAAAGGCAATCGATACCTATGAGTCCGAGATCTCTCAGCTGAAAGCGACTATTGCTGATATCGATGAGAAAATTGCTGATTTAAAAGAAAAATACGGTGATTTTCTTGCTGCCTGTGACGAAGTGCTCTCAGCTGATGTCGAACAGGCGGAAGCACCACTTCGATTTGCCACAACCGATCTCATCTTTGTCGCTGATGGATGGGTACCGGTATCTGAGGTTGAAAAACTGAAATCAGGACTTGCACAGGCGACAGGGGACAAAATCCTCGTCATGGAGGTCGAAGAGACTGATGGTCATCATGATAGCCATGATCACCCTGAGAACCAACCGCCTGTCGAGTATGACAATCCGGGTTTTGCAAAGCCAATGCAGTCGATTGTGGATATCTATTCACGGCCCCGGTACGATGAGCTTGATCCGACACTCATAGTCTCGATCATATTCCCGTTATTCTTTGGTATTATACTTGGAGATATCGGGTATGGTGCTATTCTGCTCATTCTTACTCTTGGTCTTCAAAGGGTGCTGAAGGGAGAGACTATACAGCAGCTTCTTAAAGTTCTGAGAAATGCAAGCATCTCAGCCATCATCTTCGGTTTCGTGTATGCCGAGATATTCGGAGCTCATCCAGGTGCCCTTAATATCGAGCTCTGGCACCCGCTCATCAGCCGGCATCTTTTGATCGGATCTCATGCGTATCATCAGGGAGATATTGCAGTACTGCTTGTGTTTGCGGTATGGCTTGGTATTATCCAGATGACCCTCGGCAGGATCATGGGTGTATACAACCATGCACGACACCGAAACATGCTCCATGTTATGGGTCAGGTGAGCTGGATCGCATTCATGTGGGGTGCCCTGCTTCTTATCTGGTCGATTGCGGCGATCCCGCTGATGCCCGATCTGACAATGCTTCCACCGATCGTGATGGGATTAAATATCGCCGGAATCGTTGGTGTGGTTCTTGTCCTTGCGGGTGTCATTGGTATCGGAATTGAGTCACCTCTCGAACTAATCGAACTTCCATCAGTCATCAGCCATTCGCTCTCCTATACGCGTCTGGCAGCTGTTGGCCTCTCATCAGTCGCAATTGCAATGGTGGTCAACTTTATCGCAATTGAGATGCTGATTGAGCCACAGTTTAAAGAACTGACGGCTGTTGGTATTGTTCTCATAATCATAGGGATCTTCGTTCTCCTCTTCGGGCACCTGCTCAATACGGCACTTGGTCTCCTTGGAGGAGGTCTGCAGTCCCTGAGGTTGCAGTATGTTGAGTTCTTCACCAAATTTTACAAAGGTGGTGGAGAGAAATACAATCCATTTGGAAAGAAACGTCATTTAACGGAGGATTAATAATGGTAGATTTAGGAGTCGCAGGATTAACAATTGAAATGGTAGCTGAATCGCAGATGGGATTAAAGGCACTTGGTGCCGGACTTGCAGTAGGCCTCACCGGTATCGGTGCAGGTGTTGCTGAGATGGGTATTGGATCAGCAGCTGTCGGTGCAACCGCCGAGAACAAGGATATCTTTGGTCTGGCACTTCTGCTTACCGTTATTCCCGAAACAATCGTTATCTTCGGCCTTGTTGTCTCGCTGTTGATTCTGTTCTAAATGGAGTCTACAATGGGACTAGAAGTTGTCGTTGAAGAGATCAGGGAGATAGGGCAGAAAGAAGCCACTGCTATCCGGAATGAGGCCAATGAAGAGGCCCGGCGGATCCTGGCGGCAGCAGAAGAGCGTGCAACATCGATCAAACAGGAAGCCGAGGCAGAGGTGGATCGGCAGGTTCAGCAGATGGAGGCCCAGGAGGTCTCTGCTGCGAAACTCCTTGTCAGACGTGAAGTCCTCAATGCGCAGAAAGAGCTTCTCGAAGAGGTCTTCAATGCGACAAAAGAATCCATTTCGTCACTCCCCGCCACCTTCCATGAGAAGGTGATCCGGGAGCTTCTGAAGAAGGTTGCAAAAGAGATCAAGGACGGTGTTGTATTCTGCAACATCCGCGATCAGCAGGCTGTAGAATCAGCCCTCTCTGAACTGAAGACCCTGAGCGGATACTCATTTGGTGGCATCGTCGAAATCTCCGGCGGCGTCATCGTCAAGAGTGCAGACGGACAATTAACTGTGGATCTCAGCTATCAGACCTTCCTGGACGAAGTCTGGGAATCCGGGCTGAAAGATGCCTCGGATATTCTCTTTGGATAGGAGGTATGTGCTGATGTCTGTGGTGATTGGCGGTCCGGCCCCCTATGTCTATGTCTGCACGCGTATGCGTGTACGCAAATCCAAACTGCTTCCGCGGGAAGAATATCTCCGGATGCTGAATATGAGCCTTCCCCAGATCACCCGTCTCATTGAAGAGATGGAGTACAAAAAAGAGATCGATGAGCTTGCGTCATCATTTGACGGCATCGATCTCGTCGAAGAGGCGCTCTCCTGGAACCTGGCAAAGGAATTCCAGGCAATCCTTGCGATCACCCCCGGCATTCTCAAACAGTTCACAAAATCGTACCTTCGGAGGTGGGATATCCAGAATATCCTCACCATCATCCGTGGTAAGAAACAGGGGATGTCTGCCGGAAAGATCAAAGAAGTGGTTGTTCCGGCCGGATCTCTTGATGTCCTGTTTCTGGACCGGATGATTGCAGAAGAGTCGGCAGAGCGCTCTATCGAGATGCTCAAGAACCTCCCCCTCTACTCAGTCATTGAACGCGAGTACTCAGGTGCAGTTGAAACGGGATCGTTTGGAAGGCTTGAGAACGAGCTGTACCGCCAGTTCTATGCCGATCTCATTGAAGAGGCACGGAGCGGACTGAAAGGCGGAAACCAGTTCCTTAAATCGATACAGCTTGATATCGATATCAGGAATATCAAGACGATCTTCAGGCTCAGGGGCCAGCCGGTTTCAGGTGAAGAGACAGCTGATGTCTGGATCCCTGGTGCCTCATTCTCAGTCGATGAGCTCAAACGAATCTCTCAGGTCGAGACGATCGATGAGCTTGTCGATACGCTGAGGAAGAAAGTGAAGAGTCCGGCACTCGTTGATGCACTCGAAGGACTTCGTGAAGAGAAACCCATTCATGAAGTAGAGAACTCCCTGACCAGGGCACAGCTGGACTATATGGATCGGCTCTCGAAGAGGAATCCATTCTCGATCTACCCGATCCTCGTCTACCTTGAGAAGAAGAAGTATGAAGTGACCAATCTCAGGGCGCTTGCTCGTGGAAAACAGGCAAATCTTCCGGCTGACCGGATCGAAAACTATCTGGTGATATGATGGAGATCGCAGTTATCGGAAGAGAAGAGTTCATTCTGGGTTTCAGGCTCGCCGGTCTTCAGAAGACCTATGCGGCAGAGACTCCGGAGAAACTCACGGAGGTGATTGGCCGGACATTGGAAGATCCCAATGTCGGTATCCTCGTCCTCCAGAGCACTGATATGGAACAGGTTCCAAGAAGGCTTCAGATAGCCCTTGAGAACTCGGTGAAACCGACCGTTATCTCCATTGGCGGCGAGACGGGCGGCCTCTCCCTGAGAGAGCGGATAAAGCGATCAGTGGGTGTTGATCTGTGGAAGTAAAGAAGAAATCAGGAATTCTCAAAAGAATCGCAGGACCTGTGGTCACTGCGGTGAACCTTGACGCACACATGTACGATGTGGTCAAGGTTGGTGATGAGGAGCTGATGGGTGAGGTGATCAAGATCGATGGTGATAACGTCATCATCCAGGTCTATGAAGACACCTCCGGCATCAAACCGGGTGAGCCGGTCGCAAACACGGGACTCTCACTCGCAGTTGAGCTTGGCCCCGGTCTCCTCACCAGTATCTACGATGGTATACAGCGGCCTCTTGAGGTCCTCGTCGAGAAGATGGGGAACTTCATCGAACGTGGTGTCACTGCACCTGGCCTTGACCGCTCAAAGAAGTGGGATTTCAAGCCTGTTGTGAAGGCTGGTGACCGTGTCGAGCCCGGCCAGATCATCGGTGAGGTACAGGAGACGAACAAGATGCACCGGGTCATGATCCCGCCAAATGTAGCCGGCGGTGTTGTGAAGGAGATCAAATCCGGATCATTTACTGTCGACGAGACGGTGATTGTTCTTGATGACGGATCCCAATACCCGATGATGCAGAAGTGGCCGGTTCGTGTGCCACGACCTGTGAAAGAGAAGAAGAACCCGAAGATCCCGCTGAACACCGGACAGCGTATCCTTGATGGTCTCTTCCCGATTGCAAAGGGTGGAACAGCAGCAATTCCAGGGCCATTTGGCTCAGGAAAGACGGTTACCCAGCAGCAGCTTGCAAAATGGTCTGATGCTGAGATCGTCGTCTACATCGGCTGTGGCGAGCGTGGCAACGAGATGACCGAGGTACTGACAGAGTTCCCGCATCTTGACGATCCAAAGACCGGAAAGCCCCTGATGGAGCGGACTGTTCTGATCGCCAACACCTCGAATATGCCAGTTGCTGCCCGTGAAGCATCGGTTTATACCGGTATCACCATTGCGGAGTACTTCCGTGATATGGGCTATGACGTCTCCCTGATGGCAGACTCGACCTCCCGCTGGGCAGAAGCAATGCGTGAGATCTCAAGCCGTCTTGAAGAGATGCCCGGTGAAGAAGGGTATCCCGCATACCTTGCAGCACGGCTCTCTGAGTTCTATGAGCGTGCAGGTCTTGTCGAGACGCTGGCAGGCGGTTCAGGTTCTGTCTCTGTTATCGGTGCGGTCTCCCCGCCCGGTGGTGACTTCTCCGAGCCGGTTACCCAGAACACCCTCCGTATTGTGAAGGTCTTCTGGGCACTTGATGCCAAGCTCTCGCAGCGGCGTCACTTCCCGGCTATCAACTGGCTGAACTCCTACTCGCTCTACCTTGACCAGCTTCATGACTACTATGACGAACATGTCTCACCCGAATGGAACAAGCTCCGTTCATGGGCGATGGAAGTTCTTCAGAAGGAGTCAGAGCTTCAGGAGATCGTTCAGCTCGTCGGATCCGATGCCCTGCCTGAATCGGAACAGATCACCATCGAAGTGGCACGTATGCTTCGTGAGATCTTCCTCCAGCAGAATGCATTCGATGATGTCGATACCTACTGTGACATGACCAAGCAGTTCGATATCATGAAGACGATCAAGGTCTATGCCGACTCAGCATATGCCGCACAGGCAGCCGGTGTTGCCCCTGCACAGATCATCTCTGTCAAGGCAAAGTCCGATCTCCCGCAGATCAAGTTCGTCCGCGACTACAAGCCAATGCTTGAACAGATTCTGAAAGGCATGGAATCTGAGTTCACAACACTGAGGGCAGGAGCATGAAGGAATATAAGACAGTTACAAAGATCGCAGGCCCGCTCGTCTTCGTCGAGAAGACCGAGCCGGTCGGGTACCAGGAACTGGTCAATATTGTGCTCTCCGATGGAACTGTGAAACGTGGTCAGGTTCTTGATACAAGCGATGATCTTGTTGTGGTTCAGGTCTTTGAGACGACTGCCGGTATCGGCAGGGACTCAGGCATCCGGTTCCTCGGCGAAGCGATCAAGATGCCGGTCGGAAAAGATATGCTTGGGCGTATCCTCTCAGGAGGCGGAAAGCCGATCGACGGCGGTCCCGAGATCGTTCCCGAGAAGCGGCTTGACATCACCGGTGCTGCGATCAACCCGTATGCACGTGGCAATCCAAAGGATTTCATCCAGACGGGAATCTCCACTATCGACGGTACAAACACCCTTGTCCGTGGTCAGAAGCTCCCGATCTTCTCAGGATCCGGTCTTCCGCACAATGATATTGCGCTTCAGATTGCCCGCCAGTCAAAGGTTCCGGGATCAACCGAGTCGTTCGCTGTGGTCTTTGCTGCGATGGGTATCACCAAGGAAGAAGCAAACCACTTCATGGAGGACTTCGAGCGGACCGGTGCACTTGAGCGTGCAGTTGTCTTCTTGAACCTAGCAGATGATCCTGCGGTCGAGCGTATCATCACGCCACGTCTCGCACTGACAACCGCCGAGTACCTTGCATATGAGCTTGGATACCATGTGCTCGTTATCTTAACAGACATGACCAACTACTGTGAGGCGCTCCGCCAGATCGGTGCAGCCCGTGAAGAGGTGCCTGGACGCCGTGGATATCCGGGATACATGTATACCGATCTTGCGTGCATTTACGAGCGTGCCGGTATCATCAAGGGAGTCCAGGGCTCAGTTACCCAGATTCCGATCCTGACAATGCCTGGTGACGATATCACCCACCCGATTCCTGACCTGACCGGATACATTACCGAAGGCCAGATCGTGGTCTCCCGTGAACTTCACAGGAAGGGTATCTATCCGCCAATCAACGTTCTTCCGTCGCTGTCGCGTCTGATGAACCTTGGTATCGGAGAAGGTCTGACCCGTGACGATCATAAGAAGGTCTCGGATCAGCTGTATGCAGGATATGCAGAAGGAAACGATCTCCGTGGTCTTGTCGCCATCGTCGGAAAGGATGCGCTCTCTGAACGTGACCGGCTCTTCCTTGAGGTTGCGGATTACTTCGAGGATCAGTTTGTCCGCCAGGGAATCAATGAAGACCGATCGATTGCAGATACCCTTGATGTCGGCTGGTCGCTTCTGGCAACACTGCCTGAGGAGCAGCTCGTCAGGATTGACCGTGACCTGATCAGGAAGTACCATCCGAAATACCGGAAGGAGTAACCTGCCATGGCGCTCCGCGATGTAAAGCCGACCAGATCTGAACTGATCGCCCTGAAACGGCGTATCAAGCTCTCTGAGCGCGGCTACAAGCTCCTGAAGATGAAGCGTGATGGACTCATCCTTGAGTTCTTCAAGATCCTTGAACAGGCCAAGGATACCCGTGACGAGCTTGCCCGAAAGTACGAGCGGGCGCAGGAGATGATCGCCATCGCAGATACAGTCGAAGGCGCTATCGGTGTCAAGGCGGCTGCCTTCTCAGTCGGGGATGTCCCCCGGATCGAGCTGAAGAGCAAGAACATCATGGGCGTTGTCGTACCTGAGATCCAATCATCAAGTGTACGAAAGGGCCCGACCGAGCGTGGGTATGGTATTATCGGTACCTCCTCGGTCATCGATGAGGCAGCAGATGCCTTCGAGGATCTCCTCGAGTCAATCATTCACAGTGCCGAGATCGAGACGACGATGAAGCGGCTGCTGGATGAGATCGAGAGCACCAAGCGGCGTGTGAATGCGCTGGAGTTCAAGGTGATCCCTGAACTCACCGAGGCACGCGATTTCATCAAGATGCGTCTTGATGAGATGGAGCGTGAAGAACTCTTCCGCTTAAAGAAGATCAAGGCCAGATCAGAGGCCTGATCAACCCTTTTTTTCAGGATAAAGAATGTATAACCGTAGTATGAGCCATGGTTCCTGAATATTTCAATCTCCTTCTCCAGGAACGAGGCTGTTTCGGTATCCATATATCATTCTCTCCACTCGTTGATCCTGGCTTCAACCGGCCGGTAGTAATCCCCCATGCCTTCACCGGAACACGCCTGGTGCTGATGACGGTATATCCTGCTGCTTCTGCATCCAGGATCCTCTCTTCAACAGACTCAATCCCTGGACAGGCTTCTTCCTAGAACCTCCAGAGATCTTCTGGTGGATTGGTTCTATAACTGGTATTGGAACAAATGCGCAATTAATAATGTCTTCCTCTTCATAGTGTATACATGGAGTTCGGGAGGCTCTTTCATGGTATTTGGTACATTGCAGGATGTTGAGACGAAGGGAAAGACAGTTTTCGTCAGGGTGGACTTCAACTCCCCGATGGATCCTTCATCGCAGACGATTCTTGACGATAAGCGGTTCCGTGAGCATATCCCGACGATTCTGGCTCTTGAAGATGCGAAAGTGGTGATCCTCACCCACCAGAGCCGTCCCGGCAAAAAGGATTTTACAACACTCAAATCCCATGCAGAAAAACTCGAGCGGCTTATCCGGAGGCCGGTTACGTATATTGATGATATTATCGGGAGATCCGCCCGTGAGGCGGTCTCTTCACTCCGGAATGGCGAGGTAATAATGCTTGAAAACCTCCGCTTCAATGCAGAGGAGAACCTCACGATGAAGCCTGAAGAGGCAAAGAAGACACATCTCGTCCGTATGCTTTCGGAGAGGGGTGACCTCTTCGTCAATGATGCCTTCGGCACCGCGCACCGGTCGCAACCGTCGATGGTAGGACTCCCGATGGCGATGAAGTCGGTTGCCGGACTCCTGATGGAACGCGAGGTCTTGATGCTCTCAAAGGTCTTCTCAGGTGCACCTCACCCGATCACCTTCATTCTGGGTGGTACAAAAGTGGATGACTCGATTGCAGTTGCAGAGCATGTGCTTACAAACGGAATTGCTGATCAGATCCTGGCAATAGGGGTTGTCGGGAATATCTTTCTTGCGGCATCCGGAATCGAGATCGGCCGCCCTTCCCGCCAGCTGATCGAAAGTCTTGGTTATTCCAGTGAGATCGAGAAGGCAAAGCATATCCTCTCATCATATGGTGATCAAGTGGTGATGCCGGAGTCTGTTGCCGTCCGGGAAGATGGGCAGCGGGTTGAGTATCCTGTTGATCAGATACCAGATGATGTGCCGATCCTCGATCTCGGGAGTGGCTCGATCCAATCAATGGTCTCCCTGATCCAGACACAGGGGACAATTGTCTTCAATGGTCCCGCCGGTGTTTTTGAGGATCCGGACTTTGCGATCGGCACCTATGAGCTTATCCGTGCCGCTTCAACAGTCGAGTTCTCAGTTGTTGGCGGAGGGCATACGGCGGCAGTGATCGAGAAGATGGGGCTTGAATCATCCTACTCACATCTCTCCACAGGCGGGGGCGCCTGTATCGAGTTTCTTACCGGCAAAAAACTCCCTGCGGTGGCGGCACTTGAGGCATCATGGGAGCTCTTTGGCTAAGAGCTCCCTTCGTCCTCTCACTCTTTTTGCTGCTCTATGACCTCATCGACAATTGAACTGATCTGTGCTAAAAGAAGTGGATCAAGTCCTTTCTCGGCACTCAGGTAGACTCCCTTTAAATCGAGGAGCCGGATCTTGTTGGAGATAAAATGTATGAATTTTGAGATATTTGGTGAGGAGAGGTAGATAAGGAGGGTGCTGATCGAGTCAAATATGAGTGCAGTATCTCCTTTTCTCGTCTTCAGGGCTTCCGAGATGGCAATGCCGAGTTCTGTAAGGTTTCCCGGGTTTGAGGTGAAGGTTGTGTTTGGAACTCCCGCTGGTATGGAGCCAAGCGAGTATTTGGTGATCGCATCGATGAAATAGATCTTATCCATCGGGATCCCGTTTTTTGAATAGAGTTTCGTCAAAATCGATGAGGGGATGTTTGTGGTAATGATGATACATGATTTATCTCTGGCTGTCAGGTTTGCAACAATATCCAGATTGGTCTGCTTCATCCGGGCGGGATCTGATATATAGAGGAATATCGCCGAGTCATCTGATTCTATTATATCCATCCGATTACTCCTCGTCCATAAGGAATTTCCGATATGATTGTGGGATCTCATCGAGTTCAAGTACAATCGCCTGCTGAAGTTCCCTGACATTTTCTATTACTTTCTCGGCGTGGCGTACCTGGATCATAAGGCTTGTATTGAGTTCTTCATCATCGATCTCACCTGCTGTGTGAAGATCGGTGATCTCCTCAATCGTGCGTGCGATGATCTCGATCGGGTTCTTCAAACGGAGTGCTGCTTCTGTTATGTATGCAAGGAGTGCCCGTTGCGCTTTTTTGATCTCGGTCAGATCATGCATGATAACGGCGATCCCTGTGCTGATCCCGCGTTCGTCAAGGATTGGGGAGAGTGAGAGTGAGAGTTCGATCTCTTCCCCATCTTTCCTGATCCGGCGGGTTTCGATCTCCTCAACCCGCTCTCCCCTCTGCACTTTTCGAAGATAATCCAGGTGCTGTTGCCTGAGTTTTTCCGGGATGATACGCTGGATACTCTCCCCTATCATCTCCTCAGCAGTGTATCCGAATGTCTCCTCAGCACCCTTATTCCATGAGATGACATGCCCATCAGGTGTCTCGCCGATGATCGGATCAGGTGTTGTCTCGATGACCGCTCCAAGAACAGCCCTCAGTTCGTGGATCTTTTTGATTGAGTCGATATTTGTGAGAATATGTACAGCACCGATGAACTCCCCATCATTGTCTAAGACCGGATCGACTGAAAACTGATACCAGTGAGATCCAAGATTCACTGTGTAGCTCTCACGCTTCTTTGTCTTCTTCGCCTGGATGAAGGGGCATCCGCGGATATTTGCTGGTGTATGGTGGACGATCTGATAGCAGTGTGATCCGACTATCTCTTCAAGCGGTATATTGAGAAGTGTTGCTGATGCCGGGTTGGCATGGAGGATGGTACTATCGGGTGAAAGGAAGAAGATTGGATCTTCTATTGCATTGAAGGTTCGTTTCAGAATCTCATACTCTGATATTCCTGGCTTGTTCGTATCGGTCAATCGGATCCCTCTGGTATGATTATGCATCGGATTTATATCTGATAACCCTTTGGATTGTCAGTCAGTTTGAGATAGTGGTGACAGCAGTCACTCTCCCACGCACCGTTTTTGTGATACGAAGAGGCATGCCCCCGGCGGGTGCAATCACAAGGGTGAAGCGCTCCCCGGGATAGAGTGGTTCTGGCAGGGTGATGAGGAGATCGAATGCCTCGCCTGCATGGAGGATATCATCATCATTTGCCGATCCAAACGGGAGATAGCCATACCGGGAGATGATCGCCCAGTCTCCTGGATTGAGGGGTGATGCTTTCTTCCGGGTGAGGTGCGTCTCAGTGGTGCCGGATATGATACTGATCCGGGTGTAATCCATGTCGATCGCCATATCTCCGATGATCGGTGAGATCGATACCTGTATGGCCCCTATTGCATGTTCATCAGTCTTCCGTGGCCTGATATCAAAACCTGATACGGTGCGTGGAATAGAAGAGTAGCCGACCAGATCTCCGGCCAAACGAACCGAGTCCCCGGATTCGCGAACTGCCATTGCGACAAGACCGTGCGGGGTGCCGGTGTGATGGGGGGCAATGATATGGATGAGAACGATGGTCCCTGCCACCCCTGCAAGGATGATGAGAATAACTGAGAGGACGGTGATGGCATCATCCTGCGATCTCTTCGTCATACTGTTTTGTCTCTTCCGAAATTCTTAAGGCTTCTGACATCTGTCTGGATAATTATGCAATATACCGTTGTTGACGGAGAAGACCGGGGGGATCTGGTGCTCTATGCCCTCTCCACCTGCCGCTGGTGTGCGATGACCAAAGAACTCCTCCAGAGCCTGAAGGTGAAGTTTCGGTATGTCTATGCAGATCTCCTCCCTCCAGAAGAGATTGAGGCGGCGATCAATGAAGTTGAGCGATTCAACCCTGCGGGATCGTTTCCGACGCTGGTGATCAATGGAAAAGATGCCATTATCGGGTATAAGGAAGAAGAGATTCGGAGAGTGTTTGGACGATGACATATGATCCTACAGAAGAGGAGATTGACGCTCTAGAACAGGAGCTCACAAAAGATGCTGAGAGTCATGGGTATCATTTGAGCCCTGATCGGGATGGGGTGCGGGCACTTGTCAAAGGGCTGATCGTGAATACCAAAAGGTATGGATATCCTGCCTGCCCCTGCCGCCTCTCCTTTGGAAGGAAAGAGGAGGATCTTGATATCATCTGCCCCTGTGATTACCGGGACTCTGATCTCGATGATTTTGGTGCCTGCTACTGCTCACTCTATGTAACAGAAGCGGTTCGAAGCGGCAGCGAAGAGCTGAGAGCTATCCCGGAACGCCGCCCTCCACGGAGTGAGCGGAAGAAGGCCGGATCGGGGAGTCTGGCGGGTGGTTTTTCTCTGCCGGTCTGGCGTTGCCGGGTCTGTGGATATCTCTGTGCACGGGAGAAACCGCCCGAGACCTGTCCCATCTGCAAGGTGTCAAAAGAGCGTTTTGAACGATTCGCCTGAATGTTAGTATGTCTGAACATGAAATAGCAACATTTGCTGCGGGCTGTTTCTGGGGGGTGGAGGCAGCCTTTGCGGATCTTGCCGGTGTCATATCGACCCGTGTCGGATATACCGGTGGACCCGTTGACAACCCGACATATGAGGAGGTATGTACCGGGAGAACCGGACAAGCAGAGGCAGTCGAAGTGACATATGATCCGGCTCTTGTCACGTACGATCACCTGCTGATCTGTTTCTGGTCCCTCCATGACCCAACGACAAAGGATCGGCAGGGGCCGGATATCGGGAGCCAGTACCGCTCTGCCATCTTCACCCATTCCAAAGAGCAGGAGGAGAAAGCGACAGCGTCGCGGGAACGTATGGATCGATCCGGGAGGTTTGGCAGGCCGATCGTGACAGAAATTCTGCCTGCCGCTCACTTCTGGCCAGCTGAAGAGTACCACCAGCAGTACTTCAGGAAGCATGGGCATTCCTGCGGGATCGGGTTAAAAGCCGATCACACTCTCCTCCTCCTTATTCCTTCTCTCTAACAGGCTCAGCCGTAGCCCCGGCAAGGATTGCCATTGCAGGGATGACCAGGTGCCGGGAGCCGATCTCAATAAACCACTCCGGACCACCCATCCCAAAGAGAGCGACCATCACAACAAGGTCAAGTGCCCAGTTGATCAAAAGCCAGGAAATGCCGATAGTTGCCCCGGCAGTAAGCCAGTTCGTGCCAGAAGGGAGGCTTCTCAGGTACAGGTATATGAGTAGTGCGCCTGTTGCGGCACCTGAGATGATCATCAGGCTTTTGAAGGCGAATATTCCGATAGTGAGTGTTTCCGTCCGGCCCATACAGGAAGAGTGAGATTCTGATGGGGATGAGCCAGGTGAGGATTCCATAGAGGATGAGGCGGAGGTGTGTCTGCCTGGAATGGTGTTTGGAGGGGATCGATAGTGAGGGTTGTGGTCTCGGATTGGAGGTATGGAGAGAGATCACCTCTTTGGGATGATGAGGCGGACTATTTATAATCCGTGCATCTTATAAGAGTGTATGGAGGGTGAATAAACGAATATGAAAGAACCCGTTTTACGAGAATTATACCTGAAAAATATCCTCTCATTTGGTCCGGATACCGAACCTATCCCTTTATCTTCACTGAATGTTCTTATTGGGCCAAATGGCTCCGGGAAGTCCAATCTTATCGAAGCAATCAGCCTGCTTGCGGCTGCTCCAAAGGATCTCTCAGCTCCGGTCAGGGAGACAGGTGGTGTCAGAGACTGGTTATGGAAGGGTGCAACAAGCCCGACAGCCACTATTGAAGCAACAGTTTCCCTACCTGATCATCCCAGGATGCCTATTCGCCATAGCATATCATTTCGGGAACATGGACGCCGGTTTGAAGTGACAGCTGAGCGAATCGAGACAAATGAACCCTATTCTGGATATAATGAACCGTACTATTACTATCGGAATGATGCAGGATTTATCCGGCTAAAGGGAAGAGCCAGATCCGAATCGATGCAGGTCTCTGAAGTTGATGGTGGAGATGTGCGCGAGCTTCCCCGAGATACAATAGATCCTGAACGATCAGTTCTCTCTCAGGTAAAAGATCCCTATTATTACCCTGTTCTGACTGCTCTGACAGATTTATATGGCGGATTTCATATATATCGTGACTGGACGTTTGGACGTTATACTCCTCTACGCCAGCCACAAAAGACCGACCTGCCATCACAATACCTGACTGCTGGTAGTGAAAACCTTGCTCTGATCCTGAATAAACTTGAATTAAATGATAAAAACGTAATTCTTGCGGCCCTTAATGCTCTGTATCCCGAGATCGATGATTATCATGTTCAGATTGTCGATGGAGGCGGTGTACAGGTGTACCTGAAAGAAGGATCAATTGACATCCCTGCAACAAGGCTATCGGATGGAACTCTCAGGTACCTCTGTCTCCTTGCTATTCTCTGTCATCCCAATCCCCCACCACTCATCTGTATTGAAGAACCCGAGCTTGGTCTGCATCCTGATGTTCTCCCGACACTTGCGGATTTACTGGTGTCTGCATCAACGAGATGCCAGTTGATCGTGACCACCCATTCTGAGATTCTGGTTGATGCGCTTACTGATACTCCTGAGTCTGTAATCGTCTGTGAGAAGAGAGATAAAGGTACAAAAATGCAGAGACTAAAACAAGATGATCTGAAAGAATGGCTTGAACGCTATAGTCTTGGTGACCTCTGGATTAAGGGAGAGATCGGAGGGAAACGCTGGTGAGTGTCAAAATCTATCTTGAAGGGGGAGGCGGGAGGCAGGATTCAAAGGCTCTGAAGATAAAGTGTCAGGAAGGCTTCAATAGATTATTCAGAAAAATGGGGTATTCAGGCAGGATGCCAAGGTTAGTGGCCTGTGGCAGTCGTAATAGCACATATACTGATTTTACAATAGGATTACAAGAGCCCCGTTTGGATTATGTTGCTATGCTGATTGATAGCGAAGATCCGGTGAAGAATCCAGAAAAACCCTGGGAACACCTTAAGGGACGTGATGATTGGGATAGGCCTGATTGTTCGGATGACGAGAATGTCCTCCTGATGACTACCTGTATGGAGACGTGGATCACTTCAGATCGTGATACTCTGAAGGAGTATTACAGGAGGCGCGGAACCCTTCAGGAATCTGCTCTTCCGCCCCTCTCAGGGATTGAGGGGCGAAATCGCCATGACATACAGGATCAACTGATGCAGGCCACACGAAATACTACCCAACCATATTCAAAGGGCAAAGTGTCTTTTGACTTGGTAGGGGAGCTCAATCCCGAGGTTCTCAAAGATCATCTTGTGGCGTTCCAAAGAATGAAGCGTATTCTGGATGAGAAACTATCCCCTTGAGAGAGTGACGAATGGGCATCCTTGAACGCATTCTTTCGACCCTTTCGCCAAAAACCGACACCTCGCCCTGCCGGTATCGCACCTGTGAGTACTGCGGGAAGGGTTCACTTGGACCCTATACCGATCGTGAGTGGGATGCCCTGGGGCGTATGTGCGAGGAATGCGAGTATGCGGAGATGGCAGACGGGACGCTCTGGTGAAGGGGAGTAGGGATGGTTAATGGTGCTCTCCCGGCACCCACCGCTCTCCGTCTTTTGTATATTCCTTCTTCCAGATCGGGACCCGTTCCTTCAGCCGTTCGATGATGTACTCGCATCCCTCAAATGCTTCCCGCCTGTGACCTGCCCCGACAAGGATTAGGACAATATTGTCACCGACGTTCAGATCCCCTATCCTATGGATGATATCAATGGATTTGATCGGAAACTTCGCGAATGCCTCGTCACGGATCGCTTCGAGTTCTTCCACGGCGACCTCCTGGTGTGCCTCAAGCTCGATCCGCTCGATCCCGTCATCCCTGACGATCCCGATAAATGAGACCATTGCACCCATATCGGGGGCTTTTCTCTCCTCGATCAGCCTGTTGATATCAAAGTCTTCCTGGGTAACTGTAACAACCATTCTCTTCAGCCTCCGGCAACTGGTGGATAGAGTGCAATCTCATCACCGTCATTGAGGACGATCGACTCAACCTCACTGTGGTTCACCCGCTTTTTGTTCTGCATCAGGATGATGTAGCGGCGCAGGGTGCCGTCATCATCATAGAGTGATGCCTTCATCTTCGGGTTTTTCCGGGCGATCTCCTGAATCAGTGCCGCGAGTGTTGTTCCGTCAGCTACTTCACGGGTGGTCTCTGATCCGAGTATCTCCCTGAAACGTGCAAATGCCTTGATTGTGATCATCATTTTCCTTTCTCCTCCATACGTATTTTTCGTATGATCCTTTATAATCGAGTATTTCGGAAGAGATCACCTAAATCAGTTATGTGATTATTCATCTGGCAGACAATCATGTCCATTGATGGGAATCCTTCCCGGCAGAGTATTCACCTGATGGCTATATCATCATGGTCGAAAAAGTTAACAATTGTGAAGTTCAATAGATCTATGGTGATTCCACTATGAGGGATCGTTTTTGTTGAGAGTACCACAATGAATCAAGGCAATTCCCGGAGTATTCGGCATCTGCCGCCTTCAGCCAAGCTTCTGTATAAGATCTTGGAATCAGGAGAGCAGATGACTCAGAAAGAGCTTGTCGCCAGGACATCGCTGTCCGGGCGAACAATCCGGTATGCAATAAAACGTCTGAAAGAAGAAGGGTTCATCGTTGAACGATACTACTTCACCGATGCAAGGCAGAGCCTGTATAGCCTCGATGAGGGTGTCCTTCAGGCATCGACGGCATAAGGAATCTTTCTCAGTAACTGGATAGTTATTCAACTTTTTCATCAAAAAGGGGGTTCTGGTGGTCTACCCGATCCCTTGATGAACTTTATGTGATGGTTTCCATTACCTGATCTCCATCATTGGCAGCGGGATGGTGGATGATATCATTTTCCTCTCTATTTCGAGTATTTTATCAAGATCTGCCTTTGTAGACGGGCCTTTTGGCACCGCCCTGCAACCGGTCGTTCGCACTATCGATGGGGTGAAAGTCCCGATATCCCGTGCCAGATTCATTATCTCTTCTTTATCCAACCCGATGAGGGGGCGGTATACCGGGATGGCAGCTGCATCATTGAGAACGATAAGGTTATCAAGCGTCTGGGATGCAACCTGGCCAATAGACTCCCCGGTAACAATCCCTGCCGCTCCAATATTTTGTGCGACAGCTTCTGCTATCCTGTACATCCTTCGTTTACAGAATAAACAGGTATATTTCTCATTCCAGCCCTCGATTAACTCTTTCTTTGCGGATGCAAGATATCCATCGGAGATGACAATAAGCTCGATATCTGGCTGGTATGGCCGAAGAGCCTCGATTACTTTTCTTGCCCGTGCGAGTGTCGTCTCATCCAGAAATTGATCGAGTGCGACATAGATCGGGATAATCCGGCAGCCTCTCTTCATCATCATCCAGGATGCAACAGGCGAGTCGATACCTCCCGATACGAGTGCCACAAGCGAGCCAGCCGATCCGAGGGGAAGACCTCCCGGACCTTTTAGAATGGTATCGTATATGTAACACTGTTCTCCCCGTATCTCGATGAACAGCTCTTTATCAGGATTGCTCAGGTCAACCTTCAGATGGGGATACTTCGCAAGAACAATGCTGCCGGTACGAGCTGCCATCTGTTGGGATGTAAAAGAATGATTGCCGACACGCTTCAGTCGTATCGCAAATGATCCTGTGGTTTTGAGCCCTTTCTCTCTACAGAAATCAAGAACCCCTCTCTCCAGATCGGCCAGGGGAAATGTCTCCACCTTTGAGAACGAAACGATCCCAAACACTTTGGAGAGGATATCCGGATCTATCCCGCCGGTAAGCCAGATACGCCCCCGTTCGTTTTTCATGTCAATATCGGGAAGGACTCTTCTGATATTGGAGATCAGAATATTCTCCCAGCGTTTCCTTACCGGATCTGATTTGAGAAATATCTCAGAATACCTGATCAACCATTCAGTTGCCATGCTTTCATCTCACAATAATGTTTAGAAAAATGAGTTTGAATGTGAATCAGGAGTGATTCCATCACACTGTGACTTTTTCCAGTGCCTGATTGAGGTCAAAGATGATATCTTCGATATCCTCGGTTCCAATTGCAAGCCTGATGTAATCAGGAGTGACGCCGGTTGCTCTCTGCTCCTCTTCGGTGAGCTGCTGGTGGGTGGTTGTTGCCGGATGAATCACCAGACTCTTTGAATCTCCGATGTTTGCAAGATGCGAGAAGAGTTCTAATGACTCAATAACAGTGCGTCCGGCTTCAACTCCTCCCTTCACCCCGA
Organism: Methanocalculus pumilus; assembly: GCF_055382585.1. NCBI lineage: Archaea > Methanobacteriati > Methanobacteriota > Methanomicrobia > Methanomicrobiales > Methanocalculaceae > Methanocalculus > Methanocalculus pumilus. Next base: position 1,886,651 of record NZ_AP042393.1, on the reverse strand, counting down.
ATCCGACGAGGGGACCAAAATTTCCATTCAGATATTTCGCAGCCTTTTTGTGGCTTTCATGATTCGAAAGCCCCGGATAATTGACCCAGGCAACTTTTGGATGCCTGCTCAGAAACTCTGCGACCGCCTGTGCATTCTTTCCGTGCCGCTCAACCCGGAGATGGAGTGTCTCAAGGCCGATTAAGAAGAGCCATGCATTGAATGGAGAAAGTGCAGCACCGGTATCCCTGAGGAGCTGAAGCCTGAGTTTGAAGGCGACTGCAACATTTCCAAGTCCCGGGAAGTTCCCAAAGGTATCCCAGTACTTCACCCCGTGATAGCTTGGATCAGGTTCGGTAAACTCCGGGAACTTCCCGCGGCTCCAGTCGAACTTTCCTGAGTCAACGACAACACCCCCAATCGAGTTTCCATGGCCACCGATGTACTTCGTGGCTGAGAGGACGACAATATCTGCACCATGGTCGATTGGACGGACCAGTCCGACTGCTGTTGTGTTGTCAACGACTAACGGTATCTCATGCTCATGTGCTATTGTAGCAAGCTTTTCGAAGTCAGGGATATCGAGTTTCGGATTTCCGATCGTCTCTGCATAGATGGCACGGGTCTTCTCGGTAATTGCTCTTCGAAATGCTTCCGGGTCGGTTGAGTCGACAAATATGACCTTTCTCCCGAATTTCGGGAAGGTATAATTGAAGAGCTGATAGGTGCCGCCATAGAGATTATCTGCTGAGACGATCTCATCTCCCGGCTGTGTTATGGTCAGGAGGGCATTGGTGATCGCTGCCATTCCCGAGGCGAATGCAAGGGCGGCTGTCCCACCCTCGATTGTTGCAATTCTCTTCTCAAAGACATCGGTGGTTGGATTCATCAACCGGGTATAGATATTTCCAAGCTCTCTTAGCCCGAAGAGATTCGCTGCATGTTCAGTATCCCGGAAGACATACGATGTCGTCTGGTAGAGTGGAACAGTTCTTGATCCGGTTGTCGGATCTGGTTCCTGCCCCGCATGGAGTGCCTGTGTTCCTAATCGGAATGTTTTTTCTGTCATTGGTATCGTCTCATTCTGTTATCGGTAATTCGTATTTCTCTGCAATTTCGATGAAGACATCAGCGAGGTACTGTACCTGCTTCTCTGAAAGGCCGTAGGTGTTCAGCTTCCAGGTTCGTGTGGCACCTGCAAATTCACCGATGATTCCCCGCTCTGACAACTCGTCACTGAGGAAGAATCCCCGGCGTTTATGGGTCTTTGCGATGGTGTCAAAGCTCCCTGTTGTATCCACCTTTGTAAGGGTATGCTTCCGTGGGTACTCGGAGAGAACCCGACTTCCGGAGATCGAGAGGAGTTTATCGATGAAGTAGTTCGATCGCTTCACTTCCTCATCCCAGTGGAGTGTCCGCTCTTTCACTGCGGGGAAGGACGCCATCATCGAAAGAAGCGTTCCACCCATCAGTGTGCACCCGAGCATCTGAACCTCTTTGATTCCAAACTTCCTCTTCGTCAGGTCCCCTGTCATTGCAGTGGTATTCAGGATCTTCTCAGCCCATTCATCAGTTGTGGCAAGTACTCCGGATGGAGCAACCGATGCCATGCTCTTGTGGCCGGAACCCACGATGAAATCAACGCCAAGCGATTTCCCATCCACCGGCATGATACCGACGGTATAGGCGCCATTGTAGAGTATCGGGATGTCGTACTGGTGTGCTACTTTGGCAATACCAGCGATGTCATGAACATTTGCATTCTGGTAGTCGACATGATCCATCATCACAAGGGAGGGAGTCTTCCCTGTCTCGCGGATCACATCTTCAATCTTCACTGCGGTTGCCTCGGGGGTGACGAGATTCTTTTCATTGAGAGGCACCTCTCTGACAACCCCTCCTGCCCCCTCGACTGCGAGGAACTCGGTGTAATGAGCCAGAGCAGAGACGATGACACTGTCTCCTTTTGCAACAAGGCTCTGGGCGACTGCCTGGAATCCCCTCCTGGCTCCCGGCACCACACGGGCAATATCCATATTGACATACGATGCAAGGTCAGCATGGAAATCAGCAATCCCGGGTTTTGTGATCTTGTCGAGACGGAAGGGTTTTCGGCAGGCGTCACAGGTTGAGTAGCCGTCACCGTAGGCGGCTATTGCCTTCCTTGCCTCCGGAGTCAGCCGTCCTGCTGCCTGAATCGGCTGGATGTTGATGAACTCCTCTTCCCGTGACCGAATGTCAAGGGTTCCGGCAATCTTTGTGATCCGTGCGGTCCCTTTGTCTTCTTCCAGCTCATGTATTATCGCTTTCAGTTCAGCGATCTTTTCATCAAATGCCGTCTCTTCCACCTTGTCAAGACCTGTGGGTATCGATCCGCGATAGATCTCCCGCATATCTTCAAGGGTGAAGATCGCCTCGAATAACTTCTGTACTCTGATATTCATGATCACTCCTAAGACTCTACTGCATTATTCGCTCAATCTATTCTGATCTGATGGCGGATGGTCATCTCCTCCAACCCAGGTAATAATTCACAATTGTGAAAGCCATAATGAACATCAACCAGTAAATATATATATCTTCTTCAAGCGGCGAAATCATCCTGTTTTTCAGTTTCAACTCCGGTTTCTACTGGCTGGAAATGACCGACCGGATGTCCTCTCTTTTACAATTTTCAGGGATAATGATCGAATATCCTTTTCAATGTATTTTTCTCAGTTTATGCATCATTCACACCACAAACCCTGCATCCTGGGTTCTTCTCAAGCCCGATCTCATCAACCGTAGATCGCTCTCCATCCCAGTGCATGAGTCGGTTCTCCAGAAGTTCCCCTGTGCCGGTGAGGTACTTGATCACCTCGGTTGCCTGTACCATTCCTATGAACCCGGGTGCTACTCCTACGACCGGGAAGACTTCAGCAGGTGGTGGGTGTGGAAATATACATGAGAGGCAGGCAGTTTTTCCGGGGATTATCGTTGTTGCCTGCCCGCAGAGACCACGTATTCCGCCGTGGAAGAAGGGGATCTTCTTTGTATATGCTGCCTTGTTCAAAAGATACCGGGTTGGGAAGTTATCCATCGCATCGACAATACCATCTGCATCTCCGACGAGATTGAGGACATTTGTCTCATCAATGGTTGTATCGATAACATCAATCCTTATATCGGGATTGATCTCTCTGAGCTTGGCTGCTGCAGATACCGTCTTCCTCTCTCCGATATCCTGGTTGAAGTGGAGTATCTGCCGATTGAGATTTGTTAGTTCCACGCTGTCTTTATCAACAAGGATGATTTGTCCCACCCCTGCAACTGCAAGGTAGATGGAGATGGGAGAACCAAGACCACCGGCACCTGCGATGAATATCGTTGCTTCCTTCAGCCGCTCCTGGCCCTCTTCGCCGAAGAGCATGATCTGGCGTTTGTATCGATCGAGTTCCTGAACCGAAAACATAGAGTCCCTCCAAATGGATTTTACAGGGTATTATAAGAAGAGCCAAGGCCCGGAATCGAACCGGGATGTAGTTGATCTGCAGTCAACCGCGTAGCCACTCCGCCACCTTGGCACAGGCATTCACAATTGTGACATTGCCATAATCTACTCTTCCCTCTGATACGTTAATGGCTTCGAATCCGGCAAAAAAAACCTCATTTTGTATCTTCAATCCGAAGGTATAATACTCCACAGAACAAATTATCGTATAATTCACAATTGTGAAAAGGACTCTGTGATGGAAATGTCTGTAATGACGCCAGAAGGAAAAGCGTTTCTTGTTGCTATTGGAACCGTGGAGCTTGATGAGCGGCTTGTTCCGATTGCAACAAAGACATCGGCAACTGCCGGTCCCGGAGCCGGAGGGACGTCGATCTTCATCCGGTCAGGGGATCACAGAGTGCGCCTGACGGTAAAGGAACATTCTCCATTAAAAGTTGTTCCAGATGAAGATGGTGTTCTCATTCTTCATAATAATGAGCCGTTTATCTGGGGAAAACTCGAAACACCGCTCTGCCACTGCCCGGAACAGGCATATATCACGGTCAGCGAATGCTGCATCTTTGACTGCAGGTTCTGCCCGGTTCCAAAACTTCATGGCGGAATAAAAAGTATCGGGACGATCATCGGCATGGTTGAAGAGGCATCGGCAACCGGCAGGCTCAATGCAATCTCCCTGACAAGTGGTGTCGCCGTCTCTCCTGAAGAGGAGGTGGAAAGGATGGTTAGGGTTGTGGAGGCGTTAAAAAGCCGTTTTGACCTCCCAATCGGCGTCTCGGTTTATCCGACGAAAGATTCAAGCCGGCTCCTCCACGATGCCGGTGCAGTTGAGATCAAGTATAATGTGGAGACGATGGATCCGGAGATCTTCGCTTCTGTCTGCCCTGATTTCTCCTTACCTGAGATCCTTGATGCACTCAGGGAGGCGGTATCAATCTTTGGAAAAAATGCGGTCTTTACAAATTTCATCATCGGCCTTGGTGAGGATGATAACACAGTACTTGATGGTGTCATGACTCTTGCGCAGATGGGTGTAATCCCAAATCTCCGTCCGATCTCACCATCCCCACTTCGTCAAGGTGAGATCACGATGAAACGGCCCTCACAGGAACGTCTCCTGTACCTTTCAAAGGAGACAAAAGAGATACTGAAACAGCATGGGCTCGATGCCACAAAAGCCCGCACCATGTGCCTCCCATGCACAGGCTGTGATATCACGCCGTTTTGGGATGTTTAGTAGTTGAGGTATAGTATGGTAGAGGAAAGAAATGAAACGCTTATCATCCTCGGGTGCCCCGAGGTTCCGGTGCAGCAGGCGCTTGCACTCTATGCAGCAGGTCACCTGAATGAAGCTGGAAAGGATGTACTGATTGCCGGGAACAGCGCGGTGCTGGTTCTCCTGAAGGTCTCAGATCCGAAGAAGGTGTACGCAAAGAAGATGATGGAACTCGATCGGTGTATCGAGGAACTGGCATCAGGGGAACGAATTCCATCGACCTGTATCGTCTTTGCCCACAATGATGCCGGGATCAGTTACGCAACCACCATCCGGTATCTCTTTGAAGGCCGTCTTATCGTCGTTGTCTTTGGGAGGGAGGCAGAGGATCTTGCAGGTCAACTTGAGATTCCCTGCGAGCTGATCGTCGAGAAGGCGGTCCATAATCCCGGTAAACTCCGTAAAAAACTGGATGAGGTGCTTTGATGGGCTGTGTAGAAGATCTCGGCTATGAGGTTCTCCTCTCGATGGCCTCATTCAAAGAGTGCAGGGAATATGTTGAAAAACACTACAAAGAGGTCTATTATGTTGATCCGGGTTTTAAAATTTTTGAGAAACGGATCATCGGTGTTCCTCCCATTCCTCTTGGTATCGATGGCGATGCGGTCATCCTCCCCTATACAAAACCCTGCCAAGGCACCTATCTTCTCCGTGTCATATCCTCAGAAGATGTAGTGATGGTACAAAAGAAAGGGAGGGAAAAGCCATAAGGCTTCAGGATTGTATCAGTCATGTGGATGGTGTATTCATCAGATTGAAGAGAGGTGCCAGAAGTGACTGTACAGGATATATCAACAGAAATCCGCTCTCTTGCTGAAGAGAAAAATGCAGTGATCCTTGCCCATAACTATCAGGTTGCCGGGGTACAGGATATTGCTGATATCGTCGGGGACTCGCTCGAGCTTGCCCGGGCAGTAGCAGGGCGAGGAGAAGAGACTATCATCTTCTGCGGGGTTGATTTTATGGCTGAGACTGCTGCTATCCTCTCTCCTGAAAAGACTGTCCTCCTCCCGGCACCTGATGCCCACTGCCCGATGGCAGGGATGATCACCGGAGGTGAGGTGAGGATCCTCCGTGAGCGGTTCCCTGACGCAGCCGTCGTTGCATATGTGAATACAACAGCTGAGGTGAAGGCAGAAAGTGATATCTGCTGTACATCGGCAAATGCCCTTAAAGTCGTCGAATCCCTCGAAACCGATCAGGTGATCATGCTCCCTGACAGAAACCTTGCACGCTATGTGGCACGATTCACGGAAAAAGAGATTTTGCCCTGGAAAGGGTACTGCTATGTCCATGACAGGATGAGTATTGAGGATGTCAAACAGGCGAGATCTGCTCATCCGGATAGCGAGTTACTTGTTCATCCTGAATGTCGGCCTGAGGTGATCGATCTGGCAGATTATGTCCATTCAACCTCCGGGATGATCCGGCATATCTGTGCATCCGACAGACATGATTTTATCATCGGAACGGAGCCTGGCATTATTCATCAGATAGAGAAACAGTGCCCCGGCAAGCGGGTCTATCCCCTCTCTGAAAAAGCCATATGTATGAATATGAAGAAGACCTCCCTGGATAAGGTTCTCCAATCACTTGAAACTCTGACACCGCGGATTTTGGTTCCTGATGAGATAGCTGCGAGAGCACGGGTTGCAATTTCCCGGATGCTTGAAATTTAAAGATCTTCAAGTCTTCCTTTCTGTGCAACAAACCGATCCCAGTTGAAGGGCTCGTCTAGGATCTCGACATTGACATGTGAGATTCCGCCGAGTCCAAGCACAGTCCTCTTCACCTGATCTTTTAAATAATCAACGAGAGGACAGGCGCTTGTCGTCAGAACCATCGAGACGAGAACTGAATCATCCTCGACATGCACCTCCTTTACAAGACCGAGATCGACGATATCAATCCCTACCTCGGGATCGATAACCGTCCTGAGTGCGTTTCTGACCTCCTCCTCCCTGATCAGTTCATGCTTCTTCGCCTCTTTTGTAATATGGTCGCGTTCAAGCTCAAAGATCCTCTCTTCAAGCCTGCTCTGCCGATCGAGGAGGCGGCTCACTACCCTGAGCATAGGATCCGGCAGATCTCCATGATCGAGGATTCCGGGGGTCCTCTGCTCATCAGGCCCGGCAATTCTTCCAGGAACCCCAATCACGGTTGCTCCTGCCGGAACCGGCCGGACAACAACCGATCCCGCACCAATCCGGGCACCCTCTCCTATATCGATCGGTCCAAGGACTGCGGCACCTGATCCGACAATAACGTCATTTCCGATAGTCGGGTGACGTTTACCCCTCGTCAGCGATGTCCCTCCGAGAACAACCCCCATATAGATGAGTACATCGTTGCCGATCTCTGCTGTCTCCCCGATGACAACACCTGAGCCATGATCGATGAAGACCCTTCTACCGATCATTGCGCCGGGATGTATCTCGACTCCGGTAAGGGCACGTGAGATATGTGAAAGCAGGCGGGCAGGAAAACGAAGCCTGTAACTCCAGAGACGGTGTGCAATTCTATGTATCCAGAGGGCATGCATCCCCGGATAGCAGCAGATTACCTCAAGGGTGGATCGTGCTGCCGGATCCTTCTCAAAGACCGTCCTGACATCTTCCCGTATGCTCATACTCTTTCTCCTATGGTGTGAAGAGACCAGTTGAAAGGTATCTCTCTCCAGTATCCGGCAGGATAACAACAATCAGCTTTCCTGCATTCTCCTCTCGTTCTGCTACCCTTAGGGCCGCAGTAAGTGCAGCACCTGATGATATCCCTGCAAGAATGCCTTCATTTCGGGCAAGCTTCTGTGCCATCTCTTTCGCTTCGTCTGCGGTGACCTGTATTATCTCATCAATAAGGTCGATCCTGATGATCTTCGGAACAAAACCTGCACCGATCCCCTGTATTTTGTGTGGACCCGGTTTTCCCCCGGAGAGAACCGGTGACTCTACGGGCTCGACTGCAATAGCCTTAAAAGATGGTTTCCGCTCTTTGATGACCTCTGCAATCCCGGTTATCGTCCCTCCTGTTCCAACCCCTGCAACAACGATATCGACTTTTCCGTCTGTGTCCCGCCAGATCTCTTCAGCTGTTGTCTTTCTGTGGATCTCCGGGTTTGCCGGGTTCTCGAACTGCTGGGGCATGAAGCAGCCCCCTTCTTCTGCAAGAGAGGTCGCCTTCCGGATTGCTCCGCCCATCCCTTCGCCACCCGGCGTCAGGATCAGTTCCGCTCCAAGAGCAGAGAGAACCTGCCGTCGTTCAACACTCATCGTCTCAGGCATAACGAGGGTAATGGGGTGTCCGCGTGCGGCAGCAACAGTTGCCAGAGCTATCCCGGTATTTCCGCTTGTCGGCTCAACGATCATTATCCTTTGCCCCTTACCGAGTCTGCCTTCTCTCTCTGCACAGTCAATCATCGCAAGCCCGATCCTGTCCTTGACGCTGTGCATCGGGTTGAAGGACTCGGCCTTAACAGCCACTATTGCCGATAACCTCTCCGTGATCCTGTTCAGACGGATGAGGGGAGTATTTCCGATTGTTTCTGTTATATCACTATAGATCTTACCCATAATTCTCCTCCTTATGTGCATCTGCCAACAAGCCTGCTGATCGCTTCACTGGTGATGATGCCAATGACCCGCTTCTTCTCATCAATGACCGGGAGTGCTGAGATGGAGCTCTCCTGCATTCTTCGTGCTGCTTCCCGAACCGGCTCATCCGGCAAAGCGGTGAGAACATCCCTGCTCATGATCTCATCAAGGGTCCTGTAGCCGCAGGCGACAGCCTTGGCAATATCCCATGACGTTACGATCCCGGAAATCTGCTTCTTTTCTCCAAGCACAGGGAGGTGATTGACGCCCTCATTGATCATAATTTTGGATGCTTCAAGTATCGAAGCCGACTCTTCGATAGTGGGTATTCCGCCCCCCATTACATTTCTGACGAGGAGACGGTCGAGGAAATCCCCGATAATGTAATTAAGCTGCCCGGACTCGAGCAGGAAGGCATCATGCCCGTACTTCGATCGAATTTCGCAGTACTGCACATCTATCCCGTTTTCTGTGAGTGCTGCTACCAACTCCTCTGACTGGTATGGCGGGTACAGCCAGTCGCTTGATACCGAGACAACGAGGAACGATGATGTAGCATTGGTAAATCCGTCTGCAAGCGATCCCTCCAGGGAGAGATCGAAATAATCGAGAGCCCGTGTGATGTAGAGGTAGCTGTTTGGATCGAACCGGCGGGTGAAAGAGTCCCCCTGATGATGGAGGTAACTCTCTACCTGAAACTCTGTTGCAAATTCATAGCTGATCCCTTCTGGTCCATAGAATCTCCTTCCAAACTTCTCATGCATGGCTTCATCCGAGAGGTACGTGATATGGCCGATCATTCTGGCCAGACCAAGACCGCGCGTTGGAGGATCCGCTGGTGAATACTCTCCCCCTTTCCATGCAGGATCCGCCATGATCGCCTGCCGTCCTACTTCATTAAAGGCGATCTGCTGGGGTGATGATCGGGAGGTGGTTGCAATCACAATTACCTTACTGACCGCTTCCGGGTAGAGAACCGACCAGGCAAGTGCCTGCATGCCTCCCATCGATCCGCCTGCAACAGCAGCAAGTCTCCTGATACCCAAATGGTCGATAAGCCTCTTCTGAGCCCTGACCATATCCTGAATGGTTATAACAGGAAAACTCAGTCCATATGGCTTCCCAGTCTCCGGATTGATTGACGCGGGTCCAGTTGATCCCTTGCATCCCCCGATAACGTTTGAACAGATGACGAAGTACCGGTCGGTATCAAAAGCCTTTCCCGGCCCAATAAGCGTCTCCCACCACCCTTTCTTACCGGACTCCGGATCGACTCCGGCTGCGTGGGCATCCCCTGAGAGGGCATGGCAGATGAGGATTGCATTGCTCTTCTCACGATTCAGTTTTCCATAGATCTGGTATGCGATGGTGAATGGGCTGAGAGTCGCTTTTGATTCAAGGAGAAGCGGCTCATCAAAGGTGACTGTCATCGTGTGCGTTGTTGATAATGATCGTGCCATATCTCTTCTCCCGATATTTCACAATTGTGAATCTTCTATACATGAATGAACCGAGGGTTATAAAAAAGTTATTGTTCCGGCTCTTTGGCGAAGCTATTTATCGCTCATTGACTTAACAATTGTGAAATAACTATGGTGGGAAGTGATGGTTCTGAAGTTACCCTGTCAGATGATCGTATGGGATGTACTCCCGGCTATCCGGGCTGCGATCGCAGAGGAGCTGATTTCGTGCGGTTCAACCCAGCAGGAAGCTGCTGAAATTCTTGATTGTGCTCCCTCTGCCATATCGCAGTACCTCTCGGGAAAGCGAGGGTATAGAATTGTTTTTGAGGAGGATATCCGTACCCTGATCAGGGATCTTGCATCTGATCTCCATTCGGGAAAAGAGATAGATCTGGCATCACAAATTTGCAAAATCTGCGTGAAGATGCGGGAAGGTGAACAGGCCTGCGGTTCTTATGAGGATGTGGAATGAAATGGATAATCTGAAGAGGAACGTCAGGGAAGTATTAAGAAAGAAGTCTCCACTTGTTATTGCCTTCTCAGGCGGTGTGGATAGCTCTCTTCTGGCAGCCATTGCAGAGGAGGCAATCCCGGGCCGGGTTCGGTATATCCTCCTTGACTCACCTGTTGTGCCCCGGCGGGCAGTTGCTGATGCACTCAGGGTAGCTCAGGAGATTGATATTGATTGTGAGGTCGTTCCGTTCCCAATTCTTCAAAATGAAGCATTCTGCCGTAATCCCAAAGATCGGTGTGCCATCTGTAAGCGCGATTCGTCACGTATCTTCAAGGAGCGTTCAGCTGGTGCTACAATAGCTGACGGGGCGAATCTCTCGGATCTCGGGGAGTACCGCCCCGGTCTTGCCGTCGCTGATGAGGAAGGAGTCGTCCATCCTTTCATTGAGGCAGGTGTCGATAAAGCGGGAATTCGTGAGATGGCACGCGAATGCAATCTGAGCTTCTGGAACAAACCCTCAAATGCCTGTCTTGCCACCAGGATTCCCTATGATGAACCGATCACTCCTCAGAAACTCAGGATGATCGAGGAGGGGGAGGAGATCCTCTCTGAATGTGGTTTTTCACAACTGCGTCTCCGTGTTCATGGCGATATCGCCAGAATTGAAGTCCCTGAAGATGAGCTTTTGAATCTCATCTCCTGCCGTGAGAAGATAACCGATGCTTTCAGGCGTCTTGGCTTTCTTTATGTCACCCTTGATCTTATGGGATATCGGAGCGGGAGTATGGATGAATAATCATGATTGCCGATACAATCCGTTCTGACTTTCCAATCACTGATGACCTTATTTATCTCGACTCTGCTGCAACCAGCCTGATGCCCCGGCAGGTTGCAGAGGCGATCTCTGAGTACGATCTCAGGTACAGGGCAAATATTGGAAGGAGTGTCCACCGGCTTTCTGTCATTGCAACCCAGCGATACCTTGATGCACATGATCGTATTGCTTCTTTCATTGGTGGAGAATCAGGAACGACCGTGATCACAAAAAATACGACTGAGGCAATCGGAATTGTCGCTTCTGGTATTCACTGGAAGAAGGGGGATCGGGTCGTAACGACGGCACTTGAACACCATTCAAACCTCCTTCCCTGGCTACGGCTCCGGAAGAGGGGTGTTATCGTTGACGTAATCATGCCGGATGCAGATGGATTGATCGATATAGGAGCATTTGAGGCTGCTATAACTGATGAAACCCGCCTCGTTGCGATCACCTATGCATCAAATGTGCTCGGGTCGCTTCTTCCTGTCAGGAAAATTGCTCAGATCTGCCAGGAACATGGTGCCGAACTCCTCGTGGATGGTGCGCAATCTGTTCCTCATCTCCCAATAGATGTGAAAGATCTTGGATGTGACTACCTCTGCTTCTCAGGACACAAGATGCTCGGACCAACCGGAACAGGTGTACTCTGGATGAAAGAGATGGCTCTTGAACCTCTGCTGACTGGAGGAGGGTCTGTTGAGCAGGCATCAGTTGATGGATATACGTATCTCGGGGATTACCGCCGGTACGAGGGAGGCACCCCTCCGATCGGAGGCACAATCGGTCTTGGAAAGGCGGTTTGGTATCTTGAGTCGATCGGGATGAAGAATATCAAACGTCATGAAGAACATTTATCCCGGAGGCTTCTCAATGGTCTCCTGGATATTGATGGAGTAACGGTGTATGGATCAGAGAATCCCAATGATCGGATCGGTGTCGTCTCCTTTACTATTTCCGGAATGCATCCACATGATGTTGCCCATATCCTTGATGAGGCAGCGGATATTATGGTCAGATCAGGAGATCACTGCTGCAAACCTCTGATGGATCTGCTTGCTCTTCCAGAGGGAACGGTTCGGGCAAGCACCTATATTTATACAACAGATGAAGAGATAGATCTCCTTCTCAAGACGCTTGAAGAGATAACAAGGATGGTGAGATGATATTTCTGAAACTTCCGACACTTCGTGTCATAGATGATACTGTCACTGAGATCCTTCACCCGGTCATCGAGGAGGTGCCGATCGCCGTCCTTGTGAATGGCAGGCATATCCTCACTGCAATGACAAGCCCGGTGATGCTGCGCGAATTTGTGATCGGGTACCTCTATACCGAGCGGATCATCAGCTCACTCGAAGATATCGAGTCGATCCGGATTGAGGATACGAAGATAAGTGTTCTGACGAAGAATCCTTTTGAGATCCTTGTTTCAAAGAAGACTGTTCTCTCCGGTTGCGGGGGAACAAGTTCGTTTCTGGATTCCACACACCTGCCCCATGCACCGCAAGGTTTTGTGCTCTCTCCGGATATTATCCGGGCAGCAGTGAAGGCGGGGCTCACCTCTGATCTTCACACCGAAACAGGAGGCATCCATATCGTCGGACTTTTCAATAAAGAGGGGGCGGCGATCCGGATCGTTGAGGATATCGGCCGCCATAATGCCCTTGATCGGGCGATAGGTTTTGCTCTTGAAGCCGGAATCGATCTCTCAGAAACCTTTGTCATCTGCTCGGGGAGAATCTCTTCGGAAATGGCGAGAAAGTGTCTTATTGCCGGCATCCCGATTGTTGCTTCACGAGGTGCTACAACAACGCTTGCAGTTGCGATAGCAAAACAGGCAAACCTGACACTTATCGGCTTTGTCAGATCAAACAAGATGAATATCTACTCAGGTGCAGAAAGGATACGAGGAGCAGTTGTATCTGAGTGATCTGATGACTTCGGCGTTTTGTGGAGGTTCTCCGTTTCCAGCGCTTTCTTTGCCGCTGTTACAACAGGGCCATCTCGTGTATCACAATGTGGAGGCATGGCAAATCACTTCTCTTCTCGATAATAAGGGATGCTTACTCATCTGGTAAGTGTCTGTCAGGGAGCAATACAAGTGTTCGTCACCACTTATCTCCTCCTCCTTCTTTCCCGGTAATTTTCCGATACATCTCCTCGCCAACGCATTCTTTTGCATATCTGCACCAGCGGACACAGGAGATGATGTCGTTATAGATGACAAAACCGCATCTCCCGCATGAGGCTTTCATCTCATCCGAGAAGATCTCAATCTCCTCTCCGCATTGCGGGCAGGTTCGTAGTTCAAGTGTGGGGTTCCTGAGATTTGCTGTTCCCGGACATGTAAATTGCATTGGCTGCCCTCCTGATGGTATCAATTGGAAAAGGCACTCTCTCATAGCTCTTCATGCCACTCCTCAATTCATCGATAATCCTGATAATCATTTCTGAAAAAGTGAGGGGATGTGCCTCAGAACATTTATGCCTGAAGCATCTGTTCCATATCGTCTTCAACAGTCGTGTTTGGTTTCAGATCGAAGTTCTTTACCAGCACATCAAGAACTGCCGGGGAGACGAATCCCGGAAGCCTGGGACCGAGGGTGATATCCTTTATTCCGAGTGAGAGGAGGGAGAGGAGGACGAGGCATGCCTTCTGTTCGTACCATGCAATGTTGTATGCGATCGGAAGGTCGTTGATCCCGACACCGAATGCCTCTGCAAGAGCCTGTGCGATGACCACTAGCGAGTAACAGTCATTGCACTGTCCTGCGTCAAGCACCCGGGGGATGCCGCCGATAGTTCCGAGTCCGAGGCTGTTGTACCGATACTTGGCACAGCCTGCGGTGAGGATGATGGTGTCTTTTGGGAGTGCTTCTGCAAACTGTGTATAGTACTCGCGGTCTTTCCGCCTGCCATCACAGCCCGCCATCACGATGAACTTCTTAATGTCGCCGTTCTTTACTGCATCAATAACGGTTCCTGCAAGAGCAAGGACGGCATCATGGGCGCAGCCGGTGATGAGATCCATACCGTTCCCCGGAAGAGCCTGGGGAGGTTGAGCGGCCTTTGCTGCTGCGATGACTGCTGAGAAGTCTTTGGTTCCGTCGGCTGAAGCCGGGATGTGGGCAACACCGGGGTAGCCGGCCATTCCTGTGGTGTATATCCTTCCTTTGTAGGAGTCCTTTGGTGGCACAATACAGTTTGTTGTGACAAGAACCGGTCCATTGAAACTCTCAAACTCCTCTTTCTGGTGTGGCCATGAGCCCCCGTAGTTTCCATAGAGATGCGGGTATTTTTTGAATGAGGGATAGGCATGCGCAGGCAGCATCTCGCCGTGGGTGTATATATCGACACCGGCATCCTTGGACTGCTCAAGGAGCATCTCAAGATCCAACAGATCATGCCCTGTGATCAGGATGCCGGGGCGGGATCCAACGGTGGTCTTCACGCTTGTTATCTCCGGCTTTCCATATGCGCCGGTATTTGCTGTGTCAAGGAGTGCAAGGACTTTCACACCATACTCCCCGCATTCGAGGACAAGCCCCACCATCTCGTCAACAGAGAGATCCTGGAGGGTCGAGGCGAGCCCTTTCTGGAGGAATAGCTCGATATCCGCGTCGGTCTTTCCGAGCACCTCTGCATGCGTGTAGTATGCCGAGATCCCCTTCATTCCAAAGAGAAGGGTGGAGCGGAGCGATCTCACATCTTCGTTCTCTGTTGCAAGGAGCCCGACAGTCTTCCCTTTCTCCAACATCTCGCCCTCGGAAGCAGGCTTCCAGGTACAGGCATCCGGCTCATCATCTCCTGCAGGGGGGAGGGCATCACGGATTGTGATTGCTTTTTTGATCAGATCAACAAACCTCGCCTTATCGAAGTTTACATTGGTGAGGGTGGCAAAGAGGGCATCAGCGATAAATTTTCCCGCATCCGGATCATCTGTGCCAATCTCCATCGCCGCAAGGTTTCTGACAGCGACTCCTTTGCAGAGGTATATCAGGAGATCCTGGTATACTGCGATATCATCCTCTTTTCCACAGACTCCTTTTACGGTACATCCGGTTCCTTTGGCTGTTTCTTCACACTGGTTACAGAACATATCCATTCTCCTTTTGATATCTTTTTGATATAAAATATCTATTACATACTATGATATAAATAGGGGTGAGTTTCCAATACTATACCATGCAGGAAGGATGCACGGTTAACCAGTCTGTTAGATACCTCTCAAAGAAATGGATGCTTCTGATCATCCTTGAGCTGTACAAAGGTGAAGCGTACACCCGGCGTTTTTCCGAGCTGCGGCTTTCTCTTGATGGGATCACCCCAAAAGTCCTCTCCGAGCGGCTGAGGGAGCTTGAGGATGAGGGAATTCTGACCCGTTGTATCGATACCAGCGTCTTTCCGGTCAGATCTGAGTACACCCTGACCGAAAGCGGCCTTGACCTGGTTGGCGTGATCAGAGATATTAAGCGCTGGGCACTCAAATGGAAGATAGATAACCTTCCCTGTGGCGAGCAGGATTGTAAGGATTGCATCTTATAGGTGGGAATAACCATGAAAAGACAGATCATCAGGATTAATGAGGATCTCTGCACCGGCTGCGGGAACTGCATCCCTGACTGCCCCGAGGGTGCGCTCCAGATCATCGATGGAAAGGCCCGGCTGATCAGCGATCTCTTCTGCGATGGTCTTGGCGCCTGTATCGGCACCTGTCCCGAAGGGGCAATCTCGGTTATCGAACGCGAAGCTGAGCCATATGATGAATGGGAGGTGATGAGGACGCTCGTTTCCAAGGGTGATTCTGTTATCAGGGCACATCTTGAACATCTGGATTCACATGACCGGATGGATCTCTATGAACGGGCTGTTGCCTTCCTCCAGGAACATGATATTCCGGTGCCCTATAAGGAGAAAGGGCCGATAGAATCACCTTGCACTCACCCGGACTGCCCGGGAACTGCTCCACACACCATCATCCGGGATGAAATGATGGGAGGTGGTGCCCCAACACCATCAGAACTCCGGCAGTGGCCGGTTCAGCTCCGGCTCATCAATCCCGCAGCACCCTGTTTCGATGATGCGGATCTCCTTGTCTCCTCAGACTGCGTCCCGTTTGCATACGGGAATTTCCATGCCGATCTCCTGAAGAACCGTGTGCTGGTGAACTTCTGCCCGAAACTGGATTCGGATATTGAAGGATATATCCAGATTCTGGTTGAGATCTTCACCCTGCACAAGATCAAAATGATCACCGTCGCCCATATGGAGGTGCCCTGCTGTTCCGGTGTCAGGTATGTGGTTGAACGGGCACTTGAAGAAGCCGGTGTGGATATCCCGATCATCGAGAAGACGATCACGGTTTCGGGCGGATTGCGAGAGTGAGAGAGAACTCTTTCCTGCATTCCTGATAATGAAAAAAGATATTAAGCGAATTATTTCTTCGCTTTTAACTTTTCAATCTCTTCCTCAACCTCTTTTACACCTTCTGCATAGAACTCTCCCTCTTTTGGATCGAGTTCCATCAGGAGGCGGTATAATTCACCTGCATGGACCTTCTCCTCGTCTGCGATGTCGGTTAAGACCTCTTTTGCAAGAGGGTTATCGGTTGCATCTGCGATCTGCATATACAGCTGGATAGCCTCAAACTCGGCTGCCATGCTGTAGCGGATGGTGCGGATGAGCTCATCATGGGAGATCTTTCGGTTGATATTGTTTCCTGCGAATGGATTTGCAAATTCAGGCATAAAATTCCTCCTGTTCTCTATGGGCTGTTTATCGAGCCCTGTCTCCTTGTACGGCATTAATGGTTATAAGTGTTCTTGGTGGGAAAAGTGGCTATCATAGGGAATTTTCGTGACGAGGATTGGTGTTGTGGTGGCTGAATTGGGGGTGCTCCCCTCATCTCCGTGGGAAGGCTATTTCATCTCCTGCGGTTCACCGTGAGTTCATCTGAATAGAAGAGAGGATACAATGCACCAGTTGACGACTATCGCACGCCCCATTGATCCAATGTACCAGACGAACCGTGCGATCATCATCATGACACTCCTCGTCTCGACAGGGGCTGCAGTTTCGTCTCTTTATCTGGGTGAAACCCTATTTTCCGCCATTTTTCAGGGTTTTGTCGCCTGTCTTGCCATCTTCTTTGCATGGGCCATCTCGCGTGAGCTTGACCCTGACTCAGAGTATGCTGCTTTTCTGCCTGCTCTGATCTGTATTCCTCTCCTTCTCATTGCTCCAGAGCCCGGTCTTCTGACCTCACTCTTCATGACTTCACTCTTCATGCTGCTCCTTCTCCGGATAGTGAACCGGACGACCGGGCAGCCGGCAGGGGTGCTTGATTCAGCTGCTCTTCTCCTTCTTGCCGGATGGCTGGTTTCTGGGGGTTTCTGGCTGGCAGGTCCGGCAGCTGTAGCGGCATTCATCCTCGACGGGCATCTGAATGATCCAAATCCCCGGCAGCTCAGGTTCGCCGCCCTTCTGATCATCGGGGTGGTTGCCTACATAGCCATATTCGGTGTCATCTTCTCTCCCCTCCCTCTCCCGGCCTCATCATGGCTCCTCATCTGGATGCTTGCAGCCCCTCTCTTCTTCAGTTCAGTCCTCTTCAGGAAGAGCCCGATCCTGTCTGTGGGTGATCGGACAAAAGAGCCGCTTGATCGGGGACGGGTGCAGGCTGCCCGGCTCCTTGGTCTCTCTGTTGTGCTGGTGGCGATTGCTACCGGGGGAGTGGGTGCGTTTGTTTTGCTATTGCCCCTATGGGCAAGCCTGGTTGGCCTTGGGGTGTATGGGTGTATTATGTGGGTTGTGAGGGGTAGCCGTTCCAGAATGTATATCTGATCCTTCTCTCAATCGGTTAATGATCAATTAATATATTATTGGGTATACATTTATTGTATGTTTAAGGGTGATCTCTATGAACATTAATATTGGAAGACCGTATGAAGAGGCAATCCGGAGGATCATCGATAAGGGATATGCGGGGAATCAGACGGAGGTTATTCGTCAGGCTATACTCGCATATGAAAGGATGATTGAAGAGGAAGAGTTGATGCTGGTTCATAGAGGGGTCTCTATAGAGATGGGTGAGGTTCTGGCCGGAACAACTCATCTCACCTCTCTGGATGAGATGAGACGGCTCATTACGAAGTGATCGAATGGAGATCCTCTTCCTTGATGCAGCACGGAAAGAGTTTGAAAGGTTACCAAACGATCTTCAGCATCTCTTCCTTTCGCATTTTGAAAAGATACAATCCATGCCTCCCCGCCGTCATTTGAGGTATGGTACCCCCTCTCATGTTGAGAAGGTGACGCGAAAGGCACGGATTATATATGAGATTCATGAAGATACCATGTATATTCTCCACTGTTTTGCAGATCATAAGGAATATGAGCAGTGGTATAATTCATATCGCTGACCTCTCTGCCTTCTATAGACAGGATACAGCTCTTCCTGATTGAGCCGGAAATAAAAATGGGGGTTGGTTCTGATACGTTATCCCTGGATCAACCCTGCCGATATTCGCAGAATTGGCAGAGCGGGCAGGGATAGATTGCCTCGTCCTTGCTTGCGAGGGTGATCGACTTTCCACATTTCTTGCATACATACCTGCCCTCTCCGGGCTTGTCACCACATTTGATTGACATGAATTATGTTCGGATGTTTGCGAATATAAATCTTCTGGAATGACAACAGGGTCAGACCAACGTTAACCTTATCCGCACCCTTCATCCTCCTCTGCAACCAATATCTAAAAGACAACCATGGGCGCCAGCAATAACCCCTCTGATAAGCCCCTCCTTACCGATCCTCCCTTCTACCTTCCTGAGTTTGAGTGGTAGTAATCTTTATGGTATACTGGGGTGTACTATAGTATCATGGCGACATCCCAGACGATTAAGCTTGAATCTTCAACAAAAGAGCGATTGACCAGGTTGAAGATCCATCCCCGTGAAACCTATAATGACTGTATTGAGCGCCTGATTGATGTAATGTGTGATGATGAACCCCTTTCTGAAGAAACCCTCAGGCGTCTGGATGAGGCAGAGATCTATATAAAAGCAGGAAAGTTCAGGCCTCTTGACGACGCTATGAGGGATCTTGATCTCCTGTGAAACCTTTTGACATTGTCATCATCCCTCCAGCAGAACGGGATCTTGCCAGGCTCGATCCACCCTCGGCTCAGCGCATCCAAAAGGCGCTTACAGATCTTGCAAATGAGGAGAATCCATACAGGTTTATCAAACGTCTGGAAGGGAACCATAACCCTCCGTTCTTCTCACTCAGGGTAGGAAAATACCGCGCTATTCTGAAGATCCATAATGAGCGTCTGATCATTGTCGTGGTTGAGGTGGGACCTCGAAGAACAGTATACAGAACATTCTAACCGATACTTCTTTGTGGGCAACCCGCACCCTTCATCCTCCTCTGCAACAAACATCTATGGGACAACCATGGGCGCCAGCAATAACCCCTCTGAAAAGCCCTTCCTCACCGACCCTCCTTTTTACCTGCCGGAGTTTGAGGAGTCCTATCGGTACATCATCGATGAGTATGATGTCGAACCAAAGGATATCGGGATCTTCCTCCCCTGTGCGATGCGGAAACCCTACAGCCAGAGCCCGAGCCACCAGCTGATCAAAATGGTCATCTCACAGGTCTTTTCAGATGATCAGTATCATATCGTCGTCTTTGGAACCTGCGGGATCGTGCCGTCTGAGCTTGAGGAGATGTACCCCTATGCCCATTATAAGTACATGCTCGGCAAGGTCAAAGACCAGAAAGTCCTTGATGATTTTCTCAGGATCGAGACCGGCCGCGTTGCCGGGTACCTTGCCAAGACGAAAGGGGTCTACCGGTACCGGATCGCCTACTGCCTTGGGATCTTCCGGGAGGCTCTGATCCGTGGAGCTGAGCAGGCCGGGGTAAGAATCGATCTCATTCTCCCGACCAGGGATATCATCAACAAGGTGATAGAGGAAGGAGAGTGTGCCTTCCAGGAAGGGAGCCTCTCGATGGACGACTATCTCGGGGAGTTCTGTGAAGAGCTCGTAAGTTTCAGAAACGAGCACCTTAAAAAAGAGTAATTCTCTTCAGATCAAGGGCTCCGGTTGTATTCCGCCGACTGCCGGAAGCTTTGTCGGCTTGATAAGAATCTGTTCATCAGATTGCCGGATCTTCTCGATTACGATCTCCTTTCCTTTCTCTGTCATCGCAAAGACCGGCACCGAGACGCCTGCCTGGACGAGTGCGGTTGCACCTGCGATCTCCCTGATTGGTCCGGATGCGCAGGCGGTCACCAGATCCGCTGCACCCACGAGGGCCTGCGCCTCATCTACTGTGAGGCCGGTTGTGTGGACGCCGATGATCAGGACATTCGGGTACAGGCCCCGGATCGCCTCTGCATCCTGCGGGAGTGCCACGGTGGCGGCGATCCCGGTGAATCCTTCTGCGACCGCACGGGCGGCGCCGCCCACCTGATCCATCGCTCCTGTCTCGGGATAGACGACGATACCGCCTGCCGCCTCAATTCTCCTGATGACTGATGGATACGGAGTGGTTGAGACGAGTCCGGACATCCTGCCGCCGATCCCCTGTACGAGTGAAGGTGTTGGTGCGATCACGGTTCCCGCTCCATCACAGGCGATGACTGCGGCATCCAGCATCCCTGCCCTCATCCCGAAACTGATGATTTCAGATGCCCCGAACCCGACGAACTCCCGGTCATCTTCGACCTCGCGATCCGGGGTGCACATCCCAAATGCCTGTATCCGGTGGGTGATGTTTGCGGCAATATGCTCCTTTGTCATCTCCGGGATCGGGTATGCAAACCGCTTTGCAAGGGGGCAGTCACGGATAAGCGGATCACCTACCTCCACCACCATACCGTTTCTGATCACAATCCGTGCCCGTCCGCTTGCCTCAATGATATGTTCGTCCTGTTGTGTCGGCATCTGTTTATCACCTGATTACTCTGGTCTGTTCCTTTGGTCGTGTCAGTATTTAGCTGTGAATTGGGTAAGACCTGTACCTAACATCAATAGGATATCTTCTATATTAAAAGTAATGGTCAACAATCGTCTGCTGCAAATCCTATGTCGGCACTACTGGCTATCCTGATGACAAGGGGAGGGGTTTACCCCTCCCCGACCGCAGCCACAGGGCACCAGATAACCGTATTTCTTTCTATACGGGATTCAACGACGGTTCAAACCATGTAATGTTATTTGGCAGCTACAGAACACTCTTTGGCTGATATGACTTTCTCATCAACAGGTGGCATCGTAAGGTACCGTTTTCCACAGATCCACTCCTCGTTGATGTCAATCAGGATTGAGCCAATAAGACGCATCGCTGAATCACCGTTTGGAAACGCTCCAATACTCCTTACACGTCTTTTAATCTCAAGATTAACCCGTTCAAGCATATTTGTGGTTCTGATCCGTTTCCAGTGAGCTTCAGGAAATGCCTGATAATTGAGTAGATCCGGAAGAAATCGTTCAAGACTTGAGGCAGCTTTCTGGTAGCCCATCTCCGTCAGCTGTGCAATAGCATTTCTGAGATCATCCATATCACCCTGGATTCCTGTACGGACGATTTCAGAGACCTTCTTTTTATCGCTCTTCTTGATCCCTTTGGATTGGATTATACGGTGGAGATGAACGTGACACATCTGCCAGCTTGACCCGAGGAATGCTCGCCTCACAGCGTTCTGAATCCCTTTATGTCCATCTGAAATGACCAGGTCTACTCCATGAAGACCACGCTCTTTGAGCATCTCAAAATGGTCAAACCAGAACCCTTCTCGTTCGCTATCCATGAGATCAATGCTGAGGATCTCACGATATCCATCCTGGCGGACACCTGCAGTGATGAGAAGGGCCTGGGAGATGACACGAGTGCCTCGACGGACCTTGAGATAGGTTGCATCAACAATTAAATACGGAAATGGCTGCTCAATTGGGCGATTACGGAACTCCTGTACAGCCGAATCAAGTTCTGTAGCCATCCTGGACACAGTATCAGGACAGATGTTTGTGATCCCGAAATGTTTCATCATCTTATTGATATTCCGGGTAGAGACTCCCTGGATGTACGATTCCGTTATCGCAAGAATAAGCGCGCGTTCAACTCGTGCATACCTTTCAAAGAGAATCGTCTGAAATGGCTTCTCACGAAATTCAGGTTTTTGAAGAGTTAAATCGCCAAATCTCGTTGTAAATCCTCTTTCAGAGAATCCATTTCGTGTTGCAGTACGGTGTTCTGAGCGCTCATAATACCCGGCACCGGCCTGTTGTTCAGCTTCACAGAGCATTACCATGTTCAGGAACACGGTCAGCAGGGTTTGTATCGCACCGTTTGGATCGGAAAGATAATCTTGTGCTAATTCAGATATATCCATGGCTCTGTTCCTCTTTCTCAATTCTAACTGGGTACAGAGCCTTAAATAAATTTACAGGAAATTACTGATACTATCGTTCCTTTTGTTCATTGGCATTTTTTCTCCTGAGAGTACATACGCCTGCCTATTCAGTCCTATTCCTGCAGATCGGGCAGGCGGGGTTCTTCTCAACTGCTATTGTGTCGATCTCCGCCCTCTCACCATCCCAGAGGAGGAGGCGGTTTTCAAGAAATTCCCCGGTACCGGTCAGGTATTTGATGACCTCGTTTGCCTGTACGACTCCGATGAATCCGGCAGTTGTTCCAAGCACAGGAAACCTTTCTTTCGGCGGGGCATGGGGGAAGATGCACCTGAGGCAGGCGGTTCTGCCCGGGATAATCGTTGTTGCCTGCCCTGAGAAGCCATGGATTCCTCCATGGAAGAGCGGGATTCCTTTCTCAAAAGCTGCTTCATTCAGGATGTACCTCGTCTCGAAGTTGTCCATCGCATCCACAATCCCATCTGCATCTTTGATCAAGGTGGAGATATTCTCAGAATCAATGGTGGTATGATGTGCTTCTATGATAATCCCGGGATTCATTGCCTCCATCTTCTGCCGTGCTGATTCGACCTTCCTCTCCCCGATATCCGGGGTTGAGTGGACAATCTGACGGTTTAGGTTCGAGAGCTCAACGAGATCATTGTCCGCGATAATGATCTTTCCTATCCCGGCTGCTGCGAGATAGAATGCAATTGGTGAGCCCAGGCCCCCGGCTCCTGCGATGAAGATGGTTGCCTGTTTGAGCTTCTCCTGCCCCCCCTCCCCAAAGAGCATGATCTGGCGGGAGTAGCGTCTCTGTTCGTCTGGTGAAAGCACGGCTCTTTCCTCTGGATAGTGTCTGTATGAGGGGAGAGATCATATCATTTTTTGTATTTGATCTCTATTGTTTTGACAGCCTCCCGCCTTTTTATTCGACAAAACACAAAAACGATATACTTACGAAATGAAATATATCTATGTATTGCTCAGGCAACTTTTCCAGCCAGTTTAGATTAGATTAAGTGGTATATGGGTGCTCATTGATGGAAGAAAAGTATCTGAATATTATTGTTCTTATAATCGGTATTGCTTTCATCTCAGCTGTCATAATCGGAACCTCCCCACAGAATGGACCCGAAGAGGGGCTTGAGTCTCATGATTCTGGTCAGATCTATTCTATGAATAATAATACGCCACTCGCCTTTGATACACTCAACCGTTATTTTGGAACCACGGTAATAACCTTACAACCAACTCAGACTCCGCCAGAGGCAAATAATCCAAAAACTGAAGAACCCGAACCGGATGTTGAGTATGATGATGATCTATTCTTGGAGATCATCAAAGATAGGGGTGAAAAAATTTCGGTTCTTGCTCTGCTCTGCACTAAGGCAGTTCAGGGGGGAAATCGTCAGCTGCTGATTGAGCAGAGTGAGGAGCTCCGAAGTCTCTCAGAGGAAACATGGGATGATGTTGAGGCTTTGAATGTCTCAGAGCATCTCACAACCGAGAAGAGAAGTTTTCAACAGGCAATGGTGAGAATGATAGCGACTGCCTCATTACTCACACGTGGCCTCCCAGGTTCTGAAGGTGAACAAAAAAAAATGGTTACTGATATTCAGGATGTATGCGATCAGTTTAATGATGTCCGAATTGATATCTCTAAAAAAGCCTTTAAATTGAATGGAAGCCATCCTGCATATGGCGTCTATCAGATACGAGTCGATAGAACCGAGGAGCTCAATCGTGCAAATGGTGAGCTTGATTATTCACAACTCTATCCTCTACCAGATGATCTCCTCCCCCTGGGAAGGGGCTTTAAATACATGGATTCCAGAAAGAGCAATGATATCACTATCTCTCCACGGTATGCCCACATTCATTCAAGCTACTGGTATGAAGATGAGGGTACTGGCAATACGATATATGTAGATGCTCCTGAAGGAACGTCTTTTCTCTCTGTCCACTTCCGGATTGCCCATAGTGGAAACCGTGATGCAAAGTCATACACGATACAGACCCCAGCACTCTCGGCATTTACTCTCTATGGAGTTGGTGAAGAGTTCACTCCACTTAAGACATCGGCATATACTTCACTTGGTGAGATGTATGTTCAGAAAACACTGAACCGAAATGAACTTTCTGAAGGCACAATCCTCTTTGAAGTCCCATTTGGTATGCGTATCTCAGATGCATATATTACCGTTAATCTTGGATCGGTTTATGGAAAGCCCGGATGGGCACTTGTTAGCAGTCGATAATAACCAATTGATTGAATATTAGTGGGGAAAACCTCCCAAAAAACTCTTATTCTCTTACTAACCTACTCTCGCCAATCACCCGGCACACAGCACAAATCTCCCCGCTACAGATCTCACCGCAACGACGACATCTGGTCACCGCTCCTTCTCCCCGCACCCCCGGTTCTCCTGCACCGATGATCTCCCGTACATCATCGCGTGAAGAGATCAACCTCTGCCGTGTCCCGGGATACTGCAACTCAAGAGAGCTGAGCATCTCACGCACCTCTCCCCTGAGTGCGGTGTGTGCATACGGGCATTCGGGGAGATCGGTAAATGCCCCCTGTACCATCAGGTAGATTACAATCTCCTTCTCTGAGAGCGGGAGGAGCGGTTTGATCCTGGGGATAAAACAGTCCGGGTATCCCGATGCAGTATCCATAACCATCCGGGGAAGATCACCCCGAAGCAGGTTCATGAGTACTGACTGTGCCTCATCATCCAGGTTATGGCCGGTTGCGATCTTCGTCGCACCTGCACGCCGGGCACCCTCAAGAAGCGCTCTCCTCCTGAGCACCCCGCAGACGGTACATGCCTCCTCTTCGCGGCCTTTGAGCAGGGAGTCGAGGTCGGATCCAAAGAGCTCACGAAAACTGATGATCTGCTGCGGAATTCCAAAGCGCCCGACAAGTGCATCTGCTGCCTCCATCGTCTCCTCACGATAGCCTGAAATACCCTCGTCGATGGTTATTGCAACGAGATCCGCAGTTTGCCTGACAGCATCAATCTCTCCGATACCGGTTTCTGAAGATGCATCATCACAAGCGGAACCAAGGATCCGGGAGAGGATCATCAGGAGGGCTGTGCTGTCCTTTCCGCCTGAGAGCCCGACTGCGATCCGGTCGGAATCTAAAATCATGCCCTCTGCTATGATTGTATTTCGCACCCGCTCTTCGCAGTCCCTGATGAAATGGTCTGCACAGAGGCGGCGATCTGGATCGGTGAGCCGTGCAACAGCAGGCTTCATGCAGAATGAGCAGGATTCATCCTTGCCGGGAATATCCCCTCTGTCACCCGCACTCATCTCTTATCCCCCATGAGAGACGGAAACGATTCTGATCTCATCATCACCGCGAGCAATGTAATCTTCCGGTACAACAGTTCCATTTCTGATCACGATCACGCTTGTCGGGTTACAGCCAAACCCATCCAGTATTTTGCGAATATCCAATGGATCCGGCGGGAGAGTATGGCGGCTTTTGTCTGGGAGAATTACCTGCATTCCATAGTGATCTGGATCATAGAATATCATAAAGCTCCTGATGGGTGACCCTCATCTCTCTCCCCCGCGTATCAGACCGAACCCTCACTCCGGGATCAGCAGCGTTTATCCATCAGAAGCACCAAGCAACAGTGAAAGCTATGCCATCAAGTATCGCAGGAAAACAATCTCCAGTCATGCTCAGCCAGGGAGTGGCATCACGGGGGGATCTGATGGATAAAACCGCGAATGAGGCACTGATCGTTCTTGGCTGTCCCGAGGTTCCTGTCCAGCAGGCGCTTGCCCTCTATGCAGCAGACCGGTTGAATGATGATGGATACACGCTCACCATCGCAGGGAATCCCTCTGTTCTGAACCTGCTCAGGATCTCAGATCCAAAAAAGATGTATCTTCGGGAGCTTGTCGAGCTTGAAAAGTGTATCGATGAACTCTCGCAGGAGATAAGGCGGCCCTCTCTGGTCTTAGCCTTTATCCATAACGATGCCGGGATCTCATATGCATCAACGATCCGGTACCTCTTCCACGGCCGTCTTGTTGTCCTGATCTTTGGGAGGGATGCAGAAGCCCGTGCAGGAGATCTTGATTGTTCCTGCGATCTCATCATGGAGCCGGCAGTCCATAACCCCGGTAAACTCAGAAGAAAACTCGATCTGGTGATGGGGTGGGAGAAGCGATGAAAGTAAAGGGGGTCTTCTTTCCAGCAGAAAGAACTTTTCCGGGGAGCATTCTATCATGAGCTGTGTACAGAACCTTGGATATGAGGTGATCCTGGAATACACCTCATTCAAGGAGAGCCGGGAATACATCGAGAAGCACTATACCGAGGTCTATTATGTCGATCCCGGATTCCTCCTCTTTGAGAAACGGATGATAGGGGTGCCTCCGATTGCACTTGCCATTGAAGGGGGGGATACGGTGATCCTCCCTTATACAAAGCCCTGTTTTGGGACCTACCTTCTCCGGGTGCAGGATGAGGAAGGGGTGGCATATGTCCGGGAGAATGCAAGACGGAAACCGTGAAATGTCCAATATACCTTCTAAGTGACTGGTTAGTACCCTCTACACTGATCCTTCCTTTTCTTTTATCTCCTGCTCTGACCCCTCCTGGCTCCAGGGGGGGCACCGCCTGCCCCCTTTCGCCTGTCGGGGTGGGCGACCTGCGGTCACCTCGCGGGGCTGATCGCCCCGCTATGAGGATTATGGCGCTATCGCGCCAGATTTGCTGTCATTCGCATCTCATTAGATGATGCGAGGGACGGTAACGCGCCCTGCCATTCCCCTTCTTCGATGGATCCGCAGCCACCCGCATCGCCCATTTATCTCGCACCGGATACAGTCGTATTGTTGGGCTTACCCATTTCTTTCATTTCCCACCGGCGCCAGCTGGCGATGCCTGCTTTTGCCTGCTATCCTTCTGCCCCCCTCAGGAGAGGGGGATCAAAGGGGGGTTGCCTTGGGTACCGGATGTCACAGAACAGGTCTTGCGGGTTAGAACAAGGAATCTGTAAGAGCACTCAATGATAATCAGAATGTGGGATAAAATGAGAATTTCCCTATGTTTATACGTGAAAACCAATCTTAAAATCGCTTATATCTTTGATGAGCCTGGTTTATGCTCATAGCGTTTATTATCTTAACCAATCGGGCTTCTGCATCAATCCAATAAAAAAGGGTGTGTTTCATAGAGATATGGAGACGGTACGTTTTCGGGTTGGATCCTTTCAGGAGTTTCTTATTGCATCTTTTATGAACTTGCAGAAGATATCTATCAAGACACAATTCGATAATATCTTTGATATGGGCTCTTTGTTTCTTTGGAAGCGTTGATATGTATTTCATTGCTTCGTCACTGAAAATAATATCATACATCCGAGAAGACCTCGTCAATCGAGTGATAACGGGTCTGTTTATCGATTTTCTTTAAATCAGTGATAATCTTATCAACATCCCAATCATCATCGTTATCCGATACCATAAGAGCCTGATCTGCGATTTCTGAAATGAGGGAGTCGTAACTCTGATTGACTCTCCGCAATTTTGATAGTTTCAACCAGGTTTCATGGGAGATAGAGAGCGTTGTTCTGGCGCTATCAGATGCCATATACTATACTATATATTTGAGGCTTTTATGGTTTTGCACCTTACTCTTATCACCGAACCAACCCCGGGCACTGGGACACCGCTTCCTCACCCTTCCGTCCTTTCAGAGAGCACCCTGAGCGCCTCCCATGCGGCGTCCTGCACGATATCCTTCTCATCGTCGAGCAGGGGCCGGATCTGTTCTGCAACAGCCGGATCACCGATCTTTCCGAGTGCTTCAGCAGCGGCTGCCCGGACTTCCGCCCGTTCATCCCCGAGCAGTCCTGTAAGCGGAGGTATCGCACGAGCGTCCCGAATCTCTCCAAGAGCCACGGCCACACCCCTTCGAACCCAGCGATCAGCACCATCGAGGCAGCTGATCAGCGGCTCGACTGCAATAGGATCCCCAATGGCACCAAGCGACTTGATGACAACAAAGATGACATCGCTCTCTGGATCGGAGAGGGATCGGATCAGGGCGGTGGCTGCATGCGGATGGTGGATCTTTCCAAGTTCTGTTGCCGCCTTCACACGGTACGGTATACTGACATGGGTGAGCTGTTCGACCAGTATATTGATGCTCTTCCCATCCCGGAGCACTCTCCTCTGGAGGACCTCCATCTCATCATCTTCCCTGATATCCAGATGCCATCCCCTCCCTATCAACTTCTACTTGCCCTGATCAGAGGTAAAAGTATCTGCTTACGTCCTTCTCTTACACCAGTAGTTCAATCGGTTGATATCCTCCTGCTGAGATGCCTCGTATAGTCATCTGTTACGAGAAGCCATCTGACCTCGGGAGAGCTGGTGTGAATAATTAAAAACTGCACGTCTTGTCTCTATCCGATACGTGTCAACATCAAAGAAGTCTCTTCTCTTCTCTTCTTACGACCATAGCAGCAGAAAGCCCACGACTTTAGTCATGGGATGAATGCGTCAACGCCGACCCATAAACCTTATCTAATATCCACTCATATAATTATATGGATGGCAAAAGAACGATGGACGCACTCGAATACAACGGTATACAACATCGGATACCATATCATATGGTGCCCGAAATATCGACGTAAAGTGCTCCAATATCCGGTATCTGGTAGATTAGAAGTTCTTCTCAGAGAGAAGGCAGATGAGATCGGGGTTGTCATCGAAACAATGGAGATAATGCCCGATCATCTCCATTTGTTTGTCAAAGCAAAACCTACCGCGAGTCCACACTGGATTGTACAACAGTTGAAGGGGTATACGTCGAGGGTACTCCGACAGGAGTTCGATCCGTTGAGAACCCGTTTGCCGTCATTGTGGACTCGTAGCTATTATGTCGAATCATGCGGACACATCTCCGAAGACGTTGTCAAAAAATACATCGAAGACCAGAAGCGGAATTGACATGATCCTGACCTACAAACTCCGACACAACCGCGATTTCAGCGATGAATTAAAGAAAGCGGTTGCTGTAGCGGAGTTTGCAGTTAGAAATCCGAAATGCCGTTCCTCTGCTGCAGTCAAGGAGATTGGGTTAAAATCAGCCATCTCAAACCAGATCCTCAAGAAGTATGGGAGCCAGAAGGCAATCAAACGAGTACGGAACGTCAATCTGGTCGTACCGGGACAGTCAATTAAAGTGGATCGGGATACTCGGACAATCCGGATCGTCCCGTTGAAATTGACTCTTAACTACCAGTTTCCAGAGTTCGAGAAGGTTAACCAGATTGAGATTGATGCCGACTACGCCTATGTATCATGTACCGTCTTGGAAGAACCGGAGATGATACCTCGACAGTTCATCGGGGTTGATCGGAACACAACGGGGCATGTGGCGGTAGCAGCGAATCCCGATACCGGGAAGATCGAGAAACTTGGCAAGAAAGCACTCCACACGCACCGGAAATATTCCGTGATCCGAAAACGTCTTCAGAAGCAGGGAAAGTTCCGAAAACTGAAAGCAAACAAAGATCGCGAGTCCCGTATCGTCAAGGATCTGAATCATAAGATCAGTCGAAAACTGGTTGATATGGCAAAAGACCAAGACGCAGCACTCGTATTTGAGGATCTGAACGGTATCCGTAAAACGAGGAAACAACACCGTTCGTTCAAATACGCCCTGCACAGTTGGTCGTTCTATCAACTACAACAGTTTGTAGAATACAAAGCCAAGCTGCTCGGCGTCCCTGTTCTCTACATTGACCCGGCATACACATCGCAAGATTGTTCTTGGTGTGGTGTACAGGGTCAACGACGAGGAAAGGAGTTTAAGTGTCCGGTTTGTGGGCACGTTGATCATGCCGATGTGAATGCAGCATTCAATATCGCACTCCGTCAAAAGGGCATGGTTGATCGTGTACAGAAAGAGATGTACACGATGGGAGCACTGATACCCCACGACGCAATGCTTGAAGAATGCCTA
This sequence comes from Methanocalculus pumilus, assembly GCF_055382585.1. NCBI lineage: Archaea > Methanobacteriati > Methanobacteriota > Methanomicrobia > Methanomicrobiales > Methanocalculaceae > Methanocalculus > Methanocalculus pumilus. Next base: position 1,856,147 of record NZ_AP042393.1, on the reverse strand, counting down.
AGCAACGTCAGAACCCCATGACTTTAGTCGTGGGAGTATGTCAGCCCATCCGGCATCCTGATTATCACTGAGAACAGATCTCTTCCCATCAATGATCACTCCGGACGAGCTCCTGGCAAGCACCCGTGCCTACCTTGAAAGACGTGAAGCCCTCTTCTCAAAGAATGCGACACGGAGCAGTGATGCCATCCGGAGATATGATCGGAAGAAGGAAGATATCCGTTCACCGTACTCCCGTGACGCGGATCGGATCCTCCATTCGCGGGCATATGCCCGCTATATCGATAAGACCCAGGTCTTCTCGCTCCTAGAAAACGATCATATCACCCATCGGGTCCTCCATGTTCAGCTCGTCTCAAAGATCTCCCGGACAGTCGGACGATCCCTCCATTTAAACGAGGATCTCCTTGAGGCGATTGCACTTGGCCATGACATCGGGCATATCCCGTTTGGTCACTTCGGGGAGAAATGCCTAACTTCAATCTGCAAACGGGAAAAGCTTGGATCATTTAAACATAATATTCAGGGTGTCCGCTTTCTGGATGAGATCGAGAACCTCGATCTCACCCATCAGGTTCTCGATGGTATTCTCTGCCATGATGGCGAGTCAAATGCAACAACCCTCTCACCCATCCTGGTGCCTCGCGATCATGCCTTTGAGTTGCTTGAAGATAGATGCAGGGCAGCATCTGCCGGGGACGAGATGATCCCGTCCACCCCTGAAGGTTGTGTTGTCCGGTTCTCTGACACTATCGCTTATATTGCCCGTGATCTACGTGATGCAACCGAAGTCGGGCTCATCGAAGGCTTTGGTGCACTTCCTGAAGATATCAGATCTGTTCTTGGCGAAGATGAGACAGAGATCATCAACCGGCTCACCCTTGATCTGATGGCATCAAGTGCAGGCAGTGAGGGTGGAATTATTGGCTTCTCAGAAGAGATTGGAGAAGCATTAATCCGCCTGAAATGGTTCAATTACAATCAGATCTACGAGCATCCAAAAACCCGGTCACAGGATCCGATCATCAGGAAGATGTTTGAGGTGGTCTTCTATTCACTCAAGGACGATCTGGAAGATGAAGAAAAGAGATCAAAAATATTTACGGACTTCCTCGATACCCCCTGGCTCTCAGAAAAGTACTGTGCCTCAATCTCCCCGGCAGGTGCGGTCCGCGACTTTATTGCAGGCATGACGGACCGCTACTTCGAACGCCTCTATCTCTCGCTCGTCCTCCCAAAGAAACACGAATCTTACCGGGACTAGTCGGGTTTCTCTTTCTGCTTCTTTTTCAGATGTGCAGAAGCATACCGGATTGCCGGATACATGCCACCTGCTGTTGGATGGACCTCAAAGATACTGGCAAGCTCCCCGACAGGTATCCCCCTCTTTGCCATAAATGCAAGGTACATCGCCATTGCCCCGGCATCAGGGGAGGCTTCAGCAAAACTGAGGATCCGTCCAGATCCTTCATCAACCATCAGGCTGCTGATCCCTGTCCTCCTCTCGGGCAGGGACCAGAATGTTCCCGGCCCTGCCGGTCCCGGAAGCGTATAGGTGATCCCCTCATCGCTGATTGGTTCAATCCAGGCATATTCATATCCAAGACTCATCGAACGGGGGAGGTACGAGAGATCAACCTGATGATCGCGTCCGGTAGCAGCATCGGCTGCTGCAAATCCCTGAAGCCGTGCAACCGGTGTGAGCCCCGGCTCCCCGATCACATCACCACAGGCAAAGATACCGGGGATACTGGTTTCAAACCTGCTGTTGACAAGGATCTCTCCCTTCTTTCCCTTATCGATTCCATGGATCATCCCGCTGTTTGGCACAAGTCCCGCGGTAATGAAGACACAGTCACAATCGAGGTGAAACCCATCTCCATCAATTCCTGTAGCGGTATCATCTCCTGCAATACCTGAAACGGTTATTTCTTCATGAATGGTGACATCGCGGAGATCCTTTTTGGCTGCTGCCTTCAGGCGGGGGGGAATCTGATGAAGGAATTCGCTTCTGCTGATGATATGGGTGTCTGTTCCGAATGAAGAGAATATATAGGCAAATTCAGCTGCCATCACCCCGCCTCCGATGATAGCTATCCTCTCCGGCAGCTCGTTCATCTCTTTGAGAGTATGCGGGGTATATACTCCAGGAAGGGCGATCCCGGGGATTGCTGGAATATGCGGTCTTGAACCGGTTGCGATGATAATCCTGTCGGCGTTCTGTATCTCACCGTTCACAACCGCCTTCCCATCGATGACTGAAGCCTCCGCTCCATAGATTACCTGTACTCCGGCATGCTTCGTCTCTTCATCAAGTATTGTGGCAATTGTCTGCTGTATGGAATGAATGCCTGTAATAAGCTCAGGAAACCTTACTTCAGGCATGCCATGGGTGATTCCTGCTCTCTCACAGAGGGCAGCAGACTGGATCATCCGGGCACAATCATTCAGGCCGCAGACCAGCATGCAGCCATCATGCAGGCACTGGCCACCGAGGCTGCGCTTCTCAATAAGGGTGACCTCTTCCCCGGCCATGGCAGCTCCCATAGCTGCCATCCGACCCGCCGGTCCTCCTCCGATTACCAGCATCATATGTGTCCAGCCTAGAGGAGCTCTACTCCCTCATCCATTGGTTCTGCGAGGATCTCACCAGTGGTGGCATTCACCTCAACAATATTCCTTCCCCGGACCTGCCAGACCGGCACATGAACAAGCCAGACCTTCAGATTGATCTGCTCACGATTCGGCTTGAAGGTCTTCTCCTCTGAAAAGATCGCATCGCCACTCTCGGTCTTAATGCGGATCCGCTGGGAGAGTGCGGCTGTCAATGACTGGAGAATCTGGGATTCTGCATCTTTTGCGGGGATCGATGGTCTGACAACCTCCGCATTGTCAGGGATCTCAATTGAGATTGCCCCTTCAGGATCAATCTCCTGACGCAGACCATTAATGGCGCTGATAGCACCTGTTCCCTCTCCATCAAAACAGATCTGCTTTCCCTTGAATGTGGCCTGCCCCATACAGGAGTACTGGTATGCCCAGTGTGGGATCAACCTGAGGCGCGCTTCTCCTTTCTGCCCGGAGATACGGGTTGCCTCCTGCTGGCCAACATGCACCGGCAGGCAGGCAATGGAACCTGGGGTTGGTGCCTGATGCCCAATCTCCCTCTCCTGAAAAAGCCTTTCTCTTCTCTGCTGTTTATGTGCTGGTGGTTCTCCCGGCTGGATCCGATAGCGTCTCCCTTCAATCCGCGCCACAGCGGCCTCCCCGGCATATCTCCCGAGATCCTCAGGCATCCAGATTGAGGCTTCATAGGTGTTCAGTTTCTCGTTCTGGGTGAAGATTAGCTTTTTACAGGGTATCTTCTCACCATCCTCTTCAAGGATATAAGGTTTATTATCAAAGATCCGTGCCTGCGTGGGATCATCGGTGCACATCACAAGAATACACTCTTTTCCTGCAACTGCAGAGAGATCGAAGGGATCGCCCTCTTCCTCGATATCATATCCTGCGGTTTCGAGGATCAGCGTAATCTCACGGATGGCACGCCTCCGTACTGATTCATCCATACCCATACAGGTGCCCGTAAATAGAACAATATTTCGATTCACTTCACAGGCGAGCGAAGGGTTTTATTGAACCGGCTCGACTAGTACATAATGGATACCCCTCTGAAATTCATCCATAACCAGATTGTTGAATATTCCATGCAGGTAACCTATAACCCGCTGGAGAATGAGGGGATTGTTGTCTATAATCTCTTTTTAATCCCCAAATCCGAACGAGAATATGCGATCCAGATCCTGAAGCGCGTGGCAGCAGCAGGCATTACAGTCGGGGATATGATCCGGTTTGTCGAACCGGGTGAGACTCTTGACGGGTATACAATACCACAAGGAATGCTTGGGATATGTACTCTCTGCAGTATCACGCTGGATGGGATCCTCCTCAGGCGCGGAATTATTACAAACCCTATCGGTGGCGGTATTATTGAGGTGGAGTCAAATCTTCCCCGGAGGTTCACGCATATGATCCTTTATGAAGCTACCACCTTCGACCCGCTTCAGGTGATGGCATCACAGAATCTCACTTCAGTAAACCGTGTGATGAAGGAAGGGAATGGAAATATCCTTGGCAATGTTCGTGAATGCCATATGGAGGCCGAGACGCTCCTTGCTGAAGTACTTGACGAATGCGTGGACAGCCATTTCTCCGGTATCCTTGAGGTCGGGATGCCCAATGCATCAATCCTTGGCGTCTCTGTGAGCCCACAGTACCTTGGTATCGTCGCCCTGGGGGGCACCAACCCCTTTGCGGCAATGAAAGAGGATGGTCATCCGGTAACCACCCTTGCGATCAAAGGTCTGATGGATTGCAGGCTGATGGAACCGATCTCACACTTCTGATGAGCAGACAATTCTTTCGATTCAACCCAATGTACAAGATCTGCCTGTTAATTCTTCCAACATGCAAGAGAAGAACAGTAACGAGCTCTTCCGCTCTCCTTTCTTTGATACATCCGCAACCGCCCGCATTGCCGTCTGATCCCAACTCATCCACAGGGGCTCCCTGAGGCTACCTAATCCCGCCACCCTCACCTGATGCCACATATCCCTCACCCACAATCCCGCTTTTTAAATATTCTTACATCGAAGAGAACACTGATGGATATCTGGAACGGCACCCTTCCTGAACCCGATGTCAGGACAGTGGATGATATGCGGATGGTGCTTGCTAATCCTTCCTGTGATGCTTCAGGTCCTCTCTACTATATGTACCGGGATCTGGCCATGAGTGATGAAGATCGTGCGCTTCTTCGGTTACGGCAGATCAGGTATGATATCACCATGATCACCCCCGGGTCTGTCTGTGGCGAGTTCATCAAGACAAAAGGGCACCATCATCCAGAGAACGCTGCCGGCGTTCCGTACCCGGAAGTCTACGAAGTCCTCTCCGGCAGGGGTCACTTCCTCCTTCAGGCAGCTGATCTAACAGACGTTATCCTGCATCCGGCAGTTGAGGGTGACAAAGTCCTGATCCCCCCCGGCTTTGGGCACGTGACCATCAACCCTGGTAACGATCCCCTGGTGATGGCAAATATAGTCTCAGATACCTTCTCAAGCGACTATGCCTTCTTTCAGGCATACCGGGGAGCAGCATACTATGAGACAGACGATGGCCGCTTTGTCAAAAATCCTCTCTATACCCGTGTTGCCGACCTTCGTGTTCTGGAGGCAGTTGACCATCCTGAGATTGGGATCGTCAGGAGACAGCCGCTCTACAGCCTCATCGGTGATCAGACGATTGCAGACCTGATGAACCGGCCCGAACTGTTCACGGAGATCTGGGTTCAGTGCCTGCGAGACTGAGCGCGGGCAGCCGCTTATGAGCACTCTTCTTCACCAGTGAAAGTACCTGCTCCTGGATTTCACTCTCTGCCTTCCAGGTATTGCCTTCAAGAAATGCAAGTGCAGAATCAAGCTCTGCATATGAGATCCCAATCTCTTTCTCATCACTCTGGCCCTGCCAGAGACCGGCAGACGGCTCCTTCTTTATAATTGCATCAGGTATCCCAAGCTCTTCTCCCAGATGATAGACCTCTTTTTTAAAAAGATGAAGAATTGGCTGGATATCTGCTGCATTATCTCCCCATTTGGTACAATATCCGATGAAATACTCTGTTTTATTTGAGGTGCCAATGACAAGACAATTCCTGAGATTTGCCTGGTAGTACAACATTGCCATCCGCGTCCGTGCCATCAGGTTACCGGTCAGGTGCGGCTTGTCAACAAAGCCGTCCGTGCGGCGGTATGCCTCGATGATACCATCAATAGGGATGACCTGAAGTGTAAGTGCAAGCCTGGTACAGAGTTCCCGGACATCCCTTTCATCTGCCGGAGGTGTAGAAGCAGAAGGGAGGAAAAATGCGAATACGCGCTCACTGCCGACAGCTGCTGTCGCCAGAGCGGCAACCACCGCTGAGTCGATCCCGCCTGATATTCCAAGGACCACTCCGTCTGCTCCTGAAGACCAGATCCCCTGCCGGATGAGGTTCTCGATTCGGGTTATTTCACAGCCGATATCACACTGCATGATGATCAGGGATAGGTTGTACTCTGATACTACTGTTTGGTATCGGGTATGCAGGATCGAATCCTCTTGCCGATATGGTACACTGCATAGAGTGTTGAGGGGTGACGGGCGGTGTATGCTCCGAGAACTGCCTGAATATCTCTCCCCAGGTTGTCTTTCTCCTCCTGCTCAACAAAAAACCAGTCAGAATGGAGAGTGGCATAGAGTCGGACTTCAGGCGCGGGGATGGTTTCAAGAGGATATATCCAGCGGATCTCCTCTGTTCCGGATTCGGATCCAAGAGATCTGATATTTCCTGATATAAATGCCCTGAAGACAGCTTCAGCCTCATCATCAAGGGTCTTTCCACAGGCAACAGTTCTGATCCCGGCACCTGATGCACATGCTGCAATATCCTCTTCTATTGTATGCTCTGGGTTTCTCTTTTCGATCTGAAGGAAAACCCCCGCAGACGACGCGATCTCTTCTGCACTTCTGCGAGCAACGCCTGTGCCGCAATCGATATGAAGGGCAAATAGTTTGATATCACGTCTCTTTTCAGTGAGTTTCAGAAGGATGGAAAGGACAGTAGCGGATGCGCTTCCTCCGCTCAGGGCAACGCAAATCCGATCCCCTGATCTCAGCCACCGGTTTCTGCGGATCTCCCGTTTTGCTTTTGCTTCCAGATCATGTATGAAGTGATCTTTACAGAGCATTTGTCCTGAATAGCGCTGGCTGATGATCGCATCATTTTTGCACTTTGTACAGCGCAGACACTCCTCCTCCATCACCACACCTGATCACACCCTGATTAGAAAGGTGTATCTCATCACCAGTAAATACAATCGTATGGAATCTGCCTCTCTCCCCGACAGGATCGAATGGGATGCGAAGATGCCCTTTATCGGGAAGACAGAGATACGCCATATATTTCTTGGAATCGGGATCGGCGGTCTTGCACTCACATTTTTTCTGGTTATCCTTGAACTGGCAAGCCCGACATCCGCATCTGTCTTCGATTACTTCATAATCGGAATTGTCATGACAGGTTTTATCCTGTTATTGGCAGGAATTGCTGTTCTTCTTCTCCATACCATTACACGGGGTGGACATCTCTACCACTTCATCATCGATTCGGATGGTGCTGCGTATCTGCCGGGAAAGGATGCCAAAAAGATGACGGATACTATGGCGGTTCTCGGTATTCTTTCTGGCAATGTAACGGCCGCAGGTGCCGGCCTCATAGCCCGGGGACAGGCATCCGGAGGAATCCGCTGGAAGGAAGTGAAATCTGTCCGACTGATCCCGGATGAGAAGAAGATCTACATTGCCCGAAAGGCCCTTGTAAATCCCGTTCTGATCTGCTGTAACGATGAAACATATCAGACAGCAGTCGAACTTGTCAGACGATACTCGAAAAAGCAGGTATCATGATATTTTTCATCTCAGCAATCCAATAATAAATACAATGCCACCCTCTGCCGATATAGTGCGGGATCTCCACAAGTACGAATACACGATCCTCTATGCAATAGAACGTCTCATGAAACGATACCGGTGGGTTCCGTTTGATGATCTGAAACGGATCACCCGCCTCTCAAAGAACGAACTTGAATATCGGCTGGGTGAACTGATGAAAAAAGATCTCATCAGCTACAATGCCGTCCCCTACCCCGGTTATGGGCTCGTCTTTGCAGGATATGACTGCCTTGCCCTCCATACCCTTGCTGGCAGAAAAACGATCTCGGCACTTGGCTCCCTTATCGGGGTGGGGAAAGAGTCTGAAGTCTACGAAGCCCTTGGCCTTGGGGTGATCGTCCTGAAGTTCCACCGTGTTGGCCAGCACTCATTCCAGTCGGTCAGGCTGAAAAGGGACTATATGACAGATAATTCCCACTGCCCCTGGATCTTTGCCTCTACCCTCTCTGCAGAGCAGGAGTACGAAGCACTGTTGCGTCTTACCGGAAAGGTCAGGGTGCCCGTTCCAATTGACAGGAGCAGAAACACAATAGCCATCTCCTATATCCCGGGTGTGAACCTGAACCAGTGCACCCTGACAGATCCCCGTCCCGTCTATGAGGAGTTGATCAGCGAGATGCAGAAGATCTACTCGATGGGAATCATCCATGCAGATTTCTCCGAATACAATGTAATGGTGAATGAAGATCATTGTTGGATCATCGACTGGCCGCAATGGGTTGAATGCTCCCACCCGAATGCAGACGAACTCCTCAGGCGGGATGTCGAGACGATCGTCACCTTCTTTAACCGGAAATACCGGATGGGTATCGATCCGGATGATGCACTCTCTGCCATCACCGGGTGATAGGTATGCGGGTCTATGGGATCGATATCGTCAGGGGTTCGGTTCGTTCCCAGTCAAGGCGCCCGTCATTTGCACTCTGCCGGATTGAAGATGGTGAGATCGTCTCTGAGACCGAGGTCTCGCTCTTCCGCCTGCTCAGGATACTCGATGCAGAAGAGCCCGATATCCTTGCAGTTGACAGTCTTCAGGAGGTGGCAGCAGATACAAAAGAAGTTTATCTCTTCCTCCAGTCTCTCCCCCCAAAGACCGAGCTCGTCTGCGTCACCGGCGCCGGTGACCATCGTGAGAGCCTGGCACAGGTTGCAGGCAGGTACAACCTCACCTTCAACCGTTTTGATCCCTTTGCAGAGGCGAGGACATCCGCCCAGGTTGCCTCTCTTGGTGCCGGGAGCCGGGTTGTGGCATTTGCCGATGCATGCCTGATCACCGTTTCGCGAAGGCGTTCTCCCGGCAAAGGCGGCTGGAGCCAGAACCGCTATACGCGGAAGATCCATGGCGCAGTCCGGGCAAAAGGCCGGGAGATCGAGATGACCCTGATTGAAGCAGGCGTACCATATGATAAAAAGGAATTCCGGGCATTTGGCGGCAATTCGCGGGTGATATTTCATGTCAATGCCAGACGATCAGAGGTTCCGATCTCAAACTACCGCGGATCCGATGTACAGGTCTCTGTCACCCGGCCGCGGCTTGAGCGGATCCGTTTTATTCCCCAGACCAGCAAGCCGGGATACCTGATTGCAGGAATTGATCCCGGAACTACAATGGCACTTGCACTTCTGAGCCTTGATGGAGATCTCATCCACCTCTCCAGCTCCCGGGTCACCTCAGTTGCAGAAGCAATAGCAGGAATCACAACCTATGGACGCCCGCTGATCATCGCTTCTGATAAGAAAGAGATGCCGGGAACCGTGGAGAAGATCCGCAGGTCCTTTAACGCCGTCTCCTTCCTTCCCAAAAGTGATATCCCGGTTCCCGAGAAGTACGAACTTGCCGCTGATATCAATTATTCAAACGATCATGAACGCGATGCCTATGCGGCTGCAATGATGGCATATCGCCATTATAAAAATAAGTTTGCAAGCCTCTCCAAACGATTGCCGCCGGGAATTGCACTTGATGAGGTCCGTGCCCGGGTCGTCCGCGGCCTCTCCCTCGAACAGGCGTTAACCGATTTATCGGGGAAGGAATATCCCGAAGAACCTGATGAGGCCGAAGCAGCGGAAGAGGCTCCATTACGACCAAAACAGTCCCGTGAACAGGATGAGATGATCTGCAAGCTCCGGGGGCTTGTCTCTGAACTCTATGAGGAATCACAGAAGAAAGATGAGGAGATCTCCCGCCTCCGTCGCCTCTTAAAAGCGGAACGATCAAAGAAGAAGGAGACGGTACAGCGTGATGCCGAGGTGATCCGTCTCCAGGGGATCATTGCCAATCAGAAGAGATATCTCCGGAAAGAGGAGAGAAGAAATAAAGGGATGCGGAAACAGCTCGAGAGGCTGAAGACCTATGCTGACCTGAAACAGGGCGAGGATCTTGTACCGCTGAAGGTGCTTGATGCCCTCTCCCGTGATGCGATCCGGAGGATGCGGTCTGAGATGGGGATGGCACCAGACGACTGGATCTACCTCCTGAGAACTGATGGATGGGGTATGAATGCGATCCGTGAGCTTGCTGATGCCCCGATTGCGGGAGTGATCGTAACTGGCCAGTCTCCCCCTTCGCAGGATCTTGAGGTGGCTTTCCGGGAGCTTGGTATTCCCCTCCTTTCGGGAGAGGGACTTCGTATCCGGGTTCAGGGATCATTCGGGGCATGCCCAAAAAGCATCCTTCTGGAGCGGCATGCCAGATGGCGGGAGGAGCAGGAGCAGTATGAACGGAGCAGGAAAGCCGAGTCGATCGAGGATCTCTTTAAGTCGTATCGTTCGATGCGGGAACTGGAGGTGAAGAGGGGTGGATGATCGAATGCTGCTGGATGGGATTCGGGGAATTGTTGGTGAGAAGGAGACTGAAGATGACTGTTCAGTCCTCGATCTCGGCGACCGCCTCCTCGTGATGACCACCGATATGCTCCATGAAACAACCGACTTTCCGAAAGGAATGACCGATTATGAGATCGGATGGATGACAGCAGCTGTCACCCTCTCAGATATTGCCTCGATGGCAGCCTCTCCTGCCGATCTCCTGATGGCAGTCGGGCTGGATAATCCTGATCGCCTCCCCGGTATTACCCGGGGTGCCGACGCCTGCTGCCGATCTGTTGATGCACGGCTTGCGGGGGGTGATATCGATCGCCATAGTGAGTTGACGATCGTCTCAACTGCGATCGGTTTTGTGGAGCCGGAGAAGATCCTCAGGCGATCTGGTGCACAACCCGGCGATCTCGTCTGTGTCACCGGTATGCCGGGGAGCGCAGAAGCGGGTCTTGGGGGAGATCTCCGGTTCTGGAAGAACCTGATCACTCCAATTCCCCGTGTTGTGGAAGGAAAAGCCTTCTCTGAAGGGGGGGCAACGGCAATGATGGATATCTCAGATGGCATTGCTCTCTCGCTTGCCGATCTTGGGCGGGCATCGAAAGTGGGCTTTTCGCTTGATCTCTCTCTCTTCCCGCTCTTACCGGGTATCCCCAAAGATAGGGCAGTTGATCTCTTCCTCTTCGGCGGCGGTGATTTTGAACTGATCGCAACAGTGCCGCCTGAAAGCTTCCCGGTTAATGGAGTGGATGCAACGGTTATCGGGGTTGTAACAGAGGATATGGCTATTCTTTCCGGCGGCACTCCCCTTCCGCACAGAGGGTATCTCCACCAATGGGAATGAGAGCCGGATCGATTGGTATTAATCCTTGATTGCTATACCCTGATCAATGTACTTCCATGCCCTGATTCCCTTCAAGCCGATCAACCCCAAGACCCGGCTCCAATGTGTGATGGATCAGCAGGAGCGTGAAGGGTTTGCATATGCCATGCTTCAGGATGTTGTATCTGCCGTGAACCGGACCGGGTGCTCGGCAACCCTCCTCTCGACTTCCCCTTATGCCTGCGAGAGTGCGCTGGTAGCTGTCAGGGATGAAGGACTCAACGAGGCGATCGACTGGGCGCTTCCGCAGTTTCACTGCCCGGCATTGATCATCATGGCCGATCTTCCGCTCGTGACCGCAACATCACTCCAGCGGGTTCTCTCAACTGATGCGGATATGGCAATTGTCCCCGGCCGTGGGGGAGGGACGAATGTGATCTTTCTGAAACGCCCGCAGTGTTTCCATGCCCGGTACTATGGGTCGAGTTTTCAGAAGCATATGGCAATGGCAGAAGAGTGCGGTTTTTCGGTGGATGTGATCGACTCGTTCCGCCTCTCAACCGATATAGATGAGAAGGAGGATCTCGTCGAGGTGCTGATCCATGGAAAGGGTCATGCACGGGAGTACCTGGAGTTGCTTGGTTTTTCCGTGATGCATGAGAAGGGCCGGGTCGGGGTGGTGAGGGGCGATCCCTCCCGCACCTGATCCTTTCAACCTCTTTTTCTGACAGCGCCCATAAAGAGGCATTCATCCGGGGTGATCGTCTCGATCCCTTCGCCCTCACCGGTTTCAATAGCAAGACCACGGACAAGAACGGCCGGGATGCATTCATCGGCCTCGCCCATCAGAAGCTCGGCTGCCGATGCAATACAATCCCCGACAGCACGCCTGGTCACCTCGAGCTCCCGCCCAAAAAGATCCTTTGTGCCCCGGCAGTCGCCGACAGCTGCCATACCCGAACACCCGATCGTAACGCCTGAGACGCCAAGCCGCATTGCATGGGTTCTTGAATCGATGACGAGAACCGCCACTTTCCTGTTTGTCCTCTCAAAGATCTCCTTCCGTATCCGGTATGCCGAGGCATTCGGATCAAGGGGCAGGGGAATGATGGTGCCATCCGGGGCATTTGATCCGTCTACTCCGGCATTTGGCAGAAGTGTCCCATCTTTTAAACAGAGGAGAAATCCCGGTATCCCGCCGATCACCTCATCGGATTCGGAGATGACCACTTCCGCAACCCGTGGATCCATGGTATAACGCTCAGCATATCGCAGGGCATCGTCCGATGGCACCACATCGGCAAGCGTTATCACACGCCCTTCTGATGTTGCGAGTGCAGACTCTGCTATGACGATGATATCGTTATCCTGAACTTCTCCTGCCTCACCGACCGATGCGAGGATCCGCTCAACAATATCGTCTCCCGGCTGTATCAACCCCGTTTTACATCCAAAGACAGAAAAGGAGATGCTCATCGTCTCCTCATCTCCCCACAGACTTTAATCAGGTCAGCTGTTTCCCGGATATCATGGGTTCTGATCATATCTGCTCCGGAATCGATCAGGAGGGCGGTTGCCGCGAGAGTCCCGGAAAGCCTCTCTTCGGCAGGCTTCCCCAGGAGATCGCCGATGAAACTCTTCCGTGAGATCGCACCGAGGAGGGGTTTGCCAAACGTTGCAAATTCACTGAAACGGCGGCATATATCCCAGTCATCCTCAAAGGTCCGCTCCGGTACCCAGCGGCCAACCCCCGGATCGAGTATCAGATCGCGGATTCCATACTGTCTGCACCGTTCAATGACGATTCCCAATGTCCGCATCGTCTCGTCAGTACCGCGTGCATCTCCGGGCGCATGCAAGGCTGCCATTGCGATCACCGGGAGCCCACTCTCTGCGGCAAACCTTGCATATCTCTCGTCGGCAAGTCCATGAATGTCATTTATTGCATCGATATCATACCTGAGGGCGACCTGAAGGGCTTCTGCATGCATCGTATCAACCGATATCGGGATGCCCAGCCCTTCAAGCTCTGAAAGACATTTTTTTAGCCGCTCACACTCTTCCGAAACAGGGATCTCCCGGCTTCCCGGTGCGGTGCTCCGTGCACCGATATCGATGACATCTGCACCACCCTCAATCATCCTCTCAGCGGCAGCCAGTACACCGCCAGGGGGAACAAATGATCCTGAAAAAAAAGATTCGGGGCTTGTATTGATGACGCCCATCAGCCGGACCGGATTATTTCCGCCGATTCCGGTTTTTCCTATACAAGTTGCCCGCATGACCTCATCGTTTCCGCGGCGAAGGTATTCTCCATCAGGGTGGCGATTGTCATCGGCCCAACACCACCCGGCACCGGTGTGATCGCTTTTGCTTTTGTCTCCACCATCGCAAAGTCCACATCGCCGCAGAGCTTTCCATTCTCATCATAATTTGTCCCGATATCGATGACAGTCGCGCCCCAGCCGACCATATCGGCGGTGACAAACCGGGGTCGCCCTACAGCAGCCACCAGAATCTCGGCTGACTGTGTGATCGATGCCAGGTCGAGTGTCTTTGAATGGGCAATGGTGACGGTTGCATCGGCATTTGTCAGGAGTGCGGCCATCGGCCGGCCGACCTCAATGCTCCGTCCGATAACAACGGCATTCTTTCCGGCCGGATCGATTCCATATTCGGAGAGGAGCGTCATCACTCCAAGAGGGGTGCAGGGAGAGAATTGGGGGGATCCGGAGAAGAGCCGCCCAAGGTTTGTCGGGTGGAAGCCATCGACATCTTTTAAGGGATCTACTGCCTCGATTACAGCATGGGTATCGATCTGCTTTGGGAGCGGTAGCTGAACCAGGATCCCGCTGATCATCGGATCAAGATTCAGCCGGTGTACAGCATCCAGCACATCCTGTGTGGATACATCACTCTCAAGTTCAATTCCGATTGACCCGATACCGACCCGCTCACATGCCTTATGTTTCATCTTTACATAGAGCTGCGAAGCCGGATCCTCCCCGACAAGAACGGTGGCAAGCCGGGGGTAGAGGCCTGACTCCTCGATCTTCTCAGCAAGAAGCGCCAGCCGTTTCTCCGAGGTCTTCTTTCCGTCAAGGATCATACTGCATCAGGGTAGAGTGGGAATCTGCCTGCGAATTCAACAACCTCTTCCCTCACAGCTTTGACGGTGGCTGCATCCTGAATATTGTTAATCACACGACCAATCCAGTCTCCGATCTGTTTCATCTCATCCTCTTTCATCCCGCGGGAGGTGACAGTCGGGGTTCCGACCCTGAGGCCTGATGTGACAAACGGACTTCTCTTCTCGCGTGGTATGGTATTCTTATTCACGGTGATACCGGCGTCTCCAAGGACATTTTCCGCTTCAAGGCCGGTAATTCCATGGTCTGAAAGATCGAGGAGGACGAGATGGTTATCAGTTCCACCGGAACAGAGCCTGAGATTATTTTCGGCAAGGGTCTCTGCGAGGACACGGGCGTTCTTCACGACCTGCTTTGCATATTCCTTGTATGAGGGTTGGAGCGCCTCTTTGAAACAGACGGCTTTTGCAGCGATGATATGCATCAGCGGACCGCCCTGCATGCCTGGGAAGACGGATTTATCGATTCCTGGTCCATCCTCTTTTTTGCAGAGGATCGCGCCACCGCGGGGGCCGCGGAGCGTCTTATGGGTGGTTGTTGTGGTATAGTGGCAGACATCGATTGGGGAGTTGTGGATGCCGGCTGCAACAAGGCCTGCTATGTGAGCAATATCTGCCATGCAGATCGCGCCGACTTCTTCGGCAATCTCACCAAATGCCTTGAAGTCTATCTCGCGTGGGTAGGCGGATGCGCCGCAGACGATCATCTTCGGTTGTGTCTTCCGTGCCATCTCGGCGATTGCACCAAAGTCAAGTGTCTCACTCTCATAATCGACACCATAACTATGCACCTCATACAGCTTTCCACTGATATTGACGGGTGAACCGTGGGAAAGGTGGCCGCCCTGGGTCAGGCTCTGGCTCATGATCACATCGCCCGGCTGGATGGTTGCAAAGTATACTGCCTGATTTGCCTGGCTACCGGAATGAGGCTGGACATTTGCATGTTCTGCAGAAAAGAGCTCGCAGAGGCGGTCGCGTGCAAGGTTCTCGACCTCGTCATGGAACTCGCATCCGCCATAGTAGCGCTTGCCCGGATACCCCTCGGCATATTTATTACACATAATTGAACCGGTTGCCTCCATGACAGCCCGGCTCACCACGTTCTCAGATGCGATCAGTTCAAGCCCGAAGACCTGCCTATGGTGTTCTTTTTCGATAATACCGGCGACCTCTGGATCGTCGCGTTGAAGGAATGACATATAAATAGAAATGGCGGTAAAAAGGTAATATCCTTTCTTGTAATTAGTGAGGCAAACCATTATCATCAGTGAGTCAGATCGTACAGAAGAGGGGGAGTGCGCGGGAAATGGATGCACGTATGAAGTTTCTTGAACATGAGCTGGAAGAGAAGGAACGGGAGTTGAAGATGGTGAAGCGCGAGGAAGAACCGGTACATACCGCCACAGCAGATGAGGATGAGAGGATCGCCGCACTCGAGCGGAAGGTCCATGAGCTGGATGCCCTGCTCAAGGGAGTGACTGCTGAGATGCTGGATCTCAAATCAGTCACACGGAAACTGACCCGGAATCTGGAGGATCAGGAGATGCGTGGCGGCGACACCGCTTCCGAAGCTCCGCTTCGGAAAGAAACGCGTTCCCGTTCGAGGATTGTTCCTGAAGAGGAACCTGTCCGTGTCCGTGAGCGGCAAGCCACGCCACCACCGCCGGTGGCAACTCCGGGTCCCGAGGCAGAACCTCCGGTAGACGCATCGGATATGGAACTGATCATGCAGCCGGATGGCACTCTCAGGCCAGAGAAGCGAAACCGGAATGACTACATTGTGGCGAGCAGCGGCTATGCTCCTGCAACCAGAATGAAGAAGGGTAGGATTGAAAGCAAGATCTATGAAGCCCCCGATGTTGATCCGAAGAGCGGAGTGACGATCTCTAAAAAAGAGAAGGAAGATGATACCTCTCCAAAGACGATCCAGCGGAAAAAATAACCGATATTGAAGGTATGATCGTTTGCACATAACCCTGCTTGAGATCGACAACTTCAAATCATTCGGACGAAAGACGAAAATCCCCCTTGAAACGGGTTTTACAGTCGTCTCCGGCCCGAATGGTTCGGGGAAGAGCAATATCTTAGACAGTATTCTTTTTGCGCTTGGGATCACATCGGCCCGTGGACTCCGAGCTGAACGGCTGACCGATCTCATCAATACCGGGTCAAATAAAAATACCGCCGAGGTGCATGTCAGTTTTTCAGATGGTACCCGGATAACGCGCCGGATCAAGCGGACTGCAAACGGCTATTATTCATATAATTACTTAAATGGACGGCTCTGCAAACAGGGTGATGTCCTCTCTTTCCTTGCCGGACATGGGATCAAACCCCAGGGCTACAATATCGTGATGCAGGGTGATGTTGCCCGGATCATGGAGATGTCGGATATCGAGCGGAGAAAGATCGTTGATGAGATCGCCGGGGTCTCTGAATTCGATCAGAAGCGCGAGCAGTCGATGGCCGAGCTTGAAGTGGTGAGATGGAGGATCGAGCGGGAAGAGATCCTTCTCCACGAACTCATCGAGCGGCAGGAACTCCTCAAAGTTGAGCGGGAAGCGGCGCTTGCATTCCGCCGCCTTCAGGAGGAGCTGGATTCCTTCATTGCAAAGAGAAATGTCGTGAAACTTCGTGAGAAGAAGCGGGAAGAGAGAGAGATCACAGGGATGATTGCTGATACCGATCGTGCACTCTCCAGAATAAATGACGATATCGCCCATGACGAGCATGAAAAGGCGTTTCTCCGCGACGAGATGAAGGGGGTTGATGAAGAGATCCGTCAGAAGAGCGGACCTGAATATCTCCGTCTTCTCTCACAGATTGAAGAGGCAAAAGGTGTTATCCGGACTTCCGAACAGGGGATCCAGCGAAATACCCGTGATCGTGAAGCAAACCTTGAGGCGATCAACCGCAAGTTTGCAGATATCAGGCGTTCAGAGGCAACAGTAAAGGAGCGGACCGAGAGTATCAGGAATCTCTCAATTGACCGGGCAAACCTCGGGATGGAGCTTTCAACTCTCAAAACGAAGATGGAGAAGGCTGAGGCTGATCTCAGGGCCGCTAGCAAGGACTCCGAGGGTGCGCAGGTCGAGCTCTTCTCCTGCATGCAACAGCTCGAAGAACGAAAGGCAGAGCGCTCCCGTCTCCTCTCTGAAAAAGATACGGTTATTGAAAGGAGCCGGATCCGGGTTTCGGAACGTGAGCGGCTTGCTCCAAGGCTTCAGGCAGCACGCGATGAACGGAGCGAAAAGGAACGGGAGATCCGGGCGGCATCAGCCGATCTCGAGCAGATCCGTTCCGTTCAGAAGGCCCACGATCAGCAACTATCTGCTGTCGAGAAGAAAGCAATGACTCTCCGGGGATCATATGAAGAGGTTCGGGCGGAGATCAGATCGCTTGAACAGAAACTTATGCAGCTGGAGGCACGGCAGCAGGCGCATGGCGAGGCAGGGGGCCGTGCTGTTGAGGCGGTACTCGGGATGGACGGGGTGCATGGGACTATCGCACACCTCGGAAAAGCACCCCCCGAATATGCAACCGCACTCAATATTGCTGCCGGAGGGAGGCTCAACCATGTCGTCTGCCAGGACGATTCCATTGCAGCCGATGCGATACGGTTTCTCAAGGAACAGCGCCTGGGAAGGGCGACGTTCCTTCCTCTTTCAAAACTGAGGGTGCCGCCCCCGCTTCCGCCGCTTTCAGGTGATGGTGTCATCGATTATGCGATCCGGCTGATAGAATTCGATCCCGCATATGAACGGGCCTTCTCTCTTGTCTTTGGAACCTCGATCGTCGTCGATACGATGGAGCATGCAAGAAAACTTCTCGGCAGGCACCGGATGGTCACCCTTGAGGGCGATCTCCTCGAACGTACCGGGGCGATGACCGGCGGCTCGGTGAAACGTGATATTAAAGGGTTTGGAGCCGCCGTCGATCGGGAGATGGTGGAACTCCGTGAGCGGCTTGCCGGACTCAGGCAGGAAGAAGAGGAACTTTCTGCATCGATTGCACGACAGAATGCTGCGGTTGAAACACTTCGCTCAGACCGACAGGAGGCAGAGCAGAAGGCGGCACGGCTTGAGCTGATCGTGGAGGAATACGGGAAGCGGATAGCACAGCTTGATACTGATATCTCAGTTCTCGCTGGCGCCCTCTCCGAACTTGAAGGCGGTGAAGCCGAGATAGCGGCCGAGATCGCTGCCCTGGAAGAGACCCTTGATGCGATCACCGATCAGATCGACACCATCAATGCACGGGTGGATGAGATCAAAAAGCGGATGGAGGCATCCGAGGCGGTCAGGCTTGCTGAGATCATCTCTGATCTGAAACGGTCCATCGAGGATCTCGAGCGGCGTCTCCGGAATAAAGAGGCGGATATTGCAGATCTCCAGCGCGAACGCCAGTACTTCTCAAAACGCATCGAAGAGATGACTAAAGAGAAGGAGGAATTAGTCGGTGCTAATATCCGGCTTGAAACAGAAAACAAATCATATGAAGAGGAGATAAAGATCTCCCGCGAACGGATTCTTCAGCTTGAGGAGGAGCAGCGGACATTCTCGGATGAGATAGAGGCGCTCCGCCAGAAGAGGAGTGCGCTTGACGAACAGGTTGCCGATATCGAACGACAGCTCATCCGCCATTCCAATGAGAAAGAACGGCATACGATCCATGCAGAAGCGCTCAGAGAGCGGGCACAGTCTATTGCCGCTGAGATTGCCGCGCTCGCCCCGGAGACAGAGGAGATCGAATGTGATCTCTCTCCTGAGGAGATCGAGGAGGGGATTGCGATCACCGAGCGGCAGATCAGAAAGATCGGGGCGGTCAATATGCTTGCGATTGAGGAGTATGATCGTGTTGTGGCACGGGTGGAGGAGCGGACTGAGAGAAAAGATATCCTCTCCCGTGAACGATCAGATCTTATTGAGCGGATCGAAGGGTTCGAGCGGATGAAACGCGAGGCATTTCTTTCGACATTTGAGGCTATCAACTCGAATTTCAAGGAGATATATGGGCGGCTTGCGCGGGGCTGGGGTCGGCTCATCCTGGAAAATGAGGAGGATCCCTTTGCCGGTGGCCTGACGTTTGAGGTGCATCCACAGGATAAGGATGTCCGGAGATTGAATATGATGAGTGGTGGGGAGAAGTCGCTTGTGACACTTGCCCTGATCTTCTCGATCCAACGGCATATGCCTGCCCCCTTCTATGGTCTTGATGAGGTGGATATGCATCTTGACGGATCCAATGTTGAGGGGATCTCGCAGATGATCAGAAGTCTCTCCGAGACCTCACAGTTTATTGCTATATCTCTTCGGAAGCCGATGATTCAGGGTGCAGACCGTATCATCGGGGTGACCATACGGCCGGACAAGAGTACCCTTGTTACCGGTGTGAAGTGCAATGCCTGACGAATCGATCAACGAAGAGCCGATTGAGATTCTCGTCCGTATGGCAGAAAGCGGGGAGATTGATCCATGGAATGTTGATATTGTTCTTTTAACAGATCGTTTCCTCGGCGAGCTTGAGAGGAGGCGAGAACTCGATCTCCGCATCTCCGGCCGGACACTTCTCTATGCTTCCATTCTTCTCAGGATGAAATCCGATGCCCTGATCGAACGGGTGCCTGATCCGGATGTTGAAGAGGAAGGGGGTGAAGATTTTGGCGATGATCTCTTCTTTGACGGGGATCAGGATGGAGAGGGGATCGAGTCACATCTCGGTCCGATCGAGGTGCTTGAACGCGAAATCCAGCGGCGGATCAAGCGGAAGGAGTACCGGACACGCCCTGTTACCCTCTATGAACTGATCACCCAGTTGAAACTGGCAGAGAAGGAGGAGCGAAGGCGGCAGAGGCGACGGCATCTGGCAGATGATGATGACCTCTTTGTGATCGCCGAGGATGTTGTCGAGATCGCCCATGAGGAGGCTTTTGAGGAGGCTTCATCCATGATCTATGCGACGCTCCTTTTCCTCGATCCTGATGGATGTACTCCGGTCCCTCTCTCCCGTATAGCATCTGAGATCGGGTGCCACCTGTATGATGTCTATATCCCCACGCTCTTTCTGATGCTTGATGATCGCGTCGATCTCATTCAGGAGGACTTTTATGGGGAGATTCTGGTTGCACGGGTTCCGGTTCCTGCCCTCTGAGATGGATGGTTCAGATCTGATCCCGGATGCGCGGAGCCGCGTTTGTGATGGTGTTGGTGGTCAGTTCAGATGCATCCTCTCTGCGCGATCGCCTCCGGGACTGGTATGATCGTTAGCTATCTCCCCGGTTTGTGGTATTCCGGGGGTCGGGCATCGGTCTGAATGCCAGTTTTCTGGTGATCAAAAGAGAGGGTATAAATGGGACTTCTGCGTATCTAATTAAGTCGCAGGGCAACGGGGTGCAACGAATCCGGGAACAATTCTCCCAACGATTCGCGTATCCGGCCATCTCGCCGGGAAACCGGTCTGGTGGTGACATGCCCGTGTGGGGACAGCTGCTTTGGATATGGCAGCAGTTCCCGGGGCCCGGTATCAAGGTTGCCGTGCCTCAGAGAGGATGGTTGCAGGGGTTGTTGCCGCTGAATGAGAACCTATATAACTCTTCAGAGACAATGATTGTAGCTTGCAACGAGACACAGATTCGGGGTCAAACCCGTTGTCTGTGGACGCAATCCGCAGTGTATAAATAGGAACACTGCGAATATGATAACTCCAAGATTCTTTCAGTGGAGGACCAACGCACCCGGATTTGCCGGTGTTGGTTCTGACGTTGGTATTGGCAATGCGGACATTCATTGAATGACCGCTGATTCCGAAAAGTTACAGTCAGTCGAAAGACAAAGTGTGCTTAACAATTTACATTCTGGTTGATCCTGCCAGAGGCTATTGCTATCAGGGTTTGACTAAGCCATGCGAGTCGAGAGGTGAAAGACCTCGGCATACTGCTCAGTAACACGTGGATAATCTGCCCTCAGGTGAGGAATAATCCCGGGAAACTGGGGCTAATGCCTCATAGGAGACGGGTGCTGGAATGCTCTGTCTCCGAAAGGTCCGCCGCCTGAGGATGAGTCTGCGTCCGATTAGGTTGTTGTTGGGGTAACGGCCCAACAAGCCTTTGATCGGTACGGGTTGTGGGAGCAAGAGCCCGGAGATGGATTCTGAGACATGAATCCAGGCCCTACGGGGCGCAGCAGGCGCGAAAACTTTACAATGCGAGCAATCGTGATAAGGAAACCCTGAGTGCCTGTCAATGCAGGCTGTTCTGGTGTCTAACACACACCAGGAGAAAGGGCGGGGCAAGACCGGTGCCAGCCGCCGCGGTAATACCGGCTGCTCGAGTGATAGCCACTTTTACTGGGCTTAAAGCGTTCGTAGCTTGGTCGTTAAGTCTCTGGGGAAATCTTTTGGCTCAACCAAAAGGCGTCTCAGGGAAACTGACGATCTTGGAACCGGGAGAGGTAAGACGTACTTCGGGGGTAGGAGTGAAATCTTGTAATCCCCGAGGGACGACCGATGGCGAAGGCATCTTACCAGAACGGCTTCGACAGTGAGGGACGAAAGCTGGGGGAGCAAACCGGATTAGATACCCGGGTAGTCCCAGCCGTAAACGATGTGCGTTAGGTGTGTCAGTGACCACGAGTCGCTGAGGTGCCGAAGGGAAACCGTGAAACGCACCGCCTGGGAAGTACGGTCGCAAGGCTGAAACTTAAAGGAATTGGCGGGGGAGCACCACAACGGGTGGAGCCTGCGGTTTAATTGGATTCAACGCCGGACAACTCACCGGATACGACAGCGGAATGATAGCCGGGCTGAAGACTCTGCTTGACTAGC
The DNA here is from genome assembly GCF_055382585.1 of Methanocalculus pumilus. Classification (NCBI taxonomy): domain Archaea; kingdom Methanobacteriati; phylum Methanobacteriota; class Methanomicrobia; order Methanomicrobiales; family Methanocalculaceae; genus Methanocalculus; species Methanocalculus pumilus. The sequence continues at coordinate 1,833,984 of NZ_AP042393.1, read as the reverse complement.
TGAGAGGAGGTGCATGGCCGTCGTCAGTTCGTACTGTGAAGCATCCTGTTAAGTCAGGCAACGAGCGAGACCCACGCCAACAGTTGCCAGCATAATCTCCGGATTGATGGGGACACTGTTGGGACCGCCTCTGCTAAAGGGGAGGAAGGAATGGGCAACGGTAGGTCAGCATGCCCCGAATTATCCGGGCTACACGCGGGCTACAATGGATGGGACAATGGGTTTCGACACCGAAAGGTGAAGGTAATCTCCTAACCCCACCCGTAGTTCGGATTGCGGGCTGCAACTCGCCCGCATGAAGCTGGAATCCGTAGTAATCGCGTCTCACGATGGCGCGGTGAATATGTCCCTGCTCCTTGCACACACCGCCCGTCAAACCACCCGAGTGGGGTCTGGATGAGGCGGCAGTTTATGCTGCTGTCGAATCTAGGTTCCGCAAGGGGGGTTAAGTCGTAACAAGGTAGCCGTAGGGGAATCTGCGGCTGGATCACCTCCTAATGATCACTTTTCGAACCATCAGCGGTCGTTCAATGAACCGTACAATTGCCAATACCAACAGGAATTAGGGCTCATAGCTCAGCTGGAAGAGCGCGGCGTTTGCAACGCCGAGGCCAGGGGTTCAAATCCCCTTGGGTCCACTCCCCTCACATCTGTTTAACAGAGATGTGAAGGGTTCCAATGCACCCGGAGATGCGAGTCACCGGGGAAGGGCTGAAGGTTTTCGCAAAAAAACCTGACGATGCTGTGTATAGGTATTGCATCTGGACGTTAAATGGGTTCAACATAAAACGTAGTATCTGAACCTGGTCTATATGCCGGTTAGTGGATGGCTCGGTTCGAGAGCTGATGAAGGGCGTGCCAAGCAGCGATATGCTCCGGGAAGATGCATGGAGTCTGTGATCCGGAGATCCCCGAATAGGACATCCCGATACTTCGGTATCAATCCGTTGAGGATGGGGAACGCCCCGAATTGAAACATCTTAGTAGGGGCAGGAAAAGAAATCAACCGAGATGTCGTGAGTAGAGGCGATCGAAAACGACGGAGTTCAAACCGAATCCCTTTGGGGAGATGTGGTGTTGTAAGCCTCCCGTCTGGTGCAGATATCTCAAACGGAAGTCACCTGGAATGGTGTTCCTGAGAGGGTGAAAGACCCGTACGTATACCGATATCTGTTCCTGGGAGTGTCTTGAGTAGTGCGGGTCGGAATTCTCGCATGAATCCGGGGGTCATCAACCTCCAAAACTAAATACTTCTCGAAACCGATAGCGAACTAGTAGCGTGAGCGAAAGCTGAAAAGTATCCCTAAAAAGGATGTGAAAAGCGCCTGAAACTAACCGGTGACAGTGTGTTATGGCATGCAAGGAACTTCTGCGCGAAAGAACCCGTCGCGAGGCGGTAGTATGGGCGACAGTTGCCGATGTCATAACGTACGTTTTGAAGAACGGGCCAGAGAGTTTATTCTATAGGCGAGGTTAACCCGGAAGGGGAGCCGAAGCGAAAGCAACAGGTTCGTAGCATTTATGCATGGAACGGCGTATTCAACGTGCGTGGAGTCTATAGGGTAAGACCCGAAACCCGGTGATCTATGCGTGGGCAGGTTGAAGCGTGCCGAAAGGTGCGTGGAGGACCGCAGGCGGTTTTGATATGCAAATCATTCGCGTGACCTGCGTATAGGAGTGAAAGATTCATCGAACCGGGAATCAGCTGGTTCCCCTCGAAACATGCCGCAGCATGACCTCGTCGGAGATGGTTGGTGAGGTAGAGCACTGATTGAGGATCCCGGGGGAGAAATCCCTCGCTCTTCTGTCAAACTCCAAACTCCCCAACGTCTGAGATGACGGGTAGTCCGGACTACGGGGTAAGCTTGTAGTCCGTAAGGGAGACAACCCAGACCGTGGTTGATGCCCCCCAATGTAGGCTAAGTGTCAACACTGAATGAGGTCCCAGGCCGAAGACAACTGGAAGGTGAGCTTAGAAGCAGCTACCCTTTAAAAAGTGCGTAACAGCTTACCAGTCAAGGTTTGGGGCGCAGAAAATGGACGGGGCTAAAGCCTACTGCAGAGACCACGGCGCACCGGTTAACCCGGTGATCGCGTAGAGGGGCGTTCTGCATGGACAGAAGCAGGGGCGTAAGGTCCTGTGGACCGTGCAGAAATGAGAATTCTGGCAGTAGTAGAAGCATAGAACGGTGAGAATCCGTTCCGCCGAAAGGGCTAGGTTTCCTCGGCAATGTTCGTCAGCCGAGGGTTAGTCGGTCCTAAGATGTGCCGTAACTCGAGCATGTCAAATGGGAAACAGGTTAATATTCCTGTACCATACATTCGTAGTCGTAAGACCCTGACGCTTCGGGATATACCATGCGAAATTGTCGTTTCGTTCAAGCGTTCAAAGCGGTGGAGTACCGTCATGGTGAGAAACCGCTGAAGACGTGATGAGGTAACATGGTCGACTCCTGGAGCCCGTGAAAAAGGGAATGTATGTCCGTACTGAGAACCGACACAGGTGCCCCTGGTTGAAAAGACCAAGGCGTATCGGAGCTAATTGTGGTAAGGGAACTCGGCAAAATGGCCCCGTAACTTCGGGAGAAGGGGTGCCTGCCTGGTGATCAGGCAGGTCGCAGTGACCAGGGAACTCCAACTGTCTAATAACAACACAGCAGACTGCAACTCCGTAAGGACTCGTATAGTCTGTGAATCCTGCCCAGTGCGGGTATCTGAACACCGAGTTCAATCGGACGAAGGACCCGTAAACGGCGGGGGTAACTATGACCCTCTTAAGGTAGCGTAGTACCTTGTCGCTTAATTGGCGACTTGCATGAATGGAACAATGAGAGTTCTACTGTCCCTACCACAAATCCGTTGAACCTTTTATCCTAGTGCAGAGGCTAGGGACTCCTGATGGGAAGTGAAGACCCCGTGGAGCTTTACTGCAGCCTGTCGTTGTAGTACGGTATTGCATGCGCAGAGTAGATGGGAGATGTCGATCCGTTCCTTCCGGGGAACGGGGAGTCAACAATGAGACACCATCCTTGCTCTGCTGTACTACTCACTCTTCTTCAATGAAGAGGACATCGGTAGGTGGGCAGTTTGGGTGGGGCGCCACACCCTCGAAAAAATATCAAGGGTGCCCTAAGGTCAACTCATGTGAGTCAGAAACTCACAGAAGAGTGTCAAGAGCATACGTTGGCCTGACGCTATGACGCAAAGCAAGTCATGGCGAGAGGAAACTCGGGTCTAACGAACCAATACGCCCTGTTGATGAGGGCTATTGACTACAGAAAAGCTACCCCGGGGATAATAGAGTCGTCGCCGGCAAGAGCACATATCGACCCGGCGGCTTGCTACCTCGATGTCGGTTCTTTCCATCCTGGCTGTGCAGCAGCAGCCAAGGGTGAGGTTGTTCGCCTATTAAAGGGGATCGTGAGCTGGGTTTAGACCGTCGTGAGACAGGTCGGTTACTATCTATCAGGAGTGTTCGGAGTCTGAGGGCAAGAAAGAAATAGTACGAGAGGAACTTTCTTTCGTCGCCTCTGGTGTATCGGTTGTCCGACAGGGCAGCGCCGAGCAGCTACGCGGCAAGAGATAAAAGCTGAAAGCATCTAAGCTTGAAACTCAGCCTGAAAAGAGACTCCGTTATAGGGCACGGGTAAAAGACCCGGTTAATAGGCCCGGGATGTACGCACGAAGGCAACGACGTGTTCAGTCCGGCGGGTACTAACGCCCAAATCCAGGAACAGTTACAGACCGTTACTGTTGAACCCAGACGAAATCCAGATGCAATACCTTAACTATCTGCAGAGTATATACTAATACTCCACAGATTACACAGCGCCAAGGTGGCGGAGCGGCCACGCGGCTGACTGCAGATCAGCTACACCCCAGTTCAAATCTGGGCCTTGGCTTGTGGTAATGGCGGCCATAGCGGTGGGGATACACCCGGACTCATTCCGAACCCGGCAGTTAAGCCCACCTGCGTCGAATACGGTACTGAGGTACGAGAGTCCCCGGGAACTATTCAACGCTGCCAATACCACCCCCCTATTATGAAACAACTCTTCTCACATGATTACACACAAGACGCCTGCGTCTCTTTATTCTTCTCTCTCATGATATCAGTCATGTATTATTCCTGATACTGTATCCCGGATGACGGATACAGTATGCCGGATGCAATACCTGGCGACTCCAATACTGTAGGACTTACTGAAATACAGTGCTTAAAAAGAAAAGAAAGAGGGGTCGATTTTTGTTTTGGGTTCAGCGGGAAACCCTGACCAGAGCACGGGATCAATGAAGCGGAACTCCCGTAATGCTCCGGCATATACTACTCTGACTTGGGGGTATATAAATAAAAGGAGCGGGGTGCGAAAGTGAAAACTGACTTGTATGTACGTGATTCAAGACGCTAACGCCCTCTGTATTTGATGAATGGATGTATCATTTTCACTCACTCCCCTGATGCATACTCCTCCAGAAACCGTTTGGCCAGATCATATGCTTCTCTCACCTGCCCGGGCTCCACCTTCGGCACCCCGCAGGCGACGAGATGAATCGTCTTGGTGTGTTGAGTGATCTTTGTTGCATCCGAGTCGCGATAGGGGTATATTGCGACGATATCATCTGAATCAGCCAGAATAATCTGGTTACTTTTTAAGATGACAGGATTCTTCATGCCGATTCCAAGGAATCTCTCTCCATTTACGGCAAACCGCATGGTAAGATCGCCTTTTAAGCAATCGGCATCGAATGCAGCGAGTGGGATCCCTGATCGGATTGATGCCAGGTTATAGGCATCAACTGCGCAATTGATGGTGGGGAGCGGCTTTCCTGCAAGCACCCTCCGCACAAGGGCTTCAGATGCGGGGCGGGTCTTTGTCGGATCAACGCCGACACTCCAGAAGAAGTCGCGGTATGCCCTGAAGAGCGGTTCGTCCCTGATACCATCCAAGCTATACCGCTCCTCTATCCATCTGATGATCCCATCTGAGAGGACTTTAAGCCGGGCATTTTCTGTTCCGATAGTGAGTGGTCCGATATCGCCTTCAGCTACGGAGAGTCCGGGGAAGGTGGTGAGGATATCCGCATGTATCTCCATGACGGGTACTTTTCCGGCTGGAATGATAAAAACAATCACTCTCTTTTTCTGGTTCTGGAGGCCCTGCCGGATCCGGGTGTCACATCTCAGTCTTGAATTGGGTTATAACGACGAAAAGAGATAAAAAATTGTAAAAGCATTCAGGCTTTTGTAACTGAGACCTCAGTCGTCATCAATGGGGTCGTCCTGGTCGTCTTCTTCGACATCTGGCTCTTCCGAGGGCTCATTTTCTGCATACTCAACAGCCGGCGGCCGGGACTCGTCATAGTACGGATCATATTGTCCGCCTCCTCCGCCCCCGGATTTTACTGCTTTCTTGATTGTGTTTATGATCGACGATAGTGGCATACCCTTACTTAAGAAATCCTCACATAAGAATGTTTTGTGAGGTGATACTCTCAATTCCAGTTCATCCATGACACAACAAATATCTCCCCAAATACTAATCTCCTCATTATGGAAGAGTGGTCCTCCCGCCCCGGCTTCATCCTCGCAGCAATAGGATCAGCTGTCGGCATCGGGAACATCTGGCGCTTCTCAACCGTCGTCGGCCAGAACGGCGGCGGCGCCTACCTTATACCATATCTCACCGCCGTCCTCCTCGTCGGCCTGCCGCTGATGATCCTTGAGATGCAGGCGGGCCAGCATACACGGAGTGCCGTCATCGCTGCCTTCGAGAAAGCCTCCTTCAGGTGGGCGGGCTGGATCGTCTTATTCGTGGTGATCGGGGTTATCTCATATTATCTTGTCATCACGGGATGGACATGTGGGTACCTTGTCTTCTCCGCAACCGGAACCATCGAGTCCTTCTCAGACTTTACGGGATCGTACCTTCCAATCTTCTTCTTCATTCTTGCCGCCATTTTCTGTGGGGCGATCGTCTCAGCCGGCGTCACAAAAGGGATCGAGCGGACGACGACCATCCTCGTTCCGCTGCTCTTCATCCTCCTCCTTACCATGCTTATCGTCACAATCAGGCTCCCAGGTGCTGCATCTGGCCTTGCGTATCTCTTCACTCCTGATTTCTCGGTCTTAACAGACCCGCTCATCTGGGGGGCAGCCCTTGGCCAGGCCTTCTTCTCGCTATCGGTCGGGTATGGAACACTCCTCACTTATGGGGCATATCTGGGATCGGCTGAGAAGATCCCGGTATCTGCGGCAATCGTCACCATCGCAGATATCTGTGTCTCCCTGTTAGCCGGTATCATCATCTTCTCGATCGTCTTCACCTATGGCCTCGAACCAGCAGCCGGCCCCGAGCTCGTCTTCACCACCCTCCCCTATGCCTTCGAACTGATGCCGTTTGGTGCTGTCTTTGCGGTCTTCTTCTTCCTTCTCCTCTTCTTTGCCGCAACAAGCTCTGCCATATCATTCATTGAGGTTCCAACAGCCGCCCTGGCAGGAGTCTTTGGGAGATCCAGACGATCAATGGCTGCTCTTGTCACCGCAATTCTGATCATCCTCGGCCTGCCAGCTGCTGCAAGCTATAGCGCTTTCTCCCTTTCATTCCAGGGAATCCCCATCCTTGATGCAATGGACGAGATCTTCGGGACGATAGGACTCTCTGCCTCTGCCCTTCTCCTCTCGATCGCTTTTGCCTGGCTCTTTGACCAGAAAGCCCTCTGGGGGGACCTGTCAGAAAGCTCTCCCCTCATCCGGGCAGTACCTATCCTCTGCAGGTACGTGATCCCGGTTGCCCTCCTTATCACCATCACCTTCCGGGTCGCAGCCCTCTTCTGAAAATAAACGTACATACTATGAACTGCCACCTTTCGAAGAGGGGGATATCTCCGGAGAGAATACCGGCATCACCTCCTCATATGCCCGTTCCAGCAGCACCCGGTAATATGCAGGATCCGCAGTCGTCGCCTCCCAGGGGGGATCAGCAATCAGCCGCTTCCCGTCCCGCACCACATACCCGATCTCCATCCCGGCTTCAACAGCAACACCCGCCATTCCATATGCACGGATCGCCGATCCCTCGATGCACCGGTTTTTGTATTCGGTTCTGCTCACCCGCCGGGTGATGACGAGATCCGCAATCGCCGCAGATGAAAGGCCGGATACCGCCTCACTGAAAAGTTCCTGCACGTCCCCGGCACGATCGTCCAATTCTGCTGCACACTCCGCCTGCTCAAGCATCGAGAAGATCCCTTCCTGAAACGATCGCACATACGGGGGTGTATCTCCCCGGCGGGCGGCAACCCCACGGATCTTCATGGTACCGTCTGCAAGCCTCCCGAAATAGCGGTTATAGGCACCGGTCCCATCAGCCATCGGGAGGAACGCGATCCAGCGGTATCCCTCCGACTCGGTTGGAATCCCGGTGGCAGCCTCAGTCTCCCGGACAAACCGTGGAATATCACCACCCGCAACCCAGAGCGAGTCGACGATCCCGTGGAGGACATGGCAGCCGCATTCCTCGGCGCACTCTTTTGCCGCAATCAGGATCTCGCGGGCATGCCGGGTGATCGCCTCGTGCACTGCAATACACCCGAACTTCGCGTTCCGGTATCCAGTGTAGCCAAAACTGGTGACCAGCATCCATTTCAGGAGGCTGTCCATACCCGCATACCGCTTATCCTCCTTCTTCATGGCTTTTGTCTTCAGCCTGAGCCCTACAACCGGCGCAAGCACCGATGCGAGAAACCCCGCCTCCCCACCCCCGCCAACCGTCTCGGGGGAGAGGTTCCTGCCGACGATGATCGAGGGGTACATCGAGGTAAAATCGACCTGCATGACATCATCATAGACCCCCGGATGCGGCTGGAAGATCATCCCGCCTTTATCAGCCTCACGGAGGCGGGCAATCGGTCGGCTCTCTTCAGGATCCCATTTCCGGAATGGCACTGCAATACCCCGTCTGATCGCCTCGTAGTTCTCATATGCGGAGATGAGGGTGCCGGGCGTGAGCCGGGCGGTGAGGTTTGGGGCAAGCCCCGTCATCCGGGAGGCAAGCAGCACCCCGGCGATCCCGCTCTCCCGGTATGTGAAACTCCGGGACGAATCGATGAGGCATCGTCCTTCCGGGATGAGCGCCCCTTCCCGGTGGACCATCCGTCCGTAACTCCAGTATGACCGTGCCGAGAGGCGGCTGTATCTCCCTGTCCTGCTGAACGGGAGCAGTATCCCATGCTCTTCTGAGGAAGAGACGAGCAACGGCATCCAGTAGTCGGCATGGGGAAAGAGGATCAGATCCGGGTTCCTATCATCAAGGGCTGTGGCAAGTTCCTGAAGCATCTCCGGAAGAGATCCGGTGATCGTCTTCCCATCCACTGCCATCCTGCTCACCACCCGGCTCCGGTACGGGGGATCAGCCACACTGATCTCCATCCCCGCAAGGCTCCGGTCAAAGGAGGTGGCAAACCGGTCCTCTCCCGGGAGTGAGCAGGCGGTAAGCCCTTTTTCGGCAAGGAACCGTTGTTCGGGTCGGAGATCAAGGTTGTAGATCTTTGCGCTGTACCCGCTCTGCTCCTCGATCAGTCCGGCAACCTTCCGGGACGCAGCGATCGAATATCCCTCTTCCTCTGAGAAGATCGTCTGTACCCGGCATGGGGCAAGACCAAACCGCTCCTCAAGTCCATCCAACATATCCCGGTGGAGATGGGGATCATCAAGGGTGAAGAGAAATGAAGGAGTATAGGCAACCCGTTTCGACTCACCGCCCCTTCCCCAGAACCGGATACCTCCCCTCTCTGCCGAGGCATCAAGGATCCACATCGCACTCCTTCAATAGCTCGATAAAGACCGAGAAGACCGCCGCCTCAAGCGGGTCATCAAATGCATAGAACCCCTCACCCGTATGGGCACGGGCCATAGCGGCGAGCCGGGCAGCATAGGGCTGATCTTCTCTCCGCAGTGCCCGGCCTGCCCGTTCCCACCGCCGGGCAATCTCGTTGACTCCCTGCCGGACGCTTCCGATGCTCCTGCCCATCAGAATGCCTCCAGTGTCGCCTGACCTACACGGCGGGCCCGGATGTTCTGTTTCCGCACCGGTGCTGCTTCGGGTGCAAGGGTGATGATCCGGTCAGCATAGGCTGCCATCTCGCCAAAGAACCGATCCGGAGCAGGTGTGTACAGGATCACAAGCGATCCCATGGCCACCTCCGCGATCACCTTCCCGATTGCAGCAGCCATACCCCTTCCCCCGGATTCAAAGAGGGTTGGATCATGTTCGATGAAGACGATCGTATGGCCTGCCTCCCTGAGGATCGTAAGGAGCTGGTGAGCGGTGAATGCCCGCCTGACATCGAAGGTGGCGCTCCTGTCTCCGGCCCGTGTCAGCAGGCGGGAGCCATTGCCTGAGATATACAGGAACAGGTACCGCTTCAGTTCGGGATGCTCTGTAAAGAGCCTTAAAATATCCTTTTCCGGGGCAACAATCGCTGCAAATGTTCCGGATCCAAGGGTGATATATGGTGCAAGTCTGATCTCCATACCAACAGATCTGGATGCCCGGGGTATTGAGAGGCAATGTCCGGAGTGCGAAAGTGAAGGGGAATTATTTATCTCTTCCTCTCCAAGCTACCATGATAACGATGAATATTGCAATCTCACGACAGGATGGGGTGGTCGTCTTTGCACCGGATGGCAGGCTTGACGGACACGGCTCCGGGATCTTTGATGAGGCGATACAGTCGGGATTCCATGACGACGATTCGGCGGCTGTTGTGGATCTGTCGTCGGTTGAGTATCTCTCAAGTGCAGGCATCCGCACCCTTCTTGCCCTTGCAAAGGAGGTGAAAAGGCGTGGAGGTATCATGGCACTTGCCGGGGTACAGGAGTATCCGATGAAAGTACTGAAGATGGCGGGTTTTCATTCGGTCTTTCGAATCGTATCCACCGTTCCTGAGGGTCTTCTGGCATGCGGGAAAGACGGGATTGTCCTCTCCCTCATCGATGAACTCTCTGCATCGTCTGAGAAGCACGGCACTGTCTCATACCAGGTGGAGCGTGCAGGAACCGGCACCGCCGCCCGCCTGAAGGTGCGGGGGAGCTTATCCACCCTTCTCCATGCACGGATCACGGGGGATGATCTGGTGGAATCCATGTTTTCGTCGATCCGGTATTCAATCGGTCTTGGTGCGCTCAGTCCTGATGCAGAATCCGCACTCCCGCTCCTTGGGGAGATGATCACCCTCCATGGTGCGATGGTCTGGCTTCCGACCGATGGAAATGATACCCCGGATTTCCTCGCACCCGCAGGAGAGGATTCTGGGATACCTGTTTATACCGTCTTTAATATCACGCTGGAAGGGCCGTTCCATGAGTACATCTCCTTTGAGTCCGAGGATCCGGATGGCATCTCCCTTGAAGATCTCTACCGGCAGCTCTTCTCGCGTGCAAAGGAGAAACAGAAGGACTTCAGAGGCATCATCGCCCTTGCGATCGCCGGAGTCACCGCCGGGATGACCGGCTCAGGGCTTGCCCGCTCTCCCCTTAAAGAGTACTCCGGCGGGCTCAAAGGAACGATCATGGATGAGGATACAATCAAAGACTGGTGCACGGTGAATTCGATCCCCCACCATACCGGTGATACTCTCGTCTCATTCGGGGTTGGGGTGGATACAACCGCCGATCTCTCGTTCTATGATCCGGTTGCCCTCCACTCCCTCGCCTATCTCCATCCGGCACACAAAGGCACCGCCGATCAAATACTCCATAACCATGGCGTTATCTTCCGGGGAGTCCCATGGGACAAAAACGCACCTCTTGAGAAGATGATCCAGACCCTGCTCCAGGAAGCTGAGGTTGCGGATATGCGCCACCTCTTAAACAGCACCCGGTTCCGCCGTGGAAAGATCGGGGTGGCGTACATCAGCGAGGTCACAGAAGAGTAACTCCTGTACAATTTACAACCGGAGATGATCATGCCCCTCTTCCCAAGGATCTCAAAGAAGGCCGGGATGCCCCCCGGCTCACTCATTCATATCGGCGAAGAAACGGGTGATCCCATCACCATAACAGTGATGGATTACGATGCAGGAGGCAATGTTACCGAACTGTGTACCCGTGATCCCGCGATCATCAGCAGGTACCGGGATAGCCAGTCGGTCACCTGGATCGATATCAATGGTATCTATGACACGAAGATCATCAGGATGATAGGCGAGATCTTCTCGATCCATCCGCTGACGCTTGAGGATCTGATGAACACCACCCAGCGGCCAAAGTACGAAGAGTACCCCGAATACCTCTTCCTGGTCCAGAGGATGCTCACACGATCAGATGGCGAGATCCGATCCGAACAGGTGAGCCTGATCGTAACAAAAACCTGTGTCCTCTCATTCCAGGAGCGGGTCGGCGATGTCTTCGATCCCATCCGGCAGCGGATCCGAAACAAAGGGAAGATGATCAAATATGGGGCTGATTTCCTCTGCCACTCCCTTATTGATACGATCGTCGATGCATACTTTGAGGTTCTTGAATCATTTGGCGAAGATATCGAGGTGCTTGAAGATACCCTTATCCAGAACCCTGGTCCCGATACCGTCGTCTCGATCCGCCGCCTCAAACGTGATCTAATCGCCCTTAGAAAAGCGGTCTGGCCACTCAGGGAAGCCCTCTCCTCACTTGAGAGATCCGATACCCCGCTCATCTCGGATCAAACCGGGATCTACTTCCGCGATATCTATGATCACACGATCCAGGTGATTGATGCTGTTGAGACCCAGCGTGATCTCACCGGAGGCATGCTCGATCTCTACCTCTCCACCATCTCCTTCAAGATGAACGAAGTGATGAAGGTGCTCACCATCATCGCGACGATCTTCATCCCGCTCACCTTCATTGCAGGAATTTACGGGATGAACTTTGCATACATGCCTGAGCTTGACTGGGAGATCGGGTACCCGGCAACCCTTCTCCTGATGCTCTGTCTCTCTCTTCTGATGCTCGGCTATTTCAGGAAGAAACGCTGGATATAGGAGAGGAGATCTCTTCTCTTCCTCTTTTCGGCCCCTGCATCCTCACGGAAGAACGCAGTTCCGGAAACCACCTTTGGATGGAAAACCGCCCGCCTCTTCCGGGGTGTTTGAAGCACGTCTTCAACCTCAGCGACAAGGGCAAGGAGATCTGGCCTGACAATAACCTCCCCGCCTGCTGCAAAGAGGGGGGAGAGTCCCTGTGGCGGAGGAGTAGGAGTGATATAGAGGAACTGCACCGTACGTCCTTTGGCGAGAGCAGAGAGAAGCGCTCTCTTCTTCTCCACCTCCCCGAAAAACGCAGATGCAGAAGGGTGGGAGATTGTTGCTTCAGCAAAGAATACCACCCCACAATCATCTTCAAAGAGGAGATCGACTTCAGCGGCAATCGCACCATCTGCGCAGATCCGGAGCCCGCCATCCCGTGAGTACCAGATCCCTTTTTTTGATCCGCCATAGTCACCAACATCAGCTCCCCACGCAGCGATTCTTTCGATACACCGGCTTTTGTCTCCCGCTTTTCTGAGGAGTTCATAGGCTGCCGCCTCAAAGAACCTCCCCTGAGCCCGCCTGCGTGTTTCATGATCGGGTGAGAGCAGCGCGTCCCGCATCGAAAGCGGAAGGTGCCGGAGTGCACGAAGCGCCTCTTCCCTGTCCATTCCTGTCTCTCTCAGCAGGCAGATGGCATCCATGGAAAAAGAGTTCACCTGTGGGTGAAGTAGGCAGTGATCGAGTTCTTCTCCACAGAATCGATCCGGACAAAACCAACCCGCTCGAACTGGATGGTTCTGCCTGCAAAGTCTGCCGCCTCAGCCTCGGCAAATCCTTCAAGAACTCCTTCCGGAGTGAGGATGCGGCAGGGAACTGCCGCTTCCGGCGGGAGCCACTGGATGATTGGGGCTTTCGCAGCCCTCGCATCGGCAAGCGAATCCCCGGCATACTCAGCATTTTGATCGCCGGTGATCCTGATATTGAAGAGATCCTTTAACCTGATCATCCCGCCACCATCTTTTATCTCGGATGCAGGGATGAGCACCTCTCCCGTGAAGTGAAGCTTCCGCAATCCCCGTTCCTCATCACCCGGATAGCGGGGTGCCTCAGCAATCTGGTTTGGGGCTCCTTCAACCCGGAGAGATACCGGCTCAGGAACGAAGAAGTAGCGGTTCGATTCCTTGTCGATAATGTCGCGGTTCTTTGCAAAGAGGTTATCCCATGAGAACGAGATATCGGTCTCCCCGATCCCGATCTCGGTGATCACAGCACGCACCGCTTCAGGACGGATTCCGCGGCGTGCGAGAGCACGGAGCGTTCCAAGCCGGATATCATCCCATCCCGAGTAGATTCCCTCACTGATTCCCTGATGCATCGATGAGGTCGAAAGGACAAGCCCTTCGATGGACATCCGCCCATAATGGAGATAGTGTGGTGGTTTCCACCCGAAATAATCAAAGATATACCGTTGCCGCCGGGTATTGGCAATATGATCCTTTCCCCGGATCACATGAGTCATCCCGAGGAGATGGTCGTCTATTGCCACTGAGAAGTTCATCAGGGGGTAGACGGTTGCATCGACACGGGGATGGATGGTGCTGTTTACGATCCGCATCGCCGAGAAGTCCCTGATCGCCGGATCGGGGTGGTCGATCTCGGTCTTGATCCGGACTGTTGCCTGCCCCTCGACGAAGGTACCATCGAACATCTGCCCGAAGCGGAGAAGATTCTCTTCAGGTGTAAGGGTGCGGCATGGGCATGCTTTCTTCTCAATCTTCAGCTCGCGGAACCGCTCAGCCTCACAGGTGCATACATAGGCCCCCCCGAGCTCGATCAGCTGTCGGGCATACTCATAGTAGATATCGAGCCGGTCACTCTGGTATATGATATCCGATATTCCAATTCCAAGCCATTCAAGATCTTCTCTTACCATCTGGTAGGCATCGGGATCAACCCTCTTTGGATCGGTATCTTCGATCCGGTAGATATACTTCCCGCCATATCGGCGGATATAGGCATCATTTAAGATGGATGCACGGGCATGACCGAGATGGAGTGGGCCTGAAGGGTTTGGTGCAAATCGCATCACCACCCCGCCATCGGCATCAGGGAGCGGGGGGAGTTCGGTGGACCGCTCCTTCTTCTGGTGCATCGAGGCGATAAGATCGGGTGCAAGAGCAAGCAGCTTCGCCTCCCGCTCCTCGGGGGAGAGTGCTTCGACATCGGCAAGCACCGACTGAATAATTCCGTTCAGTTCCTGTGCCCTGCTCCTGAGTTCGGGATGCGATCCGAGGACAGCCCCGATCACAGCCCCGGCCCGCGGAACACTCTTATGCTTTACTGCATTCTGGAGTGCATACTCTTCGAGGATCCGGCGGATCTCTCCGTCCATCTCAGAACCCCCGGGTCACGAAGAAATCGACCATCTCGATGATCAGCTGTTTCTCTTCGGACTCGGGAAGGACTGATAATCCTGCTTTTGCTTTATGAACAAGATCAAGAGCGATCTGCCGGACCTCATCAATGACACCTGCTGCCTCAAGCTCCTTGATGACACGATCGATCTCATCATCAGTGAGACTCCTCTTGTACGGAGCAAGTTCGATCCCCTTCTCCGCTGCAACGATTGCGATCAGGGTCTTCTTCCCGGCCCTGAGATCAGATGCCCGATCTTTCCCGCTTGCATCCTTTGGTGTCAGGAGATCGATCAGATCGTCCTGGATCTGGAATGCGATCCCGGTCGTCATGCCAAGGTTATGAAGCGCTTCGGCCTGCTGTGGTGAACCTCCGCCGAGGATTGCTCCGATCCCGGCAGCAGCTGCATACAATGCTCCGGTCTTCTTCCTGACCATATCCAGGTACTCAACGCGTGTGACCTCATCCTGCATCTCAAATGCCATATCATCAGACTGGCCGCTGCAGATCTCTTCGCATGCTTTGGCAAGCATCGAGATAGCACGCACCTTTGCAGCCGGTTCTGCCTCTGCCTTACAGATCAGTTCAAATGCACGTGCATAGAGGACATCGCCTGCCAGAATTGCTGTTGCTTCATCCCATACCGTGTGTACCGTTGGAACACCCCGGCGGAATGAGTCATTGTCCATGATGTCGTCATGGACGAGTGTGAAGGTATGAGTCAGCTCAAGTGCGAGTGCAGCAGGGAAGATCCGATCTGATGATCTCTTCTGCACAGCTTCGGCTGCGAGCATCACCATTGCAGGCCTGAGCCGTTTTCCCCCTGCAAGAAGGAGATGGGCGCTTGCCTTATCCAGTCTTCCGGGTGCATCCCCGAAGTACCTGAATAAGGACTTGTCTACGAGACTCTCAACTGATTTAAGGTATTCCTGTAGATCCATTCTTTTCTCCTCGGATTATTTGTGGACCAGAAGTCGCTGGCCATTCGTCATCAGGTGGACATCCTTCTGGAGTGTGTACCCGAGTTCTGATGCAAACTCTGCATATGCGGCAGTCATCTCGAGACCTCCGTGTGAGGGAATGATATGCTGGGGGTTGAGCATATGAATGAAATCATAATGATCCTCCCGGTATGCATGTCCGGTGACATGGAGCTCGTCAAAGATCCGTGCCCCGGTCATCCTGAGCCGTGTCTCGGTGAGGTACCGCTGCCCGTAGTTCATCGGGTTTGGTATCACTTTTGCTGAGAAGAGGACTTTATCCCCCTTTTCCAGACGGTACGGCGTGTCTCCTGCACCAATCCGGGTAAGAACCGATCCCGGCTCACCCTGGTGGCCGGTGATGATCGGCATGAACTTCTCCTTCCCTTCCTTCATCATTCTCCTGAATATGCGGTCAACCGTCCTCCTGTTTCCAAAGACGGAGGTGGATCGTGGGAATGCAACCAGTTTCATCTGTTCGGCAGTCGTTGAGTACCGCTCCATCGAACGGCCAAGAAGAACAGGTTTTCTTCCGATCTCGTGGGCGCACTCGGTGAGTGTCTTCAGTCTGGCAATATGGGAGGAGAAGGTGGTGACCAGGATCGCATTTTTATCATCCTCAAAACTGGTGATCACATCGCGTACAAGATCGCGGGCGATCCGCTCGCTTGGTGCCCTTCCCTTTGAGGTGATGTTGACGCATTCGGTGATGAGAAGGAGGACGCCCTCCTTTCCGATCTGGGTGAGACGGGCAAAGTCCGGCGGCTCCCCGATGACCGGTGTTCTGTCGAGCTTGAAGTCATTTGCATAGATGACCGCACCATGGGGTGTGTGGAGCACCGCCATCACAGCATCAATGATCGAGTGCTGTGTCCGGACAAACTCCAGTGTCAGGTTCTGTGATATGGTGTACCTGCCGCCTGACTTCAGGGCAAAGAGCTTGTTGTTCACACCAAATTTCTGCTCTCCTGCAATCTGCTGCCGTATCAGCTCGGTGGTGTACGGTGTTGAGATGATCGGGGCATTGTACCGGTGTGCAAGCTTTGGAAGTGCACCGATATGGTCAAGATGCCCGTGTGTGCAGACGATAGCCTTGACTGTTCCCTCGATCCCGTTCATCACAGTATCATCAGGGATTGCTTTCATCTGGATCAGGTCAAGAGAATGCATATTCTCAACTTCGGCATCCTCGTGGATCATGATCCGGTCAAGGCGCAGGCCCATATCAAAGATGACAATATCCTTACCGCAACGAACTGCGGTCATATTCCGACCGACTTCTTCGTATCCGCCGACGGTAATTACTTCTATCTCCATAAATTGTACCTCTAATCGTATTTCTGTATCATTGTGCGAGTCTCTCCGGTGATATAGGTCCGGACTCTCCGCATCTCGCGTACTGTCCGTGCCCCCGAGAGGAACATCGCTGCTTTCAGTTGTCTGTGGATATGGTCGATGGCAGCTGCGAGTGCAGAATCACTCTCCATCGCGGGTGCAAGGAGCGGGAGTGCCATCCCTGCCATATCAGCTCCGAGTGCGAGGGCCTTTGCAATATCAACGCCACTTCTGACGCCGCCGGTTGCAATAACCGGCCCTCCGGTCTCTCTGACTTCGATCAGGCTAACCACCGTTGGTATACCCCAATCAATGAAGTCATCACCGAGACGGGTGAGTCTGGGATCGTTCATCTCCCTCTCCCGTATTCCTTCTATTTTTGCCCAGGAAGTTCCCCCGTGGCCGCCGATATCGATCGCCTTCACGCGAGCATTCCAGAGAAGGCGTGCGGTTTCACGCGAGATACCTGATCCAGTCTCTTTGACGATCACCGGGACAGATGCATCGGAGCAGAGCTCTTCGATTGCATCGAGACACCCGGCCGCATCACGATCCCCTTCCGGCTGAATTGCCTCCTGAAGAAAATTCAGGTGGATTGCAATTGCATCAGCATCGATCATGGAGATGGCCTGCTCTGCCCATCCGGTTCCCTGTTCACGAAGCTGGACAGCCCCGATATTGGCTGCAATGAATGCTGTTGGCGCCTCTTCACGGACAACCCTGAATGAACCGGCAAGATCTGGTCGTTCAAGTGCCGCACGCTGGGAGCCGACCCCGATGGCACACCCATACTTTTCCGCTGCCCGTGCCAGGCGGCGGTTAACCTCTGTTGTGCCGGGATGGCCACCCGTCATTGCAGCAATGAAGAGGGGGGAAGAGAGAGAATGTCCAAGGAACTGACACGAGAGATCGATTCCATCTATATCGCATTCCGGAAGGGCGGCATGGACGATCCGTATATCAGAAAACCCACTTGATCCTGCCTCGATATCTTCTTCACTGCAAATCCTGAGGTGATCGAGCTTCCGTGATGTGGTGGTTTCATTCCGGATCATACATCTGCCCTCATAATGGTGGTCCCTCCATGTTCTTCTCCTGCAAGAAATGCTCCGAGGCGGTCAACATGGAATATTGAAGAGATGATCCCCGCATCTGCGAGGATGAGGAGTTCCTCCACCTTCCCCCGCATCCCGCCGGTGACATCGGTCTTATGTGAATTGCCAAGATCAATTCCGTTCAAAGTACCGCGGCTGATCGTCCTGACAACACTCCCGCCCGAGAGGACACCGGGAACATCTGTTGCAAGACCGACACGGCAGGGTGCCACACCTTCTGCTATCCTGAGCACAAGCTGGTCTCCTGAAACAATGCATGCCCCCTGTGCCCGGTCCATCACCACATCGCCATGCAGCACCGGAACGAGCCCGAGTTCTGCCATCTTTGCCAGGTGTCCTGTCTCAAAAGAGATAAGCCTGCCGTTCTCGGCGAGTGATCCGGAGAGTGGATGGACGCCGATCGCATCGAGTCCGGCATCCCGCAGGACCGATACTACTGTGGCATTCAGGCCTGCTACCGCCCGGTGGGTCTCTCCGATACCTATCGCATTTGTCTGCCCGACTCCACCCTGAATTCCATATTTTTTTGCTTCGGGATGGCCGCATGAGCCTGCGCCATGAATGAGTATGAGCGGATGGTCGTGATGAGATGCGATCGTCTCCGCTATCGCGGTGAGCCGGGTATGGTCGATCACACCGGCACTCTGCTTCTCGGTGATTACAGATCCGCCGAGTTTGAGTACAAGCATATTATTCATCTTTCTCTTTCCGTACACCCTGGGTATCGATGCTGGTGATGATTGCACGGGCATCACATGCCTCGATAGCACCGGCGACCCTGGTCTTGGCACTCTTTGAACAGAGTGCGAACATGCATCCGCCACCGCCAGCACCGGTCATTTTTGCACCGAGTGCACCGGCTGCCCGTGCAGCAAGGACAAGACGGGAGAGTTGCGGATGGCCGACTCCGAGTGCCTCAAGAAGCGCATGATTCATATTCATCAGGTTACCAAGCTCACGCGGGTTATTGAAATGGTGCATCGAACATTTTGTTACAGCAGCAATTGCATCGATGATCGGATCGGCGATCTGCGGCCGGGTCTTCTTCAGTTCTGCAACCCGTGCCACCATCCCTGAGGTGCTGTGGTGGGTGAGGCTGTTTCCGATAACGAGCTGGATCTGCGGCGGGGGGAGCCTCCGTTTTGTGTTGCCGGTGATGAGCACCATGCCCCCGACTGTTGAGACATAGGTGTCTGTTGCACTCGCCCGCCCGTTCTGGACATTCTTCTCGACTGTGTGGGCGATCAGGGCAAGTTCGTCCGGGCTTTTTCCGATATCAAATTCATCGTTGATAGCAAAAAGGGTGGCAACCGTCACAGCGGCAGATGAGCCAAGCCCGGAAGAGCTTGGAAGCTGGGACCTGACATACACCGAACCCGAAACACCCATCTGCCTGAAACATTCGGCTATATAGGTGGAGTTTGGTTTCTTCTGCCGTTTCGCCTTCCTGACTGTAACCATGACACGGGGCTTGATCGCCATTGCGATCCCGGGTTTCCCATAGACGACCGCGTGTTCACCAAAGAGGAAGACTTTACCTGGCGCGCTCCATGTTGCCAACCTATACCACCGCAATGGCTGCGTAACCAACGACTTCAGGATCCCCGGTCACATCGCCGCTTGTCATATATGAGAGGAGCATACCTTTCTCGGCACCGAGATCGGAAGTGGCACGGATCATCGTGGCAATGGGGCCGTAGCCACATGCTGATATGCCGAGCTTTATGATACGCTCGTAGAGTTCATCGCTGTCGAGTGAAAGGATTGCTTCGATTGCCTTTGAATCGAGTTTTTCAGCCTCGCTTCGTGGGATATAATGTGAAAAATCACTTGATGCGACGATGATTGCTTCTTTTTTCGTTGTCTGAAGTGCCGAGAGTATCCGACCAGATAGTCTTTCTGCCTCTTCCGGAGACTGATCGCCCATCAGGATCGGGGTGATTCTGGCACGTGGAAACCGGTATTTTATGAATGGCATCTGTGTCTCGAGCGAGTTCTCGTCTTCCTGGTGAGCATCCTCATCAACCGGGATTTCAAGTGCCAGAGAGAGCCTCTCATCATTGGTGATGATCCCAAGTGGCGTCTCCCATGGCCGTGTGGAGACACAGGTGCGGTATCCGCGATGACTTGGGCCGATGACAATGAAGGTTCCGGAAAAACCCGGATCGATGCACCCATAACCACGGGCTGCTACAGCACCTGAATATGGATACCCGGCATGAGGTACAACAATGCCAAGGGGATGAAGCCGGTCTGTTTTCGTCTTAAAGAACATCTCGAGCACCTGTTCAAGGTGCCCGGGCTCTTTCGGATAAAACATCCCTGCCATTCTACAGTTACGGATCTCCATAGGTCTCCCCCACCTCATCTGGCAGTTGTTCTTCAGACTATTTAAATATCGGTCTCAAAGTCTTCCGGGGTGAGCGATGTTGTGACACCGCGAATCCTGAGCATCTCCTTTGCAAGGAGATAGTAGATCATGGAGAGAGCTTTTCTGCCTTTATTGTTTGTTGGAATGACGAGATCGATATTCCGCAGGCTGTTGTTTGTATCACAGAGGGCGATTGTCGGAATCCCGCTCTGAACTGCTTCACGAACCACCTGTGCATCACCGATCGGGTCAGTGACAATAACGACATCCGGTTCGATATACTTGTTCAGCGTGGTCTCGTTTAAGGCCGGGTTTGTCAGCATTCCGGGAATAAATCGTCCGGTTGAGGCCATTGCGCCGATTACCTCAGCGAATTTGCGTGCAGGATACTGGCCGTACTGTCGTGAGGTAACTACCAGGATCTTTGGTGCTTCAAACCTGGAGAGGAATGTTGCTGCCTGTTTGATCCGCTCATCTGTCTTTCTGATGTCAATGATGTAGAGTCCGTCTCCACGAACCCGGTAGATGAAGTTCATCATCTCATTGCTCTTCTGCTGTGTCCCAATGTGAACGCCTGCTGCAAGGTACTCCTCAACCGGTACAAGAGGTTCGTTCAGTTCGATATCAAGTTCATTCTCGCTCATTCAAAATTCTCCGAAATACGTATTAATTCATTCAGTTTCGCTATTCGTTCGCCTCCAACGATGCCGCATTTCAGGTAGATGCACCCGAATGCAACAGCGAGGTGGGCGATGGTTTCATCTGTCGTCTCTCCTGACCGATGGCTCATCACCGTCTCCAGGCCAAACCGCTCTGCAAGGTGGACTGCCTCGAAGGTATCGGTGAGTGTTCCAATCTGGTTTGGCTTGATTAAAACGGCACTGGCAGATCCAATTTCGATGCCGTTCTGGATTCGCTCAGGATTTGTGACGAAGAGATCATCTCCGCAGATGAGGCAGTTGTCATTAACCTGGTCTGTGAGGGTGGAGAACCCTTCAAAATCCTCCTCGTGGAGTGGATCTTCGACATATACAAGACCGTATTCATCGACGAGATCAGCGATATAGGCGATCTGATCCTCGGTGGTCCGGCTCCGTTCACGGTAGATGTACCGCTCCCCGTCCCAGAGTTCGGTCGCCGCAACATCAAGGCCGATGGCAACGGTAACGCCGGTCTCATCGCAGACGGTGTCGATGGCTGAGCCTATCAGGTCAAGAGCTTCCGTGTCGCTGATCTGTGGCGCCCAGGCCCCTTCATCACCTTTCCCACAGGTGATCCCCTGTGCAGTCAGGAGTTTTTTGACCTCCTTGTGGACGAGGGCATTCGTGAAGACGGCTTCTTTTGTGGAGGATGCCCCGATCGGAATGACCAGAAATTCCTGAATCTCAGTTGCACCTGATGCGTGTGCCCCGCCACCGATGACATTACCAAGCGGAAGTGGTGCATCTTCGGCAAAGACTCCGCCGAGATACGTGAAGAGTTCCATGCCATATGCCGATGCAGCCGCCTTTGCATTTGCAAGAGAGAGCGCAACGGCGATATTTGCACCGATTGATCCAAAGTTGCCTGTTCCGTCACATTCGCGGAGAATACGATCGAAGTTCCTCTGGTCATGGGAGTCAAGGCCGATCAGCTCGGGGATGACGGTGGTGTATGCGAAAGGAATCGCCTCTTCAGGCGGCCGTACAACAGCCTCATGGGTTCCGGTACTTGCGCCGCTTGGAGCAGCTGCACGACCAAATCCCCCTTCCACCCATATATCAGCCTCAATAGTCGGGTTTCCCCGGCTGTCGAGGATGCTTCTGAGTGTGACTGCTTCTATTGCCGTCATGTCACCACGACTTCCCTCTCCCCGAAATGGCGCTTGACGGTGATGGGAATAAGTCCCTGCTCAAACTCCTCAAGTGCAATCTCCAGGGGATCAATGCGTCCTGTTCTCACAAGAACCGGGGCTCCCATCGATATCTGGAGAGCTCGTGCTCCTATGATCCTGGCTCGCTCATATCGAGTGTAGGATATCATGATAATCATCCTTAAAATTTTTTTAAACAGAAATGGGGTCGCTGAGATTCGAACTCAGGTCACTGCGTCCCGAACGCAATAGGATAGTCCAGGCTACCCCACGACCCCCCCCCCTTACTGGTAGGGATACAGCTCATTAATAATCTCCTTATGCGAGAGGAGCATCCTTCTGCAACAGTAACGTTCCAAACCGAGGGAATCGAGGATCTCTTTAGGATCCTCGCCTGCTGCTTTTCGCTCTTTAAACTCATCCCATGCCGTGGAAATGACTTTTCCACAGGTGAAACATCGTACAGGTATCATTGTCCCCGATTCCTTATTAGTCTGCTTATATTTAACGGTACGACTTCTGGAATCTCTTCCTTGCACCGCGTCCATGAGGTTTCTTCGCTTCTTTCTGGCGTGAATCATTCACAAGAAGGGTCCTGTCATATGCAAGGTACACCTCTTTGATCGCCGGATCGTTTGTCCAGCCGAGGATGCCACGGCCAAGTGCCGTTCTGATCGCTTCTGCCTGTCCGATGATTCCTCCGCCGGATACATCGATATCGATATCGATTGTATCTGCTACACCTGGTGCAAGGACGAGTGCTTCTGCGATCTTCATCCTGATCAGTTCAGATCCATATACTTCGAGAGGAACCGAGTTGATTCTGATCCTGCCTTTACCTTCACGTAGGGTGGCGCGAGCGACCGCAGTCTTTCTCTTTCCGCTTGTATTGATAATCTTTGTCAATTCAATCCCTCTGCTTAGAATTTAGCTCCAAGGTTCTGGCTTATGGTCTGAAGCGTAACGTACCTTGGCTTGCTCAACCTGTTCCGGTGTGCTTCCTCAAGCACTTCCATCTCCATCCCGGCAAACTCTTCAGGAACTCCGACATAGGCTTTGACTCTCCGGAATGCCTCTGCACCAGGACCTGTCTTGTATCCAATCATTCCGCGGATTGACCGCTTCATGATGTCGTCCGGGCGGCGTGGGAAGAACGGTCCGCCCTCAACAGATCCGCGAACCCTTCGCTGATGGTATTTCTGGAGGATCTCGGCTCTGCTTCCTGAGAGGATCGCCTTCTCGGCATTGACAATAGCGATCTCCTCGCCATTGCGTGCCCGCTTTGCGACGATGCTCGCAAGCCTTCCGAGGAGGAGATTTTCTGCATTGATGATCGTTACCATTGCTCTTCACCTCAGTATCCGGACATGGCTTCCTTGTGGATTTGCCGATACCAGTTCTTCAATCGTCATACAATCGCCGCTCGCCTGTGTGATCTTTTCACGGGCTGAATCGGAGAAGTTTAATGCTGCTACTCTCACCGAATGTTCAAGCACTCCGCTTCCAAGCACCTTGCCGGGGACGAGGATGATCTCGCCCTCCTGTGCATAGCGGTTGATCTTGCCGATGTTGACCTCAGCATAGTTATTGCTGGACGTGTCGAGCCTCTTTGCAATCTCACGCCAGATCTGTGCCTCATTCTCATGGGATACACTCCTGAGCATCCTGATGAGATTTGTCAGGCGCGGGTTAGTCTTGCCCGTTCTCTTCATCTACTGTCCCTCCATTGATATTTCATGTAAAGATTCTATGAGTTCATCAGAGCGTTTTCTGATATATCGGATCCCCTCTTCAACGATCTGCTGTGCCGGAAGCGATCCGTCACTCTCGACTGTAAAGAGGTATGTTGTCTTGTCTGCTTTGACGTGGATGGCCGACTCATCTCCGATACCGGTTCCGATGCATGCCTTCTCGCAGAGCTTGCAGAGTGAGCATACCTCTAATCTCCCGTCAACGACACGAACTGTCTGTCCTTTGACTTCAAGAACGGCTCGCGGACACTCTTCGACACACATCCCGCACCCGTCACACTGGTCTGTTACCTCGATCACAGGATATTGTTTGTATCCGCATGCAACGGTCGCCTGCCATTTTGCATGCTCTGTTCCGGTGTTCAGATATGCGACCGCCTCGATGACAAGTTTCTGGTCTTTCCAGAGTTTTACGAGAGGAATATTCGTATCGACAGGGACTGTCTCCGGATCCTCTGAGACGAGATCCCCTGAGGTGACTGTTCCTGGCCCCTCAACGGTCAGAGTGAATATGACCCGACATAGCGGGCAGCCGACCCCCTCGCATTTGCATGCATCTTTCCTGACAAATCTGCTTAGATCGGTCTTGATTGGGATCATGCCGATCCGGTGTGCAAGCATCTCGTCAAAGAGGACGCTGGTGTTGTCATAGATCCTGACATCCTCAATAGCGAGTGTTGGAACCTCACCGATCATCGCCCGCCTGAGGGCGTTAGCAGATGCTTCGGAGGCACCGCTCAGGGTAAATCGTACGATTGAGTCATCGACCCTGCCGAATACGATCTCCATCAGACTCTCCTTCCCCGCCTGCCACCGCGAGCCCGGATACTGTCGTGTGAGACCGGGGTGACATCTTCGATCCTGCCAATGCGGATACCGGCACGGGATAGTGCCCGGATCGCTGCCTGTGCTCCAGGTCCCGGACTCCGCTGTTTGCCGCGGCCGGGTGCCCTGACCTTTACATGCAGGCCGACGAACCCTTTGTCCCGGACAGCCTGTGCTACATTGATTGCCATCTGCATCGCTGCATAGGGTGAACTCTCGTTCCGTGCCTGCTTCACGACCATGCCGCCACTGCTCTTGCAGATAGTCTCTGCACCGGAGAGATCGGTCACGGTGATGATCGTGTTGTTAAAGGATGCATAGATATGGGCAATACCCCATTTATCGTTCTCAGCTGCCATCTTCAGACCCTCACATTATTGATACGGCCCCGCTCGGGGTTGCTCTCCTTTGCAAGCGAAGATGTTCCATAATAGCTGATCTGATCCTCTTCGGCTCGTGGAACCATGTATCCTGGAATTGACATTCGCCTGCCGTTGATTGCGATGTGGCCATGGTTGATCAGCTGGCGGGCCTGTTTTGGTGAGCGGGCAAGTCCTTTCCTGTAGACGATCGTCTGGAGACGGCGTTCAAGGATATGGCTGACTTTCAGTGAGAGCACATCGTCGATGGTGGCTCCTGCACCGACAAGGGCATATCTCTGGAGATGCTGGAGCAGCTCTTCGCGGCGTGCCTCAACCTGTGCCTCGTCAATACCGCCGGAGCTCATTGCGAGAATGTCCCTCGCACCCTGCCTGTGGCGACGGAGGATATGGGTTGCCTTCCAGATCTCCTTTTTGTTCCTGAGTCCAAACGTGATTGCAATATTCCGCTCGTCTTCAATCCGCGCCTTTTCAAAACGGCGTTTTGGAGACTGGTACTGCTTGTGGTTCTTTCCTGGATATCCCATATGTACTCACCCCTCACTTCTTCTTCTTGGATACGCCGACCGTTGTTCCGGTTCTTCCGGTTGCTTTGGTCCGCTGTCCACGTACCTTCTGGCCGGTCTCATGCCTGATGCCCCGGTAACAGCGCATCTTCTTCATGATATTGATATCCTCCTCAAGGGTGAGGGAGACATCGACACCGAGGAGGTGACGGGGTTGTCCGGTATAGAGATCTTTTGGTCTGTTCATCATCCAGGTCGGGACTGTCTCTACGTACTCGTCCACAGCAGCGCGGATCCGGTCAACCTCTTCATCAGAGAGCTTACCCATCAGATCGTGGGTATTGACGCCGGCCTTGCGTGCCAGAACGAGCGCGGTGTGGATTCCCACGCCCTTGATGCCCGTCAGTGAGATCTGTACCTGCTTGGTGCCGTCGAGATCGGTATTACTGACGCGTACGAAGTAATTCAGTTCGGATTCTTCCATGTTTTCTTCCTCTTATTCTCCTTGGAGCGCTGAGGGAGGGATTTGAACCCTCGAGTCCCAGGGGGACACAGGTTTAGCAAACCTGCGCCATACCAGGCTTGGCTACCTCAACAGAGTCATTTCGCATCTTTCGACACTCGCAGTGCGTGAATAGACACCGCTCCATAAAGTGAGTGCTCTATACTATTGGAAGAAAAGGGTATTAATGGTTATGGGTTGCCATCCTTTCTCAGCCGTACACTGCCTGAGGAGACGAGTGCTGAGGTCATGAGGGGGATGGCGATAGTTGCATCGCAGAAACACTGGACACGGGGGCAGGCGATCGCCTCTTTCCCCCAGCTTATCGCCTCTTCAAAGGTGCATCCGGAAAGTCCTCCCCAGTGGGGGGCGTCTGTGGTGAACTGAATGGCATAGGCATGGCCGCCGAGATCGCTTTCATGGATGGAAGCAATCACCTGTGTCTGCTGGATGAAGTTCTTCGGAACGCCGCCGCCAATATAGACGACTCCGGTCTTCTTTGCCTTCTCGACGATCCGGGTGATCTCATCAGTATCTGCGATCTGATCAATGTTTACGCTTGTTCCTGCTCTCCGGGCCATAACCATGCTGATCCCAATGGATGAATCTGCGAGTGCAGGGACAAAGATGGGTATGCCTTCCCTGGCACAGGTGGCGGTCAGGGATCGCCCCTCAGGCCTGGTCTCGATGAGCCATTCTCCAAGCTGTTTGATCAGCTCGCGGCTTGATCCCTGGAACGGGGCGATCGAATCGATAAAGTCAGCAACCTGCTGGTCGACACTTCTGAACTGTTCTTCATAGGCAAAGACGTCATAGATACGGTCGATCCCCTTCTCAAAGAGTGCTGCATCATCGACATGGTGATGGCCCCGATAGTGCCTGATACCAAGATGCTCGCAGATGTCATGGAAGATATTTGCGCCTGTTGAGACGATACCGTCAATGAAATGCCGCTCAGCAAGCGTAATGAGGCATTCCTGCATGCCTGCCGGGACCATCGCACCCGAGACGCCAAGAAGGATTGTGCAGTCAGAATCGGCAATCATCTCTCTCCAGATGATGTATGCTTCACCCAGTTTTCGTCCCTGAAAACCGGTTCTGCTCATCGCATCGAGGAGATCGGCGATCCGCTCGGTTGGTTTCACCGGAGTGGTGGGGGTCAGCTCCATGCCAGTTACATTGCTGCGTGAAGTATTAAATGCAGGGATGAAGGCGGAAAAAGATCAAAAAAAAAGATGATGATCAGAGTGCACTGATGATCGATCTACGGGTTACGAGGCCGATTGGCTTCTCATCATTTGTTACAAGTACAGTACTGATATTCTTCTCGGTCATCAGGTCGATGATCGCCCCGACTGGTGTTCCCATTGGAACGGATATGACAGGAGTGCTCATGATATCCTGTGCAATCAGGTTCCGAATCCGGTTATCATGATGCTTCACCTCAACCATCTCCTTGAGTTTCACAAGGGCACGGGCGAGATCGGTCTCGGTGACGATACCAAGGACGCGTCCGTTGTCATTGACAATGAACCGGGTTGCCGAGTCATCCACCATTCTCCGGTGAAGGTGGACGATCCGATCATCTGGAGAGATTCTGGGTGCGAGCTCGATGACATCCTCAAGCGGACAGTCGGGTCTCATGACCTTCAGCAGATCGCCCATTGTGACCATTCCGATCAGCTTATGTTCTGCATCCAGAACAACCACGATCTTATAGTTCTGGAGGAGGGGGATGAGAAGATCGATATCCTGGTCGGGATATGCGAAGGTAAAGTCCTCTTTAACCACATTTGCAACATGGATCTGGGTTGGAGGAATGGCTCCGGTCTTCTTGCTGCCGATCTTCTCGGCAATTGTCCGGCGTGAAGCGGTTCCGATGACCTTGCCCTGGTTGGTAACGATGATTGGATCTATCCCTTCGCTGAGCATCCTGTCAAGCGCCTCTGTGATGGGGGCTGATTTCGCAATACTGACAGGTTTTGACATGATGTCTTTGATGGTTGGTTTCGTCGTCATTGTGCTACCTCTTTCAGTATGTCATCCCTTTTTAATATGCCTTTGATCTCACCGTCTTCTTCGGCGATGATACTGTTAATATGGTGCTCTCGCATCAACGCAATCGCACTTGATATTGATTCAGCCGGATTGATGGTGATCACAGGCCTCGACATCACATCTTCTGCGATCCCGGACAACTGCCGGACATGCCGCCGGTTCTTGGGCCCTCCGGATTCTTCCTTTCTCAGGTGTACAATATCCCGCTCCGGCACACCGTTCTGGTCGAAGGAATCGAAGAATGCTATGTTTGACTCGGTGATCACCCCGGCAAGGGTTCCGTCATTGTTGATCACCAGGATCTTGTCGTTTCTCTCCCTGATGAGATCAATGACGTGATTGAGCGAATGGTACCGTGAAACGGTCAGCACATCCTCCATGATATCGCCGACTGTTGCAGTGATCCGGTCAACCTCTCCTGATGCCATGATGTCGGTTTTTGTGATGATCCCCTCGACATGCTCACCGGACATGACCGGAAGCCCGCTTACATCATGAGTAAGCATTATTCCCGCGGCTCTGGAAGCCGGAAGATCCGGCGATACCGTAATTGGATCCTTACGCATCATCACCTCAACAGGAATCCTGTCGATCGGCCTTCTCCTCCAGATGGGGTCATGCTGCCGGAACCCATATGCAATATCCTTCTTGGTTATGATTCCGGCAAGTCTCTCCTCATCCATCACAAGGAGCCGGGAGATCTTATGTCTTAGCATCAGGTTGCGTGCATATGCGATGTTCTCCTGCGTATTGACAACATAGACCGGGGCTGACATTATCTCTTGTACAATCATGGTGCATCACCTTGATGCGAGTGTTCTGACAAGGTCAAATTCTGTGATCATCCCAATAAGCCGTGCATCTTCTGTGACGGGGAATGCTCCGATGCGCTTCTGTACCATCTCCCGTGCAATGTCATTGATACTCTTGTCAGGCGTCGTTGTCTGGAGAGATCCCGTCATGATCGATCGGATCGGTAGTGCTGTAGCCTCACTCACATCTCCTGACTGGATCGTCCTGAAGACCTCGCCGGAGCCGACATACTTCATAATGTCGGTAGCCGTGACGATCCCAAAGAGGACATCACCCGAGACGACCGGGAGTCTTCTGAAATGGTATTTATTCATCTGCCGGGCAACATCGGCAATCGAGCAGTCGGGGTTGGTTACCCGCGGTGATTCTGACATTACATCCTCGACCGAGAGGAGGCTCTGGCCCATGAAGAGGGCTTTTAAAAGGTCATGCTCGGTCACCATTCCGACAACTTTCGTCTCATCATCGATGATCGGTGCACCGCCATGTCTTTTATTGACGATCAGGTCGATTGCATCGTCGATATCATCACTCTCACGGAGTGTCATCACCTGTTCGGTCATGATCGTCCTGAGGCTTTCATTAATTGCAGAGAGAAAATTACCCTTATGCTTGGTTTTTACCAGGTTGTAGCGGTCTCCTCCTCCCATGAAGTCGACAATATCCGATACCGTGATGATGCCCCTGAGCTGACCGCTCCCGGCATCGGTGATCGGCAACCTGCGGAATCCCTCACGTGTCATCGTTGCAACACCATCGCAGATGCTCATCGTCGGAGGAACACTGACAACGTTTGCAGTAGAAATGGCCATGATCCCGCCCTTCCTGTCTGCCGGGCGCGATTTGAATTCTATCGGCCCCCGATTCAACTTTCCCTGCATCATTAGGTGGCGTTCACCTTTGTTCTGGCCTGTTGTATTCTCATGCATGGTGATCCCTTACGTTTTTTGTACAAGTTTCTTCAGGACATCATGGCGATCCAGAATGCCGACGACAGTCCCGTCTTCGACCACAGGAATGCGGCTGATGTCATGGGTGACAAGGATGCTGGCAGCTTCGGAGACTGTGGCGTCAGGGCTCGTTGTAAATACCGGTGTTGTCATGACACGGGATATGGATGTTTTTGTACTGTTTCCAAGTGATCGCCTGATACTGCCGTTTTCAATGAGGTCGCGGCGTGATATGATGCCAATCAGTTTCTGATTGGTTACAACCGGGAGGGATGCGTATCCACTCTCGACGATCCTTGAGTATACTTTCTGGATGCTCCAGTCCGCTTCCGAGCAGATCACATTCTTTGTCATTGCATCGCAAACGTTTCCGGTGATCTCATGGCGTGATACCAGAACCGGAAAGAGGTCCCTGAACAGAATTGCTCCGATGAATACACTATTCTCTTTCAGGACAGGAACACTGTCTGTACCTGCTTTCAGAATAGTCGATCCGACCATCTCAAGGGAGGTATCCATGGTAACAGATGGTGCTTCACGGATAAATCCCGAGATGGTCACGTTCGATCGGGTATCGGTTACCTTCAGGACATCGGTGATATCGATCATACCGGTGAGATGTCCCTTCTCATCGGTGACATAAATCTCACGATACACATCATCACGTAAGATCTGACGTGCATGGGTGACGTAATCATCTTTATGGAGGGAATGCACCTCTATCAGCAGATCGCCTGAGACTTTCATTGGATAGACTCCTCATCACGGCATACCGGGCAGATGTTCTGGTTATCAAGATACATGAGATCGTCAGACATGCTTCCACACCTGTCGCAGACTCCGGCATGGTAGTCGTTCATGCGGTTTATGACGATCAGATCGTTCATAATCTCGTTGATCTCATTTGCTACGCTGAGAATATCCCGTACAGTAAGGATTCCGATGACTTTCTTCTCTGTATTCACGACCGGTAACCGTCGGACACGGTTAATGACCATCATTCGTGCAGCATCGGCAATAGCTGCATCTGAATCGATCGTGATCAGCGGGGTGCTCATCACTTCCTTTACATATACCTCGCCAGGTTTTCTGTCCTTTGCCATAACCTTGCAGTTAAAATCCTCCTCAGTAACAATGCCAATCGGCAGATTGTTCTGTAGCACGATACAGCTCCCGACCTCATCACGGCACATTGCTCGTGCAGCCTCTGCAGTTGTTGCATTGGCATCGATTGTGGTCGGATTGAGTTTCATCACCTCCCGTACAGGGACGCGGGTTTCGAAGTCCATGTTGTCATTTTGTCTCACTTTCGTTTCACCTCCTTTTCTGCTCTCTTCGCTGATGACACATCTACTATGCAACGCCCATATTAAAAGATTCGTAAACCAGACGCCTTGAGATGGTTCTGGTCTGCAGAGTCCCCTCACCAGAACTTTTTTTGGCAATAGGAGGGTAGTATTAATAAGAATTGGGAGAAGAGTACAAGTACCATGGCAGACCAGAAAACTGCCAGTGTTCAGGGGTTGACAGATGAGTATGTTTACTCGGGCTAAAAAAAGATTGAGTAATTTTTTTCAGAATATTTTTCGCAGGAAACGTTCCAGAATAGGCATTTATGGCCCCCCAAATGCAGGGAAAACCACATTGGCGAACCGGATCGTCCGTGACTGTTCGGGTGATGCGATTGGTCCTGTTTCTGAGATTCCGCATGAAACACGCCGGGCACGGCGACGGGAAGATGTGGTGATCACAGGAGCAAACGGAAATACCCTCTTATTGGATATTGTCGATACTCCGGGTGTGACAACCAAGATCGATTATCATGAGTTTCTGGAATACGGCCTTGAGCAGGACGAAGCAATCTCACGTGCACGTGAGGCAACCGAGGGTGTTGCAGAGGCAATGCACTGGCTCAGGGAGGATATCCATGGAGTCATCTATGTGATGGACAGCACACTGGATCCTTTCATGCAGGTGAATATCATGATGGTCGGGATTATCGAGAGCCGGGATCTCCCGGTTGTGATCGTCGCAAATAAGACAGACCTCCCCGATGCAGCACCATCGCGTATCAAGAGTGCATTCCCCCAGCACCCGGTCATCTCATTATCGGGACTTGAAGGGACAAATATGGAAGAGCTCTATGATATGATGACCGAACACTTCAGGTGATCTCAATGATACAGGGAGTACAAATCGAACTCATCTCAGCAGACCGGCTTACAAATCTTACAACAATGGAGAAGATCAGGACGATCCTCGATTCGGTCATGCTCGGCAACATTGTTGTCCTTGAGCATGGTCTGACTCCGGATGAACAGAGTATGCTGGTTGAGGTGACTATGAGAGAGATCCGGCCCGGTGGCTTTTCAGGGATTGAGATGGAGACCTATCCCGGTAAAGAGGCCGAATCCGGTGGCATATTTGGGCGACTCTTCAAAGGGAAGAAACCCCGGCAGGGAAGAATGACCGTGATCGGCCCTGCGGGTCAGTTGAAGATGCTGAAGATTGAGCGGGATCGGCTTGTTGCATGGGCCTCGCTCACTTCGGGAGGATAATCAGTATCATGCCTCACAAATGTACCCAGTGTGGCCGCGAGTTTCGGGATGGCTCAACCGAGATCCTGAGGGGGTGTCCAAGCTGTGGCGGAAAGAAATTCTTCTACGTCAGCGAGAAGGTGAGGCATAAGGACGTCCTTGAAGAGAAGAGTATCACTGAGATCGCAGAAGAGACGAACGAACCGATCCTTGAAGTTAAAACCCCTGAAAAACCTCATGCAGATATGTACGATCGGGTCGAGAGTGTCCGGATCGTTGGTCCTGGGAGTTATGAGTTAAATATTGAGAAACTTGCCAGAAGTGATGAGCGGGTTATTGGTGTCGGAAAGGATGGCAGCTATGTCGTTGATCTCATCTCGATGTCAAAGGCAAAAGGCAAAAAGCCGAAGACGAAGAAATAATCTCATCAATAATCGCCCAATTTCCTTTTTAAAGCTTTATTTTCGCATTATTTCCACTTCCCTAACAATATTTAAATAGTATGATGAGCCATAGGTAACTGGATTTCTAACAATAGTGGCCACCTGACTGCACCATGCATTCTCTTTGTATGCTTGTTCCGGGGTGTGTCGTTTCTATCGATTGTATCATACACTGGTACAGAAAGATACCCGTCACGGAGGTGATTCTATGACAACACGCTATATCACATCGGTCTCTCAGATTCCAAGGCTTTCGGCTGAGGAGAAGAAAGATATCGGGAAAGTTGAAAACTGGTTCTCTTTCAAGGCAAGTGAATATTACTTGAACCTCATCGACTGGTCTGATCCATATGATCCGATCAGAAGGCTGATCATTCCGGATCCTGGTGAGATTGAGGCTGAAGATGGCGATCTTGATCCTTCAGGCGAATCGAAATACACGGCAGTACCTGGTCTTCAGCATAAGTATGCACGTACCGGCCTCCTGCTCGTCTCAGACAGGTGTGCTGGCCTCTGCCGGTACTGCTTCAGAAAACGCCTCTTTGTTGAGGGGGCAGATGAGATCTCTCCTGATGTGACAGCCGGGATTGACTACATCAGGAAACATCCCGAGGTGACAAACGTCCTCCTCACCGGTGGCGATCCCCTGATGCTCCCGACAAAGAAACTCCGCGAGATTATCGCAGAGATAAGAACGATTGATCATGTTCACATCATCCGGATCGGGAGCAAGATGCCTGCATACAATCCGATGCGCATCTCAGAGGATGCCGAACTACTTGATCTCCTGAAGGAATACAGCCTGCCTGAGAAGCGTATCTACCTGATGAGCCAGTTTACCCACCCGCGAGAGATCACGCCGGAGGCCGAAAAGGCAATTTCAGCTCTGATTGATGCGGGTGTCATGATCCTGAACCAGACACCGATTCTACGCGGAATAAATGATTCTGGTGATCTGCTGGCCGAACTCTTCAGGAAACTCTCCTTCATCGGGGTATCTCCCTACTATATCTTCCAGTGCCGCCCGACATATGGAAATCATATCTATTCTGTCCCGATCGAGGAGAGCTACCGGATATTTGAGGAGGCCAGATCACAGGTCTCCGGCATTGCCAAGCGTGCACGGTTTGTGATGTCGCATGCCACCGGGAAGATCGAAATTTCTGCCTGCACGAAGGATTACGTGGTCTTGAAGTATCATCAGGCAGCAGATCCAGAAGAGATGGGCAAGGTTGTCGTCTGCCGGAGAAACCCCTCGGCATACTGGTTTGATGATTATGTATCGATCGTCGACGAATGCCCCCTCTCCTCAATGGATGACCCCCACAATGATCTGGTGATCGGCGCACCCCCGGAAGCCGATGCCCTCTCGGAGTGAAGGTTCCCCCCTTCCCTCCGATACTCTTAAAGTCTTACCTGTTCTATTAATATACCGCACAGTATGTGCTGGCTGAGGTAAGTCCGACGTGCTCGATGGCACTGCCCGTTATGGGGGCTTGGGATTACGACGAGTCAGTTTAGGCTCTTTTCGTGACTTACAGTGAATGGCAACTGCCGGACACTCCTGCACTCCCTTGCAGGCAGCTAAACAAAAAATGAGGTATACATGGCACGAATGCATGCACGACGGAGAGGATCGTCGGGTTCTGTCCGTCCTTATAGAACGGATATTCCGGAATGGTCCAACACCGATCTCGCTGAGATCGAGAAGCTGATTGTTGGAATGAAGAAGGATGGCCTTTCTTCCTCTGTCATCGGTATGACGCTCAGGGACAAGTACGGTGTCCCCGATATCAAGCTGGTGACCGGTAAACGTATCGGCACAATCCTGAAGGAGAACGATCTCGTCTCCGAGATCCCAGAAGATCTTCGGAACCTGATGCAGAAGGCTCTTGGAATGCGGAAGCATCTCTCTGAAAATAAGAAGGATATCCACAACAAGCGCCAGCTCCAGCTGACCGAGTCAAAAGTCAGAAGACTGGTCAGGTACTATACAAAGTCAGGAAAGCTCCCGAAAGGGTGGACATACAAACCGGAGACCGCAGAGATTCTCCTTTCACGATAAATTATGCCTCTTTCGCCGTCAACTGAATTGCTTGCACAACACCTGAAGTCATCAGGCTTTGTGGAGATCTATGCCCATCACGATGTCGATGGGGTAGCAGCGGCATCAATTCTTTGTACGGCGTTAACAAGAATTCACGTTCCATTTCATCTTCATATTCGTTCAACAATCAAGAGAGAGATGATCCCAGACGACACACCGGTTCTCCTCTGCGACTTTGGGTCATCAATTCCCGATCTCCCTGAATCAGTAATGGTTATCGACCACCATGTCCCGTCATTTTCGGGTGAGTTCCATGTCAACCCGAGGTTATCGGGCATCGATGGAGATCTTGAACTCTCGGCATCGGGAGCTGCATATTATGTCGCACGGGAGCTTGGTGAGAACCGCGACCTCGCGGGGCTTGCAATCCTTGGAGCAATCGGGGACAGGCAGGAGTTTCTGGGTCAAAACCGTGAGATCCTGAATGAAGGGATTGGCAACGGGGTGATCTCGACCAGGCCGGGCTTCATGCCTGCCGGCCGGACTCTCTATGATCGCCTCTTCCTGGCAACAGATCCATATCTTCCGGGGATATCCGGCAATGAGACTGTGTGCAGGGAGATGGCGGCGCTCGTCCATCCGGATCGACCTGCAGAAGAAGATTCATTCTTCCTCTCGCGGCTCGTACTCGGTGTCGATGAAACCGCATCTGCGATTGCGCTTCAGAGGCTTGTATCTGACAGCTATCAGCTTGAGCGTGAGGTGATCCCCTGGGCTCCTGCGATGTCAGCTGTTATCGATGCCTGCGGAAAATCCGGACGTGGCGGTCTTGCCGTATCCATATGTATGGGGGATCCTGCCGGACTGGAGGAAGCATGGGATATCTTCTCGGAATTCCGGCAGAGGATTCTTCAGGGAATTGGCTCAGCCGAAGAGATCGATGAGGGGTGGTACCGGGTGAATGACCAGACAGTCTCGTCCGATGTTGCCGATCTCCTCTCAACCGATCTCACACGGTCATCCCCGGTCTTTGTGATCACAGGAGATGATGAACTTTGCTCTGTCTCTGCCAGAACGCCTCCTGGTCTTCACCTGGATCTTGATACCATTGTCAAAACCGCTGCTGCCGCTGTAGGCGGAAGTGGCGGCGGGCACATGAAAAGGGCAGGGGCAACAATTCCTGCCGGAACAGATACACTCTTCCGGCAGGCGGTTATGGAGGCGATTTCGGCATGAAGATCGAGAGTGGCCGGATCCGGTCATACCATGCTTCGCCCGATTGTGTTGCAGGGAGTCTCTCTCCTGACAATACGGACACTATGGAGATGCATATATCTCAGGACTATGTTGAGATGGTGATTCGCGACATGCCGTTGCGTTCGGCAATCGCAACTATTGACGATTATCTGATGAATCTCTCGATTGCAGATTCACTCTGTTCTGAGAGAATGAAAAAGATGGAACAAGAACAGGCATAAATCGTAGATTATGGTAATTTGGTGATACGATGGCAAAAAAGAAGCAGGTTGGACGCAGGGTCGAAGGCTGGAAGGCGAAGAGCTGGTACAAAGTCTATACCCCTGAGGTCTTTGGTAAAGTGTTTATCGGGGATATTGTCTCGGCAGATCCCGCAAACATGGTTGGTCGCGTTATGCAGGTCTCACTCGGTGAGATTGCACAGGACTACTCCAAACAGTACATTAAGATGCAGTTTCGGATTAACAATGTCGCAGGCGATGCAGCCTATACCGAGTTCATCGGTCATGAGGTAACCCGTGATTATATCCGTTCAAATGTAAAGCGGCGGACATCACGGATCGACTCGACCGTGACCCTGAAAGTGCAGGGTGGCCGAGAAATTCAGGTGACACTCACCTGTTTCACACTGAACCGGGCAAAACTCTCGCATATCCATGCAATCAGGGCAAAGATGGTTGAGGTTGTTACCCGCCTTGCTTCTGAGATGGATTACGATACCTTCTCAAAGGCAGCGGTTACTGGCGATATCTCGCGCGAGATCTTTAAGGAATCACGGACGATCTTCCCGATTCGCAGAATCGATGTGATCAAATCCGAAGCGGTAAGGACGGCAGCTGAGAAGGCTGCGGCCATTGCCGCATAATTTTTTTTTCGCTCCACAAAGGGGCATCCTCATAACATATTGAGGTGTATCTCTATGCAGAATGACTGCGCAGAAGATACTTCTCCTGGTACTTGACGGTATTGCCGATCGGCCGTGTGATGCACTGGATGGGAAGACGCCTCTTCAGGCGGCGGCAACACCTGTTTTAGACCGCCTTGCAAAGGAGAGCGTCTGCGGAATCATGGATACCATTGCTCCCGGTATCCGGCCGGGATCAGATACCGCACACCTGAGCCTTCTTGGATATCCTCCAAAGCGTTACTATACGGGAAGGGGCCCTCTTGAAGCTGAAGGATGTGGAATAAAAATGGAAGCCGGGATGATCGGGTTCCGTGGCAATTTCGGAACCCTTGATTCGAACGGAACGATCATCGACAGGAGAGCCGGGCGGATCTCTTCAACTGAACCTCTCTGTGCTGCGATCCGGGATGGTGTCGATCTCTCATCGTTTGGTGTGGAATTCTTCTTTGAACCCGGTGCAGGGCACCGTGCGGCTCTGGCATTCCGTGGTGAGGGGCTTGGTGCAAGTGTAACTTCCAATGATCCAAAACACGAACAGCTCCCCCCGCTTCCAATCCGACCGATGACGGATGCCGGATCTGATCTCCGCACCGCCGAGGTGGCAAATGAGTTCCTCCGCCAGTCACAGGAGATCCTCTTCGATCACCCTCTGAATAAGCAGAGGATAGCCGAGGGGCTTCTTCCGGCAAATGTTGTTCTGATCCGCGGTGCCGGGGTGATGGGGCGGTTTGAGCCGTTCTCCGAGAAATGGAGGATGACCGGGAGTGTTATCTCGGCGGCTGCCCTCATATCGGGAATCGGATCGGTAGTTGGCCTTGAGCCGGTACCTGTGCCTGGGATCACCGGATCGGCTGATTCCGATCTCAAGGCAAAAATTGCATATACAGAGAAAGAGCTTGAGAGAAAGGATTTTGTGCTGTTGAATATCAAGGGCGCAGATGAGTTTGGACATGATGGAAAGCCTCTTTTGAAACGTGATTTCATCGGGGTGATCGATTCTGCACTGGCACCA
Source organism: Methanocalculus pumilus (assembly GCF_055382585.1). Classification (NCBI taxonomy): domain Archaea; kingdom Methanobacteriati; phylum Methanobacteriota; class Methanomicrobia; order Methanomicrobiales; family Methanocalculaceae; genus Methanocalculus; species Methanocalculus pumilus. The sequence goes on along the minus strand of NZ_AP042393.1, from coordinate 1,795,919 downwards.
CTCCTTGAACGAAACGATATCATTATTGCAGTCTGTAGTGATCATACGACACCCTGTTCGGTGATGGATCATGCGGGCGATCCGGTGCCGATCATTATCCATGGTCCCGGAGTACGGGTGGATTCAGTTTCTTTATTTGATGAGATCTCCGCTGCAACAGGTGGGCTTGGCAGGATCCGTGGCGGAGATCTTATGCCGATACTGGTTGATCTGATCAATAGATCTGAAAAGTATGGAGCATGAGGTGCAGGTTGGTATGGAGGAGAATGCAGTCCCGGCTCAGAATGGTTCCGTCGCTGACGAGATTCAACTGGAACGGCTGACGTTAAAGGGATGTGTCATCCCTGATAATACCGAGCTGCAGGAACGTATACTCAAGGCACCGGGTGATGTGATCGTTGGCGATCATTCACGAATCGACTATGGGATATCAGGGTATGATGTCTTCATAGCAGAGTCCTGTACCCTGAATGGTGATGTAATCGCAGAGGGTGATCTCAGGATCGGCAACTTCTGTGAAATTGCCGGCAACCTCGTCTGCGATGCAGATGCCTTCATCGGCGAGGGTGTTACGATCCGGGGCAAACTCTCTGTGATGGGGAATCTCGATATCGGTGATAACGTCATGATCGAGAAGGGATTTGATGCTCGTGGCGATATCGAGGTCAGAAATCCGATGCCGGTGATCCTCTATATCCTCCTTTATGTCCTGACGATGCTCAGGCTCGAACATGAGGAAGAGATCGACAGGTTCATTGAGGAGATCTGTGAAGATGATGCTCATCCACTTATGCTTCCCTCAAAAACCCACCTTGATGAATCCCGGCTCCAGGTGCAGACCTCAATTATGATCGGCTCAGGATGCAGGCTCCATGGGCAGATCAGGGGAGAGAAGGCAACGGTTGGATCGAATACCACCCTCTTTGGAAGTATACGGGCAACAGATTCCATTGCGATCTCTTCTGGTGCAGAAATACACGGGAATGTGGAGGCCGAACATGACGTTGTCATTGAAGAGTCTGTTCGGATCCTTGGAAATGTGGAAGGGCAGCGGGTGACGATGGACGAAAATGCAACCGTTGAGGGTGTCATCAAATCAATCGGCGGACTGACGATACAGAGGAAGAAGAGATGAAAGCTGAAGAAATTTTTGAGGTTGAAAACCTCGCATTTGTTGAGCCTTCTTTTGGGGATCTTTCAGGGACAGAGTATCTTTCCGATCTCCTTGCCCTCCCCGCCAGAGACGATTGTGCCAGGCTTCTTATTGATACCGAGGATGAACCACTGGCGTTCGCCCTCTCAAAAGACGGTGTAACCTGGTGGGCATCAACCTGCCTGTACCGGCAGATGACGGGCGATGAGATCGAACGATTTGAGCAGGTTGGGGGTGATCTCTACCAGACAGAGCGGCATCTCTGGGAAAAGGCTGTTCGGAGGTCATTTGCCGAAGAGATCGGTGCTGTAGTTGATCCTGCATTTGAGGATGTCCCCCCGGACAGGACAGTAAAACTTGAATCCCTGATCCACGAGGTCTGGGGTACAACCGGATCAGGTCCATGCATCGACTGCTGTTGTGGTTCGGGGATCGGATCAGCCATTGTATCAAAGATGGGGATGGATCCGCTTGCCTATGATAATGATGAGGCGCTCATCGCCCGGGGGCTGATTGCAGGAAGGCTGGATCCGGAAGGAACCCTCTGTATTGATGGCAGGACTGCCGATGTCTTCCTGCCTCCGGCAGAAAGGGGGCTTGGGATTATGCTCGGTGAGATTCACTCATTTGGAACAGATCTCTGGGAAGAGCTTGTTATGGTGCTCTTTGATCTCTGTGAGGAGGCGCTGATCACTGTTGGGACCGAACGGGAGTCGGGGCTGATCAGGGAGTGGGGTGCATCGGTGGACCGGAAGATCGAGGTCTTTGAGAATGACCGTGACCCGATCTATGACCGGTGGGTCTGTGTGGGATGAGGATTCTCACTCTTCTCCACAAGAAGAATCCATCCTTTTATCACTGTTTCAGAAAACATAAATACCTCTCTTCCAAATTCAGGATATGCACAGAATGGTGAAGGGTTTACATCAGTATTCCCTGATTGTTTTATAGTTTCTAGCCAGAAGTGACGGAAAAGAGTACGTGGTCTGTAGCGGTATCTTCAGGACGGAGTGAGAGGGGATGTTTTTACCTCCCCTTCTGTTCGTCCTCATCGGTCCTGCACTCGAGATCCGCAAGGATCATCAGGGGATCATCCTCTTCCCGGACAAGGCTGCGTATCCGCTTCAGCCGTTCGACTCCGATGAAGTGTTCTGCCATCACCCTACCGAACGGCGAGAGCTCGATCACACCGCCTTTTCGATGGATCAGCCTGTACTTCTCCATCTCGGGGATGGCATCCTCGAGTGTTCCGACCATCCGCTCGTTCATGGACTCAAGATCCTGCTCGATTCCGCGGGCAACAACGGCATTAGCCGCATACTCTTCACTGCTCTCCTCCATCCCGTAGACGGGCGCGACCTCCTCCATCACGCCCCTGAGAAGGTTGATCGCCACCTCTTCCTCGGTCGCCTTCGACTCACGTGAATATGAGCCGCCGGGCTCAGCCAGGATCACGACACGCCCCGCATCATGGAAGTCGGGCCGACCGGCTCTTCCGATCATCTGGTGGAACTCCTGCACAGTCAGCCACTCAATCCCCATTGCCAGGGCATCAAAGATCACCTGTGATGCGGGGAAGTCAACACCCGCTGCAAGGGCGGCCGTTGTGACGACTGCGGCAAGTTTTCCTTTTGTGAACCTGGACTCGATATCTCTTCGTTCCTGTGCCGTGAGTCCGGCATGGTATGGGGCTGCACGGGGACCGATTGCATCTGCGATCTGGTGGCAGCGGGATCGTGCGTTTGTGAAGACGATCGTCTGCCCTTTGAATCCTTTGGAAGAGGTCTTCCCAAACTCTTCGAAGATCAGCCGCTTGATCGTTGGGATCTTCGCATCCCGTTCAATGAAGAGGAGATGGCGATCAAGTGAGACCGGCCGCTCTGCATAGGTGACCAGATTCGCATTCAGTTTCTTTGCGAGGAGATGGGGTGCACCGATTGTTGCCGAGAGATAGATGAACTGCGTCTTTGGGGCGATATGCTTCAGGCGGGCGATCATCCCGTCGAGCCGGTGGCCACGCTCCGGATCTTCGAGCATCTGCACCTCATCGATCACCACAGTCCCGATATTCCGAAGCTGCCGCCCTCTTCTGAGGATATTGTCGACCCCTTCATATGTCCCGATGATGATATCCGATCCCGCATCCCGCCGTGCAGGGGATCGTGTTTCGGGGAGGTTCAGCCGGGAGACGCCAGTTGAGATGGAGACGCTTGCCAGGTTCTTGTAGGTCGCGGAGAACCGCTCATACTTCTGGTTTGCCAATGCAACCAGCGGCACCAGGAAGAGGAGGCGTCCCCGTCCTTCAAGAAGGTTCTTGAGACCTGCCATCTCTCCGATAAATGTCTTCCCACTGGCTGTTGCTGCAACGACAAGCAGGTGTTTCCCATAGAGGAGGCCTGACTCCACCGCAAGCTGCTGAGCGGGCATCAGGGTGGTAATAGAGACTGCATCCACAAACTCGCGGGGGAGTGGGAGCTCTTCAAGCCGTTGTGTATCTGAAACCGGATGCGCATCGACCCTGTCAAAGAGGGTCTTCTTCATATCGAGGCTCTCCGGCTGGATTATCGCAAGGACTGCCTCGAGATCCCGGTGCTCCATCAGGAGATCTTCAATATGCGCACGGGTCTTCTTCCCAAGCTTTCTGAGATGAGACAGTTCGCGTGAGAGTTCTTTCTTTGCACAATCCGGGCAGATCAGCTCACGGCCGCATCGGATTTTTGTCTCTTTGGAGAGCTGGGTGATCTGATCTTCCAGGAGGCAGATTCTGCATATATCGACAAAGGAATATGGTATCTGCAGGTTTTCCAGAAAATCTTCAAAAGCAGCATCATGCTGGGTCAGGTATACGTCACCCTGGCGGAGAGCGACAAGGAGATCCTTTGTGGGTGTCTTTCTCAGATGGGATGCACCCGGCTTTCGAACCATAAACTCATCGGGCCGTATCCCCCGTGTCGTTCTCGCGAGGGATACGGTGCCGACATGGCGGATTCTCCGGTCATCAAAGAAGAGGATCCGATAGGCTTTCTTCCAGGGGAGGATGATCGCGCTCATAGGTGCTTACTGCACCGCCAGATCGTGGATGGTATAGGAGAGTCCTGCGGTTTCAAGACGTTTGATAAAGTCGGTGAACTCAGAATCAACAACGATGATTGCACAGTTCATACCGTGAAATGCTGCTTCGATGACACCTTCACGTGCGCCATAGAACATATCTGACCTGATGCCTGACCGTTTCAGTGCCATATATGCCTCAACCCCGACTGCACCGACGATCTCTGCCTTCTGCACAATTTTGAAGAGCCGGTCCCGTTCAACGACACGGGACCCGCCCCGTTCGATCCGGGGAACCTTGCAGACGAAGACCGATCCTTCGGTATGCTCGATGATCCCGCTCAACCGTGCAACCCCTACATCAGTTCCCTTCTCAGCATCATCGATGGCAATGCCTGTTGCTGACTGGGTCTCCTTTCCTGCATACAGCCATCCCCCTTTCATGAAGACGCCGACAGAATCGCCTTTCTTCAGGTCCTCTCCGGCAATTGCAGCCCATATGGCTACCTGCTGTATGATATCCCGCCTGATATGGCGTGCATAGCTCTCGAGCTGCTCCGCACTTGAGAGCACCCACTCAATTCCCTTCCGGGTGACACTGTACCGGCCGCGTCCTTCTGCGGTGATCAGCTCGTCATCTGCGAGATCGCGGATGTACTCGGAGATTGCCTGCGGGGTCACCCCGAGCTTCTCGGCGATCTCCTGCTGGCGTATTGATGGCTGGTGCTCGGCTACTTCGACGAGAACCTGAAACCTGGTCGTCTCCCTTTTACTTCTGAGAAGATTTCCAAGGGGATCTTTACTTTTCTCCATCAAGGAGTATCAACCCCTGTCCCCGGACATCAAAATGTGGCAGACGCTTTGCTATGCCCTTGACATAGATAGGTTTTACACCAACTTTCCGCGCGATCTCGCCGATGGAGGTGTTGCCTGAATCAACTTCAGCCTTTATGTTATCGGATAGTTCCCTGAGTGTCTCGTCGTTAGATGTGGATATATAGAGCATCGAGACGAGATCCTCCATTGTACACTGGAAATTTGCCCTGAACTTCTGATAATTTACCCGGTATTCCTTCTCGGGTTTCTTTCCCGGAACTGTTCTCCACTGCTCGTCTATAAGGTTTCCTTTCTTCAGCATCTTCAGGCAATGATTGATACATTCACCTTCATACTGCTGATTCAGTTCCTCTTCAGTAACCCATGCCTTCGAGAGCAATTCATAAATCATTTTATACCCTGAGTTGTTAAACGTAACAAGCAGAGGTACTAGCTCCACCGGGTCGCTTACAATTTTCGTCTTAGGATGATCCGTCACTGCAAAAACCCTATGTACTATATTGCTCTGTAATTCTATAACCTTTGTTGATAATCCATGCGGAGATCCGGCACAATCATCGTCCGTGGGATCGTACAGGGTGTGGGGTTCCGTCCCTTTGTCTATGCAACTGCGGAGTCGCTTTCCATCCGTGGCTCGGTCACCAATCTAGGCAGCGAAGTCCTTATTCACGCTGAAGGAGATCGTTTTGACGAGTTCCTTGATGCGGTCCGGAGAGGGCCGCGCCTTGCAGCCATAGATGAGGTGATCGTCTCACCCCTTTCAGGTTCAATCCCCGACCGTTTCATAATCCTTGATAGCAAAGCAGGCACTCTCTCCGGCCTGATCCCCCCCGATGTTGCCATCTGTGAGGCCTGTATCCATGATATTAATCAGGTGGATGGTCGTTATTTCAACTACTGGGCAACATCCTGCGTGGATTGTGGCCCGCGGTACAGTATCATCCGCGCGCTCCCCTATGATCGGGAGAGAACAACAATGGATCACTTCCCTCTCTGCCCTTCATGCGAGGAGGAGTACTGGAACCCGCGATCCAGGCGCCACCATGCCCAGACGATCGCCTGTGCTGCCTGCGGCCCCGCGCTCACCCTGATGGATCCGGACGGCCGGAGCATGCCGGTTGCAGACCCGATCAAAAAGGCAGCAGAACTTCTTGATATGGGAAAGATCCTCGCAATACGCGGGATCGGGGGTTTCCATATTGCATGTATCGAATCTTCAGCAGAACGGCTGAAAACCTTCCTCGGAAGGACCGGGCAGCCGTTTGCAGTGATGGCAAAAGCCGATACCATCGAGCAGGTTGCTATGTTGCATGATGAGGAGAGAAAACAGCTCACAAGTCCCGCACGCCCTATTGTCATCCTTGAAAAACGCGATCACACATCCCACCCGACGATATCAAACCTGCACACCCTCGGGATGATGCTCCCCTATACCGGTCTTCACCATCTTCTCTTCAGTCACCTTACGTCACCGATGCTTGTGATGACAAGTGCGAATGTTCCCGGCAACCCGATGATAACCGAGATCGATCTGGTGATGTCACGTCTTCGGGGTGTGGTGGACTACTTCCTCACCCATGATCGCGAGATCCAGAACCGTTGTGATGATTCGGTTGTCCGTGATGGCCTGATCATCCGCCTCTCCCGGGGTATTGCACCGAAGAGGACCCGGATTGATCTTGGAAAAACACCCATCCTCGCTGTCGGGCCGGAACTGAATGCCAATGCCACCATCTACAATAATGGCTTCTGCATCACCTCCCCTCATATCGGAAATATCAGGAACCCCTCAACCGTCCGCTACCTTGAGGAGACGGTGGAGCGGCTCAGGGGCTTAACCGGAACCACTCCTGAGATCATCGCCTGTGATCTTCATCCACAGTTCCTCTCGACACGATATGCAAGAGACCTTGCAGAAGAGCTTGGTGCAGCACTGGTCCCGGTCCAGCACCATCGTGCACATATTGCCGCTGCGACCCGTGAGCGGTGTGTCGGTATCGCCATTGACGGTGTCGGGTACGGGGATGACGGCACGGTCTGGGGCGGCGAGATCTTTGTCGGGCAGGCGCCTGATTATGCACGGGCAGGACACCTTGAGCAGGTCCTGATGCCGGGCGGGGATGCCGCTACCACAAACCCCGAACGGATGCTCTATGGCATCCTCCCCAATCCTGAGGTCCTGGATCTCCTTGCCGGGCGGGGATGGAATGATATCGCCTGTTCGGCACTTGCACATCAGGTTGAAAGAAGGTTCAACACCATACCCACAACGAGCACCGGGAGGGTACTTGATGCCGCATCCGCCCTCCTTGGCATCTGTTCCAAACGAACCTATGATGGCGAGCCCGCGATGCGTCTTGAGGCAGTGGCTGCGTCGGGAAGAGCTGCTGAGTGGGAGCTTCTCATCTCTGAAGAGAACGGCCGTCAGGTGCTTTCGACTTCCCGCCTGATGGAAGAGGCATGTCTGCGGTATCTTCCCCTGAAAGAGGAGAGCCACGAGATACAGAGGCGTGCTGTTGCAGATATCGCCGCATCCTTCCAGTTCAATCTCGCCCGTGGTATTGCCCGGATAGCAGCGTCTGTAGCCGAAGAGCACGGTATCGGAAAGGCTTCCCTCTCAGGAGGCGTCTGCTACAACCACATGATCAGATCCACCATCTGTGACGAGCTCGGGAGAGCCGGAATCGAGCCGGTCATCAACACAGAATACCCCCTTGGTGATGGCTGCATCTCATATGGACAGGCGATCATCGCCGGAAGCAGGTGATGAAGATGGAGGCACAGGAGTTTGAGTATCCTGAACGGGAATTTGGATTTCCGCCTGAGGATCCGGATGAGATCGCCCGTGTTGAACTGAAGATCTCAAACGTTATCCAGCTCTTCAATACCCTTGATCCCTCGCCTTTCTATGAAAAGGAACTGGATCCTGATGCTGAAGAGTATATCTATGCCTCTTTTGAAGAGATTCCCTTCGATCAGAAGGCCCGGATAACCGTGTACCTGCCGCTCCCCCTTATCTCTCATGAGGTGACAGAGAATATCAGAATGGCAGTTGCCAACCACTTCCTCTATCTCGGATCACTGGCAGGGCACGCCTTCTCGGTCCAATGGAGGCGTGAGAGGCTGAATCTGGCAATCGGGATCGTCTTCCTCTTCTTCTGCCTGACAATCAGCCAGCATGCATCAGATATCTTCGACCAGGGATCGCTTGCTGGGCTGATCGCCGAGTCCCTGATCATCATCGGGTGGGTTGCCCTCTGGAAACCGGTCCAGTTCTTCCTCTATGATCTCTGGCCTATCCGGAAGCGGAGACGGCTTTGTGAAAAGATAGCGGCATCAGATCTTGAGGTAAAACCAAATCCTTCCCACCTCTGATGGTGTATTCTTCAAACGAAAATTGAGCGGTCCTGCAACAGTAGTGTTCGCACTCCGGCTTATATGCACCACAATCAAAACCAGTTCCTGCCTTCTTCAGTGGCGGGATTGTCTGGGTAAAAAAAAGAAATTTAGCCGAAGAGGGCTCCAAGACCGGCCATGCCGGACTCTTCTTCCTCTTCCTTCTTTGACTCTTCTTCCTCAGGCGCCTCTTCAGCAGCGGCTGCTGCTACAGGTGCTGCGGCAGCTGCGACTGCAACGGGTGCTGCAGCGGCCTTGCTGATGGCATCTTCGATGTCAACGCCGTCAAGGGCGGCAATGAGCGCCTTTACACGGGATTCGTCTGTAGCGATACCTGCGGCAGAGAGAACTGCCTTGACGGATTCTTCTTCAACTGCCTTGCCAGCAGAGTGCAGTAAGAGAGCAGCGTATATGTACTCCATAATTCAGTCACCTTATTCAACTAATACTTTGATTGTGTTCATCTGTCTGTATGCCTTTGCGATGATGCCATCAATGACATCCTTCTCGTAGATAGCGGCCTCTATACCAAGGCTGCGAGCCTCACGGAATGCCTTTGCAAGGATCGTCTCCATCGTGAATGCAGTCGGATAGGCTGCATTGACTGAGAGGTTGAACGCCTGCTGGACGGCAAGAACGAGCTTGTTGTAGTATTCAGTCTCGTCAATACCAAGTACATCCGGAAGATACAGCTCATCCTGGTAGAGTGCGACGAAAAGAGATAAACCGACATCCATCGGCTTTACGTCTAGCTTCGAGAGGACACCGGCTTTCTTCCGGTCAATGACCTCGCCAGCCTTTACGACCGTCTTCGTCTCGCGGATCTTCACCTTGCCGCCATCGATGGTGGCCGGGATACCCGCCTGCTGAAGTTCGCTGACGATAGGGCCTGGCTTGAAGCTTGTTGGTCCCTTTGGAACAACGATATCCTCTGGTGCGATCTCACCAGCTTTGGCAGCCCGCTTTGTCTTCGTCTGTTCAAGGGACTTGAACAATCTGAAGGGGTTGTCGTTTGTGAAGATCAGTGCCGAGTGTCCGGTGATATGCTCTTTGAGATCGTCATATACTCCACCAAGATCAGAGAATGCATGCTCGATGAGTGTGTTTCTCATCACCTTGATGGTGGCTCTCTCTTTGAGGTTCCGCCGGATCTGCTGAAACTGTGTTGCAGGGATACCAAATGTATCGATGATGCCGAGTACGGCATATTCCTGAACATACTTCTTGACTTCTTCAACCTCATCCTGCTTCCACTGAGGCAGGTGGCGTGTGTATACTGCCATTTAGATCAACCTCACTGCCGGCCCCATGGTCGTTTTGACAAAGACCGACCGGAGGTTCTGTGAACCCTGCTCGAGATCTGCTTCGACTCTCCTCAGGACCGTGTTGATATTCTCTGCGATCTGTTCAGGCGTCATCTCTGTCGTCCCGATCTTCGCAGAAAAAGTCAGTTTATCTTTGGTCCGAATCCTGATGGAGCCGCGCAGACGCTCTACAATAGGTCTGATGTCCTGTCCGGGTGGGATGGGCATTGGCATCTTGCCGCGTGGACCGAGCCTTGGGCCCAGCCATCGGCCTACGAGTGGCATAACAGCGGTCTCAGCAAGGAAAAAATCATAATCGCATGCAACCTGTCTGGCTTCACGCGGGGCACCTCCCAGGCGTTCGATCTCTTCAGGACCGATGATGATATCGGCACCTGCCTCTTTTGCCTGGGTGGTTATGTCTCCTTTGCCCAGAACCGCGATTTTTTTGGTGCCTGGACTCTCTGGTAGAAGAATCGTCGCATCAATACGGTTTTTCGGCTGCGTCATGTCGATGTTCTTCAGGTTGATTGTGATATCCACACTCTCCCGGAACTTCCTCTCTGGCGCCTGCTCGATTGCCGTGGATACGGCCTTCTGAATCTGGGTTAACTCAACCATTAAATGATGCCTCCATAGTTCTCGACCGTAAAAATAACGATCTCCTATGGTTGTCTCTATGTCTATGCGTTTAGCTGATCATCGAACTGGCCCGCATTGACCGCGGCAATAGCATCCTGTGCTTTCATGCCTTCGATCGTCACTCCAACGGAGCGGCAGGTGCCTATGACTTCCTTGACCGCATTTCTGAGGTCATAGGAGAGCATCGACTCCTGTTTCATGCGAGCGATCCGAATGATCGCTTCGAGCGGCAGATTACCAACCGGCTGGGTATTTGGGCTTGATGCCCCCTTCCCAACACCAACTTCTTTCATGATCAATGCCGTCGTCGGTGGGATACCCACCGAGATGGTGAAGTTCTTCTTATCGTCGACCTCCACCGTGACTGGCACAGTCATTCCATTGAATTCCGATGTCTTCTGATTGATTTCATCGACAACGGCCTTCACGTTGATGCCGAGAGGGCCCAGCGCCGGGCCCAATGGCGGGCCTGCGGTCGCTCTACCGCCGGGTACCAGTACCTCGACAGTTTCTGCCATAGTATCACCATGCCGGCAACCCCTTAATGGGATTGTCAGCTGTGGTTCATATATGTCAACGGCAGATCTGATAAATATGATGGGGATAGTTCTCTGAAAAAGAGTGGGATTGGAGGTGATCAGATTATCTCTTACTCTTCGCTCTTCCGTTCGATGACCCTGACATGGTCGCCCCGGACGGTGATTGGGATTGGAACGATACTCTCATACAGCTCAACAGTGATCTCTTCCTTTCCGAGATCGATCCGCTTGACAACTGCTTTCTCTCCTTTGAAGGGACCAGCGATCAGTTCGACGATGGTTCCCTCATCAATACCTGAGACAACAGGTTTTGGTTCAAGGTAATGCAGGATATCTTCAAGCTTCGTCTCGCCCGGCACAAGTGATCGTGCACTGGGGATGCTTTCGAGGAGTTCCTGGATCCGGCCGCGTCCTTCCGGTGACTCAAGGATCACATATCCTTTCAGCTCCTCCGGTACAATCACTGAAGAGACCCTGATATCAACATCGTTCCGCTCAACAGTACGGAAGATGGAATCTGCAACCGCGCGTTCCTGCTTTGAGGTCGTCTTAATTGCGTAGTAATGGTTTATTGCCTCAGTCATTTCGATCAATTCTAGAACACGAGCATGATCTCGTAGATGATAAATCCAACAAGGCCGATTATACAAATTCCTATGCCTGCTACGAGGCCGATTTTGCCGAACTCTTCACGGGTCGGTGTCCGCGCCAGCTTTAGTACACGGATATATTTCCTGAAGAGTTCCTCATTCAGATTAAGACCTTTCAGGTCGGGTTTCTTGAGTTCTGGGGTATTCATAGTGATCACTTAAGAAAATCTATATCGTATTGCTTCTGGAGCCGCTGTCCGTGAGGGAGATCCGGCTTTCCATATATCTGGGGGGACTGAACCCCGGTGACGATAAGCATCGTTCTCATCCTGTTCTGCATACCCGGATCAATCTGGGCACCCCAGATGATCCGTGCGTCGGGATCGATCCGCTCGTATATCTCCTGAACCACGCCTTCGGCTTCTGACATGGTCATATCAGGACCGCCGACAACATTCACGAGTGCGGCGGTTGCACCTGAGATATCCACATCAAGGAGTGGTGAGCGGAGGGCTTTCTTCACTGAATCGCTTGCCTTGTCTTCGGAATCAGATTCACCCATCCCGATCATCGCGATGCCGCCCTGCTCCATCACAGATCTGACATCGGCAAAGTCGAGGTTCACAAGACCCGGAAGCGTGATCAGTTCGGTGATCCCTTTCACAGCCTTCATCAGCACTTCATCAGCCACCTTGAAAGCGGTGGAGAGTGGAAGGCGTGGGACAACCTCAAGGAGACGGTCGTTTGGCACGACGATGACGGTATCTGCAACCTCACGGAGGTGTTCGAGACCTGCCTCGGCATTCTCCATCCTGTTTGCACCTTCGGCGGTGAAGGGGAGTGTCACAACAGCGATCGTCAGTGCACCTTCTTCACGAGCAGACTTTGCTACAATCGGTGCGGATCCTGTTCCGGTACCGCCACCAAGACCTGCTGTGACAAAGACCATGTGGCTTCCGGCAATAGCTCTGTGAAGATCCCCCTCACTCTCCAATGCCGCTTCTTCACCCCGGCGTGGGACCGCTCCGGCGCCAAGTCCTTTTGTCGTCTGCCTCCCGATGAGGATTCTCCGGTCAGCTCTTGTCATTGCAAGATGCTGGGCATCGGTATTAATCGCAATCATCTTTGCCCCATGGATATTCTCTTCGAACATCCGGGTGATGGTATTCGATCCCCCTCCACCACACCCGACGACGGTGATTATGGTGCGTAGACTCTTGAGAACATCTTCAAAGTCTTCATCATCCATGGTCCCTTCGAATTTCGGGTTGGCCTGTCCATCAACTATTGGCGAGCTTGGATATTCAGCAGGTGCCTCTCCGGCTACCTCGGCCTCTTCCGCCTTCTTCCGTGATAATGCCTCTTCCACGATTGATCTCATGTTATTCTCTCCAATCCCGGGATTGTGATCTCCAGCAGAACATGGGTGGTGACCATATCGGCCGAAATGACCCTCTCTCCAACATTTACGGCCTGCCCGCTGGCAAGCCTGCCGAAGAGTGGTCCTGCTGGTACCCCGAGTTTGCGCGCTTTCTCAGGGTCAAAACGTTCTCTGCTGATGATAAGGCGATCACCCTCTACAACAGCATGAGAATGTTTCGTGATCTGTTGTACACACAGGGTTATTAAATCACTTGCTAATTGTGCCTCTTCCTCATAATATCCTATGAAGACAGGGAGGGCAACTGCCCCGCCTTTGGTGATTCTGAAACAGGGGGTGATGGTATCAAGGGCGGTGATGAACTCCTCTTTTCCCACCCTGAGCGCTTCGTTGAGGAGCTCTTCATTGATCCTGACCACCGATAATGCGCAGTCCCGCTCCATTCCATGGTTCTTCAGCAGTGATGCGGGCGCAATTTCTGATGCAAGGGCAGTTGCCCGGCTCCAGGTCTTCCAGGGTACACTCCCCATCTCATGAAGCATACCTTCTGTCACAAGCGGAAGCTGTAGTTCCCTGAGAAGCCCGGCAATCAGATCGTATTCACTCGCGCTGAGCGCTTTTTTATCGATATATCCGGCAACTGCCCCGGTCATCCCGGCCATTCTCCCGACCCTCTCAGCAGTCATGCCCCCTGCTTCCCGTGAATGAGCGATATGGCCAAATGCCCCCCGGGTCTCTGATGAGATCACTGTCTGCCGGACTGCATAGTGGGTGCCGCCAAATCCGATCAGGGGCAGAAATGCTCCCGGTACTGCGGAGAGCACGCTCCGGGCAACGGCTTCTGCCGCCCTTGCATCACGCCACTCCTTCTCAGTACTGCCGATCTCGACAAAGAACGAGGGTGTCGTCAGATCGCTCGGCCCATGGTGGGTGATCTCATAGCTTGCACGATACCCATCCGGGGCATACAGCATCAGGTTCCGGAGAACCGCCTGCATCATACCGGGATCAGCCGCCGGGAGTTCATCGGGTGCACCTCCATATGCAGCCTCACCGAAGTTGCCGGTTACATGAACCGTCAGCAACGGCTTGGGATTTACACTTGTGTGGCGGGAGAGGAAGATGATCCGATCCGCCTGCACCCTCTCATCGAGGCGTTCTTCATAGATGAGCCTTCCACCAACCTCATGGATGAGCCAGCCATCCTGAAGCAGTGGCCATTCATCCTCCCCCTCCTCCCCGATGAGACAATCGATCGCTCTTCTGATCGCCACCCCTGCCGGATCAAGGCGCGAATGGATAAGCGCAGTTACCATGCTTTATATCTTTGATCCAGGCTCTCAAAACCTTGATCCATGCTCCAGGTAGCTGTATGGCTTATGATACTATTCTGAAAATGCTATATCATCGGAATGCAATGATTGGTATATGTCATACGACGCAGTAGCTGAGGCATTTGCCGCTGAAGGTATTGAGAAAGAGATCAGGTGCGAAGAGGCGTTTGCCATCTCTGAGAAGTACAACATAGAAAAATTTGACATATCCCGGTACTGCAACAAAAACGGCATCAAGATCCGTGGTTGCCAGCTGGGTTGTTTCAAATGAGCCGGTTCATCCGGGTGATCCCGGTACATGAGGCAGTGACCTGCCTCCTCTCCATCGCACCAGATCCCGGAACAGAGATGGTTGGACTATCCGAGGCGCTCTTCCGCATTTCGAATGCCGATATCATTGCACCTCATGATATGCCGGGGTTTGCACGATCAATCGTTGACGGATATGCGGTACTCTCCTCTGACACCATCGGTGCCGGGGAATCACTCCCTGCGATGCTCACCTGCACCGGCAGGATCGAGATGGGATCAGCTGATCCGGGATCGATTGTGGCAGGTGAGTGCCGGTATGTCCCGACCGGCGGGATGATGCCGGAGGGGGCAGATGCTGTTGTGATGATCGAGTATGCCGAGGTGGCAGGGGATCAGATCCTTGTGATGAAGCCAGTCTCTGGTGGCGAGAACTATGTCGCAGCTGACGAGGACTTCAGATCCGGTGAGTTAATCATTCCATCAGGACACCGGATTCTTCCCCAGGAGACGGGTGTGCTTGCAGCAGCCGGTATCCTCTCTCTTCCGGTACGGCGCATCCCGCGGATTGCGGTCATCGCAACCGGAAACGAGGTGGTCGCACCCGATCAGGTACCCCTGCCGGGGCAGGTGCGGGATGTTAATTCAATCGTCTGCGAGTCATTTATCCGGCAGTGCGGCTGTATCCCCCTGTCGCTTGGGATCGTGCCTGATGAACCTGATGCACTCACCGCTGCCATACTGGTGGCGCTTGAAGAAGCCGATGCCATCTTCATCTCCGGCGGAAGCTCCAAAGACGACCGCGATGCAACCGCACGGGTGATCGCTGATCTGGGAAGGGTTCTTGTTCATGGGATTGCAATATCCCCGGGCAAACCGACGATCATCGGTGAGATCCGGGGTAAACCGGTGATCGGCCTCCCCGGTCACCCGTCTTCGGCATTTATGGTCATGCGGGCGATCTGCGCACCCCTTCTCGCTGTGATGAGCGGCGTTATTCTTCTGGAGCAGAGCTGTTCTGCAACCCTTGATGCCGGGATCCCCTCTGCAAAAGGGAGAGAGGATTATGTCCGGGTGAGAGTAAGGGACGGGGTGGCAACCCCGATCTTCTCAAAATCAGGCCTCCTCCATACACTTGTCCAGAGTGAGGGATATGTCCGTGTACCGGCAGAGTCCGAGGGATTTGAAACGGGGGCGTCTGTCGAGGTGATCCTGTGGTGAACCGGTATCTCTCTCTCGTCCCGCTCGAAGAGGCGATTGAACTTATCCGCAGCCATTGTCCGCCAGTTCCGCAGGTGATCAGTGTTCCCCTCATGGAGAGTGTCGGCAGGGTAACAGCCAATCCGATCTATGCGGAATATTCTGTTCCCGAAGCACATCTCTCGGCAATGGATGGAATTGCGGTCTCTTCGCGGGCAACCAATGGTGCAACCGATAAGCATCCGGTCATTCTTCAGGATGCAGTCCGCGTGAACACCGGCAATGTCATTCCACCAGGCTGTGATGCCGTGATTATGATCGAGGATGTCGCGTTTGAGGGCGGAGGATATGTGATCAGAAGAGCAGCAGCACCATGGCAGCATATCCGGCCGGTTGGTGAGGATATAGCCGAATCCGAGATGGTTCTTCCCCGTGGCCACCGGATACAGTACCACGATATCGGGGCGCTTGCCGCATATGGGATCACCGATGTCGCTGTCCTCTCCCTCTCTGCAGGGCTTATTCCGACCGGGAGCGAACTGGTGGCTCATGGCACACGCCCAAAACCCGGCCAGGTTGTCGAGAGCAACTGCCAGATGGCAGCAGCACATCTCCGCTCTCTCGGAGTCCATGCAACGGTCTCTCCCCTTGTACCAGACGACCCCGACCGGATACGGGACGCGATTGATGCCGCAGTATCTGCCTATGATATGGTGATCATCTCGGCAGGTTCGTCAAAGGGTACCAAAGATTATACCGCGCAGGTGGTCGGTGAGCTTGGCGAGGTGCTGGTTCATGGTGTTGGTATAAAACCGGGAAAACCGGTGATCATCGGGGTGATCAGGGGTAAGCCGGTGATCGGCCTCCCTGGCTACCCTCTCTCCGCCCTGACGGTGATCCGGGAGATCATCACACCGGTGATCAGGGGTGCAGGGATCCCTGTTCCATCCCGCGAGTTGATCGAGGCGGAACTGACCCGGACACTCGCCTCGGATATCGGAACTGATGAGTTTGTACTGATGACCGCGGGCCGTGTGGCAGGACGGCTGATTGCAACTCCGCTCTCACGTGGTGCGGGTGTCCAGATGAGTGCGGTCCGATCCAACGGTGTTCTCAGGATACCGGCTGATTCAGAAGGGCTGGAGGCAGGCGAAAAGATTCCGGTTTCCCTGAGTGTGCCGAAAGAGGAACTCGAATCTGCTCTTATTCTATCCGGAAGCCACGATCCGATCCTTGATCGGATGGCCGATCTCCTCGCTCCGCTCCCGGTCCACTCTGCACATATCGGGAGTATGGGCGGTATTCTTGCCCTGAAGAGGCGGCACTGCCATTGCGCGCCGATGCATCTTCTTGCACCGGATGGCACCTATAATGTCCGGTACCTGGAACGGTACCTTGCAGGAGAGGAGGTGACCCTCGTCTGTGTTGCAGAACGGGAACAGGGTATCGTCTCACGGGATGGGATCACCTTTGAGGAGCTGGATTCGGTCTCGTTTGTGAACCGGCAGAAAGGGTCAGGTACCCGGATGCTCCTTGATCACCTCCTGAAGGAGCGTGGTATCGCACCATCGGCGATCTCAGGCTATGATCGGGAGATGACGACCCATCTTGCTGTTGCCCTTGCTGTTGCAAGCGGAGAGGCGGATGCAGGTCTCTGTGTCGCATCTGCGGCAGAGATCACTGGTCTCTCATTTGTCCCGGTGGGAACCGAGCGGTATGAGATCGGGATCATGACCGAAGATCTCGAAGATCCCCGGATCAGATCCCTCCTTGAGGTGATCGAATCTGATTTATTCAGAACAATCCTGAACAAATCAAGCGGTTACAGGACCGATGCCACCGGTATCAGGCAGACCCTCTCCCTCTAACCCATATCTTTTAGTTCGAGGACCGTCAGGATATCAGTCCTGGTAACGATTCCAACAATTTTTCCCTCTTCGACGACCGGGATCCTGCCGATATTCTGCATTGTCATGATCCTGAGTGCATCGGTGACTGATGCGGATGGCGGGAGGGTGGTGATCGGCTGCCTGCTCATCACATCACGGACCTGCATCGCTTCTCGGTCGATATCGCTGGTCCTGTGGATATCTGCAAGAGTGATGATCCCAATAAGGTCTCCCCGGTCCACAACAGGAAATCCAAGATGTTTTGTTGTGTACATCAGCCGTATCACTTCGGTGAGCGGGAGGGTTGGCTCGACACTCAGGACCTCTCTCGACATGATCTCGCCGACGGTTACATCCTGGAGGAGGAAGTTTGTTGTAACCATTGACGATTCCTGGCTTGCGCCGATGTAGATGAAGAATGCGATGATGATGAGGATGAAGCTGAAGGTGAAGATCCCGAAGATCCCAAAGAGTATGGCAAACCCCTTCCCGATATCCGATGCAATCCGTGTTGCACGATGAAGCGGCATCCGTTTTGCAAGCCATGCACGAAGCACCCGTCCGCCATCCATCGGGAATGCCGGAAGGAGATTGAAGGCAAAGAGCAGGATATTCAGGATCGCCAGGTATCCGAATCCATAAATGAAGACACCTGCAACAGCCGGGGCGTCAACGACCAGATCCACGACATAGATGAGAATCCAGCTGAGGACTCCAAGCCCGAGGCTGGTGAGGGGGCCTGCAATCGCCATAGGCAGCTCCACTTTTGGGTCAGGGAGCATCTCCTCCATCGAAGCGACGCCGCCGAAGATGATCAGCGTTATTGAGTTGATCTTAATGCCGTGGGCACGTGCAATAAGCGAATGGGCAAGTTCGTGGATGAATACACAGAAGAAGAGGGTAAGCGCCACGATCGTGCCGAGAATATAGGGTACAACACCACTTTCAATGATGGTTCTGTCGATGGGGATGGCAAAGATACCCTCAATAAATTCGATTGTCAGGTTGATCTGGCTGCCGATGATCCATGCAAAGAGCGGTATCACCAGTAAAAAAGTGATATGAAGGCGGACAGGGATGTCAAAAATCCGTCCTATCTCCAGCGATCCATTCATGCAAGGGAGTATCTTTTTTAAGTATTTAGTATATATCTTGAACAGATTGATATGAAGTGGCAGATCTCAGAACTCTTTGGAATGAGCGTATACACTGACAGGGCTGTGTTCATCGGTAATGTCGCTGATGTTGTCATCGATATAGATAACAAAAAGATGGCATCGCTTGCCCTGACAAACATTAATCCTGATATTATTGACTTAAAGTCGTTCAAGGGCCTGAAAGTTCCCTATCGCCTGATTAAGGAGGTTTCTGACATTGTCCTTATCCGGCACATACCCGGCGCCTTCAATACATCAGCCGAACGTGAAATAGACGAATGAAGCGAAGGGAGATCTATTCGGAACTCAGGACAATAGCACCCTGTTTCATCAGGCTTGACGGGAGATCCTTCCGCTCCGTGGCAGAAGCCCTCGGTCTCGAAAAACCCTTTGACGAGCGTTTCTCCTCTGCCATGGAGATGGTATCATCGCTTCTTCTGGGGAAAAGCGGTCTCTCTCCGGAGTTTGCTTATACCTTCTCCGATGAGATCAATATCTTCTTTACAAAGCTCCCATTTTTCGGGCGTGTTGAAAAGCTCGACTCTGTTGCCGCTTCTTTTGCATCAAGTGCCCTGACAATCGAGCTTTCTCTCCGCGAACCGCTCTCATTTGACGCGCGGGTTGTTCCGGTTGACAGTGAAACTGCGATTGATTATCTCATCTGGCGACAGAAAGAGGCGTGGAGGAACCACAATAATGCCTACTCTCAGTGGGCACTGGGACAGGATGGCCATTCTGCGAAAGTAGTACAGGAGATGCTCCATGGGATGAATACCGCTGCCATGCACGAGCTGATGCATTTAAGGGGTATCAATCTGGCAGAGACACCCGGGTGGCAGAGGCGTGGACTGGTTGTCTTCCGTGCCTCTGAAGAGGTGAGCGGTTATAATCCAAAAGAAGATGAGGCTGTGGTTGCGCAGAGGAACCGGATTGTATCCGATCGAACTCCCCCGCTCTTCAATTCACAGGAGGGGAGAGTGTATCTCTCCTCTCTCATCTCAGGGCCCAAGCAGGGTAATTGATACGCTGAGCCCCTCGATATCCCAGTCTGATGAGAACCCTGCCTCTTCCACCTTCTCTTTTCTAAACACAAGTGATGATGCACGGATCTCTCCTGCAATCCAGTCTTTTGACTGGTCGAGCAGTGATCGGATCCGATCTTCTCCGATAGCAATGGCCGCCTGGATCTGATCGTCGACAGAGAGATCCATCTGTTTGCGCATCTCCTGGACACGCCGGATCACTTCACGTGCATATCCTTCTGCCTCAAGTTCGTCGGTGAGGGAGACATCGACATAGATGGTTGCATCGGGCATTGTGGCCGAGTACACATTTTCGGGGAGCTTCTCACTGAAGGAGACATGGTCTGCCGTGATGACGATCTCCTGATCGCCGGCGGTGATGGTTGCAGATCCCGCCTCATTGATCTGCTGCCGGAGTGCGGTTCCGTCCGACTCCTCGATTGCACGTTTGACCAGTACCCCGTTTTTTCCAAACTCGGGCCCGATCTTCTTCATCTGCGGCTCAGCCGTCCAGAGGATACGTTCCCAGGTGCCTGAAACAACCCGGATATTCCGTGTGTTTGCCCGTGCCTTGCAGAGTGGAAGGAGGGATTCGACCGCCTCTTTGACAAGTGAACTCTCTGTTGCAACCACGACCTCGCCGACCGGCCACCGGAGCTTCCGCTTTCCTGCCTGCCGTGCATTGGCAACAGCATCATCAAAGGACTGAACGACCTGCATCGCATCCTCGATAGCGCAGCTGATCAGGCTGGCATCTGCCTCTGCCCAGTCGAGCATATGGACGCTGGCCGGATCCCCGTCGAGCTTCAGGTTCTGGTAGATCAGTTCAGTAAGATGCGGGATGAACGGGGATGCAAGCGAGACAAGCCGTCTCATCACGAAATAGATCGTCTCATATGCCTCCTGCTTACTGGCCGAGTCTTCTTCAAGCCACATCCTCGGCCTCACAAGCTGGACATACCAGCGGGAGAGGTCATCTAAGATGAATGAGAGGAGTTTCCGGGTCGCCTGATGCATCTGGTATTCATCCATAGCCCTGCTTATATCGCGGGTGAGGGACTGGATCCTTGAGATGAGCCACCGATCCTCAAATGCTCCGTCAGAAGCAATGCGGCGGATTACTGATGGATCATAGGCACCGGCTGCATCCGCTCCCGGCTGGAAGTTGTCAAGCCGCATGTAGGGGATCGGGAACCGGTAGACATTCCAGAGGATATTGAGTGTACGATGAACCGTCTTTACACCATCCCAGTTGAATTTCAGGTCATCCCAGGGTGCGCTCGCAGAGAGTATATACAACCGCAGAATATCAACCCCGAACTTCTCAATGACCTCCTCAGGGGTGACGACGTTTCCAAAGCTCTTGGACATCTTCTTTCCCTGTGCATCCAGAGCAAACCCGTGCATCAGCACCTGTTTGTATGGCGCCTGTCCAAAGGCGATTGTAGAGAGGCCGAGCTGTGAGTAGAACCATCCCCGTGTCTGATCCTGGCCTTCGGTGATGAAGTCGGCAGGCCAGAGGTTTTTGAATGCCTCCTCTTCACCCGGATAGCTGAGTGTTGCCCATGAGGCGACCCCGGAATCGAACCATACATCAAAGATATCCTCAACCCGGTGCATAGTGCCGCCGCAGGTGCAGGGGATTGTGATCTCATCGACCATAGGCCGGTGTGGATCGGCGATTGTTCTACCGGAGAGCTCTTCAAGCTCGGAAAACCTGCCGATCACCCGATAGGTATCGCATGACGGGCAGACCCAGACCGGGATCGGGATGCCCCAGTACCGCTGCCGGGAGATGCACCAGTCGCGCGCACCTTCGATCCAGTCATGGAATCGTGCGCTCCCTGCCCAGTCCGGGAACCAGGTCACTTCGTCCTGAATAGACGCGAGCATCTTCTCTTTGGCATCACTTGCCTTGATGAACCACTGGGAGGTGGCACGGAAGATATTGGGGGTCTTGCAACGCCAGCAGTGGCCGTACCGGTGAGTGATCTTCTTCCCGGCAAGAAGTGCGGAACCGAGTGCGTCGATGACGTTTCTGTTTGTCTCCGGATCCTTGACATAGAGTCCGGCAAATTCGCCAGCTTCTTCTGTGAACCGTCCGGTACCGTCAACAGGACAGACGATCTGGAGGTTCTCCTTCATGCCGAGGACATAGTCGTCCCAGCCATGTCCGGGAGCGATATGCACCATGCCGGTATTCTCCATGGCAACAAAGTCCGCAGCAACGACACGGTGGGCAATCCGGGCCTGCATCGGGACAGAGGAGAGAAGAGGGGATGTATATTCGGTCCCGACAAGTTCTGCACCCTTTTTGACACCGAGGATCTCATAGTCCTGGTACCGTCCGGCTTTCAGAACGCTCTCAACAAGATCGTCTGCGATCCAGAGGATCTCGGTTACGCCTTCCCGGACTGCCCTCACACGTGCATACGTGAAATCGGCAGCAACAGCAACGGCGACATTAGCTGGGAGTGTCCAGGGTGTTGTCGTCCAGATGACGAGGTATTCGTTCTCTGCTCCGGTGAGGGGGAATTTGACAAAGATTGATGGATCGGTGACATCCTGGTATTCGACCTCGGCATCGGCGATGGCGGTCTCACATCGCGGGCACCAGTTGACGACGCGGTATCCGCGTTCAAGCATCCCTTCTTCTTCGACACGTTTGAGGGTGAACCATGCAGCTTCGATATAGTCGTTTGAGATCGTCTGGTATGGGTTCTCAAAATCAAGCCAGACGCCGAGATCTGAGAACTGCCTGCTCATGATCTCTTTATGGGTAACGGCAAATGTCCGACATTTCTCGACAAACTGTGCAATCCCGAATGTCTCGATATCCTTCTTTGAGGTAAATCCAAGTTCGTTCTCAACACGGACCTCGATTGGAAGCCCATGCATGTCGTATCCCGCCCGATCGATCACATGGCGTCCATGCATCCGGTGATACCTGAGTATGGCATCCTTTAAGATCTTGTTCCATGCCGTTCCAAGATGGATATACCCGGTGGTATATGGCGGTCCGTCAACGAAGAAGAATGGCTTTCCATTTTTCCTGAGTTTCTGTACATTCTTGTAGGTATCTTCAGCATGCCAGAATGCACGTACCTCCTCCTCCACCTCTTTTGGTGTATAACTGCTGGTGACTTCTTCCACCTGGATCCCTCGTTCTCCTGTATTCCTATATGTACGATGGAAACAGACAAAGGGTTTTCCACTAAAACCCGGATCGAAAGGTATTTTTTCTTTCAAAAGGGGGTTGTAGATACACAGGGTGATGATTGATGGAGTATCTGGTACGTACATACATCCAGGGGGATTATCCGCATATCTGCCGGATTGAAAGGGAGCTTTTCGGGGATTACGGGTATTCTCCCATCTTCCTCCGCCAGGCAGGCGAACTCTTTCACGAGACATATCTGGTTGCGACGCATGGAGACGATCCAATCGGCTATATCATCGGGGCGCAGGTTGCAGATGATCAAAAAGAGGCATGGATCCTGAGGATTGGCGTTGCCGCCGAATGGCAGGGAAAAGGTGTCGGGGTTGATCTGCTTGATCCTCTTCTTGAATCCTTCAGGAAGAGGGGGGCAAAACGCGTCAGGATCGCACTCTCAAAACGGCATACTCCTGTAACGGCACTGCTCCAGTCAAAGAACTTTGAGATCCTCTCCTATGAAGAATCCTATTATTATCCTGATATCGACCGGATGATCATGGGGCTTCTGCTCTGATCTTTCTCATGTTCATCAGGAACTTATAGATCTCCATCACCACAAGGACGCCTGAAGAGAGGGCGATGACCGCGATCCACTCATGGAGTGAGACCGGCGCGATTCCAAGGGCATCCTGGAAGAATGGAACATACATCGCGATGGTATGGATCACCTGTGCCGCAATGATGCCTGCGACAAGGTAGAGATTGGTCCGAAGCGGTATCCTGAAGAACGAACGGTATTCCGACCTGCAATTGAGGACATGGAAGTTTTCGAGTATCACCATCAACAGGACGATCAGGTTCCGTGCTTCTGCCTGTGAATAGCCGTTTGCAAGGAGCCAGTACCAGGAGACGAGCGCAATACCGCCCATCGCGAGGCCCGCCACCACGATCTGCCGCATCATCACATCATTAAAGATCCCTTCGTCCGGACTCCGGGGCGGGCGTTTCATTGCCCCTTCCTCACCGGGCTCAAATGCAAGGGCGACACCCTTGATCCCGTTTGTCACCAGATTCAGCCAGAGGAGCTGGGCGGCGATCAGGGGGAGGGGGAGTCCGATCATGAGGGCGGCTATGAAGAGAAATACCTCTGCAAATCCGGTTGATACGAGGAGATAGGTGACCTTGCGTATATTATCATAGGCAAATCTTCCCTCTCTGATT
This sequence comes from Methanocalculus pumilus, assembly GCF_055382585.1. NCBI lineage: Archaea > Methanobacteriati > Methanobacteriota > Methanomicrobia > Methanomicrobiales > Methanocalculaceae > Methanocalculus > Methanocalculus pumilus. The sequence continues at coordinate 1,771,797 of NZ_AP042393.1, read as the reverse complement.
CCTGAGACGATTGATGAGAATGAATCATCTGTGATGATCATCGAGGCGGTGTCTTTTGCAACATCGGTGCCGGTTCCCATTGCAATCCCGATATTTGCAGACCTGAGTGCTGGTGCGTCGTTCACACCATCGCCCGTCACCGCAACGAACTCGCCACTCTGTTTCAGTGCATTGACGATCGCCAGTTTCTGGTCAGGGCTAACCCTTGCAAAGACATGCATCCTTCTGATTCTGTCAAGGAATGCCTTGCTGTCGGGTGCATCACGGATGGCTGCCAGCTCGTCGCCTCTCATCACCTCGCTCTCGCTGGTTGCGATCCCGAGTTCGCGGGCGATTGCAAGGGCAGTCTTTGGATGATCGCCGGTGATCATCACAATATCGACGCCCGCCTCCCTGCACTCGGTTATCGCATCATAGACCTCCGGCCGTATCGGATCGATGAATCCGACGAGTCCGTAGAGTTCGAGTGGTGATGGGGGTCCGCCTTTCACCTCCTCGGGATCTGATCTCCCCCCGGCAATGGCAAGGACGCGGTAACCGCGGGCAGTCAGCCGCTCCATCTGCTCTTCGATTTTAATCGGATCGATCTCCCTGCTGCCTTCATCTGTCAGCATGGTTCTGCATCCGGGGAGGATCACCTCAAGGGCGCCTTTCACGGCGATCATCCGGTCATCTCCCTCCTGGTACCAGGCGGTGGCAAACCGGTTCTCTGATGAGAACGGGATCTCTGCCAGTATCGTCACCTTCGATCTGATCTCATCCGGTGGTATGCCTGCCTTGTACCCAAGCGAGAGTAAGGCGATATCCATCGCATCGCCATGGTACTGCCATCTCCCATCCTCCCGTTCCGAGAGTGCGCCTTCATTGCAGATGACCCCGGTTTTTACAATTGCGTGAAGGACGGGGTTGTTCTTCGTCTCTTCTCCATCAGATCCGGTGATCTCGCCCACTCCCGAGTATCCTTCACCGGATATGCTGAATTCCCTGCCATCCGGGAGTATAATCACCTTTGCAGTCTGCTGGTTCACCGTCAGCGTCCCGGTTTTGTCGCTTGCGATCACCGTGCAGCTGCCGAGGCTCTCAACTGCCGAGAGCTGCCTGACGATCACATGCCGCTCGGCCATCCTGCCGGTAGCGATTGCAAGGGCGACGGTGAGGGCGACAGGAAGCCCTTCGGGGATTGCAGATACCGCAAGGGCGATTGCGAGGAAGAAGACCTCCCGTGGTGGTTCCCCCTGCATCAGCACAACTGCTGCAAGGAATGCCGATGCCATCAGGACGGCGATGCTGATCTTCTTTGCAAAGACCTCCATCCTGATGATGATCGGAGGTTTTCCCATTGCAGAGCTGCTGACGGAGGCGGCGATCTTCCCGATCTCGGTCTCTGTTCCGGTTGCCGTCACAATTCCGGTGCCCCTTCCTGACATCACGGTTGTTCCCGCGTATGCCATGTTCTTCCGATCCGCAACCGGAGTATCTGCGGGAAGAACCGGCGTCTTCTTTTTTGCGGCTTCTGATTCACCGGTGAGGAGCGATTCGTCGATAGCAAGCGAGGATGCAGATATGATCCTGAGATCAGCCGGAACCCGTGCTCCCGACTCGAGCAGGACAAGATCGCCCGGGACGAGCGCTTCTGCTGATACTTTCTCTTCCTGCCCTCCCCGTTTCACTCGGGCAAAGATCTTCAGCATCTGTTGGAGGGCAGCCGCACTCTTCTCTGCCTTCCACTCCTGGATCGATCCGATCCCGGAATTCAGAAAGATCACAAGAAAGATGAAGATCGCATCTGTCCAGTCCTCGAATGCGATTGAGAGAACGCCTGCTGCGAGGAGGATATAGATAAGGGGGCTTGCAAACTGCCTTAAGAAGATGATTGTTCCCGAAGTTCTCTTCCTCTCGGGGAGGGAATTTGCCCCATATATACGGGATCGTGCAAGAGCTTCCTCCTCAGACAATCCCTCGTCACCAGTTTCGAGCCGCCGCCTGATCTCGCTGATTGTTTGTGTGTGCCAATCCGGAAGTGTTTCAACTTCATCAGTTTGAACAGGCGGCTCCATATACCCTACTTATCGTTCCGGATTTATGCACCTTGCGATCAGGAGAAGGTGATCAGATGGTCGATCCCGGTTCCGCCGGTCGCCTTCTCCCATTCCTTCTGATCTTTAAACGGGCGTTTTGCAAGGATGGTGGCCTGTGTCTTCTTCCCGATGTCGGGAAGTGCTTTCAGGGCCGATGCCGGGAGGCTGTTGACAGGTACCGGATAGGGGAGGGCGGTGAGGGAACGGCTCCCGTATCCTACAACGGCCGAATCGACGAGGCTCCGTTCTTTGAGTTCAAGGGGAAGGCCGATCAGGATCGGGTATGTTCCCATCTGGCGTGCAAATGAGGTTCTCCCCGAAATCTCAACGACTGCATCTCTCAGGATGGTTCCGATGGGAAAGACACGGGCAAGCATAACGGGATCGAAATGCTTCCGTGTCCATTCTTTAAAGGATCGGAATGCTCCATGATGTTGGTCGAGCGTATTCTCATTATACGCCCGTGTTCCTTCAAACGGCATCAGCTGCCGGATATTGACCCGGCGGACAAGAAGTCCTGATGCGATAAGGTCTTCGAGGAAGGACTGGTTCAGCTGGTAGGTCTCTTCGGTCTCATGGAATAGTCCGCAGACGAAATTTAACCCCGGCAGAAGATGGGGAACGCCATTTTTGTCCCGGATACCTCCTACTTCGTTGACGATTCTGATCGCATCCATCATCTGTTCCGGTGTTGCCTTGAGGTTGTTTGCAGCAATCACATCAGGATCGGCAGTCTCCATCCCGAATGCAGCGATATCCCCCGGCGTATGGAGCTCGACTATTGTCGCGAGCGCCTCGCGGGCGGCGTCCTCATGCCGGGCGATCGTACCTGGATTTACGTTATCTATATGGAGGGTTGCGAGATCCGGTGACGCCCGCCGGATCGCCGTGAAGAGATCCCGGATCTTTTCAGGGTCAGGGCGTGGAAACCCGCCGCCACTACTTCCGTATGCCAGCAGATCGGGCTGGCGCCCTACCCGGAAATGCCGGACACCATTCGCAGCAAGAGCGGCAACTTCCTCTTCAATCAGGTGAATGGGACGGTACCTCGGGGTGCCATGGAAGGGTTCGGTGCAGAAGGAACATCCGCCGGTATCTGCACGTGAACACCCTTTTGCAGTCTCAAGCTCGAGCATGACGTATGGGAAATGGGGATGTTCATTGACAATCCTTGCTCCAAGGATACTCCACCGCCCGCTCTCTGCATAATCCTCCACACCATGCGTCTCTTCATCCAGGAGGAACCGGTTTAAGGCGGTCGCCGGATCGCCGGTGAGTAATGCAGTATAGCCCGGCACCGACTCTTTCACTGCCTTTCTTCCACCGCCGGGCGAGATGCCGTAATTGATGGGTCCCCCGAGGAGGAGCCTGCTTCCCTCAAAGAGAGATCCTATCTGCCGCAGTTCAGTCAGGGTTGCAGGTGTTCCGGCAAGGTACTTGCCGGGAACGGTCTGGCCGGCGATAACGACAACAAGAGGGATCGATCTGAGTGCCTGAAGCTCATGGGGTGTTGATCTGATCTGATCGATTGTGGTATAGTGCACCTGATACCCCGCTTCAGTGAGAACGCCTGCTGTTGTCCGGATATAGGGTGAGATGTATGGCGGGACGCCGAGGCAGGCGGGTTCGTCCACATACCCGTCAATAATGAGAGCGTCAGAGTTCATGGCCGATCATGCCGAGGAGCCGGCGTGCCCAGAAGAGTTTCCCCTTCTTCATCGGATCGACTGAGGTGTCGGAGAGGTCAAAACCGATGAAGATCAGGCGTGCTGCCCCGAGCGCGTCTGCTGTGAAGGCGGCGCGGTCGCCATCGGTGAACCCGCCGAAGTTATAGATCTGCAGAAGCGGTGTTGCCTGCGTGGTTCCGACCAGTTTCCCAGGAAACTGTGGAACCCACCTCTGGAGGAGCGGCATGTTGTCACCATGGGCATGGACGACGAGTATCGTCTTCCCTTCATTCATGGTGATGAAGGGATCATCTGCCCCATCCAGATCGGTGAAGATCGCATCCGGGATTATACCTGCATTATACAAAACAAGTGCTGCGGCATCTGCTGCGATGACTACGCCCTCTATCCTGTCGAGTTCTGATCCAAGGCAGGGGGCATTGCCGCAGATGGTTACGGTCTTTCCAGAAATGAGAAATTCAAGCGCTCTGATATCATCCCTGGGAAGGATCCTGGCAAGGAGATCGGCTGCTGTCTCATCAGATTTGCGGTCAAATCCAAAATAGTCAAGAATCTCAATATAGTGAGGTTCCCATTCTTCAAACCTCATTCTTATCCCCGTTATCATCGATCCCGACGATCTTGGTGAAGATGTTTAAGATCGGGTCAATGATCATCTCAAGGAGTTCTTCCTTGTCGCGGACGAGTGAGAAGTAGTTGAGGGGTATGTTTGCAGCAGCCATTGTTCCGTGCCCCCCTGCATCACCGAAATCACCGAATGCCTCTTTGAGGACATTGCCGATATGCACCCGGATATCCTTGTTCCGGGCGGATATAGTGATCTGATGATCGGTGATGCCATAGACGAGGGCGGTTGTTACCCCTTCAAGATTGACGAGCATATCAGCCGCCTGGGGGATGGCATCACGGTTCCGTAGATAGCCGACATTTGAAAAGAGGAATCCATTCTTTATTTTGCGGCTTGTGATTGCATTCCCTATCACATCAACAGTCTCCTGGGAGTACGATGGGGACATGATCTTCTCGAGGAGATCCGCATCTGAGAGGGGGAGGAGGTATGCGGCATTATAGAGGTCATTTGAGGTGACGCCACGACGGAACTCGCGGGTATCTGCCCGTATGCCATAGTAGAGGGCGGTTGCAATCTTTGTATCCACGTTGATATCGAGTTCCTGGAGATACTGGGCGAAGATGCTTGCAGTAGCACCGCTTTCGGGGCGGATATCCATGAATTTAGGTTTTTTCTTCAGCTCAACGCCGTCTGAGCTGTGATGATCGATGATGATGTCGACGGCAAGATCCGGATCGAGATCATTGTTGATTCCGGGTGCAGCAGAATCGACGAGTGCAAGATGGGTGCATTCCTTCAGCCTTTCAGGAGTGATCCGGTCCATCTGGATCTCAAGGAGATTGACGAATGCGCGATTCTCCTGATGCCCGACATTTCCATCGAAGAGAATCACGCATTTCAGCTCGCCTTTGGTTGCGCCCTGGGCGATGGCACAGAGTGCCATGGCACTGGAGATTGCGTCCGGATCGGGGTTTCGGTGCGTGATGATGCCGAGTGTTCCTTTCATTCCTTCAAGAAGCGAGTAGAGCTGTTGTGCGCTTCGTGCGGCAACCAGCCGCTTCATATGGTTGACAGCCGATTTTGCGACCACCTGCTGGGGATAGAGCACAACATCCGCCCCCTCCTCAACGAGCTTGTCGACAGAGAAGAGATCGACTGCACGCGCTATGCAGAATGCCTGCGGATGGCATTTCTTCGCCAGTCTGACAGCGGCCTGATTTGCCTCCTTATTGCTTGAAAGAACGAAGATGATCTCAGGAATGGGGAGATCCTGGAAGAGATCCGGGTCTGATATGTCATGGGCTATCGCCTGATATTTATGGTCTTTTAAGTCCTCGACCCGCTTCTCGTCAGAGTCGACAACAACGATATTATCGGTTTCTTTCAGGAGTTCCTCTATGACATTGTAGCCGATGCTCCCGCACCCAAATACCATATACCGGACTACTGGTTTTGGGTCACTCTTTCCGCCATCAGCCATACCGTACTCTGGTACTTTCAATATTATAATGGTGATTGGAGGGGGTGGTCAAGGGTATTTTTCAGAAGGCATAAATAGTCCTGGCTATAACGGTATTAAGTCAAAACGCTGGGCCTGTGGCTTAGTCAGGAATAGCGACGGACTCTTAATCCGTCGGTCAGGGGTTCAAATCCCTTCAGGCCCGTTTTCTTCTGTTTTCTGCTCTTTATTCCACAGAGTATCATTATATGAATCATCATCGTTTCACACCGCCATCAGCATCTCTTCAAGGCTCGGGTACCGTGATTCTATCCGCTCGACACTCCCGCCTGCCGCATCAATCTGCGACGTGATCCGGTTGAGCTGATCGATATCCTTTGCAGTCGATATATACCCTCCGTCGTCCTGGGAGAAGAGGAGGTTTCCGGAAAGTGATGCGGGATCGGAAATCCTGAAATGGATGAAGTAGGTCAGTGATCCAAACTCCTCCCTCAGTTCATCCATCGTGCCAAACGCAACCCTCTCCCCCTCAGAGAGGATTAACACCTGGTCAGATATCTCCTCCACCTGGAAGAGGTTATGTGCAGAGATGATGATCATCTTGCCATCATCACGCAGTTTTCGGAGAAACCCTGTGATGAACCGCGAGGTCATCGGATCAAGCCCCGACGTTGCCTCGTCATAGACGAGTATCGTCGGGTCATGGAGGAGCGATCGTGCAATTGCAACCTTCCGCCGCATCCCTTTTGAGAGCTCTCCTAGCTTTTTTCCTTCATCCGCGAGGTTCAGGGAGGAGAGAAGCTCATCAGATCGTCTTTTGATCTCCTTCCGGGGCATCCCGTAGATCTCCCCGAAGAATGAGAGGTAGGACGAGATCGTCATGGTATCGTACAGCCGTGACTCTTCAGGGAGATACCCGAGCCGTTCCTTCAGCGCATTCGGATCGGCAATGACGTCGATGCCATCTATCTCAAGGGTACCAGATGTGGGCGTGAGCAGTCCTGCACATATCTTCAGAAATGTCGTCTTCCCTGCCCCGTTATGCCCGATGATCCCAAAGATGCCATTCTTATCAACATCGACATCCAGTCCTTTCAGTGCAACAAACGAATCAAACTCTTTTCGAACATCCCGGGCATGGATCATACTGAGACGGTTCAGCGTTTTGATATAATAATGGTGCCGGAGGGGGATCATTCTTATGAGCTATCTGTTCTCTCCCCTCTCAATCCCGGACAGGTTCCGGGCATACTTCCCTCTATCCCCGATAACGACTATTTTATAGAAGAAATGTCCTATGTAGGCGTGCATGAGTGTGGGGTATCTCCGGCAGATCCATGTTGTGGCGCGATGGGAGCTTCTGCGCACCCTCTCGACGATGGGGCGGGGGGTACTGCCTGCTGCAATCATCCTCTTTATCCTCCTGGTTGCTGCATCCGGACTGACAGCACAGAGCGGCCTTCATATACAGGACGGTATCTACCGGCTTGGTACAGATAACCTGCCTGCCGGCGAGGTGATCGCAGAAGATGGAAGGTTCATTGTCTTCATCGATTCACCTGCATCTCTTCTGAACACCCGGCTCTCCTATGATATAATCATCCTGGGCAGTGAGGTCTATGTCCAGGATACCGAGAAGGGGCGTGCCGCACTCACCTCGCTCGAACAGGTCTTCGAAGGTTATTCTGCCTCCATAAATGTGCAGGAACCGGATCTCTATGCAGCATATCCGCTCTGGATCAACCGGATATATGAGAGGAGTACCATCGACTTTTCTGCAACCCAGAGCGGCCAGCGAATCTCTCCGGTTCCGCAGAGAGAGGCGCCTGAACCAACCGGCCCTGTCGTTCCCGTTGAAACACCTGAAGTGTCTGTTCCCTATGAACCGGACCAGCTGAGGGCTGAGATCTCACGGACGGCGGCACAGGATGATACTATCAGCCGGTATTCACAGGTGATCGGCCAGGAATCCGGATCCGGATCATTCAGAACCCCGGACCAGCTCGCACCCCCGCTCCCCTTTGACTCGATCATCCTGATCTTCGTCTTCATCTTCCCCCTCTACTTCACCTCGCAGTTCTTCATGATGAGCATCATGAACGAGCGGATCGAACGGCGGGGCGAGATCCTCCTTTCAGCACCATACCACCCCTCTGCCATCATCATCGGAAAGGCGCTCCCCTATTTTGTGATGATGCTCGCAATCTCATTCATCCTCATCGTGATCAGTTCCCTCCCCATAAACACTATCCTCCCGCTGATTCCGGTGATCTTCTTCTTCCTCGCAAGCGCACTTGTCATCGGGATGCTCGCACGCAGTTTCAAGGAGCTCTCCTTCCTCTCGATCTTCTTCTCAACGATCGCCACATCATATCTCTTCTTCCCAAGCATCTTCGCCAATGTCCATGTCGTCTCACTCATCTCACCGCTTACCCTGATCGTCCTTGAGATCCAGGGAGACTCGTTTACCCTGATGGATTATCTCTATTCAACGAGCCTCTTCTACCTCACAAGCATCATCCTGCTCTATGCCGGTGCTGTGAACTTCACTGAAGAGCGGCTCTTCTCCCTCCACCGTCTCATCCCGCGGACGATCGAGTTCATCTCTGCGGGAATATCAAAGACGTACCCGATCCTCTCCGTCTCTCTCCTCGGCGGACTCGTCATCCCGTTCGTCTTTATGGTGCAGCTGATGGGGCTTGTCCTCTTCTTCAACCTCCCGATGCCGCTCTCCCTCCTCCTCCTGATCGGATATGCGGCGGTGACAGAAGAGGTGGCAAAATCGGTTGGAATATATGCACTGGCAAAAATCCTCCCCGGCGGTCTCACCTGGCGGCTTGTCATATTCGGCTCTGCCGGAACTGCGCTCGGTTTTCTTGTCGGAGAGAAGCTCCTCCTTTTTGCAACAATTACACAGGTGACAGAATCGATCTTTGGGAGTGTTATGTTCCTCTCCCTCCAGCTCCTCTGGATGCCGTTCCTCCTCCATGCAGGCTGTCTTGCAGTCGTCGCAGTCGCCCTGAAAGCCGGGGGGTTCCGCTGGTATATTCCCGGTATCATTCTTGCCACACTCATCCATGTCTTCTATAACCTCACCGTCATCGGGGTGATCCCACTATGAAGAGCCGGAATGTCCTGATAGTAACAAAGAAAGAACTCGGCGGAATCTATGCCGAGAAGACGATCGTCTTTGCGATCCTCCTCCAGCTCTTCATCGCACTCTTCTCGTCCTTCCTGATGGTCGGACTGACGACGATGTACGATCCTGATGCTCTTGCCGGATACCAGGGTGTTGAATATGGGATCGGGTATGTCGGACCTGAGGGAGAGCTCTATTCGATCATCGATGATCGGCGGGATCTTAGTGTCTACAGAATGGATCTGGATGTTGCCATTGCTTCGCTGAAAGAACGCCAGCTCCAGGCAGTGGTCTTTGTCCCGGATACCCCGCCGGATGCCGAAGGCCCCGTTCTTGTTACCCTTTACATGCTCCAGAACGATATCCAGTCAGCAATCGTTGAAGTGAAGATGAAGGAAGCATTCCTCGTCTATGAAGAAGAACTCAGGAACGAGAGATCTGATCGTCTCACCATGAATCCAATCCGGCTGAACTTCCCCGATTCCGGGGGACGTTCAAACTACTTTGAGTTTGTATTTGGCCTCTTAATCCCGCTTCTCGTCTTCATGCCCGCGATCATATCTGCCGCACTCATCATCGATCTCATCACAGAAGAGTATCAGGCAGGGACGCTTGAGACCCTTCTCTCGACACCTGTCACCTATGGCGAGATGCTCTGGGGCAAGATCCTCGCCTGCATTGCGATCGTGCCGATCCAGTCTGCGGCATGGCTTCTTCTCCTTGCAGCAAACGGGATCGTGGTGCAGCACCCGCTTGAGATCCTGCTCCATGTGGTGGCGGGATCGATGATCCTGATCATTATCGGCGCCTTCTGTGCGCTTCATTATCGGGAGAGGACGAGTGCACAGTTCATCTTCTCAACAGCGGTTGTCGTCCTGATCATCATCGCAATGTCATTCCCCTACAATCCGCTGAACCTCATTGTAAGGCTTGCAGTAGGGACAATAGGGTCTGCGCACTGGCTCCTGCTCCTGGGTGTCATGGCACTCGCCCTTCTCCTCTCACTCCTCCTGACAAGGTATGCATGGAGGATCAGCCGCCTGCCGCAGTGAGCAGAAGATCAGGCGGCTCTGCCTTGCCGCCCGGAAAAAGCTATATGGGCGGACTGTGAGGTTACCATACTTGTATGGTTCTCTCATATAATCCTGATCTCATCGTCTATCTCCTCCTGACAGCAGCAATAGCGCTTCTGATCTTCTTTACCATAACATCCATCCGCATGATCTTCTCCCTCTCCAGAATGAGGGAAAAGCGGCGAAAAAAAGAGATGAAATCGTCTTTTTCTCCTTTTCCCGATATCCATAAGAGCCGGTTCCTTCAGGATATGGGGAAGAAATAGGTGAGCCTAAATAGTCGTATCGTCTGAAAATAGTGATATGAATAGCCGGGGGCAGGAATAGGTGCGGTCGAGAAAGGAGGTTGTCTCACTCCTGAAAGGATTAAAGGTTGAGATGGCCGCTTCATTCGGGGTAACGCAACTTGGTGTCTTCACCCCGCCTCTCCCAGGAGACGATGCGCTCCATGTGATTGCCGCCTTCTCAGAGGATCGGGATCTTCTTGATATGTCTGCACTGAGCTGTTTTATTGAGAAGAGAGCGGGTCAGAAGATTGTTCTTATCTCCCTCAAAGGCTTGCGGGATCAACTTACTCCCTGTATTATGCAGGCAGAACCCCTGACAGGTGCGCAGGTTCTCCTCTTCCAGAAGGAGATCATCAGATCGATCACTGATATAGAACTCTTCTGCCGTGGGATCATTTACGAAGTTTTTCTCTCGGATGCAAAGACCAGTAACGCAGTTCTCTCTCATATCCGGACGATTGGGATCCTCAGCTCCTGCATCCCAGATGAGTATAAGGAAGCATCGCCATCTGTTCCCTGGGATGCACTGAGTGCACTTCCCGGCATGATCTCACCCTGCTATGGAACCGATCTCAGGCTCGTCTGGAATTTTGTGCAACGGAGACTGCCGGAGATCAGGGAGACTATTGAAGCCCTGCCGGGGATGAACAGATCGAAAGAGGGTGCGAGGCGCCGGTTCTTCTAGGGGTGCCCCCTCATACGGACCATCTGCCCTCACTCAGAAGCAGTACTGCATCCCTTCCTTCTGGAGCTGATCGTGAAGCTCCTTATATGATGGGAGCTGGGATTCAACAAGATCCCAGAATCCCTGCTGATGGTTTCTCTCCACCAGATGGCAGACTTCATGGATGATCGTATATTCAAGGTATTGCGGTGGAGCCATCGCTACTTTGAGATTGATGATGATACCGTTCCTCGGGGTGCAGGATCCAAACCGCCGTTTCTGGTATCCAAACCGCACCAGAGGGCATGCGACACCAATCGCCTCTGCTGTGCGGGAAGCAATCTCCTCTGCAACAGGTCGGATCTCTTTTGCATAGCATTCCATCACCGATTCCCTGATCCGAGTAAGTGACTCATCTGTCTTGATTCCGTCTGGAAGCGCGATCCAGAGCTCATCTCCCCGAATAGATGCAGAGAGCGCCCCGCATGAACCGGTGTGGCGGATCGTAAGCAACCTCCCCTGGAATGGGATCATCTCACCATTTGAATACTGCCTGGAGAGCATATTCTCACGCCAGACCATCTTCTTCGAACGGATCTTCCTGATCCATGCCGATACATCTTCGATCGATCGTATGGCCTCTTCCGGGGTGATCGGGACCGGGGATCGGATCTCGATTCCGAGATCATCCCGGATAGTGATGGCGATCCTCTTCCTCTTTCTGTTGATAGTGATGTAATAGGGTATCTCTTCTCCGTCAATTGTGGCGGTGCCATTTCGGAATATGCCGGCGTCATCATGTTTCTGAAATACTGAGATGATCCAGCTTTCGTTTGCCTTCAAAAACCGTTTGACTGCCTTCTCTGTCATAGGGGCGGGAGCTTCCAGGAGGAGCTTTCCACTCTCTTTTGCGATGATGCACGGGTATTTCCTCCGCCGGTTTACCTGAAAAGAATAGGTGATGGCCATGCCATCTATCAGAAACTGCCTCTCCTGCCACCTCTTCTCCCGATCATCTGCATTCATTAGAGATTCATTTTAACCTGATGTGAAAAAAAACCACTGATTTCTTCAAAGCTTTCTTAGTCTCAGGTGAGAAAATACTAGGAAGATGACGATCCGTGCCATCAGCAGCGATACGCTCTTGACACTCCTTGAGATGGCAAAGAGCCAGCACCCGCTTGAGTTCGTTGCCCTTCTTGAAGCGGATAACGGGGTTTTATCGGGCATAAACCTCCTCCCAGGCACCCGCCTTGATGAGCGGAGCGCCTCGGTCCTCACCGATATGATCCCCCTTGGGATGTCCTTTTCAGGAAGTGCACATAGCCATCCAAATGGTGTTATTTCACCTTCAGATGCTGATATCGGGTTCTTCCCCCGCTTTGGCTCATGCCACCTGATCATCGGATACCCGTATGGGCCCGATGACTGGCGGGCATTCTCCCGCGACGGATCAGAGAGAAGCCTCGAGGTGATCTGACTGACACGTGTTGTTGCCACCGGCACCTTTGATATCATCCATCCGGGCCACCTCTTCTATCTGGAAGAATCCCGGGCCCTCGGCGATGAACTCCATGTGATTGTTGCGCGCGAACAGAATGTGAAACATAAGCCAAAGCCGATCATACCCGAGGATCAGCGGCTTACCATGGTGCTTGGTTTAAAGCCGGTCGACCATGCTGTTCTTGGGGATCTGACTGATAAGTTCAGGCCTATTTGGGAGATTCAGCCCGATATCATCACCATCGGATTCAACCAGCGGTTTGACCCGGAGACCCTTGAAGAAGAGCTGAAGAATCAGGGGCTGGATATCCGGGTTGTCCGTGTATCTGAATTCCGGACCTGTGAATTCTGTTCATCACGGCGGATCATTGACCGTGCCATGCTCATGCGTGGGTATGTGCCCTCGGGAGACGAGCGGATACCATAACAATCTTTATCATCTTTTCAGCAAAGTCCACCTCAGGTGAAGTGAGATGGCAGTACGAAGCCTTGACGATGAGATTGCGCTCCTCTCATCATTTGCAGAAGATAAGGGTGTTCTTCCGGCAGTTATCCCGGCTGAGGATATCGTTGTTTCAGACTGGGTTCGGATGAAGTGCAGGTTCGGGTGCAAAGGGTACGGCAAGCACCTGAGCTGTCCGCCATATACCCCGAATCCCGAAGAGATACGGCGTATTCTCCATGGATACAGGACTGCGCTCCTCCTCAGGTTTGATGGTGATCCCGCCCATCCAACGATCCATCCAGAAGATATACCACTTGATTTCCATCCCTTCTACCGGGAGATGATCCTCTGGATCTGGGATACGGTCTGGATGCTTGAGAAGATGGCATTTTATGATGGCTATTACAAGGCATTTGGATTTGGGGCATATCCCTGCATCTTCTGTGATGAATGTGTTGCAGAGGAATGGGAGGGCCCGATTGATGAGAGTATCAGGAGATCATGCAGGAAGATGGATCGTGTCCGGCCGAGTATGGAATCTGTCGGGATGGATGTCTTTGCCACGGCAAAAAAGGTGGGATGGGATATTCAGCCGATCCCCTGTGCAGGATATGAATATGGAAAGATAGAGCATGGAGAGATCCGATCGGTCGCCCTCCTCCTCATTGAGTGATATAGTCGGGTTTCTCAAAACTGCCGATACTGTAGTTCCTCCGTAAGAACCTCCGGACATTATCCGAGTCGATCCATCCCTGATCGAGCTGTTTAATGATCTCATTAATCCTGTCTACCTGTTCCACGATCTCAGTTGTGTGCTCGTCGGTTGAGAGGGCGGAATAGCCGACGATCACCTGGAGCGGGTTTCTGATATTATCCGCCAGGATTGCAAACTGCTCGATATTCCGGTCAATCTGAATTAATGCCTGTATCTGGGTACGTTCTGCCTCTTTTTTATCTGTGATATCCCGTATCACCGCAGATGCCGCATCCGGGTTTTCTTTGAGGGAAATACGGCTGAGACTCACTTCAATATCTCTCTTATCCCCGTCTTTCTGGTGTATTCTTCCTTCAACAAGCCCGGTATTTTCAGGGATGACCCAGTGTCCCGCATCTCTTTTAATGCATCCTCGTATGAGCTCATCGATGGTCATGGAATGGATCTCGTCTTCTGTATAGCCAAAGATCTCCGATATCTTCTCGTTAGATTCGATGATTTTACCCGTTCTATGGTCGAAGATGATAATTCCCTCGGATATCTGCAGAATAAGGTTCCGGTAACGCTCTTCGGACTCTTTCAGTGCCTCTTCTGCACGCCTCCTCTCCTTCCGATCCTCAGCCTCTTTTAATGCACGGGATATCGATGGAACAAGACGGATGAGATTGTCCTTCATCACGTAATCCTGGGCTCCGGATTTCACCAGTTCAACCGCCGCCTCTTCGCCGATGGCACCGGAGACGATGATGATTGGAGTCTCTATTCCCTGATCCCTGACAATTTGGATCAGCTGGTCTCCTCCAAATCCCGGCATATGGTAATCCGAGAGGATGATATCCCACTCACCCCTTGAAAGCGCTTCAGATAATGTTTTTGCATTCCATACCCTGACGGTATCCGGGGTATATCCACCTTTTCTGAGTGCCCTGATGAGAAGGAGCGCATCATCCTCGGTGTCTTCAGCGATTAGCACCCGAAGTTTCGCATCCATCATCTATATCCTCGATTGTGGGTTTGTGTTCAGAAGCAGCCAGTAGTTTCCAAGGGTTCGGACTGCTTCGACAAACTCGGTGAAGTCAACTGGCTTTCGGATATAGCTGTTTGCGCCACGTGCATAGCTTCCGATAACATCCTCATCCTCAGCTGAGGTGGTGAGGATGATCACAGGGATCACACGCGTCCTCTCGTTGCTACGGATCTCCCTGAGCACCTCAAGCCCGTTGACTTTTGGGAGTTTGAGATCAAGGAGGATGATCACCGGGAGATCGTCCTTGTCCCGTTCCGCATATGAACCTGAGGCAAAAAGATAGTCAAGAGCCTCTTGCCCGTCATGGACAGCTGCGATTGGGTTTACAATCCTGTTTTTTTGAAAAGCCCTCAGGGTCAGAAGCTCGTCATCCCTGTTATCCTCAACAAGTAGAATGGTGCCTTTTGAGATCACTGCAACACTCCTGCTCTTTCTTTTGAACCGAGAGTGAAATAAAAGGTGGCACCCTGACCGGGTATTCCTTCTGCATGGATTGTACCTTCATGTTTTGAAATGATCCTTGCTGTTGTCGCAAGGCCGATCCCGGTTCCCGGGAACTCATCTGTTGTGTGGAGCCGGGAGAAGGGGAGAAAAAGGCGCTTTTCATATGCCATATCAAAGCCTTCTCCATTATCGGAGATGTAATAGGTTGTGATATCTCCTCTCTTCTCTGAGCAGAAGTGTATCTCTGTCTTCTCTTTCTTACTGGTGAATTTCCATGCATTTGAGAAGAGATTTGAGAGGACGCTCCGCATAAGCCCCCGGTCTGCTGAGACGACCATCCCGTCTTCAATCTCAACCTTAACGTTTTCACGAGGTTCCTGCTCCATAATCTCTTCAATTACCTCGTGTGCAAGTTCGGAGAGCGAGAATTCCTTACGGTGGAGTTCTGCCCTCGATATCCTTGATAGGTGGAGGAGATCATCGATCAGGGTCCCCATCCTCTCTGATGCCGATCGAATCCGTCCAAGATATTCAACAGCCTCGCCTGATAGTTCATCTCCATAATCCTCCTGGATCGCGAGAGAAAATCCATTGATGCTCCTGAGTGGCGCCCGCAGGTCATGGGATACCGAGTAGGTGAAGGCCTCAAGCTCACTATTCAGGTTTGCAAGCTCGCGTGTCCGCTCCATTACCCGTCTCTCAAGCTCCTCATTCAGCTGCCTGAGATTCTCCTCGGCCCTGTACCTGAGGACAATCTGCCAGAGTGCCTCGCCCAGATATGTTGCAACCCGGAGATCAAACTCATCATACAAACGTGGCTTTCCCCTGAGGGTGATGATCGCCACAACACGGTCCCTTTCAAAGATTGGGAGGCAGATGCCGCCACACTTCCCACCGATGAGCGGCACTCTCTTTTTGATCACCTCTTCCCATGGCCCGCCCCTGTCTGCCGGAGAGAGCCTTGCTGTTGCAGGGATATCATCTGAAGATGAGGAGATTTTGAAGAAGCTCTCATCAGGAGATAGGATGGCACAGTAGGCATGGGTGCTCTCTGTGAGTTTTGCTGCCTCACTGAGTGTTGCAGAGAGGATCTCCTCCTCCCCCGCATCCTGTACGGCGCTGATCCTGATCACCGACTCGAACATGTCTTTTGTCCGGATTATTGCCTCTTCTGCTGCACGTTGTCTGGTAATGTCGCGGATGATCGCGATCCGGTACGGTTCTTCACCAAAGCTCGCATGGTGCATTGTTATTTCAAGTGTTGTCGACTCTCCATTGGATGACTGGAGATCCTTGATGAGTACTTTTCCGTCATCGGCCTCCGGTAGCAGGAGAGAAGCGTCATTCAGGCAGTCGGCAAGATGCATACCCCGGAGTTCTTTCAGTTTTTTGTTCAGGAGGCGGCAGGTCTCTTCATTCAGATCCACGATAACATCGGATCTCGGATCGATGATCATGATCCCGACACTTACCTGGTCCAGGATGAACCGGAACCGCTCAAGCTCAAGGAGCCGGACCCGCAACTCCGGATAATAACTCTTTCGAAAGGAGGTCTCCCCCAGCCCGAGGATCTTCTCACGGAGCCTGAGCTGTTCTTCCCGCGTATTTTCAGAGCGCCGCTTCATAGAGTTGCATAACCTCCTCAACCGTTGGCAGGTGCGGGTTTGTGACGATGCATCCATCCACCATTGCATATTCGGAGAGTACACTGATATCCTCTTTGAGCACCCCCCGCTCACCGAGGGTTCCTTTGATTCCAACCTTTTCGGCAAGTTCGCGCACCACACCTATGATCGCCTCTGCACCATTCTTCCGGATATCATCTTCAGATGCACCGAGTATCCTGCCGATGGTATTGTACCGCTCCTGTGCGGATGGATAATTATAGCGGATAACCACCGGTAGAAGGAGGGAGTTGGTCTCGCCATGCGGGAGATCATAGAGTCCGCTGATTGGATGAGCCATCGCATGAACAAGCCCGAGGCTGGCGTTAGAGAAGGCAAGTCCTGCATGAAGGCTTCCAAGCATCATCTGGTGGAGCGCCTCACTGTTGCTCCTCTCCCTGTATGCAACGGGCAGCGCAGCAGCGATCATGCGTATCGCCTCAAGCGCATGGAGGTCGGTCAGGTTTGAGCTGCCGGTTGATACATATGCCTCGATCGCATGGGTGAGGGCATCAAAGCCGCAGTATCCAATGAACTTCTGAGGCAGTGTCGACAGGAGATCGGGATCGATAAGGGAGACATCCGGTATGATCGTCTTGCTGATGATCCCGAATTTCCGTGCCTTCTCCTCCTCGCTTATGATAGCAAACTGTGACACATCGGCAGAACTACCTGCGGTCGAAGGGATGCAGATGAGTGGGGGGCCCATATGGTGGATCTGGTCTACCCCTTCATACTGCTGAATTATGCCGCCATTTGTTGAGAGTATGGCGATTCCTTTTGCACAATCCATCGGGCTGCCCCCGCCGATTGCCAGAATTCCATCACAGCCGTTTTTTCGGTACATTGCTGTGCCTTCATCCACCTCTGTGGTGCGGGGATTCTCAGAGACATGGCTGAAAATAGTGGAAGATATCCCGATAGATTCAGCGGCTGATGCAATCTCTGCTACCCATCCTGCCCGGACAACTCCGGGATCCGTAACGATGAGAACATGGGCAACCCCGAGATTATCGAGATAGTGGACTGCCTGCATCCGTGCCCCCTCCCCGAAGATCACCTCCGGCATCACAAACTTCCTGAGTGTATCGACTGTCATCTGTGGAGCCTCCCTGATCTCTCGATCTCTATGTATCATCAGGGACACAAAACAGTTGTGGGAAAAAGAGGCGGTACCGGGTGCGTACATGCTGATGATGGGGAGATGCCGGAACAGTCGGGTAAGCGGTCTCTCCCTCTGCCAAGGTGTGGGACGTGCCATGAATTGACGCGCCCGGTCTGGATGGTGTGTCCTGATAGGACGAAAGAGTGTTAAACCTTGTATTAGTTAATACTTTTCATAAAATGTGTAATACCTAACCAAGATCCTATCTCTTTTCAGGGCGATACTTCTCCAGATGCAATCCCTGCAGGCAACCTGTATCTTTCATGGCCCTTTTGTCTTTGATGAAGGGGATGCAGCCCGGATCTACCACGCGCTCCTCCCAGAGCGGTCTATTGTTGCCGGAGTGATGGGGAGGACAGCAGCTGCTGCAAGCGGTCTGCCGGTAACCTATGCCGATGCCCCTCCATCTGTTGTTATCAATGGGATGGAGGGTGTTAGTATGCTGGTTAATCGGGGGAAGACGCCCGCCTCGGGGAGGCGGTTTGGAGAGATCGTCGCCTCGCGAGTCAGGGGTGGACTGATCCATATCGAGTGTTCGGATCAGATCTGTTACCTCTGGAATAATGGGGATCGGGCAATTGCAGAGGGGATCTGCGATCAGATCGGGTACCGTCTCGTTATGTTGAACTCGTCACGGGACGATCAACCGGATATCCGGAGGATCTGCGGCTGCATTCCTGGTGAGCCGGTGATGGTTGAAGGGATCACGATCGGGTATGCGACTGCGGAAGAGGCGGTCATCTCCAGGAAAGATGGCATCATCATGCCGATCAGCGGCATACGCCTGAAGCTCCATGGGATCGAGAAGCTTAACGCCATCGGCTGCCCTCCCCTTGACCGGGCATGGTGCAAGAGTGGCTGGATCAGGACTGCTACACCCGCAAATATCAGGCGAACCTCTCCCCCCTGCGGCAGGGTGCAGACGATCGATCATGCGGGGATCGCCACGTACAGGATGATCACCCCGGATACATGTGGTATTCTCGCAATCGGGGATGACACCACCGCAGTCTGCGGCCATATCGGAGCAGTCCTTGGAATACCGGTCTTTGGGATCACCGACGGAGATGGAGATAGCATTGTTCCAGAAGCCTATGCTCCCGGATCTGTTATTGTCCGTACAATCTCCGGCACCGACGATCAGATTGGCCGCGAGATTGCTGCATCCCTCCCACAGGGGGATCAGGTATGCTGGGATGAACTTGTTACTTTCCTCCTTGAACAATTTTCCGGTTCCATCCGCTTGGTGAGGGATCTCCGATGATGCGGTGTGCGGAATGCAAGGGGAAGGGGCTCTGCGGCCTCCCGAAATGCCCGATCATGCAACGGTTCTATGCACTGACGAATGAGAAGCCGCAGTCAGAATATATGGGCCCATCTCCATCCATCTTCATCGGAAGCAGCGGGTACCCCCGTGTCGTCGGAGGACCGCTCCTCCTCCGTGAGTCTGACACACCAACCGACTGGATCACCCGCGGCCTTGGTATGGAGGAGATCGTCGGTATCAGGTCGAGGACGATCCGGGGTTCACAGCCAGTCAAAACTGTCCTTGAGAAAGCGCAGGAGGTCGCTCTCTCAAGCAGGCCCCTTGATGTCGAGGCGAGGTTTGAAAAACCGATCCGCTATGATCTCTCGTTTGACGGGACCGTGGCGCCGATCGGCCTCTCGGGAAGACTCTCAAAAGTCTCTGTTCTTGATAATGCCGTGGTGGAGCCTGCCGTTGATCGGTACACATCGGATACTGATGTACGGGCAACCGAGGCGGCATCCGCCCTCTTTCAGGATGGAATAGATGTTTACCGGATCACAAGCCTCCTCACAGCAGGGCTTCTTGGCTCAAAACGGAAGTTTGTGCCTACCCGGTGGGCGATCACAGCCGTTGACGATATGATCTCAAAAGATCTCAGGAAGCGGGTTTGCCGGCTGGTACCCCTTCAGGATATCCTCGTCCACTCTGCTCTCCTCTATGGCAACAGGATTGTTCTCCTCTTCATCCCTTCCCCGGACTTTAGGTTTGAGATGATCGAGCGATGGCAGAGCAACTCCCTCTGGGGTGGAGATGAAGATGTGGTTGTAGTCGATGGAGAGAAGAAGAAGAAACAGGGGTATTCTCCGATTGCGGGCGCCTATTACTCAGCCCGCCTTGCCGTTCTCGAGCATCTGGAAAGCATTGGCAGAACAGCCCGGGTGGTGGTGGTCCGGGATATTTCCGGGGATTACTGGGCACCCCTTGGTACCTGGGTGATCCGGGAGGCAACCAGGGCTGCACTGAAATCTCCTGCCATCCCCTGTCCCGATCTCCATTCAGGGGAGGCGATGGTCACGGCACTGCTTGGCTCATCATTCTGGCGGAGCCGATCGGATCTGATCCGGGATCTCCGATCCCAACGGACATTTGCCGACTTTTTCTAAAAATGGTTTTGAGAACAAAACAATACCTTCATTCACGATCAGGGAAGAGGTATATCTGATTAAATGCTCTTTTCCGAGTTTGCCCTCTTATGTGAGAAGATAGAATCGCTCGCAAGCCGTCTTGAGATGCGGGATACAATCGCAGATATCCTCCCCGGCCTTGCACCGGATGATCTTCCAATTTTTGTCAGGTTCATCCGCGGCCTGATCTTTCCAGACTGGAGCTCTGCACATCTTGGGATCGGGCCAAATCTCCTCTATGATGCGGTTGCTTATGTGGCGGGCTGGAAACGGAGTGACGTGATCGCTCTTGTCAACCGGACCGGAGACGCCGGGACAGCTGTTGAATTCCTTCTGAAAGAGAAGACTCAGATGAGTCTCTTTGCCGAAGAGCTCACCCTTGGCGATGTCTATGCGACATTTCTGAGGATGGCCGATACTTCCGGTGCAAAGTCACAGAAGGAGAAACTGAGGAATGCAAAGCTCCTGTATTCGAATGCATCGCCACTTGAAGGCCGGTATCTCACCCGCCTGATGCTTGAGGAGCTCAGGATTGGTGTCGGGGAAGGAAGTGTCCGGGATGCGATTGCGATCGCCTTCCTTGTGAGCCCCGATTCTGTGAACAGGGCACATCAGGTGATGAATGATCTCGGTGAGGTGGCAAGGATCGCGTCTGTTGATCCGGATGCCCTCCTGAACGTGAAGATCGAGCTCTTCAGGCCTGTGAAGATGATGCTCGCCCAGACGGGATCGATTCCGGAGATGGTTGCAGGCACAGGTGAGGTCTGTGCGGAGTACAAATATGATGGGAGCCGGTTCCAGTTCCACCGGAGAGGAGACCGTGTTGCCATCTACTCCCGGAGACTCGAAGATCTGACCGCTGCGCTTCCTGATATTGCCGATCAGCTCTCAAATGTCATCTCAGGCGATGTAATCCTTGATGGCGAGGTGGTTGCCATCAGGGATGGGAGGCCGATGCCATTCCAGACGGTGCTCAGGCGGATACGGAGGAAACATGATGTCTCTGCCCATGTGGATCAGATACAGATGATCCCCTTCGTCTTCGATATCCTCTACCGTGATGGCGAAGGGCTGATCGATCTCCCCCTTTCAGAGCGGCGCATACATCTCGAAGACGTAATGAGCGGGTGTATCGCTCCACAGATCCGATCATCTGATCCTGGGGAGCTCCTGAAATTCTATCATACGGCACTTGGGGAGGGGCACGAGGGAATTATGCTGAAAGTGCCAGGCTCCCCCTATATCCCTGGCAACCGGGGGAAGCACTGGGTGAAATGCAAACCAGAAGTCGAGACGATCGATCTGGCTGTGATCGGGGGTGAATGGGGCGAAGGGCGGCGTGCCCACCATTTTGGCTCTTTCCTCCTCGCCTGCCAGGATGATGATGGAAGTCTCCTCCCGGTGAGCCGTGTTGCGACCGGTATCAATGACGAGACGCTCGCCCTCCTTCACGATCTCTTCAAAGACCGGGTGATCAGTACAACTGGTAAGGAGGTTTCCTTTGAACCCGGGATCATCTTTGAGGTAGGATACTCGGAGATCCAGAAGAGCACAAATTATGATTC
This sequence comes from Methanocalculus pumilus, assembly GCF_055382585.1. Lineage (NCBI taxonomy): Archaea > Methanobacteriati > Methanobacteriota > Methanomicrobia > Methanomicrobiales > Methanocalculaceae > Methanocalculus > Methanocalculus pumilus. The sequence continues at coordinate 1,749,877 of NZ_AP042393.1, read as the reverse complement.
CGGATATGCCCTTCGATTCCCCCGGTTTATAAGGATACGTGATGATAAGCGGATGGATGAGATTGAGACCCTCGCCCAGATTGAGGATCGTTACCGGCGGTTTGAGAGCCGGTTGGCTCCGGGTCATGATCCGGCCAGAGAGCAATAGTCATATACCTGAGTGATGCGATCTCTCTTGTATGGGAGTGGGCACTGTATTGGATCTGATGCCGCATGATGATCCAGGCCAGATCAGAGAACGCTTCCGTCTGTATATCCGGGAAAACAGTGATGCAATAGATCGCTCTCTCCCACTCTTCTTCACCCATGTCGTCTCTGCTCTTGAAGAAGGAGATGGACGGCTCCCCGATCCCGATTATAATTTTTTTCTGGATGAGATCGCCTGTGAGATCTTCAGGAACAGTTCCCGGATGAATGATCCGGCTTTCGATCAGGAACTCGGTGCCATCCTTGCAGAATATAAACGTAATGGCGGGAGAGGTGGCCTTGATCTCGTCTCCGGCCTGCATTCCATCAGGAGAGGGCTGTACCGCAATGCCGTTCTTCTCCTGAAGAAGTACCGGTTCATCGATCCGCTGATTGGATCGGCCATTGCCTATTGTTATATTCAGACGGGCCGTGAGGAGGGAGAAACGGATCGCCAGCAATCTGATCCTCTCCTATCTGCAAGGGAGCAGTTAATAGCGATGAGCGAACACCGTCCGCCTCTCGCCTCACACCCCCTCCTCACAGAAGATGAGAATGATCTCCTCTCGTCCCTCTTCTGGGATGTCTATGAGCTGGCACGGGAATGGTTCCCCCATGATGAATGGTTCCCTGAGATTGCTTTATTAAAAGCTGAGAGAGATGGCGATGCCCGCCGATATGATTCGGTTTTGACAGACGCACTCACCTCGTTTCCTGATGATATCAGGTTTCTGCGGCGTGCATTCCATGGGGCGCTTGAGAGGGAATCGCTCGAATCCGCAGCAGTGATCCTCCAGAGGATGATCCGGGTGATGCCGGATGGAATGGAGCCGGCATATTATGGCCTGAAGCTGGCAACTATCACCGGAAAGGCGGAGATATTCTACCGGTTTAAAAAGCAGGCGATCGTCCGGGGTATTCCTCTCTATCTCATCCATCTCATCGAGTATATATTTGAGATACTCCGGAGAAATCACGAAGGAGCTGTGGGGACAAGGCAGCGTTTCTCGGCATCGTATCCCCGCATTGGTTATATTATGGATCTCTTCACATACCTTGAAGAGGATGTCTTCTCTGGCGATCCAGTTCGTCAGAAGAGGGGTATGCAGGCACTACTGCCAATAGTTGACAGATTTGCAATGAGCGTATTAAAGATTGGAGAAGAGTGACCTATGCATGATGATCTAAGTATTCAGGTTTTTTTGCGTTCTCCCTGTGGGATGCTTGTCCTTGAAAAGAGGACAGGAACTGTTGTTGCGATTAACTCATCCCTCTCAAAAATTCTAGGGTGCAGGAGTGGCCTTGATCTCTCCCTTCCTCTCTCTGCGGTTCTTCAGACCGGCGCATCTTCCCAGACCTCACGAGGGGTTTTTGAACAGAAGATACGGAATGCGGTCATGGAGGAGAGGGACGGCTTCACTCAGATGCTCCGCGATGCTTCAGGGATAAGTGCCGAATACCTGATCAGGCCACGTGCAATCAACCTTGACTATCGTGAATATATCCTGCTCTCCATATCAAAGGTCTCAGATATGTCCTCATCAAACCTCCTGATGGAAGAGGCGCTTGCCGAGAAGGAGGTGCTGCTCCGCGAGGTCCATCACCGGGTGAAGAACAATCTCCAGGTGATCTCAAGTCTCCTCCAGCTCCAGTCCCAGTTTGTGAGCGATCCGAAGATCCTCGGCTATATGACTGACAGCCAGAACAGGGTCCGGGCACTTGCCTATATCTATGAACATCTCTACCGGTCAAAGGAACTCGGGATGATCGACTTTTCTGAATATACAACCCGGATCACCCAGAGTCTTCGGAGGGAATATGGCGCCAATGCACAGAATGTGGCCGTGCAGTTTGATATCCATGATGTGGTATTGAACCCGGATACCTCGGTCCCCCTCGGGCTTCTGCTCAATGAACTGGTTTCAAATGCATTCAGGCATGCATTCCCTGATGAGCGTGAAGGGACGATTATGATCTCCATGCACCCAAATGAGAATGGAAGCTATACTCTTGCTATCAGGGACGATGGCATCGGGATGCCAAAAGGCATCAGGATCGAGAAGATCCAATCGCTTGGCCTCCTCCTCGTCTCTTCCCTGGTGACACAGCTGGATGGAACGCTTGAGCTGAAAACAGGTAAAGGAACTGAGTTTCGGATTGTCTTCAATCCATTAAAATACAAAGAGAGGGAGTGAAGAGATGGCAGAAACCAGTGTTTGGATCGTCGAGGATGAATCTATCGTCGCAATGGATTTAAAGGCCCGTCTTCTGAAGATGGGGTATTCTGTTGCCGGGATATCCGGCTATGCAGAGGAAGCAATAGAAGAGATCCGTCTGCATCCTCCGGATATTGTACTGATGGATATCGTCCTGAAAGGTACGATGGATGGGATCGAAGCAGCAGCGATCATCAGGGAGGAACTGGAGATCCCTGTTGTGTACCTGACGGCATATTCTGAAGAGGGAACGATCTCGCGGGCAAAGGTGACCGAGCCGTATGGGTATATCCTCAAGCCGTTCATGGAACGTGATCTGCAGATCGCCATCGAGATAGCAGTGTATAAATCCTCGATGGAGAGGAGGCTTCGGGCGAGCGAGCGGTGGCTGAAGACAACGATGCAGAGCATGGGTGAGGGGGTTATCGCAACTGATACCGGGGGGGTTGTGAGGTTTATGAACCCGGTTGCATCCAGCCTCACCGGCGTCGGCGAGGAACAGGCGGCTGGGAGCCCTTCAGGCGCTGTCTTCAGGATTGAGAACGGTGCCGGAAACCGGGGTGCTGATCCTGTTCTACAGGCACTCAGGGATCAAAGAGCAGTCTATTCAGATCAGCTGATGGTTCTTGTCTCTTTGGATGGTACACGGCGTTTTGTTGAGTATACTGCAACCCCGATTATGGATGAGAAGGAACATCTCACAGGGTCAGTGCTGATATTCCGGGATATCAGCGATCGCGTCCGGACTGAAGAGGAGCTTCGCCGACACCGCGAACACCTCGAAGAACTTGTTGCCGAACGGACACTGGAGCTTCGAAAAGTGAATGCCCGGCTTGAACAGACACTTCATTATATTGATATGGTAGAGAAGAAGTGGGTCGAAGATGCACTCGTCTCAGAAGTTGCCGGCAGCTATACTGCCCAACCCCGGATGCCGGATGGCCTCATCAGCATTGATTCGGGTCTCCATGTCAGGCTGATCAACTATGCGGCAGAAGAGATGATCGGATGGACGCAGAAAGATGCCGAGAACCAGCCGCTATCTGCAATTCTTTCGCTTGAAGGCCATTCCAAAGATGCAATCGCAAAACAGCTCCGTTCAGTTGTTGCAGGTGGTGCCAGGGAGCCTGTGGAGATGGATTGTATCCTTCTCAGGCGTGATTGTGTGAGAATGCCGGTTCGGATCAGCGTCGAGCCATTCCGGGATCACTCCGGCATGATCATCGGTGCAACCGTCTCAATACGCCGGATCCAGCCCTCTCCTGTTGGAAAGATGTAGAATCGAATGGAGCATTTTTCTACCTCTATCCTGTCTCAATGAATCCGTATCGGCCGGGAGAGGCAGGAACAGTCGATTCCGGGAGATGCCACCCGGAGATCGGTATAGGTCATATCGAGGCCAAGCGCCTCCTGTGATGAGGCGAAGGCAACTAAGGGGGAGTTGTTCACTTCACTCAGATGCGAGAGGATGACGGTGGAGACTGAGCCGTGCAGCTCGGTGAGACATTCTGCTGCCATTTTGTTTGAGAGATGCCCCTTTTTCCCCCTGATCCGTCGCTTCAAATATTCAGGATAGGGCCCTTCCTCAAGCATCTTCGGGCAGTGATTTGATTCAAGGACAATTCCATCGCTCTCTGCAAGAAGCTCCATCATTCGGGGGGTGACTGTCCCCGTATCGGTCATGATTGAGAGCTTAAGGTCATCTGATCGTATGGAATAGCCGCATGGTTCGGTTGCATCGTGGGAGACGGCAAAAGGGGTGACCTCGAATGCCCCGACTGTCAGGGGGGTATTGTACCGGCAGGCGATATGGGGTGGAGGTTTTTTGATCTGCTGCCGTGTCGAGGAGAATGCCGCAAGTGTCCCGCCGGTTGCGATCAGGGGGAGGGAGAGAGCACGGGCGAGGGCATTGGCACTCCGGACATGATCGGTATGTTCGTGGGTGAGGAGGATCCCCCCGACGATTGCCGGGTCTCCGCCCGATTCGGTTATTCTGGTGATGATATCCCTTTTTGCGATGCCCGCATCGATGATGAGGGCGCTTGTGCCGTTGCTGACGTAGATGCAGTTGCCACTGCTCCCGCTTGCAAGCACTGTGCATTCCATCAGGTACGTATTGGTTGCTCCTGTTAGATAACAGGCGGGGTTATGCTCCCTGATACATCCCTGATCCCTTATATCTCACCGCCACGCTGCTCCAGCTCTGAAAAGACGGGAGCAAGAGTTCCGCTCAGAATTGATCGTTTTGCAAGCCTGATTAGGTACCTGACATACTGGATATGGGCCAGCTGAAAACTGACGATCAGTCCAAAACAGAGCGAGACGATGACTATCAGACTATAGCCGCTGAGGGTAACCATACAACACCTTATGATTCACGTTCAATTTCGTCAAGGAGGGGAATGAGAGAATCTTTGTCTGAACATTCCTTCCCAACGATAAGAAATCTCTTCGTATAATACCTGGAGAGAGCGATGTATCCTCCGATAAGTCCTATGCCAAAAGCAAGAGCCCCGATGGCGACATAGGCGGAGAGGCTCAGCAGGAGATCACTCATTTCTTCACCATGGGCACTTTTTAACTTCCGACTATATAAAATGAGTATCTATTTCTCTGGGATTGTCTGTATTTGGAAAGATTCAATGGATCTCCGGGTGTATAGGTACGTATGTGGAATCAATGTGACATTTCCGGCTGGAAGGAGAAGCGTCGGGGTGATATTTCCGGGGTTCTGGGTGCTGTCCGGGATATCGTCGATCAGATCGAGACGGATGGTGATTCCGCCCTTCTTGATCTGACCGAGCGGTTTGATCGGATCAGGCTGGATACCCCACGAATCCTTCCCGAGGAAATTGAAGAGGCGTACGAAGAGGTGGATGAACGCCTCGTTGAAGCACTCTGTGAAGCAGAAGCCAGGATCACTCGGTTCCATGAACTCCAGAAGTCCCGTTCCCTCTGGCTTGAGGAGGTTGAGCCGGGCATCACCCTCGGTGTCCGGACACGCCCTCTTGACCGGGTCGGCTGCTATGTGCCCGGCGGAAGGGCGGCTTATCCCTCAACAGTCCTGATGACGGCTGTCCCTGCAAGGGTTGCCGGGGTACCAGAGATCTGCTGCTGCACCCCGCCCCCGGCCGATCCGCTGACACTTGTTGCGATGGATATCGCCGGGGTGACGGAATGCTACCGGGTTGGTGGTGCCCAGGCGATTGCGGCAATGGCTATCGGGACAGAGACGATCCGGCCGGTCGATAAGATCGTGGGGCCGGGGAATGTCTATGTGACTGCGGCGAAGATGATCCTCCGGGATCGTGCCGAGATCGATTTTCCCGCAGGACCGTCTGAGATCGGGATCATTGCCGATATGACTGCTGATCCCTCCTATATCGCAGCCGATGTCCTCGCCCAGGCAGAGCACGACCCCCACTCGGCAAGTGTGCTTGTGACGACTGATGCGGGGCTTGCTGAGCGTGTCGGGGAAGAGATCGCCCGGATGGTTGCGTCTTCCCCAAGGCGGGAGATCATCGAAGAAGCCCTCACGCAGTCCGGGTATGTGATTGCATCCTCCCGGGGTGAAGCAGTCCGGATGATGAATGAGATTGCGCCTGAGCACCTCTCGCTCCAGGTGGCTGACCCGATGGCACTCCTTCAGGAGGTCGGGCATGCAGGCTCGATCTTTGTCGGGCCCTGGACGCCGGTTGCCTGCGGGGATTATGCATCAGGGACAAACCATGTCCTCCCGACAGCAGGGTATGCGAGGGTTCACTCCGGGCTTGATGTCCACCACTTCTGCACCCGCAGCCAGGTCCAGATCCTGACTGAAGAGGGGCTTGCGGCGATCGGCGATGTGGTGGAGGCGCTCGCCGAGGCAGAAGGGCTCTATGGGCATGCAGAGTCGGTACGGGTGAGGCGGCGGGGGTAAGCTCCCCCTCCTTAGAACCTTTCCTATATCCTATACACCGCTTTCCCACTCTTTTCTCCCCTCCACTTCCCCGTCCTCACATGCTTCGCAGGGAGGTTGAACTGGTGACCGCAGATGCAACGCGGGAGGGGCGGGAATGTTTCGGGGGCTGCCTCACCACCCGCCCCCCGATACCCGTGCCGCACCTGCTTCAAAATACCCGCATAAAATAGCGAGGAGACATTTTATAGGCATCCAGACGGTATTTTGTCTCCGGCTGAAATTGAATCATAGGCACCATGATATCCCATAGGGGGGTCCTGGGAGAAAGGTTTGCTGAAAGTGGATTTCTGTTTTTGATAAGCGAAAAACTCCTTCCCTGTCAGATCTTCCCATATTTCTTGTGCGCCTGTTCAATTGTCATGATCTTTTCTATCCATATGGTATCGGAATCGGCTGAAAAGAATATCGTATATTTCCATGCTATATGCATGCGCCAACGGGGTTTTTTGTATGAAGCTTCTTGATATTGCCCCGGGCATGTGGATGGTGGATAAGCTGTTCGATATGTTCGCCAATGATATGTTGATCTTTTTGAGGAAGTTCCCGGATGAACTCCTTTGCACGATCCTCGATTTTGATCTGCACAAAGAACCTCGTTTACAGATTAAGTTCTTTTTTTGCTTCTTCCCATGAGGTGAAGGTGCCGGTTGCATCAATTTCATCGAGATCCAACTCAAGCTTTCGTCTCTGGTGTTCGGCAATAAGATCAGCAACTGTTTGACCAAGGGTCTTCCCCGGTTCTTTGATATTCGAGAGTGCCGCCCATGTACCCGGGGTGAGGGCTACCCGCTTCGTTGCTACATCAGACTGTTTCTGTGCCGTCATTTTTCCCTTCTCCATAAGACAATTCTTTTCTTTTACTTCTGCTTGTATTTCGGATTATACCTTCGTGTATCAATACACACCAGTACATGTGTGTGGCGATATGTGTTTATACAGTTGTATAATCATATACAGCTGTACAATAATGTATCTTGATGCTATTAATCATTTTCAGGCTTTCAGATATTTGTGGTAACGAGTCAGAGACAGGTCTCGTGTTACTTTGGAGAAGAGTCCCATTTTGATCGGATTGTAATGGTTGGCTACCAGAAAAACCGTGTATCCAGCAGGCGTCCCTTATGTACTACACGGAGAATGATCACTTTTGAGCCGAACACTCTGAAGATGATACGGTAATTGCCATAGAGAAGATGGCGATACGCTGTTCCAAGAATTTCGTTTTCTGGTACGAGTGAACAACGCAGGGGAAGGGTACTGAGCCCCGCTATGCTCTTCTCAAGATCAAAGATGAATGCTGTTGCTCGTTCTGCGTTGTCCTGAGAAATATACTCCCATATCTCCTCAACATCCCGTTCAGCGACGGTGGTGATCTCAACCTGATATCTGTTTTTCACGTTTGAACTCACGTATAAATTCACTGGCTGAGCGTGTCTGTCCGTTCTCTACATCTTTTTCAGCCGGAACAAGCAGCCGTGCGAGATTCGCTGCTTCCAGATACTTTTCATATGCTTTGATATCAAGCAGGATGGAATCCGCCCTCCCATTTACTGTAAGTATGACAGGACGACCGGTTGCATGGAGGTGATCAAGAATCTCACGGGTGTGGCGTTTCAGATCCGTGACTGATCGAATATCTTCCAAGGGGCTCATGTATACTATATAGTGCCTTTTATCATATAGAATATAGCATTGAATGTGGTGCTTTCTATCGTATCTTTGCATCTCACCTTTATGTAATGTAATTCAAGCCCTCAGACGACTTGTCTGGAAATTATTGACTGAATGTCCCCTATATCCTATACACCGCTTTTCCGCTCTTTTCTCCTTTCCACTTCCCCTCTCCGGGTCCAAGCGGTGCGATATCGTCGGCTACCTCCCGGAGGGTGGCGCTTGCGAGATCGGCGAGGTGAACCGCCCAGGCTTCAGATGTCCGTGGCATGACCTCGCCGTATTCTCCGTGATGTGACTGGATGATATGGAGGAGGTGGAGGTAGGTTGCATCATCGAGGTAGTCCTTAAACCTCGTGAGGAAGGTGATCCCAAGCGGGATGTGGCCGATCAGATCGTATTCGGGGCGGGCTGCATATCCGATCCCCTTCTCTTCAAAACAGAGGGCTTTTCCGATATCATGGAGGAGTGCACCGGCGATCAGGATGTCGCGATCGATCCCGTAGCTCTTCTTCGCCTCTGCCATGGCAACAGCAATTGTCGCCGTCTCAAGGGTATGTTCTGCAAGGCCGCCCCGGTAGTTATGGTGGCGTTTCTTGGCAGCAGGCTTCTCGTAGAAGCCGCCCGCATCCATCAGTGCGAGGGAGACGACCAGTTTGAGCTGGCCGTTTCCAATCGTCCCGGCGAGGTTCTGTATGGCAATAGCGGTCTCTTTGATATCAACGGGCGAGTAGACGAACTCTCCCTTTTCTGATGCCTGGATAGCAGCCGGGGCGGCGAGATCGGCTATTCCATCATTGATATTGATCTCGCATTCGCCATTGAAGACTTTTGCAAATCCCCGAATCCGGTAGACTTCTCCCGGCTGGAGGCTCCTGCCGAGTGCCTCGATCTCGTCGGCCGATTGTGCCGGCAGCCCCCAGATCTTGCAGGAGATCCGGCCGGTTCTGTCGGCGAGCGTGGCGAAGAGGTATCTGCCATCATCTTTCTTCTTGCGTATATCGATCTCTTCGAGGAGGAAGAGTGAGTCCACCTCGCATCCGTCGTGTATATCGGTTATGGACTGGGTTTTTGGCATGGGATCACCTTGCGTATGGGTCATAGTATCCGTTGTGGACAAATATATGAGAATCTGGTTGCTGAGATGTATTTTGTGTATCGGTTGGGAATGTGTAGATATGATGTATGGGGCTCTCCATTTATTTCTCATTGGATATTATGGCAATTAGGATCATTATGCACTCTATGCACACTCTTATATCTTCATTCGTCCCATTATCCTCCATGTCATCCAGTACTGCTGACCCTGGAATTTCCTCTATAAAACGCATTCCGGTGAAGGAACCCACCTGGCGCGATCTTCATAATCTGAAAGAGGCAGGCCAGAGTTTTGATGAACTTATTGCAGCTATGATACGGCGGGAACAGGATTTCCGTGAATGGAAGATGATCTGCGAGATTGATAGAAAAGGTGATTTCATCCCTTTTGATCCTGATGAAATAATGAAGGATGATTGAGAAAATTACGAATCATTGTATTATTCAGATAAAGGGTCGTTTCTGTGTTTTCGATTGTAATCGAGAAGAAAGCAAGGGAGTATCTTGGAAAACTTCACCAAAAGACTCGCCGAATACTTGTTGATAGAATACTTGAACTACAGCACGATCCTTATCCTGGAGGCAACAAGGAAAGACTGGATTATCCTCATCCTCCTGTGGTTTATCGCCTTCATGTAAGCAGATTATTTACGGTTTTCTATATTATCATAGAGGATGAGCATGTTGTCCGGGTTGAAAAAATCATGACCATTGAACAAGCACATAAAGAGTATCGACGACGATAATTCAGGATTCAGCAACGTTTGCTAAACGAATAAGGCATATGGCAATCGGGAAGATGAAGATTCTCATCATCGGAACACTTGGTGCCGGGAAGACGACACTTGCACGAGCCCTCTCAGACGAGACTGGTCATCCGTATACATCCATTGATGACTGCCGGATTGGGTATTCTGATGGCACAATTGATGGTGAAGAGACGGCATGGCGTTATTTCCTGAAGGCATGTTCTGATCCATCCCCGGCAATCCTTGAGTTCTCAGGGATGGGTCCGTATGCCTGCCTGGTCCGCGATGCACTTCTCAGCTCGAAATTGGAGGTAGCAATCATATGGATTGATTGCCCCCACGATCTCTGTATCGAAAGGGCAACAAAGCGGGAAATAATCATTCCTGCACCATATGTATGGGCGCCGATCGACTATTCTGTTCCCGCAATCCATTCCGGGATCGAGATCGCCTGGGAGGAGATATGGAGTGCTGAACCCTCGTTCCATGCGAGGAGATTGGTGTTTTCCCATGATGCGCTTTCAATTGAGGTCTATACGAGGGTCGAATCATATCTTCAGGATATCACTCCAAAAAGGTCTTTTTAGTGGGTCGCTCCTGTGATTGCCAATCCTCGCCCTGCATAAGATCCTCTCTTCTCATCTGAATGATTGCATATTCAGATGTGCAAAGATATATGATGATATATTTCCATATATTCTAATATGCCCGCTATCACAACAATCCGGATCAGCACTGATCTCCGGGACCGGCTGGCATCGTTGAAGGTGCACCCGAAGGAACCGTTTGAAGATGTTATCGAACGACTAATTGAGGTTGCGATCGACGATGAACCTCTCAGTGATGAGACCATCCAGGCAATAGAGGAGTCGCTTGCCGATATCAAAGCCGGTAGAGTTCAATCTCTTGAAGCTGTTGCAGGCGAACTTGGTCTTCTGGATGACTGATTGAATGGCCTATAAAGTGTTGATCTCAGCCGTTGCAAAAAAAGATCTTATCCGGCTCCCGGTACCTGTTGGAAAGGCAATATACCGGGAGCTAAGCACACTTGCCGGTGAACTGAATCCAAAAATCCATGTAAAAAAGCTCAAAGGGAGCAGCGAGCCGTCTTTTTATTCTCTACGGGTGGGGGACTACCGGGTCATCCTCACTATCGACAATGCAGTGCTGATCATCCACGTTATTGAGACAGGTAATCGAAGCTCGATATACCGTCAGTATTGAGGGTTATAGGACGGCAGATGCCTCGTTTAGCGTTCCCCCTGCCCCCCCTATCTCCTCATCCGGGGGATCGAGGATACAGAGCCTTCCAGAGGCACGTGCCCTCTCAAAAGCCACGGCAGCTTCTTCATTCCTGCCGAGCCTCGTGAATGCCAGCCCACGGTAGTACCATTGGAACCGGGCTTCTGCCACAAAGCCGAGTACCTTCTCCCATGCTTCTACTGCTTCTGCATGCCTGCTGAGGGCATCGAGGGCAGCACCCCGGATGTACCATGGAATGCAGAAATCCGGGTATATTGCTATCGCCTGATCGCATGATTCGATTGAATCAGCATATCTGCCAAGGGAGAAGAGTGAAGACCCCCGCAGTGCCCATGCATCCACATAACGCGGCTCGATCTTCGCTGCCCGGTCATATGACAGAATCGCCTCCTCATACCGGCCGAGGGCATGGAGGGCACAGCCCCGGCTGGTCCATGCCGGGGCTAAACCGTCATCATGCCGGACTGCATTTTCAAAGGCTTCAAGAGCCTCATCATATCGCCCAAGGGTGCTGAGTACCAATCCCCGGTCATTCCATGCACCAGCATGCTTCGGATTTATCGTGAGTGTCCGGTCATATGACAGAATCGCCTCTTCGTACCTGCCGAGCCCCTCAAGAGCACTCCCCCGGTTAATCCATGCGATGCAATGTCCCGGCTCGATCTGGAGTGCCATATCATAGGATCTGAGAGCCTCTTCATGCCGCCCGAGATTGCTCAGTGCCGCACCGCGATTGTTCCAGGTATCGACATGGCCGGGGTGGTGGGCGAGTGCCCGGTCAAAATAATCGAGCGCTTCGGCATAGTGCCCGGCGACCTGGAGCTCGACACCCTTGTTGAAATCGCTTTTCCTGAGAAAGTCAAAGAGTGGCATGGTGATGATCCTGGTTTTGTCTGCTACAGTACTATTCTCCTCTCTATTTATGTACTGTTTCGATCCAAATCTTCAAAATCCCTTAATAATTGATCCGTATCCGACGGGCCAGAGGGGTGGTAACAGCCGTCAACAAGAAATATTCTGGAGAGAAAATCTGAAGTCCACAAGCGGCTTCCAGTCAAAGTTAACAATTTACAAAAAGTCACTCATGACCCTATAGGGGTCACATGCAATAGATGAAAACTGGTGAGTAATCATTAAGTTTCCTGGGTTGTATCACCTCATGGGGATGACAAGACCTATCTTTCCTTGGGCCTTCTGAACCCGTGAAAAAGTCTGGTCTTATTTCTTCGAACATGCAATTGTGCTTCGAGCACGTATATCAGAGTGACCACATATTCTGTCATCCCCACACTAATGGAGGTGATACACAATGTTTCCTCGGGTCGATAGCGCCTGTGGCATTGATGTCCATCGGTCAAAACTCACGGCCACTATCATTGATGCTTCTGGTTCTTATGAGACAAAAAACTATTCTACCCAACTTCCTGATCTGATCAGGTTACGTGATTGGATTGTTGAGAATAACTGTTCTCGTGTGCTTATGGAGGCAACGGGCGTCTACTGGGTGCCGGTTTACACCATACTTGAACATGCTGTACCAACGTTTGTTGCAAATCCATACTTCATTAAATACGTCCCCTCTTCAAAGACAGATACTAAAGATGCCGTATGGATTGCTGAAATCTGTTTGGAAGGGCACTTCAAAGCTTCGTATATTCCTGAAGAGAGAGTTCGAGATTATCGTGATCTCTGCCGTTCCTATAAGAATTTAGTGAAAGAACGAACACGATATAGAAATCGAATCCACACCATTCTCTCACGGGCAGGTATTCGGATCACCCCAGTCATTTCCGATCTCTTTGGTAAGAGTGGTCTCATCATTCTTGATGGACTGGTCAAGAGAAAGACATTTGATGAGATATTTGCACAACTCTCTCATCCCGGCATCGTGAAGAAGAGAGAGAAGATTGAAGCTGCTATTTGCGGGGAATTAACGGAGAACGATATATTTGGCATTCAGTCTGCACATCGCATGCTTCAGCAGATTGAGAAGGAGATAGATATCCATCTGTCACGTATGGTTGACCTGTTTGAGAATGATCCAGAGCAGATCAATATCCTTCTCAGCATTCCAGGAATTCAACTTCAGTCAGCATCGATGATACTTGCCGAAATTGGTGATGTAACCCGATTCCACTCAGCCAAACAAATAGTGCGTTATGCAGGTCTTGATCCACGTGTTTCTGAATCTGCCGGTAAAACACGGATGGGATCCATCAGTAAACAAGGGAATAAACATCTCAGAACATATCTGGTCGAGTGCGCTTCAGCGTTGTCCAGAAGCAAGGATAACATGTTTCGTCAGTTCTATGAGCGGATTAAACGGAAGAAAGGACATAAGCAAGCAGTCGTAGCGGTGGCTCGAAAGTTGCTGACCATCATCCATCATCTGCTGACAAACAAGGAGATGTACGAAGATCCACTTATGACAAAACCAAAGCAGATCAAAATACCAAAACTCAAAACACGCCAACCCATCAACCTTACCAATGCATCTCAGATGCTCAAGAGTGTGATGGCAGGGATTGCAGTAAAGACAAAAACAATTGATGTATATCCACACACTTAAGTGGCAGATGACATTGATTTAAAAAAATAGGTGATGTTTTCATATCAGGGTTAGTTGTCCTTTGGGGAAGAAACCAGACCTGCAATAGAAATAACAAATCCTGCAACTCCGGCTACTGGACCAATAACCTGGAATAATTTGAGAAGGTCGTATTTTTGTTGAACATCACTATCTAACACTCTTGCAAGAGAGCCAATGAGAGTTTCATATTCTGGCAGTTGGGTTAATGCAATCATATACAACGCGGTTCCAATTGCTAAAATAGCAATTCCAATTATTAAAATCTTTGAATTCATGATATGCCTATAATTACATTCTACGTTAAACACATACATATTGTTATGGGTAAGCGGATTCTTATCCTCAGGTCCTTTATGGATCATTCCAAAACACCATTTTTCTCCGAGTCTGCTCAAATAGGGGATTATTTGCTACTTTCATCCAGGAAGGCTCAATTCAGGAAAGAATCCTTTATGGGAACAGCGGCATTCAGCTATGGCTGACCGGTTACATACCATCAACATGTGATGGAGAAGGGTGTTCGCAAGCTTCCATTCACCACTCAACCTCCATCACTGCCCGTTCCTCCTCCTTCAGTTCAGGCATACCGCTCCCCTCAAACCGGTACTTCTCCATCGGATCGTAGGCAGCATGGAGTGCGCACTTGTCAAGGATATCCACAAACTCACGCAGGAATATCCGGGGGATCACATCGATCCGGCCGCCAAACCGGAGTGTGATCCGGTCGATCATCGCCCGTATGAACCTGAGGTTCACCCGCTCCGGGTCCACCTCCGCGTATGCCTCGCCATAGATCAGAACGACCCGCGAGGCCACCTCAAAGAGACGCCTCTCATCAAACCGCTGAAGGATGATCTGGGTCTGGAGAGGATTCGCAAACCCGTCATCCTCCATCACCTGCAACCGGTCATAGAGCGGGGAAAGCGATCTGATCCCTTTTGGCCCTTCGAAGAAGGATGGAGTTCCCGTGAAGAGGAGGAATGAATGGGGCATCTCGTTTCTGTCAACCGAATCGATGATCCGCCTCAGGTTCACATACCCCTTCTCGCGGAGCGGCCGGGATGACCCCTGTGTCGTCTCCGCCTCATCAAAGGCGATTGCAATTCCCCGGTACCCTGCCTGAACGATGATCCTCGTCAGTCCCCGGAGGAAGGGGAGGGCAGACCCTTCATCCACTGCTCCTTTCAGCCCCGCCTCTGATTTAAAGCTCCTGCCGACCGTCTCCTCCCCGGATATCCAGCCGAGGGCTGCCTGTGCGATAGCGAAGTCGCCCCGGTTGTTTGCCTGGTAGTATGTCCTGACTGCTGCGGCAAGCCCTGAGTTATCTTCAGATATCCTTAGGAGGGACGCCTCGATCTCTCCCGCAGCAGCTGATGCCAGCTGCTCTTCATCCTCCTCGCCAAGTGACTCGATCAGCCGTTCTTCGATCCCAAAGATCCAGGTATCAATGATACTCTTTAATGCAGCCTCCCCTGTCCTGGTCCTGAGGTTCTGTGTTATCGCGCGATAGAGGGCGGCAAGCTTATGGAGCGGGGTGTCCGGAGAGATGACGACATGGGCCGTTGCAAATCCGCTGGTTCGGGCAATCTCAAGGGCACGGCAGATAAGAAAGGTCTTCCCGCTCCCAAAATCGCCCCTGACAAACTTCAGGTCTGATCGTCCGGCTGCCACATACTGAAGCTGATCGGCGATCACACGCTCCTCGGTTGCGATTCCGACTGCGAGCCGTTCAAGCCCATCTGCCGGGACAGTGCCCCGCCGGAGGGCATTGATGATCCCGATACTCTGCAGTTTCCTGTCGTTCCGTGTATTATCTAAAGATCCAGGCATATATCTCCCCATTCTCTGAGATGCCACGCTTCTCGATTATGCTGATCCCTTCTTCGCCTGCCTTCCTGATAATCTCATTGATAATCCCGGCAACACGCCTCGTGCCGAGAAGAGATCTGAGTTCCATCTCATGTGCCTCAGCATGTTCGCGGATGAATGCCAACGCTTTCTCCTCCTTCTCTGTGAGCATCAGCCTCTCCGCGATCGGTATCTCTTCAGAAACCGCATCCACCTGCATCCTCTGTATCACCGGCCTTTCAGAGAGTGCATGATCTTTTGCCTGCGAGAGGAGGGGAATAAAATCCCCGATTCTGATCGAGGAGGGATAGCAGGGCATCATGTCAAGCCCGGTCAGGCAGTGTTCCTTGCATGCCTGGTAATCTCTTCTATCCAGAGCATCGGATGCCGCATAGAGGGAGGCGACTGCAAGGATCTCTCTCCCGTTTGCCGTGAGATCCGGGATCATATCCATGAGCCGATCGATGAGGGCGTGGGTGATCTTCATGTTCTGGTACAGTTTCTCCTTACCATGGACAATCTCCCCTGCCACCATCTCGAGATCCTCTCCCTTCCGGATTTGGGAGAGGATATAGAGGATCACCTTCTCAGCCTCACGCCACTCATGGTTTCGTGCAGAAAATGCAGCATAAGGGATGCCACCACGGAGATAGTGGCTCCGGTATCCACGGTAGAAGGTATCACGGGCACGGGTGAGATCGCCATAGCGTTCATACATCTCTCCAAGGCAGACCAGGCAGACCCATGATGGATGGGGTTCAAGGAGGGTGCGGATCTCCTCGATGACGGAATCCTGTTCCTTTGTCAACTCAAGGAAGGCGATATATTTTTCGATGATCACCTTCAACGACTCCGGATGTTCAAATGAACCGAGCTGTTCTGAGAGGAGCTCTGCATATTCTTCCCCTGCTGCATCCATCTCGCCTTTCGCCCTGAGCAGATCGCAGAGGAGGAGATGATATATCGGCTCATCCTGCATCTCCCTGAGAGAGTGGAGCATTAAAATCCCCTCATCATAAGAATGAAGCTGTTTTGCAAGCAGCACAGCAGAGAAGAGGAGTTCGATGTCAGTATACTCCCGGATGTACCCTCTATAACGATCAAATGCCTCTGCCGGATCAATCCGTCCAAGGGCAGATAGCCAGAGACGGAGATAGATCAGATCGCTCTCCCTGATCCATGCCTCTTCAGCTGCATCTGCTGCCTCGGCATATCGTTTGGATGCGATCAATGCCTCGATGTACCCGGGGTTTTCCCCTCCCGCCGGTTTTATCTGCCTGTATATGGTAATCGCCTCATCTGCCTCCCCGATCGCAACCAGTGACCTGAGAAGAAGGAGGTAATCCCCGGAGTTCTGTGAGATCCGGACGAGAGCTTTCTGTACGGGAATGGCGCCACGATGATCTCCCTTTTCTGCAAGGATCCGGGAATATTCCCTGAGTGCTACAGGGTTCTGCTGGTCGAGGCGGATCGCCTCGGCATATGCGGCTGTCGCAGCCGGCATATCCCCTCTCCTCCTGAACACCTCTGCGAGCCCGAGATGTGCCTTTGAAGAGCCGGGAATTGTGGAGATGAGATCGGAAAATGCTGCTTCGGCATCGCTCAGCCTCCCGAGTGCGAGCAGATTCTCAGCAGCCAGGATCTCAAGCGCAATCTCCTTTGTTCTGATGCAGAGTGCCAGCGACTCTTCATATGCTCCTGTCTCGTAGAGGAGGAATGCCTGTTGGATCCGGTCTTCCGGTACCATTTCTTTCATCGAATGCGTATCCTGAGGAGTCCGGTTATCATTGCTATCGAATCGGTCATCCTGACGCTTGACCCTCCCCGGTCACTCCAGCTGATCGGCAGCTCGATCACATCATATCCGGCATTACGGGCTCTCCAGAGGAGCTCGACATCAAACTCAAAGCCGGTGGACTCCACCGTATCCAGTGTGCTGTCGATCAATTCCCGCCGGAACGCCTTTGCTCCACATTGAGTGTCTGCATATGGCAGCCCAAAGAGGATGCGTATCAGGATATTAAAGATCCTGCTCTGGACCCTGCGCATCAATCCCTGCCTGATCGGGATCATTGATCCGGGCATCCAACGTGATCCGATCACGCCATCTGCATGGTCCAGGTGCGAGAAGATATGGTTCATCTCTTCAATGCTTGTCGAGCCATCGGCATCCATAAAACCGATATACTTTCGTGTGGCCTTTTTCATGCCCCTGGCTATGCCACCGCCTTTGCCGAGCCGTTCAGGAGAGGAGATGCAGGTGATATCGCAGTCGGGATTCTCCACGGTGAACCGGGAGACGATCGAGGCTGTTGCATCAGTCCCATCTGAAATAATGATGATCTCACCGCCAAATCCGATGAGATCGATGAGGAGGTTGCCTATCCTCTCCTCCTCATTATATGCAGGAATGATAAGGCTGCAATCCTTCTCAGATACCCTGTCCATGGTGTTATGCATTCAGTGTCGAGACGATTGCCTCACCAAATGCCTTTGCAGCAGCCGGCCCATTGGCAGTAATGATCTTTCCGTCGACAACCACCGGATCATTCTGCAGGGATGCACCACCCTCCTTCATCGCATAGGTTGATGCGGGGCTTGCAAAGACCGTTGCCTTCTTACCCTTAAGGATACCAGCAAATGCAAGGACTGCCGGGGAGAGGCAGATGGCGGCCACGACTTTTCCTTTCTCGTCAAAGTCTTTCACCAGCGCAACCAGCTCCCGGCTGCTCCAGAAGAAATCCTGTGCACCGAGTCCGCCGATGATCACGATTCCATCGAATTCGGCAGCGGAAACGTCACCAAATGTCACGGTCGCCTCTACACGATCCCCCATCATCCCCAGGCATTCACCGGTCTGTGTGGACCCGATGACCGTTTCTATTCCCTTTGCCTTGAATATCTTCATCGGCTCGCTCAGTTCTTCATCACGGAACCGATCAGGTGCAACTGCTACCAAGAGTTTCATGTATACTGATATCGGAAACAATCACATTAAGGGTTTTCACCGATCTGCAGAATAGAGGCGATCCTCAAGCAACTCAGAGTTATTATTCCGGTCAATCGAGAAGAGTTTCCATATTTTTGCTGAGGATCAGGCGGTCAGCACCCGGCCCGAAGTAGTCGGGCTCAAATGAATCATCAATAAACCCAAGTGAGCGATAAAGGGGGAGAGCCGCATGGTTTTTTGGTGAGACCGAGAGGATGACCTTCACCACCTCTCTCTCCCTGAATGCTGCTAAAAGCCCTTCTATTAACCTCCGGCCGATCCCGTTCCTCTGATGAAGATCTGCCACCTGGAGCCGGAGAACCCATCCTGTATCAGGGGAAGAGCCGACGATGGATCCGATGGTATAGCCGGCGACTTCGCCATCTGCCACTGCGACGAAGAAGGTATCACCTGCTATTGCCTGCATCTGCCTGATGAAGACATATGCACCTTGAATTGAACCGGAACTCCGCTCCTCCATCCTGGAGACTGCCTCAAAATCCTCTGGTACTATTCTGCGGATGATGACCATACTATAAGAATGGTGGCTGAATAAAAAAAAGAAGTGAATTATTTCCGCCTGTAGGCGATGAGTACTGCTGCACCGACTGCGCCACCAAGAACTGCCAGGATCGATACCGGGGAAGGCTGGGGCTGGGTTGGTGCAACCGGCTGCAGGTTTGCATGGAGTTTTACCGTCTCCCCGGCTGCCGGCCAGTCAGTGATCTGGCTGGTAAAGTCCGAGTATCCTGCCTTTGAAACCCGGAATGTCTGGTAGGGGGTGGCTGTCGCATAGACCTGCACGGTTAATTCGCCATTTGCAGTTGTGCCTTTGAAATCATTGTCAAAGTAGACATTTGCACCATCGACATTTGCATAGATGGTGTACCAGCCGATGCTTCCGCCGATCGGTGCGGGCTCCGGGGTTGGCTCGGCAGGCTGCAGGGTGGCAAACAGGTTAACTGTCTCACCCATTGCGGGATAATGGGTAATCTGGCCCGTATAGGGTGTATAACCGTCCTTTGTCACCATGAAGTTGGTCACTGGTGTTCCGGTGGTATAGTACTCAACATAGAGTTTCTGATCTACGGTCTGCCCCTTGTATTCTCCTCCAAAATAGACGTCGGCTCCATCGACATTGCTGTTGATTAGGAACCAGGCCTTGTCTCCTCCCACCATCGCCGAAGCGGCGGGGAGAATCACCGCGATTGCGATGATTAATGCCAGGAAATGCTTGATTGTAACCATTGGAATTCCCATCTTTTCAGAAGGTGTTAATTATATAAAAAATATGGCGTCGAAATGCTTATGCCGGGCTGAAGGCGAGTCATAGATGATGGATTATATAGAGCGCCTGAAACTGGATTCAGATCAGGCAAACCCGTTTTTTAAGATGATGGGCGTCAATGTCATCTCATTTGCCGGGGGTCACGCGGAACTGTCTATGGAGATTGTGCAGACGATGCATAATGGGGTTGGATGGCTCCAGGGAGGCATCTTCGTTGCGCTTGCCGATGAAGCGATGGCGCTTGCCCTCTATACGGTGCTTAACCAGACCGAAGGAATCGCCACCATCTCCGAATCGACCAGCTTCCTCCGGGGAGCACGGGACGGAACGATTGTTGCGCGCGGATGGGTGGTCAGGCGTGGACGGCGGGTCGCTTTTACAGAAGCCGAAGTCCGAAGAGGCGATGGATCGGGAGAAGTTCTTGCCAGGACTACCGCATCTTTTGCGATCGTTTCAAAAAACTGACCTTCCGGGTATCCCCTCCAATACCAACCGATGCGAAGGATAATAGTTTGAGAAGAGAGACGGATCTTAAGCGGGGGTCTATCTTGAAGTATATTGTTGTGACCGGAGGGGTGATGAGTGGCCTTGGAAAAGGTATCACTGCTGCCTCAATTGGACGTATCCTGAAGAACCGGGGTTATATTGTTACTGCGGTGAAGATCGATCCCTACCTCAATATCGATGCGGGCACGATGAATCCTGCACAGCATGGTGAGGTTTTTGTGCTCCGTGACGGCGCGGAGGTCGATCTTGATCTTGGGAATTATGAACGGTTCATGGATATCGAGCTCACCTCAGATCATAATATCACCACCGGCAAAATCTACCGGACCGTCATCGATAAGGAGCGGCATGGGGATTATCTCGGGGAGACGGTCCAGATCATCCCCCATATCACCGATATGATCAAGTGCCTGATCAGATCAGCTGCTGAAAACTGGAGGACAAACGGCGATCCGGCAGATGTCTGTATCGTCGAGGTTGGCGGAACTGTCGGCGATATCGAGAGCATGCCGTTTCTGGAGGCGGTTCGTCAGATGCATGGCGAGTCTGCACCCGGCGACTTTATCCTCGTCCATGTGACGCTCATCCCCGCAGATTCGATGGGTGACCTGAAGACAAAACCGACCCAGCACTCGGTGAAGGCGCTCAGGGAGCTCGGGCTGTATCCTGATGTCATCGTTGGCAGAAGCGAGCTGCCGGTCGGTACCCATACGAAGAGAAAGATCTCGGCCTTCTGCGATGTACCGGAACGGGCGGTGATCAGTGCCACAACGGCCCCCGATACCTATCATGTCCCGATGGAGCTTGAGAAAGAGGGTCTTGCAGATGTCCTGATGGATCTCCTCCAGCTGGAGGTGCATTCTCTCTCAACTGACTGGTACCGGATTGTGACCAAAGAATATACCAGCAGAATCACCGTTGCCATCGTCACCAAGTACGGGGTTGAGGATGTCTATATGAGCATCAAGGAGGCGCTGAAGCATGCAGGGCGCTCCCTCTCGACTGAAGTGAATATCAGGTGGATCGATGCCGAGGATTGTGAGGATTCCGCCTTCAACGAGGTTGACGGTATCCTGATCCCCGGCGGATTCGGGACACGCGGTATCGAAGGAAAGATCTCCGCCATCCGGTGCGCTCGCGAGAAGAAGATCCCTTTCCTCGGCCTCTGCCTCGGCTTCCAGCTGGCAGTAGTCGAATACGCTCGGAATATCGCAGGGATCAGTGATGCGATCAGCGCAGAGATTGGAGATGGCACTCATGTGATCATGATCCTCCCCGAACAGGAGGGTGAGACGGATCTTGGCGGAACGATGCGGCTTGGAGATTATCCGGTTACAATCACTCCGGGTACAATTGCGGATCGGATCTATAAGGCACCTGAAGTGATCGAACGGCACCGCCACCGTTATGAGGTGAACCCGGAGTTTATACCGGTACTTGAAGAACATGGCCTTATCTTCTCGGGAAGAAACGGGAACCGGATGGAGATCCTGGAGATATCAGATCATCCGTTCTTCTTTGCGACCCAGTTCCATCCCGAGTTCAGGTCACGTCCGACACGGCCGTCCCCCCCGTTCCTCGGGTTCGTTACAGCATGTAAAACCGGAAAAAAGACAACATAGGTGACAACCATGGTAAATGCACAGAAATTCATTGAAGAAGCGGTTGAGGAGATAAAAGTAGCTGCAAAGGATGGCCATGTTGTCATGGCGCTCTCAGGCGGTGTCGACAGCTCGGTCTGTGCAGCACTTGCGGCACGGGCAATCGGCGATCGGCTGATCCCGATCTATGTGGATACCGGCCTGATGAGGAAAGGTGAGAGTGCCCGGATAAAGCAGCTCTTTGGGTCAATCAACCTCAAGACTGTGGATGCCTCAACTGAGTTCTTCACCTCCCTCAAAGGAATCATCGATCCCGAAGAGAAGAGGAAGGCGATCGGAGAGCGGTTCATCAGGATATTCGAGCATGAGGCAAAGGAGACCGGGGCCGAATATCTCCTCCAGGGAACTATCTATCCCGACAGAATCGAGAGCGAGGGCGGTATAAAAAGCCACCACAATGTCGGAGGAATGCCGCTTGACATCACATTCAAGGGAGTTCTTGAGCCGCTCCGGGATTTATACAAGGATGAGGTGCGGGTCGTTGCAGGTGCGCTCGGCCTCCCGCCTGAGATCCAGCACAGGATGCCGTTCCCGGGACCTGGTCTTGCGGTCAGGGTGCTCGGGGAGGTAACACCCGAGAAGGTTGCGATTGTCCGGGAGGCAAACAATATCGTCGAGGAGGAGCTGATCGAGACCTACTCCCCCTGGCAGTGCTTTGCCGCCCTCATCGGACTTGGAACGGGTGTCAAGGGCGATGTTCGGCTCCATGGCTGGATCGTCTCGGTACGTGCGGTAAACTCCCGTGATGGCATGACCGCAGATCCCCTCCGCCTGCCGTATGAGACCCTTGATCGGATCGCATCCCGTATCACCTCGGAGATCCCCGGGGTGGCACGGGTTGTCTATGATGTAACCCCAAAACCCCCTGCAACAATAGAATATGAGTGAATGAACATGGATGATTACAAGAGCCTTGATGCCAGGTACTACATGCCTGCCTTCTCCCGGACGATGATGATCCGGCGCGGGAAGGGATGTACGGTATGGGATGCTGAGGGACGTGAGTATCTCGATTGTGTGGCAGGTATTGCCGTCTGCAGCACCGGCCATTGCCATGACCATGTTGTAGAGGCGATCTGCCGGCAGGCTAAGGAGCTGATCCACTGCTCAAACCTCTACTATGTCCCAGGACAGGCAGAATATGCAGAGCGTCTGGCAACGGCAACCCAAATGGCACAGGTATTCTTCTCAAACTCCGGCGCAGAAGCAAATGACGCTGCACTGAAACTTGCACGGGTTGCAACAAAGCGAAAAGAGACCGTCGCCTTTACCCATGGTTTCCATGGGCGGACGATCGGATCTCTTGCTGTTACGCATAAGCCTGCTATCCGCGAACCATTTGAACCTCTTGGATATGGGTGCAGTTTTGTTGAGTACGGGGATCTCGATGCACTCAGAAAAGCCGTCACCACCGATACTGCCGCAGTCATCCTTGAACCTATCCAGGGTGAAGCCGGTGTCATCATCCCGCCTGAAGGGTTCATCGAGGGTGTCAGGGAGATCTGCGATGAGAAGGATGCACTCCTCATTGCTGACGAGGTGCAGTGTGGCATGGGCAGGACCGGCTCCTGGCTTCGGATGCACCAGACAAAGGTGATGCCCGATATCGTCTCGCTTGCAAAAGGGATCGCATCCGGCTTCCCAATCGGGGCAATTGCAGCACGTGAAGGTCTTGCATTTAAGAAGAGCGAGCATGGCAGCACTTTTGCGGGCGGACCGCTTGCGATGGCCGCTTCGATGGCGACGATGGATGTCATCGAGCCGATCCTCCCGGAGATTGCAGGGAAGGGGAAGCGGTTTGCCGAAGCACTGGCGAAATGGAATCCCCGTGTCTGCGGACTGATGATCGGCATCACCGTCGGCGAAGTGGAATGTCCGAAGGTCCAACAGATCTGTCTTGATCACGGCGTGCTGGTCAACTGTGCCGGAGATGGCAATCTCCGGCTTGTCCCGCCCCTGATCATCTCGGATGCCGAGATCGATCGTGCAGCAGGAGTCGTTCATGAAGCCCTCACCGAGGTCCTTGGTTAGATCCTGCTTTCTGGACGGGGGATATGTCTTTGCCGGGAAGGCAGAGGATATCGCAGAGAGGTACGGTTTCTCCGAGGTGGCACGGCTCGCCTCAAACGAGAACCCCTCCCCCCCCTCAGATTCGGCACAGGCAGCAGCAGCAGAGGCTATCATCTCCTGTAACCGCTATCCCGGCATAACGCATGAAGAACTGATCAAAAAACTACAGGAGATCTATGGTTCGTACCCGGTTGTCGCCGGTGCGGGGATGGATGGAGTCATCGAGACGGTCGTCCGGGCACTCATCACCTCTGGTGATTCGGTGGTTATCTCCTCCCCCACATTCTCCTTCTATGGGCTTGCCGTCACCGCACAGGGAGGGAAGGTCGGATATGTACCGAGGAATGCCTCTTATGAAGTCGATCCAAAATCATTCATTGCAGCTGCCAGGGATGCAAAACTCTCTTTCATCTGTTCCCCGAATAATCCCACGGGAACGGTTACGCCGCCTGAGGTGATCGCTTCTATTCTCGGGAATATCAACGGCATCCTCTTCCTCGACAACGCATATGTCGAGTTTTCAGATGTTGATTATCTGCCGCTGTTGGATCGGTACGAGAACCTGATCATCGGGCGGACGATGTCAAAGGTCTACGGGCTTGCGGGATTCCGGGTCGGGTATGCGTTTGTTCCTGAATGGTTCCAACCCTGTTATATCCGGGCAGAGACGCCGTTTGCATTGAATGCGGTCTCTGAGGCTGCCGCTGTCGGCGCACTCTCGGATCCTGCCTATGCTGATTGCTACATCGCTCATGTTACGCGGTGGCGGAGACGCTTCTGTGATGAGATCCCCTATCCGGTTGCACCGAGCGGTGCGAACTTTGTGATGATCGATCTTGCCCCCCGCACCGGAAGGGAGGCGATGGATGCACTGGGGAAGAAGGGTGTGCTGGTGCGTTCATGCGAGAGTTTCCCCGGACTTGGCGAGACTTTCATCAGGGTCTCTATCGGTGCTGACTGGGAATGCGAACGATTCCTCTCTGCGATTGTGTCACTATGATGATCGGCTTAACCGGAGTTCCCGGAACCGGAAAAACAACTGTTGCGGATATCCTTGAGGAGCGTGGGGTGTATGTTGTCCGGATCAACGACACAATCACTCCCTATATTCTCGGAAGGGACCCGGATCGTGATACAATAATCATCGACGAAGAGCTCTGGGCAGCGGAGTTTAAGCCGGTTGATGGCGTGGTGGAAGGCCATCTTGCTCATCTCCTCCCCTGTGACCGGGTGGTGATCCTCAGGTGCGATCCGGATGTGCTTGTCGATCGGCTGATTGGGCGTGGATATTCTCCTGAGAAAGCAGAAGAGAATGCACTTGCAGAAGCGCTGGACAGCACCCTCATCGAGACCCTCGAGAACCATGATTCAGAAGTGATTTATGAGTTCGAGACGACAGATACAACGAGCGAGACAGTTGCTGACTTTGTTCTGGATGTCAGGGCGGGAGATGCCTCCCCCTCACATGGCACCTGTGACTGGTCTCTCTATCTCATGAACCGGATGCCATGACCCTTGACCAGCTCCGCCCTCATATGACCGGGATTGTAACCCCGGTTGCAAGGCTCTCGATACGCCTCGGCCTCACCCCGAATACCTGCACGGTACTCGCACTTGTAGCAGCAATGGTTGCCGGGACTGCATTCTGGTACCGCGAGATCGGCCTCGGCGTCCTCTTTGTCGCCGTAAATGCGTTTTTTGATGCGATAGACGGTGCAATTGCCCGCGAATCAGGCTCTGCCGGCGTGAAGGGTGATTTCCTCGATCATGTGCTTGACCGGTATGCCGATATCATCATCATCATCGGGATCTTTGCCGGAGGATTTGCCTCCTGGGAGGTTGGCGTCTTTGCCCTCACCGGTGTCCTGATGTCCTCATATCTTGGAACCCAGGCACAGGCGGTCGGGGTGGGTCGGTACTATGGCGGGCTCCTCGGGAGGGCTGACCGGTTGGTTCTGATCCTGCTTGCGGGAATTGCGGATATTCTCCTCCCGGCAGGACTCTTCTCATGGACATACCTTGGGATCATGCTCCTGCTCTTTGGCTTCCTCGGCCATATCACCGCAATCCAGCGTTTCCGTTTTGTCTGGCGGGAGCTGAACCGTTCAGAGTGATCATCGCCTCATAGATGGCGATGATCTGCTCCACCTCAAGGACGGTCCGCTCCTCAATCGCCCCGGTTCTGCCGGAGTCCACCATATCCCAGACAATGCCGCCACCTGCTTTAGTCTCATCGCCGATGAACCGCTTCAGGAGATCGGTATGGGTGACCGGGTGCGGGATGGGATGGCGCTCCCTCAGGTACCCAATCCCGGCTGAAGCAAGGTCGAGCACCCGACAGCAGCAGAAGGTCTCGTAGAGGTCTTCTGGGGGAGCGATTTCGTGGATGAGTGCTCGCGAGTAGAGGAAGGGGATGTCAAAGGTTCCGATCCCAACACCCGCAAGAATCAAGTCCGCTTCATGCTTCTCTTTTCCTTTCAGTCTTGCCCAGCATTCCTGAAAGAGAGAATAAATTGCTGCCAGAAGATCCCTCTCGGATTCATATTCCCATATCCAGTGTCCCTGTATCCCGGGTGAGTTGATCTGAAACGGGTTACAGCAGCTGAACACACCACCGATGAGACACACTCCCGGGAGATGGGGGTTTGCGGCAAGCGAGGGGATCCTCGCCCTGCTCCGGAGCGGCCCCGGAACGTACGCTTCAAGGTCGAAGAAGAGGATGGTGGTTTTTTCCGGGTTCAGTCGTGCCATGTCTGTGAAGAAATTAGCGTGTTATTCATTTTCATTGAGGAAACAGAAGGGATCTTCTGCATGGATCTCACCGGCGAGCCGGAGCGCCCGCACCCTGCATCCGCCGCCGCAGAGGGTGATATACCGGCAATTTCCACAGTGTCCGGTAAGTGCGGGTGATGCCTCCCTGAAGATCGAGAGGACCGGATGATCAGTTGCATCCCAGATCCGGGAGAATGGCTGGTCCCTGACAGAGCCTATACGGAGATCGTCTGCCTGTGCAAACTGGCAGGGGTAGACATTCCCCTGATGGTCGATATTGGCAACCCGTGTCCCGGCACTGCATCCGCCTTTGAGGGATGCGACAAGCTCTTCTGCCTCGGCGATATCGTCGGCATTGTCCCGTTTCATTGCAGCAAGGAGGTGGATGGCATCCTGGGGCGAATCGACAGTGAGAAACTCCATTCGTTTCGGATCAGTTTCTTTTGCCCGCCTGTAGAGAAGTGTGAGCGCATCATCCACCTCACCACCGGAGAGCTGGAGACGGTTGTAGGTGTCTATGCCCCGGCCGCTTGGGACGAGCCAGTAGAGGCAGAAGCGGGATGCCCCGATCTCTTCTGCGAGATCGATGAGTGCGGGGAGTTCTGCATAGTTCTCTTTTGTCAGCGTCACCCGGACCCCGCACCTGACGCCTGCATCCCTGCAATGCGCAAATGCAGCAAGAGATCGTTCAAATGCATCAGGTCTTCCGCGGAACCTGTTGTGGGTCTCTGCGTTCGCACCATCAAGCGATATCCCTGCATAGCCGATCCCGCTCGCCTTGATCTGCTCGGCAACTTCCGGTGTGATCAGGGTGCCGTTTGTCGAGAGGGCGGTCATGATACCTCTTCTCCGGGCATGATCTGCCAGGGTCCAGATATCCTCCCTGAGGAGCGGCTCGCCGCCTGTGAAGAGGATCAGGGGAACTCTCATTGTTGCAAGGTCATCGATGAGTGCTAATGCCTCGTCTGTTGTCAGCTCGTTATTTGTGCCGTTTCCCGGACCCGATCGATTATAACAGTGGATACAGTTCAGGTTGCAGCGGTTAGTGAGGTTCCAGAAGATGACCGGCCGAAACTCGGTTGCATAGGCGAGGTACTCTCCACGGGATCCATTCCCTCCATTCTTCCTCTGATGCATCATGCCGCTGATTGTTCCTTTTCCATGGAGGCACTGTGTGATCCTGTTCATCTGGTTCCCTCTCCTGTCTGATCGATCCGGACTGCCGGGACACGCTTTAACTCTTCGGTACTGAAGAGCACCTGGTACCCGGTGATCCCTTCCTCACGTGCAAACCTGCGTACGATGGAATAGACTTCGTCCTGTGTACGGTTATGATGAACGGTATAGACAGAGTACTCCCATTTTCCGGGAACAGGCTTTCTCAGGTAGCAGTGTGATACTCCGGGAAGATCTGCGAGCCTTTCAAAACCGTCCCATCCCTTTGGCACATTCCAGGCGACAAGTGCGTTTGCAGCAATTCCGATCTCCCGCTGGTTGATCCGTGCCCGGATCTTCCTGATGATCCCTGCATCCTTCATCTTCCGGATTCGGGAGAGGATCTCCTCCTCGGGGATGCCAAGGGCAACTCCGATCCCGGCAAATGGCTGCTGCACCAGGGGGACGCCAAGTTCAAGTTCTCTCAGGATTGCCCGGTCAGTCTCGTCCATCTGATCCCTCCGGGATGCAATGAAAGCGGACATCGATCTTGTACGATCTGATAGTGGGGAGGCTG
The DNA here is from genome assembly GCF_055382585.1 of Methanocalculus pumilus. Taxonomy (NCBI): domain Archaea; kingdom Methanobacteriati; phylum Methanobacteriota; class Methanomicrobia; order Methanomicrobiales; family Methanocalculaceae; genus Methanocalculus; species Methanocalculus pumilus. Next base: position 1,721,276 of record NZ_AP042393.1, on the reverse strand, counting down.
ATCATATCCTCATCAGAAATACCGGCTCTCTTCTGGATATCTGATAGGATCAATTCGATCTCCTCCCCAGTTCTACCGGCGATTGTGAACCAGATGGAATAGTAATGATCCCGCCGGTAGTTGTGGGAGACTTCAGGGTAGCTGTTGATGATTGCTGCGACCTTATCTATTCGCTCTTCCGGTATGTGAAAAGCGATCAGCGATCCGGCATTCAGGCCGAATTTCCGGGATTCAAGAACAGGTGAGATATTCCTGATGATCCCGATTTCTTTCAGGCGGCAGATTCGTTCCAGGCACTCTTCTTCGCTGAGTTCGATCTGATCCCCGATCTCCTTCCAGGGGCGGGGAGTGAGGGGAAGATCATCCTGCAGGGCATCAAGGATGAGGAGATCGATCTGATCCAACCCGGTATCTGTTCTTATGGTATCACCTCTCGTGGCTGGTAGGAACACCAGGGATCTTCTGCGAATATCTCATCTGTCTGGTGTTTTGGTGCGGCAAGCCCGTCACACCAGCGGGGTGAAGATGCGGGGTTCTGGTATGCACGGGCCCGGCATCCGCCACAGGCGGCCTTGTAGGTGCAGCGGCCACATTTCCCCGTGATATTGTTCAGGTCGCGGAGTTTTACAAAGAGTTCCGACCTGTACCAGATATCCGAAAATGACGTTGTTTTCAGGTTTCCAACAGATACTGTGAGATATGGGCACGGTGTCACCTCGCCGGTTGCATAGATCCGGCAGTACGTGATCCCGGCGAGGCATCCCCTGCCCCACTGCGGGTTCTCTATCCCAAGATCATCTGCAATCCTCCTGAACTGCGGGGCACAGGTCGGCCGGATATTCAGGCCGCTGTTTTGGTACCTGATTAGGACCTCGCGGATGATCTCCTCATACTCCTCCGGTGTGCTGAGGCTGATTTCTTCGCCACGGCCGGTTCTGACCGGGAAGAAGAGATGGTAGTCGTTCACTCCTTTGCTTTCGCCATAGGTGATTACGGATTCGATATCCCCGATCACCGGCCTCGTCACCGTCATATTGATCTGCACCGGGATTTTCACTGCATTGCAGGCATTGATTGCATGCACCGCCCGCTCCCATGCCCCCTCCACCCCGCGGAACCTATCATGGATGGCGGGATCGGTCGAGTCGAGGCTGATTGCAACTGCCTTTATGCCAGCCTCTTTCAGGCGGAGTGCCATCTCTTCGTCAAGAGAGTAGCCTGAGGTGCCCATTACCATCCTGAGCCCTTTCTCTGTCCCATAGGCTGCGATCTCACAGATATCCTCCCGGAGCAGGGGTTCGCCGCCGCTCAGGACAAGGATGGGACTGCCGACGTCTGCTATCTGATCGATCACTTCCTTTGCTCCGGCTGTGGAGAGGACGCCTTCCGGCTCGCTATTCCCTGCATCCACATAGCAGTGGGCACATTTCAGCGGGCAGCGGAGGGTGATGTTCCATGATATGAGGCGGGGAGGATCCAGATCTCTCCCCTGAAGATCTGGGATGGACATTCAGCTCTTCTTCTCGATCTCTTCAAGGACTGATCTGATCCGGCGCAGTTCATCGAGGACGGGATCTGTTGATCGTGGTACTGCGGTTTCACCACCGGATTCGGTTGCGATGGCAGGGCCGGACCTGACATATCCCATGATCAGTTCGCGGAGCTCTTCGGGGGCGGTAATGCCATTTAAACTGAGTTCGGAATTTGGCTGTGCAGAATAGCCTGCTGTCTGGAGATGCAGGGAGGAGATCCCAAAGAACCGCATAACAGGACCCTGGTGGATATCAACGTTTGTGATCCTTGAGTAGGGGACGATCGCATTCTGTCGGAACCAGACACCCCGCCTCCAGCTGATCTCGGTTGGCGTCAGCTCGTAGATGATGGACCGGTAGTAGAGCGGCAGCCAGTAGAGGATGAAGAGGAGCACCGCTGCGATTGGTATGGTGATGATGAGTGCGGTGATATCCGGCGTCACGGCGAGGATGCTGATGCCGAAGCCCCCAAGGAGGATGACGACGATTGCGTAGGTGAGGAAATAATATTTTTTCAGCGCAGGATCGGGATTGAATCTCTCCCCAATCCGATAGGCTTGTGCGGTCATGAAAGAGTAATCGTGGTCTGAATATAAAGGGATTGCGAGGGAATGGGTTAAAGAATGAGTTGATAGGTGTATATCATCTCTTCACTCTTTCATCCGGAAGCTATACTTCCCATGAAGAACCGATCAATGGTATGGCGATGCGATCCATCAGGGTACGTGAGGAGACGAAAGTGATGCTTGATGATCTGAAAGCGCATCCTGCTGATACTTACGACTCAATCATCTGCCGCCTCATCGATTCCGTCTATGATGACGAGCCGCTCACCCGGGAGGAGATTGAAGGAATAAAAGCGAGTGAAGCTGATATTCAGGCAGGCCGCTTTCGGAGTCTTGAGGAGATATCAAGGGATCTGGGTGACGATCTGGTTGTCAGGTGATAAAAGAAGATTACCGATCTGCCCAGAGCAGATGGATGTTGCAGAACTCTCGTACTTTGACTGGCTCTTCATCGGTCTCGAAGTACGCCGTTGGTGCCATCCCTGGCTTTAAATGGGCTAAACAGGTGCCATTCTTCGTCTGGAGCTCGATCCATTCGACGTAGTGGTTTGGCTCCATCGGATGCGGGGTTGAGCCGACGGTGACAACATAACCCTTCCCTGACTTTTCAATGATCGGGACATGCTTCTCGGTGGTCTTGTCGGCTGTCTGTTCGATCAGGAGTTCCATATCCTTTCCACAGCAGACAAGTTTTCCATTCGCTGCATGCATGACGCTGGTGATATTTCCGCAGACGCTGCATTTGTATATCTGGCCCTTTTCAGTCATAGGCAATACTACACAGGTTAAGAGTATTAAAAGTTGGGTTGGTGGAGTTTAATTAATTTATAAAATCTGTTCACTCTGCATGTTTTGCCGCAATCGCCTTTGCAAGTTGTTTGAGTGCAGCGAAGTCTTTTTCAGCCGGGTGGCCTTTGATGTAGACCGGGTCAATGATCTCGCATTTCAGGGGAGCGATCATATCGCTGATCTGCTTCACGGTCTTGCCGCCCCAGCCGAATGATCCGATGACTGTTGCGTATTTTGCCTTCGGTTTGATGGCAGCTGCCAGATAGGCGCCGTAGACGGCAAGTGGATGAGCACCGAAGAGAACTGTCGGGGTGGCGATGATGATCGTCTTTGCTTCAACAAGGCTCATTGCCAGGAGGCCGGTATCGCTTACGGTGAGATCGAACCGCTCGACATCCACTCCCTCGTCGATGAGTGCGTTTGAGAGGATATCAACCATCTTCTTTGTGCTCCCGTGCATCGAGACAAAGGCGATCACTGCGGTATTTTTTGGTTCTCCTGTTGCCCACTGCCGATAGTATCCCATGATCAGATCGGGGTTGTTATAGAGCGGCCCGTGGCTTGGGGCGATGATCTCAACATCGAGGCTCTCGATTTTGTCAAGATATGCGGGTATGCTGCCTGCAAAGGGCATCATGATCTCGGCATAGTAGCGTTTTGCTGATTCATAGAGCCGCTCGGGGTCATTGATATAGAGATCAGATGCAGCAAGATGTGATCCGAGGAAATCTGTCGTGAAGATGATCCGGTCTTCTGGCACATGGGTGAACATGGTATCTGGCCAGTGTACCCAGGGGGCGTGGATGAACCGGAGGGTTTTTCCACCGAGATCCACTTCTTCCCCGTCTTCAACAACCTGTACCCGCTCTTCGTCAATACCGAAGAACTCTACCACCAGTTCTTTGGCTTTTGGGGTTGCAAGGACCTTTGCGCCGGGATAGAGTTCCATCATCAATGGAAGGCATCCCGAATGATCCTGTTCGGCATGGTTGACAACGATATAATCGATGGTATCGACGTTCTCTGTCATCAGGTTGGTGATGAGCTCGCCCTCGCCCATCTCGTCTACGGTATCGATGAGAGCTGTTTTGCTGCTCCCCTGTACGAGGTAGCTGTTATAGGTGGTTCCTTTTGGTGTCGGAACAAGGGCATCGAAGAGCCGCCGGTCCCAGTCGATTGCCCCGACCCAGGAGATTCCATCTTTGATCGATCGAACAACCACGATTCGCTCACTCCTTCTTCACAAAGAGGGCTTTGCGTGCTGCACAGACCGGGCATATCCAGTCTTCAGGGAGTTCCTCGAATTTCTTTGCTTCTTTCTCATCATCGTGTATATGTCCGCAGATTGTGCATTTCCATGAGCTCATTCTCTATTCCTCCTTTGTTATCTCAATTGGTAAAACACCGGATAATAGTTTTGATGATGTCAGGTCCACTTCCGCTGCTACATGCAGCCAAAACTATCATGACTCCCGGAGAAAGCCCCCCTCATGAAGAAGGAAAAACTGCGTACAGGGTGCCACCACCTATTTATTTGAGCAGACTCCATCTCCCCGTATAATTGCTCTGGATGATGCATATGAGTTCTTCAGGAGAGACCATTTTGCCCGGGAGAATGGTATTGACCTCATAGAGGTCAGACCCAGCCGGGCCGTCGTCTCCATGCAGATCCGGCAACAACACAGAAACAGCCATGGAACCGTCCACGGAGGGGCACTCTTTACCCTTGCAGATTGTGCATTTGCCATTGCCTCTAATACAGATGGCGTGCCGGCAGCGGCGATCAATGCGTCCATCTCATACCTCACTACCGACCGGGAAGGTACCCTTACAGCGGTTGCAGAAGTGTTTGAGAAAAATCCAAAACTCGCTTCATACACCGTCATCATCACCGACGACAACAACAGACGGATTGCATTCTTCCAGTGGATGGTCTACCGGAAAACACCCGGAACAGTGGAGAGAAGAGAGGGAGAAATGATTAAATAATAACATCTGATCAATAGTTTCTGTAATGGCTCTTGATGTTCTCCTGATCAATCCGCCTGACCAGAAATCCAAATACAAGAAGTACCTCAATATCAGGATCCCGCCACTCGGTATCCTCTATATAGCTGCAGTCCTCGAAGAGAACGGGATATCTGTCGAGGTGATGGATTGTGCAGCAGATGATACGACATATGCTGATATCAGGGAACGGGTCGAGCGGACCAGGCCATTTATTGTTGGCATCACCTCCACAACGCCGCTCATCAATGAAGCACTGAAGTCAGCTGAGGCAGTAAAAATGGCGGGAGATCCGTATATTGTCCTTGGAGGGCCCCATGCCACATTTTTGCATCATGAAATCCTTACCGAAAACACTGCAATCGACTTTATCATAAAGGGGGAGGGGGAGTATGCTTTCTCTGAGTTGTACCGGATACTTCGTTCCGGGGGAGATCCGGGAACAATTGAAGGTCTTGTATTCAGATCGGAAGGGGTGATACAGGAGAACCCGGACAGGGAGGTATGTGTAGATCTCAATACCCTGCCATATCCCGCCCGGCATCTCCTCCCAAAAGAGAACTACCGGATCTTTGATGTGAATATGCCGATTGCAACGGTGATCTGCAGCAGGGGATGCCCGATGCGATGTTCATTCTGTGCATCCTCGGCGATTCATGGGAGAACAATACGCAAGCGATCACCAGAAGATGTCATAGAGGAGATCAGGCATATCCGCGATACCCTTGGCATATCGATGATCGCGTTCATGGATGATACCTTTACATTGATGCCGGGATGGGTGGAGACCTTCTGCAATCTGCTCATTGAAGAGGATCTGCATATCGAGTGGGGCTGTACTGCACGTGTTGACAGGATCGATTCTGATCTGATCAGGCTGATGAAGCGGGCAGGATGTGAAACTCTCTTCATCGGGGTGGAGTCAGGGGACCAGGAGATCCTTGACCGGATTAAGAAGGGAACAAAGATCGATCAGATCAAAACGGTATTCTCAACTGCACGTGACTTTGGGATGAGAACCATTGCGTCCATCGCACTCGGACTGCCCGGTGAGACGAAAGAGACAGCAAAAAAGAGCATTGCATTCGTAAAAAAACTCCATGCCAGCTATGCCCTCTTCTCTGTTGCAACCCCGTATCCAGGAACAGAGTTTTACAATAATGTCAGGGAGAACGGAAACCTGCCGCAGAACTGGTCGAACTTTGATCTCTTCTCCCCTGTTGTCGGGACATTGAGCCTGACGCTTGAAGATATACGGGATATTCAGAAAAAAGCCTACAGGGAGTTCTACCTGCGGCCGCTCTACATTCTGGAGACCCTTAAAAAAGAAGGCCGGCCGTTCTTCCATACGATGAAAGTCCTTATATCGCCCTGAAGAATCAGTCTTTTCTCCAGTTTTTTCACGACTTTTGGATTTCAAGCAGATCTATCAGCCGGTTTGCTACAGGTTTCGGTATGTTCTCTGTAACCTGAACTCCCGGAAAACGTAGTCACATGATCTCAAGTGCCTCAAGAATGAGCCGCTGTTTCTTTGTCATCTCAGTCGTCATCACCTGCCCATCTGCAAGAGTGATCTTTTTGAGCTTATCGAGCTCAAGTAAGAGGCTCTTTACCGAATAGTGTTTCAGCAACTCTGCTTCCGTCATCATCCGTAACAACCTGGCCCGGATGATCAAAGCCACAAACACAACAAAGATGAAACCGCTTGTGGTACTTTCCTTATGCGTATTCAGTGGGATTACATCCAAATCCGACTTCATCATCTCTATCTCCTTCTCGATCTCATCACGTTCCCTGTACAGAGACAGAGCAGTCAACCAGTCAACATCTCCTGAATAAAACACCATGAACTTCCCCATTCTGTTCATCCGTTGTGCAACAGCATTCTGCCGAATTGTTGCTTCAATCCGATCATCAACCGCTTTCCAATCGAAAAAATTCTTGAGCTTGCCTGCGATCTCATAAAACCGGATAAATGCAGGTTTTTCCTTCTTCAGTCTCACAGTGGCCAGTTTATCCCTGATATCAACCAGACGGCTGGTGAGTGATTCTTTCTCCTCAAGTTCCCGTTTTGGATCATAGAAGAGATACCCCTTCAATTGATATGACTCAAGTGACAGTGTCACTGGTTTTGCGTAGATCGTCTTGTCTTTGAACTTCTGTAAGTATTCAACATTGGTGATATCCCGTTGCGCCTCGGTGAGGAGAAGTTTCACATCTTTCAGCTGGAACGTTGCAGCGATAATGAACGAAATCTGCTGATCAAGCATCTCCAGAAGGTTATGCTGGTTAAAAAACCCACGATCCATAATGGCGGTATACTCTTTCACGCCATATGCGGCAATTTTCTTCAGGGTTCCAGTGAGCGTTGTGACATCAGTAATACTCCCTGGATAGAGATCGTACATCACCGGGATGCCGAGTTCCTTGTCCATGATGAGTGAGAGATTAATCTGGGGAAGTGACACGTCATCCCTGTTATATCCATATTCAAGAAGGTTCATCAGAGAAGAATGACTGGAGAGACTGGTGATATCATAAATCAGTGTCCTTTTCGTCCTGTTCTCTTCCAGGAGTCTCGTCATCAGTTGTTGGGGAACAGTGCTGGACCCGATTCGAGCAAGCAGTTCACTGATTCTCTGTCCGGTAAGAGTAATCTGTGGCGAATCAAGAGCGAGAGTGGTTCCGGCGTACCATGTCCCGACATCTTTCATTGCCAGTGGTCTGATAATCCGGTTGAGTGCAAGTGCAGTTACCATTGCAGCATCTGAGTCATTAAGAATCTCATGCAGATATTGATCCAGTTTCAGGTCATGCATGATCTGCGTGAGGAGCATGACTGATCCATGGTCGTAGGCAGAACGGACAGCTACAGTTTTGGTATTTTTCCTGATCTTTTCCCTGACTTCTGGTGGTGCATCCCGCATACGAACGGGCTTTCCGTCAATATTTCGTCCAAGATATTTGGAGTTTTTATATCGAGTCTGTTTTGATACCGGGTCGTAATAGGGTGTTTCTTCGTACCAGTATTCTCTGTCGCCAGACTTTTTGATCCTTCGAATCGGTTTCATGGTGTGCCTACACAATATGGGCACATGATAGTATAAAGTACTTTCGATTACAAGCCCATATCGAGGATAAATTGAGGAAATGGATGGTTATGTGGGATCCTATTGTGATCCAGTGCCTATAAAAGCGGGAGTTCAGGATGGAATTGTCTCGGACCGCCGGAAGAACAAGGGATTCAAGGCGCCGAAGAAGAGTGAGAAGTACCAGAACCTCTATTTTGTCGGGGGGAGCGTAAACCCCGGCGGAGGGATGCCGATGGCTGTTCTGTCAGGTCAGCGGGTTGTTGAGATGATTGTCAAAAAACATGAATAGGCGGTTGATGGGTATTAATTGCCCTTCATATCGCAGAGATCCCCATACGGGCACCACTGGCACCGCTGATAATCCGGTTGGGCAGGGAACTCGCCTGCCTGGATAGAGTTGAGCATCTCCTCAAGGGTCTCGCTGAATGCCCTGATGCTCTCCTCGGTTGGCAGGTAGTCGATGATCAGGTTGTCAGCGAGATAGAAGAGCGATGCCCGTTCCGGCAGTTCTCCGAAGAGTTCCCTGATTGCCATTGCATAGATGTTGAGCTGGATACTTTCGGGGATACTCTTCTTTGTCATGTTTGGAGGTTTTTTTCCGGATTTGAAGTCGATTACCACATAGCCGCCGTCCGGGGTCTGCTCGATCCGGTCGATATACCCGTGTATCTCGCGGCCGCAGAAGGTGAAACCAAACCTTTTCTCAGGCGCGATGATCGTGTTTGGGTTCGTCTCCTGCCACTCCATATAGGTCATGAGCAGGTCGCGGGCTGATGCCTTATTCTGCTCTGCCTGCGTCTTCGACTCGAACTGCTCAGGGGTCCAGTGCTTCTCAAGCAGCTCCTCTATCTGTTCATCTGCCGGACGGTACGGGTCGAGGTTCTCAATGACGGCATGGATCCCTTTTCCTTTTGCAGCTGCCGGTGCAGGGCCGGGGGGCTCTGCAATCTTCAGGATATGCCTGAACTTAAACTGGAGCGGGCAGTCCTTGTACTGTTGCAGCTTTGAGTACGAGAATACCATCGTCTCCGGGATTATTGCCTGTTCCGGGGGTCTCCTGATGATCTCGGTGATCGGTGTTTCGGTCGAGGCGGCTGACACGAATGCGTCGCGGTCAAACTCCTCTCTTCCTTCTTCGGAATAGCCCCGGACCCTCTCGAGCGTCATCAGATCCTGGAGGGCGGTTGAAAGCCGCATCTCTGCAATCGCCCTGATCGCCTGCTCCTGGAGCCGGGTCCGGGCCTCCCCGGCCGGTGTCTCCTCAGGGAAGGGGAGATCCATATTCCATGCCGCCGGCTCGACCAGCGTGATCAGCGGGTTCTCACGGAATGCCAGCTCTTCAAGGAAGAGGGAAGGCTTTGTCTCCAGCTTGTTCTTCCCATACCATTTCGCATAGGTGAGGTACAGCCGCTCCTCGGCTCTTGTCATCGCGACAAAGAGGAGTCGCCGTTCCTCCTGGATGAAGAGTGCCTTCTCATCCTCGCCTGCCCTGAGCCCTTTTGCGAGATCCGGTGGAACCACAAACTGTTTCTCCCGGTAGTTGAGCGGAAACTTCCTCTGGGCGAGATCGACGACAAAGACGACCGGGAACTCCTTTCCCTTGCTCTTATGGATGGTGAGGATCCTGACTGCATCTGTCTCCTCCCGCTCCTCGATCTCCACAGAGAAGCCTGAGAAGTACTGGAGGTACTCAAGGAACCCGCCGATTGTGGCATCACGGGTGATCTGGTCGTACTCCTGCGTGATCTCAAGGAACCTGGCAAGGTACTGCCGGGTCAGGGCAGCCTCATCATTGAGGGCTGACCGGTAGAGTCCTGATGCCTGCATCATCACGAAATGGACGAGTGCCGGGAGCGTCTGCCTCTCCTTCTCCTCGATGAACTGCCGGAACATCCCGATGATCTCGCTGATCTTTTGGGCATAGCCCGGGGCCACAGATTGGGCATCCAGCATCGTCTCGTATACATAGTCGTTTCCGGGATCCGGATCAGATCTCCCGTCTCCGGACCGCCTCCGTGCCCCGGTATTGATCGCCTGCACAACGGTCTCGGGGATGGAGCAGAGCTTCATGATCCTGTTGAGTGCAATGCCCGCTGTCAGGGGGTTGTTGATGATCTGCAGGTATGCGATCATGTCACGGATGACCGGCAGACGCAGGAAATCAACATCGGCCTGGTAGATGCAGGGGATGTTATGCCGTTTCAGGGCTGCCTGGAACTTTGCGCCATCCTTCCTGCTCCGGCAGAGGATGGCACAGTCCCGGTACTTAAGCGGCCGTGGGGGCTCGTCACCCCGTGGAGGGAGCGGGCTTCCCACGAGCCGCTCGATCTCGGTTGCAACAAACTCTCCCTCCCCCTCCTCGTTTCCGCAGGCTGCAACAACAACCGGCTCTCCTGCCGGTTTCCTTGAGATGAGTTCCTTCTGCTGCCGGTTCGGTGCCCTCTGCATCAGCTGGAAGGCAAGCTGAAGGACTGCCGGCGGGTTTCTGTAGTTCTCGTCCAACAGGACTTCTGCATGATCCTTCGCCCACTCCCGAAAGTCCAGGATGTTTGTCAGGTATGCTCCCCTGAACCGGTAGATGGTCTGGTCGTCGTCTCCGACCACGCAGAGGTGATCGCCTGCGAGGAGCTTGACGAGCTCGAGCTGGGCGAAGTTCGTATCCTGGAATTCATCGACGAGGATGTAGGGGAAGCGGTTCTGGTAGAGGCTTCGTATACCAGGATTGTTCCGGAGCAGGTTGACTGCCAGAAAGATCATATCATCGAAGTCGATGAGGTGTTCGTCCTGCTTGTACTGCTCATAGGCCCTGTAGACCTTCAGCAGGTCGGTGAGCTTGTTCTGATAATCCCGCTCCTCTTCCGTGACTTCTGTCTGTTGTTTTCTCTTCAGGTACTCATCAAGCATCGCAGGCGTGATCAGCTCGTCACGGAATGCGCTGATACCATCGACGATCGCGGTGATGATGTCTGAGGAGTTGTTTCCGATCCGGATATACTCAAAACCAAATGAATCGATATTCCTAAGCCCCCAGACGAGCACATTGGTCCGGCTGATGATCCCGTTTGCGATCGAGATCCCGCTTGTGAGCATATTCTCCCGGAGCATTTCAAGGCAGAAGGAGTGGAAGGTATGGATCCCGATATCCTGGTGCGGTCGCAGCGCTTCGATCCGCTCGCTCATCTCGGCTGCTGCTTTCTCCGAGAAGGTGAGGGCAAGGATATTTGTGGGGGAGACTCCCCGGTCAAGCAGGTGGAGGATCTTCTCAATGATCACCTTCGTCTTGCCTGAGCCGGGGCCGGCGAGCACGAGCTGGAAGCCGCTGCCGGTGACGGCTTTCTCCTGTGAGGGATTGAGGGGCATACAGTTCGTATGATTGGTCTCTGGCAGGAAAAAGGTGGCGGGGGATCGAATCAGGAACCCGGTTAATTTTGAACCTTTTTAATCTGGCTCTACTGCTCCGGAACACTTTCATAGATATGTGTGGATAACCGTGCTGCAAAAGACAGTTGGGACTGGCGTATTTACCAGAGATCGGGATGAGTGTTTTTCCAAGTCCGAATCTGCTGATCGTGCCTGATAGTAGTATTTGAAGATCCCGATTATTCTCCGTTCATTATTTATAGATCCTCATAGAATGATTGCATACTCACGAGGTTGATATCCCTTATCAGAGCAGAAATCAATTCCAGATGAGCAGAGCAGAAGAATGAACACATAAGGAGTAGGTGATAGTATGGCAATATCAGTGAACTGGGGTGCAATGGGCATTGGAGCGGTGATAGCATTTTTGATCGGGTGGTATATTTTTGGTCTGCTTGGGGCTGTCATTTTAGCAATTATTGTGATGGCTCTGATGGGGCTTATCAAATTTAAGTGAGATGCTGGATTCATCGATCTGATATGATCGACCCAGACTCTCCCAACAATTTATTTCTAGAGATGAGTCATGATAAAATCCCGCATTTTTTATGAGATGCCGGTTTTCTGACGATATATTTTGTCATTTGTACTGTTTTGCGGGTCGAATAAGCGTGTCACGATAAGTCCGATGATAAAGATGAGAACTCCCATAAAAACGGCTAAAACAACACCTATCTCTCCAAAGAATGAGACATAGAAGAAGGTGACAACCACTGCAAGGATGGACATGAGCGCTGACCGTATGATAAAATAAAGCCTTTGCAACCATATTGAAAGCAATAATGCTTTAATGACCGCTCGTTTTTCGATGAGCCGATCTGCTCCGGTGGGGACACTCTCTATCTCGAGTAAAATATTCTGAGTATAGTTCAGGTCAGACAACTGCAATATCTTTCTTGCATATCTGGCCTCTGCGAGATCTTTTGAGCTTGCTGTTTCAAGCTCTTCCATAATTCTCCCAGCTATATCGGATATCTCACTATCTATCCTGAATAGACTTTCTCAATCTCTTTGAAGTGTAAAAATCGTTCATCTCATGCTTTTAGGGGTGGCCATATATCACTCATTTTTCCATCATATGTTTAATATATCTCTATGCTATATAAAATAGCCCTCGCTTTCTATACTATGTTGCAAGACAGGAACGCCGGTATTGGAACGCTTTTCTATAGCTCAACATGATGAGGATAGCTGGATGCTTGAAAAAGAGTTGGTATCCTGTTAGAATATAAAGGCGATAATCGCAAGTATGATAAAGATAAGAACGAGCCACTTTGCAATGGTCATCGAGATTCCGGCAACTCCTTTCGCTCCCAGCACATATGCGATAAGTGCTAAGATCAGGAATAAAACTGCCAATCCGATTAAATCAGGCATAATTCACCTCCTTTGTGATTATACAGGTATTCTATTGAAGTAGTTTATCCACATGATATCCAAAGGCCATTAACAAGAAAGGGTGCCGTTCATTTGTATTGTGTATCGCTGTTTTCATAAGATACGATGTTTATCGAAGAAAACGACATGGGATTTACGTTCGTTGCACCCCATCCTGGCATGGTTATTATATCTTAATCCTTAAGCTTCCTCTTCACTTTCCCAACTTCTTCCTGGACTTTTCCTTCGACCTGTTCAATCTTCCCTTTGACCTGTTCCGTTTTGTTGTCCGTCCCTCCCCCTACTTCTTCACGGATTTTTCCTTTGATCTGTTTGCCTTTACCGACGATCTCATCCTTTTCTATTGTCATGTTTTGCACTTCTTATTATGACCAGGACGCTACCCGGTATGGTTACATTGGAATTATTGTATAAATAACTATCTATTAATTTCAAAGGTATATGGTATCTGCTCTCTAAAAACTCGCTCCAATCTTAATCTTTAACCGCTTTCATCGCCTCTTTTTGGATAGCTGAAAAAAAATGATTTTTATCGGGGATATCAGATATTTCCGCCGGTGAATGAACCAGTAGTGCTGCTTTTCTTCTCAACAAAGGCGCCTTCGATGAGATCCCTGTCAACAAGCGGTGAGATCTCGCCGGTCTTTGCATAATGATACAGAAGAGCAACGAGGATACCCTGAAGTGCGGATATGAGAATGACAGAGATTGCAAAGATGATGATAGTCAGTATAAGCATGCCTCCGAATACCTCAAAGGGGAGGAAGATGGCCGAGAAGAAGGTGCCGGCCATAAGCAGAAATGCCGGGATCATAACAACCACAAATGAAAAACCGGCAATGACCGTCTCGCTCCATGTCTGCTTAAACAGGCCCCAGGATTCCTTTATAGAAGCAACTGCACCAAGATCTTTAAATAATAGAACCGGAATTACAAAGAAGGTGACAAGATTCCAGGCAGCAGCGGCAATTCCAACTACAATTTCGGTGAGAATTCTGCCAAGAGGGTTGTCAGATTCACGCAGAAGGCTTAAAATAAGACCGACTGTTGCCGCAATGAATACCCAGGTAAATAGTGAAACGATTTTTGGCATTGCTGCACTGATCCCGTCTTTGAATGCGGGATCATTGCCCTTTATCACTTCTGTTGCATTGTACACAATTCCGGCTTTGAAGAATGACGATACAAATGCCGTAACTAAAAATATAGCAAAGAGCAACAGAATCCAGAGTGCATATCCGGCTACTCCCATCTTATCAGGGTCAATTCCGGTTATACTGAATATAAAGAGGGCAGGAATGAGCGTATACACCCCTCATGAACATTCTCGGCCTTGCTCCTTCTCGGGGAAGCATGGGGATGAGGATGCAAAGCAGAGAGTAGTCATCATCGAGAAAGCGATCGATACCGTTTTTGTCGTTGCGATCTGCCAGATCTCTTTACGTGTCCCTTGTGTCTTCCGTCGACCAGATCTTCTGTTCTCTGTCCTTGTTGTCGTCGGCTTCTTCTTGGGCACGTATCATCTCCATCGAGGGCAGCGAGCGCGCATCCGCTTTGGACACCTGATTGTCTTTTTAGCGCATCCCATAATCTGCTTGCTGGATAGAAGTCGGAGTCCCTTCTGTGAGAATGAGTTGTCTCCAGTGCCTTCCTTCCTCACGGAGGGATCAATTTCTTCATTTTCGTGAAAATTCCTTGGACGTGTAAATGAATGGGACAGAGTTTATAAATTAATCTTACGCCCAAGTCACTGTGTGGATACCCAAAGCGGCGTCCGCAAAAGTTCGTGGGGTCCCTCCATCCACGGTTGACGCCCGGATGAAGAATCCCACAAGCCCGGAGGCTATTGGGATATGTGTTCTTTCAGTACTTGAAGGTATGCCTCTCCTGCCTCCGGGAAGTTCTGGAGGAAAATGAAATGAGTGGAAAAGCTGGAATGCGGGTATTTTCGGCACTCCTAGTAATCCTATTAGTGAGTGCGTTTATGCCTGTGGTGAGTGCTGAACCGAATTGTGAGAGCATAAATTGTGAGAGCATAGTTTGTGGGGTATCGGAGGTACGATATAGGACAATTGTTGATGATACTGAAATCACAGTTAATTCAAACCTTGATGCAACCAATGCTTCAATATTGTTTAAATCTAATAATATCTCACGAGAGTATATCGTAGCGGTGGAGCAGCCAGAACGCGGTAGATATATCGCTAAGGTTTACTCCGCTCAGGGCGAATTCATAGGGACAAAGGAATATTCTAGAAATCCATTGGTTTCAGAGAATGGGGATTCACCGTTAATTTTGAGAGATATTCCTGTATTGGAGGCACATATTACAATAACACCGGATAGTTATAACTATATTCGCAACCAATATGGCACCGTGAATCTCCACGTGCAAAATTTTGCTCCAGATGGATTTACAAACTACTTTCTGAAGATTCCAAATGGCGTTGAGTATACTGAGGTTTATCATGGTAAGCAACCCACCACAGTGCAACGACTAGCCTCTGGAGAGTCTACCTTTCTTCCTAAATACGGAATAATAAATGGACCCTGCACGATCCTCTCTTGGATGGATTTACATATATTCAGTTACGATGAAGAAATGAAAATTAAGGTCAAATTCTCTAACCAGGGTAGATATACATTTTATGCAAATGACAATGAACAGGAAGTACTTACTGGGTTTTCGGCTGTTGATGATGATCAGTTTACGGTAACGGTTTCATAACGGGTGAATGAAGCATGCGGCAAAAGGTATCGATAGACTCTATTTTAATGGGGTTGTTTGCCGTGATGCTCTTCCTCTTACTCTTTTATCACGCCATTAAGGAGTTTTATCCGGAAATCGATCTTTTCCTCATGATTTTTGGTCAGTTTGTCGGTCTTGTTCTCGCGATACTTTATACATTCTGTTTTGCTGGCCTGGTTTTGCTGGTCATCCGGCGTTTGTATCGTCACTTACATCGCCGTTAGACGGCTATTCATTCGGTGCCTAGTTGTTCTTTGGATTTCGAGAAGACGTAGGTCAAATGGGGATACATGTGATCCTGGTTGATCCGGAAACTCCCTCGCTGACGTCACCTCGAAGAGATACGATTGAACGTAGTATCCGTCCAGAGTTTCTTTGTATGGAGGGGGATGTAAGAACGCCTCGCAACTGGGCATTCGATATTCGTCTGATTGCCTCCTGCCCTATTCTCCGGGATTTGGCAGACGTCTCCTGATTTCTATTGGACAAATGGGATGTCCTCCTTCTCTTGCCGGAAGTAGACAGATCGCCAGTATATAAATCGTGTAAAGAAATAAGACAGAATCTTTATGCAGAGTTTCTTCGAAGTCTTATCGGTGGATTTTGATGAAGTTCAACCGCATTATCGGACTCTTGGCCGCCGTTGCTCTCATCGCGCCGATGGTTTCGGCCGGTGGTATTGGAACAGTATCTCCGAAAGGGATCCATGACCTCCACTTGAATTAACACCTCTTCTTTTCGAACCTCTGTAACAGACTGGGCGCCAGCAAGATGTATATATTATGGATATCCATTGTATCTCCAATGAAGAAAGTTGAACTAAATCCTGCTACCCGGATCGAGATCGAGAATATTCAGGGATTTCTCATTCGAAAAGTCACCAAATTCGGGAATAGCGCAAAAGTGGACTGCCCCAAGGAATACCTGGACAGAACAGTCTACCTGGTAATACTATGAAAATCAGTGATGCACGGTTGTTCAGGACCCTCAAAACACTCGATACATTCGTCGATCGGGCACTGAAACTCCCGTTTAAAGGACCTACACTCTCTGGATTCCAGTATAACCGGGACCTCCTCAAAGCAGCGGTTGCAAATACCTATATCGAAACCGTCGGCAACAGGGCAGATTCACTCCATCTCGCCATCAAGAATGTCACGACATCACACATTGTCTGGCAGTATCGGATGACGGTCGAGCGACTGGGTACACGATTTGATCTTGCCAATAAAAACGTTGTTTTAGCCTTTGATTATACCGAAGAAGATTTTTATGGTGATGTTCAGGGGTTCTGGATACATGGATATACTGGTGAACATGGGGTTACCGGGAAGTTCAAGTTCCTCTCATGCGCCATCATCAATTCTGATATTCCCCAGAAGATTCCGCTTTTATCAGTTCCTGTACATCTTGGCCATAATATGGCAACAACGGTGACCTGGTGTCTTGCTCTGGTTGAACCACTGGTGAATTCCGTTGAACTCACGGTATTTGACCGGGGATTCTTTAGCAAAGATCTGATGCTGACTCTGACACATGCCGAGGTGCCGTATCTGATTTTCGCTCCAAAAAACGAGAAAATCAAAAAAGAGATAGAATTGCTGGATATTGGAGAGAAGAAAAAGATCCGATATGAACTCGAGGTCAATAAGGAGAAGACGGTGTTTCGAGGCGAGACAACACTCGCACTTCTGAGGCAGATATTCGATAAAAAGTCTGAAAAGTCATATGATTGGGCATTTGCTACGAATCAGGAGTCTATTGATCTGGAATATGTTATTCCAACCTACAAGAAACGATGGAGAATCGAAACCGGTTTCCGGGTGCAGGATGAAGCGAGAATCTCCTCGAAATCAAAGGATCCACGAATCCGGTTCTTTTACTTCGCGTATGAACAGGTGCTCCAGCTCCTCTGGATCGTGTTGTACAAAGATGAGGTGAGTTTTAAACAGTTCTTACTGGAGATGTACGAACTCTGCGCTGCTCGATATAAAGAGCCACGATAGGTGCTCGGTTGCCATCTCCATGTCACAGTTGCATGGGGGTGTTGGTCGGTGGATCATCAGGGAGCCATCGATAGGTCGTAACTGACTGCCATTGTGCCGCGAATCGAGGGCACTGTGCCGCTCACTTATTTTCGATCGGAGATACTGAATTGGCCCATCCCAATGCAGTGCGTCGCACAATTGCTTTCCATATTGATACAGTCTCTCATCAAAGAATGATTCGGCGACGGCACTTGGACCACCTGTAATTGGAAACTCCTTTACTCTCTTATGCAAGAAGTAACTGATCAATCTTCCTTTACGGTAGACCCCAAAAAAACCACATCCAAATCCTTCAATATACTCCTGACGATACTGAAGCTTTGAATCAACGATTGCTTGAGAGAGAGAACCAGAGGAAGAAGGTCTAATCCTTAAAATAATGATTTTCGTGAGACTTCAGGATTTTTCGAAAGATGCCCATGGTGGCACGTGGAGATTCGCTTGTCTCAACTCGGTCCGTAACTCACGCCGCAACCAGGGCTGCAACCAGGGCCGTGATTCTTTACTTGTTCGGCTACTTGTTCGGTTACTTGTTCGGTTCGATATTCAATATCCTTCAATTGATTCACCTTTGAGTGTATACCCTGTCCTTAACAGGCTAAGATAGAATGGGGTGTCGTCTCCCTGAGGTCTGATAATCTGTTGGATGTCAGGATGAGGATATGGGTCAAAACTCCTACTTCCTCAGAGATTGACCTCTCCATCCTTGACGCCATCATCTCGAGATCGGCAAATAATCCTCTCCGGGCACAAGAAGATAGAGATCACGATTGTATTCGCTCTTCGAAAAAAATGTTTCCACTTCAGAAACAAATTGTTTCTGATTCGTGAACACATGGGCACACATTGGCATGGAGAGATGATACTTTCTTCATGATGGAATACACAATCTACATCTGTTGAAGGCAATGCACACTGAAAAGGAAATCCTATTCATTGCCTGGGAATCCCCGGAGGGAGGGTATGAGGCTCATTCGCCTGGCCACTCCATCTATACCCAGGCCGATAATTTCGAAGAGCTGAGAGCAATGGTGCATGATGCCGTCTGCTGCCATTTTGAGGAAGATGAACGGCCCCGCATTATCAGGCTCCATCAGGTTCTTCCTCCAGGGGATGAATGACTGAAATATCGAATGTGGATGGCGGCATATGTCCGCTGGATCAGAGATCTCTTCTCCTCTCTTCTTCTCTCCTTAATCTCCCTCTCCACACCAGACAACCTCCTTTTCGACAGTACGGCAAAGATATTTGCTTAATCCCTGTTCGGTGACAAGGTCCACATTGCGGCCAAGGAGATCTTCGAGAAAATAGACTAACTCCATGAAGTTACGAAAGGTTGTTTCTCCAGGTGCAAACTCAACCAGCAGATCGATATCACTGTCCGGGCGATCTTCTCCCCGCATCGCCGAGCCGAAGCATCCGATTCTGGCAACACCAAAACGCTTTTTGAGATGGGGAAGATTTGCTTCAAGCTGACGGATGATGGGATCGTTCTTTCGCTGGTTTCCCAGCATCTCTCTGTTCGTTTCCATTGATATTATACCCGGATCATCGTTCATAACGGAACCGCTTCCTGAAGAATCCGGTCACGGACAGCCCAGTGGAGTCCCTTCTCGCTCAGAACATCTACTTTTCGTCCAAGGAGGTCTTCAAGATCATGGATGAGTGCAATATGATCAAGGAGGCTTGTTCCTGGTTCAAAATCGACGAGGATATCAAGATCACTTTCCGGGTTCTCTTCTCCCCGGATTACCGAGCCGAAGAGCCGGATATTCACCGCTCCACGTGCTGCTGCCAGTCGCTGGATCGCCTCCTTCTGCCTCATCACTTCATTATAGAAGCTCATTGTATCGACTCGATCCTATTATTGTCAGGTGGAATGATAATCTTTATTGTCATGAAATCATGAGAGTTTCAATCTGAACCTCCCTCTCTCCTCTCCCCTCAATACCTCCTCTTCCCCGGGATCACCCCTCTCACACCGCCCTTCGGATCATCCATATCCCCTACATACCTCGGAATAACATGCAGATGCAGGTGCATAACGCTCTGCCCGGCCGTCGACAGGCATCGCTTGCGATGGAGAGAGGGGGTGGATTACATTTCGATGTACCAGGTGGATCAAAATTACAGGAGCGAAAGCAATAGCAGGGAGGTATCTTATAATATGTAAAGAGAGATATTCACAACGGGGATGTGCTCATGATACAGGCCATACGAAAACAGGTGAAAATCCAATCTGATGGACTCATTCAGATTTATGTTCCTGAATTTAAACCCGGAACTATAGCCGAAGTAATAGTGCTTGAGCCATCAGAAAAGAAAAAGAAACGATCACTCACAAGCATTATTGGTAAAGGACAAGGGTGTTTTGGAAGTGCAGAGGAGGTTGACGCCTTTATAAGAAAAGAGCGTGAATCATGGGAATAATCGATGAGATTGAAGGAGATCTGATATATCTCGATACCAACATCGTTATTTATGCACTTGAAGGATATCCAGAGTATGTTTCTTTGCTAACTGATCTCTTCTCTGCCATTGATGAGGGAGATCTCACAGCAGCAACCAGTGAACTAACACTCGCAGAAGCTCTCATCAAACCTATGATGGACGGAAATTCATCACTTGAAAAACTCTATCTGGAGACACTATCACCTTCATCTACACTTTCTATCATCCCTATTGATCGCTCTATACTTATTGAGGCAGCAAGGCTCCGTTCCAGAATAGAGACCCTACATCTTCCTGATGCCATACACCTAGCAACAGCCAGAATACATCAATGCAATTCATTTCTCACAAATGATAGAAGATTACGAAATTTGCCGGATGTAAATGTCGTTCTTCTCTCAGAATCTGTTTCTGGTCATGGTATGAATCAGTGAACATTATCAAATGACTATGGATGTCGAATTCAACCGCATCTCCCTCCCTTCCTCTCTCCCCTTTTCTTTAATACCCCCTCTTCCCTGGGATCACTCCCCGGACCCCGCCTTTCGGATCATCCATATCCCCTACATACCTCGGAATCACATGGACATGCAGGTGCATCACGCTCTGCCCGGCCGCCGCCCCGATGTTCACCCCGATATTATAGCCGTCGGGGGCATACCGCTCGTTAAGCAGCCGACGGGCATCATGCACGAGAGCCAGGAGGGCGGCCTGCTCAGCCTCGGTCGCCTCAAAGAACGAGGCCACGTGCCGGAAAGGGATGAGGAGAAGGTGGCCGGGGCTCACCGGATAGAGGTCATACCGGGCGTAGGCGAGATCCCTTAATGTATTGTATCCATTTACTTGCAGAACGTGGGATCAGTTAGTATTATACGGTTTCTATCCAATTCTTATCAACGAGTAAGAGGTATGTCCGATATAACGATCACTATCCCACAGGAGATTGTATCTGCACTTCGCCTTCCCCCAGATAGCGTAGAGTCTGCCCTCCATCAGGAACTTGCTATTGCTCTCTATATGAGAGGTGTGCTCTCTTCAGGAAAGGCTGCCGCACTTGCCGGTCTGAAGCGCTGGCAATGGGAGGAGCTTCTCGGAGTACGGAAGGTTCCGCGTCATTATACGGACGAAGATCTCCAGATGGATATCGCCTATGGTTCGAGCGATTAGTAATTCATCACCTCTTATCCATCTTTCATTGATTGGGCGGATAGATCTTCTTCGAAGGTTTTCTTCAGTTATTATTCCTCCTGCCGTCTGGCATGAGGTTGTAGAAGATGGAGATGATCGACCGGGTGTTGCAGAAATCCTCCTCTTGCGTAAAGAGGGTTGTTTATCGGTGATTCAACCTAAAAATACAGATCTTCTCCATCTTCTTGAGAATGATCTTCATCGAGGTGAAGCGGAAAGCATCGTTTTGGCCCTAGAAATTGAGCATGATATACTTCTTCTTGACGAGAGTGAAGCACGACGTATAGCAGGATCATATAATCTGAACGTCACTGGAGTGATTGGATTGTTGCTACGGGCAAAAAGAGATGGTCATATCTCCTCACTAGAAGATGAGATGGCTCGGTTAAGGAATGAGGGTCACTTTTGGATTCGAGAAAGTCTCTACAATTATGTGATAGAATCTGAGAAGAAGATGGATGATGATTAATAATTAAATATACTATAAACGCATTCCAACCGTCGAAATCCTTCAAACCTCCTTGAATCCAGTGTCTTCATAGGGTTTATGAAGGATTTTTCCGACCCTCAAAAAGTGATCCACTTTTCTCTAATACCCCCTCTTCCCCGGAATAACTCCTCTCACCCCGCCCTTTGGCTCCTCCATATCCCCTTCATACCGTGGGATCACATGGACATGCAGGTGCATCACGCTCTGCCCGGCCGCCGCCCCGATGTTCACCCCGATATTGTAGCCGTCGGGGGCATACCGCTCATCGAGCAGCCGACGGGCATCATGCACGAGAGACAAAAGGGCGGCCTGCTCAGCTTCGGTCGCGAGAAAGAATGAGGCCACGTGCCGGAAGGGGATTGCGAGCAGGTGGCCGGGGCTCACCGGATAGAGGTCATACCGGGCGTAGGCGAGGTCGTTTGCGAGGAGGATAGAGGAGGGGGCGGGGGTGCAGAAGGGGCAGGTGGGGTTTTCGTCCTGGACTTTTTGGGTATTGTTCAGATCGACCATGGTTCATATCCTCTGATGGTGATGAGGTAGGTGGTTTTTTCGGTGAGCTGCTCGAAGGCATGTTCCTGCCAGTCGCTTCCCGGAGCGTCCATCCCGAGGAGAGAAACTTCGATCTCACGCTCGAAACGGTGAGGCCAGTGATCGTGAAGGAGATCCCAGTACCCGATAATCGGTTCTTTTCGTGATCTGAGGAACTCTGGATCAGGTATCCGGTTACTCTTCTTATTATTGACTGACCCTGTTGCTGGAAGCAGGTTCCAGAGATCATTATTCTTCCAGATGGAGAAAGGCAGGAGATGATCGACATGCATTGCACCAGATGAGGCAATGGCCTTTCCCGACCAGGCACAGCTGATCGATCCTTTCCGGTCGATGACCGAGCTGTAGATCGCCCGTGCATCGGCAAGTGCTCGCTCGGTCGTCGGTGTCGTTCCGAGGAGGGAGAGCATCGCCTCTTCGGTGATTGTCTTTGTCTTATCTGCTGATGCGGTAAATGCTGCCCATTTCTTAAGGATGCACTCCTCCCCTGAGATGAAGCTCCCGAAATATTCAAAGATTGTCGCGAGATCCCTTGATATCGAGAATGATCCTCCATGTTCGATGAGATAGCCCCGGTCGATTTCTCGGTGTGATGGCAGCCGGGGCAGGGGTTTTGTATACTGAAAAATCGAGTAATGCTCCTTTGATTGTGAGAAACCAAGATGTTTCATCGGCATAATAGTAATAGTGTTTCGAATCTCCCTCACAAGCGTTCTGAATGCCGGTTGTATTTCTCCTGGGATCAACCCACGTGAATAGTCATTATAGAAGACCGAGAACCCGCCCCGATCCCGATAATAATCGATAATCGGGGTGAAGTATTTTCGAAACGCCACTTTATTCCCCGGCTCGGTATCCGGCTTCTCCCCGTTCTTCTGCGGGATGAAGGCCGGGGCAGCGAAGATCGGATAGTAATAGAGTATCCACTTCTCAACAAGAAGGCCGAGAGGGAACCAGACCCGATCACTCCCGGTGTCATTCTGGCGGAGATGGCCGTACTGCTGGCAGACTTCGATGACACCACGAAGCAGGGCATATTTGTAGGTGGCATCTGCACTGTCGCGTTCGATGATGTTGTTTATCTTCTGGTATGCGGCGAGATCCATTGTGGTTAGAAGGGAGGTTGGGGGGAAGGGGGATAGGTTTTTCGCTTTAGTTAATGCTAGTGTTTTTTTAACCGGCAAGTGTTGTATAAGGGTAAATAGTTGTATTGTGCATATTTTATTTTATCTCTCCTCTTGTTGTATAAAGGTTTTTTAATTTTTCTAAATTAATATCGAATTCTACGAATTTTTGATTGATTATTTCAGTTGTGAGATTATCATTTGAATAGTCTTTCAGTGAAAAATAAAATTTTTCAATATTGTTCTTTATTTTTGTTAAATGTTCATCTTTCATGACCCAATATTCCACAGAAAAAAAAGCTTGGTCTCCTAATAAATGATTTGGATGGATTAATATTGGGACTCCAACTTTTCCATTATCAAATGTCGCCTTAAACCAATCAATAGCTTCATGTAATTGACCTGCTTCACGTTTTGCTATTTTTCGCTCATTCTCAACCATATTTTTACATTCTATTATCCAATACTGATTATTATCAACTCGCCACAGATTATCTGGACCTTTTCCAGTTTGTTTTTCTGGTCTTTTTGAATCAAAACCGAGAATATAGCCCAACTTACATATATTCTCTTCAAATATCTCAGATGACTGGTTAAAATGTAACATATTCGTGATTGACTTGATAAAATACATTAACTCTGTTTTATCATCATAACTACTGATTAAATCTAATATTTCCTTGGCACGATTATGAGATGATGCTGTAGATTTTTGATAAGTTACTTCCATTTCTGGCCTAAATAATTTATTATTTAACTCAAAAGCTTTCATTTGAGCCTTTTTTGAATCAGATGGACTTTGTCGATATTGATAGGTTGCCTTGAGTTGTAAATACCAGCCTTTTTCCCTTTCGTCACTGGCATTATCGATGAGTTTTTGGATGGAAATGGCTGCTTTTGAATCCTTTCCCATTTTAAAGGCTTTTTCTGATTCCATCTCTAAAAGAAAACGACTTATATTTTTATTTGATATACTTGTGGATTTAATGTCAGACATCTTATCTTTATAATAATCCTTCCAATCTTCATCTCTTTCTAAAAATTGTGATATTAATTTTTCCATCACTTCGAAGACGTTACCTTCGCTTCTCATATTCATAGCCAGTTCTTCTCCAATTACTATTTGCTGTTGTGTTTCCTGGGAGAAATCTACTCTTTTGCTATGAACTGATAAGAAATCTGTCAATTTTGTCCCAATTATTATTACAATTGAATAATCACTTTTGCCTCTTATTGAACGTCCAATTCCTTGCTCAATTTTCTGTGCGAGCATTTGTCTAATTAATGGTGAATTTGGGCGTGTTAACTGAATGTACCTATCAGATAAATTTGAATAAGATGGAAGAGAATCAAAACATAAGATTCTACATGTATCATCTGGTAAATCGATTCCATCATATTGATTTACTAAAATTTTTATCTGCTTAGCTTTTCTTTGTTTAATCTGCAAATTTAATTCTTCAATTGTTTCCTTTATGCTCGATACTTGAACACAATCTGATTTTTCCCAATCTTTAGCAAGGTTAAAAGATGGAACAATAGTTATAATTCCAAAATATCCATAATTTTTAACTAATTTTTCCAGCCAAGATATTATTTCTTTCCTTTCAAGATGGATGTCAATTAATGATGGAATTAAAATTAGTCTCTCCCCATTAAAATGTTCTTTATCATAGACGAGCGGTGACAGTACACGATTCGGATCTATTCCTAAATCCTTGATCAAAAAAGCATCATCTGTTAGTGTTGCCGAAAGAAAAATTCGACGTTTACAATCAGAAAATGATGGAATTAAATCAATAGGTACTAGGCGTGGAGAAATTTCCATTCTTCTCCCTGAAAAATAACAGTTACATACATCAAGGTTATTTTTTATTAAATTCCAAGAAAATTTAATGTTATCATTGTTTTGATTATCACTTAATATCTTTAGAACAGCGTCCTTTTGATCATACCAGTGCCAATAAGGTACACATATCATACAATCATCGTGTTTACATAGAATATCATTTACAGTTCCAGGTTCCTGTTGTTTTAGAGTTTCAAAAAATAAATTAAATATCTTTTCATATATTTCATCATCACTATCTGTGTTTATTGAAAATGATTCTCGAATAATATCAAGGCATTTATGTGCATCATCCATTACTAACGCACCAATTTCAGTAATTTCAGAGCGAGAATCAGCAAATCCAAATTTTGATAAGCCATTGAATAATTTATTACAAGTTGTAACTAGTATTGCCTCTGAATTCTTAAATTCACGAGGTAATTCACGAGTAGGTAAAGTTTCTACAGTTTTTATACCAAATAATTTTGCTTGCTGAATTGTTTGATTTACTAAATAGGTATTGGGGCATAGATATAATGCAGGACCTTTTCCCTCTTTTAGCGAGGATAATAAACTCAATAATCCGATTAGAGTTTTCCCATATCCTGTAGGTAATTTTATTATCGTATCAATATTTTCGCGGTGTTTTTGATACCACTCTGTTAAAATGTATTCTTGGGGTGGCCATAAATATTCTTTTCCCACCGTTTTGTCTAATTTTTCAAATATTTTTATAGGGTTTGAATCCAATGATTGTACTTTCCCACCCTTCAGTTTTTTAAAATCAACCATTATTAAAACCTGATTGTTAAATGGTGATTATATTAATAAATATTTTTGTGTGGTTAATTGATTATGATGATAGTACCCATTATTACTAATCATTCTCCTGTAAGTAACCCTCACCTCCTCTCCAGCATCTTCTTCACATCACTCGCCTGGTACCGGAGGGTGACCTCGCTCGTCCGCCCCTTCGCCTTCCGGATCGTGATCCTGATGAGGGCATAGGTGGAAAGTGACCTGAGGAGCTCGTAGAAGGTGGTATAGGAGATGGTGGGTGCGGGGGGCTCGGTCTCGGTCTCGGGATGATGGAGCTCAGGGTACTCGTGTTCAGGGGTTTGGGTCTCTGTGAGGTGGTGCTCAGGGTGCTGTTGTTCATCCTGCATCCGGGCATCCGCTCCATGAGGGCCTCTGCCGGAGTCATATCCCGGCTCCGGCTCGGCACATGCCGCCAGCTCTTCGGACTGCGGTTCGGCGGCTCGCTGCGGCTGTAGTTTTTGGTACTGCTCACGGTGTTCCCGCTGATCTCCCTGCTCCCGCTGTTGCCGATGTCGTTCGTAGTGCCCGGCTGCCAGCACCTCCTGGAGCCGTGAGAAGATCCGGCCGGATGTCGGGGGCAGGGGCTCGAGATACTCTCTATACTCTCCATATCCTCGATATCCTCCATCCTCTCCATATCCTTGATATCCTCCATCCTCTTCAGACCCTCCATGCCCGCTATACCCGCTATACCCGCTGGAGCCGTCATACTCCCCACGCTCCCCACGCTCCCGATACTCCCTCTCCTCCTCATACCTCTTCCTGGCTGCCATCTCACTCTCCTCCACCATCCCGGCAATGACCGAGAGGAGCGTCCGCTCCTTTTCGGTGAGGACCGAGACGAGGCCCCGGAGGTGGGTTGCGCGGGCATCGCCGTAGGCGGCGGCAACGTCCTCTTCGGTGACGGTGGTGTGCGCCGCCCGCTCTGCCCTGAGGATGGAGCGTTTCAGGAGATCGATGCCGACCCGGAGATCGCCCGGCTCCGTCGATTTGGTCCTGTGGGTGATCAGGTCGAGGATCTCAGGCGAGATCACCCCCGGATAGGCCGCCTGCCGTGCCCTCTCCCTCAGGATGCCCCGGATCTGGTTTGCAGTATAGGGGGGAATGAAGACCTCTTCTGAGCAGAGGCTCGAAGTGACCGATGGATCCAGCCTGCGGGAGATGTCAAGTGCGAGATCGCTCTCGACAAGGATGACCGATACACGGCAGCCGGGATAGTCGAGGTGGATCCGCAGGAGCGAGGAGAGGATCTGGGTGTCGGTCCCCTCATGGATCAGGTGGTGGATATCGTCAAGGCAGACGAGGAGGACAGGTCTCTGTGATTCTTTCTGGTTTTGTCTCTGGGATTGTGCCGGTGCCTGCCTCTCTGATCGTTTTCCGGATTCTCTCCCAGATTTTCCCCCGGATTCTCTCCTGGGCTCTCTTCCGGACTGAAGCGCCTTTGCGACGGCATCCACCAGTTTCCTGAGGGGAACGCCGGAGCTTGGGGGTGCATGGCCGACCAGTTCCCGGTAGATCGTGGAGAAGACCGCAAATGCAGTCCTGTTCTGCTGGCAGTTCACGTACACCGGGATCAGGGTCTGCGAAGCCTCCCTGATCTGGGCGAAGAGATGATGGATGCAGGTCGTCTTCCCGGTACCGGGGAGCCCCCGGCAGAAGATATTTGCCGGCCGCTGCCCCCGGAGGCCCGGCCTGATCAGGAATGCCATCTCCTCAAGCTCGGCATCGCGGAAGAGCACCTGGTCGGGGATGTGGTCGCACTCGAGGATATCAAGGTCTTTTATGAGCGGCTTATCGGAGAAGGCTTGGTTTTTTGAGAATAATCGGGAACTGCTTTTAACAACCGATGAACTGGTAAGGCTTGTTTCTGTACTCATACCATTAAGGACGCAGTATGGGTAATAAGAGATGAACCGTGCACCCTGAAAGTGAATTGCCCCTTAATTAAAGCTTTTGCCGCTCGCGGAGTGAGGTATGAAAGGGGTGTTGAATCATTCACAGGGAAGCGGGTGGCGATTCCGGGCAATACAATCAAGACGCTAATTATCAGACGCAAATGGATGCGAAGAAGGTGGTGCAGATAGAGAAGAGTATGCACAGAATGAAGGGAGAGGATTTGGAGATACGGAATCGTCATCTCTATTACCTATAGGGGCATAGTAGTATTACTATGCAGAGAGCAACCTCCATATACATCAGAAATGACCTGAGGGATCAGCTAAAATCCCTCAAAAAGAACCCAAAAGAGTCATATAATGATATTATCGAGCGCCTGCTCAACCTTGCCATTGATGAGGAGCCATTGGGAGAGGAGGCAATCATTGGCCTTGAAGAAGCTCTTGAAGAGATCAAGGCAGGGATGTTCATCTCCGAATCCGAGATCATGAAGAAATATGGGGTTCAGTGATCCTGTGGTCACCTATACTATCAGGTATACCCCTCGTGCAGATCGGGATCTTGAAAAATTACCAAAAGAAACTGCCCGGATGGTTGTTCGCAAGATTCATGAGATCAAAGAAGCCCCCTATCTCTCGATTAAGAAGCTAAAGGCATCGAACCCACAGCATCCAGTTTATTCTCTCAGGATACGGCGCGATATTAGGGCTCTCATATCCATTCATGATGATATTTTAATTATTCATGTTCTCGAAGTCGAGTCACGGAAACGATCATATCGTGATTTTTGATTATACAATCGGAATCTCTGATTGATTGTAGCCTTTGATGGTGTAAAAATCCGGTTTCGGAATCGTTGTGCTCTCCTCCTGCGCCCCACTCTTCTCCGGATCAACAGCCTGTTCTTCTCAATCTCCTCCCCTCCGCCATCCCTCCCTACTCCAGGCACTTCCAGTAAAAGAACCGAAACGACCGGTTCTTCTCCCGGGCCACCTGGATCGAGTACCGCTTGATAATCTCGATCATCAGATCGATCCGCGATACGTAATGGTTCGGGATCATCCGGTTGAACCGCTCCTTGGTGATCCGGTCGGTGCCGGGGAGGGGCCGGAGCCCAAGCGATCGGGATGCATGGTCGTTTAAGCCGGCGAGATACCAGCCTTCGATCTCTTTTATGACGATGATCACCTTGTCAGTATCGAGCTCCCGGTACCAGCGTTTCAGGCGGTTCTTCTTTGCCTTCACATTCCTGTCGCTATCGATATCGGCGATCATCAGGTAGTCGTCGCCCATCGCACCGATCCCCCGGATGAAGCCGTCCACCCGGATATGCTTCATCCCGGCATAGGCGATCAGTTCAACTCCTGCATATCCTTCCTGGAGTTCTTTTTTCAGGACACCTTCGAAGAACCTGATATCATCAGGGCCTTCACAGAAGACAAAGAGCCGGTTCATAGGTCAACCATACAATAGCAGATGGAGAGGACGAAAGAGAGGGAAGCCATGGTTGGTGCAGCATCATGCACGATAACATCGTCATGTGGGAATCGCATCATCTTCAGAGCCCGAGCAGGTTCTGGATATACAGCTCTTCAATCCCGACCTCGTTCTTCAGAAACGTCCTGACCTCCTCGCGGCGGGCGGGTTTTGTGATGATCGAATACCCAAGCGAATCCCTTGAAATGAGGAGGATATCCTCGATATCCGCATGCCTGACGACGCCCGGATTGTGGGTTGTAATCAGGATCTGCTTGTTCCGGGCAGCATCTGCAAACATCGAGACGACACGGGCGATCAGATAGGGATGCACGTTCTTCTCAGGCTCCTCGATGACGATGAAGGGCTTCTCATCAAAGTAGAGGGCACAGATGAGGTTGATCACGTTCACTGTCCCATCAGAGATCACCGAGGACGGCAGGGGGTGATCATCCCCGTACCGCTCAGTCACCGTGAAGTAGATCGATGAATCCATGAACTTCCGGACATCGATATCCTGCACAAACGGCAAGAGTTCCCCCATCAGGTTCGACAATCGCCTCTTCTTCTCGGGATCGGAGAGGATGCCCCGGAGGACGATCGCAAGATTCGATCCATCCTCCTCGAGATCACTCCTGCCCGAGAGGGGGATCGCCTTTCTGGGGGTGCGGGGATCAAAATCATAGATGGCGATCTCGGCAAAGAACCGCTGGAAACCGGGCATCGGCACAAGCAGCGGGTTCTCGATGAGCAGCGTCCCGCTCCGTGGAACATTCTTCTGGAGGTATGGCGGGATGATCTCTGAGATCTCAATTGCGATTCCCTCAGGCGTGGAGAGATCATAGAAGACCCCGTCCTCGGTATGGGTGATCACAAGCTCTCCCTCCCCGCTCTCGCCCTCACCGAGATCAGGCTTGCAGGAACAGCTGATCCGGAGATGATCTTCAAGGATTCTGTATCCTCCCTCCTGTATCTGCAGGGAGAAGCGGTACTCGATCTGGTGGAAGGAGAGGGTGTGGGTGCCGCCTGCTGTGTCCCGGACACCACTGAAGACTCCGAGTTCATTCTCGAAGATGATCCCAATCTCTGTCGGAACATCGGCAGAAATCCTGACATTCCTGATATATTCAGCCCCCCCCTGGAGGGAGATGGCATTTCCAAGTCCGTGGCGTGCGATATCGCGGAAGAACCGGAATATCCTGATGAAGTTCGTCTTGCCTGCCGCATTCGTCCCGATCAGGATGTTGTACTCATCCAAGTCCACCGTGAGATCCGAGAAACTCTTGAAATTTCTGCATGAAACCTGTTTAATTCGCATATCCCCCTCTTCCCCCTCGCAAAGGATGATCTGATCCAATCTTCGATATAGCTTTCCTTCAGAAATATCCGGAAATCCGGGAAAACCTTCCAGCAAAAAATCTACGAAAAAACCCGGAGCGATCCTGTTCCCACATTCGGATCATGGAAGTTTGAAGCATATGCGGCGCGGGTATCGGGGGGCGGGGTGGCCCCGGATCAGGATGACAGAGGTGATATACCCTTGCTCGAGAGAGCAACCTGAAAGGCGATTCGAAGAATCGGGGTGTATCTCCTCTGGCAGTCCAGAGCAGTATTCCCGCCCCTCCCTGCGCTGCATCTGCGGCTGCCCGGTTTACGTTTCATGCGAAGCATCTGCGGACGGGGACGGGGCGGTGGGGTGGGGGGGATTGAAAATGCCGATCGTTCTGTCGATGGAGCCAGGAATGGATCTGTCACCGAACATCCTCCGGGGGGGCACTGCCAACCCCCTCCGGATGCCGGTGAAGGCGACCGTGCGGTCACCCGGCGGGGCTGTTCGCCCCGCACGTGAGGATATTGAGCGCTTCGCGCCCACTTCCTGCTACTGCTCCCTCTCCTATCCCAGCCAAGGTTTTTCATCCACTGTTGCTTGTGTGAAAAAGGGATCTGTAGTGAGGAGCAGACCATACTATCCAGCTGAACTTAGCTTAGGAATCAGGGAATCTGGCAATCAGAAATTAGGAGAAGAACCACAATAAAAAGTTAAAAAAAGAGTCTCCCCGGTGAATCTAGGGATTCAGCAGGTAGATGGATGCATTCAGCAGAGTTGCAAAGCTAACCCAGGCGATGTAGGGGATATTCAGATACGCAGCCACCTTTGATATCCGGTAGAAATAGACGATCATCCAGAGGATTTGGCACCAGAGGATAATGATGCAGATCAGCCCGAGGAAGGGTGATGGTATCCCGAAGAAGAGGAACGACCAGATCCCATTGAAGAAGAGCTGCACAAAGAAGATGCCGGTTGCTATCTTCACCTCCCGCCGCTCCCATCCGGATTTTATGATCAGGAAGAGGGAGATACCCATTAAGATATAGAGTATCGTCCATGCCGGTCCAAAGACCCAGCCCGGGGGGGTGAACCATGGCCTTGCG
This sequence comes from Methanocalculus pumilus, assembly GCF_055382585.1. NCBI lineage: Archaea > Methanobacteriati > Methanobacteriota > Methanomicrobia > Methanomicrobiales > Methanocalculaceae > Methanocalculus > Methanocalculus pumilus. The sequence continues at coordinate 1,689,418 of NZ_AP042393.1, read as the reverse complement.
ATCGTCTGGTACCATCCCGAGACATTCGTTGCCGTTGCGAAGCTTCCGATCGCACCGATCAACAGTGGCAGGAGGACTGCCCCGATGAGAAGGGCGGCATCCCGAAGTGATTTCACAGGAGATTCCATATGAGATGACTTGCCCTCCATGAAGAAAAGCTTTTCATATCATGCAACGAGCATCTGGCTATGAAGATCTCGATTATTCTCAGGAGGTAGATACAACATGATTATCGCAGCAATTGCTTACACGCCGGTCCTCGGCCTCCCCCTGGTCGTTGTCCTTGGGATCGTCCTCTTCATCTCTCTCTGTATCACCGCATCGATTGCGGTTATGAAACGGAGAGGGCGGCTTCAGAATGTGCCGTTCACCTGGCATCTCTGGATGGCGAGGATCTCTATTCTCATAGCCATTCTGCACGGGGTTCTTGGCATCTCCATCTATATCGGGATCTAAGTGGATCCATAGAGAAAACAGGAGAATGGAGCGGAATATCCACTCCCTTCTCAATGAAAAGGGGTGCACCGCCACCTCTTACAGGAAGAGGCCGTCTACGAGGATTCTGATCCCGATGATGATCAGGATCACGCCGCCGATGAGCTCGATCCGGTTCCCGAAATAGCCCCCGAATCTCCGCCCGGCCCAGATCCCGGCGATCGATCCGGCGAAGGTCACAATGCCGATTAGAATGACAGCTGGGATAATTTCCACATCCAGCACAGCAAATGTGGCGCCGACTGCAAGCGCATCGATGGATGTGGCGATGGCAAGGAGGATGAGGGTAAAGAGGCTGGTAATCCCCGCCTCCCTCTCATCTGCCTCTTCCTGAAATGATTCATAGCACATCTTCCCGCCGATCAGAAGAAGCAGGATGAAGGCGACCCAGTGATCGAACGAGGCGATAAGCTCGCTCCCTGCCTCGCCGACAAGGTACCCGGCAAGTGCCATCCCTCCCTGGAAGAAGCCGAAGAAGAGGGCTGCCCGCACCCCGTAATAGAGAATATTCTTCTTCAGGGTGGCACCCGCGGCAATCGAGACAGCAGATGCATCCATCGCAACAGCGACTGCAATTGCAAGGAGTGTTATTTCATTCACCGGTACCGCCTCATGGTCAGATCAGATCTGCTTCTGCCGGGCTTATCATCAAAAAATTATAGTCCTTTCTTCTCTTCCGGCATTCCCCCATCATTCTTTGGGATGAGGGGACGGTACACGAGATCGGTCTGCCCAAGCGAGACCAGGATCTCGCCTGCTGCATTCCTCACCCTGATATCGGGATCATTCAAAGCCTCTTCAAGCGGGCCGATCGAATACCGCTCAAGGCTCCGGAGTGCATCAGTCAATCCTTTCATCACCCCGTTGTCGGTATCCCTGAGCATCCTGATCAGGGGGAGGACAGCAGCCTCACCGATCCCGGCTGCCTTCTTCCACTGGCGGGTGGCGATGAAGTAGATCACCCGCTCATCATCATCTGATGGATGCCAACTGATCCGGTCAAGAGACGCAGCCGCCGACTGCCTGACGAAATGATCCTCATCCATGCAGGCAGAGAGGAGCACCGGGAGATGCTCTTCACCCCCGAAAGAGCCAAGGGCCTCGGCGGCTGCTGCCCTGACATTGGGGTTTTCATCAGATGCCGCCTCTTTGAGGTGCGGGAGTGCCCGACTATCCCCGAGCTGGCCGAGGGTCCTGACCGCATTCACCCGTGGTACATAGTACTCTTCAGAGAGAAGATCGATAAGGAGCAGAACTGCTGCATCGCCGAGGGGACCAGGCTCTTTCAGGGAGCCAAGCTCTTTCCACTGCCCAAGAGCAATCCTGCGTGCAGCATCCTCTGTCTCATCGGCTGCCCCGGCATTCAATCGGTCAAGTGTAAGGGCAACAAAGCGGCGGGATCGGTACGGCAGCGAGAAGAGCCCACCCTTGAGTCCCGGGATGGCAGCAGGCCCGATTGCGACAAGCGTCTCCACCACACGCTCACTCTTCTCTTCATCTATTTTACCAAACAGGCCGACCAGGGATGAGACGGCGGGCTCCCCGACCGAGGCGAGGGCAACGGCTGCGAACCCGGAGACCTCCGGATCATCCCCCTCCAGTAACCCGATCAGAGGCAATACCGCAGGCTCACCGATGGAGGCGAGAACGGTATTCGCAGCAGCCCGCCGCTTCCCATTACCTCCGACGGCGGCAGAGACGAGCGGAGAAAGGGCATCGGGCATACAATCAAGGAGAGCTTCCATTGCACCATCCCGTATCTCCTCATCAGGTGATTCAAGTGCCCTGATCAGTCCGGGGATATCACTCCGCTCTCGCAGTTTCTCAATATTGGGACGTAATATGTCGATGAAACCCATGGATGCCTCGTATTAGTATCTATTCTATGTTCTTCTTTCTATGTCCTTCTATATATGTGGATATTATGATCCGGCCCGTTTTTGCCGGAATAGATGAGATGGAGGACAGGAGGGGGATGAGGAACTATTGAACTCCTGAATTTGAATTGAATACGATGATGGCTGGTATTCTGGTAGCTGCACCAGACTTCCTGAATGTATGATCAAGGGTGGACCAATAACCAGGAGCACCAATAACCGAATGTGAAGGCAAGACGCTAAATGATGCTATCAATAAGGATCAAGAGGCAATTATCGGGTGTCTTCGATCCCGTTTAATCTCTGATAGTACCTGATAGCCTCATTCCGGAGGAGCGGGTCTTCACCATTATTATCCTCGGAATTGAGAATGAAATGAGCAAGGCCATGATCCTCCATAGCCGAATCACTCTCCTTCCATCTCCCGATATCCGGTTTGACACCGACCGGCTCATTCTCTTCTGAAAGTATAGATTGGCGTTTAATCTCACGCATCTCTCTTTGACCTTACTAACGATGGCGTTGGCTCCTATTTATACTGACTCTAATGCAAACCAGATTCTCTCAAACCAAACCACACCCCCACCGCCCCTCTCTCCGTCCGCAGATGCTTCGCAGGGAACGTATGCCGGGCAGCCGCAGATGCAGTGCGGGGAGGGGCGGGAATTCTCCAATGGCTGCCAGAGGAGATACACCCCGATTCTCCGAATCGCCTTTCAGGTTGCTCTGATGAGCAAGGGTTTATCACCTCTGTCAGCCTGATCCAGCCTTACCCCGCCCCCCGATGCCCGCACCGCATATGCTTCAGTCCCTCGTCATGATCCGGGGGATCGGGATCTCTGCTAGATCAAATCCTCATATCCCTATCCACAAAGGCGAAATCGGAAAAGAAACAGTGGATGGAATGGGAGAGGGAGACCAATAACACGAAGTGGGCGCGAAGCGCTCATATCCTCACTTGCGGGGCGAACAGCCCCGCCTGGTGGCCGCCAGGCCGCCCTCACCGGCATCCTGAGGGGGGTTGAGGAGTGCCCCCCCGGAGGATGTTTTGGTGACGGGTTCACTGCAAACCCCTGTCAAACCAGAAGATAATCCGCTCAACCCCCCCTTTCACCGCTTCCCAATCGCCTCCTGAATAATCCCCATCCTGTCGATCTCCCCTTCCTTTCCTGCAAGGACCCGCTCCCCGAATGTGGGGGCATTCCTCTCGTAGAGCACTCCGAGCGGGATTGCCCCCTCACCGGCATAGTTCCACTCACGGATCAGTTGCTCTGCGGAATCACGGTTCGATGGGTTGTGCCCCTCCGGCGTATAGACATGCTCGTCATAGCAGGCATGGGCATCATAGAAACTGGCACAGACCTGGAGCACCTCCACAAACGAGAACCCCTTATGCTGGATGGCACGCTTCAGCACCCCGGCCATCCCCTTCTTGTCCCTCGAATAGGAGCGGGCTATAAAGGTCGCACCGGATGCAAGCATCAGGTCAAGCGGGTTGAAGGGATCCTCATGTGTCCCTTCAGGTGTCGATTTACCGGCAAAACCGAGTGGCGATGTCGGGGTGTACTGGCCGGTTGTCAGGCCATAGACCCGGTTGTCATGGATGATCACCGTGATATCCACGTTCCGCTTTGCTGCAAAGATCAGGTGGTCAAGCCCCTCTGCATAGGCATCGCCATCCCCGGCTGAGCAGATCACCGTCAGCTTCGGGTTTCCAAGATGGATGCCGGTTGCAACCGGGATGCCCCGGCCATGGATTGAATAGAAACTGTTCGTCTGCATATAGTCTGCAATCTTTGCATGGCAGCCGATGCCGGAGACGAGAACCACCTCTTCAGGCAAAAGCCCAAGTCCGGCAAGGACGTCCTTTATGGTATGCTGGATCACAAAATTCCCGCATCCGGGGCACCAGGTGTTCTGTGCCCCGCTGATAAACTCTGCTCCCTTCATTGCATCACCCCCCTCACTTTCAGTTCCAGTTCATCAAGGCGGAATGGCCTGCCACTGACATTTGAGATCCGCCGATCCGCTACGATCCCATATCCCCTGAGCAGGGAATCAAGCTGGCCGGTGGCGTTCTCTTCAACCACGATCATCTGCTCGACACCCGCCAGTGCATCGGCACACTGTGCAAGCGGGAACGGTTCGAGGACGATCATTCGGATCACCCTGAGCGAAAGCCGCTCCCCAATCTCCCGGCAGGCTTCTCCTGTAGATCCAAAGCAGATGAGGGCAACGGTTGCCTCCTCTGCGCCATCAACCCTGAGACAGCCATAGTATGCCATCTCATTCTCTATCGTTGCCCCTTTCCGGATCAGCTTCACTGCATGGGCAGCAGCCTGACCTGGGTCTTCGGTTGTGATCCCTGAATCATCATGGGTATAGGAGTTCACCTTCACCACATTGCCGGTAAGCGGCGGCGGATAGAATGGGGAGATCCCATCCGGCGTATTGCAGTAGCGGGCATATGTTCCACGGGGAGAGCGAACAGATGCAACCGGCACCGGAAACGCAGGATCGATCTCTGTTGACTTCGGATGCTCGCCGAGGTTTTTGTCAGAAAGAACAAACACGGGCACCTGGAACTGCCAGGCGAGGTGCATCGCACGGGCAGACCACTCATATGCCTCTTCGGTCGTGCCCGGCGCGATCACGATCCTCGGGAACTCGCCGTGGCCTGCATGCAGGACGAAGCTGAGATCCCCCTGCGAGGAGTAGGTCGGCATCCCGGTGGAGGGGCCCGGCCGCATCGCCATCACGATCACCACCGGCTGCTCGGCCATCCCGGCAAGCGAGACACCTTCGTTCATCAGGCAGAATCCGCCCCCGGATGTCCCGACTGCAACCCGCCTTCCCGCATAGGAGAGGCCGAGCGCCATTGTGATCACCGCGATCTCGTTCTCGGGATGGAGCACAAGAAGCGGGGTTCCCTGGGCAAGATCGGCCATCGTATGCAGGATTGATGATGACGGGGTCATCGGGTAGGAGACATAGGCATCAAGGCCGCCCCGGATCAGCCCGAGCGCAATGGCATCGTTCCCGGTTAAGAGCGGAAGAGCATCGTTCTTCTGAATTGGGATCTGCATCCGCTCTTCAGCCGCATGGTATCCCCTGAGGGCAAGCCTGAGATTCTCTTCTGATCGTTTTCCAAACTCCTTTGTGATAGCCTCTCCGAGGATTTCGGGAGGTATCCCGGCAGCCCGGCAGAGTGCGCCGATGAGAACCGTGTTCCGGGCAATCGGCGCCCCTCTTTCTTCCCTGATGATCGTGGTTGCAGGAATCCCAATCCCCTCACCCTTTGCAACATCAGCATCATAGATCAGGAGTGCACCTGCTCCATGCCGGTTCACCGTCTCCTGGTCAAGGGCACAGACGATATCGGGCTTCCCACAAATCGCCCCGATCTCATGGCCTGCACAACGGAGAATCGCATAATTGTGCCCGCCTCTGATGAGGGAGGGGTAGTCATAGTACATGTACACGTGGTAGCCGAGGAGGCCAAGCACCCGGCCGATCAACAGCCCTGCCTTATTGATCCCCTCGCCCGCCTGCCCGCCGATGCAGATAGAATAGTCATTCATTATTTCACCCTCCCATATTGCTCAAGTCCGATGATCCGCTCAGGATGTGTATAGACGGTGAACCGCCCCTCCCGCGTGAAACAGATCAGTGTGATACCGGTCTTCTCTGCAGTTGCTATACCCTGGTCGGTCGAGGCGGCACGGGAGACGATGATCGGGATGCCCGCATTGGCAGCCTTCTGCACCATCCCCGACGGCTGCCGCCCAGTGCAGCCGATCACGCAGTCCGATAAGGGGAGATTATTCAGGATCGCGTGTCCGACGACCTTGTCGACAGAGTTGTGCCGCCCGATATCCTCACACCTGATCGCCAGCTCTCCCTTGTAAAAGAGGACCGAGGCATGCAGTGCACCGGTCTTCAGCCAGGCATCGGAGTCAATCGACTCCCTCACCTCAAGCACCTTCTCAGGAGTGATTCTGGATTTCGAGTGAACCACAGGGGGTTCTGCCTGGTTTGCATACCCGCCCGACGACTCAAGCGTTGCCAGATACTCCCCCGTCACCGGGGCATTGACATAGATATTCTCATCGATTACAGTGACCGAATCGATCCGGTCAGCAATCCCCGAGCAGATGATAAAACCTGCACCGAGTTCACGGAGGTGATCGTCTGAGGCGACCATCGTCAGGAGCGGCCGATCATTCAGGTGGAGGGTAAAGGTATCCTCGCAGACGATTGCATCGTCGATCTCCGAGATCGTACCGTTCTTGTACATGATCCCGGTATGGTTGATCAGGTTCATCCGCCCACCTCCGATCGAACCCAGTCAAGGTATGGCTGGCTCCCCTCCTGAACCGGGATAACAAGTATCTCAGGTACATCATAGGAGTGGATCGCCTCGATCCGCTGTATGAGATCCCCGCTCCCTTCAGCCGTTGTCTTGAAGATCAGCAGCTGCTCATCATCAGAGACCACCCCGTCATCCCACCTGTACACCGATCGTACCGGTGTGATATTCACGCAGGCAGCAAGCTGCTCTTCAATAACTCTCTTCGCAATCTCTTCTGCTTCGCCTGGTGGAGCTGTACAGAGTATGAGTACAATAGCAGTATGATCCATCTCTAATCATACCAACAGTGGCGGGGTGATGTAAAAAAGTATTTGGAACTTAGACTCACTCGCAGGAATGACAGTCCCCACACCCGGGACATGCGACGTCACCCCACGGGGGAAGCCCCTGCTTCTCCCGGTAGTTGTTTATCGCTGCGTGGATCGCCTCCTCGGCGAGCACCGAGCAGTGGAGTTTCTGGGGAGGAAGCCCCTCGAGAGCCTCTGCAACCGCCTTGTTTGAGATCTCCCAGGCCTCTTCGAGTGTCTTTCCGATGATCATCTCGGTTGCCATCGAGGAGGAGGCAACCGCCGCCCCGCACCCAAAAGTCTGGAATGCTGCATCCTCGATTCGATTCTCATGGATCTTCAGAAAGATCCGCATGATATCCCCGCACTTCTGGTTCCCGACCTCGCCGATCCCGTCGGCATCCGGGATCTCCCGCTGGTTCCGCGGGTTCATGAAATGATCCATTACCTTCTCTGAGTACATCTCTCTTCACCTGCTCCTGAGTTCTTTTGGTGTTAATGGCGACATATCCCGGAGCCGCTGCACCACCTTCGGCACAATCTCCAGTACATAGTCGATCTCCTCTTCTGTCATCTCCTCCCCGAGTGTCAGCCTGAGCGACCCATGGGCAACCTCATGGGGGATGCCGCAGGCAAGGAGGACATGCGAGGGATCAAGGGAGGCGGATGTGCAGGCGCTTCCGGTCGATGCGGCGATCCCATGTGCATTCAGGAGAAGGAGTATCGACTCCCCTTCGATATACTCGAAGATGAAGTTGACATTATTTGGAAGCCGCTCTTTGGGATGCCCATTCAACCGGCTCGCCGGGATTGCACCCAGCCCGGCAACAAGCTTCTCTCTCAGCCTGATAATCCGCTCCGTCTTCTCCGGCATCAGGGCAACCGCACGCTCTATTGCCACCCCGAGCCCGACGATTGCAGGGACATTCTCGGTCCCTGCCCGCCGCCGCTTCTCCTGTGCCCCGCCATGCATGAACGGAGCAATCCGGGTGCCCTTCCTGATATAGAGTGCACCCGCTCCTTTTGGCCCGCTGAACTTGTGGGATGAGAGGGAGAGGAGATCGACATTCAGGGCATTCACATCGACTGGGATCTGCCCGACTGCCTGGACCGCATCGGTATGGAAGACGATCTTTCTCGATCTCGCAACCTCACCGATCTCAGCAATCGGCTGGATCGTCCCGATCTCGTTATTTGCGAGCATGATCGTGATCAGGATCGTATCGTCACGGATAGCAGCCAGAACATCTGCAACCCTCACCCGGCCGAACTCGTCAACCGGGAGGTAGGTCACTTCGAACCCTTCCTTCTCAAGTGCCTCGCAGGTATGCAGAACCGCATGATGCTCGATTTGGGATGTGATGATATGCCGCCCTTTCTTTGCCTGGGCCGTGGCAACGCCACGGATAGCCCAGTTATCAGACTCGGTTCCGCCGGAGGTGAAGTATACCTGATCCGGTGCCGATCCGATCGCCTTCGCAACCTTTCCCCGTGCCTCCTCTACAGCGGTGCGCGAGGCTGCTGCGAGGTCATAGAGCGAAGAAGGGTTTCCGAAATAGTCAGAAAAGTAAGGAAGCATCGCAGATACGACATCGGGGTGCGTTTTTGTCGTTGCGGCATTATCAAGGTAAATGAGGCGTTTTTCCATCTCCACTCTCCACGTCAGAAGGTATCGTCATTGAATGGTATAACCATTTGTCAAGGGGAAGTATCCGGATTCTCAGTGATTCTTAAGTACCGTAAGATTGAACAGTACCCACAATGTACGCAGACAGACTTGACAACCTACCCCCCTATCTCTTTGCCCGTATAGATGAGATGAAAGAAGCAAAGATCCGCTCAGGTGTCGATGTCATTGATCTCGGCGTCGGCGACCCGGATCTCCCGACACCCCCGCATATTGTCGAGACGCTCTGCACTGCAGCACGTGATCCGGCAACCCACCATTACCCCTCGTACCTTGGCCTTTCAACCTACCGCGAAGCAGTTGCCACCTGGTATAAAAACCGGTTCGGTGTCACCGCAGATCCAAAATCCGAGATTATCACGTTGATTGGATCAAAAGAAGGAATCGCCCATGTGCCGGAGGCATTCGTCAACCCCGGCGATATCGTTCTTGCAACCGATCCCGGGTACCCGGTATACAAGACCTCGACCCTCTTTGCAGAAGGGATCTGCCATCCCCTCCCCCTTACCGAAGAGAACAATTTTCTCCCGGATCTCGATGCCATTCCAAAAGATATCCTGAAGAAGACGAAACTCCTCTTCTTCGGGTACCCAAACAACCCGACCGCAGCAGTCGCACAGATGAAGTTCTTTGATGAGGTCGTTGAATTCGCACGGGAACACTCAATAGTAGCAGTCCATGACAATGCCTACTCGGAGATCACCTTTGACGGGTATGTCGCACCCTCGTTCCTCCAGGCAGATGGCGCCTCCGAGGTCGGGATAGAGATGCACTCACTCTCAAAGACCTATAACATGACCGGCTGGCGGCTTGGGATGGCTGTCGGGAACAAGGATATCGTCGCGGGCCTCGGCCGTGTCAAGACGAATATCGACTCCGGCGCATTTGATGCGGTCCAGCTTGCCGGTGTGACAGCACTCACCGGCCCGCAGGATTGTGTTGCCGATGCATGCAGGATCTACCAGGAGCGGCGCGATGTCCTGGTGAAAGGTCTTCGGAGCCTGGGATATGATGTCTCCGCACCAAAAGCCACCTTCTATGTCTGGATGAAGGTCGATGACTCAATGAAGTTCTCAGCCCGTCTCCTTGACGAAGCAGGTATTGTCGCCACCCCTGGCATCGGGTTTGGCGCAAACGGCGAAGGCTATGTGAGGTTTGCAATCACCCGGTCCGTTGATCGGATTTCAGAAGCAGTTGCACGGATGGAGGCGATGCACTGATGGCCATGCAGCTCCCCTCCCACCTCACCATACAGAACGGGCACCTTATGAGCGGCTCACACGACCTCGTCGATCTTGCAGGCCGGTTTGGAACCCCTCTCTATGTGACAAACGAAGACCAGATCCTGGATAACTTCGAGCGGTACGAATCCGCGTTATCCAGCTGGTACCCAAATGTCCGCCTCCTCTTTGCAGCAAAGGCAAACGGGAACCTTGCTGTTCTCCGGGCTCTTGGACGGGCCGGTGCCGGTGCCGATGTCTTCTCATCAGGCGAACTGATGCTCGCACTCCGTGCCGGGATGAAACCGGAGCGGCTCCTCTTCAATGGCAGTTCCAAGACAACAGACGATCTCAGGCTTGCTGTTGAGATGGGAGTCCGGGTCTCGGTCGACTCGATCGATGAATTAAACCAGCTCTCTGGAATCGCATCTGAACAGAAGAAGACAGCCCAGATCGCGTTCCGGGTGAACCCGGCACTTGAGGTTCCCACCCACCCAAAGATTGCAACAGGCCTTGCCACCACAAAGTTCGGGATCCCGGCAGCAGAGATCCTCTCTGCATACCAGGCAGCACTTGATGCCCCCTATGTTGTTCCCGTCGGGCTCCACTGCCACATCGGATCCCAGATCCTGGATGTCGAGCCATTTGCCCGTGCCGCCGCCGTCATGGCGAAGGTGGCAGGCGAGGTGACCGATATCGGCGTCAACCTCGAATTCCTCGATATCGGCGGGGGGCTTGGTGTACCATACCACCGGGAAACCGATGTGGCCCCGACACCGGAAGAGTATGCACAGGCCGTGATGCCCGTCTTCATTGAGGGGATCAGGGAGATTGGGATCTCTCCCGAGTTCTGGGTCGAACCCGGCCGCTGGCTTGTGGCAGAATCAACGGTGCTCCTTACGAAAGTGAACTCGGTGAAACGGGCATACAAGACATTTGCAAATGTCGATGCCGGGTTCAACCTCCTGATCAGGCCAGCAATGTACGATTCATGGCATGAAGTGATCATGGCAAACAAAGCAGATCAGATTGGAGTGGAAGACGTGACGATCGCAGGGCCAATCTGTGAGACCGGAGATATCCTGGCAGCAGACCGCCTTCTTCCAACACCCGATGCAGGGGATCTCGTCGCCGTCCTCGACTGCGGGGCATACGGGTTTGCCATGTCCTCCCAGTATAACGGACGCCCCCGGTGTCCTGAGGTGATGGTGAAAGGGAATCATGCCGAAGTGATCAGGAGAGGAGAGACACTGGATGATCTCTGTGCCACCATGCAGGTCCCATCATGGCAGCAGGAATGAGTGTGTACTGTGAGGTTTCATTATGCACTTGTCGATGATATCCTGAAACAGGAAGAGTTTGACCGGCGGATCGAGGAGAAGATCGCATCCCATGGCGGGGCGATCGATGAGACGGCTGCAGCACTTCTCGTCGTTGAGGATCTTGGGAGGAGCCACCAGAAGATTCAGGCGATCACAAACTCCCCTTCCCTCGTCTCATTCTTTGGAAAGGTGGTGCAGGTCACCGATCCAAAGGAGTTTACCCGTGATGATGGATCATCCGGATGTGTTGCACGGGTCGAACTCGCTGACAGTACCGGCTCGATCCCTCTTGTCCTCTGGGATGAGATGGCAGCCGGAGTCTCAGAGCTTGAGATAGGCACAGTCATCGAGGTGATCGGCAGGCCGAAGAAAGGGCGGATAACTGAGGTACATGCGCTTGCGGTCAGGGAAACATCTGTTGAGATCACAATATCTGAGGAGAAATCCCGGTCGTTCACTTCCAGTGCCGATATCGATGCCCGTATCCTTGTGATTGACTCCCCCCGCACCTTTACCCGGCGGGATGGTGTGGAGGCGACTATCCAGGAGGCGATCATCGGGGATCCATCCGGGTGCGCCCGATTCGTCACGTGGGATCCAGCCCTCCTTGAGGGGATCTCCGAAGGTGCATCCGTCAGGATAACCGGTGCGAAGCGGCGTTCATCAGATGATGGTATTGAATATATTGCACAGGATGAGACACGGATCCTTTTGCTGGATGATCCGATTCAGTTCTCCTTCTCGCAGGTGCATGAGGTTATGGAGCGGGGGATCTATTCTGTCAGGGGGACGATCACCTCTCTCCATCCTCCCCGCCAGTTTACCACACGGCGGGGTGAGCCATCATGGGTGAGAAACCTCTTCATTGAAGGGTCGCTCAGGATTGTGATCTGGGGGGATCGGGCATGTGATCCATTCCTTTGCGGCGAGACGATCGAGATCTACAATGCCGGTGCCCGGCTGAACCGGTTCGGCGATGTCGAACTCTCGGTCGGGTTTGGGAGTGCCATCCGGGTGGTTCCGGATGAGGTCGAAGAGAGGGTGATCGAAGGGGTGATCATCCTCACCTCCGAGGGAATGGCACTCTCGGATGGGAAGAACCTCTTTCTGATTGAATCATCAGATCTTCTGCTCTCCACCCGCTACCGCATATCCGGCAGGGTCTCGGGGCGACGGCTCGTTGTGGATGAAGCAGAAGAAATTCCAATTGATCATATTTTACTCAGGGAGAGGGCAGCTGCCCTGACTGATCCTTCACTTTCACCCTCCGGGGTCAGGCATTGATAACCTCTCCGCTTGAATATCAGAGTATATCTCAAATTAAGGAAGTGAGAAGATATGCCAGAAATCACAATAGAAGATGTACCGGGTGTAGGTCCGGCAACCGCTGACCGCCTCCGTGAGGCCGGATACTGCACAGTCGAAAGTATCGCAACCGCCTCTCCCGTCGATCTCGCCGAGGCAGCTGAGATCGGCGAGGCGACTGCGAAGAAGATGATCAAGGGTGCCCGTGAGATTGCGGATATCGGCGGATTTAAGACCGGAACCGATGTCCTGCTCAGGAGGCAGGAGGTTCGGAAACTCAGGACATTTGTTCCGGAGTTTGATGATCTCCTCGGCGGCGGTGTGGAAACCCAGGCAATCACCGAGTTATATGGTGAGTTCGGGTCAGGAAAGAGCCAGATTGTACACCAGCTTGCTGTCAACTGCCAGCTCCCCGAAGAGTGCGGCGGCCTGGGCAGCTCCTGCATCTATATCGATACCGAGAATACCTTCCGGCCGGAGCGGATCGCCCAGATGGTGGAGGGGCTTGAGGTCGATTGTGAGGTGGGAACAACAGACGAGTTCCTCGCGAATATCCATGTTGCGCGGGCTCATACCTCGGATCACCAGATGCTTCTTATCGATACCGCGCGTGATCTTGCCAATGAGAAGAAGGAGAGCGGCATGCCGATCCGCCTCTTCATCATCGACTCGCTCACCGGACATTTCCGTGCAGAATATGCAGGGCGCGGAACTCTTGCAACACGCCAGCAGAAGCTGAACCGGCATATGCATGAACTCTTCAAGCTCGTCGATGAGCACAATGCCGTTGCACTGGTGACAAACCAGGTAATGTCCAACCCGGGCGTCTTCTTTGGGGATCCGACAAAACCGATCGGCGGCAATATCGTAGGGCACTCTGCGACATTCAGGCTCTATCTCAGGAAGAGTAAGGCAGGCAAACGCATTGCACGCCTTGTGGACAGCCCGAACCTTCCTGAAGGCGAAGCAACGTTCATGGTCGAGAAGGCGGGTATCAAGCCGTGCTGAAAGCAGTTGTCTGCGATATCGACGGAACCATAACTGATGATCGCCGGAGGATCAGCATCGATGCAATCGAGACACTCCGGATCTTTATTGACAGAGGGATCCCGGTGGTGCTCGCATCAGGAAACACCCTCTGTTTTCTGGATTCGATAGCCCGGATGATAGGAACCAATGGAGCTGTTATCGGGGAGAATGGAGGGGTATTCCAGACCGGATTCGATGGCACGCCTCACATCACCGGTGATAGATCATTATGTCTCCATGCATATGATCGTCTTGTCACTCATTTCAAAGAGCAGGGAATAACGTTACTTCCCTACAGTATGGAACTGCGGTATGCTGATGTGGCTTTTGCACGCACCGTTCCCGTTGATGAGGTGGTATCCGTTATCGCTGATCTCCCGGTCCGGGTGATCGATACCGGATTTGCCATCCATCTCCAGACCCACGGAATCTCGAAGGGATCAGCACTTGCAGCACTTGCCCCGCTCCTCTCCCTCACTCCCGGAGATTTTGTTGCTGTTGGTGATTCTGATAACGATCTCGAGATGCTTGAGGTTGCAGGTTATGGAATAACCATGGGAAATGGCAGCGAAAAGCTGAAAAAAATAGCTGATCTGGTGACAGATCAGAAATATGGCGAGGGTTTTTCCGAGGGTCTGCTATCTGCCCTTGAGCGCTTCGGGTGAAATCTTCACCTGAGCATATACCGATCAACAACGATATAATCCTTAATATCCTTGACAGCTTCAAACGGGATGAGCATACAATCATCATCAAGTTTGTAATGGGATGTATCAAATCCGGCATCGGGCTTGACGATCAGGTTGATCACCTCCCCGCTCCCCACGTCAATGATGATATTTTTTAACTGTCCGATCACCTTGCCGTCACTACTCATGACCTTCTTCCGCCGAAGCGTACGAGCAAACGCCTTTGTCATAGAAAGATGGTTGGCTGATAACTATATAAACTATTCCTATTTTCCCGAACCGGGGCGTTAAAGGGTGGGAAAAACCCTGATGATATCGGATTGTGTGAGGATGCCGGCAGGTTTTCCTTCGGCAACAACGATCACTCTGCCAATTTCACGCTCTTTAAATCGCCGGATGACCTCATAGAGGCGTGTATGTTCGGGAACCAGAATGACATCGTGGGTCATTATGCTTTTCACTGGTGTATCCAGGGATTGGCCGGTATCTATTGCACGTGCGATATCGGTGAGGGTAACGATCCCGAGCAACTCTTCATTGAATATGACAGGTACGCCATGGATACGGTTCTTCGAGCAGATGGAGATGGCTTCCCTGATCGTCGCATCTGGCGGCAGACTGATTAAGGGCGAACTCATGTAGTGGCGGATCGATTTCTTTGGGAGCGATGTCATCTCTGAGATTGAGATGAGAAGCGCACCCTGGATCTCGTCACGCCCAAAGACCTCCCCCCGGATCATCAGCTTGTTCACCGGTGTCGGACCGATTGTGATCTCTTCCCCGATAGTGAAATTCCGGACACTCCCGACAATTTTTATCAGTGAATGGCAGAGATCGGGATGGCAGAGTGTGGTGAAGTCGACCTCCGTCACCCGCACGCCCGGAATCGGGATTCCGTTTCTTGATATCGTCACCTCCGCTGCATCATCGGTCGGTTTTATATTCAGCTCCTTATATGCCTGTGCAGTCGGATGATATCCTCCCTTTGGTCCTGGAATGCCGTCAACCAGGCCGAGCGCTTTTAATGCCTGCATCTGGTTTCTGACGGTGCCGGGATTTCTCTTGATAATCCCTGCAATATCGTCTCCTTTGATGGGATGAGAATGTTGATGATAGAGTGAGATTAATGTTATAAGAATATCTTTCTGGATAAGTGAGAGATCCATAATGATTGATCATACATATCCGGATAAATAGCTTGGGGAAACAGAACCGATGTTTGATACAATACCAACAGTTCCAACCGCAGATGAGATACTTGACCGGAGTTTCCGCCGTGCAGCAAAGAAGATGCGGGATAAGAAAAATAAAGACCGTGCCAATGAGGAATTCGTCATGGCTGTCACACAGGCAGTCCATGACAAGCTGGTCTCGATTATCCAGTCCTTCCCTGAGTTCGATACCCTCCCACCATTCTACCGGGATCTCGTAGATATCCTCTATGGGATTGAAGAGATGAGAAAAGCCTTTGGAGGAGTCGGGTGGGCTGCGAAACATACGCGGGACATTGGAAAAGATCTCGCACGATCGATGCGGCGCTCTCCCGAGAACCTTGCCCTACGTAAACAGGCAGTGGCACGGATCGCTTCAATTGTCCACCAGATCGATAAGGATCTCAGGTTTTTGAATGACGCACGGAATGTGCTCAGGAAGCTCCCCGTCGTCTCTCCCGATGAGTTCACGATTGTTGTGGCAGGGTACCCGAATGTCGGGAAGAGTTCGTTTATCAGGCTCGTCTCAACGGCGACACCGCAGGTGGCATCGTATCCCTTCACCACAAAAGGGGTCATCGTCGGCCACCGTGAACTCACCTGGCGTGAACGTGTCCAGTTCATTGATACGCCCGGGATCCTTGATGCCGGAAGCAACAGGGAGCGGAACAAGATCGAGCGGCAGGCACTCAACGCACTCATCTATGTGGCAGATGTGATCCTCTTTATCATTGATCCAAGTGAGCACTGCGGATATGATCTCCCCACCCAGCAACTCCTGCTTGAGGAGGTCCAGAGTTTTGCTCACGTCCCGGTGATTGTCTGTGCAAACAAATCCGATCTGGCACCCTACCCCGGTGTCCTGAATATGTCAACAGTGACCGGAGAGGGGGTTCCCGAAGCGCTTGAAGCAGCCCTCAGAGAACGAGGATCCACGCCCATTCGGAGACAAGAAGACATCCTGCCAGAAAACCTAGAATAACTCCCCCATTTAATGGTGGAAGTCCTGCCTGGGGTTTGCCTGAGAAGACCATCACCAGGAGTACCCCAAGTCCGATGAGTGCTCCTATTGCAGCGCCGATAGCGGGAACCGGGGACTGGATGAAGGTATATGCCGAGACGACCAGTATCGCCGGCATGATCGCATCACCCATCCCCATCAGGAAAGTGCCCCGTTCTTTTTTTACCCCGGTCTCTTCAGCAGATGGCGTGATCTTCTCAAATGATCCGGTGTACCCAAGCTTCTTTGGGATGATAAAGAGGATCGGCATCTTCTGATCCATCACCCCCTCAGCGAGCGTGATCATATGCTTTGTCTGATACACCGAGAGTGCGTCATAGACTGCAAGCAGAACCAGCAGGATGATCACCGGAAAAATAGCCAGTGACGCACCGAAGATGGCCGCCACTCCTGAGGCAAGGATGATTCCGAGCGAATCGATCACGTACCATCTTGGATACCGGTAGAGAAGGATGATTGCGAGGATTGCTGCTGCTGCTGCGGCTCCTCCTGCCACAAGAGCCGACCCGATAAAATGGCCGGATATTGCCAGGAAGACATAGAAATACGTGAGCAGGATAGCTCCGCCGATAATGAGGCTGATGAGCTGTTGTTTTGCATATTTGATCAGCAGCAGAAGGACTGCGGTGAAGGTGAGGAGAATTGCGAGAAATATGATCGGGTTTGCCATTGAATCTGGGTCGTCAAAAGCGGTCAGCCCGGCAGCCTCAACAGGGGCTGCAAGGAGCACGCCTCCGAGGATCACTGCGCAGAGAATAAGAGGCATGCCAATGATGGCGGAGATGTTCTGTTGGTCCATGATATCCTGCTCCGGATAGGTAGCTTAATCATTATGGTTCTTCTTATGGTAAAACATGGATCTTCGTGATTATGTCTGGGATCTGATCCTGATCATCATAATGGTGTCATCGACACTTGTTCTTGTACTCAGGCTCTGGCAGGATCTCACGATAGTACTTGGAGCGACCCTGATGATGCTCTCGCTGGGTGGTCTCTTCCTCTCGCTCGGGATGAAGATTCGGAGTCTTGAGGAGAATATTATCGCCCGGGAGAGGACGATGCGTGTCAATCTGGAAGAGATCTCAGTAAGCCTGAATCGGAAATATGACCGGACTGTTGAACAGCTCGGTGAGATCGTCGACAGCCTGACACGGCGGATGTACCGGTAAGAGAGGTCTTTACTTGGGAGTTTCTATTCGTCCTCTGCTGGAAGGATGCAGGCATCCGGTCGGCTTTGGGGATATCCCCGGAGTTGCGGCAATAGATGCAAATAACGCACTCTACCAGTTCCTCTCAATAATCAGGCAGGCAGATGGAACCCCCTTGCAGGATATGAAAGGGCGGGTCACCTCACACCTCTCTGGTCTCCTCTTCAGGACCGCACACTTTCTTGAGAACGGTATTCTGCCCCTCTATATCTTTGATGGCTCACCACCTGAGTTTAAGGCCAGAACAATTGCAGGAAGACGTGAAATCCGGAAGGCTGGTGAAGAACAATGGGCAGAAGCCTTAGAACGCGGAGATACTGGTGCTGCATACCGCGCAGCGACGCAGTCCACCAGGGTGGATGCCAGCATTCTTTCGAGCGGAAAGCAGCTTCTGGATGCACTAGGGGTACCCTGGATGGTCGCCCCCTCCGAAGGTGAAGCGCAGTCTGCAATCTTCGTCAATAATGGAATTGCCACATATTCAGTATCACAGGATTATGACTCACTCCTCTTTGGTGCCTCAGTCCTCGTCCGGAACCTGGCCGTATCCGGGAAACGGCGGATCGGGGGGAAGCAGGTGACGGTTTCTCCTGAGCGGATCTATCTCTCAGAATTCCTTGATACACTTGGGATCACCCGCGAGCAGCTCATCCAGATAGGGATTCTTATCGGGACAGACTTTAACGAGGGAATCCATGGGATCGGGCCGAAGAAGGCATTGAAGATTATCCGTGAAGAACGATTCTCCGATGTGATGGCAGAGAAAGCACCTGATACCGATCCGGAACCGATCATGGAGTTCTTCCTCTCCCCGCCGGTCATTGATGAGTATCAGCCGGAATGGAAACCGCCTGATCCCGATCAGATCATCCAGATACTCTGTGATGATTACGGATTCTCACCTGAACGGATCCGTCCGGCGCTTGAACGTATAGCAGGTCCACAGAAAGGATGGTCCGGGCAGATGAGGCTTGATGCCTGGAATTGAGGAGAGATGGTGTTCTGCTATGTATTCTGGTGATTTTTCCGATCATGTGAATGGATCCGGGCAACCCTTTATCATCGGGGTGGCAGGGGACAGCGGATCGGGTAAGACGACATTTACGAAGATCATCAGCATCGTCCTCGGTCCTTCCAGGGTATCAACGATCACGCTCGATGATTATCACCGGTACGACCGGATGGAGCGGGCCGCATTGTCCATTACCCCCCTTCATCCCGATGCAAACCGCTTTGACCGTCTTGAATCGGATGTAGCCGCCCTGAAGAGGGGTGAGACGATTCAGAAGCCGGTCTATAACCATACAGACGGCACTTTTGATCCGGATATCCCTTTCTCTCCAAAACAGATCATCATCCTCGAAGGGCTTCACCCACTCTTCACAGAGGAGCTCCGGGAGATGATCGATCTCTCGATCTTTGTTGATCCTGACAGGGATGTGAAGTATAACTGGAAGATCAGGCGTGATGTGGGGGAGCGTGGCCATACCCGTGAGGCTGTTCTGGCTGAGATTCGCCAACGAGAACCTGACTACGAAGAATATGTGGCCTTCCAGAGGCAGTATGCCGATTATGTGATCAAAATTGAGGAGAGCCGGGCAGCGCCAGGCCGAGATCCCCCCGTCTATTCAGTCTCCCTCCTTCAGGCCGATCCAACCGCCTGTCTCCTTACAAATGTACCATTCACCCTTGACCTCTCGCGGATCCTCCCGCTTGCTGACGGGCCATTTGGGATTGAGGGTGGCATTGTTGAGCTGGATGGCAGGAGCCGTGTATCACTGAGGCTGGACGGCTATCTCCCCTATGGATTTGCCCGTTCTCTTGAGGAGAGTATCGAGACACAGACAGAGATATGTGCATTGCCTTTCTTCCCGGGAAAACAGGTCTCCCCAACAGATGTGATCGCATTATTGATTGCATGGCAGATTATCTGCCGCCAGTGTTCTCTCATCGAATCTCCAGTCTGAGCAGTGTATCTTTTTAACAGAGCAAAGGTAATCACTGATGCAATATGGATCGGACCGAGCATTTTGCGATCATCGCCCGTGATATCGGGGCAATCCTCCAGTTTCTGGCTCTTGCCTCGGCCGTTCCACTGATCGTTGCCATCATCTATTCGGAATGGCATGTCTTCCTTCCGATGGCACTTGTTCCGCTTATATT
Organism: Methanocalculus pumilus; assembly: GCF_055382585.1. Lineage (NCBI taxonomy): Archaea > Methanobacteriati > Methanobacteriota > Methanomicrobia > Methanomicrobiales > Methanocalculaceae > Methanocalculus > Methanocalculus pumilus. The sequence continues at coordinate 1,669,532 of NZ_AP042393.1, read as the reverse complement.
CTTTATCCTGGGCAGCTTTTTACGGACTATCCCTCATTCAAATAAACAGGCCCGGCTCTCGGTGGCACTCAGCGCGGTTGCTATGATCTGGCTAATCTCCTCCCTGATTGGGGCAATCCCATTCTATATCGTCTGTGGAATGCCGTATATCGACTGTGTCTTTGAAGCGATGTCAGGATGGACAACCACCGGCCTGACGATGGCATCCGGCCTTGACAACTTCCCAAAAACGATCCTCTTCTGGCGATCCTTTATGCAATGGCTCGGAGGGATGGGAATTGTTGCTTTTACGGTTGCGATGGTGAATCGGTCAGGACTCGTTCAGCGTGGTCTGTATCGTTCTGAAGCCCGCTCAGAAGCATTAATGCCGAGCGTCGTCGATACCGGGGCTCTGATGTGGAAGATCTATGGCATTCTGACACTCACCGGAATCGGTATTGTGATGCTTTCAGGTGTCGGGTTATGGGACGCCACGAACCTGGTTTTTTCTGCTATCTCGTCTGGCGGATTTACCCTGTATGATGCCGGGGTTGCCAGCTATAATAATCCGCTCCTGGAAATTCTCCTGATACCGGTGATGATCGCCGGGGCACTTCCATTCAAACTCTATTATGTCCTCTATGCAAAGCGATTCTTTGGATTTTTTCGTGATATGCAGGCAGTTTTCCTCCTCGCTATAATCGCTTTTGGTATCATGGTGATCACCTTTGATCTCTTTCAGATTCTTGATCTTTTACTTCCTGATTCAATCCGCTATGGGTTGTTCATGGCTGTATCTGCTGCAACAAGCACCGGTTTTCAGAACACCGATCTCTCTTACTGGCCACATGCGACCCTCCTCTTCCTCTCTGCGCTGATGGTCATTGGTGGATCAACAGGCAGTACTGCGGGTGGCATAAAGCTGGGAAGAGTTCAGATCTGTTATGAGGGTCTTATCTGGTGGTTCAGGAGGATTTTCATCTCCGGAAAGGCTGTTATTCCATTCCGCCACGAAGGGAGAATAATCCCGAAGATGATTGCGGAGTATGAGATATCAAAGAATATGCTTATTATCATCCTCTATATCATCATACTCTTCTCCAGTACCATTCTTCTTCTCCAGTTTGAGGGTCAGTTTGCTGATACCAGTCGTATAATATTTGACGCTATCTCTGCAATGAGTAATAATGGGATGTCATCAGGATCGATCTCTCCTGCCATTTCGAATGAATCAAAGATCCTCCTTATCCTTCTGATGTGGCTTGGAAGGCTGGAAGTGATACCGGTTGTTGTCTTAATCGTTGGCGTTGCGAAAGGATTTGATCGTGCCTGATCTTTTTTCAATCAGGGTGAAGTTATCACAACTTCTTTAGTTTACAAACTCCAATATCAGAGTGATGAGACAGATTGCCCTCTATGGAAAGGGTGGTATTGGAAAATCAACAACCTCGGCAAACCTTTCGGCGGCATGGGCCGACAAAGGGCTGGATGTGCTTCAGATCGGCTGCGATCCAAAACATGACAGTACCAGGATGCTGATGAATGGCCGTGTGATCCCGACCGTTCTTGACCTGATTCGGGAACATAAGACGGATCTGACCGTCTCCGATGTGATCTATCCGGGATATTCGGGTGTGCGATGTGTCGAAGCGGGAGGGCCCGAGCCTGGCATCGGCTGTGCTGGGCGTGGCATCATCGCAACCTTCCAGCTCCTCGAAAAGCTCGGTGCGTTGAGAGGGGATCTGATCGTCTATGATGTGCTGGGTGATGTCGTCTGTGGCGGGTTTGCGATGCCGATGCGGGAAGGATATGCAGAAGAGGTCTATCTTGTCACTTCGGGAGAGCTGATGAGCCTCTATGCGGCAAACAATATTGCAAAAGCGATCTCGCGACTCAGTGCCAATAAGCGGAGCAAAGTCAGGCTTGCCGGTGTGATCGGCAATGGGAAGAATATCGAATGCGAAGATGCTCTCATCTCGGAGTTTGCAGATGCAATAGGATCGCAGATGATTGCATTCATTCCCCGGTCAAAAACCGTTACACAGGCTGAACTGAATAAGAAGACCGTCATCGAGTATGCTCCGGCTTCACCCCAGGCCGAGGTCTACCGGGGCTGTGCAGAGGCCATTCTTCTGAATACGGAGTTCTCAATTCCGACACCACTATCAATCGATGATCTTGAATCGCTCGCCTATCGATATCTCAAGGAGTGAGGGCTGCACCTTAACGGGTGTCCTCTCGGTGACCGGTTTTCTGGAAGATGCAGTGACGGTGATCCATGGCCCTTCAGGGTGTACTCACCATAATGCCTCACTCCTGCATGCCTCGTTAGCCGAGATCGATGAAATGCAGATCCCCTGCTTTCTCTCGAGTAATATCAACGAGGAGGAGGTGATATTTGGCGGTGAACAAGCACTGCTGGATGCGCTGGATGCCGCAGAAGCACGGGATCCCTCTCTTATCTGTGTTGTATCCACCTGCATTGCCGACACGATCGGCGATGACACTGCCGCACTCTGCAGGCAGAAGCGGGGTGTGCCGGTCATTTATATTCCCGGTGCTGGTTTTCTCGGGGGAGGTTTCTCCGAGGGAATTCGAAACGCTCTTGCCGCCCTTATCAATCTTGCAGATGGGACTGGGGGGAGAGCCAATGATGAAGTTTTGATTGTCGGGGAGAAGAATCTCGAATACGAGGCAGAAGAAAATTTTAAGGAGATCACCCGCCTCCTCTCCCTCCTCGATCTTGCTCCCGGCATCCGGTTCGTCCGGAAGACCTCTGTTTCAGATTGCCAAAGGATCGGCTCCGCACCGATGGCGATCCTGCGTGAATCATCCCTCAAGCCGGTTGGATCTATCCTGGCCAGCCGCTTTAATATCCCCATCATCCCCGGTTTCCCGGTTGGAACGGATGGTACTTCTGCCTTCCTTAAGCAGCTTGGAGCATGTACCGGAATCGATCCTGGTCCGGCACTCCGGGATGAAGAAGGGCTGATCAATGATCTTTATAGCAGTTTCGATGATCTCCGGTGCGAGTCCATCCGGCTGGATACAGCGGGTGCAGATCCACAAACGGTTTCTGTAGCCGAATCTTCACTCAGAGCACTTCAGATGAAAGTGGTGTCAGGTGGTCATCTCCTTCCCCTGCCCTATGATCCACCGGTTGGAATCGCCGGAACCAGACGAATGCTCAACTCATGGAGGAGGAGTCTTTCCCGTGCCTGAATGTACAAACCCCGTCTGGCCCTGTGCCCTTACCGGTGCAGTCTCTTTTCTGGCAGGATTCAGCGACCTTGCGGTTGTGATTCATGGCTCAAGCGGCTGTTACTATTACCCGAAATCGCTCGTTAAGAGACCGCTTCATGGCTCATTTATTCTGCATGATGAGGTGATCTTTGGAACTGGTGCCCGTCTCCGGTCGGTCGTCTCGGAGGTTCTGGAGGGGGGAGCCGGACGGGTGGCAGTCGTCAACTCCTGTGTTCCTGCACTGATGGGGGAGGATCTCGCCTCGGAACTGGACGATCTTCCCGTTCTCATCATTGATTCCCCGGGTTTTCTCGGAGATGCAGAAGCCGGATTTACACTGGCAGCCGAAACACTCCTGAAAGAGGCAGAGATTACAGTTCCCGGGGTGAATCTTGGGGGAATCTGCCTCCTCGACCCCTTCTGGCGCGGGAATATGCATGAATCAAAACGAATTCTTGCGATGGCCGGGATGCCGGTTGGAGTAGTCCTCTCAAATGATCAATTGAGATCGCTTCGGAAAGCGGCACCGATGACGGTTACGGCAAATCCTGATTATATAGCTCCACTTGGGCGTTCCTACGGCTCGCTCCTTGGCCTTTCCTCCCTGAAGCAGACCCTGACGGATGCAGCCGATACGATCCCCGGTGCAGATCCAACACCGGTTCTAAAAGAGTGCGAGAGGGCTGAGGAGATGGCTATTGCCGCCTGTGAGAAGTACCTGCGAAGGAACGATCCCCCGGTTGCCGCACTATGTGCACAGTCCGGGTATGCAGCATTTTTTGCAGATCTCCTTGTACGGTATCTCGGATCAGAGCACCCACTCATCCTTCCAAGGAATGCAACAGATACTCGGAGTGTAACTGATTACGATCAGATCAGATCAGCCCTCTGTCAGGATGCATACGATCTGGTGATTGGATCGTCCTATGAGGCTCGGATCCTGCCGGATGCAGCGTTTATCGGTATCACTCCCCCAAACAGGGGGCATATCCTGCTTGGGAGCCGTCCCCTTGCAGGGATTGAGGGAACTCTTCATGCAGTAGAGTTGATCCTGAATGCGGTACTGGATCAGAAGAAGAAAGCGAGATAATCCGGATTCCATATCATAATTAAGAAAAAAGCGATATTTGGGAATTGAAATCCCCATATCTTCGGTTTTACCCGTTGATCCAGTAGTTGACCTTGTCTGGGTTTGCTGTGATCCAGGCACGTGCTGCTTCTTCGGCAGGAGTACCCTCTTCGATGCTGGTCATCACTTCTGCAATATCCGCAGCACTCCACTGGAACCGCTCAAGGATCGCGTATGCCTCTGGATCTTCTGTCTTCAGGCCGCTGCGTGCCACAGTGACGATATCTTCTGCCTCACCATATACACCCTTTGGATCATCAAGGAACTTCAGGTCAAACCTGCCGAACTTCCAGTGTGGTGCCCATCCTGTGACGACGATCCATTCCTCATCTTTATATGCGGATCTGAGTTCTGCTGCCATTCCTGCACTGCTGGATGCAACAAGCTCATAATCAAGGTCGTATTCGACGATTGCATCTTCAGTTGCCTGCATGATGCCTGCGCCGGGCTCAATGCCGATGATCTTTCCATCGAACTTGTCTGCGACACTATTCATCTCCTCGATTGAGTCGATGGTCACATACTGTGGCACAACAAGCCCGATTCTGGCATCACCCGGGATGTTCTCCTGGACGTAATCGAGCCGGTCACCATACTCTTCCCAGTACATCTTATGGGTGAATGGGAGCCATGCAGTTGTGGTAAAGTCGATATCGCCGCGTGCAAGCCCTGCATAGAGGGGTCCTGCATCTACTGCAACAGTTTTCACATTATAACCGGCATCTCTAAAGACTTCCTGCATCACATGGGTGCTGGCTATGGCACAGTCCCAGGTAACGTAGCCGATTGAGATCTCCTTCTGAGGTTCGGTTGTCTCGCCGACACAACCTGCTGCGAGGAGTGCGGTGCAGAGCATTAACCCTGCAAAAAGTGAGATAAACAGTTTCTTTGTAATCATTCATTCACCATCCTTTTTAATTGTTTGAAATCTAACTAAATTTTTAGAGAGACCAGTTGAACTTTTGTGGCTAATATGTGAAAAAAGTTTTTGAGTATGTTTATATATTATGGTGAAATGGAGCCCATATCTTCATTCCCGCGCCTTCTCAGATTTTATCAGGCCCTGGGTGATCCGGTCAAGAATGATGGCGATGATCACAATCGCAAGCCCTGCCTCAAAGCCCATTGCGATATCCACCCGCTGGATTCCAACAAGCACCTGATATCCAAGTCCGCCTGCCCCGATCATCGATGCGATGACGACCATCGAGAGGGCGAGCATGATACACTGGTTGACGCCGGCCATGATCGTCGGGAGAGCAACCGGTAGCTGAACTTTTATCAGCTTCTGCCAGGGCGTTGCGCCAAAGGCATCTGCCACTTCAATAAGCTCAATTGGGATCTGTCTGATCCCGAGGTTTGTCAGGCGGATTGCAGGTGGCATCGCAAAGACAACCGTTGCGATCATGCCTGGCACATTTCCAAGGCTGAAAAAGATGACTGCCGGAATCAGATAAACGAATGATGGCATCGTCTGCATGAAGTCAAGCAGCACCCGTATCCCGGTATTGATGCTATCGTTATTGGCTGCCATAATGCCAAGAGGTATGCCGATCAAGAGGGCGATGATCGTTGAAGCTATGACAAGTGAAAGCGTCATCATCGCCTGATCCCAGAGTTGAAGGTTCCAGATCAGAAGTAGCCCTGCGATACTTAACAATGACAGGCGAATATCCCTCCGGGTAATTAGATAGATAAGAACTCCAAAAACCGGTATCATTACCAGTGGTGGGAGAAATGACAGGATATCCTGGAAACCATTTAAGAGGAATCGAAGACCTTTCGTAATTCCATCCAGCAGCCACCCGAGGTTCGCCTCAATCCAGTCAACGATATCAGATACAAACTGTCCGATTGGGATTTTTGGGAGATCAATTGTATAACTAAGCGACAATTGGTTCACTCTCCTTTCGTGCTAATGCCGAGAGGACCGATCCTCTTACGATGATCCCTTTCAGTTTCCCATCCTGATCGAGGACCGGGAGTGGATATTTACTATCGGCTATGATCGGGATAATATCGGCAAGTGGGGTTGCCAGATCAATTGTTGTCAGATCATTGATGACAATCTCCTCAAGGGTCGTATGATCATTTTTGACTGCCTCCACGACATCATCGATAAAGACTATTCCTTTCAGCAGGCGATGCTGTGTCACGACAAAGAGACTTGAGATACCATATTCTTTCATCAGGCGTGCAGCAAGACGCGGTCCGCTCCTGCATGAAATAATCGGATCCGCCTTCTTCATCACATCCTGTGCGGTCAGCACCTTTGTCATATCGACATCGGCAACGAACCGCTCGACATACTCATTGCTCGGGTTCATCAGGATCTCCTCAGACGTTCCGACCTGGATGATCTTTCCATCTTTCATCAGTGCGATCCGGCTTCCAAGCTTCAGTGCTTCGTCGAGATCGTGGGTGACAAAGATGATCGTCTTACTCAGCCGCTCCTGAAGTTCGATCAGCTCATCCTGCATATCTCTCCGGATCAATGGATCAAGTGCACTGAATGCCTCATCCATCAGCAGGATCTCGGCATCGCTTGCGAGTGCGCGGGCAAGCCCCACCCGCTGCTTCATCCCTCCCGAGAGTTGATCGGGCATGCTCTGCTCGTATCCGGCAAGTCCGACCATCTTCAGTGCTTCAGCTGCTTTTGCATACCGCTCTTCAAGTGCCATCCCCTGAATTTCAAGGCCAAAAGCAACATTATCAAGGACGGTTTTATGCGGGAGGAGTGCAAAATTCTGGAAGATCATTCCGGCCTGCTTTCTCCTGAAATCCCGGATCTCATCCTCATTCATCGTAACAATATCATTTCCATTGATGACGATACTCCCGACAGTCGGGTTGATGAGACGGTTTAAACACCGAAGAAGTGTTGACTTTCCGCATCCCGAGAGCCCCATCAGGACAAATATTTCACCTTTAAATACCTGAAATGAGATGTTATTCAGCCCGACGGTCTGGCCGGTCTTTTCAAGAATTTCGTTCTTTGTCTTCCCGTCCCTGAGCATCAGGAGTGCTTTCTCCGGCTTGCTTCCAAATATTTTTGAGAGGTTGTTTACTTCTATCAGAACTTCTGGCTCATACTCATTCTCCATCAAACACCTCCAATGGCTGGATAATCTTTGTCGATGGCATCTATTTCTGAGCAGACTATACCTGCTGTATGGTGATACCAATACCTGTTTGGTAGAAGGGGAACTCCCTCCTGCTGTGTAGTACCCTTGCGAAAAGCCTTATTAAGAGTTTTGGGGTTTTGTATGAAAAATTTTTGTTACTTTCTTGAATTATTTAATTGAATTGGTGGTTTTCTGAGAAATAACCTCACTTTGTCGATCAGATCGACAAACGCTTTACCCTCATGATAATAACATATATTCCATAATGGCACCGCAGAGAAAGACATCACGAGAGAAGAAACAGGCTGATCCCATCAACTGGACCAAAGTGGGGGCAATTTCAATTGCCGTCCTCTTCGCCGTCATGATGGCAGCTTCCCTCCTTGGAACTGCATGGATTGGCGGATTGCGCACAGTCCAGCCCGGAGATCTGGTTGTAATTGATTATACCATCTATAATGAGAATGATATTCCTGTCCTCACCACTCTGGAAGTTGTCGCATCAGAGGCAGATCAATTTGTCTACCTGTCTGGCCCGATAGAGGTCTCGGCAGGATACAGTCCAAATGAAGATATAATACCAATTCCTGATCGCTATAACAGTATTGCTCCATATGCCCTTTTCAGAACGGAGTTTCAGGAGATCACCGCGGCTCCTATCGGATATCGGGAGCGAGATAGAATCACCGTCCCCTTTACGTTTGAAAGTGCTGATGCGCCACTTGAAAGGGATTTGACTGTTGAACAGATTGGTGAGATGGGGTATGAATTTGAAAATCTCACCGTTGGAGAGATGATTGCTCTTGGATTTGCTGATAATCCACAGATCACTCTGGATGATGTGGAACCTGACATCAAGTTGCGATTCGCATTCATCAAAGAGAAGACCGATGAGACGGTACTTGTCAGGTATGGGTACTCCTATGCTGTCGTCACCATCAACTCGGTAACAGCAATCTCTTAGATCCAATACCTTTTTTATCTCAAATCCCAAGAATCTCCATCATGTCAGTGAAGATTCTCTCCTTTTACCAGGATGGGTGTATGGGATGCCTTGAGCAGGAATCGATCAACGCAGAGGTAGAGGCAGCCTTGTCGGTCTCTATCGAATCGATCAATGCAAAAGAGCATCCGGATTATATCAGCAGATATTCGCTGAAGGTGACCCCGACGACGATCATCTTCAGTGATGATCAAGTGGTGGAGAAGGTGGAGGGTGTCCTTCACCTGGAGGAGTTCTCAGCTCTCCTGAAGAAGTATTTATGATCGTTCCCCATAGACCCGCTTGATAAAACGAGCTTCAGCATATGATCCGGGCTTTCTGACGACAGCGCCGTCACGGAGCTTGATCCGGGTCACGCGGAACTGCCGGCCACCGACAGATGCAATCTCGCCGATAGTATAGACCGTCTCCCCCTCGACATGTTCGTACAGGGGGTAGGTCACCGCCCCTTTGTGGAGAGAGGCACGGATGATCACCGAATCGATCACACGTGTCCAGATGCAGGTGATATCACGCGTATTTGCTCTCATTCTGCGCGCAGGCCCGAGTTCGACACCGGTCACCTCCACACCAAAGATATCGTCCCCAACATCCGCAACATACGTATTGCCGACCTCGACGATCTCATCATCGGTCAGTTCAATCGTCCCCTGCCTGGATTCCCCTTCACTGCTGACGATCGCCCGTATCTCAATTACTTTTGGTATTTTTATTGCAGAGCGGTGTATATGGCTGCATTCAGAGCATTGTACTGTGGCAGGCTCACCGTCACGAAGGAGCTCATGATCGGTCTCTTCCCCACAGACCGGACAATTTACTGATATCGACATACTCTATTAGATTGTGTGCAGACATCATAAACAATGGAGATCAGAGAAGTGATCACCTGCCATGGGCATGTGCATGTCAGGGGCACTCACAGGACAACATTTGAGATCACCTGCGAGGATGAACTCTCTTTGCAGGGTGATTGTATCATCGGGGTATCGGCAGATAAGGGGGCCGCGGATCTTGCCGATGACTTCTGTTCACTCCTTGCAGATGATCGCGCTATCCTGAAAACACGCCTTCAGGCAGGAGACATTACCTGCGAGATCAGATCCCGTGGCTCGTCGCAGATGACATTCGATCATCCGACTGATCTCGTCTGGCGGAGGAGTGATTTTGTCTGTGGGCGCACTATTGGGATTGGATCGGATTATGTTGCACGGACACTGCCACGTGAACTTATTGAGTCTCTCTCTGGCGGGGCGGAGATGATTGTCATCATGACCGCAAGCTGTGAGGAGTGATCGGGATCACTCTTCAGCAATCTCAAGGATGCGGAGTTCAGCCTGTGTCAGGTAGTCTTCACACTTTTTGATCAGTTCAATTCCATCCTTATAGAGCCTGACACTCTCATCGAGGGGAGTATCAGGATCTTCAAGTCTTCGTGTAATATCACGGAGCCGTGTAACCATCTCTTCATACGTCTCTGTCATGGCGTACCTCTGTAATTGTTGCGTCCATCTCACCATCCTGGAGATAGATCGTCACCGGGTTGCCCTTCCTGACTGCATCAACCGATCGGATCATCTCTCCATCTGCAAGGATGAGGGCATATCCCTTCCGAAGCGGAGCCCTCAGATCTGCCGATCGGATCTCTGCTGCATACAGGGCAAGATTACTTCTCTGTTGTGCGATCTTTCTGGCTATCGCCTGTTGGAGTCGTTCAAGCAGCTCGGCGGAAGCCTGTTTCATATCGCTGATCCGCCGTTTTATCCTCCGGCTCTCTATCCTGAGCCGGATCTCTTCAAGTTCGCGTCCACGTTTCTCCAGACGGTCAAGAATAAGGTTCTGTAGTGCTGATCGTGCTTCAGTATGCTCCCGCAGGAGGGTGACCCGATCGGGTACGATAAGTTCTGCGGCAGCTGACGGTGTCGGCGCACGCAGATCGCTTGCAAGATCGGCAAGTGTCACATCGACCTCGTGCCCGATAGCGGAGACGATGGGGGTTCTGCACGAAGCAATCGCCCGGATCACATCCGGATGATTAAATGCAAAGAGGTCTTCAAAACTCCCCCCGCCACGTGCAACAATGATCACATCCGCAAGCCCGTCGATCCTCCTGATTGCCCCGGCGATATCCTGGTGTGCATACTCTCCCTGCACCTGGGTCGGTGAAATGATCAGATCGAGGGGGAACCGGCGTGAGAGGATATTCCTGATATCCTGAAGTACTGCACCTGTCGGGGACGTGACGACGCCGACACGGAGGGGATACTGCGGGATCGGTTTTTTTATTTCAGCTGCAAAACAACCCTCAGCTGCAAGTTCACGCTTCCATTGCTCAAGAAGGATGAATTTTCCTCCGGCCCCTGCATGGATTATGCTCTCTCCGATAAACTGGGTCTTGCCATAAGGAGGATAGAAGTCAACATACCCATGCACGATCACATCCATCCCGTTCTCAGGAGGGGGTGATACCCGGACTGCTGATCGTCTCCAGATGACACAGTCGATTGCGGCATTCCCACCGCTGTCCTTCTCTGAGAGGGTGAAGTACATATGTCCTGATGAATGCAGACGGTAGTTTGTTACCTCACCCCTGACAGAAATGCCGCGAAGCAGGGGAGTATCAAGCTCTTCCCTGATGATCCTGGTGAGATCCTGCACTGTGATAACCTCAGGATCGCCTGAAACCAGGGTTGCCTGTTCTTCACCGGGCATAGGAATCTATTTGTGGCGGGATGAGAAGAAACTGCGTATGCTACGAACCGGTGTATCAAGCATGTTCTTTCATGAATATGCCCTTTCCTCGATCTTCTCCGGTATCCGGGGTGCCGGGCTTGATACCGTTGAGTTCTGGCTTGAAACCCCCTCTTTCTGGACAACCGGCAGGAATATATCTGAACTGAAAAAAGCTCTTAATGAATTCCCCTCCCTATCTCCTGTTACGGTACATGCTCCCACCCTCGATCTCAATCCTGTCTCGATCAACCCGGAGGTGGCGGCTGTGTCGGTTGACGCCGTCTGCTCGGCGATTCTGACTGCAGATGAGATCGGGGCAGAGGTGATCACCATCCACCCCGGCAGAAGAACCGCAAAACGTCCCCCGAGCCGGGCGGATATGCACAGGTTTGCAATCTACATGGAGGCAGTGGAGGCTGCATCCCGTGGGCTCTCTGTTGCGGTTGCCATCGAAAATATGGAGCCGAAAATAAACAGCCTCCTCTCAACACCCGAGGCGATACGGGATGTGCTTGATGATTACCAGCATCTCTCCTTCACCTTTGATTATGCGCATGCCTGCATCGGCGGGGAGGAGCTGGCTGAAGAGTTCGCCAGGCTGAATTGTGATCGGATCAGGACCATCCATGCCAGCTATGGCTCGCCCGCCCTCATGCATGCACCCCTCGCCGGGACAGAAAAAATGGATGGATTAATCAGAATTCTTGCATCTGTTGAGTATGATGGACCGGTCATCTTTGAGATAGAGGATCTTGCTCTCCCGGACAGGCTCAGCTACCAGGAGAAGTGTGCGCTCCTCGCCGGTGAGGCGGAACAATTCCAGAATGCATGGCACAAAGGAGTACATTTATCATTACAGACTTCAATTGATTGATAGATACGAAGCGCTTATGAACCATAATTCATCTCAGAGCACTGGAATGGAGTGAGTGCACTATGGCGGCTGATGCACTTCACTTCACCTTATTTTTTGTCTGCCTCTTCCTCTCGGGTTTCTTCTCAGGATCCGAAGTGGCCCTGATTGCAATCACACGGGCAAAAGTCAGAACGCTCCTTGCAGAAAATACAAAGAGTGCCTCAGCCCTTGCAAATCTGAAAGAGAATACCGATCACCTGCTGATCACAATCCTGATCGGAAATAATATCGTGAATGTCTCGGCAGCGACCCTTGCCACAGCGATTGCAATCGATTACTTCGGCGATGCGGGTGTTGGGATTGCCACAGGAGTTGTTGTTATCCTGATGCTCGTCATCGGCGAGATCGGGCCAAAGACCTATGCCTCGAAGCGGGTTGATGCATTTGCACTCTTTGTCGCCCGGCCGATCCTGTTTCTTGAGAAGCTTCTCTTCCCGATCCTCTGGTTCTATGACCGGATCAGGAAAGTGAGCACGACAGAGGATGATCTCCAGCTTCAGCATGGTGTCACCGAGGAGGAGCTCAAGGAATGGATCGATGTCGGGGAAGAGAGCGGTGCCATTGAAGAGAACGAGCGTGCAATGCTCCATTCTGTCTTCAGGTTCGGTGATACAATTGCACGTGAGGTGATGACTCCCCGGCCTGACGTGGTGATGATCTCAGACTCATCAAGTCTGAACGAGGCGCTGGATCTCTTCCATGAGACCGGTTTCTCACGCCTGCCTGTGTATCATGGCGAGGGTGAAAATATCATCGGCATCCTGAATGTAAAGGATGTATTCCGGGCTATCCACAGCGGTGTTCCTGATGTTTCTATCCCCGATATGATTCATGAGGTCTATTTTGTTCCTGAATCCAAGAAGATTGACGAACTCTTAAAAGAGCTTCAGTTCAAGCAGTCGCATCTTGCGATCATCCTCGACGAATACGGTGTCTTCTCAGGGGTGGTGTCAATCGAGGATATTCTGGAAGAGCTTGTGGGCGATATTCTGGATGAGTTTGATATCGAGGAAGATGAGATCCAGGATATGGGAAACGGTACATATCTGATAGATGCGCAGGCATGGGTTGAGGATATCAACAAGTCCATCCCTGTTCCTCTCCCGCTTGCGCCGGATAACTATGAGACGGTTGGCGGCCTTGTCTTCACCCGGCTTGGTCGGATCCCTCATATCGGTGAATCCATCATCATCCCTGAGGTGAACGGGCGGCTCACGGTGACACAGATGAGGGGGCGGCAGATCCTGAAGGTCAAGCTTACACTTGAATCTGTTCCGGAGAACTGATCAGTATTATCGGTAAAGCCTTCCCATATATTCCTATGAAACGCATCGTCATGCTTGCGTCAGGCCGTGGTTCAAATTTTCAGGCGGTCGCCTCCGCGATAGCGCGAGGCATGATCAATGGGCGGTGTGTAGGGCTGATCGTCGATCGCAGGGAAACGCTGGCTGCTGTCCGTGCAGAGGAGTTCGGGATACCAGTCTTTACCATAGATTATTCCGGATTTTCGACAAAAAGTGAGTACGAAGAGGAAGTTATCAGCACTCTCAGGTCTCTTGCCCCGGATCTTGTTGTCCTCGCAGGGTACATGAAGATCCTGGGATCATCCATTATCAGGGAGTATACAGGCCGGATCATCAATATCCACCCATCGCTTCTTCCTTCGTTTCCGGGTCTTGATGCGCAGGGGCAGGCGCTTGCATACGGGGTGAAGATCTCCGGTTGCACCGTTCACTTTGTAGATGAAGGAACAGATAGCGGACCGGTGATCCTCCAGAGAGCAGTTCATGTCCTGGATGATGATGATCCCGGAAGCCTCGCCGAGCGGATCCTTCTTGAGGAGCATATCGCCCTCCCCGAGGCTGTCTCCCTCTTCTGCGAGGATCGTCTCCGGATTCTTGGGAGGTTGGTGATCAGGCTGGATTCTGATCTCCATAAAGATAGATCCTGGAGCGCCTGAGATGAGAGAGAAAAATCATTTTGGAAATGGAAAGAAGATCGCCCGTGAGCGGATCGATATCCTCTTTGAGAATGCAATACAGTGGGCTGATGAAGATTCTGAGCGCTCCAGGCGCTGTATCCTGATTGCAAAGAGGATTGCAATGAAGCAGAGGATACGTATCCCGAAGCGATACCGGCGTCTCTTCTGCGCACACTGCCATACCCTCCTGAGACCGGGTAAAAACTCAAGGATCAGGATTCAGCATGGAAGGGTTATTATGACCTGCCTTGTATGCGGCCAGAGAAAACGCTATCCGGTGGTGAAGCACGATGCCAACAAAGTATGATAGATCAGGAATCCAGAAATTAAAGCCGACGATCTGGGTTGGAAAACTCGGGGTGACGCCGGAGGTTACTGGTGAGATCCGCGCCCAGCTAGAGGTGAGAGAAATGATTAAGATCAAATGGCTGAAGAATGCTCCAATGGATCCCCTCACAGTGGTGGACGGAACCGGGGGTGAGGTGATCACAACCCGTGGCAGGACAATGGTCATTGCAAAGAAACGCGGGTAGGCTCCACCTGCCCTGCATCTCCTTTTCATCCAGAAATTTATATCAGCTGATCCGCCCTATACGTAAAGACTGTTAGTGAACCACAACAGTGAGGAATAGAACATGACTACAGTATTTGATATCCCGGCAGAACTCCTCATCAGGAAGGTTGCAGAGGAACTCAAGGGTAAACCCGAGATCCAGGCACCATCATGGGCAGAGTATGTCAAGACGGGAGTTCATAAGCAGATGCCACCGGAGAACACCGACTGGTGGCATATCCGTGCAGCAGCAGTGCTGCGCCGTGTCTATGTTGATGGACCGGTCGGAGTGGAGAGAATGAGATCAATCTATGGCGGCGCCCAGAACAGGGGTTCCCGCCCATCCCGGTTCAGAAAGGGGAGCGGCTCGATTGCACGGAAACTTTTCCAGCAGCTCGAAGCAGCCGGTCTCCTTGAGAAGGCAACAGGAGGCCGACAGGTATCGCCAGCCGGCCGATCATTCCTGGATAATGTTGCATACAGCCTCAAAGCCGAGGTTTTAGAAGCAGCACCGGGAATCGAGAAGTATTGAGGTGATGTGTACATGGGAGACGATGAGTTATCTGAACTCCGGCAACGCCGCCTTGCCCAGATGCAGCAACAGCAGCAGGCAGAACAGCAGGAGGCCCAGCGCCAGCAACAGATTGATCAGCAGGTCCAGATGGTGCTGATGCAGATTCTTGAGCCAGAAGCACGTGAGCGGTTAAATACAATCAAGCTCACAAAACCTGATTTTGCACGAGGCGTTGAACAGCAGCTTGTCATGCTCGCCCAGCAGGGTCGGCTCTCAAGTACGAAAAAGATCACTGATGCACAGCTCAAAGAGCTCCTCAAACAACTGGTACCGCAAAAAAAGGACTTTAATATCCGAAGGGTATGATGAAGGTCGGAATGCTCTATAGTGGTGGAAAAGATAGTTCTCTTGCTGCCATCCTGCTCTCGCGGGATTATACTGTAGAGCTGAACACGTTCGTATTCAATCCCGATCGGGAGGTTCCTAAAGTCGCGGCGGCGGCAGAGGCTCTGGGTATGCCCTGGAAAAAGAGAACCTTTGCGTCAGGTTTCATTGATGAGGCCATTGGAGTACTCGTTCGGTGTGGGTATCCAAATGAGGCAATCAATGAGATTCACCGACGGTCCCTCTGTGCGCTTGCACAGGAGTATGAGGTGGTCGCCGATGGCACCCGGTTCATGGACCGGGTGCCTATGCTGAACCCGTCTGAGGTGCAGAGCTTTGAAGACAGGATGGGGGTTTCCTATATACGCCCCCTTCTTGGGTTTGGAAGGCGTGAGATAACACGCCTTGTGGATCGGATGCTCACCGTCGTCTATGGTGAGACTCCGATGATAGAAAATGGTGATTATGAAGCTGAAATCCGTGAGGAGATGACACAACGTGGAATCGACTGGAGCGGAATCTTCCCTGAAAATCACCAGCAATCTCTCGTTTGCGGGAGAAGAATAGATCAGGTTGGTGAATACCAATGAGCAAACTGACAAAAGGTCGAAAGATACGAATGGCGAAAGCCACCCAGCAGAACCGGAGGGTTCCGCAATGGGTCATGATCAAAACGAAGCGTGCAGTTGTATCGCATCCAAAGCGGCGCAGCTGGAGACGTAGCAGTCTGAAGGTGTGAGCAATGGTCGAGGCAGAGAAGGAACAGATATACATCATCCCGCTTCGGGATACAAAACGCGCCCCCAAATGGAAGCGGGCAAAAGTTGCTGTTAAGGATGTCCGGACATACCTGCAGAAGCACATGAAGAGTGAAGACGTCAAACTTGACCGGAGTATCAACGAGAAGATCTGGGAGTGCGGGAGCCAGAAACCCCCTTCAAAGATCCGTGTCCGTGCGATAAAATTCTCAGACGGTCAGGTCCAGGCAGAACTTGCCGGGGAGTGAAATGAACTATACCCTGTCCCTCAATGGCGATCCGAATATCGGGGTTTTTGCACGGGTATTTGAGGAGTTTGCGATTGTTCCCGAAACGGTTCCGGATGAGTTTGCCAATACCATAGCTGAGCTTCTGGATGTTGAGATCGTCCGGACGTTCCTGCAGGGGTCATCCATCATCGGATCGCTCATCACCGGCAACAGCCGGGGTATGGTGGTCTCCGGCATGATCGGGAGTGAGGAGCAGAGGCGGCTTGAGGAGTACGGGGAAGTGCTGCTTATGGATGAGATGATGAATGCCGCTGGCAATTGCATGCTGGTCAATGATGAGTTTGCCCTCGTTCATCCGGAGATGCCTGCCAGGCTGATCGATCGGATCAGTGATTTCCTCAAGGTTCCGGTTGAACGGATGCAGATCGCCGGAATTCCAACCGTTGGAATGGCCGCCGTTGCAACAAATAAAGGCATTCTTCTCTCTCCGCGGGCAACCCCGCAGGAGATCGAACGGGTTGAGTCTTTCACCTCGCTTCCGGTCGGTTGTGGATCCGTCAACATGGGTTCGAATCTGGTTGGGACAGGTGTTCTTGCAAACTCGAAAGGGTTCATTGCAGGCAGCGAGACGACCGGTTTTGAACTCGGAAGGATGGAAGATGTATTTGGATTACTACGGTGAGCTGAATGGAGTTACCAGAATTTGAAATTACAGGTCTGATGAAGATTGGTGATGAATGGAAACCATACACCAAGGTGATTTCAGCACCAAACGAAGCACAGGCGAAAGAGCGGATCTATACTCTCATGGGAAGTAAACACCGCATCGAGAGAAGATTAATCAAAATTGAGAGCATAAAGAGTGTCAATGGCGAGTAAAGATAGTACTCCGACACCTGAAGAGGAGTTTCAGGCACTTCAGATGTACCTGAATGAGTTTAATCAACAGATTGAACTCTTTTCCCGGCAGTTCCAGTTTATCGAACAGGCAAGAATGGAGATGATCATCTCTATTGAAACCCTCAGAGGACTGAAGGAGACAACAGATGCTGTATCACTCCTTCCGCTTGGCGGGGGCGCTGCCATCCTGGCAAAAGTGATCGATCCCGATTCGGTCCTCGTCTCTATCGGATCTGATATCTCTGTCAGAAAGACAAATGACGAGACCGTCTCCTTTATGGAAGAGCGGATCACCGAGATGGAAGCCCAGGGAAAACGTCTTGCCGAGACGATTCAGAAGCTCCAGACTCAGGCAGCAGAGGTTGGCGGACGCCTTGAACAGCTGTACCAGGCTGGTCAGGGACAACCTACCGGCCGGAGCTGATGCCGGAGTATGTTTGAAGGCTTAAAAAACAAATTACGGGATGTCCGGTCACGATTTGGCGCCTCAATCGAGGAGCATATCGAAGAGTCGCCGGCTATCTCCTCTCCTTCACCGGAGACTCATCCCGGAGAAGAATCTTTTCCTCAGGGAGAATCCATACCGGAGGATCGCCAGACTGGTGAGTTGCCGCCGAAAAGGATTGGAGAGACCGGTCCTGAGACAAAACCCGGGAAAGATGGTTTTTTTTCGAAAGTCAAAACCCTCGTCACGGAACGGGAGTTCATACTGACTGAAAAGGATCTCAATGAGCCGCTCTTTGAACTGGAGATGATTCTTCTTGAGTCGGATGTTGCACTTTCGGTTACCGATGCGATCATCGCCCATATGAGGAGTTCACTTGTCGGGAACCACAGGAAGATCAGGCAGAGCCCTGATGAAATTGTGACGTGCGCCCTGAAGAATGCACTCCGTGAGGTGCTCGGCGAAGGGCTGGATCTTCCGGCCTTCATCCGTTCACATGAGAAGCCTGTCAAAATCCTCTTTACGGGCGTCAATGGTACCGGAAAGACAACCTCAATTGCAAAAGTAGGTGCTTTTCTCAGAAAAGAAGGTTTTTCCGTTGTCATCGGGGCTGGCGACACCTATCGTGCCGGTGCCATCGAACAGATCAGGGTACATGCCGATCGGCTTGGAATACGGCTTATCCACCACCAGGAGGGAGCAGATCCATCAGCCGTCCTCTTTGATACCGTCGAGTATGCCCGTGCTCATAATGTGGATGTTGTCCTCGCCGATACCGCCGGCAGGTTCCATAACCGTGCGAACCTGATGAGCCAGCTCGAGAAGATCCGGCGTATATTCAAACCTGATCTCATTCTGTATGTGGATGAAGCAACTGCAGGAAACGATGCGGTTGTCAGGGCAGCTGAATTTGAAAAGACGATCGGGGCAGATGGCGTCATGCTGACGAAGGTGGATATGGATAAGAAGGGCGGATCTGCCATCTCGATCGCCTATACGATCGGAAAGCCCCTCATCTTCCTGGGTGTTGGCCAGGAGTATGAGGATATCGTTCTCTTCACCCCTGATTTGATTATAAACGAGATTTTAGCGGAAGATGCCTGATGCTTGATTCACTCTCAAACTCATTGAAGGATGCTGTAAAGAAGCTCGCAGGAAAAGCTGTCGTTGACCGTGCAGCAGTTGACGAGCTTATCCGTGATCTCCAGCGTGCCCTTATCCAGGCTGATGTGAATGTCAAGCTGGTGATGGCACTCTCGCAATCCATCAAGACCCGTGCACTTGAAGAAGAACCTCCCAAGGGGATGGGGGTCCGGGATCATGTCCTCAGGATCGTCTACCAGGAACTCGTATCAATGATGGGGCCGGAGACTGAAGTCTCACTCAAACCCCAGACGATCCTGATGGCGGGTCTTCAGGGTTCAGGGAAGACTACGACAACCGGAAAACTCTGCCGGTACTTCCAGCGAAAAGGGTTGAAAGTCGGTGCTATCTGCTGTGATAACTTCAGGCCCGGTGCATTTGCCCAGCTCCAGACCCTCTGCCAGAAGATCAATGTCCCCATCTTTGGCGATCCAAAAGAAAAAGATGCCCTGAAGATCGTCACAGAGGGAATGGCTGCCCTTCGCGATGTCGAGGTGGTTATTGTTGATACTGCCGGGAGGCATGCCCTTGAGGATGAGCTCATCGAAGAGATCATGCAGATCAATTCCGTTGTCAAAGCCGACCATCGCTGGCTTGTTATCGATGCAGCACTCGGGCAGGGTGCACGCGATCAGGCACGGAGGTTCCATGAAGCAATCGGGATCGATGGTGTTGTCATCACGAAGATGGATGGAACCGCAAAAGGCGGTGGTGCTCTCTCTGCCGTTGCCGAAACGAATTCAAGTATCGTCTTTATTGGTTTGGGCGAAACAATCGACGATCTCGAGCGGTTCGATCCAAATGGGTTCATATCCAGGTTGCTCGGAATGGGGGATTTAAAAGCCCTTGTCGAGCGTGCAGAGGAAGCGATGGAAGGGGACGATCTCGACGTCAATGCGATGATGAAGGGGAAGTTCACCTTAAAGGATATGTACAAACAGCTTGAAGCCCTGAATAAAATGGGTCCTCTGAAGCAGGTTCTCTCCATGCTTCCGCTTGGCGGTATGAATGTGCCAAACGAGGTCTATGATGTCACGTCCGTCAAGATGGAACGGTACCGGATCATGATGGATTCGATGACCGATGCCGAGATGGATGATCCTTCGCTGCTTGGCACATCACGGATACACAGGATCGCAATGGGATCGGGCTCCTCAGTCGATGATGTCCGCGAACTGATAAAATACTATAAGATGATGCAGCGTGCCCTGAAAGGTTTTAAAGGTGGCGGCCGTTTCTCGATGAACCGGATGATGAAACAGTTTGGTGGTGGGGATAAGCTGGTATAATCCCTGTCCGGGATTTTTATCCTCTCTGAACAATTTTCGTAAAGGCTTCTTTTGTTAGCCTTCCTTTCTTTGAAATAACCTTTCTCTTCGGCATTTTTGTCAGGTGTGCAACAAGGACGACACTCTCTTCAAAGAGTTCAAGCCCCCCCACCTCAAAATCATCGAGATCGATTGTTATGGCAGAAAGTGACTCCGGCAGCCTTCGCGAACAGGGTGCAAGGAGGAGATCTCCGGATTCCTCTGAAAGCACAATAGCGGGTCTGACTTTTGGTTGATCGCCCGGATAAAAGGAGAATGGTGCCAGGACAACATCTCTTTTTTTGTAAGTACTCATGGATTCTCTCCTCTCTGTCATTGATGTAGGCAGTTTAGCCCTATTCCGTTTCTATTAAGCTGGTGTACATCTATATAGATATGTAATTGTCCCGGTATGAGATGAGATTCCTCCGGGATGCCATATGGAGCCTGTTATGAGACGATTTGCTATCCTTGGCCATCGTGCCGTCACCGATCCCGGTTTTTCCCTAAATGATATGCCCGGCAGTGCAGGAAGAATGGATATCCTCTGCCGCTGTGTCAACTCCAGTTTCTTTCTCTCACATGATTTGAGGCGGGATGTTGAATGTTACCTCATCCTGAAGGGAGGGCCAGAGACGACGATCCTCTTCAAAGGGGAGACCGTCAGATCGTTAAATCCTGATGAGCGGAGTGCCGGTGCCCTGATTAAAAAAGCGCTTGGAAAGATATGTGGATCGGAGTTTATCGAATCCTCTCCCGGTGTTTTCATCAGGCGCGGGGGGCTTGCGAGGCTCTTGTCAGAGTATCCCTTCGCAGTACTTGATGAATCAGGCGACGATATCCGGACTATCAACTCCCTGCCGGAGAACCTTCTCTTATCTGATCATCAGAATTTCACTGAAGAGGAAGAGGCATTGACAGCTGATCTCATGCGACTCTCTGTCGGTCCGCAGGTGCTCCATGCTGATCATACCATCACCATTTACCTGAATGAAGCCGACCGGAGGTTAGCATGAGCGAATTACTGTCACTTGTTGGTTCAATCCTTGAATACGGGCCAATCTGCGATCACTGCCTGGGTAGACTCTTTGCAAAACGATCGTTTGGACTCTCCAATGCGGAAAGGGGTCATGCACTCCGTGTAGCCCATGCACTGGATGCTAACCTGCGTTTTGCTCCCTATGAAGAGGGAACCTGTTTTGTCTGTTCCGATCTCTTCAGGGAGATCGATCTCTGGGCCGGGCGAGTCGCCGGAGCCATAGCAGATATCGATCACGAGACCTTTGTGATCGGAACCCGCGTTCCGCCGATGATGGCCGAGTCAGAAGAGATGCTCTGGAGCGACTTCTCCCTCACCGATCCCGAACCCCTGAAATCCGAGATGAACCGTGAGGTTGGGAAGGCGGTAGGTACTCTCACCGGAAGGCGCGGCGATCCAAAGAACCCGGAGGTGACGGTGATCTTAAACATTGCTGAAGAAGCAGTGGAGGTGCAGATCGCCCCGGTCTTCTTCTATGGAAGGTACAAAAAGCTTGAGCGGGGTATCCCCCAGACACACTGGGATTGCCGCGCATGCCATGGTGCCGGATGTGATGCCTGTGGCGGCACTGGCAAACAGTACCCTGATTCGGTTGAAGAACTGATAGGTCTGCCGACAGCCGGGCTTTTCGGGGCGGAAGGTTTCGTCCTCCATGGTGCAGGGCGTGAGGATATCGATGCACTCATGATCGGTACCGGCCGCCCATTCATCATGGAGGTGCTTGCTCCCCGGCAGCGGAAGGTGGATCTTCCCGCACTTGAGTCTGCCATTAATGCATCGGCATCCGGCAGGGTCGAAGTGGCCCTTTCCCGCTGGAGTAGCAGGCGTGAGGTGGAAACCCTTAAATCGCACAAGGCTCATAAAACATACAGGATTCTGGTCGATATTGAAGGCCATACTTCCCTGGATCTGGTCGAAAAAGCTCTGGAAGCCCTGAATGGGGCGGTGATTCATCAACGCACCCCTCAGCGTGTATCCCATCGGAGAGCAGATCTCATCAGGAAACGTACGGTCGTCGATATCGGGTGTCTTGGGGTTGAGGACGGCCAATATCTGATCCAGGTGGTCGGTGAGGCGGGACTCTACATCAAAGAACTCATATCAGGGGATAATGGGAGAACAACGCCCAGTTTCTCAGAGATCCTCGGCAACCCTGCACGGGTCGTGACACTTGATGTCATATCAGTGGAGGGTATGCCGGAGCATGGAGAGGAGTAATCATGGCACTACATAACGGTCCACGGAAAAAGACTCGATATAAGTTTAAGAAAGCACTCAGAGCACGTGGTCTCCCACCGGTCACCTCGGTTATTCAGGACTTCGAGATAGGGCAGAAGGTTCACATTGTTGTGGAGCCAAGCATTCAGAAAGGTATGCCTCACCGGAGATTCCATGGAAAGACGGCAACGGTCATCGGGTCACGGGGACGTGCCTGGGTTCTTGAGGTTCCAGACGGAAATGCGGTGAAGGTTGTCATCGCAAAACCACAACATCTAAAAGCTCAGAAATATTAAATAGACTATATCTGGTGATTGACATGAAAGTTAAGGCATTTATTAGCGAAGAAAGGGTCACCCTTCCAGAGATCCGTGAGGATCTCCTCCGGATCGAGGCAGCCCGCCTCGAAGCCGGGAAGGAGCTGTCTTACGAGCTGAGGAAGAGCATCGAACATGTCAACCACCTCTCTAAGCTCTCTCCTGAAGCATCAAGAGAACTTCTTAGTGAGCTGCTCGGGCTTGAGAAGATGAAACCAGAGATCGCATACAGGATCGTGAATCTGATGCCCCGGAACAGGGATGAACTCCGTGCAATCTATGCAAAAGAACGGTTCAACCTGACTCCTGAAGAACTGGATGCGATCCTCGATCTGGTCTCAGCTCGGGTTTAGGTGATGCGAGTATGAGAGCGGAGAAGAAAGAGAGTCAAGCGCTAGCGATTGATGTACTTCAACATGGGTATGTGGATGATCCGCGCCCAATCCTGAAGCGTGAGCCTATTGTTCTGGCAGTGGGTGTGGATCAGTTCAAACTTCTTGAGATCATTCCAAAGATCCCGGATATCCAGATTCACGAACTGCTCTATATCGGAGATGATGAACGGCCGAAGGTCGAGCGTGTGAAACGACGGCTGAAGTATGATGAACTGACAGCGACTGCAAAGCTGGAACTGCCTTATGCGATAGCGAAGATTGTCAGCCAGAACGAGGAGCGGTTTGTTGAGTTCTTTAACAAATCGGTCCCAATCAGCCTGAAGCTGCATATGCTCCATCTCCTTCCCGGAGTCGGGAAGAAGATCCTCACCGAGATACTGGATGCACGAAATCGAAATCCCTTTACCAGCTTTGACGATATCCGGACACGCATCAAGGCAGTTCCCCATCCTGAGCGGATGATTGCCGATCGGATCCTGGAAGAACTGATGGATCCTGATGTCAAATACCATCTCTTCACATCACGATGAGGGCACGGCACGATCAACATTTTTTGAGTGATGGTTCTGCCATTCTGCGAATCGCAGATGCAGTTCCGATTGCAGGAAGGCGTGTCCTTGAGATTGGCCCCGGAAAAGGAGTGCTTACAGAAGCCCTCCTTGAACGGGGTGCAACCGTTCTTGCAGTAGAGCTTGATGCAACACTAGTCGATCATCTCAGGGATCGTTTCCCGGATCAGATCGAACGGGGAGATCTGATCCTCATCCACGGCGATGCCACCCGGTGTGCCCTGCCAGAGTTTGATATTGTCATCTCCAATCTCCCCTATTCTGCATCATCCCCGATCACCTTCCGGCTGCTCGAGATCGGTTTTGAGGTGGCAGTACTGATGTACCAGTGGGAGTTTGCACGGAAGATGATGACTCCGGCAGGAAATCCCGATACAAGCCGTCTATCGGTGATGGTGCAGACCTACGCGAAGGTGAAGCCGCTTCTGGAACTGCCTCCGGAGGCATTCTCCCCCCCTCCTGATGTCTGGTCGATGGTGGTGAAGATTACGCCGGTTGATCCGATAGTTGAAATTACTGATCGGAAGGTGTATGCCGATCTTGTCCGTGCCCTCTTCTCGCAGAGGAGAAAGAAGGTCAGGAACTGCTTAAAGAGTGCTGCCGGTGTCTTTGGGAGAGAGCGGATAGCATCCCTGATCGCATCCCTTGATGACGAGACGCTCTCCCAGAGACCCGAGAATCTCTCTCTTGAGCGGTTTGCCGAACTTGCGAATGCCCTCTCCACCAGCTAACCGGGAGGAGTGATGTCCCTTCCACCGCCCGATGTCTACTCCCCTGCCGAGGATACGTCTCTCCTCCTGAATGCAGGCCTTGGGATCATCCGTCCTGAAGATCGGGTGCTTGAGATCGGAACCGGGAGCGGTGAGATCGCCGCTCACCTCCAGAATTCCGGGGCACAGGTGGTTGCAACCGATATCAACCCATTTGCCGCCTCATATGCCTATAGCCGTGGAGTGCCGGTGATCCGGTGCGATCTCTTTGCGGGCATCTGCGGAACCTTTGACCTGATCCTCTTCAATCCCCCGTACCTGCCGACATCACCTGAAGATCGGATCGATGACTGGTTTGAGTATGCCCTTGATGGCGGAGAGGATGGCAGGGAGACGATTAAGCGTTTTCTTGCGGATGCTCCCTCATTTCTCTCAAAAAATGGCAAAATCCTCCTTTTGATCTCTTCTCTCACCGGGATCTCCGAGGTCTCAAAACTCTTTGCTGATACCGGTATGATCACGTTTGTTGTCTCGGAAGAGTCTCACGAAGGAGAGAAGCTTATCGTCCTCCTCGGAATGAAGGATCTCTGCCGGGTTTAGGATTGTTCTGCCGGGCAGAACCGGCAGAGGGCATAGGGCACATCATCCTCCTTCTCCCTCACCGGGCAGCAGACGACGCCGCCCTTTTGCTCCACCTTCATCCCTCCCGGGAACGGGGTGCCGATCGGGTGACCGGGTTCGAAGAGGACGAAGATGAGGAAGCAGGAGAGGAGATAATAAAAGAGCCTCCCCATCGGGGCCATTTGGGCATCGCCGGATCGGTCTGGTGCGAGGCATGCCTCCTCCATCATCCGGCAGAAGGTTGCAAAGAGCGCAGGATCGGGGATCTCTCCGGGAAGCATATCGATTCTGCCCTCCCGTTCCATCAGGAGGATTCTGTGGTATGTCCCGAATATCTGCTCGTGAGCGGAGGCTGCATATGCCTTCCGGTACGGGGGTGGCAGGCTCTGGATCTCACGCCTGAGTGCGGCTGCAATTCTCATCAGGTCATGGGGGGTATAGCGGTGGATCTCTGTTGTGATCAGGCGGGCAAGGCGGGATCTCGTCTCTGATTCAGCGAGTGCGGAGGCAATCCTCCTGATCTCCTCTTCTGCCTCGGAGGGCTTTAGTTCCAGCCGTGATCGTGTCATATCGCTTCTTTCACCTGATTGCCTCTGGATTCAACCAACTGTTCTTTCTTAAATTATTAATGGGTATTGATGTGGTATGTATCTCTGATCGGAAGAAGTTATATGTGGACAAATTGTAAATATGATTTACAATATGTCCACATCAACAGGAGCCATCAGTCCGATGATCAGGCGGGATGCAGAAGAGAAAGTTCGTGAACTTGCCCGTGGGTTTCCAGCTGTATCGGTGATAGGTCCTCGCCAGTCTGGTAAGACGACGCTGGTAAAGACGGTATTTCCTGATCTGCCCTATGTATTACTGGAAGATCCTGATACCCGTTCATTTGCAGAGGAGGATCCAAGAGGCTTTCTTTCTAATTATGAAGAGTCCGGAGCCATTCTTGATGAGGTGCAGCGGGTTCCAGAGCTCTTCTCCTATCTTCAGGGTGTCCTTGACAGGAATACAAAGCCGGGGCAATTCATCCTGAGCGGCTCCCAGAACTTCCTTATGATGGAGAGGATATCGCAGTCCCTTGCAGGGAGAGTTGGGATCATCAAACTACTCCCGCTCTCGATGCGGGAGCTTGCCAATGCCGGCATTATACCAAATCGATATGAGAATCTCCTCTATGATGGATTATTTCCCCGCCCCTACAGCAGCACAATTCGTCCTGGAGATTTTTATTCGTCATATATCCAGACATATATCGAACGCGATCTCCGCCTCCTGAAGCAGGTGCAGAACCTCTCGACATTCCAGACATTCATGAAGATGTGTGCATATCGTTCCGGGCAGGTGATCAACTATTCTTCACTCGCCGATGACTGCGGTATCACCCATAACACGGCAAAAGAATGGCTTTCCCTTCTTGAGACATCGCTCCTCATCATCCTGGTACCCCCTCACCATAAGAACTTCAATAAACGGCTTGTAAAGAATCCCAAACTCTATTTCACTGATCCGGGACTTGCAGCCCATCTGGCAGGGATACAATCTGCCGATGATATCACGTACCATCCGTTGAAAGGCGGTCTCTTTGAGACTCTGATCATTACGGAATTATTAAAATTCAGGCTGAACCGGGGCAGGGAGTCTACCCTCTACTACTGGCGTGATAAGGCTGGGCATGAGATCGACTGTATTATCGAGTATGCCGGGCAGACGCCCATCCCGGTCGAGATCAAATCCGGAAGAACAGCAAGCGCCGATTATTTCAAGGAGATTACCTACTGGAATACTCTCTCGGGAAATACCCCGGAGCAGTCATTTGTGGTCTATGGAGGGGATCAGACGCAGCAACGATCCCCGGGGCAGCTGATCGGCTATTCTGATCTGCATCCTCTCTTCAGATTCCTTGAATAGATGCGATAATGAGGAGGATATTTTGATCTCCGCGCATCCCTCAGGCAGGTGTTCGTATCCATTCGAATGTATCTTCAAAAAACGCTCCTGAAGAAGATTCTCCTCTTCTCTGACCTTTATCTATATCTCTGTTTTTCAGGGGAAACCTGCCTCCCCACCAGTCCATACAAACTATCCTATATTAAAAAGATCCATATGTATAGCTATGGCCAACGGAATGACTGTTGCTGAGAAGATATTCTCATCGAAGTGCGGCAGGACGATTAGAGCGGGTGACGTGGTCATGGCAGGCATTGACGCTGCGATGATCCATGATATCACCGGACCTCTTGCCATCACCCAGTTTCGGGAGATGGGGGGGGAGCGTGTCTTCGATCCGGAGAAGATTATTCTTCTCTTTGATCACCAGATTCCTGCCGACTCCATTCCGGCGGCAAAGAACCACGTGATGATGCGTGCGTTTGCTGAAGAGCAGGGGATCAAAAACTATGATCTCCGTGAGGGTGTCTGCCACCAGGTTGCTCTCGAGAAGGGGCGGGTTGCCCCCGGCGATATTGTCGTCGGCAGCGATTCGCATACCTGCATGTATGGGGCGGTCGGGGCATTTGCCACCGGAATCGGATCAACTGACATGGGCTTTGCCCTGAAATATGGTGCCCTCTACTTCCGGGTGCCGGAGACGATCCGGGTGGATGCTGATGGGACGTTTGGCAGGCGGGTGGGACCAAAGGATCTGATCCTCAGAATGGCCGGCGATATCGGGGCGGATGGCGCCACCTACCGGGTACTTGAGTTTGGGGGATCAGCGTTTTCATCCATGAATATGGCAGGGCGGATGACCTGTGCCAACATGGCGATCGAGATGGGCGGAAAAGCCGGGATTGTCCCGCCGGATGCGGTCACGATGGAGTACCTGAAGGGCCGGGGCTCATTTGATCCCGTTGATATCGCTCCTGATTCCGATGCCGGTTACCTTGAGAAACGGGGATATAATCTCTCAAACCTCTCCCCGCAGGTGGCAATCCCCCATAATGTCGATAATGTCGCGCCTGTTGAAGAGGTTGCCGGGCGTAAAGTTGACCAGGTCTTCATAGGCTCCTGCACAAATGGGCGGTTTGAGGATATGCAGGAGGCAGCCGAGGTGCTCGGTAATGAGAGCTTCTCTGAGAAGCTCCGGGTGATCATCATCCCGGCATCCCGTGACGAGTACCTCAAGACCCTCAGGGCAGGTCTCATCGAGCGGTTCGTTGAGGCTGGAGCGCTTGTTGAAGCACCCTGTTGCGGTCCCTGTATGGGCGGGGCATTCGGGCTCCTTGCTCCGGGTGAAGTCTCGCTCTCCACCTCGAACCGGAACTTCCGTGGAAGGCAGGGGAGTACTGAAGCAGAGGTATACCTCTGTTCACCGGCAACTGCTGCTGCAAGTGCATTATATGGTGAGATCACCGATCCGAGGGAGGTGTAGTTGATGCGGGTCTGGAAGTTTGGAAATGATATTGATACCGACGCGATCATACCGGGCCGGTTCTTAACGATCTATGATGAGAAAGAGCTTGCAACCCATGCATTTGAGGGAACCCGAGACGAGTTCTCGAAGAAGGCAGCGGCTGGCGATATCATCGTTGCAGGCAGGAACTTCGGATGCGGCTCATCCCGTGAACATGCCCCACTTGCGATCCGCGGAGCCGGTGTCCGGGTGATTATTGCAGAATCATTTGCCAGGATCTTTTACAGAAATGCGATCAATACCGGCCTTCTGCCGGTAACGTCAGAAGCAGCAAAAGAGATTCAGGACGGAGCAGTCATCTCTGTCGACACTGCGGAAGGCTATATTGAATCAGATGGGAAGCGGTATCCGATCGATCCGGTTCCCGCATTCCTCCTTGAGATCATCAGGGCAGGCGGACTTGTAGAATATGCACGGGCACACCCGGAGATAAAGACATGCACAGAATAGCAGCAATCGGAGGAGATGGGATTGGTCCTGAGATCATTGAAGCAGGGAGGACCGTCCTTGATGCAGCAGGTGAGAAATATAACTTTGATATCGACTGGGTCGATTTTGATATCGGATCTGATCGGTACCTGAGGACGGGCGAACTCCTCACCGAAGAGGATATTGCAGGGCTTGAAGCCTGTGACTCGATCTATTTCGGTGCGATCGGCGATGACCGGGTGAAGCCGGGGATCATCGAAAAAGGAATCCTCCTTGCGCTCCGTTTCCATTTTGACCAGTATATCAACCTGCGCCCGATCCAGCTTCTTCATGGTGTCCAGACACCGCTTGCCAACAAGACGCCTGATGATATCAACTTCCTGGTTGTCCGGGAGAATACCGAGGACTTCTATGTCGGGATCGGATCCCGGTTCAGGGGTTCAGAGAAGACGAGCCTTGAAGTGATCAGAAACCTCTATTCCATAAAATTTGGGATCGATGTCGAGAGCGATGCCGAGGAGATTGCTTACCAGATCGGCTTAATCAGCCGTGAGGGTGCAGAGCGGGTGATCCGGTATGCATTTGAGCGGGCAGCGGATCGGGGGAAAAAGTGCTCATCTGTTGATAAGGCAAATGTCCTCTCGGATATCTACGGGCTCTGGCGTGAGGTCTATACCGATGTCTCAAAGGGGTACCCGGATGTTGAGACCGAGTTCACCTTTGTTGATGCGGTGACGATGTGGTTTGTCAAGAATCCCGAATGGTTTGATGTGGTTGTCACCCCGAATATGTTTGGGGATATCATCACCGATCTCGGTGCGATGATCCAGGGCGGCCTTGGACTTGCACCCGGTGGCAACATCAATCCTGATGGCATCTCTATGTTTGAGCCGATCCACGGATCTGCACCCAAGTACAAGGGCATGAATGTCGCAAACCCCCTGGCAACCATCTGGGCGGGATCCCTCCTCCTGGATTCGCTTGGCGAGAGAGAGGCAGCTAACGCTGTCTTAAAAGGGATCGAGTCCTCTATTGTGGCAGGGCATGTCACAAAAGATATGGGAGGCTCCCAGTCGACGAGCAGTGTCGGCGACTGGATCGCAGCCAAAATCAGGTCCGGCGAGTAAACAGAACGAAGGCGAGACCGAGCAGGATGCCGGAGATCACAATACCCGGTGATCCGGCACTCTGCTCCGGTGCTGTCGGGAGTGGTGCAGCCGGAACCTGTGTTGGCGGGGCTGGAACCAGATCGGGTGCTGTTCCAACCGGGACAAGGGTTGCTGAAACGCTGCTCGTCTTTCCTGAATCAACTGCAACGAGCTCCGAATAGGATTGGTGCCCCTCTTTTTGAAGATTGATCAGGTGAAGACCGAGATCTGCCCGTGAGATGATGTAGGATCCCTCAGCATCTGTTGTGCCGACGAAGTTCTGGTTCTGGAAGACACTGGTGCCCGGATTTGAACTGATGACAATGCCCCCATAATCCCGGAACTGTGTTCCTGTGCGTGCGAGAACTGCATGCACCCTGACCGTCTCCCGGGGCATGATGTAGGCAACACCGTTCCAGTTCTGATAACTGCCGGCTTTTTTCAGCTGGAATCTCGTCATGCCCGCACGCAGGTCAGTGACGGTGAGTGGGGTATAGCCGCGAAAGACATTGGTGATATACACCTCTGCACCATCGGGCTCTGAAGTGATCTGAATCGTTCCGGTCGGCTCTGCCAAAACAGGCGAAATACAGAGGGCAAGGCAGAGAAGCCCTCCAAGAATCAGGATAGATGTCCGGATCTGCATAGCATGCTATACTCGTCCTGTGATCTAGATAATAGTTCGTCCCGCCGGGTACCTGACTGCCATTCCTTCATCTGTCCGGAGAACCGTTCCCCCGGAGAGAGCGAAGGCTTTACTGAGGTACCTCAGCTGCCTGGTGTCCGGAAGAGTATCGCCGGTTGAAAGGGTGATCTGTACGGTCTCCTCATCAATTTTCTTGAAGGTGATTGCCATCAAATCAGCGCCACAGGCAGCATACCGGGTGATCAGGGTGAGAGCGGCGCGTTCAAACCTGATTGGATCCATGATGGCGCTGAGGTTTTCATCAGTGGCAGAGACAGTGACGGCTCCCTCGTTCACAACCTGTACTCTCCCCATACGGAGTGCAAGAGCGGCAGCAAAATCATCCCCGGATGCAGACTCAAGCAGCTGATCTGCATGACGTGGATCAAGCGAATCGACAACAGTCCGGCAGAGAACACAGGGATTACAGTCTTTCAGGGTTGCAACAGGCCTAAATCCACGGAAAAGAGTCATATAATCGTTGATCAGCTCGTCAAGGTGATCGATGAGCCAGGGTTCGATCACAGCACCAAGGCCCCCCCGATCGATGAGCCGTTCAATTTTTCCTGCGATATTAGCGGCATTCAGTGCAAGCAGAATGGGTTGGTGGGCACCCTGCCGGTATTCTTCGGCAAAACTGTTGTATCTGGCAAGCAGATCATCAATCGCTGCACAATCAAGAACTGATGAGATCTCTCCGGCAGATGCTCCTTCCTCAAGCTCCTCAAGCATATGCGATACAAATGCGATCCTGCCTGAGATGATCGTGAGGGTTTCATCGATCTCCGCCATCAGATCCTCAGCAAAGAGCGCGGTCTCCTTCATCCTCTCGGGTGTGAAGGTCTCGATCCCGCTTAGTTTCTCGACCTGCCTGAGAACAAGATCTATGCTCCTTATTGCATCTGCTGATGGGATTGGGTTTCCATGGCCCGAGTAACAGACTGTTATATTCTCTCCGCAAATCATCTCTCTCAGCCCGTTGAGGGAATGAAGTAGGTCTTCACGAGAATACCCGACTATTCCTGCAACACCGGGAGATCCCGCAAAGAGTGTATCCCCGATGAAGAGGCTCTCCCCGATCCTGTAACAGATACAATCCGGGCTGTGGCCGGGTGTATGATAGGCGGTGATCTCAAGTCCCCCCGAGAATGGTATCGTCTCTTCAGAAAGGCCGTACCTTCCGGTCTCCTGATTCCCGGAGAAGAGGGGGTTGCCAAGGAGTGTCGGCGATAATCTCTTCCCAAGGAGTGTTGCCTGGGTGACTCCGTAATCTTCTGTTTTCAGGGCTTCAACACCTGATACATGCGAATAGGCACGTTCTGCAAACAATGAGAGTTTGGGGTGGCTGACGAGTGAATGGCAGTGATCCATATGGGTGTGGGTCAGCAGGATGCCGGTTAACTGCCGATTTTTGGGGAGATCGGATATGATGGAGAGGATTGTATCTGCCTGCCCCGGGATTGCACCGGGGTCGATCAGGATCAGATCATCTTCTGATCTGATGAGGTAAGAGTTTGATGAGAGGATATCGATCTTCCTGATCATCGGGTAGAAGGAGAGATCCCCGTCACCTGATAACCGGCTCCATCCTCTCAAATCCATTCTTCACCGGTGATGCGCAACTGCATCGGTTACGGTCTTCTCGATGGCAAATATTGAGGTGAACCCGGTCAGCCGGAATATCTTCTCGACATCTGTTCTGAGGCCGCAGAGGATCACATGGCGCCCTGATCCCTTCAGCTCCTTCTCGATGATAAGCAGTATGCGAAGCCCCCCGCTGCTGATATAGTCAAGGTCGGCACAGTTCACAATGACGTCCCCCTCCTGTTCCGCGGCAAATGATCTGAGTATGGTCTCTGCCTCAGGTGCGGTTGTCGAGTCAATTCTTCCGGAAACATCAGCGAACCTGACACCTCCTGTCTCTGCTATTGTAATCTCCATCATGTGTATTTCCCTTCTTTGTACCTATGTGCTAAAAGATAAAAACCGTTTCATTGGATTTGGCGGAAGAAAAGATATAGAAAAACCATATTCCTTCTTCATAGGCCATGGGATGGTTATTGCAGGTGTGTTATTAGTGTGTACCTTAGCTGAATGTTGTAAAAAAGTATATATATTATTATGCACTAACTAAAGGTTAGCCACATTCGATGTGGCACAGGAGGGATGAAACTATGGTATGGAATAGACGAAGATACCCCTTTGGGTCAATCGGACATGAGATCGATGAGATTATGGCTGAGATGGAGGCACGTTTCCAGGATATCTTCTCGGGAAGCCGCAACCTTCTGCCCGAAGCAGGCGGGGGGATGACCGATCGCTTCATGCCTGCCATCCGGGGTGAATTCCGGGTCGATGTCAGCGACCATGAAGATGAAGTGGTGATTGTTGCGGATCTTCCGGGTTTTGAGAAGGAAGGTGTCAGTGTCCAGCTCATTGATCCACGGACGCTTGAGATCGCAACCCGGCAGAGCAGCGAGAAACAGGATGAGCGTGAGAACTACTATATGAGGGAGAGAATGTATGGATCAATGCGCCGTATAGTCCGCCTCCCGGTCGATGTCACTGAGGATGGTGCACAGGCCTCCTTCAAAAACGGCGTCCTTGAGGTGCACCTGAAGAAGACTGAGATGCCTTCGGTTCGGTCAATCCAGATAGAATAAGCATCCTGAAGACTACAAGCCAAAGAGTGTCTGCATCATGGGTGGATTGAAGAGCCGACAGGAATACCCCCTCATTCAAGAGCAACTCAAAAAGAGAGCAGCATACAAAAGAACCGCTTCAGTACCAAAAAAACCCCTGAATAGAGAGAGGGGGGAGAATATCCCCCCCTCAATTGAGGGGAATGCGTGATCTCATATAGTTCTCTGATCAGACATATATCTGGAATCTGTTTCATTCATTATTCAGATAACGGCCTGATTAGAAGAATATCCAATGAAAAGATGATTTGTGGGTGTTTTGTGCAGAAGAATGAGCCAATAGACAAGAAAAAGGTCCGTGACTACATGACTTACGATGTCGTCACCGTGAAGGCAGACGGCATGATAAAGGATGTCATCGATCATATCCGATCAACCCAGCACGATGGATTTCCGGTTCTTCGTGGAAACAAGGTTGTCGGCTACATCTCGGCACGCGATATCATTGGGGTGCATCCGTCTGTTCGGATCGAACAGATCATGTCCCGCCACCTGATCGTTGCCGATCCAGATATGCCGATAACCGATGCCGCCCGTGTCATCTTCCGCTCAGGTATCCAGAAACTGCCGGTCGTTAATGAACAGAATGAACTGGTCGGGATCATCTCAAATGCCGATGTGATCAGATCCCAGATCGAGCATGTATCCCCCGGAAAAGTCTACAACTTCATGTCGACGTTGAAGAAACTCTATGGGATCGAACCGACACTTGAGCGCGGCAATGTCCCGGTTGACCGGCTCCGGCCGACACAGGGAAAGATCTTTCAGGACGAGCTCGAAGGACGGATGTATGAGATCAAAAAAGGACTTGCAGAACCTGTCATCGTCGTGAAAAGACGCGGTAAATGGATCATGGTCGATGGCCACCACCGGGCCATTGCAGCAAAACAGCTCGGCATCAGAATGCTTGATGCCTATATTATCGTAATCGATGAAGATATCGAACTTGGACTTGAACGGACTGCAGAGAGCATGAAACTGTATTCACTTGATGATGTCCAGGTGATGGATTATGCACGCCATCCCCTGGTTGCGATCACGCACCGTCTGGTTCCACACGACTAAAATCTATTCACATCATTCTCTTTTCCAAACTCCCAATACTTCTTCGCATGCTTTTCTCTATGCAGAACACCTCTCTGTATTCCGAAAAATGGAAGCTACAAAAAGTTGGGGAAAGGGTAAGGGGATTTGGTATTGTTTGCCCGGAAGGATCAAACCGGATTTATGATCCGTCCCATGTCGTATCAAATGCATCATTCAGGACGTACTCTTTCACCACCTCACCATCAGGTATGACAACCTCCGGCCAGAGCCGGGTGCGTGAATGAATGACGACGTCATCTCCGAGGCTCGCCCGTGGCCCGATCACCGTATCATGCTCGATCGAGCAGTTTCCGCCAATACTTACATCATTATCGATGATGCTCCCGCTGACGGTGGAGCCTGATCCGATTGAGACCCCTGAGTAGAGCGATGAGGAGAAGATCTTTGCCCGGCTATTGATGCTGCAATGATCCCCTATGGATGTGTAGGGGCCGATGATCACATCCTCCCCGATTGTTACCCCTTTTCCGATAGAGACCGGCCCGATAACGCGGGATCGCGGTCCGAGTGTGATCGAATCTCCAAACCTGACGGGGCCTGTTATCTGGGCATCCTCAACACTCAGGTTGCCCTGTATTGTGGTGATACCGACATCATTCAGCTTCCATCTCTCGGCCTGCCTGAGCATTGAGGGGGATCCGACATCGGTCCAGTTTCCCCTGGCAAGCCATCCTTTCAATTGATATCCTCTGTTCATCAGGTCGGGGAAGAGATTACGGGCAAAATCATATTTGGTTTTCTCAGGTATATACTCAAAAATCTCGGGATTGCAGACATACATCCCGGTACTAGCGAGGTTTGAGAAGACTTCTCCGGGCCCCGGCTTCTCCTTGAACCGCTGGATGGTGAAGGTTGCATCGATCTCAGCGATCCCATACTCGCAGGGATCATCGATCCCAATCAGCCCGATTGATGCGATCGCATCCATCTTCTTATGTTCCCGGTAAAATTCGAGGAGATTGATATCGGTGACATGATCCCCTCCGACGACCAGAAATGGCATGCCATCCAGATACTCCTGCGCATTTTTTACTGATCCCGCCGTTCCAAGCTTCGTCTTCTCCTCGACATAGGTGATCTCGGCGGAGAAGAGTGAACCATCGCCCAGCACCTCTTTAATCCGATCCCCAAGATATCCAAGCGTGATTATGATATCGGTGAATCCGAGATTGGCGAGGTGCACGACAAGATGCTGGATGGAGGGTATTCCTCCTATTGGTATACAGGGCTTTGGCCGCTCAAACGTCAGCGGACGGAGGCGTGTCCCTTCACCCCCGCACATGATGCAGACTTTCATGGTAAGGAGATATAACTCTGTATCAATTAAATGACATTGATCTGCTCCCCGGATACCCTTATCACTCTTCAGCATGAGAGAGAATGTATGGGTTCTGAGTTCACCTGCACCCTCTGCGGCAGATGTTGCAATGGTTTTGGGCGTTATATTACGATTAACCAGAAGATCGGTGGCGCATACGGGTGCTCCCTCTCCCTTACAAAAGAATCCTTCATGGCGGTTCTTGATCCGGGCAGATCTGATCTCTTCTCTGATACGTCATACCAGAATGAGCATCCTCATGCCTGCCCGTTCCTCAGGAGAGAATCTGAAGAGAGGGTCATCTGCACGATCTACCGGTCACGGCCGGGGTTCTGCCGGGATTATCTCTGCTGTACTGGAAAAGTGATGCGTCAGGATGTCCTCTGCGGCGAGATGAAGGGGAGGCGCGATCTGAAAACCGAAGACCCCGGCCTTCAGGAGGAATGGATACGCCTGAAGGAGCGGTACGGTGGTGCAGCTGATTCGGATTGGAAGGAGGAGATCCGAAAGGCTTTGACCAGATCAGGATATGAGGTGATCTTCTATGAATGAAGAAGGGATGCGGATACTGGAGGTGAAGGGGGAGATCGTTCCCTGCCTCCCGGAGAAGTCGGTTACTCTTGATCGGTGCCGTTTCTGTGCCCACTCACGATATTTCGAGGTGAATGGTATACGGATGCCCTCGCCTGCACGGGCATACTGCTCACGGAGCGGTGCAACAGATGAGGTTGATCTGAAAGCGGTTATACGGGTCTGGTGTGATGATATGGCAGGTGAAGGCTACCGGAGTATCATGTCGATCATCAGCTGATTTCAGATCAGAGCCCCTTCCAGAACTCCCACCATCTCCGGGTTTCCTGTGGAAGAGGCAGCTGATCTTTCTGCCATTTCAGATCGAGGATATGGTGTACAACCCGGATCTCCTTTTTGAGATCCACAACAGCATCTGTCAGGCTCTCCAGTGTGCGTTTGATCACCTTCACCTCCTCAAAGCTCCTCTCCCGCGGCACCGGAACAAATGAGTTGTCTTCGGTATATTTCTCAACACCTGCCTCAATAAGCCTCAAAATTGCCTCATTCCTCTCGATCCTCTTTTCAGTGGCAAACTGTTCGATCTGGTGTGCCAGATCGTTATCAAGGGTAAATGAGATCCGCATACTCATAGGACAACCTCCTTAATCTGCCTCTTCATTGCTTCTCTTCTCCCCCGGAATAACCGGGGCCGCCAGTTCAACAATCGTATTCATATCGAGATGCTCCTCCAGATGTCGGGCAAGATGGTCATAGGGATCAGTTCTCTCCTCTTCGCTATAAATCAGCCCCTTCTTCCCATAGAGGTACTGAAGCAGGGCAGAAACAGCAGAGGCATTCTGGAAGAGGCCGTGAAGATAGGTTCCAAAGACCAACCCGTCATCTGATACCGATCCATCTCCGTTGAATGCTTCTCTTCCCCCGGTGCTGATCGTCTCGCCCATATGGATCTCATATCCGCTCACCTCCCCCATTGCACCCAGGATCGGCCCAACCGGCCGGGCCTGGCGTGTCACCCGGATCGTCGTCTTCTGGTATGCCGAGAACGATGTCTCAACAGGCAGCATATTCAGTCCATCATATACTGCCTCATCACCGGATTCAATGCCCTTATCATAGATTCTCCTCCCGAGCATCTGGTATCCCCCGCAGATACCAATCACCGGCACACCACATTCCCGTGCTTTTTCTATCGCTCCGACTGTCCCGGTTCTCCTGAGATGCAGCAGATCCTCAACAGTATTTTTTGTCCCAGGTATGATGATACAGTCATAGGTATCGAGCGGATCACCGGGCCGGACATAGGTGACAGACGTGGATCGTTCAAGTGCTTCGAAATCGGTGAAGTTTGATATCCGTGGCAGGTGGATGATTCCTATCCGGATCGGAGATGATGATGCGCGTTTATCGGAGAGTGAGAGCGAATCCTCACTTGGGAGGTTGAGATCGGTATAAGGAACAACACCGAGAACGGGTACCGAACAGGTCTCTTTGATAAGATCGATTCCTGAAGCAAAGATCTCAGGATCACCCCTGAATTTGTTAATGATCACACCGGCAACGAGGGCACGAATGTGTTGGGGAAGCAGGCTGATCGTCCCATACAACTGGGCAAAGACTCCTCCCCGCTCGATATCTGCGACAAGGATGATTGGTATCCCCAGCCTTTCCGCAAGCCGTATATTGGCAATATCACGATCATAGAGGTTTAGCTCTGCCGCACCGCCCGCCCCTTCGCAGATGACACATCCGGTCTCTGCCATGAGATCCTTGTACGCAGCGACTGCCACCTCAAGAAGCGCATCCGTCTCCTTGTAATAGTCACGTATCGGGAGGTCACGATAGGGTTTTCCAAGGACGATCACCTGTGAAATGCTGTCAGCTTTTGGCTTTAAGAGGATCGGGTTCATTTCAGCGACCGGCTCGCGGTATGCAGCGATCGCCTGCATCGCCTGGGCAATACCTATTTCACTGCCATCTGCTGTGACATAGGAGTTGAGGCTCATATTCTGCGCTTTAAAAGGTGCGACTGTATATCCACGATTGAAGAGCGCACGGCATATCCCGGCAACGGTGACACTTTTTCCGACATGAGAGGCGGTTCCAAGCACCAGAAGTGACATGGTTCATTTGTTCTCTCTCCATGATGATAAAAAGAGACATTATGATCTTCTTCGATCCTGTACACTCTCCCTCTTCTGAGCGCATACAATAAATAGAGATGAACGTCCAGTACTGGTTAATGAACAGTGGCATCTGCCCAAAATGTGGCCTTCCGAAAGAACTGTGTATCTGCGAAGAGGTCGCCAAGGAACAACAGAGAATTCTTGTCAAGATCAACCGGAGACGGTATGGGAAAGAAGTGACCGTTGTAGACGGACTCGATCCCTATGAGATCGATCTTGAAGATCTCTCAAAGTTCCTGAAGAGCAAACTTGCTTGTGGAGGAACCGTAAAAGGAAATACCATCGAGTTGCAGGGGAATCACCGTGACCGCGTGAAAGATCTGCTCTCTCAGAAGGGGTATAAAATTGACAATATAAATTAACGTTCCTCCTTCCTTTTCTTCTCTATTCCCTGTTTTTTTCTATTCACATTAGATGACGAGCCGGAAGACCAGCCAGCCGATCAAAACCATCATGGCTGAAAATTTCAGTCCTGCCAGTACCCTCCCCTCACCCATCTGGCCTGCGACAAGCCCTGAGAAGAAGCCCTGCAGGATGACCGCGTGCGAGAAGAGCCTCTTATAAAAGTCGATATCAATCGATGACATAAATCCTGCACCGGCACCGGATGCCTCTGCGGCCATCCCTGCTTCTGCCATTGTGCCGAGGAATGTGCTGGTCAGAATGCCGATGACGAACATATAGACGAAGAATGATATAATAATTATCACAATATAAATAAACATATTATTTAATCGCTCAGTCTTCAGGGTGACAAACTCGTAGGTGTCGATTGCAGCTGCACGGAGGACATTTGAGATATCCCCTCCAGCCCTGCTCGCTTTTGCGATCAGATCCACACTTCTGGTTGCAAGTGGTGTCTGTATTCTCTCACCAAATCTTAGCATCGCCGGAACAAACGGAACATTCCATGACATCTCCTGATCCAGGCGACGGATATGCGGTGTCAGGGCGCCATATTCTGCGCGGGCGACAAGGGCAACGGCACCGGGAAGTGTCATCCCTGATTCATTCATCCCTGCAAGGTCGCGGAAGAAGTTCGGGAGTGCTGACTCAAGGCTTCTCTGCCGACGATCATCAAAGAAATCGAGAAGGGCAAGTGGGGTGATGATCAGGAGCGTTGTGACGATCAGGATGTCATCAATGATGGTCGTTCCAAGAACAACATTCAGGCCGAACTGCTGATAGACAATAAAGAACCAGATGAAGGCAATGACGAGAGAGAGGGGAATTGTCAGATAGAGTGAATGGATGGGGTTTTTGATCAATGATTGAACCGGGTGCTGTATAAAACCCGAAAACCCTCTATCTTTTTTATTACGCCTCTCGATTTTATCGTGGATGATCCTGTCGGCATCAATGTCTGCTTTTTGTGCCTTTCTTCTCCACCTCATTTCAGACCTCCGGAGTCATGGAATCGATCATAACAAGGAACATGGCACTTCCAAACGGCATGATCAGGTAGATGATCACATAGAGGAAGATCGGGTCTCCCCCGCCGGAGAGCATCGACATCACCGATTGAAGAATGACGAGAAAGAGTGTTCCTGCAACGAGGGCTGTTACATAGGATTCGGATATCAGCCCCAATGTGTCAAGGAACGCCTTCTGTTGCTGCCGGTTCTCAATAGCATACTGGTTTGCCTTCAGTTTGAAGTACTCTGTCAGGTTGCTTCCGCTTGATATTGCACCCATTGCACCCTGCAGGAACTCTTTCAACCGGTCACTTGGTGTAATTGTCGAGACGACCCGTAATGCATCGATCAGATCGCGCCCGAATACATCGATTTCACGGGCAATATATCGGGCTTCAGCGGCACTCTCGCCATAGACAGGTGATTCTCCAAGAAGGCGGAAGATCTCGGCGGGTGTGATCCCGGCAGTGGACATTGCGGTGATATAATTGATCGCGTGCGGAAGGCTTGCATCTATCTTCC
Source organism: Methanocalculus pumilus (assembly GCF_055382585.1). Taxonomy (NCBI): domain Archaea; kingdom Methanobacteriati; phylum Methanobacteriota; class Methanomicrobia; order Methanomicrobiales; family Methanocalculaceae; genus Methanocalculus; species Methanocalculus pumilus. Next base: position 1,628,865 of record NZ_AP042393.1, on the reverse strand, counting down.
TCTTCCTCTCACCTGCCATTATCGGGGGGTATATCAGGAAGAGTAGATATGTCGATCCTGATACAACCATCAGGGTAAGGAGCGTGATTGCAATGGTCCCGGCGATCAGGAGCAGATCCGCATATTCGTAGACAACAACGGGGAGCGATCCGCTGTAGGTGATCATGTTCGGAATCCTAAATATATAGCTGAGGACTCCGGCAACTGCAGCGGCAAGAACTCCGGCAATTGCCGAGGTTAAGGTTGCCGAAGCAAGATAGGCCTCAAATGGCACTTTGTGGCGGGCGGAGATGAGACTTGCATGCAGTTCGATGTAACTCTCTTTCTTCTTCTGCATCCTCTCTCCGAGGAGGTTGAAGCAGAATAGTTCATACCTGTTCATAGAGATCCCCTCTCACGCGGGCGATCACATCATCGGGGTTTCTGAAGTACTCCATTAAAATGGCAGAAACATCCTTATAATGTCTTATTTTCCGTATTCTCATCCATTCAAGAACCTCTTGCCTCCGTTTCAGCTCCTCCTGGATTCTCTCGTCATCCCATCCGCGCTCCTCCATGATATCCTCAAGGATATAGGATTTCCCTGAATAGAAGATCTCATCTGTTGAGGGTTTCCACCTGAAGACTTCATTGGTGATCAGTTCGTTTGTCCGTGGATCGATATCGAGGATCTCGACAATCTGCTTGTTTCTTCGGATCCTCTGCCCCCCAACACGTGCCTGCACCTGGATTGAGACGAGATCAAGTGCTGAGAGCATATTTCTTGGCACATTCATTGGCGGATTCTCAAGCCTGTGTACAACACTTGATACGGAATCCGCATGGATTGTGGAGTACGTGATATGGCCGGTACTCATTGCCTGGAAGAGTGTCAGTGCCTCTCTCCCACGCACCTCACCGACAAGAAGATATTCGGGACGCTGTCTGAGGGCGGCTCTCAGAAGTTCGTAGAGATCGATCTCGCCACGCCCCCCGGTATCAAAGGAGTCGCGGGTAACACTTGGGATCCAGTTCGCGTGAGGGAGCTTCAGCTCACGGGTATCTTCGAGTGTGATGATCTTTGCAAGCGGAGGCATGAAGAGGGAGATTGCATTCAGCGAGGTTGTCTTCCCGGACGCTGTTCCTCCAGCAAAGATACATGACTTACCGCTCTCAACGGCAAGCCAGAGAAATGCTATCGAGAGTGGGGAGAAGGTCTTCCATTCGATGAGGTCTGTCGGGGTGATCGGCTCATCACGGAACTTTCTGATCGTAAAGGTTGATCCATGCGCAGTCACCTCTGTGCCGAGGGTCATCTGGATACGGGATCCATCCGACATTGTTGCATCCAGAATCGGTTCCGCAATCGAGATATATTTTCCTGCCCTCTGCGCAAGTTTTGTCACAAATGAATCAAGTTCAACAGAACTGGTATAGCAGAGCGACGTCTTAATTGACTCATATCTGGTATGGTAGACGAAGATCGGCGACTTCAGCCCGTCACAGGAGATATCCTCAATGAACGGGTCATGCATAATCGGATCGATCAGTCCGTCCCCGATGAACTCGCAGTCCATACGGTAATGGATCTTCTCCTCTTCGACAGGAGTGAGGCTGAGATCAAAGTCTTCGATGATCCGGCGGCTGGCCTCCCGGAGCAGTTTCCGTGTCTCCTCCCTGGAGAGGCCACGGGTGCTGATATCCAGTGTCTCAAAGAGCCGGTTCTTAATCTCGTTGTATAACGCTTCTTCGCCTTCTGTCAGCAGGGGTTCTATGACCTGGTAGGTGTATTCATGGGAGAGGACATCGTAGAGGATTCTGATATATGCATACGGGGGGTGTACCGGGTAGAGCTCAACCTCCTCGACACCGGGTGGGGGTGTATATCGAAGATCGAGCAATGGGCCGTGGGTATCGGGATGATACTCCTCGCGCAGACGTCTTTTAGGCGAAAGTCTCTGGAGAATGGAGGGTTTTTTTGATCCTTTCCCATCCAAAACAGACTCATCTTTCTCTGATGGCTTCTCCATCACGCCCTCGTCCTGGATGGGGAGCTGGTTCTTCTCTATGACCACCTCCTGGAGCGGGATCGGATGAGGTGGCTTATGACGAATATCTCTGGCTTCCTTATAGTCTGCGCCACCCTTCTCTCCCGGATGCTCATCAGGTAATGACCATGGAGGTGGTGTCTTCTCTTCGGGGATCGGGGAGGTTCCCTCTTCAGTTATAGGGGGGCTCATGTCGTCCTCATGAGTTGCCGCGATCAGTTCTTCAACAAGGTCCACAAGATCATCCCCGGTATCCTGCTGTTCACCCATCTCTTCCGGTTTCGGCTTCTTCTTCAGGAAAGAGAAGATAGTGTTTCTTTCTCTGCCCATCTCCTCTTCTCTGATCTGTTCTTCCCCATCTGTCTCTTCCTGTATGGTCCTGTGCCGTGTATCATCCTCAGGTTCCGTTGCATGAGATGGCTCAGTTGCGCCATACTGATCTCTTCTCGTCCTCTGATCCCATTGTTTCCCCATCTCTCTGAGGGGATCTGAGCCCTCGTCCGGAATGCCGCCCCATCGCGGTCTTGTGCATGTCTCTTCCTCTCCGCTCTCCAGAGTTCCGGGCAATAACCATCCGGGCACAGCCTGATCGCTTTCTCTCTCTGCCGCCCCTGCCTCTACTTCCGTTTTCTTTTTCCGTTTGATGAATGAGAAGAACCGGTCCCGTATCCGCCTCTTCATCATGCAGCTCCATCAACTGGTATTGTAATCTCCATATCGCCACCCGGATATCTGAAGGTCTTTTGGCCAATCAACCTGATGCCCTCTCGCAACCGGCATTCGTACTCCCCCTCCAGGAGACGAAACGATGCCTTTCCATTCTGATCGAGCGTATCTGTTCTGCATATGCGCCCTTCGCTCCAGAGCTCGATCCTGAGAGGCGCAGGTGTCTTCTTGCCAAACTCCACCCTGATCGTAAGCCTGCCGACTCCCGAGGTTTCTGACGGTGATCTGCCTTCTTTTCTGCTCTTCACTGATGAATGTGCAAATAACCGTTCAGGGTGATAGATACGCGCACGGCTGGCAAGATCTTCTGCTTCTGCTACCGGTAGAGGGGATGTTGTGTAGATTGGTTTTATCGGAAGCCTGAGTACCGCAATATCTCCATAGATCGTTCCTGCGCCGTCACTATATTCTGCACCTGCGGGTTCTCCTGAGACGAAGATGATCTGTGCCCGTACCCCGTCAACTTCCATGCAGGAGATCGTACCTGAAAAATGCCACTTTACAGCATTCAAAATGCAATCTGCAAGTTTCCCCGCTCTTTTTCCTAACTCATCTGTATCGGGCATCTGTCTTTCTCCTGCACTTTCCGTTCTTCTTTTTTTGACCATCTCTCATGTAATCGCACATGATCATACCCAGAGTACCAGAGAATCTATGCCATGCCATATATAATCTATCAACCAGAATAGTTCATTTATGATATTGTACCTGGCCATCCCCTTTCTTCTGGTGGCATTGACATTTCTTTATGGATCCCTTCTGGATATCCGCGATCGCCGGGTGCCGTTTCGGACATGGTATCCTATGCTCCTTCTTTCACTCCCGTTCACAGGGTACGTCTATTATCTCCTCTTCCTTGGAGATATCCACTGGTTTTTGATCATTGCCCTGACAACGCTCGTCTTCTCAGGAGTAATGTATGCGATTGCATATTTTGGTCTCTTCGGTGGTGCAGATGCCTGGGGACTTATTTTTATCGCCCTCCTGATACCTCTCTTTCCATTTGAACCGCTCCTTGGGTATCCGCCAGTTCCAATCTTTGCCTTCAGTGTCCTCGCAAATGCCCTTATCCTGAACCTCTTTATTCCGGTTTTTCTCTTCATCTACAATATGGTGAAAGGGAACAGGGCTCCGTTCCTGTATATGTTCATCGGTTTCCCGGTTCAATCTGAGAATATCCGTTCGGTCTTTGGCTTTGTAATTGAGGATTTTGAAGAGACAACAGATGGTTTAAAGCGCCGTTTCATCCCATTTGCAGAGGCGATCAGCAGGATGGCACGGGATGACCGTGTGTATACGCGTGACCTACGGGATCAGCCTGGTGAGTTCCAGAAAGAGCTTGAATTGTATACAAAAGCAGGTTCTGTCTGGATATCCTATGGTGTTCCGTTCTTCATTCCGATAACCGCCGGGCTGATCGTTTCATGCCTCATCGGTGATATACTCTTTACCCTGATGATAGCGCTTATGGGGGTCTGATTGGTATGATCGAACTACACTATCAGAACGGGCTCATTCCGGTTGTTGTACAGGATGCAGATACACGTGAGGTGCTGATGGTTGCCTGGGCAGATGAAGAAGCTGTCTCCCTCACACAACAGACCGGCTATGCCCACTATTATAGCAGAAGCAGGAAGAAGATATGGAAGAAGGGCGAGAAGAGCGGCCATCTCCAGCATGTCCTCGGGATCAGGACAGATTGTGATTCAGACACTCTTCTCTACCTGGTCTCACAATCCGGTGCTGCCTGCCACCTCGGGTATCGATCATGCTTCTTCAGGACGCTTGATGGAGACGTTCTCTTCGATCGTATGGTTGACCCGGAGACGATATACAAATAATACCTGCATCCGGCAATCCCCTTGTTTTTCAGGCCGGTCAGTTTTCCTGGGTGATCACCTGCATGGATGTGATTGAAGAAAAGTAATGTCGGGTTTCTCTCCCTTGTGCGGTTAGTATCCGCTTCTTTTCAGTTATGACAGAAGGCGCACGATATTTATATCCTAGTATCTCTTACGTTATGATGTAGAGAAAATAGAATAGCAGAGTCTGACGTGGATCCCGGGTCAGACGTATACGATAAGAGCGGTGATCCGGGATCTTCCATATCGGAACGTATATGAATAATGGCACATATTGGGGCGATATAATACAAAAATGGCTGATTATTGCCGTTCATGGGAATGATCAGCATATTCTCACTCCGATAACCATAATCAAGAGTTTAAAATGGTAGAATTTTTATGAAACTGGTACCTGATACGAGCGTTGTCATTGATGGACGCATTACCTCAATGATACAGAACGGCGAATGCAAAGGCGCAACAATAATCATTCCTGAAGCTGTTTTTGCGGAACTTGAGGCACAGGCAAACCATGGGCGGGAGATTGGGTTCTCCGGACTGACAGAGATCCAGGAACTCTGCCGCATGCGGGATGAAGGATTAATCGAGCTCAAATTTGTTGGTGAGCGGCCCCGTCTTGAACAGGTGAAGCTGGCAAGCGGCGGTGAGATCGATTCGATGATCCGGAATGCCGCAATCGAATATGATGCATCCTTTATGACCTCCGATATCGTCCAGGCCGAGGTTGCACGGGCAAAGGGAATCCCGGTCATCTTCATGAAGGCACAACAGGAGAACTTCACGCCGCTTGGTATCGATCATTTCTTTGATGAGAATACCGTGGCAATCTATCTCAAGGAACGGGTGGCTCCATATGCCAAGAAAGGCCGCCTGAAGGAGATGAGGATCGAGCAGATTCGTGACTCCCCGATGACCGAGTATGAGCTCCGGAAGCTTGCACAGGAGATCCTTGAACGCGCCAAGCGCCATCCGGATGGTTTTATTGAGATCGAGAAGAAGGGAGTGACGGTCGTCCAGATCGGATCGCTTCGGATCGCAATCACCCGCCGACCGTTCTCAGACGGAATGGAGATTACCGTTATCCGTCCGATTGCGGATGTCTCACTTGAGGATTACAGCAAGTCTGATGAGATCAAACAGTCGATCATCAGCGAGCGTTCAGGAACACTCATCGTCGGCCCGCCCGGATCAGGTAAATCGACACTTGCCCAGAGCATCGCCATCTTCCTTGCAGATTGCAACTATGTTGTGAAGACGATGGAGACTCCCCGCGATCTTCAGGTGCCGGATCACATCACCCAGTACACCACGCTTGACGGGAATATGGCCCAAACTGCAGAGCTTCTCAGTCTTGTCAGGCCAGATTTTGTTATCTTTGATGAGATACGGAAGCCTGAAGATTTCCAAATCTATGCGGATCTCCATCTCTCCGGGATCGGCATGGTCGGGGTTCTTCATGCACACAAAGTACAGGATGCACTCCAGCGTCTCCTCTCACGGATTGATGTCTGTATTCTCCCCCAGGTGATCCCCTCGATCATCTTCGTCTCTGAGGGTGAGATTGAACGGTTCTATTCGCTCACGCTCTCAATCGATCGCCCTTCAGCACTCTCCGGACAGGGAATGGATGTCATTCCGTCCCCGGTTATCAGGGTGGCAGATAGTGAGACCGGCCTTGTGGTGGTCGAGATATTCCGGTATGGCGGCGAGACAATAGTGTACCCATTGCACAGCCAGGATTTATCTCTCCAGATACCACAATTTCGGAATGCGGGAAAAACTGATAATCCTGCACATGTGGAATCCGAGCCTGACACTCCTTCCTCAAGTCCGTGGCAGGCGATTGAAAAGGAGATCCAGAGAGAGATCGGCAGGTTCACCGAGGGTTCTGTGGATGTCAGGATGATCTCTGACAGTAAAGCTTCTGTCTATATTGAAGATCGTGATATTCCGGCTGCTATTGGAAAAGGTGGTAAGAATATCGCTTCTATTGTGAATAAGGTCGGTGTTGGCATTGACATCCGCTCGCGAACCGAGCTGGATTCAACCCACCCGGCAGAAACCATCGAAGAGCCAACCGTCCCGTCTCCGGCCACAGGGGGGGTGGCGATCAGAACAGATAAGAAATTCCTGTTCCTCGCCTGCCCCGAGCATGCAAGCAAGATCGTTGATGTCTTCTCCGGTAAGGAATACCTCTTTACCGGTACTGTTGAGGAGAGCGGGGAGATTATTCTTGCCAGAAACAACTCAATTGCCCAGGAGATACTCAGGCGGGATGCCGAGGGTGAGAAGATCACGGTTCGTCCGGTGGAGTAACAGAGTTGTATGTATGAGGGGTGATTTATTGTGGGTGATTCTGAACTGAAGCTTTCTGAAGCGGATGTTGAAGAAGAATGGAAGAATGCATTCCATTCCGATCCATCATCAAAAGAGAAATGTTATATCAATGTCGCGTATCCGTATCCGAGCGGAGCGATGCATGTCGGTCATGGCAGAACCTATATTGTGCCGGATGTTATTGCCAGATTCTGGAGGATGAGAGGGCGGCAGGTTCTCTATCCAATGGCATTTCATGTAACGGGATCGCCTGTTATCGGGATCTCAAATCGGATTGCACGGGGTGATGAAAAGACTCTTTCATTGTATCGGGATCTCTATAAAGTGCCTCAGGATGTCCTCGACAGGTTCTCCGATCCCCTTGCGATCGTCGATCATTTTTCAAATGAGTACGAGCGGGTGATGCGGAGACTCGGCCTCTCGATCGACTGGCGCCGGAGGTTTACCACAATCCTTCCCCAGTACTCAAAATTCATCGAATGGCAGTACCATCACCTCAATAGACAGGGCAGGGTTGTCAGGGGGGAACATCCCGTTAAATATTGTCCGCAGTGCGATAACCCGGTCGGCGATCACGATCTCCTCGAAGGCGATAAGGCGGAGATTGTCAAATTCATCTTCGTCAATTTTAAATCGGATGGCTTTCTGATCCCCTGTGCAACACTCAGGCCTGAGACGATCTACGGGGTAACCAATCTCTGGATCAACCCGGATATCGATTATGTAAAGGCAGATGTCGATGGCACGGTCTGGCTCCTCTCGCGTGAGGCAGCAGATAAGCTTGCACTCCAGAAACATCAGGTTTCAATCGTCGGCGAGGTGAATGGCGCTGATCTCATCGGCTCATTTGTTTCCCACCCCCTCTGTGGACGTGTCCGTATCCTTCCGGCGGGATTTGTGGATCCGGATATGGGATCCGGCATCGTGATGAGTGTTCCGGCACATGCACCCTTTGACTATATCGCCCTCTCCGATCTCCAGAAGAAGGGAGAGTACACGGATATCGTACCGGTATCACTGATACAGGTTGATGGATATGGTGCGATCCCGGCGAAAGAGGCGGTGATCCGGCACGGGATCGTCGATCAGTTCGATCCGAAGATGGACGAGGTGACCCAGGAGGTCTATTCTGCCGAGTTCTCACGTGGAAAACTCCTTGCACGATGCGGGGAGCATGAAGGAAAACCTGTTCGTGTTGCACGTGAGGATGTTGGCGCTATCATGGAGGCGGATTATGGCTCGATCTGGTTTTATGATTTCGATCAGCAACCGGTTGTCTGCCGGTGCGGAAGCCGTGCCTTTGTCAGGATCCTTGATGATCAGTGGTTCCTTGCCTATAGCGATCCGGTGTGGAAACAGCAGGTGCATGACCAGATCGAAAAGATCACACTTGTTCCACCCGAGGTGCGGGCCGAGTTTGACCGTACTGTTGACTGGCTGAAGGACTGGGCATGCACCCGCCGTGTCGGGCTTGGCACACGGGTTCCCTGGGATCCGAAATGGCTCTTTGAACCACTCTCGGATTCAACCGTCTACATGGCATACTATACGATCGCCCACCGGATCAGTGGGATTCCTGCCGAATCACTCACCCCGGAGGTCTTCGATTACATCTTCCTTGGGAGAGGAGAGCCCAAAGGTGTTGACAGAACGATCCTTGATGAACTGAGATCCGAGTTCCTCTACTGGTACCCCTACAACTACCGTTTCTCGGCAAAAGATCTCATCTCAAACCATCTCACCTTCCAGCTCTTCCATCATCGTGCCATCTTCCCCGATGATCTCCAGCCACAGGGAATGGTCGTCTTTGGGATGGGGCTTCTGGATGGAGCAAAGATGTCATCATCCAAAGGAAATGTCTTCCTCCTGGAAGATGCCGCAGAGGAGTTTGGCGCTGACACGGTTCGAATGTTTCTGGTCGGTTCAGCCGAGCCCTGGCAGGATTTTGACTGGAGAAATGAGCTCGTATCATCCATACGAAAACAGATTGACCGGTTCATCGCCTATGTTGCAGAGTCAGGGGATGCAAATGGCACTCATGATGTCGATGCATGGCTCTCCTCCCGTCTCCAGCGCCGAATCCAAAAAATGACCGAGGCACTCGAACTCTTCCAGACCCGGCAGGCGCTTCAGGAGGCATACTTTGGGATCGAGTCGGATCTGAAATGGTACCGCCGCCGTCTGCCTGCCGGATCAACCGGTGGCACCGTGCTCCGTGATGTCGCAGATGCCTGGGTCCGACTGCTTGCACCGGTGATCCCCTTCACGTGTGAATCGCTCTGGCGTGAGATGGGGCATGAGGGGCTTGTCTCCTTTGCAGAGTGGCCGGTTCCCGATCAGAGCCGGATCAACCCTGAAATAGAGCTTGCAGAAGAGTTAATTGTACGAACGGTCGAAGATATCGAGTCAATTATGAAAATTCTTCCGGTTACAGCAGAAAAAATTACTCTTCTGATCACTCCTGAATGGAAGAACGAGGTCTTCAGGCGGGTTGCAGCAGCAGAAGATCGGAGATCGGTAACAAAAGAGCTGATGAAGGACGAATCAATGAGAAAGCGTGGAAAAGAGGCGGCAAATGCTGTTCCACAGGTGATTAAGCTGATTCACAGCCTCCCCCCGGCCCTCGTCGATCAGATCTCAACACATGCACCTGATGAGCATGCAATCTTTTCACAAGCGGTGTCTTTCATCGAAAAAGAGTTCTCGGTGAAGGTGGAAATCCTCCATGCCGACGGAAGCGGCCATCCAAAGGCAGGAATGGCACTCCCCTTTAAGCCCGCAATAGTGATAGAGTAAAAAAAAACTACTCTTCTTTTGGTTTTGCCCGCTTCACCCGTTCTTTTGTCGAAAATCCGGTGAGGAGATCGAGGTAATGCCGGAATTTCTTATTCGAATCGAGGATATCCTCATCACCTGCTGTGATATCTGACTCGGTATCGACAAACGCCGTCTTGTTCTTCTCACCCGGCCAGACCTCCAGCCGCTTGATCGCCTTATAAGAGATGATATAATGCCCGTCTTTTTCTTCTGGTTCAACACCGAAGATCTCCATGAGTCCCTTTGCCATCCGTTCTTCAAGATCTTTTGTCTGCCCTCTTTTGACTGGATATTCCTGCATAGTATTAATGTAGGTGGGGCGTCTATGTAATTTTAATGTCCAATGAAACGAGTGACCTGAAGATCATCTCAAGCGATCTCAAGGAGAAGGGAGCGGTTGTGTTGATGGGGTTCCCAGGTTCCGGGCTTGTCGGAAGTATCGCCCTGCAGTACCTGGTGGATCAGATGGAATTTACCCATATCGGTGATATAACCAGCCGGTTCTTCCCACCGATGTCGATGATGCAGAAGGGGGTTGTTCATGCAGCGGTCAGGATTTATGAGAAAGAAGGATTTGCTGCACTTGTTGCGGATATTCCCATTCACCCTGCAATCTGTTATGAAGTGGCAAATGGTATTCTCGACTGGCTGGAAGACTATGATGTGAAGGAGATCGTCACTATTGCAGGTATCGTGACCAATGAGACCGAAAAGAGGGTATTTGGTGTGGCAAGCGATGAGGAAGCTGTCTCGAAGATTTCGGATCATACGATCATCCTCCCGATGGGTAGTATCTCAGGTATCGCATCTAGCCTTCTGACCGAATGCAAACTGCGGAAGATCCCCTGCATCGGCCTTCTCGGAGAGACAGTGAATAATCCTGATCCGCGGGCGGCTGTCTCTACGATCAATGTATTGAATGACCTCTACTCCTTAAACCTGGATACTACACCACTCCTGGAACAGGCAGAGGAGATCGAGATGACGATGCAGCGGCTCGCTGAGGAAGTACAGGGATCGGAGGTGCCGCAACAGAAGAAGGAAAACCTTCCGATGTACGGGTGATCACTATGATGGTAGCAGCATTAACCGGCATATCTCCACAGGTGATAGCAGATCTCAAACTTGGCAGACCACGCACCATCGAACTTCAGAGCGCCCATAATATTATCACCCTTTCAGAAGTGCAGCCGGGGGATCCAATCTTCCTGACATCCGTTGCACCTGAAGATCTTTCACCCGGGGATTCCGGCATCATCCTTGAGGTGCAGATGGTCTCTATCTCGATGAAACGGCTGATCGAATATTCACATGCCAATTTCTTCGAGGAGCGTGAGCGGACCTCGGCACGTGTCCAGCTGAGGTACTGCGGGACATCAATCGTCAAAGAAGTAGGGGATCTTGAGTATTGTAAGGCAGCCCGGGTGGATGTGGTGAAGTGCACCTGTTTCCACGCGGTCTGATCTCCTCTTATTTTTTCAGCTGATTAATACAGAATCCGACATTCTCCCCGAATCTGCGGATGGTGTCCATCCCTTCTGTATCATCCTGCACCTCGCCCTTCTCTTTTCCAAAGGCCATGTTCCAGTAGGTGGATCCACAGACGATCATATCATTGATCAGGTAGAACATCAGGAGTTCCTGGATGGTTGCGGTATGGCCGCCTCTCCGTGCAACAGCAATCGGCCCTCCGACCATCCGTGAGAGGAACTGGTCGTTTCCACGGGATACCATCCCGATCCTCTGGAGTGCCGACATCAGCTCACCGCGGGCGGTTCCGAAGTAGACCGGGGTTCCCACGATTAAGCCGTCTGCTGATCTGATGGTTTCGATCATCTCGTTGACGCCGTCATCAATTGCGCATCTTCCGGTCTTCTTGCAGGAATAACAGGCGATACAGGATGCGATCTGTTTTCCCCTGAGGCTGATATCCTCTGTCTCAACCCCTTCTGCACCCAGTGCTTTTTTGCATTCTTCAAGTGCGAGTTCGGTGTTTCCCCCTTCCCGGGGGCTTGCGTTGATGAGTACAACTCGTGCCATGATGCTCTTCAGGTTGACCCGGCAGATAAAAAAGATTATTCAGAGTTGAGCCAGTCATAGAGGAAAACTGCGATGAGTGCCCCTGCGATTGGCCCGATAATATAGATTGGGAAGAATTCCCAGAAGTTCTGCCCTCCAAGGAGGGTGTTTCCGAGGTATGGGCCGAAGGTACGTGCCGGGTTCAATGATGAACCGGCGATATTGCCGGTTGTTGTGATGACACCGGCGACAGTGAGGCCGATGATCAGCCCGGCAAACCCTTCCGGGGCCCGCTTATCGACTGCCACCCCCATGATGACGAGCATCAGGATGAATGTCCCGATCGCCTCGGCAAGGATTGCTTCGGTGTAGGAGATCCCATGGAATGGTGTGGTTGCCCCAAGGCCCCCGATGAGAACTGCATCCGGACCGGTGCACCCGAAGAAGAGGATGCTTGCGAGTGCCGCTCCGATCAGCTGGGCGATGATGTAGGGAGCAACATCAGATGTCGGGAACCTCTTTGTTGCCCAGAGGGCGATTGTTACTGCCGGATTGATATGGGCTCCCGAGATCCTGCCGAGTGCATAAATCGCACCGGCAATGGCAATACCAAAGGCAAGGCCGATGGCAAGCCAGTCTGCAAGACCACCGAAGTAACCGATCCCGATATTGAATTCGGTGAGCGGTTCTTCTCCGGCAGAGAGCATCAGGGTGACAGTCGCTGCCCCTGCTCCGAAAAAGACGAGGAGGAAGGTTCCAATAAGCTCCGCCACACATCGTTTGGTAAGTGATGTCACAAGTAAAACCCCCAGTTATGTATGGAAAGCCTCATAGCAGGGAGGGCAGAGGATTCGTGGAATATTCTTCTTAAGCTTTTTTGCCGGGAAGGGGTAGCCCCCCTCCCAGTTCTCTGTCTCCTCCCTCATTGCATGCTCCATGCAGACTCCCATGCCGCAGACGATGCAGATTGCGACTGCATCGCTATCTTTCCCCTGTTCTGCGCAGATATAACATTTCATACCAGACACCCGCCTTATACTGCGTTCTTGTACTCACAGTACTGGTGCCTGAAGTCAACAAGGCATGCGGCTGCACAGTCTTTGCATGCCCTGACCGGGGCAGCAGGCGTCTCCTTGTGAAGTGCGATGATGTTTGTCATCATCGTTGCAGTTACCGGCTCGCTCGTTAAGAGGCACGGATAATCAGAGAGCCGCATAAGGGCAGATGCCCTGACTGTGATCGCACAGGCAGGGTATGCATACCACTGCGGGTTCATCAAAATCTCGTTCTCATCGACTGGAGAGAGATCGATCTCGCATCCGGCGACCTTCGGCTTGAGCTTCCCTGCGGATCCTGCTTTTGCCCTCCGTGCCCGGTCAAGGATCTTCCAGCCACGGTAGATCATATCCATAAAGTCACAGTTATGTAGCTCAGCCGCTGCACCTCGCGTCGGGTTCAGCTGGACGAGGTTATGGAACCTCTTGGTGAGGAGATCCACAATCATCGGGGCATTAAAACCGTCAAGCTCAAGAATGTATTCGGTTGCACATGCAGATGCACCGGTTGCAACAGAGAGGATATCATATTCGCTTTTCATATTCGGCACAGCAGCAGCCAGGGTTTTTTCCATTACTTCTGTCACCGCATCGATGGTTGCCATGATCACATCGTCCTTGCACATATTGAAGGTGGACTGGGCGATGTGATGGGCGATATCGCCGACACAATAAGCCGGGATGGTGACGATATTTCCATAATGCACGCCATCATCTACTGCTTTCTTCACAGCCGGTGTGATGAGGCGGCGATACTCGCTCATGTACTTCCTGACATCAAATGAGGTGTGTCCTGCCTCGTCCATCAGTTCGGCCTGGGCAGCAACCGGGGTCTTATAGATCTTCTGGACCTGCTGGACCTCCTTCTTTGATGCATCCGCAAGAGAGTCACCTGCTTCAACACGTGTTGTAAAGACTTCTCCGATACCATAGGATGTGTTCATGCCCCATGATTTTGAGGCAAGTATTGTCTGTTGGTGATCTTTTGGAATTTTTGTCTTCTTCAGTATCTGGTTGACGATGTTGCTTGTGCTCCCCGGGATCATGGCAAAATCCACGACACAGGTTGGCCCATAGAATCCTGCATATCTTCGGGCAGACTCACGTCCGATCAACGCCTCGGATTTTCCAATCTGGGTGACGAAAGCATCAAGGCTCTTTTTGAACTTCGGGTCTTCATCACTGAGGATCTCAAGGACGACCGGAGTCTGGTAATGTTCGACAAAAGGATCGTCTTCCGGCCGTATGGTTTTTGTCAGATCTTTTAGTGCGTTAAAGTGTGCAGTAACTGATGTCTTGTGCAGGTCGATCACCGCAGCACTCTGGCCGGTTGTAGCCTTCATCTTCTTGACAGCGGCAACATAGGGTTCTGCATCTGTGAGTGAGAACGCCGTCCCACGCTTCTTTTTAATCGTATCAACATCTGCCCGCTGGGCAGCCATCGCTTCTGCAATTATTTTTTTATACAGTTCTGACATTGCAAACACCTCTTTTCATCGGGAAGATGCCCGATATGCGGGATTATGATCTCACAGTATATTAATGGTATTGTTAAATGAAATAGGGTAATAAATAAAAAAATGTTTATAAAATCTTTCATGTTGAATTTGAATGGTCTCACGGAAAGGTGAGTATTCCTGTTTTCTTTCTCTGGTCATTTTTGAAAACACATATTACAGACCAATTCATATACTATTCTATTTCTATGATGGTTGCATCGATCTTCTGCCGGTTTCTTCGTGGATTCAATACTGTAACCAGGTGCAAATCAAGAGTAATATGGTGGTCTGATCGGGAATGGCAACAAAACAGATTCTAATCGTTGAAGACGATCCGATGATCGTCGAGATGCTCGCTGTCATGCTCAGGAAACTTGGGTATGGCGTATCGGGTATTGCCACTTCAGCAGATGAGGCTATAATGCAGGCGATCCAGGGCACCCCCGATCTCGTCCTGATGGATATCGGTCTTGATGGGAGAGCAAACGGGATTGCTGCTGCAACGATCATCTACCAGTTCTTCTCAATACCTGTCGTCTTCTGCACTGCCCATTATGGGAGTGAGGTAATAAACCAGGCCAAGCAGGCCCAGCCATTTGGCTATATAACAAAACCTTTCAACGAACGCGATCTCTTCAGCGTCATTGAGATTGCCATCAATAATTATCTCTCTACACGCCCTTCAGGAACAGATGCCAGACAATTCAAGGAACTGCTCCATATTGATGCCGGGGTGATGTTCCTTGATACCGGTGGACGTGTCCTTTTCATGAACCCCTATGCAGAACATATCACTGCAATTACTCATAAGCAGGGGTTCTATCATAATATCGACAAGGTCATCAACAACTTTGAGATGGCTTCAAAATCTCAGAAAAAATACCCCTCTCTCTGGGAGGCAGTCCGGGAGAGTGTGGTGATTGGAACCGGCCATGATATCATCATCACGACACGGAAAGGAAAGAGAAAGGCAGTCCACCTGAAGGTGATGGTGAGGAAGAATAACCGGAATGAGATCATCGGCTATATTCTCAAGCTTGATGAGAATATCGGGAAGAGCCGTACCCTGAATCGATTTTAATGCCTCATGGATTCAGGAGGAGTATTCCCCCTGATCAGCTGGCGATCACAGGGGTTGCATTCTCATCGAATGGGTTCTTCCGCATCGCCAGAGAGAAGAGATACGGGTAATGGCTCTTCAGGTATCGCATATACTCAACCCACTCAGGGGTGAGCATATCATAGGCACGCCTGATATCGATGGTGAGGTGTGCAATATCCTGCTCGGGGAGGCTGGCAATATTATCTCTGCTCTCAAGTTCTTCTGAGAGATGGAAGACGGCACGGAGTGCCTCCGTGAAGGTGGCATGCTCCAGCAGGACAGGGTTTTCCAGCAGGCGGAGCAGAAAGTCACGATGCTGAATGAGAAAGTTCCGGAGATCCTGAAGATCTATCCGCTGAATCATGATCGTCTGTTCCGTTCCCTGGAGTTCTTCCCTGATCTGATCGAACTCTGAATCTGTCCAGGAATCTCTTATGAGAAGATCTCCCCGGATTTTATCGAGGTTGGGGTCTGCATCGGAGAAGTGCTTTAAAAGGTTTGCTCCGACCTCGGAGAAGAAGATACCAATGACCATATTCATCTTCTGAAGCCTCTCCCGTTTTGAACGGACTGCCAGCAGCTGGTTGATGATGAGTGTCACGAAGAGGACATTCAACGGCAGAAAGCCGAGCGCATTGAAGATATAGGTGAGGGTGTTGCTCCCCCCCTCATCTCCGATGATCAAAATCTTCAGCCCGTAGATGAGCACTGTCGAACAGATGAGTGCTATGCCGAGTTTTGTCTCCCATTTGAGTCGCATTGTACCTTCACCTTGCAGAATAATGGATGTTCGCAGCAGGGAAAAAAGATATTGTTAATTCTGGTGATAATAAGGAACCAGACAAGAAAGATCGGGGTCTGGGGTATCGCCATCAGAATGCCGAATCTCAGGAATTCGATGAAGGTGATGGTTACACCCCGTTGTTCTGCATTCTGAATGATGATGATGTTGCTTGTAGCACCCAGTATCGTCAGGTTTCCGGCAATCGTGCTTCCCGCTGCAAGTGCAAGAAACTCAGTATCTGCTGCACCCGCCTCAAGGAGCATTGGGATGAGCAGGTTCTGGGGATTTCCTATCGGGCTTACTATGCTCCCTGTTGTAAATGCGCCTGCATGGTTATGAATAGTTGCCTCTCTTTTCAGATCTCCGAAAGCATCATATAGGAGTTTCTCCTATTCTGGCATATGAAGTATATTCATTACCTTCTGATGGCACTCCTTCTGGCTGCTGCACTCTCTGTTGCAGGGTGCACAGAGACACCTGAGGCGGTTGTGCCGGTTGCAACTCCTGAAGCAACACAGACTCCTGCAGAAACACCAACCGACTGGTCTCTCACCCCGGGTCCGGTTGGAACGATGCCTGCAGGAAAAGAAGTCTCGGCCACAGCGAGAAAGGATCCATTGAGTAATGTGATAACTGTTCAGTTTGATGGAGGAAGGGGAATGACCTTTATTATACAAATTCAGGCGATCCTGTACTCTGGAGATGGAAGGGTTGAGGAGAAATATATCGAACGGCCCCTTTCCCTGGGGAAGTCTGTTACATTTGAGGGAACCAGGGGCACTCCTGATCGCGTGAAGATCACGGCAATCTACAATACCGGTGAGGTGGTTGTGATCAGCGACGAGGTCTATCAGAGAGAAGATGCATATGCAAAATAACCTCACTCTCTTCTTTTCCACCTGATAAGGACTCCATCGTCCATAGGCTCTGCGGCATCCAGTGTGAGCCGTGGAAAGACCTTTTCATCAATAAATCCTTCTCCATCTGCAAGTGTCGGGGCAGTCTTTCCTCCGATGATCAACGATCCGAGATAGACATTCAGCTCATCAAAGAGACCCTGGCTTAAAAATGACCAGATCACGGTACCTCCACCTTCAACCATCAGGGTAGCGACCCCCCTCTTCTTCAACTCCTGCATAAGAGAGTGGAGGTTGACAGTGTCCTCTCCGCATATGATGACTTCAGCATACTCTGCAAGTGCCTCCAACCGTTCTGGATCGGCTTTCTTTGCAACAGCGATGATCCGTTTCCCTTCACCCTTCCTCAGAATATCAGCTGTTGTCGGTGTCTGAGCACCAGAGTCAAGGACGATCCTCACCGGGTTCTCATCAGCATTCCTTTTTCTCCTCTCTTCACGGAGAACCGGCGATTTGACTGTCAGTGACGGGTCATCCGCATGCAAAGTTCCGATACCGACAAGGATGGCATCACAGGCAGCACGCATCTGGTCGACACGGGAAAAATCGTCGGATCCTGATATCCGTACCTGGCGCCGCTCCCGCGTCGAGAGTTTTCCATCGGCACTCATGGCAGCGTTGATGATGATATATGGCCGCATCTGAAGTATGGGTTTATTGATGATGGCTGATATAGGCTCTGGGTTCGATCGTTGAGGGGGTGTATTTTTCACTCTATCCGGCAAACCAAGATCCCATGGGAAACCTGACAGTTGCAGCGATCGCACCACCTGATCTTCTGCGTGAACTTGGAAAGAAGGGCACCTCATCGGATATCACTTTTTATAACCTGAAACGTGAGCTGGATACAGTCACGCTCGTTGAGCCATCCAGGTATCCCGAACGGCTTTCATCACTCTTCTTCTCGGTCTCGATGGCGCAGGCGGCCATCCTTGTTGTCGATGAGATCACCCCGCAACTTGGGGAATGTATCCTGATGCTCGACTCCGCAGGCGTTTCTGAAGGGTATATCATACTCAGAAACTACCTCGGGCAGGATCAGGTTGAACCACTCTTCAGAGGAACTGTTCTTGAAGGGTACAGGTTCTGTGAACCGAACTGGATTGAGTTAAAGGAGCTTCTCTTACAAGATGCCGCACTCATTGAGTCTGGTGAACCTCCGGCAGGATCGAAGCTGTATGGCACAATGGCAATTGATCATCATTTTAATGTCAAAGGTATCGGAACGGTTGTGCTTGGGGGTGTCGTTGATGGCTGCCTCAGAAAACACGATCAGCTGAAGGTTCTTCCCGGTGAGAAACAGGCGATACTCCGGTCAATCCAGAAGCATGATGACGACTCGGCGTATGCGGTGAAGGACGATCGGGTTGGCCTTGCCCTGAAGAATATCGAGGCTGATGATCTGGATCGCGGCTTTGTACTCACAACAAATCCGGCAGTTCTGGTCACTGATGAGATACATGCCGGGGCTTCACTTGTAAAATACTGGCCCTCCCCGATTCATGAAGGGATGGTTCTTTATTCTGGCCACTGGATGCAGTTCATCTCCGGAAAGGTGACTGCAGTTCAGGATGCAGGAGATTTCCGCCATCCTACTCTGACGATCAGCCTGGAGAAACCACTCGTTTACCTCCCCGGTGATACCGTTGTGCTCCACTATCTTGAAGGTGGGAAGCTTCGGATTGTTGGTTCCCTCAAACTTGCCTGAATGCGCGTTTCGTGGCTTTTATGGGGGCTAATTGAGAAGAAGGTTTAAATGCTTCGGAAGATCAATATATAACTCTATGGGAGATACGAAAACCCTTTCTTCCTTTGGAAAGGGTGCGCATTCATCGTTATTTATCAGGTTATGGGTCTTCTCCGCCCTGACGATAACTGCATATCTTATCACCTATCATGGTTTGCAGCATGGTATCCATGATGTCTATCCTGCCCTTTTTCTGCTTCCGATAGTCTTTACCCCCTTCCTCTTCCCCCGGCGTGAGACGATTATTGCGGTTGCGATTGCCTTTGGGTATTTTGCACTGGTCTTCTCACTTGCAGGGAATGATGCTGTGCTCATCTATGCATCAACGGTTAATTTTATCCTCTTTATTGCATTTGGCGTCTTTGTTGCGGTTGTTTCGGATCATGTCCGTGTGAAGATCGGGAGATACTCACGGATGCTTGAATATTCGGAATCCTGCACCATGATTGTGGATAGAAAAAAACGGACGATCATAGATGCCAATCCTCTCTCTCTCAACCTGCTGGTATCCGGTGAATCATCATTATTTGGAAAAGGACTGCAACAGCTCTGGCAGAACCCTGAGAGGGCAGATTATATCCTTGATGAAATAGAGAGAGCCGGATCTCTCTCTGACTATGAAGAAGTACTCATTGGAAGGGATGGTACCCCCAATGTCTTCAGGCTTTCGGGATTGGTTCTTGATGATGATGCAGTATTGATCTCTCTTGTTGATATCACGCCATTAAAGAAAGCAGAGAATGCATACCAGAAAACCCGGATCGAATATAAAGAGACACTTGACTCGATAGATGATCCTATTCTTGTTATCAGCCCGGATCATCATATTCTCCTGAATAACCGAACTGCTCTTCGGTATGCTCAGAAGATTCGGGAAGTTTCCGATATTGTCGGCAATCCCGTTCTGGACTTCTTCCCCTGTTTGAAGATTCTCTCGGAGACGTATATTCATGATATGGTATTCTCCAAAAAACAGTCGATCAAGCGGGATATCCTGTATGAAGAATCCGGTATGGAGAAGTGGTTTACCATTCATATCAACCCGATTAAGCAGGGCCAGGGGAGTGGATCTGCGATTGTGATGATCCACGATATCACAGAGAAGAAGAAGAATGAGGCATTATGGAAGAAATCCGAGTCTGCACATCGGACAATCTTCGAAAATGCCGGTGCCGGGATCATTATCATTGATGAAAACTGCTGCATTCAATCCGTCAATGACGAGTTCTGCACCCTTACAGGATATGAGAAAGAGGAGCTCCAGGGCAGGCCCCTTCTTCAGCTTCTCTTCCCCGAAAAAGATCATCAGATCATCCAGGCCTGCATCAGTCCCGATGCCGGGTACGAGTCTCATGAGGAGTATGAGGTTACCATCATCGATGCACAGGGTGATGAACGAAAATGCATGCTTCTGACTGCACTCATTCCTGATACACACCACAGGGTTGTATCGATCATCGATATAACCGAGGAACAGAGGATTCTTGACATGATGCTCGAACAGGAGGCGAACTATCTCCAGCTGATACGCCATGTGCCTGTTGGGATCTTCACCTGTGGAAATGGGGTGATACAGTTCGTCAATCCTTCATTCTGTCATATAACAGGGTATTCCGAGGATGAGCTTCTGGGTGAGCCGGTCTCGAAAATCTTCCCTGAGGCTTGCGGGCTGCCGCAACAAAACACTCCGGCAGAGATCGTCTTCACCCGAAAAAATGGCGAGCTCTCTCCTGGTACCGTTGACATGCGGGCATTTCGATCAGATGGCGAGCCGGTTGAACTTGGGATCCTGATTGATATCTCGACCCAGAAACGACTTGAAGAGAACCTCAGGGGTGAGATCGAACGAAGATCTGACTTTGTGATGGTCGCTTCTCATGAACTGAGAACACCTCTTCAACCTGTTGTTGGTTATCTCAGTCTTATCCTCGCAGACCCGGATGATCATAACCTCTCGCCGGATGTAGTGGAGATGCTGACGCTCTGCCAGAAGCATATCGATCAGGAGCGGAGGATCATCGATAGGATGATTGCCCTCTCACTTGTTGACTCAAATAAGATTGTACCGAATTCCCGGGAGATACCAATCCGGGATCTCATTGAGGATATCATCGTTGAGTATAATTGTCGGGCAGATGCCCTTGTGAAGAATGAGGTGCCGCCATCTGTCACCATCCTGGGAGACCCGGATCTCCTCTATCATGTCTTCACCAGCATCATCAGCAATGCGGTGCGGTATAATGAACCGCCCCGTGAAGTTTGGGTGCAGTATGAGGCTGATTCTGATGCCCACATCATCCGGGTGATCGATAACGGCGTGGGCATTGATCCCGAATCTCTCTCAAATATTTTTGAACCCTTCCATATCGCGGATCTCCAGAAGTTAACACGGGAATATAACCGGCTGGGGCTCGGTCTCTCTATTGCACAACGGTATGTTCAGGTTCATGGCGGTGAGATCAGTGTCTCAAGTGTTCCCGGGAAGGGGAGTATTTTTACCATACGAATACCCATGAGGTTAGTAATATGAAGAAGACAGTGATGGTAGTTGATGATGATATCCCAAACCTCACAGTGATGGGACTTCTCCTGAAGAAGCTTGGGTATGTTGCAGTCACCCATAATAATGGATGGGACGCGATTGCGGCAATCAAGGAGGAGATGCCTGATCTGGTTCTTCTGGATCTGATGATGACTCCTATTGACGGATGGCAGTTTCTGGATGAGATTAAAAAAGAGGGGATTATCGGTCTTCCTGTGATGCTCTTTACTGCAAAATATATCCGGGATGAGGAGATCGAGCCGTATAAAAATGAGATCACCCTCATTCTCCAGAAACCCGTCTCCTTTAAGGAGCTTGAAGCGACTCTGGGCGAGTTCTTCAGCTCCAGGTCATAAACAAACAACCAGACTCCATCACCCTCATTTTGGAATAAGCATTATTTTCGTTCTGGAGAACGCCCCTCCCCGGTGTCAATTCATAACGGCTATATATGATCTTCAACGTAATCTCTATTTCATGAACGCTAAGGAGCTGTGAATAATTAACTCAATCATAAATTGGGTGAAATGGAGTAGTTCCAATCCCCATGAAACTCATCCCGTTTCAGGTTGATATTCGAGATCTCCTCATCAGAAACTTTGATTCCTCGCATGTAAATATTTTCATCAAGAACAGCTTGCACCTTCAATCCCTCTTTTGTCTTGGTTGAACTAATTGTATTCACGATTACCTCATAACTGGTCAATGGTCTTCCACGCCAATTTATTGATATAAATGAAAATAAACGGTGCTCTATTTTATTCCATTTGCTTGTACCCGGGGGAAGATGACACACCTGGATTGTTAAGTTCTCTTCATTTGCCAGAGTCTGTAACTCTTTCTTCCATAATCTTACGCGATACCCATTACTTCCCCCACAATTTGCTGTGATTAAAAGGGAATTGGCATTTGGATACATTGACATACCCAGAGATCTCCACCACCGTCGAATACTTTCTACGGCAAATGACGCAGTATCACAGCTTATACCGACATTTACCCAACCGACATTATTTGCTATATCATAGATCCCATAGGGTGTTGCCTTCTCATATGATGAAGGGAAATCATAGACATTTACCTGTTCGGGATGTCCAATAGTGTGCCATTCTTTCCCATTATTTTTTGCATTGCCTATCAATTCTTTCTTTTTTGCATCGATAGAGATGACTGGTTGACCGGCAGAGATATACTCCTGACATACTCTGTTGATATGCTCAAATTGAGCATTTCTATCGACATGGGATGAACCTTCATGGACCTTTCTATTTGCCTGAAGGCTGTACCCCATTTCATGTAATAGTGTTCCAACGGTTTTGAAACTCACGTTATGGCCCATTAACTTGAGTTCACCAGTTAGATTCCGGAGGCTTTTTGTTGTCCAGCGAAGAGGATTCTCGGGATCTCCCCGTGTGGTTGGTTCGATCAGTGTTTCCATATCCTTTAGGAGCATTTCATTTGAGATAATGAGTGGTTTTCTTCCGCCCCCTTTTTTTCGGATTCGTTTTGATTGCGAATCTGTTACGTTTTCAGTGTTCTGACGAAGGTCAAGACAACCACGGGATATTGTATTCCTTGTCACTCCGGTAATACGAGAAACGTATGATATTCCACCCTTGCCGTGAGCTATTGCCTCAGCACCGAGCCACATTCTTCTGGCCTTCTCATCAAGGTGGTTATGTAATAGTTCATATCTGGTTTTCAGGGGATCCTCTGGTTGCATGCATATATATTAGCCATCATAATATATACATTATTGCTCATGTTATTTTTACACAGATTCTAAGGTGTGTGCCGCTCTCGTTGCGGCAGTTGTATTATCCTTGTTTGCAGCTGGTTGTATGGGTGGGGAAACTCCCGCTCAGTCTGACCGGCCACTCTACATTGTTGGGATCGATGGTGATTATCCTCCTTTCAGCTACATCGAAGCTGATGGCTCTGCTGCTGGCTTTGATGTTGAATCCATTCAGTGGATCGGAGAAGAGATGGGCTTTGATGTGAAGATCCAGCCTATGGCATGGGATGGTATCATTACCAGCCTTGTCACCAGGAAGATCGACATGGTCTATTCAGGCATGACGATCACCCCGGAACGGCAGGAGCGTGTCAGCTTCTCCAAGCCCTACTGGGTTGTGAACCAGGCAGTTGCCGCACGTTCGGATTCCACAATGACCATCGATGATGTACTTGCAGGAAAGGTTGTTATGGGCGCACAGCGTGGTTCGACCGCAGCTTCATGGATCAAGGAAAACCTGGTCGATACAGGTATCCTTGCTGAAAAAGATTTCAAGCAGTATGCCAGCTTCCCGCTCGCAGTGCAGGATCTTGAGAATGAACGTATTGATGCAGTGATGTTCGATGTCCCGGTCGTCAATGAATTTATCCAGGAGAAGGATCTCCGGAAGGTCGGTCTCGTTGAGACGGAAGAAGAGTATGGTGTTGCTATCCGGAAAGAGGATACCGAGCTGCTTGCCACCATCAACGAAGGTATCACCCGGCTTCAGGCTTCACCGAAATGGGATGAACTGAAGCAGAAGTATGGTCTTGAGTGATTCGGATCGGGGTTGTTATCCTCTCTGAAGACTCTTATTCCCCTACCTTTTTCTCATCACGGAGACAACACTTTGAGTACTTCTATAAGCCCTGTTGTTTCAGGGTATCTTTCAGCGGTGATCCTGTTTGAGTATTCTTTCCCCGGCCATTGTTGATTCCCTCCCCTATCTCCTCTCCGGTGTCTTCACAACTCTTGGGCTTGTGATCCTTGCCCTTGGGCTTGGTCTTCTGATGGGAATCCCAATGGCGCTCATCCAGGTCTATGGACCGCGACCGCTTGAGTATTGTGTCCGGACATATATCTGGATCTTCCGCGGCCTCCCGATCCTCGTCCTCCTCTTTCTCTTCTACTTCGGCATATTCCCGATCTTGGCACCCGATGTCGCTGCATTCTGGATTGCCGCAGTGGTCCTTGGATTTCGGACTGCCGCATACCAGTCCGAGATCTTCCGCGGTGCGATCCTCTCGATCAGCGAAGGGCAGATGCTGGCGGCACGTTCACTTGGGATGTCGCGATTCTGTGCGATCAGGACAGTTATACTCCCGCAGGCACTGAGGCGGGCACTCCCCGGATGGACGAACGAATACCCCATCCTCCTTACCGACTCCTCAGTCTGTTACGCAATTGGAGTGGCCGAACTCCTGACCCGGGGCAATCAGATTGTGTCACGGATTGGGGATCCGATGACGGTCTATGTTATCGTTGCGATCCTCTTTATCCTCTTAAATTATGGTGGGCAGTGGATCTTCGGCAGGATTGAGAACCGATATAAAATTCCAGGATATGGGCACGGTGATGCATAAGATGACCGATGGAGAGATCATTCTCAGGGTGGAGGATATCCACAAATGTTATGGCGATATCGAGGTGCTCAAAGGTGTCTCCTTTGATGTCCGCCGGGGCGAGACGAAGGTCTTCATAGGCCCCTCAGGTACAGGAAAGAGCACCCTGCTCCGGTGCATCAATCAGCTGACGATCCCCGATAGCGGTTCTATATGGCTGAATGATGAGGAAGTGACCCATGCTGGTCCCCGGATCAACCAGTTCCGCCAGAAGATCGGGATGGTCTTCCAGAACTTCAACCTCTTCGATCACTTGACAGCGGTTGCCAATGTCGAGATCGCCCTCATCAGGGTGAAGGGGATGAGCAAGGCCGATGCCCGGAAGAAGGCGCTCGAGGAGCTCCAGCAGGTAGGTCTCCTCGATAAGGCAAACGCATATCCGGCAGAACTCTCAGGCGGTCAGGCGCAGCGTCTCTCGATTGCACGGGCGCTCGCGATGGATCCGGAGGTGATCCTCTTTGACGAACCGACCTCTTCCCTCGATCCCGAGCTGACACGGGAGGTGCTTGAGGTGATGAAAAGGCTTGCACGGACCGGGATGACGATGCTTGTCGTCACTCACGAGATGGGCTTTGCCTTCTCGGTGGCAAATGAGATCCTCTTTATGGAGCATGGGACGATCGTCGAGAAGGGATCACCATCTGAGATCCAGAAGAGCCCGGTTTTTGCCAGGACACGGATGTTCCTTGGAACATTCCATGATGATTGATTGACACGTATGATAGAACTCCAGTTTGATTTTGATCTCCTGCTGCCCATCCTCTACCAGGGGGCGCTGGTGACATTTGCCCTTATCCTGGTATCTGCACCATTTGGTTTTCTGAATGGAATCGGAATTGCACTTGGAAGGACATATGGAAACCGGCTTGTCTCGAGGCTCTGCCACGGGTATGTCCTCTTCTTCAAAGGCTGCCCGCTCCTCCTCCTCCTCTTCATCATCTACTTCGGTCTCCCGTCTCTTGGCATCACCTTCACCGCATTTACCTCAGCGGTGATCGGCTTTATACTCTGTAATGGTGCATATAATTCCGAATATATTCGTGGAGGAATCCAGTCGGTATCATCCGGGCAGATGACGGCCGCCCTCTCGCTTGGGATGTCACGGATGGAGGCGATCAGGAGTATCATTCTGCCACAGGCACTGAGAAAATCACTCCCCGGTCTCTCGAACGAGTTCATCTACCTTATAAAGTACTCATCACTTGCATACATGATAACCGTCATCGAGATTACCGGTGCCGGGAAGATCTTTGCAGCGAAATACTTCGCCTTCTTTGAGGTCTTTATCATCATTGGCATCTTCTACCTCGCCCTTGTCACCGTTGCAGGGCGGATCATTGCCGTGATCGAGAAGAAGATTGCAATCCCCGGGTTTGGCGGAGTATAATTATTCGTCTTCCATTCCTGCAAAAAAGACCATCCTGGCTGGCCGCCTCAGGACTGCTCCGCAACGGGGGCAGACTGCGGTATCCCTGCAGGCGGGGCCGCATGTTGCACAGGTATCAAGAACAACAAAGATATTTTCACAGTGTGGGCAGAGCCAGTCTTCCATGGTGTTCTACTCCTTCTCCTTCTTCTTCCCGAGTGTCTTCATGACGAGCAGGGTGATATCATCAGACTGTGGATTGTCGCCAGCAAATGCACTGATGTCCTCGATGATTGAGGCGATGATCCCGGCAGCCGTCTCGCCCTGGATTCCTTCGAGAACTTTTTCAAGCCGCTCTTCTCCATAGAGTTCGTCATCTTTGTTCTCGGCTTCGGTAACGCCATCCGTATAGAGGACGAGGAGATCATTTTCATGCAGAGGTATCTCTACGGTTTCAAGTTCGATATCCTCAATGACGCCAAGGGCAATCCCTTCTGCTTTCAGGAGCGTGATTGAATGATCGTCACCATGCAGGAAGACTGGTGGATTGTGTCCTGCGTTTACATACGTGAGCGTCTTCTTGTTGGCATCCAGAATCGCATAGAAGAGGGTGACGAACATGCTCGTCTTTGAATCTTCGCAGATCAGCCTGTTTGCCTGGGTGATTGCCACGGCTGGTGATGGCTCGTCTGCCGTGCTTGCCCGGACAAGGGTTCGTGATAATGCCATGAAGAGGGCGGCTGAAACACCTTTTCCTGAGACATCTGCAATAACAAGGCCAAAACGCCCCTCCCCGATCGGGATGAAGTCATAGAAGTCACCCCCGACAAAGAGGGCGGGGATACTCTTTGCCGCAAGGTCGAAACCCCTGATGATCGGTGCCCTGTCAGGGAGGAAGCTCTCCTGGATACTGCGGGCAATCTCCAGCTCACGTGAGAGCCGCTCCCGCTCGGCAGTCGTCTTCTCGAGATCGGTCATCATTGCGCTGAGATCCTCTGCCATCTTGTTGAAGTTGCCTGCAAGTTCCCCAAACTCATCCTGTGTTCCGGTCTCGACACGGTATGCCAGATCCCCTCTTCCGATCGCATCTGCTCCTTCGCCAAGCCGCTTCAGCGGGCGGGTGATCGCCTGCGAAAAGAGTGCGGATCCAAGAACGGCGGCGGCGATGAGGACGACCATGGTGATGATAAAGAGATGCATTGAACGGGTGATCTGCTGGTCGATCTGATCGGCAGTTTCTGCGGTCTGCCGGCTGAGCTTCTCGCCGGTTAACATCGCGGGTTCGATAACCGTCTCGACCGGCATCACAATGGCAATACTCCAGCCCGTCGTTTTCACTGGGGCATATGCGATGAAGACATCGTTTTTGTCAAGAGAGATCCTGCTGATTCCCGTCTCCCCCTGTACCATCTTCTGAGCGACATATTTGATCTCACGGTTTGGCGCTTCAAGAAGGTTTTCGGTGGTAAAAGACTCGTCCCAGAGCTGATCCTCGGCGGTGAGTCCGGGGCGGGTGATGACATGACCATCGGACCCAATCAGCATGCCATATCCATCTCCCCCAAATGATGTGTCGAGGATCATCTGGTTGATCGTCTCGATGGTGACATCTGCACCGATAACCCATTCTTTTGTCTGATCAGGTATCCGGTATGAGCAGGTGACGGTGAGGCCTGTTCTCCCTGCATCGACATAGGGGCGTGACCAGACAATCCCATCCTGATTGAGTGCGTTTTGGTACCATTCCCGGTTCCTGGGATCAAATTCCGGCGGCAGATCATCTGCGTACGGGTACAATCTGAAGATCCCGGATCCGGTTCCGATATAGATCCAGGTGATGTCCGTATGTGCGGTCTGGACCGGGATCATGATCATCTCAAGGGCCGCAAGCTCCCTCCGTTCCTCAATATCAGGGCGGGCGCCGGGTGCGATCACCTCTTTTGTTCTGGTAGTGTCAATAGAGATGGTATCCGGCTGAATTTCATCTGCATAGATAGCAATGACCCGGATCGCCTTTTCCGCATCCTCAAAGTAGAGGGATGTATACTCTGCCTGATCGACTGCCATTCTGAGCAGATACTCTTCGGCATCCTCGATGAGTGCCGCAGTACTCTCGTCAACCGCCTGGCTGCCAAGTTTCTCGCTCTGTTCGATCGCTGTTCCGCCGAGGGTGGTGATTGCCGAGGATGCAATTCCCCCGGCGATAAGGAGAGATATAACTGAAATGGTGAGGAATGCGAGGAGAATCTTTGTCCTGACAGCCATCGGCGGGATCGGCAGGTTCATCTTATAAGAGTCATCTGGATGGAATATAAGTGCTTTCGTAACAGGGCA
Source organism: Methanocalculus pumilus (assembly GCF_055382585.1). Classification (NCBI taxonomy): domain Archaea; kingdom Methanobacteriati; phylum Methanobacteriota; class Methanomicrobia; order Methanomicrobiales; family Methanocalculaceae; genus Methanocalculus; species Methanocalculus pumilus. Next base: position 1,600,332 of record NZ_AP042393.1, on the reverse strand, counting down.
CTGAACAGGATATTTTTCGTGGTTTGCTGGATCTGCGTGCGAAACGGATCACCGACGAGATGAAGATTGCAACTGCCCATGCCATTGCAGCATATATTCCGCATCCGACAAAGGAGTACATCCTCCCATCAGTCATTGATCGCGGAGTGAGCCGGGTGGTGGCAGCGGCAGTTGCAAAAGCCTGAACGCTCTCCTGCACCAGGGAGCCTTTTATCTGATTGCGCCAATCTTTTCTATAGCATGAATGCCGGTTATAAGAATTTCCAGATCTATCTTCTGGTGCTAGTGGCAGTCTTCATCCTTGGATCGGTCGGCCTTACCCATTTTGAAGGCCTTTCGTTCTTTGATGCAGTCTACTTCATCATCGTAACGGTGGCAACTGTCGGGTATGGTGATATCGTTCCGACAACAGATAGCGGCCGGTTCCTGGTGATGGTGCTAATCCTTGCCGGGGTGGGGACATTCCTGACGGTTGTTGCCTATACAATCGAGCTGATGATCTCAAGGAATGATCTCCGTTCAAGACAGAGGAAAGTTCGCATGATCATCGGTGTTTTCTTCTCTGAGGTTGGTGTTCCGATGATTCATCTCTTCAAACCGGGTGTTTCATCTTTTCAGCAGGATGACGATCTCCTTGTGCAGAATGAATGGGATAAAAAACAGTTTCTTGCAGCACGGCGGCGCCTTTTGGGAAGATCTTTTGGGGTCGATCTGATGAAGATCGATCGGGTTGCCCTCTCCGTGTTCCTGTCAGAGAAGCGTGGCTTTATGATCCAGCTCCTCCAGCATCCGATGCTCTTTGATGATGAGCCCTTCTCGGATATGATTACGGCGATGTCACATCTTCAGGAGGAACTCTCATCCCGTCGTGATCTGGTGCATCTCTCCCAATCTGATGCCGCACACCTGTCACGCGATTGCGAACGGGTATATCGCCTGCTCGTCACAGGGTGGCTTGAGCACATGGAATACTTGCAAAGCCATTACCCGTATCTCTTCTCGCTCTCAGTCAGGACAAATCCTTTTGATCCCGAGGCATCTGCTGAGATTGACTGATCGGATCCGGGTTATACCGGTACGCATTTTTTGGGATAATAATCTCAAACCGTGCCCCCCCTTTCCAGGTGCCGGTTTCGCTGATCGTCATCCCGGTAATTGAGAGTATCTCGCGGATCAGGTAGAGTCCAAGCCCCATCTTGCTTCCCCGGATATGCGAGAAGATACGTTCTTTCATATCATCCGGAATACCGATCCCATCATCTTCAACAGTCAGCACCCCGGTTTCTCCAGCCTCGTGGAATGAGATCTCAATTCTGGTTGCTCTCTCTCCATGAATGACGGTATTATGGAAGAGGTTTGAGAAGACTTTCTGGAGGAGCGGGTCAGCATAGATCTCAAGATCCCCGGTCTTTACCTCAATTGTGATCTCCCGGGGATCGATCTCCTGTTCGGCCCACCGGGCAGTTGTCTCCACATGCTGCCATACGGGTTCCCGGGCTCCGAGATTCTCATAATCGGCTGTGAAGGTGATCTGCCTCTCTATCGTCCTCACAGCTTCGGTGAGTTTCTCCATGTATCTCTGGATCTCCGGATCATCGGGAAGCTCTTCCTGAATGATGGAGCCATAGCCGAGGATTGAGGTGATCTGATTTAAGATATCGTGCCTCGTGATCGAGGAGAGGAGATTGAGTTTTTTATTTGCCAATTCGAGGCTCTGCCGTGTTCTGTAGAGATCCGTTATATCCCGGATGAAGATGGTGGTGCCGATGGCTGTCCCATTTCTGCTGGCAAATGGCTCTGTTCGTACCTCGAATATCTCGTCTCCATCATCACGATGGATAAGGTGCGATCCTTTCATGTCATGGATCCCCCATCGCCTGAGAATGGTCATCCCGTCTGTTCCTTCAATCTCCGCGAACGTATTGCCGGCGACGATTGTTGCAGCACGGTTCATATCAACCACCCGGTTGTTCTGGTCAAGGACGATTACACCGTCGTTCATCGTTTCGATGACCGTTTTTCTTGCCAGAGGTACGATCGTGAAGAGGCCGAGATTCGTATTGCCGCTGATAACGATGAGAGAGAGCGTGATCAGGAGTGCAAACGGTGTCAGATCAACGCCGGGGAACGGGTCAAGGCGGAAGAGGTACATGAGATTGAAAAGGATGGGTATGATGATTCCGATAAAGAGAAGAAATAACTGCTCGCGGACACGGGGCGTGCTTGCGGTATACCGGTAGATCAGGATGCAGATCGAGCAAGCGATCAGGAAGTACGAGTACAGGGTATGCAGCGGGTAGATTGGGCCGTATATGACCTCCCAGACGATCGTTCCAAGTACCAGCTGTTCGGTAACGCCGGAGTAGAAGAGGCCGTGGATACTGTTTGTCCCGATGAGAATGATATTTATTATGGGGATGATGAAGAGAATGGCGGCTCTCTGTGCGGTTGCAAACCACCGGATACCGGTAAAGGCACAGGCGATGAGGAAGAAGGTTACCGGAATCCCCGAGAACCCGATGGATGACAGGGTGGTGATGGCGAGCTGGGAACCCGGATCCGCTGCCATATAGAGACAGGCATCCCCAAAAGCCCAGATGGCTGCAAGTACCATAAAGAGCGTAACGGGTCCTCTCAGCTGGTCGCTCCATCTCTCCCGGAGATGATACGCAGAAATGGCAAATACGAGGGCGACGATCAGGAGAATCGGGGTGAGGATTGAGAACTGAAATATCATAACGCTAATCTCTCAGAGTGTTCTTTATGAATAAAAAGGTTGTTCGTTGATTGCTTCCTTTCTGATTGCTTAAAATCCCAAACCTTATGGAGGGAATTCCCCGGAAAATGACTGCGTTTTCATCGCCAGCCTGTTTCGACTGCAAGACGACAGGTTTTACACTCTCGTCATGAATAATTATTCTTTGAAATGTCGGGGAATCGGATGCCTTTTACTCATCGCTCTTTTCCTGCTCTGCTCGGCAGGGTGCAGCGAGAGTGTCGGATCTCAGGGTGAGCCTGACCAGATTGGTGTGGTATCAGCCGTTGATCAGGAAAGAAGCGGGCTTCTCTTTATCAATGAATATGAAGGCGGCCATGCTTATCGGACGCCATCCGGCACCTTCCTGGTTTTGGTTCTCAGGGGATCATGGACTCATATGGGGCGTCAGTATGGCGGCCTTGCCGGGGAGGATCTCCGCCTCTTCCATGACAGGATTGTGGCGGATCTCACCAGCCGGGGTGTTTCGGGTGATCATCAACTGGCGACTGCACAGGAGTTATTTGACAGTCTCTCACCGGAATTGCAGGAACTGCTCAAGGGAATGAGCGAGACATCCGGCCTCACCATGGATGAGGTGATGGTTCTCAATGCCGGTGTGATCCTCTTAACCGATGCAATCCTTTCCGATCGGCTGCCGGGTCTGCCTGACGATGCCCCGGCAGGGTGTAGCGGGATCGGCGTCTGGGATCAGTATACAGAGGATGGCAGCGTAATCTTTGGCCGGAACTGGGATATCGATCGTGCCTCGATGAAGGAGTATATGGAGTTCCTCTCTGTTGTTGTGCTGCATCCTGATGACGGCTATTCTTATGCCAATATCCATCCGCTGGGAAACGTTTATCTCGAGACCGGGATGAATGAGTTTGGGCTCTTCATAGAACTGAATAATGGAGCTCATTCTGATCCGGCTGAACCTGCGGATCGCCAGAACACAGCCTCTGTGCTTGTCGATGTACTGAGAGAGTGCCGCGATGTCGAAGAAGCGGTTCTGATGCTGAAGGCTATCCCGGCAGATCTCTCCTACATACTCCAGATTGCAGATCCAACAAAAGCAGTCTCGCTTGAGCGGGGAACTTTCGATGCCAGGGTGCGTGATCACGATGACGAGGGCCTTGTGATCGCAGTGAACCACTTCATTCCTCCCTATCCGCCGGAGTGGAGTGCCTGGATTCGGCCGCCACGGACTGATGAAGATGATCCGAGATACAGCAATATGCTCCGCCTTGCACAGTCACCGGCGTATATGGGCCATTTCAATTTGGAACTGATGCAGGAATACCTGATGGTTCCTAGAGAAGAAGGCGGTGCATATCATGCTGGAACGGTGTACCAGGTTGTTGCGGTTCCAGATACCCTGACCATCTGGTTGCATGCCTGTGAGTATGCCGGGTGGGAAGAGATACCTCTGGCATCCCTCCTTGGATAATTTTCACCCTGCGATAACAGGTACATTCATCCTCTCAGGGGAGAAGTGGAGTATATCCGGGTCTTCGAATGCTCTGGTTCCTCTTCGCACTCGGGGGTGCAGTCTCCCAGGCAGTCTATGCCGGCATGGTGAAACACCTGCTCACAGAGAAGCAGATCTATCCACTGGCAGGTATTTCATTCCTCTCGGCATCGCTTCTCCTCTCTGCAATAGTCCTTTTTGTGGGCGTTCCGGTAACGGGGCCGGGTCTGCTTCCGGCAGTCCTTGGAACGGTTATAATCAACATCATCGCAACCATCCTGCTCTACCGGGCACTTAGCCGAAGCGATCTCTGTCTCTGTATCCCGATGCTGGCGTTCACCCCGGTCTTCCTCCTCGTAACGTCGTTTTTGATCCTCGGGGAAGTACCAACCCCTGCCGGTGCCCTCGGTATGGTGCTTGTTACATCCGGCGCCTATATCCTTCATCTTGATCCTGTTGTACGAGGGCCTGCTGCGCTTGCAATACCGTTCCGAAGGCTCTTTTCGGGTCGGGGGGTGCAATCGATGCTCGGTGTTGCCTTCCTCTTCTCAATCTCGGTGAACTTTGATAAGCAGGTTGTCGAGAACTCCGATCCCTTCTTCGGATCGGTGCTCGTCTTTCTCCTGCTTGCTCTCGCGTTTCTTATTCTTGCCGCCCTTGACAGGAGAGGGAAGAAGGATATTGTACCTGCAACGCCTTTGTGTCTCCTCCTCGCCTATCCGGCGGTTGGGTTTGTGCTTGTATGGGAGATTGTCATGATCAACCTCGCCTACATTATGGCAATTGTTCCGTATGTGATCAGCGTCAAAAGGCTTGCAATTGTCTTCTCGGTAATATTCGGGCTCCTGATCTTTCACGAAGAATTCAGCTGGGGAAGAATCCTTGGAGCGCTCATCATGGTCGCCGGTGCCGGGATGATCGCGGTTTTTGGGTGATCTGGGGAAACGTGTTGTGGCGAAAATTACCTTTTTGTGCAGATAATCGCCACAGCAAGACCTGTTATGGCAGCAATAATCCCAAAACCTGTCGCACCCGGCGTTTCTGTTGTATCTTCATGGACAGGTAACGGGGTTATGGAAGATGGGATTGGAGTGTGTGGAGCCTCGACTATCTCTGCCTCTTCAAGGAGCAGAAACCGTGTCTGCGTCTGCTGGCCGGTTTCGATCGACTCAATGGTAACCAGGTATTCATCAGGAATAAAGCCGGTTGAATCGAAGGTAAATGACCAGATATTTCTTCCCTCCACTTCCATGACCGTCGCCATACCGGAGGTTCCGGAGAACCCTGATGGCCTCTCTTTGGCAGTTGGCTGGAATGAGAGTGAAACAATCGTGATGATCAGTTCATTCCCGGCATCGAGATTCGTTGTACCGGAGATATGGATCATCTCTCCCCGTGTGTATGTGTCCATCTGAGTGCCACTGTCAGCTGCCGAGCCTGTGGATGCCAGTAAGAGGCAGATGATCATAAGGATAACCGCACCCCTCATCACTCTGCGTGCTTTTTGTCGTAATTCTGATGATGTCATCTCTGATCCTCCTCTCTTTTTCATCGAAAAAAAGTGCCTGGTGGTCCGGGCAATTCCTGGTAATTGCCGGGTTACAAATCCTGCTCATGTACCGGGGACGTAAAGCCCGCTCACCACGATATACTGGTTTCCATCGCTCCCCTCAACAAGCCTTAAGTAAGCTGATTTCCTGTATATGCCGGTTTTTTCCTGTATCTTCAATTGAGGGCTGGGAAAATTCTGTTATTTAAAATAGGGCAACAAATATTATCTATTACTTCTGTCTTTACATGTAAATCAGGAGGTTTTGGATCATTCTGTCAGAGAAACCAGATTTATCAGGTATCTCATACCGATGGCTGCAGATTGGGGTGATCTTCCTGATCATCATTATTGTGACGGGTGTGATCCTCTATGTGAACTACTCCGGATCACGCAGTATGTATGAAGAGCATACTGATACCCTTCAGGAGAATTCTGAATACGCTCTCATCCAGTCGCTCGCTCTGGTTGACAAGGGCCTGATCCTCTTCGACCACTCACTTGATTACCGACTTCTTGAACCGATGGATATTTTCCTTTCTGAATATGAGGAGAGTGGAGGCGATCCATCGGCGATCGATCTGGATGCTTTAAAGACAAGGCTTGGTCCTGGCTATGAGCTGTATATCATTAATGAAGCAGGGGTGATCGAGTATACCACCTTCGCTCCTGATCATGGGCTTGATTTCTCGATATATCCCTCGTTCTTTGAGAAACTCACCGGCATCCGGGAAGGAGATGAATTTGCTTCGGAACGGATCACTGCTGGTTATGGTGGCACCGAGACGCGTAAGTTCGTCTACCATCCTACCCCTGATAACCAGTATATTCTTGAAATAAGTTATTATGATGACGAGATCCGGTCGATGCGGCAGGATCTGAAGTATACCGGGGCTGTGGAGACGATCCGGGAGATAAACCCGTTCCTCACCTCGGTCAGGCTCTTTAATGTCCTTGGACAGGAGATTGGAAATTCAGAATATGCCCCGGGTGAAGAGGAACGGCGTATTATTTCTGATGTACACCGTTTTGGTAATACATATGAGCACATCGATCCGTCGAGTGGAACCATAACCAGATACGTGCTTGTAGATTTCACTCATGAGACGAATCCGGAGGAGATGAATCTTGTTGCGGAACTGGTGTATACCACCGCCCCTATAGAGAGCAGGCTCCAGACGATCCTCCATTCCCATCTCTTTATCGGTGCACTCGCACTGATCATCGGAGGAACTCTTGCCTTCTCAACCACTATGTACTTTACCCGGCCAATCCAGGACTTAATGGAAGATACCGAGGCGATAAGGATGGGTAATCTGGATCATCCCATCCGTACATCCACCCTGCCTGAACTCAGGAGCTTCTCCCTCTCCCTTCAGGAGATGGTTCAGAGACTTCAAAAGATGATGATCAGTTTGCAGGAGTCAGAGGACCGGTACCGGACGGTTGTGGAGGATCAGACCGAGCTTATATGCAGGTTTCTACCGGATTCAACTTTGACATTTGCGAATATGGCATTCTGTGATTACTTTAATCTCGACTGTGATGAGATACGGGAAACATTATTTTCCTCCACTGTCAAAGCCGGTAATATCTGTTTTTTTGATGACTTTGCAACATCCCTCTCAAAAGAGAAACCAGTGGTAACTGTGGATAACCAGGAGATTCTCCCGGATGGCACGGCACGATGGCAACACTGGAGTGTCCGGGCGCTCTTTGATGATAACGGAGTTATTAATGAATACCAGGCAGTAGGCAGGGATATCACCGAGGCAAAGAAGGCCGAGGCGGCACTCAGGGAGAGCGAGGAACGGTATCGTTTCATTGCGGAGAATACTGCGGACAATATCTGGATTGCTGATATGGAATTTAACCTGAAGTATACGAGCCCCTCAGTTCAAAAGTTGAAAGGCCTGACTGTCGAAGAAGCCCTTTCCCAATCTGTTGAGGAGTCCCTGACTCCGGGGTCCCTGCAACAGGTGATGGAACTTTTTGAGCGGGAGATGGCATATGAAGCAACAGGCGAGGCCGATCCGGAGAGAACTGTCATCTTTGTCACCGAGGAATATACAAAGGATGGAAAGGTCCTCTGGTTTGAAAACTCTGCAAAGCTCATGAGGGATCCGGATGGCAACCCGGTTGGTATCCTCGGCAGCTCACGTGATATTACCGAGAAGAAGCGGGCTGAAGAGGCATGGGAGGAGGCGTTTGCCCAGATTGAAGAGAATATCTACCAGGCTTCTATCTTAAACGATCAGATCCGAAACCCTATGGCGGTGATCATGGGGCTTGCCGATCTTGAAGGCGGGGAGAGGATGGAGAAGATCATTAACGAGGTGAAGAAGATCGATGAGATCATCACCCGGCTTGACTGTGGGGTTCTTGAATCCGAATCGATCAGGAAATTCATGCGTAAACGATATGAAAAGGATCGCTATGGGTATCGTCAGGATGAGGATGAAGAGCTAACCTGATCCTCACCTTTTTTTGGGATTGCATTCAAATGAACCCGGTCCAATACATGCCATTCTGTGCTTAATCTGCGAGAGGCGTGTCCCCTTCTTCTCATGGGCGGTAATTTCCGCTGCAATCTCCTTTTCAAAAGGTTTGAATAATGGCACAATCTTCTCAGAAAAAACATCCGCAATACCATATCGTCTCCCTGATGCGTCTGATATCTCCCTGATTTCTGAAACAACGTTTTCCAGGGCGAAGAAGAGGTCCGCACCAAAGGTGTCTGTCTGTTTATCCTTATTGACCAGCTGCTCCCAGTAATCGTGCTCCCTGAAGAATCTTCCCTCCAGTTCATCCTTTCTGCCCCTCAGAGGAGAAGCCAGACTCTCTTCACCCCGAAATCCCCCTCTGATGCCCCGATGACCATGTTTTTTTGATTCTTCCCGTTCTCCCGGCAATGCCGAGATCAATGCCCTGACGATCATGGTGAGGGAGATTACCCAGCGGGTATTCTGGTATTCCTCCTCCTCATCCGGATCGGGTTTGAAGAGTTCATCGGAACAGGCATCAAAAAAAGAGAGATATGCAGGGAGAGCAGCATGAAGATCGAGATTCCTTGAGATTATCTGCCGTAGTGTGGCTGTACCCTGTTCCATGTTACTAGTATAGCTGGCATGGTATGAGCGCTCTCCGCCCTCTTCTGTTGTCATGATAAAGGCAAAGATCTCCCACAGTCCGGACAATGTCATCCTGATCGGCTTTGCCGGGGCGCCTTTTTCATTCAGGATCGGTTCAAGCCTTTCGAGAAGCCCCTCATCAATCATCTGCTTCACAATACGGTGGACATATGCATGGTCGAGGCCGAGATTCTTTGCGATATCGTAGACGGTTCTCTCCCCGACCTTTGCCAGATAGCCCAGTACCAGGATCTTTTTGTTGATGGTTGTCATACTATGACTCAGCAGCTCATCTTTGCTTCACTCTCTCTGATATACGTTTCTGGTGGTGAATCAGGGGTATCAGGACCTGTGTGGTTCCGGGTGATCTGGATTGTATCGGGTGGTTCTGCCTGTTACCCGTAACTATCATCGGTATTAGGTGATGAGGGTTTTTAGAAGATGAGGATGCATCAGGCTATTTTGAGGGGGCAATCATCTCCTATGATCGAGCCCTCGAATCTGATATGGGATTTGCGGTTGCCTGGAATAACCGGGGTGTCGTCCTCGCCAGGCTTGGTCGGTATGAAGAGGCAGTCGAATCCTATGATCATGCCCTCGCCCTTGATCCGGAGTATGATCTGGAAGGGTTAAACCGTGCAAAAGCTATTGCACGACTGAGCAGGATGAAAACCTCCTGATCTATCTCCCTGATTCTTATGCAAGAGGCTTTCTTTGTCTTCCTGAACGCCTCTTCAGGTATTCTCTTTGATGTGCAGTTCCTCTCCCACAAATTTATAAACCCTGAGCCAATACAGTATCAAAAGGGGGGATCTGATATGACTGATAATCGGGTATGGATCGTGGAGGATGAATCAATCGTTGCAATGGACTTGAAAAGCCGCCTCCAGTCACGGGGGTATGAAGTGCTTGGGATTTCGGGATCCGGAGAGGATGCGTTGGAGAAGATACGCCAGCATAAGCCGGATATTGTGCTGATGGATATTGTATTGAAAGGGGATATGGACGGAATCGCTGCATCGGGTATCATCAAGGAGGAACTTGGAATTCCCGTTGTCTATCTCACCGCGTATGCAGATACAAAGACACTGGAACGGGCAAAGCAGACAGAGCCATATGGTTACATCATCAAGCCGTTCAAGGAGTCGGATGTGATCAGTACTCTTGAGATCGCGCTCTATAAATCGTCCATGGAGAGGAAGCTACGGGAGAGTGACCGGTGGATCAGGACAATGATCCGGAGCACGGGTGAGGGGATCATCGCTACTGATACAAAGGGTCTTGTGAAGTTCATGAACCCGGTTGCGGAGATCCTGACTGGCTATAAGGAAAAAGACGTCATTGGTGAGCCTGCCAGTGAGATCTTCCACCTTACCATGGAAGGGAAAGGTACTTCCCCACTTGATCCAGTGACACAAGCCCTTGCTAATGAAGGCTTTCTTGCATCAGATGAAGATGAACGGATCGTCCTTACAGCAAAGGATGGCACAGAGCGGTATGTGGGATACATCGCCTCTCCGATCAAGGATGATCGTAAAAAAATCATGGGAGCAGTTCTGACATTCCGTGATCTGACCGAACGGATTCGTATGGAAGAGATGGTTAAGCGGGTTGTGCCTGGGATCAGGGACACTCCGTTCCGCGATCTCTTAAACGATGAGATGGAGCGGACCGGCCGCTCGACATGATCCCAAACCCTCTTTTTTTCTGGTCATATATCATAAGTAAGTCCTCAGAACTCTCCTTTATCCTCCTGTTCTGTCCGGCATGCAGTCGTTGGTCCTCTGATTGATGTGTATGGCGGGGATTGCCAGGAGGCTCTCTCGCTCTTTCCTGCCGTTCTCCCAGAGTGCGATATCCTCGAACTTGATTGTGAGGGATCTGAGATTGAGATCCTCCGGCACCCCTGCATCTGCCTACTAGTGATCATCGTTGAGATTCATCCGTTCCACTTCTTAGAAGAGCCCACATGGGTCTTGAACCGTCTACAGGAATTGGGTTACCTGATTGTATACCTGAGCGGGCATGATGGGAGAGAGATCGATCATGACGATTGCCTGGAGCTCCTCTCCCGTTCACGGATGTATGGGGGGATCATGCTGAAGAACGGGGCAAACAACTCCGGTTGTTGTTGCAGCGGTTTTGGATCTAAAGAGATGAGGGTTCCTGAACCCTGTTGACCCCTCCTCACGCACCCTCTTCAGACGTCCTTCTTCTCCCTCGTTGAAAAGACGTCCTGAGCAGCTGCCATCCCGTTTAAGGCTGCCGGGAAGCCTGCATAGACTGCCATCTGGATGATCACTTCTTTGAGTTCTTCCTCTGTACATCCGACAGCCAGCGCCATCTCGATATGTGCCCTGAGCTGGACGGGGGCGGTGCCGAGTGCGGTTAAGGCGGCAACAGTTGCTATCTGTCGGGATCTGAGATCGAGGCCGGGCCGGGAGAGGATGTCTCCGTAGGGGAATTCGATGGTTATCTTTGCGAGATCCGGTGAGAGATCCTGTATATTGCCGAGCATCGACTGGACGGATTCGCCTCCCATCTTCTCCATTTGGGCAAGGCCCTGCCGGTACCGTTCATCCGGGATTGGTTCTGTATCTGACATGCCGGGAATATATTTCCTGAGAGGAGATAATGTGGAGGGGTGGGATGGTTTTATTATGAGATATCCCCTTCATCATTTCTGACCGGGAAAAATGTAGGTTTTGACTTAGATCTGCCTGCCGGAGGTGATGATATCTATGCCGGATGAATCACGTGCGACGAAGATGGGGTGTCTCTGTACCTCAAATTGTATCATCCGTTTTCTTATTCCGATTATCCTCTTCCTGATAGTGGTCTTTTTTCTCTGTCCGCTATTATTCCGGGCTTTATAAGGGACTGGTGACAGAGGACGATATCAGGTTTTCTGAGCGGACAGAGACGGCATATCTGGAGTATGAGATCGGAGAATGTGGCTGAGAGTGATGAGAGAGTGAAAAGACGCGGATAGCATGGTGAGTGATCAATTCTGATATTGATTGGTTCTGGGAGGATCATGTCTTCGATCAGGCAGAGGGGGATGCACCTGCTTTTAACTCACACTCCTCATGAGATCGATAATCTCAGGGAAGATCCCAGGAGGTAATACTTGATGCATGATGAGGAACAGAATGGAGATATCCAGATAATCCTCTCATTTACACAAGGATCTGATCCAAATGGCAATACTGTGGCCCCGCAAACTAACTCCGGATATCCTCGCCGATCCCGGCAGGAGAGCAGAACAGAAAGTGTACAATAAGCTCTCAGAGGTGCTCGAAGACCCCTTCACCGTCTTTTACTCACGTCCATGGCTTGGGACATTGAAGAACGGGAAGCCGATCGATGGAGAATGCGATTTTGTTGTTGCCCACCCTGACTATGGTTTTCTTACAATCGAGGTGAAGGGTGGCGGCATTGCCTATGATCCTGCATCTGATTCCTGGACCAGTACCGACCGGCACGGAAACACCTGGGATATCAAGAACCCGGTGAGACAGGCGCTTGATTCAAAACACCAGATTCTGAAGAAATGCCAGGCACACCCAAAGTGGGGGTTCCGGCGTATTGGTATAAGCCACGGGGTTATCCTGCCTGATATCCCGGCAATCGAAGGTGTTCTTGGGGCTGATATGCCCCGGAATATCCTCTGCTGCATGGACGAGTTCGAATCTGATCTCCGGTTCTGGATTCTTAACCTGCTGGAAGGCGAGATGGCGAGCGACTACCGGGCCAAGCCGCTTGGCAGGGAGGGGATGGCAATCCTTGAGGATATCCTCGCCCATCCCTTCCAGCTGAATGTGCCTCTTCACCGGGTCATAAAGGATGATGAGGAGCGTATCCAGACTCTGACTCCGCTCCAGTACCAGATCCTGGCGGGTTTTGCCAATTTCAAGCGAGTTGCGATATCCGGGTCTGCCGGTACCGGGAAGACGATCCTGGCAATGGAGGAGGCACAACGATGTATACAGGCTGGGGAGCGGGTTCTTCTCACCTGCTACAACCGGCCGCTCTCCGAGTACATGAAGAAGATGATGGGATCACAGGATCTCCTCATGACCGGGAACTACCACAAAATATGCGATAAAATCTTCAGGGAGGCTTCAGTTGAGGTGGATATGGAGAAGATCGACAGCGAGCTCTTCCTGGAGAAGTACCCGGCTCACCTGCTCGAAGCACTTGAAAAGATTCCGGAGAGACGCTTTGATACCATCATTATCGATGAAGGGCAGGACTTCCCTCCCCTTCTCCTCAAGTCACTTGAGTCCGCACTGGATCCGGATGGTAAACAGAAGATCCGGCTCTTCTATGACAACAACCAGGATGTCTATCACAATCAGGGGAAATACCTCGAAGAGTTGTATGAGATCCCCTTCACCCTCTCTCTGAACCTGAGGAACACGCAACGCATCCACGAGATCGCCCGGCTCTTCTACAAGGGGCAGGATACAACGGCCATCGGGCCGGAAGGCCTTGAGGTTGAGTGGATCGAGGCCGGAACCCCAGCACTTGCACGGAAAAATCTTGAAGAATACATCCATACCCTTGTTGAGAAAGAACAGATTCCGCCATCTGATATCGCGGTCCTCATCTCAACCCGTGATGACAGGGAGAAGTACAGCACCGGCAGGGAGATCGGCGGGCAGCGGTACCAGTTCTGTAATGAGCGGTATCTGAATGATAACTCCGACTCGATCATATTTGACTCCGTCAAACGGTTCAAGGGGCTGGAGAGCCCGGTCGCCATAGTTGTGCTTGACGATGCACTGATCAACAGTGACGAGATGCTGTACGTGGCATTCTCCCGGGCACGGCAGCTGCTTGCGGTTGTGGGGAGCAGGGTGATGATGGAGAAGATCCGGGGGAAGGCGGGGGAGTTAGAGGAAGGGTGAATAGAGTATGTCAACGTCGGAATAAAACTCCCCACTTTCGTCGGAATAAAACTCCCCAATCCCACCTGAAAACTACAATTGCCTAATCTTTAAACCCCCAGATCGATCTCACTTTTTCACTCCATCCACTCACTCCAAAAAAAAGCTCTAGTGTCATGTCAATCTTCAAAAGTCGGGTAAAGGCGAGATAACTTCACTCGTGCATCCTCAGTCGTGAACTGCCAATTTATCCGACTATCTTTGTTATTTCGGGATTCTTCCCATGCTTTAACCTCTCTCTGGACAACCTCAATACTGTCTATCCTTCGATCAAGGCACTGGCTGGTGAGAACGCTCAGCTCTATTTCTGCCATATTTAGCCAACTTCCATGTTTTGGCGTATAGACAAACTCAAACCGATCCCAGAGAGCTTTAGCTATTCCCGGAGGATAGGTCTCATAGAGTGATCCAGGCCCATGTGTATTCAGGTTATCCATAACCAAGGTAATTCTATTCGCCCCTTCATATTGGGCAGCAATATCCTGCAGAAATTCAGCCCAATCCTGCTTGGTTCTTCGATTGGTTATTTTTACCAATCGTTTCCCGGCAAGAGGTTCACATGCGATGAAAATATTACATGTGCCACAACGGCGATACTCATAATCATGTCTGGCGGGATATCCCGGTGTACAGGATATGGTTTGTCGAGTTTCAGAAATGAGTTGTTTTGGGGATTCATCCATGCAAACAACTGGATGTTGTGAATCAAAGGGTCGCTTATACACATCCAGAACCCGTTCCATCTGAGCAACGAAATTACCGTTCTGGTTAGGAGGTATTACCCACGCCTGATTTCGCCACGGTTTGAGTTCGTTTTTTTAAAACCTGACGAACGGCTTCATGAGATATTGTGTTAACGTACTCAAGTTCAACCATTTTATCTGCCAGCAATCGAAGTGACCACCTGGAATAGCCCTCTGGCGGTTCACTGCAACTCAAAGCAATTAATCGAGCTTCGAAATCACCGTCGGTCTTTTTGACATAGATCCTATCTGGTTTTTTCTTTGTCAGTGCCTCATCAAGACCTTCCAGAACAAATCTGCTTTTGACACGGTCGACTTTTCTCATACTGATATTCAAAACACGAGATAATTCTTCATTGGTTGAACGCTGTGTCTGGTGCTCACCCTCATCACATCCAAGGAGAATAAGGGCATTCAGAACTGCTTGTGATGAATGTTTACCTTTGGAGGCGAGGGTTTCAAGGGTGTCACGTTCTTCCTGGGTGAGAGTCACAACATATTTTCTCATAAGTTATTATAGTACGCTTATGATATAATAAAGTTACGACACTTAATAATTGACATGACACTAGTACTGATCAAGGGTATGATTTGTATGACGAGTATGATCTTTCATACACATAAAGAAAAGTCGCAAAAACGCTAAAAACACTCACAGGGTGCATGCATAGCCCTTATATTCATCTCCTGAGAATGGTACATATCGATTATTGAAGGGGAGTATTCAAAGGTAATGGGAAGAGTGTACACCCTCAAAACATTTCATCATCAAAACCAATTCCGTATGATCTTTCATACTCGTCATATCCTTCATACCTGCCCACCCCCCCTAAGGTTTTTTTTTTTCCTTCTGCACTCTGTATGGATTCTGGATCCTGGTCGCAGAATTGTTAATGGTTACAGTGGCGGTGCCTATGGCGGTTTAAAAATGCACAGAAGTGGCGGTTGAAAAGTGCTCACCTCCCTCCCTCCCTCTCTCTTCAATCGGAGGGGAGTGGTACAAATCAGGGTGCATGAGGAAGAACCGATATATGGTATCCCACTGGCAAAGGTTATTGGTGCTGCCCATGCAAGAGGCTTTGACACACCATTGTGGTGACAACCGGTGACCCCTATGCCTCCTGACCGATCAACCATCCAGAAAAAGTTCATAGAGCTCTTTGGCCGCCATGACCTGAAGATACCTGATAAGAACCTCCGTGACGGCACTCCCGGCTCCCTCCCCTATGGGAGCGGCAGGATCATGTTCGCCTTTGGAATTGATGCTTCTGGAACAGATGATACCGAAGAGGGATCCGGGTTCATGGAATACTATGCCCATCACCGGATCGGCGGGGATGCCCGTGGCAGGATCTATGAGGATGGCAGGCACGTCCGGCTGCCCGAGTTAAGCACCATGATCTTCTTTAATGAAAAGATCCCTGGCGACTATGAGCGGCAGCAGCAGAAGAGCCGCGAGGAATATTAGCGGATCGAGCGGGAGCTTGTCGAGGTTGGAATCTTCTCAGGCGGACCGGTGCCGGGGGATATGGTGATTAATTCGTACCTGATGAGGAAGAAGGATGAGGGGGATAAGGAGGATAATGTGGAAGATCTGGAAGATGATTGAGGGTTTTGATCCCAATGGGGGAGGTGGAGGTACACTTTTAGGGTGAATGATGGGGATTATGCCAGAGAGTGGCAGGGGTGGTTGCCTGAAGATCCAAAATCTGTGCAGCAGCCGCTGCATAATTCTCTGTCCGGCCCTCCAATACACACGGATCTGATCTGCTCCCCATCTCACACGTGATATCGGATCGTCTCATTCCGTAACAATATCCATCCGGCCCTCTAAAACGACGTCCCCGAGGATGTATCTCACTTTACCTTCGGTATCAAGGTTGACTTCACCGCGTCTGATCATCTGTGCAAGTTCAGTCATTGCTTCAGAAATAACTTCATCTGTCAATGCTGCTGCATTTTGCATCTCAATCTTTAGCGAGAATGATCTTCTCTTCTTCTGGTTCCGATGCATGACTTTGTCAATAAAGCTCTTCATGATATCCTGCTCAGTTCTTTCTTCTCTTTCCTGAAGCTAAAAACGTTTTGAACGAATCATCGTTATCCTCATAATCGACATTGTGGTGATGATCATCCATGGTATCTAAGCAGCAAATCGAAGCTTGATATAACGTAAGTATTGAAGGTTAGAGGATGCTGTTGCTGTCTTTTGGATCTTTACCCCCCCCCCCCTTCGAATCTCTTTATCAGAGGGATAGGGATTGTAGATTCTTGTAGAGGCATGAGCCTTCTCATAAACATCGATAGACTTGTGTACTTGTCAGGCCTGCTCAGTTCCGCACCGCGATTCTTACAGGTATTGAAATGACTCGGATGGCGGGCGATTGCCAGGTCAAATAAATCGAGTGCTTCGGTATCATGCTCGATGGTTGAGAGCTCTACCCTTTTTTTGAAATCGCTTTTCCTGAGAAAATCAAAGAGTGTCATGGTTATGATCTAGTTTTTATATGCTAAAATTTGGTTCTTCTCTACAATTCTCTATTTCTTCAAACCAAATCCTCAATGTCCCTTCAATCTGAACCTACATACGATGAACCAGAGGAAGGGAAAATAATCATCAACAAGGGGTATTCAGGAGTGATAAATGAATGGCCATGGTGGCTTCAAGTCGGAGTTGACTTTTTAAAAAGAGTTTAGTTGTCCTTTGGTGAAGAAACCAAACCTGCAATAGAAATAATAAAGCCTGCCACTCCAGCCATTGGACCAATAACCTGGAATAATTTGAGAAGTTCATATTTTTGTTTTACATCACTATCAAGCGCTCTCGCCAAAGAACCAAATAGAGTTTCATATTCTGGAAGTTGGGTTAATGCAATCATATACAACCCTGTTCCAATTACTAAAATGGCAATTCCAATTGATAACATCCTCGAATTCATGATAAACCTATAACAGAATTCTACGTCACAACTTAAACATTTTGTTACGGGTCAGCCCATCCTTTCCGGAGCCCATCAAAACAACACTTCTTTTCATTTGATGGGCAGAAATTTTGAGTCGTTTGTTCAGCCAGATCTCCATAATGAGCGCTGAATATATCACCCAACTGCTCAACATCACTGCCCTCGTCTTGAACAGCGATACGGTTCCACTGCCAGATTACCCAAAAACCCATTGAAAAGACAAAGCTATCGCTCTCTTTATTCCCCTCTCACCAAGGGGTTTGCCTCTTGTGACTGCAGGAATCAGTCCTCAGAATAACGTACTCAGGTGTGTCGGGTTCTTCACCCCGGCACGCAACCCCGTCAGGAGGAGCATTTGATAAACAACAAAGTTGAGGATTATATAGAGTTCCCGGCTTTCATGCTGAATCCTCCTGAGGTGAAAGGTAACTGATGCCTTCATCCGGGCATGTACCCGTTCACACTCACCACGGCTTCGCATGATTGCTGAGAATTCTGGGTCGAGAAGATTCTTGTTTCGGAAATGCATTCCGACCTGTTCCACTCTTCCGTTCTGGAAGAGGAATCTCAACTGTTGAGCCAGGGGAGCGTGGATATCTCCCCCTGCTCTCCAGAGCTTGTTAACCCAGTGTCTGATTCTCTTAACATTTCCTTCATTCTGGAGAACTGCTCCTTCACGGATATCGATGCAGGGTCGGGCATTCAGATGATACCAGACCTGGGCATGTGCCTCAAATGAGTCATATCCTGCATCAAGCAGCACATTATTGAGCCGTGGATTCAATGTCTTCACTCTTTTAAGATGAGGCAGAAGATGAGATGGATCAGCATCGGTTCCATACGAGTAGACCATTGCAAGAGGGTATGGTATGGTCCCAGATGGAAGATATGCGCTTTATCCATCTTCACCGAGTAGTGCGGATGAAACGGAGCATATTTGTCGTACCGGGAAGCTTCAATCGGAGTTGAATCAATGATACCTACCATCTCATTCTGTGCCCAGAGAAGGATTGCCTCGCCGACAAGGTGCATGAGCCGTTTCATCCCCTTGACTCCGAGACGGTATTTCACGAAGTAGTGGAGTGTTGCTGAATTGGGTATGATGTACCCATCTTCGCCCAACTCTGCCCCAAGATGAAAACAATCCTCGTCTGTCAGGAGAAGAATTGTCCGGGCATAGGATTGTTTCCTGAAACACTTGATGATAAGGAGTTTCAGCAGGAGATGAACCGGATACCGGAATCTGGTGCTTCCTGTGGGTAGTATTCTCGTTCAATGGTCTGTGCAATTGTGTGCAGATACGATGAACTAAGTAATTCCGAGATAGGGGTTCCCTGTTCAATCTCTTTAATTTGACCTGCGTTTTCCGAGAATTCAATGCTGGAGTCTATGAGCCAGTCGTACGCTGAGTATATATACCTGACCGAATTGCCCTCTTAGGGGCGCAAAAAAGTTGGGAAGACTTGGAAAAATGAGGGATATAACAGATAAATTGATGGAATCTCTCAAAGGCGCGCAGAATGCCGGAAAAATTGGGAGTTTTTCTAAGTCAGATCGGTGGTTTGATGGGCTCAAAAGTCCTGGCATCAAATCGAAGCTATTATATTAAACTGGTCTAGAATACAACCACAGGAGAAAAACCGGCATAGAAAGAAAATAAAGAGGATTGGAGAATGATTGATCATAATAACTCTACTAATACAAATGTTGACACTCATAAGAATACGAAACCCCAGGAAAAATCTAATAATCTCAGCAAATCCGAACAATCTGTCTCCAATCACGAACGCCTGAAGAGAATATGTCAAATTTCTGGAATACCCTATCATTCAGATAAAAAGAACAATTTAACCGATTCTGATCCGAACCGAATAGAATCGCTTCCCCCTCAGAATTCTATTGAGCCAGAACAGAATGTTGTTCAGATCCCTCAGTATTGGCAAAAATGCTTTGGGGGGTCAAAGGATGATCGTGCATATTGTATCCAACAAACTCTGGATGGAGGATATGTCGTTGCGGGTTGGACTGAATCAAATGATGGCGATGTGAGTGGAAATCATGGTGGACGGGATGCCTGGGTCATGAAACTGGATTCTGTCGGACGAATTGTCTGGGAGCGTTGTCTTGGTGGCTTTTCAGTAGATGAGGCTCATTACATTCAACAGACACCTGATGGAGGCTATATCGTCGCTGGTAAAACACGTTCAAATGATAGAGATGTTGCAGGTAATCATGGTTTATTCGATGCCTGGGTTGTTAAACTAAGTTCAGATGGTGCCATTGAATGGCAGCGTTGTATCGGTGGTTCGAAGGTGGATATTGCCTGTTGTGTCCAGAATACTCAAGATGGTGGTTTTGTCATAGCAGGAGAGACTGCCTCATCTGATGGCGATATCGCTGAGAATCGTGGTGGTTTTGATGGATTGGTGGCCAAAATCGATTCTCACGGAGAGATCGAATGGCACCGTATTCTCGGCGGCTCAAAAGATGATCATGTCTTTTTCATATCTCCAACCTCAGACGGGGGGTATATAGCTGCCGGACGTACGAACTCAAATGATGGTGATGTCAGCGGGAACCATGGTAGTTTCGATGCCTGGGTGGTCAAACTGAATGCTCAAGGAGTGATCGAATGGCAGCGTTGTCTTGGTGGTTCGGCAGAAGAGATAGCCTATTGCATACGACAGACAGCAGATGGGGGGTATATCTTCGCGGGCAGGACCAACTCCAATGACGGTGATGTCAGCGGGAATCATGGTCATTTCGATGCCTGGGTGGTCAAACTGAATGCCCAAGGGGATATCGAATGGCAACGGTGTCTCGGGGGATCAGGTGTTGATGAAGCATATAGTATCCAGCAAACATCAGATGGAGGTTATATTGTCGCCGGTAGGACAAGTTCGAATGATGGTGATGTCAGCGGGAATCATGGAGGTAATGATGCCTGGATCGTGAAACTGGATGCTTATGGGAAGATCACATGGCAACGTTGTCTTGGCGGTTCAAGTTATGACTCTGCAAAATGTATTCAGCAGACCTCTGATGGCGGTTTTATCGCGTGTGGATTTACTAGATCGTCTGATGGAGACGTCCAGTCATCACACGGCGGTGCTGATGCCTGGATAGTCAAGCTGGATACTGACGGGATTGTTGAGTGGGGTCAATCTCTTGATGAAAAACACCATGCGGTTCAATCAAATAATTTATCTCCATCTTCAATTGAAAATGGTATTCAAACAAATATAGATGAAAATAAAAGTGTTGCCCATGCTCAAATAAACATGAAAGATAATAATGATTTAAATGAATCCATTTTTTCTCCAAATATTATAATCGGTGAAATAGAAGATCCATTAATTCCACCTATTAATTTTGATGACTTCATCGGTCAACAACAAATAATAGATAACATCAAAAAATTTCTTGATGCCGAAAAGAAGAAAGAAATTTATCATATCCTTTTATTAGGTTGCCCCGGTCTTGGAAAACGCACTCTTTGTCAAATTATCTCAAGAGAGATGGGTGTCACAATAAGGTTCACTTCCGCTAAAGACTTGGGTAATACAAATAAACTTATCTCACAACTTACTAGTCTGTCGGCAGGAGACTTTTTGTTAATTGATGATATTCATCTGTTAAGTCCACCTGTCAAAAAGATCCTTTTTGAGGCATTGGAGAATACTAAGACTAATGAGATTGTCGGTGCTGGAGCGGAAGGGAAGAATTATATGCATTCTATCAAACAGTTCAGACTTTTAGGGACAGCTCCGCGAGCTGAACTTCTTGAACCCACATTCCTTGATCGATTCGGATTGATCTGCCGGTTAAATCTCTACGATATCGATGAGCTTTTTTGTATTCTAATGAGGTCATCATCTATTCTAAACATATCCATCACCGAGGAAGCTTGTATTGAAATTGCGAAATGGAGTCGGGGAATACCTAGAATTGCCAACCGCCTCCTAAGACGCGTCAGGGACTATGCTGCTATCCAGGATTGTGAATTTATAAAAGAAAGTCTAGTTGCAGAGGCCCTAAGAGAAATGGATATTGAACCTCCCCATTGTATTTTTCAAGATGACAGTAAATTTCACCTAGATGAAAGAGGAATTTATTATATCGGAATTTATAATCCAATTTGGCTTGATAGGCGAAATTACATTCCAAATCCTAAATTCGGTGATTTTGAACATTATATTTTGAATATTAAAAATAACAAATCTAATGAAGTAAATGATTTGGCTAATTCACTTCATCCGCATTTAAATTATGGTATTGCTATAGCCGTTGTACCTTCATCAAAAGCAAATGATAATGATAGTGGCATTCGAAATGTAGCAAAAATTCTTGCTGAAAAAAGAAGAGTAGATGCAACAGACTGTTTAGTTAGAACTGAGACCATTCAAAAATTGGCTCATGGAGGTTCTCGTAATGAGTTAATCCATGAAAAAACAATATCTGTTAGCCGCACAGATATTATCCGAGGAAAAGATATTCTTCTATTAGATGATGTGACAACAAGTGGGAATTCCCTTAAGGTGTGTAAAACTAAGTTGCTTCTTGAAGGAGCAAATCGAGTTGAGTGCCTAGCAATAGGAAAAACTGCAAGGACTTAATTATATTGTGGTTGTTATAATGAATGTCAGCGGTTTATAATATTTACATAATATAAATTTTATTGTTTAATAATTAATGGTATGTGGAAATATTTAATGAAAGGAGTAACTATTATGAATTCTTTATCTAACGAATGCCTTCCTCAAATTGATTTGGTATACATTATAACGCTTCAGAATATACGCTCAATTGGAAGGAAAACAATTTGGAGTATATTAAAAATTCTAGGTGAGAAAAAAAACAATTATGATCTTAATAATTATTATAAATATAATATGAATATTGGTGCATTAAATGGGTTATTGAAGGATTATGAGGTTGACTTAAAAAAAATTAATAAAAATTATAAGCCTCCTAATGAAGATGATTTAAATAAAGCATACTCCGATGCACAAATTATAATTGAATATTCAAAGAATAATGATATTGATATATTTCCTTATTATCATACTAATTATCCAAAGAGATTACTCGAAATAGCAGATCCTCCAATAATAATCTATACAAAAGGAAATTATGAATGCCTTAATAATGATAATTCGATTGCTATCATTGGAACAAGGCAACCAACAGAATATGGTGCGAAGCAGGCCCATAGAATGGGAGAACTACTTGCAACTAAACATTATATTGTAACAAGTGGTCTAGCTCTTGGATGTGATACAAAGGCTCATGAAGGGTGTATTCGTAGAGATGGAAAAACAGTGGCAATACTTGCACATGGGTTAGGTGTTAATATATATCCCTCTGAAAATAAAAAATTAGCTGAAGATATAATTCTTAAAGGTGGATGTCTCGTAAGTGAATACCCTCCAAAAGATAAAATAAGTAAAAGAACCTTAGTAGAAAGAGATCGTCTACAAAGTGGATTAAGTAAAGCTGTTGTTGTAATTGAAACTGATGTAGTTGGAGGTTCAATGCATACTGTAAGTTTTTGCATAAAACAGAAGAGAATATTAGCTTGTATTCGCCATCCAAAGGATTTCCTAAACTACCCTCAAACAAAAGGAAATCAAAAAATTATTGATGAAACTAGTAATTATGGGGCCCATATAATTGATTGTGAAAATAACGAATCAATTCATAGTTTCTTAAATAAAGTAAATTTGTATCATTTTATGCAAAAGGAAGTAAATAACTCTCAAAAAAACACTATCAAGCAAAGGCAGAAAGATAAAAATGGAAACAACAAGAAACTATTTGATTTCTGATCGAGATATTTCCGCAATCATCTTTGATTTAGATCAAACTCTTGTTGATACCAAATCTATAGAATTTTTACGGAATAGTCGGAAATGGAAGGATATTTATCCTCTTATTCACACATTACTCCCATACAATGGTATAAATGATCTTCTTCATGACCTACAACAAAACGAATACAAAGTAGGTTTGGTTACATCAACACCGAGAACGTACTGCGATCGTATATTATCTCATTTTAATTGGAATTTTGATGCCACTATCTGTTATCACGATACTATTCGACACAAACCGTATCCCGAACCTTATCTAAAAATATTAAAATTCCTAAATACTCCAATAATTAATGCCGTCGCTATTGGTGATGATCCAAAGGACATTATTTCAGCTAATAATGCAGGTCTCTGTTCCATAGCTGCACTTTGGGGTTGTGAAAACCCAGATCTGCTCAAGAAATCAAATCCTGATTATATATGTGAAAATGTGATTGAGCTTCGTAATATGTTCTGTTAAAATAGAGCAAATGAACTTGATTAATAGCTATTCAAACCACTCTTACCTTATGGATAACGTCATTTATCTTAATTATGATATCATCAGATATTTCAATACCGTCTTCGATCATGAACTGCAGGTAGTCAATGAGTGACTGGATATCGTCATTGAAGTCATCCTTTGTATAAAATAAAAGGTCTTTAAGATACTTGAATGCCTCATGCCCTTCGCCAATTCTGAGGTGAACCAGAACCAGTTCGCCGCATAGGTAAGCTGCCTGGCGGTTGTTCCCTATTGAGATACTGTTTCTCAGTTCTTCTGTATAGTTGAATTTGAGGTGGCTGGCTATTACTTTCTGGAGGTCAAGAACGGATTGATATCGATTTTCAGGCTTTTTCTCCAGACATTTGAGAATAATCGACTCAACTTCAGATGGGAGCTGTACCAGCCTGCCTGGAGGTTTGGGTTCTGCTGCTGTTATTGCGGCCATAATTCCGGTCTGTGAATCACCTTCAAATGGACGTTTTCCTGTAACAAGTTCGTAGAATACAACTCCAACCTGCCAGATGTCAGTGCGTTCATCTTTGGATCTGTTGTCTATCTGTTCAGGTGCAGCATATGGAGTGCTGAATGAGATGTTGGTAACTGTCCTTGATTCACTCAGGACTCTTGATAGACCCCAGTCGCTGATCTTTGGCATCCCATTTTTTATCAGGATATTATGGGGCTTAAGATCCCGGTGGATGATTTTTTGAGCATGGGCGTATTTCAGCCCTTCACATATATGAAAGATTATCCATGCAGCTTCTCTCACTTCAATCGGCATCTTCATATCTGCTAATGAGCTGTCACACAACTCCATCTCAAAAAATGGATGAGGTTTAATTTCGTAATGAAGAAGCCGGACGATATTTGGATGGGAGAGTTTATTCCAGTTATTCAATTCAAGAATGAATGCTTTTGCTGCCTGAGAGTCAAATGCTGTTGGAATTTTAATAGCAACATTGTTGCCATCAGCACGGGTTGCCTTGTATATCTCTCCGAAGCCGCCTTTACTAATGTATTCGAAATTTTCGTATCTATTTTGCACTGATTCAGGAAGGGGAGATATCTGGTTTTTTATATCCTTCTTTACCTGTAATATTTTTAAATCAAGGGATTCATCCTGTCTCGTGTCAAACCATTTGATAATCTGCACATACAGGCTATCCAGATAATTTCCCGGATCTTCAGGTAGTTTCCTGGCACGCTGAAAACAATCACGCGCCTCAATGAAGTTGCCGGTTTCATCAAGGAGGTTTCCGGTTTTTGTCCAGGCCCTCTTATTGAGGCTATCCATTTCCCGTGCCTTCTCATAACATCTGGAAGCCTCATCGATTTTGTTGAGGTGTGAATAGACGTCCCCGAGAAGACATAAGTAGTCGGGATGGGAGGCTCGTTCTCCCGAGACCTCGAATAGGGACCTTAATGCCTCTTCATAGTTCTCAGACTCAAGATAGGTGTGCCCAAGGATCTCCCATAGTCCTGGATTGTCTGAAGCCAATTCAATCGCTTTTCTATAGCTAATAATTTTATCATGGACGTTCACCGTATTATAGCCCTTAATGAACCATTCTTCAGCTTCATTGCTTGATATCGTGTTTTCTGGATTGTCATCTGACATATCAATCGTATATGTTATTGCTTAATATGGCCTCTATACCTGTTCGATCCTATCCTGAATAGTAACTATTACTTCTTTTGGCGTTTCTGAGATCTTCCTTGCAGGTATATCCATCAATTCAAACCCCTTACTCTTTACTGCTTCTATCCTACGTGCTTTTTCGCTCTCGGAGATGGTTCTGGTGGTGATAAAAATAGCAATTTTAGCTCCGGACTCCTGAAGAGCCAAATCGACAGTTATCCCTCCTATCTTTATGTCAACAGCCGGTTTCCATCCTTCAATAAGCATCAGGGTGTAGAGATATAATTGCTCATATCCCTGCTCTTTTGCTGTTACTCTCAATGCCTTTATGGTTTCAATATAATGAATGAGTTCGGAGAGTATACCGCTCGTATTCTTACAGAAATCAAAATCTGCGACGACATATAATGCATTTTTCGCTCTGGACAGAGCCACATTGATCCGATTAACAGGATTTTGCACGAAATTGATCGAGACATCCCATATACCCTGAGATAGAACCGGACTGAAGATCATAATGTCGCGTTCATTGCCCTGAAATGTATTGGCTGTGCCTACAGTAATTCCTAGGTTGTTCAGTTCAGAATTAATTTTTCTTTCAATGAGTGTTTTCTGTGGGCTGAATGGCGTTACCACCCCAATTTGCGATCCATTATATCCCTTATCCTGAATTAGTTCCCTTGCAACCCGTACAACTTCATCTGCCTCTCTTGCATTCCGCCAGCTGTTTGAGATCCGTTCACATGCTCCCTTTACATCTACTCCAAATATTCCTTCCTCGGCAAGATCCTGTTCGGTACAATCAATCTCTTTCTTGATTATGAGTTTTTTATTATATACATGCATGTTGATAAAACCGACAATCTGGGGATGGGATCGGTAATGCTCCAGCAGATCGATTACCTGGCTATTATGAGGGAGCGACCGCTCGGCAAGCTTATAGAGATTATTATTTATATGCCTGAATGAATCTGGGACACCCTCTATACCATGATCTTTGGCAATTTTTCGATCCAGTTCGGGGGAGCTGATCATATTTATAGCATCCAACTGATGCGGATCTCCAATAACTGCAAGACTCCGGGCACGATAGATCATGGGTAGCACGGATGACACATCACACTGACAGGCTTCGTCTATTACCACAAGATCAAAAATTTCGGCTTTTCGTGGAATGGATTGTGTAGAGAGAGAAGTTGTTACCCAGATAGGAATTGCAGCAAGGCATCCTGAGAAGAGATCGGTATTCTCCTGAGGTAAGGTGTAACTGTTACGTTGTGCCTTCTCATAAAAGTCAAGCAGGTCAGTCAATCTTGTTCCGAGTGGGTATGAGGTTTTAGAGGATCCTTTATTAGGTTCTTTGCAGTTATTTTGCGAATCACAAACTGTATCCCCTTCTGACATATTCATAGTTCTTAATCTCTCAACCCTTTGGTTACTGGCAATCTCAAATGACAGAATCTGAAGTTTCTGGTCCATGCGGGCAATCTGCATATTCAACTCTGATGATCTGAATTGCTCAAATTCTGAACGTATTTGCTGGAGTGGCCATTGATCATCATGTTGCTGAATAAACGGCAGAATATCCTCCTCGATCTCTAGTCGTGCAGTCTCATCCGGTATCTTTCGACAGGCATTCTCTATCTCTGTTCTGGCCCAGAGTAGGTTTTCTTGAATTATTCGTTCTTTCTCAGGAATGCTCTTCTGTGTATGTTTATTCCATGAATGCTGAATATCTCTGCATTTCTCAAGATGTTTTTCATAATCTCCCACATCTGTCGGAATTGTCCTCTTATCTGGATAATTGATTCCACTAGTTGGATCTTCTGCCCACCACCTATGGCTGATTTCCTCTTCGGATGGAATCTTCTTTTTCACATTTAGTGTATCAATATACTGTTGTATATGTCCGATAAGCTGCTTCCATTCGAATACAAACAAATCAAAATCATTTGCCATGACGATATCACTGGCTCCTTCAAGGGAGTCGGGATCCGGATGAGCCATTAGTCTTTTTATCGAATCCGAAAATTTTTTTCCGGCATTTGAGCTCCAAGCACTTTTTACCGGACTGTTCGCAGCAATCGCTCCAAATTTTATCAGGATTTTTTTTAGGTTCTGGATTGATTCATTCGCAATAAATGCTTCACGAGCATCTCCTGCTATCCTGATTTTATCTGAAAGCTGGTTAACTGTATTTTGCCACCCATCAATATCAAGCATCGAGACAGGTGGATAGAATAGTTTCAATGAATCAAAATCTTGCATTAAATCCTCGAAGGCCGAGCGAACTCTTGCGTCTTCCTGAGCATTCATACGACGACGATCTTTTGCTTCAAACCACGAGAGAAGTTCATCCAGATGGGGGGACAATGCACTTCGGGATAGATCTGAGATTTTCTTCTCTGATTCTACGTTAACTATACCAATAGCTTGTTTTAGGAGTTGAGGAAGGATGGGTATGATCGTCTTTTCAAGATCTCTAAGATTCCTTTCGATATTGGCCCTTCTTGTGAAGGGATTTGGGAGCATTCCCCTTGGAATTGTGACATATTCTTTGTATAATGTCTTCCATGAGATGAGAATCGTGGAATCAAACTCGAAATCTTTAGAAAAACCAGTTTGAGTTACAATATTTGTCCAATGATCATATTCATGTTGAATGAGCTTAATTTTTTCAATGGTTTCTTTTTCGCGATGGAGCATTGATACTATCTTGTCGATTAGTATCTGAGCATTCCCCAACCACTCTTCCACATCTTGGGTTCCTGACCAGACCCGATGATCATTTTTCACTCCATTTGAGCGCACCGCCTTTTGCAAATCTTCCTGAAGAATTGTGGATTTATACTCCTCATACCAATCTATCAATTTATCCAGTGAGCCGGTATCTTGTAGAAGTAGATGCCATTGACGGGAGTTATATTTGAGATTAAATGACTCAAGAATATTGTCGATATCCTCGGCAATAATATCAGCCTTTTCCTGATACTCGTTGATTATTTTTATATTCTCTTTGATCTCGGTTGCATAGCGGAATCGTTTTTGGAGCCATGCTTCAATGCTCAAGATCCGATCTCCAAACTCCTCAGGTTTTATCGGGTATCCAAATTGTTCTAATATCGCTGTATATTCTCTGTATTGTTCATTAAGCATCTCATTATGTTCCATGGCGATTGCATATGCATCAAACGCAGAATGCAATGACTCGTCTATCTGCTGAGGAACACCTGTATTAATACACTTTTGAAACTCTTCTTTCTTGGTCTCTAACTCACGCTTTCGTATTTGTAAATTTTGAAATGCTTCAGGTTTAATCGGTCTATATTGAATTATTGAATCCTTGACTTTTCGAATTCCAGGACAGATGTTATTTTCCTTTCCTGCTTTGATAGTGACCGGAAGAATTGATCGTTTCGCTTCTTCCTCTATTGCTGTAATACGATCATGAATGACGGAGACGGCATTGTTGACATAACTTGCAAATAATGCCGTCTTTCCTTCAGCCCAGCAATTAATAAGAAGTGAAACTACAACCTGGCTTTTCCCGCATCCCGGGGGTCCGCTCACTACAGTAATTGGGTTATCTGAGAGTATATTGGCTACAGCATGTTTCTGCTCTGGATTCAATGGAACAACAGGCAAAATGTCAACTGAATCGTGGTTATTCGAGCTCTGAAGTAACTCAAGAAGCCTTAAACCGCCTATTTCTTCAGGTTTGTCTTTGATCTGTCGCTCGATCTCTTTATAATCATTGAGGATATGTCTGGTAAATACATAGGATTTTGGAGGGGTGAAGAGTATCCAGCCCAATAAATCCTTGGCTAGGATCTCTTTGAATATTGGTAGTTCATTCAAGAGGGCGTTCTTGAAAACAGCTGCAAGATCTTTCGTAGCAGGATTGTAACCCTCCGCCGCTTTTTTAAGCAGTTCAGGAAGCTTTTCGTGCAGGTTTTCCTGAAGTTTAATCTGTTTATTTCGTATTGCTGATTCAAGGGATGGAGAGAAATTCCAATATAGAGATTCTGGTTTTAAGATGATCGAATCTTCAATCCCCTGTTCAATTGAAACATCCATATAGAGTAATGGATTTAAATATCGCTTGCCTTTTTTCGAACTCTCCCAGTAGAGGCAGCCAAGGATAAGTTGGGGGTTTTCGCCATTTGAAAACTGCTCTTCTAGAAATGCCATTATCATTTCATCTGCAGTGATGCTCCAGGGGCCTTCGAATGTCTCCGGATAAAAGTGCAGGAGTCGGGTATAGCGTTCAATTCCCTCTGCCAGGATAGAAAAGAAGTCGTCCGATCCCTTTTCGATCACCTCACGGTGATAGCGCAGAATGTTCAGCCAGTCCATATGAGGAGTTTTTCCTGTCACATCTTCCATAGATACACAACCTTTGAAATGAATAAATCTGAGTTTAAAACCTGATTGGGGAATGATACAATGAGTACGATCGGGGCCAGCTCTGTCAAGACTCTACATTCAACCCCTTCCCCGCATCTTATGCACCAGCAGATCCGCCTTCATCAGGATGTCCTCTGAAACATCCATCTGGTTCTCCATTATGAACTGCATGGTATCCGCCAGCGACTGCACCTCATCTTTCATATCGCCTTTTGCATACACCAGGAGATCTCCAAGATACTTATACGCCGATTTCAGATCTCCCATGTGAAGAGCTGTCAACACCAGCTCACCACAGTAATAGGTCACATTTGAATCGTTTCCTGAGGAGACACTGGCTTTCAGCTGCTCTCTCAGTACCTCCTGCTGTACGTTGATTGTTGGATGCGGAAAAAGCTCACGTGCCCTGTTCAGGGATGCAAGCGCCTCGGCTCCCTTACCCAGCTCATTCTGTGCAAGACCTTTGTTGAACCATGCCCATGCAAAATGGGGATTGAGAGCAATGGCACGATCAAACCAGCCGATGGCTTCGGTATGCCGTCCCAGGTCTTTAATCGCCACACCCATGTTGTTGCATGCATTAAGATACTGTGGATCGATGCTGAGAGCCCGGTTAAAAAATTCGATTGAATCTTCATATCTCCCCAGGGTGCGGAAAGCTGTCCCCTTATTGTTCCATGCCAAGGCATTCGCTGGATCGAGTTCGAGAGACTTGTCGAGTGCTTCTATCGCATCCTCATATCGTCCGAGTTTGAGGAGAACAAAGCCTTTATTATTCCACAAAAGGGTATCTTTCGGGTCGTTCCTGATGACTCTGTCATAACAGCCCAGCACCTCCTGAAATCTTCCAAGGCTCTTCAGGGCGATTGCTTTGTTATGAAGTGTGGTTTGGTCATCAGGATTGGTCTGGAGCATGGTATTGAGGAATGCGAGAGCTTCTTCATACCTGCCCTCAGCTTTGGAAATCTTGCTGAGAAGTTTCTCCGGTTGTCTTCCCTTCAGCTTCCGATAAAAGTGCCATTGCACCTCTCCACCCGACAGCCTCTCAAAAAATCCAAGATAGAGATAGTTGTCACCGATGAAGTGCCTGATTCCAGAATATGGGGGATTTGACTGTTCATGATACCATTTGTGAGCTGCACGAACTACCCAGGATGGGTGTCCAACTCCAGTCCATTGCGAGCCCAATTCATTGTACAAACTTCTGATTGCCTTATTGTTCGGATCAATATGTAATGCCTGATCAAGGCTATCAATTGCTTCTTCAAACCTGTTTATGCCAGCAAGTGCTATTGCCAAATTCTGCCATGCAGAGAGGTGCCGGGGGCTGAGTGCAACTGCCCGTTTGTAACAATTTATCGCTTCTTCATCCCTCTCCAGCTTGTGAAGTGTACTTCCCTTGTTCTTCAAGGTAGTGGCATTGTTTGGATCAATCTCAAGGGCTCTGTCATAGCAGGTGAGTGCTTCATCATACCTGCCAAGGGTTTTCAGACACCACCCTTTGTTATTCCATGCGAAGAAATTGTTTGAATCCAGAGCGAGTGACCTGTCAAAGAACTGAATGGCATCATGATTTCTGCCCAGCTTGATAAGTATCAGACCCATTTCAATCAAAAATCTGCTGTCATCCGGGGAGATCTGAATCAGTCTGTCATAGCAGCCAAGTGCCTCTTCATATCGTTCAAGCTTTTTGAAGGCGAGGGCTTTGTTCTGCAATGCGGTTGGATTTTCCGGGTTTGTTTTCAGCACTTCATTTACACAAAGTAATGCTTCCTTATACCGGCCTGGGCCGCTCTTCAGCTTTTTTAAGAGTGCATCCGGCTTTTTACCTTTTAATCTCCAGTAGAAACTCCATTGAATACGATCTGGTTGTATCAAAAAGAAGAAACCAAGATACAGATACTTCTTCCCGACAAAATGGAGAATGCCATCATATGATGGGACATTCTGATGATGGTACCACCTCTTAGCAGCCTCCATCACCCAGACCGGTGGATCCTGGAGTGTGCTCCATTGATTTCCTATTGAATCATTATCCGAACTTGTGAAGAAACGCATCCCGATAGCTCCGATAGATAAAATAGTGTAATCAAGCTTGTCTCACCCCATCCCCTCTAACCTCGACCCATGCACAATCCACTCGACTTTCCGCATCAGCTCTTCCGGCAGATCACTTAACCCCTCATCGACACAGAAAGACATCTGCTCAACAAGGCTCTCCAGTGCAGATCGGTTCTCTCCTGAGAGGTACCGGATCAGATCCTTCCCATACAGAAGTGCCTTTGGCAGCTCTCCGGAATCGAGGTGGATGATCAACAGTTCCCCGCAGAGGTATGTGGATTTCCGGTCATCTGATCCCTGGCTCACCTTCAGGGCCTCGGTATAGGTCACCTTCAGGTAGAAAGCAAGCACCCGCTGGAGTTCAGTTACCGACCCGAACCGTTTCGCGGGATCCTTCTCCAGGCATCGGAGAATCACTGGTTCAAGCTCTTTTGCATCGGGGTTGAGATCCGTTGGCTTCACCGGATCACGTGACATGATACCCATCATCACCTCCATCATGCTCTCGCCGGTAAACGGTACAGTTCCCGTCACAAGCTCGTAGAGGATGGCACCCAGCTGCCAGATGTCAGTCCGCTCATCTTTGGGCTGCGATCCCATCTGTTCGGGGGCGGCATAGTAGGGGGTGAACGAGGTGGAGGTGGTGGATTTTGACTCACTCAGCACTTTTGAGAGCCCCCAATCCGTGATCTTCGGGATGCCCTCCCTGATAAGGATATTCTGGGGTTTGAGATCGCGGTGGATGATCTTCTGGTCATGGGCATAGTTTAAGCCACTACAAACGCC
Organism: Methanocalculus pumilus; assembly: GCF_055382585.1. NCBI lineage: Archaea > Methanobacteriati > Methanobacteriota > Methanomicrobia > Methanomicrobiales > Methanocalculaceae > Methanocalculus > Methanocalculus pumilus. The sequence goes on along the minus strand of NZ_AP042393.1, from coordinate 1,567,515 downwards.
GTAGATGAGCCATGCCGCCTGATCCGGGCTCATCGGCTTTGGCAGGCTATCAAGGGACGCTTCGCAGTATTCCATCTCGAAATAGGGAGTCGGGAGGATATTGTAGTCAAAGACCCTCACGATATTCGGATGACTCAGGCGTGTCCAGTTCTGGATCTCACTGATGAAGGTCTTTCCGGTGGCTGAATCAGGGGTCTTTGGTACCTTCACTGCATATACCTTGCCACCCCGGCTCGCCCGGTACACACGGCCAAACCCGCCCTCGCCGATGAGATCATGGGACTGGTACCTGGCAAATAGGCTGGACGAATCGGGTGGAGAGGCGGCAGGACCTGTTCCGGCCATGCTGGGAGCTGAAGTGGTGCCTGGTTCGGAGATATCAAGCCAGATGGTGGAAGTTGCTTCAAAAGTACGTTCTCCAAAATAACCGCCTTTCATCGTAACATCAAGCGGAGCCCGCCCAGTGGCATCTGATCTGATGGTTATGGTATCGGTGACCGATTCCCCGGGCTGTAAGGTGTAGGTGGTTTCAGTTCTCCGTATATCAGCAACATCTGAGAAGCTCACCGAGATATCCTCCCCAATAACCCTGCCGGTGTTCCTTAGGATGAGATCGACCTGCTCCCATTTATTCGAAGTAAGTGAGGTATTCGAGAGCTCAATTGATATCTCGGGAGATAACTTCCACAGCCCATCGTATTTAGACATACTGTAATAATTGTTCTGATCAAGATTCAATGCCTTGTTGTAACAAACAATTGCCTCCTCGGTTCGCCCTTCATCAATGTATGCCAATCCTTCCCTCTCAAGTCTGGCAATCTTTTCCTGTGTTTGCCTCTTCCACCTCTGAACTGCCTTATCACCCACTATCACCTGAACACGGTGGTTATTACTATCTGCGACATAAATGAGTCTATCAGGCGTGACCGCGATGCCAAGTGGAAAAGAAAACTCCCCGTCTCCTGACCCCTCTCTTCCCCACATCCCGATGAAGCTGCCCCCGGTCGTGAATACCTGAACACGGTGGTTAAATGTGTCTGTGACATAAATGAGGCCATCAGGGGCGACCGCGATGCCATGTGGCAATCTGAACTCCCCCTCGCCTGTGCCCAAGCTCCCAAATGTCCTGTTGAATCTACCGTCCTTCAAGAATACCTGAACACGGTGGTTATTTGTATCTGTAACATAGATATTTCCATTAGGGGCGACCGCGATGCCTCTTGGCCGATTGAACTCCCCCTCGCCTGTGCCCTCTTTTCCCCACATCTCGATGAATCTGCCCTCGGGCGTGAAGACCTGAACACAGTCATAAACATAATCTGTGACATAGATGCGTCCATCAGGGGCGACCGCGATGCCTGATGGTGAAATGCCGTAATTCCCAACGTCCTTTCCCCAATCTCGAATGAATCTGCCCTCAGGCGTGATTTCCTGAACACGGTCGTGACCTCTATCCGCGACATAGATGAGATCATTAGGGGCGACCGCGATGCCTGCAGGCTTAAAATAATTCTCATATTGCTGCTTACTTTTTAACTCTCGAATGAATCTGCCCTCGGGCGTGAAGGCCTGAACTCGGTTATTCCGAGGATCTCCGACATAGATGTTACCATCAGGGGCGACCGCGATGCCCTGTGGAGTAGACAACTCCTCGTTGCGTGAGCTCTTTATTCCCCACGTTATGAATTCTCTATTCTGGTTGGATCCCACCGCTAAAGCGGTCTCCGTGTCTTTCGTACTACCGGCCTCAGTAGCTTTGGGAACGTTCGCTATTTGGTTCCGAACTGTTTCATCCTCCGCTATCACCTGAACACGGTGGTATAAAAGATAATCTGTGGTATAAATGAGGCCATTAGGGGTGACCGCGATGCCAAATGGATAACAAAACTTCCTCATGCCTTCGCTCTCTTTTCCCCACATTCGAATGAAGCTACCCTCAGGCGTGAATACCTGAACACGGCTGTTCAACGAATCTGCGACATAAATGAGTCTATCAGGCGTGACCGCGATGCCTCTTGGCCGATTGAACTCCCCCTCGCCTGTGCCCTCTTTTCCCCACATTCGAATGAATCTGCCCTCGGGCGTGAAGACCTGAACACGGTTATTAATTTCATCTGGCATATAGATGTTACCATCAGGGGCGACCGCGATGCCTCCTGGCTCACTGAACTCCCCGTCGCCTTCGCCAAAGCTTCCCCACTTTCGAATGAATCTGCCCTCGGGCGTGAAGACCTGAACACGGTGGTTATACGAATCTGTAACATAGATTTTACCATCAGGGGCGACCGCGATGTCTACTGGCCACTTGAACTCCCCGTTGCCTTCGCCCTCTCTTCCCCACTTCGTGATGAAGCTGCCATCAGGCGCGAAGACCTGAACACGGTTGTTATCCCTATCTGCGACATAGATGCTTCCATCAGGGGCGACCGCGATGCCTCTTGGCCAATTGAACTCCCCCTCGCCTGAGCCCTCTCTTCCCCACTTCGTGATGAAGCTGCCATCAGGCGCGAAGACCTGAACACGGTGGTTATACGTATCTGCGACATAGATGCTTCCATCAGGGGCGACCGCGATGCCTTTTGGGTTCTTGAATTCCCCGTTGCCTGAGCCTTCCCGTCCCCATGTTATGAATTCACTTTTCTCGTTGGGTATCCTCACTACGGCTACCTGCCCTTCTTTCGTAGTGCCAGTCTCAGTAGCTTTGAGAACCGTGTGAGGTGCATTTTCCCACTTATCTGGCTTCTTCTCGCCCTTCAGAAAATCAAATAATCCCATTTTTCATCAACTCCCTCAATCTCATAATCCATATATACTGTCAATAACCCCTTGCTTTCTCTCCCCTCTCGGATTATGCAAGCAATCCATCCATACCCAAACCCCCCATTCAAACCATCACAAACAAGGCAGCAATCATCATTCAAACCACTCACCGCAACCTCTCCCCACACTGCATACAAAACTTCGCCCCGCTCCCGTTCTTCCCCCCGCATTGTGGGCAGAAGCGGTGCTCCCCGTTCTCCTGCGGGGCAGACCCGGGGCTGGGTCTCGATGCCATCTCTGACGCCAACTCCGCTCGTAGCTCATCCTCTTCTCTCCCCCCAATCGACGAGCGGCTCATCAGACTATCCGTCACACTGACGCCGCCCCGGCCATCAGCCTTCCTGCCGGGTTGTGGAAAGAGGCTGGCTTCCTGCTCATTTGAGATCCCGGTCCGGGAGAGGAGGCTGTCGACGATCTGGACGCCGGATCCGATATTCACGTGGCCACCAGAGATCTGGTAGACCACCTGCTCAGCCCGGCTGCCGCCCTTGCTTGCAAAGGTGAAGAACCAGTGCATCCCGTTCGCCTTGATTGAATCAATAACCGCATCACTCAGTGTTGAATCAAACCGCTTCCATTCCTTCTTCATGTACTGGATGATCAGCGGGTTTGCCGCCCTCGACTCGCCGCTGAGCATCCCGGTTACGAGGCCGTCAATATAGGTATAGTGGACGTGGATGAGATCCCTGACAAAATCGGAGTCCCCGCCGCTTCTGGCAATGAGCATCTTCTTCAGTTCGTCTTTGGCCGGGAGCACCTGGTAGCGGTCGATGATCTCAAAGAGGGCAATCTCATCATCGTTGAATATCTCTCCATTCCGACTCGTTCCCGTATCTGGGCAGGATTCGCCATTGGCACGGAATGAGACTGCCAGCGTAAGGAGGGCCACCTCGAACTTGGACCTGATATGCTGATCGATATCCCGCGGGAGTGTGCCGCATTCATGATCCTGAAACCGCTGGTACTGCGCCAGGATCTCCTCCCATACCTGCTCCCGCTTCTCAGGCGGCCAGCGGCAACAGCCCCTGCCTGCCTGCAGGATCCGCTCTGCACCAGCCACGAGTTTTTTTGCACATTCGAGATCGCCACGGCCAGGCATCATGCATCACTGGACTTGTGTGTCTGTTGATCGGATGCGAACGTCAGGAGAGAGGTTGACACAAAAAGAGATGGTGTTTGGGTATTCCGGATACTTGTTCCTGTCTCAAAAAATGAATTGGATCGGATATCTGGTTCTGGTGGGACAATGGATATGGTCAGGATACGAGAGGTCATAGCTTCTCACCACACTCTTTGCAGAACTGTGATGATGCGTTATTGGAGACCCCACAGGAAGAGCAGCTGCGCCCCTCTTCCGGCTGCACGGGGTTAATGATCGTCGGCTGAAGCCCGCCGCTGGCAACCACCGTTGCACCCTGCGGCCGATGCGCCTGGCTCCGGGCGGTTGCGGTATTGCCCATCGCATCCAGCGCCTTATCCATCACGGTTGCAAGCCGGTCGGCATTCTCTGTTGACATGCTCCGGACAGTCTCCATGTACCTCTCCTGATCCTGCATCCGGAGCTTGAAGAGCTCCTCCATCCTGTCAGATCCAAACTTCGCTTTCATGGCATCGGCAACAGCATCACTCTCTTTGGCGGAAAGTGCCATGATCTGCTCTTCGGTGAGGGTCGCGGCCCGTTTCATCTTCTCCAGCTCGGTGATCTGCTCACCAGCTTTCCCGTCTACCGTTGAGAGGAGTGCTTCAACTGAAGTGTTCGCCCGCTGCTCAAGACGCCGCCCTTCGAGATCGACATCCTTCTCAAGATCCTGGTGTTTCAGTTCCTGCTCTTTCGCACGTTTCGCCTGGAGTGCCTCATTCCACTTCGTTTTCTGGTTGATCAGCTTCTCGATCTCACGGGCATCGAGATCCTGCTCCTTCTCTTTCCATGTATACTCATGCGTTTTCCGGGCATCGTCGATACTGATCCCATGCTCAGCATCTAGCTTCTCCAGAACGTGGCGATGTGCCTGCTCAACTTTCTCCCGGATGATCCTCCTCTGGATCCCTGAATCTTCACGGTTTCTCAGGAGTTCGGCTTTCAGTTCAGTAACCTCATGGTCGCGGATGACCCCCGCTGTTGTGAGATCATGGGCATAGGATGTCACCTTCTCATCGGTCTGGAGCTGGTTGATCCGATCCTCTGAGAGGAGGGATCTGATCTGCTGCTCGACATCGATCTCGATTCCCTTTCCGGCAACTTTTTTGGCTGAATCTCCCCGCCGGGCAATGACATCCGCCCATTCGGAATCATCTGGGCTGACGAACCGGAGCCCCTCAATCTCAAAGCCAAAGCCTGTGAGCGTCGTGCCGACGTGTGACCTGATCTCGTCTTCAATAGATTTCTTCATCCCGGTATTGCCATAGAGCTCATCAACCCGGTAATTCCGGAGGACCGACTGAACCACCATCTCAAGATCTGAAGAGAGATCCACAATCAAGTCCTCAAGCTGAATCCGGCTCTTTCCCTTGAGGAGATTTGCGATCAGCTTCTCGGAATCAACGCTCCGAACAGAGAGCCGCCCATGCAGCCCGACTGCGATTGCATCCTGTGTCCTTCCCCGTGATTTATCAACGGTGAAATCGACCGGGATTACTCCGTCATCAACGAGCACAACCGATGCCCGGTTATCCAGGTTGATCGGGAGTTTTGCATCAATGATGTTGCCGATACTGTAATGTCCTGAGGGGAGATCCGCCACAAATGCGCCTCCCTGGAAGAGGAGGGCGCGGGTACCTTCTGCAACCGTCACCGTCTTCTTCAGCATCCCACGAAGATCCTCCACTTCGAAACGACGTGCAAAATCTTCAGGCGATCGTTTCCATTCACGCTGCCGTGAAAAATCCTCGTCATCCAGTCCAACGAACGACCGGATCTTCGAGGTCCGCTGGTCGGCTCCGCAGGCGGGGCAGAACTTTGCCTCTGCCGGAATATTTCCCCCGCATTTGATACAGGACGATGCACCCACTTTTACCCCGCAGTGTGGACAGAACTTTGCATCCGGCTCCATTGGGGTGTTACATTTCGGACAACCCGTGTCTGACTTTTTTCTAAATATCATGATACCACCATCTGGTTTATCTCTCAGTTATTCTGTTGAGGAGATCCTCACGGGCAGAATCCGGGCTCATGCCCTGGCTCTGCACCCGTGCCAGGATACTATCGACTGTCTCTCCATCAACGGGTTCTGCATCCACGCCCGCCATGTGCCCTGACGTGATCTCGGATATCTCTTCGAGCTGTATTGTGCTGCCATCTGTTTTCAGCGTCTTCTTCGCAAGCCAGGATTCCAGCTCTTCGGGATCAAGCTCTCTGATACGGGACAGGGTGTTTGAAGATCCAACCGTTCTCTCATGCTCCTTGATGGTGATGATATTCCTGATGACGGTGAGATCCCGTTCTGCCTGAAGGAGAGAACGGTGCTTCAGCTGCCAGGCATTTGTATGGGACTGGATACGGAGCGTATACTGCTCCTTCTCCTTTGCTGTATCTGATGCTGCCTCGGCAAAGACCGCCTGGATAGCAGCCTCGGCCGCGTTCTCTTCACCCTCCAGCTTTTTGATCTGGCGGGTAAGCTGCGCCTCGCTCTTCTTCAGCTCACCAAGGCTCATGGTGTCAAGGGGATGTTTCGCAAAGAACCGGGACAGGAATGTCATAGGAATCAGTCCGTGGTCCTTTCAATCTTCCATCTTCTCAAGCGCCTTTTCGATATCCTTCTCGATTGAGAGAACCGATTCGGCCTGTTCGAGATCAAGGGATCCATCCTCGACACTGTTCCAGACTTCAAACATCTGCTTCTCAGCTTCATCCATGTCGCTGTCAGATTCGGTGATATCCAGTGCAAAGATCTGGTTTAGGTCATCGATTACCCGTTCAAATCCTTTTCCGGCAAGGTTCACCTTAATCAGCGAACTTTCAAATGACTCTGGGGTGATCGCCTGGATCTTTGACCAGAGTGCGGTCTTCTGGAGATCACGCTGGTACTTCTTGATCACAACAAGGTTTGAGACGAACATATACTGCTTGTGGAGGGCCATGAAGTTCTTCACCTTCAGCTTCGCCTCCATATCGAGCTGTTTGAGTTCCTGGGCGATCATCTTCTTCTTGATTAAGTCCGCACCAACGCCTTCCTTGAATTTATCTTTCTTCTGCTTCTCGATCTTATCGATCTCTTTTCTCAGCCTGTTGATCCTGCTCTTCAGCTTCAGTTCCTCTTCCTGAAGCTCACCGGTCTTGATGCTGTCAATTGGGTTCTTCCGAAACATTGCCATGAAATCCATCATATCTCACACATTCATCATAGTCACTAACCTATAATAAAGTTATCCTCCAAAATGGATATACTAAATTAATGCCGAAAATATCTATTTCCAAATTGGATGTAACTTTTATAAGGTAGAATAACTATACTCATTCACAATGGAACATCTCCTCGTCATCGACTATGAAACAGATGCCGAACGAAAGCGTATCGATAGCGCTATTGAACGCTTTCGATCAAAGCTTGAGATCCACCGGGAGAAGGGCGTGATCATCCGCCTTGGTGGTGATGATATCGAGGAGTTCCTTCAGGATCTTTATGCGCGACTTGAAAAGGGGAGCGAAAACGTCAGGATTTATGCATCCGAAGAATATACGCCGACAATTGATGAGATATCACAAACTATTCTCTATGAAACAGATATCGAGGCAGAATCGGTCAGAAAATTCATGCGCTTCCTCCTAAACAAGATGAATGCCAGTTATGAGGGTGTTACAAATGGAATTGAGAGCTTTTCTGTCTATACGAGGAAAGGACGGGCATCGATTGGCATGCAGTTAACACCACTGGATGGCAGAACAAAGGTTGCTATTACTATCGCCGGTTTTGGGACCGTGGTTCCATTCGTCGCCAGCCGGATCGATGACGATCTCCATGCATTTCTGGAGGAGAGCCGATGATCCAGGCATTACGGATGCCAGAGGCGACTGAATCAATTTGGGTGGTGTGATGAAGGTTGATCTGAGTGGTTTTCTCCTATCCGAACTGCGGGATATGATGGATGAGTACAAGAAAGCAAAGGCTGCCGGCGATGATGATCTGGGGCGGGAGAAAGCTTTTGCCTGTGCCTCCCTGAACCGGCGGCTTGCCTCCAATGTGCCTTCCATGGAGGAAAAATACCTGGGTCATGCCGATCGCTGGGAGCAGATAGCAACCGGCAGATCTCCTCACCCTGCAAACAGGAAGGGCAGGAAAAGAAATACCGGGAAAGGCTCCCGGCAGAATGCACAGGCCGAAGGTGAGCAGGATGGCGTTGGCGCGTTTGATGCATCGGGTCTCATCACCAAATCGAAGGTACGATGGGATGATATCGGCGGCCTCGAAGAAGTGAAGCGTCTCATGATGGAGACGATCGTAATAGCCGGCCTGAAGAAGCCCGAGTCAGTGAAACCATGGAAAGGCATCCTTCTGTACGGCCCGCCGGGAACTGGGAAGACCCTCCTTGCGGCAGCAGCTGCCGGCAGCCTGAACGCCTCGTTCTTTGATGTCAAGGCAGACAAGATCGTCTCCAAGTACTTCGGAGAATCCTCCAAACTCATCTCAGGCCTCTATTCAGCTGCACGGTCACATGCACCTTCAATCATCTTCCTCGATGAGTTTGATGCCCTGAGCCAGTCCCGGAGTGATGATACCAGTGACGCAACCCGGAAACTCCTCTCAAGCCTCCTGACCGAACTGGACGGGCTCCAGGACAAGAAGAGTGACCGGCTGCTGCTGACGCTTGCCGCCACGAATACTCCCTGGGATCTGGACACTGCTGTCCTCTCACGGTTCCCCCGCCGGATCTTCATCCCGCTCCCTGATGAGGCGGCCTGCCGTGAGATCATCAGGATTCATACCGAATCGCTCGATATCTCGTCTCTGAATCTTGACGAGCTGGGTTCTGAATGTGTGCAGAGACGGTATTCAGGCAGAGATATCCATACCCTCTGCCAGCAGGCGATGTGGATGATGATCCGGGATGAAAATACGGAGCTACATACCCTTGCCTCGCTGCCGTTTGCAGAGCTCCAGAAGCGATCCCTGAAGGTCCGCCCTCTCTCAATGGATGATTTCAGATCAGCAATTGCCAGGATCAAATCCCCGGTCACAAGAGCGGATCTCGATCGGTTCACTGCATGGTCTGAAGAGTTCGGGGAGGATTTCTCGTAAGCTTCAGCTTACCGGATTAATCAGGTAATTTACACTGAACCGATCTTGTTTACCCTGAACCATGGCGGTAGATAACCACACTGATATTGTCGTCAGATTCCCCCTCTTCTGCCATCTCCACCAGAATGTCCGTTGCTTCCTCTGCGGTTTTTCCTTTGACTGCTCGGGGGATCTCTTCTTCCTTCACAAATACGGAGAACCCGTCGCTGCAGAGGAGCAGTATATCGCCCTCACTGAGGGGTTGGTGAAAAGAGTCCACTGTGAATGTTCCACCCATCGCATGGGAGAGTATATTCCTGAGCGGATGCGAAGAAGCGCTCTCCTTATCGATCACCCCTTCATCAATGAGTGACTGGACAACGGAATGATCTTTTGTGAGCTGTACCACCTTTTCATGAACAAGATAAGCCCGGCTGTCACCGGTATTTCCGATCACAGCTTCCTTGTTCCGAATGATGGCAGAGACGAGTGTTGTCCCCATCCCTTTCCGCTCACCGGTACTCTCTTCCTCGATTGACTCATGAATCCTGGTATGAATATCACGGAGCATCGCTTCGACCTCAGATCTGCTCATCTGATCAGAAAAAGCGAGAGCCACTTCTTCTTCCAGGATCCGGATCGCCATTCCTGAGGCATACTCCCCGGCGGCATGTCCGCCGAGCCCGTCGGCAACGGCAAGGAGGTGGTATGAATCGGTTGAAACGGTGAGAATAGAGTCCTCATTTACTGGCCGCTTTCCGGTGATGCTGATGCCGAAGAGGTCGGGTGAGGTGGGGGTGGGATCTGCGTGATTACCTCTTATACTTCTGACAGTCCCAGCAACCTTTTCTAACCACTCGGGAGTCTTCATACCTTTAGAATCACCCCTGCATCTCAATTTTTCCAAGCAGTACCCTGAGTTGGTCGATCCAGTCATTGCCAAGAGGCAGATCTTCTGCGATCATATACTGCACCTGGTTGATTGCAGAATCCAGCTCCTCTCTGTGATGCGAGGTCAGGAGGCGGATCTCATTGAGGGCTGTTATCAGCTCGACCCGGTCGTTCAACTGTGCATTGAGGAGGGCGATCCGAACGGATTTCCGGATCGTGTCATTGGTAAGCCTTCGGATCTCTTCTTTTCCTGTACTGTTTTTCAGCGACTCTTTTGTCCCTTTCAAATCTTCGAGTAGTTCCGTTCTCTCTTTATTAAGGGAATGGACACTCTCTAATGCATTTTGGAATTCAGAAACATTCTGGAATCTTTCCTCCATCCTCTTTGCAATAAGTTTGGCCATGACTGGATCATAGACTTTTAGGTCAGGATTCACCGAAGCTAGTTTTGCAGGTGCAATCTCAGGTGAGAGAATCTTTCTGATTGTTACCACATGTGATGAACCTTCATAGGGTAATCTGCCGGTTAGGAGTTCAAAGAAGATTAACCCGAGATGATAGAGATCGGTTCTTTGATCCGGATTGCCATAATGCTCTGAATCCAGCTGTTCCGGTGCGGCATACATTGGTGAATACCCCTTGTCTGCCATCATTGAACTGCGGGAACTGATCTTTGAGAGCCCAAAGTCAGCAATCTTTGGGATAAAATCGGCTGTAATAAGAACATTCAATGGTTTAAGATCATGGTGATAGATCCCCTTCTCGTGAGCATATTTCAGACCTCTTGCAATATCAGACATTGTCTTTAATGCCTGCTCTTGCGAAACTGGTTTTTGAAGCTCATCAAGATCCCTGACCCTCTTCCCATTGACTTCGATACCCTCTATATATTCCATCTCAATATGTGGTATCGGCAATAGATCGCTGCTATTAAGTTTAATGATATTTGGATGGGTCAGATGATTCCAGGCTGCAACTTCTTTCATCAAGATCGAACTGGTTTTTTCGTCTATCCTTGGGATCTTGACTGCAACGACTTGACCGTCACTTATCCTTTTTACTTTGAAAACCTTGGCAAAACCACCTTCTCCCACCAATTCGATAGGATTATAGCGACTGAGAAGTTCACGTGGGAAATCTGCGACTGATTCCTGGATAATGGGTGTTTGAATTGGCAATTCCTCATGGATGTCGGTCATTTTCTGTGATCTGCCCTCATTTTTCATCTGAATAGGAGATTGAATCTTTTTATTTCTGTTTTTCACCAGTAAGCCAGCACCCAATCCAACAAGAAGAATAAAACCGATCGGGAGGAGTAAGTTGAAATCTGTGGGTTGGGATGTCAGAGGTGTGGATGACCGAAACTTCTGTATCCGGTTATTATTACTATCCACGACATAGATGTTCCCGTCGGCATCGATCGCAACGCCGCTTGGTGAATTGAACTGCCTCTCTCCATCACCTTTTTCTCCCCATTTCGTAATAAAGGTTCCATCGCTCGTAAACTTTTGGATTCGGTCGTTAATGTTATCAGTAACATAGATGTACCCCTCTGAGTCTACTTCAATATCACTAAGGCCTTTAAACTGTCCGTCATATATTCCCTCTTTACCCCATTTATTGATGAATATGCCATTATTTGTGAATTTTTGGATTCGATAGTTTGTACGATCGGCAACGTAAAGGTTCCCATCCAAATCTACAGCAACCCCTATTGGACCATTAAATTCCCCCCCATCTATGTATCCCTTTTCTCCCCACTTCGTGATGAATGTGCCATCACTTGTGAATTTTTGGATGCGCTGATTCGCCATATCTGCTACAAAGACATTCCCATCTGGATCCACCGCCACGTCACTGGGCATAGTAAACTGTCCGCTGACTGTGCCAGACCCACCCCAACCTGAGCCTGTTCCCCCCCATTTCGTAATAAAAGATCCTTCACTAGTGAATTTTTGAATGCGGTTATTATATAATTCTGTCACATATACGTTACCCTCTGAATCTATTGCAATGCCGCTTGGGGAATTGAACTGTCCCTCTCCATCACCTTTTTCTCCCCACTTTGTAATGTATGTACCATCACTAGTGAACTTCTGTATCCGGTTATTATTACTATCCACGACATAGATATTCCCGGCCGCATCAATTGCAATACCACTTGGATTAAGGAACTGACCGTCACCCGATCCTTCTGTTCCCCATTTTGTTACAAATTTAAAGTCGTCCGCAGTCACGGGTTGTACTACCACGACTAGGAGGAACAGCGTTATTATGTATAAAAATCTATGTCTCATCGCATTTCCACTCTAAGTGACTATAAACTTCCTTCTTCTTATGTTCTTTCTCTTCTCTGAGATGGACATACTCCTGAACTACTGGTTCGCTCATCCCGGTGTTCTAGCAATTTTTACCTGTTTTTATCTTACCACACAACATTCTCCCCCTCTTGAATGACTTGATATATCAGTTACAGGCCTCCCCAGTGTGCTGATTCACCCCTGCATCTCAATCTTCCCAAGCAGTATCCTGAGCTGGTCGATCCATTCCTTGCCCAGAGGGAGATCTTCTGCGATCATATACTGCACCTGATCGATAGCGGTGTCCAGCTCCTCTCTGTGATGTGAAGTCAGGAGGCGGATCTCATTGAGTGCGTTTATGAGCTCAACCCGATCCTGTAATTGTGCATGGAGGAGAGCGATCCGAATAGATTTCCGGATCGTGTCATTGGTAAGCCTTCGGATCTCTTCTTTTCCTGTACTGTTTTTCAGCGACTCTTTTGTCCCTTTCAAATCTTCGAGCAGTTCCGTTCTCTCTTTATTAAGGGAATGGACACTCTCTAATGCATTTTGGAATTCAGAAACATTCTGGAATCTTTCCTCCATCCTCTTTGCAATAAGTTTGGCCATGACTGGATCATAGACTTTTAGGTCAGGATTCACCGAAGCTAGTTTTGCAGGTGCAATCTCCGGTAAGAGAATCTTGCTGATTGTTACCACATGTGATGAACCTTCATAGGGTAATCTGCCGGTTAGGAGTTCATAGAAGATTAACCCGAGATGATAGAGATCGGTTCTTTGATCCGGATTGCCATAATGCTCTGAATCCAGCTGTTCCGGTGCGGCATACATTGGTGAATACCCCTCCTTGTCTGCCATCATTGAACTGCGGGAACTGATCTTTGAGAGCCCAAAGTCAGCAATCTTTGGGATAAAATCGGCTGTAATAAGAACATTCAATGGTTTAAGATCATGGTGATAGATCCCCTTCTCGTGAGCATATTTCAGACCTCTTGCAATATCAGACATTGTCTTTAATGCCTGCTCTTGCGAAACTGGTTTTTGAAGCTCATCAAGATCCCTGACCCTCTTCCCATTGACTTCTATACCCTCTACATATTCCATCTCAATATGTAGTATTGGAAGTAGATTGCTGTTATTAAGTTTGATGATATTTGGATGGTTCAGATGATACCAAGCCGCAACTTCGTTCATCAAGATCGAACTGGTTTTCTCGTCTATACGGGGGATCTTGACTGCAACGATTTGCCCATCACTTATCCTTTTTACTTTGAAGACCTTGGCAAAACCACCTTCTCCAACCAATTCAATGGGATTATAGCGGCTGAGAAGTTCCCGAGGGAATATAGGGACCGTATCCTGAATAATAGGTGTTTGAATTGGTAAAGATTCAGGGATATCGGTCTTAATCTGTTCTGTCTTCTTTTGTGGTCTACCCTCGTTTTTCATCTGAATAGGAGATTGAATCTTTTGATTTCTGTTTTTCACCAGTAAGCCAGCTCCCAATCCAACTAGAAGAATAAAACCGAAAGAAAGAAGGAGGTTATAAGAAGCTGTCTGAGGTCTGAATTTCTGAATACGGTTATTACCGGTATCCGCTACATAGATGTTCCCATCTTTGTCTATCGCAATGCCATATGGTGAATGGAATTGTCCGTCACCTATGCCCTCCGTTCCCCATTTAGAAATGAATTTTCCGTCACTGGTGAACATTTCTATATGATTATTTGAAACATCACTTACCAAGATGGTTCCATCGGTATTGATCGCAATGCCGCCAACAGTTGATACTAGATCATCTGCTACACCGGATAAGAGCCATTTTGTAATGAATTTGCCATCACTTGTGAATTTGTAAATGCTGCTTAAGTCTGTTATATATATCTTTCCACTTGAATCTATAGCAATGAGGATGGGGTTATTGAGTTCTCCGTCACCTGTACCCCATGTTTCCCATTTTGTGATGAATTTGCCTTCGCCTGTGAACTTCTGTATCCTATGATTCTCCCCATCAACAACATAGACATTTCCTTGTTCATCGAGTGCAATGCCCCGAGGAGAATAAAACTGTCCATCGCCATTGCCTTCACTTCCCCATTTCAAAATGAACTTTCCGTCACTTGTAAACTTCTGAATCCGATAATTATCATGATCTACTACATAAACGTTCCCTTCAGTGTCAACTGCAATGCCACCTACCTCTTTTTTAAACTGACCGTCACCGGTGCCACCCTCCCCCCATTTTGTTATGAAGATACCATCACTTGTGAATTTCTGGATTCGATGTGTAAAATAATCTTTTACATATATATTCCCGCTTCTATCGACTGCAATTATATATGGATCATAGAACTCTCCATCGCTCATGCCAGTTTCTCCCCACTTCATGGTAAAAGTGCCTTCATCTGCCAGAACAGGAGGAACCAGCGCTGTTAGAATGACTAGTGTTATTAAGATGAGTATTATATACTTCATTATGTTCACCTAAGTTGTCTTTAAGGCTGAATAATATTTATATAATAAGAATAAATTTGTCTCTCTGTGAATAAACTTTTGTTTTAAAGGTCATCAAAACAACGCTTCTTCTGATTTGATTGGATGATTTCTCCACATCCTTTTTAAGAAATGGGTTTAATATGTAAATCTCGATAAACTCATGAATAACAAACAGCGCATAATCTTAAAAATTTGCTTACTTCTCCTATCATACATTATCGTTGCTATCACAATTGCTGTGATTATGCACAAGATTGATACTGGTGGTTGGGCTGGGGTTGATGCAGAACGTTTTCACGAGATGGCCCGGATAATTATCAATGGTTTTAATCCCTATATTAGTTACATCGATCCTAAACCGCCGCTTCTATTTTATGTTGTGGCAGCAATGGATCTGGTTCAACCGGCGGGTTTTCTGGATGTCCCTGTTATAACTTCGATTAATATAATCTGTGCTTTCCTACTATTTTATATTGGGAACAAAGACTATGGTTATCTTTCAGGCTTTTTTGCGGGGCTCCTCTACCTTATTGTTGCCGCATTTGTTCAGGGATATATCCTTTTTAGTGAACAGTTTGCGATCCTGTTTCTCTTACTGGCTTTCATCTCGGCACGCAAGTCACAGTACGTTTATGCAGGGATTTGTATTGGTCTTGCTATAGGGTTTAAACAATATGCAATTTTAGGTTTTATTCCTCTACTTTATTTAATGTGGATAGAAGGGGAGAAAAGGCTTTATTATCTAATAATTCCGGCAATTATTGTTGGATTAATTCCGTATGGCTTATTACTATTGATGTATGGAAATGAGGTGATGATGAGTGCATTATACTGGACATTTGGTATCGGATCAGCCTATATCAGTGGTCAAGAGATCTTAGAAATTCCTAGTTATCAAACTAATAACTTTTTTGCCTTTTCGATGTATCTTATATCAAGTGTTTTTATTGTTCTTCCAGTAGTGCTGTTCTCTGGAGCGAGTGTTATCAAGAGAGGGCTTAGATCTCCCTCGGAATGGACAATTTTTCTCTTTGTAATCGTTTTATTGGGAACGCTTCTTATACGTCAATATCTACATTATTGGATTCTTATTCTTCCTTTTATTATATTGCTGGCATGTAGGGAATTTGCTGAAGAAAAAAATGGTAATCAGTCACCTAAGCCGCCCCTGAACCCCTCATCTCCCGAAATATCTCCCCGCACGCACCGTATTATCTTAAATTCCCGGAAAAAGTAGACGTATTGTTCCACCAATCATGTCCTTCTGTACACGCCCATTCGTTTTTGCCCACTTGAATTCAAAGAAGTATTCAGGAGAGAACCCTCTCCACTTACGGCGGCTTACAGGTATAGCTGACCAGGTACAACCATTCAGCTATAATCAACTCGTATTATCAATCCTATCCCCCCGCAATCTATTACTAACTAGAGAAACTGTATCGTTTTATGCCGATGACGTCGGTGCAGATCCGGCCGGAAACAAAAGAGAAGCTCAACGACCTGAAGATTCACCCGAGGGAGACGTATGATGAACTCATTAATCGTCTTGCCGACGCAGCGTATGAAGATGAACCTCTCTCCCAGGAGGAAATTGAAGCCCTCAAAGTGAGCGAAGAGGATAGTAAAGCAGGCCGTTATCGAACTCTCCGGGATATCATGCGTGATCTCGGTGACGATCAGGTCATACGGCAACTGGGTGACGAATAGTGTACAGGGTGCTCTTCACACCTTCTGCTGAGAAATCATATGGTGTATTGTCAAGGGTTATACGAATACGAATAGGTATCGCTCTTGAATAGTATGCTGCCGATCCATCTCCCCTTCACGATATAACACACATTCGGCAGCTATTTTTTCACGCATAATATTTTTCCACCCTTGGCCCAAACATCCGCGTTATATCCTGTAATTCATCCGTATAATTGAGAATACGGCACTCTAACCCTGTATCAGTCACTTCTTCGATCTGCCGAACACGCCTGAAGAGATGATAGATCCGTTTTGTCGTCGGTTTGTCCGTCTGCTTCTTGACATCACGAACCGTCTTCTTCTGTTCTCTGAGGATCTCCCGGATCTGCCACTGAGTAACTGTATAGACCATCAGACTTAATACCATCAGCATTGAGACAGCAGCCACTCGATTTGGATTTTTCAGGTAAATTTCGGAGATATGGAAGCTGTTATCCTTCAAAAACCTAAATCCGCGTTCAACGGCACCCTGCTCCTTATACCAGTCGAGAAGTGTCTCTGGATCTATCTCACAATCGTTTGTGGCGAGAATGAATCGCCCAAGACGCTCTTTCTCCCGCTGTACCCCTTCATCATTAAACGTCAGCTTACAGGAGATGAGGAAGACCTCCTTCAACTCTTCTCCATTTTTTGGCCGACCCTTTTTCCCATTAGCACGATGGTTCTTCTTCGTCACCTGAATGTTTACTGGAACGTAGCGAGGGTGTTTTCTAATCCATCGTTCAAGTTCTGCGCGTGCATCTGTTTCACAGGCATATTCATGCGCAAATATCTTTTTCAGAGCGGTTTCATCCTTTTTTCGTTGCTTTTCTATGCGGGATGTGAACTTCTTTTCTGAACGGGTTTGCTGATCACGTGAATGGTACATCACCCATTTCTGAGGGATCCCGGCATACTCAGATTCGAGTTCATAATAGTGATACCGCTCATCGGTACAGGGATTCCAGGTGATCCCCTCCTGGTGAATGAGTGCTTTTACCTCCTTGATCGTGTGTGGGACATGAGAGATCCAGTAACACTGTGTTCCGAGGGTTTGGAGGTTTAATTTCGTATAAAACGCTGAATCTGCGATATGGTAGATTCGTTGATCGGTCACCAGATTATTCCGGACAGCCTGAATTGACCTGATAAGGGATTTCTTATCAGAGGCATTCCCGGATAGGGGTTTCATGAAGATGGGAATCCCATGCTGGTTGGTAACCAGGTTGATGACGAACTGGTTGAGATCATTTCGGTGATCCTTCGAGTAACCACGGACTATCTGAATCAGCTGAGTCCCAAAATCGCTGTCATATTGGCCGGTGACATTGAATGAGCTCGTATCGTGATGAAGTCGGGGAGGTTCAGAGGTGAGCTTTTTCATCATGGTGAGGCTGATTGCTGTGAAAAGTTGGGTCGGGTTAAACCGTGCAATTGCATCCAGCGTCTCACCAAAGAGAGATTCATTGAGGTGATCCGGACAGATTCCTGGACCAAGAAGACGTTCTGTTGCGATATCATCGAAGTAGTCGGGCATGATATAGAGCCGCCGTTCCACAAAGCCAAGAGCGTTGAGGAGAAGAGCTTTGACAGCGGTGCCATGGGAGACGATGTAATGTCGTTTTTTGGGTATGAGTTCGTCAATGAGATCGCCGATCCCAAGAGAGTCATACACACCGGCAACGAGTCCAAGATGGGATATTGTGACATTCGAGCCATCTACAAGAGCCATAGTAGAACAATTAAATATTAAACATGTACTAATATATAATACTATGTACGTAAATGTTTGATAGTTGGGTTTTTACTGCCGAAGACCGGAGTGCGACAAGACGCTATATCGGGGATTGCGGGTAAATCCGCCTTCCTATCTGTCTGGGATGTTCCTACCATGGCATGCGCTCCTGGTAACGGGAGGGTATGAAGCCCATGGGACAATGTGGAGAAGAATAGAACCCTGATCTGTTCAATCTGCTAGGAAACGAACGCCATGGAGAATCAAACGCTGAATCATTGTGAAAGGGTCGTAATCGGCAACAGGCGAAACCAGGGTGGTACCACGCCTGAACCAAAAGGCAGGAAATTGGTCTTTACTGGATCTTATGCAGGATGATAGACAGACAAAATGTTCCCGCCTCAAAGATGACTCCTACAGCGTTCACAATTATCTCCGGTATGGAACTTGGAAACCCGTATACATCCACCGCTCTCCTTACCCTCTATGGTTGTCATTCATCACGGGGTAAAGAGGCAATGGATGCAATTGGAGTACTTCCTGTATTCAAAGGCCTCATGGTACACGATTGCTGGTCGCCGTACTTCAAATATCAGTGTGAACATGCCATCTGTAATGCTCACATACTCCGTGATTTAACGGGGATATCGGAGAATTTTGGCCCGAACTGGAGTGATGCAATGCAGGAACTGCTGATTGAGATCCATGCTGCGGTAAAAGAAGTACCCGAATCAGCAGATTCACTCACCAAGGACGAGATCGAAGAGTTCCAGAGGAGATTTGATTATATCATCGAGATCGGAATTGCAGAGAATCCTCTCTCCACCGAACCTGTTCCAAAGAAGCGCGGTCGGAAGAAGAAGACTCGTGCGCAAAATCTCATTGAACGGTGCCGGACGTACCGGACAGAAATCCTCCGGTTCATGACGGATTTCAGAGTGCCGTTCACAAACAATCTTGCAAAGCGTGACATCAGGATGGTGAAGGTGCAACAGAAGATCTCGGGATCGTTCAGAAGTGTTGAGGGAGTAGCGAACTTCTGCAGGGTACGGGGATATATCTCCACCGTGAAGAAGAATGAGGGGTCAGTACTTGCCGCCATCAAAGGAGTATTCAGGAGAGAACCCTTCATGCCCACCGTGGCTTACAGGTATAGCTGACCTGTTACATTCAAAGAAGGGAGAGATTGGGGGTGCTTACTTATTGGAATTACTTTATCTTTTGCTTACAAGAGTTACACCAGTCTTGATGCCATGCACATCCCGCACAAGTGAAATGATCCTTCGGACAATATTTGCCACCGCTAATATCTTTTTCTTTACCACATTTGACACATATTCTCTTTGCCATTTTAATCAATTCATCATTAACTTGTTAATTTATATATTTTATGGTCTCGACAGTATCTCCGATAGAGGCCATCAAAACAACACCCCTCCTGATTTGATTGGCTCATTGAAATGCGTAAGTTCTATACGATTGAATTAAATAATAGGGGGGTTAAGTAAAAAAATATCAGAGCAAATTTTTGTTCATGATAATCAATTATTATTGGAGTGAGAAAATGAAACTATTCATTAAACGCGATCAAAAAGCACAGACGGGTCTCCTTGGGGGGCATAAAGGCATATTATTTCAGTTATCATATCGACTCGAATTAACCCCTCAAGAAAAGGACTTAGTAAGTCGATACAAAGCAGAATCTTTTGTACTTTGTACATACACGAATTCTGATGGAACCAAAGCACCCGATTTGACCGTCAATAAAATTATGAATGGCGGTACCGATGACGCCAAAGATATTGATATTTTACTTAGTAATGAAAAGGCCATCAAAGATGCTTGTGCCAGTTTTAAAGTATTATTAGAAGTAATGGAAACATTCGGGGGAGAAGAGGTTATTGATTACTAATTGTGAAATATGAGCACATCCCAACGTTATTTTAGGTTATTGAATAACTCAACAACGACTAACACAGAAGTGCAGAGCCCATCCAAAAAATCATTTTATTATTTCTCATATTAACAGTGCATTAGCCGATCCAAATCGATCCTGCTCAATAGATCAATCCTTAGTTTGCCACTTTGGCTTCAGTCACCCCAATAACAGCATCCACTAAGGGGATCTATTTTTTCCAGAAATCTGATCAGTGAGATAAATATCTGTGCAAGAAATCCAATGATTAATGCGCCGTAAATGCTGTTACCTAAGTTTGCCACTTTGGCTTCACCCCCATTGACAGCATCCACTACCGCGATCTAACTTTTCCAGAATTTCATCAGGAAACTGTATTTGACAGTTGACGATTTTTCCATCAAAACTTCATGTAACCGCCCAATTATGGTACAACCTAAGTTTGCCACTTTGGCTTCGGCCACCAAATGGGAGCATCCACTATCGTGATCTTATTTTTCCAGAATTTCATCGAGAAACTGTATTTGACAGTTGACGATTTTCCCATCAATATTTCATGTAACTGCCCAATTATGCCGTAAAACCATCGTGTTAATGGCATCAAAATTGGAGTGAATGAACCTTTTTGTCTTCCTCATCCACGAATCAACCGTAACTGTCAAATTCAATAGCGCCGTTTTGATGAATTTTGTTGATGTATGCTTCAGTTCCGGGATCTCAAATCGGATCAGGGAGACAAACAACTGTGCAATAAACCCAATGATTAGAGCGCCATAAATGCTATTATCAGTCCATACGCGCAATGGTTTGATCTCGATCTCGTTCTTGAGTGAGTTGAATATCTTCTCGATCGAGTCCTTTTTTCGATAGGTCTGGAGAGCTTCAGTAAGTGTCAAATTCTTACTCGATTTCAGGCAGAAGAATCCCTCTCTCCCAGTGATGAACTTCTCTTCAAGAAACCTGACAGCATCATCTTCAGAGAGTTCAATCAACTTTGTCTGGATGGAGTAGTCCACATCCACAAGAAGATTGTTTATCCGGAATCGTTTCGGAAGAGCCTTATTCTTGTCAATACTCTCCTGAATGGCCTCTGCTTCTTTTATCTCCCGAACGACTTTTCTGGCTCTGGATTCCAGTTGCTCTTTCTGCAGCTTTTCTGAGAAGTAGAGATAGTTCGTACTGTTTGGCTTCTCGAGTTTAATCCCGCGGATTCCTGATTCCTCATCAACCATCTGAGGATTATATGTCTCGAATTCAGCGATTATCTTGTCGTCGCTTTTGTTGAGCTTCTTTCCGGTGATGTACTGGAGATTATCTGCCCGGATCATCTGGGTATTGGTGACACTGTTCGCTCCTTTGTCAAATATTACCAGAGATCCCTCTTTGAGCCGGTTGCTTGACTGCCGATACGTCTTCTTGAAATGGGTCTGATCATTGAGATTACCTGGTTCGATTGTCATCCCAATTGGGATATTGATTGGGTCGGCAAGTTCAGTGATACCAACGGTGATCTGTTTTTTATCTGGCCGATGATCCCGGCTGTATCCATACTTTCCAAGCCGGGCTTCAGTGCCATGAAGGACTATGCTGGTCCAGTCCATGTTGATGTTGGTATGCTCAAAATCGTATCTCAAAAACAGGACATCCTGGATGTCGGAGATGATTTCATCCCGGTTGGTACCAAGGGTTTCAAGGACACGGTAGAGTGTTCTTTCACTAAATGAAGGGAGGGTGAATTCGGCACGAACTTCAGGCCGATTGATCCAGTCGTGGGATCGTTTGATGCTGAAGTTATCTGTCAGTTTGTAGCTGATGAGTGCTCGAAGCAGATTATTGATATCGATACCCTTCGTCTTATGTTTCCCGAAAATATCGCGAAAACCCAGGACTTCATACAGCTGATTAACGAGGAAAATAGTACCGATAGGAAAGGATATATTGTCATTCGGCTCAACTTCATTAGTTCTTAGTTTTGTTTGCATTTTCGTCGATACAAACATCACTAAGAACACTTTTATTTCTTGTTAATGGCAAAGTTGGGGTACAAAATCATCGTGTTGATGGCATCAAAATTGGAGTGAATGAACCTTTTTGTCTTCCTCATCCAGGAATCGACGGTAACTGTCAAATTCGATAGCGCCTTTTTGATGAATTTCGTTGACGTATGCTTTAGTTCCGGGATCTCAAATCGGATCAGTGAGATAAATAACTGTGCAAGAAACCCAATGATTAAAGCACCGTAAATGCTTTTATCAGTCCATACACGCAATGGTTTGATCTCGATCTCGTTCTTGAGAGAGTTGAATATCTTCTCGATCGAGTCCTTTTTTCGATAGGTCAGAAGGGCCTCGATAAGTGTCAAATTCTTACTCGATTTCAGGCAGAAGAATCCCTCTCTACCGGTGATGAACTTATCTTCAAGAAGCCTGACGGCATCATCTTCGGAGAGTTCAATCAGCTTTGTCTGGATGGAGTAGTCCACATCCACAAGAAGATTGTTTATCCGGAATCGTTTCGGAAGGGCCTTATTCTTGTCAATGCTTTCCTGAATGGCCTTTGCTTCTTTTATCTCCCGAACGACTTTTCGGGCTCTGGATTCCAGCTGCTCTTTCTGCAGTTTTTCTGAGAAGTAGAGATAATTGATACTGTTCGGTTTCTCGATTTTAATCCCGCGGATCCCAGATTCCTCATCAACCATCTGAGGATTATATGTCTCAAATCTGGCGATTATCTTGTCGTCGCTCTTGTTGAGCTTCTTTCCGGTGATGTACTGCATATTATCTGCCCGGATCATCTGGGTATTGGCGACACTGTTCGCTCCTTTGTCAAATATTACCAGAGAATCCTCTCTGAGCCTGCCGCTTGATTGCTGATAGGTCTTCTTGAAGTGGATCTGATCATTGAGATTGCCGGGTTCGATTGTCAGCCCAATCGGGACATTGATTGGGTCGGCAAGTTCTGTGATACCAACGGTGATCTGTTTTTTATCTGGCCGATGATCACGACTGTAGCCATACTTTCCAAGTGGAGCCTTGGTACCGTGAAGAACAATGCTGGTCCAGTCCATGTTGATGTTAGTATGCTCAAATTCATACCTCTCAAACAGGATGTCCTGGATATCGGAGATGATCTCTTCCCGGTTGTCACCAAGGGTTTCAAGGACACGGTAGAGCGTTCTTTCGCTGAATGCAGGGAGAGAGAATTCGGTAAGCACTTCAGGCCGGTTGATCCATTCGTGAGACCGCTTTATGCTGAAGTTATCCGTCATTTTGTAGCTGACAAGAGCTTGAAGCAGATTATTGATGTCGATACCTCTTGTCTTGTGTTTCCCGAAAACAGAGGAGAAATTCAGGGTTTCATACAGCCTTTCAATGAGGAGAAGGGTGCCGATAGGAAAGGATATATTCTCATTCGGCTCAACCTGATTAGTTCTTAGTTTTGTTTGCATTTTTGTCGATACAAACATCACTAAGAACAAATTGTGCGACATGGAAGCAATATCTTGGATTGCGTAATGCCATACTATCCTTTCGGTATGACTCTATCATGACATGCATTCCTGGTAACGGGATTGTATGAAGCTCATGTGACAATGTGATAAACTCCGGGAGCCTTGCCCGGATAAATTGCTAGAGTAAGGATACTATGGAGAACTGAAAGGTGAATCATCGTAAGGATCGTTACTTAGACTAAGTGAAAAAAGGCTGATACACTTAAGCAAAAAATGCATGGAATCCGGTTTTCATGGCTAGTTTGACATGAAAACGAAAGGACACACGGTTCCCGGTCTAAAGATGGCTCCTAAGGTATCCACAATTATCTAAGTTATTGAACATGGTAAACCCCATGAGTTCCTCATTCAGAGGTAGGAAATTCGTAAGAAAATCTAATGACTCAGGGGGTAGAGGAGGTAACAGGAAGCAAATGCCTGTCTGTAATAGACAGGATAGAAACGAATGTTTTGACCTGAAAGGGTGCTGACTTGATACCGGTGCTTTACGGCAAAGAAAGGAGGTATACTTGTGAATGTGCGTTATTCAACGACGCCAATTGGCGAGAAGCGTACAGACCTTGACCTAACCTGGCAATGGGAATCCATTGACTGGAAACAGGTACATATTACGGTTAACAGGCTACAGACCCGGATTGCAAAGGCAACAGATGAAAAGAAATGGAATCGTGTGAAAAGACTCCAGTATCTGCTAACTAATTCCTATTCCGCAAAACTACTTGCGATACGGACGGTCACGCAGAATCGAGGTGCTCGCACCCCCGGTATTGACGGTGAACGCTGGACACGACCTTCTGATAAAATGAATGCCGCATTAAGACTTACCAGTAAACAGTATCATGCACAACCATTAAAGCGTATTTATATTCCCAAACCTGGGACAGACACCAAACGTCCGCTCTCTATTCCAACCATGTATGACCGGGCAATGCAGGCACTCTATGCACTGGCACTTCAGCCAGTTGCTGAAACCTGCGCTGATAAACGATCATTTGGGTTCCGGCTATTTCGGTGCGGTCAGGATGCAGCACAATATGCATTTTATTGCCTTCATTTCCCAAAATCTTCCCAATGGATTCTGGAAGGAGACATTCGGGGATGTTTTGACAACATCTCCCATGAATGGTTGAAAACACACATCCCAATGGAATCATCAGTCCTGAACCAATTCCTCAAAGCCGGATTTGTCTTCGAACAGAAGCTCTACCCGACTGACAAAGGTACGCCTCAGGGGGGATTGATATCTCCAATACTGGCCAATATGGCTCTGGATGGAATTGAGAAACTTCTTGACGATAAGTTTCCGAAGATGAAGGTACACTTCATACGCTATGCGGATGATTTTCTGGTAATTGCTCCAACACAGGAGATTGCAGAAGAAATTCGTAAATGTATCAGGAAATACCTTGCAAAAAGGGGATTGGAATTATCCGAATCAAAAACTATGATAACTCATATTGATGATGGATTTGACTTCCTGGGTTGGAACTTCCGTAAATATAACGGGAAATTCATCACCAAGCCTTCCCGAAAGTCAATTGAGAAGATTACCGAGAAAATAAGGAAGACAATCCATAAAGCTGCTGCATGGACACAGGATGAAATGATAAAATTGCTGAACCCGGTTATCATGGGATGGGCTAACTACCATCGTCATATTGTGGCGAAAAGAGCATACCAACGTCTGGATTTCATACTTTGGAATATGCTTTGGAGGTGGGCCAAACGAAGGCATCCCAATAAGGGGAAAAAATGGATTGCACGGCGATACTGGCATACAGTAGGCACCAGAAACTGGGTCTTCGGGTCAGAATCAGCAACACTTGTTAGGTTTGCGGACACAAAGGTTCGCAGACATTACATGGTAAAACTTGATGCTAACCCCTACTTGGACAGAGGATATTTCCTCACCAGAACAGATAGGATACGAAAGCAAACACCTTGGATTCAAACACGACTCTCATTCTTTACATATTGCCGCCCGAAATTCGGGTTGTAAAGTGCTTGAGCGTACTGCGGTGAAAGTCGCACGGTGCGTTCTTAGAAGGGGGCGCAAGAGTAATCTTGCGTCCCTATTCGACTATTTCTTGTTAATGGCAAAGTTAGGATCAATACTCATGATGGCAGATCTCATGTTTGCCCGTGCAACCAAACCCCCCCTTTCATGAAGGCGAAACGAACATAGCAAACAGGATAAAAGGTTAAACCGAGAAAGAAATCATAAAAAGAAAACCATGCCCCAGCCCGGATTTGAACCGGGGACAACCAGATCTTCAGTCTGGCGCTCTCCCAGTCTGAGCTACTGAGGCTTTGGGATTACAATATACGCCAGATCTCTATTTAATACATCCGATCTGATCTGACCATTGTATCGAGAATCAGGGCGAATCCTTCCTTAAATGGGTAAAGCTTGTTGTAAAGTGCGTATGCTTAGACCCATTTACCATCCTCAATTAACTCAGGTTTATTCTTGCTACAATCTCCAGAAAACCCTATATCTCATTGATTATCAGAGTCCCACTCTTCTTTCGTTCCTGGTACTCGCCAATCAGGCTGATCTCATCATCATCCGGCTCAATTTCTTCAAAAAGTCGGGCATCAATGTTCTTTTCAATCTTCTGAAGGAGAAAACGTCTATCACTCAGTTTATTGTTGCCATCTGCCACAACCATACATCAGCCTTCATTCATTTAATTTTTCCTGAGTATTCAAAAGAAGTTCAAAATACGATGCATCTGTTGATATGAAGCCAGGGATCTCCAATAAAAATAGAAGCATAATTCCCGTTCTCTGGCTTCATGATCTCACCTCCCATCTATCCCTCCCCCTTCCACCGCCCCCATTTATCACGCCTGAAGAACAGACATATCACCATGAGTTCGTCCTCCGGCACCGGCAATCCCGGCAGTTCCGGCAGCTCCACCGGCGCCGGCATCCTTCATCGCATCCGCTCGCTCCTCGGCCCCCGGAAACCTGAGAAGAAGCAGGGGCCGACGCTCGAGGAGCGGGTGCGGGAGCGGGGCGCCGGGATCGTCCACCTGACGCATAATGATCTCGATGCCGCCGGGGCAGATGCAATCCACAGGCGGGTCTATGGGCACGACGGAGTCTTCACCGTCTTCTCATCGGTCGGCAGGTTCACAAAGAACCTCAATTCAATAGCAAACGTCCCCGGCAAGGGCGATATCCTCTCCATATCCGATCTCGGCTATCAGAACGGCGTCGATGAAGCTGCACGGCGGGCAAAGGCATCAGGATGGAGGATCATCTGGCGTGACCATCATCGGTGGAAGCCTGATCAGATACGGCAGATCGAGCAGTATGCAGAAGAGCTCACGGTTGATACCTCCACCTGCGGGTGCGGGCTCGTGGCACGGGCACTTGCACCTGATGACCCTGTCGCAGTCGAGATAGCGAGGGTCGTCTGTGACTATGATCTCTGGACCCACCGGGACCCGCGGTCTGCAATCCTCGGGCAGATCGGATCCATCAATAAAAACCTCCGACCGCTCAGGAACCGGCTGGAGGAGGGTATTTTCACTGACGACTGGATCGAGGAGACCTATGCGGAGATTGACCGCGAACGAACCCAGGCAATCAGGACAAGCATCAGGAGGATGAAGATTCGTGACGGCAGATACCGGATCGCCTTTGCCCCTCTCATCAACTATCCAAGCGAGACGGCAGCTGCCATCAGGGAAGAATATGAAACAGACATCGAGGTGATCGTCTCTGATAACGGACGGTTCTCCCTGAGATCAGCCCCGCCCATCTCCCACCTCATCGCAGGAGAATTTGGGGGCGGCGGACACCCGAATGCATCCGGGGGCACCTTCCCCTTCACTTTTTGGGATAAACTCTCCTTCCGGCTCCTTGGGACAACCTCCCACTTCAATAGGTTCGTTCAGGTGGCAGAAGCACAACAAACACCATCTAGCGCAGAATAAACGATCCCTCTACAAGCTCGTCCCAGTATGAGGGCTTTTTGGCGGGGGCATAGCCCCCGGTCATGATGTTATCAAGATCCACAAGCTCCTTCGCAGCCCGGAGATCGGCCTCGCCCCCTTCCATCACGATGATCTTCCTGACGGTGTAAGAGTCCATGAGATCGGAAAGCAGCGGTAAATCTGCCGGTGTAATGGCAATATCCCGCTGCACCTCCAGCACCCTCTCAAGTCCCCGTTCAGTCGGGTTCAGCAGGTGCCAGAAGATCCGCCGCCCGGAGACGAGCTCTAGCTCAAGCGGTTTTGGATCCTCTTTGAGAAGGATCACATGCCCAAAGACCCCGGCATCCCGCATCATCCTGAGGAACTGCCTGAAGAAGAGGATCTGATCCTCATCAGGATCAATAAACAGTGAAGCGGCAGAGGGGAGCGACCACCAGCAGTTCTTCCGTATATCAGAGACCGCCTGGATATCATCGAGGACATCATCTGCGGGTGCATCGGGAAGAGATGCTGCCCTCGCCCGTTCATGGTAGAACCAGCCGCCGGCAGCCGGGGTATGCACCTCCCTCTGCGCTTCAAGCGTCTTCATCAGGTGATAGGTGACCAGATCGCCGCTCTGACCTGCGCGGGCATTTGCCCATGCAGCGAGATCGGTGATTGAAGGAGTATCTACCTCGGATCCAAGGCTCCGTACCGGTATTGCCAATCGCTTTGCCATAGTGTACCCTGTATTTTATACGATCCAGCGCAAAAAGCATAACGATGAGTGGTACACCGAAACTGGTTACATGTGGACTTCCCTATACCAATGGATTATGCCATATAGGTCACCTGCGGACCTATGTGCCCGCCGACTGCTATGTCAGGCACCTCCGGCGTGCAGGTGAGGAGGTTCTCTTTGTCTGCGGTTCAGACAATCATGGGACTCCGATTGTCGTATCCGCAGAAGAGGCGGGCACCACCCCGCGGGCGCTCTCAGAAAAATACCATGATCATTTCAAAGAGACCTTCGAAAGGATGGGTGTCATCTTCGACCATTTCGGGATGACCGACAACAAAACCAACCATGAACGGACTCAGTCGATCATCAACCGCCTGATCGACCGTGGATATGTCTACTCCGAGATCATCAATCAGAGCTACTGCACCTCCTGCGAGCGGTTCCTCCCTGACCGCTATGTCGAGGGGGTCTGCCCCCACTGCGGCAAGCATGCCCGTGGTGATGAATGCGATCAGGGCTGCGGCCGCCACCTCGAGCCCGGCGAGATCCAGGATCCCGTCTGCACCGTCTGCAGCACAAAGGCCGAGATCCGCCAGCAGGAGCATTATTTCTTCAAGCTGAGCACCTTCCGTGATTATCTCCTTGATTACTTGAAGGATCTCAAGGGAACTACAAACGCGAAGAACTATGCGATCGGCTGGGTCGAGAACGAGCTTCGTGACTGGTGCATCACACGAACCCTTGACTGGGGTGTGAAGTTCCCCGGAAACCAGGAACTCGTCGTCTATGTCTGGGTGGATGCTCCCATCGGCTACATCTCCTTCACCGAGGAATGGGCAAATGCCCATAATGATGACTGGAAGAGATACTGGTGTGGCGAGGGCGAGGTGACGCATTTCATCGGCTCAGACATCATCTACCACCACTGCATCTTCTGGCCCGCCCTCCTCCATGCAGCAGGATATGGAACCCCGGATGCCGTCGTTGCATCGGGGATGCTGAAGGTCGAGGACCAGAAGTTCTCAAAATCCCGTGGCTATGTGGTCTGGGCAAACGAAGACTACCTCGATGTCGGGCTCCCCTCAGACTACCTCCGGTACTATCTCCTCAGCTATACAAGCCATACGAAAGAGCTGAACTTCTCCTGGAAGGCATACCAGGAACGGGTCAATAATGAGCTTGTGAATACGCTTGGGAACTTCATGTACCGGACAATCCACTTTGCAGAAGCAAAACTCGGTGGTATTCCCGACACTCCGGCAGGCCCGGAGATTCTAGAGGAGATCAGGAAAGCACGGGCGAGTGTCGACTCTGCATTCAGATCATTTGAGTTCAAGCTGGCAGTTGACGGGATCATGGGGCTTGCCGGGTTTGGGAACAACTACATCCAGAAGAACGCACCCTGGAAACTGATGAAGACGGATCGCAAGGCAGCAGAATCTGCAATTGCAGACTGCCTCCAGATCGTCAAGGCACTCGCCCTTATGCTCGAGCCGGTTCTCCCGGATGCAGCAGCGGGATGCTGGGCAATGCTTGGCTATACAACTCCGATTGCCGATCACCACCTGGACGAATGTGACACCCCGTTATCAGGTGTCACATTACAGAAGGCGGAGATGCTCTTTGCCAAACTCGAAGACGAAGAGTATGCCATCCTTGAAAAGACCTTTAATGGGCGTGTAGAAGCAGCTAAGAAGAAACAGGCATTAAAAGAGGAGAGGAAACCAATGGTCTCAATGGATGAATTTGCAAAGATGGATCTGAGGATCGGAAAAATCCTCTCGGCAGAGCCGATCAAAGGATCAAAGAAACTCTTAAAGATACAGGTGGATATCGGGTCTGAGATCCGACAGGTGGTATCCGGGATCGCCCCCTTCTATGCACCCGATGCACTCACCGGCAGCCTGGTTGTGATGATCGCAAACCTTGAGCCAGCGACGATCTTTGGTGTCGAGAGCAGGGGCATGATCCTGGCAGCAGGCGATGATGCCGCCCTCCTGATGCCGAACCGCGAGATCGAGCCGGGAACAGAGATCCGGTGATCAGCGGGAAATATACCCTGCACCGGTGAGATGGGATCGGATCCGCTCCTGGTGCAGAAGCCCTCTCGTTTCGATCTCAACCTCCACCCTGATCTCGGTCGGGTGGAGCCCTTTCTCATCTCTTTTCTGGATAATTTCATGGATATTGCCCCCGGCACCAGCGATTGTGCCGAGGAGTTTCGCAAGTGATCCCGGCCGGTCATCAACCACCACTGAGATCGTCATTGAACGATCCCGTGCAACCTGTGCCTGATGGATCACCCGCTGGAAGAGGGGGAGATCGATATTTCCTCCTGATATGATCAGAACGATCCTGCTCCTCTCTGGAAACATCCCTCTCCCCGAGAGGAGGTAGGCGAGCGGCGCCGATCCCGCCCCTTCCACAACGAGATGTTTTCGTTCGGCAAGGAGGAGGATTGCCTGAACCATCTCCTCTTCCGAGACGATCCCGATTCGATCAACAAATGCCCGTATCATCCCAAACGGCCGTTCGCCGACGATCGGAACTGCAATCCCATCTGCGATCGTCCTGCCGGGAGAGACAAGCTCCCGCTCCTCAAAGGCAAAAGCCCGGTATGCGGCATCACAGGCAGCCGCCTGCACGCCGATGATCCGGGCAGGATTCCCGGCACCTTTGATCGCAGCGGCGATCCCGGCGATTAAGCCTCCACCGCCGACGGGTACGATTACATACCCGACATCACCGAGATCCTCGAGGATCTCAGTTCCTATGGTACCTGCACCGGCGATCACATGCTTATCATCATAGGGATGGACAAGAAACGCTCCCCTCTCAGCCAGTACTTGTGCATAGAGGATCGACTCCTGGAGCGTTCGCCCGGCAATGACGATCTCAGCCCCATATCCCCGTGCCGCCTCCTGCTTGGCAACCGACGATCCAACCGGCATCACGATCGTCGCCCTTACCCCGGCAATGCCTGCGGCGAGGGCGACCCCCTGGGCATGGTTCCCCGCAGATGCCGCCACCACTCCGGCACTTCCAATACCCTTTCGATTTTTGAGTATCGAGTGGACTGCTCCCCTCACCTTGAACGAACCCGCCTTCTGGAGTGTTTCGAGCTTCAGGTACACCTCGCAGCCGGTCATTGCCGAGAATGTCGGCGAGTAGACAAGCGGTGTCCGGTGAATATGGGGGCGGATCAGATCCGCGGCATCTGCAATATCCTCGGGGGTGAGCATAGAGGCAGAATCTACCTCCATGATGAAAAGATGATCGTTCAACAGGAGGGTTTCCGGGGAACACATCTTGCTGAAATGGTTCGGAGGTGATCCCCTGTTCCAGGGGGGAACTTGTTCTGCACCTGATCCGATAAGAAGAAAGACCGATAGTAACCGGAAACCACTCGTTGCCAGTACCCACTATCCTTCGCTATCTCTCCCAAAATGCATGCAGAAGAGGGAGGTATACCGGTCCATATAACAGGGCGAATGGCACCGGAGCGTAAACTCCCCTCCGAGGCATTCGGAGAAGAGTGCCAGCCACTGGCTCTGGAGCATATGGTACTCTGTTCTCTCGCCCCGTGGCTGAGTGAAGAACGAGATGACCTCGGTCATCAGGAACTGGTCGACACAGGTCCTGGCGAGATCGATTCGCACATCCTGTGAGAGGATCGAATTGATGATACTCCCATAGGACTGGTACACGGCGAGTGCCAGATCCGGGGAGTAGATCTCGGGTCGATCATTGTCCGCATCCATCTCGTAGAGAATGAAGTGGTCTATCCTTGGCCTGAGCCGGGAGAGGTGCAGCCTCTTCTCCTCATAGGGCATGTGATGATAGGCAAGGGAACTTGTTGCGAGATCGAAATGCCGGTATATCCTGCCGGTACAGTCCTGGATGCGGCAGTTCTCTTTGCTGATATGCACACCGGGAAACGCTTCTGCTACCGTCTTCGCGGCAAGCTCCACCATG
Source organism: Methanocalculus pumilus (assembly GCF_055382585.1). Taxonomy (NCBI): domain Archaea; kingdom Methanobacteriati; phylum Methanobacteriota; class Methanomicrobia; order Methanomicrobiales; family Methanocalculaceae; genus Methanocalculus; species Methanocalculus pumilus. The sequence goes on along the minus strand of NZ_AP042393.1, from coordinate 1,535,264 downwards.
GCAGCCGATGAATCGATCAGAAAGATCTCATCGATCTCACCAATCCTGCCACATTCACGGAGTTTTTGAAGCAATGCCACGGTAAGGCTCCCATCCCCGCACCCGAGATCCATCATCGAGAACGGCTTTTGGAAATACGGCAGGCTGGCGGCAGATTCGGTCACATACCTCAATCGTGCAGCCTGCATCACAGGATTTTTCGCAAAGAGCATGAAGGCTTTGGGATCGAAGAACACCACATATGGCATCTGGAGCTTCCGTTCATGCCGCTCTAAAAAACCGACGAGCTGGGATGCTGAGAATGGCTCATCCCCCTCCAGCCGGGCAGCCTCGGAAAGCCACCCGAACCCGGAATCAACAGATCCCTGTGCCATCAGGAGGGTGCCGATATAGTAGCAGAAGACCGGGAGGAGGTTTGGGCGGATCTGACCTGAGAGGATCTCCGGAACGGAGCCGGGAGTTCTGCCATCTTCAAGGATCTGATCGGCCAGATGCGACCACAGAGCTGATTCCTGAGGAGATAAGAAGAGCATCTCTTCATTTTGTTGCTCCCAAAGGGTGATGAAGATTTGTATCCCATAGAACACTTTACCAGTTCAGAAATCGCTTTTTTGTCTGGTATTCTCGGGAATCCACACGTATTCTTTCTGATTCATATCGAATCCCTCCAAAGGATAGTTACATTCTTCTATCCATATCGCCTCAGAGGTTACACCTGATTGAGTTGATAAAAGCAGAACAAGAGAGGCAAAAAATCGCAATTGTAATCTCTCCAGTATCACAGCTTGATGGTGAGACGAGTCAACAAAAAGAAACGGGCCTGGGGGGATTCGAACCCCCGACATTCGGGTTAGAAGCCCGACGCTCTATCCTGGCTAAGCCACAAGCCCCGGAAGGATATAATAGTTCGATCTCCCGGTTTTTATTCCTTTGTGTGATGCATGACGTTCCTCCTCCATGATCGGCCTTTTTGAAGATGGAATACTGTTGTTGAAGTTCATGATGGGTGCTAAAAGCCCCTCCATCCATCGATACCTTTAACAGTATCCCTGCGTAATGCTCTTCTGTTGCCGCAATGCGGCAGATAGAGGAGTTATGACTATGATCCCAACGAAGATGGAAGATCTGATCAATACCCAGATCAATGCCGAGATGTACTCGAGTTACCTGTACCTCTCGATGTCCGCATGGTGCTCGGATAAGAACTGGAATGGCTTTGCCCACTGGCTCCGCCTCCAGGCACAGGAAGAACTGGCTCATGCGATGAAGTTCTATGACTATCTCAATGAGCGGGGCGGAACCATCAAACTCACAGCAATCGCCGCCCCGAAGGCCGACTGGAAAGATATCCCTGCCATCTTTAAAGAGGTCTATGCCCACGAACAGAAGGTCACCGGCATGATCAACGCCATGATGACAGAAGCGATCAAGCAGAAGGATTATGCATCTGAGATCATGCTCCAGTGGTTTGTCACCGAGCAGGTTGAAGAGGAAGCAAATGCCTCAGATATCGTCGCAACCCTTGAAAAGATCGGTCCTGCAACAGGCGGTCTCTACCATCTTGACCACCAGCTTGGCAAGCGATAAATGTTAGAATCCAATACCTTCTTTTTGGTGCTGGCGCACCAGAAAACCAGACGATCAGCAGAGGATACCAGATGATTACGACACAGATAAGAATTGCCGGGATGCACTGCGCAACCTGTGCCAAAGCCATAGAGAGCTCTGTTCAACAGCTTGATGGGATCTCCTCTGCAGAGGTGAATCTCGCCGCAGAAACACTCCGTGTTGCGTTTGATCCGGATGCCGTATCAATTCGGGATATCGAGGAGGCAGTCAGGGAAGCAGGCTTCTCACCTGTTCCCGAACCACTCACACTCAGGATCAGCGGCATGCATTGTGCCGTCTGTGTACAGTCTGTAGAAAAAGCACTTGCCGGTCTCCCCGGAATTACCTCTGTCTCGGTCAATCTCGGAACAGAACGGGCATATATCACCTACTACCCGGAAATAACATCGCTTGAAGAGATGAAGAACGCAGTCTCGGAAGCAGGCTTCACCGTCACCAGCAGGGATGATAACCCCGCATCCGGCACCATGGATGCCGTGGCTGCACGTGATCTCCGCATGAAGGCATACAGATCCATCCTCGGATTTGCAGTCTCAGGATTCCTGATGCTCCTGATGTGGACACACCCTCCTCTCCCGATCCCGATGCCGCTGATGATGTTTCTCATCGCAACACCGTTCTTTGCCTTCCTTGCATTCCCGATCTTCTCTGCGGCCATCCGATCCCTCAGACACGGCATCCTGGATATGGATGTCATGTACTCGCTTGGTATAGGGACAGCATATTTTTCAAGTGTCCTCTCGACCTTTGGGATATTCCTCTCAGCAGACTTCAACTTTTATGAAACAGCAATCATGCTCACTGCGTTTCTCACCCTTGGCCGTTACCTGGAGGCACGGGCAAAAGGAAAGACAGGTGAGGCGATCCGCTCCCTGATGAACCTCCAGCCAAAGACGGCAACCGTGATCAGGGATGGTGTCGGGACGGTTGTGCCGGTTGAGGAGATCGCCCCCTATGATCTCGTCCTCGTCCGCCCCGGAGAATCCATTCCCGTGGATGGAGTGGTTGTTGAAGGAGAGAGCCATGTGGATGAATCCCTGGTGACTGGTGAGCCACACCCGGTCTACAAAGGAAAGGATGCCACCGTCATCGGCGGCACCATCCCGACAAACGGAGCGATCACGATCTATGCAACAAAGGTTGGAAAGGATACCGTTCTTGCCAGAATCATCAGGATGGTCGGGGAGGCACAGGGGAGCAAACCCCCTGTCCAGCGGGTTGCAGATACGGTGGTAACATACTTCATCCCAACTGTGCTGATCATCGCGTTCTCAGCCTTTGCCTTCTGGTACTTCATCGCCGGATCCCCGCTCCTCTTTGCTGTGACCGCCCTCATCTCGGTGCTGGTTGTCGCCTGCCCCTGTGCCCTCGGGCTTGCCACCCCTACTGCCATCACCGTTGGAATCGGACGGGGTGCGGAACTTGGTATCCTGATTCGAAATGGTGAGGTGCTCGAACAGTCCGGCACCATCACCACCGTTGCCATTGACAAAACAGGCACCCTCACCGAAGGCCGTCCCGAAGTAACAGAGATCGCACCCTACCATCGCACCGAAGAAGAGCTTATCTCATATGCAGCATCTGTTGAACGCTTATCGCTCCACCCTCTTTCCAAAGCGATTCTCAGGAGAGCCGAAGAGATCGGTGTCCCGCTCCATGAAGTGGCCGGCTTTGAGTCATTCAGCGGAAAGGGTGTCTTTGGATATATTCAGGATCTCCCGGTTCTCATAGGGAACCGCTCCCTGCTTGAGGAACACTCCATTCAGATCCCAAAGAATGCACTTGGATCGATCGTCAGGTTTGAGAGTGAGGGAAAAACCGTCCCCCTCATTGCCGTGGACAGAACCTATGCAGGATGTATTGCCATAACTGATCCGATCAAGTCCACCTCGCATGATGCGGTGAAGATTTTTGAGGAGATGGGGCTCTCTGTCGTGATGATCACCGGCGATAACGAACACACTGCACAGGTGATCGGAGAGGAGATCGGAATCTCCCGTATCCTTGCTGGCGTTCTCCCCTGGGATAAGGCAGAGGAAGTCTCCCGGCTCCAGGAGAGGGGTGAAAAAGTCGCATTTATCGGGGATGGCATCAATGATGCCCCGGCGCTTGCACAGGCCGATGTCGGGATCGCCATCTCCGGTGGAACCGATGTCGCAGTCGAGAGCGGCGGCATTGTCCTGATGAAGAGCAATCCTATCGATGCCGCTGCAGCAATCCAGCTCGCCCGAAAGGTGATGGGCAGAATCCGGATGAATCTCTTCTGGGCATTCTTCTATAATATCCTCCTCATCCCGGTTGCAGCAGGGCTTCTCACCCCCTTCTTTGGGATCACCTTCCGGCCTGAATATGCTGGTCTTGCGATGGCCCTTTCATCTGTGACGATCGTCTCGCTCTCGCTCCTCCTGAGGGGCTATGTGCCCCCGGCAAAGAGGCGGGAACACCCCCCGGCAGATACCGGATAACCTCCTTTTTTTATTTCCGGGCCAACCGTCTCCTGTGAGGGGATCTCCGTTGAATCGAGGCAAAATCCTTATTAATCGTCTTTTTTATCAATTCGCGTATGTATCGAGTTATAGGTTTATGAGGTCTCAGAACAGATGGTATATACAGAAACAACTATTCCCCTCTTTTTTTTTGGGGGGCGTGAGGTACCGGACGATACCGGCCGAGCTGAGCACGTAGAATAGAATCTATCAAATTTGTCCGGACTGATAAGAATGGGATACCGTACTCACGCACGCCACACCACCTGCCCTGGGTGTAATGAAGAGATCTATATGGAAGAGCTGGTGAAAGGGCAGTGCCCGCTCTGTGGCTCACCTGTTGAAGAGCTTGAGGCTCACGATGAGTCGCTTGATTATGATGACGGATTTGAGCGGTCCGAACTATCCTGGCTCGTCCTCCAGTACTTCCTCTTTAAGAAGTTCGGGGATCTCGGAGCAAACCCGCTCCAGGTCTTCCGGCTGTTATCCACTGTTGAAGAGAACGGAGAGGTTGTTGCCACAAAGAAGGAGAAAGAAGAGCTCCCCTATGAACTGGATGCAGAGCTCTCACGTCTGGAGCGGCTGCTTCCCAAGCAATGCAGCTCATGCCGGAGAGTATTCTTTCGGGGTGCAAGAAAGAAGGTCTCCGGCGACCTCCTAACCGGTGGTATGAAGGTTTCTTACCGGTGCGGGAAATGCATGGGTGGGATGGGAGAATAATAATTAATTTTTTTTTAAAAATTTATTATAATTTACTTTTGATTTCTTCGAGTGATTGTTTGATATCCTCTTGTGATTGCTTCATTTCACTAAAAGACTCCTCACTCCATTGAGCAGAAAATAAAGAAAATCCTATTGCTAAAACCGATATACCGAGAGCTATAATGCCTACATTCTGTTGTGCAAATATTGCTATGACAGCTCCAACAATAATTATAAAAAAATTTAGAATACTACGAAAGGGATTGTTTAGAATAAATCGAAAAGGATTGAATGGAGTGAATTTTTTTCCCATATTTTTAAATTGATTTTTTTATATTTAATCTTTCTGCCTATATTCGAACTAAAATTTTTCGATAAATGTATGGTTTTTTATATTGTGCTGTATTGATAATAATATTAATACGACCGCCCGATAAGGGCAGCCTTCCCCTCTTTGCCACAGATAAGACAACCGCTTTTGCTCACCTTTGCGGCATAGGGTCCCCGGAGATCAGTTCCGAGGAGCGAGGCGTCGGTCTCAGCCTCGATCTGGTCGGCACATTCCCGCTCACCGCACCATGATCCGACCGCAACCCCGGACTCGACCGCAGATCGGATATCCGGGATGGTTCTGCAGATCGTAATCTTTCCTTCCATTGCTGCCTCTGCACGGCCTGCAATCATCGTCTGGATCTGATCCAGCAGTGCCGGGACTTCTCCGGCTGATCCGATCTGTTGCTTCTGCTTGAACCGGTCAACGGCGACAATGGTTCCCGCATCGATATCTCTTGGCCCGATCTCAAGCCGGAGCGGCACACCATGCAGCTCCCAGTGATAGTACTTCGCACCGGGCCGCATATCGCGGAGGTCGAGTTCCACCCGGATGCCAAGTGCCTTCAGCTCGTCCTGAAGCGCTTCTGCTGCCGCAAGCACCTCGTCTTTCCGCTTCCCGATGATGATCGGGATGATGACCACCTGCACCGGGGCAACCGAGGGCGGGAGCACAAGACCGGTATCATCACCATGCACCGAGATAACCGAGGCGATGCACCGCTCCGAGATCCCATAACAGGTCTGGTATGCGAGCTGTTGTTCCCCTTCCAGATCTTCGTAGGTGATATCGAAGGTCTTTGAGAAATGGGTGCCGAGATGGTGGGCGGTTCCTATCTGGAGGGTCTTGCCATCAGGCATGATCGTATCGACAGCGATCGTATAATCCGCACCAGGGAACTTATCCCAGTCAGGACGCTTCGAGATGAGGATCGGAACTCCGAGAGATTTATAGAACTGCGAGTACAGCCTGATCGCCTCTTCCACCTGTTCGGCAGCATCTTCCCAGGTGCAGTGGACGGTATGGGCCTCCTTGAAGGAGGTGATCTCCCTGAGCCTGATCAGCGGCCGGGTATGTTTCGTCTCATACCGGAAGGTATTCACGATCTGGTAGAGTTTTAAGGGGAGATCTGCATGGGATCTCACCCAGAGGGCATACATCGGGTAGATTGCAGTCTCGCTTGTGGGCCTGAGTGCCAGTTTCACGTCGAGTTCGGAGAGCCCCCCATGCGTCACCCAGTAGACCTCCTCCTCAAAGCCCTTGATATGCTCGGCTTCTTTCATGAACTCATGATCGGGGATGAGGAGCGGGAAGATCGTCTCCTGATGATCGACATCAAGGAGCGAGCGGAGTATGGCGTACGTATTCTTCCGGATCGAGAACCCAAAGGGGTACCAGACATACAGCCCCTTCACGGGATACCGGACATCCATGATCTCGGCGCGCCTGAGAATCTCATTATACCATGCACTAAAATCGGAAATCGGGGGGAGTGCATCCGTCTTATCTTCCATAGTATGCCACCTAAACGACCAGTACTATGATACCTGGTGTTATAAATGCCTCCGTAATTGCGGCAAGAACAAGAAGTGGGAGGACGGTCTTTGCAAAAACCACCGTATATCGCCGGGCATCTGCTGCGGCATCACCATCTTCGTACAGTTCCCGCCTGATCGACCCTGCCAGCATCAGCCCGAGGGCACCGGCGATGAAGAGGGCGGGGAGTTCGAAGATGCCGTGAGGGAGGAGGGCGGCGACGACAAAAAGACCTCCCTGAAGTTCGTTTACCACCTGGGCAACCGCCCCCACGACAATCCCGTTTGTTGCCAGCACAAAGATCGTCAGGATGCCAAACGTAACCCCTCCGAGGAAGAGGATGATGCAGGCCTGAAGGTTATTGAGGAAGAGCGCAATGGCAATTGCAAGCGCCCCCTGCTCCATAAGCCCCTCAAGATCCAGTGCCTCCGCAAGCACCTGCATAAAGCTCTCACCAATTGTCGGATCCTGCATGACGAGCATGGCACCAGCACCTGCTGATAAAACGAAGATGAGGGCGGCAAAGAGGATATTCTTCAGGATCTTCTCAGACATGGAGCACCATCCTCATCATGCCCCGGATGCCTGGTGCCATCCCGACGACGATCATCGCAAGCAGGAGGAGATACCATAGGCCGGTGTCCCCGTTCTCCCGGCGATACATCTCCAGGATATAGATCCCCGGAATCAGGACGGCCAGTTTCAATGGATACATGGCAAACGCGGTGCCGGTCCAGTCGATGAGTGCTCCGCCGACCACATGCTGCTCCACGTATCGTACCGGGTGGATATCGATCCCGTAGCTCGTTGCACTGGCATCAATCAGGTGACCAAATATCAGGAGGGTATAGAGCGGATTTTGCATATACTCCCACCTGAACAGGTACCGAAGCCCTGCATAGGTGATTCCTGTTGTGATGATAGCCATCAGGAGGATGATCAAAAGGACAACGATGTCAAAGCTCGTCTGCGTCATCCCCCACCACGCGAGGGTGAAGAATGCCAGCACCGAATAGAGAGTTCCGAGGAGCCAGTATGGCCGGATGAACGTCTCCACAATACCTGCCGTCTCAAGCCATCGTGCGATGAAGAGCGAGATGACGGTGATGAAGAAGATCACAAAGAAGATGAGCGGTGTGATCAGGAGGAACCGGTAATCGCTCTGTATCATCCCGGTATCCTCGATCACCCTGAGGAATCCGCCGAGGACGACATAGGGGATCGTGGCAAGAACAAACACGCCATCAATCGCAATCTGCTTTCTAGAGAGCCATCGATAGACGAGATAGACTGAAATGATCAGTATCAGGGCATAGGTGAGGGTATCAACTAATGTGTATGCCCCTCCATACCGGATGGGATCAATGTAATATTTGTATATGAAGTCACTAATCATGAATTGATCTCGATGGGCTCAGAATATTTCAAGATACTCAAAAATAAAGTTTTTGATAAGTCAAAATGGATGCAGCTCCCCCGTGATGTGGTCATCGGGCACGATGCCATCGACCAGATCCCGCGGGTCCTTGAGGAGCTTGCTCTTGGACGATCGGTTCTCCTCCTCTCCGGTCCAAGGACGAATGAGGCGGTCGGGAGCCGTGTAGCCTCCCTTCTTGAAGATCAGTTTGATCTCTCGCGCCATGTCACCGATGCAATTACGCCTGGGACGATCCGGTTGGTCGAGGAGGCGGGATCAGCAGCCGATATCATTGTGGCGGTTGGTGGCGGGCGGGTGATCGATACTGCAAAGATCGCATCATTCAACCTGGATTGCCAGTTCGTCAGTGTACCGACTGCTGCATCCCATGACGGAATCGCCTCCTCCCGCGCATCGGTCCCAACAGAAGAAGGAAGCTCGTCACTTGATGCCCATCCCCCGGTTGCAATCGTTGCAGATACCGGGATCATCGCTGCTGCACCTCACCGCCTCCTTGCATCCGGGTGTGCGGATATCATCTCAAATTATACCGCAATACTCGACTGGGAGCTCGCCCACCGGCTCCGCGGCGAAGCAATATCCGAGTATGCGATCGCCCTATCCCGGATGACCGCCGAGATCCTGGTGAAAGATGCCCATCTTATCAGGCCCAATTCTGAAGAAAGTGCCTGGATCGTGACAAAAGCCCTCGTCTCCTCGGGAGTTGCAATGAGTATCGCCGGATCGTCCCGGCCTGCAAGCGGAGGAGAGCATAAGTTTGGGCATGCAGTCGAGCGGCTGGCGCCCGGGAAGGTGCTGCATGGTGAAGCATGCGGGATTGGAACGATCATCTCGATGTACCTGCATGGAGGTGACTGGCGTGGGATACGCGACTCCCTCAGAACGATAGGTGCACCGACAACTCCGGCCGAGGTCGGCCTTCCCGATCAGATAGCCGCTGAAGCAATTGTGAAGGCAAAAGAGATACGGCCTGAACGCTTTACTATTTTTGATATGGGTATCACACAGGAATCAGCAGATGATCTGATCCGAATGCTGTACCGGGAGTGAGATATATGACTGAGGCAAAGAACCGGGTTACATTAATTGGAAAAAAACTTGCCCGTGAAGGGACAGAATTTGTCTATGTCGGGGTAGTGGACGCATGCAACGGATGCAAGGTGAAGAAGGCCTGTCACAACCTCATTTTGGGGAGGAAATACCGGGTGGTCGATGTCAGGCCGACAAGCCACTCATGCCAGGTCTTTGCAGACGGCGCCTGCGTTGTTGAGGTGGAGGAGGCGCCGGTGGTTGCGCTCATCGCTGGTGAGATGGCGATCACAAATTCCAGGTTTATCTATGAGTACACCTGCAACCGTGAGGAATGCAGGAGCTATGATCTCTGCCATCCTGACGGGGTCAATGAGAAGGAAAAATATACGATCACCCAGGTTCTCGGGAGTGCTCCCGATGAATGCCTCCGGGGCCGGAAGAACCTGAAACTTGTTGAGATACTCCCTCTCTGATCCTCTTTTTTAAATATCATAATTCAATTGACGATCACTTCTCGCCCGCTGACCAGACCGCCACCTCAAGCTCAAGGAGTGCAGGCCCGCCTTCAAGATCCGCGATCCATTCCCGTGGAATCCCTCCGGCTCCGTGGAGTGCGCCCCCGAGAGCGCCGCAGATGGCGGCTGTTGTATCGGTGTCCCCTCCATGAGAGATGGCAGCCTGTATCATCCCGACAAAAGTCTCTTCTTCCATGAAACAGGTGATGGCAACATGCGCTGCTTCGAGGGCATCAAGGGAAGGGATGAGCGGTGCGGCTGAAAGGAGTGCAATCCTGTTTCTCACCTCTGTGTTTTCACAGGAGCCGAGTGCCGAGAAGAACGCCTCCTCCTTTGAGCCGCCACGGCAGAGGATCGAGATCATCTGGTTGACAATGCCGGATGTTGCACCTGCCACCGGGTGGGGATGTGTTGTGGCAGCGGCATATCCGCTCATGATGCGGGCATTTCCGGGGTGGTAGAAGATCCCAATGGGGGCCCCCCGCATCACCGCCCCGTTTGTCCTCCCGCTTCCGGAGATCCTCGATACTGCACTCTCCGGGGATGCCCCTCCCTTCACGCGTTCCAGAACTTCCCGGCTAGTAGGTCCGAAGAACTCGGGATGGAGATCATAGATCCGGATCAGGCGGCTCATAAAATCAATTGCAGAAAACCGATGGCAGGTGATCAGGGTCTCCGCCAGCGCTATCATCTGGAGGGTGTCATCGGTATACTCTCCTCTCCGTGTTGAGAAAGGCCCTCCTCCTGTCATCCGCTGTGGGATCTGATGAATATTTGGGCTTCCTTCGAAGGGCGCACCCATTGCATCCCCTATTGCCGAGCCAATCAGCGATCCCGGTATGCGCGTGAATTGGAATATAAAGATCACCAATAAATTATATCTGGCTACTCATTAGAGTCTCATCTGAAAAAGGTGATAGGTTGCAGAAAGAAGAACTCATTCATTTACATATGCTCATGGTAACCGTAAAGAAATATTATGAGACCATGACTGGCGACGCAGTATCGACTCAAAAGTACGACTCTCTTCTTATCTCCCCCGTTCATATCCACAAAAATAAAAACTCACATAAAGAAGCGCTCCTGACGCTTGCAGAAGAGATTGTCGAGCGGATTCATGATCATTCCGGTCCCATCCAGCCGGAATATCATGCAAAAACCGCCACTCCTGTTCTGATAAAAAACTGATCCTATCATGGATGATTACACCGCTTTCCGGGAGATCATCTCCCGGCTTTCTTCTTCAGATACTCCTGATGATATCCAGAGGATCAAGTTATCTGTCTGCCGGAAATTCCGGCTATCCGCTTTTCCGAAGAACTCTGCAATCCTCCTTGCAGCAGAGCCGCATGAACGGGAACATCTCCGGCGTATCCTTCAGGTGAAACCAACCCGGACCCTCTCCGGGGTTGCTCCCGTTGCAGTGATGACCTCCCCGCATCCCTGCCCGCATGGGATCTGCCTCCCCTGCCCCGGAGGTCCTGACCACCTCTTTCAGTCTCCCCAGAGCTATACAGGGGAGGAGCCAGCAGCGCTCAGGGGGCGGGAGCATGGATATGATCCCTATGAACAGGTGCATGCCCGCCTCTCCCAGTTCCGGCTCCTTGGACACCATGTCGATAAGGCAGAACTGATCGTGATGGGGGGGACGATCACCGCCCGCGATCCGGCATATCAGGAGCATGTCGTCACCCAGTGCCTCAGGGCGATGAATGACTTTCCTGATCGATCATCCACCGAGGCTGGTTTTGAAGAAGCCGCACTCGCAAACGAGTCCGCAGCAGTCCGGTGCATTGCGATCACCTTCGAGACCCGGCCTGACTGGTGCAGGCGCGAGCATATCGAACGGATGCTCTCTCTTGGGGTCACCAAGGTTGAGATCGGCATCCAGCATGTCCTGGATGAGATCCTGGAATATAACCGGCGTGGGCATGGTGTTGATGATTCAATCGAAGCCAACCGCCTCCTCCGCGACGCAGGATTAAAAGTCGGGTTCCATGTGATGCCGAACCTCCCCGGAAGCGATATCGAAAAGGATCGTGAACTCTTTCGGAGTCTCTATTCAAATCCCAATCTCCGGCCGGACTTCCTGAAGATATACCCAACTCTCGTCACCCCCGGATCTGAGATCGAGGAGCTTTATCATCGCGGTGAATACCGACCCTATGATGAGGAGGAGCTGATTGCACTGGTGGCATATGGAAAAGAGCAACTCCCCGAATATACGCGGCTCCAGCGTATCCAGCGTGATATCCCGGCGAAGCTGATCGTTGCCGGATCGCGACATGGAAACTTCCGGCAGCTCGCACAGAAGCATCTTGAAGCTGCCGGTAAGCGATGCCGGTGTATCAGGTGCCGCGAGATCGGGCGAAGTCCGAACAGAGAGGAAGGAACTCTCCGCACGATTGAGTATGACTGCTGTGGCGGCCGCGAATTTTTCATCCAGGCAGAGGCAAGCGACTCCCTTATCGGTTTTATCCGTCTCCGGTTCCCGGGAGAGGTCTTCTCACCCGAATGCGATGGCGCTGCACTCATCCGTGAACTCCATGTATACGGGAGTATTGTTCCACTCTCCTGGGATCCAACTGGCGGTGAGCGGCAGCACAGCTCCTATGGAAAACGTCTGCTGGAAGAGGCTGAGGAGATGGCACGGCGTGGAGGGTACTCATCTGTTTGTGTAATGAGTGGTATTGGCGTCCGTCCCTATTACCGTAAACAGGGCTATCTACGGGAAGGTCCATATATGATTAAGAAGCTGTCATGAAACCTGCAACTGTTGAATTTCTCAGAAACCGGTTCTCTGACTATTATTCCGGTACCATGAAGATGACCGCTCCCCTGCGGGTACCGGAGGCGCTTGACTCCCGGGAGTGGGGTTTCATGTTCTTTGGCACCAGAACCACTCCTGGTATGCGGCGCCACCTCTCGTTTCCATCAAAAGATGAGCTCTTATCGTACCTCAGATCGATGACGCCCGCTCATGTCTACTACTCGACAGCCTACTATGAACACCCGGCAGCCCCGACGATGGATGAGAAGGGATGGAGCGGTGCAGATCTCATCTTCGATCTTGATGCCGACCATATTATGCGCGGGCCCTATGACCAGATGCTTGCACGGGTGAAAGAGGAGCTCTTCAAACTGATTGATATGCTCACCGATGAGTGCGGGATCGATCCCGCAAAGGAACTCTCTCTCGTCTTCTCCGGGGGAAGGGGCTACCATATCCACCTTCACTCACTTGAGATGCGTTCGTGGAAGAGTGGTGAGCGGCGTGAACTTGCAAACTATGTCTGCGGGACCGGCATCTCCCTCACCACGCATCTCTCCGATCAAAAACGCCCGGATCGCGGGTGGAGGCTCCGCCTGAAGGAAGCCCTCAAGGCAACCTGTGCGCAGATCCGCACCCTTCCGCCTGATGAACAGATCAAAACCCTCTCATCGGTGAGGGGGGTCTCGGAGACGGGTGCCGCCGATTTTGTCAAACGGCTTGACCGGGTGATCCGATCGATGGAAGGGAATGATTACCGAGCCTGCATCCATGATCGCGTGATCCTGGCAATGTTCGACGATCCCGACAGCCTTCTTTCACAGCAGATCCGTGATCGGGCCGCTCTCGCCGATGAGCCGGTGACAACCGATATCAAGCGGCTGATCCGCCATCCCTCTTCTCTTCATGGGGGAAGCGGTTTCCTTGTCACGCCGCTGGATATCCGGGATCTCGAAGATTTCGATCCCCTCATTGATGCAGTCGTCTTCTCGGAACGCCCGATCAGAATCGATTCGTCCTTTGAGACGACGATGCCGATCCTCGGGAACACCTATACACTCACAAAAGGGATCAACACCGTCCCCGAAGCACTTGCGGTCTTCCTCTGCGCACGGGGGATTGCAGAGCTTGAAGGAGGGTCTTCATGACTATCTCCTTTGACCGTGTCAGGTCGATCCTCTTTGACGAGCGGGCAAGCGGCACGCTGACGGATATCCCCCCGGATCTCTACACAAAGGTTCACGAAGAGATTGAACTGATGTATAAGGAGCTCTATGAGTCAGGTGATCCGCTCTCTGATCGTTCACAGGATATGATCCGCCAGATTGAGAGCTTCAAGTCCTATATCCAGGAGATCTTTTCGATCAGAACCGGCAGGATCATCGAACTGGCACTCGCCAAAGGGAATGGCGATACGATCGATCGTGAGATCAAGCGGCTAATGATTGCAGAGGAGCAGGCGCTCTTTGAGACCGTTTCCAAGGCGGTTCAGCATGCACGGGCGGAGCTGATCGATCGCCGTTCCAGAAAAGCCACCCTTATCCCGGAGACCGAGATCGAAGAGCCGGTGGACGAAGCAGAAGAAGATGGTGCCCCCCGTGGTCTCAGCCTTGTACGGCTTATTACCCCAATTGAGCCATTCATGGGGATTGATGGCAGAACCTACAAGTTAGCAAACGAGGATGTTATCTACCTCCCCACTCCCAATGCAACGGTTCTCTGTGACCGCAACATAGCCTTAAATATAAGAATTCGCAAATAAATATGGTATTCGGGTTCCTGAAACAGAGGTATTTTTCATGAAAAGACCAGCAAAATTCAACACATATTGTCCGTTCTGCCGGACACACACGGAACATGAGATCGAGAAAGTGAAGAAGGGCAAAACAACCGGTCTTCACTGGATCGACCGCGAGAAGGCACGGAGATCCCGTGTTGGAAATATGGGTAAGTTCAGCAAGGTTCCGGGTGGCGATAAACCAACAAAGAAGATCAATGTCCGATACCGCTGTAAAACCTGTAAGAAAGCCCATCTTAGAAAAGGGTACAGAATTGCAAAATTCGAACTGACGGAGTGAATATACAATGGTCGAGTTAAAAAGGGAAAACAGAAGCAGTTTTGTCAAAGTGAAGTGTCCTGACTGTGAAAACGAACAGGTCATCTTTGAGAAGGCAAGCACCATCGTCGACTGTATCGTCTGCGGAACAGTACTGGCAGAGACTACCGGCGGCAAAGCACTGATAAAGGCTGAGATCGTATCACAGTTTGAGTGATTATCTGATGAGCGAGAGGTACTGGCCCGAAGATGGAGAACTGGTCGTCTGCACCGTCGTTGATGTAAAGGACTTTGCAGCGTTTGTTACCCTGGATGAATATGAAGGGCGCCAGGGTCTCATCCCGATCTCCGAGATCGCGCGTGGGTGGATCAAATATATTCGCGACTTTATTCGTGAAGGGCAGAAGGTCGTATGTAAAGTCCTTCATGTCGACACCTCACGCGGGCATATTGACCTCTCCTTGAAGGATGTCAACGATCACCAGCGTCGTGAAAAGATTCAGGAATGGAAGAACGAACAGAAAGCTCACAAATGGATAGGGTTTGCGGCTGAGGTTGCCGGTATCGATCCCGCCAGGATTATTGATGCAATCCGTTCGGAATATACTCTGATCTACCCGTTCTTTGAAGATCTTGTCATAACCGGTGAAGAGATACTTACCCGCTTTGATTTCTCTGAAGCTGTCAATAAGGCGCTGATGGTTGTCGCCACAGACAATGTCAAGGTTCAGAAGGTGATGATCTCCGGGATTATGGATATGATGTCCGATAAACCCGATGGCGTCAATGTGATCAGACGCGCACTCAGGAGTGCCGAGGCAAAGATCCCCGGTGTCAATGTTGAGATCACCTACCTTGGAGCCCCCCAATACCAGATCAAGGTAACCGCACCTGACTATAAGACTGCTGAGAAGGCAATCGAGAAGGTAGCGGCAAATACGATCGGTGTTGTTGAGCGGGCCGGCGGATCAGGAAAACTGATCCGGAAAGCAAAATAATCCGGTTGCTATGAAAGGCCGGATGAGACGGTGTATGGAAGATGGCACCTACACTCTTTCTCTGCAATGCAGGGTATGCGGGGGCCGGACTGCTCCGGTTCACCCACCTCGTTTTTCTCCGCAGGATCGGTATGGTAAGTACAGGAGGCAGATGCGTACATGGATCCGGTAACAATCTCATATGCTGTTGAAAATACAGATGATTACAGGGCATCAATATTAATTGAAGGCCTTCCCGGTGTCGGCCACGTCGGCAAGCTTGTCGCTGATCATATCGTCGATGAGCTGGATGGCGTGCTCCTTGCAAGGATCATCTCGCACCATTTTCCACCACAGGTTTTTATCAATAAGGAAGGGGTGATCAATCTTCCAAAAAACGAACTCTATCTTGTGAAGACCGAGCCACCGCTCCTTCTTCTGACAGGCGACTGCCAGAGCACCTCCCCTGAGGGGCACTATATCCTCACGGAAGAGTATCTCAATCTTGCAGAACAGTTTGGCGTTCAGCGGATCTACACCCTCGGCGGATACGGTGTCGGGCGGCTTGTCGATGAGCCGCGGGTCCTCTGTGCTTCAGACCGGCCGGAGTTGATCGAGGAAGCGGTGAATGCAGGCTCGGTCTTTTCACAGGAGGAGCCCCCCGGCGGGATCATCGGTGCCGCCGGACTCCTTATCGGCCTTGGCGCTCTCCGTGGGATGGAGGGTGTCGCCCTCCTTGGCGAGACCTCCGGGTACCTCGTCGATCCGATCAGTGCCGGTTCCGTCCTGACAGTCCTCTCGAAGATGATCGGCCTTGAGATTGATCCATCACGCCTTCAGGAGACCGCAGCCGAACTTGAGGGGGCTCTTGAGAAACTGAAAGAGTCCGAACAGGATCGCGAGCAGGAAGAGCTCTCCTATATCGGATAGGCATGCCTCAGGTTGCAGCAGATATCCATATCCACTCCTGTTTTTCGATGGCAACGTCGAAGGATATGGTTCCTGACCGCATCCTCTCCGGGTGCCTGATAAAAGGGATTGCTGCAATCGGGACTGGTGATGCACTTCACCCAAAATGGCGGGAGATGTGGGAGGATGTTTCGAATGACTCCGGCATCATCATCCTCCCGACAACCGAGGTTGAGGATGAGAACCGGGTACACCACCTGATTGCAGCAGAGACCCTTGATTCGTTTGCGGTGATGCAGGAGTCATTTACTCCGTTCTGTTCACACCTGAAGACTGCCGGTCGGCCGCATATCCGGCTGAAGGGGGAGGCGATTGCAGACATAGTCCATGAGGCAGGAGGGATCATCGGCCCTGCCCATGCCTTTACGCCGTGGAGATCCATCTATGCGGCTTTCTCCTCGCTTGCTGAATGTTATGGTGAAGAGGAGGTATCCTATCTCGAACTCGGCCTCTCAGCAGACAGCCGGGATGGTGCTGCGATCGAGGAGCTTTCGGGAATTCCGTTCCTCACCAACTCGGATGCACACAGCCCGGTTCCGGAGAAGCTCGGCCGCGAATGTACCATCCTTGACCTGAAGAGAATGGATGTCTCTTCCCTCCTCTCGGCGATACAGGAGAGCCGGATCCTGATGAATATCGGGTTCTTCCCCGAAGAAGGCAAATACAACCGGACCGCCTGCACCCGCTGCTACCACCAGTATACGCTTGAAGAGGCATCTGCTCTGAAATGGCAGTGTCCGCATGACAAGGGGAGGATCAAGAAGGGTGTCTCGGATCGTGCCCGCGAGCTCTCCGGGAAGACCGTCACAGAACGTCCCCCCTATATTCATATCATCCCGCTTGCCGAGATCATCGCAAACCGGCTCGGCACCTGCTCTCCACGGACAAAGAAATGTTTGGCCCTCTATGATGAGCTTATCGCAACCTTCGGGGATGAGCTCTCAATCCTGCTCCATGTTCCGGCAGAGGAGATACGATCGGTCCATCCGGGCGTTGCCGATGCCATCGCCGCCTTCCGGGAGGGGAGGGTAACCCTGCATCCGGGCGGCGGCGGGCAGTACGGGACGTTTTCATTCTGATTGTCTTCTCGTTGCCATCCAAACAAATGCGTCAGCAAACCGCCGCGTGAAATAGACGTGGGTGTACCCGGCGATTGTATTGCCCTCAATGATCCCGTCTTTCCCATCTATGATCCCTGTTCCCCGTTTGAGGGTGAATGCATACCGGCAGCCGCTATCGGGGTAGAGGGCAGAGTAATGGAACTCATGGCCCCGGAACCCGAGATTGGCGGGGAGGAGGGCAGCGTCTCCTGTGACGGCTCCGTCCACGTACCCAAGCGCCTGGAACCGGCTCTTCATCTCGGCATCCCCCGGAATCACTCCTGCACCGGCAAATCTTCCCTCTTCAGTCTTCAGCGAGCGGGAGAGATAGACGAGCCCCCCGCACTCCCCGAAGATTGGAAGACCATTATCGGCAGCTTTTTGGATCTGCTGTCTGCATGGACTCCTCTCAAGGGCTGCCGCATGGAGTTCGGGATAGCCGCCGCCGAGGTAGAGTGCATCGACATCCGGGAGCGGGTCAGTTATTGGTGAAAAGAAGGCGAGGTCGGCTCCCGCTCTCCTCAGCTTCGTGAAGTTTTCAGCATAATAGAAGCAGAATGCCGCATCCATCGCAACGCCGATCCGAATGTGCATTTCATCTTCGCTCTCATCATCAATCCCCTGCCGGAGCGGGGGGGCAGCGGATGCTGCCTGTATGATCCCCTCGATATCACAGCATTCCTCCACGATCGTCCTGCTGGCTTGCATCCCCTCTCCTTCACCTGCCATGGTGAGGCCGAGGTGGCGGCTCTCCACCTGGAGTTCGTCCCGGCGTGGAATCCAGCCGAGTGATTGCAGCATCTTGTCAGATCCGATCATCTCCCGGTGGCGATCAGATCCCCCCCGGTTGTAGATGACGCCCGCAAAGGAGACAGCCGGATCATAGGTTGTGTACCCAAGGATCATCGCATGGACACTCCGGCTCATCCCTTTCACATCGCAGGTGAGGATCACCGGGCAGGAGAGGATCCGGGCGACATCGGCGGTGCTCGATTCTCCGGTACCGTCGACTCCGTCATGGAGCCCCATCACCCCTTCGATGACGGCGATATCCGCACCCTCTGAAGCCGAGATGAAGGTTCGCAGCACCTCGTCCTTTCCCATCATGAAGGGGTCGAGATTCCGCGAACTCCTCCCGCAGATCTCGGTATGGTGGGTCGGATCGATGAAGTCGGGCCCGACCTTGAAGGGCTGGACAACAAGTCCGCGTGCGACAAGCGCCCCCATCAGGCCGGTGGCAATCGTCGTCTTCCCGCACCCGCTATGGGTTCCTGCGATGATAATCCGGGGAATCAGTTTCATATTTTCAGGCAATGAATGGTTCACTCCTTGTTCAGGGCGTATGTCGCCGGGGATATAATATACTCTGGTCGGTACAATGAAATGGGCATCTTTTTATAACAATTAAATCTTATTTAGATAAAACAAATTTGGTGAAGTTATGCATATTATGGAAGGTTTCTTACCAAGCCCCTGGTGGCAGATCTGGTTCGTCCTCTCTGCCCCCTTTGTGATCATGGGGTTCTATGCACTCAGGAGGATGGTGCGTGAGAACAGGGAAGCCCTGCCGCTCCTTGCGGTTGCCGGGGCATTCGTCTTTGTCCTCTCATCGCTGAAGCTCCCCTCGGTCACCGGGAGCTGTTCGCACCCGACCGGAACCGGCCTTGGCTCGGTTCTCTTTGGACCATTCATCGCATCGGTGCTGGCATTGATCGTGCTTGTCTACCAGTCTCTCTTCCTTGCCCATGGCGGTTTCTCGACGCTTGGTGCAAACCTCTTCTCAATGGGAATTGCCGGGCCCGTTGTTGCCTATGCGATCTTTATCGCCGGAAAGAAGGCGGGTATCAACGAGATCGTCACCATCTTCTTTGCAGCGGCTTTTGCAAATATCGTCACCTATGTCGTCACCTCGCTCCAGCTTGCGCTGGCATTCCCCGCTGAAGCCGGAGGCATCATGGCATCCTTCATGGCATTTGGCGCAATATTTGCGATCACGCAGATTCCGCTTGCGATCATTGAGGGTCTGGTCATCGCACTCGTCTTCAAGTACATTGTGCAGTTAAAGCCTGAGATCCTGATCAGGATCGGGGTAATCACGCAGGAGCGTGCTGAACGCCTCAGGGAGGGATGGGCATGAAATACGGACTTGAGATCGTTGTGGCTGTTGTCATAATCGCCTTTGCCACAATCTTCCTCATCCAGAACGCTGCCATTGCGGCAGAACTTGGTGAGGACGAGGAGTCATGGGGCGGTGCAGATGGAATTGTTGCCGACATTATCGAAGAGCAGGGATACGAACCATGGGTAGATCCATTCTGGGAGCCGCCAAGCGGTGAGATCGAATCGCTCCTCTTTGCCCTACAGGCGGCAATCGGAGCATTTGTCATCGGATATGTCTTCGGGCTCTGGCGTGGCGGGAAGAACACATCATCGTAGTTAATACAACCAGAAATAAAGGAATGAGAGAGAGCAGTGCAATCAATCGACCATCATTTCCTGGATGATTATGCCTGCAGGAATGCACTCCGGGGTATTGATTCCCGGATCAAGCTCATTCTCGGGCTTGGGGCAATCCTGATCGCGATATCGGCAGATACGCCCTATGCCCCCCTCTTTATTGCTTTTATCCTCTCAATTGTCACCGTCTTTTATGCAAAGATTCCTGCCCGTCTCTATCTCGCACTCCTGTTGATTCCGGCGTCCTTTGCCCTGATGAGTGTGATTGTGATCCTCTTCCTGACCGGCGGCGGCGTCCCCATCCTCACCATACAACTTCCCTGGCTCACCCTCACCGCAACGGATGCAGCAGCACTCCATGCCCTTCTCATCCTTTCACGTGCAATCGGCGGTACCTGCGGTCTCCTCTTCATCGCTTTGACCACGCCGATGATCGAGCTCTTCGGTATACTGAGATCCCTCAGGCTCCCAGACGAGTTCATCGATCTTGCGATGCTCCTCTACCGATCGATCTTTGTGATCATCGGGGAGGCTGTCGCCATCTACAATGCCCAGGTGATGAGGAACGGATACTCCTCTTTCAGAAAGGGGATCATCGCGATCTCGATGCTCGCCTCCTCCCTCTTCATCAGGGCATGGGACCGGGGAGAAGAGCTGATGACAGCAATGGATCTCCGGTGTTATGATGGAAAATTTGAGATCCTCGAACCCTCGACCGCCCCGACGGTCTATCAGATCCTCCCGGTCCTTCTCTTCCTTTCACTCGCAGGAATCCTTGCATTCCTCCCTCTCCCGTTCCCACCATTATGAGATGATACCCATGCCTGCACCCGCCATAGAATTCAAGGATCTTACCTTCGCCTACACCAGCCACCCGGAGTCACTGAGAAATGTCAGCTTCTCCCTGAAGAAAGGGAGCCGGACTGCACTCGTCGGCCCAAATGGTGCCGGCAAGACCACCCTCCTCCTGATGTGCAACGGCACGCTCAGGCCGACATCAGGCGAGGTGCTCGTCGGCGGGGAGCCGATCAGTTACGGCTCACGCCAGCTCCGCGAGGTACGGAGAAAGGTGGGCATGGTCTTCCAGAACTCAGACTCACAGCTCTTTGCCCCGACTGTGTATCAGGATGTGGCATTTGGGCCCCTGAACCTCGGGCTGGGGGAGGACGAGATCCGGCAGGCCGTCTCGGATGCCCTCTTTGCAGTCGGGCTCACCGGATATGAACGCAGGCCACCGCACCATCTCTCCGGCGGCGAGAAGAAGCGGGCGGCCATCGCCGGGGTGCTGGCGATGAAACCGGAGATCCTGATCTTTGACGAGCCGACGAGTTCGCTTGACCCGGCAGGTGCTGCGGAGGTGATGGATCTCCTTGAAGAGATCAACCAGCAGGGGGTGACGATCCTCCTCTCGACTCATGATGTGGAGCTTGCCTATTCCTGGGCAGATGATGTGGTGCTGATTGAAGGTGGTGAGATCCTCACGCATGCCCCGCCCCGTTCTGTCTTCTGCGATGCTGATCTGATGCGGCGGGCACACCTGACCCAGCCCGCGGTCCTCTCGCTCCACCACCATCTTGTCTGCCGGGGGATCATGAAGGAGAGCGACCCCCCTGCCGGACTGCTTGAGATGGCACAGCGGATCGAGGAGATGGCAGCCACCGTCGCCACACACCATGCACCAGCCCCGATCTACCTGATCGATTGCACGTCCGGACTTGATGGCACCCTCCCCCACCTCATGGAGACGGTCTCTTCGCTCAGGATCGGAGTGATGGGGACAACTGCAAAACGGCACCTCGCCGGGGCGGAGATTTCAGCAGACTTCACCTATGGTGTCATCGATGCCTCGATCCTCCATGCACTCAGGCAGGAGCCGGTTGTGATTGTTACAAGCGGAGGGATGATCGACCGTGTCCATAAAAGAATAGCGGAGTTTTCTGAAGAGAGTACAATTTCCCTCTCACTCCGTCCGGTTGGGCGACACGATACAGCAGAAAAGTTTTGAATTAGGAATGGGGGGATTCTCCGGTGTTCCGGTGATGATCCTCTCTTCCGTCTCCCCCAGATCCTGGCAGATATGTATTACGAGATCCATCCCACGGAGGGCCTCTGCAAGCTCGTGAACCGGGAACTTCGGATCGGCGATGATAAAAACAGGACGCCCTCTTCTGGAATCGGTGACGGCATCACCAATTGCCTCTGCATGATCTTTTCCATGGGCATCTATCACCGATACATTGCTCCAGGGAAGTCCAACCGCAGCAAATGCCGCCTGAAGACTTGATATCCCGCAGATGATCTCGCTACCGGGAAAGCCGAGCCCGGCAAGCAGGGGATCGCCTGTCGAGAGGATCACCGCTTCATCAGGCAGGCTCCGTATCGCCTTGTAGTCGGTGATCGTATTCACCATGCAACCAGGACTGATATGATGCCGTACCCGCTCGATTGCCCGGTTGGAGCCATAGATGAGCTGTGCTCCCTGAATGGCAGCAATTGCCTCTTCAGTCAGCATCCCGTCTCCGCATCCAACCCCCACCACTTTCATGCGGAATCACCTATGATCTCTCCGTCCCTGCTCACAATCACAACCCTCACACCCTCAGGAACATTCTCTTCCAGTATCTCTTTCATTGCAGTGATGCCGTCCGGTGTGGCGACATACTCCTCCACCGTCTGGTATCCGGTACCGCTCAGGATATCAGGGCAGAGGAACTTCAGGACAAGCCCCGGCAGCCCGCAGAGGATCACCTCTCCCTCTGCGGCTGCAAGTGCCTGCCTGATCTTTGATCCGGCGAGCACCACCTCGTGATCCGGGAAGAGGAGGCGGGAGATCCGAAGGCCGATCCTGCCGGTTGTGATCACCACATGATCGGCTCCACGCACCCGCTCTTCCATTGAAGATTCGAGATGATCATCCCATGGCTCGACAAATCCGGTTGTGCCGAGGAGGGAGATCCCGCCGACAACCCCGACCTTCGGATTCAGGGTATCTGCGCCCGCCTCTTCCCCACCGATGACCGTAAGAGTGACATGAGCACCATGAAGTCCTATCTCCCGGACTGCTTCGGTGATGGCATTTTGGATACATTCGCGTGCCGGGGGGGAGATCGCCGGTTCGCCCTCAAGATAGCGGGGAGTATCACGAACAAACCTCCCGATCCCCTCTCCCGCGTGAAGGAGAATCTCCCGGGAGGGGGTGGCGATTGCCCGGAAGAGGAGGCCTGCGGTCCGGTCGTCCGGGTAGTCACCCGGATCCTTCACCGCATACCCCTCTCCATTCTCACCAGCCGCATCCACCATCACGCGGATCCCGCAGGGGAGCAGGACCTCAACGTCCGATACCGGCTGCCCAAGCGAGAGGACCGCTGCCTTTGCTGCTGCTGCCGCAGTTGCCCCGGTGGTGATCCCCCGCCTGAGGATCTCCCCGGATGATGTCAGGACCGCTCTTCCCTCTTCAACAGCGGTGATATCCCCCCTCTCTCTGGCGCGCCTGATCCACTCGTCTGGATAGGAGAACCCGGTCACCGGATCGATCATAGACTACTGAAGTGACATTGTGATGATCTCGTTCATGCTTGCAACAGCAATCGGTGTGCCGCCGCGTGTTCCGACATTTGAGACCGAGGGAACCCGTATCGTCCTGAGCAGCTCTTTTGACTCGGCCGCATTCACAAACCCGACAGGAGTTCCGATAACAAGCGCAGGAACAATTCCCTCGCCGATCATACGGCAGACAGTGAGGAGGGCTGAGGGGGCGTTTCCGATCACAATAATGGAGCCGGAAAGTCTCTCCCCGAGTGCACGAAAACCGGCTGATGTTCTTGTGATCCCCTCGGCTGCTGCGATATCAGCCCCATAATCGAGTGCGCACTCGATACTGCATGAATGCCCCCTCTTCAGGATGCCGACCTGCACCATTCTGATATCCGTATAGATCGGTGCTCCTTCCCGGACAGCAGCAATGCCGGCAGCTATCGGATCATCTGTAAACTGCATCAGATCCGCCATCGCAAAGTCTCCGACAGCAACCGAACAGCGCTGACGGATCCGATCTTCCGGTGTCTCATCGCCGATCGCCTCCCTGGCAAGTTGCCTGCTTGTCTTTGCGATCTGATACCCTTCGTGGGTATCTGCGCCGAGATCAATATACGTATTTTCTGTGGTATCCCCGCGGGGTGATAATTCCTCTGACATCGTCTCCCACCTTCCATATCCTGCTTTCAAGTCCGCCGATGATCACAATGGAATGCATATCCACAATTGATGTGTCGGCCTTCAGCTCATCAAGTGTCATGATATGCCGCTCTTCACCGGGCCGGTATGCATTCTTCACAACAGCAGCCGGGGTCTCTTTCTCCCGGTGCTTTGAGATGATTGCGAGTGCGGTATCAAGGTTATGCGGCCGCCCCCTGCTCCGGGGATTGTAGATTGTAAGCGGCACACCCATCGCTGATGCATGATCGAGCCGCATCGCAATAACCTCCCATGGTGTGAGGAGGTCCGAGAGCGAGAGAGTGACATAATCACCTGATAATGGGGAGCCGATACATGATGCCGCAGCAGTTGCCGCTGTTACTCCCGGTAATACCTCGATGGCAACCGTTGAGCCTGTCCTCTCGGCAACCTCAATCACGATCCCGGCCATCCCGTAGACGCCTGCATCCCCGCCCGAGACCATCGCGACACGATGATTCTCTGCGAGATCGAGTGCGAGCTGCGCCCGGTTCACCTCTTCACCCATCGGGCTCTTCACGACCTCTTTTCCCTCAATGAGAGGTCGAATCAGGTCGATATAGACATTATTCCCGATGACATACTCCGCCTTTGCGATCGCCTTTAAGGCCGCCGGGGTCAGTTGCTGGATATTCCCGGGGCCTGTGCTGACGATCGAGAGGAGGCCTTTTTCATTACCTTCCAATTGCAATGGTCACCCTTCCATAAGTCTTCTTCTTCATAATAAGCTCGCCCTTCTCCGAGCATGCGATGGCAGCGGGTTCTGCAACCCCACTCAGGCCAATCAGCCCCGCCCGTGACGGAGATGGTGTCTCTATACTGTTGATCATATCGTCGCCAAGGTAGATGAGGACGCCCCCAAGCCTTCGTACCCCCTCGGCGAGTCCGGGGTCAGGGCGTTTCTTCTCGGTAGTTGCAAACGCTCCCACCTCATCTGAGCGGATGTGAGCGTCTTTGAGTGCGGAAGCCACCGCAACCACCACCTCTTCCGGCGTGATCCCAAGCCGTGCCCCGATACCGATGGTATAGGGTTTTGCCTTGATCAATACGGAAACTCCTGGCCCCGCCACCACGATGCCGGGCTCAGGTATCTCGTAGACCGGCACATCACCATCGAGGAAGGCGGCATTCACCCTCCGGGTAGAGGGGCGGTTGATCACACGACACTGCTCAACTGCGGCATATCCCTCAACAGACGGCCGTCCATGCACCTCGGTTGCTGTTGAGATCACAGGAATGATCCCGATCTCAGCAAGGCGGCAGGCGAGATCGTTTGCGCCATGATGGCCGCCCAGAATCGGAATTGCATACTTCCCATCCGGGGTCACAACGACGATCCCCGGATCATGCCACTTGTCGGTGAGGAGCGGGGCAGCGGAGCGGACGGCAATCCCTGCCGACATCACCGCAATGATGCCCTTGTACTCCGCAAATGCGGTTTTAAAGATACCCTCCTCATAGGGAAGCAGCTCTGCATCAATCGCCTCTGCTATCTTCTGGCCGAGTTCTGAGAAGCGGGGCAGGGCGATGACACAGCAGTTCATGAATAGAGATGTGAATGGACAAATCCACTTTCGATACCAAGGACTGCACGGCCGATGATGATCAGGGCGGTCTTTGTAATCCCAGCAGCCTCCGCCTTATCTGCAATATCGGCGACAGTACCTTTGACAATCTTCTGGTCATCCCAGGTGGCATGGTAGACAACCGCAACCGGCGTATCCTGTGGGCATTCAACCTGTGCCATAATATCCCTCAGCTTCTCGGTGCCAAGGAATATCACAAGCGTCTCCCCGGTTCGGGAGAATTCTTTAATCCGATCTTCTTCGAGGGTTGCACCGGCAGGGCGGGTGATGATGACGCTCTCGGAAACACCCCGCAGGGTGAGCTGGGTGTTGAGTGCTGCGGCTGCCCCGAAGAGTGAGGAGACACCGGGAACAATTTCCGGTCTGATCCCGTCCTTCTCAAGGACTGCCATCTGCTCGATGATCGCGCCATACAGTGCGGGATCACCTGAATGGAGACGGACAACCAGTTTCTTCTCCAAGACTCCGTCTCTGATTGCACCGCAGATCTCCTCCAGGTTCATCTTTGAGGAATCTAATTTCAGCACTGCCCCCGATGCAGCAACAAGCTCCGGGTTTACGAGCGATCCTGCATAGATCAGGATATCCGCCCTCTTCAGGAGATCCATCCCCTTCACTGTGATAAGGCCTGGATCTCCGCATCCCGCACCGACAATATAAAAATTGCTCATAATTTCCTCGCGTACAGTATGCTGAAGTAATTGGATTGTTCAGGCAGGTTCTCATTGGTATAGATCTTCATATCGTCCATATACATCCGTTCCACAAGCACAAACTCTGAGTATCCTTCCTTCTTTAGCTCCGCTGCTGTCTTCTGTGGCCGACGTACCTTCAGCGTGATCCTGACATCCGGCTCAGATCCATCCGAGACAGAAAAACTCTTCTGGATCGGAAGATCTGCAACAGATGGAAGTGCCGTAATCGAGCTGATCCCCGGCACCGTGCTGCATTCGATCTCCGGGTGGTCCCGTTTCAGAATCGCTGTTAACCGGGAAAATGTGGAGAAGAAGTTCGGATCCCCGATGATTCCAAAGACTGCGATCCCTGAGAGGGCATATGGTGCAATCTTCTTTGCATTCTCCTCCATACAGGCCTCGATATATGATTCATCATTTGTCATCGGGAAATCAAGGGTGATGGCATCCCTTCGGTATGCAGAGACGAGATTGTATGCCATCTCACCAGGTACAAAGACCGAGTCTGCCTCCCTGAGGAGCCGTGCTGCCTTCAGGGTGAGGAGTTCGGGATCGCCTGGCCCGAGGCCGACAGCAATCAGCATGATCTGCACCCCCCGACGATGATGTAGATTGGGTTTTCCGGCTTAAACATCGTTTTTCCGGCGAGATCAGCGGATCGCGAGACCTGAAGATGGATGGCTTCGACAAAGATGCCACATTCTCTCATCGTTTGAATTGCAAGTGTGGCGGTCTCAAGGAGGACGGCATTCACCACAATCGTTCTGACCCTCTTCTCTGCAAGAAGTGAGAGTACCTGGAGAAGCCCTTTTGAGCCACCGACAAACGCGACATCAATTCCCTCAATCTCCCCGAGAAATGGTGCTGCATCGCCCTCGACAAGGGTGATATTCGTCAACCCGGAATCATTAATTGTTCTTCCGGCAACAGCGATTGCCTCCGGCCGCATGTCGATTGCATATACCCTTCCAGCAGTCCGTGCAATGGCGATGCTGACGGTTCCGGTCCCGCACCCGATATCAACAGCAGTATCTCCGGGGCGGACTGCAAGCTTCGAAAGCGCAACGGCACATACTTCGGGCTGGGTCGGCCCTCCTCTCAATTCACTCGTTGTCATGGATCCCGCAACTCAGACAGCCATTCCCTGCCTGCCTGTTTCAGAAGTATTGGCTGGAATTCTTAATAGTTATTGGGTCTCTCTCCAAAAAGGAGAACGTGCCTGTCGCCTTTGGCGCTTTCCTCCGGACGAATCAATATAATTAAACGTATTCGCGTCCCATTACATTGTCAATGCTCAATATACGACGGGAAATCTGTGGCTATTGCGGAGCGTGCGTCTCTGTATGTCCGGAAGGTGCCCTTGAGCTGGTCGATGCGTATCTCACCGTCGAGACCACCTGTATCAACTGTGGTATCTGTGAGAAGGTCTGTCCACTCGGTGCTCTGGAGGTTGTCAAGGAATGAAACGGCAGTATGATATGCTGGTCATCGGAGGAGGTCCCGGAGGAGCGCTTGCTGCAAAGACTGCTGCAGAGAAAGGTCTCTCTGTCTGTCTTGTCGAGAAGCGTCCTGCGATTGGCGCTCCTCTCCGCTGTGCCGAGGGTATTGGCAAGGAGCTCTTAACCGATTTCCTCCCCCCGGATCCAAAGTGGATCTGCACTGATATCGAACGGGCGGAACTTGTTGCCCCCGATGACTTCTCGATGATTCTTGAGCCGAAGATGGCGGGATCAGAAGTCGGATATGTCCTTGACAGGAAGGTCTTTGACCGGGAACTTGTCTGGAAGGCAGCTGAGGCGGGTGCCGAGACCTATGTGAAGGCCCGGGCCACTGCTCCAATTGTGAGAAATGGTGCAGTTGCCGGTGCGGTCATCGAACAGCATGGGAAGACCTATGAAGTGGATGCGAAGATCACGATCGCAGCAGATGGGATCGAGTCGAAGTTTGCCAAATGGGCCGGAATAGATACCACTGTTCCGCTCCGCGAGATCGAGACCTGTGCCCAGTACCTGATGACCGGGATCGATATCGATGCACAGACGACCTCGTTCTATCTCGGCAATGACGTTGCACCAGCCGGATATGTCTGGATCTTCCCAAAAGGAAAAGGGCTTGCCAATGTCGGTATCGGTATCAGCGGCGGAAAAAGCGGTGCAGGTCATCGTGCAAAGGATTATCTTGACCGTTTCGTAAAAAGGAAGTTTCCGGATGGCAAATGTATCGAACTGATTGTTGGTGGTGTATCGGTCTGCAAACCCCTCTCCTGCACTGTTGCAGATAATATGCTGATCGTCGGCGATGCTGCCCGGATCTCTGATCCCATCACCGGAGGCGGGATTTACAATGCGATGTATACCGGACGGCTTGCTGCTGAGACTGCAATCGGAGCACTTGAGATGGGTGACACCAGAAAAGCCGCATTGATGCCGTATGATACAACATGGCGCAGGTCAAAGATGGGGAAGGCGCTTGAACGGAACTATGCCGTCAAAGAAGTCTTTGTCGGGTTATCAGATGAGAAGCTGAATGCCATTGTTCATTCTATCTCAAAGATCAATCTTGAGGAATTCAGCACGCTTACACTGATCACCGAGCTGATCAAAGCAAACCCCTCACTCCTCCTGGAGCTCAAACACCTCAAAGCATTCCTCTAAAATGAGAACCGGTCAGAGACCGGTTTTATATTTTTGTGAACTGCTGGTTTAAATAGCGGAGACTACTCATCTCTGCTTCTTTCTTCGAAAAGACCGTTATCACGTCTTCCGGCCTGATAACAAGATCTCCTCTTGGGATAATCAGATCGCCGGCCCGGTGAACAGCAATTATGACGAAATCCTTTACATCAAGGTCACTGATCTTTTTATTGACACCGCGTGAATCTGCTTCGACGGAGATCTCAAAGATCCCGCCGCCATGGATTGATGCAAGTGCCTGGGTATTTGGGTTCTCTGCCCAGGTATAGAGGGATCTGGCCACGATCTCATCAGGATTTTCGCTGATCCGAACTCCCACCTCAGAAAAGAGCTCGGAATGTTCCTTGTGATTTACAATTGAAACAACATTCGGAACAGAGTATCGTTTTGCAAGCCAGCATGTCATGAGGTTTGCCGCATCATCGCTTGTGGTTGCAACAAGTGCGTCGGCATGATCGATCCCGGCATCTTCCAGGATGGATTTGTCGGTGGCATTCCCGGTGATTGCCAGGAGATCGTAGTTCTCAAGCATCGAAGCACACCGCTCTTCATCCCTGTCGATGATAACAACGCTGTCGCCGTTCTCAGCAGCAATGGCCGCGAGGTTTCTTCCGATACCACCGAGTCCGATCACGATGATGTACATATACGGTTTTACCGAAGCAGGTGTTAAAATACCTTGCGGAGTGATCAGTATGTATGTTCTGTGGGGTGGATGAAGCAGGGAAGGGTGCGGTTCTAGGACCGATGGTGGTTGCTGCCGCGGCTGTTTTAGATATCACGCAACTTGATTCCATTGCAATCAGGGATTCAAAAACCCTTACCCGCCGCAAAAGAGAAGAGCTCTTCTCCCTGCTGACGGAAATGTGCCTCTATCATCTCGTCTACGTCTCCCCCGGTGAGATTGATGCTGCACTCCCTCTCATCTCAATGAACCTTGTTGTGGCCAGGGCACATGCAGAATGTGTTGCGGCACTGAAGCCAGAAACCGCATATCTTGATGCATGTGATGTAAATGCCGCCCGGTATGCGGGTACGGTGCAGTCTCTCCTCCCATACCCATGCAGCCTGGTAGCCGGGCACAGGGCAGATGCTACCTATCCAATCGTCGGTGCCGCCAGTATCATAGCGAAAGTTACAAGGGATCGGGCGATTGCTGATCTTGCTCTTGAATATGGTGATATCGGGAGCGGGTATCCTTCCGACAAAAAGACGATCAGTTTTCTCACAGAGTATATCCGGGAACATGGAAGCCCCCCCGCCTGTGCCCGATCAAGCTGGAAGACGGTGGCAACCCTCCTCGCAAAAGAAAGACAGTCATCGTTTCTTGATTTTTGAAACAATGAACGGTTTTATGAAGGTTCACTGCTAATATTACTCTTACTTATGGACTGGCTTTTCCCTGTTGTTCTTGTCATTGCTTTATATGCTATTATAGCCGGGGTCATATGGAGAAATGGTTTATTTCCTGAAAATATCTCCTTTTATGGGCCTATTATGATGATCAAGACGGAAAAAGTAGGTTTTTTCGATCGTTTTATCCCGTTCAGGGCATTCTTCAGGATCTATGGGACTATCGGGGTGCTGATGGTGGTCTTCATCTCAGCCCTGATGATGTACCTGCTCGTCAAGACGACCGAGATCACCCTACTGACACGCCCTGAACCAACAGAGTTCCAGAAACCCCAGAATCTTCTCCTCATCCCCGGTGTCAATGAGTTTATACCCTCATCATTTGCGGTCTGGACTGCCCTTGTGCTGACGATCGCAATCCATGAATTTGGCCATGGTATCCTCTGCCGAATCGAGGGGATCGCAGTAAAGAGCACTGGCCTTCTCCTGGCGGTCATCCCGATAGGCGCATTTGTTGAACCAGATGAGGAAGATCTCGATAAAACTCATGGCATGCCTAAGATGCGGATGTTTGGTGCGGGTATCGCAAACAACCTCACCGTCGGTGTAGCCTGTTTCATTGCCCTTGTCCTCCTCCTCGGAATGGTGGCCCCTTCACCTGCCCCGGTTGTCACCGGTGTCTATATGGATTATCCGGCATATGAGGGCGATCTCCCCTTCCCCTCGGTCATCGTGAATGTCAATGGCGAGTCGGTTACATCCAGGGAAGAGGTGACCGCTCTCCTCTCCCAAACCCGGCCCGGTGATTCCCTGACGCTCATTGTCGATTCGGATGGCACACATGTCGAACGGACCCTTATCCTCTCGGATTGGCCGGAGGAACTTGCAAGCGAAATGGAATCCGGGTTCATGGGGATCATGTACTATGACAGCGAGCGTGTCGTTACCGTACTTGGCAATCTCGCCTCTCCTGAAGGGATGCTCTATCTCCTGATTGCACCACTCAATATCGTTCCGGGAGCAGATTTCCTTAAGGTGATCCCCTATGACTCGGTTGAGAACACCTACCTTCAGGTTCCGTTTGATGGTTTCTGGCCATTGATCCACCTCCTCTTCTGGGTTGGCTGGATCAATATCATGGTAGGGATCTTCAATGCCCTTCCGATGCTCCCGCTTGATGGCGGCCATATCCTCAGGGAAGGGTTAAACCGGCTTCTTGACAAGCGTGGACTGGGAGGATTTGTGGACCGGATCGTTGTCTCGGTCTCATGGGCGGTGCTGTTTATGCTACTGGTTCCGATCCTCCTCCCCTACCTCTTCCACCTGTGAAGAGTAATCAATCTTCAGGCGATGATGAATAGAAGCATCCTTCAATCTCTGATTCCGAAAAGATCCGGAGAAAACTATCTTCCCTGCCTCACCATCGGGATGGCGTTGCACCCTTCCATCTCCCCGAAACAGAAGATGAAACGCTCACGGATCGTCTGTGGCATTGCCCGCTCTTCAATCCTCTCAAATCCAAGGGATGTGTAGAATGCGATCAGTGGAAGGGTGGAATGGATATATATGTCCTCCCCACCGCAGGCATCAAGGAGTGCCTGTACAACAATGCGGGCAAAACCCCTGCCCCGGTACCTCTCGGGGGTGAAGACACAGTCCATCTCGAGACCCTCCGGGTGGCGGGTACAACGGGCTGTTGCAGCCAGTTCCGTCTCAAGAAATACGCCGAATATGCGTTCTTTTGTTGTGTCTGCTTTCTGGCCGCGATACTCCTGCCAGAGTTTTTCTGCGAGGTGGAATTCGTCTTTCCCGAGTTCCCTGATGATCTCTGTCATAATGATCTGGTAGGAGTTCTGGCTGATAGAAGTTATGGTTTGATTTAAAAAAAGGAAAGGAAAGGAACGGCTTTGCTGCCGGTTCCCGGTTATTCGATCTTATCTTTTCCGATCATCTTGATATCGGATGTATCGATATCCGCTTCGATCGATTTTAAGATCTCTTTTGCAGAATGGATTGCATCCTTTCCGGGCATCTCGCCGAGTATATCCTCAGAAAGTTCCATTAAGTCTTTTGGATCTTCATCATGCATATCCTCGGTTGCACCAAGGAACTTCGCGCTCTGCTTGATGAGGCTTGTCAGCTCAAATGGCAGCACGATCTTGGTTGCTTCTCCCTCGGCCATCTTCTTCAGAGCCTCAAGTGAGAGGACAGTAATGGCACGCTTATCAAGCGGGCGGGCGCCAAGTGCCAGGATACGGAGCCCCTGTGCATCTCCCTGCGACACCAGGATCTTCCCCTGCCGTTCACCCTCTGCCCTCAGGATCTTGCTCTGCCGTTCACCCTCGGCTTCGAGGATCATACTCTGCCGGAGACCTTCGGCCTTCAGGATGGCAGCCCTCTTCTCTCCATCTGCCCTGAGGATTGCCGCACGCCGTTCACGCTCGGCCGAGGTCTGCTCGGTCATCGCCTGTTTGACGGCACCGATCGGATCGACCTCTTTGATCTCGACACGCTCAACCTTGACACCCCATTGGTCTGTCTCGCGGTCAAGCATATCGCGGAGCTTGGTGTTGATAAGATCCCGGTTGTAGAGGACCTCATCAAGCTCCATATCACCGATAATGCCACGAAGACTTGTCTGGGCAAGAGCCACCGTGGCGGATTTATACGCGGCAACCTCAAAGTATGCTTTTTCGGGATCCATCACCCGGACATAGATGATGGCATCGACATTTGTCGGTGAATTGTCTTTTGTGATCACTTCCTGCGACGGAACATCAATCACCTGTGTCCTGAGATCCAGCTTGATGACTTCTGTGATGAATGGGACAACCCAGCGGAAACCGGGGTTCATCCGGCCAGTATAGGTACCGAGCCGGATGGTAAGTCCCTGCTGGTACGGCTGGACGATGACGACACCACGGGCAAATATGAAGACGATAATTAAAATTAGAATAATGGTTACAAAATTATCTATGATAGCCATGCATTCATACCTCCTCTACAATGACATGCACTCCCTCGGAACTGACAACCCGGATGGTTGTACCGGGGGAGAGTATTCTTCCTGTTGAGCGTGCACTCAACTCGACACCGGAGACCGAGACCTTCCCTGAGAGTTCGTCCGGTTGTACTTCACGCACGACCTTCCCTTCCTTTCCAACAAGAGAGTCCCGACTCATCGTCGTTGGAAGCTGTTCGGGTGAGAGGCGCCGGTATAGCAGGACAGTCAGGCTTGCGGCAATGAGTGCCGACGCAACTCCGACCAGAATCCCCCATGTGCTGCTGAAGACATCGATGCCCATCAGGAACATGACTCCAAGGACGATCATCGTTGTGCCGGGAACAGCTGCAAAGAACCCCGGATTCATCGCCTCAAAAAGAAGCAATAATGCACCGATAATAATCAATGCGAAATACAGGTTGGTCTCAAGCACCATACAGATAGATGGTGGTTTGGGGGGATAAATGCTTCCTGAAAGAAAAATTATCTGATGATATGGGCAATCTTTGCCCCTTTTGGAACGTTGAACCTTTCTGCGATCGGATCACACTTTGCAACCAGCAGGTACGCAACCGGAGGCAGCTTGGAATAGTCGGAGAGTGACTCATAGTTGGCAAGCCCTTTTGAGATGATCAGGGTTGCACTCTGGATCGCATCTAACAGATCGTCTGGGATCAGGTTTAGATTGACGCCGATTTCTGCACCGCCGCCTGTTGTGGTCAGGTGGTCTGCGACCTCATCTATCCCGGCATCCCGTGCCTCATCAAGGGTGACATCATTTAAGATTGGCGCTTGTTTTACGGCAACCGTGACATATGCCCCCAGATGTTTCAGCTCCTCAATGAGAATCCGGTCAAAGAAACTCTCACCGGTATTATCCATAAAGTAGACGACTCTCCGGGCAGCTTTTGCAATTTCATCGGAATCGTCGATAAAGAGTCCCTTTTCAAATTCGGCCTTGAAAAAGCTGACAAAGTCCTCTGCGATCGTGTGGCCCATCACTCCATAATCCATTGCGTTACCGATGACTGCTGCCCGAATGGCGGTTGGAAGATCGGTTATAAGATGTCGGACCTTCGCAACAACATCCCGTGCTGTCCGGGTATCCTGGTACTTCAGTGTCCGGTACGGATCAACAGCTCCCACAGTTCTGTAACAGCAACGGTGAACCGCACTTGCAATCACTGGTGCCGGAACATCGTCTTCAAATAGTGAGTCAAGCAGGGTTTGGGAAGCCCTGACTGCTTCTTCAACGATTGCCGTATCCTCTGTGCAGAGTTCTGCTTCAAAGCGGACGCGGGAGAGGAGACAATCCCGGCATGTTTCGGTGATTCTCATTTCATCGACCTGTTACCTGATACGTTTTAGAAAGAGTTGAATGGGGCCACTGCGATTTGAACGCAGGTCAGAAGACCCCCAGTCTCCTAGGATGGCCAGGCTACCCTATGGCCCCGTGCTCATACTATTCGGTTGTATTGCATATGTAGTTTCCTTTTTTAACCGGGATTGAATGCACAATTGCCAACATCCGGCATCCTCCCCTCTCTCAAAACGATCTCATGCATAACGGGGGTGGATCTCTGATGAAAAGCAAAAAGGTATTTAGGTATTGGGCTAATTAGTCTTCTAATCCTTTGTATCGCGGGGAAACAGCAATGATCGATATTTTATATCGATTGAGCACTGGATTATTCCTCCCTCAATACAGTGAAAAATTACCGGAGATCAGAACAGATGTCGTCAGCAGGTCCTCTTAAGCAGATGATTCGTCAGTTCGTAGACGAAATAAAGGCTGTTTCAGGTGTAAACGATTGCGCCCTTGTTTCAACCGATGGAATCCTCATTGGCAAATCATTTGAAGACTCCCTCTCTGCCCAGTCTTTTGGGGCGATGTGTGCCACCATGATAGCCTCAGCCGAGGCTGCCGCATCTGTCGTCAATATCGAATCCCCTCTCTGGATTGTGGTGAACAGCCAAAAAAAGGCAATAATCCTCGTCCCTGCTGGTGAAAGGCTGTTAATTGCCGTTACTGCCGATAACGATACAAAACTGGAGGTGGTCTGCGCCCAACTCCAGGAGATTGGAGAGCGGATTGGAGGAGCTCTCTGATGACAGCAAAAATCCTTGTGATTGATGATAACCCTGGCATTGTAGAGGTATTTGTAACTATGCTGAAGCGTGGTGGGTACGAGACATATTCGGCTGGAAGCGGGGCAGAAGGCCTTGATATTCTTCTGGATCTCACTCCGGACATCATCCTCCTTGATATCATGATGGAACCGATGGATGGTTGGGAGACGCTTGAAAATATCAAGCTGAACCCGGCTACCCGTGATATACCTGTCATGATGCTGACAGCAAAACAGCTCACACCTGATGAGGCAGAAGAGTATGGGATGTATATTGAGGATTATATTATCAAGCCGATCACGCATACGGAACTCTACGAATCAATCGAACATGTGCTTGGGAGGCGCCGGTCAATCGCAGAAGCGATCAGGCTCGCAGGTGAGCGGGGTGTCAATCAGGCTCTTGTATCAGAATATGCGCGCCTCGTAAAAAGTGTTGACGTGAATACCCGTCTCATTCGTATCCTGGAAAATACCTATTCTCTCAAGGATCGCAGGACAGGAAGCGTCGAAAAGATAGAGAATGCCATTAACAGCATGAAGAAAAGCCTCTCGATCCAGCAGTCCCGTCTCGAAGAGATCCGGGCTCAGATTGGGATATAACTTTATGCCAGAATATCTCTTCTTTTCAGCTTAAAACCGTATTGTCCTCACTTATTCCCACTACATAGATTGCTGCTGTCAGGACGGCGATGATACCGATGATCCAGATCATTTCAGCAATCTGTGCATCATCCACGCTGATAATGAGCACTTTTCTGATCATCGCAGTCATTCCTGCAATCAGGATGGGGCGGACAAGAATGCGTTTTGTCCTGAAATAACCGGTAACGGTCTCAAGCACCTCGACAACGATGATCGTCAGAAGGAGGACATGTAATACGTCAAGAATACCTGTGACGACATCTCCATGCGAGAAGATCGCAAAGATCAGGTAGACTGCATCCAGAAAGGTTAGAAGGGCAATAATGATTAAAAGGGCGGCAATTAAGGCATAAATGAATAGTGTACACCGCGAAATCATATTCATTACAGATCTCATTATCGGAGTGAGATGATCGTAATCTCCCATACTTTTCACCGTATACCTTCGATTCTACTTTCATATGAAGCGGTTTTGAATTAAAGTATGTCGGTTGGATTTTTGGTGACTGGGTATTTCCGGGTCCGGATCGTTTCAGGGTGATCGGAAATGGGGTGGAAAACGTGGGTGAATAACAAGGTTTTTAAGTTAATATGGCATTTTAATAATGCTAGGTTTGTTTGACCGGGGGGGTCCGTAGCTCAGTTAGGTAGAGCGCCTGGCTTTTAACCAGGTGGTCGGGGGTTCAAATCCCTCCGGGCCCGTTACCACGGTTTAAGCTGTGGTTTTTATCGATGAGATCTCTGAACATTATCCTATTCAACACTATTAAAAGGGGCAATTATTGATGGGCACCAGGTTAAATGTTCTGATGCATGATATGGTGCCAAAGCATCAGATCATGGATGTTGAAGAAGTAAACACTCTCCTGACGGATTATAATCTGATAATGGAGCAATTACTAAAGATATATCACGACGACCCAATTGTTAAAGCTATTGATGCTGTACCCGGGAATGTCATACGCATCACCCGAAAAAGCCATACAGCGGGTGAGGCCGAAGCATTTCGCCTTGTTGTGAGAAGACCCAAGAAATAATCGGAGATGATACATCTGATTGATAGAAGCGTATTATCGCAGGCATACTTTTCCAAAGATCATGTTGCACGCCACCAGTTTGAATCCTACAACAACTTCTTAGACTATAATCTACAGGCCGTTGTTGATGAACAACGCGTCATAGAGACGGATATCGAACACAGGGGCAAGAACAACGAGGCTGTCTGGGTCGAACTTGGTAAGATCCGGGTTGAAAAACCGATCGTCCGGGAGGCAGACGGATCCCAGAGCGAGCTCTACCCGACCGAGGCACGGCTTCGGAACCTTAACTATGCTGCACCCATGATCCTGGAGATGACGCTCTGCCAGGGTGAGGAACGGTACGATCCCATCGAGACAACAATCGGTCAGCTTCCGGTAATGATCGGATCAAAAGTCTGTAACCTGTACGACCTCTCCGATGACGAGCGGGTCGAACGTGGTGAGGATCGGCTGGATTCAGGCGGATATTTCATTGTGAACGGCACGGAGCGCGTGCTGATGTCTCTTGAAGATCTTGCATCCAACAAGATCATGACCGAGTATACCGAGCGGTACAACGAACAGATCCATGTCTCAAAGGTCTTTTCGCAGTACCGTGGCTACCGTGCGCTCGTTGTCGTTGAGAAGAATAAGAAGAATCTCCTTGATGTCTCATTCCCCTCGGTTGCCGGGCACCTGAGATTTGCAGACCTGATGCGTTCACTCGGTCTTGAGACCGACTCCGATATTGTGACTGCGGTCTCTCTTGACGAAGATATCCTCACCTACATGATGCAGAACCTTGAAGCCGCAGAATGCGGATCAGTTGAGGAAGGAGTCATGTATGTCGGCAAAAAGCTAGCGCCGAACCAGACGAGGGAGTACCAGAAGAAGCGTGCAGAATTTGTCCTTGACAACTATCTTCTCCCCCACCTGAATTACCTCGTCAGCCCCTCGGTGAAAGAGGGTGATCCCGGGTATGAAGAGATGATGATCAGTGTCAGGCTGGCAAAAGCCCATTTCCTCGGACGCATGGCTGAAGCCTGTTTCCACCTCGCATTGAAGAAGCGGAAGACAGATGACAAGGATCACTACTCAAACAAGAGACTGAAGCTCGCCGGTGACCTGATGGAGGATCTCTTCCGTATCTCCCTCAACAGGCTGACCCGTGATGTCAAGTACCAGCTTGAACGTGCCAGCATGCGGCACCGCGATCTCTCTATACAGACCGCGGTCAGGGCAGATGTCTTAACCGAGCGGCTTCTCCATCCACTTGCAACAGGGAACTGGGTGGGCGGAAGAACTGGTGTATCACAGCTTCTGGATCGGGTTGACCACATGTCGGTCATCTCCCACCTGCGCCGTGTTATCTCTCCGCTCTCACGATCACAGCCGCATTTTGAGGCCCGTGATCTGCACCCGACACAGTGGGGCAGAATCTGCCCGTCAGAGACTCCTGAGGGTCCAAACTGTGGTCTTGTAAAGAACTTTGCCCAGCTTGTTGAAGTGAGCAAGGGTGTCCTTGATGAAGAGGAGATAAAGAATGTGCTCTTCAACATTGGTGTTGAGCCGATTGGTGGTGAACTCTGATGTCAGTCAAAACACGAATTTTTGTTGATGGAGCACTCATCGGTGTTGTGGATGACGGACAGGCGCTTGCAGCCAGGGTCCGTCAGCTCAGGCGCCGTGGAGAGCTCTCCTCAGAGATTAATGTCTCATTCAAGGAATACAGCAACGAGATTGTTATCAATACCGACCGCGGCCGTGCCAGAAGGCCACTTATCATCCTTGATCAGGGGCTCCCGATCATTACCGACGATGATATCGAAAAGATCCGGGCCGGGCAATATTCTTTTGAGGATATGGTCTCCCAGGGGAAGATCGAATATGTGGATGCCGAAGAGGAAGACGATCTCTACATCGCTGTCAACCAGGACGGGCTTACCGCTGAGCATACGCATATGGAGATCGACCCACAGCTGATGCTTGGTATCGGTGCGGCACACGTTCCATTCCCAGAACACAATGCATCGCCCCGTGTCACCATGGGTGCGGGAATGGTCAAGCAGGCACTCGGGTTTGCACAGGCAAATATGAAGCTCCGCCCTGATACCCGTGGCCATATGCTCCACTATGGACAGCGGCCGCTTGTGAAGACACAGGCAGCGGAACTGATCGGATCCGAAGAGCGGCCCCAGGGCTATAACCTCGTTGTTGCCATCCTCAGTTACGAAGGCTACAACATCGAAGATGCACTCATCTTCAATAAAGCCTCGATCGAGCGGGGTGTCGGGCGTTCTCATTTCTTCAGAACCTATGAGGGCGAAGAACGGAGATATCCCGGTGGCCAGATTGACAGGATCGAGATTCCGGATGAGGAAGTATCCGGCTCTCACGGTGAAGATGCATACAGGAACCTTGATTCCGATGGTATCATCAGCCCCGAGACGATCGTGAATGAGAAGTCCGTTCTGATCGGAAAAACCTCGCCCCCACGGTTCCTTGAAGAGCCTACGGCTGAGCTGATTGCTGTTGAGAAACGAAGGGACACCTCGGTTACGATGCGGAGTAATGAGCATGGTATCGTTGATACCGTCATCCTCACAGAGGGTGAGAACTCATCCCGCCTCGTTAAAGTCAGGACCCGTGATCTCAGGGTGCCTGAGATCGGGGACAAGTTTGCCTCGAGGCACGGACAGAAGGGTATCGTCGGGCTTATCGCTCCGCAGGAGAATCTGCCGTTTACAGCTGAGGGGATCTCACCCGATCTCGTCATCAATCCTCACGCCATCCCCTCACGTATGACGATCGGCCACATGATCGAGATGATCGGTGGAAAGGTCGGCAGCCTGAATGGGCGGCGGATCGATGCAACCCCCTTCCGTGGTGAGAAAGAGTTTGCACTCAGAAAAGAGCTTCAGGAGCTTGGTTTCTCACATACCGGACGGGAAGTGATGTATGATGGTATCACCGGCAGGCCGTTTGCCGCTGATATCTATATTGGTGTCATCTACTACCAGAAGCTCTACCACATGGTATCAACCAAGATGC
This sequence comes from Methanocalculus pumilus, assembly GCF_055382585.1. NCBI lineage: Archaea > Methanobacteriati > Methanobacteriota > Methanomicrobia > Methanomicrobiales > Methanocalculaceae > Methanocalculus > Methanocalculus pumilus. The sequence goes on along the minus strand of NZ_AP042393.1, from coordinate 1,494,857 downwards.
ATGCACGGTCCCGTGGACCGGTGCAGGTCCTGACCCGCCAGCCAACTGAAGGCCGTGCCCGTGAAGGAGGTCTTCGTTTTGGTGAAATGGAGCGTGATGTGATGATCGGCCATGGCGCTGCGATGGCCCTGAAGGAACGTCTCCTTGATGAATCGGATGCCGTGAAGGAATGGGTCTGTGCCCAGTGCGGTATGGTTGCCATGTATGATGCGAAACGGAAGGTTACTTCATGTCTTGCCTGCGGTGCCGAGACGGACATCTATGAGGTAGAGATGAGTTATGCGTTCAAGCTCCTTCTGGATGAGATGATCAGTATGGGTATTGCACCACGACTGATGCTTGAGGATATAGTCTGAGGTGATCTGAATATGCCAAGCCCAAAACGAATAGGAAAATTAGATTTTGGCCTTCTTTCACCGAAAGATGTCAGAAAAATGAGTGTATGTAAGGTGATCTGGCCAGACACCTATGACGATGATGGTTTCCCCTATAGCAAAGGTCTGATGGATCCAAGTCTCGGAGTCATTGATCCAGGTCTCCGGTGCAAGACCTGCGGCCAGAAATCAGGTGACTGCCCCGGTCACTTCGGCCACATCGATCTTGCAAAACCCGTCATCCATGTCGGATATACACGGCTGATCAGGAAGCTTCTCCGTGTCAGCTGCCGGGCATGCGGAAGGCTTCTCCTTGAGCCACAGGAGATCGAGAAATTCTCCGCACTGGGTGACGATCCCTTCTCTGCCGATGTCGTCTCGGAGAAGGATATCAAGAAAGAGCGGGTCTGCCCGCACTGTGCCGAGCAGCAGCTGAAGGTGAACTTCGAAAAGCCGACCACCTTCATGGAGGCATGGACCGAAGACGGCCGGAAGACAGAACACAAGTTGACTCCGGCTGACATCCGTGCACGCCTTGAGCGGATTCCCGATGACGATCTCAGGATTCTTGGGATCGATGCAACCGTGGCACGCCCCGAGTGGACGATCCTGACGGTATTATCGGTTCCCCCGGTGACGATGCGCCCCTCGATCATCCTTGAGAACGGACAGCGCTCTGAAGATGACCTGACCCACAAGCTTGTCGATATCATCAGGATTAACCAGCGGTTCAAGGAGAACCAGGATGCAGGAGCACCCCAGCTGATCATCGAGGATCTCTGGGAACTGCTCCAGTATCATGTGACTACCTACATGGATAATGAGGTGGCCGGATGCCCGCCTGCACGCCACCGGTCGGGTCGACCTTTAAAGACCCTCTCCCAGAGACTGAAGGGAAAGGACGGACGATTCAGGGGTTCGCTTTCAGGAAAGCGTGTCAACTTCTCTGCCCGTACCGTCATCTCTCCTGATCCGAACCTCTCGGTATCAGAACTTGGTATCCCGCTTGCAATCGCAAACGAGATGTCGGTTCCAATCCGCGTAACAAAAGAGAATATCGAAGAACTCCGCTCAATGATTCTTGTCGGACCCGAGCGGCCGACACTCCGCGATCCCTGTGGCGCAAACTACGCCATCCGTCCTGATAACAGAAGGCTCCGTCTTCATGGCGGATCAGGCCTTCTCGATAACCGGGAGATGGTCTCCTCTATGATCGAGCCGGGATGGACTGTTGATCGGCAGCTCAGGGACGGCGATATCGTCCTCTTCAACCGTCAGCCATCGCTGCACCGGATGAGCATCATGTCACACCGGATCAAGCTGATGGGTGATAAGACATTCCGGTTAAACCCGGCAGTATGTCCGCCATACAACGCTGACTTTGATGGTGATGAGATGAACATGCATGTTCCCCAGACCGAAGAGGCAAGAGCAGAAGCCTCGCTTCTTGCATCGGTTCAGGAGAATATCCTTTCGCCGCGTTTTGGCGGACCAATCATCGGCGGGATTCACGATCACATCTCCGGCATCTTCCTCCTGACGCATGAGCTGCGCTGGTTTACCAAGCCTGAAGTTCTCTATCTCCTGCGGCATGCGGATATCGAGTTCCTTCCAAAGCCCGGCAAGGTCGAGGATGGCGTATCGTACTGGAGCAATAAACAGGTCTTCTCGATGATCCTCCCCCGCGGACTGAATATGGTCTACCGGGCAACATCTTGTGTCAACTGTGATGACTGCAAGAAAGACCTCTGCGAACGTGATGCCTATGTCAGGATCATTGATGGGGATCTCATCTCCGGAACCATTGATAAGAAATCCGTTGGTGCGTTCGAAGGCGCGATAATGAACCGGATCATCCGGACACACGGTCTGAAAAGGGCCCGCGAATATATCGATGATATGACCAAACTCTCGATCCGGAGTATCATGTTCATCGGCTTCTCCTTTGGGATAGATGATGAAGATCTCAGCAGGACCGAGTATGGACAGATCCGCGATCTGCTGGATGAGGCCGAACAGGATGTAGAGAAGAGGATCCGGATCTATAACAACGGCCAGCTGGAACCAATGCCCGGAAGAACTGCCGAGGAGACACTTGAGATGCAGATCATGCAGGTCCTCGGAAAGGCGAGGGACAAGACCGGTGATATTGCAGGAAGTCACCTTGGTCTTGGCAATTCTGCTGTCGTAATGGCCGTCTCCGGTGCCCGAGGTTCCATGCTGAACCTGACACAGATGGCCGGGTGTATCGGACAGCAGTCTGTTCGTGGTGAGCGTATCGTTCGTGGATACGAAGGGAGAACCCTCCCCCACTTCAAGAAATATGACCAGGGTGCAGGAGCACATGGTTTTATCCGGAACTCCTACAAGAGTGGAATCTCACCGACCGAGTTCTTCTTCCATGCAATCGGTGGCCGTGAAGGTCTTGTCGATACAGCGGTCAGGACGTCGCAGAGTGGTTACCTCCAGAGGAGGCTGATCAATGCACTTCAGGACTTAAAAGTCGCCTATGACGGCACAGTCAGGACAACAGGTGGGCGGATCATCCAGTTCAAGTACGGAGAGGACGGAACCGATCCCACAAAGAGCGCCTTTGGAGATCCGGTGGATGTCAAGGGAATCGTTGAGAGTGTGTTAAAGGAGGAGGTCTGAGATGAATAAACAGTATATTGAAAGGATCGACTCACATACACTTCCGGAGACGATTCATAAGCTGATCACCGAGTGGCTCGCTGAGCGCGAAGTTGAGGAAGAGGTATTTGAGCGTATCATCAGCCGAATCCTCAGAATCAATGATGCAAACCTTCCGGTCAAGACACACGATCAGCTGATCACCCTCCTTCTGAAGAGAGAAGAGAAGGAATCACCGGTGACTGATGAGCAGTTCGACGAGATCCTCAACCGGGTCGTAAAGGAATATCTCTCTACCAGGATCGAACCCTGTGAAGCGGTCGGTATCATCGCGGCACAATCAATCGGTGAGCCGGGTACTCAGATGACGATGCGGACGTTCCACTATGCGGGTGTCGCTGAGATTAACGTCACCCTTGGTCTGCCGCGTCTCATTGAGATTATGGATGCCAGACGTGAACCCTCAACACCAGCAATGACGATTCACCTTGAGGATGGGTACCGTGATAACCGTGACCGCGCCCGTGAGGTCTCCTGGGATATCGAAGCATCACCGCTCCACGAATTTGGTGATATCACGACAGACATGGAGAGTATGGCTGTTGTTGTCACCTTAAACAAGGCGGTATGTGATAAGCGCCGGATCAAGGTTGCGGATATTCTTGAGCGCGCTCCGGCGAAGATCCGCGAACGGCGCCATTACCGCGACTTCGAGTCTGAGGTGGATGAACAGGCGGGAATCCTCAGATTCCTCCCAAAAGACCAGGATAGCTATCAGAATCTCTTCCAGCTTCAGGAACATGTCAGAAATGTGATTGTTCAGGGTATCGATGATATCCAGCGTGTCGTTGTCAGAAAGGAGTCCGGAGAGTATATCCTATATACTGAAGGCTCTAATCTTAAAGACGTATTCGAGGTAGAGGGTGTAGACACCACCCGTACCCGAACGAATAATATCAGCGAGATCTCCCATGTCCTTGGGATCGAGGCTGCCCGGGATGCCATCATCCATGAGGCAAACAGCACGCTTCGTGAACAGGGTATTGGTGTTGATGTCCGTCATATCATGCTCGTCGCAGATATGATGTGCATGGATGGCGAGGTCAAGCAGATCGGCCGTCACGGGATTGCTGGAGAGAAAGAAAGTGTTCTGTCACGTGCAGCATTCGAGGTGACCGTAAATCACCTCCTTGATGCATCAATTGCTCATGAGCATGATGAACTCTGCGGTGTGACAGAGAATGTCATCGTCGGCCAGCCGATCCGGCTTGGAACCGGCGATGTTCGTTTGGTCGTAAAACCAATGCAACCAATCACCAAAACAGGTGAAAACTAATGGATTTCAATACATCTTTACGCAGGGCAATGAAGACCGGAACGGTCATTCTTGGCCGGAACAGCACAGAAGCGAGCATTCAGGATGAGACCGCAAGGCTCGTAATTATTGCAAAGAACTGCCCGGAAGATTTCAAAAAGATCGTTGAAGCGCAGGAGAAGGTCGCTGTATACCACTACAATGGCTCAGGCCGCCAGCTCGGCAAAGAGTGCGGAAAGGATTTCATCGTGAGCGCACTTGCAGTCATTAATGCCGGTGAATCTGACATTCTAAATATTCAGAGAGCTTGATATGTCGGAAATAACCTTAAATGAAGACTGCATGCATCTGATCTCCCAGTTCGAGAGCCTCACAGGTGCAGGTGCACGCGACTGTGTCATCGATGACAGGCATGACCGGGTCATCTTCATCATAAACCCCGGCGAGATGGGTCTTGCAATCGGGAAGAAGGGCGCCTCAATCAAGAAGGCATCCGAGGTCCTTGACAGGCGTGTTGAGGTCGTTGAATATTCTGACGATCTTGTTCAGTTCATCAGGAACTGCTTCCTCCCAGCAGAAGTTCTCTCGATTGAGTTCGAAGGCGAGGATGAGGAGCGGGTTGCACAGGTCGAAGTCCGTGAGGACGATCGCGGCCTTGCAATCGGCAAAGAAGGTAAGAATATCTCAAAAGCAAAGCAGCTTCTCCGGAGACAGTTTGACATCGCGGATGTCGAACTGATTCAGGAATAATATTTTTATGCAGGGGCAGATCTTCGTTCTGCTCTCTGAAAGAATGGTTCATCTCTATGTCTCATCCTGATCTCTTTTCCCTCCCCTGTCTTCTCCTTGATGAGAGAGAACGGCTGGAATCAACAGATGATGCATCCCGGGAGGTGGTAATTGCCCTCTTTGTGAATGGCCGCCATGCAGAAACGGCGATCCTCTCTCCGGGCAGTCTTGAGGAGTATACAATCGGGTACCTCTTCTCAGAAGAGATCATCAGGTCAAAAGATGATATCGAATCAATCAAATTCGAGAAGAACCGGATCAGTGTCCTGACAACAAACCCCTTTCGGATCACCGGCCGGAGGAAGACCATTCTTGCCGGATGTGGAGGGAGTACCTCCTACATTGATACGACATCACTTCCGAGGATTAAGAATGATAAAAATCCCATCCCTCTCTCTGTCATAATGGAGATCATCCCAAAACTGCCGGGTGAGAAAGAATCAGCAGTGCTGATGGATTGGGATGGAGGAATCATTGCCTCGTTCCATGATATCGGCTGTTCACCTGCTGTTGACAGGGTTATCGGATATGGTATTCAGCACGATCTGGACTTTTCAAGTGTAGTTCTTGGGATCTCCGGCAGGATTACCTCCGAGATGGTCAGGAGATGCCTCCTTGCCAAAATCCCGATCCTGGTATCGACCGGGCAGGTAACAGATCTTGCTGCCCGGATTGCAGACGAGACAAACCTCTGCATCATCTCTTATACCCGGGATGGCAGACCCGCCTGCTTCTCACATCCCGAAAGGATCAAAGGCTTCGTATGATCTCCCGGACCGCTGCTATCAGGAGATCGACCTCATCGATGGTGGTATAGAGGGCCAGGCTTGCCCTCACCGTTCCATTCGAAAGGCCAAGCGACTCCATCAGCGGCTGGCAGCAGTGATGGCCGGATCTCACCAGGATCTCAAAGTCGCTATCAAGACGCTCTGCAACCTCATGAGGATGAAGCCCCTGAATCGAAAAAGAGACAACACCGATCCGTGATGCCGGATTGGATGGTGCATGGATGGTAACTCCATCGATCCGCGAGAGCCCCTCTATCAGACGGGTGGTAAGCTCTTCTTCGTGGCGACGGATCTGATCCATTCCGATCTTCTCAAGGTAATCGACCGCAACGCCAAGCCCGATTCCGCCTGAGATGTTCGGAGTGCCTGCTTCATACTGCTGGTATCCCTCGATCGGGATAAAACCATCCTGATGCACCTCTTCGATCATCCCGCCACCCAGCATCATCGGTTGAATGATCGGCTCCCTCATCCAGAGGACACCGGTTCCGGTGGGAGCAAGCATCTTGTGGCCTGAGAAACAGCAGAAATCGCAGCCGATATCCCGGACATTCACCGGCATATGCGGTATTGATTGTGCGGCATCGATGAGGAGGAGGGTATTGTATCTCCTGCAGATCTCTCCGATCTCTTTGACTGGCATGATCACCCCGATTGCATTTGAGGCATGGGTGATCGCAACAAGTTTCGTCCCTCTTCTGACCTCCTCCTCGAAGGCTTCAAGATCGAGGGTGTAGTCCGGCTGTATGCCGATGACTGTGATTTCGATTCCCTCTGCTTCCAGTGCCCTCCAGGGAAGGAGGTTTGAATGGTGTTCGAGGATGGTGGTGATTATCCGATCTCCCGGTTTCCAGTCGAGACCACGGGCAACCATATTGATCGACTCGGTGGTATTCTTTGTGAAGACGGTTGTGCCCTCTTCTCCGCCGATGAACCGGGCGACCTTCTCATGGGCATGCCAGTACCGCTGTGAGGCGATCTGTGTGAACCGGTGGATGCCTCTTCCGACATTGGATCGATACGTGTGTTCAAACTCAACAACAGCATTGACAACCGGATCAGGTGAGAGGCTGATTGCCGCTGAATCGAGGTAAATGCAGTCGTGGATGATCGGAAAGTCCCGCCGTACTTTCTCGGAAAAGGATACCCCTTCTGTCTTCTCCGGAGCTATATCTCCACCAGTTTCTCCCATCTCTATCCTCTCGCTTCTTTTCCGGGGTCCCCCCTCTTTCAGGGTGAAGTCCTTGTTCACCGGGATATTCTGCTCCCGGCAGAGCTCACGCATCTTCGGGGGGAGCGCCTTCCATCGCCAGAGGCCCCACTGGTGGTATGCATCAGGCAGCCCGTTCTTCTCTGCCCATTTCCTGAGGAAGGAATCCCATCGATCAGTCAGATCGGGATGCAATCTTCTGAGCATCTCGTATTCGCTCTCGAGCATTGCAGGGCAGAGGTAACAGCCGATCCGCTCAAGACCCAAATCATAGAGTGGATTGATCGGCACATCCTGCCACCAGAGGTAGAGGAAGACTTCAAATGCCCGCCAGTTTCTAATCGGTGAGACATTCAGCTGGAGCGGGTTTGCAGGATTCTGGCTCGTTTCATCAAGGTCTGCCCGGTTCCACGACTCGTACCACCGGTTCCCCTGAAAGGTAACGGATGGTCCAATCTCCGAGAGATAGATCCTGAGGGGGTGGAGTTTTAAAAGTTTGCAGCACCAGCGGTGATCTTTTCCCGGCGGGCCGGCCTTTTCGACTGCGGCGAAGAAATCTCCGCCTTTCCTGATGATATCAACCTTCTGTGATTCGATATACCTGATCGTCTCGGGGAGCTCAATTCCGGTATCGATGAAGAATGCCGATTCCACTCCGGCTTTTCTGGCAAGGTGGAAGACGGCGGCACTGTCTTTTCCACCTGAGAATGAGACATTTGCGGTTGGCCGGTCATTTTTATGTTTTTTAATGATCCGCAGGCTATCCCGCTCCATAAGCCTGAGATGGTACTGGTTCTGCAGGATTCCCCTCTTCCAGTCGGGGTTTTTGAAGGTTGCGGGATTTACCTGCATTAGTTCCTTCACCCTGATATGGCCGTCACGAACGACACCGGTTCCATATTTCCTCCTGTAACTGACGATGACGGTGCCATCCAAAACAGGTGACTTGAGGGGGAAGCGTTTCCCCCCTATTCTCACCTTCTTCTCCTGTTCGATGTGATCGTCAAGGTTTACGATGCCGGTTGTTGCATGCTTCAGCAGGTAGGGAAGTGATTCAGGTGCGATATCCAGTGAGAACTGCCGGGATATGGGATCGAAGAGGAGCCACCCAAACCGGCTGCCATTCATGATGATGAGATCGGCCCTGTCCCTTCCGCCGGTCTTGTTCAGGAGGATGATTTCAGGGAGGGGTACCTCTCCAAACCGGCTGTTGAGCAGTTTGTGAATGAGATTCCGATCTGCATCAAGGGCGGGCCTTAAGTCAAATGGCTCCAGCAGGGGGATTGCCCGCGCCTCTTTTCCGCATCCGCATCTCCTCCCGATAAGCGGAAGATTACAGGTATCGCACCAGAAGAGTTCCTTTTTGACTGCCGGCTCTCGCATCATTCATTCTATTGGTGCTTTGAGGCGATGAAAGATATGGTGGGGGTGTTCAGATGAGCACGCGCCGGTCTGCCTGCACGATGCTCCCGCTCGTCTCCGGCGTTTTATCAGGGCGGTACTCGGTGAACTGCTTAAGTGATACCGTCAGATCACGGGTGAAGGCGAAGTATCCGATCTGGGTGGTCCGGCAAAGGTTCATCGCCATATCCATCAGCCCGCGGGGATCAGGCCGGGCTTCTCCAAGCCAGATATGGAAGATATTACCCCCGTCTACGATCGGGAAGAAGACATGCTCTATCTCCATCCGCCGTGTCAGTGGAATATCCGCTGAGGGTGTGACATGGATGCCGTTTGTATAGTAGACCGGGAGATCGAGTGTCTTCTTTGACCGCTCAAGCAGGTTCTTTGTATCTCCCTTGACGATCCTGAGGGCATGGGGGCGGAACTGCTCATCAAGCAGATCTGCAACGGCAAATCTCTGCCCGGTCGTCTCTGCAGGGGTGCGGGCAAGTGCAATCGTCATCCCGTGTTTTGCCGAGAGTTTCTTTGCATATTGTTCCATCTCGGTCATTGTCCGGACGGCAAACCGGAACGCCTCTTTGGTCTCGTGGAGCTGGGAGCCGAGATGATGCTGGATCATCTCATTGACGCCGACGATCCCAACGGTATAGACGAGCCCCTCGAGATCGATTGCAACAGCCCCCCTCTCCTGTGTCTCTGGATCTTTTGGCCTCTGCATTGCAAACGGCATCCGTCCGTTCGCTCTGACAAGCTCCATCCAGCGGCGTTTGATCTTAAAGATTGAGACCGCAGAATCCATCAGTTTTCGGAGTTCAGCAAAGAGTTTCTGGTCGTCGTGGTCTGCCCGGAATGCTGCCCTGGGACAGTTCACCGAGATCACCTGCCAGGATCCCATTGAAAAATGTTTGCCATCCGTGAAGGTGAGTTTATCCTCGAATGAGGTGTCATTTGCTGCGGTCGTCGAGAACTGGTAGGCACAGCACTGGTAACATGAGATCCCCTCTCCGGCACCCCTGTAGGCGGGGAGCTGGTTGTCATAGTATGGAGTGCCGAACTTTGATGCAAGCTCAAATGTCATCAGGTAGAGTTCACGGTAGGTCGGGATATCCGGATTGTTCGTATTGAAGTCTTCATCCTCATCCATAAAGTCCGGTTCAATACTGATCTCGGGTTTTGGGAAGTTGAAGGGCTTGCCCCAGTTATCTCCCTCAAGCATCACTTCCATCAGTGTTGCAAAGAGAAGCCGGACTTCACGTTCAAACTCTCCATATGCCCTGAAGGGAGCCTGCCTGCCATTCCAGACCTTGCCTTTGAAGACGATCGGCTTGTCACGCCAGAGCTTTGGGACTCCTGGTGAGAGCTGGACTGATGAGAAGACGACCTGGCCGCCGCGTGCCACCATCATCTGGGTCATCTCATAGACAAACATCTGCATAAGCTGTTTGATCTCGGCCCTGTCCATCCCCTCGACATAGGGGGCTAAGAAGGTGAGGAAGTTGTAGTAACCCTGCCCTCCGGCAAAGTTTGTCTGTGCGGATCCAAGTGCCTTGACCGCATGGAGCACAGCCACCTCGGCGCGTTTTGCGGGACCTGCAACACTCGCTTTCGTCCCATTTCCATCCGGCATTAAGCCATAGTAGAAGAAATAGCGGAGATCCCAATCCTGGCAGTTATGAATGAGGAGGCCGTCTGATGCAAAGAAGGTATGGCTCTCCTCGCTCCCGTCGCCTTCAAGGAAGAGATCGTAGACATATCTGCTGGAGGGTGTGCAGGGTTCAATGGCGAGAACGCGTTCAGGCTTTTCAGCCCGGTTTATCTTCTGAGTATGCTTCAGGAAGGAATCGATATGATCCTGCCTCTCATCGAGGAACGAACAGTATTTTGAAAAGATATCGATATTCTTTCGTCCATGAAACTGGATACGGTAGAGTATCCGCCGCTCTGTATCATCATTATACAGCTCGGTGATATGCACCCCTATGCCGAGTGCCGACAGAAGAAGGGCAAGCTCCTGGCGGAGTGATTCTGATGCTGTCGTATAGGTGATGATACAGTCAGACTTTTCCGGGCGATAGTATGCTGATCCATCGCCGGTGTAGAGTGCTGAGAGGAACTCACGAAGCAGTGCGTCATCGGCATGATAGACGATCCAAGGCAGGCGCTTGCTGCTGCTGCCTTCTGGTATCCCAAAGATGTACCGGAAGAGGAGATAGACGATCTTTCCCCCGAAATAGACTTGCTGTGCACGATTCCTATGAACTTCGATTCCGTAGATCTCGGTTGTATCCGGGGTGGGGCGGGTGATCGTTGCATAGGTATTGAGGGTAGCTTTCACTGATGCCTGTATCGAGGCTGACTGATGGTTTTCAGTGATTGCAAGATTATATTGTCCGGACTTTGGAGATGCATTGTAATTTCCTTCGGAGACGAAGAATCCAAGCAGCCGCATCAGATCAGGGGTGATCGGCAGGAGAGCCGGGAGGTCATGCTCGCTGCCTGTTACCCCGACCCTCAAACCTGTCAACTCAACTATCCCATAGTGCTCACAGAATGTCCGGAAGACACGAAGAGGCATGAAACCTTTTGTGTACCATTGTTTCCTGTGTTCGATCCCAAGGGCTCGTGAGATCGCTGTATAGGATCGTGCCTGCCCCGTCCTGACAATTTCAGAGAAGAGATCTGCTGCGCCCCGGACATACACGCCGGTGAGAAGATCTTCGGGAACAAGATCTGTGAGTTCACGGATCAGGTTTATTCCGCATACTGGTTCTCCGCGGATCGGATCAGATGCAGTAATTGTGTAGAGGATATCACCTTCCCGTATCTCATCTGCCCGCCGGATCACCATCCCATCATCTGTCTGTACCGGGATCCTGTGCTCCCCGGTGACAGAGAGCATGCGGCCGCCCGATGTCTTTATCCTGAGCATCTCTCCATCGAGAGCTACCCTCCGGGTTACCTTATTCACCCGCACCCAGCCTTTGGGCGTAAGAAGGGAGAGATCACCCGGGGCGTCTTCATCCCCGTCAATTGGCAGTTCATCGGCCCTCGTACTCCTGATCCGACCCTCCGATTTCACCGGAATGACGGTACTACCGTCTATGCAGAACGGGCGTGACCCAAAATATTCGAGGTCGTGAATATGCATGTCGCCGGTCAGGTGGATGTCTGCGAGTTCCGGGGGGAGCTGGAGGAGGTACTGCTCTTTGCTGATCTTGTCTGCCTTCTTCTTATGGGATGTCTCGGCATTCTCCTGGAGGTTTGAGTTATCCTTTGCCTCAAAACCCCTCCCGACATCGATTAAATGCGCATCATAGACGGGTGTTCCGACACGGGTACAGACGTTCCGGTAATCGACAAGTCCCTCTTCGAGGAGGGTGATATTCATGATCTCACGGATAAGGGGGCCGGAGAGGAAGGTGAGGCCGAGCTTTTTGATCCGGGTCTCAACGCTCTGGGCCATCCGCTCTGCGAGTTCAGGGTCTGCCCCTTCCCTTCCATAAAAGGTCTCGACAAGGCGGGTCTCGGTGAGGATCTGCTGAACAATCTTCTGGCGGTCCCAGTCCATCATGTGACCCTGGGAAGTCCGCACCTTGGGCATCGGGGGTTGGAATGCCCCATCAAGTGTTGACTGCCGCGTATCTTTCATGCAGCCTTCACCGTCGGCATATTTCTGCAATCGAGGTTAAGACAGCACCATTTTCAAAGATCTCCTGTGAGGTGAGGTATTGATCCCCGACCTGGAGTACTGGTGCTTCCATCACAAAGATACCGTTCATTCTCAGATCAGTGAGTGCTTCGGGATCCTCAAGGCTCCGCTCCATATAGGGGATCATATTGTCCTGAAGGTATTGTTTGAGTATTTCACAGTTCGGACAGACTTCGAGTGAATAGACAATAATATCATGAACATCAGACATGAGGCATACCCCTTCTCTTAGTATAGATCTATACCTTCCTTCTATTCTTATTTGCCATCTGATATCTGTTCCTCTCCTGACAGAACCGGAGGTGAAGATATTTCCCCTTTTATGACGAAGACATACTTCAGGTTATCGAGTTATGGTGAGGGCATTTATTGCAATCGATCTGCCGGCATCCATGCAGGAGGCATTATCTCTCGTTCAGGAGCCACTGCACAAGGCACCGGGACGGCTTGCGATCGTTGATCCATCCCTCCTTCATGTCACCCTGAAATTCCTTGGGGAAGTGTCTCCCGATCAGGTTGCACGTGTCATTGAAGAGCTGAAATCCCTGGAATTTCCTGCATATACAGTTTCGATCAGAGGTATTTCAGCAAATAATCCAAATCGCCCCCGCGTCATCTGGGCGGAGGTGGAAGATGAGGGGAAAACTGCTGCCCTTGCCGGGATGATTGATTCTGCCCTCGAATCGATTGGTATTGTCTGTGAAACCCGGCCATTCCGTCCCCATATCACCATTGCGCGGGTGAAGGAATTTCATCCCGGTATTTCAGGGGCACTTCTCCCGCACTCCCGGTGGAGATATGGGGAGATCGATGTCAACCGGATTGTCCTGAAGAAGAGTACCCTCACCCCGCAGGGACCCATCTATGAGACACTTGCTGAGGTGCCGCTGTGACCAGAAGTCCCTTTGAGGAGGAGATCCTCTCCCGAATCAGGCCTACACCTGAGGAGGTGGAACACCTCCGCACCATCTCTGATCGGATTATTGCGTACCTGATGGAGTATCACCAACGCCCCTCAATGGTTGTTGGATCAGTTGCGCGGGGGACATTTGTCCGTGGTGATCGCGATCTTGATATCTTCATGCTCTTCCCAACAGATCTCTCCCGTGAAGATCTGGCAATCGAGGGCATTGGTCTTGGGCGTGCTGTCGTCGATCATTTTGGGGGAACCGCTGTTGAGAAGTACGCCGAGCATCCGTACTTAAATGCCCGGATTTTTGACCTTGATATCGATCTCGTTCCCTGTTACCATGTGGCATCTGCTGCCGAGATCAAGAGTGCGGTGGACAGAACCCCATTTCATACCCGGTATATTATCCCCCGTATTGCCCCATATGTCGATGATGCCCTGCTGATGAAGCAGTTTACAAAAGCAGGAGGCGTGTATGGATCAGATCATATGACTGAGGGCTTCTCAGGCTATCTCTGCGAACTCCTTGTACTTCATTATGGTGGTTTCAACCCTCTCATCAGAGCGGCGGCCGGGTGGCGGCCGGGCCTTGTGATCGATCCCGAGAACCACCGGACACGGATTTTTGATGAACCGCTTGTTGTGGTCGATCCAACCGATCCAAACCGGAATGTCGCTGCAGCTCTCTCACTTGACCGGATGTGCGCCTTCATAGAGCTTGCACGCGCTTACCTGAAAGATCCGACGGAGGCATTCTTCACGATTCACCGTCCAGCCTCATTTACCAGAAAGCAGGTGGAACTGGCACTTGCCGAACGGGGATCGGCGCTGTACACCATAACCTTTACAACACCGCCCTATGTCCCGGATACTATTGTCCCCCAGCTCAGGAAGAGTACTATCGCAATCAGAGACCTTCTGGAACGGTCGGGTTTTTCCGTGAACCGGACCGACTGCCATATGGGTGAAGAGAGATCCGTTCTCCTCTTTGAGCTTCTCAATGACAGGGTTCCACTAGTTGTCAGGCATATCGGTCCCCCGGTGAATAACAGTGACAATGCAGAACGCTTTATCCGAAAATATATCGAAAACTCCCCTCTCTCAGGTCCTTTCATTGAGGATGGGCGGTATATTGTTGAGGTTCGCCGCCCCTATACCGGGGCTAAAACCCTCCTTTCATCAAAAGACCTGCTTGAAGCCGCTCTTGGTAAGCATGTGAGAAAGTCAATGGTGGAGCATGGCTGGGATATTACATCCGGTGCCGACTGCTGGAATGAGGATCTCTCAGAATTTCTGGCCGCCTTCTTTGAGCGCTCAAGCCCGGCTGTCCGGATCATGAGGATGGGCGGGGAATAGGCCGCCCTTTCATATCCTGGCCAAACAACGTTTTCCTCCGGCAAAAGATCGGAATCCGGATGGTGGGTGTAATGGTCTTTAGTAGTTCTCATAAAAGTCATGAGGTATCCTCACGATCCACTTTGTGGAATTGAATGGGAATAATCAATTACCTCGGAGTAGATGGAGTTGTATTGCATGATGTGCTGGATCGGTTCGATGACATCTGTTCGAGGGGGTTTGTTTGAAACGGCGTATTCCTCTCCATAAGCTCGGCAGAGGCACCGAAGAGATAGAAAACGGTTTGTATCAGGATGCGCTCACCTCCTTTGATGCCGTTCTCTCTTCAGATCCGGGTGACTCCCGTGCCTGGGTTGGCCGCGGCATCGCGCTTGCATATCTTGGTAACCTCGAAGATGCTCTTCTCTCGTATGATCGGGCTCTAGCCCGTAATACCGATGATGCTCTTGCCTGGATCTTCCGGGCAGTTGCTCTGGCTGCACTCTCCCGTCTCAGTGATGCACTTGCCTCAAATGACCGTGCAATAGCCATCAACCCTGGTGATGCTGTTGCCTGGATAAACCGTGGTGCTGATCTCGCCGATCTCGGCCACTATGTTGATGCATTCGCATCATTTGAGAAGGCGCTTGCACTCAACCCTGACGATGCCCTGGCCTGGTCTGGCCGGGGCACCTGCCTCACCAGCCTTGGCCGGTACACCGATGCCCTCATATCTTTTGATCACGCCCTTACTCTTGAACCTGATGATGGGTGTACCTGGACGAACCGTGGTAATGCGCTTCTTGGACTGGGGCAGTATGCCGATGCGATCGCCTCATGCGAACGTGCACTCGAAATCGATCGAAAAGATCCATTAGCATGGTATTTTCGTGGTGTTGCCCTTGCTAATCTTGGCAGGTATGCTGATGCTGTTGCCTCGTTCGATCGTTCCCTCTCCCTGAACCAGAGAAATGCCTATGCCTGGTATAACCGTGGTAATGCACTCAGGAGCCTGTCTAAATATGAAGATGCACTCGTCTCCTATGATCGTGCTCTTGCACTGGATCCAAAGAATGCAAGTTCCTGGACCGGCCGCGGCAATGCTCTCCTCCGTCTCGGCAGATATTCCGATGCCGTCTCATCATATGGAAATGCACTTTCGATCAACCCTGAAGATGAGGTCGCCTGGAATAATCGTGGAGTTGCACTCGGGGCACTTGGCAGATATACTGAAGCCCTCGCATCCTATGACCGGGCGCTGTCGATGAACAACGATGATGCCCTCGCCTGGACCGGCCGGGGGGTGGCACTTGCAGAACTCTCCCGATATACCGAAGCACTTGACTCCTTTGAGCGTGCCCTCAAAATCGATCCGAAGAATGCGCCGGCATGGTATAATCGCGGAAAAGCCCTCGCGAACCTTGGCCGGTATGATGATGCCCTGGGATCCTATGACAGCGCCCTCGCAATCCAACCAGAATATGCAACCGCATGGTATAACCGCGGCAATGCATACCTTGGTATCGGGAGGCTGGAGGATGCGCTCGCCTCATATGACAAGGCACTGGAAATTGATCCCTCAAATCCATGTGCGTGGGCAAACCGGGGCAATGCCCTTGGCGTTATTGGAAGACATGCCGATGCGGTTGCATCCTGTGATAAGGCCCTCTCCCTCGATCCTGAGAACGCAAATGCCTGGACCGGCCGTGGTGTTGCTCTTGAGAAGATTGGCAGGAGAAATGAGGCGGTCGCCTCCTATGATAAGGCCCTCGCACTCGATCCGGATCACGCCCTTGCCTGGTATATCCGTGGAACTGCACTTGGAAATCTGGGCCGCTTTAAGGATGCTCTTGCCTCCTATGATCGTTCTCTTTCCCTCAATCCACGGGATCCACACGTCTGGACGGGTCGTGGTGTTGCGCTTGAAAAACTCGGGAGATTTGGTCATTCCCTTGCCTCGTATGATAAAGCTCTTGAGTTCAATCCTGATGATGCCCATGCATGGGCAAACCGGGGCAATGCCCTTGGCGGGCTCGGACGATATGACGATGCCCTCCTCTCCTATGATAAGGCCCTCGCACTTGATCCGGATCTTGCGGTGGCCTGGACGGGGCGTGGTGTTGCGCTTGAGAAGCTTGATTGTGTGGATGAAGCATTCAGATCCTATGAGCGTGCCCTCTCCCTCAATCCTGATGATGGTGTTGCCCGAACCGGAAGAAACACGCTTATTGACAGGGTCAGCCGCCAGCATGATCTCCCGGCACCCTCTGATCCTGGTGTTGAGTGCGAGCCTTTTACGGAGATTGCCGGTGAAGGACCCAATAGCGCTGGTAGTGGCATGAGCCCTCTCTACCCGGATTCGTCTGCTGCTCAAATGGTTATATCATCAGCTGGATCGATGGATGTCACTCATCATCCGAAACTGCTCTATTATCTTCGTCGGAAGAAGAGGGGTGCCGTTTCTGCCGTTGATATGGATGAGTCTCTTTCGACTGCCTTCTCTGAGATCCAGAGGATGGGATCGGCCCTTGGGCTTTCCCGGGAAATCCAACGTGAAGCCAGAGAGATCTGCAAACGAGAGGCAGCGGCGGGAAGCATTCCGGGTGGATCTGTTCAGACTGTTGCAGTAGCTGCACTTTACCATGCCTGCCGGCAGAAGAGCCTGCCTGTAACCCTTGATGCGATCATCCATCTCTCACGCCTCTCCCGGAGAGAGGCGGCATTTATCGGGGAGAAAGCTGATGATATCCGGATTGTCGATCCCTATCAAACCGATCTCTCTTCTGCTCTGGATTGCATCTCCGGACTGCTTGGGATCGATGAAATCCAGCGGAGGCGTGCCGGGGAGATCCTCTCCGGGCAGCCAGTAATAAAAGAAGAACGAAAAAAGGATGCTGCTGGTTTTGCAGCTGCTGCTCTCTATCTCGCCTCGCTTGAAACCGGAGAGAGGCGAACCCAGCGTGAGGTCGCAAAAGCTGCCGGGGTGGGGGTTGCCACCCTCAGGAACCGGTGCCGGCAACTGGTTTCCTGATCTCTGGCAACTCCTTCCTGCCGGGTTGGAAATCTGGAATGTATGTATATGATCACTGTTTTGGGATGCACCGTGCCGCCTTCTTCGCGGCAAGTGATTCGATCGCCTTCTCATCAATTTCGTCTTTGATCAGCAGTGCTCCCGATGCAATCGCAGACTGAACAAATGTCTCTCCGGTGCTGCTCCTGATGATGAGTGTCGTATGTCCGGGAGGTGAACCGACTGCACCTGCCGAGACATCTGCTGATCTGGCAGTCAGGTCGGTGCAGATCCGGCATCCCGGCCGAACCGCTTCATTCAATTCCTTCAGGGGAATCGTCAGTGTTTCGCCATCGATCTTTGTTATGAGAAGCCCCTTCTTCATATCGAGTCTCCCGATATCGTGGGGCTGAAGCTGGTATCTTCGCTCAAAAATTCCCTCTACGAGATGATTGTAGTCAAATGTCTCTGTGCAGAAGAGACCCATAACCAGCCTGATCGATCGTGCAAAGGGCCTGACCAGATCGTTTTCACTTGCTTTCATCTCCGCTACCGCCTCGGTAACACAGGGAAGCCCGATGACGGCAATCTTCCTGCATTTCTTCTCAAGGACAGCCGTCTTCAGTGCTGCAAGCAGGGGAACCCACCAGGCATACCTGCTCCCCGCATGGCGAATCAGCTCTCCTGACGAGGTGATCACCACTGACTGGGGTTTCAGTGTAAAACGGTCCTCGGATACGGTAACGACAGCATCGATCAGGCCGTTATCAAGGGCATCAGCGAGGATCGCCGTGACTGCTCCGCCGCTCTGCCGGTGTGGGATATCGATTCCTGCTGTTGCCGAGACGATCGAGCAGTAGTCCCCAAGGAGTCCCCGCCCCTGTATCATCTTCACTCGTGGGCAGACCTCGTAGCAGGCTCCACAGGGAACCCCGTCTGTGGCCTCTTTACAGTAACTGCGGTTTAGAGGATGGCTTTTTTCTTCGGCTGTAAAGATGAGGGCATCTGCTGGACATACAGCAATACATGCCCCACAGCCACAACATCGGTCCGTATCCCAGACTTCCCGCCTGAGATCTTCATAACATCTTCCCTGCATGCTCTCTCACTCCCAGGTGTATTTATTTGCAAATGGCCGTCCGCTGGCAGGGGTTATCCTTGTATATTCAGCAGAGAGGAGTGTTTCCTCATCCACAGAGAAAGCCTCCGCATATCTTTTGATGAGCGGTTTGATCCTGGCAAGATCTTCTTCGGTTGCCATCGCTTTCCGTGCACCGACTCCGAGGATCCTCTCCGGGATATCGCCCCGAATGAAGATCTCACCGCCATGGATGCCGGTTCCGACTCCGCGATCAGGGAGACTGCGTTCACCCCGGCATCCCAGAATGATAATGACTCCTCCGGCCATGTACTCTCCAAGGAAGGAGCAGGCATTTCCACCCGCAATCAGAACCGGGCGGCAATCACCATACTCTTTCATATGAATCCCGCCACGATAGCCGATATCTCCTTCAACCATCACCATACCGCCACGCATCGAGTGTGCGGTTGCATCTCCCGAGTTCCCATGAACGATGATCTCACCTCTATCCATGGTATTGCCGGGTGCATGATCGCAGTTGCCAAAGACTTCGATTGCCGGTCCGCTCATGAACATCCCGAGATCTCCCCCGGGTGTGCCGTATATGGTGATCCTGGCTTTTCCTTTCAGCCCGTCAGCAATAAATCTCTGTCCAAGGATATTCTCTATCCTGATCCGCTCAACCCCGCGTGCAACAGCTGATCGAATCATGACATTGAGGGGGGTGTAATGGATACCTTCTGCATTGATTACCAGTTCTTTATCCATAGGTTATGCCCCCACGGGTTTCACATCAAGCACATTCATCATTGCTTCGTCCAGCATATATCCTCTCAGCCGGTCACGGTTTCCACGCAGGCTCTCGATGCTGTTGATACCGGCAGCACCCATCAGTTCGCTGATCTCCAGTGTCCATCCACGGATCAGATTTGCCACATGCTGCCACTCGACATCAGGATCAAGCCGCTGGGTGAGGCGAGTATCCTGGGTTGCAATACCCCACGGGCAGAGGCCGCGATAACAGGTTCCACAGACACGGCAACCCATTGCGATCAGTGCCGCTGTCCCGATGTAGATTGCATCGGCACCAAGTGCGATTGCCTTGGTGACATCGGCTGCATCCCTGATCCCGCCGGATGCGATGATCGAGATCTCGTTCCGTATCCCCTGTGACCTGAGTTTCTGGTCGACTGCTGCAATTGCTGCCTCAACGGGGATGCCGACATGATCGCGGAATACCCTCGGTGCGGCTCCGGTTCCTCCACGGAACCCGTCGATGACGACGGCATCGGCAGAGGATCGGGCGATGCCTGAGGCAATTGCTGCAACATTATGGACTGCCGCGATCTTCACAAAGACCGGTTTCTTCCATTCGGTTGCCTCTTTCAAGGAATGAACCAGCTGTTTGAGATCTTCTATCGAATAGATGTCATGGTGCGGTGCCGGGCTGATCGCATCGCTCCTCTCAGGGATCATCCTTGTCTGTGAGACTTCGGAACCGACCTTTTCACCGGGAAGGTGTCCGCCGATCCCGGGTTTTGCCCCCTGCCCGATCTTGATCTCGATTGCAGCACCGCGTTCAAGGTAATCGATATCAACACCAAAACGCCCGGAAGCGACCTGGACGATCATATTGTTCTGGTACTCCCTGAGTGAGGGGTGCAGCCCACCCTCCCCTGTTCCCATAAAGGTTCCCAGATTCGAAACTGCCCTTGCCATTGAGAGCTGGGCATTGAGGGAGATTGCGCCATAGCTCATATGCCCGATCATGATCGGGATATTCAGTTTGAGGTTTGGGGAAAGGGTGGTATTTAGCTTGATATCTCCATCTTTTCCCCGTTTGATCTCGAGCTTCCGGGGTTTTTTCCCAAGATATGTCCGGAGCTCCATCGGTTCGCGGAGCGGATCGATACTCGGGTTTGTTACCTGGCATGCGTCAAGCAGCAACCGGTCGAAGATGTTTGGAAGGTCTGTTGCGTTCCCCATACCGGCAAGGACGATCCGTCCTGTCCGTGCCTGGTTATAGATCGCTTCACGTGCCTCCCTGCTCCAGAGCGGGTGGCTCCGGTAGTCGATAGGTTTCTCTTCGATAGAAATCGCATCACGCGGGCACATGGCAACACACCGGTGGCATGCGACACAGTTCCTCGAGTCAACGACGATCTTCTCGCCCTCCCTGCGATAGGTGCCGTAGGGACAGTTCTCGATACACCGTTCACAGAGCATGCAGCGGCCGGGGTCTATCCTGACTTTGAATTTTATCGGGATTGATCCGATACTCATACCCTCACCCTCCCGATCACCGGCTCACCGGCCTTTGGCATCCAGACCCGATCCAGATTCGGCTCCATCTTCCTGATCGCCGCCTCTTCACTGGATATGTAGAGACGGTCGCCTGCCTCTGCTGCAATCAGCGGCCTGAGTTTGATCCTGTCGGTGAATCCTACGATCCCGTCAGCCGTTGCAACAACAATGGCAAATGGCCCATTCATCAGTGCCGATCCATAGGTCAGCCTGATGGCGCTGTTCAGGGTAGCGTCGGCTTCTTTCATCCGGTCGATCTCATCCCAGAATGGCGGGGCAAAGGCGCGGACCATCAGTTCTTCCGGTAGCCCGTGCTTTCTCCCGAGGAGATCGCAGAGGTATGCAACGACCTCGGTATCGGTGAACATGGTGCATTTGTATCCATAGCTCTCGATATAGCGGCGGTTTGTCCCATATGAAGTGATCTCACCGTTATGGATGACACTCCAGTCGAGAAGATTGAAGGGGTGTGCTCCTCCCCACCACCCTGAGGTATTTGTCGGGTACCGGTTATGGGCAAGCCAGATGTAGCCCTCATACTGTTCAATCTGGTAAAAGTCAGCAACCGTCTCCGGCCATCCTGATGCCTTGAATACACCGATATTCTTGCCTGATGAGTAGACGAGTGCACCCTCGACGGTGGTATTGATCTTCATCACGAGCATCGTAATGATGTCCTCTTCAGGGGTTGTGCTTCCGGGCATCAGGGTCCGATCAGGCTTGAAGAAGTATCGCCAGGGGATATGGGTGCGGCGGAGATCTGGCTGTTCAATGGTTGGTATCTCTTCTTCGTATTCTATCTCCCCCCAGGTTTTGAGGATTTCATCCACTGTCCCCTTTGGCTCGACAAGGTTGTTAAAGAAGAGATGAAGGGCATAGTAATCTGAATAATCCGGATAAATGCCATATGCGGCATATCCTGCACCTTCACCGCTCCCCCGCTCATTCATGAGCGAAAGTGCGTGTTTGATGTTGGTTCCATCCATTCCGGCTTTTGATCTGTCAATGACGCTGATAATGCCACACATGAGTATCACACGGGAACGATTTCTTCATGACTCCCGGATGTATATGGTTGTTACATTAACTATTTATAGTAATCAGTAGAAGTAATCTTCCATATGACAGGAGACGACGTGTCCAGGATCCTGGAACAGATCGAGGAAGACCGGGTGAAGTTCATTCGGCTCCAGTTTACCGATATCGTCGGTATGGCAAAAAATGTTGCGATCCCTGCGAAGCAGGCCGAGAAGGCACTTACTGACGGTATCAGCTTCGATGGCTCGTCCATTTTGGGATTTGCACGGATTGAAGAGTCGGATATGGTTCTGAAACCGGATATCTCCACGTACCAGATCCTCCCCTGGAGGCCTGAGGCGATGCGGGCTGCACGGTTTATCTGCGATATCTACACTCCGAAAGGGATACCCTTTGAGGGTGATCCGCGCTACATCCTCAGGAAGCAGGTTGAGGAGGCAGCGAAGATGGGGTATATCTTCAATACAGGCCCGGAACTGGAGTTCTTCCTCTTCCGCCAGCAGGATGGAAAACCCTCCCTTGAACTGCAGGATACTGGTGGCTACTTCGATCTGGCACCGACAGATCTGGCAGAAGATGTCAGGCGTGATATCATCATTGCCCTCACCGATATGGGCTTTGATATTGAGGCATCTCACCATGAGGTTGCCGAGTCGCAGCATGAGATCGACTTCAAGTACGGGGATGCCCTCACAACAGCAGACAATGTGATCACCTTCAAGTTTGCAACCAAGACGATTGCTCTTCAGAAGGGGCTGCATGCAAGCTTTATGGCAAAACCGATCTTTGGGATCAACGGGTCCGGCATGCATACAAACTGTTCCCTCTCGACGATGGATGGAAAGAATGCTTTCTATGATCCTGATGCTCCCCTCCAGCTTTCGGATGTTGCAATGAAATTCATTGCAGGTCTTCTGAAGCATGTAAAGGCGATCACGAGGGTTGCAAACCCGACGATCAACTCATACAAGCGGCTTGTTCCCGGCTATGAAGCCCCGGTCTATATCGGGTGGAGTGCATCAAACAGGACTGCACTTGTCCGTGTGCCTGCGCCGCGTGGACGGAGCACCCGTGTGGAACTCCGGAGCCCTGATCCAACCTGCAATCCCTACCTTACCTTTGCTGCGATCCTCGCTGCTGGTCTTGACGGGATCAAAAATGATCTTGAGCCTCCAAAGAGTGCAGATAAAAACATCTTCCACATGACAGGCGATCAGCGGAAGGAAGAAGGTATTGATACCCTTCCCGGAACCTTGCTTGAGGCGAACCAGTATCTGATGAATGATCTCCTCATCTGCAATGCCCTTGGCCCTCATGTGGCAGAAAACCTCAATTCGATCGCAGAGATTGAGTGGGATTCATTCCGGACAGCTGTTACGGACTGGGAGACAAAACGGTACCTTGCAACCTATTGATCCCCTCACGCTATCTTTTCCTTTTGAATAAAACCGGATTCAATTTTTTCTTCTCATTTTTCTCCCTCCCCATGCGTCTTTTTGCCGGACTTCTCTCTTCGGAAAGGCCGGATCGGTATCTCTCGTTGTATTCATCTCTCTCATCCCTATATCAAAATAGTAAATTATTTATTTTATAGAAGGTAACTTCCTTCCAAGTCATGCAGAATGGGAGTGTAAAGTTTTGGGGCAATTCCCTGCTCTGCTCTCTTCTGTGTGACTTTGAACGGTAATTCGGGCATTTTCTCCCTGCCCTGCCCCGTTGTGGCAATGAGAAAAGAGCCGGGATGGATGAAATAGATCTCAGAAATGAAGAAGATGGAGTTGAAAGAGAATGGGACTTGATTCGGGTGCAACTGCGTTTGTGCTGATTGCAACTGCTATGGTCATGCTGATGACACCAGGTGTTGGGTTGTTTTACGGCGGCATGGTTCGGAAGAAGAACTTCATCTCGACTATTGCGCTTTCGATGATCGCGTTTGCTGTGGTGAGCATCCAGTGGGTGATCATTGGGTATTCGCTGGCTTTTGGCTCAGATGTCGGCGGGTTTATCGGAAACCTCGACCATGTCGGGCTCCGGGGAGTCGGGATGGATGGTGACGGGATACCGGATCTCCTCTTCATGGTCTTCCAGCTCGTCTTTGCAGGGTTGACGCTTGCGATATTAACCTCTGCAATGGCTGAACGTGTGAAAGTCAGTTCGTTCATCATTTTCGGGCTCCTCTGGACAACAATTGTCTATGATCCGCTTGCCCACTGGGCATGGGGTGGCGGCTGGGCACATCAGCTCGGAGCGCTTGACTTTGCCGGTGGAACAGTCGTTCATATCAGCTCAGGATTTGGGGCTCTTGCAGCAGCCCTCATCATCGGGAAACGTATCGGATTTGGAAAGCACTCGATGGAGCCGCATAACATCCCGATGACCCTCATCGGCGGTGCGCTTCTCTGGTTTGGATGGTTTGGATTCAATGCCGGCTCAGCCCTTGCAGCAGACGGCCTTGCAGTAAATGCCTTTGTGGTGACGAATATCTCAGCAGCTGCGGGTGCACTTGCCTGGATGTTTGCAGCATGGTTGCATGGAAAACCCTCGTCTCTTGGTATGATCTCGGGTGCAATTGCGGGTCTTGTGGCAATCACGCCTGCTGCAGGCTTTGTCGATCCGATGGCATCAATTCCGATTGGTCTCATTGCCGGTCTTGTCTGCTACAAAGCAATGCTCTGGCGGATCAATAAAGGCCTTGATGAAACCCTCGATGCATGGGCGATCCATGGTGTCGGTGGTCTCTGGGGTGCTTTGGCAACAGGTATCTTTGCGACTGCTGCTGTTGGCGGTGTGAACGGCCTCCTCTATGGAAACCCAGGCCAGCTTGGTATCCAGGCGCTTGATGCGTTTGCAGCGGTGATCTATGCATTCGTTGTGACCTACATCCTAGCCTATGCTGTCCACAAGACGATCGGCCTCCGGGTAACAGAAGAGGAAGAGTATGTTGGTCTTGACATCTCCCAGCATGGAGAGAAAATTTCAAGTTAGCGGGGGGAGTGTGGATGAAAAAAATTGAGGCAATAATCCGGCCGGAACGGTACGAACATGTCGAGAAAGCCCTTGAAGAACATGGGTTTTCCGCAATGACCGTCTCGGATGTCAAAGGACGCGGTTCCCAGCGTGGGATCATACTCCAGTACCGTGGCAAGACGATGAAAGTGAATCTCCTGCCAAAGATCAAGATCGAGATGGTTGTAAAGGATGAGGATCTTCACCGTGCAGTCGAAACAATCCAGACAGCTGCACGGACAGGGACGGTGGGTGATGGCCGGATCTTTGTGATTCCGGTTGAGGAGGCATACTGGGTGCGAAAAGACGATAAGAGCGAATAAAAAGAGAATTGGGCTCCACAGTTAAATTGTATTATCTCCCACTAAGGAAGGGGGCTGATGGAGCCCTGTAAGCCCCCCTTTTCCTATCACCCTTGTTCTAATGAATGTATCTATCGAATGCTGATGCTTTTATTGTGTATGGCTGAGCCGGGATGAGCGGATTATTATGCAAAAAACGCTCATGATGCCATCTGGGGCAACAGGCATACAAGATGAAAATGATGGGTGTTCCCATGCATTTTCATATAAAAGAACGGAAATGTTGGATCAGAGATCCAGCCAGCCACGAAGCTTCATCGCCTCGACGACGCGGGAAATAGCTACAATATATGCTGCTTTTCTCATTGAGATGCCGCGTGCACGTGATGTCTTGAAGATCTCATGGTGTGCTTCAACCATCTTCTCTTCGAGCTTACGGTTCACCTGTTCCTCTGTCCAGTAGTCCAGTGTCCTGTTCTGCACCATCTCAAAGTAGGAGACGGTGACGCCTCCGGCATTTGCGAGGATATCGGGGAGGACGATGATGCCCCTGTCTTCAAGAATGCGATCAGCTTCAGCGGTGGTTGGCCCGTTTGCCAGTTCTGCGAGGATCTTCGTCTTGACACGTCCGGCATTCTCGGCGGTGATTGCGTCTTCAAGAGCTGCGGCAATGATGATATCCGCTTCGATCTCAAGCACCTCGGTACTTCCGACCTCCTCTGTGTTTGGAGCACCTTTGACGGATCCGGTCTTTGCCTTGTGTTCGATGATCTCCTCGAGATTCAGGCCATCAGGGTTGTAGGCGCCTCCCTGTGAGTCGGAGACGGCAATGACGCGGCAGTTCAGCATATTGCGTGCAAGCAGGGCGGAGTACATGCCGACATTTCCAAAACCCTGTACAACAACGCTTGCTCCTTTTGTTTCAAGCTCGATCTCGCGTGCTGCTTCCCTGATAGTGATGATGCCACCGCGTCCCGTTGCTTCTGTCCTTCCGAGTGACCCGCCGATCCGAATGGGCTTTCCGGTGATGATACCGGGTTTGTACTCTCCGCTGAGTCGGGCATATTCATCCATCATCCATCCCATGATGGATGGATCGGTTCCGACATCGGGTGCGGGAACATCGGTCTCCGGACCGATAAATTTCCAGATACGGCCCATATATGCTCTGGTAAGCCGTTCAAGCTCGCCACGCGAGAGCTTCTTCGGATCGCAGATGATACCGCCTTTTGCCCCGCCGAGCGGGAGATTCATGACGGCACATTTCCAGGTCATCCATGCCGCAAGCGATCTGACGATCTCAATGGTCTCTTCAGGATGATACCTGATGCCCCCCTTCATCGGTCCCAGGGCATTGTTATGCTGGACGCGGTATCCGGTGAAGACCTTCACATATCCATCATCCATACGGACAGGAATAGATACCTTAAGCTCCCGCTTTGGGTTCTGAAGGAGTTCTGTTGTACTTTTGTCGAGGTTTAGATCGCGTACGCACTCTTCAATAATATTGTACTGCGATTCTGTTGAATGATTCTTCTCAGTATCCATGTACTATCTCCTTGTAGCATTTGGACCTCTACTCCAAACGCACATATTTGTAAGGCGTGAGGGTAATAAGTGCTTGTCTTCCATCCCTTTATAAATGTGCTGGAAAAAAACTAATTTATATATACTTTACTATTTCTCCATAGTTCAGGGGAAGATTCCGATCATGCCAATTCCGATTCCACTCATCATAATCGCAAAGATCTTCTTCAGTTTCTCTGAAGGGAGCCGGTGGGCTGTTGAAACACCGATCCGGCTCAGGGGGATCATTGCTCCGGTCAAGACCACCCATTGGAAGATGTCGATATAGCCAAGGAATCCTCTTCCAAGCTCTTCTATCATTGCTCCATGGAACATGTATGCGGCAATACCGCCGATTGAGAAGAAGAGGATGCAGGCTGAGGATGTCGCAACTGCCCGGTGTATCGGGAGTTTAAAGATGAGGAGGAGCATCGGAACCAGGATGAATCCCCCTCCAAGTCCGAGAAGCCCTGAGAGGAGGCCGGCAATGATCCCGGTCAGTGTCCATAGGCAGAGCCCGCTCCTGGTTGTACCGTCTGATGAGGGCGGGTTGCCCCGCACCATCCGTATTGCAGCAAGGATGACCAGCACCCCAAAGAATACTTTCAGGATTTCAACAGGGAGATGCGACGCAAAGGTCCCCCCTGCAAAACCTCCCAGTATTCCGGCTATTCCAATTGGAAGAGCAGCATTCCAGTCGATTGCACCCTTTCTCTCATGTGCCCATGCAGCGGCACAGGATACCGGGAATACGACCGCGAGGCTCGTTCCAAATGCAATACGTATAGCATATGTTGGATCAATCCCTCCATCAACGAGGAGGAGATACTGTACCGGGACCATCAGGAATCCTCCTCCGACCCCAAGAAGACCTGCAAAAAAACCGGCAATGATGCCTGTCAGAATCAGAATGAGTATGATCCAGATCAGATCCAGTTTAGTCACCCCTTTTCTCTCTTAAAGGGGCTCTTCACCGCGGTATTCGGCAAGAAGGCGGCTCATCCGCTCTTTCTTCACAATCCCCTTTATCAGGTTATTGATCATATCGGTGGTATCAGGATCGTGTGCCTTCATCAGCATTGCATCCTGAAGTGCTGGTACTGCATCATTTCCCATACGCATGAGGACATCTGATGCACCGCTCTGCAGGTCTTCGTCTTCTGATTCCAATGCAACAAGAAGGGATGGAATGGCTGATCTTCCCATGTCGGCCAGGATCTCAATAGTGCGTTCACGAACCCGCCGCCTTGGATCAAGGAGGCTTTTCATCAGGGGATGGATTGCCGGTACTCCGACAGCCCTGAATGCAGCAGGGAGAGCCTGTCGTACTCCTTCTTCAGGAGATGCCAGGGCATCAATCAGCAGATGAATGGACTCCGGATCTGCGGCTGCTACCAGGGCATCCGAGAGGGCATCCCTGATTGCCGGTGTATCCTGGTGAACGAGTTCACGGAGGATGACCGGTACCAGATCCCCCCCGATTGAGCGGAGGATCTCCAGAATAAATGCCCGATCCGGTTCATCACCAGATGCATACCTGACCATCAGGGGTTGAAAGGATCGCCTGATCACCAGTCTGAGAACCTCTTTTGCCTGACCTCTGATCGATGGATCACGGCTCATTAGGTGGGTGAAGATCTGGTCAATTGTCTCCTGATCTCCAAGGGTGCCAAGGGCTGTCAGGGCGACAAATGCTACCCGGATCGAATGATGGCTGGCTGCTTTGATGAGCAGGGATACTGCCCGCTCATCGTGGATGCGTTCAACGAGCCTGATCGAACGGATCATTTTCGTCTCATTCCTGCCTGCAAGGGCTTCTTCCAGTGCAGATACTGCGGCAGGCTGCCTCATCCTCCTGAGAGACCGGCCGATAGCATCAAGAAGAGTGGCAGCCTTCTCTCCGCCCCCCTCCTCCGGGGTCTCGATGGATAATGCCAGTCTCACAAAGAGTCCTGCACAGCGGGGATCTCCAATGGCGAGAAGGACATGAAGGGCACGGAACCGTATCTCCGGATCATTATTCGAGAGGAGTGGACGGATATATGGTGTTGATCCGGTTCCAAGCCTGATGAGTTCATGAGCAGCCTTCATCGCCCTGGAATTCTTCTCACGGGAGAGAATTCGTACAAGGCCCGGATAGTCCGCTTCTTCCCGGAGGAGGGTAAAGTCCCGTTCCTCTGTTCTGTTCAGGTCATGTTTCATCATCCGGATGGCTTTTCTCCGGGCTTCCTTTGCCTGCTCATCATCAGGCCGGATCTCAAGGAGATGATCGAAGGAGATGATCGCCTGATTGAACCGCTTCATTTCAAGAAGTACCCTTCCCCGTGCATACCATATATCCGGATCCCGCTTATCCTCGCTGAGTGCAGCATCGAAGAGGCGGAGGGCCTCTTCGTACTCTTTGTCTTCAAAGAGCAGTTTTCCCAGGGCATAATGGGCGGGACCTGGTTTTGCCATGGCACCAGTTGCCTTCTGAAAGCTGGATTTTGCAATACCTCGTTCCCCTCGTATATTCTTGATGATACCATGCAGGTACCACCCCTCTCCTTCATCAGGATTCTGGCGAACAACTTCCAGGATCTGCGTTTCGGCCTCATTGATCATCCCGGATTTTAAGAGTGCCTTGCCTCGTTCAATCCATGCTCCGGGATCATCCGGGAGAAAGGCCATCGCCTGGGTTGCGAAGAAGAGCTTCCGTGCAGGATCTTTTTCGAGACGGGCACGTGCAATGAGCTCCTCCCCCCTCTCCCGGTCTCCTCTCTCCTCTCCCATGTCAGATCCCTGCTAACGTTGATGTAATCGAACTATATCAGTATTTGGGTAAAACCATTCGGCACAGTAGCCTCTCTCATGGGATGATCTCACACCCATTATACCTGGTATGGGCAAATGATCCCGGATCGATTCTGCCATCCTTTAAAAGGGTGCGAATTATCGAAAGGGATGCAATGAGTTCTGATCGCAGGTGGTGAATGGTCGAACAGACAGCATCTCTTCCTTCCTGTGGCCATGGCCTGATGATGTTTGAATAGAGGCACCGCCCACCGCAGAACTCAGCAATGGAGCACCGGTTGCAGGGATGGCGCGGCCGGACTTCGCGCAGGCGGGTCGGGTCAGCCGACCAGATATCCCCTAGCAGGTATTCGTTCATCCCGATCATGATCGGGCATGGGGTGATCGATCCATCAGTCTGGATCGTGAAATTTGTCACCCCGGAACCACAGCGAAGGCCGGATGGCCTGTTTTGTAGCAGATCTTCGGTTGTCTGGAGGAAGGGGTACCACCGCAGTACTTCTCCATACATCTGCATATGAGATACCCAGTGATCGATGAGTGATGAGATACCCCTGTTATAGTTTGCGCTGGCCCATTCTGCAAAGTGCCGTCTTTTATAATCTCCTGAGAAGTTTGCATCCATCTGCCAGTGAATGGAGGTGAAGGGGGAGTCTTCAAGTGATGCAAGGTGAAGAACTGACGCAGCAATATCAGTCTCTTCATCAATAGTCATTCGTGCGATAAGCTCCCCAGTAAAGCCTTCTTCCCGGAGAAGCCTGGCATTCTGTAATGCACGGCGGTATACGCCATCCCCCCGGTTGTTATCAGTCGTCGCCTCATCGCCATCGATCGAGATGAGGATCGTCTCAAACCGGTTTCTGTATGCAGCAGGCATCCGATCGAGCAGGAGTCCGTTCGTCTGGAGCATAAACCTGTTGCAGGGGGCTTCGTCCATAATCTCGCAGATAAGATCACGCATCAGGAGCGGTTCCCCGCCGATGAAGGTGAGGACCGGCTCGGGATCTGCTGCGAGGAACCGGTAGAGCGGGCTCTTCAGTGAGCGATCAAACTCCACCGGGAGATTGACTGCGATATCGCAGGGGGATGCACATTCCTCCTCGTCATCGTCGAACAGTTTACCGCGGCAGTACCGGCATAGAAGGTTACAGTTGTCTGTACAATAGAGATGAAAAAATACCACCTGATCGTCACCCGCATAACAATGCAGATCATTATTTGAAGGGCACGATGATAAGGGAAGTGGAAAAGCTATACAATTCTTTAAATACTGTCGCTCGTATCCTCTAGTATGAACGAACAATCACGTATGCCCTATATCGTGCGAGGAGTGCTTGCCCTTCTTCTTGGTATTATAGTGCTCTTCTGGCCCGGCCTCACCGTTGAGGTGGTTGCAATCCTCTTTGCGGTCTTCATCCTGATCAACGGCCTTCTCCTTGTCGGGCTCTCACTCATGAAGCCATCTGGCGAATCATTTGGAACTGCATTTCTCATCCTTGGAATCCTCCTGGTGATTGGTGGAATATTTGGGGTAATTAATCCGATCATGACTGCAATTACCCTGACAATCCTCATTGCGATCCTTGCGATCATATCAGGTTTCTCAGATATCTGGGTTGCACTTACGGTAATGGACTCAGGCGGTATCCGCCTGCTCCTTGGGCTCTCCGGTGCACTCTCGGTTATTCTCGGAGGTATCTTCTTCATCTTCCCGCTGCTTGGTGCGGTCATCCTGGTTGCCGTCTATATCGGTGTCTTTGCGATCGCAATCGGCATACTCAGCATTGTTCAGGGAATTATGACCCCAAAACCCGTTTCTATGGACTCTGAGTAATTCCGGAGTAATTTTTTTAAAAAAAGGTTAGATGATGATGGTCTGGGTCTTCTGATCCTTCTCATCATCATAGTCGGTGATGATTGCTTCTGTTGAGAGGATCATTCCGGCAATTGATCCTGCATTCTGAAGCCCGATCCTGACCACCTTGGCAGGATCGATGACACCGTTCTCGACCAGATTCTCATACTCTCCCTTCTTGGCATTGTACCCGATTGATGGGTTCTTTTCACCCTTCAGCCGGGCGACGATCTCGGCTCCCTCGATCCCTGAATTCTTTGCGATCTGGCGTACCGGCTCTTCGAGGGCACGACGGATGATCCCGACTCCGGCATCCCTGCCATCATTGAAGGAGAGATCGCCGAGGTTGTCTATTGCACGGAACAGGGTGATGCCACCACCGACGACAACCCCTTCCTCGACTGCTGCCTTTGTAGCATTCAGTGCATCGTCGATCCGCATCTTCTTCTCTTTCAGTTCGGTCTCGGTGGCTGCACCCACCTTGATGACAGCAACCCCCCCACCGAGGCTGGCGAGCCGCCGCTTCAGTTCATTTGTCTTGAACTCCGAATCGCTGATCTTAATCTGTGAATCGATCAGTTTCATCCGTTCTTCGACCATCGCACGATTGCCTGCTCCGCCGACGAGCAGGGTCTTCTCATCATCAACCCGTATGGTATGGCAGGTGCCAAGCTGTGAGCGGTTGACATCCTCAAGTTTCAGTCCCCGCTCTTCGGATATGACAGATGCACCGGTGAGTGCAGCGATATCCTCAAGATTTGCGAGCCTCTCATCACCAAAGCCGGGTGCCTTCACGGCACAGACCTTCAGTGATCCGCGGATGATATTCAGAATCAGTGCTGCCTGAGCCTCTCCGTCAACATTCTCTGCAATGATTAAAAGCGGTTTCCCCTCAGATGAGACAAGTTCGAGGATCGGAACGATCTGCTTGATGGTGCTGATCGTCTTGTCGGTGATCAGAATGTAGGGGTTTTCATACTCGCAGACCATCTTCTCCTGGTCGGTGACCATGTAGGGTGATATGAATCCGTTGTCAAACTGCATCCCCTTGACAACCTCAAGTCCTGTTTCAAGGCTTTTTGCATCCTCGACACTGATCAGGCCATTATATCCGACCTTCTCCATTGCCTCTGCAATGAGGGATCCAATCTCTTCATCGTTGTTTGCCGAGATGGTTGCAACCTGAAGGATCTTCTCCTGGTCGCGGACCGGAATGCTTGTTGACTCGATATATTCAACAGCGGCATTGACGGCTGCTTCGATGCCTTTTTTTATTTCTATCGGGTTTGCACCCGTTGAGATGATCTTGATTCCTTCTGTCAGGATCGCCTGTGCCAGCAGACAGGCGGTCGTTGTCCCGTCACCGGTTTTATCCTGTGTCCGTGATGCGACCTCCTTGATCAGCTTCGCACCCATATTTTCGAATTTGTCGTGAAGTGAGATCTCTTTTGCAATTGTCACTCCGTCATTGGTGATGATTGGGTTTTGGCTCTTGTCGATGACGACATACCGCCCTTTTGGTCCGAGCGTCACCTTGACCGTATCTGCCACTTTATTAACACCTGAGAGGAGGGATTTTCGTGCCTCCTCATTGAACATGATCTGTTTTGTTGAAGTCATCTGTATCACCTTATTCCACTTTTGCAATGACGTCCTTGAATTCGATCATGACGAGTTCTTCATCTTCGACGGTGATCTTCTCTGAACTGTATCCGCCATACAGGATCCTATCCCCGGCTTGTACGGGAAGTTCTTTCCCATCTTTATATGTCCCGCAAGCGACAACATCGCCCTCTTTCCGCTTCTCCTGGGCGCTGTCAGGGATATAGATCCCGCTCTTTGTCTTCTCCTCAGGTTTTATCGGCCTGATGAGAACACGCTCACCAATTGGAACTATTGCCATTGTGTATCAACTCTCCTGATAATTTCGGCTTTCTGCCTTAACATAAGGTGAGTAGCAGTTCTATATAATCTTTTCTCTTTAACTCCAGACTCTTCTGTAATACGCTCTATTCTGACCGTGTTTTGATTGTGGTGAGCGCAACGTAATTCGGAAGTTTCATCAGTTCAGAGGGAGAGTGTGTCCGCATGAACGGGCGAATACTCGTTGACTATGCAACACGTGAAGGATCGACGGCCGGTGTTGCCGGGAATCCTGGTGGTTCTCATGCCGAATAATCTCCGGTCTCTCCCTGCATCCCGGTAAGGTATATCTCCTTAATCGTCATCTGGTAATATTACACGAGGCATATCCCTGATGCTCGATATGGCAATTGTCTTTGGAACGCTGCTTCTGGCACTCGTGCTCTTTGCAACCGGAAAGATCCGCTATGACATCGTTGCATTGATTTCACTCCTCATTGTCACCATTGCAGGGATCATCGACCCTCTTGATGCATTCCTTGGATTTGGCCATCCCGCGGTGATCACCGTTGCTGCTGTTCTGATCCTGAGCAAGGCGCTTCAGAACTCAGGGTTAATCGATATTCTTGCCCGCTATGTGTCGCGGGTGGGTGATGGGAAGGTGCGGCAGATCTTCTCACTCACAGGTATCGTTGCCCTTCTCTCCGGCTTCATGAATAATATCGGGGCACTGGCCCTGATGATGCCGGTTGCCATCAGGACTGCAAGGAAGAGCGGGAGATCTCCTTCATATCTCCTGATGCCGATAGCGTTCGGCTCACTCCTTGGTGGCATGGTCACCCTCATCGGCACACCCCCAAACATCATCATCGCCACCTACCGGATCCAGAATGGAGGCGATCCATTCCTCATCTTTGATTTCGCATATGTCGGGCTGGGGGTTGCGATCTGTGGCATCCTCTTCATCTCACTCATCGGCTATAGGCTGATCCCCATCAGGGAGAGCCCGGCATCGCAGGAAGATCTCTTTTCCGTGAAGGATTACTTAACAGAGGTCAGGGTTCCTGAAAAGTCGAGGTTCGCGGGAAAGATGATCATTGATATCGGGACCGCCACAGAAGCGGATGTGATAGTGGTCGGGATCATACGAAATGGCCGGAAGATTGTCGCTCCCTCGGTCTATGAGAGGATACTTGAGAGTGATATCCTCATCATCAAGGCACATTCCGATGATCTCCAGACTCTCCTTGATGCAACCCGGCTCGAACTCACTGAAAAAGACGATGTGACCGAGGAGGTGATCGGATCGGAGAGTGTGGGCATTCTTGAGGCGATCGTCAAGCCGGATTCTCCGATCCTCGACCAGACTGCATACTCGGCAAATCTCCGCTGGATACACGGGCTCAATCTCCTTGCAGTTGCACGGGAAGGCGGACGGATCAAGGATCGGCTGAAACAGGTCCGGTTCCAGCCCGGCGATATACTCCTCCTCCAGGGGAAAAAAGATGCATTGCAGGCAGCCCTTCCAAAAATCGGCTGCCTTCCCCTTGCAGAACGAGGCCTTCGGATCGGTGGTCCGAAGAAGGTCCTGCTTGCCCTGCTGATCTTCGGATCTGCCCTTTTACTATCTGCACTTGGGCTTATGCCTGTTCAGATCGCTTTTTCCGCTGCAGTTGTCCTGATGATCCTCACCTCTATCATATCTCTTCGCGAGACGTACGAGAGTGTTGAATGGCCGATCATCATCCTTCTTGGTGCAATGATACCTGTTGGCCAGGCACTTGAAATAAGCGGTGGGGCGGCACTCATTGCCGGAAGTATAGTCTCGGCAGGCTCTACATTTCCGCCGGTTTTAACGCTCGTAATCCTCCTTGTCATCACGATGTTCCTCTCGGATCTCGTGAACAATGCCGCATCAGCTGTCCTGATGGCCCCGATTGCTATTGGTATTGCTCTTGATATGGGTGCCTCAATCGATCCCTTCCTGATGGCGGTTGCAATCGGAGCATCCTGTGCATTCCTTACTCCGATCGGCCATCAGTCCAATACCCTGGTCATGGGTCCGGGTGGATACCGGTTCACGGATTACTGGAGGATGGGGATTGTGCTTGAGCTGATTGTTGTGGCCGTCTCAATCCCACTCCTGATCTTCTTCTGGCCAATGTATTGATCAACGCGAGTAGATAGCCTCAGCATTCCCAAACTGGATGACATGGCCTGCAAGTGCAGCGGCAAGCTCTTTTCGTGTCGCCCCGGCGGGAAGGTCGATCTCACTGTCAAGTGCATAGATCTTGAAGATGTACCGGTGGGGCGATCCGGATTGTGGGCATGGGCCTGAGTAGCCGATCTTTCCAAAGTCATTTACTCCCTGTACTGCTGAGACCGGAAATGAGATCTTCGGCTCTTTCGCGAGTGATTCTGGGAGTATTTTGACGGGTTCAATATTCCAGATGATCCAGTGGGCGAAGCTACCGCCGCCTTCTGAACTTGAATCTTCCATGATAATGGCAAGGGATTTGACCTGATCGTTGAGGCCGGCGATGGTCAGGGGAGGTGAGCGGTCTGCCCCGTCACAGGTATAGTCTGCGGGAAATTCACGTGTTGGTAAGGTTATTATCAGTTTCTCCATGGATTGTCACTATTTGATGAGTGGATATCATGCCTAATAAGGTTTTGTCATCGCTGAACGAGTGCCTCGGTCTGACCGTACTGGAGGACATGCCCTTTCATAGCGCAAATCACCTCATGCTTGTCTGAACCTGGCGGACAGTCAAGGAGAGCATCGAGGCCATAGACCTTGAAGAGGATCCGCTGTGTCTCTCCTGCGGGTGGAGCAGGTCCCCGGTATCCAATCTCCCCGTAATCGTTTCTCCCCTGTTTTGCCTGGGTGGGGGCGGTGATTGTCAGCTCGTTTGGGAAGCCGGATGGTATCTGGTGGATAGCAGGGATGTCCCATGCCACCCACGAACAGAATGAGCATCCGGGTTCAAAAGGATTCAGGGCAAAGACTGCCAGATACGGTGATTTCAGATTGGCCAACCGTATCGGGGGTGAGATGTTTCCTCCATCACCGGTATGGGTCGGGGGAAATTCTATAAATCCAAGGGTTACCATGAGTTTTTCCATATTGCCGGTGATAGTACCAGGAAGAATAAAAAAGTGTTGATTGGGGTTATTATGGCACGGAAGGCATCACTCTATACTGACGGGGCATCCCGCGGAAATCCGGGGCAGGCGGCGATTGCTTACATCCTCATCGAGGATGGTCGGATTCTACAGGAACATGGGGAGACGATTGGTATTGCCACAAATAATGAAGCTGAATACCGGGCACTGATCGCAGGCCTCAAGGCTGCTGCTGCTCTTGATCTGCATGAGGTGGCTGTCCACTCTGACAGTGAACTGATGGTGAAACAGATGAAGGGCTCATATGCTGTCAGATCTGCGAGGCTTCTCCCCCTCTATAAGCAGGCAACTGAAGCGAAGAGTATGTTTGATCGTGTCACGTTCACCTCTCTTCCACGGGAAGATCCTACTATTCAGAAGGCAGATGCACTTGCAAATGAGGCGCTTGATGGGAAGATACCCTCCTCTCCTGTTGGATCACGGCTGGAAGCGTACGTGAAGCCGATAGGTATCGTCTCTTCTCCGTACAAAGTGCAGTCAGATGCTCCACGTCAGGGGAGGCTTGATCCTGTCGAGAGCAGAATTGAGATCTATCCTGAATACGAAGGAGGTCTTGCCGGGCTTCTGGATTATGACAAGCTCTTCATCTTCTGCTGGTTTGACAAAAGCCGCCGCGATCAGCTCCGGGTTGAGCGTCCCGGGAGGGGTGGTGCGCGCGGTGTCTTTGCAACCCGGTCTCCGAACCGCCCAAATCCGATCGGCCTCACGCTTGTAGATCTCCTTGAGATCAATGGCAGAATCCTGCGTGTCCGGGGTCTGGATGCCCTTGATAGGACTCCAATTCTTGATATCAAACCATATGAACCGGATCTTGATTCGCAGTAAAAGAGAGATATCTGGTATTGATTCCTATCCTTCTCTGGATGCACCGATCTATACACCTATAATCTTCCTTTCACAACTTTCCTTTGTATTGTGTATTGAGGCATATCATGACAGATAAACAACAACCACAGGGATGTGATGGCCAGTGCGAAGGCTGTTCATCAAAGACTGAAGGATGCGATTCCAATCTCCCAAAAAAGGCGGATATAGATGTCAAGCATGTTGTCCTGGTTCTTTCGGGTAAAGGCGGTGTCGGGAAGAGCACCGTCTCGGTGAACCTGGCCTATGCTCTCTCAAACCATGGGTTCAAAACCGGTCTGATGGATCTTGATATCCATGGGCCAAGCATCCCGAAGATGCTCGGGCTTGAGGAACATAAGCTCCAGATCATGGGAGAGAAGATCCAGCCGGTGAATGTGACCGGAACGCTTGCCGTCATCTCAATGGCATTCCTCCTTCCTGAGCGCTCCACACCGGTTATCTGGCGTGGTCCGATGAAGATGGCAGCGATCCAGCAGTTCCTCTCGGATGTGAACTGGGGTCCCCTTGATTTCCTTGTTGTTGATCTGCCCCCGGGAACAGGCGATGAGGCGCTTTCGATCGTTCAGCTTGCACCAAATATTGCCGGTGCGATCATCGTCACCACCCCGCAGGATGTCTCGGTGCTCGACTCGAGCAAGGCGCTGAAGTTCGTTGAACAGATCGGGATTAAAAACCTGGGCATTATCGAGAATATGAGCGGCATGGTCTGCCCGCACTGCCATGAAGCAATTGATCTCTTTGGGAAGGATGGCGGGAAGAAGGCCGCCGAAGAGTTTGGCGTTCCCTTCCTCGGGAGCATCCCCCTTGACATCGATATGCGGAAAGCTGGAGATGAGGGCAAGCCATTCATCATCCGCCGTGCCGATAACCCCACCTGGCAGGCTGTCGATACCATTATGGAGAATCTGATCGGGATCATCGAGGATTGATCCTGCTCTTTCTCTTTTGAAAAGATAAACAACAATATTTAATACCATTTCTGTCGATTCTATCACTAGCGTTCGAATCGCACTCTTCTGTGGTTTGAGACTGAAATGAAGGTAATTCTATGAAGATTGGAATTGTTGGCGGAACCGGGGATATCGGTGAGGGGATGGCACTCCGACTCTCTCATATCCATGAAGTGATACTTGGATCAAGGGATGAGTCGAAGGCATGTACAGCCAGCGACTGCACCATTGAAACACTTAAAGGGCGTGGCATTCAATCAAAATGTCGGGGTGTCTCGAACCAGGAGGCTGTGGATGCAGGGGATGTTATTGTCCTTGCCCTCCCGTTTGCCCATGTGGATTCCACTCTCGCCGGGCTGAATGGATTTGAGAATAAGATCGTCATCTCTCCGGTGAATCCGATCGCCCGCTCAGGCCATTTCTATTATGATCCGCCAGAGGAAGGATCGGCTGCCGTCTATATTAAAAACCGACTCCCCGAGAGTGCCCGGCTTGTTGTCGCGTTTAATAATATCGCCGCTCACAAATGGAAGGATCTTGATGCGGTCCTTGACTATTCGGTGGCTGTCTGTAGTGATGATCAGGATGCAAAGCATGTCGTCATGGATCTCATCCGGGATCTCCCAAAACTCTCCCCCCTTGATGCCGGACCCCTTGCCGTCTCATCGATTGTTGAGAGCATCACTCCCCTCCTCCTGAATATTGCAATCTCAAACAAAATGCGTGATGTCGGGGTTTACTTCAAATAAATCTATTTTCTCCTCAACCCAGTACCTCTCCCGATGTGATAGAGCGAGCTTCAGGCTTCGTGTATCCTGATATTCCGGACTTGTGTACCTGATCATTTTCCAGATTCTTTTTCACTCCGATATTGCCCTCTTCTCGTCAGTCGATACCACAACAGAATATGGATGGGATATCAAGGTCTGTATACGCTCATTCCTTTTTGCCCACCCATGACCAAACTCCTCCTCATAGACATCGCGTTGAGGGGGAAGTCAAGAGGTGTATTCCATGACCAATATCAAAACAACATTCAGGTCCTATGTCGAGGAGTCCGGCTCGGCATGCAGCAGATCATGGCAGGGAGCCGGAACTTCAGCCTAAATCTATCTCACGAAACGATCTGATGGCCCTCTCCGAAGAGTCCGCAAAAGTGACCGGCATCCCGTATGTGATGGAAGCATACAGCGATGCAGCTGAGGCAATTCTCCTCAGCTGAATTATTTCTATTCACCCTCATCCACGTATCCTGACAGGACTGTCTGTTCCGGAATTCATATCTGGAACAAAGTTAAATAGACGAACGTGATGATCCACCGGTTCATACCCGCTCTTCTGCTGATATGTATCTGTCTCTCTGGCGGCTGCGTTCAGCCCGATATGGTGCTCCCCTCGATATCACCTGCTCAGGCTGAATCTCCGGTTCTGGTCATTGATCACACATTCACCTTTGAAGAGAGCGAGATAACAATCAGTCTTCCTCTTGATTCTGGTGTCTATTACGGGGCGCGGGATGCTGATAAGCAGATTTACCTTTATACTGATCTCACCGATCGTGACTGGCTTCCCCATTATTATCAGGCGTTCATCGATGATCCCTACCAGGAGGAATTCTTCTCTGATCTGATCGCAGAACTGCGGCGTGTGCGATCCGCTCTTCAACTGGATGATGACCGCTACCTTGAGCTCTGCTGTGTCTTTGTCCAGTCTCTCCCCTATGATGACGATACCGTCCTTATTGAGCCGAAGTTCCCGATTGAGACATACGGCGACGGCACCGGTGATTGTGATGATAAAAGTCTTCTTCTTGCCGGTATTCTCTCACGAGAGGAGTATTCTGTTGCTCTGCTCCTCTATTCAGAAGAGGCGCATATGGCAGTCGGGGTGAAGGGAGATGGCTGCCGGGATATCGGGGATGGGTATGTATTCATTGAAACAACCCGCCCCAATTTTGTTGGTATTGTTCCTGAGATGCTTGCCGGGGATATTGTTCTTGAGTCTGATCCGATCATTATTCCCATCGGGGATGGAACAATTCGGTATGGGCGATGCGATCAGACGATCGTGTTGTCTGATCTCCTTACGTACTGCCGGGATGAGATAGATCGATTGAATGCTGAGATGGAGCGCGAATCTGTTCTCATCCGTGAGATGAATGATGATATCGGGGCGCTTCGCAGGGAGATGGATACCCTCATCCGGCAGGGGAGGTACCAGGAGTACAACCGGCAGGTTCCAATCTTCAATAGCCTCATTGATCGGTATAATATGCGCATTGAGGAGTATAATCGCCTTGTTCATTCGGCTGAGCGGTATGTTGCCATTCATACAACAATCATCAACAGGATGTATGACCGCTATGGGCTGTATCGCGAGATGCTTAAGGAGGGAATTATTGCCGAGATGAGAGCCGGAATGTGAAATGATGAGCACTCATATTTGCATCCCTCACCCTCAGACAAGCCACTCATCTGTATCGTATGTGATCGCATCTGTTGGAACTCCGGGTTGAAAGGTAATATATTATAGTGGATTGTGAGAGAAGTACCAGAGAATCATATTCCGATCCCAGATGATGCGCCTGGTTGTGGCTGATCATCTCTCCGGATGTATCCGGGATTGGATTCTCAGAGGGTGGGGTTCAATATGGGGTTGTTTGATCTTCTCAATAAAAAAAATGCTTCTGTTCTTTCCTTCATTGAAGAAGGTACCCGGTTCCATGAGAGTGGACAATTTGCTCATGCAGTCGACTCCTTTGAAAAGGCATTATCCCAGGATCCCGGGAGATATGATGCATGGGTTGGCCGCGGTTCAGCCCTCTTTTATCTTGACAGATACTCTGATGCACTCACCTCATTTGAGAAAGCCATTGAGATTGATCCCAGAAGACCCGATGCATGGAAGAATCGTGGCCGTACCCTCCATGAACTTGGCCGTCCTTCAGACGCTATCGAGTCATATGAGAAGGCAATCGATTATGATCCCCGTGATATCGATACACTATACTATCGTGGGCTTGCTCTCCATGAACTTGGCCGTCTTGAAGATGCTATTGAAGCATATGAGCAGATCCTCAAAATCGATCAGAATAATCCTGACATCTGGTTCAGGCATGGTGTTGCCCTTGATGATCTTGGCCAGTATGTCCGATCCATCGAATCCTATAACCACGCTCTTGCAATAGACCCAAGCAATGCTGTTGGCTGGTACAACTGTGGTGTTGCACTTGAACGGCTTTTTCGTCCACAGGAAGCTGTGAAATCATACCAGAGGGCACTGGAGATTGCTCCCAATCATCCCGGTGCCCAGAGAAATCTCCCACGCCTGATTGAGGAGATGCAGAGGAGTGCAACCGGGATATCGAATGAAGCGATCTCTCCTCCTGATGATGGGAGTTCCCCGGAAGCTGAATCAGGATTGACTCTCCCTGATCCCGGATCAGATACTGAGGAGATGCTTCAGGAGATTATGAAGAGCAGATCGATGATCCGGATGATGGGATTGTATCACCAGATGCCAGTGTATCTGATCAAATACCAGTACCTGATCAAATGCCCATAACCGATGAATTACAAGTACCTGATGAATTCCCCGTAACAGATCCCGCTATGCTTCCAATGGAGATGAAGGCTGATATGAATTCTCCGATAGAGGAGCGTGAGAAGGTTGACTGGGCGAAATCCGCTAAGAAACATGCAAGCGAAGGGAGTTTTGAAGAGGCGCTTCTGGCATATGAGCAGGCACTCAGGGAAGATCCGGGAGATGCGTATCTCTGGGTTGGCCGGGGTCTTGCGCTTGAAAACCTTGAACAGTATGATGAAGCCGTCGTTTCCTATGATCATGCACTGAAGCTCGATCCCGGTTTGCCCGATACCTGGAATAACCGGGGTGTGGCTCTTACCCGGCTCGGCCGCCACAAAGAGGCCCTGGAATCATATAATCGTGCACTGCTGCTTGACCCCGTTCATGGAAGTTCCTGGATGAACAAGGCTCGTACTCTGGCAGAGCTTGGTCGTCCTGCCGATGCAGTTGAATCATATGATCGTGCACTTGCGATCAATCCGGGTGATGCATCTGCCTGGTATAATCGCGGAGTGCTGCTTTCTGAAATGGGAGAGACTGAGGAGTCTGCTCATTGCTTTGATAAAGCACTTGCAATCGGGTATAAGACCGGAAAAGAGTGGTACAAGTCCCCCCAGTTCCAAGGGTACATTGATGGCTATGCCGCAGTCTCCCAATCAGATGATGGTGGGAAAACACCAGGATCTATGCCCCCTGAGCGGGATGAAGATAGAGAGAATGCTCTGGAGATGGG
The DNA here is from genome assembly GCF_055382585.1 of Methanocalculus pumilus. Lineage (NCBI taxonomy): Archaea > Methanobacteriati > Methanobacteriota > Methanomicrobia > Methanomicrobiales > Methanocalculaceae > Methanocalculus > Methanocalculus pumilus. The sequence continues at coordinate 1,452,253 of NZ_AP042393.1, read as the reverse complement.
AGAAGAAATTGATGATGCAGATCCAGATTCTCTTGCTCCTCTTCCGGATATCACGGCCGATCCCGAAACAATTGAGGCTGCCATGGCGGAACGGAATAGTGATCTTCCAACAGATTCCGGCTCCGATGATGCGGGTCGTCTTTTAGGATCAGAGACTCCCGAGACTGTTTCTGAGGAGTTTGGAGATCTTGAATTGGCGGATGATCTGCCTGAACCAGACGGGATTGGTGAGATGGTTGATGATGCTGATCCTGATCCGTTAGCTGCTCTTCCTGATATCATGGGTGATCTCGAAGCAATTGAGGGTGCTTTTGAGGCATCGGATGTTGATGTTCCAGCAGATTCCGGTTCGGATAATGCGGATATAGTTTCTGGATCAGAGGATCCTGATAATGTTTTGGATGATTTTGGCGAGGTTGATTGGGAAGATGATCTGCTCTCTCCGGATTCTACCTCACTCCCTCCTGAGATCTCTGTTCTTCTCTCAGATATTGTAGGGGATGAAGAAACTGGCGAAATGTCCCCTTCTGCTTTGCCTGATGCTTCCGTTCTCCCTGATGCCGATGATGATGTATCTGATCCAGACGGTGTCGAAGGTGTGTATGGAGATGATATGGTGTATGGGCCAGATACGTTCGCTCCTTCCGGTGATTCTGAGGAGATGGATGAAGAGCTTTCGCCAGAAGAAGAAATGGTTGGGCTTGAAACTGATAGCAGCTTTGCCGAGATCCTGAAATATTATGATCGGGCAGTTCTCCGCAGTCCGGATGATGCTGATCTCTGGTATAATCGTGGACTCGTCCTCTATAACCTCAACCGGTATCGTGATGCCGTCGTGTCGTTTGAAAGAGCCGTTGCTATCAATCCAGACTATGCCGAGGCAGAAAGGAACCGGCGCATCCTGATGGCGTTAATCCAGAAGAAGATCGTCGATTACGAAAGGAAAGGAACCGAGTGTGCGACCGGCGGCAGATTTGATGAGGCAGTTGTCTATTATGATCAGGTGCTCTCACTTGATCCTGAGGCTCCTTCTGTCTGGTACAACCGTGGTGTTGCTCTCCGTAACCTTGGCCGGTATGAAGAAGCGGTTGCATCCTATGATCATTCACTCTCACTTGTACCTGACGATCCCGGAACCTGGTATAATCGCGGTGTTGCGCTCCGTAATCTTGGCCGTTATGAAGATGCAATCGAGTCATATGACCGGGCACTCGCACTCGATCCAGATGATGCTGATACCTGGCACAACCGCGGTGTTGCACTCAGGAAACTCGGCCGCCATGCTGACGCAGTCGCCTCATTTGATCGTGCCCTCTCAATCAACCAGCAGGATGCTGCCATCTGGTATAACCGCGGTGTTGCCCTCAGGCAGCTGGGCCGTTATGATCATGCCTTGGAATCTTATGATCAAATGCTTGCACTTGACCCGGAGAATCCCCTCGCCCTGAATAACCGTGGTTTTCTCCTCAATGAACTCGGCCGCCATGAAGAGGCTGCTGAATCATATAATAAATCGATCCTCCTCAACCCGGAGAATGCTGCTCCCTGGGTGGGACGGGGTATTGCAGAGTTCAATCTGGGCCATTATGCTGCTGCTGTTGAATCACTGAACAGGGCTCTTGGAATCGATCATGAAGACAGCTACTCCTGGCAGGTTCATGGCCTTGCCAACGCACGACTCAACAAGCATGCTGAGGCCGTTCTTTCATATGATCATGCTATTGCTCTTGATCCATCTGATGCGAGAATATGGGTTATACGTGGCCTCTCTCTCATGGGAACTGGTAACTATCCTGAGGCGGTTCTCTCATTTGAACGGGCTCTTTTGCTGGATCCGGATAATCCTGATATTGTTTCCCATCGGGATGAGGCAGCCCGGATGATTCCGGTAGAGCAGAAAGCTCTTATGGTGGAAGAGACATCTTTGAGATCCGGGGTTGAGCCGGGGCCTGTATCCTCTCCTGAGAGAGAACGCTCCCTCCCGCCTGCTGCCAGCTTCTCTGTAACACTTGATCACTCCCGGTTTATCAGGAACCAATGGTACCGTGTTCCCCTGACGATCCAGAACGACGGCGGCGATCCACTCATCAATCTGCTGATATCGTTCTCTGAGGATTTCGCCACCAGACGGCTGATCCCGGTCACGGTCCCTCCCGCAGATCAGGTTACCATTGATATTGGCATCAAACCCCTCTCGGTAGGGATGGTGCCTCTGGATCTCAAGGCTGATTACCGGGATGAGGAAGGACACGAATACACGAGGATATTTGAGTTCTGGATAGAGGTTCTTCCCGAGCCCTGAAGGGATCTCGATCATGGCATTCTCCGGATCCGGAGTGTGCAGGTTATTGATCCCACCTTTCCCTCTCTATTCACATCATTCCCCGTCCAGAATTCTTCGTCATCCTTATCTCATCTGAAATGCTTATCCTACAGAGATGCCACCCAGGGTTATCATCCACTCCAAAGTGAGCCTGTGTTTTCGCCGCAGGTAATGGTAAGAGGCTCTTTTCATCTGTGGATGCATGTACCCTCGATCTGATAGATTCAAAGGAAGTTGGTTCCGGGGTGTATTGGCCGATCCAAATTGATCCCCTAACGCCGATCCGAACTGATCCCCCCTTTAAATACTCACTCTTGGATAATCATATTTAATGATTATGCTTTCTTCTCTCTTCGGTAACTCTTCCCGTTCATGTTCAGGATAATCGCGTTCTGGGTGATCCGATCCAGAATCGCACCGGTCAGTGCCGGATCATGAAACACTTTCACCCACTCGGAAAAACTGAGATTCGAGGTGATGATCGTTGACATCGTTTCATATCGAGTTGCAAGCAGCTGAAACAACAGTTCTGCAGCAGCAAGATCAAAACTCACATACCCAAGTTCATCCAGAATCAGCAGATCAATCTTCTTGAACTGGCGGAGATAGAGTGTCAACCGGTTCTCATGCCGTGCCTCGATCATCTCGTTGATCAGTCCTGCAGCGGTCCGAAAGAGCACACGATACCCGGCTTCACAGGCCAGAACACCTGTACTGATCGCCATATGCGTCTTGCCAGTCCCGGCATTTCCAATGAGGATCACGTTCCTTCTCTCGGGGATGAAACCAAGATTCCTCAATCCAGGCACCGCATGTTTCCCATCCTCGGGAAGGTGCTCTCCAACCAGATCCTCAAATCTCTTCATCGTTGGAAATCCTGCCTGCCTCAGAGCACGCATCTGGCGATTCACCTTTCGTTTCTCCTGTTCAGCCTCGAGTGCCGAGATAAATATCTCCTCAATATCAGGTCTGTCAGGATAATTCTCCAGGATATACGAATGAACGCCACCAATACGGAGCTCTTTGCAGAGGAAATCGAGATTCATTCTCTCCGCCTCCTGAGGAGGTCGTCATAGGTATCCAGATCTGGTTTGGGTACAGAGAAGGCATCCTGAAAATCAAAAGGTTCAATCATCTGAACTGGATTCTGGAAGAGGAAGAATCTGAGTGTATCATAGGTGATGGGCATATTCTCTTCACTCAGCAGATCCAGAACTCCACAGAACGCCTCTTCTGAAGTGTCATTGACCAGATCAAGGATGGGGAGGAACTCTTTTGGATCACCTCGACACTGATGGGTGAAGAGATGCTTGAGTCGTGGATCACATTGGTTGAATACTTTTGAATTGGCAAGCGCTCTTGGTTTTCGGTGGAACGTCTTGATGTAATGACGGATATCCGAGACCGGCTCCGGGCTGTTTGAACGGCGGGGATGAGTGGCAATGACCTGTTCACCATCGATCAGGCGGACGGTGTCAACATACGCCTGCATGGTGATTGTCCTGCCACGATAGGTTGTCGGAACGGAATAGAAGGTGTTCTCGTATCGAACCATGGAATATTTGTTCAGGGTGGCTCTTCTGGTGTGACAGTTTGTATATTCAAGTGAAGGAAGGGGTTTCATGTGTGTACGTTCAACCTCCAGCCCCTCAGCCGGTGTCAGGTCACGGCGGTATGCCGGAAGATGGTTGATCTCATCAATACAGGTGGAGAACCACTGGCACGCCTCCTGGAACGTGTCAAATGAGTCACGTTCACCGAACGCATATCTCCGGATATAGCCAACAGTCTCTTCATCTGTGCCTTTTTCCTGAGGTGAGGCAGCATTGCATACATGAGGTGTAAACCCATAATGTACTGCAAAACGAAGGAAATTGTCATTCAGCCGTTTCAACCGGGAATTATAGACGACACCGAGCCGATCATAGAAGATGGTCTCTGGAACGGCTCCAATTTCATTGAAAAAGTCGATATGGGTCTGGACTACTTCCAGATGTCCTGAATGCCGGAATAAACGGCCAAATCGATACAGAGAGAAGGGTAAGACCATTCCTCCACAGGAGAATGTGCACTCTTCACGCCCAATACACAGCACAACGTCTGCAAAGTCGAATTCGCCACGCCATCCTACGGGAGGTTCCTGTTCAATGAATGTCTCACGGAACGAGTGTTCTCTTTTCCAGCGACGGACCTCATCTTTGACGGTAGTATAGCCGATCGAGTAACCATCTCGCGTTGTGAGGAGCTGATGGATGCGTTTTGCAGTGATACGTTGTTTCCCACGATTACACTCACTCGATTCGAGGTATCCATGGATTTTCTTTTTTACCTCATCGGTGAGGACGCGGGAAGGTTGGATTACCACAGGATTGGCTGTGAGAAAGTCAGGGAGTTCTCCATTCTCCATCTGTTTCATCTGGCGAAGATAGCGTCTCACGGTATTGATGGACACATCAAGGCGTTGTGCGGTCTTTTTGATACTCCCATATTTCTCATAACAGTCGAGGATCTCTTTGATTTCTACCATTTCTTTCACCCTTTGTGCCACCTCATACCCTATTTAAAGGGAAGTGGCGGTTTTTGGCAAAAAGGGGGATCAATTTGGATCGGCGCACCTATATAAAGGGGGGATCAAAAGGAATCGGCGAAAACACCGGGGGGGTACGTCTCCGCTATGCTCTCAGAAATGAACCTATGCGCACCTGAGATTAAAAATAGAGAACAACCGGAAAAGGGTGTCTGATTCTGGGTTATTCTTCAATATAGTAACCTTCTTTTGGAACAAGAATCTCGAACCTTGCCCCTTTTCCGGGCTCACCATTCTCGGTGATGGAGATCCTGGTGAGGGTTAATATCTCCTGCACAAGGAAGAGACCGTACCCGGTATTCTTTCCAAAACCCCGGTCAAATATCCTTTTCTTTTCTTCATGCGGGATGCCGGGGCCGTTGTCCTCATAGGTGATCGTCAGTCCTGACCCGGTCTCCCTGCACCGGATCCGTATCTGATCAGCTCCTTCTCCATGGCGGAGGGTGTTATCGATTAAGTTTGAAAAGACCTTCTGGATCATCGGATCTGCCAGAATCCTGGTTTTTGGTCCTTCATAGCTGATATGAATCCCCTGTTCGCAACTCTTCTCGATCGTGCTCCCGATGGGTGTCCATACCGGCTCGCTGACGCCAAGCTGTTCATATTCGCGGGTGAAGATGATCTGCCCCTCAATTGCAGATACTGCATCAATTACATTTTCAAGATATTTTGAGATGGTGGAGCCTGCATCGATTTCACGTATGAGATCGAGGTATCCCTGCGCGATCATGATATTGTTTAGGATGTCGTGGCGGGTGATGCTTGAGAGAAGGTGGAGTTTATTGTTTGTCAGGCGGAGTGTCTCCTCTATCTGTTTCTTCTCGGTAATGTCACGACCAACAGACTGATACTCCCTGATATGTCCATATTCGTCAAATATTGCCCGATCATTCCACTGCTGCCACCTGATTTCCCCATCGGGCATGATGATCCGGTGCTCGATGGTTCCGATGGGGTGCTCACGTGTGAGTGATGCAAAGAACGTGTTGACCTTCTCTGAATCTTCAGGGTGGATATCTGGTGAGAAGTTTTCTCCAAGCAGTTGATCCTTTGTTGTACCGAAGTATCGTGCATAGGCATCATTGACGAGGATATGGGTCCCATCCGGCTTGAACCGGCAGATGAACTCGGACTGGTTCTCGATGACTGCCTGGTACCGCTCCTCGCTCTCCCTGAGTGCAGTCTGTGTGGTTACGATCTCATCAAGCTGCTGGCGAATCTCCTCCTCGGTTGCTGCGAGCTGTTCATATGATGCCTGGAGCTCCATATTCTTCTGCTGAAGCTCCAGCTCCCGATCCATCACGTCTGTTATGTCCCTGCCAACGGACTGGTACTCCTTGAGAATCCCTTTCTCATCATAGATCGCCCGCGTGTTCCACCGCTGCCAGACGATCCGCCCATCCGGCATAATGACCCGTTGTTCGCTGAAAGCGGATGGGTTCTCCGGTGTCAGGGAGGAAAAGAGCCGGGTAACACTTTTTCGATCATCCGGGTGAATTCGTGGCTTGAACCGGGTGCCGATGATCTCCTCATCCTGCATCCCAAAGAAGGTGCTGTATGCCTCGTTCACAAAGAGATGCGTTCCATCTGGTTTGAACCTGCAGATAAACTCGGTCTGAGCCTCGACGACATTTCTGTACCGCTCTTCGCTCTCCTTGAGGGCCTTTTCAGTTTTCTTTCGTTCGATTGCGTATTGTATCTTATTCTGGAGCTCGGCAAACTGCGATCTCGGATCTCCTCCCTTCTGCATATAGAAGTCAGCACCATTGTTGAATGCCTCGATCACCACATCTTCACGGCTTTTTCCGGTGAAGATGATGAAGGGTGTTTCATTGCCGTTCTGCCGGAGATGTTTGAGGAACTGGATACCGTTCATTCCGGGCATCTGGTAATCTGAGATGATCGCATCAAATGGCTGGGTGGAGAGGATCTGTATTGCATCCAGTGCACTCTCGCAGGTGGAGACGGCTAACTTCGGGTTCTTCTCGAGGAAGAGCCGCCCTATTCTGAGCAGATCGGGCTCATCATCAATGTAGAGGAGTGTATGTGAAGTCATGGTCAGACCCCTGATGGGATGCCAATTGGAAACAGAGAAAAAATGTTCGGGTATCCCTTATAGAAAAGTGTTGAGCTCATCTGTTTATGAATGTTTGTATGGCATTTTTCCGAAATATCGATAGTATGGCTCTTGATTTCGTTATATGCTTCTCTACTTTTTTTATTACTTATATAAAGATGGGTGGTTATATTTATAATACTGATTCTTATGTGTTATATAAATGTGTGCTTCTCAGGCGCCCACTCCTTCATGGAGGCGTATTGAGAAAGAAAGAGGGGTCCCTGCTTTCTCATTGGCTTAGTGTTTTGGATATCCCATATACATGAGTTTTTCTTTGATCTCGTCAAGGATTGCGGGATCATCAATTGTTGCCGGAACCGTATAGGGGGTGCCGTCTGCAATCTTCTTGATCGTGCCGCGCAGGATCTTTCCTGACCGTGTCTTTGGGAGGCGTTTTACGACTGCAACCTCTTTAAATGATGCAATTGGCCCGATCTTCTGCCGCACAAGTGCAATGAGCTCAGATTTGATGGCCATCTCATCACGCTCCACCCCGGCCTTCAGGAGAACAAAGCCAAGCGGTACCTCCCCTTTGACTGGATCGTGGACGCCGGAGACGGCACATTCAGCAACATCAGATGGGATGCAAGCACCTCTTCCATCGCGCCGGTCGAGAGCCGGTGCCCCGCCACATTGATGATATCGTCAGTCCGCCCCATGATCCAGAGATACCCATCCTCATCGATGAAGCCGGCATCGGATGTCAGGTAATAACCCGGATATGCCGAGAAGTAGGTGGTGGCGAAATCTGTATCATTTTTCCAGAGCGTGGTGAAACAGCCTGGTGGAAGCGGGAGCCTGACGACGACATTCCCTGTTACTCCGGCAGGAACGCTTCTCCCTTCGGTGTCTAGCACCTCTATCCTGTAGCCGGGAACCGGTTTTGTGCATGATCCGGGTTTCACCGGAAGCAGCTCAAGCCCGGCGCAGTTGGCTCCGATCGCCCAGCCGGTTTCTGTCTGCCACCAGTGATCGATCACCGGCACATTGAGCTTCTCTTCTGCCCAGAGCAGGGTGTCAGGATCGCACCGCTCGCCAGCTAAAAAGAGCGTTCTCAGGGATGAGAGATCATATCTTCTTATGTATGAACCATCGGGATCTTCTTTCCTGATCGCCCGGAATGCGGTTGGGGCACAGAAGAGGACAGATACGCCATGCTCGGTGATCACCCGCCAGAATGCTCCCGGATCCGGGGTGCCGACAGACTTTCCTTCATAGAGGATCGTCGTGCACCCATGCAGAAGCGGTCCGTACACGATATAGGAATGGCCGACGACCCAGCCGATATCGGAGGCGGCCCAGTAGACCTCTCCGGGTTTCATTCCATAGATCTGCTCCATGCTCCAGGAGAGTGCCACCAGGTGGCCGCCGTTGTCCCGAACCACCCCTTTTGGCTTGCCGGTGGTGCCCGAGGTATAGAGGAGGTACAGGGGATCGGTTGCTTTCACCGGGATGCAGGCGGCAGGTTCTGCATCGTTCAGCTGATCCCAGGCGATATCCTGATCTTCCTTTAGATCAATGAGGTGCTCTTTCCGCTGGACATAGATGCATGCCGAGGGTCTGTGGGTGCAGAGGGCGAGTGCTCCGTCAAGGAGCGGCTTGTAGGGGATGATCCGGTCCACTTCGATCCCGCATGATGCGGTGATGATGATCTTTGGCTCTGCATCCTCGATCCGTTTTGCCAGCTCGCGGGAGGCGAACCCGCCGAAGACGACTGAGTGGATGGCACCGATCCGGGCAGAGGCGAGCATTGCGATGACCGCCTCTGGAATCATCGGCATATAGATGACGATCCGATCCCCTTTCTGCACGCCAAGCTTCCGGAGGCCCCCGGCAGAGCGGGCAACGAGGTCCCGCAGCTCGGTGTAGGTGTATTTTCGGATCGTTTGTGTGACCGGGCTGTCATAGATGAGGGCTATTCTGTCTCCCCTCCCCTCTTCGATATGGCGGTCGAGGCAGTTGTAACAGGTGTTCAGCTCGCCCCCCTAAAATCAGTTATAAAAGTGTGGATCTCCGGCGGTGGTGGGGGAGGGGTGGGGAGCGTGATGCTGGTTGGGAGAGGGGATTTGTCTTGCAATGTGAAGAAGATATCAGCTCACCATATTGATTCGATCTCTCACTGCTGAGTCTCATATGGATTTACTGCCTTGATTCCGGGAACCTTCCTGAAATGTGCATCTTCTGTATATATCGTATGAATATGGTTTTCCAGCATTGTTGCAGCCAGCAGGGCATCCCAGAAATGGAGCTTATGCTGTTCTTTAATCTTATGGGCATGGATGATTGTCGTGCCTGTGTAGTGAACGAGATTCCATCCCTGGTATGAGGTAATCGTATGAATGAATCGCTGGATATTTTCAGAAGGCATTGGATCTGCGACCTTCTCGGTGACAACAACTGAGAATTCTGCAAGGTTTTGGTAAGACAGAGAATACCTTCTCTCTGATTTGAAACAGCCTGCGATGAGCTGATGAGAGATATCCCGTTTATTTGCCGCGTCTTCATCAAAGAGATAGACCAGTATGTTGGTATCGATGAGCGGTGGTGCTTCACCGGTCATAGAGATCCTTCCTGTAGCGATATTTCTTCTCTCCAAAATGGTATGTCTTCCTGATAAGATCCAATGCATCCTGTGCAATGGCTTCCTGCGTCTTCTCGTGAATCCAGAGTTTCATCGCATCGGTTGCAGCTTCGCCCAGGTACCCTTTTCGCTCCCCGATAACCTTCCTGGCTGTGTTCCGAAAGCGCCGCTCTGTTTCATCGTCGATGCTGAGTGTGATCGTACCCATGAGTGTAAGTATATTCTGTATTTATTTAAATGTTTACTCAATCTAAGTATGTTTATGTACGAGGGTGGTGGAGGCGTTCCCTGATCTGCCACTTCTCTCTGTTCCTGCTCACAGCTCCGGGACTCATTATTTATTCAATCCTGCCTTGCCTGCATCTCCGAATAAATCTCCCCGATCCTGCCCCAGCACGCTTCCCCGTGGTACTTCCAGTCTTTAGCCGAGAGTCCGGAGGTGGATGGAGCGACGAATACGGAGCTCTCCCCAATCATCTCAGATTGTATGCCATATTCGATATCACTTCTCTTTAAGGCGTTTCTGGCGGCTTCCTTCCCATTGAAGACGATGAAGCGGGGTTTATATTCCAGCATTTTCTGCATGAAGCTCCCGGTGTCGTACTCTGATTTTGTCAGGGATCTGTCGGATCCCGACTCTGTCTTATTCAGATCGGTAAGCCCGATGCCGTATTCCAGCACAATCCTGCAATCGTCGATGGAAGCTGGCATTACGTTCTCTCTGCCGGTTATCCGGGAGAACTGCGGCCAGAATTTATTTCCAGGCCCGCAATAGTAGCATCCCCTCTCTGCTGACTTCCTGCTGGCGGCAGATCCGCAAAAGATGATGAGCAGGTTATGGGCTAGGATATCTTCGAGAATGTGCATGCCCTGTCTCCGATTCTTCCCGTAAGATTATCTATAACCCCACCCGTAAACCCACCTGTTAACTCACCTGTAAACCTACCCCTAAACCCACCGGCAACTCTATTGAGCAACCGCTTCTTCCACGATCCTGATCTCGTCTTCGGTAAGCCCGTAGAGCTCATACACCTCTTTATCAATCCCGGCATCTATCGCCTCAATCTGCCGCATCAGGAGTTCGCGTGCATGTGCCTCCCGCACCCCGCCCACCTTCGTATTCAGATCAAGTATCCGTTCGACAAGGGCAACAATTCGATCATGCCGGGCAACGTCATCGGGGTTGGAGGGATCGATGGTGCGGATTGGGAAATCCTTGAAGAAAACGGAACTCGGCTCGTAAAAACCTCCACGAAGCTTGGGTAAAAGGTATTCAAATAAAAAATGGTTGAGTTTACTATTTAGTATCCCAAGCAGGAAATGATCATTTAAAGGTATGATGAAACACTTCTGATTTGCGTAATGTAAGTTTGTATCAAAAGTAAATTCAGGTTTTTTAAGAATATTCGGATATATTATTTTTGGCTGATCAAACTCCTTGTAATATTGTGAACCAAATCTTTGAAGTGCGTACCATTCATATCGCACCCCTGTTTCAGTTTGGTTCCTTGTGCTTAAATCCCTCTTAAAATTTTGAAGATGTTTGTATATAGCAGGATATTGATTTTTAAACTCTATTTCCGCTTTTTGTGAAGCACCTTGTATTGAAGGATCATCTTGCAGAGGGAAGTGCCATGGAATATAAAGTAGATACGAATTGGTTTTCAGAGGTTGATACCGCTTCACATCCCTTCCTGCCAGAAATGGCTTGATAACCTCCTCGCTCTTTGGCTCTTCGGCAATAAGTCGATCCCGTGTTTCTGCATCGATAACGAATGCCTGATTCAAGCCTGTCTTGATTCCATAGTATATCTTCCCCTGCACATACTCGCCAAGTGGGATTCCTTTCTGCTTGAGCTTGCTGAGCAACCCCTGCACACCGCCATCTGCAAGCGACCATCCACCATCGTCCAGCTCATCCTGATTAACTGGATACCTGTTCTCCTCAACATATGCGGAGAGATCAGGGAAATCCAGAGTTTTTACCTGAGCTACATCGAAGGTGGAATTGGCTCTCCCTCCCCCAACCGTGATGATGCAGGGATAGGTGGTTGCGTTCGTAAAGACCGGGAGATCACCAAAGTCCACAATCTCCTCGATCTGTTTTGTCTTCAGCCATTGCCTAAGCGGTTTGCCGTAGTTTGCCCTCATCCACTTGTTTGCAACGATGTAGGAGAACCTGCCATCTTTTCCGAGGAGAGAGATGCCCTTCTCAATGAAATATGCGTACAGATCGGCTGTTCCTGCATAGACGGCATACTGGTTCTTGAAGTAATCTTTCTGCCCTTTGAGCAGTTCCTGCCGTACATACGGTGGGTTCCCGATCACCGCATCGAACCCTCCCCTCTGCATGATATCGGGGAACTCGCGTTTCCAGTCGAAGGGGTTGATCTGGTGAATCTCCTCATCCGTGAAGGTGTTCTGAACTGTTGTATAGATATCCGGTCCGATGAGGGAGTTCCCGCACTTGATATTCCTGTGCAGGGAAGGGAGTGCCCGCTCTGCGAAGAGTTTCAGCTGTTTTGAGATCGTCTCTTCGTTCTCGCCTTCGAGCACCTTCAGCAGGAGGGAAAGCTTGGTTACTTCGACAGCCTGTGTGTCGATATCCACGCCGAAGATGTTGTTTAGGAGAATCCTCTTCCGCTCAGCTGAGGTGAGCTGCCACGTGCTCCTGACACGGGGGACAGATCCATCACCTGATGCAAAGATCGGCAGTTCAACGTGATCGTTCTGTGCTCGGGATCTGGATTTTGCGCCTTTCTTCCCGGGTGCCTCCTGATACTGTGATGGGATGAGTGCCTGCACCTCTTTTGAGGTTGCTCCCTTCCCCTTGATCACCGGCACCAGGTGTTCGATGTACCAGTCGCGATGCCAGTCAAGGAGATACTGGTATGCCCCGATCAGAAACGATCCCGATCCACAGGCGGGATCGAGTATTTTGATCTCCGAGACCTCCTTTGGAGTCTTACCGGAAACAAGCTCGCCGACTGTCTTCTCAACGATATAATCGACGATATAGGTCGGCGTGTAGAAGACTCCTCCCGCCTTCCTGACCTCCGGCTTGTATTCGACCTCAGCCCGTCCGGCTTTGGTGAGCCGGATCACCTTTCCGAGGAACTGTTCATAGACATGGCCAAGAATCTCAGTCGGGATAACCGAGAATTCAAAAGGACTCTCAGGGTAATAGAGGCGATTGATGATCTCCTTGAGTACCTTATCGTCGATTGCAACTGAGAGGGAGAGGATATCCGGAATCTCCGTCCTGCCTCTTTCTTCCTGGAAATAGAAGAGCCCTGAGTTGTAGCGGTCATCTGCCTCAATGAAGATCTCACAGAGCCGCTTGTAGATCCCTGCACCTTCCCGGAGATCGTTTAGCCTCCCATATCTCTCAATACCCCGATCCTCGCAGATCCTGAGGAAGATGATCCGGTCAATGGTGCGCTGGACAACGGTATTCAGCTCTTCCAGCGTGATCTCATTCCGAAGTGCGATATTTCTTGCAAGGAGATCCCGCCATTTCTCGATATCCTCAAGGAACGCATCATCCACCCTGGCAGTTCCCCGCTTCCCTTTCTTGGACTCGGCAAACCTGTCGAATGATCCGAGCTTAATCGACTCCTGTGCGAATATCTCCTCGATCCAGCTCCACTTCTCCGGGTATTCCTTGAACGTGAAATAGGCGATCCGGGCGGTTGCGGCGGTATCGCTTTTGCCAATCGGGATGGTGCAGTCATAGACTGCAAACTCTTCAAAATCTGTCAGTATGCTCAGTTTGAGGTTTGCATTCCAGGCATATCTCCTGAGCTGGAGGGCTGCATTGGTATCGTCTTTTATATTGACATCAGGCTTCTTTGCCTCGACAATGAATTTTGTCTGCCCGCCGATCCGGAATGCATAATCGATGAAGAGCGTCTTCCCCCGGATCTTAATCGGCTCTTCGTGGGCGACTTCCTTGTATGCCTCGGAGTATCCCTTGTTATTATCGACATCCCATCCGAGGGCATGGAAGAAGGGATCGAGGAACTGCCGCCTGAGTTCGGTTTCGTTCTTCTGCCCCCGGAGGTATGAGGGGAGATGAAAACCGAAACGCTCGACAAGGTGTTGTATTGCTTCAGGGCATGCAGCCGAATCAACCATTGTAATCAATTGGAGGGATGGGATTTTGGAAGAGAAAAAGGGGTATGATCTGAAGCTCTAAATTCTGATCGGATTATCGGGTTTTATCTGCCAGAAATCTCTCTGAAAGCAGGGTGATATCCTGAAGATCAATGACGTGGTACCCCTCATCCCTGAGCTGTTCTTTCCCGTGAATCTCCCTGGCGATCAGTGCATAGCGTTCTTCCCGCTCGCCGTTTCTCCATCGCACGTGTTCTGCCTTCTCCCTGAGAGCTGCCATGATGGATCGTGCTTCCCGGATGCTCAGTTTGGACCATTTGCATTCACAGAAGAGTGCGGCAACTGTTCGTTCATCGAGTCCGACGATATCAATCTCTATCTCATTCTGCCACCATCGCCCCAGGCGTGAGTATGGCGTATCCGGAAACAGGATTCCTCTCCGTACCAGATCTTCAATAAGTATCTCAAACATCTCTCCACAATATGGAGCGATTGAGTCCTGAATCGAATGAAGAACCGCCTCCACCTTGCCGGTTTCAGTCTCTGCCCGCCTTGGATACACAAAGCGGAACCAGAATGTGAGATAGGGGTCAGACAAACGGTAATGCCGTCTCCTGAACCCCGCATGTGCGGTTACCGGAGCTTCATCCCGAATGAGCTGCATACGTGAGAGTGTTGCAAGATATTTGGATACCATCCCTTTATCAAGTCCGGTTGCCTGGCAGATTGCTGATAGTGTTGTATGTCCGGAGACAAGGGCGCGAAGAATCGAGATATAGTTGCCAGCTTCCCGAAACTCATAGTGCATCAGGAGTTCTGCCTCAGAGTATAGGTATGCACCCTTTGTCAGGATCTGCTCCTCCACATTCTCCCAGAAGGAGAGATCAGGGTTGAATAATCTGAGATATGCCGGTATTCCTCCAAGGATGCACCATGTCAGAATCAGGTCATGCTCAGTATAGGGGAGGATCTCCCGGAGGTAGGGGTAGGGAAGCGGCTCAACCTGCCACTGTCCTGTTCTTCTGCCGTACAGGGGGCTTGTGTATGCCAGTACTTCACTTTCCATTGCGCTCACTGATGATCCTGAGATGATAAGCATCACCGGCTCATCGGCGAGGATCTGATCCCATATCTTCTGGAAGATTGATGGAGTTGCTTTATCCCGTCCGATTAGGTACGGAAACTCATCGATTACCATCACAACTTTCTCTCCATCTGGTGGTGCAAATCTTCGGTGTGATATAAGTGCCTGAATGACCGCCTTCCAATCCGGATAACTTCCCCGCTCAAAATCAGGATCCTGGAGGTATTCTCCTGCATAGTGCGCAAAATCTGAAATATTCAGGGCTGTTCCCTCTTCGGAGGCAAGGAAGTAGAAGCCTTTTGCCTTCTTTAGGAATTGGGCGAGGAGAGTTGTCTTCCCGACACGCCGCCTGCCATAGATGATTATGCACTCCGGCTTCTGTGAATGGTATCGATCAAGAAGGAACCGGAGCTCATCATTCCGGTCGACGAAGATTTGTTGATACATAAGTATACTACTTTAATGTCAACTTACAAGATAAAGGTGATGGCGTGAGGTGGACACCAGGTATGAGGCTATCAAAAAGACCACTTTATCTCTGTTAGATGGTCTCAGGTGGATCAGTTTATGATGAGCGAATACGAAATCTTATGTCCTATGCTCTTCTATGGGTTACTATGGCAACAACGATTCAACTTCAGCCGGAGACAAAATCCCGTCTGGATGAATTAAAAATACATCCCCGGGAGAGTTATGATGAGACGCTCAACCGCCTTCTGGATATAGCATATGACCCAGAACCCCTCTCTGAAGAGACATTGCAGCAGATAGAGGAAGGGATCGCAGATATACGGGCCGGTCGCTTGCGCTCACTTGAAGATATTGCTTTGGAACTGGGTCTGGAATGATCTGGCGAGTCCTCTTCACTCCGAAAGCGGAACGTGACTTGAAACGTCTTCCAATGTCTGAGGAGCAGCGGATAAAAGATGAACTAACTGCTCTCGCAGAAGAATCATATCCTTGCTTACACATAAAAAAACTGAAGGGACACCAAAGCATTCCGATTTACTCTTATCGGATAGGGCGGTATCGGATTATGCTCACTATTGAGGATGATGTGATGGTCATCTTTGTGATTGAGATCGGAGATAGAAGCAAACGTATTGATTTAACGACTTTAAAATAGAGCCGCCGGAGGGAGTTGAACCCTCGACCTGCTGATTACGAATCAGCCGCTATGCCGGGCTAAGCCACGGCGGCACTGCGACCATTCTATTGGCTTTGAAAAGGTTAAAAGGTTCTGCTCTTTTCAGCATCGCGGTATCATTTCTGGTTTCGCTCTCGTGCAGACTGTCGTAGAGACTATCGTTCTGACATCGCTTACGAGTATCCCCGCATCGTCACCGAGTCGCCTGCCTGCTGCTCCTGGGGGGGCTCGATGGTGCCGAACTTGGATTCAAACTCTGCGACACTCTGCTGGAGCACTGCAAGGAACTTTTTTGCATGTTTTGGGCTGATGGTGACGATGGACTTTGCCTTTGCCTGGTTGATATTTGGTATCTGATGGAGGAAGAGGAAGGTGAATTCGTCGTCCCTGAAGGCGATCTGGATCATATTGCTGTAGACGGGATCGAGATCCTGCGGCACATTTACGGTTATTTCTTTGGAAGCCATGCAAATCTATTAGCGGAGTGAAAAGAAAAGCTTTCTTACGCATGTCTGCGCCTGCAAGACCACCAGAGCCACAGCTCATCCCTGTTTCCACACTTGTCCGCACCTCGGTCTGCCCGGTCCGGGTGTACCTGGAACGGCATGAAGGGATCACAGAGCCGCCGGAATACACCATTGCAAAACAGGTCGGCTACCATCTGGGAGCAGTTGCGTTATCTCAAACCCCGGTGGCTGTGGAATCGGAGGCTCTGTCATCTGTTGGATCTTCACAGGATCCGACCATCCATCCAGATCCCCACGTTGAGATAATCTGGGAGGAGATCCGACTCGTCCGGCCCGATATCGACGATTCAATGAAAGAGTACCTCAAAGGGTGTATCGCTGCCTGCCAGGGGCTTGCCTGGGAGGAGCCTGTCGCAGCCGATGTTGCCTGTGCAAACAGGAAGTACGGCATCTCCGGGCGGATCGACTGGATATTCAGCAGCAAACCTGCAATCGGTATCCTCAGGGCAGGCCGTGCCCCGACCTATGGGGTCTGGAAGCAGGATCGGATTCGGGCGGCCGCATACCTGCTGGCGGCAGAAGAGATGGAACAGCTGAATTGTGGAGGGCGCCCCCTCTCCGAAGTCCGGATCGCCTATATTCCATCCGGTATCATCCGGACGGTCGCCCCCACCGCCTCAGACAGGCGGAGCCTCCTCGCCGCCCTCAGGAAGGCAGAAGCGATCTACCGCGGCGAAACCCCGCAGGCACCGCCGGATGCCCCCTGCGACCGCTGCCCGAAGAGGGAATCCTGCACCCGTGGCGCCGGCGAGCCGCAGACGCTCTTTGACCGGTTCTTCAGGAAAAAGTGAATTTTGGAGGGGATATACCGAAAAAGAGGGCGGAAACAGATTGGCAGATAGAAACGAGATCCCCTGAAAAATTGATCACCTGTTCAGAAGTGTTCTTGAGAGGATGTACTCGCCCCGTGCCTCGCGGGTGGTGCCGACGATCAGCCATTTTTCATCTCCATGATCCTCGACAACACCTGCTGCCTCGATCACTTCTCCTGCGAGTGCCTGTCCGGCATAGGTATGGGTGAAGGAGAGGACATAGCTGATCTCCTCGTGGTCGATTGCATAGACGGACGGGTTGTCAAATGCAAGGGAGGCATCGGTCACGGTCGCCTCGATCACATCCCGGCCGATTGGAACTCCTTTTTTGATCGGAACGGCGTTCTGCCCGGCATATCCACGAGAGAAGAGAAGGTCGAAGTAGGTACCTTCATACTCGCCCCGGTTGTATTTCCGGGCTTCATGGGCGACGAAGTCGTCAAAAGAGATCTCGGGAAGACGCTTCCTGTAGACCTTCCTCCACATCTCCTCGCTCATCTCCGGGATCTTCCCCGCTGAAACCGCATCGGCAAGCTGTCGCTGTGCTGAAAACCAGTGTTCTCCATAGACGACGAGATCGATATCGGATGCCTCGTTCTCAAGCCCGCAGAGGAGGGAGCCGGTGCAGCCGAAACTCTTCTTTGGGAGGCTGAAGAGATTTGCGAGGCTCCTGACACGGGGGTTCTGCTGCATGATCCGGTCCATCTCCTCTTCCGGCTTCAGGACAGAGGTGATCTGATCCAGCGGGATCCGATGAACGGTATCATTCCAATCGGGATGGTGCTCACGAATCCAGGCGAATGCCTCATCAAACTCGATCTTCCGGTACCGCTTACCATTCACACAGGTTCGCTCACCATCAGGATCAGGGAGGTACCTCAGGATGCAGCCTGCCCGTTCGTAATTGTCGTAGACTGAAACGGCATATATCCCGCCATCTTTATCGACTAAAAAATCACGAAGCCGGATCGGCTTCTCCATCCGCTTAATCTCCATACAGCTCAGTCCATATCGATGAGGAACCTGACGATCTCATCGAGCTGTGAGCCCGGCCTGATGATCTCTTTCGTATGCAGATCCACAACCGTGCTTGGCGTTCCCGGCAGTTCTCCCCCCTCGATGAAGAGCTCGTGCCGGACATTCACGTCATTTTTGGTCCTTGGCGAGATATCGCCTGAAAGGTTTGCGCTGGTTGCGGTGATCGGGGCATCCAGCTCGCTGATGATCGAAAGCGCTATTCTGTGATCCGGCCAGCGGATCCCGATCATCCCGGTGCCGCCGGTCAGTTCTGTAGGGACACAGCTCTTTGCCTTCAGGATCACTGTCACGGGGCCGGGGAGGAACCGGTTGATGAACGCTTCTGCCGCCGGATCAAGATAAGCAACACAGGCGAGCATCTCGATATCCGATACCGCAATTGAGATCGGTTTTCCCCTAAGCCGGTTCTTTGCTTCATATACCCGCTCGATTGCAATATCCGAGAAGGCATCCCCGCCAATCCCATACACCGTCTCGGTCGGGTAGACGATTAACCCGTCATGCCTGAGGATCGAAACGGCCTGCTGTATGATATCATCCATATCTTTCATAGTACCAGATCACCTCTTTGGAATGTGTCTTCAAAACGTTAAAATTCGCGCCCCTTCACCCTGCTGATGTCAAAGATAGCCTTTTCTGAGACATGCATCACGGCAAAGACTCCTGCCTGGATTGGGTCCGTGACAACAAGGTCAGCATGTTTTGTGACACTTCCCGCCATCTTCAGAGCAATCACCGGTATTCCTTCTGCCTTCACGTTCTCGACTGCCCGGCTGATCTTTCCGCCCATGATCGATCCGGCAAGCACCAGGATCGAGGCACGGGGGAGGCGTGTCACCGCATCGACTGCGAGTGCCAGCGTATCTTCCCCGACAAGCGGGATGGTATCGACCGAGATCCGTTCTCCCCGGATATTATGGCGGTCAGCCTCATTCACGGCACCCATAGCCACCTGTGCAACCTGGGCTCCACCGCCGATGATGATCACCCGCTGCCCGAAGATCTTCGAAAACGTCTCATGGGTTTCGACCTCAAGAATCTGGGAAAGGGCAGTCAGCGCAGCAACGATTGATCCGAAGTTGTCATCCACCTCGATCTCCATATCAACCCATGCAAAGCCGGTCTCAGGTCCGCGTTTGATGATCTCCTGCTGGATCGTCAGAATATTCCCATTATGTTCGGCCAGAGTGGTTGCGATATCGCGGAGAACGCCTTTTTTATTCTCGGTGATCAGGCTGATGGCATAGCTTGAAGAAGAGTCCATTCTGATGCGATAACCGGGATTCGAACCCGGGCTAGAGGCTTGGGAAGCCCCTGTCCTACCACTAGACTATTATCGTGCCCCCTGATTTTATCTCTTTTCTGGCATATAGAGATTATTGTTTCATCCGATATCGTCACACATTAAAAAGGATATCTGAAGCTGTTGCATGAAGGATTTTCATTATACAATAAGGTGAATTTTGATCCGCATCTTAAGAGAAAAACGCTTTAACAGGCTTTTTTAAGTTTAATCTGTTAACCAGATTCTCCTTCAGGAGATATGTAATGGTTCATGCAACAGCCTCTTATACTCGTCAAAAAGGGATTCAATCTCCCATCTGAATCCATACAGAGCAGCTATATCATCAACTGAAAACTCTTCATGGGAGAGATTTGTCAGGTACAGATTGCAACTGTCGGATGTTTGTGCAGAGTAGCAGAAAAGATGACCACCTGAAGGAAGATAACCGGGTATATCTTCCTGAGCCTCTGACAGAACCCGGTTTCTTTGGCAAGTTCATGCAGTCTGTGGTAGGGGAAGAGCCCCTCCACTTTTTTCTCAATAATTTGACTTTCTTTTTCAAAATAAAGCGAGATATTGGCATTATCTTGTAACTTAATAATGGTATCGAATTGATGCGCTGAAGGGGATCGCGAAAAATTATGAAGTGTTTTCAGAAAAGTGTGAATTCAGGGGTTGTTGACCTTAACCTGACATTAGTGGTGGTGTGTGGTGTGGGTTGAGAAGAGATCAGGATAAGGGGTGCTGACCTGTTACAACATAACTGTTACAACATAAGTAATTTAAAGGAGTGAAACTATATGAAACATTATGAATGCAGAAGAATACAAAAAAATTATCTCCGACGCTATTGAAAATGAAGTAGAGGCCTATACGTTTTATAAAACTATTGCCGAAAAAGTCAGCGGGCCTGCTATGAAATCTTTATTCGCAGAGCTTGCCGAAGAAGAAAAATCCCATAGGGAGTTACTTCAGGGATATCTAACAAAAGATGTTGCGGAACTCAAATTTGATCCCTCGCATGACTACAAAGTCGTCCATGAAACCACAATGCCCAACCTCACTCCAGATCTTAAACCAGTCGATGGTCTTGTCATTGCAATGAAGAAAGAACTTGCGGCCATGCAGATGTACACACAATTTGCAAAAGCAAGCACCACCATCGAGCAGAAGATGGTCTTTGAGCAACTCGCAAATATGGAGAGAGGTCATAAAGCCCGACTTGAAGACATCTATGTTAACATGGCTTTTCCGGAATCCTGGTAACCACACAAAATTTATCCTCTTTTCGTAAGTGGTCAGCCATCTGAAGCGCTGTCCACACTATAATTTTTCCAGATTTAATTATCTCGTTACTTTCAGCTTTTAAGTGACAATATAAAGATATCTGAGGTAATCCCTCCCCATCTAAAGGAAGGGGACTCTTTGCAATTTTAGTTGAATTACTTATAATAGTAAATTAGTATGCCCCACCTGATCAAGGTGGAATGATGATCTGATGCATATAAGAGGAAACCCCCTATGCGATATATGCGATAACCGGGATTCGAACCCGGGCTAGAGGCTTGGGAAGCCCCTGTCCTACCACTAGACTATTATCGCGCTCCCTCATTTTATCTCTTTTCTGGCATATAGAGATTATTGTTTCATCCGATATCGTCACACATTAAAAAGGATATCTGAAGCTGTTGCATGAAGGATTTTCATTATACAATAAGGTGAATTTTGATCCGCATCTTAAGAGAAAAACGCTTTAACAGGCTCTTTTAAGTTTAATCTGTTAACCAGATTCTCCTTCAGGAGATATGTAATGGTTCATGCAACAGCCTCTTATACTCGTCAAAAAGGGATTCAATCTCCCATCTGAATCCATACAGAGCAGCTATATCATCAACTGAAAACTCTTCATGGGAGAGATTTGTCAGGTACAGATGCCATTTCCCAGTCTCAGGATGGACCCGGCCAACACACCGAAACTGCTGGTACACACTACATTTCTTGTGAGAACAACCACCGGTCATTTTGACCTTGATGGTTACCGTTGCATCAACAGAGGTTCCTCCGAGTACTTTGAGCACATGTTTGAGATCCTTGCCGGTGAACATCTCCCGTTGTGCAGCAGTGACTGGTGAGTGAAATCGTGTGATGATGAGACAACTGTCTTTCTTGACTCTGGACACAAAATACCCCCCATATTTGTCTATTTTCGAGAAGGAGTGATAACAGTAGAATCCCAGATCGATGAGCAGGAGCGATCCTTTCACCCAGTGACCGATTCGAAGTGTCTTGACCTCAACTGTGCGTTCAGGAACGAGAGAAACGGTTTGTGGACTATTTGCAAGGACATTGAGGAGATAACTGACCTTGATCCCGGCAGCTATCTTTTTGGCACGGGTGGCGGGAAACCTCTCTGCAAGCTTCTCATGGAGCCTGATAATTGAAGAATCCTGGATGAAGATTGTGGCAAACTTCCGGTATCGTTCCCGGAGCTCCAGAGAGAGACCGATCACCGGTGAATGGATACAGTCATTCAAAACTCTCTGCATGAATTTCAGTGATACGTCTTCAAATCGTTCAATAAAGCTCGAATAGGCAATAATTGAAACTCCATCGTGGATTTGCGGTGATAACATAGGGGAATCAACAAGTGCCGCTCCCTCCCGCTCCCGGAAGATCACATCTCCGATATAGGGTTAGCCATCCGGATTCTTCATGAGGAATGTAATTGAGGTATCGGTGAATTCTTCGATTTCAACCGGCTCAAATGGTTTCAGGCTCACGGATATCTCCATCCCATATACTCTGCACGGTAATCTGCTCAATAAATACCAGCAGCTGGGAGTCAATATCCATCGCAGTGATCGATCGCTCGCCAGGAAGGCAGCCGATATCGGAGCTGATGTCGACATTCCTCTCCTTAGTAAGCCGGGGACCATCAGGTGTATTGAACATGAAGATTCTCTCACCGGGTCTCCAGTTTGTGGGGGCAAGAGGAACTGCACGGCTTCTCTACCCAGCGATTGTTACAAAGAGATCGACTGCTTTTCCCTGTTCTGCGCCCGTTGTGTTTAGGGTAATCGTATCCCCGCCCCTATGCCGGAGTTCTATATAGGGTGTGCCATCGGGATTATGGAGCTCGCTCTCAATGGCGAGGTACGGCGGCTGGACGATTGTGGGGGTGAGGTTGAAGATTGAGCCATAGATGATGATGGCGAAGACAGAGACGAGAGCGATCATCAGGAGTACGCCGATTACCTGGGAGACTGCGTCGTTGGTAGCGGTTTTCATCTCTGTTCCTGTTCTATTCTATTCTGTATTGTTCCTTTAAAAAAAATGAGTGTAGGGGTTCAAACACCCTTATTCAGAACGGATAATCATTTGGATCTCCGATGTACTGGTCAAGGTTTTTGAAAGTAACCTGTGTTCCGCCACTTGTCACATAGAACCCGTCACGGGCGATGACGACACCTTCGAGGAATGCTCCGTTAAAAGTTACCCTGCCATTTGGTGCAAAGAATACGCCGGTAACGCCACTCTCCCCTATTCCGGTAATTGTTATATCACCAGTACGTGCGATGATGATCACATTCGTTGCCGTGGGTTGCCAGCTTGTGGGTGAGTAGCTGTCAGCAAATACCTTCATATTGCTCGTCAAAGCTCCATCGGACACGTACCCACGATCTGAATACCAGTCAGCTGGTTTCGCAGGCGGGATCTCCTGATCCGGCATGTCGAACCCAGGAACCGTTGCCTGATGGATGCATTTGGCAAGGATATCTCCCGGGTAATTTCCTGGATGGGCAATCGTCCCAGTATAATAGATTCGTGTATCTGGAGAGAGCGTTGGCGTATTTCCAAGTTTTAGATTGCCATTAACATACACATTGTCATGGATGTGAGCATCTTTAAGATCAAAGTTGCCATTAACATAGATATCTCCATAGATATCCCGCTGTCCAGTCCAGAGCCTCATATCTCCGTTCACGTAGATATTACCCGGCTGAGTTAATGATCCAAGCCCTGCACTTCCAGAATTGAGATTCACATTTCCATCAATGTATATCGTTGAGACTGCAACGGTTGCGCCCTGATTTAAATCTGAGGTGACAAGGCCGCCATTAATCACCACCGTTGCTCCAGGGCCATTGATATTACCTCCTTGGAAATTCAGGACATTCCCATAGACAAAGACATTCTCATTGATTACAAAGTCAACAAATGACTCTCCTTCGACCGTTATATAATCGATCTTCGTCCCGGTCACGTTCGCATCTAAATTATTCACATCCTTCTTCGTCACCGTCAGGCTGACAGTATACGTCCCAGCTGTCACATAGGTGTGGGTGGGGTTCTGGAGTGTCGATGTACCTCCGTCCCCAAAGTCCCATGCCCACGCAGTCGGTGAATGCGAGGTTAGATCGGTAAACTGCACCGCAAGCGGGGCAGTGCCGTTGGTAACATCGGAGGTGAAGTCAACAACCGGCGGGCATCCGGCATTATAGTTATCCAGGATCTCCTGCGGGGTGAATGCCCGTTCATGTGTCCCAAGGCAGAGGATGTTGCCGTCGAATTTTCGTTCCATCGATGTAGGATCAGGCCACTCGATGCCGGCAGGGCCGCCGATCTGGTATAAGCCGGGCGATGGGATCAGTCCCGATCTATTGACAGAAACACTGTTCTCTTCAACCCCATTCACATAGATGCGGAGGTGTCCTGTCTCCTGGTTGTAGACGCCGACAACATAGTACCATATTCCCTCAAGGGGAGTAGTTGTACTCTGGCGGAATGTCCTGACATTATCAGCTGTCCTGATGGCAATCTCAAAGTTCTGATTATTCCGATTATGCTGAAGGTGATAGCGGCTGTTTCCATCTGAGTTCCCATCGACAACGATCGTCGCCCACCGCTGATCGTTGGCGTCCGGTGTTGGATTCCTGTTCCATCTGACCCATGACTCTGCCGTGAACCCTATTCCAGAGCTGGTGACCGTGATATAGCCCGTCTTTGTCTCAACCCCGGATCCCTCATCTCCTGATGCAAACAGGCTGACCGTGTAGTTGCCGGGTGAGGTGTAGATATGGGTTGGGTTCTGGGCGGTCGATGTTCCACCATCCCCAAATGTCCATGACCAAGAACGGTTCCCTGATAACCCGGTTGAGAGATCGGTGAAATTGACGAGCAGTGGCGTATCTCCATTCAATGGAGTGGCAGCAAAATCAACCTGGTACCCTACCGGATCGGTGCAGAAGCTCTCGATGACGCGGTCTGTCATGTTTGGAGACTCCCATCTGAGCTGGAGGGAGGCAGCCCCTGTATTCTCAAACATCTTTACCCGCACCGGATGATATCCAGTTTCCAGATATTTTGTGCCTGTAACTGTAGTGGGTGCATGGAAACCCCAGTTGTCAACCACCGGTGTATCAGCATCATCGATCTCGTTGATCCAGAGGCGTGAGCCATCATCGGAGCGGAGTGAGAATGTATAAGTATCTGCCGTATCAACGACCAGATACCCCTCATAGATGATGCTGAAGTCATTCTGTTTCGCAAGTGTTGCGTCGGGCCAGTTCACTTCATCAGTCGGCTCTCCATACTGGCTGACCGCCTGGGCATCGGCAAACCGGAGGCGCGGATCGATCCGTATGACCGGGATGCCGGAGAAGACCTGTTGTGGGTAGTAGAATCCGCGAAGACCCGGGTTGCAGGGTTGCTGCTCGAAGTTCGCCACAAGGGTTACATCTCCTGCCGGCATCGTGAAGGTGAATGCAGATGTATTGGCTATCTCCACGCCATTCTGTGTCCAGTTGATGAACTGATAGCCTGCACTGGCTTGGGCAGATACGGGAATTTCTTCTCCAGCCTCATACAGGCCTGAGCCATTGACGGTTCCACCCACCAATGGATCGGCAACAAGTGTGAGAGTATATTTCACCGTTGGATCCATCTCGAAGTTCGCCACCAGCGTCACACTTTCTGCTGGCATCGTATAGGTGAAACCTGGTGATGTACTGACCAATACGCCATTTCGTGTCCAGTTGCTGAAGGTCCACCCCGGATTGGCAGAAGCACTGACCGAAACCGAAGTCCCGGCTTCATAATCTCCTGCCCCTGTCAGCGTCCCCGCTCCAGCTGGTGAGGCAGTGAGAGTAAGTTGATAGGTATCTCCCCACGGCCCTGGCGGTACCCCGATATCCCCGATAGTGAAGAGGAGTGCCGGGACTTCCGGTCCGGTATGGACGATCTGCACACTGATATCATCCCGGTATGGCATGAGATCAACGGGAAGGATAAGCCAGTCTCCGGCACCATATTCCCCCCAGCTCTCACCTTCAAGAATAAAATTAGAAGTTTGATCCACGCCATCCACAAAGATTCTGGTCTTCTCCCGGAAAAGCGTATCACCGCCACGATGGATCAGAATCAGGTTCCCTGACTCATTATGGATATCCACCCGGAGCGCCGGCACTTCAGCAGGCGGCCCCTGGGAGAGGAGGCTCACCCCGACGATCCCAATGACCAGGACGATCAAAGCGGAGAGGATCAGCGTGCCGACCAGTTCTGAGGAGGCGGTGGTGTGGAAAGTATTTTTTTTTATAACCATAATAATTAACCCTAGTTAAATTAGGATGGTGACCAGTAGAGTATGTCATTTCGTTCAATTTTCGATACATTTCCGACGAACTGCAAATAACCATCGTTCTGTTTCTTTGCGAAATTTAGAATGAGAAGCGAAGGCTCTGCGGGTTCAATATTATAGAATTTCCATCTATTGGTGTCTGGACCCTCAACTTCCGGGTTTGTCTGGTTTTTGATGAATAACCTTGTAAATATATTTTGGGGTGTTCCACCCACCTGCAATGTGAGGGTTGAATCATACTTCTTAAAAGATAAAATCCAGCTATCAATGAGATTTGTATTTGTAAATGATTGCTGGCCTGTTTGACCTGGATTAATGTAAATATTCGTGTTATCTCCAGCAAATGCCCAACCCTTCCCTCCCACAGAGAAGATATTGGCACTGACCTGATTGGCATCTACATACTGAATAGCAAGCCTGTCATTTACATTGAGATCTGTTATGACTGGAGGGTTATTTCCCTGACCTGGTGTGACAATATACGAACCTGTGCTATTAATTGTCATATTTACCCAGCCTGAAAGGGATGCGGAATTGCCGAGCCTGTATCGTGTTAGGTAGATCGCATCATTATTCAGTTCCTCTGAAAATTTACTGATATATGTAATATTAAGATAATTTTCCAGCTCTTCCTGCGTACACTGCCCCCCGGGACCTGGTTTAGGCGCCGGCCCTGGCGTGATAGGCACACCGCCTCCGGTCACCTGCCCGATACTGATCTCGCGGATAAGATTCTGCTGCCCGCCGCGGGTGGAGATGATCTGAATGCGTTGTGGCGTTGTTGTTATCGGTATTTCGAGGACTTCACCTATCTCCCACGGCCATCCCCCGGATGGTGCCGGGATCGGATCAACGGGATTCCCATCAAGAAGAAGAGCAAACTCCCCGGGAACCATCGGATCCCCTCCATCATGATAAATATACAGCGTGGTTGTAGTGTTGCCCGCAATGACATTCAGATCCTGTGTCTGCACAGGCGGTGGCTGAGAGAGGAATCCTACGCCAACAATAGCTACCGCAAGTACCACCAGTGATATGAGGAGGATTGCCCCTATGACCTCAGAAACTGCTGAATTCTGTTGCATCATGTAGCTCCTGTTGCAATTGACTGCACCGAGACGGTGTAATATATATATCTATACTGGACTTTTTCAGGCCCCCCCTGGAGATCGATTTTGACAACATCCGGAGGACCGCGATAAATATTACATGCACCTGATGAAACTCCAGACTGGAATCGTAACTCCTTCAGGGCATTCTCCCACCCGCGTGCAACATTGGCGTCCTCAAGATAGATGGTAATATTTGAGTAAGGTGTACCTGGTGCAGGTATCATGGAATAGCTCTGTGTCCGATTCGTCATTTTGGTATCGATACGAACCGGCCCCTGCCCTGAAAGTCCAACCTGCCCGGCTCCTGCCAGTTTTACCAGGGCAATAAATGTACCTCCTGTCTCAAAATTGATAAGTGGAGAGACACGTGCGACAGTCCCTGATGACTGTTTGAGGAAGACCCCCCCCATCTGGTAATAGTATGACTGCGGGATCCAGTAATGGTTTGTTGCGTCATATTCAAGTCTGCCCATTTCGAACTCGATGACAGCGGGTGCACCATCCTTGCTAATCTCAATTCTTTCCACGCCACCGGATGCGGCAGGCTGATTCGCCACTGCTATAGCTCCGGTAGATCCGATGGGGCTCATCACTGGCAGGAACAAACCCCCTGCCTGGGTGGCACCACCCTGTGATCCAAGCGTGAGCGAATTCGAGAAGGTTACACCGGTAAGTGACTTATAGGGATCATTCGGCTCATGATTCACCCACAACGAATCCGCCGTCACCTTATATTGCGTGAACCAGGTCCGGACATAGTTCATATGCTCGATCTCCTGCTGCCGCCCTTCCGCAGGAACCACATACACCATCCAGAGGGAGAGGAAGATCATGAGAATAGCAATAATCAGGATGAACCCAATCACTTCAGAGAGGGCATCATCCGATCGTGGTTTTTTCGATCCAGCAGTATCAGATCGTACATTCCGGGACCGGTTCAATCGCCTCGGCATGATGATACATAGCATCATCATAATGAAAAAGGTACTTATCAGAATAACCTCCCCACACACCCCGCCATCCGTCCGCATACTGTTTTACTCTTTCATGACGAATAGAGAGGTACAGATCCAAATGACACTCCCCACCCCACGTTCAATCCACATACAAAATCCCACACCCGCGAGGCGATCCCATGGACAATGACGAGATCGCGTCCGACCATATGGAGCGGGCCGGCCCCCCTCTCCCGGAGAACCTCAGCAACGGCTGTATCCTCTGCTACCAGGGGGCAAAGCTCGTCCTCTTCATAACCGGCCTCTGCGACCGCACCTGCTGGTACTGCCCCCTCTCGGTCGAGAGAAAAGACCTTGATGTCGTCTTCGCAAACGACAAGCCGGTTCATTCAGATGCCGACCTCATCGCCGAGGCAGAGGCGATGGATGCACTTGGGACCGGTGTTACCGGCGGCGAGCCCCTCCTCTTTATTGATCGGACAGTTCACTACTGCAAACTCCTGAAAGATCACTTCGGAAAGAATCACCAGATCCATCTCTATACCGGCCGGGCGCCGACAGAAGCAGATTTAGCCGCACTTCAGGGGGTTGTTGACGAGATCCGGATGCACCCGGATTACGAAGTCTGGGATCATATCATGGAGACGGACTATCCGGCATCCGCAAGGCGGGCAAAAGAGATGGGCTTTGACATCGGGATTGAAGTTCCCTCCCTCCCCGGTATCGGGAACCTCAGGCCAATGCTCCCACTGCTTGACTTCTTCAATATCAACGAGCTTGAGTGGGGCGAGACCTGTGCTGACGAGATGCGGAAACGCGGCATGGAGTCGGAAGAGGGTCTCTATAATGCAATCAGGGGGGCAAAAGACTGGGCAGACGAGATCAGTGACGATCCGAAGGTTCATTTCTGCTCCTCAGGTTTTAAGGACGCCGTCCAGCTGAGGGAGCGGCTCATACGGATAGCAACCATGACCGCCCGGAACCTTGATGAGATCACCGATGACGGCACCATCGTCTACGGGAGGATCAGATCCAACACCGATCTCAGCCAGATCCTCGCCACATTCGAAGAAGAGAGCTATGAACTCCAGCCGGATGGAAGCGTCGAATGTGAGTGGTGGCTCCTTGATGACCTGAAAGGAGAGCCCGGCCTTGAACTTGAGATCATCGAACGGTACCCAAATAACGGCATGATCGTGGAGATAGAACCGCTATGACACTCAGATCCCTCCTGGAACCCCTCTACTTCCGCATCCTGCGATCGTCGATTACCCATATCCCGACCCATATCGCGATCATCATGGATGGAAACCGGCGATATGCAAAAGAGAGGGGGCAGAAGACGGGGTTTGGGCACCGGCAGGGGGCAAACACCACCGAGACGATGCTCGAATGGGCACGGGAATTTGGGATCAAACACATCACCCTCTATGCCTTCTCGACCGAGAACTTCCGGCGGAGTGAAGAAGAGCTTGCAGAACTCTTCGAACTCTTCAAAGACCGGTTCTTAAAAGTACTGAATGACGAGCGGGTACACAGAAACAAGATCCGTGTCAGGATGGTCGGCGACAAGAACCTCCTCCCGTATGATGTCCTATCTTGTATCGAAGAAGCAGAAGAAGCAACAAAAGAGTACAGCAACCACTACCTCAATGTCGCCATCGCCTACGGAGGGAGGAACGAGATCGTCCATGCCGCCCGCCGCCTCGTCTCACAGGTTCGGGCAGGCACCCTCAGATCAGACGAGATCACCCCGGCGATGGTCGAGGAGAACCTTTACGGCGGCCTCGGCCTCCCGCCGGTTGATTTGATCATCAGAACCGGGAACGAATACAGAACATCAAACTTCCTGCCATGGCTCGCAAACGGAAACGAATCCTCAGTCTACTTCTGCGCACCATACTGGCCGCAGTTTCGGAAAATAGATCTGCTCAGGGCGATCCGGGTCTATGATCAGAGAAGACGATCAGGCCCCAAACCGTCGTGCCCGTGACTGGAAATCCCTGATCGCACGGAGGAGATCGGTCTTCCTGAAGAACTCCCAGTTTACATCAAGGAAGAAGAGTTCGGAATAGACCGACTGCCAGATGAGAAAATCGGTGAGGTGGCTCCCGCCAGTCTTTATGATCAGATCGGGTGCTGACCTGAAGGTGAGATGCGACTCGATCGTCTCCTCGGTGAGATCACATGGGTCAACTCCTTCATCCGCTATCTTTTGAATGCTCTCTGTGATCTCCTCCCTCCCGCTTCTGCCAACGACGATCAGAACCGGGAGCCCTTCTCCTGCAAGAAACACCTCATCTTTCAGATGCAGCTCGAGACGGGCATGCCGGGAAACTGCCTTCAAGTCATCAATGAAAGGCATCACGCAGGAGAGATCATCGGTATCGATATGGAAGGTTAGCATCCCGATCCCCGGCACACCCTCTGACCACCTGACGACATCGTTGATCCGCTCAGGCGCAGAACGGAGATCGAATACCGTCAGCATAAAACAGATCTCGCGGGGGGGAGTTGTGATCTCCCGCATCAGCAGGTATTCATAGAGCCTGTGTATCATCTGAAATAGTCCAGTAATCCGGGTAATGAATAGGTATTCAGAATATCGCGAGCTCCGCACCAGCCACGCCGGGCCGTCGTCACGCCATATCTCATCGCGGCAAAATCTCCCGGCCCATGGGAGTCGGTCCCGATTGCAATCTTCACTCCTAGTTCTTTTGCCGTCTTCAAATAAATATCATCAAGGTCGAGCCGGTATGGTGAAGCATTCAGTTCAACTGCCACCCCTGCCTCTCGTGCAGCCTCAAGGATCCGGGGAATATCAATTGCAGATGGCTCCCTCCTCTGAATCAGCCGCCCGGTGGGGTGGCCGATGATATCGACATGCTCGTTCTCTATTGCTGTTATCACCCGCCTTGTGATCTGATCGCTTTCCTGGTGAAGCGAGGAATGAACCGAAGCGATGACGAGATCGAGATCGGCGAGGACAGAATCCGGCAGCCCCAGACTTCCATCAGTCAGGATATCTACCTCGATACCAGCGAGTATCCGGCAGTCATGGTTTCGGTTTGCGATCTCGATCTCATGTGCCTGTTCGAAAAGCCCTTCCGGTGTGAGGCCCCGTGCAACCCCGAGTGAGGCGGAATGGTCAGAACAGAGGATGTATTCGTATCCAAGCGCATCTGCGGTTGCCGCCAGCTCGTCAACCGAAAGGGATCCATCAGATCCGGTTGTGTGGGCATGGAGATCCCCCCTGATATCTGATAGTTCAACCAGTTGTGGCAGCGTTCCGGCTTCTGCAGCAGCAACCTCGCCGCGATCTTCCCGGAGCTCAGGAGGAATGAAATGGAGACCGAGAAGCGAAAAGACCTGATCCTCGGTTGCGCACCGGGTCATCTCCCCGTTCTGTTTATTGAGCAGCCCGTATTCATTCAGCTGCATACCGCGTGCAATCGCCCGCTCGCGGAGCCGGATATTAAACTCCTTTGATCCGGTGAGGTACAGAAGCGTCGCACCAAACTCTATTGTATCTGCAAACCGGATATCAATTCGTTTCCCACGATAGAAGAATGAAGTCTTCTTCATACCCTCATCGATCATCTCACTGGCAATCTCCCTGATCCTGGGATTGACCGATTGTGCAGGCTCGGTCGTCACAATATCGATATCGCCGACCGTGCTCCTGCCGCGCCTGAGTGACCCGGCATACGAATATGTCCCCGGAATGAGTATGGCTGCAACCTCTCCGGCAATCTCCTCTGCCTCCGATATGAGCATCCTCCCGGATCTGTTCTTATAGATCCTGACCGCCCTGAGGATCTCTTCTTCCTTCTTCTCTCCAAACCCCCGCAAGCCCCGGATCCGCCGCCCGCGGGCGGCGGTTTCAAGCTCTGCAATCGAGGTGATATTCAGGTGGCTCCAGAGCTTCTGCACCGTCTTTGGCCCGACACCATCCAGTTCAAGCAGTTCCGGAAGATCAGGGGGCACCTTCTCCATCAGGGTTTCGAGTTCAGAGCAGGTCCCGGTCTCAGCAATAGCAAGAATGGCCTCTGATGTCCCCTTCCCGATACCATCCAGTGCCATCAGTTCATTTTGGGTCATTGTCAGAACAGCGTGTGGGCTCCTCCGCACCGCCTCTGCTGCGCGCTGGTACGCACGGACTTTGAATTGATTCTCACCGATTACGAGAAGGAGATCGGCCACCCTCTCAAGCACCCCGGCAACCTCCGCATTCACCCCGCTTCCCATAGCCGGTATTGGTATCCATCTCCTTATAGATGCATGCATTTTCCTCCAAAAGGCATACTATATCATTTACGACTCAGATACTCTGTATATGCAGACCTCTCTTGAGGAAGATCTCCTTGAAACCATCCTTCTGATCCAGCAGGAGGGGGACGTCCCCACACTGGAGAGGATTTTTTCTCATCTCTCTCAACCGGAGGCATCAATCTCCACTGCACTTGAACAGTGCATGCATCAGGATCTCATCATCTCCCGGGGTTCCTCCGGCTACCAGCTTACACCGGCAGGAAGAAGAGCTGCGGAGATGATCGCACGAAAACATGCTGTTCTTGAATGTTTTCTGAAAGAGACACTTGGTCTTGAGGCAGAGGCTGCCTCCCGTGAAGCATGCCTCCTGGAACATGATATCTCCGAAGAGACGATCGAGGCCCTTGATTCATTCATGCAGTCAAAAGGGGGAAGATGCCCCGAACATCGGAGGCATCACTGTCCCACTCCTCCGGAATCGGGACCACTCATCTCCTTCCCGGAAGACGAGCCCCTTATCGTCACCTTTGTCCGTTGCCCGGGTCGCCACCGAAGGCTGATCGATCTGGGTGTCATCGAAGGCGAACCGATCACCATCCGGAGAAAGCTCCATAACGAAGCCGTCGTCATCTCGGTGAAAGGGTGCGATATCGCACTCTCCCCTGAGGTCGCATCCCAGATCCATGCCAGGAGAAGGATATGACTGGACGCCTCTCCTGCGCGCTCATCGGAAACCCGAGTGTGGGAAAATCATTCATCTTCAACAACCTAACCGGCCTTGGTGTTGAAGTCAGCAATTATCCCGGCACCACAGTCGATCTGATGCGTGGAAATGTCTGTTTCCAGCGCGAGATGATCGAGCTCGTCGATCTCCCCGGAATTTACTCCCTTGATGGGGAATCCGAAGAAGAGACGCTTGTCAGAGGTATTCTGAATCGGAAGGAGGTGGATATCCTCATTGCTGTTCTGGATGCCACCCATCTTGAACGGAACCTCTACCTCCTCCTCCAGGTTGCAGAATACAAAATCCCGATGGTTGTCGTCCTGAACATGGTCGATGAAGCCGAAAAGTTCGGGATAGAGATCGATTACGATCTCCTCTCAGAGAAGATCGGATCGCCGGTCATCCCGACAGTTGCATCTGAGGGGAAGAATATGGAGGCGATCATCGATCTCGCAACGGGAGAACCCTCCATCCCAACCATCTCCGTTCACTATGATCATCATGTCGAAGCAGCTGTACGTAGTCTCTCAAAGGTTTATGGTGTGGAGAGAAGTGCTGCTCTCCAGGCACTCGTACGGCCGGAGGGATCAGATGATCTCGCGGATTC
Organism: Methanocalculus pumilus; assembly: GCF_055382585.1. NCBI lineage: Archaea > Methanobacteriati > Methanobacteriota > Methanomicrobia > Methanomicrobiales > Methanocalculaceae > Methanocalculus > Methanocalculus pumilus. The sequence continues at coordinate 1,418,326 of NZ_AP042393.1, read as the reverse complement.
GGCACTGGGGCTTGGAGCTGAGATCGAAAAGCGGCATAATATGACGCCGCACCAGATCATCGCAACCAACCGGCACAACTTCTCACATGCACTGGCAGGGGAGGTAACCGAGCAGCACTCCCGCCCTCCCTGTTTTGATCTCGACACGATTCTGACACGGTCATTTCCCGGTATCCCCATCCTGATTGCGATGATCATCGCCATACTCCTGCTTGTATTCACCACAGGCGCGTTCTTTGAAGACATTATTGTTACCTTCATTGACATCTACGCAATAGAACCATTCCTTGCCCTCGAACTTCCCGGAATTGCATCAGCTGTCGGCCTCTCCATAATCATCGCCCTTCAGGCTGGTATGGGGATTGCTTTTCCCTATGTTTTTATCTTCTACCTGGTCATCTCGATCATCGAGGATTCAGGGTACCTCACCCGTGCCGCATTCCTTGCTGACCGCTCGATGCACCGGTTCGGGATGCATGGGCAGGGGATCATCCCGCTGGTTCTTGGGTTTGGGTGCAGTGTCCCGGCATTGATGAGCGTCCGTCTCCTCGCAACACGAAGAGAGCGGATCATTGCCTCGGTTCTCGTTACGATGATCCCCTGTTCAGCAAGGACCGTTGTCATATCAGGGATTGTTGCTTCCTTTATCGGTCTTGCCGCTGCATTCTCTGTCTATGGAATCGTCTTCCTCCTCGTCTTTGCAACCGGGATCGTACTCTCGAAGGTGACGCCCGGCCAGCAGTTTGGGATGATCCTTGAGATGTCGGCACTCCGGGTTCCCCGGCCCGATATGGTTGTGAAGAAGGCCTGGACCCGTCTCTCGGAATTTCTCTTCATTGCCATGCCGCTCCTCCTCGTGTCCAGTGTATTCCTTGGGATCTTTGAGTATCTCGGATTCGTGTCGGCATTCCAGGATATTATAACCCCCTATTCCGAGGCTGTCCTCGGGCTTCCGGGATTTGCCGCAACCGCCCTTCTCTTTGGCATCCTCAGAAAAGAGATGGCATTTGAGACGCTTGCCGTTCTTGCGGGAACAGCAGATCTCGGCGCAGTCCTCTCAGGTGTGCAGCTGTATATTTTTGCGGTTGTCTGTGTCCTATTTATCCCCTGTATCTCAACAATTGCCGTTTTAATCAGGGAAATTGGAAAACGGTGGGCGATACTCATATCTTTGTATACTGTCGCCCTGGGTATCATTGTAGGCGCATTGTTAAAAATAGGGATGACATAACACGTAATATACTATGTACAGCTACCAGTTCGGTATCCCTGCACTCGATGATCAACTCGGCGGATTGACCTCGGGTGCGAATGTACTCATACTGGCACCCCCTCTCTCTGGTGCCGAGAGGATTGCGTATAATCTCTCGTTTCCTTCTGAAAGCGAATACTCGGTTCTTCTCTCGACAGATGAACGGGCATCCGAGATACTGAATTTCTTTAAGCTGAATGGAACGGAGAGGAGAGCCCTTGCGATCATCGATGCCATCACAAAAAGCGATCTGCCGAACGTGCCTGATACCGACAGGATGAAGTTCGTTGCAAGTCCGGTTGATCTGACCGGCATCAGCATCAAGATGAGCAAGATGTTTGCGGGCATCGTCGATGAGAGCCTGAAGAATCCAAAATCAGGTGTTTTTCCGCCGCCGATTCGGTTCTGTGTAAGCTCTCTCTCAACATTCCTGATGTACCGGAAACTGGAGGTGATGTATCAGTTTGTCCATATCATCTCTGCCAAGATCAAGAAGAACGAGTGGATCGGGCTTTATACCTTAAACAACGAGTCGTTTGATGCCCGTACAATCTCGGTGATTAAACAGCTGATGAACGGGGTGGTTGAAGTGAGAGAGGGGACAGATAGCTTTGAACTGAGGGTTGTTGGCCTTGGAGGACGGATGACTCCGTGGCTTCCATATTCATTTGATCCGAATGGGAAACTGGTGGTGGAAGGATGATATATACTGGAATAGATGCGCTGGATGGATTGCTTGAAGGAGGGATTCCTGATGGGAGCAGGGTTCTCTTTTCGATCGAGCCTGAGGCTGACGGACAGCATTTCCTGATTTCGATGCTCCATACTGCTGTTGTTTCCGGCAAAAAAACACTGGTTATTGCGCCCTTTACCAGTAAAGATGCCTACTTTAATGATATTGCAACACAGAGCCATTATCATCTGGACTGTTATGATGAACTGATCAGTTTCCTCGACCAGTCTGATGTTGAAGCAATTACGAGACAAAATCCTGACCAGAGTGCATGCAGGGCAGCATGGCGGGACAGAATCCGGAGCATTGTCAAAGAGGAAGATATCGACGTTATCGTCGTCTATCTAGATGTCCTCTCAGACTACTTTGAATTTGCCGGAGCAGTCTCGCTCTTTGATGATCTTGGATCTGATAAACCGGTCACAATTGCCTTTGAGTATTTCAATCTCTTTGGTGAGGAGATGCTCAATTCAATCCTCAGCGAAACCCCCTGTGATCTCGTTATAACTCTTCAGTCGGGAGCGGGAGTTGTCTCTTTCTTCAACTACTTCACCCTCCATACCGTATCCTGGCTTCCACTCCCGGCGCGTTCACTCCCCTATATCGTCACCGAAGGCCATATTGTTCCTTATATCCCGAAGATCGTCGTGACCGGCCCCTCAAACAGCGGCAAGACGACTTTTGTCAAGAATATCTCAGAGAGCGGCATGTCGGTCGATCGCCTCGGGGTGCTTGGCACACCGACAACCGTTGCTCTTGATATCGGCCACATGGCAAGCAAGGGTTTTGATATCAATATCTACGGCACTCCCGGCCAGGAACGGTTTGACCCGATTGTTCCCCAGCTGGCACGGAATGCGATGGGCGTCATCCTGATGGTGGATGTCACACGCCCCGATCAGATGGCAAGGGCATTGAAACTGAAGACGATAGTAGAAGGAAATGCTGTTGTTCCGGTGATCGTTGTTGCAAATAAAGCGGATCTCGAATATTCGGTCACTGAGGAGGAGATCCGCACCGCTCTTGAGATCGGACCGGGAACACCGGTATACTTCATATCGGCAACAGACCCCAGGCAATGCCGTGATATCATCGATTCAATGGTCGATCAGATCACGCGGTTTGAGTATTGAGGATACAGATGCTGACATTTATCGGGCTTGGGCTCTTTGACGAGCATGATATCTCCTTAAAAGGACTTGCCGTCATCCGTGAGGCAGATGCAGTCTTTCTCGAAACCTATACCTCCAGGCTGATGGGTGCAGATATCCCTGCTCTTGAAGCGCTCTACCAGCAACCCATCCGGCTCTTATCCCGTGAGGATGTTGAACAGCACCCTGAACCTATTCTGGATGCAGCAGAATCGGGATCCGCCGTCTTTCTGACGGCCGGAGATACCATGGTCTCAACCACCCATGCCGATCTCAGGATCCGTGCAGCTGAGCGGGGTATCCGGACCCAAATCATCCACGCGGCTTCGATTGCAAGTGCAGTCTGTGGCTTGTCGGGTCTTCAGAACTACCGGTTTGGAAAGTCATGTTCGCTCCCGTACCCGGAAGCACGGTGGATGCCCATCACGCCTGTTGAGGTTATTGTAGCAAACCGCTCCCAGAACCTCCATACGATCGTATACCTGGACATTCAGAAAGACCGGTATATGCGGATACCTGAAGCAATTACGATCATCGGGGAGATCTGTTCAAAACTCAATGTCACAATCCCTCTCTTTGTCGGCATTGCACGGGCAGGATCAGCTGATCCGGTTGTGATGGCCGGATCAGGGGATCAGTTGAAGAGAATGGATTTTGGCCCGCCGCTCCATATCCTGATCGTTCCCGCAGATCTTCATATGATGGAACGTGAGTACCTGGAATTGTTTGCCGATCTTCCACCAGAATCAGATCCAATCCAATGAATGCTCAGCTTGCCAAACTCTGCCGGTCTTTCACCGAAGCGCTTGAAGATACAAATCCACTGTTTAGCCCCGCCTCTCCCTATCTACGGGTTGCTGAAGAGATTCTGGAGATGGCGTTTGCCTACCTTGAGGATGGTGTTGTTTTTTACAAACGAAGTGATCCTGTCAATGCCCTTGCAGCCTGGTGCTATGGATATGGGTGGCTTGATGCCGGTGCAAAACTTGGTATTCTGATTGTTCCCTTAACATTCAGCGAGATTCCAGGACTCCATGGTTCGATCCCCCCAACCTGTACTGAACACCTTGAAGAGAAGACAGAACGATACCAGAGGATGCTCAAGGATGCACGCCTCTCAATTGAAGATGCACCTGATGAATCAAGCCCAATCTATCCTTTATGTGGCATAATCCGGGACTGTGTTGATGAGTGGCAGATGAAGGGCGAGGCATGCCATGCCCGGCGGGATTCTGCTTCAGCACTTGCTGCATACAGTTATGCATATGGATGGCTTGACTGTGGCGTCAGGGCAGGACTCCTTCGGATTACCGGAGATCGCCACCTCTTCACGGCATAACTGCCAGAAGACGTTTTAAGAATGGCAGATAATGGTTGATGACAGAATTGTGATGTACAGGTACTCTGATGAATCAAGAACATAAGAAATGGATCTGGATCTCAATTGGGATCAGCACCATCTTTCTCATAGGGCTCCTGTACTTCACTTTTGATGAGGCCACGATCATCGCCCTCAAAAATCTTAGCCCTTTTATTATCCTCCTTGCCCTCACCATCCATGTCATTGCCCTTATTGTCTGGGCTCTCCGGATCAAGGTGATGGCATATTCGCTTGGGTACCGTGTGGGACTCTTTCATTGCATCAATCTCGTCTTTGCCAATCTCTTTCTTGCCGCAATTACTCCGTCACAGGCAGGAGGCGAGCCGGTACGGGTACATGAACTCTATCGGGCGAATGTTAAACTCGGGGATGCAACTGCCATTGTGATCATGGAGAGGGTACTTGATGGTATCGTATTTGGGCTTGGCGGAGCAATCACCCTCTTTCTCCTTGGCACTGCCTGGAAAGAGGTGAGCCTCCCTCCATTCGTCAATACCATCATTTACCTTACATGGGCTGCTGTGACGATCGGTGTTGTTCTTTTTGCCCTCTCTGTCAGAAATCCGCTTATCCTGAAACGGCTGATGAGAACAGTCTCTGGTTTTCTGACAAAGAAGTGGGAGATTGCCAGAGTCGAACGTTTCATGGAGAAAGTCGATCGTGAGGTGGATAACTTCCATTTCAGTCTCGGAAAATTTATCGGAAAGGGAAAGTTTGGTCTTTTCCTGGGCCTGATCTTTACTGCCATCTTCTGGTTCCTTGAATTTATTATTGCATCGATCCTCTTGGTCGGACTCGGCCAGGAGCCATACATCCTTGAATCAATTGTTTCACAGCTCATTATTGCAATCATCATGATGATCCCGCTCACACCGGGTGGTGCCGGGGTTGCCGAGATCTCAATCAGCTCTATCTATGGCCTCTTCATCAGCACATCGGTCATCGGTGTCTTTGTCCTGCTCTGGCGGATGATCCTGTATTACTTTAATATCGGAATTGGCCTTGTATCCGGGCTAATTATCGTCAGGCGGGAAGTTGAATCCGAGAGGGGAAACCAACAACTTGATAAACTCCAGTGACATTGACACGGTCATGGAGCAGATCACCTGTAAGGTCACCGGGGTCTATCTGGCGATACATGATCTCGGTGCCGTCCCGGTTGTTCTTCTGAAAACTCAGGATGATCGGTTTATCCCAATATTTATTGGTCTCTTTGAGGCCGTATCCATTCATTCTGCTCTCAATGGTCCGCCGCCACCACGCCCACTGACGCATGATCTCTTCAGTGACACACTCACCGCTCTAGGGGCAGGGTTGCGGGAGGTCAGGATCGATTCCATCGATGACGGAGTCTATTATGCAACCCTCTCACTTGATACACAGATCGGCGATCTCTCAATCGACTGCCGTCCAAGCGATGGGATCGCCCTTGCTGTCCGAAAGAATGCCCCTGTCTTCATAGATGAGACACTTCTGTCAGAGTCCGCGGTGACCCGTAATCATCTCCCCGAACTCAGGGAATTTACTGATTATCAGGTGTAAAAAAGGTTAATCGTGGAGATTCATTCCTGCCCTGCGAATAGAAAGCTCCTCTTTTACAGCATCAAAACTGATATCTGCTGCTTTTAAGCTTACCATCAGGTGAAAGATGAGATCTGCTGCTTCAGAGGTGATACGTTTCTGATCTCCTCCTTTTACGGCAAGCAGATACTCAATAGCCTCTTCACCTACTTTTTCCAGGGATTTGTCGATCCCTTTCTCATGAAAGAGGAGTGTTCTGACATAGGATTTTTTACCGCTCGTATCAACTGCCCGCTCCTCTATGACTTCCCAGAGGGTATCGAAGATATCAGGCTCCATGGTCTTCCTCAACGATAATGTCCCCGCTCTCGGGGCCAAAGAACCGGCGTACGATCATGCGTGCCTTTTCGATGGTGCAGCCACCTTTTCCAATGGCGATCCCCACCTCATTCTTGTTCCTTACCGTCACCCGTATCCCGCCGGTCTCCCCTTCAGGGAAAGAGACCTGCAATACTTCGGCAGGTTTGAAGATGTTCCTGATGAACTGATCCCGCTCCTCTGCATACTCGACCATCTCAATCCGCTTGCCGAGCACCTTCTGCATTCTTTTAATATTGTCACCACTTTTTCCAATGGCAATACCCATGTCGCCCGGGGTTATGATATAGATCAGGCGGTCAAAGCGATCATCGATGATACAGTCAATTGCAGTTGATTTGGTGAGGATACGGAGCTCTTCAATATACCTGCGTTCTTTAAAACTAATCGTTCGCTCCATTGTATTATCCCGAGATGATGATTCATTCTCTTTAGGAGGAATATTGTCAATATTCCTCATTAAGCATTTGTATTCTCAGGTACTGATGTGGCAGTGCTGAAAAAATAGAAAGGGGGGTTGGTTGGATGCAGATTTTTAGCAGAGGTAGGTTACTGATACGGTGGCGGTGACAGTTACTTCCCCGGCTTCAATCGGGGTTGCTGCTTTCTCCATGCCCGCAGCGAGCATCATGCTGTCGTACATCCTGCTGGTTGGTGGATAGTACCCCCCGCCGATTGTGACCTCTTTCACATCACGGACAGAGAGGCCAAGGGATGCAGCGACCACATCAGCGTCGCCACGGGATTGTGCTACCGCTTCCTGAAGCGCCTCTGCCCGAAGGCTCGCCTGTTTCTCGTCACTCAGGGTGAAAGAGATATAATTGACGTTGTTTGCACCGTTTTCAATGGCGATGTCGATGATATCGCCTGCTTTTGTGGTGTCTTTGAGGGTGATCATGAGGGTGTTTGTAACCCGGTAGACCTGGGCACGCTTCTCCCCCGGGAAGATCCTGTCTTCTTCTTTTGTTACCTGGTATATCGAGTACCCGGTGGTTTTGATATCATCTGAGGTGAGCCCGGAATTTTTCAGGGCATTCATGACAGCATTCATCTTCACAGCATTCTCCCGCTGTGCATCCTTCACATCGGTATGTTCTGTCATGACCGCAACCGAGATCTCGACGCGGTCGGGTGTGGTGGTAATGGTGCCGGTTCCCTGGGTATTGATAACCCGTTCATTCGATGTGGTTGCCGCAGATACCGGCAGCACGATCAGGCTGAACACAAGAAGGAGTGCCAGCAGTGGTGTGAGTATGTGATTACGCATAGCGATCATACTATCAAAGGAGTGTATATATCTTATAGTTTCTCTTAACTGCGAAGAAATTTGCAGTCTAAATCAAAAAATAGACCGAATTTCAAGGAAATTGGTATGATGTATGTTGGGCTGCACCTTTCATCAGGGATACCCACTCAATAGTACTTTCAGAAACGGGCATGTTTGATCTCATCTCAATATTTCTTATTGGCTTGGCAATCGGACTTACCGGGGCACTTGCACCGGGCCCCACCCTGATTGCGACCATCAACGCCTCGGTCAGATCAGGATGGCGTGCAGGACCTCTTGTCAGCCTTGGCCATATGGGAGCTGAGATCGGGATCATCATCCTCATCATCGCCGGTCTCGGTACCCTGATCGGATCGGCGACATGGGTAATCGGGCTTGTTGGTGGTCTTGCTCTTGTAGTCTTTGGTGTCCTGACACTCTCCTCTTCCCGCGGGGCTCTTCTTCCGACAGGGGATGATTCTATTGATGCAAAGAAGCCGGTTGCTGCAGGACTTCTGACCAGCTTTGCAAACCCGTACTTCTGGATCTGGTGGTTTACCGTTGGTGCTGCTCTTTTCTGGAGCTATCTTGAAGGTGGCATCATCGCAGGAGGTGCCTTTATGGCCGGCCACTGGGCAGCAGATATCGGGTGGCTCACTCTCGTCTCTCTGAGCCTTCATAGGGGAAGGTTCTTCCTCTCAGAATCCGGATACCGGCTTGTTCTTGCTGCTTGCGGCATATTCCTGATCGTGTTTGGGATATGGTTTGTATCGGGTTCGATCTAAAAAAGGTGGCAGATTCCTGCCAGGCAGCTGTAAGTTAGGCTGGTTCCATCCATATTCCATCAGGTTTTGTCATGATGTTGCCAGTAGAGTTCCCATTCATCTATCTCGGTTCCATCGGGAAGAATGGCGACGCCATACTCTCCATCAGGACCGGATCGGATCTCATACGCATACCCAAGCTCTTTCACAAAGACGGCTGCTGGATTTGCCATGCCGACCACAGAGGGTTTGGATTCGGTGATCGATAGAATCCTTACCGGTTGCCCCCACTGCTGGATTGTTATGACATCCTCAGGTGTTGCCGTGAAGGTGACGGTAAGCCCGTCTGTTTTGAACTCCTCTGCCAGATTCAGGGGAAGGTAACGTGTACCTGCACCGGTAATAATCCCATAAAATCCACCTTCAAGATCGATATAGGTGATAACTCCGGTGCCGGAGATCGCAGGCTCGCCATGTTCAACCCGGATTTCGGTGATCCGGATCGGGGTTCCCCACATCTGCATGGTGATGATATCCTCTTCAGTCACGCCGGTGAATGTCACTTCTGTCCCCTCGACTTTCAGCTCTTCTGCCAGGTTCAGGGGGAGATACTGTTCGCCTGCATCGGTAACAATCCCATAAAATCCACCTTCAAGGTCGATGTAGGTGATTGTTCCTGTCGCAGAAACTTCCATTCCTGCCGGAGGCTCCTCAGTCACACATCCGGCTGCTATCAGCAAGCAGGCGGCGGCAGCCATGAGGGCTACTAAGATCAATTTCGCTTTCATTGGTATCAATCAGATACTGGGCAGTATAATAATAAATATATTCCTTTAACTGCGGGGATTTCTGCAGTTATCTATTCGAGAAAACCCCTGCTCAGACCGTATTTTCGTGCAGTTGCAAGTGCATCATCGAACTCCTGTTGTGTGATCGTCCGCCTGAGAGCATCGAACCCGGAACCTTTCTCCCGCACCTTCCAGGAAGGGCGGTACTGCGGCATGATATTCACGTAACTTGAGAGTGACAGCTCGTCTGCAATGAACCGCATCACCTCCTCTGTTCCGGCAAGGCCGTCCGGAAGCACCAGGTGCCGGATGATCATGCCCCTTTCTGCAATTCCATTCCGAATATTGAGATCTCCGACCTGCCGGTGCATCTCAGACAGTGCTTCTTTCATCCGATCAACATAGTCGGCAGCACCTGAAAGGGCATGAGCAACCCCGTTGCTCCCATACTTTGCATCCGGCATATAGATGTCAATCACTCCATCAAGAAGCCGCAGGGTTTCAAATGCATCGTAGCCGCCGGTATTGTAGACGATTGGGATATGAAGCCCCCTGCCTGCTGCGATATCTACTGCCCTCAGAATCCCCGGCACCTGATGGGTGGGTGAGACAAGGTTGATATTATGGCATCCCCTCTCCTGGAGCCTGAGCATGATCTCTGCCAGATCCTCTGCATGTACCTGAAAACCTCTCCCGCACTGGCTGATCCCGTAGTTCTGGCAGAAGATACATCCGAGATTGCAGTTGGTGAAAAAGATCGTTCCTGATCCCCTTCTCCCGACAAGCGGCGGCTCTTCGCCGAAATGAGGGGAATAGCTTGAGATGATCAGCTCATCTCCTGTCCGGCAGAACCCGGTCTCTCCGGCGGTTCTGTCAACGTGGCATTGGTGGGGACAGAGGGTGCAGTTGCTCAGTATCTCATATGCGGCATCTGCACGGTCCCGTACTATACCTTCTGCATGGAGGTATGGGTATCGCTCTTTTATCAGTTCATAGGTTTTTCTGGTTGTATGCATATCCTTAGCAGTGCCGTATTGCTGACGAGAAACCATAATACTATCATGCATCAGGCACGATCATCTGCTTGTTGCCGGAGGATTATAGATGGATACCAGTATACACACCCTCATCCGGAAGAGCAGGAGCACCCGGAGATTTCTGGAAGATCGTCTTCTACCGGAATCACTGATCATTGATTTAATAGATATCGCCCGGCTCTGCCCATCTGCCCGGAACCGCCAGCCCCTGAAGTACATCATCTCGGTTGACCCGGATGAGACACAAGAGATCAGGTATGCCCTCCTCTGGGCACTGGATCTCCCTGACTGGGATGGACCCTCTGTTGGGGAGCGGCCACCAGCCTATATCACGATCATTGCTCCTGAGAACTGCAACCCCGACCCGGCGATCGATCTTGGGATCGCCGCCCAGACGATCCTTTTAGCAGCTGCCGGGCAGGGGATCGCCGGCTGTATATTCGGCTCTATCAATCGGGAGAAGCTGCAACAGATCCTTCCGGTTCCAGAAGGTTATGAGATCCTCCTTGTGATCGCACTTGGCTATTCCGGGGAAGAGATCCGGCTGGAGCCGCTTGGAGATGATGGGGATACCCGGTACTGGCGGACACCTGATGGGGTCCACCATGTGCCGAAACGCTCTCTTGAAGACTGCCTTGTCAGGAGGTAATCGTCCCCCTTTTCATAAGAGAGAGGAGATGTATTCAGATCTCCTTATTGTTGCTGCTCTTTTGGACCTGCACTCTCCCCCGACTGTCCCTCTGCAATCTCCTCGAATATGGTGTCCACTCCAACCAGTGTATTGATCCACCTTGTCTCCTCGCTTGACTGGAGTATGATCAGAATAAGCAGGGTGAATGGCACAGCAAAGACGAGCCCGACCACACCAAGTGTCCAGCTCCAGAAGATGAGCGAGAGGATGACAACGAGTGCGGGCATCTCGAACCGTTTTGATGCAAGATGTGCATACACGGGATTCTCAACAACGACATTCAGGATGATGACAAGAACGACCACCACAACAGCGCCCCAGACCCCAAACTGGAGCCAGGCAAAGAAGATCGCGGGTATCGCTGCGATGATCAGCCCGATATAGGGGATGTAGCCGAGTATCACTGTCAGAATTCCCCAGAGGATGGCGGAGTGTACCCCCATCACATAGAGGATGCCTCCAAAGAGAAATCCATGGACGATATTCGTCTCTGTCCTGACGACGACAAAATCCACCATGAACCTGCTCATCCGGGCGAACTGTCTGAGGGATTTGTTCTCCACGCTACCGTAAATCTTCCTGATCCGCTCTGGAATTTTTGGTGCTTCAAGGAGGGTGAAGAAGGTGGTGATCGCAATGAAGAAGATATATAATAATGCCTCCCCAAGGCCGAGCATCGACTGGGAGATGATCACAGCAGTCGACTGGAGATCTATTGTCGGATGGGTGACTGATGTCCGTTCTATCCCGAGTCTGTCAAGGAGCATGAAGATATCAGCGAGACGTTCCTGGAGCTCTGCCTGGAAGAACGGGAGGTCGGCGATGAGCTGGCCGATTGAAGCGAGAATCAGAAGAATCAATGCGATAATAATCAGTATTGCTCCGCCTGTGATGATAGAAACTGCGGCAATATCGGGGAGCCCTTTCTCCTTCAGCCACCGGACACAGGGGTAGATGAGCATGGTGAGAACGAGCGAAAGGAGGAGGATATTGATGATATACGAGGTGATCTGAAGTCCAATTACGACAACGATGAGGAGCGCCAGAAAGACGAGTGTCCTGTAGGTGACGGGGATTGTCCGTGTGTCAATCATTGTCCACTTCTTCTCTCTTCAAAGAGATCATGCAGCCGGAACCTGTGTGGTCCCAGTCTGCCATCAAAATTCGATGCACCGATTGCGAGGATGCCGCCATGTGCAGTTGCCGCCTCTATCCCGACCCTCATAGCCGTTTGGACTGCATCATGACCGATCCCGTTGATCACCACTTCATAGATCGTATTGACGCCATCAGGCACCTGTGAGCCTTGCACCTTTCCTTTCAATGTCGGGCAGAGGAGATGGTTTGTGCTGGCGGGCATGGGGAAACGGTAATTTTTGCATCCGACTTTTGATCCGCTCCCGACAATACCTCCGGCAAAACTCATGATCACATCCCATACCGGCTCTATTGCCTTTACTCCTGCCTGTGCGGCGGCGAGAGCCTCGCGGCGGTCATTCCCCATTACGAGGAAATTTCCTCCTGCAATGCCTTTCACGGTCCCATACCGCTCCTCTCCGATATATTCCCCTTCCATGACAGGAATACGCCAGCAGTGACGGTTGCCGACCATGCACCGCTCCTCATACCCGTCTCCAAAGTAATGCATCCGTGTATAGAACCGATCGATTGCATCGGGGAGTCCGTCAAAGGCGGATGCTGTTGGCGCCGGGAGGATGCACTGGGAGATTCGATCCGATACATTTGATCGCATCTGTTTCTTCTCCGCGGAGATCAGGATCGAGACACCCGGTCTTCCGTCAGGGGTATCATCCCAGTTGCCTTCTATCCCTGCCTCACAGGGGCAGTAGATCTTTGAGGTGGCAAATCCTGTTGCTTCTGCTGCTGCTGCATATGCTAGTTCATGCGTGTCTGCGGTGACGATCACCCGTGAGATCCAGACCGGGAACGCCTCGGCAAATGTATCGATTATGGTGATCCCGTTTCGTTCCATCCGGGATCACCCTCTCTTGAATATGACTCCGTCTTCGGTGATGATTGCATCCATTGGAATGTCGTGTGGGTCAAGCGGGAGTGCTTCCATCTCCTGGCAGGCAAAAGCGATCCCTATCTTCCGAATCGTTGGGTACTTCTCAAGGAAACGGTCATAATAGCCTGCGCCATAACCGATACGCCCGCCCCGTCGGTCGAACCCGAGCATAGGGAGGATGATCGTATCGATATCTGCACCATCCGCTGGGATCTCATTTCCGATCGGTTCAGGAACTCCGAAGGTGCTTGGGATCAAAACTCCCATATTCTCAATATAAGATAGACGGAGGCTGTAATCCTCTTTCTGGATGATCGGGACGACGACAGGATTTTTGTATGCGAGGAGCATCGTGATGAGAGGAACTGTGTTCACCTCCTTCTCCTTTGAGGTGTAGACCATCACCGTCTCATTTGGCTGGATCATCTTCATCAGGTGATTACAGATCCGCCTGCTCCTCTCAAACCGCTCTTTTGGTGTCTGCATCTCCTTTCTCTGCCTGAGTATATTCCGAATCGTTTCCTTGTCTTCACCCATAGGAATCATCACCTAATGGGAGTAGTAGAGCAGGAAGGTATAAAAGACTCATCCCTCTATCTGCGCCCCATCTCTCTTCTGCTTCCTCAGGGTGTATGCAATAATCATGCCGATCAGAAATGCAGGAGTGATGCCGCCGATGAGAGCGATGATTCCCATTGTGATTGTGACCGGATAGGAGTCGGTCTTCATCCCATGTTTTCCAAGTTCTAGGGCAACAAAGATGAGAAGTCCACCGAATATGCCATAGGGGATCAGGGTCAGCACTTCAGGGGGTGCAAAGGCGATTGCAAAACCGATAATGATAAGGCCTGCGATGATGTTTGCCCCGCCGGTTCGAGCACCGAACCGGTACATGGCGGCAAGCCCCCCTGCCCCGTGGCATATCGGGAACCCGCCAAAGGGTGCTGTGGTCAGGTTCATGATCCCGATCGTCTTTGCCAGCCGGTCAGGTTTGATCTCGTGCCTGAAGAGGTCAAGGGTGAGGAGCGAAGTGGCAAGGATTGCGTTGCCGATGGTGAGAGGGATCTGCGGTATCACCAGGTGCAGAGCTGAGAAGAGCCAGTCTCCTGATGCAGGTATGATCAGCTCAGGAAATGGAATCAGCCGAAACGGGGGCAGCCCGGTTATGATGATACCTGCGCCAAGGCCGATTCCGATGACGATAAGCGAGGAGATATCCGGGATCTGCCTCAATTGTCCAGCAATGAAGAACCCTCCTATGATCAGAATGGCAATTGCTGCAAAGAATGGATCCGGTATAATATAGCCAAAGGATGTCCTGAGAAGAATCAGTGCCAGGCCGACCTGAATGCCCCGAATCACACTCACCGGGATCACCCTCTGGAGCCTCTCCATTCCTTTCAGATAGCCAAGGATGATAAGAAACAGCCCGATGATAATTCCGGATGCGGCGATCTCGCCTGCTGTTAATCCTTCAGCGATGGCGATGGCACCGATCGCCTTCATCGGCTCGATTGGGACAGGGAGCTTGTAATAGAGCCCTGCGATGATGAACCAGAGCCCGACACCGAGGAATGCATAACTGACATTGACTCCTGCGGCAATCCCTGCCCCGAGGATGATCGGAAAGATCGTCCCGAAGTCGCCGACCGATCCTGCAAGCTCCCTGAGTGAGAAACGGATGCCTGTCTTCTGGTTCTCTTCAGGAGCCGGTTCCATATCCATCCGCATCACTCTTCTTGTTAGAGGGATTGGAACTGTTTACTGATAAAGAACATGGATAGTTTCAGAATGCTGCGGTGGATTCTTACATCCATTATCGTGGTGGCTCTCTCAGAAGATCAATCATTGTTTTTGGGAATTTCTCTGAAAAAATATCTGCATAACGCTGATCGATTATGGAAACGATTGCATTAGTTCCTTTCCGTGTGGTGGATATACCCACCCGCTCAGCTCTCCTGATAAGCCCGTCCTTCTCCATCGCGGCAAATTGCGGCAGGACATAATAGTGGGGTATACCAAGGTGTTCAGCAAGCCGACGTGTTCTGGGGAGTGATATGGAAACCTCCTCCCCGGTAACACTGATGGTGATGCGGCCTTCTTCCAGGATGAGCCGGATGGCCGCATCAAGCATTTCGTGATGTTCGTATGCGTTCATTGAATGCTCTCACTATTCTGCTCTCTTCGTAAGAGCGGTTCAGTTCAGATGCCAGAGACAGTGCCTGTCTGCTGCCTTACTTTGATTTCTTCTTGCCGTGCTGGTCTTCAGGCATATCCTGGAGATACACGATCTCAGCACCGGTATCGGTTGCAATCTGTTCAAGTTCGGTCTTCCGGAAATGAGTTCCCTCAACCTTCAGCTGTCTTTTGTCATCTGCACCTGCGGTGACTGCAACAACCCTGAATCTGGGTTGTTTTACACCTGTGCCTACCTTCTGTCGTTCTCGTACATAGATCTTCATACCCTCACCTCATTTCAGTTGGTATATCAATTGATATACATGCATTGTATAAATAAGTTTGCACAATATGCTCCCTATTCGGGTAATTTTGGATCTCTGTTCTATGAGGAGAGAGTTCATGGTGTTTATTAAACTTATTAAATGTATTTAATCAACAATACATTATTCATATTTGTCAGCGAATGAATATGCTGGTACAGATGAAAGAGGAGAAGGGTTCGTGACCGTTTATCTTGGCATTGATGATACGGATACGCAGGAATCACGGGGAACCGGAAGGCTTGCCCGTTCTATCGCAGATGAACTGTCTTCAGAGTATACGATACTCGGTGTCACACGGCACCAGCTTTTTGTCCATGATGAGATTCCCTATACATCCCATAATAGTGCTGCTGTTATTCACATCGATTGTAATGGCGATGGATCTTTGCAAAAGATTTACCTGGGAGCCCGCGAGATGATGCTCTCTGAGTTCATCGTTGGTAGTGATCCGGGTATCTGCATCGCAACATCAGATACAATCACCCCCCCGGTTATTGCATTCGGATGGAGTGCGAAAAACACCGTTCTCACGCAGGAAGATGCACGTCATCATGCAAAGAACTGTGGGATCACCCTTGAAGGGCTTGGCGGGACTAACGGCGGTATCATTGGTGCGCTTGCCGGGGTTGGCTTAGCGGCTTCCGGGGAGGATGGCAGGTTTGTTATGCGGGGACGTTCCCGGATGATGACTGGAACCCGGAGTGTTGATGAGCTCCTCGCCTCCGGGATCGATCAGATCATGACCCGGGATCGCGAGCCGATTCTGGAGGGCCATGTGGAGATCCGGAAGTTCCCAAAACCGGCTCTCGTGAATGGGAAGGCAGTCCTTTTTGTAGCCGGAACAGACGGACACTATCAGGATCTCGTGGTAGGATGAGATCATCATGGGATTGTTTTCTTTTTCGCGCCACTCAGGATAGTATGTGCCCGATTCCAAATGAATGATAGATATTAAGAATAATAGAGATTTCACAATGGTTTGATTATTATGCACAGAAGAAGGGAGATTGAATCAAAACTGAAAGGTGAGACGCTTGGTCGTCGTGGCCTTCTGAAACGGTATGAAGGTACAGATCAGCTCAGGATCGCTCCAGATCTGCATGTTGTAAAGATCGGAGGGCACGGGATCGTCGATTACGGAGCCCCTGTCTTGAAGCCGCTTGCAGAAGAGATCGGATCGCTCTCACGAAACCATCAGATGATGGTTGTGACCGGCGGGGGTGTTCGTGTCCGACATATCATGGATATCGGCCTGGATCTCGGTATGCCAACCGGTGTGCTCGCGGAACTCTCCGGTAAAGTGAGCGAACAGAATGCGCTGATGATGTCTGTCCTCCTCTCCGCGTATGGTGGAACCCGCATTCACTCATCTGATCTTCTTGATCTTCCGATGCTCCTCAGGATGGGCATTCTTCCGGTAACTCATGGCACACCTCCCTATGGGCTGTATGAATCTCCATCTGAAGTCGGCATGATCCCGGCTCACCGGACAGATACCGGTGCCTTTCTTATGGCTGAGGTGCTTGGGGCAAAATCCTGCATTCTTGTCAAGAATGTTGACGGACTCTTTACCGAAAATCCATTTGATAACCCGGATGCAGAGTTAATTGAGGAGATTACTGCCGCAGAACTCCTGAATCTGGGGATGGAGGATCTGGTACTTGAAGATAAGGTGGTTGAGATGATGCAGGATGCAAAATGTGTCAGACAGATTCACATCATCAATGGGCATGTTCCCGGCACGCTGACACGCCTCCTGAATGGGGAGCGGGTTGGATCGATTATCAAAGCATGAATGTGGGATGTGATGGTTTATTGTGTTAATTAGATATGATTGACATCAATCTAAAAAATAACCGTTAAATAGTAAAAGATAGTAATAAACCCTGTTTACTATGGAATGGAACAGAATTATTCTCGTGGCAGCCCTTCTGATTGCAGGGCTGCTTGTTGCAGGATGCGTCAGCAGTGATGCACCTGCCGTACCGGATGCAACACCTACCGGCCCTCCGGAAGAACTACGTATCGCAACAACCACAAGCCTCTATGATACAGGATTGCTTGATCACCTGAGGCCCGCATTTGAGGAGAAGTATAATGCCAAACTCCTGATCGTCTCTGCCGGTACCGGGAAGGCTCTCGAGTACGGCCAGCGGGGCGATGTCGATGTGATGATGGTCCATGACCGTGCCCGTGAAGATACCTTCATGGCTGATGGCGATGGAGTTGAGCGGCGTGTCATCGCATACAATTACTTTGTGATCGTCGGTCCTGAGTCTGACCCTGCAGGCATCCGTGGAACAGAACCCGAGGAAGCGTTCCAGACCCTTATGACTGAGGGTAAAGCCGGGACTCCGGGTGTTGTCTTTGTCTCACGCGGTGATGCATCCGGAACTCATGCAAAAGAGAAAGCCATCTGGAAGGCAGCAGGCTATGACTATGCAACCGATGTCCAGAACTCAGGCGACTGGTATGTTGAAGCAGGATCCGGTATGGGTGCGACACTGGTGATGGCAAATGAGAAAGAAGCATACACCCTCTCGGATCTTGGGACATTCCTTGCATACAAGGGAGATCTCCAGCTTGTGCCGGTCGTTGATTCCGGAGATATCCTCCTGAATATCTACTCCACAATGCTGATCAACCCTGAGAAGCACGCAGGTATCGACACCGAACTTGGTAAAGCCTGGATCAACTACCTAATCTCCGATGAGGTGCAGCAGGAGATTGCCACATTTGGTGTTGCAGAGTACGGTGAACCCCTCTTCTTCGCAGCATCCGGTAAATGGGATCTGATGGGAGTTCCCGAGGCAGAGGTAACTTCACCTGTTCTCTGATCGAAAACCACCCTTTTTTTGTCCTCTTCGACAAAACTGTCCATGAGAGTATGCTATGAATGAGATCGTTGCAGGGTTCACCACCGCAATCGAGTTGATCGTAAGCCTGGATCCGGAGGTAATAGAGACCGCTATCCGTAGCATTGCCATCTCGCTCACCGCGACGTTCTTTGCCACCCTGCTTGCGATTCCGATCGGATCTGTCATCACCTTTACTGAATTCCGGGGAAAGAAGGCACTTATCAACCTGATCCAGACGCTCTATGCCCTTCCAACGGTGCTTGTCGGGTTGTTTGTTTTCCTTCTGATCTCACGTGCAGGTCCTTTTGGTTTCATGCGGCTCCTCTTCACACCTGAGGGGATGGTGATCGCACAGACGATCCTGATCCTCCCGATCCTGATCGGTCTGACGATATCAGCCCTGAAAGGAGTGGATCTGACGATCCTTGACACCCTTCGGTCACTGGGCGCAACCCGGTACCAGTTCATGAACAGTGTCGTCCGCGAGGCACGGTATGCAATCATGGCAGCTGTAGTCCTCGGATTTGGCAGGGCAATCTCTGAAGTCGGTGCTGCGATCATGATCGGCGGGAATATCCGGGGTCATACCCGCGTGCTGACGACCGCAATCTCGCTTGAGACCTCGATGGGAAACCTCGCGATGTCAATTGCCCTTGGGATCATCCTCCTCGGAATAGCCCTTGTGATCAACCTCATGTTAGCATATGTCCAGAACCGGTGATCCTGATGCTCAGACTGTGTGATATTACCAAAAAATTCGGTGACACCGAAGTGCTCAGGGGAGTCTCTGCTGAGATCCAGAAGGGTGAAATCTTTACGATCATCGGCCCTTCGGGTGCTGGAAAGTCGACATTACTCAGGATTATTGATTTCCTGGAGACGCCAACTTCGGGGTCGATCATCTTCGGAGGGAGGGATATTACCTCCGCGGGATCAATTGAGGTACGCCGCAGGATGGGAATGGTCTTCCAGAAATCAGCAACCTTCAACACAACCGTGTACGAGAATGTTGCCATCGGCCTCAGGTTCAGGGGGATTTTGGAGGCAGAAGTCAGGGAAAAGATTACAGAAGCCCTCGGGATTGTCGGGCTCACCGGGTTTGAAGAGAGGAAGGCAAAGACGCTCTCAGGTGGGGAGATGCAACGGGTGGCGCTTGCACGGGTACTGGTCACAAATCCGGATCTTCTTCTTCTTGATGAACCTACAGCAAATCTCGATCCGGTCTCGGTGGAGATGATCGAGGATCTGATCAAGAAGATCAACCGGGATTATGGGATCACCATTCTCATGTCAACACATGATATGGTCCAGGGGCAGAGGCTGGCACACCGGATAGGGGTGATGATGAATGGAGTATTTTCCCAGATCGGCACCCCCCGCGAGATCTTTTCGGCCCCCCATGATCGCTACGTTGCCCGCTTTGTCGGGATTGAGAATATTATCGAAGGTACCATCACTGCAAAAGACGGCGGCCTTGCCACTATCGAGGCAGATGGTACGCGTCTCTATGCGATCTCCCCGCTTACAGAGAGAACTCATGTACATCTCTTCCTCAGGCCTGAGGATATTGCCCTCAGTTGTACAGGCGAACATGCGACAAGTGTCAGGAACGTCCTCCCCGGAAAGGTGGTTGAGATCATCCCGATGGGACCATTAAACCGCCTCATCCTTGACTGTGGGGTACAGCTCATCGCCGTTATCACCTGGAAGGCAACCGAGGAGCTTGGGATCAGTGTGGGATCTGAGATCTGTGCATCTTTCAAGGCCTCGGCTGTGCATGTGGTTGAGAGGTAGAGGCAGGTCATCCTTCTATCTTATCTATAATCTTCTTTTCCTGCATTTTTCGCGAAAAAGATTATCGATCATCCTCTTCGATCAATATCCGTCCACCGCGAACCCCCATTATTGCACAAAGAGCATGTACCGGGATTCCTGCCCGGATCTGATCCCTCCCTGCCTCAAATACCTTTTCAACAAGCACCCCGATGCCAACAACCTCCGCACCCGCCAAATCGGCAACCCTGATTAGTGCGGCGGCAGTCTCCCCCCGTGCCAGCACATCATCGATGATCAGCAACCGGTCCTGGCTCCCAATGTATTCCGTCAGGATGAAGAGATCCGTCTTATGTCCTTTTGTCCGTGAATGCAGGCTATCGTGAAAAAATGGTCCCTGCATCGTCTTCGGGAGCTCTTTTCTGGCGATTAATGCCGGTATGCCAAGCTCCATTCCGACGGGGAGTGCCGCGAGTATCCCACTCACCTCGGCGGTCCGTATCTTTGTCGGGGAGAGGTGCCTGAAATGCTCTGCCAGTTCCTCTCCGCATCGCTTCAGGAGGTTGGAATCGGCCAGATGATGGATGAACCCCTGCATCATGATCAGGCCGTCATCGCGTGCGGTTGCATCTGATCTGATCCTTTCGGCAAGCTCATCTTGTGCTCTTCTCTCCGCTGTCATCAGGATAACCATTCCTGAGAAAGGCAGGTATAGATGTATAAGGATATCGCCTGAAGATACGAATCCTTCCGGGTGATTTAACCAAACTGGGGAATCTCATCCTGACGCAATTGTGGATTTCCAGACCGAGGTTGACAAAAGTATTGTTTTGGTTTTGCTGCGTGGATAAGAGTCATATTTTCTTTGAGAAATACATGCAACACTCCTCCTGAGTCATATCCGCTTTCTCAATGAGTCTGCGCAGCAGGCCAATACCTAGTAGTTCTTTCCCGGCATGAACAGGGATTGAGAGATGAATCTGGCTACCAGCTTTTATGAGGATATGATGACTCCCCTCAATATGATTCACAATCCATCCTGCTCTTTTGAAAGCTGCGATGTGTTTAATTGCGTTTGCTCGCGGGAGCTTAGGTATATTGTATTCCAGAGGAATCAAGATCGATACTCATATGAGATGGAAGAGAACTGATCTGGATATTCTCAGATGCCATCTTTAATCTCGAGCTCAGACAGCCAATGATTGCTTCATGGATATTTTCAATAGCTTCTTTGAGCGTTTCTCCTTCGCTCATACATCCCGGCAGGTCAGTACACTCCACGACACAACCCCCATCCTCGTCCTTTTCGACAATGAGAGAGAATTTCATAATGGTATCGTAGATCATATTCTGTCAGGACATTCTATAAATGTATGTGTATGCCCAGAGATCGCTGTACCCATACCTTTTCACGATCACGAACTCTCTGTCTCTCACAACCGCAATCGTTACCCCCGGCACATTCTAGAGTGCGAGGTTTGCCGGCATGATCTCATCAAGAAACGCCTCGACCTCTTCCGGGTCAACCGGCCTGGTTGTCTGCACAGAGAGCTGATCTGATCCGGCAACCTGCCGGGCTACAATGAAGCAGATCAAAAGAAGAAGGAGAAAGTACCCTCGATAGTCCATGCGGAGTCATGGATTGAAGGGGTGATAAGCCTTGCTGGGTTCTTTGGATATCTCAGCAAGAGTACTCTGATCACCATTTTTGACATTCATAGAATCATCCTGATTGTGATGTTCTCCAGTCCAAAGAGTCCGGAATCGATAGTATCCGTAATTCCCTGTAAATTTAATTAAGGCTCTGTACCAAGTTAGAATTACAAAAGAGGAACAGAGCCATGGATATATACGATTTAGCAGAAGATTATCTTTCCGATCCAAACGGTGCAATGCAGACCCTGCTGACCACCTTCATGAACATGGTTATGCGCTGTGAGGCTGAGCAGCAAGCCGGAGCAGGGTATTATGAGCGTTCTGAACACCGGACTGCCACACGGAACGGGTATTCAGAACGAGGTTTAAAAACACGATACGGCGACATACGGCTTCAAAAACCTGAGTTTCGTGAGAAGCCATTCCAGACAATTATCTTTGAGCGATACTCACGAGTTGAACGCGCTCTTATTCTTGCAATCACCGAGTCGTATATCAACGGTGTCTCGACCCGAAAGATCAATGAAACGATGAAACACTTCGGGATCACCAACATCTGTCCGGATACCGTCTCCAGGATGGCCAAGGAACTTGACGGTGTTGTACAAGAATTCAGAAATCGTCCAATCGAGCATTCTTTCCCGTATTTAATCGTTGATGCAACGTATCTCAAGGTCCGTCGCGGTACCCGTGTCGTATCTCAGGCTCTTCTCATCACAGCCGGGATCCGGGAGGATGGGTTCCGTGAGATACTCAGTATCGACCTGATGGACAGCGAAGGTGAAGCCTTCTGGTACGAACATTTTGAGATGCTCAAGGAGCGTGGTCTCCACGGAGTACAACTTCTCATCTCTGATGGACACACAGGGATTCAGAATGCAGTTCAACGAGCTTTTCTCGGTTCTAGCTGGCAGATGTGTCATGTCCATATGCACAGGATCATCAAATCCAAGGGGATCAGGAGGTGCGATATAAAAATCGTTGTTGAGATTGTCAGAAATGGAATTCAGGGAGATTTCCAGGCTCTCCAGAGTGCCATACAACAGTTGGAAGAGATGGGATACAAGAGTGCTGCGGCAAGTCTTGAACGGTTCTCTACGGACCTTCTCAACTACCAGGCGTTTCCTGAAGAGCACTGGAAACGTCTCAGGACAACGAATATGCTGGAACGCGTGAATCTTGAGATTAAGAGGAGATCACGAAGTATTGGGGCGTTTCCAAATGGTGATTCAGCGATGCGTCTTATAGGGTCGATCCTGATTGATATCAATGAAGACTGGCTCTGTGGCAAACGATACCTGACGATATCGCCTCCTGTCGATGAGATGACCAGATCGCCCAGAGAATGTCCTGCAGCTGTTCAATAGTCCTGTCCACGAACTGCCGTTGAATCCCTGCAGAAAAGGAATGACGGGTGACTGGTGCCCTGTGGCTGCATGTGGTCGGGGGTGGGTGAGCCCACCCCCTTGTCGTGAGGATAGCCCGCTGTACTGGCAGAGACTTTGCGACAGTCAATTGTTGCACATAATGTTTAATATAGAAGAGATCGAATTGATGTTAGGTACAGGTCTTGCCTAATTTACAGGGAGATACTGACACAACCCCGGAATCAGAGTGGTATACTGTGGTGGAGGGAAAAAGAGATTATATAAGTTTTGAATTTATCATGTCTGCGAGCATTCTTCCCAGTTCAGTGAGCCGTATTGAGATATTACGCCCTTTCTTTGCCTTTTTAATGAACCCGGACTCCTCAAGCTTTGAGAGGTGATGGGAGAGACGGCTACGCTCGCTTTTGAACTCCTTGCTGTCCTTCTCGATATCAGGGGTGATCATGAAGATGAGGCTGTCAAGTGACTCGACCCCCTCTCCAATGAGAGTGATGATATGCCGCTGTTCTTCACCTGGATAATCCACCGGGATGACCGGGATCTCAATGACCTCCTCAATTCCGATCTCCTCTCCCATGTCATTATATTTTGGGATGGCTGTAATCATCTTTGATCCGGTCATGCAGGCAGCGATATAGGCACCAACCGACAAGGTATGGGTTGAGCCGGATGTGTTGAGGAAGACATCATTTCCAATCATCTTCTCTTCAGTGATCATCTTGAAGAGCTGATTTGCTGCCTTCAGAAGAGATTGCTTGTCAACTGCCCGGATCTCAATATCCCAGAGCATCTTCAGCTCGGTCTGAATCTGCTTTGCAATTTTTCTGATATTCTGCTCACTGGCTTTATTTTTATCTTCCCCAACGATAAGAAAGAGTTTTGAGAAAGGAATTTCACGAAGGGCGCTGATCGACTCGATCAGGCGATCCTTCTGGTTTCCCACAAAAACAATGTGTGTAGTTGGCATGTACAATATAGCTATCACGTTGAATCGTGTATATATCTTTCTATGGATCAACCTCTTTTTCGAAGTCCCTAAATTAAAGTTGACTTTTGTCTTTTCACTCATCAATTCATTTCTCAGGTAATAGTTATGCATAAATTCTGAAAATACAGGATTTATTTGCTACAGTTCCCGTCAGCATCTCAAATGCATGGTTAATGCGGGTAATGGTATAGTCCGGATCCCAGACAATGATCGGTGCATTTGCATATGATATCAGGATATTTAGGTATTCATCCAAAAGGGCGAGGAGACCCCGGCATTCATGCCGGGGAGGAATCGCCCATAATTGAACCATAACCCATATCCTGTAGTACAACCCATATGCATCAAATGGTAATTCGAACGGTGTCAAACTATCTGCGACTGCCACAACGACAGTATCATATTATTGACACACTCGCATACCATTCAAAGAATTTGTACAATGTTGCATTGTACAATACCCGGCAACATTACCAGGAGTATTGTGAAAACGCTGCGATCTTTCGAACGGTTCGACCGGATATTGCATCCAGCATCACTATCTGTATCGGTTCCTTTCTCCCCTATACCCGGAAGAAAGACTTTCCCTACAAAGATGTTTCAAATTATGTCCAATCACGCCAGAATGAGAACTATCCGCTGCTCCATAGTGATGTTGCTCAACAGACGATCAGGAGTGTTGAAGAGGCGTACACCTCGTATTTTGCACTCATGCGGATGTACCACTGTGGCGAACTCAGCAGTCAACCACGACCTCCACGCTATCTGGACAAAAATGGCAGGTACAAACTGGCATTTCCTGCATCGCATATCACAATGCGGAATGGATATGTCACTCTCGGCATGTCACGGATGTTTAAAAAACGGCATGGATTAACCGGGAAAGAACTTACATTCAAAATCCCTCCACACATTCAACCAAACCAGATCCGTGAGGTGACCATTGTGCCACACCATAACGGGAAGGTATACACGATCGAATTTGCGTATACGGTTCCCCTTCAACCAACACGTCTTAATCCTGACCATTATCTTGCAATTGATCTCGGCGTTACCAATTTTGCAACAATCGTTGACACTGCTACCGGGACTGCCTCGATTATCGATGGTACGTATCTAAAATCAATCAACCGGTGGTACAACAAAGAAAACGCCCGATTACAATCGATTAAAGATAAACAGGGATTAACCGAGGAGTTTACGCACCGCCAGTCACGCCTCCTCATCAGACGAAATAACAAAATCGATGAGGCGATGAACCGGTTCGTCGCATATCTTATCAAATTTGCATGTGACCACAAAATCGGTACCATTATTGTGCCAACATGGGATGGGATCAAACAAGAGATCAATCATGGTGCGAGAAACAACCAGAATTTCGTCCAGATCCCCTATGCGAAATTTCGACGAAAATTACAGTCAAAATGCGAGCTGTTCGGGATACACTTTGACGATTCCCATGATGAACGGTACACATCTCAGGTTGATGCCCTGGCACTCGATCCGATCCAGAAACCATGGTATGGAAGATGCCGTCGTATCAGCCGGGGACTGTACCAGAGCAGTTCCGGTATCGTGATCAATGCGGATGTCAATGGTGCGTTAAACCATTTGAGAAATGTAGCTGGTGATTCGGTTATGACGCCGATAATCAGTAGCGGTCGTGTCAACCGACCGGTACGAATAAGGCTCAACTACGAGCAACCTTCGTGCACATTAAATTGCAATGTCTGTGGTAACACCGCTATTGCAAGCCCCGCCGTTTAGGGCGGGGTAGTTGACTTGACTCTTCGAGGGCGTCACGGGTTTCGATCAGCTCTTCCAGCTGTGACCTCATCTCTTCTTCAGCTGCCGCAAGCTCCTCGTTCTTTCGCAGAATCTCCTCTTCTTTAAGTAGTCATTTAGAATGCACAATCCGCACCCCATCCACAATTCACATTTAATTATATTTTCATTTAATAATGTACCAACTAGTACAACTATTATCCAACATAATGATTAACTATAAATTCATCCTCATTCTATATCCTTCATGCCAAAACAGAGGGAGAAGAATGGCCTGACCAAAATGGATCGCCTCTACCCGAAAACCAAAATGAGTGTCACCAATCCGATCAAAGAGCTTAGTGATCTGGTGGATCGTATACCGGAATCACCCTCTCCAACACAGATAACCCCATTCATTGCCTTGGTTGTTCGATCAATCCTCGATAAAATCGGGTTTGTTGATCTGGTAAACGAAACGGTATCCTGGGATCCCAATCAATGTTCAATCAGCCCGGGAAACCGAGCACTCGCCCTTGTCCTGCTACCGTTTCTCTCCACCAAACAACGTGTTGCACTGGTTCATGTGAGCCAGCAGCTCGAAGATATCGACACAGAACTGATCTTTGGTTCGGCCATACCTGCCACATCGTTCACTGACGATTGTCTCGGAAGGTTCCTAGACAAGTTCGCAGAAGCATGTCCCTCAAACTTCTTTCAACAGCTCTCTCTCCGGGCCTATGCCACCTACGACATCCCACAATCACTGATCCTCCATAGTGATGTCACATCACATGAGGTCTGTGGCGAGTATGATCTCGATGAAACACCAGATGCTCATGGTCCAACAATCTGTTTTGGCCTCAACAAAACCGGTCGAAAGGATCGCAGGATCTTTCAGACAGGAGTCGTCTCAGATGGCAATGGACTGATCCGGTATTGCAGAACCATGAATGGAAATTATGCAGACTCCGTCTGGAATCTGGAAGCGCTCACCGTTCTACAGGAGATCTTCGGGGAAGAGTTCAGAAACCATACCTATATTGCAGACTCCAAACTCCTCAACCGTCCCAATCTGGAGGTTTTAAACCGGCAGGGATCTGAAGTGCGGTTTATATCGCATATTCCAGCGAATTTTGCAGGGAAACTTGCTGAACGATACCGATCGATTGCCCGTGAACGGAATCAATGGACAGACCTTGGTCAATGTTGCACCGAGGAGGAGGCAGGGAAGCGGGCAACCTACCGTTCACAGCGATTTCAGGTTGAAATCTATGGATTGCCCTATACAGTTGTCGTCTATGAAACATCAGCAGCAGATGAGCGGGTGCAGAGCCAGATCGAGACGGATAGAACTGATTTGGAGAAGTTGATCAAGGAGAAGATGTTCAAAACACCATTTGCCTGTGAACCTGATGCACTGAGGGCAATTGAAGAACTGCACGAACAGTCCCGGAAACTGCTTGTAAAACCAGTGCTCGAGATCGAATCCGAGACAAAACAACGATGGCCGCGGGGGCGGAGGGGAGAGAAGACGAAACCTCTTGAAGAGTGGACGGTCTACCATGTCCGGGTGAAGGAGATCTGTGTGCACGATGAACGCGTGAGAAAATTCAGAGAGAAGAAGGAAACATTCGCTCTCCTGACAAATCATCACGAATCGGATATGGATGACAGGTCCGTGCTCAAGCATTACAAACAGCAGCACATTGTCGAGAATATTTTCCGGACAATGAAATGGTCGGTTATGGCAGACCGGATCTATCTGAATAACCCAAAACGGATCGATGCCATGATGACGATCCTGTATGTCTCGTATCTTGTGATGGGGATTCTGCAGATGATCGCACGGATGAATATCAGGAACCTGCCGGAGCCGCCCAGGATCTATATCGATAATAAACCCCTGAAATCTCCAACCGCGGCGTTTCTGATACAGTCACTTGGCTTATTCAATATTCTCACCGAAGATGGAAACCGCCAGATTACAGGTGTTACTGAACGGAACAGGTATCGTCTTTCGGTTCTGCTCTATCTGATTGGCATGGGTTCAGAGGAAGGAGTATCCTGATTACTTCATGAGTACATCCTAATCGCTCCCGGTGATGCACACGACGATAGCTGACGGCATGGATGTTCTGCAGGGTTGAAAAGAGGCAGAAGTCATCAGGACGGTGAGAGTGAGTGTTTATCTTGCCGGGAGAGAGATGAGAAGGGATCGAATGTCGGACTAATTGACTCTTTTTAGCCTTTAGGGATTCTAATTCAGCTCTTTTGCCTCAGAGGGTGCGGATTCTGAATTAGAACCATTTAGAAGAGGATAATAGAGGCAAAGGATTATATGCCCCTGTAGCAGATACAGATACCGGCGAGGAGTACCCCCTCTGGGATTAATGATCTCCTCGTCGTGACTTTACTCAAATCTAAAGGTTTTTCATCATTTATGCAGAGTATTCAGGCTCTTTTACTATGGCCCCTTTTAGATGTCCGCTTCAACATATACTTCGGAGCATTCAGATTCAAAGATTACTCTTATGGAGGCGGCATCAGGGAGATGAAAACATCGTCCCCGGAAAGCCGATCTTTTCCATCCTGAAACAAACGAAAATAACTCTGTTTTAAGAAGCAAAAACAAAAAATAAGAAGCCTCAGCCGTGATTTGAACACGGGACCTGCTGATTACAAGTCAGCCGCTATGCCGGGCTAAGCCACTGAGGCGCTGTTGACTGCATTATCTGGCACCTGTGGGGAGAGAAACCGCCCCGAATACAAACGCCCTGAAATGCTTATAATAATATGCCTGCCTCATTAAAAAGGTCTTCGGAACATCTCTTCACAACCTCATCAGGTCCTCAGGTCACCAGTATAATCCGATGACAGAGAAGGTCAGGATGGAGAGGATAAATGCCAGAATCAGCATCCCGAGACTTAAGGGGGGAATGAAGACCAGCATGGCATTCACGGTGCTTGCAAACTGTGCAATCCGGTGAGAGCCGAAGATGATGAGTCCTTCACACCATGTTGTCACAGATGCTGATTTCGCAGGCTTCAGATCGGCAACTGCCTCAAGAACAGCAGATCTGACATGGGGAATGATCGAAGAGACGGGAATTATATGGCCGATCGGATTCTTCCCGCTCACGGTATTGACAACATGGGTGTCTGTCGTCATAATTTCGGATTCATCAACGAGATCCTTCACTGCATCCCGTATCTCTTCTCTCACCCCTTTCTGGATATTATTGCCATCAAAGAGAATGTAGGCGCATTTTGTGCCGTCAACGTTCATCACTAACACCTGGATACCGAGATCGCCAAATCCTTCCATTCGTGTAAATGGCAGGCGACGGTGGCATATCCCAATAGAGAACGGCAGAAGCGGTTCTTTTATCGCCTTCTCCATCGCGGCGAGGGCTGCCCGGTAGTATTCGGTTCCAAGAGGAGTTGCGGGCAGCACCGGGGAAGAGACATCTGTCATACAGTTGTGGGCATCTATGAAGGCAACATCACGGAACCACCGGTGCCCCTCGGCCATGATCGTCATCCCGATATTAAAATCGATATCCTCTGTCTTTTCAGGTGAACGGGTGGAGATCATCAGTATCGAGTCAGAGAACCGCTGGGTCAGGATCTCGACACTTTTATGCCGTATCCTGATCGGCCTGCCTGCCCCTTCGGAGAACGAGAGATTTTTCCGGGAATTCTTCATCGCCTCAATGAGCGTATCGGTTTCTGACTCTGAAACCAGGTTAAAATCATGGGTTGCACATCCATGGGCGACAAAGACTTCTTCATCAAACCGATCGTGAATGATTTTGGGGAGGTTTGCACTTCCTGTCTCCCCCAGTGGTCCGGGATGGACATTGGGTATGGTGAGTATCGCATCACCCAAACCATCACGGGAAAAGAAGATGCTCACCTGTGGAATCGTTACCTCCTCTCCGATCTCACAGAAGAAGTCCTCAAGTGTCTTCGATCCATCGGTCATGTGGGCAATAAACGCATTCAGAAAGCTCAGTCCCGAAAGTCCAAAAGCCCGCTTAAGGGGCCTGTCAATGAGCCAGATGAATATTGAGCTACCGATTCCGAAGATGATCAGGAGTCCGCCTGCCCAGAGAACAAATTCCTGCCCGAAATAATAGTATCCGGCTCCGAGCCCAAACAGGCTCTGGAGTGCCGCAGGAATGATCATTCTCCTGAGCCGGTAATCGGCAACAGCGACAAGAACAGGCATCCGGAGCGAGAGGATCATGCCAAGGCCGGTTGCATAGGTTATCGGAAGATAGAACCCTGAATCAACACCGATAACAGCAAAGGCCGTTGTAATGATCCCGATAACCACTGATGCCAGGGCAAGAAGCCCGGATCTGTTCCAGCTCAGTTTCTTTCCTGATAACTGGATAAACTGGCGGGTAAAATAAAAGGCAAAGAGGGCTGGAAGAGTAAAACCGATGGATCCGAAGAACCAGATCGGCTCTTGTGCCCGGATTAATGTAATGTCTATTAAAAAACCGAGAATGATAATGATCAGAAGGGATCGTGGCCAGGAGGGGGCGGTAAAGATAAACCGCGATAATCTCTCGATCCTGACGTCGCCCCCCGGAGCCATACTACCACAATCCGTTGAGAATTAATTCACTTCTGCCAGTATAAACCCTGCGCACCTCGCCGCTCCACCCGATTGGGGTGCTATAGAAGGGTGCGTTTATTGCAAGGGTCTCGTATTCGCCACCCTCTCCTGCGATATGTATCCGGTTCCTCGCTGATATCTGCTTCAGCCTCTCTACCAGTCCGGCATCAATATGGGCACCAAGCATCTCCTCACCCAGCCCGTCTGCTGCACAGACCACGATGATAGCATCAAGCCGACGTACCACTTCATCCATGATCCATTCCGGATCCTTCTGCCAGAGAGGTGTGAAGACAGAAAGCCCCAGCCTCCCGGCAATGGCGCCGACCCGATCATACTGGTACTTCGACTGGATTGCACCGGCAACTATGCCTTCGATTGGAAGAATAGAGAGCCCTTTCTCCAGATCGACCAGTTCCTCCTCCTTTTTACCGTGGGTTGTAATCTCTATGTACTCCATCCGGGCCCGTTCTGCGATCAGTCGGACCGCATCCAGGTTTGATGAATGGAACATATAGGAATCCGGATTATCCGGCCGGACACAGACGATATATCCGATATCTAGCCCGGCATCGAGTGCAAGCTGGATAGAGAGGACGGAATCCTTTCCACCTGATGTCAGTGCCGCATACACCTGCATATCACCCAAAGTATGTATCCAGCCTATCCTGCATCTGATCCCAGGTCGGTAAATTCGTCTGGCAACCGGTCTTCTCGATGACAAATGACGAACAGACTGTTCCGATTCGGCAGCAGTCTGTAAGAGGCAGCTTTTTCTTGTACGCCGTCAGGAACCCCGCCCGGTATGCATCGCCAGCTCCGGTCGGGTCAACAAGCGTCACTGGAACTGATGGGATCACCGTGAGCGCTCCATCTTCGTAGAGTCTGCTCCCATCTTTCCCCTGGGTAAAGATTGCAACAGGAACGCGTGCAGAAAGCTCCTCTTCGGTATGGGAAAGTACTTTAGCCATAATTTCTGCCTCGTAACGGTTTGCAAAGAGAATATCAATTGAATCAAGCAGCTGTTCAAACTGCTCGGCACTATATTTGTGGATATCCTGTCCAGGATCAAAAGAGGCAAAACCGGCACGCTCCGCGACCTTCACGTTGTACGAGGGATCGGCGGTTGCCATATGCACAAAGTCAAACGATGGTGGATCAGCTTTTGTAAAAGCTTCCGATGCACCCCATTCAAAGAACGTGATCTGATCCTCCCGTTCATCGGTGAACATGCAGGCAAGGGGTGTGTGGGCTTCCTCCTCGATGTAGAAGTACCTGCCGACATGATGTGAATGAAGCCAGCGGTCATAATCTGTTCCTTCAAAATCGCCTCCTACAGCGGAGACGAGTGTTGATTCCCCACCAAGGACTGCAATGCCAACAGCGATATTCGCCGCACCGCCGCCGAAGAAGATCTGGTGATCGAGGATCTGTGTCGAGGTGTTTGGATCAGGAAGGTGCGGGACACGAAAGATATGATCTGTCGCCGTATGGCCGACGACATGAATCATATCTCGATCACTTCCACAACCTGAAGTGGAATCTCCCTGAGTGCTTTTCCGATTGTCGCTTTTGCGATACGCTCGGCATGCTGCTCGGACTCCGCCTTGAAGACCTTCATATCAAGTGTCAGTCCCACAAGGGCGGTATTTGCTACCATAAGCGCATTATTCAGTTCTTCTTCGCAATTTGGGCATGATGTTGCCCCGATCTCGACCTCGACAAATTTTGCCGTCGGATTGAGTCGCTTACCAGCCTCGCTGATGGCAATACCGATCGCATCGTCAACGGTTTTAACGTCCTTTACGATCCATGCCGATTCCAGTGTCACATGATAATCTGCCATATTTATCCATCTCCAATTTACCAGTAATCCTCGTGAAGGTGTTCGTGAATGGTCATCCGCTCAGGCGATACCGCCTGCTCCTTCCCCTCTCCGATCAGGAGGACAGCAACCGGCCGGACATGGGGTGGTATGCCGAGGATCTCCTTCACTTCCTCCTCGTCAAATGCCCCGATCCAGCAGGTGGCACGCCCAAGGGCATGGCTTGCAAGCATCATGTAGGTTCCGGCGATAGTCGCATCCTGAACCGCATAAAGTATCCCCCGCTCCCCGTACCGTGACATCGATCTGACATAATTTGCACATATGACAAAAGCGGTCCCTGCATGGGCAATAAACTCCTGGTTGAATGCCGCATCTGCAAGAGATTCAAGGAGATCCTCCTGCCTGCAGATGATCACATCCCACGCTTCGCGGTTGCCGGCAGTCGGACATGTTGATGCAGCAGAGAGAATATACTCTCTCTCCTCCTGAGAAATCTGCTCGCCGGTATAACTCCTGACTGAACCGCGGGATTTCAGAAAACCAAGAAATTCAGAGGATTCCATGTGAATGTAATACTTCCCAGGCTTTCTGTGCTGCCGTTGTTGCAGCAGATACGCCTTCGCCTGCCCGCTCTGTTGCAAGGCCAAACTGGCTGCTTTCGGTGAGGCTGATCATCTCCGAGAGGGAGTGGGCCACTTTAGAAAAATCCGCATTCCCGGTTGCAGCTGATGCTGTCTCCGCATCTGCACGCAATTCCTCAATAATGCCTATCAACATTCTCTTGCCGCCTGTCCGCTCTTCTTTTGGATAATCCGGCAGGCTCATGAGCATCTTTGATACCTGGATAATGCCGGTCTTGAGACGCTCAGCATACTGCCATGATAAAACTGCATTCCTGACATCCATATGGATATACAGGCGATAAAAGAATATAAAAAGGTAGGTAGTAGGCTTCTATTACCGCCTGGATTTCTGTTTTGCGCCCATCATCGTCTTCTTCGAGCGTCGAATGTGGCGACGGACACGTGGGTCGACAACATGTCCTCCCCTGCGCCCTCCGCCCCCGCGTCCCTGCTGCTGGGCGTTTGCCATCTTCTGCTCAAGCTTCTTGACGATGGTATATCTCTTAAATCTCTGGTTCGGTCCCGGCTTCTTAGCCTCACCACTCTTCTGAGGAACCAGTCTGATCTGTCCCTGGTTTCCTTTTACCTGGTGCCAGTTTATGCTGCCTGTCTTTCCCATGTGAAACTCCTTATAACTACTGTCTGGCTTTTTGATAAAGATATCTTTTCAAATCTTCTTCTCAAGTGATCGTTTCAGAATCTCTGCAACGATCTGCCCGTCTATCCTGCCCCTCACTTCCTTCATAACAACACCCATCACCGGACCAAGCGCCGCCATCTTGCGTTCTTTGATAAAATCGGCACGTTCGGCGACAATTCCCTCGATTAAGGATTCCAGATCGGAAACCGAGAATGTTGGTCCGACTGACATAATTGCCTCTTCGAGTGGTGAACCCCCGGCAAGGGCACGGAGGATGTCGGGAATTGCCTCCTTGGCAATCTCCCCCCCATTGACGCGTAAGAGGAGATCGATCAGCGTCTCATCAGGTATTCCTCCGCAGTCAACACCATCGCGGGATAATTCCCGCAGGGTTGAGATGAGGGTACGTGCAGCTAATGCAGGTTTTATCCCGGCTGCAATCGCCTTCTCGAAGGTGATAAGCCGATCCGAGTATGCGATATGGCGGGCAAGCGCGCTATCTATGCCGAGATCCCTGGTAAACCGTGCCGCAACTTCGGTCAATAGCTCCGGGACCTCGATTGCATCCATCATCTCCCCGGTAATCTCAACAGGAAGAACGTCCGTCTCGGGGTACATCCGTGCAGCTCCCGGGAGTGGCCGCATATATGCGGAGCTTCCTTCAGGAAGCATCTTCCGGGTCTCTTCAGGAACCCCTTCAAATGCCATCTCTGCACGCTTCAGCGCCTGTTTGATTGCACAAGATGCCTCCTCTTCTGTTCCTGAGACGATGATCACACAGTCGGCCTCACCTGCGACTGCACGCTCCCTCAGGGCAGCAACCTCCTCTTCAGTGACGCCGTATGCAGGCAGCTCATCGGTGTGGAACAGGCCGCCGACGCCGCATTTCTTTGCATAATCCGACATCTCACTTCCAAGGCGGCGTCCGGGCTGGATCTCACGCCCGACGATCCCGGCAAATCCTTTCAGGGTCGCAGCCATGATGCATGGCGCCTTCTTCAGCACCTTCGATTTCGTGGATGAGAAGAGATCAGTGACATCGATCCCCTCCTGAGGTACTTCAGCAGAACGGCTTTTCAGTTCTTCCCTGATCGCAAGCAGGCTTACCTGCCGCTCAACTTCACGGGAGACGACCTCCGGGATCAGATCGAGTTCCTGCACCCCCTTGATCTCAACACGGGCACCGTCCCTGATCGAGATGTTCACATCCTGCCGGATCGTTCCAAGACCGCGTTTCACTTTCCGGGTTGATCTGAGGATCATGCCGATATATTCTGCAATCTCCTTCACTTCTTCCGGGGTATGCATGCAGGGGGCGGTTGTGATCTCAACAAGCGGTATCCCGAGTCTGTCCAGTGAGAATGTCTTGTCTGTCACTCTCTGGGCCGCTTCCTCTTCAAGACAGATCGACTCGATTGTACAGTTGCCACCTGCTATCCCGTTCATGGCAACAAGTGCCGTTCTCTGGAAGCCGGTGGTGTTAGACCCGTCGATCACCATCTTCCGCATCGTATGCACCTGAGAAATCGGCGTCATCGAGAGCATCTTTGCGATGGTGAGGGTGATCTGAAGGGCTTCGGGATTCATCGGTGTTGGCGGCTCATCATCATTCTCGACAAGGCAGGTGGTATCGTAGCAATAGTATGAGAAGAAGCGCATCTGTTTCATCTCTTCTTCTGCCGCACGGTCGATAGCACCCATCTCCGAGACTGTTGCCCTCAGGTATCGCCTGATCTCACCGTTTCTCTCATCAATATTCCTGAGAATGGTCGGACACCTGCAATAGAGTTTTTCAGCTGTGTCAAGCTGCTGGTGAATCTCAATTCCAGCGGTCAGGCCGAGTGCCTTATAATCCATACACAGACCTCCGTATAATCTCACCCTTCAGATTCTCCTGCATCAACTGCCGAATCTCCTCAGGCTCCTCTGTCTGCCCAAGAACCCACATCAGTTTGACAAGTGCAGTCTCGGGGAGCATATCTTCTCCTTCGATGACACCTGCCCTGAGGAGATCCCTCCCCGTATCATAGACCC
Organism: Methanocalculus pumilus; assembly: GCF_055382585.1. Taxonomy (NCBI): domain Archaea; kingdom Methanobacteriati; phylum Methanobacteriota; class Methanomicrobia; order Methanomicrobiales; family Methanocalculaceae; genus Methanocalculus; species Methanocalculus pumilus. Next base: position 1,382,648 of record NZ_AP042393.1, on the reverse strand, counting down.
GGTCACAGACCCTTCCCTGGAGGCATTGCGTTGTCATCACGATTGTTGTTCCATTGCAGACAAGCTTACGTATCTTCTCCATAAGGGCAGTTCCGACATGGCCAAGACCGGTTCCGGCGATGACAAGTCCGCGATATGATGTATATGAATCAAGAATTGCCGGATCCATCCCCGGATAGTAGGAGATAAGGGCACATCTCTCCTCCATTGTATCCCTGAGAGTCAACTCCCGTACACCTCTCCCTATGGCATCTGCCTGAAGCGATACCTCAAGTTCCGGGTAGTTAACCGTGGCAATCGGTTCTGCCCCGATACTCTGGAATGCATCGCGGCGTGATGTGTGCATCTTTCGTACCCTTGTCGCCCGGTGCACAGCACAATAATCGTCATTGACGGTACCGTGCATGCAGATGGCGACCTCACCCAGATTCGCAGATGCAGCAGCAGCACTACAGAGTGCATTCATCACATTGTCGCTGCTCGGACGGTCGGCTGATCGCTGGGAACCGACAAAGATGATGGGAACCGGTGTATCAAGCATGAAGCTGATGGCAGATGCCGAATATGCCATCGTATCGGTTCCATGAGTGACGATGACACCCCGGGCGCCTGCCTGAATCTCATCATGGATGCTGCGTGCAAGCTCAATCCACATTGAGGGTTTCATATTCTCAGACAGTATCGAGAATGGCTGTCTGGTTCGGAAACGCCCGATTGTAGCAAGCCGGGGAATTGCAGAGATGATCTCATCAGCTGTTGATCTGCTTGTTACCGCCCCTGTCCGGTAGTCCACACGGGATGCGATGGTGCCTCCGGTTGAAATGATTGCAAGCTCCGGTAATTTCGAATCCTGCACAACAGGCGATTCGACTCCTTTTCTCTCATCTCCATCCCTGATATGCCTGATTTCAGAGAATGGAACCCCGATATTATATCCTGAGGAGAGTTTCAGGACAGCTCTCTCATCCCGCTCTGTGATATATACAGCCTCGAGCGTCTTCCCGCCAATGGTGCAGGAGACGAGATCTCCGGTCTTCATGCTTCAATAAGCCCCCGTATTATGGAGACAAGCTCCTCTTCAGCATCCTGTAAAGCTCTTCTCTTCATCTGTATCGTCTCATTATGTTCCTTCAGAAGACCTGAGCGTATCCTAATCGCATCAAGGATAGCCTCTTCAGCTGGCCCTCCGGCAACCTTCTTCGCGGCAACAACAAGGCTGGGATCGAGTGCATTTCGAATTCGCTCCTCGGTAAGCCCCATCTCCTGAAGAGAAATACCCGAGATCTCTTTGCCAGCTTTTTCGATTATGCTCAGGGTGATCTCTTTTGAGCGGACCGCCCGGCCGACAATGTTGTGAGCTGTTCTGAATGGAAGCCCAAACTCGCGCACAAGTGTATCGGCAAGTTCGGTGGCGGTCGAAAAGCCCCTGCCACTCTCACGATACATCTTTTCAACATTGAATACTGCTGTATCCATCATTCCAGCAAGAATCTCCATGCTTGTAGCGGTATGGGAGATTCCGTTCCAGAGATGTGGTGTCAGGGTCTGGAGATCGCGGTTATAGCTCATGGGGAGCCCTTTCATGCAGACGAGTGCGGACTGGAATGCCCCGAAAACCGTTCCTGCGTGTCCGCGCATAATCTCGGCACAGTCCGGGTTCTTCTTCTGTGGCATGATCGAACTGGTGGAGCAGTATATGTCATCAAGCTCGATAAATTCCACAAAGGCACTGCTCCAGAGGATCAGCTCTTCACAGAGCCTGCTTGCATCTGCCATCAGAATGGCGAGGGCAGAGAGCGTCTCAAGTGCAAAATCCCTCCCCGAAACCGCATCCATCGAGTTGCCAAGGATGCTGTTGAACCCAAGCAGCCGACAGGTCATCTCACGATCGATCGGAAAACCTGTCGATGCAAATGCGGCAGACCCAAGAGGTGATCGGTTCACGCGGGCAAAGGTTTCGAGAAGCCTCTCTGCACTTCGGGAAAAAGCCTCTTCATAACCGAGAAGATGATGGGCGAGTGTTGTTGGCTGTGCATGTTGGAGGTGAGTGAAGCCCGGCATAACGGTTCCTGTATGCTCCCCAGCACGCCGGATGAGGATCTCCCTGAGTGTGGCAACTGATGTCAGGATCTCCAGAATATCCTCACGCACCCTGATCCTGAGGCAGGTTGCCACCTCATCGTTTCGTGAGCGTGCAAGGTGCAGCCGTCCTCCGGCATCGATACCAGCCTCAGCAATCAATTCTCCCTCTATTCCCGCATGGATATCTTCAAAACACTCATCAAATGCCTCATCCGGGATGCCTTCTGTATACATTCGGAAAAGGGCTGCTGCAATCTTCTGTGCATGCTCCCTTGCTATCAGCCCCTGCCGGTTCAGCATCGCCAGGTGAGCCATATCCACCCGGAGATCCGCAGAGGCGATCCTTTGGTCAGCTTCCATTGATGAGAGGTACCGGGCAATAAGCGTGTTCCGCTCTCCGGTAAGCCTCCCTTCCCGTATCTGGTCGTGTCGCATCCTCTTCCTCTTCAGGTATGATGGTACCTGAAAACTGATTATCTCTTCGTAGATATCGATTCTTTTCAGGAAGGACTGTGGTGATTGTCCTCAGCAAAAAATCTCTTTTTGTAGAATTTATTGTTAAAATATCTCTAAAATGTCCACGAAATTCCGAAATCCAATAGATTATATAGTCTTCCCCACCACTCCTAGGTATGAAAATGAAGGTGTTAGGGTGTATCATAACTCTTCTTGCACTTGCCCTGCTTGTAGCGGGCTGTGTCACAGAAGATGTACCGGTAACTCCCCCTGAAGGTATGCAGAGTGAAGTAGGTATCATGTATACGGCAACCGGGCAGATGCCTGTATTGCTCTCAACCGGTCAGATCGATGGGTACATGGTATGGCAGCCATTCGTCTCTGTAGCTGAGGTTTCAGGTATTGGAACTGTTGTCAGCTATTCACAGGATCTTCCTCCAGCAGGTACCTGGACAGATCACACCTGTGATGCACTGTCTGCACGCGAGGACTTCATAACTGCAAACCCTGATTTTGTGAATGCAATTGCTGCACTCCTTATTCTCTCAGGCAACTATGTCCAGGAGAACCCTGATCGTGCCGCAGAGGTCTCCGCCAACTGGCTCTTTGGTGGCGGGACCATGACTTTTGGTGATGTAAAGGTCGATTCAAAGGATGTTCTTGCCCATTCCATACCGACAATCCGGTTCTCGACTGAACCCTCTGAAGAGTGGCTCCAGAGTAATGATCGCTTCATCGAAGCGCTCCGCGAGATCGGTTATCTGACGGGAAGCCTTAAAGATACCTCAAATGATGATGTACGTACCACACTCTATGACTTCTCCCATTACGAAGCCGCACGGGCGATGGTAGACGCAGGCGAGATCACAACTCCGGATAAGCTGACAAGTCCAGTCTCACTTGGTTTTCTTCCATCAGATCATGATGCACCCCTCTTTGTTGCTTTAAAGGACTGGGAATACTTCAATGAGAACTATGGGATTGCTCTGAAGCCACGGACAACTGCCCCGGGCAAGGTCGATGTTGCCGATTTAATCGTCAATGGTGAGACCATTGCAGAAGTCAGGCTCGTCCAGGGTGAAGGTGGCGCCCAGCTGATGACACTCATGGGAAGCGAAGCTATCCAGCTCTCCTATGCAGGCACCCCGCCAACAATCTCTGCGATTGACAAGGGAATGGCTATTAAGATCCTGCTTCCAACACAGAATGAAGGATCAGGCCTTGTTGTTGCGGCATCTGCTCCGGTTGAAGACTGGGATTCATTCATCGCATGGGCTGATGCACGATCCGCCGAGGGTCGGCCACTGAAGATTGCCGCACCAATACGTGGTTCGATCCAGGATGTGCAGATAAAATATGCGCTCCAGGACAGCGGTGTGGTGGTGAAAGAAGTCTGATGAGATGGTATCTGAAATTATTACCTCCCTTTTTTCTTCTCCTTGCATGGGAAGTCGCGTCGATTTTGATCAATAACCCATTCATCCTCCCGACACCGGCGTCTGTTGCTGCGGTCCTTATGACTCCTGCGGCAGATATTCTCGGGAGCGGGAGTATCATCGATAATACACTGCTCTCTGTCTGGAGAGTTCTGCTGGGTTTTGGATTGGCAGTTCTCTGTGCTGTTCCGATTGGGATTATTATAGGCCGTTATCGCACCATCGAAGAACTGGTAAACCCTATCATCCAGCTCCTCAGGCCGATCCCGCCGCTTGCATGGGTCCCTCTGGCATTAGCATGGTTTAAGATTGGTCTCCTTTCAATCGTCTTCATCATCTTCATCGGGTCGTTTTTCCCGATACTGATCAATAGCATAGATGGTGTACGGAGGGTGAATCGTACCTGGATCGAGACTGCGGCGATCTATGGTGCAAAAGGGTGGAAGCTCCTTGCATATGTGATTTTACCGGCTGCTGCCCCTGCGATCTGGACTGGTCTTCGGGTCGGTTTTGGAGTTGCCTGGATGTGTGTCGTTGCAGCTGAAATGCTTCCTGGCACCAGCTCGGGTATCGGGTACCTGATCATGTACTCATACAACTGGGGTCAGGTGCAGGTGATTATCGCTGGTATGATTGTCATTGGTATCATCGGGATCGGCGTGGATATTCTCTTCCGCGCCGTTGAGAAACGGAAGTTCCAGTGGCAGGAGATGAACAGATGACTGTTGTCCTCAGAAATGTCAGCAAAACCTTTACAACACGACAGAATGAGCCGCTCATCGCTCTTGATAATATCTCGGCCCAGGTAGCAAAAGGCGAGTTCCTCTGCATCCTCGGCCCCTCAGGGTGTGGGAAGACTACCCTCCTCCGGATGATCGGTGGCCTTGATCATCCGACATCGGGGGAGATTGATGTTGAAGGAACTCCTGTCACCGGACCTGATCCGCGTCTTGCGATGATCTTCCAGGAGTACTCGCTCTATCCCTGGCGAACCATCCGGGCAAATGTGGGCTTCGGCCTCCAGATGCGCGGGATGCCCCACGAAGAGCGCGAGGAGATCGTAAACCGCTTCATCAGTCTTGTCGGTCTGGAAGGATTTGGTGATAGTTACCCATATGAACTCTCAGGGGGGATGCGGCAGCGTGTAGCAGTCGCCAGGGCGCTGGCAACTGATCCTGCTGTCCTCCTGATGGATGAGCCGTTTGGCGCCCTTGATGCTCAGACACGAAACCGGATGCAGAAAGAGCTCCTCCAGATCTGGGAGAAGACGAAGAAGACGGTTATCTTTGTAACGCACAGCGTGGATGAAGCGGTCTATTTAGCCGATCGGATTATGGTACTCTCACCACGACCCGGAAGGATAGCCGGGATCTATGATGTCGAGATCCCCCGCCCTCGTGAACGAACAAGTGTTGCGTTTGCGACCCTCCGCCGGGATGTGCTGGAATTGATCGATCGTCTCGAGGACAGCCCATAACTTTTATACCTCATACCATCCATTTTATTAAGCATATTTTCATAGCGAGGAGTTTTTTACATGGTACGAAAACCAGCAAAGATGTACAGGGCCATTTCAAAGAAGGCATATACACGCAGGAAATATATGGGTGGTGTCCCGGGCCTGAAGATTGTCCAGTTTGATATGGGAAATCTGAAGGAAGAATTCCCGGTTGCCCTCCACCTTGAGGTGAAAGAGGCATGTCAGCTTCGTCACTCAGCTCTTGAAGCTGCCCGTGTGAACATGAATCGTCGCCTTATGAAGGATGTGGGCAGGAGTAACTTCCATATGAAGCTCCGTGTCTATCCTCACCATGTTCTCAGGGAGAACAAACAGGCAACCGGTGCAGGTGCAGACCGTGTTTCAGAAGGAATGCGTCTTGCATTTGGAAAGGCAGTCGGAACTGCCGCACGTGTACAGGAGAAACAGCGGGTATTCACCATCTGGACATCCCCCCAGCACGTTGAGAAAGCAAAGTATGCACTTCTCCACGGTGGACACAAGCTTCCAACACCTGTTCGTGTCGTCATTGAAGAGAAGAACTAAAAAACCTCCAATATCTCTTTTTTTACCTGTATATTTCACGAGTTTTATCACCTTTCGCAACTCATTAGGCGGTATGAATGCCCGTGAAGAGCAGACGCTCCGAAAGGCTGTGTCAGATGCGACGTGTGCCTGTATACATGAGGCTGAGGTATTCCTTCCCCCGGATGTAAAGGCTGCAATTGATGCTGCATACGAGTCGGAGACCGATCCTGTGGCCCGGGGGGAGCTTGCCAATATTCGCGCCAATATATCCGAGGCCGAAAGACTGAATCTCCCTCTCTGCCAGGATACCGGAATTGCCGTCATCTACATGACAGTACCCCATTGCTATCCCCTCCATGAAGCAGATCTGAGGGAAGCCGTCTATGATGGGGTCAGGCGTGCAACCCTCTCTGTTCCCCTCAGACCAAACGTCGTCGATCCGGTTTCACGGCAGAACAGTGGTGATAATATCGGTGTTGGCATCCCGCCGATCCATATCAGTGAAGGATCTGATCTCACCATCACTGTCCTTCCGAAAGGAGCCGGATCCGAGAATGTCTCACGCATCGGGATGTTTCTTCCTTCACAGGGAAATGAGATCCCTGCATTTATTGTTGAAACTGTACTGCTGGCTGGCGGCCGGCCATGCCCGCCGGTTGTTGTCGGCGTTGGGATCGGAGGCACATTTGATCTGGCTGCTGCTCTTGCAAAAGAGGCGCTCCTCCTCCCTATCGATTCGATGGATACCTATGAAACGGAGATCTGTGGTGCAATAAACAACCTCGGAATCGGCCCGATGGGGCTTGGGGGCAGCACAACTGCTCTTGCAGTGAAGGTGAAGAAAGCCCACTGCCATACAGCATCCCTCCCGGTTGCCGTAAATATCCAGTGCTGGGCATGCAGGCGGGCGACACGGAAGGTGAGTCTATGAAGATCAAAACTCCACTTGGAGATGAGATTCTGACTCTCAGGGCAGGAGATTCTGTTCTTTTATCCGGAACCATCTACACGGCACGGGATGAGGCGCATCTCAGAATGATGGAGGAAAAAATCCCTTTTAATCCAAAGGGGGCCGCGATCTACCACTGCGGACCAGTAATCCGGGATGATCAGATCATCGCCGCAGGCCCCACCACGTCTGCCCGGATGAACCGGCTGACAGGTTTCCTCCTCGATTTCTGGGTGCGTTGCCTGATTGGAAAAGGGGGGATGAGTGAAGATGTTGCCACATCCCTGAAAGGCCGTGGGGTCTATCTTGCCTTTACCGGAGGCTGTGCCGCCCTTGCGGCATCTCATATGAAACTCGCCGGTGTCTTCTATCCCGATCTCGGGATGGCCGAGGCGATATGGGAGATTGAGGTGAATTCCCTCCCACTGGTGGTTGGCATTGATGCAACCGGGGGCAACCTCTTCTCCAGGGTGGATGAAAGGGCACGGGAACGGTATGATACATGGATCAGAAATCAGGTGCGATGATGAATGCGTTGATACGCAAGTGCTTATTGAATAACCGCACAATTCTATATACGAGGGTTTCCATTGCATGAAACTGCTTATCGATGATACACGGTGTAAAGGGTGCAACCTCTGCGTGATGGTCTGCCCATATAAGATATTTCAGGAGGGGCAGAGACCGAATAAGCGGGGTGTTTTTGTACCTGAACTGGATCGACCCGGGCGATGTACAAACTGCCGTCTCCAACAGCTGTACCAACGACGTCTCTGTGGCGTATGCCAGACCATCTGCCCGGATCAGGCGATCAGATGGGTTCAGGAGGCCCCCTTTGAACCGCATAAGGTGGTGATAGAATATTGACGCGCATTAATTTTATGCAGGGGAATGATGCCTGTGCAGAAGGTGCAGTGGCGGCAGGATGCCGGTTCTTTGCAGGATACCCAATTACTCCGTCATCAGAGGTTGCAGAGCAGATGGCTCGCCGCCTCCCAAAAATCGGTGGTACATTTATCCAGATGGAAGATGAGATCGCCAGCATGGCTGCGATCATCGGGGGGGCATGGACTGGTGTGCGGTCGATGACAGCAACGAGCGGTCCCGGCTTCTCCCTGATGATGGAGAATATTGGGTATGCCGCATTCACCGAAACACCATGTGTGGTCATCAATATCCAGCGCGGGGGCCCCTCAACCGGTCAGCCGACGATGGCTGCCCAGGGAGATATGCTTCAGGCACGGTTTGGCTCGCATGGTGATTACAGCGTGATAGCTCTTGCCCCATCGACGGTTCAGGAGATGTTTGACCTTACGGTGAAAGCATTCAACCTTGCAGATCGGTTCCGGGTCCCGACCTTCCTGATGTCCGATGAAATCATCGGCCATCTTCGGGAACGGGTAGAGTTCCCCGATGAGGTTGAGTGTATTCCTCCAAAACCGATCAGGGAGGGTATGCTTCCATTTGAACCCGAAGAGGATCTTGTACCCGGATTCACTCCGTTTGGTAAAGGTCACAGGGTCCATGTGACAGGACTTACCCATAACGAGAAAGGATATCCTGCATCAACCGATCCCGATCTCCACGAGAAGCTGGTGATGCGGCTTGTCGAAAAGGTCGAACGAGCACGCCATGAGATTGCAGATTATGATATTGTAAACCCGGAAGCGGAGATCGTCTTCATCTCCTATGGTGCTCCGACGCGTGCGGTTCGCCAGGCTCTCCTGGATGCACCCGGGAAAACCTATGGACACCTGAATCTCAGGATCGTCTGGCCATTCCCTGAAGATCTCCTAAAGCAATTCCCAAATGCACGGGTTTTTCTTGTTCCTGAGATGAATCTCGGACAGATTGCGCGTGAGATTCAGCGGCATGTCGATCAGCCCGTTATCCCGATTCCGCGGCTTGGAGGCGAACTCCATATCCCGGCATATCTACTGAAATCAGCGGAGGAACATGAATGACAGCTGAAGACTGGTTCAGGGAGGATCGCCTGCCTCATATCTTCTGTGCCGGATGTGGGAATGGCACAATCATCAACTGCACCATCGAGGCAGTCGACTCTCTTGGGTGGAAGATCGATGATACGGTCTTTGTATCCGGGATAGGCTGCTCCTCACGGGCGCCGGGATATATCAAAACCGACTCGCTCCATACCACGCATGGCAGGGCACTTCCCTTTGCTACCGGCGTGAAGATGGCAAAAAAGGATTTCAATGTGGTCGTCTTCACCGGTGATGGTGATCTCTCGGCAATTGGAGGGAATCATTTCATCCACGCCTGCCGCAGGAATATCGATATCACCGTCATCTGCATGAATAACCAGATCTATGGGATGACGGGCGGCCAGGGAAGCCCTTGTACGCCAAAGGGGGCAGTCTCAACAACCACCCCCTATGGCATGGATGAAAACCCCTTTGATCTCTGCGAACTGGCATCTGCTGCGGGTGCGAATTATGTGGCACGCTGGACATCATATCATGTCAGGGAACTGACACAGGCGATAAAGACCGGCCTCCAGAGACCGGGTCTCTCGTTTATTGAAGTTGTTGTCCAGTGCCCGACAAATTACGGGCGGCGGAACAAGCTCCGTGATGTGCAGTCGATGATATCGTCGATGAAAGATCATTCGCTCCTGAAAGAGAAACGTGACCGTCTCCTGGCAGAAGGAAAACCGATCCCGGATGATATGTTTGTTGTCGGAACACTGACTGAGCGGAACCGCCCGGCACTCGGGGTGAAACAATGAAGTATGAAGTCTTATTCTCGGGATTTGGCGGCCAGGGGATCATCCTCTCTGCTATTGTCCTTGGTCGGGCAGCAGCGATGTATGATGGAAAATACGCTGTCCAGTCCCAGAGTTATGGGCCGGAGGCGCGTGGGGGGGCATCCTCAAGTACTGTCATCATCAGTAGCGATCCGATCCAGTACCCAAAGGTCCTGCAGCCAAACCTCTATGTGATCATGTCCGAGGCTGGTTTTTTAAAGTTTGGCGCAGAAGCACCGGAATCTGCCCTGATGCTGATTGACACGGGGCTTGTCCAGTCCCGCCCACAGTGCCGTTTCATAGAGATCCCCGCAACGATGCAGGCAAAAGAAGTACTTGGAAAACTGATCGTAGCCAACATCGTCATGCTCGGAGCTCTTGTTTCTGCAACCGGGATCGTCAGTTTCGAAGCGATGGAGAAGGCTGTCCTTGACAGCGTTCCAAAAGGGACTGAAGAGCTCAACATCCGGGCATTGAATCTTGGTCGGGATATCGTGCAGAAAGGAGGAGATTCATGAAACTGCTTGAATACGAAGCAAAAAAAGTCTTTTCGACATTTGGAATCCCGATTCCAGAGAGTGTCCTGATCACCAGTGCCGGGGAAGCAGCTGATGCCTGCAAAAAGATTGGTGGATCGGCGGTATTGAAGGCACAGGTCGATGTTGGTGGCAGGGGTAAAGCCGGCGGCATCCTGATGGCAACGGCAGATAATGCAGAAGCTGTTGCAACCGAACTCTTCCAGAAAGAGATCAAAGGCCTTTCGGTGAAAGAAGTGCTTGTGGAGGAGCGTCTTCCCATCCAGAAAGAATACTTTGTCTCAATTGCCATTGACCGGAGCACCCGGTCCCCGGTGATCCTCTTTGCCGAAGCAGGCGGTGTTGAGATCGAGGCGACCGCCGGGGAGCGGCCGGATGCGGTCAGGAGTGCTCATGTATACCCCCTCTTCAGTGAGGTTCCCGGCTTCATTCTCAGGTATCTGACCAGAGGGTGTGAAAAAGAGATTATACCGGTTATCTCGGCGCTCTACCGTGCATTTCGTGAGAAAGATGCTCTTCTGGCAGAGATCAATCCACTTGTGGTCACCCCGTCCGGTGTTCTTGCAGCCGATGCAAAACTGATCATCGATGATAATGCCCTTGCCCGTCAGGGAATCAGTGTGAACCGTGACCTCACCGATCGTGAGGCAGAGGCTGAGGCGCATGGTTTCTCGTACGTTGAACTGAACGGGTCGATCGGCGTCATCGGTAATGGTGCGGGACTTACCATGGCAACCCTCGATCTTATTGCCCACTACAACGGGGCTGCGGCCAATTTCCTTGATGTCGGAGGAGGTGCCGGGTCAGATCGGGTAATGCACGCTGTCAGGCTGGTTGCATCCGTTCCGGCTGTAAAGGTGATTGTTGTCAATCTGCTTGGCGGGATTACCCGATGTGATGAGGTGGCCCGTGGCATTATCGCAGCCGGTGTTTCACAGCAGGTGATCGTCCGTCTTGCAGGCACAAACGAGGCAGAAGGGCGCTCTCTCCTCGAGGGTGCAGGGTACAGGATGTTTGATACGATGGAAGACGCAGTTGCAGCAGCCGTTCTGGAGGCGTCATCATGATCTACTGTGATAAACAAACACGGATCCTTGTTCAGGGTGCAACCGGAAACCAGGGCGCCTTTCATATCGATCTGATGAATCAGTATGCCCGATCAGTCGGTGGTGCAGGCGTTGTTGCGGGGGTGACCCCCGGAAAGGGCGGCCGGGAAGTCCATGGTGTCCCGGTGTATGATACTGTCCGGGAGGCACAGGCTGTTCACGACACCGAAGCGTCCGTCATCTTCGTTCCGGCGGGTGCTGCGGCAGAATCGATCATGGAGGCTGCTGATGCCGGGATCAGGACGATCGTTGCGATCACCGAGCACATCCCGGTGCATGATGTGATGAGGGCAGTTGCCTATGCACGTTCATGCGGATCAGCCGTTATCGGTCCAAACTGCCCCGGCCTCCTCTCTCCGGGTGAATGCAGGCTTGGAATCATGCCCTCACCGCTCTTTCAGCGGGGACCGGTCGGGGTCATTTCGAGGAGCGGAACCCTGACCTATGAGGTGGTTGATGAACTCACCAGGGCTGGTATCGGACAGAGCACGGTTGTTGGGATCGGTGGCGATCCGGTGATCGGTGAGACGTTTGTCGATTGTATCGAGAGATTTAGCGAGGATTCGCTCACGAAAGCCGTCATCCTCATCGGTGAGGTGGGAGGTGCACTTGAGATCGAAGGTGCCGAAGCAGCACTCTCACTTGATCTGCCACTCGTCGCCTATATCGCAGGTATTTCCGCTCCAAAAGAGAAGAGAATGGGGCATGCCGGTGCCATCATCGAAGGGGGCGAAGGTGATGCAGCATCGAAGATACAACGACTGGAGGCGATGGGTATCACCGTAGCAGCACGCCCATCCGAACTCCCCTCAAAAATACGCGAATTGCTATGATCGTGGAGAAAGATCAGGTACTGATGGCAGCAGCAGCAGATCTTGCACATTCAGTTGATGCCATCGCCATCCTCTCCTTCCTTGAATCACAGCCATTTGACTCTGATGTTCCGGTTATCTGGGTGAAGGAGCATCAGCCTGATCTGATGATCAAAAAAAATATGCAGGAACTTCTTCTCTTCTGCGAGCACCATATCCTTGATGCAGTTGTTCAGTATCATCTCAGAACCGAGGTTGCAAGCGGGAAGATCATCGGAGTCTTCCCATTTGCCATCCTCATCTATGATGTCGGGGATGGGCGTGATTACCTTGATCTCGCCAGTTACGATGATATTGTTCCATCTGATATCCTCCATTCCGCCCTCGCACTTGCAATTGAGATTGCACATGAAGGGAGGGAAGGGCGAAATATCGGAACCGCGTTTATCATCGGCGATGGTTCATCCCTCCTTGCCCGTTCGCACCAGGCAATCCTGAATCCTTATGCCGGCCACCCGCTTTCTGTCTGTGATATCAGGAATCGTGAGAACTGGGAGAGTGTCAAGGAGTTTGCCCAGCTTGACGGCGTCTTTATCATTACAAAAGAAGGATACATCACCGCCGCAGGCCGCTACATCGATGCGGATTCACGCGGAGTAAGCCTTCCATCAGGGCTTGGCGGCCGCCATATGGCGACAGCTGCCATTACCCGGGATGTCCCGGCTGTCGGGATCACCGTATCCGAGAGCGGCGGACTTGTCAGGGTCTTCCGCGATGGTGTCTGCAGGCTGACACTCCGATCAGAGGTGGCGCTGACCAGATGAACAATGTTAAATCAAATCCAGTCTTTTTTTATATACTGACAGAAACAAAATGAGGCCTCTCATGAAACGCACTATCAACGTTGAATCACTCCGGCAGATGCCGATTGAAGAACAGGCTATTGAACTTGTTGAACGCAAATGCATCGGTCACCCCGATAGTATTGCAGACGGAGTGGCAGAAGCCATCAGCCGCGCGCTCTGCCGTGAATATGAGAACCAGTGTGAGGCAGTCCTCCATCACAACACCGATCAGGGTGAGGTTGTTGCCGGAGCTTCCCTCCCGTCATTTGGCGGTGGAAAGATCGTTCGTCCGATCTATCTTCTGCTGACGGGAAGAGCAACAAAATGTTTTGAGGGGCATGTCATCCCAACCGATGCAACAGCAGTTGAAGCAGCCAGGGAATACCTGAAGGAGACCCTTCCCACACTGAACATGGAACGGGACATTATTGTTGACTGCCGTATGGGTGACGGGTCAACCGATCTCTGTGATGTCTTTAAATCCTGTGGTGGAAACGCCGTTCCGCGGGCAAATGACACCTCCTTTGGTGTCGGGCATGCACCGTTCTCTGAAGTCGAACAGATCGTGCTTGCCATGGATCAGGAGATCGCCTCTGTTCTCCGTCCGAAAAATCCGGCGATCGGATATGATATCAAGATCATGGGTCTCCGTCATGGTGAGGAGATGACCTACACCATCGCATCAGCCATGGTGGACCGGTACTGCTCATCCATCGATGACTATGTCGAGGTGACGGAGATCATGAAGGAAGGACTTGAAGCAGTTGCCCGGAGACATACCAAGCGCAAGGTCTCTGTTGCGGTAAATACCGCTGATGATGTCAAGAGCCAGAGCCTCTTCCTGACCGTAAACGGAACATCTGCCGAGATGGGTGATGATGGGTCGGTTGGTCGTGGAAACAGGGTCAATGGGCTGATTACCCCGAACCGTCCGATGAGTATGGAAGCAGCAAGCGGGAAGAACCCGATCAACCATATCGGCAAGATCTACAACCTCCTTTCAACCGAGATTGCACAGGAAGCGTGCACAAAGGTTGATGGGATCACCGAGATGTATGTCCGTCTCCTCTCACAGATCGGTCATCCGATCGATCATCCACTCGTGGCGAGCGTCCAGATTATTACTGATGATGGTGCTGACTTTGGCAGTATCTCCCGTGACGTTGAAGAGATCGTGAATAACGGGCTTGCGAATATATCCAGTATCACCGAGAGGGTTATCAAAGGTGAACTCAAGACCTTCTGATCTGATCAGGCTGGCAATCCCGAATAAGGGAAGGATTGCTGAACCCATTAACGATCTCATCGAGAAGAGCGGCCTCCATATCATTACCTCTGGGGATAGACGGTTGATCGCAAAAACCGTCGATCCTCATGTTGAGATACTGTATGTTCGTCCGATTGATATTCCCGAATATGTTGCGCAGGGAGTGGCGGATATCGGCATCACCGGACTTGATATGGTCGCAGAACGCGGATCAGATGTTCTTGAACTCCTGGATCTTAAAATGGGACAGGCCCGTCTGATTGTGGCTGTTCCCGAGGATTCCAGCTATCATGAGCTTGGTGATCTTGCGGGAAAGAAGATTGCAACGGAATTTCCCGGAATCACCCGGAAATTTTTTGCAGAGCACGGTGTTGATGTCTCGATCGTCTCGGTCTCCGGCGCATGTGAGGCTGCCCCAAACCTTGGAATTGCAGATGCGATCGTGGATCTGACCAGTTCAGGGACGACTCTCAGAACCAATCACCTCAGGATTATGACTGATGTCTTTCAGAGCTCGACATGGCTCATTGCGAACCAGAGTTCTTTTTTGGAGTTTCGTGAGAAGATTGATGAGATTACCCTTGCACTTGAAAGTGTGCTGCGGGCAAAAGGGCAATGCTATCTGATGATGAATGTCAGTCGCGATCGGCTGGAAGAGATCAGGTCAATTCTTCCCGGTCTCTCCGGTCCAACCGTGATGGAGGTTGCATCTGACCAGAATCTTGTCGCAGTCCATGTGGTTGTTGCCGAAGAGCGGGTATACCAGTTGATCAATATGGTCAAGC
Source organism: Methanocalculus pumilus (assembly GCF_055382585.1). NCBI lineage: Archaea > Methanobacteriati > Methanobacteriota > Methanomicrobia > Methanomicrobiales > Methanocalculaceae > Methanocalculus > Methanocalculus pumilus. Next base: position 1,367,581 of record NZ_AP042393.1, on the reverse strand, counting down.
GTGCCGGTGCCAGGGATATCCTCGTGATGGATGTCCAGCGGATGATCAAGTGATGGTTATGGACATATTTCCCGCAGTTGATATCCTTGGTGGAAGATGCGTCCAGCTTGTTCAGGGTAAAAGAGAGACCGCATCTTCCTATGGCCATCCGCTCTCTTCTGCTCTTCGCTGGATTGATGAAGGGGCAACAGCACTCCATATCATCAACCTCGATGGTGCTTTTGGAAATGCTGGGGCGAATGTAGGCGTTATCCGCGAGCTGATAACTGAAACTGATGTTTTTCTCCAGCTCGGCGGCGGTATCAGATCCGAATCCGATGCAGCCGGATGGCTTGAACTGGGTGTGGATCGCGTCATTATCGGGACGGCAGCAGCAGAAGATCCATCAATCATCAGTCGGCTTTCAAGAGAACATGGAAGTGAACGGATCATGGCAGGTGTTGATGCCCGTGGTGGTGAGATAGCGATTCATGGTTGGGAGAAGACTGCGGGTGAGGTCTCAGTCTGGGCAAAACGGTTTGAAGATGAAGGTGCTGGTTCTCTCCTCTTCACCAATGTCGATGTAGAGGGGCTCTGTGAGGGGATCGCCGTTGATCCTATACGAAGGGTTATAGATGCGGTGAAATGCCCTGTGGTCGTCTCTGGTGGCGTCTCACGAGCAACGGATCTGAGAATTCTCCGGGAACTAGGTGTGGCAGGGGCTGTTCTCGGATCGGCTCTCTATAATGGGATGCTCTCGTTCCCTGCAGTTCTTGAGGAATTGAAATGAGACGGGCAGATATTAGTCGTGAGACGAAAGAGACGAGTATAATAATCAGCTTTGATCCAGATGGAGGTCCCCTGGAGATCCAGACGAGCCTTCCTTTCCTGGATCATATGCTTGAGTCATTTGGGAGGCACGGGGGTTTTGGCCTCTCTGTAACGGCATCAGGCGATCTCCAGGTGGATTCCCACCATACCGTTGAGGATATCGGTATCGTTCTTGGGATGGCTATCAAAGAGGCGATTGGAGATGGTCGTGGGATCACCCGGTTTGCCAATGCCGTTGTACCAATGGATGAGGCCCGGGCAGATGTTGCACTTGACTGCGGAGGAAGAGGGTATCTCGTCTTTGAAGGGACATTTGTTGGAAGTGAGACCGGGGGAATCTCAAATGATCTCTTTGAACATTTCTTCTATTCTCTCGTTCATCAGGCAGGGATTACTGCACATATCGTCTTCTCCGGCCGATCAGATCACCATATCTGTGAATCGATCTTCAAGGCGTTTGGAATTACCCTCAATATGGCACTCAGACTGAGTGGAAACGAATCAGAGATTCGAAGTACAAAAGGAACTTTCTGATTTTTTTAGAAAAGAGAGGTGATATCAAGCCTCGCTCTTTGCGGCGAGTTCGATGTCTTCCTCTTTGATCGTCTTTCTACCAGCGTGAAGGGCGTACTGATTTGCCTTCTTGGTGAGCTCGGCGATGTATGCTTCTGCTTTAGCAACAAGTGCTTCAGCTGCATCACTTCCGACACGCTCTGCACCATTCTTCTTTGCGATTCTTACTACAGCTGCAATTGGTAGGTCTGCCATGTAATTACCACCATTGAAAGAGTATATTGTTAAATATTTAAGGCTTTCGTATATTCAGCCCCTTTCTCCCTTCCATTTATCGGTATCTCGATGTTGGTGGGTTATTGTTAATTCAGGGCTTTTCGTTGAAAATAGGTTTTAAATGGTGTTATTTCTGATATTTAAACTCATTTTAAGGTTTTTTTAAATCACACAGCTTTGCTGCCAGCCTGAGGGCATTCTCGTAATTATCAGATGCGCGCGAAGTATCGACGAACGTAACATCGATATTTACGACAGGTGCGCCATGTGATCTCCCGGAACCCAGAAGAACAAGTGTCCTGAAGATGAGGTTGCCGGATATGCCATCAGGTGCAATCACAATCCCATACCTGTTTGCGGCCTCCTCGATCAGAATTCCTGTATGAACTCCTCCGGTCAGTTGTGCAAGGAGCTCTCCCTCGCCCAATGACCGATCAACAACGGGATTCCTGCCGATATCACTCTTCCGGCCTCCTGAAAGTATTCCAATCGTCTGATCAATTCCGATGCATCCGGCAAGTGCAACTGCCATCTCCACCAGACTCACTTTCTCAGAACAAGTCCACCCTTCATCTATACCAACGGGGGTGAGGAGGAATTTCTTTCCCTCCGGAGTTTCGAGAACCGCAATACGTTCGAGGCTGGAGGTAGCGGTTGATTCCCTGAGATACCTGAGTGTGGCATCTGATGGCAATGTTCCCCGAACCGCCCCATCGATCTCTCCGCTCAGCAGGTCATTGATGAGTGCCTGTATGGGATTGGGTGATACATGGAAACGAACCTGTTCGTCCTCCTCTTCGCTCACCTTCTGAGATGTATAAATGCAGACGAAGAGATCGTCTGAAGCTGCCTTTCTGGCTGCCTTATATACCCTGCTAAAATCTTCCAGCGCCCCTATTCCGATTCTTCTCATAATGACTTGCACCAATCAGTGGATCCGATGATCCCGTCATGGGAGAAGTCAAAGACTTCGGTGCTTTCTCCCTGATAGGTGATGGTGAGTTCCTGTGTGTCGTTGATGCTTCCAATTATCTGTGCTGCCATTCCTACGTCACGGAACAACCGCGCCACCTCCTCTGCATGAGACTGGTTGGCAGTGAGTATGAAACCCATTCCGGGGTACATGCGCACCCAGTGCTCAAAGGTGATTTCGTGCGCTGCAAGGTCAGGCATCGGTATCGACTGGAGATCTATACTCGCTCCTTTCCTGCTTACTTCAAGGAGCATCCCAAGGGTTCCGATGATACCGGGATTTGAGATATCCTTTGCAGATGTGACGAGGTGTGCCTCTCCGAGCTTTTTCATCACGCCGATCTGGGATCTGAGGGTTTTTCCATCTTTCATTGTGACAGAATCCCAGTTCATGGCACATGAAGGGTGAACACGGCCGTTGAGATCAATGGCTGCAATCACTGCATCTCCATCCTCTGCCCTGTCACTGTAGATGACCGAGTCAAGTCGTGCTGTTCCAAGAACCGCAACATCAATGACATTATATGGGGTGTCTGGATGGAGATGCCCTCCGACGATCGGAACGCCAAAACGGCTTGCAGCATCTGCCATTCCCCGTGTCACCTCCTGCATCAGTGTTTCATCCGTGAATGAAAGGATATCTACGAGTGCAAGTGCATCTCCTCCCATCGCAGCAATGTCATGAATATTTACAAGAACGGCACAGAAGCCGGACCAGTATGGATCAGCCTCCATCAGCTTGTTCCAGATACCGTCTGCGGCGAGGAGGAGGGCATCGTCTCCCTTGCGGATGACGGCTGCATCTTCTCCAAACGATGCCACGATATCAGGAGAATCAAGCTTGAGAGAGCGGATGATCTCACCAATAGCGTGTTTTCTGGTCACTCCCTCGTATTCTCTAACCGCATCTGCTACTGATTGACTGGAGCAGTTCTTCACCACAATAAACACCAAATATCGATTACTCCTATATTTTTGCCTCATCAAAGATAATGTATTTGTTCTGGTCTACTGATCCCAAAACCTATTTTCTTCTCATAAACTGAAATAGATCTGATATGGACTGGGTGGAGAAGTATCGGCCAAAGACACTCGCAGATGTTATAGGCAATCAGTCTGCGGTTCACGAGCTCCTTGAATGGGCAAAAGGGTGGACGACACAGAGCAAACCGATCCTTCTCTATGGTAAGCCAGGTATTGGAAAGACCTCGGCTGCCTATGCGCTGGCACAAGATCTCGGCTGGGAGATCATTGAGATGAATGCAAGCGATCAGCGGACAAAAGGGGTGATCGAGCGGATTGCAGGGAGCTCGAGTACAACCGCCAGCCTCTCCGGCGCATTACGGCGTCTGATCCTCCTTGATGAAGCAGATAATCTTGATGGCAACGCAGATCGGGGTGGCGCAAAAGCGATTGTGGATATCATCAGGCGATCAAAACAGCCGATAATGCTCATCGCAAATGATGCCTACGGGGTTGCACCCGAGATCAGGCGGCTCTGCGATCAGGTGCAGTTCCGGGCTGTGACAGCCCGAACTCTCGCTCCACATCTGAAATATATCTGTGCTGCCGAGGGCCTCGATTGCGATCCGGAAGCAACTCGTATCATAGCCGAGGAAGCAAAAGGCGATATCCGATCTGCTGTCAATATGCTCTTTGGCTCCTCAATCGGAAAAGCTCGCATTCTTCCATCGGATCTTCAGGTTCAACAGAAGGATTCCCGTTCCAGCATCTTTGATCTTGTTGCAAAAACACTCTCCGGCTCTTCAGACGACGACTCGCTGATGCGGCTCTCCCGCGAGGTGGATGATACACCGGATGCGCAGATTCAATGGCTTGAAGCAGGTGCTCTTCAACACCGTGATCTCCGGAGGCGAGCGCTCTCTCTCCGTCTTCTCTCCTGTGCGGATTTGTATCTCGGCAGGACATTCAGCAGGCAGTATTACACTCTCTGGAGGTATGCAACCGGCATCATGCTCATAGGATTGGCTGCTGCGTCTGCCGGATCCGGACTCCGGGTGAGGATCTCTCCACCGGATCGATGGAAGCGGATGGGGCAGGCGCGCCGGCAGAAGATGATCCGGCTCTCGCTCCTGCACCGCTGCTCTGAGGCATACAGGATCCCTGAAAAGACAGTGGCAGATGAGTATCTCACACCAATCGGTCTCCTTGCCGACAAGGATCCAAAACGATTTGTCAGCTCACTCAATCTGGATGCCGATCAACTGGCACTGTTAATCCATGATAAGGCGCGTTCCCAGTCGATCATGAAAGAGATTGAAAAAGCCGTAAAAGAAGAGGAGAAGAGAAAATCGTCACAGAAAATTGTGAATGCTGCACCTCGCGAAGATCGAATCCCTGAAAAGCAAACAGAAGAACCTTCTCCTGAAAAGAAGAAGGCAGAATCGCAATCAACACTATTCTCTTTCTGATTGGGATCCGTGTTTTGCGCAATAGCGGTGAAGAATGACGCCACAGTCAATCTTCTCCCCTCCATCCTGGTAGATCTCGCATCCCAGGTGATAGATGAGCAGGTCTGATCTGACGGTTTGGGCAAGTTTGATGAGATCCGGCATCATCTCAATTCCCGGTCTGATCGCATAGATGCAGTCGGATCCCCTGTAGAGCCTCAGATCGGGGTCTGTGATATCATCAACTGCTGTCCGTATCATGCCAGCTGGTGGAAATGGCTTTCGATCGACACAGAGGATGGATCTGCCCCTGCGTTGGATAATTGAGGCGGCAACCAGGCTGCCGCCATATCCCACTTCAACGCATCGCCGGTATCTCATTCCGATAAATGTGCCAATCGCTTCTTCAATATGTTTATAGCCGCTCATTTCCTATTTACAGTATGGGGATCGTGATCTATTGGGATTATCGATCGGTTGATGGCATCCAGCTTCCTGTGCAGCGAATCATTTCGGCTGTCATTGGCTCTCCGGTTGAACTCATCCTTGGTGATCATTTTCCTCTTGAAGGATATCATCGGATACGCCGCCAGTATGATGGAGGGCGGATCATCAACAGGATCAGTCTCTTCAAACGGCTGCACGGAATACAGGATCACTTTCTACTGGTAATACCTGATGACATCTATGCTGACTCATCGGATTTTGTATTTGGATTGGCACGTGATTCTATTGGGAGTGCTGTTGTTTCAACAGCACGGCTGGAGAATGAATACTACGGGCTCCCCGGTGATATTCATCTGATCATTGAGAGGACAGCAAAGGAAGGAGCTCATGAACTGGGGCATCTCCTGGGGCTTGAACATTGTTCTGTTCCTGAATGCATCATGTACAGGCCTGAAAGTCTGAGTGAACTGGATCGGAAGGAGAGATATTTCTGCCCTGAATGCCGGCTGCAACTACCTCCGATCAGGTGATCGTTCACCTGTATTCTCCAGACTTTTTTCCAAAGATTAATCACTGAAAGAACGGATAATATACTGTTGTTCTGTGTATGAGGGTTGATTATTGGTTGATATGAAGGTTCCCTGGCATGCAATCTGGGGATATGGTGCACATATCAAGTCGACACCAGGACTGTTGTATGTCCAGAAACGATCCCAGCAGTCAAGCTATTCAATAGATGCAATCAATCATCTGCTCCTTGTTGGTGGGCATACGATTCAGACTGCGACAATAAATCGTCTTCTTGAGAAGGGTGCGTCAATCTCCTTCTTTGACGCTCATGGAACACCTCTTGGTACCCTAACGCCGTTTGGATCGAACAGGAATGAAGAGACGTGGTGTCTTCAGACCTCTACCCCTTCACATCGATATGTCATTGAATTTGTCCGCTCTTCTCTGCAATCACGGCTTCTCTGGTTAGAGGAGCTTGATAATACTCTTGAATCAGGCCTTTTCTATCGCGGTGAACACGATTTCCTGGAGCAGGCAAGAAATGAGATAGAATATCTGGTCAGGATAGAAGAGATCAGACGGCTCCATACTCTCTCAACTGATATGTATTATGAGATTCTTTCACGGATGCTTCCAACAGATCTGGAGTACAGAAGAAGGACAAAACGTCCTCATTTTGATCCTGTCAATGCGATGCTCTCGTTTGGGTACGCCCTTCTCTTCGGCAATGCGTGTGTTGCAATCATCGGGGCTCATCTGAATCCTGATAACGGTCTCCTGAATCAGGGGGCAGGCGGATTTGTCTATGATATAATCGAGCCTTTGAAGAGAACCATGGTCGATTCCACGGTATTTGAACTTGCAAAGGAATCTATAACCGCTGGTGATTATGAACTGAGTCAGACCCGATGTGTCCTCTCGGACGAACTCATCTCCCGGCTCCTTGAGCGTTTATACACCACGATCGATCAGCGGATCATCGATGCAAATGTGTATGCATATCTTAAATCTCTTGAGAAAGGGGGCAATTTTTCAGTTATTTTTTAAGGTTTGGTGGAAGATTAGGGGCTGCACGGCCTCCACTGCCTGGTGAACTACCCCACCCTGAAGACCGGAGACTCCCCGCTCCGCCCCCTTCACCCCCGCCAGTTAAACCAATTCTGTCTTCAAAGAGGGCGTTTGATGGAGAAATCCGGAAAATCTGTCAGGATGAATGTTCTCATATCAATATCCCGAATGATTGCACGGGGACAACTATAGAGCATGGATACAAACTTTTCAAGGATAACATCCTCACCTGTGGCAAGCACATGCACTCTGCCATCCGGGAGATTCTCCACCTCCCCGGAGATGCCGAGGCTGGTTGCAATATGCCGTATACAGGCCCTGAAACCAACTTTCTGAACTCTCCCCGAAATGATCAGTTCGATTGTTTTCATCTCTCCTCCTGATCCTCTCTCATCTCTCTGTTCATTTTGAGTGGATATTATGCTCTGTAACAATCAATGGTTTCTTCTTATTCAGAATGTTGTATTCTTTCCCATCTTCAGCTGAATCAGACCTGTGATTTCTGGAACTGATTGAATGTGTTGGGAGACGATCCCGGTTCTTCCTATCAATCAAAGGTATCTGACCTAATCCACGAATCTCACTTTGATCTCAATTCTTGTGGGAAAGTCCTTTGTCATTATGATATGGAATGAATATAGTTATTAAAGAAATCTATTTCCTTTTATTTTGAAAAAAAGAAATAATAAGCTTATTATTTGAATTTAAGCCTTAATGGATGTCTAATCAGAGCAGGGAGAGAAGATAAGTTTTCACTTCTTCTGCCCGCTCTGGATCTTTTGATTCTGCATAGAGCCTGATGAAAGGTTCTGTCCCTGAAGGGCGGATCAGCGCCCACGCATCATTCCACCGTATATGGACGCCATCGGTTTCATTCAGGTCAAGTTCAGAACATGCTGATCGAATTCTTGAAAGAACGGCGGTCGGATCATCGGAATGGATCTTCTCTTTTACCATGGTATATGGGGGGATCTCATCTGCAAGGGAGGATATCGATCGTTTTGATCCAGCAACAAGTTCTGCCATTGCAGCAGCAGTCATTCCCCCATCCCTGCAGAACTGGTGATTGGGAAAGATCTGACCTCCATTTCCTTCACCCCCAAAAGCAACCCTCTCTCCTGCCTCGATCAGTTTCAGCATGGTTCGTGCGACATATATGCTCCCTACCGGTGTATAGGTGGTACTACATCCGCAGTCGGCTGCAACCTCCCTGATGACATCTGATGTACTGACTGGTGTGACGACAATACCTGGTTTTTTGCGGCATGTGGCACGTGCAAGCATCGCAAAGGTCAGATTCTCGTTCATGAAAGTTCCCGTCTCATCCACAAAGACTGCCCGATCCGCATCACCGTCATGCGCAACCCCGAATGCTGCTTTGGTTGCGATGACTGTTTCTGAAAGGAGGGCGAGCCCCTCCGGGCTCGGCTCAGGGAGCCGTCCGGGGAATGTACCGTCAAACCGGCCATTGATGGTATGAACACTACATCCCATTCGCCGGAGGATCTCGGGCGTTGTTGCAGCAGCCGGACCCGATCCCGGATCGACGACGACGACCATCCCTTTGCAGCAGTCTTTTGGAAAATGAGAGACGATGGCTCTGATGTACTCCTCTATTCTGTGGGACTCATCAGTCAGCTTCCCAACACTCTTCCAGTCCGCAATTCTGACATCCTCTGAAAAGATTAATGATTCGAGTGCTATTGTGCGGGTATCATCCATCTCGGTGCCGTCACCCTCAATCACCTTCACCCCGTTATATTCAGGGGGGTTGTGTGAGGCGGTGATCATCGCCCCTCCATCATAATGCTCCCTGACCAGGTACTGGAGTGCCGGTGTCGGGAGTATGCCGAGATCGATCACATCGCATCCGGATGCGAGAAGTCCTGATCGCATTGCAGCAGCAAGTGCCTCTCCAGATGTTCTGGTATCTCTACCAATCGCCACTCTGCCCTGTATCATTGTTCCCAGGGATAACCCGATCTTCATGACGAGTTCCGGGTTCATGTCTTCTCCAATGATTCCGCGGACTCCGTTTGTTCCAAAGAGTACTTTTTTCGGTTCGGTGTTATTCGTCATTATCTTCATCTCTCTCAGATTGTCTGATATTTGTTTCATCCGGCTGAATAGATTGCTGGGATCGTTTGTTCAGGAGAATATTGGCAGAATCGCCAAGTTTTCTCATGATGTCGGTGATCCGGTCTTCTATTTCGATCTCGTCATCGATCTCAAGTGATGTGCCCTCAACTTCAAGGAGAAACCGTGCGATCTCGCTTGATTCAAAGAGGATGTCGTCAAGTTCGTCAAGGGTAAAAAAACCGCACATGGCCCCGTAAAAGAATGTGGCACCCGATTTCCTGACTTTTCTCTTGAAGGATGAACGTGCCTGGTTGACCGCCTGCGGAGAGTATGGCTCCTGCATAAATGGAACCAGATCGGGGAGATTCTCTCCGATAAAAGTCATCTCGGCACCTGCTGTTGTCTTAAAATCGGAACAGAGCCGGGCTATTGCCCATTCCCGGGCAGTTACGTACGTATGCTTCCTCAGGAACTGGTTGACTTTCCGGTATGTGGCGCCATCGACTTTCCGGAACTTCCGGTATTTGGAGATCTCCTCTCTCCGGCTTTCATCGATCTGAGGGTTTTCCTCTTCTGGGTTGCTCATCTCAGTACCTTTGTTGCTCTTCTGCCCCCTTGAACCTTTTTCTGTGTATATCGGTGTCAATGTATGACAATTTCCTGGGCAGGATGCGGAAAATTCTGTGCTCTTTAACGTATAGCATCATATGGTTTATAGATGACGATCTGCCTCGAAAATGCTCTGATTGAAGCATATTGTTGAATAAATAATTTATTTATTTTCTTAGATCCGTGTGTGGGGGTGAAGATGCAGGTGCCTGGTTGGGGCTCGCATTACATCAGGTTGTAACGGGGGCTTGTAGTCGAACCCGTTTTTCTCTTCATGGGGATGCTTCAGTCATCCTGAAAGTTGGCTTATGACTGGTTCCTCTCTGGCTGGATGCTCTCTGAGATCTGCTGTTCGATGTAGAATGTCAATGCCTTCGTTAAATTTGCGTTTCATATTGCTCAGGTGTGGCGATCGAAAAGTGCTCCACTGCTTTCCTGTCTTTTGTAACTGCTCACTCTCTGTTTGTCTTGGGCGGGGGGTATTTCATGGAAGGCATGGTCTGATGCTGCTTGGGTATGGCGGTATATATCGTCCAGAATGTAACCTTGCTCTGGCTCGTCGTTGATGCAGGGGCAAACGCAGTATCGTTAAGGGTGGATTTGTGTATTGTTGGCGGAGGTTTGCGGGCTATGTTTTAGGGGTTACTGATTGGTTTTCTGATCAAAGGGTGGCTCCTCGGGTGGGTCTCCAGCTTATGGCTGCTCTTCTTATTGGCTATAAAGCAGGATCTCGCACTCTGGTGCAAAGAATTGCCTGATATATTCTCCTCTGAAAAAGGAGGATCTCTGCCAATCTCCATAACGGGCATCTGATCTGTCGCTGTTTGGATCTATGGTGTATGGATCGATTATTGATCAGAGGGGTTTCTGGATCGGGATCAGATCGCTTCTCTCTCTCCCCCTCTTTCTCCCTTTCAATCCTTCTCCTCTCTTCTCTCTCCACTATCCGAATCGATCGTCTGTTATTCTGGATTGACCTCTCTCACCGCCATTTTGCTATTGTCCACTTTCTGCATTCTAATAATATACACGATCTGATCCTTCCGGGTTGTGCCCGAGTGTTGTGGCAACTATTCAATTGCCTGCCTGTGGATTTCTCTGGTAGGTGGGTTGCTGATCTCCCTGTTCTTATGGTGAGTGATTGGTGCGTCTCCTCTGGCCCTGTTGGGTAGGTGTGGTTATCTAAAAGGCAGTTGGTTTTCAAACCCTTCTCTCTCGTAATTCCTACCCTCTGTCTCTCTGCAATTGGTTCAATCAATATTTCAATTGCGTCAAAAATTAACGTCCTCATATTGGCATTATCATCGACTTTTTTCGATTATCATAATGCCTAATAGTAAAAATGTGAAAAGATCGATGAAATCGACGATATGAAGTTTCTTTATATGCTCCTTGAGGTGGGGTAACTCGACCCGTTGTCTGTCCGGATGGTTGGGGGTTCTGCTTCTCTTGAAAATTATAGTCAGAAGCTGTCCACTATCTTGTAACCCTAAAAATACTGAATTTCGGTCTATTCTCGTTTTAAATCCTAAATTTCGTTTATTTTTACAACGTAGAGGAACGGGATTTTTTGCGCAGAATAGGTATTCTGCGCAATTATGGTATGCGGTGGAGCCAGGAGTGTCAAATTGCGTGATTTGATCTCTCTGTTCGCAGATGCCGGGTGATTATGATTCTCTGATCTGTGTCGGGCTTGTCATCTGGTTTTATTCGATGTAGTCCTCTGCCTATTGCCAGATTATTGCTGTTGAACTGGGTGGGGTGATTGGGTGGGGGTGCTTTTTGGGGCTCAGGGTCAACGTCTCTGCTCTCATGGTTTTGGGTGGATGCTTCTCCTTTCTTTCCATTCCTGATTTTCTCTTGCCTGGGTGGGTCTGCCCGCGTCCTTTTCTTCTGTCTGTTTGATCTATTCATCTGTACTGGGGATTGGATCTAACATATATTCCCCAGATTTATATTTAAAGTTGGAGTATTTTGTTTGAAAGATCACGAATTAATTTCTCTTATAAACCATATGGTGCTATATGTATTCGAAGAGATATTTTGCATCTTTTATACAGTAATCCGCATCTTCAGTGATCTGATCATGGATCTCATTCTCCTATTTTCTCTGAGGGTATAGATCCGGGGTGCGGGATTACAAGGATACTTCTGAATAAATATTCTGCGCAATGTTCATTGCCTCAGAAGGAAATAGTACTGTCATGGCTCCCCGTCTTCGGACGTTCTCTGTCTGGATTCCCCGGTATATGAATCACCTGACGATGCGGAATTATTCTGAAAAAACAATAGATACCTACCGCCGGGTGCTGTACGATTTCTCCTCCTATTCTGCCGGAGTACAGGCCTCAGATGATCCGGACGTTGAGACTGATAGCTATGAAGTCACCAATTTTATGGCGCAGGCATCGGTTGAACGGAGCCTCTCCGCAACAACCATGAACCGCTATCTCTCAACGCTCAGCTCATTTTACAGATTTCTTGTTGGCCAGCAGGTTGTTGATACGAATCCGGTTCTCGGCGTAGATCGTCCAAAAATCAAGGATCGGGAACTCTTATACCTCAAACATGCAGATGTGATCACTCTTCTCGAGAAGATCGGGGATTTTAGGGACCGCCTGCTTATCAGGACAATCTATGCAACCGGGGTGCGGGTGTCTGAACTCTGTGGAATTATGATTGAGCATATCGATTTTGATGAGGAGACGATCCGCATCCGTGGAAAAGGGGGCAAGATCCGGACGGTCTTCATCGATCCCGATACTCTGGCCGCAATCAGGGGGTTTATCGGCGGAAGAAAGGATGGCCCGCTCTTCCAGGGCCGTTCTGGCGCCCCACTATCCTCCCGTTCAGTCCAGCATATATTCCAGAAATATGCCCCTGCCGGAATCACTCCTCATAAGATCCGCCACAGTTATGCAAGTGAACTCTACCGGCGTTCACGGAACCTCAGGGTGGTGCAGGAGAACCTCGGCCACTCGTCTATCCAGACGACAGAAGTGTACCTGCATACGGATCTTGAAGAGAGGCGCAAGGTCTACCAGGAGCATTTCCCGCTCTCAAATGAGTAATCTCTGAAAAAATAAAATCCTCTCAATCCGAGAGGAGTTTTCCGTTTTTTGCGATATTGTCGCGTGGCAACTCATTGAAGATGACAATAACTGCCGCCGGGTCGACTCCGAATGTTTCGGCAACGGTCCGGGTGATCTCACCGGCAACTTTCCGCTTCTGATCAGCTGTTTTTCCTTCTGACATCTGAATCGTTATGACGGGCATGGAATAGACATCAGCATATAATCATAAATGTATTGCCGTTTTATCCGGCTCTTCACCACTTTCTGCTCTTCTTACCGTCTATAACCCATTTGCTGGTTGCTGACTGGATATAGATCCCAATAAGTGCACAGAGAAGTCCGGCTATTGTGAAGATGATGATGGATTGCACTCCGCTACCTGCGGATACAGGGAATTCGGGCACATTGCTGATCGAAAGCAGGTAACTGCTCGCCCCATAGATGATCGTTCCAATCGCTCCGATAAAAAAGGGGATGATCACAATTCTGCTGAGCATCTCCTGTTCATTGAGGATGCAATCTATGATCTTTCCCGCCAGTGCAACAAGCCCTGCGCCCACAAACCACCAGACAGATCCATAGATGAATGCAGCGAAAAAGAGCAGAACTCCGGCATCTTGTGGATAATAAACGAGCAGGCTTGTTAAACCCATGATTACAGCGACAATTGAGATCAAGACTGCGGTTATGTATGCAACAAAACTGAAACTCCCCTTCTGAAAAGACTGCTGAAATCCTGAGATGAGATAACTGAAGAATTCGTCAATTCCGAATCCTTTGAAGAGCAGATAAATCCCGACAGCTCCGACTACAAAGAAGGTCGCAAGATCCGGCCTTCCCAAGAGATATGCTGCAGAATAGAGCAACATTGCAAGGCCGATTGGGACAAGAACCACACGGGCGATCTTTGGATCATCGAGCAGTTTCTTGATGATATAGTAGGTCCCCTCAAGGTTTGGCATCTGTGCAACGATGACCCGTTTAACGCTCTCGACAGGAATTCTGGATTGGACGATTGGGAGGATAAAATCATCCTCAGCGCCATCAGATACAAGGATGCATGCGGTTACGTTCGTTTGATTGATTAACTGTGAGAGCGAATCGGCGATTTTGCGATCTCCTTCGAGCATGTTCAAATGGCTTCCGCCAATGACAGAAACGATCACATCCTCTCCCCGTGCAGTTAGCTCGTCATATGTCTTGACTGCCTGGAATATCGCATTCACATCGGAATCTTCGGGATCCACAAGCCCAAGGCGTTTTGCCGCCTCAAGACATGCCTCTCTTCCGATAACGGGGCTTTCTATCCTCGCTTTATATCCGATATCGTCATCGCGATCGACGCTCAGCACGAGCGTCTTTCTCTTCTCCATTACAGAATACATGAACGTATTAGGATAATAATGTTGTTTTCTCTGAATGATAAATGAAATCTGGTTTTCCAGGGAAAAAAAATCGTCTGAAAATGGTTCCCAAAAAAGATCGCCCTGCTGAAGAAGACCCGCCGGTCTTATTCAATCATATCGTGCGTTCTGCAAAAAAAATTAAATGAGTTTCGATCTCTGGAGGAGAAGGAGGTCATCGGTGGTAAGCTTCTCTCCACTCTTGAATGAGTTGAAGATCTTTTCTGCTTCCATTCTGACAGTTTTATTCTCTTTAACGGTTTTAAACTTCTTGGTTTTTGTCCGCATGCCGCTGATGACCTTGTCGTAGTCACGGAGTTCTTTCTGGCATTCGATGAAAGCTTTGTGTTCGGCATCTGCTGCTTCCTGTGCCTCGACAAATGCACGGTGCCTGGCATCTGCCTCTTCACGGGATTTGTCGGCTTTCCTGTAGCACTCCACCATAAGATCGTGATGAGTCTGTGCAAGCTCTGCACTCTCGGTCACCTTGATGTGGAGATCGGATGCCTGTTTCCGGAGGTCACGTGCCTCCTGAAGTTTTGACCGGATCTCTTTATTCTGCTCAAGTTCAGCTTCCTGTTCACGAACCTGGCTTTTCATCTGTTTGATCTTCTCAACGAGCTCGCGTTCCTTGTCGGAACTCATTGCTTCGGTCTGCTGTTTAAACTCGAGGAACTCGATCTGACGCTGGATGTCTTTAACCTGGCCCTTTTTGATATTGCCATGTTCTTTTTTATATTCTTCAAGCTCCTCAAAGAGTATATTTGCCTGTTCATTCAGGATATTTCTCTGTTCTTTCAGATCGGAGACATCCTTGTTGCTTAAGTCGCGAAGCTCCTTGTGCTTCTGGGCTTCTTCGACATACTGGCGTGTCTGGTTGTTCAGTTCATTACGCTCGCGGGCACATTTGCTTGCGAGGGCATTGAGTTCATTCCTTCTGTTCTTGTGCTGTTCAGATTCAGCAAGAATAGTTTTTCTCTTGTCTACGAGATCATTCAACATGCTCAACAATCCTCAAATGTCGATACGTTTGCCTCTGGGTTGCGGGTTGGAGTGTCTGCGCCCCGTTTGTACAGAGTATCCTCTATTCCGGGTAGTAAATAAAAAACAGACAGCACTTGACGTGAGTGCTGATGCGCGTAAACCATCCTGTTCAACCTCCGATACGAAAAGCCATCAATTGCTCAATTCCGGTGACAGAGACTGTTCCCTGTTCCAGAGGCATTGATACGACTTTCTATAAGTAAAGGTTAAGGTTACTATTAAATGTATCGAATCCTCCGAAGAGAGTGCAATTTTGGTTTGAATAGTAGAATATAGAAAAGAAAATGGGTTTTTGAATTACATTACCCAGTCAAGGAGGCTTCCGGAGCGGGCATCTGCTGTTCCCCGGCCGATACTTCGTCCCGGGACAACCGCTTCACTTCGCGAGCGTGTTGACTGCATCGAGAGGCTTGGGAGTCCACCGAGTATCTGCGGGCTCTGGACGCCTGTCATAATTGCCATTACCCTGACTTTCCCTTCATAGTCGCTTCTGACGCGCGCACCCCAGATCACATCTGCATGCGGATCGAGCTCATAGGTGAGCTGGCTTGCAATCTCTTCTGCATCGTGGAGTGTTAGATCGCTGCCACCGGTGATATGAATGAGGCATCCTGTTGCGCCACGATAGTCTATGTCAAGAAGCGGGTGGTCAAGGCACTCGCGAACAACACTTTCCGCTTTGTTCTGCTGCTTGCTTTCACCAACAAGCATTACAGCAAGTCCGCCCTTGCTCATGGTGGCACGAACATCGGCATAGTCGATGTTAATGAGTGATGGTTCAGTGATTGTTTCGCTGATCCCTTTGACGGTTTCTGAGATGAGCTGATCCATAACTGAAAATGCCTGTCCGAGTGGGAGGTTTGGAACAAAATTCTTCAACCGGTTATTGTCAAGAACAATAACAGAATCTGCTGCATTGCGGATCGCTTCAAGCCCTTCTTCGGCTTTGAGCATACGTGCCTTCTCAACCTGGAAGGGGTAACTTACCATGGCGACGACGATTGCACCCTGCTCTTTTGCGATCTGAGCCACAACAGGCGCCGATCCTGTTCCGGTTCCCCCGCCCATTCCTGCGGTGACGAATACGAGATCTGCTGATTCAAGGAGGCTCTCAAGGGTCGGCCTGGCCATCTCGGCTGCGCGTCTGCCAACATCCGGAAATCCGCCAGCTCCAAGACCTTTGGTCAGGGATTTGCCGATCAGGACTCTTTTATCGGACTGAACCATATCAAGGTGCTGTTTATCAGTGTTGATTGCGATCGTCTCAGCACCATTCACCTGCATATGGTGAAGCCGGTTTACTGTGTTGTTTCCTGCGCCGCCACACCCGATGATGACAATGCGTGGATTGCCAAGCATCTCGTCATCATCGATGATCGATGATTTAACGCGGTCTTTCTCAATCTCTGCGTGTTTTAGAGCTTCATTTATAATTGTCTGCATACTACAACCCCTCATTAAATTTTTAAAGACGTGACCTGATCGCTTTCGCGCATTACCCGATCTCCGTGCTTGGATAGGAGTTCCCGTACTGCATATCGAACCGCTTCAGATACGGTTGGGAATTCTCCGGCCGCTACCAGTTTCTCCAGCATTTCGACCTGTTGCCTGGGTAATCGGATGGTGATCCTGTCCATTTCTCACTCCAGTCAGACAAATGTCATACAAAGATAAGCTAATTGTCAGACATTAAGCACACAATCGTCTGATCTTACTAATCAGATGAATGTAGATACATCGTTAATATATATATAGTTTACGAAAACTCCCTGAAGCGCCCCCAAAACAGTCTTTTCAGAACCCTTTTATTCAGAACAATGCAAATTAAATTGAGTATGATTCAACCCGCTTTCTTTGAAAATTGGTTTGGTCAGGTACTTTCCCGGTGGCCTTCAACTAAAATGGCAAGGAGTCCCCTTCCTTTAGGTAGGGGAGGAATTGCTTCAGATACCTTTATATAGTCACTTGAAAATTATACTATATGCAACAAGTGAAAACCATTCCGTTAAAGTTGTATAATTACGGGGGAGAGTTAAACGCTCTCGTCCAAAGTTATACATCAGGGATGAACTATGTTTCCACTGTTGTATATGAACATGGTAAGCCTATGGGTTCTGACAAAATCCAAAAACGGGTTTATCAGGACGTACGAAACCTCGGATTACTCAGCCAGATGACCTGTAATATCTGCCGCCAGGTAGCAGGAACCTACAAAACCTTGAAAGAACAGATTAAAACAGGTCAGGCAGAATGGCAGGAGATCCGATATCGTCCTACAAATGTAACCTTCTCATATAGGCGGGATTTTACTATCACGAAAGAATGGGTGAGCATCACCACATTGGATGGTCGAAAAAAATATCCATTCCACATGTATTCTTCTGCCGAACAGTATTTTGACGGTTCATGGGAATTTACCGCATCGAAACTTGTTAAACATAAAGACGGCTATTATTTCCATCTCTCCGTATCCAGGACCATCCCCGATCCCCCCGAATTGGATACAGCATCCACATTCATGGGGGTTGATGTTGGAATGAACTGGTTAGCCGTCGTCAACACCACAGACAACAAATGCAGGTTTTTCTGCGGTGGAGAAGTCAAGAACCTCAAAAACATCTATTCATCCATGCGAGCAAGGTTACAAGCCAAAGGCACTTTATCTGCAAAACGAATGTTGAAACATATATCAGGTAAAGAAAGACGGCTCATGGCAAATATGAATCATAACGTGTCCAAAGAGATTGTTCAGTTTGCACTCGATAATAATGTTAATTGTATCGGATTAGAAGATTTAACAGGCATCCGTACAAACACCATCCACAAAACCCGTAAAGAAAACAGGTATCAGAAATCATCGTGGTCATATTATCAGTTACACTTTATGATCGAATACAAAGCGAAAGCCGCGGGTATTCGTGTCGAATATATTGACCCTCAATATACTTCGCAGACATGCCCACGATGTTATCACATTAACAAATCGAACCGTAATGGTTTGTCCTTTACGTGTAAATGTTGTGGATATACGTTACACTCTGATCTTATCGGTGCAAGGAACATCGAATTGCGAACACGTGATTCCAGGTATATCCTGGAATCACAGGGGTGTGAAGTCAGCCACCCAGACGAGTGTCCTGAATTTTTGCAGAGCCTCAAGCCCCGTCCTTTAGGGCGGGGTAGTTGACTATGAGGATCAAAAACATGCCAAAAAGGCAGATACATGGTGGTATTATAAGAAATCTTCGCAGAGAAGGGCTGGAAAAGGATCTACTGGACTTCAGTGCAAGCATGAATCCATTCCCTCCTGCTGTTGCATGGGAGCCCGGGGCATGTGATCTGGGCGATTATCCCGATGACACCTATCTTGATCTGAAGGAGGCGATTGGATCTGTATTTTCACGAAATCCTGAAGAGATCACCGTTGGCAATGGATCGGTTGAGCTGATCAGGATCTTTGCACTGGTGATGGCACCCGCGGGGTCGCGGGCATTTATTGAGAGATCGACATTTGGGGAATATGCCCAGTCGGTTCGTCTCGCCGGAGGTACAATTACCCATAATCCTGAAGATACAGTTGATCTGCGGTATATCTGTAATCCAAACAATCCAACCGGAAAACTCCTTTCAAAAGATGCGATCAAACACAGGCTGAAGGAGTGCCGGGATGAGGGCTCCATCCTCTTTCTGGATGAGGCATTCATTGATCTCTCAGATCCCGATCAGAGCATGGTGGAAGCGAGAGATCCCGATCTCTTCATCCTCCGATCACTTACAAAGGCATTTTCTGTACCGGGCATCAGGTTTGGTTTTGGCTTTGGTGATCCGGATCTGATCGAAGCAATCGAGAGCACCCGCCCTCCATGGACTGTGAACAGATTTGCTGAGATGTTTGCAACCGAGGCTATCAGGCATCTCCCTGATCTGGCAGAATCACGAAGAATGATAGTAATTGAGCGTGATTATCTCAATCAATCACTCTGCGCTATCGGTTACACTCCACATCAGTCATCTGCGAACTACATCCTCGTTGATGTGGGGATGTCCGCATCAGATCTGGTTCCGCGCCTTCTTCGTGAAGGGGTTCTGGTAAGGGACTGCACATCATTTGGCCTCCCGGAATCGATCAGAGTTGCAGTACGGAGACATGAGGAGAATCAGGTTCTCATTGAGGCATTATCTGCATGCGCGCCTTAATCATGGCAGGAGGAGTTGGATCGCGCCTTGACATGGGGGAAAAACCCCTTGTCAGAATAGCAGGCCGTCCGATGATTCGTTTTGTTATTGATGCTTTTTTAGCAGCAGGTGTAACTCCGATTATCGTAACATCCATTAAAACACCCTACACAAAAAACTGGTGCCGGGCACATGATATCCTGTTTGTCTCTACTGATGGAACAGGTTATATCGAAGATCTCGCTCAGGCAGTCTCAATTCTTGAAGAAAAAAGTCCTTTTTTTGTAGCGGTCTCAGACATCCCCTGCCTCCGGCCCGCTATTATATCCTATATATGGGAAGAGTACACCATTTCAGGAATGCAGGCCTGCTCAACCTGGATCCCTCTCACTCTCTGTAGTCGTTTTGAAACCACGCCACGGTACCAGATGGAGATTGATGGTATCCCGGCAAGCCCGGCAGGCATCAATATCCTTGATGGTTCATGTATTCATACGGAGCAGGAGGAACTCCGGCTCCTTCTTCATGATCCGGGGCTTGTATTCAATGTAAATACCCGCTTTGAACTTGAACTTCTCGAAAAGCATTTTCAGTCACTCATAAAACGATGAGAATTGATCCCTTTCACAGGCACGACTCGTCAGAATGCATATAACGAAAACTGCTGAGTACTATATATGAATCATTCGCGGGAGATCGAGGTCGAGGGTCATATCATTGATTCGGGTATTATGACACGGGTATTTGACCGTATCATGGATATGGGGGGAGACTTTGAGATCATCACGTTTGAAGTCGGAAAGAAGAAAGTTGATCCAAGCTTTGCCCGACTCCGTGTCTTTGCCGAAACAGAAGAGAAACTTGACCTAATAATGAGCGAGCTTCACCGGTACGGTATACGCCTCATTGAGGCTGACAATGTCAGGCTTCTTCCTGCGGAAGCCGACCGGGTTATCCCAAAGGGTTTTTATTCAACAACCAATCATCCGACATCTATTCGGTATAATGATGAATGGATTCCGGTTGAGAACATTGAGATGGATTGTATAATCAAAGTAGATCCAAACAATTCGCGTGCTTTCTGTATCCCCCTCTCAAAGCTGCGAAAAGGTGACTATGTCGTCCTTGGCGAATCGGGAGTCAGGGTTATCTATCCTGAAAGGCCCCGTGAAACCGGTATGTTTGAGTTTATGCACGGACAGGTCTCCTCTGAGCGGCCGAGCGAGACACTTGTGAGAAAGATTGCAGAAGAGCTGCTAAAAGTCAAAGCAAAAGGCAAAAAAGTGGGCATCGTCGGCGGTCCAGCGATTGTTCATACTGGAGCCGGAGAGGCACTCGCAACTCTTATCAGGGAAGGATATATCGATATCCTCTTCAGCGGCAATGCCCTTGCAACGCATGATATCGAGAATAACCTGTTTGGTACATCCCTTGGAATGAATCTCAAAACAGGTGATCTCGTCACCGGCGGTCATAAGCACCATATTATCGCAATCAGCGAGGTGATGCGGGCAGGCTCAATTCCGGCTGCTGTTGAATCCGGTATCATTACAGGTGGAATTATGTATGAGTGTGTAAAAGCAGGTGTCCCCTATATTCTCGCAGGCTCAATCCGGGATGACGGGCCTCTCCCCGATGTGATAACCGATGTTGTGGTAGCACAGGATGCAATCAGGGCCAATCTTGGTGAATGCGGTATGGTTCTCATGATCGGAACCCTCCTCCACTCGATTGCTGTTGGCAACTGCCTGCCTTCCTATGTGAAGACGATCTGTGTGGATATCAATCCGGCATCTGTCACAAAACTGATGGATCGTGGAACCAGTCAGGCGATAGGTGTTGTCTCGGATGCAGGGACATTCATCCCGGCTCTCCTTACCGCACTCCAGCACCAGAAAGAGACGTCAATTTAAAAAAAATTACCGGGTAAGGGGCATGCACCATGGCATCTCATTGCCAAGGACATACTCCCACTCTTCTTTACAATCACAGCCTGTATCATATACAGCATGGAGAAGGCTGCGATCAAAGCTCAGCGAATAAAGATTAATCGCATTTTTTATCTCACGATCACATTCGCCGCAGTTATGGGGTCCACGGGCAAAGCCACCCCCAACAGGATCGCAACTGACCTTTTCATCGGTTGAGAGGAGGACATCCAGGGCACTCCAGAGATATGGAGGCCGGTATGCTCCGCGTTTCCAATAGTACTCTACATCTGTCCGCTTCTGAACCGTGCAGAGATTCATTGACATCAAATCCGAATATGGTGCCGCCTCACGGATAGATGTCTTCATATCTGCTATCGCTTCTTTCTCGGTCAGGAAGAGGGGCTTCATCATCAGATATGACTTGACGCCGACACCAGCCTCTTTTGCCTCTTTTGCTGCCCGGATAAAGTCGGCAAATACCATTCCCTTGTCAATGCATCTCTCTCTGATTCGATCGTCTGTTGTTTCAAGCCCGATTGCAACATAGAGGGGTATCGTATGATCGCCGCAATCAATCTGGTCGAGGAATGAAGCAATTGCTGTTTGGGAAATGTATTCGGCACGGGATTCGGCAATCGCAATTTTTCCCCTGATGAGCCTCCCAAGCTCCTCCCTCGCTTCCAGCGGAACTTCGTTTGGATCAAAGAAACTTCCTGAGGTGAAGATCTTGATCACCTCGTAATCCCCGGAGCGATAATTCTCTTCGATCCACCGGATCTGGGCAATCAGCCGTTCTTTTAATTCGCTCGTATCTAATGAATGGTACCGTTCAAACCGGTATCCGCACATCCTGCACCTGTTCCAGCGGCAACCGCCGGATTTCAGAATGATGGTGAGTGTTTTTTTAATATCGCCATCTATCAGGTCCTCCCCCATCCATGAGGCAAGGGGCTTTTCAACTCTTCGGGATACCATTAAAACCATTTAAATATGATATCTCGATCATGAAAAAGATCGCACTTGCCTCAATCCTTCTGTTGCTCTGTATTACAGCAGCAGGTGCATACTCCTTTCAGTTTATCGGTCCGCCGCGTGACTCTGGCAGTCTCACGGGTTATATTGGGGATGCGATAGTCGTTGAGGGAGTCTCCCAGAACATACCTCCCGGAGTCACACTGACGCTTCGTGTGACAGGTCCGGGCAATTATTTTCTGACAAGACAGATGGTCGTCCAGAATGAGGGGTACTTCAGGACAGTTGTTGAAACGGCAGGATTGAGGGAAGGGGATTATCGCTTTGAAATCCAGGCCCCCGGCGATTATCCTCTTGGCTCACAAAGAAACTGGTTCATCTACCGATTGGTCGACAGGAGCCTTCTCCTGACAATAACGTCACCTCTGCAACAGGATTACGATGGGTGGCTGACTATTAACGGCAGGGTAGACGAACTTGGCTCAGCAGGAATTGAACTGACCGTTTCTGGTCCGGCTGGCATACACTTTGGACCAAAATGGGTTTCAACAGATCAGATGGGGCGTTTCTTTCAGGAAGTCCGGATCGACACGGAGGGAACATACTCTGCTCAGATTGCAGATCGGAGAGGAATGATTGGAACTGTGGATTTTCAGGTGGTCAGGGAGGGCATTCCAATCCCTGTAACTCCAACACCGTCACAATCGATAATCTCTGCAAGCGCGACTGCCTCACGTGAAAATCCGGCATATTTTGTGATGCAGACGAGAGCCGGGCCGGCAACAATCAGCACTTCACTTGGAGTCGACTGGGTGATTGAGTATATTGATGAATCCGGCAATCACCATATCATCAATGAATATGGGGCAGACCGGGCAGAGACATTTACCCTTGAAGGGAATGGGGGCATGATTCATATCAGGGCATACCCTGATGGAGGGGAGACCGGTACAGTCCATCTCTATGGCCAGAACATCATCTCTTTAACCACAAGCACGACGGCTTCCGAAAAATTCGGAGATCTTGTGGATCCGGGGCACACACCTGCTGAAGAGTCTCCGGCGTTTATCCCTATGCCCCTGGTTGCACTGGCAATTCTCGTCCTTTGTCTGGTGAAGAAACCATAATCTCTTATTTCTAAAGAGCATATATGTATACAGGCCGGGGTAGTCTAGTCCGGAAAGGCGGTGGCCTTGAAAGCCACTGGTGTTGCACCTCGGGAGTTCAAATCTCTCCCCCGGCGTTTTTATGACTCTTTTCTCTTCTCTGACTCATTGATCCATCAGCCACATTCGTTCTCTTTATCACTTTGAGAAGACAAGAGGATCTTGAGGAACGGTTCATGTGTATTGCAGTGCCTGCAGAAGTAATTGAGATCAGGGATGGCAACATCGGACTTGTCGACTTCGGCGATCTCCAGCATGAAGTCAGGCTTGATCTCGTTGATGTAGCGGTTGGTGAGTTTGTTCTGGTTCATGTCGGGTTTGCTATCCAGCGGCTTTCCCGTGAGGAAGGACTTGAAACACGGGAGATATTCCGTCAGGTCTATGAGGCCATGGGTGCCTGATGCACGAATATGGCATAGCATATGACATCTATGCAACGGCACGCAGAACGGCACTGGATCATAATGCCAGTCATGTAACGAAGATCACCGTGAACTTCGGTAAGATGGCGATGATAAACCCGGAACAGGTCTCCTTTCTTTTTGAGACCCTCACAGCAGATGATCCGGTAATGAACGGAGCAGAGATCGTCTGTGAGATCATCCCTCCCAGAACCCGCTGTACATGCGGATATGAGGGTGAAGAGATCTATGTCTGCCCGGATTGTGGAAAACTCCCAACACTTGTTGCCGGAAAAGAGATTGTAGTCAAAAATATTGAGATAGATACGGGTGAAGAATGAAAGTCAATCTGATGCATGGTGCCGGTGGAGAGGTGATGGGGGAACTCCTCAGGACTCTGACGGCTTTCTCCCACAACAATGCCGGGGGTGTTGGTCTTGAATCCCTTGACGATGGAGCAGTTATTCCCATTAATGGCAGCAATATTGTCCTTACCACCGACTCCCATGTAGTCCGCCCCCTCTTTTTCCCGGGAGGTGACATCGGGAGGTTATCCGTCTGTGGCACGGTGAATGATCTTGCAGTTATGGGGGCACGGCCGATTGCCCTCACCTCTGCAATGATCATCGAAGAGGGTTTCTCTGTTGACGATCTTGCCAGTATCGTTGCCTCGATGGATCAGGCACTCGGCGAGGCAGGTGCCAGTATCGTCACCGGTGATACAAAGGTTGTGGAACGGGGATCCCTCGATGGTATCATCATCAATACCGCAGGAATAGGGATAGCTGATCGCCCTGTGCGTGACAGCACTCTGCAGGAAGGGGATCTCATCATATCCTCGGGCACACTTGGTGATCATGGTATATCCATCCTCTCATACCGCGAGGGCTTTGAATTTGGTGAGACGCTCAGGTCTGATGTTGCCCCGGTCTGGCCGATAGTTGAACGTGCGCTCGCTGTCGGTGACATTCATGCAATGAAGGATCCGACCAGAGGTGGTTTTGCGGCTGCTATCAACGAGATGGCCCGGAAGAGCGGAGTGGGAATTCTGCTGGATGAAGAGAAGGTCCCGATCCGCAGGAGCATCAGGTCTGCGGCTGATATACTTGGAATCGATCCCCTTCAGGTTGCAAATGAAGGTAAAGTGGTGATGGGGGTTGCAGCAGATGATGCAGAAGCCATCCTCTCGGCAATCCGCTCCCACCCGACTGGCGCTGATGCTGCAATCATCGGAGAGGTCGTCTCAGGTTCAAGGGTTGTGATGCAGACCAGTATCGGAGGCGAGCGCTTTATTGAGCCGCCTCTTGGAGATCCGGTGCCAAGGGTATGCTAGATCTTGTCCTGAGAAACGCCTCTCTCCCTGATGGCAGGGTGGCTGATCTCGCCTTCCGGGATGGTGAACTCCTCCATATCGGAAGCGCAGGAAGGGCAGATGAGGAGATTCAGTGCCGTGGTCTCCTCTGTGTACCGGCTGCCACCGATATGCATGTCCATATGCGTGGCGGGATTCAGTCTGCAAAGGAAGACTGGAGGACAGGGACCATGGCCGCCCTTGCTGGCGGGGTTACCATGGTTGTCGATCAGCCGAATACTATTCCGCCGCTTTTTTCACGCGAGCAGTACCAGAATCGTATCAGGGAAGCATCTGCGGGTGCCCTTTGCTCATTCGGAATAAACGGGGGCGTATCCACGGATTCAGATCCATTGCCTCTCTGGAACGCGGGTGCTATGGCATTTGGCGAGATCTTCGCTGCACCTTCAAGCTATGGTGATGCCCTCACCCTTGAGGAGCTGCGAGGTGCGCTTCCTGCGATCCACTCACTCGGCGCCACCGCCACCATCCACTGTGAACAGGTGCTTCCCGGATCACCGGATACTCTTGTAGATCACCATACCCTTAGATCCGCTGAGGGAGAAGCAGAATCATTTCAGCAGATACGATCGGCCATCCCGAAAGGAATGAAACCACATATCTGCCACATCAGCTCATCGCAATCCCTCGCAGTTGCACCTGGATCAAAGGAGGTGACTCCTCACCATCTCTTCCTCTCAATTGAACTGTTTGAACCCGAAGATACGTTTGGGAGGGTAAACCCCCCTTTGAGACCGGAAGCTGAGCGGAAAGCGCTTTTTGCATCATGGGATGCTATTGATCTTATCGCCTCTGACCATGCCCCTCATACGCGTGAAGAGAAGCGGGTTCCTTTTGCAGACGCCCCCTCGGGGCTTCCGGGTGTTGAGACGATGCTCCCGCTCCTGATGAATGAGGTGGTCAAAGGTACATTCACCCTTCAATCTGTCATCGAAAAGACGGCAACAACTCCATGCAGGGTACTTGGAATACCGCCTTCCGGATTTGGAGCAGGAGAAAGATCTGATTTTACCCTCTATGCGATGAAACCAGAAACAATACAATCTGAAAAACTCCATTCCCGGTGTGGGTGGACTCCATATGAGGGTATGATGGGAGTTTTTCCCTCTCTTGTTGTTCGTTTCGGCAGGATTGCATATCGCGAGGGAGAGTATACTCATGATCCCGGAACCTGGATGCCGGGAAGGGGTTATCATCCCGGGGAACAAATAGAATAATGTGCCAACATATTCGCATTCATAGGTCCCCAGGTGATCCATATGACGTATGCCATGAGATGATCCATGGGACAACCCGTCTGCGAGACAGGCACCACCCGGTGACGGGTTTGATGCGGGAGGATGGGCAGCAGCCATCGATGACCGAAATCAGTTATCACCGGGTGACATTAACCTATCGATAGTATGGCTTCTTTTGAAGATGCATTTCGGATATCCAATGAAGGATTGTTGATCACTCTTGATGTACATCCAGGATCTGGAAGAAATGCTTTTCCCGATGGATATAATGCCTGGCGAAAGTCTATCGGTATTGCAATAACCGCCCCTCCGGTTGAAGGACGTGCCAACACGGCGATCATCGATCTCGTCTCGAAGGTTATGGGTATTTCAAAATCTGATATTCGTATTGTATCCGGGCACAAGTCATCGCAAAAAGTGATCCAGATTGCCGGGATGACTCCTCTCCGGTGCAAAGAACTGCTTGCCACACTTCTCTAAATATACCATTCACTGAATGGAATGAATCTTTTCCATCCTCCCACATGCCAGGATCGCCTGACGTTCTGAAACGGCATTTCCACCATGGGTTACTTTAAGTAATCGCAAATCCTTATGACATAATGCCTATGATCAAGCGCAGACATAATTGCATGATCGATGGAGGTGCGTTTACATGTATTCACCAGATACGACAAAGTATCTTATTCAGATTCATCTCGAAACAGAGGGGGTGGTTGAAAAACCCGACGTAGTCGGTGCCATATTTGGCCAGACAGAAGGATTACTTGGCGAAGATCTCGATCTGCGTGATCTCCAGAGAACCGGAAGGGTTGGACGTATTGATGTTCAGATCATCAGCAAACGTGGAGAGACCGCAGGTGAAATATTCATCGCCTCGTCTCTGGATCGGGCAGAGACAGCTATACTTGCTGCATCACTTGAGACAATAGATCGGGTTGGTCCCTGCGTTGCACGCGTCCGTGTGGAATGTATTGAGGATATCAGAGTAGCGAAACGGAAAAAGATCATCGAACGGGCAAAAGAGCTTCTTCTGGATGCTTTTGAAGAGAACACAATCGACTCACAGGATCTTCTGGATGAGGTGCGTGAATCGATCAGAATTGAAAAGATCAGGCTTCTCGGGGAAGAGCGAATTCCAGCCGGTCCGAATGTCGAAGAATCCGATGCTATCATCATTGTTGAGGGGAGAGCGGATGTTCTGAATCTCCTCCGATATGGGATAAAAAACAGTGTGGCGGTAGAAGGAACCAATGTCCCCGATATCATCATCAGTCTCTGCGAAAAGAAGACTGCAACCGTCTTTCTCGATGGGGATCGTGGTGGGGAACTGATACTGCGTGAGCTTCTCCAGATTGCGGATATTGATTTTGTTGCATATCCGCCACGGGGCAAGAGTGTTGAGGATCTCAGCCGGAAGGAGATCGTCAAAGCCCTGAGAAACAAGATGCCGATTGAATATGTCCGTGATCAGGTGAATCGTGATATCAGAAAGGTCCCCTCAGATCATGGAATCCAGCCAACCCTGTATCCTTATTCCCCTGATATCAGTGAAGAGAAAATTCCGGGGAATTCTGTTGGAGAGGGGAGTACAACCCACACTTCACCTGTAATAGTTCCAGATGATAGTTTCCCTCAGGTGAAGAGATCTGATAATGTCTCCAAAGAGCCGGATATCATCCAGCCCTCTGAGGAGAAAGGAGGAAATGCAACACTTGGCAGGCACATGAAGGCAGTGTATGGCAGTGGTCTTGGACGTTTTCTCTCTCCTGATCTCTCGACACTTCATGATTTTTCCCCTGAAGAATTTGAGGCTCTCCTTGAAGAGTATGGTTCCGAGAGTGCGGGTGTTCTTCTTGATATAAATGTGGATCAGAAGATTTTGGATGTAGCTGCCGAAAAGGGTCTGGAATTTATCGCTGCGCGTGATTTTCAGGGTATTGTGAAAAGACCAATATCTTTACGTATGGTGAATATGCAATAGTATTTTAGATTTTCTTTTTAATCCATACTCTTTTATTCCCAGCCATCACGATCGTACTTGCGGGTGATCCGATGCATAAAGATGAGTTGATCGCACTCCACCAGATGTTAGCAGATATCAAGGGTTACTTTGAAGAAAAGAGACCTGATATTTCATTTCCTCAGTACCAAGCCCTGAAGATCAACCCTTCCCAGGTACATAAAAGCAAACTTGAGCATAAGTATGCAATTTTCATTCTTGCAACAGAACTTGCAAATGTTATGAAGGATGCAGAACTTGGATCCTCGGGAAGGATAAGCTCCAGAATGAGGGAGCTTGCAGAGAAGACGCTGAAAGAGATCGAATGTGCCCAGTGATTTTATTTTAATTTTTTTAGACTCTCTTCTTCTCTGACCAGATATTCTGCCATCAGATGGGGTATTGGGGCAGCCATGCAATGCCAGTTTGGTGTACCATTCACTTCAAGGACGGTATATCCATCATCTGTCCTGAGAAGATCAACACCACAATAATCTATTCCGACAGCCTTTGCTGCTGCTTCAGCTATCCTCCTCATTGCAGGATCGATCTCAACCGGTGTGCCGACCCCTCCCTTATGGATATTATGGGTCAGGTGGGGTGACTGGCGGTATATCGCCCCAACGGCATTATATCCGATGACAAAGACCCTGAAATCGCGATCATTTCTAACATACTCCTGAATATAATATGGGGGTTCAGCAAGATCTGAGATGTCAGAGAAGAGGAAAATGCCATCTCCGTCAAATCCATAGACTGGCTTATACACAGCTTTCCCATGTTTTAAGAGGAACGCTTCAACTGCTTCCTGTGAAGCGGTAAAGAGTGTCTCTGGTGTTGGTACGCCATGGTGGCAGAGAAGTGCGGACGTCATCACCTTGCTTGCACAGGTGGCGATTGCTTCCGGGGTATTGACAAGACGGTTTTTTAACGAGAGGGCTTTGATCTGTTCAAACTCAACACCGTTCTGGCGAATGCCACAGACCCAGATAAGATCACCCTTGTAGGGAACCCTGAAAGGATTTATTTCATTGAGATGAAGCAGTTTATACTGTGCATTCAGCGTATCAAGTGCATCAAGCACCATTTGTGTTGAATTATCCTCGGGTGTATCGGTTGGTTTTGGAATGATTCTGATCATCTGAAAACCACATCACTATCAAAATGATTGAGTCTCTTCATTGAGTGCGTGTTTTTTCCAGACTTCCTCACGCCTCATCGGTCCGCTGTTATAACTGCAGAATGGGATAATCTGACCATCGGGGGTTGCATAGTGGATACAGCACCGGTTTATCCGGTTGATATCATAGTTATAATTATCCATAAAATGCATGGTTCCGATGAAGAGTGCATTCCAGTGGAATTTTCTGAGAGCATCAAAATTTTGGTGAATCAGGGCATTTGTAATGAGCCCCCAGAAATCAATCTTATCTGGCCGATCATTCTTCATGGTGGTGCGGAGCTGATTCACACCCTCAAGGAGGGTTCGGTATTTATTGATCGTTCCTTTCGTCTTCAAACCCTCTGCAATGGTATCAATCGACTTAAAAAAGTCATCAACATCTACCATTCTGTTCACCGGAACAAGCCCGTTTTCTGTGACGAAGAGGTAAGTGGCTGCTCCACAGTGTGGGTTTGCTGTAAACTGTATCTGGGGACGTCCTGTATATGATTCTACCAGATCGATGATCGGCTTGACACATGGGATCGGATAAAAGTCTGCTGCCTTTAATACTCCCTCTGTCTGTTCTTCTATTCCCTTGAGAAGATCGGGGATGGTGATCCGTTCCTTTTGGATATCGTCGTTGCTTGCAGCCCCGGTGAATGCAACCGGCTGGAAGTTGACCCCTCGTATCACATCGATATTCTCTGCTGCAAACCTGATGATGGAACCTGCCTCATGATGGTTCTTTCCACCAATTATGGTAGGTACAAGAACGATTCCCACTTTTAGTTCCCGGCAGTTTTCTATGGCTTTCTTACTGATCTCAAGAAGGGGATTTGTTGTTTTGGTGACACCATCGAAATGGAGGTATAGAGTGGAAACACCTGCATCTTTCAGATCTGAAACAAGCTGTTTATCCTGTGCAAGCCTGATACCGTTTGTTGCAATCTGTACCTGGCTGAATCCATATTCCTTGGCTTTTCTGACGATCTCGGGAAGGTCTTTTCGCATCGTCGGTTCACCACCTGAAAGCTGAACTGCCGGGGGTGGAACCGGTTTCTGGGATCGGAGGAGCAGAAACATCTCTTCTATCTGCTCCATCGTTGGCTCATAGATAAAACCACATGCGCGGGCATTTGCAAAACAGAATTCACAATTCAGATTACAGCGATTTGTGACATCAACATTTGCAAGCAGGGTTCCAGATCTATGTTCGGAACAGAGGCCACAATCATTTGGGCATCCATTCCGGTTTTCAGGCTGCTTTGAGTTTTGAACACCGTTACCTATAGCGTTATAAGCATCAAACCTGTGGTACATTGCAGAATCAGACCAGTAGAGCGATCTAAATGGACCATGATCCGGACATTCACGGCAGAGCCAAATGGCATTATCTTCTTCGATAATATCCGCATCAAGGACTGTTCTACAAACCGGGCAGATACTTTTCGTCTTTTTGATCAGCATTCTTGATTCACCCGCGAAAACCTTCAGAGTAAGTATGTGATACAGTATTTTTTAAACCTTCCACCATAGTACATAGGATATGGGTGGTATCGATATCAATTCGCTCATCATTATCGGCATATCCGCACTCTGGGTGATGCTTCCGGCTTATCTTCCAAACCCGGTTGCAGCTGCACTTGGTGGCGGGAAACCGATTGACGGTGGAAGATGCTGGCGTGATGGCAGAAGGATATTTGGTGATGGCAAGACAGTGAGAGGGCTCATAGCCGGGATCGCCGGAGGTGTTGCCATAGGACTCCTCCAGATCCTTGTCCATTCCCATACAGAGATCGTCTGGTTACCAGAGCATACACTCGTATCGATCACCCTTCTTGCTGTCGGGGCACTCCTCGGCGATCTGGCAAAGAGTTTTCTGAAGAGGCGGAGGGGGGTTGAAAGGGGTGAGAAATGGCCGGTTGCCGATCAGTTCGATCTTGTTATTGGCGCATTCATCCTGCTTCTCATCTTTGATCCCGGTTGGTTGTTTTCTGCGATCACAATTCCAATTGCAATTGCAATTCTGATCCTCACCCCGGTTCTTCATCGTGGAACAAATATTATTGGCTATATACTTGGAATAAAGGATGTACCATGGTAGACGATATTTCATCACTCCTGATTCAGTATCATGCAATTGAATTTGGTGAATTTTTACTGGCTTCCGGCCAGAAGAGCTCGTATTATGTTGATATCAAGCAGGCAGTGACGCATCCTGACCTGCTTTATGCAATCGGCCGAATTGTATCTGATGCATATGATTTCGAACTGGTTGCCGGTGTTGCGGTCGGGGGTGTTCCGCTTGCAGTTGCCGTATCACTTGTGTCTGGGAAACCCTATGCTATCATCCGTGCGACTGAGAAAGATCATGGTAAAGCTGCGCGGATTATTGGAGATGTAGCCGGCAGGAGGGTGCTTCTCATCGAAGATGTTACCACATCCGGTGGTTCTGCCATCTATGGAGTCGAAGAGTTACGGCGGGCTGGTGCTTCTGTCGATACGGTGGTGACAATTGTGGATCGAGAGCAGGGTGCAGCGTCACGTATGAAGAAGAAAGGCATCTCTCTCTGCCCGCTTGCACGGGTAAGCGATCTTTTGAAAAAGTGATAGTATAATAGGAGAAGGGTTCAAATACATGAGCATGAATTACCTGGTTGTGGGTGGTGGCGGAAGGGAGCACGCACTTGCACGAGCACTCTCCTGCAATCCGGAGTCCGTACTCTATGCCGTGATGTCACATGCAAATCCCGGCATTACTACACTCTGCCGTGATTATTTAATCGCAAGTGAGACTGATACTGAGGCCATTGTCGGATATGCAAAAGCCCGGCAGATTGACTATGCAGTGATCGGACCTGAAGCTCCATTACATGCCGGGGTTACCGATGCATTGATTGAGTGTGGTATTGGATGCCTGGGACCGACCCGGGCAGCTGCACGGATCGAGACGGACAAAGCCTTCTGCAGACAGCTCATGAAGGAGTACCGGATCGAAGGTCTCCCTGCATATCGCATCTTTTCCGATCCCGAAGATGCAGTGGCTTTTATCTCATCACATGAAGAGGATGTTGTCATCAAACCAATCGGCCTGACCGGAGGAAAAGGCGTCAAGGTGATGGGTGAACAGGTCGATCGGGCGGGTGCGTTCGAGTATGTCCGCTCCATTCAGGGGGGAATGGTCATTGAAGAGCGGCTCATAGGCGAGGAATTCACCCTTATGGCATTTGTCGATGGCAATTCTCTCATCCCCATGCCCCTTGTCCAGGATCATAAGCGTGCGTTTGAGGGGGATACCGGTCCAAATACCGGTGGAATGGGATCATACAGTATGCCCGATCACAGACTCCCCTTTGTTCTGGATTCAGAATATGCAACAGCTCTTCGGATAATGCATGATGTCGTCTCGGCACTTGATAAATCAGGTTCTCCCTACCGTGGTATCCTCTATGGACAATTCATGAATACGGCGTCTGGTCCAAAAGTTATCGAATTCAATGCACGGTTTGGAGATCCGGAAGCCATGAATGTTCTCTCAATACTCTTAAGTGATTTCTCCGATATCACCATGCGTGTTGCTGATGGTACTCTCCACCAGTCTGACGTGGTGTTTGACAAAAAGGCAACCGTATGTAAATATGTAGTTCCTGCGGGCTATCCTGAAAAACCAAAGACTGGAGATAGAATTGAGCTTTCAGGAGATCACGATGCCCTTCTCTATTATGCCAATGTGGAGGAGAAGAACGGATCCATCTTCACCCGCTCGTCCCGTTCCCTTGCCTTTGTTGGGATTGGTGAGAACCTGGCAGATGCCGAGAGATCAGCTGAGGCTGCGGCATCTTCAGTTCGGGGAAATGTCAGGTACAGGACGGATATTGGAAAAGAAACCATTCTTTTTAATCGTATACATCATATGAAGGAATTGCGATGAATGTACTCTCTATTCTGGATCTCTCGTCTGAAGAGATCTCGATGATCATTGAAGATGCAATCCGGCTGAAAGAAGAGCGTCGGCAGAATATCCCTCATCCATACCTCTCTGGAAAAACACTCGGTATGATCTTTGAGAAGTCATCGACCAGAACACGGATATCATTTGAAGTCGGGATGTTTGAACTGGGGGGATCTGCCCTGTACCTTAACCCACGGGATATGCAGCTGAATCGCGGTGAGGCCATCGGCGATACTGCGCGTGTTCTCTCACGATATCTCTCGGCAGTCATGATCCGCGCACATACCCACAGCTCTATTGAGGCATTTTCTGCATCTTCTGCGATACCGGTCATTAACGGCCTTTCAGACATGGAACACCCATGCCAGATTCTTGCGGATCTGATGACCTTAAAGGAACGTTTTGGCCGCTTATCGGGACTGAATGTTGCATGGGTCGGGGATGGAAACAATGTCTGCAATTCACTGATCCTTTCATCTATCAGGACAGGAATGAATGTATCAGTTGCCACTCCTCCAGGCTACGAACCCGATAGCGAGTGCATCCGCCGTGCCGAAGCCGAAGGCTCTGTGAGATTGTGCGAGACCCCTCTTGAAGCGGCAGAGGGTGCCGATGCAGTTTATACAGATACCTGGATATCGATGGGTCAGGAGGCTGAAGAGAAGGAGCGTGTTGCAGCCTTTATGGGATATCAGGTGAATGCAGAACTGCTTAAGCGCGCATCTCCAGAATGTATTGTTCTCCACTGTCTCCCGGCACATCGTGGCTGTGAGATCACCGACGAACTTCTGGATGGACCCCAGAGTGCTGTCTGGGATCAGGCTGAAAACCGCCTCCATGCACAAAAAGCACTTCTGCTCACGATTTTTGGGATTGATAAAAAATAATTAATTGATAAATTTTTTTAGTTCTTCAAACATGAACGCCTCAACACGTTCCACTTCTTCCCTTTCTCCTCTGAATGCCAGGAGTTCACGTTCGTCCCCATCCATATTCGCAAAAGTAAGGCGGGTTTTATGCGGCACCAGTTCGACATTAAAATTCTCCACTATTGAGCGGATAATGCTTCTCGGTACTCCCGGTGGGATCACCAGATCAAATAATTCTGCTTCTTCCATACTCTATCTCCCAATCTTTATTCTTCTACCCATGATACAGCCCCCTCCACGGACGCCGCCAAGGGGATTTTTCGGTTTTCCGAGCGAATTCATACAGCGTCCCATCAATGCAGCACCGCGAGCAAGCCCATCATCGACAAAGACGAGATGATCGACGGGATCTGCGAAGAGCTCGCGTTCGATGATCCCTTCAAGGATATACTCAGGTTTTTTACCTGATATTGCGGCTCTACCTGTGAAGCCTATGGATGCATTCTCCGGAACAAGATTGCGATCAATACAGACATCAATCAACCGAAGTGCCATCCTGGCACAGACACGATCAACAATCTCTGTTATGACAGGTAACCTGTATTTCTCATAGATCTCCGCACCAATCTTTTTGAGGTTGTCGGTTTCATCCCCGTTCACGCCACAGTCACAACCTATCAGTGCCACTCCCGATTCTTCGGCTACATCTGCATAGACCGGTACACGCCCAAACCGCTTTCGATCCGAGGGAACTATCCTGATATCAATATGTTCATGGCAGAGATCGACATATTCGGATATTATCTTCTTATGTCCTCCTAATGAGAAACTTCCGCCACCCATTCCTTCACCAAATACATCCAGTGCAGTCCCCGTCCTCTCCTTTACAAGACCGGTTCCCCTGATGATTGCATCGGGAATGGCTCCGGCAAGGCCACAAAAATTGCCGATTGTTTTTGCAAAGGGGTTATCGGCATCGTGTGGGACATCACCGGTTATTCTTCCGTCAAGCGTGGTGCCAAAGTCAAGTGAGATGCAGGGATTCCGAAAATCAACCGGAGTCCATTTTGCGCCTTCTTTGATCCCTGCCATTGCAAGTTCCCCTTCCATCTCATTTGCCACCATCTCAACCCCTGTACTTCCGATTGGAGGTATAACGCCTGCAACGGCACCGGTAAAGACGAGTCGGTCAGCGAAGCTGTGATCCCTGAGCTTTTTAGGGAGATTCTCAATTGACATTGGCGGCGTCATCTTTCGGGGGGGGACCCCTGCTTCAAGGCAGCCGTTTGCCAGAGCGATAACAAAATCGCCGACCTGATCGGGTGAATCCATTGCCGCAACAACCCCGGTGCTCCTGACCACAAAATCAAGATCTTTCTTGATATCCAGTTTTGCTTCATTGTGGCATTGAATCAGGGTGTCACGGACGAGTTCGGTCACCGATTCCCGTGTCAGTTCGGTTCCGTCCAGTGTCTTTCCAAAGATCTCCTCTCCGGGCTTTGGGGGACGGACATCCCGGCTCATGCTCACTGTCTTGTTTATAACATAGCATAAACCGGTTTCAAGGCTGGTTCCTGTCAGGATACATTTTGTAGTGGTATTGCCCATCTCAACAGAAGCGACGATGAAATATGGTTTGTTCTTATATTCTGGTATCTGCATGCCAGCACCATGGGATATTGAAGGTGGAGGCGGGCTGTAGACCATGTGAGGTTTCTTCCCAAAGAAACCCTTCAAAAAACCGGCGCACATACTAATCGATTCTCAAGGCAGAACAATTAACCTTTCTGTTTCTCTCCTGGAAAAAACCAGGCTATTAGATCCCTGCCTGTCCGATCAGAACAAGAAACCCAATGATGATCGGCTGGTGAATGAGATAGATAAGAAGCGAATTTCGTCCGGGAACAGCCAGAAGATTCACAATTCTGTTATTATGTTGTTTTATTTCCTTTTTAGAATACCGGAATGTTCCTGCTGCTATTCCCAGCAGGATCAGGGAGAACCATGGTATAAGCGGTTCATAATCCAGCGTATAGAAGCCGGGTGGATAGATGCCAAGTGGGATCAGGTGCGCTGGTCCATAGACCGGAAAGAAGAGGAACCAGATGAGAATAATCATACCAGCCGGAAGGATATTCCATCTTCCCAAGGGGAGAAATAAGATTGCGAGGATAGTGGAGATTCCTATGAGATGGAGGATCCCAAAAACAATGAATCCTTCATGGGGATAGATCCAGGTGACAATTGTTATTCCTGCTGCAATACCGAGGATTTTTATGCCGCGTGAGATGAATGGAGAGACAGATCCTCTGTAATCTGCCTGCATCCCGATTGATCGAGCTTTTAAGTGGAGCGAGATCCCGGCGATGAAGATGAATGAACCGGCGATCGGATATGCCATGTAGCGAAAGAACGGGTCAACCTGTATGATTCCAAAATAACTCAGATCGAAGATGATATGGTATACGATCATTGCGATGAGAGACACTCCACGGGCAGCATCAAGAAGATCATCCCGTTTTGTTCCGTGCGGCTTGCTCATCAGATCTGATCTCTTGCCGTGATCATATATATTCTATCAGCCTGATTGCGTTTCATAATGCAAAGGTAGTAAGTATCTGAGGGGATAAGATCTATTAGATTCAGATGCAGTTGAAAAGCTGCCCGAAAGGGTATATGATCGAAACACACCGGGCTGTATCTCCCGAGTCAACCCTTGAGCGGATTGAACCCCTCCTTCCACAGGCAGGTATTACGCGGGTTGCCGATATCACCGGACTTGACCGGCTTGGAATTCCGGTCTTCTCCTGTATCCGCCCTACTGCCGAGGGTGGAGCAATATCTGTCTATAATGGGAAAGGGGCAACTTCGGTTGCTGCGCGGGTATCTGCTATCATGGAAGGGATCGAACGGTGTTCTGCTGAGATGCACTCCGATCCAATAATGATCGGACGGTATTCTGAGATCTCAGGGAAATCACCTGCTGTCAATCCTGTTGATCTGATCCTGCCTGCCGGTACGGATCCGGATGCCCGGGTGCCGTGGGTTGGTGGTTATGATATCATCAATAACGAGGAGGTGCTTCTTCCTGCACATGCCGTATATCATCCCCTCTCCCACGCATACAATCCTCTTCACCGGACAAATACGAATGGTATTGCATCCGGCAATACTCTGGAAGAGGCGATCATCCATGGACTGCTGGAGGTAATCGAGCGGGATGCATGGTCACTTGTTGAGGCAACCCGCTATACAGGGAATCGTATCACAGACGTCACCGATCCGATCAGCTCAGATATCATCGACCGTTTTGCCCGTGAGGGGATTGATCTTATTCTCAGGGATATTACAAGCGATATCGGGATTCCTACCTGTGCCGCAGTTGCAGATGATACCGTCCTCTGCGATCCGGCCCTTCTGGTTACAGGGATGGGGACGCATACAACACCGGAGATCGCAGTCCTTCGTGCACTCACCGAGGTGGCACAGAGCCGCCTCACCCAGATACATGGTGCCCGCGAGGATACTGTTGTTGCCGATATGAGGAGGCAGATCGGGTACGAGAGGACAAAACGCATGAATGGATACTGGTTCCGTGAGAATGGAGATGTGTTATTTGAGAGCCTGCCATCGCATACAAGCGATGATCTGCTGGCGGATATCCAATATGTCTGCCGCTGCCTTGCCTCTGCCGGATTTGACCGGGTGATAGTCTCTGATCTGACACATCCGGATATCGGCATTCCAGTTGTCAGGGTGGTTGTTCCCGGTCTTGAGGTGTACGCTATGGATCAGGAACGGATGGGAGAGCGGTGTAAGAATGCCAGGCGCAGTCGTTTACCTCGGTCCAAGTCTTCCTCATGAAGAGGCACGGGCACTCTGTCCGGATGCCACATTCCTCCCCCCGATCAGGCGCGGGGATCTGAATGCCATTTTCGGATCACAAGTATCACTTGTCTGTATCATTGATGGGTACTTCTTTCAGGATTCTGCTGTCGGCCATCGCGAGATCCTCTCTCTTCTCCGGAGTGGAATTTTCGTGATTGGTGCATCAAGCATGGGGGCGCTCAGGGCAGCAGAACTGGATTCCCTTGGAATGGAGGGGGTTGGTGTCATCTATTCACTGTACCGGAATGGAACACTCGTCTCTGATGATGAGGTGGCCCTTGTCTTCGATCCCGAAACATTGACTCCCCTCTCTGACCCCCTTGTTAATATCCGGTGTACGCTTCGACATGCCAGAAAAGATGGTGTTATCTCAGAAGATGTGGAGGCTCTTCTTATCAGAACTGCAGAAGATCTCTTCTATCCCGAACGAACCTATGAGCGTATCGTCTCTGTACTGGGGATTGAATTACGCACCCGCCTTCTCGAGTTTATTTCAAAATCGGCAATCGATCAGAAACGATCAGATGCCATTGAAGCTCTCACGAGAGTACATGATATGCTGAACAGAACAGAGTTCACCGGTAAGAATGAGGCATAATTAAGATGCCAGCAGACGACGAAATGATACATCTGCCCGGTACGGGGACGGGACATAACGGAGTGATAAGGATATGATAACAGTACAGGAGTATCTCAGGGAGAAGAATTGCGAATCCGATCTTGCCGATCTCATCTGCCTGATTGCAGAACAGGCAGGGCCTATCCGGAGCGCATTTATCTCGAATCAGCGGTATGCCACCTCACTCAACACATCCGGCGAAGTGCAGGCCGAGATGGATACCTGGTCGGATACACATATATCCAAAATACTTGCCGGATCTGGTCTTGTCTCTCTGATAGCATCTGAAGAGCAGGAGAAGGTCTTTGAGTGCCGGGATTCCATGGGCCGGTATTCTGTTGTGATGGATCCGCTTGATGGATCGTCGCTGATTGCTGTGAATCTTGCAGTTGGTACAATTGTCGGGATCTATGAGGGACGTTCGGTCCTGAGAAAGGGAAATGAGATGAAGGCCGCCCTCTATCTTCTTTATGGCCCGATGACGACTCTCACGCTCTCAATAGGATCAGGGGTGGCTCTCTTCTCTCTGGCAGATGACGGGCGGTATCTGCTGATGGAGGATTCCATCACCATGCCGGAGGGTACTATCTATGGGAGTGGTGGCAAGAGGCCGGAATGGACAAAAAAGCATTCGGAATTTATTGCCGCGCTTGAGGCTGAAGGTGCAAAGAGCCGCTATTCGGGTTCATTTGTGGCTGACTTCCACCAGATTCTCAAATATGGCGGCCTCTATGCATATCCTGCCGCGCGTGGAAAGCCAGAAGGGAAACTACGACTGGTCTTCGAAGCCCAGCCTATTGGTTTCCTCGCAGAGCAGGCAGGGGGCAGGATCAGTAATGGATCTTTGGATATACTTGAAATTCTTCCTGAAGATGTCCATCAGAAGACGCCGATTTATGTCGGGAGCAGAGGGATAATCGAGCGGCTGGAAGCGCTGCCCGAATAAGGGAGCTCGTAGGTATGACGGACTCTTTGCTGTTGAAATGCACCCTGATCACCTCCCGTCCCGGCGGATTTCCGGCAGGACACCGGGTACATCCCGGTATGCTTGAACTGGCAGCCCGCCTGCTGAAGAAAGAGGAGGGTGGAATACTGATAGATTCCTTTGTATTTCGGTGCGGGGATGTGCTTGGCTTTCTCATTACACACACACAAGAGGTAGAGATTGATTCCCTGGTACAGAGGGTTCTTGAATCCTGTCGTGATTATCTCGAAAAGAAGAATATCTTCTCTCCTGCGCAAGCTTCCACAGTATCATGCACGCTGTCATTTGCTGAGCGCAGATCTGAAGAGATCCTTCTCTTCATAGCCGACCATCCAACTGCGGATCTCTTTAATCTCCACCTCTATCGTATCTTTGCCGATCCATTCTCGACAACACGGCTTGTTACTGACGAAGCGCTTCTGGATGGTTTTGTCTTTTCAACATCCTCCCATGATTCCAAGCGTAACTTCTCTCTTCCTGAGGATACATACCGTCTTCTCGCTTCGATCAGGAGGCCGGAAGAGACGAGGGTCACAATTGTATCGAAGAGAGATGGGGAGCATGCGGCATCTGTAACCGGGCCGTCAAAAACTGCCGCCCCCGGCCTTCTCCTCAGGACTGGGGGCATATTTCCAACTTATGGTGAAGCAGTCGAGCCCTTTGCCCAGCCGTACATGGTGCGCTCCTCAGGTGGAGAACGGCCTATGATGCCACTTATTCCGGTTTCTCTTTGTGATGCACAGGGTTCCCGTTCCGGAGGGCCGCCCCGGGTTGTCTGCCTTGCCTTCACACTTGCAGGTGGCCGGCTGATTGGGCCTGCTGATATCTTTGATGATCTGGCGCTCGACCCAGCCAGAGAACTTGGATCCCGGATTGCAGGATTTTGCCGTGCACACGGCCCCTTTGATCCATTCCTCTGATCAACTCTTTGTAAAAAACGCTCATGATGCCATCTGGGGCAACAGGCATACAAGATGAAAATGATGGGTTTTCCCATGCATTTTCATATAAAAGGTATGAAAAGGTTAATGTGGCAACCCTGCGATAGTATTCATAATGGTGTCAAGTATTGTTCTGCCTATTAAAAAGGTAAATTCTCTCGTCGATTCCAAAATTGTCGTAGAAATTAAGGATGATGGAAGAAAACTTCAGGGGAGGCTTATTGCGGTTGACGAGTATCTCAATCTCCACATGGATGAAGCCACAGAGCTTACTGAAGGGTCACGTGAACGAAATCTTGGATGTGTTGTTATACGCGGGAACAATATTCTGAGCATCGCTCCCGTCATCTGAAGCGCTATGACTGATGACTTGTTTGACGAAGCGCTCCAGTTGATACAGTCGAAGAGCGATGGTGTTCTTCAGAGCGAATTATGGAAACTCCTGAATGTTGACTCCAGGAAGTGTTCACGGATTGTCAAGAAGCTCATCGATTCTGGGATGGTTGAGCGACATGAATATCGGAAAAACGGGATTAAGACATATCTCCTGAAATCAACAAAAAAGCGGGTGATTGATCCCTCTCTCCTGATGGCTGGTGAACATCTGATCCCCTGTGTCGGCTGCGAGCGCGAATGTGTTGTTGAAACCTGCGAACTCCTTCTTGACTGGATGTATGAACTTGCGTTTGTGGGTTTTGAGGATTAAGAGTTCTCCTCTCTTTTTATCATCTTTTCTTCTTCAACTAAAATGGCAAGGAGTCCCCTTCCTTTAGGTAGGGGGGGAATTGCCTCAGATACCTTTATATTGTCACTTGAAAATTATACTGTATGCAACAAGTGAAAACCATTCCGTTAAAGTTGTATAATTACGGGGGAGAGTTAAACGCTCTCGTCCAAAGTTATACATCAGGGATGAACTATGTTTCCACTGTTGTATATGAACATGGTAAGCCTATGGGTTCTGACAAAATCCAAAAACGGGTTTATCAGGACGTACGAAACCTCGGATTACTCAGCCAGATGACCTGTAATATCTGCCGCCAGGTAGCAGGAACCTACAAAACCGTAAGTGGTCAGTCACCTGAAGCACTGTCCACACCATTCTTTTATTGACCTTCATTTTATCACCATATTCCTCAGATCACCTCATACTCCATGAATCGGTAGTTTTAAATACTATAGATATCTAATAGATATCTCATATGAGGAAAGTCCCAATGAAAGTAACTACAGAGCTGAATGTCAAGAACATCGAAGGGTTCTATGTCAGAACTGTAAAGCCATTTGGAACGAGTGCAAAAGTAGACTGCCCAAAAGAGCATCTCGGAAAAACGGTGTTTCTGGTAATAATCGGTGACGAGAAGAATGACAACAGCTCTTGAAGAGTGCAGGTGCATTAATGCATCTCTCATACGTGAAAATGCCTGTCTTCGAGAGCAGATCGCAACGCTTGAAATGAAAAACAGAGAGCTCAGTGCTGCTTATGACCACTTACAGGAGCAATTCTTAGAATACAAGCATCGCCACCCAAAACAGGTAGGGGTGAAACATGGAAAATCATACGTCATACAACCAGATGACTCATCGCATGCAGCTGATCCTCTTGTAGATACACCTCAACAGATCAAACGAAAACCTGGTGGTCAACCCGGTCATAAAGGACGGTTTAGAGAGAAAGCGACCAATATCACAAAGACAGTTACTGTAG
This sequence comes from Methanocalculus pumilus, assembly GCF_055382585.1. Classification (NCBI taxonomy): domain Archaea; kingdom Methanobacteriati; phylum Methanobacteriota; class Methanomicrobia; order Methanomicrobiales; family Methanocalculaceae; genus Methanocalculus; species Methanocalculus pumilus. The sequence continues at coordinate 1,324,980 of NZ_AP042393.1, read as the reverse complement.
ATGTTACCTGTTGCCCAAACTGTGGCAACGATACATTGAGCCGTATTCAGGAAAAAAGAACCCGAGTTATTGAGGATATCCCAGTGCCCGTGGCTGATGTGATCGAATACACACTATGCAGACGATATTGTTCATGTTGTAAGAAGCTTGTCGAGGAACCGATCACGACGGCATTGCCAAAGGCAAGGCTGGGGCTGAAGGTCATGCTTGTTGTGGTCTGGTTGAAAATTGGATTGAGATTGACTGAAGAGGCAATCCCACAAATTCTTGACGAGTTATGCGGGATTCGAATAAGTGAAGGAGAAGTATCCAATATCTGTTCAATGATCGCCAAAGAGTTTGGCGAGTATTATGCTCAATTAGAAGAGGAGATCCGGAGCGCACCTGTTCGGTATATCGATGAAACTTCATGGAGAGAAAACGGTAACAGACAATGGATGTGGGCCTTTGTCACGAAAGGAATGGCATTGTATCGGATCGCGAAAGGTAGAGGACATGAGGTGCCATGCGAGGTGCTTGGAGAACAGCCAAGTGGTGTTGATGTCCACGATAGATTTCGAGCATACGATGTGGTCGAGCGACTTACGGGAAACCGACCTCAACAACTCTGCTGGTTCCATATTCTCGGAGATTCAAAGGAGTTGGTTCAATTATGTGGTGAAGAGGGGAGGACAATCCATAAGGGTATGAAAGAACTTTTTGCCAGTGCAAGTGCATTCGACCACAAAGGGACAGATGAGGATGTCAAGCGTCTGATTGAACGCCTTCATACTGTATTGGGTCAGAATTTCACAAAGTTGAGATGTAAAAAGTTTGCACAATCAATCCTGAAGAGACCGGATCAGCTCTTTGTGTTTGTGACAAACCCAGATGTCGAAGGGACGAATAATCGTGCAGAGCGAGCCATCAGACCACATGTTGTCTACCGAAAAATATCAGGAGGGACACGATCACCGATAGGAACAAAGAGATACGAAGTATTGGCTTCAGTTATCCAAACATTCAAGTTAAAAGAGAAAAATTTTGTGAAAGCGGGATTAGAGATCATTCAAACTTCACATGGCTGACCACTTACACAAAACCTTGAAAGAACAGATTAAAACAGGTCAGGCAGAATGGCAGGAGATCCGATATCGTCCCACAAATGTAACCTTCTCATATAGGCGGGATTTTACTATCACGAAAGAATGGGTGAGCATCACCACATTGGATGGTCGAAAAAAATATCCATTCCACATGTATTCTTCTGCCGAACAGTATTTTGACGGTTCATGGGAATTTACCGCATCGAAACTTGTTAAACATAAAGACGGCTATTATTTCCATCTCTCCGTATCCAGGACCATCCCCGATCCCCCCGAATTGGATACAGCATCCACATTCATGGGGGTTGATGTTGGAATGAACTGGTTAGCCGTCGTCAACACCACAGACAACAAATGCAGGTTTTTCTGCGGTGGAGAAGTCAAGAACCTCAAAAACATCTATTCATCCATGCGAGCAAGGTTACAAGCCAAAGGCACTTTATCTGCAAAACGAATGTTGAAACATATATCAGGTAAAGAAAGACGGCTCATGGCAAATATGAATCATAACGTGTCCAAAGAGATTGTTCAGTTTGCACTCGATAATAATGTTAATTGTATCGGATTAGAAGATTTAACAGGCATCCGTACAAACACCATCCACAAAACCCGTAAAGAAAACAGGTATCAGAAATCATCGTGGTCATATTATCAGTTACACTTTATGATCGAATACAAAGCGAAAACCGCGGGTATTCGTGTCGAATATATTGACCCTCAATATACTTCGCAGACATGCCCACGATGTTATCACATTAACAAATCGAACCGTAATGGTTTGTCTTTTACGTGTAAATGTTGTGGATATACGTTACACTCTGATCTTATCGGTGCAAGGAACATCGAATTGCGAACACGTGATTCCAGGTATATCCTGGAATCACAGGGGTGTGAAGTCAGCCACCCAGACGAGTGTCCTGAATTTTTGCAGAGCCTCAAGCCCCGTCCTTTAGGGCGGGGTAGTTGACAGGAACTCTTTTCAGATTGTATAAATAGCCGGACTTATAACATTTTTTAGGATGTCAGATGGGCGATCCGGGGAAGCAGTATCACAGGTTCAGGGTGTCCTGCTCCTTGTTGTAATCACAATCATTCTTGCAGTTCTTCTGTTTCTGATGCTCCATATCCCGCTCTGGCAGGGAGGATCTCCTAAAGAGCCACCGGAGATCTTTGCAATCACGCAGCTGAGCCACTATTGTGAAAAAAATGGTGGACTAAATTATGATAGCAGGATGACCATCATCAATAGCGGAGTGACTACGTATGTCAATGACGATCTCTGGGCCGAGATCTTTGTCAATGGTCGGGATTCCGGAGCCCTCATCTCTTCAATGAATGCTCATCAGTTCATCCCGACATACCATATCGGTGTTCAGAGGATGGAAGGTCCCGGCTCGACAGGGTTTTACTGGTATCCGGGATCAAGGATCTTTCTTGATCTGACTGATGGTACATTTCGACCCGGAGATTCTGTCAGGCTTGATGTGTATCATAAGGATCATGACCGGCTTATCTCCCGTTCTGAGCGGATTGCATGACTGCACGGGCAAAAAGCCGCGCAACCCTGATTGGCTCCGGGACTCTGCCATCGAAGGTAAATCTGTTGACGATCCTTGTTGCATCATCAAGCTGAATTCCTGATCGCCTGATATAGACAACATGCCCGGTCTTCAGATGGATAGAATCACGTTCCCCGAGGGCGCAATATGCGTCCATTCTCTCTGTATCACCCGGGAAATGATGGCTGATCGCCTCTTCTAGGCCACCTGATTCCTCATAGGTGATGATCAGAACCGGGGTGTTTGTGGCCTTTTGAATCAGATCGGGATTGATGATATTGTACCAGGCGATTGCAGCCCCTGAGATTAGGATCAGATTGATATCTGTCCGGTTTAACGAGATGAAAAGTCGGATCACAGCATCGATTGCATCCATCCCTCCAACAGTCACATGAGTGAGTGCAGATCCATCGATTCTGAGATCACCTCTCATTACGACACCTGCAAGGAACGATTCATCTCTCCCTATCCAGCTTTCTGCGATGCCAAGGATACGTATCCCCGGTTTCTCCAAACCCATACAAGGACTTATCAGAATGTACTTATTAATAATTGTACGATGGCCATCGAGAGAACGGATGTCTGTATCCTCATTCCTACACTCAATGAAGGTAAAACGATAGAACCCCTCATCCGTGAATTTCAGGGGATGGGTTTTACACATATACTCGTCATTGATGGTAAGAGCACCGATGGGACAATAGAGGCTGCATCCCGGGCAGGTGCAGAGGTGGTAACCCAGGTTGGCAGAGGCAAAGGTGCAGCGATCATTGAGGCATTCTCGATGATCCGCGAGCCCTACATCCTCATGCTTGATGGTGACGGCACCTATGCTCCGGCAGATGCCGATCGAATGCTCGCACCTCTGGCACACGGTGCTGATCATGTCATCGGTGAGCGCTTATCCGGGTATGAGAAGGGTGCCCTGACACGCCTGAATCATTTTGGTAATTATATCATCAATGTTCTCTTCAAATGGGCTCATGGGGTATATCTTCAGGATATCCTTTCGGGATACCGGGCCTTTACCCGCGAGTCACTTTCCCGGATGAACCTGAAAGAGTCCGGTTTTGAGATCGAGACCGAGATTGCAGCTGAAGCGGTCAGGAACGAGCTTAAAATAACTGTTGTTCCTGTCAGTTACTGCCAGAGACCGGGCACCCCCACAAAGCTCCATCCGATCCGGGATGGATACAAGATCATAAAAACCATCTATCGGCTCGCCAAAATCGGAAATCCTCTCTTCTATTTTGGAATTATCGGCCTTCTTCTCACCCTGATGGGTGTGGTGCTCGGGATCTATGTCGTCTATGACTGGTTCCAGAGTATTGAACGTATACCAATGACTGTCCTTACAGGTCTTCTGATCATGTCTGGACTGATTATTCTGATGTTTGGTCTCCTTGGAGATATCTTCCTTGCGTTTCACCGTGAGACGACCGGGGAGATCCGGAAGCTTCGTGAACAACTGAATCGAATCGAGAATGAGGAAAATAAGTAACTTTTTTAGTCTGCTTCTGTTTTTCCTCATTGCTTTACTATTTCCCTGTGAGCATCAGGGTTTTTTGTGAAATGCCCTGTATAAAAGAGTACACGTGATGCATGCTCAGCAAGTGAGGTAAAAAGATATGCTTCATCGATTGTTTTTGCAGCAGCAAATGTCCCATGCCCCCTGGCAATGACAAGATTACTTTTTTTCAGGATATCTGCACAATTCTCTGCGAGTTCCTGACTGCCGGGTACTCCCTCCACAACAGAAATCTCCGGGCAGAGCATTTCCCCTTCACTGTCGATTGGTATGATCTGATCCATGAGAAGTGAAGCCGCAACCGCACAGGAGGGGTGGGCATGCACGATTGCGTCATGTTCAGTCTCCCTGTAGATCGCTTCATGAACCCGGTATTCGCTCGATGCCCCCTTTGGAACCGGCTCGCCGGGAATCACCCGGATAAGCTCTCCAGCATCATCAAGGTATGAACCACTTCTGGTGATGAGGTATCCATTATCTGAACGTATACTCATATTGCCAAAATTACCGCCAACGAGTCCTTCATTGAAGAGGCGGCGTCCTATTCGCGTAAAATCCGGATTCTGCATTCCTGACATCTCTTCTTACTACAATATTCTTTTGCATATTCAACAATCTGGCCATGACAGGATCTGAGGTGAAGGTTGTTTGAACCAAGAGCTGATAAGAAGATCCGGCGTAATTGATCATCGGGGAGCGAAACTCCGGCGCAGGTACAGATCCGGCGGGTATATGCATCAATTACAAATGTCTCCCGAAAAAGTCCATAACAGAGGATACTATCGGCAGTCTCTTCACCTACACCATTCACTGTGAGGAGGGAACGTCTCAGGAGATCAGTTGGGATCAGATCGATCTCTTCCATCTCATGATACTGGTCCAGAAAAAATGTGGCAAGCTGATGGAGGCGTGCTGATTTGACCCGGTAAAACCCGGTACATCGTATACAGGATTCCAGATCTGCCGGATCCGCTGCCGCAATCGCGGCAAGGGTATTCAACCCGGCAGATCTTAGCCGGGTTAATGCCGCTTCAACATTCTCCCAGCGTGTCTGCTGGGTTAATATCGCCCCGATAACCACTTCCTCAAATGGTGCATCCCACCACGGAAAGGTTCCATAGGTCTCGTTTAAGACCGAAATAAGTGATTCTATACGGCCTCTTTCATCCATCAGATAAGTGGTTTTAAGAGTTCTTCCAGTCTCCGTGCATCGGTTACTCCTTCGAGTTTATGGATAACAGCTCCGTCTTTTTCTATGATGAGTGTCGGAACAACCTGAATCTGATATTTTCCTGCAAGATCCATATGATGATCGACATCAATTGTCTTGATTTCAACTGCATCCCCGAGTTTTACCTTCAGGTCCTCAATGATGGGGGTCTGCATCTTGCATGGCCCACACCATGTGGCGAAAAAGTCAATAAGAATCGGTCTGGTCATGGAATTACCTTCTTTTACTGTCGTTGAAAAGAGCAATAAAGATTGCCTTTTTCCTCTCTCCCGAGATAAACCTTATGAGAATGGCATGCAGATCAGACCTTTATAGGGTATGCTGACTATCAAAGGCAAATCATGCGCGATCGAGAGCCTAAATCCCCTTTTTACAGTTGTTGTGATATGATGGTGCAGCCATTATTTTCTACTCACTCTTTTCCTGAGAGAGCGATGGTGCTAAATTGTCTGAATCCAGATATCTTATATGAATAGTATAATCGATATTGAAGTAATCGGGCTTGAGGAACTCTCATGCGGTCCGTTCCCCTGCAATGATGAACGAAGCTGTGAACTTACCGAATGTGCCCCCACCGAGAAGCTTATCAATGCTGTATCGGCGCTCAAAAAGTTGCTTAAGAAGGAGTATGGCGATACTGTCTCACTTCAACTCACCTGTATCGATGATGGTGTGCCGCAAAGAATTCGGACGATTATTGAGGAACACCAGCCTCCTCTTCCAATTATCCTTATAAATGGTCGCGTTACTCCGGTCGGCCGCATCTCACTCCCTTTAATCAGAGCGGAGATAGAAAAAGAGTTGAAGAACTCCTCTATGTGAGCTCTTCAAGTACTCCGGTCTCAAGATAGTAATAGAGACCGTGTATCTCCACCTTATTCTCTTCTTCAGCCTTTTTTACGATTGGGTATGTTCTGAGATGCTCTATCTGGAGACGAACATTCTCTTTTTCCATCTCTGTCAGCCGCTTCTTCTCCTCTTCTGCGTTCTTTGGGGGGGGTATTTTTGCATCGACCCTGATCTGTGCCTCACGAGCATTATTGATCCAGAGGGGGATATATGAATCCTGCATCTCTTTATCAAGGGCTTTGATACCTCCACATTCAGAATGGCCGCAGATGACAATATTCTCGACCTTGAGGTGTGCAACAGCATATTCAAGGACGCTTGCAAAGTTCCAGTCCTGAAGAGGAACGATATTTGCTATGTTTCGATGGACAAAGAGCTCGCCCGCTTTTGCATGAGTAACTCGCTCAGGATCGATACGCGAGTCTGCACACCCAATCCACAGTGTCTTCGGGCTCTGGGATTGTGCCAGATCGGAATATCGTTTTCTGTCTTTTTCAAAGTCTTCTTTAATAAAAGCCTTATTTCCTTCAAAAAATTGATCGATCATACTATCACACCGGAGCGAATGGAAATGCCCCACGGTACCTGAACATTCTCTGTTAATTAATGCTTTGAAATACAAATGACTTCAATTGCGTTTATTTTTAATAATGGGTCAAAAATATCTCTCTTCTCTTAAGCTGAATTGAAAGAGGCGAAAACGATCCTCTCAAAACACGAGATCTTTATGCGCTTTTTGCTATTGTGTTCCTCTTCATTCAAAGATCAGGCTTTCCTTTGTTTTTTCTATCTGGTACTGGTGAAACCCCGATATTCTCAATCCACTAAATGGATAGAAACGTATCTGCCTGCCGTCTGTGATTGTTTGTTCTCAGGTTTGATCCATTGTGATTTTTAGGACCATTTTCGAAAATCTCTTATATATTGCGGATACTACGATTATATTCATTTACGTGACAGGTGTCTATTTAATGCGGGTATTTTTTATTGGATTTGGGCAGGCGGGAGGAAAAATTGTCGATATGTTCCTCGCGCATGACAAAAAACTTCAGAATAGCAGTTTTCGTGGAATAGCGGTAAATTCTGCACGGACAGATCTTCTTGGCCTGCAGAATATCGATATGAAGGATCGTCTACTCATCGGTCAGACGGTGGTAAAAGGGCACGGTGTGGGGACAGATAATGTCACCGGTGCAAAGATCACAGCCGATGAAATTGATACGATCATCAATGCAATTGATACCCGGGGAACCCATGACATCGATGCGTTTATCGTTGTTGCCGGGCTTGGTGGCGGAACCGGTTCAGGTGGAACGCCCGTTCTCTGCCGGCACTTAAAACGCATCTATCGTGAACCTGTCTATGCTCTTGCCATGATCCCGGCACCAGAGGAAGGGCGTCTCTACTCATACAATGCTGCACGCAGCCTGGCGACACTTGTCAACGAAGCGGACAACACCTTTGTCTTTGATAATAGTGCGTGGAAAGAAGAGGGGGAAAGTGTCAAGAGTGCTTATGACCGGCTGAATGAGGAGCTTGTGAGGCGGTTTGGCGTGCTCTTCAGGGCAGGCGAGGTAGGCCAGTTTGGTGTTGGTGAGATGGTTGTTGACTCTTCCGAGATTATCAATACTCTCAGGGGTGGCGGGATCTCCACCATTGGGTATGCGATCTCTGATGTTATTACTAAAACCAAGCCGAAGAAAAGTCTCTTCTCAGGCTTTGGGAAGAAAGAGAAGGATGATGGTGCCCTCACCGGAGAGGATAAATCTGCCAAGATCATCGGGCTTGTCAGAAGGGCAATGCTCGGCCGCCTGACACTCCCCTGTGATTATACAACAGCAGAACGGGCACTGGTGCTTGTAGCCGGCCCCCCAAATGAGCTGGACAGGAAGGGTGTAGAAAAGTCCAAGTCCTGGGTTGAAGAGAATATTGCCGGAATTGAGGTGAGGGGTGGTGATTATCCTGTTGGATCCAATTATATCGCAGCAGTCGTCCTTCTCTCTACCATTGGAAAAGCACCCCGGATCTCTGAACTGCTTGAAGAGGCTAAAGATACGAAACAGGATGTTATCAGGTCAGCTGACCGGAAATCAAATCTCTTTGAAGATTCGATAGATCCACTCTTTGAATAAGTACTATCTCTCTTTCTAAAATTTTTACAACAATATCAGAAAAATTGGGTGGAATTATAATTGGACTGCCCCGGAATCAGCCTGTCCGACGATCCTGGCATATCGCGCAAGGACACCTTTTAATCTGCGTTCCTTTGGCCGCCACATACTGCGTCTCCGATCAAGTTCAGCATCATCAACATTCAGGTCAATCCGTTTCGCCGGAAGGTCGATTGCGATCTCGTCGCCGTCCCTGACCAGAGCAATCGGTCCTCCGACCTCTGCTTCTGGTGCGACATGGCCGATACATGGCCCTCGTGTACCTCCGGAGAATCTTCCATCTGTTATGAGAACCACCCGTTCATATCCAAGTCCCATCAATGCTGATGTTGGTGAGAGCATCTCGGGCATGCCAGGCCCGCCCTTTGGACCCTCATACCTGATGATGATTACATCCCCCTCCCTGATCTCACGGGCAAGAATGGCCTTCATTGCCATCTCTTCTCCATCAAAGACACGTGCAGGACCCTTGTGTTGCCACATCGATTCTGAGACCGCAGCATATTTGACGACCGCACCATCTGGTGCAAGCGTTCCAAAGAGGATCCTCAGACCTCCGCTTATGTGGATGGGATTATCTACAGGTTTGATGACGTTTTCATCCATTGTCAGAATTCCCTTTGCTATCTCCAAAACAGATCTGCCGGAAACGGTCATGACATCTTCAAGGTGATCGATTAAGCGGTTGAAGATTGCGGGAATTCCGCCTGCCCGGTTGAGTGCAACCATTGCATGCGGGCCGGCAGGCTGCATGTGGCAGATATGCGGGGTCCCGTCACTGATCTGATTGAATGATTCAAGATTCATGGGAATGTCCGCTTCCCTGGCAATCGCCATCAGGTGCAGAACGGTATTTGTTGATCCACCAAGCGCCATATCAACCCGGATTGCATTTCTCAGGCTCTTTTCTGTAATGATCTGCCTGGCATTTGTTCCCGATCTGACGAGATCCATGATTCTGTATCCTGTCTCATGTGCTATTCTGAGTTTATCTGATTCAACAGCAGGAATGGCAGCTGATCCTGCTAATGACATCCCCATGGCTTCAGTCATGCATGCCATTGTATTTGCAGTATACAGGCCCTGGCAGCTGCCGCATCCGGGCATCGCCGCGCACTCAAGGGTACAGAGTTCTTCTTCAGGAAATGATCCGGCAGCGACTTTTCCGACCGCCTCGAAGACATCAACAAGCGAGAGATCCTTTCCATTGAGTGTTCCAGGCATCATCGGGCCGCCGGTGAGGAGAATGGCGGGGATATCCAGACGAGCTGCTGCCATAAGCATACCGGGTACAATTTTATCACAGGTGCCTACACATACGAGTCCATCAAACCGGTGTGCCTCCACCATCAGTTCGATTGAATCAGCAATATTTTCCCGTGAGGGGAGGGAATACCGCATTCCCTTATGTCCCATTGCAATCCCGTCGCAGATCCCAATCACTCCAAACTCGAATGGAACCCCGCCACCGGCTGCAACTCCCTCACGCACTTTATTGGTGAGGTTTCTGAGATGGGTGTGACCGGGGACGATATCATTCCAGGCATTTGCAATCCCAATAAATGGGAGATCCATCTCTCTGTTGCTCAAGCCGAGGGATCTGAGAAGAGAACGATTTGGAGCCCGTGGATATCCTTTTTTTAATTCATCACTGCGCATAGATGATCAAAATACATCGTCTTCAATGATGATAAAGAGTTTCGGAGAACACGGAAAATGTAACTGGAAGCAGACACTCCCGAATCGAAGAAATTAATCCAATAGAAAGACTGGAAAATATTGGTTATTGTTGTGTATCAGACCTGCTCCACTCCCCCTCACTCCCATCACGATACAGGGAGACGACCCCTCCGATCACGATGATTGCGGGTGGCTTTACCCCGGCTTCTCTGGCTTTTTCAGAAATGTCAGAAAGAGTTCCGATTGTTACACGCTGATTGGGGCGGAAGCCCCGTTCAATAATGGCAACCGGCTTCCCGGCTGCCATTCCATGCTCGATTAGGGATCTGGTGATCATGCCCAGATTCTTCACTCCCATCAGGATTACGATGGTGCCTGGTGACCGTGCCAGCCATCCCCAGTCTATTGCCGACTCTTCTTTTGTCGGGTCCTCGTGCCCTGTCAGAAATGTAACCTGGCTTGCATGGCTTCGGTGTGTTACTGGAATCCCTGCACACCCGGGAACTGCTACGGCACTCGTAATCCCGGGAACAACCTCAACAGCGATATTATGTTCTCTCAGAACTTCCATCTCCTCTCCGCCACGGCCAAAGACAAATGGGTCGCCTCCTTTCAGCCTGACAACACGTTTGCCTTTTTGTGCCCTGTCCACCATGAGGCTCTCGATCTCTTCCTGTTTCAGGGTATGGGACCCACCGAACTTACCGCAGTTGATCTTCTCAGCTGTTTTTGGTAATGTTGCAAGGATCTCATCTCCGGGCAGTTGATCGTAGAGGATCACCTCAGCCGAATCAATCACTTCACGCGCTCGAAATGTCAATAAGCCAAGGCCGCCAGGCCCTGATCCGACAAGATATACGATTCCGGTCATGATTATTTCAACCCCAGTTTCTCTTTAGCTTCAAGAATAAGATTCATTGAGCGATCACGAAGCTCTGTACCAATCCTGCGTGCATCGTCAATCTGCCCGACATGCTCTTCCATTCGGACGTGCCTCTTTCCATCAAGTGAAAGGATCTCTGCGATCAGGGAACCGTTATAACAATAGATTCCCTGCGGAGTAAAACACCCGCCCCCGACCTCTTCCATCACTGCACGTTCGATCTCTGTGTCCATGCGTGTGGCCGGGTGATCGAGTGGCCGGATGAGATCACTCATCACCGGATCATCCCGACAAACGACTGCAATTGTCCCCTGGTTTGGAGCAGGGACAAATTGGTTTATCGGAAGTCTGATCCCATTTACATGAAGTGACATCCGGGCAAGACCTGCTTCCGCAAGCATTATTGCGTCATATTCGCCGGATTTCAGCTTTCGAATTCGTGTGTCGATATTGCCCCTGAGCTCCCTGATCGCATACTCCGGGTCATAGCGGAGAAGTTGCGCCCTCCTCCGTGTGCTGGAGGTTCCGATACAGGAGATCTCATCAAGCGGGATATTGAATGCAAGATAGTCATTTGGAGGATCGCGGGGGAGAATGGCAGCGGTAGTAATTCCATCCGGGCGGGCTGCCGGGATATCTTTCATACTATGAACCGCACAGTCAATCTCACCCCGGAGGATCGCATCATCAAGTGCCCTGACAAAAATCCCCTGCCCCCCGACCTCGTGAAGAGGGATCCCGGTCTGTGCATCGCCTTCTGTTTTGATGATGATACTCTCTGATTCAATCCCATTCTCCAGAAGGAGTTTGGAGACGATCTCCGTCTGCTTTTGAGCAAGGGCACTTGCACGGGTGCCTATCCTGATTATGGAAGGCATGAATGGTAGACTCCGGCAATTATCTCGATATCTTCGTCAGTATGTGCAAATGAGAGGAAGTTTGATTCATACTGTGCCGGAGGGAGGAAGACCCCATTCTGAAGCGCAGCCTTCCAGAACAATCCGAATGCATTTGTATCGCTCTCTTTTGCCTCTGTATAATTTGATGGCGGATCGCTTCTGAAGAAATATTTGAAGATGGATTGTGTCCTGACAAATGATCCCTCCGCAGATGAGGGAAGACTTTCTTCAATTGCACGGGTGCGCTCTTCTGCCCGATGATACTCTTCACGGTGAGCATTCAGATAGTCGATGGTTGCGATCCCGGCAGCAAGGGAGAGTGGATTGCCACTGAAAGTTCCTGCCTGGTAGACGGGGCCTGCGGGTGCGATCATCTCCATGATATTCTTTCTTCCTCCAAACGCTCCGATTGGGAGTCCGCCTCCGATGATCTTTCCCAGTGTGGTCAGGTCAGGTGTAATGCCATACTCCTCTGCGGCACCACCGATGCCAAGCCGGTATCCGGTGATTACTTCATCAAAGATAAGGAGGACATCGTGTTCCTGTGTGATTGCCCGAACATCTTTCAGGTAATTCTCTTCTGGTAGAATTGGTCCGATATTTCCCATCACCGGTTCAAGGATGAATGCGGCAATATCCTGATCTTCTGTAAGGATCCGATCAAGTACTTCAGGATTATTATACGGTACCTGCCGTGTAAATTCTGCTACACCGGCAGGAATTCCGGCAGAATCCGGAATTCCAAGTGTCGTTGCACCAGATCCTGCCTTAATAAGGACACTGTCATGGGCGCCGTGAAATCCCCCTTCAATCTTCAGAATCTTCTTCTTCCCGGTAAAACCCCTTGCCAGTCGGATTGCTGCCATTGTGGCTTCTGATCCGCTTGATACACAACGCACCATCTCAACGCCGGGTTGATCGCGGATGATCCGCTCAGCCATTTCGATCTCCTGCTCTGCGGGTGTTCCATAGAGCCAGCCGCGATCAAGCTGCTTCTGAATGGCATCTTTTATTGTATCATCTGCGTGGCCAAGGATCAGGGGACCATACCCAAGGCAGCAGTCGATGAGTTCGGTCTTGTCTGCTGTTCTGATCCGTCCGCCTTTTCCCGACTCTGTATAGAATGGGTATGGCTTGATCGCCCTGACCGGGCTGCTCACCCCTCCCGGGAGGAGCTTTTCTGCTTTGTTAAATAGTGCTTCACTTCTCATCTAACCACCTCGCCGCATCTTCTGCAAAATATGTTATGATCACATCTGCCCCCGCCCTCTTGATGCAGGTCAGGGATTCAAGTACAACCTTTCTCTCATCAACCCATCCATTCATAGCGGCTGCTTTTATCATTGCATACTCGCCGCTCACCTGATATGCCGCAACCGTGAGGCCAAGAGATCGTATCTCTTTGAGGATGTCAAGATACAACCCGGCAGGCTTGACCATCAGCATATCCGCCCCTTCCTCAGCATCTATTCTGGATTCCCTGAGTGCCTCCCGTGCATTTGCCGGATCCATCTGATAGGTGGATCGGTCACCGCAGGTGTAACAGGAGTCAGCGGCTTCACGGAATGGTCCATAGAGGGCACTGGAAAACTTTGTCGAATAGGAGAGGATGGGGATTCCAAAGAACCCTTCTGCATCGAGTGCTTCTCTGATTACTTTCACCTGGCCGTCAAGCATGCACGAGGGTGCAACCACATCTGTCCCCGCCTCTGCATGGCTGATCGCAATTTTTGCCATCAATGCAAGCGATCGGTCATTATCGAGATCCAAACAATCATCTGTCAGAATCCCGCAGTGACCATGATCGGTGTACTCGCATGCGCAGACATCGGTGATGATCATCATATCAGGAACCTGGGACCGAATTGATCTCACCGTCTTCTGTATCACTCCAGCCTCATCATATGCTGATGAACCGATGGAATCTTTTGTTTTTGGAATCCCAAAGAGGAGCACACCTCTGATTCCCGTATCGTACAGGCGCCGGACGACATCCGCGATGCCATCAGGAGGGAAGCGGAACTGGCCGGGCATTGAGCTAATCGGAGAGGGCTCACGGAGCGTTTCATCTATAAAAAGCGGTGCAATGAGATCGGTGGTCAACACCTGTGTCTCCCTCACCAATGGCTGGATTCGGCGTTTTCTCAGTCTTCTTAATCGTGTTTCCGGAAACATATCTTCTCACCTTTTGTTATTGCATCAACGATCATCCCTGCAGTATCCAGATCGCATTGTTCTGCACTTACCCTGATTGCCATTGTAGCATCGGCAAGTATCTTACCAGTCAGCACACGTGTGAGATCATCAATGATCTGAATTGTTTTTTGATCTGCCGGACCAAGCCGGTTAATTGCTTTGTCCCGTTCCCTGATCCTGATTGCTTCAGCCCAGGTATGGAGGGTGGCGATGGTGTCGTTTGCAGCTGCCCGGTTGATCCTCTGGATGAATGTTCCAATTTCTGCTTCTATGAGTGAACGGATTGTATCTGCTTCGCTCTGCCGTGCAGCAAGGTTCTCTTCTGATATTGACCTGAGATCGTCGATTGTATAGAGATGGACTCCGGGGATCTCCCGTATTGAATCCTCGGTATCACGGGGTTGGGCGATGTCAATGACGACCAGAGGCTTTGGTCCGGTATCAAGGGGCCAGGTTCTCCCCTGCATTGCTTTTTCAAGTTCGTCGTGCCGTATTACCGGGTGGGGTGCTGCTGTACAGGAGATGACCACATCAGAGAGCAGGATGAATGGAAAGAGATCCCTGAAGGTGACTGCTTTCCCACCGATCTCTTCAGCCAGTTCAACCGCCCTCTCATATGTCCGGTTTGTTACATAAATCGCTGTTAAGTCCTTCTCCTGAAGGGCTTTTGTAACGAGCCTGCCCATCTCACCGGTACCAACAACGAGGATATGCCGTTTCTTCAATGTGCCCAGAAGATCTTCTGCAAGCCGGACAGCAGCTGATCCGATCGAGACCGATCCACGGTTGATCATCGTCTTCTGTCTGACCGTCACACCGAAATGGATCGCCGTATTGATGCAGATATCAATGATCTGGCTGTTACCCCCATATTCGGTTGAAGTGAGGAGAGCCTGGCGCATCTGACCAAGGATCTGGTCTTCACCGATTATCATGGAATTGATTCCAGCGGCAAGTCCGAGGAGGTGTCGGAGGGCACCAAGGCCGTGATGGATGGTAAAATGGTTTCTTCCGATACTCTGCATAAAACGGGCGAGATCGTCAGGATCTCCCTGCACAAGTACCTCTACACGGTTACATGTCTGGAGGAGGAGGACACCTTTATATCGGGAGCGTGCCTGGCGGATAAAATCCTCTTCATCAGAAAATCTGAATGATTCAAGTTCACTCTGGCCTGCTGTATGGTGATCAAGCCCTGCAATAGCGATTGGAACCAGGAGCCCTTCATTCATGGCAGTACCTCAATATCGCTATTTCAATTGTTCTCTCTCTGTCTTCAAGCAGCCCTTTCCGTATTACCGGATCCTGGATTGCTGCTGTCAGCCGCCTGGCTCTTTCTCCCTGTGTCAGATCCATTCTTTTCAGGGCATCACGGAGTATGTGCTGGAGATCGATCATTGCATCAATTTCAGGTGTTATCTCTTCGAAATGTTCCCTCAGATGCCTGCTGACTGCCGGGCTTTCGCCACCGGTTGAGAATCCGGCTATCAGATGACGGCCACGGACGATTGAAGGAATGATCACATCTCCCATATCTCCATCTGCGTTGTTGAAGAGGACTCCTGCCCGGGCAGCCAGCATTCCGATGCGGTTATTCTCTTCTCTCTCTGAGAGTGCAGCAATAACAAGAAATGCATCTTCAATATAGGTGAAAAGCTCCTCGTTGCTCATAGCCCCTGTATCGGCTATTATCCGCCTCACCGGAAGTTGGGAAAGAGCATCCGTGAAGCTTCTGCTGATAATGGTGAGATCTGCTTCATCCAGAAAATAACGTGCTTTTCTGGCAGATACCGAACCTCCGCCAAAGATGACGACTTTTTTGTTGCTGAAGTCGATGATCAGGGGGATCATTTCTTCAAGGTTAGTGGTGCTTTCCTATTAAGATGACGATATTTCAGAGACGATGTTATTTGTTACATTCAATCGTCTGATCTCTCTGATTGCATGGTCGTCGGATCGATCCTGTCATTCGTCAGGTCTGTGAATAACCACCAATCGATGAAAGATCGATATGAATAAATACGGACAATTCCTATAAAGTAAGGTCGCAGGGCAGAGATGTCCGGAGTGCGCCGATAGTGTAGTGGTTATCACTAGGCGTTGCCAACGCCTAAACCCGGGTTCGAGTCCCGGTCGGCGCATCTCTTTTGTATTCGTTTCTTCTGGTACTGTCAGGTATGTTCTGCCAGAGGGATCCTGATACTATACCGCATACTCCGGCCCGGGCTCATCATCATCGCTGGCAGATTTTGCATGTGAGAAACGTTTTTATTGATTACCGTCAGATAAAATGTTATCAGTTCCTGGGATCAGATCCCGGAATGAAGATCCACGGATCTTGAAAACGATGAGTAGGTCTGTTTTTCGCTAAAAAAAGACATACCTATCCAGTACAGATACTATGAAAAAGATGCATTCAATGCTTCCTCTATGATATCCAGCCGTCAATTTCTGGTCCTGGTGAGTTGTGTGCTCATCAGCTGCATTATCCTGCCTCAAGGGTTGGCCGCCTCAACCGATCAGCAGTCATCGTCCACACCAGAGCATCTGGCATCTGAGAACTCCGTTGATGAAGATGGATTTCCCCCTGAACCAGATGAGATGGAAGAGGATGAACCATTTGATCTGATGAATTTTCTGAATACATATTTTGGAAAGTCTGAAAGGAATAATCTGACAGGGTCTGATGCTCTGAACCAGACAGAGAATACATCCGTTATTATCTCTCCAACTGATGATGAGATCTTCTTAAGGATACTTGGCAATGAATCCTTTACATTAAACCTTCTCTCCCTTCAGTGTATTATTGCACTCGATCAAAACGATCAGACCAACCTCCGGAGTACTGCAGAAAGGCTTCATAATCTCGCCCTTGATCTTCAGGAACAGGTTGAACCGCTTGATGTCGAGGATCATCACCTCGGGAGAAAACAGGTCTTTCTGGAATCAATGGAGACTTTTATAGAGGTCACCCGGACTCTCAAAGATGGATCACCAGAATTTTTTGCCGAACGGAGAGTTGCATATGCTTCCCTTACAAATGCAGTCGAGTTATTGGATAATGCAGTCCGGAACATCAACTGCATGAAGGTATCAGAGATACCGGATACGATGGCTCTTCATTCGGCTCAGGAGGTTCCCTGGCCGGATGATATCCGACAGGCAGGCATGCCGTTTGTCTATTACGATAGCACCAGGAGCAATGAGATATCTCTCTCCCCTCAATATGCCCGTAACATTCAGAAATTCTATTATGAGGAGAAAACCGGCCTTGAAACAAAAACACGGCACATAAATGCCCCTGAAGGGAGTTCGTATATGCAGGTATATTTAATAATATCCCATCGCGGCAACCTGGATGGGAAGAAGTATACAATCCAGACACCTCCACTCTCCGCATTCACCCTTTATGGTCCTGAAGGATCATATAAGCCGATCACCACAGAGAGATTCACCTCGCTTGGAGAGATGTACACGCAGAAGTCACTTGACCGCCGCGAATCCAGCCAGAGTTCACTTCTCTTTGAGGTGCCCGACACCCTCACCACCGATACGGTCTATCTCTCTGTTAATCTCGGATCAACCGATGGCACCATCTCATGGAATTTCGAGTGATCTCTCACACTCCTTTTCAACCATTTTTGCCCCCACTGTGGATGATTGCGACGATCAGATGAGGGAAAATCCGGTTTGGGATCTTCCGTCTTCCGGGAGGTCTCATCATACATTTTATCTGAGTACAGGGTGATCATTACTATACGAAGAATCCAGTGACTGATCACGTGTCGGTATGAGTACCTCAACTGCGCTTTACCGGGCTGATGATCGGTGATAGGAAGCAGCACTGTATGGGAGGTGAATGGGAGCCCCCCCTAGTCCATTACAGTCTTATAATATATACTGGAAATTCCAAGGTGGTGTTGACCCGGATTATGCTATCATGTGGGGATGTGGTAAAGCACCATTACTATGGTGTTGGCAGGATCATTGGAGAACGATACAAAGGATATCAGAAACAAGTTAAATTCAGGAACGGTGAATGCATCTGGATAAATAATGGAGCACTTATTTTACTTGATCCAGATGACCCTGCCAATCTGGATCTCGCTTCTTTCACAACAGATATTCTCCCGGGAACCGGTGATGAGAGAGAGCAACAAGAAGAGATTCCTGTTCCTGAATCGATAGTGCCACCGGATGAGTCAGAAAAGAGGAAAGACAGGTCATCTGAACTCTCAACAGATAGAGCGAAGCTTGGATCGGAGAATGCTCCGAAAAAACCGATCAAAGAAGCCTACCTCAATGCGGTTATGATCCTCATCGCAACACTCTTTCTCACAGCAATTATTTTTTCAACTGCTCCTCCAATGGAGACAGAGGCTAATCCTGCATCTCCTCCATCATCTATCGCTTCTGCAGAATCAGAAACTCCTCCGGCATTTGCCGCGCTCTCGAAATATTTTGGAACAACAGTTCTTGTTGTGAATACCACCCCGGAACTCCCGCTGGATCCGGAACCTGAAGCGATCGTCCCAGCCATAGAGTACGATGATGAGCGGTTCCTTGATACCATCAAAAGAGAGGCTATACCGCTGACAATCATCACAATGCAGATGATTATTGCAATAGATCAGTCAAACACCAATATTTTCAACACGAATTTGGATGCTCTCCACACCCTTGCCCAGCAGAGCTTCAATGAGGTTGAGGCGATGTATGTATCTCCAGATGAAAGCGACAGAAAACGCGATTATCAGCATGCAATGATGCAGTTCATGAAAGCCGCCACCTATCTCCAGCGTGGGCTTCCTGCTTCAGAGAATGAACGGCGGGAGGCTCTCGGTATTCTGGCATCAGGAACAGAATATCTGGATTCTGCGCTGAAGGATATACCGATTGAACCCGGAGAGGTAGATGAGAGGAGCCTCTATACCTTCCAGCTCTCACAGCTTGCTCAACCGGCAAAACCAGATGATCTCCTCCCAAAGAAAACTCCCTTCATCTATATGGATGCAACACGGAGTAACGAGATATCCATCTATCCGGAATATGGACGGGTGCTCACCACCTTCTGGTATGAGACAGATGGTGGAACGGTGTACGTCACCGCACCATCTGGTCGAAAATATATTGCTGTATTCATCAAAGTCACTCACCGGGGCAATATGGATGGGCGGAGATACACCATCCAGACTCCGCCAATCTCGTCATTTACACTTCATGGCGGGGGCGATACCTTCAAACCTATCCAGACGAGCGCCCATACATCGTTTGGTCAGATGTATAGGCAACAGACGCTCAATAGAAAAGAATTGGCCCAGGGTACTCTGATATTTGAAGTTCCACAGACCTTGCAGCTCAAAGATATCTATCTCACAATTAATCTCGGATCTGTCTGGGGCAGCCCCTTATGGGATCTGGAGTGATCCGGATTCGGTGTAAATGGAAGCCGGGGAGTAAAGAGGGGCAGTTGGTTCCGGCCCGATATCTTTAAAAAAGGTAGTGTGAAATAGCTGATTTCAGCTTATCTTCCTTCATTTTTGTTTTTGAGTAAGTGGTCAGTCACCTGAAGCACTGTCCACACCATTCTTTTATTGACCTTAATTTTATCACCATATTCCTCAGATCACCTCATACTCCATGAAAATGTATTGGCCGATCCAAATTGATCCCCTAACGCCGATCCGAACTGATCCCCCCTTTAAATACTCACTCTTGGATAATCATATTTAACCTGAATTACGGAGTTTATGTACACTACTCCTTCAGAAACCTTCGAGTCGCAAAGAGATCGTTCATACCAAGTGCTACCACCTGTTCACTGAGATCCTTCATCACATTCACATAGAACACCTCATACTCTTTCCCAAAATCCACCTCTAATTTCTCGACCCTTCCAAGTTTTCTGAGAAATTGAGTTGCTGATAACGTCACATATCGAGAATTCGATGAATTGATCTTCCAACGAAGGGCAGCCAGTAATCGGTACGCCAATGTGCAGACAAAAAATATGGCCCTGACCCGCGACTCCAATCTGTGGCGGATTGGTTTTAACTCCTCATCTGTCTTGACTGTCCTGAAAACCTTCTCGATGAAGTCTTTTTCAAGATACATCCTGACAATCTCCTGAGCGGTAAACGTCTCATCTGTTGCATACAACAGAAATTTTCCATCCATCGCTTTAGCATCATCAACTCTTTTCTGATTAAGCGACCAGGAGAAGGATATCTGGTTTTCATCTTCCGGGTACTGTATCGTAAAAAAGCTGCTCCAGCCATTGACAATCGCTTTTATCGCACTCGCCAGATCTCTTTGCGATTTGAACGATCGTTTGCCCCTCAGCTGATCTAACTCATGTGAAATCTCATAGATTGCTTTGTTTCTCCGAATAAGCGATTTGGCCGCTTTTGTGACGTTTTTATAGATGACCACTTTCCGTTCCTGGCCATAGAACGGAGCCACAGCCGTACATGCATACAACTCTCCGGTCTTCTTGCAGGGAACCAAAGACTCGGGATCTTCCGGAACCTCGGTTGCCATAATGATGCTTTTCACTTCATTTGAGATCTTTGGGACACCGCACACAACCTTCCATCCCATTTTCTCCAATGCGACAACCGTTTTTTTCGAGGTATTCCCTCTATCCCAGATAATAGTTCCATTATGTATTGCAAAGTCGGACAGCCGGGGAATAACGTGCTGCATAGTGGTCATCGAAGAGTGATTTCCGGGATGAACCATATGAGCCAGTGGCTGAGAATCGTATTTGGAAACCAAAAGAGAGAGGTTGAACTGTCGGTGTCGCCAGTCCTCAGCACTATGTCCTTTTTCAGCAAGAGGGCAGCTGGCTCCATAGGTGAGGGTCGATGTCATATCATATGCAAGAAACTCTGATTCTCCATTTGGTATTGGGTGAAGATCTCTCCATTTCGCATACAATGACTCATCAATTGCCGGAGTATTGTTGACGAGATGGCCTGTTGCCGGATCCTCAGAGCAGATACAATCAAGAGCCGCATAAAACGCATCTCTATCACTTCCTTTTGGTGATAACTGTGCCAGTTCAGGGAGTGATGTGCTCGCAATCCATTCTTCAAGATTGGTTGTACTTTCAGGATCCAGCGCCCGGTTAATCGCCCACAATGTCAGAAGTTTCCCCGGACTATTGGTTTTTCTCCGTCCTTTACGGCCGCATATCCGGTCAATAATCTCGGGCATCATCATCTCACTGGCAATTGACCAGAGAACGGTCACATCACCTGCCCGAACGGATCGTTCAGGTGGTTTCCAGTCTATCATGGTTTTCTTTGGGAGAGGTACCTTCTCCTGGTCACCTTCGATCCCCAGGTATCTGACAAACTCACTCCGGACCTTCTTCCCTTCTCTGACACTCCGGTATTCACACAGGTATACTTTGTCCCCCTTTTTCATACGCCGAATCCAGGTCATTGTAGTGTTATATAAACACTACACTACAATAAAGCTTTCGATACATTTCATGGCACGATCAGAAAATGGGCGAAAATATGATGGAAATTAACAGGATGATAAATGGTGTAGTGTACCCGATCTCCTTAACTCAAGATTTAATGATTATGCTTTTTTCTCTCTTCGGTAACTCTTCCCGTTCATGTTCAGGATAATCGCGTTCTGAGTGATCCGATCCAAAATCGCACCGGTCAGTGCCGGATCATGAAACACTTTCACCCACTCGGAAAAACTGAGATTCGAGGTGATGATCGTTGACATCGTTTCATATCGAGTTGCAAGCAGCTGAAACAACAGTTCTGCAGCAGCAAGATCAAAACTCACATACCCAAGTTCATCCAGAATCAGCAGATCAATCTTCTTGAACTGGCGGAGATAGAGTGTCAACCGGTTCTCATGCCGTGCCTCGATCATCTCGTTGATCAGTCCTGCAGCGGTCCGAAAGAGCACACGATACCCGGCTTCACAGGCCAGAACACCTGTACTGATCGCCATATGCGTCTTGCCAGTCCCGGCATTTCCAATGAGGATCACGTTCCTTCTCTCGGGGATGAAACCAAGATTCCTCAATCCAGGCACCGCATGTTTCCCATCCTCGGGAAGGTGCTCTCCAACCAGATCCTCAAATCTCTTCATCGTTGGAAATCCTGCCTGCCTCAGAGCACGCATCTGGCGATTCACCTTTCGTTTCTCCTGTTCAGCCTCGAGTGCCGAGATAAATATCTCCTCAATATCAGGTCTGTCAGGATAATTCTCCAGGATATACGAATGAACGCCACCAATACGGAGCTCTTTGCAGAGGAAATCGAGATTCATTCTCTCCGCCTCCTGAGGAGGTCGTCATAGGTATCCAGATCTGGTTTGGGTACAGCCTAAGTTTGCCACTTTGGGTTCAGCCACCCAATGAGAGCATCCACTACTGCGATCTATTTTTTCCAGAATTTCATCGGGAAACTGTATTTGACAGTTGACGATTTTCCCATCAAAACTTCATGTAACCGTCCAATTATGCCGTAAAATCATCGTGTTAATGGCATCAAAATTGGAGTGAATGAACCTTTTTGTCTTCCTCATCCACGAATCAACCGTAACTGTCAAATTCGATAGCGCCTTTTTGATGAATGTCGTTGACGTATGCTTTAGTTCCGGGATCTCAAATCGGACCAGTGAGATGAATAACTGTGCAAGAAACCCAATGATTAACGCACCGTAAATGCTGTTATCAGTCCATACACGCAATGGTTTGATCTCGATCTCGTTCTTGAGAGAGTTGAATATCTTCTCGATCGAGTCCTTTTTTCGATAGGTCAGAAGGGCTTCAGTAAGTGTCAAATTCTTACTCGATTTCAGGCAGAAGAATCCCTCTCTGCCGGTGATGAACTTATCTTCAAGAAGCCTGACGGCATCATCTTCGGAGAGTTCAATCAGCTTTGTCTGGATGGAGTAATCCACATCAACAAGAAGATTGTTTATCCGGAATCGCTTTGGAAGACCCTTATTCTTGTCAATACTCTCCTGAATGGCCTTCGCTTCTTTTATCTCTCGCACAACTTTTCGGGCTCTGGATTCCAGCTGCTCTTTCTGCAGTTTTTCTGAGAAGTAGAGATAATTGATACTGTTCGGTTTCTCGATTTTAATCCCGCGGGTCCCAGATTCCTCATCAACCATCTGAGGATTATATGTCTCAAATTTGGCGATTATCTTGTCGTCGCTCTTGTTGAGCTTCTTTCCGGTGATGTACTGCATATTATCTGCCCGGATCATCTGGATATTGGCGACACTGTTCGCTCCTTTATCAAATATTACCAGAGAACCCTCTCTGAGACTGCCGCTTGATTGCTGATAGGTCTTCTTGAAGTGGATCTGATCATTGAGATTGCCGGGTTCGATTGTCAGCCCAATCGGGACATTGATCGGGTCGGCAAGTTCTGTGACACCAACGGTGATCTGTTTTTTATCTGGCCGATGATCACGACTGTAGCCATACTTTCCAAGCGGAGCCTTGGTACCATGAAGAACAATGCTGGTCCAGTCCATGTTGATGTTTGTATGCTCAAATTCATACCTCTCAAACAGGATGTCCTGGATATCGGAGATGATCTCTTCACGGTTGGCACCAAGGGTTTCAAGGACACGGTAGAGTGTTCTTTCACTGAATGATGGGAGAGAGAATTCGGTAAGCACTTCAGGCCGGTTGATCCATTCGTGAGACCGCTTTATGCTGAAGTTATCCGTCATTTTGTAGCTGACAAGAGCTTGAAGCAGATTATTGATGTCGATACCTCTTGTCTTGTGTTTCCCGAAAACAGAGGATAAATTCAGGGTTTCATACAGCCTTTCAACGAGAAGAAGGGTACCGATAGGAAAGGATATATTCTCATTCGGTTCAATCTGATTAGTTCTTAGTTTTGTTTGCATTTTGGTTCAATTCAAACATCACTAAGAACACATATATTTCTTGTTAATGGCAAAGTTGGGGTACAGAGAAGGCATCCTGAAAATCAAAAGGTTCAATCATCTGGACTGGATTCTGGAAGAGGAAGAATCTGAGTGTATCATAGGTGATGGGCATATTCTCTTCACTCAGCAGATCCAGAACTCCACAGAACGCCTCTTCTGAAGTGTCATTGACCAGATCAAGGATGGGGAGGAACTCTTTTGGATCACCTCGACACTGATGGGTGAAGAGATGCTTGAGTCGTGGATCACATTGGTTGAAGACTTTTGAATTGGCAAGCGCTCTTGGTTTTCGGTGGAACGTCTTGATGTAATGACGGATATCCGAGACCGGCTCCGGGCTGTTTGAACGGCGGGGATGAGTAGCAATGACCTGTTCACCATCGATCAGGCGAATAGTATCGACATACGCCTGCATGGTGATTGTCCTGCCACGATAGGTTGTCGGAACGGAATAGGAGGTGTTCTCGTATCGAACCATGGAATATTTGTTCAGGGTGGCTCTTCTGGTGTGACAGTTTGTATATTCAAGTGAAGGAAGGGGTTTCATGTGTGTACGTTCAACCTCCAGCCCCTCAGCCGGTGTCAGGTCACGGCGGTATGCCGGAAGATGGTTTATCTCGTCAATACAGGTGGAGAACCACTGGCACGCCTCCTGGAACGTGTCAAATGAGTCACGTTCACCGAATGCATATCTCCGGATATAGCCAACAGTCTCTTCATCTGTGCCCTTTTCCTGAGGTGAGGCAGCATTGCATACATGAGGTGTAAACCCATAATGTACTGCAAAACGAAGGAAATTGTCATTCAGCCGTTTCAACCGGGAATTATAGACGACACCGAGCCGATCATAGAAGATAGTCTCTGGAACGGCTCCAATTTCATTGAAAAAGTCGATATGGGTCTGGACTACTTCCAGATGTCCTGAATGCCGGAATAAACGGCCAAATCGATACAGAGAGGAGGGTAAGACCATTCCTCCACAGGAGAATGTGCACTCTTCACGCCCAATACACAGCACAACGTCTGCAAAGTCGAATTCGCCACGCCATCCTACGGGAGGTTCCTGTTCAATGAATGTCTCACGGAACGAGTGTTCTCTTTTCCAGCGACGGACCTCATCTTTGACGGTAGTATAGCCGATCGAGTAACCATCTCGCGTTGTGAGGAGCTGATGGATGCGTTTTGCAGTGATACGTTGTTTCCCACGATTACACTCACTCGATTCGAGGTATCCATGGATCTTCTCTTTTACCTCATCGGTGAGGACGCGGGAAGGTTGGATTACCACAGGATTGGCTGTGAGAAAGTCAGGGAGTTCTCCATTCTCCATCTGTTTCATCTGGCGAAGATAGCGTCTCACGGTATTGATGGACACATCAAGGCGTTGTGCGGTCTTTTTGATACTCCCATATTTCTCATAACAGTCGAGGATCTCTTTGATTTCTACCATTTCTTTCACCCTTTGTGCCACCTCATACCCTATTTAAAGGGAAGTGGCGGTTTTTGGCAAAAAGGGGGATCAATTTGGATCGGCGCACCTATATAAAGGGGGGATCAAAAGGAATCGGCGAAAACATACTCCCTGGATAGAGATCGTACATCACCGGGATACCAAGTTCCTTGTCCATGATGAGTGAGAGATTAATCTGGGGAAGTGACACGCCATCCCTGTTATATCCGTATTCAAGAAGGTTCATCAGAGAAGAATGACTGGAGAGACTGGTGATATCATAAATCAGTGTCCTTTTCGTCCTGTTCTCTTCCAGGAGTCTCGTCATCAGTTGTTGGGGAACAGTGCTGGACCCGATTCGAGCAAGCAGTTCACTGATTCTCTGTCCGGTAAGAGTAATCTGTGGCGAATCAAGAGCGAGAGTGGTTCCGGCGTACCATGCCCCGACATCTTTCATTGCCAGTGGTCTGATAATCCGGTTGAGTGCAAGTGCAGTTACCATTGCAGCATCTGAGTCATTAAGAATCTCATGCAGATATTGATCCAGTTTCAGGTCATGCATGATCTGCGTGAGGAGCATGACTGATCCATGGTCGTAGGCAGAACGGACAGCTACAGTTTTGGTATTTTTCCTGATCTTTTCCCTGACTTCTGGTGGTGCATCCCGCATACGAACGGGCTTTCCGTCAATATTTCGTCCAAGATATTTGGAGTTTTTATATCGAGTCTGTTTTGATACCGGGTCGTAATAGGGTGTTTCTTCGTACCAGTATTCTCTGTCGCCAGACTTTTTGATCCTTCGAATCGGTTCCATGGTGTGCCTACACAATATGGGCACATGATAGTATAAAGTACTTTCGATTACAAGCCCATATCGAGGATAAATTGAGGAAATGGATGGTTATGTGGGATCCTATTGTGATCCAGTGCCTATAAAAAGCGGGAGTTCAGGTTCTACCTCTTCCGGATTCTCTCCTGAGTAGCCTGCTTCTCTTCCTGCAAAAAAAAGCAGGTTGATGTAGTCTGAAGGATGAGATCTATCTACAATGAAGATCCTCCTTGGCGTTGGAAACACGCTCCTCTCAGATGATGGTGTCGGCTGTTGGATAGCCGATAGTTTCTCTTCAAACTGCTTCTCTTCAGATGGAATGAGAGCATTTCATGGCGGAACGGCACCAGAGAACTTCACCGCCCCGATCCGGCGTCTGGAACCGGAACTGCTTGTTATCGTGGATGCTGCGGATATGGGCCTTCCCGCAGGAAGTATCCGGATCATCCCCCCCGATCAGATCGATGATACGAGCATCGGCACCCACATGCTGCCGCTCTCACACCTGATCCACTATCTGTCATCTGACATTCCAAAGATCCTCTTCATCGGGATCCAGCCGGAGACCATCGAGCCTGGGGAGGGGCTCTCGCCTGCTGCAGAGACTGCGGCTGAGGCGCTCATTAACGTACTGAAAAAAGGAGAGTATGCCTCTCTGGAGAGGCTTTGATTATTCCACAATCTGGCTTTCGGCAAACCGATCCTCTGCTGCGAGCAGAAACTCCGGGCTCATGGTGAGGACGCCTTTTGGGCAGATGTCATTACACTGTGAACAGAAGATGCACTGACCTACATAAATCCTGATCCGTTTCGTCTCAGGGATGAACTCGATTGCATGTGCGGGGCAGACCCGGATGCAGAGATTGCATCCGATACAGCCGTCCCGGTCATAGACGATCCTGCCGCGGAATTGAGGAGGTGTTGCAACCGGGGGGTTGATTGTGGCTTCTCCCGCACCCACCTTCTTCAGGAACTCTGTCACTGATGGCGGGAGGAACCGTGATGGGAAGGGGTTTGTCGCAGGTGTCTTAAAGACCTGTGAGAGGATCTCCCGGATCATCGGAAGCGCCATTTAGAACCACCCCGCCAGCACCGAATCAAGGATCACAAGCGAGAGGCCAAAGAGTCCGGCAAGTCCAAGCCATACCCAGAAGAGGGTGACGACATGGGTGATTCTAAATCTCGCAAGACCGGTTTTTATAACCGTAACCGAGATGATCATCAGGACTATTACCTTTGCGAAGAAGAATGCGGCATCAACTGCAAGGGCAGCATAGCCGGCAAATCCAAGCAGTGGTGAGAGATTCCATGGGAAGAAGATTGCAACTGCAAGCCCGCCCATCACCAGCGTCTTCACACCCTGCGCAACCGTGAAGAGGCCGAGGTTCTTGCCTGAATACTCAACAAGCACTCCCCCGGCAAGCTCAGTCTCTGCTTCAGGGGTGTCGAAGGGGATCTTCGAGAGCTCAGCCGGCGACACCCAGGCAAAGGTGAGGAGCAGAATGAAGAGCCCCACCATCCCAAGGGGTCCGACCAGTGACCAGATCGGGTTTGCCACAATACTTGAGAGTGCGAAGGGATCGGCAACTCCTGATGAATAGAGGAGCCAGGCGACCGCGATCACAATGGAGGCAAGCGGGAGCTCGTATGCGATCATGCTCACCATCTCACGTTGTGCACCAACGGTTGCATAGGGTGATCCGGAGGCAAAACCTCCTGCAACCATCGCAAGTGCGGGAACCGCAAGGAGGTACATCACCAGGATCAGATCGCCATAGCCGCCGAGGATCGGCATCATCGAGCCGATCGGGAGGTACAGGAGCACCACAATTGATGAAGCGAGCGCTACAATGGGAGCGGCATTGAAGATCGACGGTATCGCATTTCCGGGGATGACATTCTCTTTCGAGAGGAGCTTCCTCAGATCAATAAAGGGCTGGCGGAGGGGGGGGCCGATCCGCGCCTGCATCCGGGCCGAGATCCTTCGATCGATTCCAAGGAGGATCAGCCCAAGAGCAATCCCGATGATCGAGAGGGCAATAGCAGCGAGAACGGTCACCAGAACGGTCTCAATGCTCAGCATCCCTGTATCCTCCGTGTCTTCTCAACCGAGAGCCGATGGAGATCTTCCTTTGTCATCAGATCCTGCTTTATGCCACGGACTACAGCAACCCTGTCAGTGCAGGAGAGGCAGGGATCGATCGAGGCGACGATGATCGGGACATCAGCAAGCTGTTCGCCTTCGAGCATCGGAATCCACGAGTGAAGATTGCTATAGCTGGATGCCTTCACCTTCCACATCGCTGGAGCCTCATGCCCGTCCATTGCCACATAGTGGAGGCATTCGCCCCGTGGAGCCTCGTGCCGACCAACCGCCTCGCCCTGTGCCTTCTTGCAGGCAGAGAGGAGCTTTGGAAGTTTCGGCTCCCAGAGGATCGCCCCTTCCGGCATCTCTTTGAGGCAGGTCTCGATGATCCCGATGGACTGCTCGATCTCAAGGAGACGGACGATGATCCGGTCATAGACATCACCGTT
Organism: Methanocalculus pumilus; assembly: GCF_055382585.1. Taxonomy (NCBI): domain Archaea; kingdom Methanobacteriati; phylum Methanobacteriota; class Methanomicrobia; order Methanomicrobiales; family Methanocalculaceae; genus Methanocalculus; species Methanocalculus pumilus. The sequence goes on along the minus strand of NZ_AP042393.1, from coordinate 1,296,137 downwards.
GATCTCGCCGCCATAGGCAGATGGTAAAATAGGGAAGATGTCGAGATCCCCATATGCCGAATAGGGGTAATCATGCCTGAGGTCCTTCATTACCCCGGATGCCCGTGCGGTTGGACCGACGCAGGAGAGTTCGAGGGCTTTCTCAAAGGTGAGTAATCCTGTACCTTTACACCGGATTGCAATTGTTGTGTCATTGAGGAAGAGGTTCAGCATCTTCCCAAGGAGTTCCCGGTACCCGTCCAGGCATTTCAGAATAGTCGGGTGCTGTTCCGGGACAATATCCCTCCTCACTCCTCCGATCTGCACAAGGCCATAGTTGACACGGTTGCCGGTGATGTACTCGATCACATCCATCGACTCCTCGCGGACACGCCATGCGAGATAGAAGAGGGTATCAAACCCGAGTTCATGGGCAGCAACACCTGCCCAGAGGAGATGAGACTGGACCCGCTCGAGCTCAGCGATGATCACCCGGATATAATCTGCCCGTGCCGGGACCTCGATATCAACGATCTGCTCGACTGCCCGTGCAAACGCTAACGAATGGGTTACTCCGCAGATTCCGCAGATCCGATCGGTCAGGTGGACGATCTGGACCGGGTTTCTGTGCATCCCCATCCATTCAATCCCGCGGTGCGTCTGGCCGGGAGCAAAGTCCGCCTTCCTGACAACCTCGCCTTCCATCTCAAAGAGGAACTGGACAGGCTCTTTGAGTGCCGGATGGATCGGGCCGATCGGGACGACATAGGGAGCTTTCTTCCCGGGACTATCGTCACTCATCTGTCTTCACCTCCGCTTCAGACTTCTTCTCTTCTTTCTTCACCTTCTTCTCCTCAGGATCAGCCTTTGGCTCTTCTTCCTTCTCGGTTACCGGTGGTGCGGGACGATTCGTCGGACGCCCCACCTCCCAGAGGTGCTTCACCATTGTATCGGGGATACCGGTCTCGTCTTTTCTGAGAGGGTAGACGCCCTCGGGGAAGTCTTCTGGCAGGAAGAGCCGCCGTCCGTCCGGGATATCCTGAATTTTCACGCCGAACATCTCCTGTTTCTCCCGCTCGGTGAAGAGCGCCCCCGGCATGATATCGGTGATGGTCGGGAGCACGAGGTCATTCTTTTTGAGGGGAACTGTGAAGATCACCATATATTCCCCATGCCTCTCACCGAAATAGATCGAGAAGATGTACTGCATGCGAAGCTCCTCTCCGGCATCCCAGCCTGAAATCACTGAAAGATGCGGGTAGGAGATCTCCTTTAACATAGAGATTGCCGGCTTCAATGCATCACGGGTGATGGTCATCCAGATATTCGTATTTGGGTTCTTCTTTGCACCTTCAGCCCGGATCTGAATTCTTGGATCAGAGACCAAATCACCAAATGCTGTGGTGAACCGGTCGATCAGTTCCTGTGGTGTCAGTATCGTCTCGTTCATTCTTCACCTCCTTCTATCCGTTCAAGTTTTGTAAGTGCTGTGACGACACCATAGATGATCGCCTCTGGCCGGGGAGCACATCCCGGGACATAGACATCCACCGGAATGATCTCATCAACTGGCCCATCCAGGTTATATGAGTCATAGAAGACCCCGCCGGACTGCCCGCATGTCCCGATACAGATGACAACCTTTGGTGAGGGCATCTGTTCGTATACACGCCTGAGCCTCGGTGCCATCTTCTTTGTCACCGGTCCTGTCACAAGCAGGACATCCGCATGCTTTGGAGATCCAACAAGTCTCACGCCGAAACGTTCGGGATCATAGCGGGGGGTGATCGTTGCGACGATCTCGATATCACATCCATTGCAGGATCCTGCATTGAAGTGGAATACCCAGAGGGATCGCTTGAAAGATGGGGAGAGTGTCATAGGAAGATCACCACCAATGCGAAGACGGCAATTATAACACCAAAGTACCAGAGCATATAATCATTCAGATCTCCCGTATGGAGCGGAACCAGGCGGGAATAATATCCTTTCAGCCCCTCGGTGAACCCCCAGTAGAGGTTTCCACCGCGGATATGCACCGCGTTCTTCTCTGGTTCTGCATTGCCCGAGAGGTATGGTTTTACCTGTTCTGTCCCTTTCTGGTATGTTGAAACCCCGCTCCTCCAGATCAGGTACGCCACGATGCTTGTGATCAGAAACGCCAGAATCCAGATGATCGGATTCCAGAATCCCGTTCCTGTGAAAAGGGTTGCTGTAATATCCATATCAGATCCCTCCCATTACAGAGGCGATATAGCCGGTTTTGTCGATAAGTGCCAGTGCGGCGGGTTCAACGAGCGTATTCACAACGAGATCCGGGAAGAGCCCGAAGAGTATGATCAGAACAGCAAGAAGTCCCATTCCAATGAGCATCGGCATCGGCACTTCCTTCACCGCCTCATATTGAGGAAGCTTTGGTCCCATGAAGATCGAATGGAAGACCTTGACAAAAGACGCAAGCGTCATTATTGAGACCACCATTGCAATCACCGCGATGAAGGGGTTGAATATGAAGACCGATTCATAGATCATCAGTTTGGAAGCAAAGCCGTTAAAGGGCGGGATGCCTGCAATTGCAAGTGCTGCAATGATAAAGAATCCCATCGTCCATTTCATCGAATGGCCGAGTCCTCCCAGATCGTTCAGGTTTGCGGTTCCACACCGATAGATGACTGCGCCTGCGATCAGGAAGAGGAGGCCCTTGTAGAGGGCATAGTTGATGATATGGAAGATCCCTCCCTCCATCGCGACAACCCCAAACTGTGCGAGCATCTGGGAATCACCAAGCACCGCGAGACCGACACCAAGTCCGACAAGCATGTATCCAATCTGTGAGACTGAGTGGTATGCCATCAGCCGCTTCACATCCTTCTGTGGGAGCGCCATCGAGACACCGATGAACATCGAGAGGATACCGAGGATGATGATCACCCAGCCAACAGTCACCACGTTCATCGTCAGGCCGAATAAGCTGAATGCAATCCTGAAGATCGCATAGAGGCTTGCCATACTGGAGACGATCAGGAGCGCTGTGATTGAAGATGGTGCACTCGAATAGGTATCCGGTGTCCAGAAGTGCATCGGAACCGATCCGGACTTCATCGCGAGCGAGACGACCATCAGGACGACTGCCACAAGCGAAAGACCGGTAAAATCGATCACCGAGGCGATATAGGCGATATTGAGCGAGTTGTACTGGCCATAGAGCATCCCGACTGCAATGAGGAAGAAGAGGCCCGCAACAGTCGAGATGAACGCATACTTCAGGCCTCCCTCAACCGCAACACCGCCCTTGATCCGGTATGCGGCAAGTGCTGCACCGGCGAGCGAGTTGATCTCGAGGAAGACGAAGAAGTTGAAGAGATCCCCTGTTGAGACCATCCCAAAGATTCCGGCCATCAGCAGGAAGAGGAGGGCATAGTACCCGTCCTGCCCGGTCTGTTCGGACTCACTTGAGATCGAGTACAGGGTAGCGGCAAACATCATGATCGCTGCAGTCAGGATCATGAATGCCGACATCGCATCGATCACAAAGAGGATCCGAATCGGCACTCCGCCGGAATCAAAGGGTATAGCCTGCGCAGAATCGAATGCGCCGAATGCGTAGACGATTGTTCCCTGTGTCAGGACTTCCCAGACAAGGATCAGGGCTGCTGCAACCGTTGCGAGCATGGCGATAATTGCCCATGAATTACGCACCCGCCGTCCGATCAACCCGATAAGCGGCATCGCAAATGCCGCGAGCAGGGGAATTGCCAGTAATAACGCTGCATACTGGCTCATTCCCTCAGCCTCCTGATGTTGTTTGTTTCGACTGATCCATATTTCCTATAGATCATGATCGCAAAGGCAAGGAGAAGCGCTGTTGTTGCAAATCCGATGACAATGTTTGTGAGAGTCATCGCCTGCACGGTAGGGAGCACCATCTCTCCGCTCGGAGCACTGGTGAAGATGGGGGCAATCCCTCCTTCGCGGTACCCGAGAGTAACGAGGAAGAGGTTTGCCGCACCCTCGATGATAGCAAGCCCCATGATCATCTTGATCAGATTCTTCTTCAGGAGAATTGTGGCAATCCCAATCCCTGCGATCAGGACTACAGCCAGGTATGGTATCTGTTCGATCATCAGATCTTCTCCTTTATCCCTGAGAGGAGTGCAAGCAGGATCACGCTGATCGCTCCTACGACTTCAATACCAACAGCCAGATTCATGATCGGGATCAGCCCTCCGGTATTCAGGTTTGCCGCACCGGATCCAAATGCAACGATATCACCAAAGATGAATCCACCTGGTGATAACCAGTTGAAGAAGAATCCCGCACCTATTGCCATCGCAGAGAGGGCAGCAATGATGAAGAGGAGCAGTCCTGCAGACTCAAAGCTCTTCATCATCACCTGTCTGACAACGCTCGTGCTCTCGGTATAACGGTATGCCAGAAGGAGGAGGAGAACTCCCGATGCGAGGATGGCACCGCCCTGGAACCCTCCGCCCGGGGTGAGATGGCCATGGATAATGATATAGAATCCATATATCAGGATGAACGGAAAGAGAATATCCGCTGTTGTTTTTACAATTGAACTCATCTGCATTAATCATCCCTCCGTCTTCTCAGAACAAGGCTGGCACCAAGAGCAGCTGTAAAGAGCACCGCCGCTTCCCCGAGGGTATCAAAACCCCTGTAGTCGAAGAGGACGGCAGTGACAACATTATTTGCACCACTCTGCTGCTGGCTGTTCTCAATGAAATACCGGTCCATTGGATGATCGACGGGATCGCCAAAGGTAAGTCCGCTCACAATCACACCGAGCATCCCGATCATCAGGATGGTAATGATGATGGAGAGTTTCTTCTTCATGCCTCATCACCCTCCTGTCTTGTGGTGCCCCGGATTGCGATCATGAAAGCAGCAGTCGTGAGTCCGGCTCCGATAGCAGCTTCTGCAATGGCAACATCGGGTGCCTGAAGGAGATAGAATTCAATTGCCAGGAGGAAACTGAAGAGCCCGAATGCGACTGCTGCTGATACGAGGTCCTTGAATTTAAAGACCAGAATTGCTGAAACAATCATCCCGGTGAGGATGAATGCGTGAAGGATTATTTCAATCACGGGACTTCACCTCCAGGAGGCGATCGACAACTGAAGGGTCTGGCAACTGCCCGCTTCTATGTGCGGCCCGTGCGATGGCATGGGAACCGGTTGCATTTGTGAATGCAAGGGCAATAACGGCGATTGCAGTATGGATTGCAAGGGTAAGGTACTGGCTGTCGTTTGTTCCGGCCAACATTCCTCCGGCATAGAGGATGACCCCGAGTGCGAGGAATATTGTTCCGAATGTCGTCATCTTCGTCTCTGCATGGAGACGGGTATAGACATCAGGGAACCTGAGGATACCGATAACTCCGAGTGTATTGAAGAGTATACCGATTCCAAGGCATATCATTGCTGCTGTCTGAATCATAATTCTCCTCCGATATACTTCGAAATGGCGATGGTTCCGAGGAATGAGAGGAGGGCATACACGATCGCCACATCCACAAAGATCGTCTGCCCGAGATAGACGGCAAGGAGAATCATCGCCCCGACAATAAGGGTGTTGATTGTATCAAGAGCAACGACCCTGTCCGGTGCTGTCGGCCCGATTGCAAGCCTCAGTGCAGAAAAGAGTATCAAAAGTCCGAGAACTGCAATTGCGAAGAAGAAGATATCGTTCATTCTGCAATCCTCCTGATCTAGCCAGGTATATTAAAGAATGAGAAGAGCTCACGCGCATCAACCACCTTCTTATCACGGAGTTCATCCGGGACATTGATCAGATGCACATACAACTGCTTTGTTGCATCATCAACATCAACCGAGAGCGTCCCGGGGGTGAGGGTGATCGAGTTTGCCAGAAGCAGCATGCCGAGATCTGTCTTCATCCCGGTATTCACCCTGACAATACCCGGCTTCACGTTTCCGGTTATCACCCGGATGGCGACATCGATATTTGCCCGTGCCATCTCGATGAAGAGCGGAATAATTGCATAGACGGGCAGAAGAATGAGGCGTATGGGGTTTGCCATACGGAGACTTCCGCTCCTGCAGAATATCCGGTATGAGGCGAGACCAACAATGATTGCCAGTATAAAGCCGATGATCAGTTCGGTTTCAGACCAGAGAATGACCGTTCCTGATCCGGCTGTCAAAAAGAGATATGCCACAAAAGCGGCTATTGTGGTTGCCAGGAATCGGATCACTGGTGGACAACCCCCCTTGTGCAACGGCAATGCGTCGTCATATCCCGCAAAGAATGATACAAACGCGGTAGATGTAACTCCAGCCCTTTGTTTGTCATGATCAATAATGATCGTTTCGTAAAATATGGTTTTCCATACGTGCAGGATGAACCGATGCTTCGCTTTTTAACCAATGCTCAATAATAGAATAGAGATGAAGTCACCGTATCTTGGCGCCATCCCCCTCCACTGGTGTGACGCCTGCCATGTACCGGTTCTTGGGAAACGGTGCGGCTGCGGGGAGAAGACGCGTTTTGTCGGAGTTACACCCCCGGGAGATCTCCGTCCGGCATTTCCCTCTGATATCGAACTGATAAACCATCTGTTTGAGGAGTCATTTGGCTCCCCACTTATTCCAAAAGATCACCTCGCCATTCTGAACAAGGTCCCCGATGATGACAGGATGGAGGAGATCATCGTCGGCGGGGCAATCGTCGGTGCAATCAGGTATCTTCCCGGAGAGAGCCGGTGGGAGGTGCTCCCGCGCCCGGATGCCACCCGCCTGATGACTCCGAAGCTCCGATATGTGATCGTTGATGATGGTGCCGCTGTATTCATCAAAGATGGTTCAAGCGTTCTTGCACCCGGAGTTGTTCTGATCGAATCCCATGTAGAGAAGGGAGATGAGGTCTTTGTCCTCACAACAGATGGCACCTGCATTGGTGTCGGGCGGGCAAAGATGGGTGAAGAAGAGGCACGGGGGATAGCCCGCGGCCAGGTCGTCCGTCTCAGAAAGAATGCTCCACAGGTTTGCAGCCCCAGTCCTGGAACATGGGATGATGCGGTGGATGCAAACAGGGAATATCTTGCAACAATGGAGGCAGACTCCATCACCTTCATCCGCGATCTGGCAGAAGAGGAAGATCTCCCGGTCACGGTATCATATTCGGGTGGAAAGGACAGCCTTGTCACCCTCCTTCTTGCACTGAAGGCAATCGGACCTGTTCCCTTGCTTTTTGCAGATACGGGCCTTGAGTTTCCGGAGACACTTGAAAATATCTCGGCTGTCTCAGATCGCTATTCTGTCACTGTCCTCAGGGGAGATGGTGAAACTGGTTTCTGGGAAGGTTTTTCAAGGCATGGCCCTCCGGCAGTCAACTTCAGGTGGTGTTGTCGGGCATGCAAGCTGAATCCTGTCAGAAGATTGATCGAACTTGAGTTTGGAGAATGCCTCTCTCTCATCGGTCAGAGAAAGTACGAGTCTGCAAAGAGGATGAAGAGCCGGCGTGTCTGGCGAAACCCAAATGTTCCCAACCAGCTCTCGGCAGCCCCGATCCAGCACTGGAATGCACTCCATGTCTGGCTGTATCTCTTCCAGGAGAAGGCGCCGTATAATACACTCTATGAAGCGGGCCTCGATCGAATCGGGTGTTATATGTGCCCATCAAGTGATATTGCACATCTCAGGATGATAGAAGAGCGCTATCCGGCACTCTGGGAGGAGTGGAGATCTGCTGTTACAGAGTATGCTGAAGCCACCGGCCGTCCGGACAACTGGTTTGAGAGCGGTGCGTGGAGGATTGAGAAAGGAGAGACTGATGACGAAGATAGCCATTATTGATTATGGTCTTGGAAACCTCAGATCGGTATTCCGGGGCATCGAGAAGGCAGGTGCACGACCGATCATCACTCATGATCCAGAAGAGATCCGATCTGCCGATGGCATTATCCTGCCTGGTGTTGGCGCATTCTCTGAGGGTATGGGTCGGCTCTCACCTCTCAGGCAATGCCTCCTCTCTGTTGCCAGAGATGTGCCGCTCCTTGGGATCTGTCTTGGAATGCAGATGCTGATGGATGAGAGTGAAGAACATGGGAACCACAAAGGACTCTCGCTGATCCCCGGACATGTCCGCAAATTTCAGCCGCAGCCAGGAATGAAGGTTCCACATATGGGTTGGAATACCATTCATCATGCAATGCCGGATGATCCGCTCCTCTCTGGAATAGATGAGGGGGGTTATGTCTATTTTGTCCATTCATACTATGTTGACTGCCCAATCGAGTACCGGCTCTGTGAAACCATCTATGGTGTCTCGTATTCCTCGGCAGTCAAGAAGGATCACATATACGGTGTACAGTTTCATCCGGAAAAGAGCGGGGAGACAGGCCTTCTGCTTCTGAAAAATTTTATTGGAATATGTTAATACCGCTCATCGCGGAACCAGTGTATCGCTTCGTACACGATTAAGGCCAATAAGACCAGGCAACCCCCAAGGAAGAAGGCCATGACAAATTCATGCACCATCGGGGGCAGTGAAGTGCCTGCTCCTCCCACTGCCCGTGCTGCAATCGGCATTGCATCAGTGATCTGTATGGCTTCTGGTGGTGCACCTGTAAATACCATCATATCTTCTGAAGAAGCTTTTGCTCCCTGAAGGAAAGGCAGATATAAGGTGAGAAGAGCAGTTCCTGCGATGAAGACACCGAGTGTGGCGGCATATTTCTTCATCATGCCGATTGCACTCGCTCGTCCGGGCGCTACGATCAGGATCTGGTTCTTCAGGCTGTAGATCTTGATCTCGCGGCCTTTTGCACTCCAGCGGGTATCTGCCACCTCAATTACACCTGCATCAAGCAGGTTGCCGAGATGGTATTTTGCGGTGGTGAGAGGAATATGAAGCTCTTCTGCTAACGCAGTTGTGCTCTTTGGGCTATCCGAGAGGCTTCGCAGGAGATCGCCTGCGGTCGGGCTTGACATCGCCTTTGCTATCTTCTGTGCCTGTTCTTCACCAGGTTCAAGGAATACTATCTCTTCAGCCATTGATCATCGTCTGTATGATTTCACGGGCTTTCTCAAGTGCACCGGGGATGGCATCCGGATCTTTCCCGGCCCCCTGCGCAAGTCCGGGTTTTCCTCCGCCCTTCCCACCAAGAACAGTACAGATCTCGCGGACAATTGCACCAGCATCAACTGAATTATTTCCGGATCCGGCAACAACACGGATGCCATCGCTTGTAGAGATGAAGAGGGCCACTCCCTTCTGTTCAGAGATGCCTGATGCCATATTGACCAGTTCTTTCTGTGTTCGATCGATCTGACGGATGATAACATTCACCCCGCCAATCTCCTCACCGCTCATGTTCTGTAGTGACAGATCTGCGAGTCTCTGTTCCAGATCCTCGATCGTTTTCCCCCGCTCCTTCCATTCAGAGAAGAATCGTTCCACTGACTGGGGGAGATGCTCCACCTGAACCGAGAGGGTGGCGGCAGCCTCGTTGACAATATCCTGCAGGTGCTGCATGGCATAGATCGCAGCAAATCCTGCTGAGAACTCAATTCGTTCGACACCATCCTGAATGTGTTCTATCCTGAGTATCTTGATGATCCCCACTTCACCACTGTTCCTGCAATGGGTTCCTCCACATGCCTGGACTTCTGTGCCCATCTGGACAACACGGATATCTTTTCCTTTGGGAACACCTCCCTGGTAGAGTGCGAATCCGAATTTCTCTTCGGCACGGTTTCTGTCTTCAACTTTTATAAAAACAGGCATGTTCTCCATAATGATCTGGTTTGCAACGATCTCAATCTGCTTTGCCTCTTCCGGTGTAATATGTGAGAAATGGCGAATGTCAAGCCTGGAACTATCAATCCCATTCTGAGATCCGGCCTGGTGAATATGAGGACCGAGAATTTGTTTACAGGCACGGAGAAGGATATGGGTGCCGGTATGGTGACGCATCAGCGACCAGCGCCGTTCCTCGTCAACACTACCTTTTACCCGTTCTCCCCTCTTCAGGACTCCGCCTTTGATCTTATGCAGGATTCGATCGTCTTTGATGATTGCTTCATCCACCCGGACAACATTCTCTGTCGTTACCAGCGTCCCGGTATCCGAGGGTTGCCCTCCGCCATCCGGATAGAAGAGGCTCTGGTCAAGGACGACAAATCCATCGAAATAATCGAGGACAATTGCATCGAATTCAAATTCATAGGGTCGTTCATAATAGAGCTTTTTGGTTGGGGGGAGTCCCGTGATCCTCTCATCAAACTTCTTTGTACCGGACTCTTCCTCTGATACTTCAGCCTCAGAGTGCATATCTGCGATAATTGAATCGAGATCGTCGGGGAGATCGAAGTCGGCCCCCTCATTCGTCAGTATCTCCCGCATCAGGGCAGTCGGAATACCATGCGATTCATAGAGAGTGACCATCTCATGGAGCGGGACAGGTTCGTTCTTTTTGATATAGGTCTTGGCAATACGCTGGACGACCCTGCTTCCCCTGGCAATGGTCGTTTCATATTTCTCTGTTTCACGATCGATTATCTGCCTGACTATATCCCTGGTCTGCTCAAACTGATCAAAGCCTATTGTATTCATCTGGGCGAGAACCAGATCCGAGAGCGTCTCATCCAGATTCAGCTCGCCCATCATCCTGAGACTTCTCCTGAGAACAAGCCGTGCCAGATATCCTTCACGTGCATTTGATGGGACGATGCAGTCCCCGAGCATATATGCAAGGCATCGGGTATGATCGCAGAGTGCGTAAATCCTCTCGATTGGCGTGATCATCTCCTCAAGTTTACCAATGCTGATACCGATTGAGTCTGCAACCTTCCTGCGGAGATGAACCAGTTTTTCTCCCCTGATATCGATAAGCCCGGCGAATTTTGCGTTTAAGCCAAGGATATTGGTAAACTCGCTATTATCCAGAAGGTGCTCGAGTCCGGCCGATCCCATCAGTCGGGATACCATCTCCGGGAATACTGCATCATAGATGGTTGGTGATCCTTTTGATGCCCAGACGAATCGCTCAAGGCCATACCCGGTATCTACGATCCGAAGATCCATCGGATAGTACTCTTTTCCATCGATCATTGTCGGTGAGTGAGCTGTCTTTGTCCTTCCAAGGTTCATGAAGACGAGGGTGGCAACCTCCAATCCTCCGATAAGCACCTCAACGCTTGGACCTGCATTGCCTCCTCCATACCATGGATGCTCCTTGAAGGTGAGGCTCTGAAGATCCCCGCCAATCGATCTGATGAAATTCGAACAGAGTTCAAGTGTATCTTCTTTCCAGTAGATCTCTTCATCTGCGGAGTTGAAGGCATGATGTGCCATCATCTCAAAACAGGTGAGATGCCTGCCTGATCGTCCGACTGCATCCAGATCATTTAAGCGGATACATGGTTGGGATATTGTGAGGGGGTTTGCCGGGGGAGGAACAACCCCTCCGGTTACAAATGGCTGAAAATCTGCAATTGATGCAATCGTCAGATAGATATCGTCACGCCAACGTGCGGCGACCGGGTAGCGTTCGATTCGTGTATGATTATTCGTCTCGAAAAATGAGAGGAATGCCTCACGCATCTGATCGAGAGAATGCGGTTTAAAGATCGGCTCTCCGATGAACTGATATGGCTCACAGGGTGCATCTCCACATAACTCACGATCCGGATCCTGTGTCCAGAAGGCTGCCCCACAGGATCTGCATGTTTTCCTCAGAAATCCATTGGATCGAAAATAATCCAGCTCGTATTCTTCCTCAAGCATGAACAACCACGTGCTTGGTATAGGTTCTGTTCGTCACCATAAATGGTTTCTCTTTGGATTCATCCTGTATCGTCTCCATTTGGAGGTTCGCTATACCAGAGATCGAACTCCTCGTAGAGGTGGCAGATATCGGCGATCCGAACCGCGATGCTGTGCCAGCAGACTCCTCCCCGAAAACGGAAGTCATCACAGGTACAAAATCCATCTTCGACAATATATTCGTCAGATCGTCCAACGACGACCCAGAAGTCCCGGTACTTTTTAACATTGCCATGCTCGGCTGCAAGAATTGCCTTTTCACCACGTTCATGGTATGCATGGATGAGAGAACGTTTTACCTCTGATGAGAGCTCCTGACTCTGCTCCAGCTGTACCCAGGGATTAATCATACCAGCAGGCAGCTTTCAGGTGGATCATCAATATATGTCCACCCCATCCTCTCCGAGAGAGCCTTCATGCCGGGCGATTCAAGGGCATAGTGTGTAGCTTCAATGCAGGGAAGTGGTATCTGGCGCCCGATGCTATGTTTCATCTCAGAGGAGATGAAAATCTCTGCTCCGCATCGTACTGCCTCATCCATGAGATCCGGCGAGAAACCTGATCCGCCCACAACAGCAACCCGATTATGGGTGGTGATTGCTCCATGAACCCGGACGCCACACCCAAGAAACCTGATCAATTCATCGATCCCAAGGTGGCAGTCACCGACAATCCCAAGGCTCATCCGTCTCCTGTTCGTTAATCCGATCTGATCGGCAAGCGCATCGTTAATTCCATTCTCCGCATGATCGAAATTCGTATGCATCACAAAGAGATTCATATCATTCTCAAGGAGTATCTTCAATATGCGCGCAGTTGTCCCGATGATCCGGGTAACCGGGGTAAAGAGAGGGGTATGATGCACAACAAGCATATCTGCACCGAGATTTGCTGCTGACTGTACAACCTTTGGGGTTGGATCTAGTGCTGCAACAACCACACCGATATCCTCTGTTCCCTCGACAACGAGTCCGATTCTGTCTGAATCGAACTCTTCTGCAAGCGATGCAGGGGCTATCTTCTCCATCTGATTGAGGAATGCCGATAGCTTCATGGAATTTAGATTGAATCGGAGAAGGCATAGGTCTTGCGATGCGAAATATTACTCTTAGGTATTATTCGGAACCTTTTTTAATGCATGGAGAAGATATTGAGTATGACTAAATCCATCGAAGAGATAAATCTCAAAATACGCGATGGAAGTGCTGTTGTTGTCACTGCTGAGGAGATGCCTGATATCGTCTCCGAACTGGGCGAGGAAGGAGCCTTGCGCGAAGTTGATGTTGTGACAACAGGCACCTTCGGCGCGATGTGTTCTTCAGGAGCTTTTCTGAACTTCGGCCATGCTGATCCACCTATCCGGATGGAGAGGATCTGGATCAATGATGTCGAGGCATATGCCGGGATTGCCGCCGTGGATGCATATATTGGAGCAACGCAGGAGTCCACCACAGCAGGGTCAAAATATGGCGGGGCTCATGTTATCGAGGATCTCGTATCCGGCAGGCAGATTGAGGTTCGTGCCATATCAAAAGGAACAGACTGCTATCCCAGGAGGACGATCACAACAGAACTCCTGCTTGAGGATCTGAATCAGGCGGTGATGGTCAATCCAAGAAATGCATACCAGTCTTATAATGCGGTTACCAACCGATCTGACCGGACACTGAATACCTACATGGGAATGCTCCTCTCAAACCAGGGAAATGTATCTTATTCCGGTGCCGGTCTCCTCTCCCCGCTTGCAAACGATCCGCATTTCAACCTGATCGGATCCGGGGTTCCGTTGTTCCTTGGTGGTGGAGAAGGTGTCATTGTTGGAGAAGGGACACAGAGTTCTCCGTCAAATGGTTTTGGTACCCTGATGGTAAGTGGAGATCTGAACTCAATGACTCCTGATTATCTTCGTGCTGCGAGTTTTACCGGCTATGGTGTCAGCCTGTATGTTGGTCTGGGTATAGCTCTCCCCATGCTGAATGTCGAAGCGGTGAAAAATTGTGCGGTCCGGGATGAAGATCTCATCACCTCCATCGTTGATTATGGGACTCCAAGGAGAGACAGGCCGGTTGTTCGGACGGTATCATATGCCGAACTGAAAAGCGGACATGTTGAGATAGATGGCGAGATGGTCAGGACATCCTCCCTGTCCAGCTACAGCCATGCCCGGCAGATTGCTCAGGAACTGAAAAGTCTGGTTGAGGCTGGATCATTTACGGTTGCACTCCCGACACGACGAATTAATACCGGAAAAAGAAGTCATCCAATGAGGGAGACGCGGCAAACACCGAGGATACGCGAGATTATGAATCCTGCGGTTGCCACGATCACCGAAGACGAGTCAGTGAAGACTGCTGCCCGAAAACTCCTCAAGGGTGAGACAAATCATCTGCCGGTGATCGATTCCCAGGGGAAGCTGGTTGGGATCATCACAACCTATGATGTATCCAAGTCAGTTCTTCTAAAAGGAGATTCCATGAAGGTGTCTGAGATCATGAGTAAGAAGGTCGTTGTTGTTACACCTGATGAGCCTGTTGATGTGGCAGCACAACGGCTTGAACAGCATAACATCAGTGCGCTCCCGGTTGTCGATAGTGAGTTCCACGTCATTGGGATCTTAAATGCAGTTGATCTCGGCAAGCTCTTCTCACGGAGGTGGCAGCCATGAAACTCTTCCTGACTATTCAGAGGGATGTCGTGAAGCGCCCGCTCATTTCACAGGTGGTTCTTGAAACCGGGGTATTGATCAATGTCGAACGTGCTCATATCGATTCCAATGAAGGATGGGTACTGATTGATATCCCGGAGAAAGAGGAGGTTCGAATAACTGCCCGTTTCATCGAGCTTGGTGTGCAGGTGAAGAAGCTCGAGAATGCTGTTGTTCATGACGAACATGAGTGCGTTGAGTGCGGTGCCTGCCTCTCAATCTGCCCGCAGGAGGTCTTCTCATTTGATCAGGAGTTCCACCTCGTGATCAAGGAAGACCGATGCATCCTCTGTGGACAATGTGTTTGTGCCTGTCCACACCAGGCACTCTCCATACGACAATGATCCGGCGGCATTTCCAGTACAAACAGACGATCACGACAATCCTCGCCGATTGTGAAGCAGATATTGATCTGGCAAAGGCAGGAATTCTCGATGCACGCATAGCTGTCGAGGCAATGGTGGCAGCTGATCCCTTTTTTGCCTCGACCTTTGAGCCCTATGATCCAGGATCCGATCATCCGGTGATCTGCCGGATGGTGGATGCTGCATATGAAGCTCGTGTCGGCCCGATGGCAGCGGTTGCCGGAACAATCGCATGGGCAGGGGTGGAAGCGATGCAGGATGGGGGTTCCCTCTTTGGTGTTGTTGACAACGGCGGCGATATCGCCCTTATGACAGACCGTCTTCTCAGGATAGGGATGTATGCGGGCAGTGCCTCAGCAGGTGGGCAATCTGCATTTCTCTGCCCGCCACAGGAGAAGATATATGGTGTCTGTACCTCGTCTGCAACGGTTGGCCCTTCAATATCACTTGGAACGGCCGATGCTGTTTGTGTATTTTCCGATGATGTGTCAGCAGCAGATGCCTGGGCAACTGCACTCTGTAATCGCCTCTCAGCCGATGATCAGTCGGAATTCAACCGCCTCCCCGGTTCACGGGTTCATGGTGCTGTTGCGATCTTTGGCGACTCTCTTTTTTCGTATGGCAGTGTCCCTGAGATCGTTCCCGCAAAAATTGATATGAATCTGATCACACGGGGGATCTGACTTATTCAAATTCTTCTGCAAATCTGATCGCAAGCCGGTGTGCATCCTTCCCTCTGAAGGTTGCAAGAATATCCTTCTCTATTCTGACCTGGACAACCGGATTCTCCCCCTGAACGAGAAAAATAAGTTCGACGAGACCTATCTCTTCGAGGAGGGTGCCTTTCTCAAGAGATGAAGCTGGCTGAAGGAGAAGTCTGTCGATGATCAACTCATCCGGGATTTCCCTGAAGAGATAGATATAGACCTGATAGGCGTTGAGGAAGTCGGATATCAACAGTTCAGATCGAACCCCGGGTGTCAGGTTGGAGATTCCCTGCACCAGCCGATTGTCGTCGTCATCAGCATAGTCGAGGAGTTCGTCTGCAATCCCGGCGAGGGTAGCATTCTGGTTCACAACATATATTGTTTCTTTTCACTCCATAATACTCTGTGAAAGATGAAGAGGTTGACTGGGATGTCTATCATCGGATTGTCTGCAATCAGGCAAACACCGTTTCTGGTATAGAGAAGGTCTGTGGATTCTCGTCTGATCGGGTGCGTGCCTCTGTTGATCGGCTCAAGCACTACCTCCTCATAAAAGAGGAGAATGGGCTGCTTCACCCTCTTGCGATTGAAGAGATGCTCCTCTGCTGCCGGATGCGGCATGCACAGGATCTTCCGTTCACAATTGAAAATGGTGTTATTAAGATGAAAAAGGAGGATTAGAGCGCTATGGTTCGATCCGCTATACTCAGGATTGGTCATCGACATGATCGTGATCAACGGGTGACGACGCATGTCGGACTGACCGGACGTGCGCTTGGCGCAGATGGCATGTATCTTGCAGCAGATGATCCCGGGGTTGTTATGAGTATCGAGGGAGTTGCACGACGTTTCGGCGGGTCATTCTTTGTTCAGAATAATGTCTCATGGAAGCGTTGTATTCGGGAGTTTCAGGAGTCGGGTGGGGTTGTTGTCCACCTGACAATGTATGGTCTCCGTATCCAGGACACGATCGGCGAGATACGCACGCGCGAGAAGGTGCTTGTCATCGTCGGTGCTGAGAAGGTGCCCGGTGAGGTCTATGGTCTTGCAGATTATAATATTGCGGTAACAAACCAGCCCCACTCGGAGATAGCAGGACTTGCTGTTTTTCTTGACCAGTTGTATGAAGGGAAAGAACTGGACCTGGAGTTTCCTGATGCAGAGATCAGTGTTGTTCCCTGTGAATGTGGCAAAGAGATGGTCGAGCGGTGACAAAGACTGTTCTTGTCGCGGGGTTTGCCACACGGCATGTTGCGCGATCTGCGAGAAGGGCGGGTTACCGGGTGTGTGCGGTCGATCACTTCTGTGATTTGGATCTTGGATGGAGTGTTTCGGATTATGAGGGGTTCCTGGAACTCACCGATCTCCCTCTGGCAATTGAGAAGATTCTATCGCGCAATTCGATCGACCATCTTGTGCTCACCTCAGGTGCCGAGTCAGCGATCTGTCCGGGTATCCCGCGCGCAGGTACTGATCCTGAGGCGATCCAACCATTTCTTGATAAATCTGCAACCCAGTCATTCTTCTCCCGGTTGGCTGTGCCTCATCCCGGAATTGCTGAAGAGGGTAGATATCCTGTTATGATCAAGCCCGTCTGCGGTGCAGGGGGGTGGAGAAATGCGATTGTCAGGACAGAAGAGGAGAAAAAAGCATGGATCGCAGGTTTTGATCTCCCCTATATCTGCCAGCAGTTTGTTTTGGGACTGCCTGCAAGCGTCTCCTGTGTCTCAGATGGCAGACGGGCTGTAGCTCTTGCAGCCAATGAGCAGATCCTCCGTGGATCAGGTGATTCTGCATTTGGCTTTGCCGGATCGATCACACCGTGCGATCATCCGCTTGCTGGTGAGATGATGGCAACAGCCGAGCGGATTGTTGCTGCGAGCGGGTGTGTCGGGTCTGTCGGCGTTGACTTTGTGCTCTCTGATGAAGCGGTTGCAATCGAGGTGAATCCACGGTTTCAGGCGACCCTTGATACGGTTGAGGGATCGACCGGAGTAAATCTCTTCTCTCTGCATATGGATGCCTGTTCCGGGAGACTCCCCCTTGAAAGGCCAGAACCGATCCGCTATTTTGCCCGGCGTATCCTTTTTGCCGGGAAGGATTGCATGGTTCGATCACGGCTGGATCGATTCGCTGCGATTGCTGCGGATATCCCCCATATCGGAACAGAATTTGCCGAAGGGGATGCAATGATCAGTGTTTTTGGATATGGTTCTT
Organism: Methanocalculus pumilus; assembly: GCF_055382585.1. Classification (NCBI taxonomy): domain Archaea; kingdom Methanobacteriati; phylum Methanobacteriota; class Methanomicrobia; order Methanomicrobiales; family Methanocalculaceae; genus Methanocalculus; species Methanocalculus pumilus. The sequence goes on along the minus strand of NZ_AP042393.1, from coordinate 1,278,357 downwards.
CAAGGGATGATGCCCTTCGGATGCTGGATAACCATATTAGTCTCATACGCCAATATCTTGAATGATGCAACAAGTGGAAGAATTATTAGAGAAGCAGGCGATCCATTCTTTTTTCCTCCGGCTTGTTGGTGAGGAAGGAATTCAGCTCCTGCTGCGGTTCCCTGATGATGGAGAGCATAGTGATGAGGAGCTTGCCGAACAAACCGGGATCAATCTGAATTCTGTCAGGCATACTCTCTATACCCTCTATGAACGGAGACTGGCTGTGTATCGGAGGGTAAAAGACAATGAAACCGGCTGGCTTACGTATCTCTGGCACCTGCAACTTGATCAGCTGGATCCTGTGCTGGAAGAGGATCTGGAGAAGGTGAAGGAGAAGCTTGTCGCACGTGAGAGGTATGAGGAGGAGAACGACTTTTATCTCTGCAAGACCTGTGGTGCGATGCAAACCTTTAACGAGGCATATAAACACGACTTCTCCTGCACCACCTGCGAAGTTCCACTCTCACACTTTGATAACGAGATGCTCGCTCTTGCTCTCCGGCGAAGACTTGAGGCGATCAGCGAGACACTCGGATAATCTCTTTTTTGTATGACTTTTCCAACCTCGATTGATGAGTCGATGTGTCTTTGGCATCTGGTTGGCGCTGGTTGTTCTCAGAAGGTGATCGCCCATGTGCGTGCGGTTGCCGGTGTTGTTTCGGAGTTTCTCGATGACGAAGCCGTTGACGGGGCTCTTGCGACCTGCGGGGCTCTTCTTCATGATATAGGCAGATCAGAGAGCCACTCACTGGATCATGCAATAATTGGCGGCGATATATGCCGGAAAAGGGGTCTCCCCGAGGAGATCGCCCGTATCGTTGAGCGGCACCTTGGAGCTGGGCAGACTGCGGATGAATACCTCCAGCTCGGCTACCCACCCAGAGATTGTATGCCTGTTACTCTCCCCGAGAAGATCGTCGCCCATGCCGATAATCTGGTGAAGGGGACTTCAGTGATTCATATCGAGGAGCGGATGATGAAGATCCTTGATCTTCCAAAGAAGAAGCGGCGCCGGACATATCGGCTGGCAGTTGAAATGGAACTTTTCAGGAGATGAAAGCCGAAAATAACCGAGTTTCTCTCTACTGTTCCGGCTGGATGGGTTATCTTCAATCTCTCTTATCTCAGAAACATACACTGTATGAGTTGAGAAGAGCAACCCAATAACAGCCACAGGAGTTACGGGATCTCAGTGCATTCAGAAAATCAGTGGATGATGCGCTCTGCCGCTCCCTCACGAAAAGGAGCACATTCCAAGCCTGCAATCGCCATAGTACGATATGCATTACCGCACCACTATGGGCTCACTTATTTCCCGCACCAGGTACCGGCGCTCACTCGCGATTGCTCTTACCCACCCGATATCCTTACACCCCCTTCAGGCGAAGGGGGCAGGGGGGTTTGCCGGAGGGAGGAGGGTCACAGAGCAGTAGATCTGGTAAGGGAGATGGAACCTGCCTGTAAGCGCTTGTCGAAATAGGCTGAATCGAGTATGGTTTGACCCCTCGCACCTCCGGGGGGGTACTGCCATCCCCCTCCGGCTCTCAGGGTAGGCGGCCTGGCGGCCACCGAGCGGGGCGTGTCGCCCCGCCAGTGAGGATGGAAGCGCTTCGCGCATATGATGTTGTCCTAGGTCTCTAATACATGCACAATTACAATGGATGCTGCCTGTAAGCGACTGCTGATCAAAGCAGATTCAGGTATAGTGTGCCGGTCATTTTTTTTTCTAATCTGGTTCTCAGAGTATGAGCCGCTTCACCTGCGGTAGCTCCCTCAAATCTTCGATGACTCCGTGGGGGAGGGCTCCGTCAATGATCATCACAAGTTTTGGCTCTTCGGAAAAGATCGGATCGGTCACGAAGAGCTGGCGTATGGAAAGGTCATATTCTGCAAGCACCCTGACGGCCGATGCAACAATGTGTTTGTCTGAAGCGTTCTTTGGGATGAGCGTAATGATTGCGAGGCCGAGCACTTCTGCAACCTGCGAGAGATCCGGTGTCACGCGGATGTTACAGAAGACCTGGCGCAGGGTCTCGTGATCAAGGATACTGCGGGCGGTGGTATCGACGACACGCCTGTCAACTCCTATTGCACGCGCTACCTGGGTGGCGGGCATCTCGATCCCATTTGCGGTGACTTTCCCTGACTCGTTCACCCCAAACCCGTTTTCGAGGAGGAATCTGACAACGCGGAGTTGTGATGGGGAATCTGAGAAGGCATCAATGATATCGTACCACATAGTCACCTGATGATTGGTGCCATGACGGAAAAAGGATGCGATGTATAATGATGCAGAGTGGTGTGTATCAGTGTACATAGTCGCCGGAAATAGAGCCTGGAAATGATGAGATCTTCGATCAAGCGTGTCAGACTTCCCCTCTCCGGCAGGAAAGCGAGATCGATAGCATTTTTAAGGATAGCATCGTATTTGTTTAAGTCAACCGAGCGAGGGTTGCCGAGCCAGGTCAAAGGCGCTAGCTTGAGGGGCTAGTCTCGTAGGGGTTCGCCGGTTCGAATCCGGTCCCTCGCATTTTCTTTTGTTGTTTTCTGTAATGGCAAAGATATTTCATTTTAGAGAAGGCAACTTCTTCTTCTCCCATAATTCGCTGCAGATGGCTGAAATGATGTTCTCGGAATATCCTTCTGATTGAGCGTTCTTTTAACAAAAGTGGATTAATGAGCAGTTATTCTGCTCATTTCCTTTTGCTTGCTCCTTCTGAGTTACCTGTCTATTATCTAAGATTGGGCTCCATCATCTCCTCTTCAGGGCGACAATGAGTACTCCACAAAGCCCGAGAGCAGCAATAGCAGCAACCGGCAGACTACCAGACTCTTCTGTTGCGGGTGGTGTTGTTTCTGTGAGTATAGCTGAGACGGGTGTAGACTGACCGGCGTTCACCTGCACCGTCCCCATCCAGTCATTATGCACTGCATCTATATGGTTTTCCGGTTCTCCCTACTAAAAATATCCATATTTTTGGTTTTCCCTACATCCAAGATTCATTTTTTATTCTTCGGATGCAGATCACCTTCCATGCGATCGATACTGACTGTTGACGCTCCCACGCAGAAAGTGATTGGGATCCGGAGAACCGGACGCTATGAAGAGATTGGACCGATGATTATGGAGCTTGCATCCTTCATCGAAGAACACAACATAACCGTAATCGGCCCCCCTGCCTACATCTGCCATGAAGAGAGCCTTGAAGCCGTGCAGGCGGCAGCAGAAGCCGGAAATGCCGATATAGAGATTGCCTATCCGATCACAGGTGAAGCCGAAGGAAGCGGTGATATCCGTGTCTATGAGCTCCCCGGTGGAAAGATGGCCCGGATCATTCACATGGGGCCATACCGCGAGCTGCCCGATACCTATCAGGAACTCTTCAGGTGGCTTGAAGATAACCATCTCACCATCACAGGTCCGGTCCGGGAAGTCTATATCAATGATCCAAAGACCACAGAAGAGGATCTCCTGGTGACCTGGATATACGCCCCGGTCTGATTTTTGAAATTAGCAGCCTCATGGAACGCGACATCCAGCTTCAAAGAGCCAATGATGAACGGACTGCAGCCAATGAACAACTTACAGCAATAGAAGAAGAACTACGGCATCAGTATGAGGAGTTGGACCGAATTTGTAAGCAAGGCCGATCTGGATCGCATGCTTCAACTAAAATGGCAAGGAGTCTCCTTTCTTTAGGGCGGGTTAGTTGACTATCATACGGAAAGAAGGAAAACAGATGATTCTCCACCACACTGTTATGAATTCACCTTCATTGACAGGGATGGTGGTGAACATTTCACGCATATAACTGTCGGTATGATCCCCGGCACACGACAATCAGTTGAGTTTTTTTGAAGAATCTCAGAGGATGGCATCTGCCTCCAGAATATGCCGAAATCAGGCTGGGACAAAATCCCCATTTTTTGTCATGAGCACATGACCCCAACAATCCATCCCGGATCACCACATTTGATCCCCCAACGCTCATATTGGTTCCATTCATCACAGGGGGAAACCCAGATACATCGTTCATCGGTAAAAAATGACGAAAACGATCCCTCATTCGAGTATTGCCGAGACGGTAGCCTCAAACCATTGACTGAGCCAAGGTTTTGCACCTTTTGAACCGGCACACGTTTGCAGATGACACCAAGATTGTGTCCAATTGCATGAAGAATGCACTCACCTGTCACCTTCTTCTTACCCCTGTGGCTCACCTGAATCCAGCGTTTATTTACCTTCATATTTCCAAACGGTGCTTCAGCCACAGTGAGTCGTTTTGCATACTCCTTCTTCCCGTCAGGTGTTGCCAACCGCGCTCTCATCTCGTCTTTCAGCATCTCCTGGGGATGTCGTGTGATTGAACGCTTAGATGCTTTTGTACAACTCAGATGGAGTGGACACCAGGCGCAATTACCACGATACAGCCGTAATGGTTGGCTTTTGCTATCCTTCTGAATCCGGACAAAATGCATTCTCCTTCCGGCAGGACAGGTATACCAGTCGTTTTCAAGATCATACCTGAACCGCGACTTCGGATAATATTTCGGTCTCCCGTGAGTCTCAATAAAATGCATGGAATCAGGAATCAAGCTAAATAATCCATTGTCTTTCAGAAATGCATAGTTCTCAAATGTGGCATAACCGGGGTCGGCACTGATGACAGCCGGTGCACTGGATGTATTATTCATAACCTGTTCGACCATTGGAATGAGTTGGTGATAATCGGTTTCTTCGGTTGTGACATCGACGGCAACGATGATATTGGCCATATCATCCACTGCTGTCTGCATATTATATGCTGCAAGACAGGACTGTTTGTTTTTCATGAGATGTGCATCCTCATCGGTGAGATTGATGCGTTTTTCACCGGATGCAACAAGATAGTTGTATGCGGATGCAAGTTCCTCGATCTTCTTCATCAGATCAGGGTCATCTGCACATTCCTCTGGAATGGTGAATGGGGACCCGGTTCCAAATAGCTCATCCTCTTCGTTATCTGTCCTTTTCGCTTTGCCAAGGAGCTTTTTGATCCTGCGTCGGAGTTGTTCCTGTGTCACAGATTTCTTTGAAGAAGCGTTTGCTTTGATTTTTGAGCCATCAAAGGCGATATGGTTCAGACCGATTAAACCGAGATCTTTGCAGATCGAGATAATCTGTTCAAAGAGCGGGACAAGTTCATCAAAGAATCGGGTTCGGAAACGGCTGATCGTTCGATAGGTTGGTTTCTGCATCGCGGCAAGATACATGTAGGCGGTGTCGGTGTGCAGTTTGTTTTCTATCTCTCTGCTGCTGAATACACCCTGGAATGTAGCATAAAAGAGAACTTTGACGATCATTCGAGGATCAAAAGCATTCTGACCAACGGTTGCGTTATATGTGTTGTAAAGAACGGTGAGATCCATTTTGTCGACAACAGCACTGATGATCCGGGCACTGTGATGTGCCGGAACAAATTCTTCAACAGAGAGAGGGAGCAGAAAAGGTCTGTCCCTGATGGTATGGTTTGAACCCCTCTTTCTGAACCATAATAACACCGCTGGAATCTCTGTTCAGAGATTCCTGCATATATATTAGCCCTTTATACAATATAGTACTTTTGAGGAGTTATGTCCCAGCCTGAAATGATCGATTAGGGTAAAACTGCAATAATATCCGCAGTTAAAGCAATCTATTTCTCACCTGATGCTCTTCTTAGTGTAAAGGAGTGATACTATGCAGCACCGCTATCTCATCGCAACCCTTCTTCTCGGCATACTTGTTATTGGTGCAATCATTGGATTTGCCCTGCTGAACCCGCAGGCTTCATCACCGGAAGGAGGGCCGGTGAAGTTTGCTAACGAACAGGAGGTACAGAAGTACCTGGTACAGTCAGAGGTCTCCGGCTATTCGTCCCGGTGGATGAATACGGCAAAAACCGAAGATATGGCCGCTATGCCCCCTGCTGCCCAGGCAGGAATGCCGATCCCGATGCCAACCTCAGCCGGTGGGGCGGTTGAGTATTCGACAACGAACATCCAGGTACAAGGAGTTGATGAGGCTGATTTTGTTAAAAATGACCAGAAATACATCTATCTCATCAGCGGCAGCAGGTTCATCATTGTTGATGCCTTCCCGCCAGAAAATGCAAAGATAATCTCCAACATCAGTCTCTCCGGCAGTCCGCGTGAGATGTACCTCTCCGGTTCAACGGTTGTGATCTTTTCAGACGAGACGATCGAAGAGTTCCAGCAGGTCGAAGGGAGTGCTGCCCCTGTTCCTGTCAGGCGGCAGGTGACAAAGGCTGAGATCTATGATGTCACGGACCGTTCAAAGCCCTCACTCATCAGGACAATCAACGCATCAGGAACATACGCCTCATCAAGGATGACTGATGGGATCGTGTACCTCATCACTCAGGAGTACCCGCAGAGGAAGGGATCAGATATCCCGTTGCCTTTGGTGACAGATGGGAGCAGTACCTACAACCCCGATATCTGGCGGTTTGACGATCTCGAAGGGCCATTTATCTTCCAGACGATCACTGCCTTTGCACCCACGCGATCATCATCCCTGTCAACAGAGAGTTATCTTGTCGGCTACTCATCGACCTTCTATGCAACACCGGCAGATCTCTATATCGCCTATACCCACTACGGCGATCGCTACCGGTTCGGCTGGATGGAACCTGCTGACCCGGCAGGCCCTTCAACCATCATCCACCGGTTTGATCTGAACCGTGGAAGCCCGGTATGGAAACAGAGCATGAGTGCACAGGGAACACTCCTGAACCAGTTCTCACTTGATGACTACCAGGGTCACCTCCGTGTTGCCACAACCGTGGAGGAGTATGGTGCAACCGGTTTTGAGACATCCTCAAGCATCACCATCTTCGATCGATCTGGAACTATCACAGGTGAGATCACCGGGATTGCGCCGACCGAACGTATATTTGCTGCCCGTTTTATCGGAGATCGGTGTTACCTTGTCACATTCCGCCAGATCGATCCCTTCTTTGTGATCGATCTTGCTGACCCAAAGAACCCGAAGATCCTCGGTGAACTGAAGATCCCCGGATATTCGGATTACCTCCATCCCTTTGATGACAATCATATAATTGGAATTGGGAAAGATACCGAGGAGACGGCATGGGGTGGCTTCACCACCACCGGTGTTAAGGCGGCACTCTTTGATGTCACTGATGTCACAAACCCGGCACTGAAAGATTCGATCACCATCGGCGGATCCGGGAGCGACTCTGAGATCCTCCGCGATCATAAGGCATTCTACTTCAATCCAAAGACCGGCGTGATGGTGCTCCCGGTCACGATTGCTCAGGGGTATGGTTCCGGTTATGTCTGGCAGGGATCCTATGTCTACGACATAACACCTGAAGATGGTTTCACACTCAGGGGCATCGTCCCGCAGTACAGGGGAGATGAACCGCCGGAGCAGGACCGCTGGCCAACAGCAGTAAAACGATCTCTCACCATCGGTGATATGCTGGCTACCATATCAGAGAACGCAATCGTCCTTGTGGATATTCGGGAGCCATCACATCGGTATGGATCGATTGATCTGCCTGGTACAGTCAGAAGATATGGGAACATCCTGCGGGATATACCGGTGCCGTCTCCGGTTTAATTTTTTTTTTGCACGAGAGATGAATATCCTCCACTTTTTTGAGAGAGTAAACGCTGGTGACTGAATGCTAACACCGCGAGCTGATCTCAAGGATTGACTCCTCGCCACTCCCGGGGGGCACCGCCTACCCCCTCCGGTTCCCGGAGTGGGCGGCCTCTCAGCCACCAAGCGGGGCTGAACCGCCCCGCCGAGAGGATGGGAGCGCTTCCGCGCTTATGCTGTTGTACTGGCTCTCCATCAGATACAGAGGAAAACTGGAGACACCTGATCTCAGTCCATCTATGCAGAAAATTAATGGTTGACGCGCCCTGCCGCTCCCATTTGATAAGGAGAACACCGCCCACCTGCAATCGCGTCTGTACTATCTCTTACACAGCACCTTCATGGGCTTACCCTCACCCGATACCAGGCACCGGTGCTCATTCGCGATTTATCCGGACCCCCATGTTATCCTTATTCCCCCTTCAGGTGAAGGGGGGCAGGGGGGTTTGCCGGATTGGTGAGGAGTGTCACAGTACAGCAGGTATCTCTCTGAGATGCACCTGCTTGTAAGCGCTAAAACATAACTGAATAGCAATATTTCTCCCTCTTCCAAACCACAATCGTGAACCTCTTATCTCACTGATTCCAAAGGGTATACAATGAACCCGGAGTGTATGCGTGAAGCGATCCGTCAGGCGCGAATCGGTATTGCCAAAGGACAGACTCCCTTCGGTGCATGCATCGAATGTAATGGCGATATCATCGCTTCTGCGCACAACCAGGTCTTTTCTGACACAGACAGCACCGCCCATGCAGAAATTGTCGCGATCAGGGAGGCAGAAACCCGTTTAAACAGCATTGACCTCAAAGGGTGCACCATGTATGCAACAACCGAGCCATGCCCGATGTGTTTTGCCGCATGCCACTGGGCAAAGATCTCCCGTGTTGTCTATGGGACATCTATTACAGATGTACAGGCACTTGGGTTTTCAGAGATGACCATTCCAAACACTGTCCTGCAGGAGATTGGGGGCAGCAACATGGAGATAATCGGCGGCTTCCTCCTTGAAGAGAACCTCTCGCTTCTCCGGGACTGGGCAGCTATCCCAAACAGAAAGATCTATTGACGTGCTTTAAGCCTGCATTGGCATCGCCCGATGGTAAGGACGACGGTGACTGCGAAGACAGCAGGAACGATAAAGGCTAAGAAGAAGGATGATAATTCAGCGATAAAACCGGTTACAAATGGAAGCAGAAACAGCCCGCCATAGGTTGCAGTATTATAGAGCCCCATCATAGCCCCCTGCGGTGCGCCGGTCTCTGCAAGGAACGCCATCTGGGAGATGATAACAACCCCGGCAAATGCCCCGAGCAGTGGGAAACCGATAGGGGTGATTAAACAGATAATAACAGATCCGGCAATACCAATTGCTGCGACTCTGATTGTTATAACCGGCTCAAGGCGGATATGTGAGACGACAAGAACCGAAATCATTGTTGCAAGATTCATACTGGCAATAAAAATGCCGGTTACAAGGGGTTCATGTCCGCCAAATTCAGGATAGAGGGCGGTTGCTGCCCCGGTTGTACCAAGGATGACGATTGCTGAGTACCAGAGCCATTTGTACTGGCTCAGATATCGGGGTAGCTCTGTTGGCAGAGAGATCCTTTCGTTCTGCTGACTGTCTCATAAAACGTGAGAGGAGAAATGCAACTCCAGAGATAATAGTGAAGAATGCAAGTCCTGATCGCGGATCACTAAGCTGTGACACAATCCAGCCGGTTCCGGCAAGCCCGGCAAGAAGCCCTGCGTTTAACGATCCCATAAAAAAACCCGAAAGCCGGGTGTGATCGGGATCGCCATTGAGAAGTGACATCGCTGATGCAATCAGGAGGCCCGCTCCCACTCCCTCAACAACCCGGGCAAGAATTAGTATGAGTGGAGAGAGAGTTGTCAGGAGCACAATTCCAGAGATTACGGTTATGCCAAGCCCTGTTCTGATCAGAAGCCGGGAGCCAATCCGATCGCTCGCAAGCCCTGCTGGAAAGACGGTGACAAGTGCACCAAAAAAATAGGCCGAAAAGAGAATCCCCTGAAGGGCAGACCCTTCCCCAAAAGCCGGGAGTACTGGCACAATGGCATTTGAGAGTGCCATGACCGCAAATACTCCAAGGAAATATGGTTTTTCATCTATACCATTCGATAAGTCTCAAGGTTCATAGGCGAATAGGTCTGGATATGGAATTTTTTATAGATTGAACTTGCGAGATCAAGGGTTTTGCTCTCTTCTCCATGGATACAGAATATCTTCTCTGGTTTTGGATGCATCTTGCCGATAAAACTCATCAGCTGTCTCCGATCCGAGTGGCCTGAGAATCCTTCCACAGTCGTGACTTCGAGATTGATGTTTATTGATCCCTTTGTGCCGATTGGGATCTCACGCCAGCCTTTCTGGATACGCCGCCCCAGGGTTCCATCTGCCTGGTATCCGACAAAGACAAGGGTATTGCGTTCATCTGCAGCGAGGTTATGGAGATATTCTATAACAGGACCGCCATTCATCATTCCTGATGTCGTAATGATGACAGAAGGACCCCCATTGATCACTGTCTCACGCTTATCGGAAGAATCCACCTGCTCAAAACATTCAGAAAGGAACGGGTTCAATCCTTCGCGGAAGATCTGGTTTCTGAGATCCGAATTTAAGTATTCGGGATAAGTGGTATGGATGGCTGTTGCCTCTTTTATCATGCCATCAAGGAAGATCTTGACCGATGGAAGTTCGCCTTTTCTGATTCCTTCCTCAAGTGCCAGCATCACTTCCTGCGATCGTCCAACTGCAAATGCAGGGATGATCACCTTTCCCCCACGTTCGATCGTCTTTTTGATCACATCGTACAGCTTCATCTCTGCATCCCTTCGTACAGGAGTCATATCATGGGATGCACCATAGGTACTCTCCATGAAGATCGCCTCCAGGCGAGGGAAACTGGCTGTTGCCGGGTTGAATAGACGGCTTTTGCTGTAATTGAAATCGCCGGTAAAGGCAATATTGTACAGCCCGTCGCCAACATGGAAATGTGCGATCGCCGATCCGAGAATATGTCCTGCGTTATGGAATGTGAGCTTGATATCCGGGGCAATATCGGTGACTGATCCATAGTTTAAGGTGATTGAATTCTTGACATACTGCTTTACTTCATTGGATGAATATGGAGCAGGACGATCTTCTTTTCTGATCACCTCAAGGTAGTCAAGCTGGAGCATTGAGGAGAGATCCCTTGTTGGCGGTGTTGAATAGACAGGGCCTGAAAAACCATATCTGAAGAGGAGCGGGATCAGTGCGCAATGGTCAAGATGTGCATGGGTGAGGACGACAGCATCAAGATTTGTCAGGGGTTGAATCTCAGGAACACCGAGGAACGGTGTGGCGCCATTTGTTGCACCGGGCTTCTCTCCGCAGTCGATAAGTATCCGGCTTTCAGGTGTTGATAGCAGAAATGCAGCCCGCCCGACTTCGCGGCAGCAACCAAGTGTGGTAACCCGGACCCATTGATCTTTGGCGATGATATCCCGGTGGATCCTCCTCCCACTCATGCGGAGGAACTCTTTCCTCTCATCACGATTTGCCCGGAGATACTGCCGAATCTGTTTTACCGTGGAACTCTCGATAGGGGGTGTCCTGACAACCTTTGGCGACCACCCGATACTCTTTGTAATGTCCCTTAAGGTCGATCCATTCTTGCCGATGACAACACCTGGCTTTTCTGCCTCGATAAGCACCTCTCCTGTATCAGGATCAAAGAATATGTCGGTGATACCTCCATTTTCCGGCACAATCCTGACAATTTCGTCATACGCCTTCTCCGGATCCTCGAGAATGTTCGGGCGGACAACGATTCTTTTCCTGAGATCGCGTGCAAGTACCCTGATCAGATCTGCCTGATCTGCAAACTGTTTGGGATCATCTGTGTAAATAACAAGTTCGGGGCCTTCGAATTCGACATTGGATACCGTAATACCCTGAGGTACCTTACGGTTTATCAGCTCTTTCAGCTCTCTGAGTCTGTCCTCAATTAACATGGAATCTTCCTAAAAAAGTTTTAAAAAAATGTTAGTTGCGAAGGGTTTTAACGATCTTTTCGAGGGTGCTGTCATCAAGCACCTCGAATTTTTCTGCTGTTATGACAGCAAGCTGGTACCCTTCACCAGAACCTGCATCCCGTCTCATGGCAGATTTTAAGGCACGGACAGCAAGTTCGGTTGCTTCTTTTTCAGAGAGTCCTGCCTTGAACCTGTCCTCAAGCACACCAAATGCCATGGGAGATCCAGATCCGGTTGCAACGAAGTCATCTTCACGTGTTACTCCGCCCATTGCATCAACCGAATAGACAGAAGATCCTGTATCATCCACCCCTCCAACAAGGAGTTGTACATAATAGGGGAAGTAACGGTTCTGGTTTAAGTAATTTGAGAGGAGAGTTGCCGAGGCTCCAACAGAGATATTTGTCCTTCGCCGAATCTGGTAAAGATTACTCTCCACACTCATCAGTCGTGCAAGCTGCTGGGCATCTCCTACACCACCAGCTGTTGTCATGCCGATTGTGTTGGTAATCTGATAGATCTTTTTTGCATTTTTACTTGCGATCATATAGCCCATCGTCGCCCGTTTCTCTGTTGCGAGCACGACTCCATCTGAGAAGACAATTCCGATTGTTGTCGTTCCCTTCATAATCTCCTGTGGCTGTTGCATCATAATATGCCCCCAAAAATCAGAATGAAAAAAATGATTGGTATTGTATCATATTTTAGTGATTACTTATATTAAACATTCTTATTGTGGCGTATAGTCGAGAAGTGCCTTGATGAGCTCCCGATCATAGAGCATTGAGACGAGCCTGTTATCGCCGTTGACTATTGGCAGCTGATCGACACGCCCTCTCTTCATCTTCAATGCACATTCGGAAACTCCGGCATTCGTTGGAACGGCAATAACCTTCTTGACCATTGCAAGTTTGACGGGTTTCTTCGGGAGTTGAATCCGTGAGATCGCATATGAGATGTGATGCATATCTCTGATACTCTCCCATGTCCATTCGTCATCGTCTGTGCCATTTGAAAAGTCGCTTACCTCGACATCATCCTCAATGCAGGAACATCTGATGAGATCTCGTTCGGTAATGATCCCTTCAAGCCTGCTTTCAGAATCAAGAATAGCAATTGCATCAACATGGGCAATTTCCATAATCCTTCCGACAATTGTTAGTGGAGTCTCACTCCAGAGGGCAAATGTTCTGGCAATATACCGGTTCTTGATCTCATCTTTGATCTTCAGCTGCGCAACCGCCCCGACAAGATCGGCAACGCTGATGAGACCAACGAGTTTATCATCTTCAATAACCGGAAGTCGCCTGATATTATTTGTAATAATTATCTCTGCTGCCTCTCTCAGGGTTGCATCTGGTGTAATCGAGATTGGGTCCTGGGTCATCAATAGTGCAATCTGTGTTTCATGAGGATTGCTGAGAAGATCTTTTCTGGTTATGATCCCGATACACTTCCCGTCTTTCATCACAGGAACGCCGCTGATCCCGGTTCTTTTCAGAATCTTTAGGATCTCATCCCTGTTTGCCGGGGTGTCAGCTGTGACCACATTTTTTGTCATGTAGTCACGAACTATCATTGTGCTTATACCCTCACCACCATAGTTGAAACAGTGCTATATTTCACGACATGGGCTGAAACGCTCCCGATTAAGAGGCGATCGATCTCGGACTTGCCGCGTGAACCAACTATGATCAGATCGGCGTTCACCTGCTCTGCGACGTTGAGGATCTCATTGCCTGCATGACCGGAGAGGAGATGTTTTGTGAGTGTTACGCCGGCATCAGCAGCTTTTTCTTCAGCCTTTTGCAGTGCTTCGGTTCCTTCTTTCTCTAGAAGGCTATAGATGACCTCCCATGTGTTATCCATCGGAACGGATGATATGAGCCCTGACTCGATGACATAGATTGCATGGAGATTTGCCTTGAACCCACGGGCAAGCTCAATAGCCTTATCAAGAGCATTCATGCCAATTTCAGAGCCGTCAATTGCGACCAGAAGTGTGTGAAACATACGTACCACCAAAATCAGTTCTTTATTATTAGGTAGTTATTAATTAAAAAAGAATTCTATCAAGATGGCAGGAACAACCCCGTGTTACCAGTGTTCTGATGGGATCGCGGGAGTGATTCAGATTGAAGCGTTCGGGATTTACTTCAATAATTGAAGCTTTTTTCCCCTCTTCAATCCAGTATGGGTCTCTCGTGAGTGATGAACCGGAGATGCCCATCTCAAGAATGGTACGCGCGGAAATATCCGTGATCACAGAGAGAAATGCCATCTCGCGCCAGAGATCTGGCTGAACGAACATTGCATTATCTGTGCCAAGGAAGACTCTGCATCCGAGTTCGATCATCTCGCAAACAGGCGGATGATCCGGCGATCTGGTTACCCCGAGGATCCAGTTTGATCGGGGACAGATAGCAATCGGAATTCCTTCATCTGCGCATCGCCTGAGATCTTTTCGGCGGGCATGAGTGCAGTGGATCAGAAGATCGGGGTTATAGGCCAGTGCGCCCTCAATATCCTCGAAATCCCGCTCCCCGGCATGAATTGCAATCATACGACCAGCACGTCGGGCAGTTTCAATATCGGATTCAAGATTAGGCAGGTCACGGATACTGCTGATCCCAAAACCATCAGAGGTTAGCTCCCCCCCCTCTCTTCCAAAGATAAGAGGCTGTGTGGACATGCCGTTTGCAGCCTCCAAAAGCGCATCAACACCTTCAACCCCCCCTTCACGAAAATCAGCAAAGCCTGCACACCCGGTCTGCTCCATAAATCCAATCGTCGCGTGCATGGCAGAGACAAGGGCACCTCTCTCTGTCGCGCGCAGAATCCGGTGTTTCAATCCATCAGGTGGTGAAACAATCGACTTCAGGTCCCCATCGACTGGCAGATCCATTGCCACGGTATCACCGATATGAGTGTGAGCATTGAAGAGTGCTGGAAGGATCCAGCGTTTCCGTGGATTATTTACCTCTTCAATTGATCTGATGATCCCATCTGCAATTTCAATTTGAACCGGCTGGAGTGATAATTCATCACCTAAAAGTGCGAACCCCTCAATGGAGGCATCCATCTCCATATCCTACCTATTGACCGTTTGTTTAAATATATGCACGGAGAAACCTGTCTGCATGGCAAAGAAGAAAGGTGGAAGAATGATATCCTCCGCAGGCCTTGTCACCTATTATGACAGCGAGGATCGGCGTCAGGTCACCATTGACCCAAAGACCGTGATCGCAGTGGCAATTGGCATTGGAGTCTTTATCTTTATTATGAATCTCATATACTAACGTATCCTCTCTTTTTCAGGGCTTCTTTGATGATATCTTCAGATTCCTCAAAATAGAGCATATCATGCCCGCTCCAGCTCCCCATGTTTCTGAAGACAACTGCCGGAACCCCTTTATTACTCTCGCCCATCACGAAGTTTGCAAAACCGGCGATCTCATCGGCAACCGCCTCTTCAGTGATGAGAAGCTCATGGCCAAAGAGATCGTGATCACCCCGGAAATCACGAATTGCGGTCATACCGCTCCACCCTATTGCGTGGCCTGTCTGTCCACGCCTAAATGCCCGCCCGCAGGTATCGGTCAGGATGACACGTATGTCGACACCTGTCTTCTCCAAGATTTCCGATCGGATCGCCTCAGCCGCACCCATCGGATCTGCGGGGAGAAGAATGACAATGCCATCCTCCACATTACTGTGATCGACACCTGCCCGGACACCGATATGTCCGGAGGCAAGTCTTGAGAGGATGAAGGGGTGATCAAGGATGATCTCAACAGACGAGTCAAGAACAGCCTGGACAAAGCGGGGATCCTCACGGGTCATAGAGGCAATCCGCCCTGCTTCAGGGCTGGGTGTGATCTCATCAAGACTCCGTATATTTCCAACAGACTTGGAATAGACAGAACTGGCGACACAGAGAATGTCCCCATCCAGAAGAGCGATCCTCTCGGAGATAAGTCCGGCGAGATCATCACCCGGCTGGATAATAGGGAGGTTTTCAACCTCTATAACTTCAATTGACATCTTGCTCACTTCTGTTATCTGCTGGATAGAGATTAATCTCTTTGCTGATGTTTTTACTATCCGCAGGACAACAGAGGTGTGATACAGTATCAGATGGGGGTTTCCGACCACCTTCCGATACATTTATCATCAAATCCGTATACTTTCGGGTACCTATGTACATCATAATCCGGTGTCCGGGGTGCCGGTCATTTACCTATATGGATCATCTTCAGAGATGGAAACTCTGCCCGGTCTGTGGGGAGATCATCAGTTCACAGAAGGCGCCGGTCTATATTGAGGTGCAGACCTATGCTGAGGCCGATCAGATCGTCTCCCAGCTCGAGGAATACCTCAGAAAGACACAACGGGGTGACCTCACAGATGATGAGATCGCACGTCTTCGCGCCACTTATGCACGGTGGGTGAAGGCGCACATCCCGGTGTAATCATTTTTATCACTGAAGATAGGTGAAGCGGGCAGTATAGAGATCTCCATTTCCGCGGTTTGCCACATCTCCTCTGAAATGGTGAAACAGAAGCCCGTCATGATTGATTGTTCCCCTCTTTTCAAAGGTAGGGATCATCTCTGACGCAGATCCATACACATAACAGGTCCCACCTGACATATTCGCACAGACGCGGCTTGTGTCCCCGAGGATTATGACTGTTCCGCCCTTCATCTCAGCACATGCAAAATCTCCGGTACTGCCATGGATCAACACCTCACCGCCGGCAATATGCTCGCATGCAAAATCGCCGACCGATCCGAGTACTTCAACCGATCCCCCACGCATACCACGGCGTCCCCCACGATATCCGCTTGCACAATAATCTCCTGCATCCTTATGGCAGATGATCTCACCGCCTTTCATCTCACGTCCGAGCCATCCGTCTGCCGAGCCAAGTATCTCGATTCTGCCCCCGGACATAAAATTCCCGCAATGCATCCCGATATCGCCTTCAACGGTGATTGTCCCTCCGGTCATGTATTCACCTACACGTTTGACGAGTGATGCATCTCCGCGTATCAGAATCCCGATCTCATCAACTGACGATGCTGTCCCCTCAATACCAACATCTGCAAGCTCATTGAGATGCACAGTCCTGTTTCCTTCACCAACACAAATCTCCCTCTCATTGAAGAATGCATCCGGGGTGATCATCTCGGCTTCGATTGGAATGAAAGGATTCCTGCGGTTTCTGAAGGTGATGGTGACATTCATAGGTCGGTCTCCGTTTCAATGCAGTGGTTTCTATGGAGGTATTCTTCTTGTACAGGATAATTACTCATCCTGATACTGTAGTATCGCTCAAAGAGTTCCTGAAATTTCGGGTCATGCTGCAGATCATAGGCGGCAGAAACCTTCGGCTTCACCCAGAATGTGGTATTTTCACCATCTATTATCGCATCTCCCCGTCGGGAAACGACGCGTCCCCGTTTAATGGTATACTCGGTCTGCGAAAAGCCTTTTATCACCTGCTCATATTCAGCAGAGGGGTCAATTTCATCGATCCTGATTGGATAGATGGCAATATCAGCCTCTGCCCCTGGGAATAGATGGCCTTTGCCGAGATCGGTGATTCCTAGCGCCCGTGCCTGCCCTGCTCTGGTCATCACTGCAATATCGTACCAGTTTAGCTCCCGTTCAATAGCCGGGAGAGGAACACGTTTTTCTGTATCCTGATGGATTGTTGCAAATTCAGCATCACGATACCTCTTACTCATCAGGAGGGCAATGATCTCAGGATACTTGACAAAGGGAGCACCGTTTGGATTGTCTGTTGTCAGGAGGCATTGCCAGGGATTTTTCACAAGAAGGGCAAGTTCTAGTCCGATCGCCCACATGATGCTGTTAACCAGATTCTTCCTCCGGTAATTGACAGGGATGATACCGGATCCTGTTTCAAGCTCGACATCGTGGTTGCTCCATTTATCGTGGTGGAGCCGGTAGAGATTGAACTCCATCGGTCCGTCAGCTGTCATCGTCGTTGTCCTGCCAAACATCACCTGTCCCATATCAATGACGATCTGTGGCCGGAAGTTCACCACATTTGCAACCGGCTCGCTCTTTGAGCAGAAATCTCCCCACCCGCTGCCGCCATAGGAATGGAACTGGACGTGGGTTGCATAGAGTGACTGGCGTTTATCATTTACATCAGGAACATGCCCGAAGGTCCCAATAGTACAGGTGAAATTCCCGGGTGTTCCGAGGTTGTTGCAGTGGAGGTGAACCGAATGGGGGAGATGAAGCAGTTCATTTGCCTTGATTGCACCTTTGATGATCTCAGCAGGGGTGAGATCAAAGGTTGGAATCGTCTCATTGATACAGGAGACGTTCTTCCCAAAGCCCCAGGCTTCTGTTCCGCCGGGATTAGTCAGTTTGATGGCAAACCCTTTCACGGCAGTGAGTGTCCATGCAATGATCGCTGCTGCACGTTTGATATCTCCGTCTTCAAGCGCCCCGAGCATCCCCCAGTTCCCGTCAAAGAGGGTATTAGCAAACGAGTCCTGGAGCGGAGTGAACTTGAACTCCTCATGGGTATGGCGGGCTTCAAGCGGCGCCATCGCACCCTCAACGAGTGTGGTGTATCCAAGTGCACTGTAACGGTAGCTGTTTCCATACGTTGTTGGGACACTATAGCCGGAGGTGATATGCATGTGGCCTTTCTTTGAGGTTCGACCGGCACGCATATCTTCAGGGCTCATATACCTGCCAAAGTTCACTTTTGTCCCTGATGTATGTGTATGGGAGTCGATTCCTCCCGGGAGGGTGAGGAGTCCGGCAACATCGATCACCTCGGCTTTTTTGGATGCTTCTTCGACGATCCTGCTCCCGGAGATGGCGATATCCATCACTTCCCCGTTGATGCCGGATATCGGATCGATAACATAGGCATTCTTCAGCAGTATCTCAGCCATGTGATCTCATCTCCCGAATACGTGTGACGATCCGCTCAAGAATCTCCTGATCGGTTGGAAACTCGGTTTCAAGTACTTTCTTCATCCTGATCGGAACTCCATCCATCCGGTATGCGGTTCCGGCAGCTTCGATCCCGGTAATTGCAACGGGTATCTGCACCTGACAGAGAGCTGTTGTTGCATTGACACAAGGATCAATCTGCACCGTTGGTATCGATGCCATATGTTCAATCGTGGATTTTGGGAAATGTGCACCGGGATCACTTGCAACAACCAGGCAGGCATCCGGCTCCTTCCTCTCAAGGAGATCGATGACGGTTGTCTCGCCGGGATTATAGAAGGCGATACCCCGCGAGAAATCAACTGCAAACGGGTATCCCGACATCCAGGTGAGAACTTCATTGAATCCATAGACATTGAAGTGGCCACGCATTGCACTGATAGTAAATTTCGTCTTCCTGTTGAGCTCTGATACGAGTTCGATTGCATTTCTGACATTCTTGTATTTGCCACGGCTCATTGTGACTCCGAGTCCAAAGAATACGGCGCCAAATTTTGCTTTCATCATCAGATCAGCGACACGCTGGAGCTGGACTTTTTTCACACCCGCAACAGAATCTGGTACAACATCGCTTTTTCCTCGTACCATTGCACGGAGTGCCGAGAGAACAAGATAATCGCCACCAGGTTTCACCTGGATGAATTCATCTGCAATCTTTGCCCCCTCGGATCTCCTGATATCAACAACAATGACTTTTCTGTCGGTGGCTGTGTTATCGATGAAGTATCCGTCGGCATAGGTTGTGTACCTGCTCATGTGCCTCGGATGTGCTTCAATCGGATTGCATCCCCAGTAGACAACGAGATCGGCACGGTTCTTCACCTGCCCGAGGGTACAGCCGGGGTGTCCCACCTCCTGGATTGCCAGAATGGATGGATTATGGCAGACTGACGTTGTACTGTCGATGAGTGCCCCTATCTCTTCTGCAAGGTGGACGCCAACAACCTGTGCCTCTCCAACCGTTCCACTCCATCCATACAGGAGTGGACGAATTGCATCTGAGAGGATGCGGGCTGTCTCATCAATCGCCTCTTCATAGGTTACTTCAACCCATTTCCCATCTTTTCTCATGATTGGGTGTTGTAGCCTGCTTTTTGAGAGGAACTTGGCATTCCCAAGAGTACAGCAGTTTTCAACGCCAGTAATCCTGTTATCCTCCAAACGGACACTGACATCGTCACAGAGACACCCACAGAATGGGCAGGGGACATCCTTAATGTCCATACCGAAGCCCTCCAATTATCTCCATCAGATCCCAAACAGTTGGCACAGGATCGTCTGTTGGCTCAATCCCAACGATAATATCCTTGTAGTCGGGCATCCCGGTTGCATGGGTATGGCCCCCTGTGATCGCATTGGCATATGGACCGAGTGCGATATAGACACAGCCTGTCTGTATATCCTCACTTGTTTCTGTGGTAAGAACAACAGAACCATAATCGCTCGTCACACAAACCCGATCCCCGGATTCCAGTCCAAGCTCCATGAGATCGAGTGGGTGAATATATATCATTGAGGTTGCCTTCTGGTATCCTTTTGAGAGCTTATGTTCGACAAATGAACCCTGGGGGACCGTCCTTCCGGATGAGAGTATATATCTCATTCTCCCACTCCCTGGAGCGCTTCAACAACACGGGCAACACGGATGGCCCCGTTTGAACAACTCTCTTCACAGGTCTTGCATCCTGTGCATTTCTCTTCATGGAGCACCTTGTTCTGGCCGGTATCTACCCGCATGATCACCTCATCTGAGGTGAATGTTCCGCTGGAACGGAGTGACGGATCAATCTCCCTGTTCACCGGGCAGGCAACCGAACAGTTCCCACATCCCATGCATTTAGACTGGTCAATCTCAATATGAAATGTGCCCTTAAGTGTGAGCTCTTCTTCTTTTTTGTATGCCAGTATTCTTCCGCTTGAAAGGACATCTTCAGGACACGCCTCGATACAGAGTCCGCACCTGATACAGTGTCCTTTTGTGATCTCTGGCTGCCAGATCCCTTCCCGCTTTACAACGGTTATTGCTTCAGGGGCAGGACAGATCATCATGCAGGCAAGGCAGTGGGTACACTCCTTATCTGTTAACTCCGGAAAATCCCGGAAGTGCGGAGGAGTCACAAGGGGAGCGGTTTTCGCTGTGAAGAATGTAGTAATCCAGTGGGGCCGCAGAAATTCCCTGATATAGTAGATGATCGAGAACACGGGACTTACCTCTCTGTACAGGCGATGCAGGGATCTGAGCTGATGAAGATTGATGTTATATCAGCTGCCGACTGCGCATCTATGAGCATTTCATGGGCACAGACCTGCATATTCGGAATAGATGGTGTCTGGATAGCTATCTCAATAATCCTGCCATAATCGTCTGTTGTGAGTTCATAGAGGAGCTCCCCCCGTGGGGCCTCGCCCCGGTACTTGATCGACCCAGCCTTAATCGTACCTCCTCCACGGATCTGCCCTTCTTTCATGGCGGCAAGTGCTGACCGGATGAGGCCTGTACTCTGAAAAACCTCTTCAAACCTGAGCATGATACGGGCATAGTTATCCCCTTCCTGCCTGATGATGGGAGAGAAACCAAGTGCCCTGTATGTTGGGTGAGTTGATCGCTGATCGTTGTCGATTCCGCTCGCCCTCGCAGTAGGGCCGACAGCATGCGATTCTATAGCTGCTTCCCTGGTGAGGATACCGATCCCTTTTGAACGAAGGGCGATGAGTGGCCCTGTCTCAAATATCTTCACGAACCGTGACAGTTCGGCATCTATGTGATCGAGCGCGGATTTGAGTTTTTCTGCATCATCCGTGGATAGATCAGAGCGGACCCCTCCCGGTACAATATATGCGCAGGTAACCCGTGCCCCCGTGATCATTTCAAGCTGATCCATCACCGTCTCACGGAGGTTTAAGAGGTACATCGCCAGAGTTTCGTGCTCAATGGTATAGCAGTACGAGTAATTTGCAAGGAGATGGCTCTGCATCCGGTCGAGTTCGTTTACAATCACTCTCAGGAATGCAGCACGTTCGGTTGGGACAATGCCACTGATATTCTCCACGGCTTCAATGAAGACAAAGTTATGAACGACCGAACAGATCCCACAGACACGTTCTGCAAGGAACATCACCTCCTGCCAGGGCCTTCCCCGCATGATCCGCTCGATCCCTTTCTTCACATAGCCCAGTTCAACCTCGGCTGAAAGGACATATTCGCCCCGTGTTTCGCATTTTATACGGCATGGTTCCTTAAAGCAGGGATGCATCGGGCCAACCGGGAGGGATATGTCAACTGTCTTTTTCATTTCTTCGTCTCCTCGTAATCTTTGAAGATTATTGGTGCCAGCGAGAGGATGGTACTGATGATCTCTGTCGGGCGGGGGGGACAACCAGGGATCTCAGCTGCGATCGGGATATGTTTTGATACCGGCGGATCAACAAGGGTCTCCGGCCGGTTGAAGACGCATCCTGATATCGGGCAATTTCCGATGGCGACTGCGACTTTTGGATGAGGGATCTTCTCCCAGAGCGGCTTGAGCTTGTCTTCCCACTGCGGACTGAATGCTCCGGTGATCAGGAGGACATCGGCTTCACGTGGGTTGTTGTGCACATAGATCCCGTACTGTTCGATATCATAGCGCGGAGAGAGGCATGCAAGAATCTCGATATCACAGCCATTACAGGATCCGACATTGATATAGGAAACATGGATTGAGCGTGATCGCACGGCATTTTTGAGACTTTGAAGCAGACTCATGATCGGATCAACTCCAGTATCTCCATCTGTGCCTCTGAAAGAGCAACCTCCAGAGTGATGCCATTCTGTATCCTCTGAAGGTACTGTTCCCTGACCAGAGACCCCTCTTCCTTTGACAACAGATGAAAAGCCTGGGTGAGGAGGGGGATGCCAAGCAGCCTCTCAGTCTCGTCCCCTGTTTCTCGTGCCGCATCACAGCGTGCAGGAAGATTTTCAAGAAACATCATATCGGAGCGCTCAATGAGTATCTTTCTGAGTTGCTGGCGTTTTATACCAAGTGTTGCGGCAAGCTCCATCACGACTGCATCATGTCGTCTGCTCTCGAGGATGGTGAGTTTCATCTGCCTGAGATCCTTTTCATAGAGGTACGTGTTCATAGAATCCCCCCGGCAACCAGAACTCCATATACTGCAAAAAACAGTATGGCTGACCAGATTAAGATCATCTCAACCTTCTTCAGCTGTTTTTCATCAGAGATGAAGAGTGTGGATCCAATTCCAAGAAGAATGAGGATTCCAATGATAGCAGCAACAAGTACTGCACCTGTGGCTACACCCTGTATCAGAAAAATACAGATATACAGGAGAAGACCCGCAAGAAGGCAGTTACGGATTAGGTTCATGCAAATACCCCCAGATAGATGATATAGATGGCAATGAGTCCGGTTGTGAGTGTCTGAACGGTAACGCTGTCATAGGGTGCAAGCATCGGGGTGGCTGCACAGACAAATGAGAGTGTTATCATCAGGATCAGGATTGCAAGCAGCGTGAGCGGAAGTCCGATCGGCCCGATGAAGACCATTACAAAGGTATAAAGGAGGACAAACGTCTTCAGCCCGAATGCCGCATTCATCAGCCCGCGCCATACACCGAAATGCTCTGTCCAGTACCCGCTGACGATCTCTTTTGCCTCAACAATCGAGAAGGGGCCATAGTGGATCTTTGAGAGGATTACCATATAAAGAGCGATTGCTGCCGGGAATGCCACAAACAGAAGCGGCCCGTTGACTGCCTGGTATGCCTCGATATCACGGAGCATAAGTGATCCCGTGATGAGATAAATGAGTGCGACACTTGAGAGGAGGGGAAGTTCAGATGCGGCTGAGACAACTGATCGTATTGCTCCGAACTTTGCATAAGGTGATCCCGAGGCAAGACCGATTCCGTGTTCGACGATCTTATGGAGCACGTAGAGTGCAAACAGAAGGAGAAGGCTCTCCTGCGTGATCAGAAGCATCAAAGCTGCAGTCCAGATCGCAATTGAGATCCCTACCACAGCAACAAAAACACCCCGACTCGCTGTTTTTGGTATCCATGACTCCTTTCCAAGGAATTTTAGGGTATGAAGTATCTCCTGCCATATCGGCGGTCCCGGCCTCCCCTGTATCCGTGCGATCACTTTCCGGTGGATACCGTGGAGGAGGAGGCCGGCAAACATTGCAGCAATGATGTATTCGATCATAGGCTCTAGTACCCCATAAACGGAATATCCCCGTCAATTACTTCAGCCGAGAAGAGGAGCCCGACTGAGATCAAAAAGACCGGTGCCAGTACGATGCTTAGTACAGCACCAACAGGCACCGATACAATGCCCTGGTGCCCCGCTCCTGACAGTACTATAAGAAGGATGCCGGAGATGATGGCAATCAACTGGATATAGCGTTTCTTCATCTTTATACCACCAAGACTATCTCTGTTACCCGAAGGAAGAGCAGGAGTGAGCTGAAATGGATCATCAGGACAAAGGGAGCTCCCTGCGCCCTGATAATCTCTGCTTTACCGATATAGAGCGGTGCGATACCTTCTCCCATCACGCCGAGGATTAACAGCGCCTTTGCAAGAAGCGGAACTGCTCCCATTCCGGCAAGCGTCCAGATTGAGAGTGTTCCTGTGGTTGCCAGGATGATTGCGGCTGCGCCAAAGAGTGGAACCGTTGCGATCATTGCAACGATTCCATACTGGAATGCGGCATTTAAGACATGGCGGTTCCCGGCGGATGCGACAATTGCGATATTTGTGATCCCGACAAGAACCGCAAAGAGGGTGAAGTTGAAGATATCGCCTGTCAGCACTGCTCCCAGTGTTGCTAAACCACAGGCTATCGCCATGAACCGGGAGAACCGGGTGTCATCTTCCTTTATCTCCTTTTCATAGTACGCGTCACCGCCAAATATAATGTTCAACTGCCGCTCAGGGCGATCGAATGCCGAGATCAGGATGAAGATCAGGACAAATGCAGCAAGTGTAGTACTATATACACTGAAGTACGGGACAATATCTCCAAATGGGAGTGCAAAGAGTTCTGCACCTTCAATATTCAGATCAAACATCTGATTCACCCCTCATGGTGCCAATTAGGGAGAGTTTTGCAGTTACTTTGATGAGGATTGCACCACCTGCAATCATCACCGCCAGGAACCATTGTGAAGGGAAGATAAGCATGATGAAGAATGCAGCAATCCAAGCAACCCAGGCATACCCGCTCACCGTCTCAATTAGCTCGAACCGTTCCTGGTGCCCTTTGCAGACGAGATAGAAGATGATTCCAAGCCCCGCCACCGCTCCCCCGGAGAATCCGGAGAGGAAGATCCCATATATCACAAGGATTGAAGCAAGGATCGCCGGTGCACTCTGGAGCACCTCAATATCCAGTGCCCTTGCTGGCTGGTTCCCCCAAATCCCCTCTTTTAGAAGGTAAATCTCAGCAAGTGCCATCAGTTTTGAGATGGTGACCACAAGACCGGGGAGAATCAGCGCCTCTGCAAGGTCGGTTCCAACAAGCGCAATCAAAAAGAGCGCCATCACCGAGGCGAGATCGGTGAGGAGGAGCCTGTGCAGGTCATCGGTCTCTTTCATAAACGAGAAGAAGGCGATGATGATGCAGAGGGAGGCCGCAAACATCCCGGTATGAAATGTATCAATCATTCGTCCTCCCTCCGGCGGAAGAGATATGCGGCAACGGCAAACCCGACAAAGAGAATTGTGGTCTCTACGACGGTATCGAGGCCCCGTGTTGCATAGAGGATCTCATCAATGATCCCGCCGGGATGGGCGACGATGGATGTTCCCATATGCGGAGTTGCCCCGGCGAGTGCAAGGGAAAGCGGAGTAAGATACGCCGTGATGTATCCAAGATATGGTGAGTTCTCCGGGTATTCTGCTAAGATGGCTGTTGATTCAAAGGGGATGCCGCCCCGATCATAGGGATCAAGCGGACTGTCGCGGTCGATTGTCTTCGGATAGAGGCGGTCGCCCTGGTAATCAAGGGAAGGGATGCCTGCGATCCCGGCAAGCACAACGATGATCACCAATATGGCATAGACGCGGGAGAGATTCGTGAAGTTTGAAAGGATCCCGGATATTCTGCGGATGATCATTTTCTTCCCTCCTTCTTCTCGATGACACGTACAAAGAGAAATGTCGAGATGGCAGTGACAGCAATAAAGGTCAGGAGTGCCAGTGTCTCGTCAAATGAAAGCATCACGAGGAGGAGTCCAAAAGCCGGGAGCTCGAGGTTGATCAATCGGGTGATATAGTCTTTTGGAGATGGCCAGGCTGTGGCAACAGTTCCGAGGATGATGAGACCAAATCCGATAATAAATTCCGGACTCATCGGACTTCCCTCCCGAGGAGGAGGAGAACCAGAATTGTTGTTATTGGAATGACAAGGGAGATGACGATTGCAACATCAAGATAGCCCCGCATCACAATGAGCGGAATAACCCCCGCAGAGAGGAGTGAGAGGCCGATCAGCTTGTCAAAGGGATTCTTCCAGAGGGCAGTTGCAACAGCTCCAAGGAAGATCAGTCCCGCGAGGGCGAGTGTAATGATCTGCTCGATCATTCTCGCCTCCTCCGTGCAATTGCACTTGCTATTGCATTTGCTTCAAGGGTGGATCCAACAAAGTATGCAGCAGCGGCAACAAGGGTGAGCGGATGCGGAAGAATAAAGACGATTAAACCGGCGATCCCAAAGTTCATGACATTGACAAACGGGAGTTTGAGGAGTGTTTCCTTTTCAAGGACGGTCCGTACTGCCCCATAGAGAGCGATACTTATGCAGATTGCTTCAGCAATCAGGCTCTCCACCTCCAGAAATACCCAATCAACCTGCTGGCATGGATATGGGAGATCCCCTGTATTGTGAGTATGGCGAGCACCATTCCGGCAATGAAGTCCGATGCGAAAAATCCGATCTGCATAAATCCGGCGATGATAATCGTTGCTATCAGGGCTCCGCTTGTTCCGGCATACCCTTTATCATGGCAGATACGGTTTCCTGTATAGACGAGAACAGCGGCTGCGATTCCCCCTGGGATGCCTGCAACAAAGACACCACAGGCGGCAAGGAGGGTTCCTGCCGATGCATCAGGTGAGCAGACGATGTTGCCCATCATCCATCCGCCATGCCTATCTCCACCACGGCAGGAAATTGCCTCTCCGATTGCATCCGCACCACTAACACCTCCCTTCTGGGGAAGGCGCCAGAATATATCGAGCGATAGAAAGAGAATCCATGCGATGACGGCGGCAACCACTATTCTTCCGAACTCTTCAAGCATGGTGCATCAGAATTGAAACGATATATCGGCACCAAAATAGTAAAACCTTCTGATATTACCAATTGGATTTTCCTGTGTATCTGCCTATCTTATTAACTATTGAGGAGAATCACTCTGCTA
Source organism: Methanocalculus pumilus (assembly GCF_055382585.1). NCBI lineage: Archaea > Methanobacteriati > Methanobacteriota > Methanomicrobia > Methanomicrobiales > Methanocalculaceae > Methanocalculus > Methanocalculus pumilus. Next base: position 1,251,169 of record NZ_AP042393.1, on the reverse strand, counting down.
TATGATGGGTGGGGATTATCCTGACAGATATGTCATAATGACGATAGGCGCAATAATGATCGCCGCTGCCCTCGCCTTCTGGCAACTGATTGGCGTGATCATCCTTGCAGGCACTCTTGCTGTTGTTCTTCTTCCTATCCACCGGAAGTTCATCCGTGTCATAAATCCGGCTGTCTCTTCATTTCTGATCGCTACATTAGTCGTTCTTGTCGTCACCTCTGCCATTGGCTTTACAATTTCAATCTTTTACAGCCATGCAGATTATATTGAGAATATAGTCATAACCATTCTTGAGTGGGTAACGGCACTGAGCACAACAGGAATTGCCTCAATCGGACAGAGCGAGCTGAACGAATGGATTATGCTCCAGCTTGATGGACTTTCTGCATGGACAACAGGTCTGCTCTATCAGGCTCCGACGCTCCTTCTGAAGATCGTGGTCTTTTTAATGGCCCTGATGGCATTTCTCTACAAAGGTGATGAGATCTATACCGAGATTGTTGAGGCGCTCCCTGTGAGGCTTTCAGATGGTGTGAAAGAGATCTCAAAGACGTCTGTTGGAACACTGTATGCGATCTATGTTGTCCATGTAATCACTGCACTCATCACGTTTCTCCTCGCTCTTCCATTCTTCTATTTCCTCGGCTATGATTACGTCCTCTTTTATGCAACTATCGCAGGATTATTCCAGCTCGTGCCCATTATAGGCCCCTCTTTTCTGATGATCTTCCTTGGCATCTATGCGGTCTCGATTGGCGACTACCGGAGTGCCGCACTCATAGCGGTGATAGGTTATCCAATCGTCTGTGCGTTGCCCGATCTCATCTTCCGCCCCCTTATCATGGGAATGCGTGCCAAGCTCAATCCGCTCCTGATGTGGATCGGTTTCTTCGGCGGCCTTGCAGTGATGGGACTGATCGGCTTTATCCTCGGACCACTCATCATCGCGCTTGTCGTATCAGGGTATGTAGTCCTTATCAGGGAGCTGAAAAGGGTTAAAGGAGAGGAGACTGCGCCATCTCAAAAGAATGATGGTGTCTGAAAGAAGCGGTGGATCAATTTATACTGCTTGTGCAGAGAGAAAAGGGCTTCTCTTTTATCTTTTGAAGGCAAATATACGTGGTGCATTACGTTATCCAGATTCGTTTGCAATATTAAATTTGAGCGAGGGTTGCCAAGCCAGGCCAAAGGCGCTGGGCTTAGGACCCAGTCCCGTAGGGGTTCGCCGGTTCGAATCCGGCCTCTCGCATCCAAATGATATAGCGATATTTCTTCTGTTATTCATTCTTATTTGATAAATTGCTCTTACTATATTCAAGTGATATAAATATAAATATCCTGGCTCATAGAGCCAGGAAACATTCTGCTCCTACACAATTCTCACAAAAGCGGATTTCTGTGTCAGAACGGATACCCCGCAGACAGGGCAGGTATAATCGTCAGGAAGATCTTCAAATGCGGTTAAAGGCTCAATTCCCCGTCGTGGATCACCCCGTTTTGGATCATAAATAAACCCGCATACAAGGCATCGAAAAGAATCCATTTCTTCCATATTCTTTCAAAGACGTTGTTAATGATATAAATTCCTCTTCAAATGGATGAAAAAGGCAGTAATTAGCCCCTGTTCTGTCAGGGGTGTGATATTCCATTGATCTCGCGCCCGGTCACCCCATCAATGAAGATTCGCCGCTCACCAGAATCTGATGCGATCACAGCTTCATAGACCGGATAAAAGATCACTTTGATCTTTGTTATTTCGGCTGTTCTTTCAAGACCCTTGATGATCTTTCTGAGTTCATCTTCGGTGAATGAAGGGCCTCTGCTCTCTCCGGAGAGGGTGGTGAGTTTCATCGTTTGTAACTGGTTCAGATTTGAGAGTTTTGGGATCGGCTTTTCGAGAAGGGGTATATAAACAATGACTCCTTCTTCGGTCTTCTTCGTGGTGATACGTTTTTGTTTCTGGAGGCTTTTCAGCGCTTTCTTTACATCTGCGGGCATAAGGCCGGCATCAGCTTCGATCTCAAGCGCAGTCAGCCCGGCAGTCGTCAGGATCTTCAGAACCGCAACTGCTGCTTCATCAAGCCCGATCAGCTCGGAGAAACCTGGCCGCACCATCAGTCCATCTGAGAGATCGGCTATATCTCCGTGAAATCCCTCCAGGATAAATGATGAGCGCTTCGTCGTCTTCTTCAGGATACCACCATGATACTTCACCTCAACCGACAGCAGTGGCCACGAGATCCGATCAAGAGAGATGATCCGATCGAGATATGTCCGTCTCCAGAAACTCCTTTTGCAGAGGCTCTGTACAACCCTGAGCGCCTCATCGCGTTGAAGGAGTGTCGGGATGGCATTCTTTGTCCCATCCTCTTCATCAACAACCCCTCCACTCAGCATAACCTGATCTGCATCTTCGGCTTCCACCTCTAAAGGTTGAGGTTCCGGAGGGCTCTCTGGTTTTGCCTCTGGAATGGGATCTGGTTCTGCCTCTTTCTTCTCAGGAGGCCTGCCGGGGAGGATCTGAGGCGTAACACCCCGATGTTGTGTCTCCCGCTCTCCAAATTTCATCAGGATCTTCTCCCGGACAAGTCCCCCCATCACAAAAAACTCACCGGGATCAAGAGTGATCAGCTCCTCAACCTCTTTCCGTGCATCAAAGAAATGGGATACAGCCTTGAGATCGTTGTCAATTGTCAGTTTGCCGATAATCTGATTGTTGCACTGGCTGAGCACATTCTTCTGGACAAGAGAAGGGCGCTGGGTTGCTACAAGAAGACCGAGTCCGCGTTTTCTTCCACGGCGGGAGATCTCCTCGATCATCTTGATGGAATCACGGGATTGCGGGATGAATTTGTCTGCTTCTTCAACGATCAGCAGAAACGGCCTCCTCAGCTCTGATTCAAGCTCATAGAGGATGTTCACGAGGGCTGTTGCTTTTGCCCTCATGTCCACTTCTGATACATCAAAGACAACAAACCGTGAGGATAGGATTGCATCCCGCAAAACCGAATGGAGATCAACTGATTCAATATCGTAATCACAGCTTTCATCAGATCCAATCCAGATGATTGGAAACCGATCCTTAAGGGAGAAATATTCGCCTTCGGTATCAATTAAGCAGAATCCAAGATATGATTTGCAGAGATGTTCACAAAGAACAGCTATTCCCCAGCTCTTCCCGGCTCCTGACTGGGCAATAACGCATGTCCTCCCAGTGACTAGCTCCTGCGCACTAATGCCAAGACTCTGATCTCCTACCCGTCCAACGCCCAGATCCATACTATCTACAGAAAAATGGATGGAGGAAGAGTTAACAGTTGGGGCTGATCGGTTGGGAAGATACTTTATCTTTGCTTCCCCCAATCGATCTTTATGGCGATAGTGATCGGATCTGGTGCCGGTGGTGCAGCTGCTGCCAGGTATCTTGCAGAATCTGGCCATGATGTTCTTATTATTGAACGGGGTCCGGAAGTGCCTGGAAAAGATGCCGGCCACTATTATGCAAATGTTGAAGCCGGTGTTCGCCTGATGCGCACCTTCTGCCTTGGCGGGACAACGATGGTCTCCGGCGGCAATGCACTCCGCTGCCTTGAAGAGGAGCTGAAGGCTCTTGGAATCGATCTCTCAAGCCACTATGCAGCCGTAGAAAAGGAGCTTGATGTGCAGCTGCTCCCCGATGATCTGCTTGGTGATGGTACCCGCCGCCTGATGGATGCTGCCATGACAATCGGCCTGCCTGTGTATCGGATGCCGAAGTTCATCAATCCTGATCTCTGTTGCAAAGACGGTCTCTGTGCTTTTGGGTGTCCTTCCGATGCCCGGTGGTCTGCAATCAGGTTCATCAGAAAAGCAGAAGAGTTTGGAGCACGGGTGATCACAGAGAGGGTTGCAGATGAGATAATCATTCAAAATGGGGAAACAGCAGGGGTCAGGTGCGGAAATAAGATTTTCCGGGATGAGCGTGTAGTGCTGGCCGCAGGGGCGCTGGAAACACCCGGATTTCTGAAAGCTCTCTCACTTCCGATCACTCCTCTCTTTGCCGATACCTTCGTCACGATTGGAGGTTATCTCCCAGATATCAGTATGAACCGGGATGTTCCGATGGGATCATATATCCCCTTTGATGGCGGAATCATCCTCCCACATTACTCACGCCCTCTTCATGCCCTCATGAATGACAGAGGGATCCCCGCTCAACCAGGAGATATCATCGGAATGATGGTGAAGATCAGGGATGAGGACTTTGGATCAGTGAATGAAACAATCCAGAAGAATGTCTCGGTGCATGATGCCGAGCGGCTCATTTGTGGCTCCACATATGCTGCATCCATACTTTCGGAAGCCGGCGCCGATCCGGCAACATTTGTGACCACTCCCCTCAGGGGCTCGCACCCTTGCGGAACAGCAAGAATCGGCGTCTCGGTTGATCTGAATCTGGAGACAGCTATTCCGGGACTCTCTGTCTGCGATGCATCAGTACTTCCGTCTGCACCCGGTGCCCCGCCAATTCTGGCAATAATCGCCCTTGCCAGATATGCTGTAGAAAAAATGAATCTGAGAGATTAGAGGAATTCCTGATCGTTCATGTACGGTCTGAGCACAAGTGGAATCTCAACAGAGCCGTCTTCGTACTGGTAATTCTCAAGGATGGCCCGGATTGTTCGGGAGGTGGCCACTTCAGTTGAGTTTAAGGTGTGAATATGATGTTTGGTCTCGAAATCATCGGGATCACGCATCCTCATACCGAGCCGGACAGCCTGATATGAGGTACAGTTCGAGCAGGATACAACCTCCCGGTATGCCTCTTCCCGTGGCATCCAGACCTCGATATCATACTTCTTTGCAGCAACAGTTCCTATGTCGCCGGTGCAGATGAGGACGACATGATAGGGGAGGCCGAGATTTGTGTAGAGCTCCTCGGCATTTGCAAGGAGTTCTTCATGAATGGCAGGAGAATCATCCGGCTTGCAGAAGACAAACTGTTCGACTTTATGAAACTGGTGAACGCGGAAGAGGCCTTTTGTATCGATCCCGTGAGATCCGATCTCTTTTCTGAAACAGGGGGAGAGTCCTGCTAACCTGAGTGGAAGATTCTTCTCTTCAAAGATCTCGTCCTGATACATCGCGCAGAGGGGGTGCTCGCTTGTTGCAATCAGGTATGATTCCGAATCTTCGATCTTGTACATGACATCCTCGAAATCCGAGAGATCGGTCACTCCTTCATAGGAGGAGCGGTTCATCATGTACGGGGGGATGATCGGGGTAAAGCCCTTCTTCACCAGTAAGTCGATTGCATATCTCTGAAGTGCCATATCAAGGAGTGCAAGGTTTCCTTTCAGGTAAGAAAACCCCGCACCTGCTGCACGTGCTGCCCGTTCAAAATCTGCCCAATCCTTCTCAACAGCAAGCTGACCATGATTTTTTATGGGAAAGGAAAATTCACGCTTTGTCCCGACCTTGCGAATCTCAACATTTCCGCTCTCATCTTCACCAACAGGGACACTTTCATCGAGGATATTTGGAAGCCGCATCAGGTAGTACCTGACCTTTTCAAGAGCTGCATCTTTCACCGAATCAAGCTCTTTTATCCTCTCAGGAAGTGCTTTTGCCTCTTCCAATAGAGCTGAGATGTCACGGCCCGCTTTCCGCCCGGTATTAATCTCGCGGGAGATGGTGTTTCTCCGCTGGCGAAGCTGGTCGATCTCAACTTTCAGTTCCCGCACCTTCTTATCGGTCACTAAAAGGTCATCAACCCAGGCAAGTTTCTCTGAATCATTTCTTTTGATCAGATCGTTTTTGATCGTCTGGGGATATTCACGTACAAATTTAATGTCAAGCAAGTAAGCCACCCTCATCTGAAGAGAATCTATCTATGATCTCTGTATGCAAGGTGTTTATGGTTTTCACCGGAAGCTTTCAGGAGAGAAGTGGATCACTATATGATCAGACGATGCACGACTTCGCGCAGGTACACGGACTCTGTTAAAAAAAAAGGTATTTAGAACCGGGGTTTCCGGTGCTTTGGGAGGCAGTCACGGCAATAGACGGGTCTGCCCTCTGTTGGCTTAAAGGGGACTTCACATTCACAACCGCAATCTGCGCAGATTGCCTTTGACATCTCACGTGGACCATCAAAGTTTCTTGGGCCGCCGAAATTACCCCGGCCGCCAAAATTTCTTCCTTCCATTGTATAGCTCATGCAGCTTTTAAGTTCTGCACATAATATATGTTCTTTTAGTATAAAATACCCTCAGATGATATGGGGGAGAACGCTAATGGGATGATGCCTGGAAATTCAGTCAAATGGCTCAATATTGCTTATCTTTTGAAGTATAGGCTCCATAGTGAACCTTTATTTCAATATAGAGAATCCTCAGGTGATTCATGATAGCGTGAGTTTGGCTTGGGTTAAAACCATTGATATCCGGGAGTGCGAGTGTCAATAACCCACAAAAAAAGCCCCTCTTTCGGAGATGGCGGAAAAAAAAGGATTAGAACCGGGGTTTCCGGTGCTTTGGGAGGCAGTCTCTGCAATAGACTGGCCTGCCTTCTGTTGGCTTAAAGGGGACTTCACATTCGCAACCGCAATCTGAACAGACTGCCTTTGACATCTCACGTGGACCATCAAATCTTCTTGGGCCGCCGAAGTTACCCCGGCCGCCAAAATTTCTTTCTTCCATTGTTTAGCTCATGCAGTGTTAGGTTCTGCAAAAAAGATTGAACCTGAGACTATAAAAGACCATCTCAAGAGCCAACAATCCTGCCATTCACCTATTTCTTCTCAATGGCTCTTTTCGCAGCCTCTGCAATCTCACCAACGGTCTTCTGGAGCTCGTCACCAATCTGGCGGGTTTTATTCTCAATATGTTCACGCCCCTCCTGTGTCATGAAGAGCTTTTTACCAAGGACGATAACACTCTCAACGGTCACCTCCACATTTTTTGAGGTGAGCCTAATGAGATCTTCGATAGATGGGGTTTTTGATGTGGTGTCGTGAGAAGCTTCTTCTCCTGAAGATCCCTGTTCCTGTGCTGCTGCCACTGGTTCTTCATCAATGACATACCGGCCTTTGACAAATCGTCCCTGTCTCTCTTCTGTTGTCATGGGGATGATTTATGATGCTGACACTATTGAACCCTTCGACTCTGCCCAGACACGACTACCCAGGAGTGTGATAAAATGCAGAATAGAGCAGTTCTCTGAGTTCATCTGGGTCCCGTACCGGTGGAAGGCAGCTTCCCTGCCTGCATGGATAGGCAACAGGTTCATCGGTATCTGTTGGGTAATCCTGTAATTTTGGCAATTTCTCCTGGAATTGTTCAAGTGAATGCGAGAGGTGAAGGTGGGTTGCAAGCAGGTTGCCGGATGATCTGATTGCATCATCAAATATCCCGCCTTTACCGGTAGTTACCAGATCGATTGCGGCAGGAGAGAGATGATGATATGAGCTGATACTATGGATATAGGCATTTGGATGCTGGAGGAAGGCAGGTTGCAGCCTCGACATCATTGAATCAGCAGTTTCCCGGAAATCCGGATTTCCGGTAATTCTGTTGAGGAGGAGAAGGTTATGAAGCATCACTGCATTACCTGATGGCCCGGCAGAATCTTCAGTATCCCGTGTCCGGAAGAGTGTGGTATCACCTTCTTCAAACCAGAACCATCCTCTTTCGGCATTATAAAAGCGGCGGATGGCTGCTTCTGTATATTCAACTGCGAATAGAAGGTACTCGGACTTCTGCGTTCCCTGATGGAGCTCAATTGATGCTGCAATCAGATCAGCATAATCTGTGAGGTAGGCAGATGAGGTGACTATACCATTTATCATAGAATGGAAGAGCGACCTTCCAAATTCACTGATGACTGATTGAAGCGTTGAAAAGGCCTTTTCAGCACTCCGAATGAGCTGTGGTTCCCGGAGGAGAAAACCAGAGTGTGCCAGGGCACCAATGATCTTCCCATTCACATCGAGGAGGATCTTCTCATCACGGAATGGGCGGGGACGGGTTCTGCGAGCATCAGCAAGTCTTTCTCTCACTCCAAGCAGCCATGCTGAATCATCTGTTTCTGAGGTGAGGGATAGGGGTAGTTTCTCTTTATCGGCTGCATTTCCAAGCAGGAAATTGGCAGCTTTTTCTCCCTCTTCCTCATCAAAAAGCGATCGAATCTCCTCTTTTGACCAGAGATAGAAGCCACCCTCTTCTCCTCCGCTCTCAGCATCCTCTGCTGTATAGAAAAGTCCTTCCGGTGACGTAAGATCGGTTTTTACATAAGCTGCAATTCGGAGTGCTTCGGTTTTCAGGAGTGGTTCTCTGGTCACGGCGTATCCTTCGGAAAAAGCATGCAGAAGGAGAGCCTGATCGCAAGCCATCTTCTCATAATGAGGGATCTTCCATTGCCGGTCAGTGGTATACCGGTGAAAGCCGCCACCAACCTGATCGTTTATCCCGCCTCTTCTCATTGCATGAAGAGTTGCAAGTGCCATCTCTGTGGCTTTTGGAATACCTGCTATACTCCCGTGCCGCAGAAGGAAGCTGATACAGTGGGGTGAGGGAAATTTCATGCGATCTCCAAATCCGGCATACTCCCGATCAAATGTTCTCAGGAGGGAATCAAATGCAGCATCTGAGGGATTCTCTTCCTGTTGAAACCTCTCTGCCACCAGTATATCTCCGGCAAGGTATGATTGAACATTTCCTTCGACACGCCTCCCAAGTCTCTCCGCCTCTTCGCGCCTCTCCTGCCATAACTCCCATATCCGGTCGAGGATCACAAGGAGTCCTGCACTTCCATACCGGGGGTCTTTTGGGATATAGGTCCCGGCAAAAAAGGGCCGCTTATCCGGGGTCAGAACCAGGGTGAGCGGCCAGCCTCCACTTCCGGTCATCAGCTGGCAGGCGATCATTGCAATCCGATCAACATCGGGGCGCTCCTCGCGATCAACTTTTACCGCAATGAACCTGCCTGAGAGCGCTTCTGCCACCTCCTGACTGGAGAATGATTCTCTGTTCATCACATGACACCAGTGGCAGGTCGAATATCCGACTGAGAGAAAGACCGGTAAATCCTCTTCTGTTGCCTTCTCGAATGCCTCATCAGAGAACGGGTACCATTCAACTGGATTTTCTGCATGCTGACGGAGATAGGGACTCTTCTCATCCACAAGCCGGTTTGCCATACCGGATAATCGCAACTGATATGCTATTAATCCTCTCCTGTGGGCAGAGAGAAATTGGTATATATCTTAATTGAGTATTGTATTTCTATGGAAAGACGTGGATTTACGCTTCATATCGCTTTATTTCTCTTTTTGGCAGGATGTATACTTTTTGCAGGGTGTCTTGGCGAGGATACCGGGCCAAAGGCTCCGCTTCCAACAGTCACTCCAACGCCCACTACAACACCGTTGGCAGAACCTCCAGAAGATGGAGATGTTTCTTTCTCAGGAGCCGGAGATCAGAAGACCGTAATGCCCCTTTCGGCTGGTGTTCACCTGTTGACACTTGAAATCGAGAAGCCGGATGGATCAGAACCCGGTGGATCAACAGTCTCAATCTCAAGCGAGAAAGATGCCATTATGGTTGAAGGTAATTATACTCCTGAAGTCCGGTCTGATGCAATTATTGACGGGCACTACCGCTGGACATATGCATTCATGCTTTCTGAGAAAGCCGATGCAACAGTTGAAGTCAGCCAGACGGCACCCTGGAAACTTACCTTCGGCTTCCCTGAGATGATCAATGGGATTCCACCACAGACTTTTACTGGTGTCGGCAACAAAGCAACTCCGTTCTTCATGATCCCGGCTGGAGACTATAACTGCCATATCACAGCCGAAAAGATCTCCATCATCAGTGTGTGGCTGATGGATTATTATGGCACTCTGCTGATGGATGGTGACAGCGTAGCACCCCTTGCATTCCATGAGCTACGAAATGACGACTTTGAACTCTATGTCGGGGATTATGCCACAACAGTTCCTGTTACAATCAAAGAAGGGGGCAATTATCTCTTCAACATCGTCAGTGACGGCAGTTGGTCTGTTACGTTCTCACCCGTAGAATAGAAGATTCGCAAGAAGATGGGAGAGATTTATTTTCTCTCACCGGATAAATCGTTTTTTGACTCTTCTCCAAAATTCTGACTCCAGGGTTTTCCTGAACTCTTAGGAACGTGGGAAAAGATCCCGATGCAACAACCGGATCATTGGGAGTGAGTGAAGCAGGTGCGGCGCGGGTGTCGGGGGGGCGGGGTAAGCGAAAGAGCTGGCTGACAGAGCTGATAAACCCTTGCTCGAGAGAGCAACCTGAAAGGCGATTCTGAAGGAATCGGGGTTTTATCTGCTTCTGGCAGCCCGCGTAGCATTCCCGCCCCCTCCCGCGCTGCATCTGCGGATATCTGATTCAACCTCCCTTGCGGAGCATCTGCGGACGGGAGAGCGGGCGGTGGGGGATTTCTGATACTCAATACGAGTAGCCCTTCTCCAAAGTACCATGAGGCCTGTCTCTGACTCGTTACCACCAATAATTGCAAAGTTTAAAGATGAAGTCATTGGTATGAATGTCAAAATATATTAAGTCTTTTTATTACTTTTATTGGTCAGATAATAGCGATTTGAGGCTATTTGTGTATTATGATAGCCTTTGGATAGTAATGGTCGTCAGAAATATGGAGAAGAACCCGTTTTTAATCGAATCTATACGCCTCTTTTGGAATAAGTATCTCAAACTGCGCCCCCTCACCCGGGATGCCAATCTCCCTCATGAGCATTCCGGTGATCGCAAGTATCTCACGTGATAGGAAGAGTCCAAAACCGGTATTTTTACCAACTCCGCGTTTAAATATGGCCTCTTTTTGATCGTGAGCAACTCCGGCTCCGTTATCTCTCCATATGATATGAAGCCCCTCATCACCCGGGTGACAGTCAATGGTCACGGTGGTGGCATGCTCTCCATGACGAATGGTATTATCAAGGAGGTTTGAAAAGACCCTCTCAAGCATCGGATCTCCAAAAATTGAGATGCTGGTACAATTATTTGTGATGGTTACCGGATCTTTTGATTTCGGAATAAGCGCAGCAAGTTTCTGCCACTCCGGCTCGCTGATACCAAGGTTCTCATAGAGGCGGGTGAATTCAATATGGCGCTGGATTGTTCTCCCCGCCTCCTTTACCTTCTCCAGATACTTCCCTACCTCCTGATCATCACTCTTCTCTTCTGCAAACTCCAGATTGCCGAGCAACACCATCACCTCATTGAGGATATCGTGTCTCGTGATGCTGGAAAGAAGCTGGAGCTTTGTATTTGCGATTCGAACTGCCTCCTCTGCAATTCTTCTCCCGGTAATATCCTGAAATATCCCTCTTGTCTTCAGCCTTCCGTCCTGGACAAATGAATTGACATTCCCTTCGATATGTATCGGACGCCTGTCTTTTGTGAGAAATGTTGCCTGGACTCCGCTTACCGCTTTTCCTGAGAGAACATCCTGAAACAGGCTTTGGCAATGGGAGAGAGAATCCGGATGAATTATCTCAAAGAGTGAAAGGTTCGCTATCTCCTCATCTGAAAAACCCATCTTCTCTTTCCATGTCCTGTTAACAAAGATGAAACGCCCCTCTTCATCAACACTCTGGATCATCACATTGGCATTATCAAAGAAGTCGCGGTACCTCTCTTCACTCAACCGGAGCTCCATCTCAATCCGTTTCTGGGTTGTAATGTCTCTGCTCGATCCGACGATATGCGTTATTCTTTCATCACGAATAACTGGTGTAAGGAGCGTCTCCCATGTTCTTTCACCAGCGGGAAGGTTTAGTGTCTCTTCATAGATGATCGGCCCTTTGGTATTGAGACACCGCTGATAGTTCGCTGATACAACTGATCCAGCCTCTTCACCCAGGAGCTCTTCCGGTGTCTTCTCATGTAACATCTCTGTTGACAGCCCGGTTGCAGTCTCATGTGCGAGATTATTACGGATGAATCGGAACTTCCCATCATCGGTCACCCTGATGAGGAATATGCAATCCTGTGTTCCATTAAAGACCGTCTCATACTCGTTTGCGATGCTCCGGATCTCCTCCTCAACCCGCTTCCTCCCGGTGATATCAGAGAGTTGCTCAACGATGAAGATTACTTCTCCATTATCGTCCAGAACCGGATAGGATCGGCAATCCAGATAGATCTCCTGCTCAGGAAGGTACTTTTCTACCCTTTCCAGCTTTTTTGAACGAAGGGCCTTTTCTGTTGCACAGATATCACACTGTCGATTTTGCCCGATCAACACAAAGCAACGTCTCCCTTTCACCTCCTCCGGCCGCTTATTCAGAAATGCGTACCCCGCCTGATTGTAATAGACAATCTTATGATCCGGCGTCTGGATGCCTATGATATCTGGTATGGCATCAAGTGTTGCCTGAAGGAGAAGTCTGTATCTCTCAAGATCTCGCTCCCTCCTTCTCTTCAATGCAGCATCTCTGATCCTGTTTTTTATAATGACTGCTATACTCGCAGGATCTTCAGATATCCTGATATAATCCACTGCTCCCTGTTCATATGCCCGGAGAATGGTATCTGCATCATTCTGGCTGGAGAGAATGATGCATGGGGTCTTGTCATTTTTCTCTTTTTGGTGAAGGAGTATGTCTGTTCCTTCTCTTTCAGAAAGGTGATATTCAGAGAGGATAACATCAAATTGGAATGTATCAAGGATCTCAGCTGCCTCTTCTTTCCGTGCAGTTGCAACGATTATGTCGCCATCATCTTCGATGAATCCCCTGTATATTTCTCGCAAGGCACCATCGTCTTCGATATAGAGAGCAGAGATGAGATCGGGACTGGTTGGCATATTCAGCATGAGGAGCTGGTCTGTATTAATTCTTCGTCTATCGTTTCTATTGTTGATAGGACAATTCATAATCCCCGCTGATCATAGAGACGGTATGCAGAATGTCGGCAGAGTTTTTATGGAGATGACACGGTATGAGAACCTCTCCATATCTGATCAGCAGCAGGGAGGGACCCCGCCTCCGCTCGAAAAGCCATGCCCTGAGAATGGAGATCAGATGGATCTCCCAGCCCCTGACTCCATCGGGATACCACGGCTTGATCTCAGGGAAGCGATCGCAATTCGTTCTTCAGTGAGGACATATGCAAAGGCTCCACTCACACTTAGCGAGCTTGCGTACCTCCTCTGGTCCACCCAGGGCATCAAAGAGATTGCTGATCCCTATTTTACAAAAAGAACCGTTCCATCAGCTGGTGGCCGCCATGCATGTGAGACGTACCTCCTGATCAATCGTGTTGAGGGAATCCCGCCGGGACTGTATCGGTATCTCGCCTTCTCCCACCGCCTGATTGAGATCGATACATCATCGGGAATTGCTGATAGAGTGATGTCCGCCTGCCTCGGACAGCCGTTTGTAAGATCATCTGCTGTCACATTCATCTGGTCATGTGTTATCTACCGGATGAGCTGGCGATACAGTGAGCGGGCATACCGGCTCGTCCATCTCGATGCCGGACATATCTGCCAGAATCTCTACCTTGCAGGAGAGCAGATTGGCTGCGGCACCTGTGCCATAGGAGCGTTCGATGACGAAGAGATGGCACGGATTATCGGGGCAGACGGGATAGAGGAGTTTGTCATCTACCTCGCAACAGTCGGTAAGAAGAAAATGTGAGGGGAATGTGATATCCCAAAAGATCAGTTCTCTGCCGGATCTCCATCAGTCAGAAACAGGAGGAGGGGTATAAGGATCTCTTCCTGTGCTGCTGCTGCTTTTATCGCAGAATTGGCATGGAGTGTCAGATATGTATCTTCCTCTTCAAGGTAGTACCAGAATGTTGATGCTCCGGTATATCCGCCGGTATGGCCAATTAGGGTCAGCTTTTCTGGTCCGTTTAGAGATATGATGGCATATCCAAGTCCATATCCCTGTTTTCCAGAGCCAAGAGCCTTCATATCAATGTTCTTCTCTGATTGTGGTGAGATCGTCTTCATCTGGTCAATCGATGACGGACCGATCAGCTCACCTGAGATTAGAGCAATATGGAAGGTATTGAGATCGGCAGCTGTACTCACGATATCCCCGGAACTCCGATCATAGTTTTTATAGAGATTGCTGAAATCCATTATACTGCCATCATCATCCACCTCTATAGCATGCATATGCGGATCCGGCAACCTGTTGGTGCGGTGGATTGTCGTATCCTTCATGCCACATGGATTGAGAATCTGCTCCTGAATATACTCCTCATAGGAGGTGCCGGATGCCCTGTCGATGATCAGGGTGAGGAGGATGTAATTCACATTCGAATAGGTATATCCCATCCCCGGATCATAGAGCGGGCCATTATCAATGCCATCCCACATACCCTGCTCATAGGAAATGATTTTCCCGGGTTTCTCGTACTCCTCGAGAATCATCGACATTTCGTCATAATCCGCAATACCGCTTGTATGGTCAAGGAGTTGGCGGATTGTGATCTCATCGCTGTTTTCGATCGCCTCTGCAATATCAATTGGAATATGGGAGTTGATAGGATCATTGAGGGAAAGTTTACCCTCTTCGGCAAGCTGAAGGATTGCCACGCTGACAAATGGCTTTGTTACACTTGCGATGAAGAAATGCATACCGGGTTCGGCTGGAATCTCAGGTGAGAGGGAGGCATACCCTGCCGCATAGCTCCATCTCCAGTCCGGTGTGACGATTCCGACGACTGCACCGGGGATTCCGGTTTGTGTTACGCCATCAGAGACGATATTTTGGAGCCTGGCATCAACTGAAGCTGGTGGAGATGTCAGGAGTGTATCCTGCTCCTGAGAAACAGGCTCGGGAGATTGGATACATCCGGGGATGAGGCAGGATCCCAACACGAGAATTATCAGGAATGGGAGATATGGTATCCGGGAAAGAAAAGCCATGATCATCCCTGTCGTTTTCAGGGTAAAACGTTCTGATTGATACCATTTGGGAGAATGGAATAAAGGAATTAAACCCCAAGCTCCTCTCTCATCCCCTCATAATCCTCTGAAAGCCGCCGTGCAAGGATCACAACATACCTCCCCTGCCATCGGGCTCCCTCAAGCTCATTATCTGAAGGCCATCGGTTGTTTGACCCTCCAGCAATTGTCGATGCACCATATGGCGAGCACCCGGTCACCTCATCGGTCCTCGACTGGCCTGAGAAACCATAGGGAAGCCCGGCGATCACCATCCCATGATGGAGGAGTGTGATATGCGTTGAGAGAAGTGTTGACTCCTGTCCTCCATGCTGGGTTCCAGAGCTTGTAAAGACGCTCCCCACCTTTCCAAGAAGGATGTTCCTCTGCCAGAGCCCTCCGGTTGCATCAAGGAACTGCCGCATCTGGCCGCACATATTTCCAAAACGGGTGGGTGTGCCAAAGATAACTGCATCTGCTGTTGCCAGATCTTCACGCGTACAGATGGGAATCCTTGAAAACTCCTTCTGGAAAGCAGATGCCCCCATCTTCTCAATTGCCTCAGGCGGCAGTGTTTCAGGAACCCGCCGGATGATCGGATCCCCTCCCCCAAGCCGGACACCTTCAGCAATGGCCTCTGCCATTCTGTGAACATGGCCAAAGAGCGAATAATAGACGATTAAAACGCTTGTCATGGTACCAGATCAATATCTGGTCATAGACAGATGATGAATGCTTCTGTGGGGCAGATGATCGAAAACAAGATTGATCTATTGAAAAGATGCAGAAGCAAAACTCAGAAATGGTGAAAAAACACAATCAGCAGAAGTGCTGCGAGGGGGATCCGAACCCCCGACCTCCAGATATCCCAGATGATGGCGCCTTCGATTGCTCAAAACCCTATGAGTCTGGCGCCCTAACCAGCTAGGCCACCGCAGCATCTGATGTATGCACGACTTGTGCATAATAAGAAGGGCGCCTGTTCGTAAATAGCTTGCCATATGCCTTCAGAAAACCGGATACACTGAGAAACCCGGTAAGAGAAAGAAAAAGAAAATAAATGGGATTAAATTGACGAATAATGGCTTATTTGCCCTTATTCATATGCTGGAGATAGACATTGACTGCTGCTGTAACCGCTGCGATCTCCTTTCCCTGACGGAGGGAAGCGGCAAGGGTCTGCATACGCGACTCTTCATCACGGTAGAAACTCTGGAGGTTCCGCATGATCTGCTGATCCGCAAGGAAATGTGTGTGGGTATTGCCCTGGATGAACTGTCGGTTATGCATCAGCGAGTGATGGAGTGGAAGGGTCGTCTTGACCCCCAGGATCACATATTCATAAATAGCTCTTCTCATCCGCTCTATCGCCTCAATCCGGGTGAGGCCATAGGAACAGAGCTTTGAGATCATAGAATCGTACTGGGGGGGGATTGCATACCCGACATGGATACCTGAATCAACCCTGACCCCGGGCCCGCCGGGAGAACGATACCGGACGATCTTACCAGGATCTGCGGCAAAATCATTCAGGGGATCTTCAGCATTAATCCTGCATTCGATTGCATGACCGCGGAGAGAGATCTCATCCTGTTCATATGCAAGAGGTTCACCGGACGCTATTGCAATCTGTTGGCGGACAATGTCGACTCCTGTGACCATTTCTGTGATGGTATGCTCCACCTGGAGACGCGTATTCATCTCCATAAAGTAATAATTACCTTCAGAATAGAGAAATTCAACTGTCCCGGCATTTGTGTAGTTACAGACCTTCGCAACCGTCAATGCAGAATCTGTCATCTTCTCCCGAAGCTCAGGCGTCATGATCGGACAGGGAGCTTCTTCAACAAGCTTCTGGTGCCGCCTCTGAATCGAACATTCACGCTCATAGAGGTGGATTCCCGTCCCATATCGATCAGATAACACCTGCACTTCAATGTGGCGGGGCTTGTCAAGGTATTTTTCGATGAAGATTGTCGGATCTCCAAAAGCAGACTGTGCGATTCTCATCCCTTTATCGATAGCCTCTGCAATACCGGAACTATCCCAGACGATCTGCATTCCGATACCTCCTCCACCGGCGCTTGCCTTCACAATGACAGGGTATCCAATCTCTTCTGCAAAAGCAATGCCTGCCTCAGACGAAGTAACTCCCCCCTTTGTCCAGGGCAACACCGGAACCCCGGCAGCGCTCATCGCCTCTTTGGAATCGAGTTTTGATCCCATCATGTGAATGGTCTTCGAAGATGGTCCGATGAATGTGAGGCCTGACTGCTCAACATGCTCTGCAAATTGATAGTTTTCTGCTAAAAAACCATATCCCGGATGAATTGCTTCTGCCTCACAGAGTGAGGCAACCTCGATGATTCGATTTTGGTTCAGATAACTCTTCGAGGGGTGTGCTTCTCCGATATGAAACGCTTCATCTGCATATTTCACATGGAGTGCATTTTTATCAGGGGTCGAATAGATTGCAACCGTCTCAATACCCAGTTCCCTACAGGCACGCATAATACGGATGGCGATCTCGCCCCGGTTTGCGATGAGCACCTTATCGAAGAAGGTCATTGGACCACCAGCAAAATATCTCCGTTTTGTACGACCGCTCCGGCATCGACAAAGATCTCCTGGACCTTTCCATCAACCGGGCTTTGAATCGGGTTCTCCATCTTCATGGCCTCAAGGATGATCAGTGTATCTCCTTTCTTCACCTCCTGACCGAGGCTCACTTTGATATCAAGCACCATCCCCTGTATATTGCTCTTGATACCACCGGGGAGATCCCCGCGTGGAATCTGCGATTTCACCGAACTGCCAACCGGAGAAGACAATGCACTACCTTCGACAGAGACGATCCGGACAGAGAAGATCTCCCCATCAACTTCAACCTCCATCGCATGCGGGAAATCAACAGATCCTGATCCCTCTTTCTTTGGAACGGGTATAGGCTCGGCGGTCTTCTCTCCTCTGAGAAATGCCGGGGCAATCGCCGGATAGAGGATATATGTCAGGACATCCTCTTCTTTTTTGACAAGACCCATCTCGGTTGCTTCTTTCTTCATGCTCTCATAGATCGGCGCAAGCAGATCTGCCGGCCGCACCGTGATCATCTCCTCTCCATCGATGATCTGTTGCCGGATTTCATCAGGAATTGGTGCAGGCGGACGTCCATACAGGCCATGTACATAATCCTTCACCTCTTTGGTGACATTCTGGTACCGCCCGCCCATCAGAACATTCAGAACAGCCTGTGTACCGACAATCTGGCTTGTCGGGGTGACGAGTGGCGGGTAGCCGAGATCCTTACGCACATGTGGGATCTCATCAAAGACTGCCTGCAGCTTATCGATTGCATCCTGCTCCTTGAGCTGGGAGACGAGGTTTGAGATCATTCCGCCCGGCAGCTGATAGACAAGGACATCGCTATCAATCCGCTCGGAGATGGGATCAACAAGTGCATTGTACTTCTTCCTGACATCCATACAGAGGTTCCGAACCTTTCGGAGTGCCAGGAGATCGATTCCTGTCTCACGCGGTGTGCCGATCACCGAGGCAACAATACTCTCGGTTGCAGGCTGTGATGTCCCAAATGCAAATGGCGACATCGCGGTATCCAGGATATCAACTCCAGCCTCAATTGCCGCCTGATAACTCATCGGAGCAATGCCGCTTGTAGAGTGGCTGTGGAGATCAACCAGCACATCCACACGCCTCTTTATCCCCTGGATAAGCTCACGGGTGGTTTCGGGCATGATCAGCCCTGCCATATCCTTGATGCAGATCGAATCGCATCCAAGTGAATAGAGCTCCTCAGCCATATCGATGAACGTTGCTATGGAATGCACAGGGCTTGTCGTATAGGATATTGCTCCCTGCATATGTGCTCCAACATCGGAAACAACCTTCATGGAGCTCTTCATATTCCGAATATCGTTCAGTGCGTCGAATATTCTGAATATATCGATGCCATTTGAATGGGCTGCTGTGACAAAACGCTCCACAACGTCATCGGGGTAATGCCTGTACCCGACAAGGTTCTGTCCCCGCAGAAGCATCTGAATCGGTGTATCCGGCAGTACTTCCTTGAGTGAACGAAGACGCATCCACGGATCGTCATTTAAAAAGCGGATACAGCTATCAAATGTAGCACCACCCCACGCCTCCACCGAAAAGAAACCAATCTTATTGATCTCTTTGGCAATCGGTATCATGTCTTCAGTCTGAAGGCGGGTTGCGATGAGCGATTGATGTGCATCCCTCAGCGTGGTATCTGTGATGTATACTCTGGAATCTTTTGATTTCGTCATCTAAACACCTCGTGGGCTGAGGAATTGTTAAAAATCGAGCCTCTCAGAAATTACACCTGATAGTATAAATAATTCTCTAAAATGACATTAAACTGTAAAACAAGGGAATTATGGCAATTAAAGTAAGTAGGAGGTCTCTTTTTCTTCCAGGAAAACAAGGTGCATAGGTACCCCCTCCATTAAAACCCCTGAGTGCGAGAAGGCGGGCAGTCTCATCCGATCGGCGTATATGCATCAGGAGCAATGATATGGAAGCAGGAATGAACGTTTTAACTCCAATTTTCAATCCTTTTATTGAATATGCCCTTCGAATCTGCTGAAGATCTGAGCCTGCGAGGTATATCCCCTGCATCGCCATCTCAGCCGCAAGCCCGATATCAAAACCCCTCCGTTCTGTTCCTGCCCAGACAAAGAGATCCAGCATTTCACCTCCCCTATAATCCGTATATACCCAGAATGAGATGAAGAGGATCACTCCCATCCTGATACCATAGGATAATCCATCCCCGGTAAAAAATTCTGTTACGAGAGCAGGCAAAAGGATGAGCATTCCAAGAGCGAGTATGAGATGCCTGTCTGGAACCTCCCACTTTCGCCAGCAGGCAACAAACCACCAGAGAAGTGCAAGGATTGCCCCTCCAATTGAAAGAAACGCTCCAAGCGAGAGGAGGATCACGGAGAGGAGCCTGAGACGCCCATCTCCAAAAACAGGAGGTTTCTCCTTGAAGTCTGTGGACTTCTCAACGGCTCGCTCCAGTATTCCAGGAACAGCGTTTGCCGGATAGAGAGAGCCGTTCCTGATACTGAGATGAAATCCACTCTCAGGAAGGATCTCACGTTCATGGGTAAAGATGATGGTTATGCCCGATGTTCTGTTTTCAATCATCGTGCAGAGCTGTTGCTTCATTTCGGTGTCAAGGGAGGAGAAGGGCTCGTCAAGAATGAGGAGATCGGGCTCTCTGGCGAAGACACACGCGAGGGTGACCCTTTTTAATTCTCCCCGGGAGAGCTGAAGCGGGTCACGCATAAACAGGGTTTCCGGTAGGATTGCACTCTCTGTCATATCTGGATCCACGCCCCATGATCGGATCTCTTCGAGCACGGTTGCCCCGGTGATATGGTATTCAGGAAACTGCAGGGAGATGGCTTCTGAGGTAATGCCGATTTTATGAATACTCCCTGAATCAGGCTGGAGATGTCCGGAGAGGATGAGAGAGAGCGTACTCTTCCCCGATCCGATGGGACCCGTAATCAGGTAGATGCCAGGTATAAAATCCTGGTTCACCGAGAGGGCGAACCCTCCCTGCTGAAAAGTGATCTCCTCCAACACGACTTTCATCTCAGATCATCCCGGATAATCTCCCCATTCTCCAGAAATAATATATGATCAGATTCTGCTGAAATACCTCTGTACTGGCTGCTTTGGAGTGTATAATCCGGGGGATGTGAGTGTATTGCCTCCTGAACCCTCCATGCAGTTTCACTGTCAAGGTGTGAGTCCGCCTCATCGATAACGAGGAGAATGGGATCGATGACAAGAGCACAGGCAAGGGCGACGAGCACTTTCTCCCCACCCGAGAGTGTCCGGGTTTTTCTATCCAGAAGATGCGTAATTGAAAGCCGATCTGCAATCTCTGCTGTTCGTTCCTCAATATGATCGATCGAATCATGCCGGAATCTGAGTGGCGCCGCAATCTCATTGAAGACCTGATCAAACAGGATATTTCTGTCAGGGAACTCAGATACCCAACCTATGTCCAGAGATCTCGGGGAAAGACTGTCGATCAGAACCGATCCCTGCTCCGGGAGATGGATCCCGGCAGAGAGAGAGAGCAGCGTTGTCTTGCCCGCCCCATTTCGGCCAAGTACTGTCGTTATGCCCCTGGGTATCTCATATGAGGGAATACGGAGTATGCCATGGGAAAGATCCTTAATTGATATCATGTAATCCTTTTACCGATGACAAGTGCTGCTGCTCCTTTGATTATGTCACCGGGTATGAATGGAATGACGCCGATCATGGCTGCTGCAACAAATGGCATCCCGGTTGAAACCGAGAGCCATGCAGTACCTAGTGCATAAATAGTGATGCTGGCTGCTGCAATCGCTGCAATACCAGTAAATTTAACCTCTTTTTCAAGCAGAAGCCCGGCAATAAGTGCTGCTGGAATAAAACCGATGATATATCCTCCTGTGGGTCCAAGAAGAACTCCAATCCCTGCGGTTCCATTATGAAAGACCGGAAGGTTACAGATCCCAAGAAGGACATACAGGGCAACCGGCAGGACTGCATATCTCTTCATAATAACTGCTGCGAGGAGGATGAAGAGTGTCTGGAGTGTGAAGGGAACGAGAGGGAGGAAAGGGATTGTGATTGCGACCCATCCTCCGATTGCAATAAGTGCGGTAAATGTTGCTGTTCTTGTCAGCATTTGTGCATACATTAAATTGCCATACATCGTCAACCTGATCATCATTTGACGGTTTACGATAAAAAATATGGTATTAAAAAAAGCCTGAGATCAGAGAAGATAGCAATCTCCGGCGATGACGCGCTCGATCTTTCCGTTATCTTTCCGGATGATGAGGGCACCATGCTCATCCAGATCGATTGCTTCACCTTCAAATGTCTTTTTGAGTGTCCTGATCTCTACTCTGTGTTCAAGTGTGCAGGAGAGACTCTTCCATTCACGGATAAGAGCTTCGTATTCATTCCTCTCAAGAAGATTATACCGGCGTTCAAACTCCGTCAGCACCCTTGCAAGGAATTTTGCCCTGTCGACTTCATATCCGAGCTCTTCAGAGATGGAGGTGACTTCCCGGTTTAATACCGGCATAAGATCAGATACCGAGACATTTACATCAATTCCGATACTCAGGAGGCAGTAGTGTATGACATCCGCTTCGGCTGAGAGTTCAAGGTGCATGCCTGCAACCTTTTTATCTCCAATGAAGATGTCATTTGGCCATTTGATCAAAGCTCCGATGTCATATTCCTTCCTGATAGCACGTGCAACTGCTACTGAGGCGGCCATCATGATCATGTAGGCACGCGAGATTGGAATCGAAGGCTTCAGAAGGATGGTTGTCCAGACTCCTCCGGCAGGAGATGCCCATGATCGGCCGAGCCTCCCGATACCACCGGTCTGCTCTTCAGCAATGATGACAAGCCCCTCTTCAATCTCATCATCTATCTCACGCATCATCTGCTTGCCGAGCCAGATTGTTGAGGGGGTGGAGATGGCATAATGAAGATCTGATCCGATCCTTTTTGTCTTCAGGTGGCGTTTTATTTCATACGGAAGAAGGCGTTTTGTCCTCTGTGCGACATGGTATCCTTCTTTCTGTGATGCCTCGATCTCATATCCGAGATCGCGAAGTTCCTGAATATGTTTCCAGACCGCAGATCTGCTGATGCCAAGTTCCTTACTGATTTTTTCTCCGGAGATCTTTTCCCCGGAACGATCAAGAATCCTGAGGACATTATACGCAGCGTTTGTCATGGCTTTTACCTTTTTGAACTGATTTGTTCGGATTCTATCGGGCAGGGATCAGTTCCGCATACCTGACGGAGGATAAAACTCTGGTGTTCCATCAGTGTTGCAAGATCAAAGATGCCGGTAATATCAACAACTCCGATTGCACCAATCGCCTCTCCGTCCCTGTCGCGAAGAGGTGCAACCACCACGGGAACCCCTTTGTATATGCCGGTCTCCGGCCGTCTCTTGATCAGCTGATTTTTAGCAATCGCTTCCTCCAGAACCGGACCGGTATAGGACCGGTCAATGACTTTTCCCTCTTCAATCCTGATTCCGGGTTTGTCTGCCGATTTACCTGTAACCGGGAGTCCTGAGACGATCGTATGGATTGTCATTAATACAGGCTCCAGATCATCGGGAGATGAATTGTGGGCAATGGTATACTGATGCATCATCCAACACTAAGAACCATACCTGCTCCATCTAAAAGAAGGTTTCCTTTCTACAGGCACAGAAGCTCGTAAGAAATGCCCGTGACGGGTATTCATGGACTGTTGTCAGAATAACGCGACCGGATCCCACCTCCTCTTCAATGAGGATTGGGTGGCCATCATGCGTGGTTGCAACAGGATCGCCATGGTACCCGGTACAATACCCGTCGCATTCGAATGCATCAAGGTCATAGCCTTCAAGTAGTGAGGCTGAATCAGCTTCTTTTTTGATTGTAATCTTCTGTGGCCCATATTCAAAATGGTATCCAACCGGAAACGGAAGCCAGTCATAACAGTCGGGGATATCGCCTCCCCCTCCAAAAACAAGGATCTCTCCGCCAGATTCAAGAAAACGCTTCATCCGGCTTTTTGTAGCTCTGAGGGCAGGGAGGACACGTGAATACTCCTTATTTGCAAAGCCTGTCGGAACGATAAGTGCTCCAAATGCCCCCCTATAGAATGGGGCTGCAAGCAGTTGTGGTGTGACCAGCTCACAACAACCCACACAGTCGTCGATCAGCCTCTGAAACATGAGTTTATCCTCCCATATAACCGCCGGAGATCCATTCATCATCCTTTGATCACCCCAAGTGGCAGGAATGTTGCAATGATTCTGGAGAGTCCTGCCTCATCGACGACGCGCACAACTTCATCGCTTGGTTTGTACATTGAGGGGGCTTCTTCAGCGATGGCATCGCCAGAAGGTGCCATGACAATTATCCCCTTCTTTTTGAGATCTGCTGCCACCTCGTTTCCATTGAGAGCATTCCTGGCAGCTTTCCTGCTGCTGACCCTTCCCGCTCCATGGCAGGTGCTCCCAAAGGTCTTCTGCATGGCAGTTTCTGTTCCTGCAAGCAGATAGGAGGCAGTTCCCATGCTTCCCGGTATAATTACAGGCTGGCCGGTTGCCTGATATTTCTCCGGCAACTCGGATCTTCCAGGTCCAAAAGCGCGTGTTGCCCCTTTTCTGTGGACACATACGCGCTGCTCTTCACCCAGGACAGTATGCACTTCCCATTTGGCAATGTTATGTGCAACATCATAGATGAGCGGCATCTCTTTGTAATCAATACCAAATGTGCCCTCAAAGAGCAGACGGAGTTCATGAGTAATGATCTGGCGGTTTGCCCAGGCATAATTTGCAGCTGCTGCCATTGCACTGAAGTAATCCTGCCCTTCTCTGGAGCTCAGGGGGGCACAGGCGAGTTGTTTGTCAGGGAGCCTGATCCCATATTTTTTCGATGCCTTCTCCATGCTCCTGATGTGATCAGTACATACCTGGTGTCCAATCCCACGTGATCCGCAGTGAATCATGCAACAGATGGTGCCCTCAGTGATGCCAAAAGCCCGCGCGGTCTTCTGATCCTGTATGCTGGAAACAACCTGTAGTTCAAGGAAATGGTTTCCCGATCCAAGTGTACCGCATTGGGGAATACCCCTTTTACGGGCTTTCTCACTCACCAGATCGGGGTTGGCTTCTTTCATGCAACCATTCTCCTCGCAGAGAAGTGCATCCTCTGAAAGCCCGAGACCTTCATTGATGACAAAAGTGGATCCTCCACTGAGAAGCTCATCCAGCCTGGATCCCGAGAACCTGAGAGCTCCTTTTGATCCGACACCGGTTGGAACCTTCTTGTAGAGTTTGGAGATGATGGATCGTCTATCCTCAAGATCAGCCAGGGTGAGCGGTGTTGCGATCAGTCGCACACCACAGTTGATATCAAATCCAACACCGCCGGGTGAAACAATCCCCTCATTTTCAGAGAAAGCAGCCACGCCGCCGATAGGGAACCCGTATCCCCAGTGAATATCGGGCATGCCAAATGAATGTCCGATGATTCCGGGTAGTGTTGCAACATTGGCAAGCTGGCGTGCTGCACCTTCCTCCAGTGTTCTGCCTAGAGATTCAGAGAGGAAAAGCCGACCCGAGACACGCATATCGGGGACATATCCAACTGGTATCTCCCATTCATGCACACCGGCTTGTTGAATCCCGTTCAGCATCGCAGATCACCTCATATGTCAAAGATAATCTCAGCAGAGATCATCTTATCAATCTTCCTGATGAAGAGATCCGAGTATGAGATACCCTTGACTTCCCGTCCTCCTCCATGTCTTTCAGGGTCAAATGTCTCTCCACGGATAGTAGCAGACAGCCCGCCCTCGATAAAAACCACTTCTGTTTCACAGACAACAAACGATTCAACTTCAGAGATGAAGAGGAGTTCGGATAAAAACTCCCATAACAGATCCTCAATGGTATCCGCGGAAACCTGAAGTCCTCTCTCTCTTTCTATCCTGCAATCTCCTGAATAGAGGGTACAGAAGAGTGCAGAAGATGCAGTTCTGAAGAGTTCTTCATAACTCTCTGCTCTGATGCGTATTTTAACATCAGCTGTATGTTCAAGCTCTTCAAAACTCATCTGAATGTCCGTAGCTGAAATAACGGGGAACCATCTGCATGGTGATCGACTGGATCCATTTCACCTGGTAACGTGAGACATAGAGGGTGTAATCTCCGACAGCTATTGGTATGTCTGACGATTTTGGATTTTTTATAGATGTTGGGAGGAGAATCGGACCTCCACAGGATGTACACACCCTAAAGTCACATCCTCGTTCCTTTATATAAGCGCGAACATCATCATCAACGGTGATCTCCGGCATTTCAGGTATATCTCCAAATGGTCTCCTCATGTATCAGATTAATGGGAAGGCGTTGATTAAAATAGTTCTGTTAGAGCCAGAGTTTTTCCTAAAAAAGAGTGTTCAGGTTGTTGCAACAACACGGGTCATGAGATCAAGATACTGTTCTTTCACCTCATAGATGCTGGTTGTTCCCTCGACATTCCGCCGAACATGAAGAATTCCAATGCGGGAAGCAATGGTCCCGACCATGGATGCTACTGCTTTGATACTGATACTGAACCTCTCATTCAATCGTGCATGGATCTCAGAGATGGTAAGTGAACGTATACGTATGAACATTGTAAGCAGTTCTTTCCGAATGCCTGATTTATCTCTTGAGAGGTACGCCTTGAGACGTGCTTCGATCTCCTTTTTAATCTCCCCCGCTGAGAGCATACAGTGTATACTCCTCTGTTACTATATATATGTATCGCTTTTATCTTGTGAAAAAATTGATTATTAAGTAAAAAGAGTCGATTGAAATCTCTCTTCTATCAATGAATACAAAATAGATCAGTGTTATTATAATGATGGTCTTTGTTTGTTCAGGTATATGCAGAAATGATATCTCTGTCCAAATTTTGTTTCATACAATATAATTTATATATGATTTGTATTCATCATAATCTATTCCTTTAGGAGTTCATCTTCTGAACAAAACGTTCTTCGAAGGCAAAGAATACACTGGTCATATACATATTGTTGGGAAGTGGATTTAGTGACAGATCATCGCTGTTCAATCTGTGGAGCAGAGGCAGTTGGTTGCCAGGTATATGGCTGCTGCGGATCATATGTCTGCCTTCTGCATGCGGATGCAGATCTCCAGAGTCTCAAGCATGGAGAAAGGAAGGAATGGGGAGCCTGTTATTACCTCAGGTTCCCCGAATCCAAAACAGATGAATGATGATTATATCTTCAGATCAGTCCTCAAGTCTCCGCTTCATCAGGTTGATCCCGATAATAAAGAATAACAGGGCAACAAGAAGCACCCAGACAATATTATAGAGGAGCATCGGGGAGAACTCTGCCATCGTAATCGCCCTGTTGACATTGACAATATTTGCAAGCGGTAAAAAGCCAAAAGCGAAGTACTGGATTGTCTGGGGAAGGATGCCAATAGGAAAAAAAGTCCCTGAGAAGAGGAACATCGGGGTGATAAAGAGGAATGCCGGGTAATTGAGTGCGTCAATTCCCGGAGTGACTGCTGTGAAGCAGATTCCAATGGCCGAAAACAGGAATCCTGCCGGGAATGCAAAAGGAATCAGCAGGAGCGATGTCGGCATGTCGATCACCCCGAAGAGGAAGAGTACCGGGATCATCAGGGTAGCATAAATTGTTCCCCGTGTTGCTCCCCAGAGGATCTCCCCGGTGATCACATCTTCAATCGATAAGGGGGTGGCAATCATCGCATCAAATGTCTTCTGGTAATACATCCGGACATAACTCGAGTAGGTACATTCAAAGAATGCCGAGTACATCACTGATATCGAGACAAGAGCTGGTGCAATGAAGACCGGATAGGGTATGCCATCCACATCCTGGATCAGGGCGCCGACACCATATCCAAGGGCAAGAAGGTAGAGTACCGGCTCAACAAACGGGGGAATGAAATTGACCTGGTATGTCTTGATAAATGCATCCAGGTTCCGCCGCCAGACCGCCAGCGACCCCCTTGAAATTTCGCTCAAACCACCGTATGCCACAGCTCACTCCCTCAATGTTCTTCCCGTCAGCTTCAGGAAGACGTCCTCAAGGGTTGCCCTCCTGACCGTGATACGTTCCCGGCGACATCTCTCCATCAGGATTTGTGCAACGATCTGCGGGTTGTCTCCCTGCACCTGTATGGTGTCTCCAAATACTTCATACTCTATCCCTTCCCCCTTCAGGCAGGCGATAATCTCCGGGTTTGCTTCCGCCTCAACAATCTCCTCACACGCATATTTTCTGACAAGCTCGGCCGGGCTCCCTTCAACAAGGATCTTCCCGGAGTCCATGATAACGAGCCGATCACAGAGCCGCTCAGCCTCATCAAGGTAATGTGTGGTCATCAGAAGGGTACAGCCACGTGACCGGAGATGGCGGAGCTTCTCCCAGATGAGGTGGCGTCCCTGGGGATCAAGGCCGATTGTGGGCTCATCAAGGATCAAAAGTTCCGGCTCGTTCATCAATGCACGTGCAATGATTAGCCGCCGTTTCATCCCGCCTGAGAGCGTCTCTATCGGCGCGTCACGTTTCTCAGAAAGCTGCATGAATTCGAGGAGCTCTTCTGCCCTCCCTTCAGCTTCAGTTTGAGGTATTCCAAAATAGCGTGCATAGACAGTGAGATTCTGAAATGCAGTGAAATCCGGATCGGGATTATTCTCCTGTGGCACCACCCCAAGCCGCTGCTTGATTCTACGGGGATCTCTGTCGGTATCCATCCCAAATACCATAAGATCCCCCCCGGTTCGTTTTGATACGCAGTGGATCATCTTCATTAGAGTCGTCTTGCCGGCACCGTTTGACCCAAGAAAACCAAATATCTCACCTTTCTGAACAGAAAAGCTGATGCCATCAACTGCGGCAAGGGTGCCAAAGTATTTCTCAAGATTATGTGCAGTGATAATCTCCATAGGCAATCGCTTTTCCATGAGCCTCTTGTTAATCGGGAATGATGATTCTGATCCTCTCATATGCCAGCACGCACAAACAATCTGGTAGATAGCGTTTGACAGGGTTACGAATCGGTACTTCAGGAGAACATATGAGCTGGCAGGATATTGCTATTACGATCATCACATTCCTTCTTGCAGTCATGCTCCTCCCCCAGCTTCAGGATGTCCTGCATCGTGGAGCGGTAGTGAACTTCTTTACTGCGAGTTTTACGAGCCTGCTCGCATATATCCTCAGCGTAGTCTTTGCATCACTTGGACTCTGGATATCGGTCATTGGCCAGACCACTGTTGCATCAATATGGTTCCTTCTTGCGTATTTCTCGGTCAGAAATGTTCGGGATGATCAGTATCCGGACAAGTCACTCTTCTTTGTTGCACGGGATTTCCTTTCTGTATGGATGATGGGAACCGCTTTTACAATTTCTGATTTCGCAAGAAAAATCCTGAAATAATGCAAACCTGCTTACGCCGCCCGACCTCGTGCTAATGAGATGAGAACGCCGGCCATACAGAGGAGTGCATAGATAAGAAAGGCATATTTCTGTGCATTCAGAAACCCGGATGATTGTTCGACGCCGATCTCAACAGCACCGATGAAGAAGGTAAAGAGAAAGAGGCTGATTCCCATTGAAAGAACCATTCCAAACTGACGCATCGTGGCAATAGTGCCGGAAGCAATACCATATTCGCTTTTTTCTACCGATCCCATCACCGCATTGGTATTTGGGGATGAGAAGAGGGCAAACCCAAAACCAAGGAACAGAAGTGCCATAATGATGACGGGCATGGTCGTCTCTGCCGTAATTCCCGCAAGAATTAAGAGCCCGATGGCATTCAGCCCCATACCGGCAGATGCGATGTAGCGGGGCTCTATCCGATCGGAGAGCCTCCCTGCCCACGGGGAGAAGAGTACCTGCATCAGGGGCTGGCTCACAAGCACCAGTCCGGCAGATTTTGGATCAAGACCTTTGATGATCTGGAGGTACAGGCTGAGAAGGTATCCGATTGCAAAGGTCGCACTATAGTTGATAAGTGCGGCGATATTTGAGAACGTAAAAACACGGTTGTTTTTGAAGATCCTGATATCAAAGATCGGATTGTGTATCTTTGTTTCATGCGAAAGAAAGATGGGAAGGAGGAGGAAGAAGAGGATGAGTGCTACCACTCCCTCCTGAGAGGTGATCGAGGTGATCCCAAATATCCCGCAGAAAACCACCCCTCCATAGAGGAAGGCTCCGATAAGATCGAATGGTGGGGCACCGGCATCTGCCCAGTCCACCGTAATCCAGCGTGTGACAGCGAAGATGACGAAGATACACAATGGCACGAGAATGAAGAAGAGGCTCCTCCATCCGAGGTAATGAGTGAACAGCCCGCCAATGACCGGACCAAGCGAGAGGCCGGCATAGACGCCGGTTACATTAATCCCAAGTGCCCTGCCCCGGTGCTCTTTTGGAAAGACTGACGAGACGATGGCAACAGATGTTCCGAAGATACAGGCGCTTCCTATTCCCTGAAGTCCACGAAGTGCTATGAGTACCGGAAATGTCGGTGAAAAGGGTATGAGAAATGATGTGAGTCCGGTTATTGCGATCCCGATGAGGAAGACTTTTTTTCTCCCGTATATATCGCTCAGTTTTCCAACAGGTATGAGAAACATCGCCGAACACAATAAAAAGATGGTCGGAACCCATCCGAGCTGGATTGCATCAGCTGAAAATTCTGCTGCAATCTGGGGCAGGGCGAGATTGACCATTGAGCCGATGAACGGTGTCAGGAATGATCCCAGCGTCGAGATGATCAGAATTAAGCGTAGCCACGATCGATTATCGGATGGTTCCAACATAAGTCGAATACGTGTTTGAATTCGGACCCGATTAATCCATGGGTATTCTGCTTACCCACACCTTTTTATATTGTTCACGATAACAATACTATAATGCGTGGTGGATGTTTTTTCGCCGGTGAATGCTTTTATCTCCGGTAGCTTCGCATCTGTTCTTTTCGCAGACATTCTTCTGAAGGTTGACTCCCAAGCGGAGGCTTTCTTTGGTTTTTATCGTTTTTTTAGCTATGCCTGAAGACACCAATGTTTAATCTGGTGTCAGAAGGCAGTATGTGTGTTGTGGTTATACTATGCATGGAAAAGATATTCGCATGGAACGGATCATGGATCGAAAGTCGGGGAAGATGATCATCGTCCCGCTCGACCATGGGGTATCGCAGGGCCCGATAACGGGTTTGATTGATCTCTGTGGAACTGTTGACGCAGTCGCAGAAGGTGGGGCAACCGCAGTACTTGGGCATGTCGGCCTTGCCCTTCACGGACACCGTCGATCAGGAGAGGATATCGGTTTGATCCTGCACCTCTCCGCCAGCACCTCGCTTGGACCGGATCCCAATAACAAGGTGATCGTAAATACCGTTACCCAGGCAGTGAAGATGGGGGCAGACGCCGTCTCGGTGCATGTCAATATCGGTGCAGATTCCGAGGCATCGATGCTTTCCGATCTCGGAAGGATCTCAATTGAATGCATGGAATGGGGGATGCCACTCCTTGCAATGATGTACCCGAGAGGCAGGAAGATAACTGACGAAAACGGATGCGAATACGTAAAGCTTGCTGCACGTGTGGCATCTGAGCTTGGGGCCGATATCGTCAAGACGGTGTACACGGGAGATCCGGATTCCTTCCGCGAGGTGACAGAAGGGTGCAGCGTGCCGGTGGTTGTTGCCGGGGGCTCAAAGATGAGTGATATCGAGATACTTCAGGTCATCGAAGGGTCAATGATTGGAGGAGCAGCCGGGATCTCAATCGGGAGGAATGTCTTCCAGCACAAAAATCCAAGAGCATTCCTGCATGCGGCACGGGCTGTATTGATGGAGAAGAGGACAGCCGAAGAGGCCCTCGAGATACTCAGGGGGAGTTGAAAATGATCGGAAAAGAGATACGTCTTGAGCGGATTATGGATAGAAATACCGGACGGGCGGTTATAATCCCAATGGATCATGGTTTTACCCTCGGCCAGATAGAGGGGCTGCTTGATATGCAGACAGTGGTCGATGAGGTGAGTGCAGGAGGAGCAAATGCCATTATACTCCATAAAGGAATGGTGAAGGGTGGCCACAGGAGACGCGGCCGTGATATCGGCCTGATCGTCCACCTCTCTGCAAGTACCTCGATGAATCCTGATCCAAATGACAAGGTCCTGATCTGTACTGTTGAAGAGGCGATCACCCTTGGAGCCGACGGGGTATCTATCCATATTAATCTCGGGGCGCCACAGGAGTCAAAGATGATCGAGGCGGCAGGTGTTGTCTCCCAGGAATGCAGCCGGTGGGGTATTCCTCTGCTGATCATGATCTACCCTCGTGGTGAGGGGATCGATCCAAATGATCCACGTGCAGTTGCCCACTGTGTCAGGGTGGCAGAAGAGCTGGGTGCGGATCTGATCAAGACAAACTACCCGCAGGATGAGAAGGCATTCAGGCAGATCATCGCTGCATGCTCGGTTCCCGTGCTCGTTGCCGGAGGAGAGAAGGGAGGGGATCTCGAATCCCTGAAGATGATCGATGATGCAATCAATGCCGGGGGTGCTGGTGTCTGCATGGGGAGAAACGCATTCCAGAGGAAGAACACCACCGAGTTTGTCAATACCATCTGCCGGGTTGTACATGACCGTGAAAAACCGGATAAAGCTCTTGGGAGGCTTTCATGAAGGAGTTCTGGGTTGATATCCGCCCATGGAATAAAGAGGCAGCACTTGCCGCAATCGAGGGTGGAGCAACAGCCCTTCTCCTCAACAGTAGTGAAGAGGCGAAATCTCTTGCAAGAATTCCCATCATTGCGCCGGATGGCGATCTCATCGAAGGAAGGGATTTTCACCGGATTGAGATCATCGACAAGGCAACCGAAGAGCAGGCAGCAGATTATGCCAGGGTGGGCCATGTCATTGTACGTACAACCGACTGGACGGTCATTCCACTGGAAAACCTTGTTGCGGTATCTGATAGGATCATTGCAGAAGTCACCGGTGCGAAGGAGGCAGCACTGGCTCTGGGCATCCTTGAGAAGGGTGTCGGCGGGATTCTGCTCAACTCACAGGATCCGGAAGAGATCCGGTCCGTAGCCACACTGCTTGAAACGGATGCCGGCACTCTGCCCCTCCTCCCCCTGACAATTACCAGAATCTCACCTGCCGGGATTGGTGATAGGGTCTGTATCGACACCTGCTCCCTCTTTGATGAAGGTGAAGGGATGCTTGTGGGGAATACATCATCTGCCCTCCTCCTCGTTGCTGCTGAAACCCTTGAGAATCCCTATGTCTCCCCCCGCCCATTCAGGGTGAATGCGGGTGCTGTGCATATGTACATCCTCTCCCCTGATGGCAAAACGCGCTACCTATCCGAGATAGTCTCCGGAGATACAGGATGTGCCGTAACCGGGGAAGGGCAGAGCCGTACGGTCTCTGTTGGGAGAGTAAAGATCGAGCGCCGCCCCCTTCTCCTCGTTGAAGCAGAGCATGAGGGACGGGTTGCAAGTGCGGTCATCCAGAATGCCGAGACGGTCAGGCTTGTCGGGGAAGATGGTGTTGCGCGAAGCGTTGTTGAGCTGAAGGAGGGAGATTTGGTGCTTGGGCACCTGATGACCGGAGGACGGCACTTTGGAGTTGCCATCGATGAGACCATCCTTGAGAGATGATGGCCGCACCATCGGGATCATTGGCGGAACCGGAAGGATGGGTACCCTCTTCAGGCAGATATTCGAAGATGCAGGCTGCCTCGTAGAGGTGATCGGCAGAGCCCCGGCTTCTGAGTACCGCGGGCTTGCCGGGCGATGCAGTGTGGTGCTGGTTACCGTTCCCATTTCTGCAACCGAAGAGGTGATCAGATCAGTTGCTCCCGTTCTGGAGCATGACCAGCTGATTGCAGATCTCACCTCCATTAAGGAGAAGCCGGTTGCTGCAATGCTGGAGTCAAAAGCCCAGGTGATCGGCCTTCATCCGCTCTTTGGCCCGAATATGGCAACGATAGAGAACCAGAAGCTGATCATGACACCTGCGAGGGCTGATCCAAAGACCCGACTATGGCTACAGGGGATATTAGAAGCAGTAGGCATGCTGGTTCATCAATCGACACCAGGGGTACATGACAGGGCGGTGGCGGTGACACAGGGGATCATCCATCTTCAGAACATTGCAATGGCCCACATGCTCAGGAGCATGAATTGTTCACTTGAAGACCTCCTCCCATTTGCCACCCCGAATGCCCATGCCACCTTTGCCTTCATGGCACGGACGCTCTCACAGGACAGCAGCCTGTATGGGGGTATCCTCCAGGGAAATCCGTCAGTTGAAGAGGCGATATCCGCTTATCTGAAAGCTGTCAGAGAGGTGGGGGAGATGATTCTACAGCATGATCCTGAGGTATTCAGGAAGGAATTTGATAAGGATGCTGCACACTCCGCCTCATTTCAAAAAGAGGTAATTCCTCTCACCGACCGCCTCCTTGATCAGGTGGTGAGCGAGTGGTAATAGCAGTCCTTGGACCTGCCGGGACATTCAGCCATGAAGTAGCTGTCCGGCTGAGCGGGGCCGAGCCGCTCCTCCTTCCGACCATATCTGCGGTTTTTGCACTTGCTGAGAAGGGAGAGGCAATTGGTATTGTTCCCATAGAGAATAGCGAGGCAGGAGGTGTCGGCCCGACCCTTGACGGGCTCTGCAGGTACGATGTGAAGATCACAGGAGAATGCTATTCTCCGGTCCACCATTCCCTTGCTTCATCTGTTTCGATTGAAGATGTAACAGAAATTTATGCACATCCACAGACACATGAGCAATGTAGTAAGGCATTTGACCGCCTCGGCCTGCCGGTGATCCACACAAGCAGCAATGCAGCCAGTGCTCTCAAGACACTGGAGAACAGGCATGGTGCTGCTGCCATCTCTGATGCGGCAGCAGAGTATTATGGCATCCCGATCATCCTCAGGGGAATTGAGAACAGCGCCTCAAACACCACCCGGTTCATCAGGATCGAGAGGAATGGATACTCAGGAGAAGGTATCATCAAATGTAGTATCCTGATAGATCCAGAGCAGGATGTTCCGGGTCTTCTTCATGCACTCCTGAGCCCCTTTGCCAAACGTAATATCAATCTCTCACGGATCGAATCACGGCCATCCGGACGCGGAATCGGCAGTTATCGTTTCTTCCTGGATTTCGAGGCAGGAGAAACAGCACAGGAAGCTCTGAATGAACTGAAGAAGACCGTTCATGTCAGGGAATTTGGATGTTATCCGAAGCTCGTGGTGCAGTTATGATCGTGAGACTTGAGAAGAGGGATACGCCTGTCGATCTACGGGTGAGGGCTCCGCCATCCAAGAGCTATACGCACCGGGCACTCATCGCTGCCGCACTGGCAGAGGGCGATTCAATGATCATTGAACCTTTGGTAGCAGAGGACACCCTCCTCACCCTCTCTGCCCTCAGGCAGCTGGGTGTTGCCATTGAAGAGCGTGAGAATGGACTCCTGATCCATGGTACTGGGGGAGTCCTCTCCCCGGGTGGAAGAGTTACCATTGATCTGAAGAATTCAGGGACAAGCATGCGGCTCCTCGCATCAGTTGCACTGCTTGCAGATCAGCCTGTCATACTCACCGGGAGTGAGAGGATGTGTGAGCGGCCGATTGGGGATCTCGTCTCTGCATTGAATGCAATCGGGGGGCAGGTCAGGTATCTCGGCAGAAGCGGGTATCCTCCTATCGAAGTATCTGGGCGGATTCTTGGTGGGATGGTTGAGATCTCTCCTGAGATAAGCAGCCAGTTCGTCACCTCGCTATTAATGGCAGCTCCCTATGCAGAGGAGGACCTCACCATCTCGCTCAGGGGCCAGTCCGTATCTGCCAGCTACCTCGATATTACCCTTGACCTTATGGCTTCATTTGGCATATCTGTCAACTCCGATGCCGGGAAAACGTTTCCGGTTGCATGTGGGAAGCCATTTGTCGGACGACGCTATGAGGTTGAAGGCGATTACTCGTCTGCGTCCTACTTCTTTGCGATCGCAGCGGTCTGCGGGGGTGAGGTCGCTGTTACAAACCTGAAACCAACATCTCCACAGGGAGACCGGCAGTTCCTCTCTCTCCTAAGGGAGATGGGATGCACGATCTCTTCTTTTGAGAACGGGTACCATCTCATCCGGGATGGCCCGCTCACCGGGATCACCTGTGATATGTCCGGGATGCCGGATACTGTCCAGACGTTAGCAGCAGTGGCACCGTTTGCCAGTGGCAGAACGGTGATCCGGGGAATTACACATCTCAGGTATAAAGAGAGTGACAGGATAGCAGCAATTGAACAGGTATTATCCGTTTTCGGCGCAGGTGTAGCTACATCCGGGGATTCCCTTTCAATTACTCCCGGAAAACTGCACGGGGGTATGATCGATCCGGCAAACGATCACCGGACCGCAATGAGTGGGGCAGTCCTTGGCCTTGGGATTGGAGGTGTATCAATCCATGATGCAGAATGTGTCAGCAAATCCTATCCGGAATTCTGGGATATCCTGAAAGGAGCAGGTTTATGGAACGGTATGTCTTAATCGGGCTTCGCGGATCCGGAAAATCTGCTATCGGAAGGAGGATGGCAGAAAAGCTCCATATACCCCTCTATGATACCGATGCTTTGATTGAGGAGAGGGCAGGACGGAGCATCCCGGAGATCTTCTCTGATTCTGGAGAAGAGGTATTCCGGCAGATGGAGCGGGAGGTGATCGCCTCTCTTCCGGATGGTCCTGCTGTCATTGCAACCGGCGGCGGCGCGGTGATGGATCCGGAGAATGCTCGCAGACTCCGTCGAAAAGCACACATCATCCTCCTGACAGCAGATGAAGAAACCCTTCACTCCCGGATACAGGGGAGCAGCCGTCCGGCACTCACCCTTCTTTCGGATCTGGATGAGATCCGCCATCTTTCCGGGGTGAGGATGCCGGTCTATCGCGGTCTGGCCGATCTCTGCATCGACACCGGCTCAATCAGGGCTGATGAAGCCGCAGCCAGGATCATCCACCTGAATGGGATGCGAAGACGGAATCCGGAACTCTTTGCAGAGACCCTGGCAGAACTCAATTGCGATACCCCGGATGATCTCATCAACTGCCCGCTTATCTTTGGGATCACCGGAAACCCCGTCTCCCATAGCAGGAGCCCGCACCTCTATAATGCACTCTTTCCTGAATATGCCATACCTGGAAAGTACCTCTTCATCCCGGCGAAATCGGCAGAGGATGCAATCCGGATTATGCATTCACTTGGAGCGAAAGGGCTATCTGTCACGATCCCATTCAAAGAGATGATGATCTCCTGTATCGATGAGCCGGATGCGGATGCCCGGGCTATTGGCGCCGTCAATACGGTCATCTCCTGTAACGGGCGGCTCTATGGACACAATACCGACTGGATCGGCATCCGTGAGCCCATCCGCGATCTTCGTGGAGGAGATGCCCTGGTTCTGGGTGCAGGGGGAGCAGCTGCAGCCGCAGTCTATGCTCTCCAATCGCTTGAGATGGATGTTACCATTGCAAACAGAACAGAAAAGCGTGGTGAGGTGCTTGCAGAGCGGTTTGGATGCAGGAGTGCCCCGCTCTCCTCCTCGATTAACGCCGATCTGATCGTCAATGCGACCCCTGTCGGGATGAAGGAGGGTGACAACTCTCCGGTTCCACCCGGATTATTGAAACCGGATACAATCATCTTTGATCTTGTCTACACCCCCCCCATGACTCCTCTCCTCAGGGAAGCCGAAACAGCGGGATGCCGGATCATACAGGGCACAGAGATGTTCATCCATCAGGCGCGGGCCCAGTTTACCATCCTCACCGGAATCGATCCCGGAATCGAACGAATCAGGGGGGTGCTCTCATGAACACCTTCGGCCACCTCTTCTGCTGCACCACATTCGGCGAGAGCCATGGTCCCGGACTCGGGGTGGTGGTGGATGGTTGCCCCCCCGGCATACCGCTCACTGAAGATCTGATCCAGCCATACATGGATCGACGGCGTCCGGGCCGGGATCCGACCATGTCGCCTCGGGCAGAACCCGATCATGTGGAGATCCTCTCCGGAGTTTTTGAAGGCAGAACCACCGGGATGCCGATAGCGATACTGATCCGATCAGTTGCACAGAGAAGCGGTGATTACGATACTCTCAGATCGATCTTCCGTCCGGGACATGCGGATTACACCTACCATAAGAAGTACGGGTACCGCGATCACCGGGGTGGCGGGCGGAGCTCAGGGCGGGAGACGGCGGCACGTGTGGCTGCGGGTGCAGTTGCATTCCAGTGCCTTTTCAATCAGGGGATCTCGATTCGATCCCGAATACTGGAGATTCATGGCAATTCCAATCCCGATCAGTTCGAAGAGGAGATCCTTGTGGCAAAGGAGGGCGGCGATTCAGTCGGCGGCATCTTCGAGCTTTTTGCTGAGGGTTGCCCGGCAGGGCTTGGAGATCCGGTCTTTGGAAAACTGGATGCTGCTATTGCCGGTGCGATGATGGGGATCGGCTCGATCAAGGGAGTTGAGATCGGGGAAGGGTTTGCTGCTGCACGGATGTCTGGAAGCGAACATAATGATCCGATCAGAAAGAGCGGCTTTGCCACAAACCATTCAGGGGGGATCCTCGGCGGCATCAGCAATGGAGATCCTATCGTTATCCGGTGTGCTGTGAAGCCGACACCCTCGATCTCGCTTCCACAACAGACAATCAATTCGGAGGGTGAGGAGGTCGAGATATCAATAAGGGGGCGTCATGACCCCTGTATTGTGCCAAGGATCCTTGTTGTTGCCGAATGCATGCTTGCACTCGTGCTTATAGATGCAGTTCTGATGCAGAAGAGGTTCACTGGCTTTTGAGCAGGAGCCCGATAATCTCTCTCATCTCCCTGATATGATACTGTCCGGCAGCAGTCGCATTCCCGGCATGGCAATAGGCCCACTCTGATCCTATCACCAGGAGAAAGGGCCTCAGCCATGCATACCCGGATCCCATGATCGAGATGCAGATCGGTTTTTCCGCTCCACTGGTATATCCAAGGAGTGCAATCGCATCTTCATTCGTTTTCGGTGAGACGACAATCTTTGGGATCTCACCATATGACCGGAGCTCTTTTTCGCAGAGTGAGAGCTGATCTGAGTCCGGCATCTCTTCAGTGTGATACGAGGCGATGATTCTCTTCTGCTGCGATCGCACCCAGTCTGCATGATGAGAGAACCGACGCTCGATATCAACCATATCTGCATAGGGAATAAGTCTCTCTATGCGGTGTTTCCATTCGACTGTATCCCCGCCAAACTGTCCACCCTCACGTACACTCCTGATTGTTAGGAGCAGCAGTCCTTTCCATTTTGATCTGATCGCCTGAAGGTTTGCCGGCGTGCAGGTCTCCATCAGGTCAAGCCTGAGTTCGATTGCCCATGGATCCCCGGCTGCTGCACCCTCAAATTGTGAGAGGTCATTGATTGATATGATATACTTCATCTGAAACCACCACCAAGGAAGGGACCTGTTGTGATTCCCCCCCATGAGATCGAACGGATATCATTTTTTAGCTGATCGATAGTGCCACCTGAGAGAGCTGAGGAATAAGCCCGGCATATGGTAGTGGCATACTCTTCAGTTCTGGACCTGAGCTCAATTCCGAGAATTGCAATTCCGGCATCAAGGATCAGATCCAGATGATCGATGAGGCAGGTCTCAACGGCATTTCCTATAATTGTCCTGCACTCGCTATCCACCCTGAGCGGAAATGATCGTCCTGTCTGATCCATAATGGCTGCGAGATGTGATCCGGTATGTGACGGGCAGGGGTATCTCCCATATGCAATACAGTGTTCGGTGATCATTGCCGGAACCGATCCCTGCACAAAGAATTCAACCACTTCATCATCCCCGATGCAGAGGCTCTGAAGTTCTGCCAGTGAGATCTCTCGTGAGAGGGCAAGTGAGTTGTGTGCTGGTTTGAGTGCTTCGAGCGCAGAGTGGTTGGTGATATTCAGTGCAGAAGATCCGGCAACCGCCATCTCCGGAACACGTGCCCGCACTGCCTCGGAGACACCCACACCCCCGACCATCACTCCATCGATTCCGGCAGCAAACAGATCATCCAGAAGGGGCAGGGCAGCATCAAGGAATCTCCGGCGTGTGATATCAGGGAACTTCCAGAAACAGGCTGCCCCATGCTGATGGCAGAGTTCCATCACTGAGATAAGTCCATTTCTGACCGCGTCCTGCCATTCTGAA
Source organism: Methanocalculus pumilus (assembly GCF_055382585.1). NCBI lineage: Archaea > Methanobacteriati > Methanobacteriota > Methanomicrobia > Methanomicrobiales > Methanocalculaceae > Methanocalculus > Methanocalculus pumilus. The sequence continues at coordinate 1,211,313 of NZ_AP042393.1, read as the reverse complement.
AGATCAAGCTTCTGCCTTCTTCCACATGAGGAGAGCGCGATTGCTGGTTCATAATAGATCCGTCTGCATCCGCCTGCAAGCGCACCCCTCACCTGATCGATTGAGTCGGCATAGGCGGCGATCACCGGGGGATCGGATCGCCTGACAGCGGGTGGTCTTATCTCTTTCCTGAAGCGCCTGAGTCGCTCGCTGGCTTCTTCCACTTCTTCAAAAGCGGGCTCAGCAGATCGGATCAGGGCTTTTTCTGCTTTGGCAAGGAGCTCTCTCCTGAGTGCAGTAATCTCCTGTATGGGAAGGAAGAGCCCGCCATCATAGTGCAGCTCTTCGATAACAGCCTCAAAGTGTGTCCCGCCGGTGCGGGTTAGGAGATCTGAGATCGTTTCCGCAGTCAGCGGCCGTGTCCTCGCCTCTGCCATCGGGGAGGCAGACCGTGCGGTGACGATGATCTCCTCACTCTTCATTCCCCTGAGATGACCGGCCACAGAGAGATGCCCCTCATCCATCCTAATGAAAAGCGATATCCTGACCTTCCTGCCGCCACCACATCCAAAGGTTGCGATAATTGCTGCGGCTGCCTGCTCCACAGAGGCACGCCTGTTGATTGCAACCACCATCCCCCTCTTCACGGGAACCGGGACCTTGATCCGCATTCGTCCGCTTTCAACTCGAAGATTGGTCCGGATCTCACAGCCGATATCTTCCTCTCCATCTTTTGAGAAGACGATCCCATCCCCTCTCTCCGGGTGTGGTGCCTCAAGATCCCCGATGACTGCCTCCCCGCGCTCACGATCATACCACTGGACAGTTCCAAACAGAACACCCCGGTTATCAGGGCGTTCCTCTGAGACGAATGCTGATCCCATTCCGCCAAAGAGGTGTCCCTCAGTAAAGCCGCGATTAAATGCAAACTGTGCTGTGAGGAGTTCCTCAGGATCGGGTAAGAATATCCCGGATTGAATCTGATCGAGTGCCCTCCGGTAGATCGAGGTGACGGTTGCCACATATTCAGGGGATTTCATCCTCCCTTCAATCTTGAGTGCCGCGACATCCATCATCTCAGGCAAACGGGGATAGGTTGCGAGATCCTTGGGTGAGAGGAGGTATCCCGGATCCCTCTCCTCGCAATCAGGAATTATTCTCCCAAACCGATCTCCTGATCCGATGACCGGAATGTATTTCCGGCGGCATGGCTGGGCGCAGGTGCCCCGGTTTCCGCTTCGCCCGCCGATGACAGAAGAGAGAAGGCATTGTCCCGAGTACCCCATGCAGAGAGCACCATGCGCAAAGAGTTCCAGTCCTATGCCAAGCGCCTCTGCCTCATGCTGCATACTTCTGACTTCATCGATAGAGAGTTCCCGCGCAAGGACTACACGGCTGATCCCATGCGCTGCCGCATATCTGAGCCCCTCGATGGAATGGATCGTCATCTGGGTTGAGGCATGGAGCGTGAGCTTTGGCATAATCCGGCGTGCAATCGAGAGCACCCCGTGATCCTGAATGAGGATGGCATCGGCTCCGATCCTATAGAGGAAGAGCAGGTATTCGGCCACAGCAGGCAGTTCATCATCAGATGCGAGGGTATTGACGGTGACATAGACCTTTATAGAACGGGCATGGGCATCCTGTATCGCCTGTACAAGTGCGTCATCATCGAAGTTGGCAGCATATGCCCGTGCGCCGAAACGGCTGCCTGAGAGGTAGACCGCGTCTGCTCCTGCTGCAACGGCAGCCTCAAATGCCCCGCGGGATCCGGCAGGTGCCAGAAGCTCAGGGATGTGTGTACTCCTCTCCATTATGCATACTTTTGGCACAGATAGAGATAAAAAGAGGGGATTACCGGATATCGACACGCTCGCCGGTGACCATGTAATGGATCTTCTCGGCGGTCTTGCATGCATGATCCGCACACCGTTCAAGATAGCGGTCAATGAGGAGGTAGGTTGCGCAGTAGGGAATGGTTTTTGGATCCTCTTCCATGATCCTGATACAGTCCTCATAGATGGAATAACGCAATCGATCAATTACATCATCACGTTCAGAGAAGCCCCTGATCATCCCGAGATCATGTGTCCGGAAGGCGGTGATTGCATCTTCGAGCATTGAGATTGAGAGCGCAGCCATCTCGGGGAGCCCTGCCATATCCTGTATGTGAATCCCCTCTGGGAGTTTGTAGGTGCAATGGCAGATATCCTTTCCATATCTTCCGATCCTCTCAGATGAGCTGATGAGGTTCATACAGCATGAGATGGTCCGGAGATCCCGTGCCACAGGCTGGTTAAGCCCTATCAGCTTGAGCCCCTCCTCTTCGAGCTGATCGCTTCTGAGGCCGAGGAACACCTTTCTTGGAACCATTATCTGCTGATGCATCTCAGGCTGCCCGTTTGAGGTGCCGCAGAATATGCAGTGGCTCTCCATTCCCCCGGCAATCTCACAAGCCTGCTCCCGATCAAGTGATCGGAACGCATCAAAGGAATCCCGGAGCATTGTGAGGGCGAATATGCTGTACTTCTCAACCGATCTCTGGTATTCCTCAAGTTCTCTGTGGAAGTGGTCTTTCATCATTATCACCCGAATCTCCCGGTAATATAGTTCTCAGTCAGCTCTTCATTTGGGCGTTCGAAGATAACCGAGGTGGTATCGAATTCGATTAATCTCCCCATGTACATAAATCCGGTGTAATCTGATACACGTGCTGCCTGTTGCATATTATGGGTCACAATGACAACAGTATATTCTTCCTTAAGCTCAGTGATGAGGTTTTCTATCTTCGCTGTCGCAATCGGATCGAGGGCTGAACAGGGTTCATCCATCAGAATGATATCGGGATCCACAGAGAGTGTCCGTGCAATACAGAGGCGTTGCTGCTGCCCCCCAGAGAGGCCCCGGGCAGCATCGTGGAGCCGATCCTTCACCTCCTCCCAAATGGCTGCTCCTTTCAGGCTCTTCTCAGCTATTGCGTCAAGCTCTTTTCTGTCTTTCATCCCGTGAACCTTCGGTCCATAGATGACATTTTCATAGATAGACTTCGGGAATGGATTTGGCTGCTGGAAGACCATACCGATCTTCTTCCGAAGCTCCACAACATCGGTTGATCGTCCGGTTATCTCTTCCCCATGGTAGAGGATTGAACCTGATATGGAACAGTCCGGGATGAGATCGTTCATCCTGTTGAAACATCGGAGGAGTGTGGATTTACCACATCCGGATGGACCAATCAATGCGGTGACCTGGTTTTTCGGGATCTGTATATCGACATCGATGAGCGCCTGTGCTGATCCATAATAGAGATTGAGTGCTTGTGTCTCCAGTGCATTATTCTGTTTTTTCATGGGTTTTTACCACCTCACTGTCTTCTGCGCATACCTCCTCATCAGGATTGCAACTGCATAGATGCCAGTTACAAGGACGAGGAGAACAAGGGCTGTTCCATATTTTTGTGTCTCTGCACCTGGTACGTTGGTTGCCAGGATAAAGAGGTGATAGGGGAGGGCCATCACCGGCTCAAAGACCGATGTCGGGAGATATCGTTTTGAGAAGACTACGGCAGTGAAGAGGAGGGGGGCAGTCTCTCCGGCTGCCCTTCCTATTGAGAGGATCATCCCGGTGAGGATACCCGGAGCAGCAGCAGGGAGTACGACTCTCGATATGGTATGCCATCGTGTAGCTCCAAGTGCAAGACTACCATGCCTGAGGGAGTCGGGAACAGACTTCAGTGCCTCTTCACTCGTTCTGATTATTGTCGGGAGTATCATCAGGGCAAGGGTGATCTGTCCGGCAAGGAGCGAAACGCCAAGGCCGATAAAGATCACAAGGAATGCAAATCCAAAGAGGCCGAAGACGATTGAGGGTGTGCCATTTAAGAGATCGTTTCCTGCCCTGATGATCCTGGTGAGCCGACCTTCGAGGGTATATTCATTCAGGTAGATTGCAGCGCCAACTCCAATTGGAAGAGCGATTGCAATAGCGCCGATAACAAGGTAGATTGTCCCGACGATTGCAGGGAAGATACCTCCCTCACGGCCAAGATTTCGTAGACCTTCGGTTAAAAATTCCCAGGTGATTGCCGGCAGTCCGTTTGAGACGATATCAAAGATGATCGCAACAAGTGCGAAGAGAACAAGTGTTGTTGCAAAAGTGACGACTCCAAAGGCAATCCTCTCTTTCGACTGTTGTGAGAGAAATCTTGATCCGCCATACCAGAGTGCAAGAATGGCTGCAAGAATGGCTATTCCGGGAATTCCGGCGACCTGATATGAGAATAAACACAATCCAACCAGGATAACAAGGAGGAGTGTCGATTTGATCTTGCTTCGATGATCATGAGAGAGTAATGGCGCCCTGGAACTGCCGGTCTGCCCCTCCCGAATCCGCGCCAGGATGAATGTTGCAGAAAGGTTGACAATCAGGGTGATCAGAAGGAGTACAAGAGCCATTCCAAACAGGGCGTGGTAATGGGTGCTTCCTATTGCAACCTCTCCCATCTCAATACCCAGTGTGGCGGTGAGTGTCCTGATAGGTGAGAGGATATTGTAGAGCGGATCAGGAATGACTGCTGCATTTCCTGTTACCATGAGCACTGCCATCGTCTCGCCGATTGCCCTGCCAAGACCAAGGATTATTGCAGCTGTGATACCTGATAGGGCAGAAGGGATCAGAACACCAGTGATCGTCTGCCAGCGTGTTGCTCCAAGGGCAAGAGATGCGGATCGATAATCTTTTGGAACACTGCTGATCGCATCTTCTGAGACTGAAACAATCGTCGGCAGGGCCATTATCCCAAGAATAATCGATCCTGCAAGCCAGGTGGCACCGGAGGAGAGATCAAGTGAGATTCTGAGCCAGTTTGTCAGGACAACAAGACCAAAAAATCCATACACAACAGATGGAATACCTGCCAGAAGTTCGATTGCGGGTTTTATTGCCTCACGGAATTTAGGTGGTGCAACTTCAGCGATAAAGATTGCCGATCCAATTCCAAGAGGAACAGCAATTGCGATTGCGCCGATTGTGACAAGAATTGTTCCAATAATCAGTGAGTATATGCCATATTGGGGGATCTCACTGGTTGGAGTCCAGATCTCATTGAAGATGAATGCAGGAATACCGATCTCAAGGATCGCAGGAAGACCTTCTTTTACCAGAAAGCCGAGGATAAGGATTATCGTAATGACTGCGACAAGTGCAGTTCCAAGCCAGATACCACTGATTGCCTTCTCTTTATTCTGCCGGTTAAAGAGATTAGTAATCTGTGATTCAAATCTGTTCTTCGGCATGATGATCAGAAAAAAAGAGAGGTTAATTAATTGGCACAAACCCTTCTTTCGAGACGATCTGTTGCCCTTCTGCACTCATCAGGAAGTCAAGATAGTCTTTGGCAAGACCGGTTTCGGGGCCGTTTGTATACATGTGAAGACCACGGGCGATCGGGTAGCTTTTATTCTTCACATTATCAATCGTGGGTGCAACGAGCGTGCCATCCTTGTTGATGCTGATTGCTTTGACGGTTGTGTCGATATAGCCAAGTCCGACATAGCCGATTGCATCAGGCGTCTGGGCAACAGTCTGTTTGACTGCACCATTGGAGTTAAGTTCCTGCTGGGTTCTGACGAACTCTTCCTTCTTCATAACCTCGTCATAGAAGAACTCACGGGTTCCCGATGCACTATCTCTGCCAACCACAACGATCTGGCGATCACTGCCACCAACATCTTTCCAGTTGGTGATCTCTCCCTTGTAGATTGCTTTTATCTCTGCCATCGTGAGCGAGGAGACCGGATTCTGAGGGTTTACAATGAGTGCAATCCCATCAACTGCAATAACATGCTCTACAATTCCCGGATACTGCTCCATCTCTGAAGATTTGATGTCACGGGATGCCATTCCGATATCTGCGGTTCTCTCACCGACTGCCTTGATACCTACACTGGATCCTCCCCCTGAGACGAGAATCTCATCATTTTGGTGTTTATCCATATAGGCGTCGGCTGCTATCTGTGCAATAGGCAGGACGGTCGTCGATCCGGTGACTGAGATCGAGCGTTGTTCGACTGATGGGTCGCTCCCGACACAACCGCTTACAAGGGCTGCTGCAAGCAGGAGAATAACTGCTCCGGCGAGGTATGCCGGAGATGATCGAATGCTGAATGAACGAGTCATCGATCAATTGTATGGCAGAAAATACTATGATAAATCCTGATAGAGAGTATTGGTATATCAGAAAGTATATGTGTGTATATAGTAATATAAATTCTCAATAGGAGTATATCTTCTCTTCAGGCAGTGATAGATACTATGGATATCCGGAAGATCCAGGTGACCGGGAGCTCATCTTTTGTCCTCTCTCTCCCAAAAAGCTGGGCAACAAAACACCAGATACAGAAGAATGATCCGATCGGGATTATCACCCAGGCGGATGGGAACCTGCTGATCACAGCGGATATCAAAGGAATCTCCTCACAGAGGGAGAAGGAGTTTTTCCTGAAGGATTATGCTGATCCTACCTGCCTCTTCCGGTGCTTAATCAGCGCATATATCACTGGTTATACTGTGATCAGGATTACATCAAAGGTGAGAATTCCCCCGGATGTGAGGCAGATGGTGAGGCTCTATACCCAGATGACGATCGGCCAGGAGGTGGCTGAAGAGAATGACACCTCCATTACCTTAAAGGATATTTTAAACCCTTCCGAGATGCCGCTTGACAACACGATCAAACGGATGTATACGATTGTGAAGTCGATGCATGAGGATGCCATCACCGCTCTTGAGGAGAAGAACACTTCACTCTGCCAGGATGTCATATCGCGTGATAACGATATAGATCGCCTCCACTGGCTGATAAGCAGGCAGTATCACCTGATCACCCATGATCCGGCGCTTTCACGGAAGATGAATATCACAGCTGGTGCTGCCATGACATTCTTCCAGATATCCCGTACAATCGAGCGGATCGCCGACCATGCGGTGACGATTGCAACCAATGTCCAGAACCTTCTTCTCCTGGCTGAAGAGCATGATGGGAAAATTGTAATCTCTGCTGAAACGATTCAGATGTTCAGAAGAGCAGATGAGCTGGCCCTCACAATCTTTAAGCGAAGTATGCGATCCTTTTATGATCGGAATATACAGGAGGCAAATGCCGGTATCGTATCGCTTGCCGATCTGACGGCAATGTATACCGAACTCAAGGCGCTGAGCATACAGCAGGAGAGCCCTGCCAGCATCTATTTTGGATATATAGCCAACAGTATCGCCCGCATTGGAGAGTACTCAAGTGATATTTCAGAGATCGTCATCAACCACTGCATTGGCGAGGAGTAACTTCAAGTAGTGGTGGAGCAATATCCGGAGATAGTGTTCCTATGTCATCTGTCAGTCAACTACCCCTACCTAAAGGAAGGGGACTCCTTGCCATTTTAGTTGAACTGGATACCATGAACTGGGAGAAAGCGGTTGAGAAAACCTATGATCCAATAACACTCCTCTTCTATTCTCCAACCTGCCCCCACTGCCACTCGATCATGCCTTATTATGAAGAATATGCCGAAGAATTCAAGGGTGCAGTCGCCTTTGCCAGGATTGATGTCACACAGAATCCCTGGATTGCCGAGCGGTATGGCATTATGAGCACACCTACATTTGCCGTATTCTGCCATGGGCGATCGGTTGCACAGCTGGTTGGTTCTGTCTATCCGGCACTCATCAAAAAAATGATTGAGGAAGGATTGAAGAATGCAAAGGAATGTGCCGGTCAATCGACTGTTATTGATTATGAGATCACCGGTTATGGATGATCTCTGGTTACTCGCCAATTAACTCCTCTTTTATGGATCTTCTCTGATCCGTGCGGATTTTAATCAGCGAACACGTCATAATCTGGCTATTTGGTGTTTGAATAATGCAATTGGGATCTGTTCACTCCGGTGCTGGATATCCAGAAATCATAGACGGTGAAAAGGATTGAATTCCTGCATCTATCGAGATGGTTACCATATATGCCAAAATAGCTACAGTATCATGGTAGAGAAAACCCTGGAACATTCCCCACCGCCCCGTCCCCGTTCGCACATGCTTCGCAGGGAAGCTGAACGGGTGGACGCAGATGCAGCGCGGGAGGGGCGGGAATGTTTCGGTGGCTGCCAGAGTAGATAAACACCAGATTCTTTCAGAATCGCCCTTCAGGTTGCTCTGATGAGCAAGGGTTTATCATCTCTGTCATCCTGCTCCCTTCGCTTGCCCCGCCCCCCGATACCCGCGCCGCCGCACCTGCTTCAAACTACCCTCATGAAATAGCAATGAGGCTCTTTTATTGAGATCCCAAAATGATCTTCGCTATCCGGATGCACCAGATAACTGTTGTATCCTTTTGACATATCCGGCAATATCTCCTTTCCGCACCAGCCCGTTTGCATTCATATACCGCACCTTCCCAAAGATGGGACGTTCCTTCCAGGCGCGGTCATGTTTCCCAAAACACCATGCAACCCCGGCATATCCATTTGGATCCCTGCCATCCAGCTCATAGGTGTCGTTTAAGAGAAGGGCATTATGGTATCCGGTTTCCGGTGTTTCAGACCATTCCAGGAGCTTCTTCCCCCAGTACATCCGCATATAATTGTGCATCTTCCCGGTGAGGATCATCTCCTTCTGGGCCGCATTCCAGAAGGGATCATGTGTCTCTGCCCGCCTGAGTTCCTCATATGAATAGCAATAGTCGCGGGTGTCTTCGGTATGTTCCATAAGAGTCTTCTTTGCCCATTTTGGCAGGCAGTTGATAGAATCATACTGTTCATTATACCAGACAAAGTTGATTGCAAGCTCCCTTCTGACGATCAGCTCCTCAAGAAAACCGGGCCGATCCGAGGCTGCGCGTGCCACTTCCAAAGGCGATATCTGGCCGAAATGCAGGTAGGGGGAGAGACCCGAGGTGACCTCGCGTCCGGGATCATTCCGTGCTGTATCATAGAGATGAGCGGGAGCGGCAAGAAATGCTGCCAGTCTTTTGGCAGCTTCAGCTCGTCCGCCACGCGCCATGAGTGGGCTCTCAGGCTCAAAGAAGCCGATCTTCTTCAGCACACCATCAATATCGGTAGGATCGTGATCCGATTCTGAATCCTCAGGAGCGGGTCGTTTCAATTTGATCTCTTCCACAGGAGAAAGGAAATGTGAGATCTGCGGAGTCATCCTGCGCCTCAGCGTGGCAGCAGACCACTCTTCTTTAACTGACGCTGCCCTTACCGGCACCACGCAATCTGATTCGACCTCTATCACAGGACAGTCGGCCTCTTCTGTAATGGCATGACGGATCTGCCTCTCATGCCCAAGATATCCACGATCCATGACCAGTAAGGCAGTATCCTGGATAAAGCGAGGCACAAGTTGATCCGGATCACCAAGTTTCACAGATAGAGGTATGCCACGTTCAAGAAGATTCTTGTGAGTTTCTGCCAGCCCCTCGATCATGAAACGGAAGGAACGGGATGTTGCGAGCGGGTAATCCGGATCGAGACAGAAGAGAACACTGAGCGGAACTCCACGCTGATTCGCCTCACTAACCGCATACTCAAGGGCATGATTCTGTTCAGCTCTCTGTGATTGCTGCATCCAGTAGATCACACGGTCTCCGCCCTCCCCACCTCCCTCTTTCCGGTAATGTATCCGTTCCGGATTGATCATAGGTGGAGATATCGGGTATAGAGCTGATAATACCTCCCTATGCAGGAAAGAAGAAGTATTTGTTCAGCCACGATCGAATAATGCATAGTGAACGGAACTATTGACTCTGAGCTCGTCCGGAAAGAGAGAGCGGTCCTGAGAGCCGCAACAAAAGGTCCGGATAAAGAATCAATTGAACTCTTCACTGACCTTATACTCTCATACTACCGACAATACGGGCGTGATCTCCCCTGGCGTAGAACAACAGATCCCTACTTAATCCTCATCTCAGAATTCATGCTCCAGCAGACCCAGGTGGAGCGGGTGGCTCCTAAATATTCCCTCTTCATTGAGCAGTTCAAAACGATCGATTGCCTTGCTTCTGCTCCGCTCTCTGCTGTTCTTTCAGCCTGGTCCGGGCTTGGGTATAACCGGCGTGCGGTTAATCTCCAGAAGACAGCAATCATCCTGAGGGATGAGTATAATAGTCTGGTTCCAGAGGATCCAGCTATCCTTGAAAGGCTTCCGGGTATTGGGAAGGCAACCGCCTCAGCAATCTGTGCATATGCATTTAATTTGCCGGTCGTCTATATCGAGACGAATATCCGGAGAATTTTTATCCATTATTTCTTCCAGGATCGCGATGATATCCATGATGCTGAGATCCTGCCAATCATCCGCGATGCCCTCTACCATGATAACCCAAGGGAATGGTATAGTGCACTCATGGATTATGGGACCGACCTTAAAAAAAGGCTAACAAACCCAAATAAGCGGAGCAGGCATTATATACGCCAGGCTCCGTTCGCAGGATCTGATCGGGAGATCCGGGGCTCTGCCCTCCGACTCCTCCTTGAGAGAAAAGAGATCGAAAAAAGCGCTCTTATCAGTGCGCTTACGGGTACAAAAAAAAGAGAGTTAGGACGAATCGAGAGGGTACTTGCTGATCTTGAAAAAGAAGGTTTTGTCCAGGAAGATGGGGTTTTCTACTCGATAAAAGAATGATGTTATTGATTACACATTCTTCAGCGCGACAATATCCTTTACACCGGATAGTCTCCAGACCATCGAACGCTCTTCCAGTGCGATGGATTCGGGGGGGTCCTGTGGAGAGTGGCCAAGTGCCCCGAGAATGTTATTTGAGAGTTTATGCTCTTTGATCAGGTTAACAAAGTTCTCGCGAACGATCTTCTTCTCGATTGAGTCAGTTACTTCCTCAATTCTTCCCTGCATTGTTACGAATGTGTAATAGGAGAGATCCTTTGAGTACTTTTCCACCTCTACAGACACGTAGGGGCTCTCCCGGAAGAGGTTTACTTTCCTGCCATACTTTGTTGAAAGGAAATACAAATGTTTTCCATCGAACACGTAGAGAAATGGGGCAATGTAGGGGTATTTTTCTCCCTGAAACGCTATCCGGGATATATATCCTTCCTCAATAAGCCTGTCATACTCCTTCTTCTCCATCTTCGGGATCTTGATGATCTCCATCCAATTCACCTGATTAACGATAACGTCTCAGTCGGTTTAAAGGTATTGTTTTATTCTCAATGATAGGAGTCAATACCGGCACGCTGTGCAAGTACCAGAAACGCTATGGCCGAAATAAGGGAAATAATCCCTGCAATCTCAAATACTGCCCTGATATCAAGGATATCCATGATGTAGCCGGAGATGATCGGTGAAGTCACCATTCCGACACTCATAGCGGTATTAAATGCACCCATACATGCTCCCTGCCCAAACTCCCGTCCGGCAATAGCAACTACTGCCGTGGATGCAGGCATTGCAAGTGCACTGCCGATTCCAAGAATAAAGGATACAATGATCAATCCAAAGAATCCTGCGGTAAAAGGAATGACAATCAGACAGAGAGAGACGATGACGGTTCCGATCACAATAAGGCCGGTTTTCGAAAAGATATCTGCAAATATTCCAAATGGATGCTGGAGAAGACCGGTTGCCAGTATTGATAATGAGATGATAACTCCCGCTTCAAAGGCAGAGAGCCCAAACCAGAAGGTGGCAATGACCGGCAGAAATACCATAAATGTCCCATTTGCATAGGCATTCATGATCCGGAAGAAGAGGATTGGCTTCATGTGGGTACTCCCTGCAGCCAGCCGTATTGACGAGGTCATTCGATGAAGAGATGGAGCTTCCGGAAGGAAGACGAGGCAGATAAGAAAGGCGGCAAATGAAAGTGCTGCCATAAGCAGAAAGACCATCTCAATTCCAATTGCATCAAGGGTGGCACCTCCGATCAATGGCCCGCAACCAAGCCCGAGGAAGAGCGAGGTATTGAATGAGCCCATACAGATCCCCTCTTTTCCCGGGGGTGAGAAATCTGCAACATATGCCATTGCAACCGGAACCACCATCGCCGAGGCAAATCCATGGGCAATCCTCACAAGAGTCAGCCCGGCAACCGAGGAGGCGAAGATATAGGCAATAGAGAGGATGCTGAAGAGTCCAAGTCCGATGAGGATGAAATATTTCCTCCCTTTCCTGTCTGAATATTGGCCGATAAGGGGCATAAAAACCGCACGCGAGAGGGCAAAACCTGAAAAGATCAGCCCTATTCCAATGCCTGTAGCCCCAAGGGTGTCGGCATAGTAGGGGAGGAGAGGAACCACAATCCCAAGCCCCAGCATCGAGGCAAAGACGGCGATGAAGAGAACCCGGAGACTAAGCCTCTTCGTCAAAAGAAACCCCTCTTTCTCGCATTGTATCAACTGTTTCTATCCAAACCTGTATCAAGCTGCGCATACAACCTTAAGGTGTCTGGTGGATATGCAGGATTTCCTACTCCATGACGGTCTCTTTGATGCCGTCCTTTTTGATCTCGATAACACACTTGTAGATTTTATATCTGCTAAGAAGAAGGCCTGTGCTACTGTCATCAAAGAACTGGGGTGCGGCGATCCTGATGAACTCTTCTCTTACTTCCTCAGGAAGCGGTATGGGTTTGAAGACTATGGAAATATCTTTGATTATCTCTCTGATATCGGAATTCAGGGATCAGCAACATATCTTGAGTCATGTACAATCTATGAGAACGAAAAACTCCTCAATATCCATCCATATAAGGGTATTGAAGAGATGCTTTCAGGACTGCGCTCAAAAGGAATGCGGCTTGGCGTGGTGACGGACGCAGATTCCGTTCATGCGGAAAAACGGCTGAAAAAGGCAGATCTTTTTCACTATTTTGACATTATCATGACTCCAGATATCAGTGGCAGCCGAAAGCCAAATCCGGACTCATTTCTGATGGCCCTTGACTCGATCCGGACCGATCCTGTTCATACAATACATGTCGGAGACAGTATCCGCCGGGATATCGAACCGGCAAACCGTCTTGGGATCTGCACCATTCATGCTGCATATGGAGACTGGCATCCTGATGAGACGAAGGAGTCCTCTGTCCGGACGCTTCGGGTTGAGCGATCAGAGGATCTTCTCCGGCTGATGCTTGGGTAATTACACAGACCTGTATTCTTCTTTTGGTGGTAGGGGGATTGATTAGTTGTCCTCCAATGGATATTCCTGAGTTTCTTTTGAGAGGAAGTAGGAGAGGACCGTTCGTATTGCGACAATTGCACCCAGAAGCATAACATCCTCTATTGAAGGCGCGATGATTGTTGCAAGAAGATCAGCTGCAATGATAAACTCAAGGCCAAAAATCAGCTTATTTGTGAAATCTCTCCGTATGTAATTATATGACAATTCAGTTTTTTTCAGAAGTTCGATTTGAAAAACCCTGACAGCTCCCCGTAAGCCGCCATAGATGATCATGATTGCACCGACGATCTCGAAGAGTAGGATAAAGGAATCCAGGAAAAGATGCAGGTAATCCATAATAATCTATCAATTGAGTGACCTCTACATAAGGTTCACGTAAAAGGGTGTTTGTTTCTGCAGTATCTCCGAAAGGGATCTATGACCTCCACTTGAACTAACACCTCTTCTTTTCGAACCTCTGTAGCAGACCGGGCGCCAGTAAGATTTAAATATTATGGATATCCATTGTATATCCAATGAAGAAAGTTGAACTAAATCCTGCTACCCGGATCGAGATCGAGAATATTCAGGGATTTATCATTCGAAAAGTCACCAAATTCGGGAATAGCGCAAAAGTGGACTGCCCCAAGGAATACCTGGACAGAACAGTCTACCTGGTAATACTATGAAACTCAGTGATGCACGGTTGTTCAGGACCCTCAAAACACTCGATACATTCGTCGATCGGGCACTGAAACTCCCGTTTAAAGGACCTACACTCTCTGGATTCCAGTATAACCGGGACCTCCTCAAAGCAGCGGTTGCAAATACCTATATCGAAACCGTCGGCAACAGGGCAGATTCACTCCATCTCGCCATCAAGAATGTCACGACATCACACATTGTCTGGCAGTATCGGATGACGGTCGAGCGACTGGGTACACGATTTGATCTTGCCAATAAAAACGTTGTTTTAGCCTTTGATTATACCGAAGAGGATTTTTATGGTGATGTTCAGGGGTTCTGGATACATGGATATACGGGTGAACATGGGGTTACCGGGAAGTTCAAGTTCCTCTCATGCGCCATCATTAATTCTGATATTCCCCAGAAGATTCCGCTTTTATCAGTTCCTGTACATCTTGGCCATAATATGGCAACAACAGTGACCTGGTGTCTTGCTCTGGTTGAACCACTGGTGAATTCCGTTGAACTCACGGTATTTGACCGGGGATTCTTTAGCAAAGATCTGATGCTGACTCTGACACATGCCGAGGTGCCGTATCTGATTTTCGCTCCAAAAAACGAGAAAATCAAAAAAGAGATAGAATTGCTGGATATTGGAGAGAAGAAAAAGATCCGATATGAACTCGAGGTCAATAAAGACAAGACGATGTTTCGAGGGGAGACAACAGTCGCACTTCTCAAGCAGATATTCGATAAAAAGTCTGAAAAGTCATATGATTGGGCATTTGCTACGAATCAGGAGTCTATTGATCTGGAATATGTTATTCCAACCTACAAGAAACGATGGAGAATCGAAACCGGTTTCCGGGTGCAGGATGAAGCGAGAATCTCCTCGAAATCAAAGGATCCACGAATCCGGTTCTTTTACTTCGCGTATGAACAGGTGCTCCAGTTGCTCTGGATCGTGCTGTACAAAGATGAGGTGAGTTTTAAACAGTTCTTACTGGAGATGTACGAACTCTGCGCTGCTCGATATAAAGAGCCACGATAGGTGCTCGGTTGCCATCTCCATGTCACAGTTGCATGGGGGTGTTGGTCGGTGGATCATCAGGGAGCCATCGATAGGTCGTAACTGACTGCCATTGTGCCGCGAATCGAGGGCACTGTGCCGCTCACTTATTTTCGATCGGAGATACTGTTCTGATTTTTCATGCAACGCCAGAGTGCCCTCTCCTGATCCA
Source organism: Methanocalculus pumilus (assembly GCF_055382585.1). Taxonomy (NCBI): domain Archaea; kingdom Methanobacteriati; phylum Methanobacteriota; class Methanomicrobia; order Methanomicrobiales; family Methanocalculaceae; genus Methanocalculus; species Methanocalculus pumilus. Next base: position 1,196,230 of record NZ_AP042393.1, on the reverse strand, counting down.
ATCATCCTCTGGGATATTCTCAATAAGGGTGCGGTATAAGATAATCACAGGTATGCCCAATGAGTAACAATGGAGGAGTTCTCGGAATGATGAAGCAGATGGCCCAAAAGATACAGTCCATCGCCGAATCAATCGCTGATGAAGAGGTGGAGGGATTTTCAAAGGCCATTTTATCTGCCAATCGCATCTATGTTATGGGGGCCGGGAGATCAGGGCTGGTGGCAAAAGCATTTGCGATGCGCCTGATGCATCTTGGCTTCACCTCATTTGTTGTTGGAGAGACAATTACGCCGGCAATTGAGAAGAATGATATGCTTATTGTTTTCTCAGGGTCAGGAAACACGAGATCAATTGCCGATGTGGCCAAGACAGCAAAAGGAATTGGTGCAACTGTCGGACTGATAACATCAAATAAAGAATCAACAATAGGACAGATTGCCGATACCATCGTTGTGATAGAGAGCCAGCGTGATGCTGTCACTGATGAATCTCACGAATATGATATCCGCCAGATGATGGGAGAACACAAGTCATTTGCCCCCCTTGGCACTATCTTTGAAACCACGTCTATGGTATTCTCCGATGCCCTTGTGTCGCATCTGATGGAGATCACCGAGACATCAGAGGGAGAGTTAAAGAAAAGGCACACGAATATCGAATAAGGAGGACAGTTTATGCAGTTTGCAGACAGGGTAATGAATCTTGAAATCTCAGGAATCAGGAAGATCTTCGAGTCGGCCGGGCCGGATGCGATCAGCCTTGCCCTTGGCCAGCCCGACTTTGATACACCGCTTCACATAAAAGAGGCGGCGATACAGGCGATACGTGATGGGAAAACCGGATATACGCCAAATTCCGGAATACCGGAATTGCGTGAGACCATCTCACAAAAATTCAGGCGTGAGAACAATCTCCACTACTCACCTTCAGACATAATTGTCTGTGCAGGTGCAAGCGAAGCACTGAATATCGCGATGCAGGCGATCGTCAATCCGGGTGATCGGGTTGTCTATTCGGATCCCGGATTTGTCTCATATGGTGCACTCGCCGAACTTGCCGGCGGGGTTCCCGATCCGGTACCGCTGGGTGATGATCTGAGACTCGATCTCGATCGAACCTGTGAGGCAATAGATGGTGCCCGTATGATTGTCCTGAACTCCCCTTCCAATCCGACAGGAATGGTTGAATCTGAAGAGACGATCCGGGGTATTGTGGAGTTTGCTGATGATCAGGGGACACTTGTTATCTCAGATGAAGTCTATGAGCACTTCATCTATGGAGGAAAGCATTACAGTGCTGCCCTGTATGGAGATAATGTCATAACCATCAATGCCACCAGCAAGACTTATGCGATGACGGGCTGGCGGCTCGGGTTTCTTGCAGCACCTTTGGAGATAGCCGAGGAATGCCTGAAAGTTCACCAGTACACCATCGCCTGCGCGTCTTCCATCTCCCAGTACGCTGCTCTTGCAGCGTATACCGGAGATCAGGGTGTTGTGCGAGCGATGCGTGACGAGTATCATGCCCGCCGCGACCTGATGGCAGGTGGCTTGAAAGAGATGGGCTTTGATTTCTGCGTTCCTGAAGGTGCATTCTATCTGTTTGTCCCGATGAGTGCAGAACAGCTGGAGGCGATCATCTCAGCAGGCGTGATCATTGTCCCCGGCACTGCTTTTGGCGCTCATGGAACCGGATATGCAAGGATCAGTTATGCAGCTTCACAGGATGCCCTGAAAGAAGCACTTAATCGGATACGAAACGTTGTATGAGAGGATAGCATGGTACTCGATTTACTCAGAAAGCTCTCGGATGCGCATGGCCTTTCAGGCCGCGAGCAGAACATCCGGGAGATCATCAAAGAAGAGATTGCCCCTTTTGTCGATGAGATCAGGACCGATTCGATGGGGAACCTGATTGCAGTTAAGAAGGGTGGTGACTACAAGGTGATGCTGGCTGCCCATATGGATGAGATCGGCTGTATGGTCCAGTATATTGATGACCGTGGCTTCATCAGGTTTGTCACCATCGGCGGTTGGTTCACACCTGCACTCTATGCCCAGCGTGTGACTCTCCATGGAACAAAAGGTCCTGTTACCGGAGTGCTTGGTGGGAAGCCACCGCATATGATGTCAGATGATGAGCGGAAGAAGACGCTGAAGCCAGAAGATCTCTTCATCGATGTCGGGGCTACATCGGCTGATGAAGTAGCAGAACTCGGAATTGAGATCGGATGTCCGATAACAATTGATCGGGAGCTCAGGGAGCTTGCTGGCAGCAGGATCACCGGGAAGGCATTTGATGATCGGGTTGGTGTTGCAATGATCATCGAGACACTGAAGCAGCTTGAGACGGAACATACGGTCTATGCCGTCTTTACGGTTCAGGAAGAGGTGGGGCTGAAAGGTGCAAAGACGAGTGCATATGCAATCAACCCTGACTGCGCAATAGCAATCGATGTTACTATCCCGGGCGATCATCCGGGTATTGAAAAGAAAGATGCAAGCATCGAGATGGGAAAAGGGCCTGTTATCATTCTTGTTTCTGCCAGCGGTAGAGGGTTGTTATCTGATCAGACAATGGTTCGGTGGTTGAGGAGCACAGCCGATGCATCCGGCATTCCATACCAGATTGAAGTTGGAACCGGAGGCAATACCGATGCGACCATCATTCATCTTGAACAGGGCGGCATCCCAAGTGTCCCGTTCTCGATTCCTGCCCGTTATATCCACTCTCCGGTTGAGGTGGTGGATATGCAGGATATCAGGGATGGGATCAGAATCCTATCAGAAGCAATGAAAACAAAGCCATAAGAGAAAAAAACTCTCTTTTTTTCGAAAAAAAGCGTTGAGATCGTCAGGATAACCTGATTATCTCTCAGTGGATATCATTCTCTTATTCTGATACTTCTTCTTCGGATTCCTCTTCACCGAACCTGATCGGCTTCATGGAGGGGAAGAGGATCACTTCCTTGATCGAGTTCTGCCCGGTTGCGAGCATCACAAGCCGGTCGATACCAATCCCGACTCCGCCTGTCGGGGGCATCCCGTACCCAAGCGCATTGATAAAATCATAATCGATCATCTGTGCTTCAAGATCTCCACGCTGCCGTTTGGCATCCTGTTCCTCAAATCTCGCCTTCTGATCAAGTGGATCATTCAGCTCAGAGAAGCCATTTGCAATCTCCATGCCAGCGATAAAGAGTTCAAAACGCTCGGTAAAGCCTGGTTTTGTCCGGTGCTTCTTGGCAAGCGGTGAGTTTTCAATCGGAAAGTCATAGATGAATGTGGGCTGGATAAGCGTTGGTTCGACATAATGCTCAAAGAAGAGCACCAGGAACTCACCAGGAGTTGCAGCCTTATCCCAGCCGTCAATCCTCTCTTTCTCTGCACGTTCCCTGAGTTCCTCAACTGTCCGGGCATGGATATCAATCCCGGCAGCATCAAGCACCGCCTCTTCCATGGATATCCGTCTCCATGGTGTGGAATAGTTGATCGGCTCACCTTCAAAGACGACCTCAGATGTTCCGGCAGCCTCATTGATGATACCCGATATAAGATCCTCGGTGAGGGTCATCATATCATTGTAATCTGCATAAGCAGAATAGATCTCAACCATCGTGAACTCGGGATTATGATGGGTATCGATATCCTCGTTCCTGAAGTTCTTTGCAATCTCAAAGACCTTCTCAAAGCCTCCAACGATCAACCGCTTCAGGTACAGCTCAGGGGCAATCCTGAGGTAGAGTTTCTGATCGAGATAGTTGTGATAGGTGGTAAACGGCCGGGCATTTGCACCTCCATAAATCGGCTGGATAGTCGGGGTCTCAAATTCCATAAACCCGTTGGAAGAGAGATCTGATCTGAGCTTGCTAATTATTCTGCTTCGGGTTTTGAAAATTGATCGCGCCTCATCATTTGTGATGAGATCGAGGTATCGCTGGCGATATCTAGTCTCCACATTTGTCAGACCATGGTACTTTTCAGGAAGTGGACAGATTGCCTTTGAAAGAAGGGTAATCTCATCAACCCAGATGCTGATCTCGCCAACCTTTGTCCTGAAGACATGGCCCCGGACACCAACGATATCTCCCGTATCAATATTCTTTGAGAAGAAGGCAAATGCATCATCACCAAGATCATTCTTCCGGATATAAAGCTGAATCCTTCCGCTTTCGTCACCCAGATCGGCAAAGACAGTCTTCCCATGTGATCGCTTGGTATAGAGCCTGCCTGCAACAGCTACTACCTCTTCACTTTTATCATGCGAGATTTCTGAGAATCTGTCTTTTATCTCCGCTGCATGATCGTTTCTTGCATATTCCCAGGGATAGACCAGGATCCCGCTCTCCTGCAGTTCCTTGAGTTTATCCACTTTCTGTTCATCAAAATTCAGGCCGGGCGTCTCATTCATGGAATTATCTCCCTCTGTGAGAGTTTTTTTGGATATGATATATTTGCAATAGATTGCAATTCATCAAAATCCTGTTAACCCAATATAATCGCATGGAGAAGTATTAAGGTGTGAGGGTGGGTTTCATCCTCACGTGAAAAAAGATTACCTGGATTTTGCCTGCACCCTCGGCTCAATGATCGACCAGATCATCTCTGCCAGTTCGCGGACATTCTTTGTCTGGATATAGATCTCACCGGGTCCTGTGATCTCTGTTACAAGCCCCTCACCTGAGAAGAGAGTCTCTTTCAGACCTCCGAACTTTGTCACGCGGTACTGGCAGGTATCGCTGAAGGCAACAAGATGGAAGTTATCTACAATCATCTTTTCACCCTCTTTTAGCAGATGTTTGTCAATTGCTCCAAAGGTATTAATGAAGAGTGTTCCATCTCCGGATACTTTGATCATCAACAGTCCCTGCCCAAAGAGACCTTTTGTAAAGCCCTCCCACTTTATGTCCAGATCCACACCTTCGGTAGCGGCGAGATAGGATGATTTCTGGACGATAAAGCCACTTCCGGGCGCGATCCTAAGGGTTTCCACATCCCCAAGTGGTGCTGCACTAAAGGCGGCTTCGGCGGGTTCACTACCGGCAGTATAATCGGTAACAAAGAAGCTCTGCCCGCCAAGGAGGGAGAGGCCGATTGATCCGAGCAGGCTCTTCTCACGCTTCCTCGTCGAAACAGTAATCGAGGGATGCATATATGTCATCGCACCGGCTTCTGCTGTGATCTTCTCACCGGGACTTAATGTTACCACCAGGAGTGAGAAGGATGGTTTGTACCGTATCTCATATTTCATCGGTTATTCACCAAACGTTCTGTATATCCGGGAAAATAGATGAAGGTTTCCAGGTTCATATTGGCAAAAATGCAGAAAAGATCGGTTAATTCAAACAATGAAAAGATAGAGGACGCCCCGGCCGGGACTTGAACCCGGGTCAAAAGCTCCGCAGGCTTCTAGGATATCCACTACCCTACCGGGACCCTGCAAAGGTGCTCTATTCTATACGTGATGTTCTGATAAAAAGATATTGATTAGTTTATGGGCTCTGTCAAAATTGCAGTCTCAGGGAGCTGCATCTTTACCTCGGCCTTCACAAAATTCCCACCAAAGGTGATATGAAAAACACCTGCTCTCCGTATGGTGATTGCCATGTCGGTATTCTGTGTGTATCCCCGGTTGTATCCATCCTGGACGATGATCTCACTGGTTCCTGCGTCACGGACAGTACATTCAAACCAGGCATGTTCAGAGGGGCGTGTGACAACTACTGAGAACTCTTCCTTCTTCCCATATTGGCTTGTGCCAACAACAGTTCGGGTGACTGTCTCCGGCGTGATCTTGGCAGTAATAATGAGTGGAGCCTGTGCCACCTCGACGATCATCGCTTTTTCTGAAAAATGCAGCTCAATTGTTTCAGAGTAAACTGTCTTGTATCCCACAGTCTGGGTAGGGGATGTGACGACAGATGGGTTTTGTTCGGGATCAGGCCTCTGGGTGCCGGTTGGATATGGGGTTGCAGGCACTACAACAGATGGATCAATGACTGCATCCGGTGTCGCGGCAGCTGGTGGCGTTGGTTGCACAGTCGCGGGTGTGACATCTGAAGTTTCTGAAATCGTCTCTGGAGGGGCAGTACACCCCGCCACAAGAACGATGAAGATAACCACAATAAACAGATACCCCCCGTACCTCAGGCTCATGGTTCATCAGTTACCATTCAAAGTATAAAAGAGAAGATGGTTGTTTCAGGGAGATTGACCCTGATACGAGAGGATAACACCCCTAAACACTCTGGCTGCATTCCTGAGATCTTCATGTGCGACGCGTTCATCAATAGCATGCAGTGTCCTGATATCTCCGGGCCCGTATTCAACCACATCGAACCCCTTCTTTCGAAGCTCACGTGCATCGCTGGCTGCCCACTGGACAATCGGCTCTGCATTGATGGTATGGATTTTCCCGATCTGATCGCAGATTCTCCGGACAATATCCGCATCCGGTGGTGTCAGTGAGGGGTTCCAGATGCTTGAGGGGGTAATTTCAGTATCGGGTGCATATGATCTGATCTCACTCAGGAGTTCGTGAGCATCACATCCAAATGGAAGGCGGAGATCGACTTCAAGCCTGCATTTCTGTGCCACAATATTCGCTTTCTCACCGCCTGAGATGACACCGGGATTATACATTATTCTGGTGAGGATAGATCGGAGGCCGGGGGTCTGGAAGATCTCCTCCAGCACATCTTCAGAATGATCGATTAAACGGGCCATTGTGGGATCTATTGGGAATTCCCTTCTGTGAATCAGCTTCAGATATTCAAGAAAAGCCATTGCATCCATGATAGCGCTCTTTCCAACCGCCGGATAGAGAGAGCTGTGGCCGGGAGAGCCCTTAAATTCTATTGTAAAGCGGCAGAGTCCTTTCTGCCCGATACATGGAGCGACTGAAGGAGTCGGCTCTGCAATGATACAGTCAGATGGCAACAGCAGCTCTTTATTCAGGAGATGATGGATGCCATGAGGACCGCCCACCTCCTCATCGCAGACAAAGGCGAGGGAGACCGCAGGATCAACCCCTTCGTCAATGATGGAGGCAAGGGCTGCGATAAGGGAAGCACAGCCTCCTTTCATATCTGTACTACCCCGTCCCCAGACAAAAGTATCATCAATGAAACCTGAGTAAGGGGGATGTGTCCATCCTTCATCAAGTGCGGGAACGGCATCAATATGTCCGCAGAGAAGAAGGGGATCGCCCTGCCTTCTGGAGATGAGATTGCAATGGCCAGGAGCATTCTCAATGACATCTGTTGCAACCCCAAGGGATGCAAGGAGATCACTGAGATAGCCGACTACCTCGGTAGTGATCCCGGGAGGATTTTCACTATTTATTTGAATAAGATCTGAACAAATCCTGACCGGATCCATGATTCCTTCCTATTGTGACAGGATCTTTTTATAGGTCTCAAAGAGTGTTGCAAGAGATGCACCGTTGTATATGCTTTTAATGAGCTCCTTTGCAAAGAGATCATCTATCATGCTCCGAAATGCATGTGATGGAATCGGCTTGCTTGATGCCGGATCGAGGACAATACGGAAACTCCGGTACTGTGCAGGATCAGAATCTGAATAAATGCCCTGCCAGAGCATTGGAAGTTTTGAAAAGGTTTCCGGATGATTCTCTGCAAGCCAGTTGACAAATGGCCGGAAGAGTGGACGATCCCCCTTCTTCTCCTCGTCAATCCTCCATCGCATATATTCTCCTGCCATGATGGATCGCGGCGATTCATAGCTGAATCCTGCAATACTTAGTGTATAATCAATGTGCGCGATCGCATCCATCCAGTGAAACCACAGCACCGGATGAAAATCAGATATCGATTCAAGAACAAGAGATTTTGAATAGAGATATTCAAGTTCCTGAGCATATTCATTTTTTTCCATCATCATAGGGGATTATATGGAGGGGGTGGAAAAAAGGGTTACTGTCTCGGCAGATGGTTTCTCCTGAAAAATGTGTCTGTTCTTCTGGAAGCCTTCTGAAAGCTGAACAAAGCTGGTGCCAGAGGTAACAAAGAGAAGGTGACGTTGTCTGGTTCAGCCCGAGTCTGACTTTATCACTGGTTAAAAGGCTGGCGAAGACTGATGGCCTTATGAATCAGTTGATCCAGTTCATCACCGGTTTTTCCCCTGATATCAATTTCATTATCCCTTCTGAGAAGGCAGGGCTTGAGTTTTCCATCTGATGTCACTCTGATTCTATTGCAATGAGCACAGAACTCGGTATTATGCAGAGGACGCACCACCTCCACTTCTGCCCCATCGACACAATATTTTTTCCGATGGTGCATCCTCCGTGTCAGGATCTCAGTTGACTGTGAGGCGATCTTCTTCTCAAGTCCGTCTACATCGGCATGTGAGGTGCACTCATTAAACTCCATCAGTTCGATGATCTGAAGGATCAGATTCCGGTTTCCCCTGACAAACCTGAAGAAATCGGGGATCTCATCATCGTTTATTCCCTGAAGAAGAACCATATTCAATTTTACCGGCGTCAGACCGGCATCAAGGGCAGAATCTATGCCTTCAAGAACATCTCCGAGGAGGTCTCTGCCGGTGATCTGTTTATACCGGTCGTGCCTGAGCGTATCAAGGCTGATGTTCACACGCGACAGACCGGCTTCCTTCAGATCATGCGCACAATCTGCCAGCAGTGTCCCGTTTGTTGTCATTGATGACTCGATATGTAATGGAACCGAGCTGATGATCTCAATTAGATCTTCACGGAGAGTAGGTTCCCCTCCGGTGAATTTCATGCTCCTGATCGGATAGCGAGAGAAAGCATTGATGATTGTGATAATTTCATCTGTACTGAGGGAATTATCTGGCTTTTCTTCCCCCTCCGCATGGCAATACACACAGTTGAGGTTACAGGCTGGCGTCAAAGAAAACCGAACATTTGTTACCTGACGCCCATATGGATCAATCAGCTTCTCTGTCATCTCTTTTATGAATATAGTTCCTGGCAATTATATAGGTCTCAGTACTGCCTTTGCGGGTTGCTTTTGTGCTGTATATCCTGACAGAATAGAAATTCGCCCTGACTTCGGCGAGAAAATCATTAAAGAGCTCCCCCTGAAATGTCTTCACGACAAAATTCCCTCCCTGTTTTAGCACTGCCTGGGCAAACCTGAGCGCTTCTTCATTCAGATCGATTATGCGCGCCTGATCATAGCTCTTCTTCCCGGAAATCTTCGGGGATGCATCACAGGTGACAATACTGACGGGATCAATGATCCGTTGTGCTTCTGCACGTATGAGGGGATTTGTAAAATCTCCTGTTATGGTGTGTACACCCTGAAGTGGAGCAATCGGATTGAGATCAATGCCAATGATTACTCCCTCGGTGATATTCCTCAATACCTGAAGCCATGAACCGGGAGCAGATCCAAGATCGATCACCGAATCTGTGGGACGGATGATCCCGAATTTTGCCTGGATATCCAGCAGTTTATACGAAGCACGAGATCGGTACCCCTCACCGGTTGCTCTGGTGTAAGCCGAATCACGTGACCATTGTGAACCCATCTTCTCTTCTCTCCTCTCCCCAATCAAAATAATAGAAGCAATGTAACAGATCATTTATCATCGGGTGTGTCGATAATAGAACAATATAATTATCCGTATTTAGTTCGTATCAATATGATAAGGGGTTTGTGATGTTAAAAGCAACTATTGATGCAGATACGTTCAGAGAATCGATCGACGCCATATCAGCTCTGGTTGGAGAATGCCGTCTTCATATAAGTGAGAAGGGTTTTACAACGCGGGCAGTAGATACCTCAAATGTCGCGATGATCTCACTTGAGCTGGATGCAGGTGCATTTCAGTCATATGCTGCAACAGAACTCGAAATTGGACTTGATATTGCGAAATTGAAGAATATCCTCGGGATGGTAGGAAAAAGTGATCCGATCGAGCTTGAACTGGATGCTGAAAGTAAAAAACTCGCGATAAGTTTCAAAAGCTACCGATACTCGATATCACTTCTTGATACAAAGACGATCCGCAAGGATCCAAATCCGCCAACACTCAATCTGCCGGCAGTTGTGAGGGTTCCAGGCGATACGCTGAACAATGCAATTAAAGCAGCATCTGTTGTTTCTGATAAGATTGCACTAAAAATTGACCCTGAGATCTCTCTTTTTATCATGCTGGCAGAGGGCGATACTGATAATATCAAGCTCGAGCTAGGAAAAGACGATGTCGAGTTCGTTCAACCAGCAGAAGCACGATCGCTCTTCTCACTTGACTATCTCAAGGATATGGGTAAAGTAATCGGGCGATCCCAGACTGTAGAAATTCAACTTGGAATCGATCATCCGGTTCAGTTCCTCTTTCCAATCGCCCAGGACAAAGGGCGTGTCACCTATCTCCTCGCACCCCGTATTGAGGCAGATTAATGAAAATCCGGCTTGAACTGCAGGATCTTGCCCACTACCCTTTTTTAAAAGAAGCACAGGAAGTAATCGCAGCGCGTGGTTATTCTCTTCGCGCTATTACTGGTAACCCTGAGAACCGGATCTACCTTGATGCAGCAGTGGATAGAATACGTGATGCCGCCCAGTCAAAAAAAGGGAGGGCATGGACAGATAGTGATGATCCATTCCTTGATATTCTCAGTTATGGCCTTGCCAGGATTCTTGTATCCTGCATCAAAAACCGTCAGGGGATCACTACCCTTGCCAGATATGAAGCTGAACGGGCATTCTACTTCCTTCAGACCATCGAAAAGAACGATGCTCTTCGCCTTCATATCTTTCGGGAACTGGATATGCCTCTTTTGGGAGACAGTATGTCCTACACCCGCTATATCGAGATCACACAGACACTGCGGGAAGACACTTTCCGGCTTGTGAACCGTGATCTATCACAAGGACAGGTCTTTCTGAGTGAGGAAGAAAAAGATCTTCTTCTCCGTGAGCGGATCAGAACACTCCTCCTCGATCAACTTCCTCTTGACCTGCCCGAATCTGTCTGTGACAACCTTTCTGAACATCTCCAGGTTGTCCAGTCCATTATTGCCGAACGTACCGTTGAAGAGTATGGCGATGTCGAGGAGTCACGGTTCCCGCCCTGTATCCATGCGCTCTATGAGGCGGCTGTTACTGGAAAATATCTCACCCATTCGGGGAGATTTGCATTGACCACATTCCTCCATACCATCGGAATGGATGTAACAGAGATTATCAGTACCTTCTCACAAGGGAGTGACTTCAATATTGAAGTAACATCCTACCAGGTGAATCATATCATCAGCCAGGGAACTGACGGATATACAACACCATCCTGTGCAACCATGATGACACATGGGATCTGTTTCGGAAAAAATGCAAAATGCAAACTTATCAGCCACCCTCTCTCATATTACCGGAAAGAGAAGAAGCAAAATAAGAAATCTGCGAGTAATAACAACTCCCCCAGGCAAAATAACGAAGAAAAAGAAAAAATATGATTTTGCGGGGATCCTTTAATGAATATCTGGTTCAGATTGATTTCTCTATTACTGTTGATCCCGCTCCGATGAGGATGAATATGAAGATCAGGAGAGCGAGGAGATAGGCGTATCCCGGATTCATTATCGCTGGCAGTCCAATGAGAAGAACAAGGAATATAATGAGGCTTATAACCCCTATGGCGATGTCCATGAGCCATTTTTGCATACATATATTCTCCTGAGGAGAGGCTTAATGGTTTTCACATAACTCCTGTCAAAACCATTGGATAACCCGGTAGATCACACTTTCTTTCATCATTTGATCCGGATGCCAACCAGAGAATCTATCTCCCTCAGAAAAGATCCATAATGTATGGTACCAGATGATCCCATGAGCCTCCTCAGACAACATGTCACTTCAGAGAGCCTCATTGAGCATTGTGTAGCAACCGGTGCAATCATGCGGGCTGTTGCCCCACATCTGAATGAAGATCCCGATCTCTTTGAGACAATCGGTATCCTGCATGATATCGATTATGAGATCGTCTCCGGAGATATGGAGAGGCACGGCATGGTTGGCGCGGAGATGCTCCGCGAGGCAGGCATATCTGAAGAGATCGCAGATGCTGTCATGAAGCACAACCACCATCTCTTTTCGGATCATTCAACCCCGGTTGATCTCTGCCTTCAGTCCGCAGACAGCATTTCTGGTCTCATCATCGCCTGTGCCCTCGTCAAAGGCGGGGCAATAGAAGAGGTGACGGTAAAAACCGTGAAGAAGAAGATGAAAGATAAAGGCTTTGCAGCGGGTTGTGATCGTGACAGGATACGATCGATTGAACCACTGATGGATCTCGATCTCTTTATCCAGTCGGCAATCGAAGGAGTTACACGAATCCGGGTGTGTTCAAATGATTGATAGAGATGAAAAAACCGACATACTCGATGCACTCGCGTATGCTGTCAGTGAGCTGAAGGGGAAGATGGATCCCCGTCTTATCCCCGAAGTTGGCAGTAACATTGTCTATGCCCGAAAAGGTGCCCGAAGCCCGGCTGATGTGGCGGGGGTGGAAGGGAGGATTGTGACGCTTCGGAAGAGTGTTCACCCGGTAGGAGAGTGTGCATTCGGTGCAAGTGACCATGTTGCCCGGATCGTACTGACAGCAATGCGGTTTAACCCTGAGATACGATCTGCTGCAAATATCCGGTTTACTGAGCCTCTGGCCGCTCTATTGGAGGATATGAGTTTTACTGTATGTTGGTTTGACAGGGAACATGAGCCCCCCGGCATACAGACGATGGATTGGGGCGTTGCATCATGTTGTAAAGAGGACGTCCCGGATATGATAATCGATCGCGGGGCTGTTGGAAAAGAGCCGATGATACGGATCCTTGGACCGGATCCGTCATCGGTTGCAAACACAATCATTATGTTGTCATCGCGCATTACTACTATGGAAATTTGAGGACGATATACATGGGAATCAAACCAAGCTACATTAAATCAATCGGAACAGGTCTCCTGGAAAAGCATGGCAATTACTTCTCTAATGAATTTGATGAGAATAAACTCGCCGTTTCGAATCTCACCACCATCGAAAGCAAAGGTGTGCGAAATCGTGTGGCGGGTTACATTACGAGAAAAGTAAATACCAGAAGACGCAGATAAGCTAGCGTATGATCCATGGAATAATACCAGCTATCATAACTCCTTTTCAAAGAACAGAAACGATGTCCGTTGATATCAACGGGCTTCGTTCAAACGTCGAAAATCTTTTGTCAGAGGGTATTGATGGAATTGTCCCCTGTGGATCTACAGGGGAATCTGCAACCCTCAATTTTGCCGAACATGAAGCGATCATCGAAGAGGTGGTCTCGGCTGTCGGAGGCAGGATACCGGTCATTGCCGGCACAGGTTCGAATAACACCGAAGAGGCACTGACACTTACAAAAGCAGCAAAGAAGATCGGGGCTGACGCTGCACTCGTTATCAGTCCATATTACAATAAGCCAAACCGTGCCGGGCTGATGAAACATTATACCAGACTGGCTGACTGCGGCATCCCGATCATCGTCTACAATGTCCCATCACGGACTGGTCAGAACCTGCCCCCGGATCTGATCGTTGAACTTGCAAGGAATCCGAATATCATCGGAGTGAAAGAGGCAAGCGGCGATATCGGCCAGATCTCCCAGATCATTGAGATGACCCGGGATCTGGACAGGGAGGATCCATTCGCTCTCCTCTCAGGTGATGATAACATGACGTTGCCGATTCTCGCACTGGGTGGACATGGAGTCATCTCTGTTGCTGCAAATCTTGAGCCCGTCAGAATGGGAACTCTCTATGATGCCTGCCGGACCGGATCGTTTATCAGGGCCCAGCAGATCCATTACGAGCTCTCCCCGCTCTTCCGTGGCATGTTTATTGATACAAACCCAATACCTGTGAAGAAAGGTGTCGAGCTGAGGGGAGGAGCAGCAGGTCCGCTCAGGCTTCCGCTCACCGAACTTGACCCTCAAAAAGAAGCGGTATTGAAGGAGATACTGAGTCATTATGATTAAAGTTGCAATCTGCGGTGCATTTGGCCGTATGGGTACAATCATCGGAAGAATGGTTGAGGAAGATCCCGATCTCACCTTTGTGGGCGGTATTGACATTCGCTCCGGGGAGGCATTCGGACAGCCTGTTGTGGATTCAGAGCATCTGGAGCAGTTCCTCAGGGAGAGAAAACCTGACTGCCTCATAGACTTCACAATAGCAAGTGCATCAGTCAGGAACATTGAAATTGCAGCATCCGCAGGGGTGGCTCTTGTTGTCGGGACAACAGGTTTCTCCGGAGAGGAGGAGGAACGAATCAAAAAAGCAACAGAAGGAGTCGTGCCTATTGTCAAGACCACAAATTTCAGTGTGGGTGTCAATATCTTCTGGCAGCTGATACGAAATGCAGCATCACTCCTCCCTGATTATGACTGTGAGGTGATCGAGGCACACCACCGGTACAAGAAAGATGCCCCAAGCGGTACAGCAAAAACAATCCTGGCAATCCTTGAAGAGGAGATGGGGGCACGGGATAAGTTGTATGGGCGTGAGGGAATGACTGAACGCGCTGATGAGATTGGTGTACATGTGATCCGTGGCGGGGATATCGTTGGTGATCACTCTGTTTTATTCTCAGGCAATTTTGAAACGATTGAACTTTCTCACCGCGCGTACGATCGTTCTGTTTTTGCACGGGGCGCGATCAGGGCAGCGAAATGGGTGCCGGGTCAACCTGCGGGCACATACACGATGAAAGAGGTTCTCGGCCTCTGATCGTGGTGCGTATATCGAAACCTATTTCTCATCTTTTTTAAACAATACTATAGGAGGAATCCAATTGGTAGCTGTTATTGATAAGGAGAAATGTACAGGCTGCGAAACATGCGTTGATATCTGTCCAACCGCTGCGATCTCTATGAATGACGAGAAGGCTGTTGTAGATGCAGATACCTGTGTTGACTGCGAAACCTGTGTGGATGAGTGTCCGGCTGAAGCCATTCACATGGAATAATTCTTTTTTTATCTCCCCCGATAGAGTTTGACGAAAATTAAAACTCTAACGCTTAAATATATTCTCACCCTTACTTCTGTTTACCCATGATCAATGTTGGAGTTCTTGGTGCTACAGGTGCCGTTGGCCAACGGTTTGTCCAATTACTGGCGAATCACCCCTGGTTTGACCTTACCACACTTACCGCGTCAGAACGGAGTGCTGGGAAGCCATACGGACGGGTTGTGAACTGGAGAGTGGATGCCCCGTTTCCAGAGACTGTGGCTGATCGTATCGTGAGCCCGACAACAGTCGAGGCTGTGAAAGATCTTGATATCGTCTTCTCTGCACTTCCTGCGGATGTCGCAAAGACACTGGAGATGGATATTGCCGAAGCAGGGGTGATCGTATGCAGCAATGCGTCATCATATCGGATGGATCCCCAGGTTCCCCTGCTTATTGCCGAGATAAATCCCGATCACACCGGTCTTATCGATCTCCAGCATGACAGCGGACGGGATGGATGTATCGTTACAAATCCAAACTGCTCGACCATTATGCTCTCATCATCCCTTGCACCACTGATGCCTCTTGGTATCTCCGGTGTCACTGTTGCTACCCTTCAGGCGATATCGGGTGCAGGGTTTGATGGTATTCCCGGCATGGCAATATTTGATAATGTCATTCCCTATATTGGATCTGAAGAAGAGAAGATGGAGAGTGAGCCGAAGAAGATCCTGGGTACATTTAACGGAGCTGAGATTGAACCCGCAGCATTTCCAATCAGTGCAAGCTGTAACAGGGTGCCGGTTATTGACGGCCATCTGATGTCTGTCTGGATTGACGCTGAGTATGGTGCTGCTGAAGCGAAGAAGGCTTTTGTCGGATGGAGGCCGCCATTCTCCGGTCTGCCAACCCAGCCTGAGGAGACATTACACATCTTTGAAGAGCCTGATCGCCCCCAGACCAGGCTGGATCGAAACAGGGGTAACGGGATGACGGTCTCAATCGGCAGGATCAGGGAAGGTATCCGCTACACCGTTATGGGGCATAACACAATCAGGGGGGCAGCAGGTGCGTCTGTCCTCAATGCTGAACTATTGAAGACAAAGGGTTATATTTGAGGGATCATATGCAGACAGATAACACAGTATTCGTTGGTAACAAGCCGGTTATGAATTATGTACTGGCAGTAGTGACACAGTTCAATAATGGCGCGGAAATGGTCGCCATCAAGGCCCGGGGAAAAGCAATCTCACGCGCAGTGGATACTGCTGAGATTTCATTGAACCGATTCCTTGAGGGTGTTGGAAAGAAGGATATCTGTACCTCAACAGAGGAGATTGAGACAGATAGCGGCAGGACCAATGTATCCAGTATCGAGATCATCCTCACAAAGACGCTCTGAAAGATAGTTTCACCTCTCCCACATGAAGATGGATTCCATCTTTTCTTTTCTCGTTTTTCCAAATGTTTTGGCAGCCTTCATACATGTAGTCTGATGACTTCGTCCAGAGGGTTTCGACCAGAAACACTATAATTATATGAAACAAATATATTTTGATGAAAACAGGCATTCTGGTTGCAGCACTCCTTATATTCGCCTTATCTTGTATGCCTGTTGCCGCATCTGATCCCGAAAACAGGTACAGCTATATCACCTTTGAGAGCGTTGATATCGCTCTTGATGGGGCAGATGCTGTTGTTACGGTCAATTATTCGATCGATACCGGTGTTCAGGTATTGGTTATGCTTCTTGGAAACCATGATCTCAGGACAAAAGTACTCCGTTCAATGAATTTTGAGGGTGCAAAAATCCAATATGCCGATCTCGAACGGGCAGTTCTTACCGTAGACGATGCGTCTTTTGATTATGGTGATGGGTCATTCTGGTTCCCACGTCATTCATTCATGGTAACTATTCCTGAACTTAACATACAGACGCCACAATCCACTCGTCGGTTCTTCATGATTCAACAGATGGAAGAAGGATTTGGGTACTTTACTGCCCGTTCATAATCGCGATATACACATGGCTTTTAAGGACTGAGAAATAGTGTTTTTTGAGGGCCCAGATTCACCTGAGATCAGATACGCTCAAAATCAATGTATCCCTTCTCAGGATCGGTTTTTAAAAGGCGAACCTGAACTCTCTGTCCAACCTTCAATCCATCCATGTTCTTTACGACCCGACCTTCTACAGGCGGATCAATGATTCTGGCATAGGTTCCTTTCTCTGAAGCACCGGTGACAAGACCCCTGAATGTCTCACCCACCCTGTCCATCAAAAGAACAGCACCTGCTGCTTTTCTCACAAACCGCTCCACTTTTTTTGCGGCTTTTTCTGATGCAGAGAGGTGTCCGGCAAGCATAGTCAGCTCATCTATGTCATAGGGGGGTTCTTTCCTCTCAATACTGGCTTTGATCAGCCTCTGGATGATTATATCCACATAACGCCTGTTTGGTGCCGTTCCATGAGTATAATCTGTTACTGCAAGGGCAAAATGGCCAACCGAATCTTCATCCGGCGCTATTGCCACATATTCCCCGGGTCCCATGAGCTTGACGACGGTAAGGGAGAGATCAGGGAAAGATTCGGGGTCTTTCTTCTTCATTGCAATAAGAAACGAGGCAAGTGCCGGGACATCAGGATCAGCAGGTAACCTGAAATGGTGTGAGGCTGCCTCTTCGACTATGCCCTGCCAGTTCCTTGGAGTCCTGACAATCCGCTGGATCATCGGATACGATCGTTCATTCAGGCGGGCGACTAGTGTCCTGTTTGCGGAGATCATAAATTCCTCAATGAGAGAATGGGCAAAACTCTCCTGTTGGATGACAAGGCCGGTGACTTTTCCCTCAACCATAACCGGCGAGGCTTCTATTGTTTCAAGATCAAGAAATCCCTGCTCTGCTCGCTCCTCTTTCATCTTTTGAGCTGCTTCATGCTGCAGGAGAAGCTGTTCCGGGAGTTTTGGAATATCAAGATCTTCATAGGGAAAAGCACCCTTGTTTTCGAGCCATTCTCCGACAACTTCATACACCAGCTTTGCTTTGTTATGGATGATTCCCGGATAGATATCCCCGTGACGGATTGATCCATCAGAAAGAACAGTATATTCGATAACAACTGCCAGTTTGTCTTTTTTTGGGTGGAGAGAGGTGATATCTTCCGAGAGGCGGATCGGAATCATCGGGTAGGTTACAACACCGGTATAAATCGAGGTTCCATGCTTTGCAGCGTGCCGATCGGTTGCCGATCCCTTCCCGACAAGGTGATCGACATCAGCTATTGCGATCTTCACCTGTATTTCGTCATCCGGCCCCTTTTCACAGAACTGTATCTGGTCAATATCCATAGTGTCATGATTGTCAATAGAGATCCAGAGAAGGGACCTGAGATCACGGGCAGATCTTCTCTCTTCCGGTCTCATCTCAACATTGAGGTTGTTTACTTCTGAGATGACACTCTTTGGAAATGTCGGCAGGAAGCCATACCTCTCCATTGCCTCATCTGCTATCTTCCTGAGATCCGGTGGATTGCTTGGCTGCATAAAAGATGAATACGGTGCGACTGATGATGAAGCTGTTGGAGATTTTATCTCATATCTCAGTCATCCGAAAGGCTTTACCAGTAATTATAAACCAGATCGAACTATTTATTCTGACAATCTGTTGAGAGGTGGATTGTGAATAAACCTGAGATAATTGGCATTATTCTCATTATTTTTGGTATTTTAGGCATTATCGGGACCGGATACAGCTATACTCTTGGAACTGCCGCTGATGCTCAAAAAGTGTTGCAGGATAGCGGAGCCATAATTGAGCGGCATGAAGAAGCAGTCCGGTCAACCGGCGAATCAATTAAGGGAGTCGGATATCCTATGCAGCAGGTAGGTGGATACATGAGGGATGCCGGACGACTCATCAACCTGATTCCGCTCGTCAGGGCAGGAGATCCGCTTGAAGATGGTGGAGAGTTGATGTATGCTGTCGGCAGTACAATGAACGAGACCGGATCAGATCTTATTGAAACAGCAAATAACATGCGAAGTCTCGCAGAAAACCTGAATAAACTGAGTGATGATATCGTCACCATGATGAATCTGGCAATGGCCGGAATCGGGCTTATGTCGTTTATGTTCATTATCGCCGGTCTTGGCTTCCTTGGTATGGGATCGGACCGAAGAGAGATTAAGAGGCTCCGCCTTGAACTTGATGAACTGAAGAAGAAAGGAACATAAATGCTTCTTCAACAAACTTCCCACTTTTATTGAGTGATGAGGTATTGTAATAGATGAGGGAATCTTGTGGATTTTGACCGGATGCATGATATCCCTGACCAAAACACCTTCCCAGAGGATGGTGGCATCCCAGCCTTCAACACAATAGAGGGTGACCACTTATGAGTAGTGCGGGTATTTGTCAAGGATCTCATCATAGGTTAAGTTGGAGTCTTCCTCAACAAGTCCGGTGACCGTCAGCCGGTACTGAGTGATATCAACATACCGTGGACCACGGATTGCATTTTCGCGGAAGTCATTGACTGATGAGAGGTCAAGTCCCTCATAATTTTTGATCTCAACGGCTGAGAGGGCTGTTGGATCGCTGCCTGACATCCTGTTATCTGCTCCAACATGGGGGAGGAGAAGGAAGATAACCGCACTTAAGAGGATAAACAGGGCGAGGATCAGGATGAGGAAGGAATGTTTCTGCATGAGAGGGGATGGGAATTAGGAATGATAAAGGCATGCATCGGGTTCAGTGACCATTTTCCCTCTTCATTATAATGTGTTGATGACATTTCATGCATTACTTTTAAATACTATTTCTCGTATTGATATTTTATGCAAAAAAATTGTGGACTATACCTTTTAACAGTCTTACTTGGACTGCTTCTTCTCTGTGCACCGGTTGCTGCCCAGGCTGCATCCCATACCACTCTTCAGGTTTATACGGATGAAACAGTACTGGGACGGGTTGTTTCTATCACCCCGGCATCTGATATCGGTGCATATGCAATTACTATCACACGCGGTACCAGTGTACAGCCTGCAATGGTTGGCGATACTCTCCGCCACAAAGATATCATTACAATCCAACGCGGCTCGTTTGCCGATATCCAGCTTGTTGATCGGAGTGATAAAACCATGCTTGGAGGAGGAACAGGGGGCACAGCAATTCTGCTTGAACGGGCAGGCAGTAGTTTTGGCAAAGCTGCAACTCCTGAACCGACAGTGTCGGATGGGGCAAGCGGTTCAGTCTATGTGGAAACAGAATATAGTAATGAAGTGGGAACAATCAAATTCATCGAGGGAAAAGCCACTATTTTCAGAGGCGGTGGAAATCTTTTATTTTATCCTGCATCAGTGAGTGCAAGCCTTTTGGATGGCGATAGATTGGATGTCAAAGAGGGTTATGTGGTAGTTGAGCTTCATGATTCAAGAGTTTTAACTGTCTATGAGGGAAACAAACTCTATTTGTTTAAAAAAGAGACTCAAAAACCCGAGTCTTTCCTTGATCCTGTCTTCTCGTTCTTTGGAGATATATGGACGAGAGTAAAAAACGCTATTGCAAGTGTGGAGGCACAGATTCCAACAGCCACAGCAGGGGTCCGGGGATAATTCAGCCAGTATTGGGATCCTCCTTCTTCAGGAGTATAATCCAACACCCTGAATATCAACTTCATTTCTTCCCTTGTCTCTTTTTAATGGAAAGCATCATTCAGAAAACCTCATCAGTCCTGCTATCCCTCTGAAAAGTATGCCAGTGATCACCACTTCTGATGGCATATCCCTCAGGTATGCAATTCATGGTGAAGGAAAAACAGTCATTTTTGTCCTCGGGTATGGAATGAGCCTCGATGAGTGGCCTTCCCGGCTGATATCACACCTTGCACAATCCTACAGGGTCATTCTCTACAACCATCGCGGGGTGTCCGGTGAACATAACCCGGCGATTGAGTTTACGATCCCGCAGGGAGCCCGGGATCTGCATGAGGTGATTACACAGCTTGTGAGCAGGGAAGGGGATGGACGAGATAGGGAGGAAGATAAGAAGGAATTGATAGAGGGAGGGGGAGGAGAGGATGATTCCGAAAAAGAGAGGGGTGTTCATATTGTCGGGTACTCGATGGGTGGGATGATTGCCCTTGAATATGCTCTTTTGTATCCGGATTCAGTCGACCGCCTTGTCCTCGTGAATGCCGACTGCGGAGGGATGCTGAAGGTCCCGGCAGAGGAATGGGTCACAGCAGAGATGGCAAAAGAACTCTCCACCGCTGAGGCATACCTTGAGCGTGCAGGAAAGCTTCTCCTCACGGAATCACACCGCTGTGAATTCCCCGATCCCCTGACCTGGTTTGTGGATTATGGGGAGGTGGCTGACCCGCATGCAGTAAAGGAGCAGTTTGATGCGATGCAGCTCTGGGAAGGGGTCTGCCCGGATCTCCATACAATCCGCTCTCCGGCACTCATTATTGCTGGCGATCAGGATATTGTCATCCCCCCGGAGAATGCCGAAATCCTGGCAGCGGCCATCCCCGATGCCACGCTCCATATATTAGGCGGGCAGGCGCATGGGATGATCTTCTGCCAGCCGGTGAGGATTGCAGAGATGATCGAGGAGTTTCTTGGGTGAGCGGGGGGGATGGGATGAGCGGCAGAGATAGTGGTAACACCAAACAATATCTGATTGTCATAGAGACGTCTGAAACCAACTTCTCCGCGTACTCCCCGGATCTCCCTGGTTGTGTGGCAACCGGAAAAACCCGTCAAGAG
The DNA here is from genome assembly GCF_055382585.1 of Methanocalculus pumilus. NCBI lineage: Archaea > Methanobacteriati > Methanobacteriota > Methanomicrobia > Methanomicrobiales > Methanocalculaceae > Methanocalculus > Methanocalculus pumilus. The sequence goes on along the minus strand of NZ_AP042393.1, from coordinate 1,174,473 downwards.
GCAGAAAAACAGATGTGTGAAGCGATTGCTTTTCACCTTGAAGGGTTGGAGGGGGATAGTTGAAAGACAATGCAGAATATTTGTTCAACAAAGAGACGATAGACTCCATAATTCCTTTATAGCGCTTCCTGTACTGGGAAACGATCGACAATCTAAAAACGCTTAAAATTTCTTAAAAAAAAGAAACGATACCCAAAATAAGCCTCGGGCGGGAATCGAACCCGCGACCTCTTCCTTACCAAGGAAGCGCGATACCGCTATGCCACCGAGGCGATTGTTGTGCCAGACAATAAGTTGCCTGATTGAGTTATCTGATTGAAATGCCCATATTCCGGAGATCTAAGCCCCTGAATCCGGCAACAACCCCCAAATCCATGAGAAGTTGCATTATATCGTAAGCCAGCGTTGTTTTAATACCTTCCGGAATGGATCATGGCTTGGAGCGTATTTTGCCATGGATTACCATTATTCAATGAATGATTGACACCTCTTCGCACCCACTACACTCAAAACACCTGACAACTCCCAGAGAGTCCCTCCGTCACCCACTGCCCTATATCAATATTCAATAGATCTATCGCCACTTAACCCTCACAGCCAGGCAACCATATCCTGATATTCACAACCCAAGCGCCCTGATGCTCTCCTGCACTCCCTCAAGCGTCCCCACCTCGATGACCGGGATCACCTTCTCCCTCCTGACAGCGTCCATCACCGCATCAAAGTCAATGGTGCCTGTTCCAACAGGACTATGCGAATCGGTTGTCCCATCATTATCATGAACATGGATATGAGCAAAAGGATACTTCAGGAATTCTGGAAGGCAGCTATTCAGATTAGCATGGCCAATATCAAGTGTAAAGCTGGTGCCTTTAATAAGGGGCAGTTCAGAGGGGATTTTAAGGAAGAAATAATCCCAGTTCCCCATATTCTCAATCGTCAGTTCGACCCCCCGCTCTTCCGCCAATGCATGGAGTTCGGCTATTGATTTCAGCATCTGCCGCTCTGCCATCTCCCTCTCCTCCAGCCAGGCGAAATAGCCGGGGTGGACGATCACCGGGGCATTGACCAGAGCGGCAATTGCAAAACATTCGTCTGTTACCTGGACGCTCGCCTTTCTGATCGGCTCCAGGAGGGAGGCGATATTCACTCCGCGTGATGGCGCATGAATCGAATAGGAGAAGGAGTAGGACTCGAGGATCTCAGGATTATCAATATAATGAAGGCCGTCATCCATCACCTCAACAAAGCCGGTGATTGGAGCCAGCTTCTCAAGGGCTATTCCGAGCGGCTCGCGATGAAGGCAGTAGGTAGAGACTGCAAACATACACTCAATCGGCAGGAACAGACGATAAATGATCTGATCCGAATCCTCAGGCACACATCTTCTTTCAAATTAAAGATACACCCACCAATGCCAAAGCTCCACCAGCAGAAAAGAAGTATCCCCTTTCACGACAGATATGTATCGAAGATAATGGAATACCAATATCTCTTCGGCCCGGTACGCTCCCGCCGCCTCGGGAGATCTCTTGGGATCGATCTCGTGCCCGGAAACATCTGTTCTTTAAACTGCGTCTACTGCGAGTGCGGCACAACCACCCATATCACCGTGAAACGTGGGGAATATGCCTCTCTCTCAAGAATCAAGCAGGAACTCGATCATTACCTCAGAATTAAGCGGGATTTCGACTATATCACCCTCGGGGGAACCGGCGAGCCAACCCTTCACTCGGGAATCGGCTCTATCCTTGAATACCTGAAAAACCGCCATCCTGAATACAAACGAGCGGTCCTGACAAACAGCACCCTCCTCCATGATCCGGCAATCAGAGACGAGATCAAAACAGCAGACCTCATCCTCCCCTCACTTGATGCAGTCAGCGATGACATCCTCCAAAAAATCAACCGGCCCCCGTCAGGTATCACCGCAGAAACAATGGTTAATGGCCTGATAGCACTCAGGAAGGAATTTAAAGGAAAAATCTGGCTTGAGATATTCTTCATTCCGGGTGTGAATACAATCAAAGAAGAGCTCCATCTCCTGCGGGATGCAGCAGTCAGGATCAACCCCGATGTAATCCACATCAACTCGCTCAGCCGCCCCGGCGCAGAACCCTGGGTTGCGACACTCACAGACGACGAGAAGAAAGCCATTCAATCGTTCTTCATTGAGCAATTTAAGAATACTCAGATTATCTAAAACTTCCACAACAGAGGAGCAGGTGCTCCTGTCCAATCCCTGCCTCCACCAATCAACCTTTTCTGGCTGGGAGAGCATACTACTATGAGAGAATCTCTATGGCGGTTGGAAAGGATATCATCAGGGCAATACAGGAAGAGATAAAATCAGACATCAGGATCATGCATGTCTGCGGCACACACGAAGCAGCCATCGCAAAACACGGAATACGGAGCGTCCTCCCAAAAGAACTGAAGGTCGTGATGGGGCCTGGCTGCCCCGTCTGCATCACACCTGCCGGCGAGATAGACTGTGCAATCAATCTTGCAGCAGAAGGAAAGATCATCACCACCTATGGTGACCTCCTCAGGGTGCCGGGATCAAAAGGCTCGCTCGAATCAGCAGACGGCGATATCAGGATCGTCCAGGGCATTCATAAAGCAGTAGAGATCGCAAAGAATACTGATAAAGAGGTTGTCTTCATCTCTGTTGGTTTTGAGACAACAGTTCCAACCGTTGCCGCAACAATCCTCCAGAATCCACCTGAAAACTTCAGCATACTCTCCTGCCATCGTGTTGTTCCTCCTGCCATGCAGTGGCTCCTCAGCCAGGGAGAAGCAGATCTTCACGGATTCATACTGCCCGGGCATGTATGCGCTGTTATGGGATATGATGAATATGAGCAGTTCCCGGTTCCCCAGGTGGTAGCAGGCTTTGAAGCAGAAGATCTCCTGCTTGGCCTGTACATGCTTGTAAAACAGATCAATAACAAAGAGGCAAAAGTGGAGAATGCCTATCCAAGGGCTGTCACAAGAGAAGGAAACACAAAGGCAAAAACCCTGATGTACGATGTGTTCACCCCCTGTGACATCGAGTGGCGGGGCTTCCCCGTCATACCCGGTTCCGGACTTGTATTAAAGCCAGAATATGATACCTATGACGCATTAAAGAAATTCAATAAGACAATTCCTCATATCGAGAAGCGCTCCGCCTGTATCTGCGATCAGCTCCTCCGCGGTCTCGCCGAACCAACCGACTGCCCGCTCTATGGCACCGCATGCACCCCCCGCTCCCCGGTCGGCCCCTGCATGGTCTCCCATGAAGGTGCATGCAAAATATGGCACCAGTATCACCGATAACGATATCCTTATCTGTTTTTACACAGATCTATCTAGACGCAACGCCCTTATTCGGGCTTCTGCAACAATTGTCTCGGTAGGGTAGTGGACATCCTAGAAGCCTCCGGAGCTTTTGACCCGGGTTCAAGTCCCGGCCGGGACGTCTTTCTTTTCGTAACTATCAAACCTCTGGAATGCACTAACTGCATCCTCTATATAGCCAATAATTTAAACAATCAGATCGTAAATGTTACTGCTATGGCGTTTGACCTGTACGATCTTGTAAATAAATATCCTCCAAAACAGATGATGGCGGTGCCGCTTGTCATCACTCTCATCGGACTGATAATCATCGGGGCTAATTTAATGATCTCCGGTGTTCCTATCAATCTTGGGATAGATTTTGCCGGAGGAACGGCGGTAACGGTGATGAGCGACGATACACCTGAACAGTTGGAAGCATATTTTGCGGCATATCCTCTGATCAGTATTGGTGAAGGATTAAACAGGGGAAACTACCTCCGGTTCGGGCCGATGTCTGATGAAGAGTTCCGCTCACTTTCCCGGGATATTTCAGCCCGCTATCCCGATGCGAAAATTGATCAGATCGGAGAGTCTTTTGGCGAGACACTCCAGCAACAAGCACTTATTGCCCTCCTCTTCTCGTTCATCGGGATGGCAATCATCGTATTCATCGCCTTTAGAACTGTGATACCCTCTATTGCAGTCGTCTTTGCTGCATTCACTGATATCCTCATAACCGCAGCAATCATGGATCTGATAGGACTCCCCCTCTCACTTGGCACAACTGCCGCACTTCTGATGCTCATCGGCTATTCTGTCGACAGCGACATACTCCTGACAACCCGTATCCTGAAACGGCAGGGAAAACTCGAGGAGAAACTGAAGAATGCATTCAGGACAGGATTTATCATGACCACAACGACACTTTCCGCGGTCCTCGCCCTTCTGGTCGTCTCATGGATCGGAGGAATAGAGATCATCATGCAGATTGCAGCCGTCCTGTTGATCGGTCTTCTTGTTGACCTGATGAACACCTGGATGTTCAATGCCGGACTTCTGAAATGGTATGTGCAGAGTGGAAAAGCAGCAAAAGGGGTGAAGAGATGACAAAAGACGATTCCAATTCTCTCATGCGTGACTGGCGCATACTGGTGCTCATTGCAGCACTTATTCTCTCAGCCGCTTCGATCTATCTCCTTCCCCCCGCCTTTGATAAGGGTATTCAGGGGAATGTCCAGCTTGGCCTGGACCTGGAAGGCGGATCATGGATACAGCTTGAATATAAGGCAGAATTAGTCACCTTTGAAACAACCGGCTCCGTTGAAGAACTTCTGCTTGGAATATCAAACGATCTCGACACAGAAGTATCACTCATCGAGGAAAATGTTGTTGAGATACGAAAACCATTCACCCGGGAAGAGCTGGAACCGGTATTCGCACAATATGGTGCAACGATCACCAGCTATGAGATAGGGGTAGGTCCAAAAACCGCAGAAACCGTCAAACGCATCCTGGAAGAGAAGATCAACCGCCTTGGAACGAGAGATGCCAAGGTGAACACCCTCACCACATTCGGAGGCGCCTCACGATATATCCGGATAGAACTTGCAGGCGTCGACATGATCACCGCACAGGAGATCGTCGGGCAGCAGGGTAGGTTCGATATCAGGATACAGACCACCGGTGATGAGACCGAACATGTCCTCTATGGTGACGCAATAACAAGTGTCGGCAACCCCACACAGAACCCAATGGGAAGTAGTAACTGGGGAGTACCATTCACCATCAGCGATGAAGGTGCACAGGCATTACGGGAAGCCGCCATCCGTACAGGGGCAACAGATCGGCCGATGGAGCATGAACTGATGATGCTTCTGGATGACGAGATCGTTTACAGTGCACCGCTCTCAACAGATCTTGCCGCACGGCTGAAGGTTGAGGAGGTCAGGAACCTTGTTGCATCAACTGGTGTTGGAGAAGAGGCACTCAACAGGGCGATGATCCTCGAAATTCACCTTCGTGCCGGCGCACTTCCGGTTGATGTCACCATCGCCGGATCCGGGTCAGTCTCAGCCGCCCTTGGAGAACACTTCAAGATAATGAGTATCATCGCCGGTATCATCGCACTCCTCACCGTCGGAATCGTTGTCTACTACCGGTACCGTGAACCAAGTATCGTCATTCCGATGCTCCTGATCAACACCTCGGAGATCATTATCCTCCTTGGAATTGCACGGTACTTCACCCAGCTCGATCTCGCAGCTATTGCCGGTCTTATTGCAGTTCTTGGAACAAGCATAGATCAGCTCGTCGTCATCACCGATGAGGTACTTCACGAAGGAAAGGTGCCCTCACCAAATGTCTATCTCAAACGGCTCGCACGGGCGCTTGGCATCATCATAGTTGCCGCCTCCACGATGATTATCGCAATGCTCCCGCTAGCCGTGATGGATCTCTCATCACTCCGTGGATTTGCCATTATCACCATCCTTGGCGTCTTAATTGGAGTCGTCATCACACGGCCTGCATACGGGAAGATCATCATGGCGATCCTCTCCCGATAATCCACCTTTTTCCATCGCGCATACAAAAAATCAATAATTCAATACAAAAACAGGCAAACGGGTTATTTTTCAAGGAAGGATATCACAGATCAAACCAACATCTCATTTTTTAGTAATGTTCTGCCCCCATTGTTAATATGAGATGGAAACAGAATGATTATGGTCATTCATGAAGGCGGTTTTGGGGCTTGAAGACGGAAACTTTTTTGTAGGAGAGGGTTTTGGTGCTGAAGGAGAAAGCACCGGAGAACTGGTCTTCACCACACAGATGGCAGGATATATGGAGGCGCTGACTGATCCCAGCTACGCGGGGCAGCTACTCATGTTTACCTATCCGCTCATCGGCAATTATGGTGTAGATTTTGCAAATTTTCAGAACCCTCTCATCCATGCACGGGGATGTATCACTCATGAGGTATGCAAATTCCCAAAACACAATCCTTCGTTAATCACTTTTTTTGAGGATCAGGGACTGCATGGACTATCAGGAATCGACACACGAATGCTAACAATAAATACCCGGCTCCATGGCACACTCAGATCAGCACTGATTGTCGGGGATGATAATGGAGAATATGCAGTTGAGATGGCACAAAAGGCGCCACAGATCTCAGATATAGATCTGATACAGTCAGTCACCTGCACCGATCCCTATCATGTACGGGGCAAAGGAAAACGGATCGCCGTCCTTGATCTTGGGGTGAAGAAGAATATCGTCATCAGCCTGCGAAGGCGGGATGCGGATGTATATGTCTTCCCATACACAGCAACAAAGGACGAGATAGATGCCTGCAGACCGCAGGCACTCTTCGTCAGCAATGGACCCGGCGATCCAAAACGTGCATCAAATGCAATCGATACCGTCAAACGATACATCGGCGAGATCCCGATATTTGGTATCTGCATGGGCAATCAGATCCTGGCACTTGCCCTTGGTGGAGACACCCACAAAATGAAATTCGGACACCGGGGATCAAACCAGCCGGTGCGGTGCAGTGATGGGTCGATATCCATAACAACTCAGAATCATGGGTATGTCGTTGATGCGGAGTCGCTTCCGGAAGGATGCCAGGTGAGCTATACAAATGTGAACGACAACACCCTCGAAGGATTCGTTGATCGTTACTTAAATATCTCCTGCGTCCAGTTCCACCCGGAAGCCCACGGTGGGCCACATGATACGGAAGAACCAATCTTTGATATGATCTACAGGAGCATTCCGGATGCCTAAATTATCACACATAAAGAAAGTGCTGCTGATTGGATCAGGTCCAATCCAGATCGGGCAGGCAGCCGAGTTCGATTTTTCAGGAACACAGGCCTGCCGGGCGCTCAGGGAAGAGGGCATCTCAGTGGTTCTGGTTAACTCAAACCCAGCTACCATTATGACCGATCCGGAGACGGCGGATGTTGTCTATGTCGAACCACTGAAAGCCGATATAATTGCAAAGATCATCGAGAAAGAGAAGCCGGATGGAATATTAAGTGGCCTTGGCGGACAGACCGGGCTGAACCTCACCGCAGAACTTGCTGAACTCGGTGCCCTTGAAGGCATAGAGATCCTGGGCACCCCGCTGAATGCCATTTACATGGGCGAGGATCGGGAGAAGTTCCGTGACCTGATGAACAGGATAAACGAGCCCGTACCAAAATCGATGATCCTGACACATCTCGATCAGGTAGATGAAGCATTGAAGATGGTTGGTCTTCCTGCAATCATCCGCCCGGCATATACACTGGGAGGATCAGGCGGCGGAGTTGCCACAACAGAGGAGGAACTCCGACGGATCGTCGAGATGGGGCTCTCACGGTCAAGGATACGGCAGGTTCTTGTCGAAGAGAGTGTCAAAGGCTGGAACGAGATAGAGTTTGAGGTGATGCGGGATGCAGCTGATACCTGTATCATCATCTGCGGTATGGAGAATGTCGATCCGATGGGTGTCCATACCGGTGAGAGTGTAGTTGTTGCCCCAATCCTTACACTCCGTGATGACGAGTACCAGATGCTCAGGACAGCCTCCATAAAGATCATCCGGGCACTTGGCGTTCAGGGAGGCTGTAATGTCCAGTATGCCTTTAAAGATGGAGATTACCGGGTTATCGAAGTGAATCCCAGGGTCTCCCGCTCATCTGCACTCGCCTCAAAAGCAACCGGATACCCAATCGCACGGGTCACTGCCAAGATTGCCATCGGGATGAGGCTGGATGAGATCACCAATTCTGTCACAGGATGCACCCCTGCATCATTTGAACCTGCCATCGATTATGTGGTGGTGAAGGTTCCCCGCTGGCCATTTGATAAATTCAAGACCGCTGACCGATCGCTCACCACTGCAATGAAGAGCACCGGTGAAGTGATGGCAATCGGCCGGACTCTCGAAGAGGGATTCAAAAAAGCACTCCGTTCAATCGACACTGATGTTACTACACACACCAATCCCGATGAAATACGGATGATACATCAGCGTCCGACCGATGAGCGTTTTTCTACCCTCTTTGACGCGTTTCGAATCGGCTTCTCATTAGAAGAGATTCACACACTCACATCAATCGAGCCCTTCTTCCTTGAAAAAATCCACCATATCGTTCAGATCGAACAATCACTCTCCCCGGAAACTACCGACAAAGAAATACAGGAGGCAAAGAGATTTGGCTTCTCAAATACCGAACTTGCTGAACGAACAGGAAAAACTATTGCCGCTCTCGAAGCAATAACCGGGAGTCCCACATATAAGATGGTTGATACCTGTGCGGCAGAGTTCCCGGCGCAGACTCCTTACTACTACTCGACCTGGGAGACAGGGTGCGAACTGACAAAGAATGATGCACAGAAGATTCTCATCCTTGGATCCGGGCCGATCAGGATCGGGCAGGGAATTGAGTTTGATTACTGTACGGTTCATGCAATTCAGGCACTCAGGGAACGCGGTGTTGAAGTTCATGTCGTAAATAACAATCCTGAGACGGTATCAACAGACTTTGACACTTCAGACCGGCTCTTCTTTGAGCCGATGCAGCTTGAGGATGTCATGAACATTCTCCGGAGTGATGGCTATTATGGCGTCATGGTGCAGTTTGGAGGGCAGAATTCTGTCAACCTCACTATCCCGATCAACGAGGAGATCAAACGTCTCGGACTCTCCACCCAGATACTGGGAACAAGTCCGGATGCGATGGATATTGCAGAAGACCGTGACCGTTTCAGTCTTCTCCTCGAAGAACTTGGGATTCCAAGCCCTGCAAACGGGTCAGCCTACTCTGAAGAAGAGGCATTCTCAATTGCAAATCGGATCGGCTACCCCGTCCTTGTACGGCCATCCTACGTCCTTGGCGGCCGGGCAATGGAGCTTGTGCACGATGATATCGAGCTTGGGACCTATATCAAGGAAGCCGTTAGGGTCAGCCGGAAACACCCGGTCCTGATAGACAGGTTCCTGCAGGACGCAGTCGAGCTTGACGTTGATGCAGTCTGTGATGGAACTGATGTTCTTATCGGTGGGATCATGGAGCATATTGAAGAGGCAGGAGTCCATTCAGGGGATTCGGCATGTGTCATACCAACCCAGTCGCTCCGTCCCGAGACTATTGCCACCGTTCGGGAATATACCCGGAAACTTGCTCTTGGTCTTGGAGTTGTCGGCCTCATCAATATCCAGTATGCAATCCAGAACGATCAGGTATATGTACTCGAAGCAAATCCGCGTGCAAGCCGGACAGTCCCCTTTGTATCAAAGGCAACCGGTATTCCACTCGCAAAGATCGCTGCACGGATTATGCTTGGAGAGAGCATAAAAGAGATCGGCTACACCGAACGTGATATTCGCCATGTGGCGGTGAAGGAGGTTCTCCTTCCCTTCAACAAACTCCCCGGTGTCGATGCAGTTCTTGGTCCTGAAATGAAAAGTACAGGCGAAGTAATGGGGATTGATTTTGACTTTGGACGTGCCTTTTTTAAGGCAAGCCTTGCTGCGGATAATACACTCCCCTTACAAGGTCGTATCTTCATCTCCGTCAATGACGACCAGAAAGAGGTCAGCATACCAATAGCACGCAAACTCCAGGATCTCGGGCTTGAGCTCTATGGAACGTCAGGTACAGTCCAGCATCTCGCCCAGTCAGGTATCCGGATGAACCTTGTCCGGAAAGTGCAGGAGGGATCGCCAAATGTCATCGATATGATGCGGAGGGGCGAGATCCAGCTCATAATCAACACTCCCTCAGACAAAACATCACGACAGGATCACTACCAGATCATGCGTATTGCCGTTGATTATGGAATCCCCTATATCACAACCATTCCGGCAGCAGATGCCGCTGCAATGGCAATTGAAGCGTATAAAAAGAATGAGACGACAATAGAGCCCCTTGGATTCTATCTCCGCTAACCCGGGGCTCCTCTCTTTAATTCGGTCAGGTATAAAATACTTCACTCAACCGCTTTTTCTGCTCGATACCGGGGCCCCTGAGAATACATTCTATCTGAACCTCAGAGTTCCTTGGAATCTGTACTGTTCCTTCGACAACCCGGGTTTCACCTTCGGGTACCCGGGGAATCGATATGGATTCGCTGAATTCCCAGGTGACATCCGTTTTATCTGCTGGATACGCAGTCATATCCACTGTGAGATCACGTGCCGGACCTGTTCCGGTACTTGTGATGGTACAGTAGACCTGATAGTACGCATACCTCTGATCAGAGTGGACAAGACGGGCACTAAAGCTCAGATCAGCATCCGGATTTCGTACAGGATGGTGAATAACTGCACCTGCAATCGGCTGTTCAGGACGGAAATTAACATCGTAGAGGCTCTGTATATACGCATTTCTGAATTGGACAGGTATCGAACCCATGGGATTACCCGGGATATTTGATTCGATATAAATGTAACTTTTACTGAGAACCCCGGGATTATTGTGATAGTAATCCCGGATATTGTTATTCTCATCAAGATAATTGCCTTTCAGGATAGTGTCTGCATCCTTCTGGTACAGGTATACCTTATTTGCATTCTTATCGGCTTCGGTCAGCGGCAGGACAACCGCATAATGCCGTGGCGTCTCAAGAAGAGAGGCCTCGACACCAAGGAGACGAAGGAGTGCTGTGAGAAGAATAGCCGTATCCTGACTATCACCACCTCCATCGTACAGGGTCTGGAGAGGGTACTTTGTATATTCATCATAATCGACAACAGAACCCCACCGGTTGTTTGGGAGTGATTGGACAAAGGCAATAACCATATCGCGTCTCTGGTCATCATTCAGATTCCTTGAATCTGCAAGAGAGATGAGATCCTGAATCACGAGATGCAGTTCTGCCCTCCCACGATCGGACATGATGTAATCGGCTGGTCCTGGTTTGTCACGAGGCAGTGTGGCCAGATAATTGTACCGGCTTGCCGGAATATGAATCGTCCAGGTATAAAACGACTCCCCGTAGTACCAACTATATGACCGGGCGGTATCACCTGTCAGGAGTTGCACCTGATCAGGCAGTTTTGTATCTACTGTGCCCGGCTCATCAACGGGGATCTGAAAGACAACCTGCGTCGGCTGTCTGGAAGGGATGGTGATCTGATCTGGTATTTGTGTAGTCTCTGAAACCACATCAGGGATAAATGAGGTTTCATCACCCTTTTCCCATGGAAGGGAAAAGGGGAGCGCAGGCTGTTGCACAAAAAAACCGATGATGAGAACAACAGCTATTCCCGCTATAACGATGATCAGCTCATCCCTGGGCATATAGATATTCTGATCCCTCAGAGGGTAAATGAGTTGTGATGAAAATGAGTATGTGGTGGAGGGAGAGAGTGCTTATCCGGCACGTAGCAACAGTTCCAGTTCATTTCTGAGGAACGGTATTTCACGGTGTATCTTCAGGATTGCAGCCCGCGTTCTCAGAAGTTCTGCGTTCTCTTTTGAAGAGAAGAGCCCCTCGGGAATTGTATCAAGGCTATATGCAGCAGAGAGGGCAGTCTGCTCCATTCCCTCAACCAACGCCTTTGCTTCGTTCAGCTCCCTTTTCCAGTCTACATAATTGAATGCGTCATAGAACTGTTCAGCCCGTCTCAGGTGCACAGTATATCGGGAATAATCATCACTGACCACTTTGCTTCCTGATCGGAGTGCATCTGTCCAGATACGATATGCGGTATAGCGTGCCATCAGATTTTCATCATCTTCAGGTAACTCCTCCATCGAAGCAAAGAGGATATCGATCTCATAGATCTCATCATCAAGGGTGAAGGTATTTGTCCGGTCTTCGATAATACTGAGTTCTTCAAGTGCATCGTTGGCTGCCCGGATATGCGGGGGGATGTCATTTAAGGGCGTTGCTCCAAACGGGCACCCGGACACCAGTACTCCTGCAAAAAGAAGAACTATGAATGCGAGTGAATAACGGTTTATGGTCGGCATCTGAGAAGAGAGTGTATATCCGATACTGATGATAGCTTTTGTGGCAGCCAAATCAATTCAACATAAGATCAGGAGGCCTGAAGAAGAAAGCTCATTGCTTTTGAAAGATTACAATACTGGAAAGGATCAATGTGTTACCATGTCAGAGAAAACCGTAGTATTATCCTTTTCCGGGGGTCTTGACACCTCCATCTGCGTTCCTTTGTTAAAGGAACGGTATGGATATGACCGTGTCGTTACCGTCGCAGTAGATGTCGGCCAGCCGGAAGATGAAGTGAAGATGGCAACAGACAAAGGCGAGCTGATTGCCGATCGCCACTATACCATCGATGCAACTGAAAAGTTTGTTCAGAACCATATTTTCCCGGCAATCAAGGCAAATGGCTCCTATGAGGGTTATCCGATGGGAACATCCCTTGCACGTCCACTGATTGCCGAGGAGACGGTGGCGATTGCGAAGAAAGAAGGGGCGCTTGCTGTTGCCCATGGTTGTACTGGGAAAGGAAACGATCAGCTCAGGTTCGATTTTATCTTCAGGCTGCATGGATATGAGATCATCGCACCGATGCGGGAGATGAACCTTACCCGTGAATGGGAGATTGACTATGCCAAACAGCATAATATCCCGGTTCCTGTTGTGAAAGACAAACCATGGAGTATTGATGAGAATATCTGGAGCCGGAGCATCGAAGGAGGACGGCTTGAAGATCCGGCATACCATCCCCCGGATGAGATCTATCACTGGACAACCAATCCAAAGGATGCACCTGATACTCCTGAAATGATCACAATTACCTTTGCAGAGGGAGTGCCGGTAGCATTGAATGGAGAGGAAATGGACGGCATATCCCTTATCAGAAAAATGAACGTGATTGCCGGAAGAAATGGAATCGGCAGAAATGACATGGTTGAAGACCGGATACTCGGCCTGAAGGCACGGGAAAATTATGAACATCCGGCAGCAACCGTGATTTTAGCAGCACACAAGGATCTTGAGCGGCTCTGTCTTACCAGGCAGGAGCTGGCATTCAAAGTGGGGGTTGATGAGAAATGGTCCGAGCTTGCATACATGGGACTTGTTCATGAACCACTCTACCATGCACTGAATGCCTTCATTGACACCACCCAGAAACGGGTGAATGGAAACGTCGATCTCGAGCTCTATAAAGGAAACCTCCGCATCCTTGGACGTTCATCCCCTGACGCCATTTACTCGGATGATCTCGTTTCATTTGACAGCACAACCCTTGATCAGGCTCATGCTATCGGATACTCGGTCTTCTTCGGCCTTCAGGCACGAATGATACCAAAAAAATAAAAAAAAAAATTTACTGGAGAGGTGCCCCGGCATTCGGGCCCGGGGCACAGTTAAATATCTCAGTTACGGTGAGAATAAGAAGTGATTTTCCGGGGAGATTGGGTTTTTTTTCATGAAGTATCGCCCGCATCTTCTCCACATTCTCTCCGCTCTTCTCAACTTTTACATCACATTTCAGCTGTGTGCATCCGCCAATCTCCCTGCTCCAGACATAGAGGGCAGCATGGGGGTTCTCCAGCACATTCTGCAGCGTCTTTTTCATAAAATTGTCACCTATCCAGATCGTCTTCTCATCGATAACCCAGACACTCCCCATTGGGACAACATTGGGAATACCATCTTTTGATGCGGTAGCCAGTGGAAGGATACCCACAGCAGTGATTGCTTCTTTTAGTTTCTCATCTATGATTGCCATAATAAAACACTCCTTTCTGTTGTTATGATAAACAACATGGATACATAAGGGTTGTGTCTGACAACCCTTCTCTTATTCCTCGATGAAGAGACTGGTTCTGGTAAAGCTGGTGTTGTCGAAGAGCCCCCGCTCGGTCAGTCTCAGTTCCGGAATAACGGTGAGTGCCAGGAAGGAGAGGTACATAAAGGGATTCTCAATTGCACCAAGCAACCGGGCATGATCGTCAATCTCCCCCAAAGATGCCACAACTTCGGGATAGGGTTGATCTGACATAATGCCACCCCATGGAAGTGGCAGAACGGTCGTCTTACCCTGCGAAGCAACCACCATCGCCCCATTGTGGGAGGCAACGGCATTGATTGCCAGAATGATCTCGGAATCTTCTGCTCCAAGAGCTACAATATTATGCGAATCATGTGAAACACTGATTGCAAGCGCCCCTTCAACAAGACCAAAGCCACGGACAAGACCAATGCCAAAACCACCTGCCCGATACCGATCACAGACGACGGCTTTTTGGATATCAGATTGTGTATCCGGGAGATTCGATCCAATGACGTCATGAATCTCAAGGCGGGTAGTAATCTGTCCGGGAATGATACCAATGACGCGTGCAGGTCCAGCTCCACTGATCTTCAGGTCCCCGATCTCCGGAAGCCTGCAATTGAATGTTGTCCGCAGTGGTGCGGGTGAAGTATAGGGAATATCCCGGATTTCCTCTCCTCTCTTAAACACCCTCTCTACAGAGAAGCGATCAGACTCTTCTAGGACGACGAAATCCGCAATTCTTCCTGGTGCCAATGCACCCCGGTCATGGAGGCAAAAACGTTCAGCAGGTGTGAGGGTTGCCATTCTGAGAGCAACTTCAAGCTCCAGTCCGGAATCAACGGCAATTCGTATACAATCATCAATTGAACCGGCAGTATCAAGCATATCGGCATGCCGGTCATCTGTGGCGAATGCACAGCGGGGGGCGGTCCGGCAGTCAGCGATCGGTATGAGATCCCGGAGATTGCGTGCAGCCGCACCTTCTCTCATGAATATATACATTCCTTTCCGAAGCTTTTCAAGCGCCTCATCACGGGTGATACACTCATGATCGCTCTGTATCCCGGATCTGATATACCGGTCGAGGAGAGCTCCCGAGAGCATCGGAGCATGACCATCTATGATGTTACAGAGGTGCAGCTTGGCAAGGACATCCGGATCATCATTCAGAACGCCCGGTACATTCATCATCTCCCCAAGACCGATAACGTGTGGGTTACCAAGGAGAGGCAAGAGATCATCTGCCAGAAGTGTTGCTCCGGCTGAATCCATCGGAGTTGCCGGAACGCAACCCGGAAGCATAAAGAAGATGTCAAGCGGTGTCCGTTCTGCATCACGGATCATCGCCTCTATACCTGCTATACCGGCAACATTTGCAATTTCGTGAGGATCTGCGATCACCGTGGTCATGCCATGTGAAAGAACGAGCCTCCCATACTCCGCAGGAGTGAGAAGCGAACTCTCAATATGAAGATGCGAATCAATAAGGCCGGGAACGACACGCCTCCCTTTGAGATCAAGTACCGTTCTCCCACTATATTCTGGTCCAAAACCAAGAATCATGCCATCCCTGATCGCCAGAGTGGTTACTTCCCAATCGGATGTGAAGGGGTTATAGAGCGTTGCATTCTGAATGATCGTATCGGCAGAGAAGATATCAGGAGTCATGGTCATTTTTATCAGTCAACGCGAAAATCCAGAATTCTGCCAGCCAGTCGTTTTTCATCATGGAAGAGCGTGATATGTGCTTTATAGCTCCCCTCAGGAAGAGGAGCCGGAATGAAGAGGGTAGTGTCATGTCAATTATTAAGTGTCGTAACTTTATTATATCATAAGCGTACTATAATAACTTATGAGAAAATATGTTGTGACTCTCACCCAGGAAGAACGTGACACCCTTGAAACCCTCGCCTCCAAAGGTAAACATTCATCACAAGCAGTTCTGAATGCCCTTATTCTCCTTGGATGTGATGAGGGTGAGCACCAGACACAGCGTTCAACCAATGAAGAATTATCTCGTGTTTTGAATATCAGTATGAGAAAAGTCGACCGTGTCAAAAGCAGATTTGTTCTGGAAGGTCTTGATGAGGCACTGACAAAGAAAAAACCAGATAGGATCTATGTCAAAAAGACCGACGGTGATTTCGAAGCTCGATTAATTGCTTTGAGTTGCAGTGAACCGCCAGAGGGCTATTCCAGGTGGTCACTTCGATTGCTGGCAGATAAAATGGTTGAACTTGAGTACGTTAACACAATATCTCATGAAGCCGTTCGTCAGGTTTTAAAAAAACGAACTCAAACCGTGGCGAAATCAGGCGTGGGTAATACCTCCTAACCAGAACGGTAATTTCGTTGCTCAGATGGAACGGGTTCTGGATGTGTATAAGCGACCCTTTGATTCACAACATCCAGTTGTTTGCATGGATGAATCCCCAAAACAACTCATTTCTGAAACTCGACAAACCATATCCTGTACACCGGGATATCCCGCCAGACATGATTATGAGTATCGCCGTTGTGGCACATGTAATATTTTCATCGCATGTGAACCTCTTGCCGGGAAACGATTGGTAAAAATAACCAATCGAAGAACCAAGCAGGATTGGGCTGAATTTCTGCAGGATATTGCTGCCCAATATGAAGGGGCGAATAGAATTACCTTGGTTATGGATAACCTGAATACACATGGGCCTGGATCACTCTATGAGACCTATCCTCCGGGAATAGCTAAAGCTCTCTGGGATCGGTTTGAGTTTGTCTATACGCCAAAACATGGAAGTTGGCTAAATATGGCAGAAATAGAGCTGAGCGTTCTCACCAGCCAGTGCCTTGATCGAAGGATAGACAGTATTGAGGTTGTCCAGAGAGAGGTTAAAGCATGGGAAGAATCCCGAAATAACAAAGATAGTCGGATAAATTGGCAGTTCACGACTGAGGATGCACGAGTGAAGTTATCTCGCCTTTACCCGACTTTTGAAGATTGACATGACAGTAGATTGATCGTATCTGATGGAGAAGCTTTCAAGAATAAGCTGCTCCTCCTCCTGGTGAAGCCCGCCCACATCATAGATCATTATCTGAACAAGGACATCCTCTCCTTCATTCAGATCAATTGGAATCACAAATCCTGAGTCCTCATAGGAGACAGCTCCAATACCTGCATTTGTCATACATCCGGCAGACAAGAAGCAGAATATACTTAATCCGATGAGAAGAGGAGCCTTTGACTTCATTGTGAGAACGTAGCAGAGGAGATGAGATAAAGATTGCGATATAAATTCCCTGTATTCCGGATATCAAAAAGAATCCGTGAAATCATTCTTTTTAGTTGAACACCTATATATCCAACAAAGACAATATATGATAGATAAAACTTATGGACGATCTCCAACAGCTCAAAGCCCTTATTGAAAAAACCCTGAAAGTACGGTGCTCTCAATATAAAGAGGAATATATCAAACGAAGGCTCCTTTCACGGATGCGAACCACCGGGGCAGGTACCTATGATGAATATACACAGTATTTAAATAGTCATCCTGCAGAATGGGAGCTCCTTCGCAATGCCCTCACCATCAATGTAACTGAATTCTTCCGTGATGCAGAGGTATTTGAGATCCTGAGAAAAGATCTGATACCGAAGATAATTTCCGAACATAATCGTATCAGGATTTGGTGTGCCGGCTGTTCCTCTGGTGAAGAACCATACTCACTTGCGATGATACTCAATGAGTTGATTGCCCATAAAAAAGGTGTGTCAGTCAGCATCCATGCAACCGATATTGATGAAAAAATCCTTCAGAGAGCAAAGGAAGGAATTTATGAAGCAAAAACTGTTGAAAAACTGAATACTGCAATCATCAGAAGACACTTCAACCAACTTCCTGATGGGAGATATCAGGTCAAACAGCATCTAAAGGATATGATTCACTTCAGAAAACATGATCTGATGAGTGGAATCCCCGCATCACGGTACGTGGATATTGTAACCTGTCGAAATGTCACCATCTATTTCACTGAGGGGCAGAAGAATGATCTCGCAAAGACAATCCATAGTGCATTAAACACTGGTGGGTTTTATGTTATGGGGAAAACCGAGTATCTGGGGAGGGAAGTCGAGCATCTCTTCTCCCATTATAACGCTCTCCAGAAGATCCTTGTAAAAAATGAGATCCGTTAATACATTACCAGAGTTTCTTTTGATCAAGAAGGAACTCAGGGTCTTCATTTCTTGATATAGTCTTTAAACGCTCTTTTTTCATATTTCTTCGTTTGATCTCCATTGACACCGTAAAGAGATTGACCCCGATGAGTAGAATAACAAGGAAAAGACTGACCCAGAGAAGTACTCCCTGTGTTGAGAGGAAGAGGGCGAATAGCAGGACGACAAATGACAAAAGATAAAAAATTGCCCATGTCCTGAGCATCGGTATATCCATAACTTCACATTCAGCACTGGATTTTAAGAAGTTTTCCTTTTATGCAGAGAGCATGATCGATACCCTTTGATTAGTGCTGCTCCGATCAACAGCTACATCTATTAAAATTTACATCATTTTAATAGTATGAACCGGTCAGATGTCATAATAGTCATTGCCGGACTGGCTGTTGTATTGATCATCGGACTTGCAGTACAGCAACCATCACTTTCACTTCCATGGAAGAGTGAACCCGTTTTTGATCCAGTATCTCCAGATCAGATCTCAGATACGATCATCCTGACACCATTTGAACAGGAAGAGTCTTTATTTTCGTATCCTGTCTCCACCATACAGCTTGTTGACAATCCTTTTGGATATCCGCGGGCATATATGCCAGGTACAGGTTCATTCCAGAGCAGGACATTTCAGATCATCGATGGTGAACGATACGAGGTCTTTCCACTCTTTGGATCTTCTCCCTACACAACTGCACAGATTGAAGCAATTACCACAATTGAATGGATACCCGTTGGTGTGCTGAATCAAAGACGGGGGGGTGTCTCAACAACCTTCTCAATTCCAGATACACCATTTTTACGCATACGAACGGAAGTGACAGCTGACAGGTTTCCAGGGCAGGCGCAATTTCGCTATGTCCTATGCGATGCAGAAACCGGTTCAATCCTTGATGGTGGCGAGGTGATCGGGGGGGGTTCTATGAGGAGTATTCTCGTTTCATCTGAAAAAGAGATGTATTTCATCATCTCTGCAACAAGTGTCGATGAATATAGAATCTTACTTGAAGTACCACGGGAATATCTCTGAAAAAACGCTGATGTTGCCACCAGAAGCAGCAGGTATACAGGAAAAATAAAAAGTGTTCTCCTGTTCTCTCATATAAAAGGGTCTTTCAGACCTTCTCAATTGTTACCTTAATCCGATCCCCTGCCTGCAATCCATGACCTTTTGGAACATCAATATTGAACCAGAGAGATTCCGGGGGGTCCTGAGACATCAGGCAATCTTTTTCTTCATCAATATGGGCGACAAACTCGATCGTCTCAACAATCTCAATAATATGATCTGACATACTAGAAAAAGGAAGTGAAAGAATAAAAAATTATATGGCTTTTGACGTTACCATCCAGGTTGTGCTATTGGAATAACTCCAGCGTTTGATCTCCAGATCCTCACAGATCTCAGAGAGGATGGCAAGATTGGTCCCAACCTCTTTTGATGAGAGGCCAAGATCGTGGGCAATATATTTAGACTTAAAGAAATGCCTGCCTTTCTGCAGACCCCCACGCAGATATTTCAGAATCCTGTCCTGCGTTTCGTTATATTTGTCACGAATAGTATCTGGTACAGTCATCTGGCTAACCACCGGTTGTACTTCTGGGTTATATTAATATAAAGCATTTGTGGTTCAATCTATTCTCACAATCAAGTTTATGTAATTTTTTCTGCAATCGGAGCCTCACCGATCTTTGCTATAAGACTCTCGATCACCACATTCCTCATCCCCTCGACGAACTTAATGCTGCCAACAACAAGGTGTCCCCCGCCATTGACACCACCTCCGGAGATCTCGTCACGGAGTTCCCTGACCATCTGTGGAATATTCATCATAACTCCTCGTGACCGGAGGACAACAAAATCCGGCCCGATTCCAAGTGTGACAACAGGCTCCCCCGCATGTTCGTTGCAGAGGAGATCATGGATCTCACCAGACGTCTTTCCGGGTGGTGGGAACGTGAAGCGGTGTGCATACATCTCGACATCTGCGAGGAAGAGATGAGCACCGGATGCAAGCGTTCTCCTTTCAACATGTGGCATCAGGGTTTTCACCTGTTCTGCTATTGCCGTCTCAGCCTCTTCAACGAGGAGAGAGACAAGCCTCCTGTGCCGGAGGGGATTGTTGCTTAGATTGAGAATATCCTTAACGATCTCCCGGCCGTCATTGAACCTCAGCCAGAACTGCTCATAATCAAGAGCAAGAGCGATCTTTTTACACTCATCCAGGGGATATTCGTCAGCAACAAGCGAGAGGTACTGGGGGAGTTCAATTGAATCACTTCGATCAGCCACTCCGGCAATTGCCGGAAGATGGCGGATCCGCTCTTCCACCAGAGGATTGATCATTCGTGCAAGTTCAGTTCCGATCATCCCGGCAGTCAGTCCGAAATCCCCGCCAACATGGTAGGGATTGACATGTGCCTGTAAGAACTGATTCACAATCTCGTCAGGATGATGGTGATCGGCCACAATGACATCGAGATCATAGACCTGTGCCACTTTATATGCCGGCATATCTTCTTCTGTTGATCCATTATCCATCAGGAAGATGAGGGGCAGTTTCTGTCCAAACCTGATGGCATCCTTCAGCATGAAATCCAGGTCACGGGTTATATCTTCTATCTCATAGAAAGGAGCCTTTGAGGGCGAGCGTTTAAAGAGATAATACTCTGAATCGGTCTCACAGAGATGTTCCCGGATCAGAGAGACAACTGCCGTCTCAATAGCAACAGCCGCAGAAATGCCGTCAGCATCGGCATGATGGCGCAGAATAATCGGCTGCTGGGTAAAGACTGCACGCCTGACGATTTTTGCGAGCTTTTTCATCTCAGGTCTCAGTTTCACGAGTGTGTCACTTTCAACAAGGAAGGGAATGTCGGCGGGCTCGGCTCGTTTATCAAGTGCTGCGTTAATCCGCAACCGAACCTGGGCAGCCTCTTCACCATCAAGGCGACTCAGAGAGGATACCTCAATCTGAAGCTGGTTGTTTCTCTTCATCACCTCTCCGGAGATCTGGACGATATCGCCGGTTTCTGCCTCCGGGTAGGCTCTGACCCCTGCCTCAATAAATGCTGCGGCATTCTCGACTCCGGTCTCATCAATGATCGTAAAGATCGTCGGGCCGCTCGTCTGTTTCACCTGCCCGAGTTCACCCTCTACGGTGATCCGTCTGCCAACTTTGTCACCGAGATTGGAGAGCTGTGTCGTCCTTACAGCCCTGTTCACCACTGTTGTTTCATACTCGTCAAGGAGGACTTCACGGAGATCGATATTGCCATTTGGGCGTACCTGTGCTACCATCACAAGAATATCTGCCCGCTCCCTGTGCTGTGTCAGGGCATTACTTTTATGAATCAGCCCCTTTATTGAATTATTCAGCTGGACAAACGTGCCAAAGTTGGCAAAACCCTGAACTTTTCCAAGATATATATTCCCTTCCTGTACATCCTCAACCTCGCATCCCGGGCCAAGCTTATAGACTGTTTCTTTTGAATTACTCATATTTTATCTCCATTCATCTTTTTATTGATCTTCCGGCTTGCAGAGCGCAAGTAACCGGCATTCACCGTCACGGCGGCCCTTGGCGATGATGAAATCACCTTCATACAGCCGTACATTCTTTTTTGGACGATAGATCCATTTATCTCCCCTTTTAATTGCAAGGACAACCATTCCAGTTACTGCTCCAAGTGATGCCTCTTTGAGGGTTTTTCCCGAGAGGAACGATCCTCCCTTCACCTCAATCCGGGAGATGATTTCATCGGATTCACGGATAATCTTCTGGAAAATTGGAGGGATCTCAATATCACGCATGAGCACATCTACAATTGAGAGTGCCGCACTACAGATCGCATCAGCAAATGCCGACATGTGAAGAAGTCCACGCAGGTATTCCACATGTTCCACCTTCTTTGCTGATTCAAGAACCCAGAGTTCAAGCTGCAGCCGCATCGAATCCATGCGTTCATTGAGCCAGACTACCTCTTCGGCGATATCCTGACTATCAAAGAGAAGGGCGGTATATGCAAGTCCTACTGCCAGTTCGCTGATATTTTTCATCTCAACGATCAGGAGAACGGCCCGGTCGAGATCATCGAGTGCCTCTTCTATGAGTTCCTCATCTGGTGGAGGAGGTGATCCCAATAGTTTGTAAAGTGGTTCAATGCCATCTTCTGGTCCCTTTGCGAGGATGATATCGCCTTTCTTCAGGTATGTCTCCTTATCCGGATCATAGGTCCAGACACGTCCACGCCTGATTGCAATGATACGCATTCCTGTTGTACTCTGGAGACGAATATCACCAAGGATGACACCATCAAGATCGCATCCTTCTTTAATTTCAGCACGTATAGTAACTTCTTCAGCTTCAGGTAAGGCAAGCCGCATTCTCGCAGGGATTCGAATGTCCTTCAGAAGAACCATCGCAATCTCAGAGGCAGCATTTGAGATCCGCTCTGCACCTTCGGCAATCTGAAGAAGACCACTCATCGATTCGGCCTCCTCCATCCTCCGCGCTCCAAGGATGCTGGTGATGCGTGCCTGATAGAGGAGGAGGTTCATCGTCTCTTCAAGGTTGACAACTTCATTTGCAATCTCTTTACTTTCAAAAAGGATTGCGGAATAAGCCAGATCTACCATTAACTCAGAGACATCCTTCATTTCAATAAGGACATTCTTGAAGTTGACAGGCTGACGATCAAGATCGAACATAACTTCATTACTAATTTATCTTTCACTACTTATCACTATAGCAGCAGGTGAATGACCAGGATCAGGACACTTGCCCCGATGAGATCGATACTGCTTGTTACAACCGGTATCCCAAAGTTGTCGGGATCATAGCCTGATGAGAATGATACACTTGCTGTAATATATACCAGAATATTCAGTCCGGTTACAACAATCAGTCCAGAAAGGGTAGTAATTACGACCATCAGAAAGAGTCCGGGAGTGTCAAGGTGCATCATCAATGCTGCCAAATGAGCAATCCCTGCCATGAGAGGCAGAATGATGAGGGCATACAGGTAATTGTTCAGGAAACCGGAGAATACCTCCCTTCCGGGGATGAGCCGTGGTTCGATCTCTCCCATATGCATCCCGGTGGCAAGTTTGGAGCTGATTATCCCTCCAATCGCCCCGCATCCGTTCATAAACGGTGGAATGATGATCAACAGGGCGGCAGTTGCCACGAGATCCTCAAGTCCTTCCGTATAGATCACCCCGGCTATTGTTCCGAGAATACAAAGCGGGGCCAGGAGGGGGAGCCCTTCCCTGACAATTGATTGAATGGTATCTGTTCCCCGGAGGATTCCGACGATACTGACGGCCACCAGCAGAAGAACGATACCAAAGAGGATGAACTGCCAGGATAATGGAAGATTGACGACAATCACTGCTGATGTCACAAGAAGAGGGAGAGTGATCACGTCTCCGGCAGTTGTGACAGTCGGAGCTCCCACAATATCGAGATCAAGACCATACCGGTAAGATCCAAGCGCTACAAGAAGGGTAATCAGCGTTACAATCACCCCGGCAACCGTCCCTGATAGAACTGATACCAGAATCATCTCATGTACAGCAATAATATCGAGACCGACTGCTTTTCCGATAATGAAACCGATGATGCCGACAATTGTTGCAATCAGAATGGTGAGAATAAACGTTGCCCGGAGGTTATCGCCAAGAACCGATCCCCGGCGGAAATTAATATCAAATGCACCGAGGTGCATCGATGATGCAAGACGCGAGGTGAGAATACCTGCGATTGCACCCCGCATATTGATAGAGGAGGGGACAAGAATCATGAGACCCGGAATAAGTATGAGCACCTCCTTCACGGAGCCAAGGTATATACCTGCAACTGATGCCACGAGTGTGGTGATGATGAGGGCAAGAAGCCCCGTCAGTATATCGCGGTAACGGTGGCTGAGTCCCTCTATCTGCTGGTTCATCAGGTATTCCCTCCATAGCAATCAGTCCCGAAATGGTATCTCAATCATAGTACAGTCATTTGGAAATAGAATTTCGCCCTGATAATGTCGTTTTGCATCCTGTATATGGTTTGCTGTTGATGTGTATCGTGAACTGATATGAACAAGGGCAAGTCGCCTGGCGCCGGTCACCTCTGCCGCAACGCCTGCCTGACCTGCTGTTGAGTGAAAAACTTCATCGGCACGGTCTTTTTCCTGGTCATCAAATGTTGCATCATGGATGAGGAGATCGGATGCGGCTGCTGTATCCGGCCATTCTCTCAGCGGGCGGGTATCGCTGGTATAGATGACCTTCCTTCCGGGTCGCGGGGATCCCATTACCTGATTTGGGGTGATGGTTCTCTGCTCCCCGGAGGTGTTGATAGTAACCGTTTCTCCCCGCTGAAGACGGCCAAAGAGCGGACCTGGCGGGACTCCAAGCGATATCGCCTCTTCACGGTCAAAGCGCCCCGGACGTTCATCCTCCACCAGAATAAAACCAAAGCTTTCACAACCATGACGGGTGGCAAAAGGAATCACCCGGTATCCGTCAAAGATGATCTCTTCGCCATCTGAAAGTTCGTATGCTTCAATTGGAAAAGAAAGACCCTGGTTTAACTGCCTGATTATTGAGACGATCTCGTGGATGCGGCGGGGGCCATAGAGCCTGATAGGATCCCGCCTCCCATTAAAGCCCATTGTTTCAAGAAGACCAAATATTCCAAGATAATGATCGGCATGCCAGTGGGAGATGAAGATCGCATCGACGGTGAAACCGGTCCGGACACGCATCATCTGTTGCTGTGCTCCCTCACCACAATCAAAGAGGAGAGTGTCAGATCCCCTCCTGATCATGAGGCATGATGGATTCCGCTGGGGTGTCGGAAGTGCACCGGCGGTTCCAAGAAAATGGACATGAAGTGTTTCTCCGGATATTACTGCCACCCCCGAAGAACAGCAAGGCTTTCTTCGGCCTCATTCATATTACGCCCCTCAATAACGACAACACCAGAATATGAATCGAGGAGCGCACGTGATACACGCCCCCAGTCCACCGTCCCCCTCTCAAGTGAAAGATGCTCATCTGAGCTCCCATGGTTGTCATGAAGGTGGAGATGATCGGCTTTTGGAAGATGTTTTAAGAATTCATCCACGGTTCCGGTCGTGTTTGCATGCCCGATATCAATTGTAACGCCAATACCATCTATCCCCTCAATCATCCCGAAGAGCTCCCCGGGATCACGGCAGAGAAACTCCTTAATAGATATCATATTTTCAAGACAGGCAATCACGCCATATTCTTCTGCAATAGCCCCGATTTCGCCGAGGGCTTCTTTCTGAAGCGACCATGCACGTCCGACATCAAGCTTAGAAAGAGGCGAGAGATATCCCGGATGGATCGTTACCCGATCGGTGAGATCCGCAGCATGCTTGATGCAGAGGCAGATCTGACGGATTGATTCACGCCAGATCGGATAATTCATTGAGGCGAGATTCAGATCGCCATATGGTGCGTGAACCGTGAGACCCAGGTTTGTACTGGCAAGCACCTCATCAATCCGTTCTCGTTTTTTCGGATCATCAAGCCGGTAATTCCCATCTGCTGAGATCTCCCAGCCATCATACCCCAGTTCTTCGATCCCATGAACCCACTTTGGATCATCCCAGACTTTTGATGATGAAGAGAAATAATACCCTGAGATCATACACTGCTCCCGATGGTTTTCAGGATCTTTTCAATCCCGGCACGATATTCGTCAAGAGATCCGGTATTATCTATCCGAATATCTGCACCATCCATTGCATGCACCAGTCCAAAACCACATTCCCGCTCATCACGGGAGAGGAGATCATCCTCATTCACCATATCATCAGATCTCCCGCGATTGCGGAGGCGTTCAAGCCGGATGTGAAAAGGGCAGTCAATAGCAATCAATGTGAAGTCAGAAAACGTTTTTCTGAAGAGTTCAACCTCGGCATCTCCTCGGATACCATCGATGAGGACGACCGGAGCTTTCTGTTCCCTGACCGCAGGAACAGTCAGTTCTGCAAGAGCGGCCATTCCCCGCTCTTCTCTCAGGCGGCGCGCAATAGTGCCCAGATGCTGATCGGTTGCGGGAAGCCCCGCTTCTTCTGCATATCTACGGATGAGATCCCCCATGACAATAACCGGTATCCCGAGTTCCTCTGCAACCGCTGAACACTCACCCTTACCGCTCGCCGGTAGTCCGACCAATCCTAGTACCTTCATAGTGAAATTCTCCGTTCTCACGTGTTCTGATAATTACCGGTCGACATAAACAGTCTGCGATTGCCTTTAATTCATCTGAGGAGAGGGGAGGAACCATACCGAACACTCCCTGCTGGAGAACAAATTCCAGCCCCTCAGCTTCGCGTGATATATATTTGACCTCGTCTTCATAACCCCGGAATAAGGTGACGACGACCTGAAATTCCGGAAGTTCTCCTGTATGATATGCGTTTTTGCAGATATTGAGTGTTTCTTTTACCGCAGCAGAATATCGCTCACGAAGCAGGTTGTCATAGCGGTTCCATTTTGCCTTGATATCAAGTGCCAGATGATCCACCAGATGTTCATCAAGGAGTTTTTTAATAACCTCCGGAAAGACACCGTTTGTATGGAGCCCCACCAAAAAACCTTCCTTCTTTGATCTTCGGGCAAGTTCACAGAGAGCGTCTCCCTGAAGTGTCGGCTCACCCCCGGAAAAGACAACGCCCGATACCGCAATGCGGGATGATCGAATCTGCTCAAAAACCTGATCGATTGGTCGGTAATCCTGGCCATCCTGAATTTGTTTGTTATGGCAGTAATCACACCTGACCGGACATCCCCTGAGAAAGAGCGTACAGACGGCACGGCCTGGCCAGTCCACTGTGCTGATTGGAATAAAACCACCATAATTTACCTGCACATGATCACCGGGTTCTTCTGTATATGCTCTGAATTTGCATTAAAGTATGTTGATGGATAAAAAACAAATGGATAAGAGTTAGATAAAACAATATTGATTGTCTAGAAATAAAGTAATTTTGCCCTAATTTTCTGAAATAAAAGGATTTATCTGGTATTTTATCAAGTAAGTATCTATGACATTACTGGAAGATGCCAGACGCGGCATCATCACAGACGAAATGAAGATCGTTGCACAGGCAGAAGGCGTGACAGAAGACTATGTCCGGCGCGGTGTTGCCGGCGGGCATATCACCATTCCGATCAGCCCGTACCGCGATGTAAAGATCTGTGGAATAGGCGAAGGGCTCAGAACCAAGGTCAATGCCTCAATCGGTACATCATCTGATATTATCGATATTGAAGAAGAGTTAGAGAAGGTTCGGCAGGCAGAGCTCGCAGGAGCAGATACACTGATGGAGCTTTCAACCGGCGGCGAGTTCCTTGAAATCCGTCGGCGCGTCATCGAGAATACAACACTCTCTGTCGGCTCGGTTCCACTCTATCAGGCATTCATTGAGGCAGCCCGTAAGAAAGGTGCCGTGGTGGATATGGATGAGGATGACCTCTTCAAGGCAACCGAGGATCAGGCGAAGCTTGGAACCAACTTCATGGCAATCCATACCGGGATCAACTGGGAGACGATGAAGCGTCTCCAGAATCAGGGGCGGCACGGAGGTCTCGTATCACGTGGTGGCGCATTCATGACCGCCTGGATGCTTCACAATGAGATGGAGAACCCGCTCTACCGCCGCTTCGACTATCTCCTTGAGATCATGAAAGAGCATGAGGTCACCCTCTCCTTTGGAAACGGGATGCGTGCAGGCGCAGTCCACGATGCAACCGATCGTGCACAGATCCAGGAGCTCCTGATCAATGCAGAGCTTGCAGACAAGGCAAATGCCTTTGGTGTCCAGACGATCATCGAGGGGCCGGGGCATATCCCGCTTGACGAGATCGAGACGAATGTCCAGCTCCAGAAAAGAGTCACAAACAGAAAGCCATTCTATATGCTCGGACCTCTTGTCACCGATATCGCACCAGGCTATGATGACCGGGTGGCTGCAATCGGTGCCGCTGCATCATCTGCTGCCGGAGCCGACTTTATCTGTTACGTCACCCCGGCAGAGCATCTTGCACTCCCGACACCAGAAGAAGTCTATGAAGGCGTTATCTCATCCCGGATTGCAGCACATACAGGAGATATGGTCAAACTGAAGAAGACCCGGGGACTTGATCTTGAGATGGGGCACGCACGGCGCGATCTCGACTGGGAGCGCCAGTTTGCTGTTGCAATGAATCCGGAGCGGGCACGCCATATCCGTGACAGCCGATCTCCTGCTGACACAGATGCCTGCACCATGTGCGGAGACTTCTGTGCACTGAAGATCGTCAGTAAACACTTTAATTTCTAAATCTCTCATCCAAACCACTTTTTTACCTCCGTCTTTAGATTATCAGGAATGATTGACGGGATTTTTCTGTATCTCAATAGTGGATTATTCAGATCAAACAGTAGTTTTTTGTATTCAGGAGGGAATTTGCAGATGATCAGAAGAGAACAATCATTAAGATCTTAAAGTGATAGAAAAGTATAAATATTAAACAACACTAACGTATGGTAAATAAGAGGTACTCATTATGACAACAGATAAGGATTACATGGATCTTGTAGTGAAAGAAGCGGCTCATGGCGATGCCGGACGAGGAATGGCCCGTCTCTCAATCGATGTGATGAAACAGCTGAACCTGGTCTCAGGCGACGTGATCGAGATATCAGGTAAGAAGAAAGCCGCTGCCATCGTCTGGCCGGGTTTTCCTGAAGACACCGGCCGTGCAGTGATCAGGATCGACGGTAATATCCGGAGCAATGCCGGTGCCGGGATTGATGACAGGGTCAGGATCAAAAAACTGGATGCAGGATATGCAACAAAGGTAGTCATCCAGCCGACACAGGCAATCCGGCTTGTCGGCGGGGAGCAGTACCTGAAACGGATGCTTCATGGGAGATCGGTATCCGCAGGCCAGACTGTTCGGGTAAATGTACTTGGAAACCCGCTCACCTTCGTCATCTCGAAAGTGAGTCCAAAAGGCATTGCCATTGTCACCGAAGATACGGAGATTGAGCTGAAAGAAACGCCTTATGAAGGAGAGAAAGGAAAAGAAGGTTTCTCTGACATCCATTACGAGGATATCGGCGGACTGGGACGTGAGCTTCAGCTCGTCCGTGAGATGATCGAGCTCCCGCTCAGGCACCCGGAACTCTTTGAACGGCTTGGAATCGAGCCACCAAAGGGGGTGTTGCTCTATGGTCCACCAGGAACCGGAAAGACCCTGATCGCACGGGCGGTCGCAAGCGAGGTGGATGCCCACTTCATCACCCTCTCAGGGCCTGAGATCATGAGCAAGTACTATGGCGAGTCCGAGGGCAAGCTTCGGGAGGTCTTTGATGAGGCACAGGAGAACTCGCCGACGATCATCTTCATCGATGAGATCGACTCGATTGCACCAAAACGTGAGGACACGAAAGGGGAAGTGGAACGGCGGGTTGTTGCCCAGCTCCTCTCCCTGATGGATGGCCTCAAGAGCCGCGGACAGGTGATCGTCATCGCTGCGACAAACCTTCCTGACGCAATCGATCCAGCCCTTCGGCGGGGAGGACGGTTTGACCGTGAGATTGAGATCGGAATCCCTGATAAGAAGGGAAGGCTCGAAGTCCTCCAGATTCACAGCCGCGGGGTCCCGCTTGCAGAGGATGTTGAGCTCTCGCAATTCGCAGATATCACCCATGGTTTTGTGGGTGCAGATCTCTCCCTCCTCGTGAAGGAAGCGGCGATGCATGCACTCAGAAAGATCATCCCGAAGATCAATGTGGATGAAGATATCCCAACCGAGCTTCTGGATGAGCTGAAAGTTACCCGCGAGGATTTCGATGAAGCATTGAAGCATGTGGAGCCGAGTGCAATGCGTGAGGTGCTTGTCGAGGTGCCGGACATCCACTGGAGTGATGTCGGCGGCCTTGAAGATGTTAAAGAAGAGCTGAGGGAGGCAGTGGAATGGCCGCTGAAGTTCCCGGACATATTCCAGAGACTCACAACCAAGCCACCAAAAGGTATCCTCCTCTTTGGCCCTCCCGGCACCGGAAAGACGCTCCTTGCCAAAGCGGTGGCAAACGAGAGCGAGTGCAACTTCATCTCAATCAAAGGCCCCGAACTCCTCTCCAAATGGGTTGGCGAATCCGAGAAAGGTGTCAGGGAGATCTTCAGGAAGGCACGCCAGGCATCGCCGTCGATCATCTTCTTTGATGAAGTTGATGCGCTTGTGCCTCGCAGGGGAAGCTACACCGGATCCTCCCATGTAACCGAGAGTGTGGTCAGCCAGATCTTAACGGAACTTGACGGACTTGAGGAGTTAAAGGATGTGGTTGTTATCGGTGCAACCAACAGGCCGGATATGATGGATACCGCCCTCATGCGTCCCGGGCGGCTTGAACGCCATATCTATGTCCCGCCACCAGATGATGAAGGAAGGAGACAGATCTTCAAGGTATACCTGAAGGATGAAGAAGGTGTGCTTGCAAAAGATATCGATCTTGACACACTGGTTGCTGAGACAAAAGGGTTTGTCGGTGCTGATATCGAGGCTCTTGTCCGTGAAGCAAAGCTCTATGCAATCCGTGATTTCATCTCAAAGATGGGAGGCAGAAGCGAGATTGAGATGAAAGATGCGATGGAGAATATTCGTGTCACCAAGGAGCATATCAGGCGTGCACAGGAGCGGGTGAAGCCATCCCTTGACAGCGATGCAATCGAGTCCGCCGAACGGCAGTCATGGGAGTTCCTCTATAATGAGGAGCAGAGGCAGGTCCTGGAAAAGGCATTGAATGTTGCAAAACGGGCGCTCCTCCTTGAGAAAGGTGAGGAAGTTGCAGCTGCTGCAGAAAAAATCCGCAATCTTGTGACATCCGGAAAGAAACAGTTTGATGTGATCAGGGAACAAACAACAGAACTGGAAAAACAAATGGTTGAAGAGAAATGAGTGTGAAAGAACAATGAATGAACCACCATCAGATGCATACAGGGAACTGATTGATGCGGTCAGGAAGATCATGGCTGAGTCAATGAACGTTGATCTGACATCTCCACGGATTATGGGATTCCGTGTGGTCATCAACGGCTCCCCTGTGAACATCAGCCAGACACCATGTGACGAAGAGGAGCATGCAGTTGAGGTCTATGAGATCAATGACGATCTGATCATCGCAACTGATGTATCAGGATATAACCCTGAAGAGATCCGGATCTTCTTTGAGGGCGGTCGTCTCCATATCGTATCATATGAGAGGAGAGAACCGATTGCCGTTGTGGATCTCCCCCAGGTCGATCCTGATAACATAAGGATGAGCTGTATCAATGGTGTCCTTGAGATCACCTGCAGGAAGGACCCGGATAGAGGCCATCAGGTTATCCATCTCGAATAAATCAAACTGGCAGGACAGGAAAAATAGTCCTGCAAACAGAATCCCCTCCTCTTTTCATACTAAAAAATCACTTTTTTCCAATTCAGGGTACTCTTCAGGGTATATGTAGCAGTCCCGTCCTGCTTGATATTGCCTGAACAATCCACAACCATTAATCAGGCACGGGATGATATTCTGGGTATGACTGCAGAAGATGTCTTCTCGATTCCACTTGATGTACCGTTTGCGGCAGTTGATACCTTCATCGCAAACTACCAGAGAGTGACACGCGGTACCGGGCGCCTGATGCTTTTTGCCGGTGACCAGAAGGTCGAGCACCTCAATGATGACTTCTTTGGCGAGGATATCCATAAAGATGATGCAAATCCTGTGCATCTCTTCAAAA
Organism: Methanocalculus pumilus; assembly: GCF_055382585.1. NCBI lineage: Archaea > Methanobacteriati > Methanobacteriota > Methanomicrobia > Methanomicrobiales > Methanocalculaceae > Methanocalculus > Methanocalculus pumilus. The sequence goes on along the minus strand of NZ_AP042393.1, from coordinate 1,142,371 downwards.
TCGCCTCGGATGGTAAAGTTGGTGTCTTTGCAACACAGTATGGACTCATCGTCAGGTATGGAATGGATTTCCCGGATATCCCCTATCTCGTGAAACTCAATTCAAAGACGCATCTTGTTAAAACCTCCCAGCAGGACCCCTACAGCCCCCTTCTGGTTTCGGTACAGGATGTTGTGGATCTCCGTGACAGGACAGGACTTGCCATAACCGGTGTTGGCTATACTATCTATATCGGATCAGAATACGAGAGCGAGATGATGCGTGAAGCGCAGCAGGTGATCCTGGATGCACATAAAAACGGGATGCTTGTTGTTCTCTGGATCTATCCACGCGGAGCAGCGGTTAAAGATGAGAAAGATCCGCACCTGATCGCAGGTGCAGCGGGAGTTGCCGCAGCACTCGGTGCTGATTATGTCAAGGTGAATGCTCCAAAGAAAGAGGGTGAGAAATCTTCTAATCTCCTGAAAGAAGCTGTTCTTGCAGCTGGAAGAACGAAGGTGGTCTGCGCAGGCGGCTCCTCCATCGATGAAAAGAAATTCTTAACAGAACTCTATGACCAGATCCATTCCGGAGGTGCGGCAGGAAATGCAACCGGCAGGAACATCCATCAAAAAGGACTTGATGCAGCCGTCCGGTTCACAAATGCAATCTTCGCAATTACGATTGAAGGGGCATCTGTTGACGAGGCATGGGAGATCTATTCAGCCGAGTGAGAGAAATATCCATTTTTTTCTTTTTTGCGTAAAGCCTCGAAGGATACTCTATCCCTATAACACAGCCATTTCTACGCTAATTGTCATTCTTCCATATACACAAGGGTAATGAAGTAAGAACAGATACTATTATCCAGTTAACTATAACAGAAAACAATCTTCGTGAATCCCGTGACCTCTTGCGAACCTTTATGGATCATTCAAATGATGCGATCTTCATTCATAATCTTGAGGGAAAGATCCTTAATGTAAATGAGACTATGCTCAGGATGTACCGGTTGACCAGGGAAGAGGCGCTTACAGTTACAAATTGAAACACCCCATATCAAGAGAGTTACAATTTGTAACTCTGGGCTGATCAGTGTGTTACAATATGTAACTTATATCATCTCGCAGCTCCAATTCTGGATCCATGTCACGAGTGGTCAGGATTGCAGACGATGCCTATGAATGTGCCATCTCCTATGGCCCTTCCCTGAGCGAGGGGATCCGGGTAATGGATGCCCTCATCAGGGAGCTGCGGTCAAAAAGTGAACTGCCATTTGATCAGAAGACGATCGAGCGGATGATCCGATCTGCAGTCCGCGATGAGATCGAAGCGGCAGTGTATCGTGGATAAGAGCTATCAGGAATCCAGTATGATCATGTGGAGCAGAATGCCGGAGTAACCTTAATGGAAACACAATTATCAATCCGTGGATGGGTGGAAGAGGGGGGGACCCTCCTGACAGACGATCAGATCCGGTTTATTCTCGAAGAGGAGCAGGAGAGAGTATGCCGTTTCGGTGGGGAGTTTATGATCGAGTATGGGGTATACCGGCTCCGTGATTCCCTTGGCGTGGTGCCCGGCAACGCCCCCCCGGGTACCTTCCAGAAGAATGGCGGGACCATCTGCCGCATTGAGCCAAATCCCCCGGAGATGCCGCTTGAAGATGCCATCAGGGAAGCTGTTTCCCTCCGGACCAGTGAAAAGAGCGTTGTTGCCCTCTCGGGAGGAGTCGACTCCTCTCTCATCGCGACTCTTGCCGATCGCCCCTGCCTTGCTGTTGGGATCTCCGGATCGCACGATCTCAACCGTGCAGAAGAGGTGGCAGCTGCAATCGGGTGTGACCTTATTACAGGAGAGATCGATCCATCTCGCGTGGAGCCTGTACTTCGGCAGATACTCTCACTCCTTCCTTCCATAAATCCGGTTGATGCCTCAATTGCCGCAACCAGCTTCTTCCTCTGTGAAGCAGCTGCCGATTGTGGATATGATCGGATCATCTCCGGGCAGGGTGCTGATGAACTCTTCTGCGGGTATACAAGGTACCTTGAGAGTTCTGATCTCAAAGCAGACAGAACCGCGGATATCGCAGACCTCCCAAGACAGTTTGCACGGGATCAGGCGGTTTCCGGGCTCTTTTCTGTCCTGGTCTCGCTTCCCTACCTTGATATCAGGGTCGTGCGCGCCGCAGATCGGATTCCGGTTGGTGAGATGATCAGCTCAGGTATACGAAAATTCCCTCTCCGATCGGTAGCTTCTGCATATCTGCCTGAGAATATCGCATGGTACGAGAAGAAAGCGATGCAGTATGGCAGCGGTGTCTGGAAGGTTATCAGGTCTTGTGCACGGGAAAGAGGTTTTAAAAGAGCCGTACAAGGGTACATGAAGTATATTCAGGATGGTAGGGCAGAGCATGGTATCTAAAGAGGATGTAGCACATATCGCCACAATCGCCGATATCGGCGTTGATGAATCAGAACTGGAACTTTTTACCGTCCAGTTCAATGCAATACTGGATTATTTCGATGTACTTGATTCTGTTCCGGTGGGTGGTGATGCAGCCCCTCTTCGGTCGAATGTCTTCCGGGATGATGAGGTTGTTCCTTCCCTCTCACATGATGAAGTCCTGATGAATGCAACCGATCCGGAAGATGGGTTCATCCGGGCACCGAGGGTGATCTGAGATGGGATCCCGATACTCGTTTGATCATCATGATCCCCACAATGCCTTCATCACCATCTGCCGTGAGGCTGAGTATGGCGAAGGCCCTCTCTGTGGCATTCCGGTTGCCGTCAAGGACAATATCTCAACAGCCGGAATAGAGACCACCTGCGGCTCAAATATCCTCAAAGGCTACATCCCACCCTACGATGCCCATGTCATAACCCTCCTCCGGTCAGCAGGTGCTGCGATCGTTGGTAAAACCAATATGGATGAATTTGGAATGGGCACTACCACCGAAACCTCTGCATTTGGACCGACCACGAATCCTGCTGATCCGACACGGGCACCCGGCGGCTCGTCAGGAGGATCGGCTGCCGCTGTTGCATCAGGAATGGTACAAATGGCACTCGGTACCGATACCGGAGGATCAATCCGTTGTCCAGCCTCTTTCTGCGGGATCGTTGGCCTGAAGCCGACCTATGGCCGTGTCTCCCGGTACGGGCTGATTGCCTATGCAAACTCTATGGAGCAGATCGGACCGCTTGCAGGGAATGTCAGGGACTGCGCTCTTTTGTATTCTGTCATCGCCGGTTATGATCCACGCGACGGGACCAGTCTGGATCTTCCTGCACCTGCTCCCCTGAAAGCGGAGATCGCCGGGAAACGGATCGGAGTCCCTGCTGAATTTTTTGGAGAAGGGGTCGATCCTGAGGTTGCAAAAACCGTACAGTCGGGGATAGACCGGCTTCAGGAACTTGGTGCTGAGATCATCTCCTGCTCCATGCCGAGCATGGAGTATGCACTTGCCGCATACTATGTCACCTCGATGAGCGAGGCAAGCTCAAATCTTGGCAGATATGACGGGGTCAGGTTTGGCACGGCGCCGGATTTCGTCCGTTCCTGGCATGATGCATACTCTCATATCCGGAAGACCGGGTTTGGCGAAGAGGTTCGGCGCCGAATCCTGCTTGGCAGCTTTGCTCTCTCTGCCGGATATCAGGGGAAGTATTATGCAAAAGCACAGGCAGCACGGCAGATGGTGCGGAATGATTTTGCCCGCCTTTTTGAGACTGTTGATATGCTCGCGGGCCCGACAATGCCCTGTGTCGCTCTCCCCCTCGGAGAGACGAGTGACCCGCTCTCGATGTACCTCGCTGACATCCTGACGGTTCCGGCAAACCTTGCGGGTGTCCCGGCGATATCAGTTCCCTGTGGCACTGCCCACAATCTCCCCGTCGGCCTCCAGCTGATCGGAAAACACAGGTCAGAGGATGAGATTCTTTCGGCTGCACTCGCCTTTGAGGAGGGTATTGCATGACTGTCATCATCGGGCTTGAGATTCACTGCCAGCTGAATACGAAGACGAAACTCTTCTGTGGCTGTTCAACTGATTACCGTGATGACGGGCCAAACACCCATGTCTGCCCGATCTGCCTTGGTCTGCCGGGAACGCTGCCGGTGACGAACAAACAGGCGGTTCTGTATGCACTGAAGGTTGCAAAAGCTCTCCACTGCAAGGTTCCTGAATATTCTGAATTTGCACGGAAGAACTATTTCTACCCGGATCTTCCAAAAGCATTCCAGATCACCCAGTATGACAAACCTCTCGCACTTGGCGGCTATATCGATATCGAGGCAGAAAATGGCGGTGAGAAAAGGGTTGAACTTACCCGGATACACATGGAGGAGGATCCCGGCCGGCTTGTTCATAAAGGAAGCGGGGATCGCGGTCGCTACACACTTGTCGATTACAACAGGTCCGGTGTTCCATTAATCGAGATTGTGACGGAACCCCAGCTCTCTTCTCCAAAAGAGGCGCGAAGGTTTTTGAATAAACTCCGGGCAACCCTCGAGTACCTTGGGATTTATGATTCCGAACGGGAGGGCTCACTCCGGGTCGATGCCAATATCTCGCTCAAAGGATATGAACGGGTCGAGGTGAAGAATATCACCAGCTACAAGGGTGTAGAGAAAGCCCTTACCTTTGAGATAACACGGCAGAAAGGGATGATCCGGAGAAATGCTCAGATTGTCCGCGAAACACGGCATTATCAGGAGGCACGCGGTGTCACCACCTCCGCCCGTTCAAAGGAGATGGAGCATGATTACCGTTACTTCCCCGAGCCAGATCTCGCCCCGCTTGAGGTCAGTTCATGGGTCGACGAGATCCCTCTTCCCGAGCTGCCTGATGCACGACGGGATCGGTTCATGCAGCAGTACGGGATCTCCCAAAACCATGCCCGAACCCTGACCGGGGATCTGAAGCTTGCCGAATTCTTCGAGGAGGTCGCCTCAGATATGCCGGAGATCGCCGCCCCATGGACTGCGGATATTCTTCTCGGTGAGCTGAATTACCGTGACATGCCGGTGACAAAGGTACCGGTTCCCCACTATAGCGCCCTCCTTCAGGAAGTGAAGAAGGGATCAGTCACTGACACATCAGCAGTCGAGGTTCTAAGGATCATCCTGAACCAGGTGATGGAGGAACAGCAGCCTGAGATGCCCGGGGAGATTATCGCACGTCTTGGACTTTCAAAGGAGAAAGGCGATTCGATTGTTGATACTGTCGCCTCGGTTCTCAAGGAAAATGAAGCAGCCGTTGCCGATCACCGGGCCGGAAAGGCGGGGGCAATCAACTTCCTCGTCGGCCAGGTGATGAAGGCAACACGAGGGCGTGCAGATCCAAAAGAGATCGCGAAAATAATCGCCGATCTTCTGAAGGAATGATTGGAGGTTGTGTTTTCCGTGCATTTGATAATAGCTGAGAAGAATATTGCCGCAAGGAGGATTGCCGAAATACTTGCGGGTAAAGGGAAGCTCTCCACAAAAAAGGATGGCTCTGTCTTTGTCTATGAGTTTGGGGATACCAAAGTCATGGGGTTGAGGGGCCATGTTGTTGAGGTTGATTTTGAGCCCGGTTATGATAACTGGCGGAGTGCAACCCATCCTCCCAGATCACTCATTGAAGCTGGGATCATCAAGAGGGCTACCGAGGCGAAGCTCGTCTCCATCCTTCAGAAGGCAGCTAAAAGAGCAGATCTCGTTACAATCGCCACCGACTACGATACCGAAGGCGAACTCATCGGAAAAGAGGCATATGAGCTTGTCCGTGCCGTGAATAAGACTGTTTCGATTGATCGTGCCCGCTTCTCAGCTATCACACCTGAAGAGATACAGAGGGCATTTGCAGAGACACAACCACTGGATTTCAACCTCGCCGCAGCCGGGGAGACCCGACAGATTGTGGATCTCGTCTGGGGTGCATCCCTTACCCGTTTCATCTCCATTGCAGCAAAACGTGGTGGTATGAATATTCTCTCTGTCGGCCGTGTGCAGAGCCCGACACTGGCGATGATCGTTGAGAGGGAACGGGAGATCGAGGCGTTTGTCCCTGAAACATACTGGATGGTAAGGCTCGACACGGAGAAGGGAGGATGCGAGATCGAGGCTCGCCATACCCATGGCAGATTCAAAGAGAAGGCCGATGCAGAAGCCGCTGTTGCCGCATCAGTTTCACCCCTCACCATCACCGAGGTGATCGAAGGGGAGAAGAACGATCGAGCCCCTTCCCCGCTTGATACGACGACACTGATCGTTGCCGCAGGGAGACTTGGCTATTCGGCGGCTAACGCGATGCGGGTTGCAGAAGATCTCTATATGAACGGATTCATCTCGTATCCCAGAACCGACAATACCGTCTATTCGAAAAGCCTTAATCTGAAAGGTATTGTCCAGGATCTCTCGCATGGCGTCTTTGCAGAGGATGGAAGATGGGTCATGTCCAACATGCGGCCACACCCGACCCGTGGAAAGAAAGAGACGACCGATCATCCGCCGATTCACCCCACAAGCTATGGAAGTCCTGACAAGATTGGTGAGGGTGCCTGGAAGCTCTATGAGTTTATTGTCAGACGCTTCTTTGCAACCCTCTCCCCTGATGCGAAATGGAAGACGCTGAAGGTGAACATGACTGCGGGAAGCGAGCCTTATACCACAACCGGAAGCAGGCTTGTTGTACCGGGATACCGACGCATCTACCCCTACTCCGATGCAAAAGAGCTCATCCTCCCTGAGTTGGCTGCCGGGATGATCCTTCCGATAATCGCCGTCCACCTCGATGAGAAAGAGACAAAACCTCCTGCACGCTATACCCAGAGCCGCCTGATTCAGCGGATGGAGGAACTTGGCCTTGGAACAAAGAGTACCCGGCATGAAGTCATCCAGAAACTCATCGGACGAAAGTATATCGAAGGCAATCCACTGCGCCCGACACTTGTCGGACGTGCTGTGACCGATACACTCTCCACCCATGCCGATACCATCACACGGCCAGAGATGACGCGATCGCTTGAAGATCATATGAACCAGATCAAGGTGGGAAAGAAACAGTCGTCAGATGTGCTTACTGAATCACGGGAGATGCTCAACTGCGTCTTTAACCAGCTTGAGGTAAACCAGGAGATGATCGGGGAAGATATCATGGAGATGACGGTTGAGGAGTCGATCGTCGGACCCTGCCCGGTCTGCGGCCATTCGCTCAGGATACGGAAGATGGGTTCATCCCAGTTCATCGGGTGCATGCACTACCCGGACTGCACCTTCAATATCAGCCTTCCACCCGGAACCTGGGGGGGTGCGGTCAGGAAAAAAGAGATCTGCCCCGAACACTCCCTTCATCATATCAGCCTCGTCAGGAAAGGTGCCCGCCCGTGGGATCTTGGCTGCCCTCTCTGCTCCCATATTGCCTCCAATAAAGAGGCGCTTGGAATGATCCCCGAATGTAGTGAGGATATGATCACCGCATTGCATGCCCACCATATATACTCGATCATTGATCTTATCGGCCAAAATACCGATACTCTCGCAGAGATTCTTGGAATCTCTCCTCAGAAAGCAATATCCATTCAGAAGGGTGCAGAAGAGGTGATCGCTCTGCTGAAGCGGAGGACCGAGATGAAGAAGTTCATCCGCTCGCATATTACTCCACGAAGAGGAAGGAGCCCGGCAAAGGTTGCCAATATGCTCATCGAGGCAGGGGTGTGTGATATCGCCGCACTCGGCCGGGCTGATGCCGCCCTGCTGAAAAAAGCCGGTGTTTCCGCAGAAGAAGCTGAAACACTCATCAGAGAAGCAAAGATGGAGAGCGATACCAAAGTCCTGCGGGAGTTGGGCATCCCTGCTGCATCCCTGAAGAAATACCTGGCAGCCGGCATCTCATCTCCTGAGGATTTTACCCGGATACATCCTGCCGGCATTGCGGTTGCATCGGGAGTTACCATTGAGACAGTGATCAAACATGTATCACGGGTATGCGACTATTATAACCTGAAAAATCCTGAGAAGATCACCAATGCCACTTTCAGGAAAGGACAGGCCGAACTCCTTGAGATGCCGGGTGTCGGTGAGGCAACACTTCAGAAACTTGCAGCTGCTGGCATTTACAATCGGAAAACACTCCTCGATGCAGGAGATCAAATCCCCGGCATCTCCCATGAGGCGCTGGCAACACTGAAAAAACAGGCGGCAAAACCATGAACTGGAAACAATGGGTTCATATAACAAAGCTGGATCCCGATCGCTCCCTTGACAGGGATGCCATAGAAACAGTCGCAACAAGCGGGACCGATGCAATCATGCTCTCAGGAACACTCGATGTCACCCCTGAGAAGCTTGCAGTCCTGTACGATTGTGTGCGGGATTATAACCTCCCGATCGTCGTTGAACCGGCTGAACCCGGTGGTGCACGGTTTGATGGGATGGATCTCGTCTTTGTACCGAGTGTCCTGAACGCATCCCATCCCCGCTGGATCGTCGGCCAGCATGAGCGGTGGGTCAGGAATTATCCAATTGACTGGCAGCGGGTTGTTCCTGAGGCATATATCGTCTTAAATCCCGACTCTTCAGTTGCGAAAGTGACCGGATCTGATTGCACTCTCGCTCCTGCCGATGTCGCTGCATATGCAGCTGTTGCCGATCGATACTTCCGGTTCCCGGTTGTGTATATCGAATATTCCGGTACCTATGGAGATCCGGCAGTTGTACAAGCAGTCTCTGAAGTAGTCACAGATGCCCGGGTCTTCTATGGCGGCGGGATCAACAGTGCAGAACGTGCCGCCGAGATGAGCAGGTATGCAGATACCATCATTGTTGGGAATGCCGTGTATGAGGCGGGGATCGAGGCGCTGAAGGCAACGGTCCGGGCGGTCCGGTAGAGGATGCCCGAGGTTGATATCGTCCTTGTCGAACCCCTCTATGAGGGTAATGTCGGGTTTGCAGCACGAGTAATGAAGAACTTCGGTTTCACAAACCTTGTTCTCATCAACCCCTGTGAACTCGGGAATGAGGCAAAAGCCCGCGCCTCACATGCCCGTGACGTGCTGGAATCTGCAGAGCAAATCACCCTTGATGAGGTCTTTGAACGGAGTGCGGTCACAATCGCCACCACCGGGACACTCGGAAAGTCAGTGACAAACCCGATGCGGATGCCGTTTTACTCTCCTGCCGAACTCCGTGATATCATCGCTCCGATCAATGGCAGGATCTCCATTCTGTTTGGAAGAGAGAACTGGGGGCTGAACAACGAGGAGATCTCGCAGGCAGATATCATCTGCACCATCCCGACTTCAGAGATCTATCCGATCATCAATATCTCCCATGCAGTTGGAATCCTCTGTTATGAGCTGGCACATCTTCCCCGTGGCGAATACCAGCTTGCATCACGATTCGAGATGGATTACCTCTTCTCCCATATCAGCTCATTTCTCGATCGGATCTCCCACCCTCCTGAAAAACGGGCAACAACACTCCTTCTGGTGAGACGAATCCTCGGAAGAACCCTGTTGACTGCACGCGAGGCAAGTACTCTTCATGGTCTTTTACGGAGAACCGAGTGGCACCTTGACAATCCAGAAGGAAGCGATAAGTCTGATCAGGTGCCACAAAAGAGTGATGATTCTTGTTGACTGGGAGATCAGCGATCGGATCAATCATGGGCATATTCTGATTGACCCATACAAGCCTGAGCTGGTTCAACCAAACTCCCTTGATATCCGGCTTGGTAACCATTTTGTCTGGTACCGTCCGGGAGATTCTGTCATCGATCCCTATGACAAAAAGAGCATAGAATCGGAGACTGAGGAGACCTTTGCCGATTATTTTGATATCCTGCCGGGGATGTTTGTGTTGGCCGAGACGCTTGAGGTGATTGGTCTTCCCGACAATATTGTGGCATCTATTGAAGGCAAGAGCAGTATTGCCAGGTTCGGCGTTGAACTGCACCAGACCGGGGGCTGGATCGATGCCGGGTTCCGCGGCACCATCACACTTGAGATGTGTAATGTGAATGTCAGGCCGGTCAGGGTCTATGCGGGAATGCCTATCGGACAACTGGTCTTCTATACAACCGAACGCGCGGCAACCCCGTATGACAAAAAGCCCGATGCCAAATATATGGATCAGCGGCAGGCAACGCTCTCCCGGTATGCCGGGAACAAACGGCATGACTGAATTGTTATATAACTTATTGATACGCATACGTACTGGATTTGGGAAGGTTAATAATGCGGCTTCTTCTGATACATTCGGATTTTATTGAGTATGAGGCACAGAAAAAGACAGCAGTGGCTGAAGAGGAAATAATCGATAAAGATTCCCTCAATGATGCCATTGCTGCATTCTGTGCAGTTGAGTCGGTCGACGAGGAAGATATCATGGATGTCGTCAGACAGGCGGCAGATGAGATCCTGGCAACTGCCGGGAAGGTGGGATCGGTGCGGGTGATGATCTACCCCTATGCCCATCTCTCACATGATCTCGCGCAGCCGAAACAGGCAGTAGCGGCATTAAAAGCCCTTGAAGAGATGCTTAAGGGAAGTGTTGAAGTGAAGAGGGCTCCGTTTGGGTGGTACAAATCATTCAAACTCTCATGCAAAGGGCATCCTCTCTCCGAACTCTCCCGAACCCTTCTTCCCGGAGGATCAGAGAATAATCCGGCAAAGAAGGAAATTTCCCGCGAATGGTTTGTTCTCACTCCTGATGGAGAGAAGAAGGATATCGGCGAGTATATCGATGGCTCAAATTTCAGCCGCTTAATCGAGAAGGAGATGGGTTCTGCTGTTCCAACAGGCGGAGATCCGGTTCACGTGGAGCTGATGCGGGCAAAGGAGCTTGTCGATTACGAGGCAAAATCCGATGTTGGCAATCTCAGGTGGATGCCGCGGGGCAAGCTGATCCGTGATCTTCTGGGAGACTACTGCCTCAGGACAGTTCTTGAGTACGGCGGATCCCCGGTTGAGACACCGGTGATGTACGATCTCGGCGATCCTGCTATCTTTGAGCATGCAGGGAAATTTGGTGAGCGGCAGTATCGCTTCAAGTCGAATAACCGGAATATGATGCTTCGGTTTGCCGCCTGTTTCGGCATGTTCTCGATTATGCATGATATGCATATCTCTCCAAATAATCTCCCGATGAAGATGTACGAGCTCTCCACCTACTCATTCCGCCATGAGCAGAAGGGAGAGGTGATCGGCTTAAAGCGGCTCCGTACCTTCACCATGCCGGATATGCATACCCTCACAAAGGATATGGATAATGCACTCTCCTGTTTTGAAGAACAGCTTCTCATGGGATGGAAGAGCGGTGAGGATCTCGGAACTCCGCTTGAAGCTGCATTCCGGTGCACGCGGGACTTCTATGACGAACATGCAGACTGGGTGAAGAAGGTTGCGAAGATCTCGGGCAGACCGATCCTGGTTGAGATCCTCTCTGACCGGGTTCATTACTGGGTGGCAAAGATCGATCTTGCCGCAATCGACAGCCAGGATCGTCCTATTGAGAATCCTACAGTCCAGATTGATGTCGAGAGTGCAGATCGGTTCGGTATCTCCTATATTGATCGGGATGGAAATGTTGTCCATCCCCCGATCCTGCACTGTTCGCCAACCGGATCTATAGAACGGGTGATCTGTGCAATGCTGGAAGGAACGGCAAAAATGAAGGTGCCGTCATTCCCGGTCTGGCTTGCTCCGACCCAGGTTCGTCTTATCCCCGTCTCAAGCAGAAATAATGACTTTGCCGCGAAGGTTGCATCTGCATTAAATGGGGCGGATATCCGGACCGATCTCGATGATCGGGAAGAGTCTGTGGGCAAGAAGATCCGTGAGGCTGGTATGGACTGGGTGCCTTTTGTGGTCGTTGTCGGGGATCAGGAGGAAGAATCCGGTGTACTGACCGTAACAATACGTTCCAAATCCGACCCCAAAAAGCCATACAAGGAGCAGCTCACTGTTGATGATCTGATTGTAGCAGTCCGTTCCGAGACGAAAGGAATGCCCTTCAGGCCGCTCTATACCCAGAAACTCCTCTCGATGAAGCCCCGGTATATCTAATTCTCACACTCTCTTTTTATGACTGCAACCGTTTCATCTGTTCTCTGTTCCACCTATGATGAAGCAGAAGTGGATGCGGCGGTGTTGCAGGCGATCGATCATCTCGGCGGTATCGGCTCGTTTGTCTCTCCGGGGATGACTGTTCTCCTCAAGCCAAACCTCCTCACCGGGGCAGATCCGAAAAAAGCAGTCACCACCCATCCATCTGTTCTCAGATCTGTTGCCCGTATTCTGACCGCTCACGGGTGCCAGGTTATCATCGGTGACAGTCCAGGTGCCGGCACCCGGTATACTCCGGCTGCTTTGAAGAGGGCATATGAGCGATCAGGCTATGCTCCACTTGCTGCGATTTCGGGTGTCAGTTTGAATGAGAATGTATCGCATACAACAATCTCATCTCCTGAGGGCAGGGTGGTGAAACGGTTTCTTGTCATCACCCCGGCAGTTGAGGCTGACGCGATCATCTCCCTCTCAAAACCAAAGACCCATCTTCTGACGACCTATACCGGTGCTGTCAAGAACCTCTTCGGGGTTGTTCCGGGACATGAAAAGTCCGCTTTTCATTCACGGTTCCCTGATGCAGATGCCTTCTCGGCGATGCTCATCGATCTGCATGGTGCGGTTGTCCCGGTTCTTCACCTGATGGATGCAGTTGTGGGGATGGAGGGAAACGGACCTCTCTCAGGAACACCAGCACCTGTCGGCCTGATTTTAGCATCACGGAACCCCCATGCACTTGATTCTGTTGCCTGCCGGATCATCGGGATTCCGGGGAATATTGTTCCGACACAACGAGCGGCAGAGGAGCGTGGCCTGATTGATGGAGAGCCGGTTATTGTCGGTGATGATCCGGCGTCTCTCACGATCCCCGCGTTCCGCCTTCCGGATACTGCCCGCCCCGCAGGGCTTCTTATGAAGATCTCCCGGAAGATACTTGCCCGTTTCCAGAGAGAAGGCCGTTTTCTTCTCCCCTATCCAGTGGTCGTGCCCTCTGCCTGTATAGGATGCGGTGCATGCGTCAGGATCTGCCCCGCAGATGCCGCCTCTCTTCGTGAAAGGCGGGCAGAGATCAATCTCGCTCTCTGCATCCGGTGTTACTGCTGTCATGAATCCTGTGAGGCAGCGGCGATTCAGCTCAGGCAGGGGCTGCTCTCACGTATCATCCTCGGCAATCGGCAGTAATTATTACCTTCCGCACCAAACGCTACTGAATGGTTCAGCTGACGGTTGATATCGGTGGCCGCCCGGGTATGGATTGCCGTGGGTTCTGTTCGTACTGCTACTTCAGGCATACGGGTAAACATGAAATTCCACCATTTGGCTGCCGATACTGCCTTCCTTTTATCAAGGGATGTGATTATTGCAGCCGCGGCGTGAAAGAGGAGTACTCCGGATTCAAGCCGCTTCGTGAGGTGGCAGACTCCGTCCTTGCTGATATTCAGTCTGTCAGGGGAGATATCTCCCGGATTACCATCAGCGGCGGGGGGGACCCAAGCTGCTATCCAGAATTCATCGATCTGGTCGAGCTTCTGGCCACCCTTGAGGCGCCGCTCCATATCGGATACACAAGCGGCAAGGGTTTTGACGATCCGGCTATAGCTGATATCCTTATAGACTCAGGTCTCTCAGAGATCTCATTCACTGTCTTTGCCTCCGATCCGGAACTGAGAAGGGCGCATATGCATGATCCGACACCCGAGGCATCGCTTGCAGTTCTGGAACGTCTGGCAACTAAGATCGATGTCTATGCAGCATCTGTTATTCTTCCCGGTGTCAATGACGGGGCGGTTCTGGAAGAGACATGCCACTGGCTTCAGGAGAGAGGGGTGAAAGGGCATATCCTGATGCGGTTTGCCAATGCAACAGAGCAGGGTCTTATTCTTGGGAACGCACCAATCATACCTGATCATCCTGTCCAGACGGTGAACGAGTTTGCAGAGATGATCAGATCTATCGCATCGAGATGTTCGATGAAGGTTTCAGGCACCCCGGTCTTTGATCCTGAGTTTGGCTCTCCTTTTGCGATCAGAAATGAACCCGATCTGCTTACAAGACTCCCACGAATCCAGGGATCCGCAAGTGTAATCACGGGGAGCGTTGCGGCTCCGTTTATCCGTGACATTCTTCAGAGCTGTGGCGGCGGCGATGTGATCGCCGTTGAAAAAGAGATTGCCTGCCTGATCACAGCTGACGATCTCCGGAAGGTCGATCTCAGTTGCCTTGCCGATACTGTGATCATACCTGGACGTTCATTTGTCCACCTTCCCGAGGCTGAATCGATACTTTCGGCAGATGGAACCGAACGCAGGGTTCTTCGGGGACCGGAATGCCTGACCGCGGATGCCGAGACGAGCATGGGGATGACCCGTGCCGGTGTGCTTGAGATGGAAATGTCCGGTTTTTCCGATCTGATCCGGTTGATCAATCTGTATGGTGATAGATGAGATCCCTTGAAGAATCACTCGGCTACACTTTTCAGAATCCTGACCTTCTCACCCGTGCCCTCACCAGATCCGCATATGCCCGTGAGGCTGGCATAGACGCAGCAGGCCATATGGATGCGCTCGCAGTCCTTGGGGATGCGGTTATTGAACTGGCTGTTCTTGAAGCAATTATTTTTCAGGGGGAGTCCGATAAAGGCACAATAACAAACAAAAAGATAAACACTGTGAATATGGTCAGGCTCAGAAATGCCGCAGAATCTCTTGATCTCTCCGATTATGTCCTCTGGGGGAAGGGGGAGAGGCTGATGGAGATCTGGACATCGGGCCGGGTGCTTGCAGAATGTTATGAGGCGTTGATCGGCGCCCTGTATCTTGATAATGGGATGGATGCTGTGAAATCAGTACTAAACGCCTCCCTTATCGTAGCTGATAAGAAAGATTGAAGTAACCTCGCCTGCGATAAAACTGTACTAAAGCTTTGAATGCTTTTTCAGGTAGCAGGGTTGTTGATATGATCGGGCAGATGGTGACGGTCGGAAGAGAGGTTGCCGGAATCACGTGCCGGGGGGGTAGAACGGTAAATGAAGACTCATACACCATCCTCCCGCTTCCATCCGGGTACCTGATTGCGGTGGCCGATGGCATCGGCGGTCAACGGGCCGGGGATAGGGCATCGTCACTTGCCATATCGACGCTGAAGGATTTTATTTCTGACAAATACACGGCCGGACTTGGAAATGACGAATGTCATCAGATCCTCCGTGATGGTTTTGCAGCTGCCGATTGCGCAGTAAAAGAAGCAGCTGTAGGGGATGCGAAAGGGATGGGCACCACTCTTGTTGCAGCCTTAATCAGGCGGGGGGTTGCAATCATTGCCAATACCGGTGACTCACGTGCATACCATCTCTCCGGGCAGGTTATTTCGGTTACAAAGGATCATTCACTTGTCTCTGATATGGTTGAGCATGGTCTTATTGATCCATGTGAGATTCCTCACCATCCGCTTCGATCATATATCACACGGAGTATCGGAGGTGATTTTGCCGTCAATCTGACCATGGATATCCTGCATCCGGGTGATGTACTCCTGCTGGCAACTGATGGTTTTTATGAATATATTGATGAGGATACTCTTGTCTGTGAATCGCTCCGTCTGGATCCTGCCGATATTCTCCAACGATTAATGCAGAAAGTGCTGATGATCACACCAGATAACGCAACCGCAGTCATCTATCGCCATCCCGTCTGATCATAAAAAAGGTGTTGAGCCGGATCTCACGGCTCTTTATTCTGCAGAAGATCAGTCATTTGACTCGATCAGGCTCTCGAGCTCTTCTTCTGCCCGTGTCTTTGGCGGGATGGGTGGTGTGCCCTGTTCTGCGATGATATATCTCCAGCCTGAGACTTTTGATGCCCTGAAGGCAGCCTGATGATAGATGCCATCCTCATAGAATCCTACTTCGCCTTCTTCTCCGGAAATGATCGTCCGTATTGCTTCTGAGAAGGTATCTGTGACGCCTGGGGATATAACACCGATCTTCTCCGGATGTGAATGGAGGGCAACGACACCTTCTTCATTGAATGCGACGAAGTAGGCGGTCCCGGCAAGTGAGAGATCCGAGGCTAATGATTCTGAAAATGATCCGAGATCGATCATGGCTTCAATGACTCCAATCAACGTATCCCCGCTCAAAACCGGAACTGCAACAACCGCAGCCTCGCGTCCGGTCACAGGATCAGTGATCAGAGTACCAATGATTGGGGTTCCGGAGAAGAGTCCCCTTCTCTGTCGGTACATCCTGTTGCTCCAATGAGGAAACAGAAAACCAGCATTAATACAACGATTACTCTTCTATTCTCCATCCGTTCATCCATCCTTATTAAAGATACTGAATGTAGTTCATTGATAAATATATTCAATTAATCTTTGTTTTTATGTATGATATTTTATAATTTCCTGAAAGTGAATGTGATATGCTCCCTGGTGTATAACTCCCCGGAGAAACGGACCGGGTAGCTCTCAAGTGAGGCTGTTGCCTCCTGAAATGGCCCTTTCATCTCACAAACCTCCCCTTCAGTGAAATAATGGGTAATTATTCCCCGCCTCAGGTACGTAAACGGGTGTATCTCTTCCCCTTTTCCACACCGCATATCCCTTCTGGAAAAGACCGTGCATTGAAATATCCCCCCGGATTTCAGGATTCGAAAAGCTTCATTGATCAGCAGGGAACGCATCTGCTCTGGTAGGTGCCCCAGGATATGAATCCCGATGATCGCATGAAATGATCGGTCTTTGAAGGGAAGTCTGCAGGCATCTCCTATTAAAAGATAAGATTTATCCTGGCAGAGCCTGATTGCCTCCTCGGCATGATCGATTCCGATAACCCTCCATCCACGCGCCTCCATTGGATGGAGGTGTTTTCCATTGCCGCACCCGAGATCGAGGATACAGCTTCCCCGTGGTATGTCGGGGAGTGGAAACGGCGCTCCGCCATAGAGTTTCCCCCGCTCCCGGTACTCCGCGTTCCATGCATCGCGGTGGGATACGGGAGACTGATGATCCATATAGATTCATGGTTTTCCGGG
This sequence comes from Methanocalculus pumilus, assembly GCF_055382585.1. Taxonomy (NCBI): domain Archaea; kingdom Methanobacteriati; phylum Methanobacteriota; class Methanomicrobia; order Methanomicrobiales; family Methanocalculaceae; genus Methanocalculus; species Methanocalculus pumilus. The sequence continues at coordinate 1,125,308 of NZ_AP042393.1, read as the reverse complement.
TTGATATGATCACTCTCATGTTCGGGCTAAAACGGTATCACCATCTATTAATCCTCCTTGGTCTCATCATTGCAACAGTGATGGCAACAGAAGCGATGATCATCGCTGCGTTTCCGGGGATCGAAGAAGAGTTTGGTATTTCTTCTGTGATCATCGCCTGGATACTCCCTGCTGTGATGCTTGTCGGTGCTGTTCTCCTCCTTGCCATCGGATCGCTTGGCGATATCCTCGGTAAGCGCCGGATTGTTCTTGCGTGCCTGATCGTCTATGGTGCAGGTATAGCCCTTGCCGGATATGCGCCAGATATGCCAACCCTCCTCTTCTCCCGTATGCTTCAGGGGCTCGGGCTTGCGGTTGCACCGCTTGCATATGCACTTGTTGCAGAGGAGACACCAGTGGAATGGGTGGCAACAGCAATCGGGGTTCTTGCTGCAACCTATGGAGCGGGGAGCTTTGTCGGGATCATGTCAGGAGCGTTTATTATCGAGCATATCGGATGGCGTGCCTGTTTTTTGGTGATGATGCCGATCGTTCTTCTCCTGATCATCTCGGCATGGTTCATCATCCCTGATCATGGAGAGCGGAAGAAAGTAGCGATCGATCTCATTGGTATGGTGCTCTTTGCGCTTTCGATCCTCTCAGGTATGATTGCGATAACCTGGATTGGCCTTGCAGGAATCAGCGATCCCTTTGTCTGGCTCTGTTCCGGTGTTTCAATCGCCTCGCTCTCTCTCTTTCTCAGGCATGAGAGGCAGACCTCTTTCCCCCTCCTCGATCTCGGGATGATTCGTGATCCACCCTTTCCTGCAATCACGATAAATGCCTTTCTGGTCGTCTTCTCATTCTTCATTCTTCTTCAGGTGATGCCCTACCTGATCTCATCCCCTGCCGGTCTCGCCCTCTCTGCAATTTATGTGGGGATTCTCATGATGCCAGGATCCCTGACAGATATGATATCAGGTCCCCTTGCCGGATATATGGTCGCGAAAAAAGGTGTTGTTCTTCCCTTCATTCTTGGATCGGTCTCTCTCCTCCTTGGATGTGGGATCTTCTTCCTCTTCCCGACAAGCCCGCTCCTCATCGCCTGTATCTGGATGATATTCTCGGCAGGCATGTCGGTTCTCCTGACAATCGACAATATGATCGTTGTCGCCTCCGCACCACCTGGCAATACTGCGACTGCGAGTGCCTTTCTGCATACGGTCCAGAGTATCGGGGGCGCACTGGGCCCGATTGTTGCCGGAGCCGCCCTGACGATCTATGCGCCGGAGGAGGCATTCACCGTGATCTTCCTGGTGGTACTTGGGGTATCAGCGCTCATCCTCTTCCAGTCGGCAGGAATAAGGCGGTATCTCCCGTGAATTTTACCTTTGATAACCCGGCTTCAGAGAGTTCTGAGCGCTGCTCCAAGCCGTTCCATACCGCAATCGATCTCTTCAGGAGATGGGCTTGAGAAGTTGATCCTGATCGTATCCTCCCCTCCCCCTTCTGGATAAAATGGAACCCCCGGGAGAATGGCAACCCCGGCCTTCACACCTTCTGCAAAGAGCTTCATCGAGGAGAGTCCTTCCGGCAGTGTTGCCATCAGGAACATGCCACCCGCGGGCTCGGTATGGGCAAGTCCGAGAACATCGAGATGCTCACAGATACGCCTGCATTTCTCCTTATATACGCGGGTTATCTGTCTGATATGATGATCAAGATCGTTTCTCTGAAGGTACTCGTGAAGAATCATCTGGGAGAGAAGATTGGAATGGAGATCGGCTGCCTGTTTTGCATGATTGAACCGCTCAAGAACCGGAGCAGGTGCATAGATCCATCCAATCCGAAGTCCCGGTGCAATGATCTTTGAGAATGATCCCGAGAGTATCGTCTGATCCGGGAGATAGTGCTTCATTGGAAGGCGGGGTTTCCCATCAAAGAAGAGCTCTCCAAACGCGTCATCCTCAAAGAAGGCACAATCTGAACCGCTCAGTATCTCAGCCAGTTCTTTTCTCCGATCTTCAGAGTAACTGGTTCCGGATGGGTTCTGGGAGTTGGGAATCCCATAGAAGAAGGAGGGTTGCCGGGTCTCAATCAGCTCCTGAAAAGAATCGGGATCAGGACCGCCTTCGGTGAGGGGAACGGTGTGGATTTGTGGTTCATAGAGAGAGAAGGCATCGATTGCCCCGAGATATCCGGGTGATTCCATCCCGATATGCGTTCCTTTTGATATGAAGATCTTCCCGATGATGTCTAGACACTGCTGGGAGCCGTTCACTATCTGGATCTCATCCGGGCTTGCCGGAATTCCAAGCCGCTTTTGATAACGCTCTGCAATGTACTCCCGGAGCGGCAGGTACCCGTCAGTGGTTGTATACTGGAGGGCTGTTCGTCCTTTTTCCTCAAAAACAGTGGAGGCAGCTGCCCTGATTCCATCAAGATCGATGAGATTGGTATCGGGCAGCCCGCCTGCAAATGAGATGATTGATGGGTCGCGGGAGATCCTGAATAACTCGTCCAGAAAGGATTTTGGGGTGCTTGTGTATCTGTCTGAGAAGGAGAATTGCATGCATTTCTATTTGGGGTGCAGAGCGAAAAGCTCTCTCTTCTGCTGCCCGGCAGGATCCTGATGCAAATTTTTTCTATATAAAATTTGTGGATAAATCCCACAAAGGATTTATGATCTGGTATTATAGTTCGGTTTGTTCTGACCGTCGTCTTCTATTTATATTCTTTCTGCCTCCTCTATAAGGAAGACAGCATCAACAATCTAATCTTATTGAAAAACCACTATGATGAAGGGAACAGAAGAAGAATGTGCAATCTCCGGACTGAGGTCTAATGGAAATCTGGAAAAGGGAGCCTGAGCCGAATAAACAGGAGGAAGCAGACGGATATATCCGTTTAGCCCGCTCTCTCCTGGCAGAAGGAGATCTGGGAGATGCTGTACGTCTCTTTGATGATGCCCTTGCAATTGACCCGGGTTACCATGAAGCCTGGGTTGGAAAAGGTGATGCATATCTCCGGATGAAGAACTATCCGGAGGCGATCCTCGCCTATAAGGAAGCCCTCGCAATTCGTTCAGATGATCCGGAGGTTCGAGAGGCATATGCATCTGCGCTCCTTGCAATCGGGAGAACAGACGATGCAATACGAATGCTGAATCTGGCATTACACCCGGATGCTCTCCCTGATCTGAAAAAGATGGTGGATGAGCTGCTCTCGGGAGGGATGTATCCCGAAGCCCTTGATCTCGTCGACAGGCTGACAGCTCTTGACACCGGCGATGCCCGGCTCTGGTGTCTGAGGGGAATGATCCTCTGCCGGTTATCCCGATCAGATCAAGGTGAAGAAACCGGGGGAATCCAGCCGGGTTATCCCGATGATACGGGTGTCTGGTATCTCCGGGGTGCCATACGGTCTTTTTCAACGGCACTCCAGATACATCCTGATACCTTTCTCGCATGGAAGGGGAAAGGGATTGCTTCACTCTCTTTACATGAATTTCAGGATGCAGCTGATTCCTTTGAAAAAGCACTCGCAATTCAATCAGGTGACCGGGATACCAGACGAAGATATGCTTTTGCTCTTCTCGGGCTTGGAGAAACCGATCGGGCCATTGGTATCCTGAACCAGTCCAGCCATCTCGATGATCTCCCTGGTCTTATCTCAATGGGTGAATATCTCCTCTCAGAGAAACAATATGAAGATGCAATAACACTCTTTGGCCGGGCACTTGAAATCGATCCTTCATCTGGAAAAGCCTGGTTTTTACAGGGCGTCTGCTTCTATCGGCTCTTTCGTTTTGATAATGCCCTTCATTCATTTGACGAGGCACTCAGACTGGAGAACGATGATGTATCTGATTCAGCATTCAGTGTTTCTGAGATATGGTGCATGAAAGGCGCCATCCAGTGTCGCCTATCCAATTTTGATGATGCAATCATCTCATATGAGAAAGCAATCACCCTCAATCAAAAGGATCCTGTTGCCTGGTTTCTACGTGGGATAGCACTTGATAAACTCTGGCGATATGATGATGCGATCGAGAGCTATGAACGGGCCATCCCTCTCTTTCGTAATGGCGGGGATGATGAGTCTGCTGATACCCTGCATCCCCAAACCGGAGCTGTCTGGAGAAGGCACGGAATATGTCTCTGGAATCTGGGCAGGTATGAGGAGGCTCTCCAGTCACTTGATACAGCACTCCAGCATAACCCAGATGATACTGAGGCATGGTTTTCAAAGGCGACGCTTCTCCAGATTCAGGGACGGAATGAAGAAGCACTGGATGCGTACGCGAAGGTTCTCGAAGACCGGCCTGATTATTATGAAGCATGGTTGAACAGCGGCTCAGCTGCCCTTGCAATTGGCCGGGATCAGGATGCCCTTACCTTCCTGGATAATGCAATTGCCATTCGTGATGATGATCCCGACTCCTGGTCACTTCGTGCACTGGCACTCAATCATCTTGGCAGGACCGATGGATCGCTTGCGTCTCTTGAGCAGACACTTTCACTCAATCCATCGGATCTGAAAGCAAATCTAGGCAAGGGAAAGCTTCTCATGGAATCAGAGCGATATGAAGAGGCTCTGGAGGCTTTTGAGAAGATACTGGATACCCATCCTGATAGTACGACTGCACTGCTCTACCATGGATCCGCTCTTGAGGCCCTTGGCCGTTATCGGGAGGCGGTTTCTTCATATGAACGGGTTCGTACTCTTCGTCCGCAGGATTCTACAGCGCGTATGCGGCTTGCCCCCCTCCTCCTCCGCCTCGAGCGGTACCGGGAAGCTCTCATTGCATTTGATGAGATCATCGAATCAGGTAAAGCCGATCCTGGTGTCTGGCTAAACCGGTCCTGTGCCCAGATGGCACTTCACCAGAATGAAGGTGCGGTTCAATCCTTTAAGGAATTGCTGAAGATTGATCCGGATAATAATGAGGCACTTTTTGAGTTGGGAGCGCTCTTTCATCGGCTTCACAGGTATGAAGAATCTCTGACTGCACTTGAGAGAATCGATCCGGATAAGCAGAATAGTCCATCATACTGGCAGATTCGTGGCTCTTCTCTCCTCTTTCTTGGCCGTCACGAAGAAGCTGTCTCCTCATTCGACCGTGCTCTTTCTCTGGATGATTCCGACTCATCTGTCTGGCGTGATCGTGGCTCTGCACTCCTCTTTCTTGGCCGTCATGAAGAAGCTGTCTCCTCATTCGACCGTTCTCTCTCTCTTGATGATTCCGACTCATCTGTCTGGCGTGATCATGGCCGTGCTCTCCTCTCACTTGGCCGTCATGAAGAAGCTGTCTCCTCATTCGACCGTTCTCTCTCTCTTGATGATTCCGACTCATCTGTCTGGCGTGATCATGGCCGTGCTCTCCTCTCACTTGGCCGACCTGGGGACGCACTCATTTCGTTTGATCGTTCCCTCAATCTGAATCCGGATCAGCCAGCTGTCTGGTCTGATCATGCGTCGGCTCTTCTTTCACTGAACCGTGCTGAAGATGCGGCCCGTTCTTTTGAGCGTTCAATCAACCTTGATCCTGAGAATGCCGTTTTACTCTTTCAGTATGGTATGCTTCTCTCCCGGCTGAAACGGCATGATGAGGCACTCAGCTATCTTGACCGGGCATTGTCACTCAGTCCGGATGATTCTGATCTGATCAGTGAGCGTGCCCGTCTGCTCACGCTTCTTGAGCGATATGATGAGGCGCTGGAAACGTTCGATCAGCTCGACACTCTTTCACGAAATCAGCATCTGCTTCATGCCGATGCGCTCTTCAGGACAGGCAGATTTGATCGTGCAGAAGAGGCATATCTTGCCTCTCTTGATGGTGCGGATGACGATTCTGCCATCTGGAAAAAGATCGGCGACTGCCGTTTCTCCATGGGCAGCTATGAAGAGGCAATCTCCGGGTATGAGAGGGCCATTCAATCTTCACCAGAAGATTCAGACTTGCTTGAATCATACGGCGATGCACTTCTTGAGGTGTTGAGAAGAGAAGAGGCATATGCTGTATTTGAACGTGCCCTTCTGGCATCCCCTGATGATCCGGCTCTCCTCTCAAAGGCTGCTGATACTCTCGCCCTTCTGAACAGGAAGACAGAGGCCCTTGCTCTCTATGACAGGCTCACCGGGCGAGAAACTGCGGATGCAACACTCTGGAGAAGACGGGGGGAACTTCTCGTAAAGCTTGAGCGGTATGAGGAGGCTCTTACCTCTTTTGAAGGGGCACTGTATCTGGATTCCTCCGATAGTGCCTCCATGCTCGGAAGTGCCCGTTGCCTGATCCCCCTCTCCCGTTTTGAAGAGGCTCACGGGATACTCTCGAAACTGGTTGCTGAGATTCCCGGAGATTCACAGATATGGCAGATGCTGGGTACTGTCCTTGAACTGCTTCACCGACCTGATGAGGCGCTTCTTGCCTATGAGCATGTACCTGATGAGACTACTATAGAGCGGGGTGTCCTGCTCTTTGAAGCCGGCCGTCATGATGAGGCATTCTCTCTCCTCTCCTCCACTCCTGAAAGGCTCTCTTCCCATCCGGCAGCACTCAAAGCCCTCTCCAGATCTTCAATTGCAATCGGAAAGGAGGAAGAGGCTCTTGCTATTGTCAGGCAGCAGATCGATGAAATGCCAGATAATACCGGGATTCTTCTCCTCTATGCGAAACTCCTCGAATCCGCCGACCACCCCGAGGAGGCTCTCGCTGCTTATCGGGGGGGAGTTTCACCAGATATGCCGGATGGATGGAGAGAGATGGGCGATCTCCTCTGTCAGCTTGAACGCTTCGATGATGCAGATGCCGCATATCAGCAGGCACTCCGATTCACGCCTGATGATCCCGTTCTCCTCTACAGGTCTGGATTTGTACTCAATCATCTTGGCCGCTACGATGAGGCGCTCACTTCACTTGACAGGGGTCTTGAGATCAGCCCCGATGATAGCAATCTGATCGGCGAGCGTGCCAGTCTGCTCACTCTTCTGGGCCGTCATGAGGAAGCGGTATCTGCTTTTGATCAGCTCGATACCCTAACGCCTGAGCAGCGCCTGCTCTATGCTGATTCCCTCTTCCGGACAGGCAGATTTGATGAAGCTGAGGAGGAATACCTGGCTTCATCTGCGCATGTCCCGGATGGTGACCCGGTTATCTGGAAGAAGATTGGTGACTGCCGGTTCCGTTCCGGCCGGTATCAGGATGCAGTTGATGCTTATGAACAGGCATTGCCGCTTGCCCCGGATGACCCCTCTCTTCTGGAACTCTATGCTGATGCGCTCTTCGAAGTTGACAGGGCAGAGGAGGCATATGATCTTTACCAGCGTGCCCTCCTGGCCCTCCCGGATGACCCAATCCTGCTTGGAAAGGCTGCTGATATGCTTGTTCTCCTGAAAAAGGCAGGCGAGGCCCTTGCCCTCTATGAACGACTGGTAAGGACTGGCGATCCTGCCCCCTCAATTCTTCGAAAACGGGGTCTGATCCTCCAATCGCTTGGCCGTCATGAAGAAGCGGTTCTCTCCTTTGAAGAAACAATTCTACAGGAGCCATCCGATACCGAATCGCTTCTTGGTATGGCCCGGTCCCTCATCGCCCTCAATCGCTTTTCCAAAGCTCATGGGATCATCTCAAGACTGGTCCTTGAGATTCCCGATGATCCGGATCTCTGGTCTCTGTATGGATTTGTTCTCGAGCAGCTTGATCGTCCTGATGAAGCACTCCTCGCCTATGAGCACGCACCAGATGAGACTACGACAGAGCGGGGTCTTCTTCTCTCCCGCCTTGGCAGACATAATGATGCAATCCTCCTCCTCTCTCCCCCAACTGAAGATCCATCATTCAGGGCAGCTGTTCTCCAGGCCCTCTCCACTTCCCTTAATGCAGTCGGACGAAAAGAAGAAGCACTTGATCTGCTTCATCAGCTGATCGGAGAGATACCTGATGACCCCGAAATTTGCTTCCTCTATGCAGATCTTCTGGCAGCAGCCGGTCGTCTTGAGGATGCACTCTCTTCATATGATCGTGTAGTCTTAGCCGGGAAACCCGATGGGTGGAGAGAGATGGGTGATCTCCTCTGCCGTCTGGGAAGGTATGATGAAGCATTATCAGCATTCAGGCGGGCACTTCACTTCTCCCAGGATGATCCTGCGCTCATTAACAGGTGTGGTACCGCACTTTCTCATCTTGGGAGATACACCGAGGCAGTATCCTGTTATGAAAGGGCAATCCACCGGAATGCACGTGATCCTGAACTATTTCGCCGATATGCCTCAGCTCTCTACCATGTCGGCCGTTATGATGAGGCACTCCGATACTGCACCTGCTGGCTTGAAGAGCATCCCGATGATCCTGAGGGGTGGTATGGGCATGCCAGGCTCCTTGTCAAGGCTGGAAAATATGATGACGCCTCCTTCTCTGTTGAACGGGCTCTCTCCGGGAGACAGGACGATCCGAAGGCATGGTATCTCCGGGGCGTTATCCAGGGAAGGCTCGGCCGGTTCCAGCAGGCACTCTCCTCGGCCGATAAGGCGATCACTCTTGATGAAACCTATGCGGATGCCTGGGTTCTCAGGGGGACAGTACTCCACCGTCTTCTGAAATACCAGGAGGCCCTCCGTTCACTTGATCGGGCTCTCTCACTCACTCCTGAGGATAGCGGCTCCTGGTATATCAGAGGGACTATACTTGGGAGCCTGGGCAGGTTTGAGGATGCTATTCTCTCTTTTAACCGATCTCTGGATATTAATCCCGGGAATGCCCCTGTACTGCATGCACGTGCAGTACTGCTGCATCAGCTCGGCAGATTCGATAAAGCTGTGGAATCGAGTGAGGAGGCTCTGAGTATTGATCCCGGCTTGTATTCAGCATGGCAGGCTCATGCACATGCACTTCTCCGTCTTGGACGAAATGAAGAGGCACTCGTCTCGCTGGATCGTGCACTGGAAGGGGTGCCTGATCGCCACAGGCTCTGGTATGCGAAGGGGAAGGCTCTTGCTGCGCTTGATCGGTTTGAGGAGGCTCTCCATTCATTTGAAAAAGCCTATGAACTACAGCCTGAACGTGCGTATATGGAAGAGATTCGGCGGTGCAGGCAGAAAACCGCCTGAGATCTCTTTTTGCTCTCTCCAGATTATCCAAGCATCACTTCTTCCAGAGATCGCGGCCTTTTATCTCCTGCTTGCAATGGGGACAGAGGTACTCTTCATCCTCGTTGATCTCTTTCTTAAGAGCTTTTGAGAAGCCTGAAGCAAGGATACCTGCCGGAAGGGTGAAGATGGCTATTCCGATGAGCGTGTACACGCTACGGGGATATTCGAAAACGCTTCAGGCTCTGCTGGGAATTCGACCTCATACATAAGAGTGGCAGCTGCGATTAGGACGAGGAAGAGGACGAGGTATGTGGTGATGAGTGTATTCTTCTCTGCTTTGACTACCCTGATGATCAGGTTGATTGAGTCTGAATAGCATATCAGCATCCTCCCTTTACAGGCTCAGGAAATCATCTGGTATCAATCTACTCACTCTCCAGATGGATTCGTGCCTTTTCAATTTCCTTCATCTGTTCTGCTGAGATTTCAGGGTACCTGAGGTCAAGGCGGCTGATTGCACGGACAATTATATCTGCAACCAGCGTCCTGGCGACCCATTTGTAATCTGCCGGGATCACGTACCACGGTGCATCATCTGTACTTGTCTGAAATAGCGCCTCTTCATATGCTGCCTGATAATGGTTCCAGTACTGCCGCTCTGTCAGATCAGAGAGGGAGAATTTCCACTGCTTCTTCTCAGTCAGCAGCCGGGATAGTAGCCGTTCTTTCTGCTCTTCCTTTGAGATGTTGAGGAAAAATTTTAAAATAATCGTGCCGTTTACATGGTGGTGCCGTTCAAACGCCCTGATATCTTCATAACGCGTTTCCCAGAACGCATCTGATCCATATCCTGGTGGGAGTTGCTGTCCTTCCAGGATCACCGGATGGACTTTTGGGACGAGCACATCCTCATAGTAGGAACGGTTAAAGATCCCGATCTCCCCACGACGGGGCATGGCTTTCCAGAAACGCCAGAGGAAGGTATGGTCGAGTTCATATTTCGTCGGGACACCGAAACTCATCACGTGGCAGCCCTGTGGGTTTACACCCGACATCACATGCTTTATTGTTCCATCTTTTCCTGCTGTATCCATCCCCTGGAGAATCACCAGTATCGAGTACCGTTTATCTGCCCAGAGCAACTCCTGAGCCTCTGCAAGCGCCGCCCTGTTCTCTTCAAGGAGTTCGGCAGCCCGCTGTTTCACCGCATTTTTCCCCGCTTCCCTGAGTGTATCGTTCTGTGCCCATCCCGTGTTAAAATCTGTGAGCCTGAGTTTTTTTTCCGGCTTTACGAGCATCCGCTCCAGGTATTTCTCTTTTATCATCTTCTTTCATCATCCCCTCTGGCATTCAGACTCTACCTCATAGAAAATAAAGAATCGTTATTGTGATGGGTGAGAGGGTGGTTATTCTGACGGACTTGATCTCTCAATTTTTGAGAGATACACACCTTTATAAGGTTAATCTCCCTTCTAGTCTCCATGGATTTCAACCATCTGCACTGTCCTGAGTGTGGCGAGCAAACACTGAATGTCGAGCAGCCATCAGACAATGAGATCTGGATCAAGTGCAGCACCTGTAGTCTCTTCATGGGCATCTCGGAAGAGGAATGGCACCAGATTCACAACTCCCCTCATCTGGAAAAGAAGATTCGGGCGCTCTATGAAAAAGATCACCCGAATATTACCACCGGCCACCCATGCAGGCTTTGCCTCAGGCGTCACGAAAGTGGTGTCGCCAACATATGCAGCAGCTGTCTTTATAAGGCATTGATCGTCATTCTGGTCATCATGGTCATCAGTTCATTTATTGTCTGGTTTGGTCTCTTCTGAAGATACCCTGCCTCGGATCAGAAATCGCCATCCTGTTCAAAGCTTCTGTTGAAACGGATGGCGAGCTCTGCTTTATAGAGCTCCTTGCCAAGATATGCAGCGTGATCGAGGAGTGAAACCCATCCTTTCTTCTCGATCATCGAGAAGAGTGAGTTCCAGTCCTGTGACTTTATTGCCACCCCCATTCTTTCTGCAATGATCTCCTTTTCGTCAATTCCTATCCTGAAATTTCCGCAGGGGTCATATGTGAGAGCTTTTTCTGGTGTGCCAGCCTCATGTATTGTTTCATACAGAACAGGCGGTTCCTGCCGTCTGCGTTTCTCCTTGATGACAAAGAGGTCAAGGCCGAGATCTTTTGGATATGGCCAGCCTTCCATCAATGCCATCATCATCGTCGCTCTTCTCATCTCTGCAACCGATCCAAGTGTTTTATCCGAGTGTTCGCTGGTGAAGATCAGATCTGCCCCAAGCTCCTGTGCCATTGCCGCAAGGAGTGCATTGGCACCGGGGGAGTCGGCATCCAGGAGTTCCACTACGTTTCCTGCGCCAAAGAAAAGGGGATAAGATGTTTCTGTTTCTGCCATTGTCGCAAGTGCCCTCACCAGTCCTGATCCGGCTGGTGGGAGGAGTGGATCTGCAATGATGCACTCAATTCCGCAGGCTTTGACAGCTGCACAGTTTGCAGCAAGCCCTGCTTCTCCGGGAACGACAACTGCAGCAATACCCGCCTCGGCGATCTCAGTCCCTATCTGGGGAATATTCTCTTCCTGGAGAGAGAGGATCAGATCAGCTCTCCCAAGTGCTGCTCTTATCAACTCAGGATCCTGGGTATCTGCTGCAAGCGGTCCGTCAATTCCTTCAAGAAGAGAGAAGGTGAAAGCAACATCCTCCGGTGTGGCATCGAACCCAAAACCGAGATCAACGATATCCGCTCCTGAAGAGAAGAAGCGGAGAACAGCGGATCTGATATCCGGATGGCGGTGGGCATCCATTATCTCTGCGACGACCTTCATCCTGCTCCCGCCGCCGATCTTCACTCCCCTGACGTAGAATTCAGGATCGGCAGCAGCTTCTCTTTCCTCCAGCATTAAAAGTGCTTTATCGCGCTTCATCGTTGTAATAAGGTCATCTGCGGGAATCGTCCGGGAGAGCTGGATCTGCCCGACTGCGGGGAGGATCATGGCGAGATCGGCGGCGTGGCGGGGGCCACGGAAGACAAAGACCCCGGTCTCCTTTTCGACTGAGGAGAAATCTGCGGTACACATCCCGGAGACGATTACAAAGTCATACCGGTCTTTTTGGATCAGTTCCGTGAGCCGCTTTGGTGAAATGAACGATGCCACCTCACCGATAACAGCGATATCACAGTCATGACCGGATTCTTCGGCAGCTTCCCTGACAATTCCTTCTGTCTGGGTGCCGGTTACAAGCAGGATCCGCATAGCGGTATGGTTGACGTGAGGTTACTTGAAGGTGGCGAAATCTTCATCCTGATTTTCTCCAATTGATGATACGGCTGGTATGGCGGCTAAAAAAGAGATGGTGTATTTGGTCTAATTAGGAAGAGATCTTCTTCGCCATTGTGAGCCCTGCATCATATGCAGAATCCATTTCGCTTTCATCAGGTACGAACTGGACCTCAAATGTTTCGGTTACTGTAAATCCCGCAGCCTTTAGTTCCTCAGCGACGAAGGCTGCTGCACCTCCACGCCCTCCCATGGATCCGAAGGTGAGGGCATACCGCTCTCCGGTTCTGTCGAACCGGAGTCCTTTGAGATAATAGAGGAGATCTCCAATACTTGGATATGGCATATCGTTGATTGCGGGAACGCCGACCATGATCGCTTTTGACTCAAGAATATGCTTCACGATCTCAGATCGCTCATCTTCGTGAAGGTTGAAGATCTTTACATCAGCTCCACCTGCCATAACCCCTTCTGCGAGGGCATGTGCAAGTTTCTGGGTTGATCCATGCATGGTATCATAGATGATGGTTACCTTCTTCTTCATTGCACTCCCGGTTGCCCATCCGATATATGCATTGATCACCTGCGATGGATCGGTCCATATCTGGCCATGTGAAGGTGCTATTATCTTTACCTTGGAGAGGAGATCCAGATCTGTCAGCTCCTTTGCCTTCTTCAGGAAGAGGGGCGTCAGGGGGACGATCAGGTTGGCATAGAACTTCTGAGTTGCATCCATGAGGATCGTATCCGGAATGTCGGTATCGTACCTGCCGGTGAAACAGAGGTGCTGGCCAAAGGCATCATTTGGGAAGAGTATCCCCTCTTCTGCATAGAGCGTGAACATCGAATCCGGCCAGTGCAGGAGAGGAGCCTGTACAAATGCCAGTGTCTTCCCCCCGATATCGAGGGTGTCCCCGGTCTTCACATGCCTAAACTCTGCCCCTTCAAGGGTGGGGTAATGGCGCAGAAGTCCCTTCTTACAGACCTCGGTACAGTAAATCGGCGCATTTGGGAACCTTTTGTGGATCTCGGGGAGTGCCCCTGAATGGTCCTTTTCTGCATGGTTCTGGATGATAATGTCTATTGTTTCAGATCTTCCTTCAGCGGCACATGCGTCTCTTATCCGTCCCCACATCTGGGCAGACTGTCCCGGATAGACGTTGTCAATCAGCACCGTCTTCTCACCGAAGATCAGATATGCATTGTATGATGTTCCATCGAGGGTGTATCCATGGTATGTTCGGATATCCCAGTCAAGGGTGCCTACCCAGTAGACTCCCTCTGCAATCTTTTCTGCTTTTGCTTTCATCATTATCACTTGATTCGGTTTATTGCGAATGTTCTATTTGTTACGAACATTTATAAGGATTACGAAATTGTTCCCATGGTAAAACAGAGAATATTATCACGCTTCCCATCAAAAACGGTATCTGGCGTATTGTTGGGTCTGTACACAGGGGTTTGGATCCTCATCAGGTATCAGGGAGTATATGCAGATGACTGTCACTGATTTATACCCAGCATTTCTTCTCCTCTCGATAATTGCCATTCCCTTCATCGGAGCATTTCTCTCCTATATCTTGGGTCGAATCTCCCTATCTCTCCGCGATCTTACTCTTGTGTCTGCTACAAGTCTGACGCTTCTGGTCGTTGGCATCCTTATTCCGCTTCAGATACCAACTCTCACGGCGAGTGTCTCCTTTGAACACGCCTTTTTCTTCTATACTCCAGTCCTCTCGATCCATCCTCTCTCATATGCTGTTCTTCTCATCTCGATATTTGTCTGGATGCTCGCCTCTCTCTATGCAACCAGATATATGAAAGAAGAGATACGGACGAACCGTTTCTACTTCTTCTGGCTTCTCTCACTCGCAGCGGACCTTGGTGTTCTTCTTTCCGGCGATTTCCTCACCCTATATCTCTTCTTTGAGTTCCTTACACTGTCGGCATTTGTCCTGCTCGCTCATCGGCATGCCGCAACTCTGGCAGAATGGTCCTTGTGGGATCTCATTCATACCGGTTTTTCTGTTTTTTCTGGTAATAAACATTACAGATGATTGATGCCGGTACTTTGTCCAGAGGGGTGCCCTGATTGATGACCTGACTGACTCAGATTCATCAACTCCTGTTCAGCAGGGCGCATCAGTCTTTTTATCTCTCAGATCAATGTGAGTACAGGTGAAATAAGATGATTGAACTCATTATCGGCGGGATACTTGTCCTCCTTGCCATCGTCATTGTTCTCTGGTTTGTCAGTATCTACAACAAATACTATCGTCTGAAGAACGCATCCGAGGCAACACTCGGCCAGATCAAGGTTGCCATGAAGAAGCGGCTCGATATGATCGACCAGCTCCTCGGATCGGTGAAGAGCTATGCAGAATTTGAGAAGAGCACGCTTGAATCGGTGACTAAGATGCGTGCATCTGTTGGATCTGCCGGGGCAGGGGATCTCAACGCCATCGAAGCAGAGTCGCGGAGTGTGCTTGGCCGCCTCTTTGCGGTGATGGAGAACTATCCTGATCTGAAGACATCCCAGACTGTAAAGGATCTGATGGGATCGATCAAAGGGCTGGAAGATGAGATCGCCCGCCACCGGTATACGTTCAACAATATCTCACAGCAGTTCAACACAATGCTCCAGACAATTCCATCGAATATCGTCGGGAATATGATCGGCATGGTCAAGCTTGATTACCTCGAATTCCAGGATGAGAATCTGGAAAAGGCCCCGAAGATCGAGTTCTGAGGTTTCTTCATGGAAGAGAAGAGACTGATTGCACTCCTCTTTGCGGGAACCCTGCTGCTTGGCCTCTCTGTCATTGGCGTAATGGGGCTCTTTCCTGCCGGTGCATTTGATTATAGCGGCGACCTCATCGTCGAGTCATATGAGGTGACCTGGCAGGAGAATGGGGATCTCACAGAGCGGTACGTCTATTCGGTCCGCTCAACCCAGGAATACCGGATGTTGTACCGCAACTGGAACGCTGCCCTTATCTTTGGAGAGCCAGAGTCCGGCTACCCTCACATCCGCTTTATCGAGGGATCGGCACCGGATGGAGCTGTTCTGTACCTGAAGGAGGGTACTGGCCGCATCCATCTCTTTGAAGGGGATAATCCCCGTGCCCGATCGCTCGTCTCTGATCTTGCTTATCTAAATGAGGTTGGCATTGTCAATCCAGACTACTTTGTTCCGGGCGACTATGTTGTTGAGTATACCTACCAGATGGTGCCGCCGGTAGAGTACGACAGCGATTCTGTGCATATCAACCTGATGTTTGCAGACGAGCACATTCCCTATAAGGACGTCACCATTACACTCGTCTCCGACAAGATAACAGATGTCTTCACACATCCCCCAAGCTACGAGATAACCCGTGGCGATGGGATGATTATGCTCACCGGAAGTTCCCCTTCCAATGAGCGGATCGAGGTTGAGTTCCTGATGAGCCCGGATTCAATAGATTCTGTTGCCGGGATTAAAACCTATGTTGAAGGGGTCCGTGAGAAGACCGAATCTGCAAACAACTCGTACCTCTTCGGCTTATTTATTGCTGATATCCTTCTGTTGATCGGAAAAGTCCTGGTTGTTCTGACGCCCTTTCTGCTTCTCCTCCTGTACATCCTGTATGGAAGGGAGAAGGATTACACTGTCCCGGAATACCTCAGCACAGTCCCGGATGAAAAGATGCCGCCCTGGCAGGTGAATCTGGTCTTCAATAAGGATGCATTCTCCTCAGATGAGAACGGGTTTTATGCAACCCTCCTTGATCTTCACCGGAAGAAGAAGATCGAGATAAGGGAGAATCCCGATCAGAAAGGAGTGAAAATCCGGCTTCTTGAAGAGGAAGGGGATGATCAATACGAGCAGAAGGTGATGAACTTCATCAGCCTGAATTCTGATGAATCCGGGGTTCTTGATACCGGCTACTTCGAAGCAGTTGCAGAACGGGCAAAAAGTTCCACCGCAGATGAGCATATTGCCATCCGTCTCAAAGAGAACATAAATGACCTGATGACGATGAGTGATGAGCGGATCTCAGGAGCTTATGCTGTTGATGGAAGGGGAACTCCCGCTCTTCTCCTCTTCGGCGCAATCGGCTATATCCTCATTGTCATACTGGCATTCCTCTTTGCAACCGATACCGAAGGAATGCTGCTGGCAGCAATCGTCCCTGGTGTCATTATGGCGGTGCAGGCGGGGGTTGCTGTTGCAATGCCATCAACCCTCTTTGGCCACTGGAAAGATGACTACTATAAGACGAAGCTTGAATGGAGTGCCTTCAGGCGATTCCTCTCTGATATGAGCATGATCCGGAAGTACAGCCCCGATGATATGAATATGTGGGGAATCTGGCTTATTTATGGCACAGCGCTTGGAGTTGGCGATAACGTCCAGAAGGCGATGAAGGAGCTGAAGGTGGATGTTTCTGAGTACGGGTACTATGTCCCAACCTATTTCTGGTTCATGGGATTTTATTCGATCAGCACATTTTCCCCGCCCTCACAGGCAGGCTCAGGTGGCGGAGGGTTTGGTGCAGGTGGCGGCTTTGGTGGTGGAGGGGCAGGAGGGAGATGATTCATCATTCTTCCACTACATAATTATGAATGAATAACCGGAAGGTGCAGTATGGTTAGACAGAGACGTACACGTTCAAAAGTCAAGAGAAATGAAATTCTCAGTGTCATTGAAGGATTCTCGGCAGTGACGAGAGAAGAATACATCATCAAAAAATGTATCTATAATATTGGTTGTATATTTCCTGATATCGTCGAACAGTCAAAAGAGATACTTGCAATTTATGGTGCAGATACCGTACTCCCTTATCTTCAGGCAGCAATAGAGAAGAAAGAATATGAGACCGAGAATTTCTGGAATGATGTCGCCGATCTCTATGTGATGCTTGGAGTACAATCTGTTCCCTATCTCATCCCTCTCATCGAAATGTCCTTTAGAAGGGATCAAGAAATTGCAGAAGAAACTGACGAAATGGAGGATTCTGAGGATTTGGATTTGTATGATCCGGATGCTGAAAACCCATACGATATCCGCTATGCCGCCACTGAAGCCCTCGTTGGGATAGGCTCCCCGGCGGTTCCATTCCTTTGCAGGGCCCTTCAGTCCGGTAATGACAAAATGAAGGGTACAATCATTGATATTCTGGGAGATATCAGGGATGCATCAGCCCTCCCCGATCTGATCGCAATCTTTGACGATCCGAATAAAGATCTCCATTGGAGAGCAAGAGAGGCGATCATCAATCTTGGTCCTTCTGTATATGATGCTCTTCTCCCAAATCTTTATGCAGACAATCCTTATCTGATCTGTGCGGTGGCCTATATCCTGCCCCGAATTGAACGGGAGAGGGGAATTGCCGATCTTATCCCTCTCTTTGATAGTGGATCTGATTACCGATGGGAAGGGGCATATCAGTCTCTCAGCTATCTTGAACCATTCCCTGAGAACGAAATGATACAACAGTTTTCGGCTGATAATAGTGAGCATATCGTAGGTGCTCTCTGTGTACTTGGGAGTTCAAGCAATGAAGCGATAATCCCGGATATTCAGAAACTTCTGACACATCCGGGTGAGGATGTTCCGTACTTTGCACAGAGGGCAATTGATGCAATCAGGTCAAGGGCAGGCCGATCGTAACATCATTTTGCTAAATGGAGGAAAAATCCAAGATGTATCCGCACGAGTCCTCTCCTACCCTGGAAGGTATTGAAGGATGGCCCTCAGTTTTGATTGGATGGATTCCGGTTTTTTCTTATAGAATTCTGCAATGATCTCTTTAATTTCCTTCTTCTTTCGATCAAATCCTGGTAATCCAGGGTTTCTGCATGCATAATAAACGATTGAGGCCGCCCAGAGATCTGGATCTCCCCGTGTCAATGGCAGGTTGGGATGGAATGTAAGCAACTCAATAATGTTGTTGCAGTGCTCTGTTATCTCGTTTTCAGGGAAATATATGGTATGACTGAGGAATGCTGAGCATTTTATTTTAATGACGATTGAGGGGAAGAAATGCTCGTCATCAAAGCTCATACTTACATTCTCCTCCATCAGGATCATCATCTCATCGATCTGCCTGAGCACATCCTTCAGAGTACGTGGTCCTACCTGACATATAGGAGATGCAGCATGTAAAACCCTGCCAGTACTACTGGTTACATCGAAGACACGTCCATACTCAGTGATTATAGCCTTCTGGAACTCTCTGAATCTGCTCATCTCAATCTGCATCCCTATAAATTGACGGAGAATGCCTGCCTCTCTGTGGCTTATCGACTTGATCAGAGTATCAGCATTCCGGATGATCTCCTCTTTATCGAGATGGATAAAGAAACGCGTAAGGGTGGGCAGAATTTCCGATCTCCAGGAGGGGTGGATTGAATGAAGGGCTGCTAACTCTTCTTCCAAACAATCTGCAACAGATTCTGCATCCCAATCATGATAATCACGGCAAGAGCATCGGTATATGGCTATTATAGTACTCACAATGATCATCGTCGATCTGATGGCGGTCATTCTTCCGTATTCACAGTATTCGTCGCCTGCAAATTCACTGATGGCATCAGATAATTCACCAATCGCTGTATAGATCCTCTCGCCGATGATCATCTTCAACAGCGATTCATACTGCGTCTTATTTGTATCCGTGGGAATATTCAGCACGAGTGATAATATGAGGCTATCCTTAAGTGGATAGAGGTCTTCGATAGCATATCCTGGAGGGTACCAACAGAGTGCTGAGCGAAGATCCTCGGATTCATAACAGAAGGTCATCCTCGGAGAGTTATAAAGAGGCTGAATATCGTTTTCTCTCATTCCTCTTTCATTTGTGAGTATACAGGTTGTGCAGATATATTGCGGTCCACCCAGCACTCTGCTGTTGTCAACGCCATACGATGCATCGTCTCCACATATCATACACTTTTCAGCAGGAAGGTTATTTCTTGCTAGAACATAGGCAATGCTGTTCTGAGGGGCCACTCCAATCTCACCAAGCACTGTCATATGCACGGTATCATCTGACCACTTCCCGTACCTATAGGTGATCTGATCTCCTGATTGCACCAGATCACGGATCAGACGATACATATCCAGCTGGTTTATATCCGGATGTGTGAAATATGAACTCTTTTTGATCCTGCAATACGCCTCATCTGAACCGGATTCAAACCAGATATCCCGGATAAGGCTTTCAAGATCGAAGATTTCTGCATTGCATCTGAGAATAAGTACCATCCAGTATTGTGGGTATCTTACCGATTCTGCGAGAATAAGGAGAGAAGAGGCATCTCTCGTCGGCAATGTCGACTCTTCAAGGCAGTGTCTAAGATGTGGCTCCGCCTCGTCTAAGCTGATCTCCTTACGGCAGAGGAGGCACATTCCCTGTCTTCTCTCTGACGACATACAGATATGTTTCTCAATATAATCTTAGATGCATGTTTCTATCTGCTCACGGTTGTCTCGTAACTCTTACTCAGTGATAATTTGACTTTTCTGCGCCGATCTTTATTGATACAATGCTCTCTCTGAGTCTCTTTCGCTCAGCCTCATCAAGAGGAGCAGATCCAATGGTGCTGATCAGTTCCGGTTCACTGATGATATGATTCAGGGGAAAGACGGATTCGCCGTGAATGGTTATGGTGGAGAATCCGGCATCGCGGATACATTTTAGATATTCTTCCTTCAGAAGAGCTCCCGATACACAGCTTGTATAGAGGAGGGATGATTTTCTGAACGCGTCCGGGAGCGGGGCGGTGAGGACGATATCTGAGACGAGCAGGCGGCCGCCCGGGCGGAGCACCCGGAATATCTCAGCAAAGACCTGTGGCTTGTCGACAGAGAGGTTGATGACGCAGTTTGAGATGACGACATCAACTGAAGCATCTGCTACCGGCAGGTGTTCTATCTCCCCGAGCCGGAACTCCACATTGGTATATCCTCCTTCTTCAGCGTTTCTCCGGGCCTTCTCAAGCATATCATGGGTCATATCGACACCGATGACATGGCCGGATGCACCCACCTTTTGGCTTGCGAGGAAGCAGTCAAAGCCTGCACCTGATCCGAGATCAAGCACAGTCTCTCCTTCTTTCAGTGATGCAAGCGCGACCGGGTTCCCGCATCCAAGCCCGAGATTGGCCCCTTCAGGCACTGCCTGCTGCTCTTCTTCTGAATAGCCCATTGAGGCGGAGACTGATTGTGGATCCTGTGTGCCATCACAGCACCCGGGACCGCATCCGCATCCAAATCCTCCTTCACGGGCGACCCTGCCATATCTCTCACGAACCTGCCTTCTGGTACTTTCCATGTCAGTCATGATTTTCAACTCCTCAGTGTCTTTTGATCTTTAGTTCCGCTTGTCTGCCTGTTCCGGGTGAACAAGCGAGGTGATATAGCTGTCGAGATGATCTTTTTTGATCAGGGTAATGCAGCAGACTGATCCTTTCCTTTCAGAAAAGACAACTGCAAAGCGATCACCTGGTGTGATCCCTGCCCGCTCCCTCACCTCTTTTGGGAGCACCATCTGGCCGCGGGCGTCGATGGTGACGATCCCTTCAACCGAGCAGTCGCAGGGATTTTCCGGACATATTTCTTGTGACTTCTTCCCTTGCATATATCTGATTTGATTCAGTAATATATGAATCTTCTGAATTTTCACATTTATCCAAAAATTATCTAGAAATAATTTGATGAATTATCCATTTGAACGGTGTATTATGTCAATCGAAGCTCTATCTCCTTTTCACTGTATACTTTTTCGATCTCATCAGAAAAAGAAGAGAGAGAATTTTTGATTGGATATCCGATCATATCGATGGCATGGAGTAACTCCCTGATGTGCAAAAGTCCTGAGAGTTCCTTGTCACAGGTTCGGCCAAACCGTGGTGCCCTGCAGAAATGGCAGATCCTGAGACCGAAATGCCGGAGTGTTTCCGGAGAGATCGGCTGTCCTATAAGCTCTCCTGATGCCTCTGCTGTCGATCCGCATGGCGAGCCCCTGATCACTTTCACCAGTTTGAAGTATTGATCACGTAGTTCGATGAAAAATTCAGGCTTCCCAAAATGCCGGGCAAATGTGTTTATTATCTCAGATCCCCCGGGATTTACCTCTAGCGAACACATGGTGACAGGCGCCACAACAGCAGGATTGATCTCCTGTGCCTGCCTGAGAAAACCTATGCCGAAGCTGATTCCAAGGATTACCGGAACTCCTTTCGATACAATTGCCATTGCGATATCAGGATGCCGTGCATATGATACATACAGATCACACTCTGGGATGTCGATCACCGGATCGTCAATGACGGGTGATTGTGGAAATGGCGCATCAATCCATTCAACAGGAAAAGAGCCTCCAATAATTTCAAATGCCCGATCTCCGTATTTTCCATCACTCACAATTCCTATCTTCACCGCTTCACCCCGATCCATTCTGATTCTCCAGGTACTCAGATCATCTGGTGCCAAAAAGCGACTGCTCTCAACCCTCCTCTACCTGCTCTGTGGCAATAAATATTTCGAATCCTTTTGAAATATTTGTGGAAAAGTGTTGATCCCAAAGTGATACCAGATATTCATGGCACATTCTTTTGAAAGGCTGATGAATTGATCATTTCGAAACGAAGCGTGGAATCGCAAGTCAGCGGGATTCATAATGCCCTGTGACGAAAGTACTTGTATGATCCTTGAGGAGACGCTCATCTTTGGTTCAGAGGAGGATGCGGATGCATTCTGTGCTTTTGCTAAAGAGAATGGGATTGGTGTAAAAAAGTCATTCCGGGGGGTTGCGATAACCGAGGATATCATCACCTGCAGCCTTGATGGTTTTATCGACTGGTATTCGGAGATGATTGATGCCAACTCTGAAGAGAATCCACTCTTTGCCGATGATGAGATCTCCCTCTTCCAGAGACAGGTGAATCTTCTGACCAGGACGCGGGCAAAACTGGAAGAGATCCTTTCAGGAAAAGAGATGGGCGATGTCATCTATACCCGGGAGACTGTCCAGAAAGCAATCCTCTCCCTCCTTTCGCTCCCGCAGAAGGATGCTGAGGCACTCGGTGATCTGCCTGAGTTGAATGATGTCTGGATTCCAATTGAGATCATGCTGAAGGATAACCAGATTGTTTTTGAATCTCCTGAGGGATACCGCCTGCAGAAGATAATTGAGCCGGGCGAGCTCCTCTACCAGAATACCCCCTCATCATATGCTGATGCATTTTTTGAGGCTGGCAGAACACATGGTGCGATCATTTCTGCAAACTACTCGATCGATTCCGAATGTGTTGTGACCGCCGGACCTGGGATTTATCTGCTGGAGAATGAAAACACAATTTTTGATCTCCTCGATACCCTTGCGGTGGATGAGTCGTCCCTTGATCTCTTCTATGAGAATTATACTACAAAACAACAGATTGTTCTTTCATTGATAGACCTGATCGGCAGAAAGCATACACTCTCTCTGACAGAGATCAGCGCTGAGATGGCGAAATACCGTTCATCTTCAGATAATGCCGAACCGGGCTTTGAAATCCATCTCTCACCGATCATGGTGAAGCTGATTGTGACCGAGCTGATAAAGGCAAAGATCCTCACCGGTCCTGAGAAGAAGGTTCGGATTGGAAAAAGAATTCCTGGCAGGGGATGAAGTTGGGCTCATCAATATCCCGAATCGATATCTTTGTGATTGGAGCTGCATTATGATCCCCGAAACCACCCTGCTCCATCTTGTTCTGTATGCGGTGCTGAATATCTTCTCGTTCCTTACCTTTGCAGATGACAAGCTGAAGGCGAAGAGCAATTCATGGAGGACGAGCGAGAAGCGGCTTTTGATCTATGCCTTTGTCGGGCCGTTTGGTGCACTTGCAGGGATGAAGTTGCTCAGGCACAAGACGCAGAAGATCAAATTCAAGGTTGTATATCTCTTCCTCCTCCTGCACATCCTGTTGATTTGGTATTATCTCATGCCCTTTCTAACCGGATAATTGCACAGAAAATGAGTGTTTGAAAGATGGGTGAATTGTTCAGGAGAACAACTTCCCGTATTTATTTTTCCATCATCACAAAGATCTCCGGCCGCCATGCGGGATCAACAACGCTCAATATGACTGCATTTGTGGTGCCGGCATTTTTAATCTCCTTTGGCTTACCTGGGGGGAAGAGTGCTGCATATCCGGCGGGAATTGTGTAATCCACTCCGTCACCCGCACGAATGACGATCCCACCTTCCAGGACGTAGATCAGATCGGTTGAATCTAAAAGCTTGTTCCCAACAATCTGACCGCCGGTGAGTATCTGTGCATATGCTACGCTGTAATCGATTGGAATATCCATTTCAGGCATCAGCACGGGATTGATCAGGGTGTAGATCAGCGTCCCGGTATCGAAATCCCACTCGATCCCGCCTGCCGGATCTGAGATTATGATCGGATCTGCATTGGTGGAATTCTGGAGTGGGATGAGGTCATCATCCCGAATATCGATATCAAATGAATACTGGGGTTGGTTTATCGAGAGGTACCGGAGATCTGATTTACCGATACTTTCGATAGACTGGAGGACCCCTTCAGGGAGGAGAATGATCTCCCCTGCGGTTGCCTCAACCGTTCTCGAATCGCAATGTATCCGGGCAACCCCGTCGATCATATAGACGAGTTCGGAGGTGCCGAGGAGCCGATGGGGAGGTGTGGCATTCCCGGGAGGGATGGTGACATGCCCAAGGTTATAGCTCACCGGAAGGACTGCTGTCTCTGCTGTGATGATCTTCACATACATCCCCTGCCCGCTGACGGTAGGGAAGGGATCTGATGGTGTAATCAGCAGGATATCCGGCTCATCAGCCACTGCCGGGGCAGCGGTTGTGCATCCGGCAGTAAAGAGAAGCAGGATAGCAGGAAGCAGGAATAGTTTTTGCATACCACATGATAGTGATGAATAGTATAAGAATATAGGGAAGTGTTGTCTATCCATTTGTTCTGATTCTTCTCGCCTCTTTCTGGAATATGACAGAATCCGGATAGAGATATATTCTCATGTGTGCCAATGTTTACGTATGCAGAAACATTCAGGAATGTATCTCACATTCTTCTTTCAGGCATTAATCGCTGCAAATGCCCTCTATGCCTTTTATTTCCAACAATATCAGGCGCTTTTCTTTGCCACCATGGCATTTATCCTCACGTTTGTTCCGACAATTGTTGCACAGAGGTTGCAGCTCCAGCTTCCCTGGTTTCTCTTCTTTTTGGTTGCACTTTCACTCTGGTTTCATCTCACCGGGCATGTCCAGGAATATTATCTTACATTCTTCCCCTATTACGATAAAATAGCCCACCTTATCTCTGGCATCACAGTTGCCCTGCTCGGGTTTCTTGGAGTTATTTTCCTTGATTTTTACTATAAAATGAGGATCACTCCTGTCTTTATCATCTTCTTTACGATCATTTTCGGAATGGCACTCGGTGCTTTCTGGGAAATCCTTGAATTTGCAATTGACCAGACCTTCGGCGGTTCCTTCTCAGGACCAATGCAGTTTGATCTGAATGATACGATGTGGGATATGATCTTTGTCCTGATGGGATCCTGTATTACTGCAATTTACGGGATTGTATGGTTCAGAAACAACACAAAAGAATCAATTATGGCAAAGGAAGAGTGAATTACAGGAGTTCGAAACGAATTGTGAATAGAACCAGATAGGTGAGATTATGTCAGCGAATACAAATGATGAAGTGGATGTTGGACAAAATCGTTGGGATCGGGCTCTTAATCCTGCCCCCGCTCTCCTCCTCGAGCAGCCCGGTTCCTCCTCCTGCTGGTGGCAGGAGGGGGCCTCTATCCCGGCCACAGTGTTGGAACGAATACGATAAGTGATCTCGGTGTCGGGGAGACGGTAAATCATCTTATATTCATCCATCGTTCTCTTCGGTTCCACAAATTTTGCAGCCGCATATCTGTTCAGGAAGAGGCTTAGGCGGCTGCATGGCACTCGCAGGTATCGGGGCAATCTGTGTCGGGCTCTTTCCTGAAACCCTCGGCCTTCCCCATTATCTCTCGGCACCGACTGTATTTCTCTTTGAGGGATTTGCGGCAATCGTTTCTTCACAACATGTCCGGATGCCGATTGCCCCTCTCTTCATTCTCCTTGGGGCGGTCACACTTTTGGCACTTGTCCTTGAGATCGCCGGTTTGATGCCAGGGTTTGGGCATGGAGGGATGGAGCGGATGATCGCGTATCCGATCATCATCCGGGAGATTGCGTTTGCCGGGTGGCTTGCGGGGAAAGCAGAAGAAATGGTGT
Source organism: Methanocalculus pumilus (assembly GCF_055382585.1). NCBI lineage: Archaea > Methanobacteriati > Methanobacteriota > Methanomicrobia > Methanomicrobiales > Methanocalculaceae > Methanocalculus > Methanocalculus pumilus. Next base: position 1,099,631 of record NZ_AP042393.1, on the reverse strand, counting down.
GACTGGCCGGAAAAAACAGGATACTATTTCCTCACACAGACCTCGTTATCCAGGAAACGCGGCTCTCCTCCCTGCACCGGATAATACCCTGCCCGGATGCAGAACTGATCTCCGGTGAGGATGTCTATGATCGTAAATGTCGCCTGATATTTCCCATCCGATACCCTGACTTCACGTGTTGTAACCGTTCCTGTTTCGGTGATGGTGATCACCCGTCCATCCGGCATGATTGTCGGCTCATCCGGGATGGATGCAGGGAGGAAATTATCTTTCATCTCAACAACGACAATCGATCCATCCGCAAGATCGGTGGTGCCCCTGACGATCAGATCCGCCTGCACCACTCCGGGAGCATAGTTGAAGGTGACCTCATGGGTGAGGACTGGGTCGGGCCCGGCTATCACTCCGGGTGGGGTCTGGCTTTTCTCCTCATCTGTACATCCGGCAGCACAGACCAGTGCAATGATAATGATTCCTGCAAGGAAACTGGCAACCTCTCTCTTCATGGTATACCTGATCTGCAATTGGGGGTGATAAGAATTGCTGTTGATAAAAAGTATCTGGATTGGGAAAATGTGTTTCTCCCTATTCTCCCCAAACTTTTCTATCTGAATATTCATTCATCCTCGCCTGCACCCATGCCCGTGCCGGACTTGTGATGAGTGGTGCGATGAAGAGCGCCACAATTCCTGCTGTGCCAAACCACCACTGTGGAATCTCCGGGTACGAGGTGATCCGAAGGCCGATATAGAAGAGGAAGATGATGAATGAGATGACTGCTCCGGAGATGTACTGCAGTGTCCGGGCGTCCGTCGTCATGATGGCGAAATATTCCGCCATTTACAGTCACACCACTCTTCTGCCCTGTTTACACTGGTAACGCTGTTTATTCTCTGTCACTCAGGTCAATCTTGTCACTCTGTACACGGTATTGATGAGGAAAATGAAGAATACCACGATTGCAAAGACCGAGATATAGAATCCAATTCCGGTGACTCCTGTTGCAATCTTGTAGATATTCACCAGAATTACAATGACGCTGCCCGCGATGATGATGAGATCGGATTTTTTGAAGTCCATATGCAGTATTGTATCCATGGGATAATACTTTGCCTCAGATTCGGGTCAAAGAATAGATGCCGCTGTTCGTCAGGTAGGGGGATCAGATGCAAAAGATGAAAAATAGATGCAAAAGATGAGAAATAATAGAACTGCCATCCGGAAATGACCGGGAGGCGAGTTGAATTCAGAGTGTCACTTCCACAACCTGGGAGCTTTTTGTTCGAAGAATGTCTTCATTATGAACCTCAACACAGGCAACAATGGCATCTTTTATATTGTCGAGAGCCTCTTCAACCGTTTCACCCTGTGAATGACATCCGGGGATTGCCGGGCAACTGACATTATAGCCTCCATCTTCCGGATCTTCCCGAACAACGACTTGAAATTTCATTTTTCTTCCACACTCTTTTATGAAGTAAGTAGAAATTATAACATTGTGGAGTATTAGTTATTGTGCTGATAAAATGTTCAGTGATCATTAGAACAGCATCCCTCCTGTTTGATGAAAAAGTTTAATGGGGGATTTAATTTAATCGATCTATCCCCATAACATGGGCTATAAAGATGGATCTGGATTAATCAAGAAAAAAGATAAATGCGAGGGACCGGATTCGAACCGGCGAACCCCTACGAGAATAGGCCCTGAACCTATCGCCTTTGACCTGGCTCGGCAACCCTCGCTCCTGTGCTCTTACCTCTTGGACGTCATCGGGTATAAATATGTCCACTTTCGATCGAAAACAGACGATGAAAGACAATGAAAGGTGGTCAAAAGGTGGACGATAAGGAAAGATGGTGAAAGATAATGAGAGGTGATGAGAGAAGGGCTCTTTCCTTCTCTTTCCCTCTCTTCCTCTCTGCTTATCTCCCTGCCTCTCTACTGCTCTGCCCCTCTCTCCCCGCCTCACTCCCTCTTATCTCTACTTCTTTCTGATCGTATCTTCGCCCTGATCGGCGGCCTTTGCCATCTCGCGCTCCCTGAGCTCAGACCGGCGGATCTTGCCTGATATCGTCTTTGGGAGCTCATCCACAAACTCGACTGCACGCGGGTACTTGTAGGGGGCAGTCGTCTCCTTGACGTGGTTCTGGATCTCCTTCACAAGCTTTTCAGACGGCTTCACATCCTTATGGAGGACGATGAATGCCTTCACAATAACTCCCCTGATCTGATCCGGGGTGCCGACGACCGCTGCTTCCTGCACAGCCGGGTGCTCAAGGATCGCAGACTCCACCTCGAAGGGGCCGATCCGGTATCCTGAGCTCTTGATCACATCATCATCGCGGCCCACAAACCAGAGATAACCGTCCTCATCCTTGTACGCCTTGTCTCCTGTATAGTAGAACCCATCCGAAAAGGACTCGGCATTTGCCTCGGGGTTATCAAGGTACTCGCGGAAGAGCCCGACCGGCCGGGGATTGAGGGAGATGGCGATCCTCCCCTCCTCTCCATCAGGCACCACCTGCCCGTCATCATCATGCAGCTGGATATCCCAGCCGGGCGCAGGTTTTCCCATTGAACCGGGCTTGAGCTTCATGCCGGGGAAAGTCCCGATACAGCAGACCGTCTCGGTCTGGCCGTATCCTTCGTAGATATCAAGACAGGTTCCATCTTTCCAGATGCGGATCACTTCTGGATTTAGCGGCTCGCCCGCAGAACAGCAGTGGCGGAGCTCAGAAAAATCAAACTTCCTGAGATCGGCAATAATCAGCATCCGGTAGATTGTGGGGGGGCAGCAGAACGTGGTGATCCCGTACTTCTCGATTAAGGGGAGGAGTTCGGTTGCCTTGAACCTGCCCCGGATATCATAGACAAAGATTGCGGAACCGCAGACCCACTGGCCGAAGTACTTCCCCCATGCCGCCTTTGCCCAACCTGTATCAGAGACGGTGAAGTGGAGATCGTTCTCCCGGAGATCATGCCAGAACCGGGCAGTGATGATATGCCCAAGGGCATAGCTCTGTTCATGGATGACCATCTTTGCATCCCCGGTTGTGCCGGAGGTGAAGAAGATCAGCATCGGATCGGTGGGGAGGGTTCTCCTGAGGCTTCTGAAATGAACGAGTTTGCGTGCCACCGGTGCCGGGTAATTCAGCTCAAAAGGATAGCTGATCCATCCGGGACGGTTCCCGTCAACGACCATCTTCTGCACAAGTGACGGGCAATTATCTGATAACTCATCACATTTCGGAGCATTTTCAGAATCTGTGATGATCATCTTGAAGTCGCCCGCATTAATACGGTAGATGAGATCCTTTGTCGTCAGCATCGTCGGAGCAGGTGCATATACCGCACCGAGTTTCATCAGTGCAAGGGTCAGGATCCAGAACTCGGGGATTCGCGGGAGCATCACAAAGACACGATCTCCTTTGTTAATCCCGAATTTCAGAAGAATATTTGCCGCCTCATTTGAGAGGGTCTTCATATCCCAGAAACTGAACTTCTTCTCCTCACCCTTCTGGTTCGTCCAGATCAGCGCAAGCTTATTCCTGTCCTTCTCAGCCCACGCATCGACAACATCGAATGCAAAATTAAAGTACTCTGGCACATGAATTGCAAAATCAGACGTTGCATGAGCATATTCTGGCAGATTTCGTATCCAGTCAGCGACCGTCTGCCTGCCCTCTGTAGTATTGCCAACACCTTCCGTCATAAAAACGGCTATATTTGGTTTTCTATCCATATATGGGAATCGATCTGAATCTCTGAAAAGAGGGGACGGGCAGTACCTTCCCATCTCCCATGCACAGGTTATATGCGTGCTTTGTCTCATCATGTAAAAATGCCCGCATACAGGGCGGCAGAAGACGATGGAAGAATGAATGCCATAAAGCTTCTCCGTCATCATTATGGTCTGACACCTTTAAATGTACGAGGATGGCAGATCAACAGTACGACTCATTAAAGATCGAAAATATCGTGGCTTCCGGTGTCATCGCCGACTCCATCGATCTTCTGGCAATTTCCGAGCATATTGAGGGGTGCGAGCTGAATACGAAGCGGTTCCCTGGAGCGGTATACCGGATTAAGGATCCGAAGATGGCATCACTCATCTTCTCATCCGGAAAAGTCGTGCTTACCGGGATCAAGAATGAAAGCGATCTTGGCCGGGGCCTTGAGCTGATTATTGCATCACTCAAGGGTGCAGGTATCACCACGCATGAGGTTCCTGATGTCAACGTCACCAATATCGTCTGTTCATATGATATGGGCAAGCCAATCAACCTCAATAAAGTTGTCATTACATTGCAGCTTGAGAACATTGAGTATGAACCCGAACAGTTCCCGGGTCTCGTCTACAGAATAGCTGATCCAAAGATTGTTGCTCTCCTCTTCTCATCCGGAAAAGTCATCCTCACAGGTGGCAAGAACCTCCAGGATGTCAGGGCGGGTCTTGAAGTCCTTGAACAGCACCTTGCGGATATCCTCTGATTTTATTTTTTACCTGAATTATTACCAGAACCGATGGGTTGTAATATACTTCCTCTCGGCTTTTAGGATCTCTTTATAGAACCCATCTCCTTTTGCATGGGTAGCCAGGATTCTGGATGCGGCATCGGGTCCGACCCCACGTCCGGCAAGAGCGATGATGGCAGTCTTCCCGCTGGAGAGAACCATGTTTGCGGATCTGAGCATTTTTTTCTCAACCTCCCTCTCCTCAGCTGTCTTCTTCTTTTTCCTGGTGATCAGGATATTCTCCTCTTCATACGGCTTGACGGCAGCGATGAGTCGGGCTCCGCATTTTGGACATTCCGGGTGTTCCTCAACCCGTTCAAGAATCGTCTTCTTCTTCCACCCCCGGCAATTCATACAGGCGAGTATCACCTCCTGTGCATCCAGCCGCCGTTTCAATGCAGCGATAACTGCCTGATCCATATCCGGCGGAGCGATCAGATCCCGTGATGAAAAAAGCCCCTCTGAACCGATGATGGAGAGTGGCCCGATGCGCACCTCGATCTCCCCTGACCGCATCCGGGAGATGAGCCTGCCTGCTGCCCCCGCATCCATGTACCTGCTGAAGAGCTCACGGTATACTTCCTGTTCGATAACACTCCCATCAAAATGTTCGCTTAAGCGGTGGAGGCTGATCTTGTCATATTCGGCATCGGAATCGATCGCCCCGAACTTCTTTGCAACACCAACCAGCTTCCACTTATAGAGTGAGGTCTTCCTCATCGCAATCCTCAGGATAGCCTCGATATGCTCTCCTTCAAGAGAAGAAAGAATCTCTCTGACATCCTGCGCTCCGATATGTTTTGGCAGCCGCAGAAATACCCGGTATGCATTCACCTCGATCCCGACACTTGTTCCATACCGTGCGGATATCAGGATGGAGAGGGCACGGCCGAGTGCTTCATTTGCCTTATGGCCTCCACAGATATTCACGATCACCCCCTCTTTGGAATGTTCGAGCATCACCAGCTGATCGGTTGGAACAGGGGTTCTGTTCTTCTCCATCTCTGAGAGGATTCTGTTGATATACGCAACTGATTCTGCATCTGCTCCATATTCGGCAAAACACCGGGTTCTCCTGAGCTGTCCTACTTCATCTGCAACCTCAAAGGGTACCGGGATCTGCTCCCCCTCCCATGATGGCAGTTCCCCCATACTCTTTGGTGCAGGTTCGACGGTGATCGCATCTTCAAGTACTTCAAGCACCCGCCAGAGCCTGCCACGGGTGATGAAGATGGCGCCGGTATGAATCCACCCGACGACAAATGACTCGTCAAGGGTGCCTATCGTCCTCCGTGTCACATAATCGATGATCCGGAACTTCCGCTCATCGGTGATCATCGAGAGGTTTGTGGTGAGGTACTTCCGGGCACGGCCGGTTTTAATGATAACATCCCCCTCTCTTCGGATCAGGCGGTGCTCTTCCATCCGGCTGATGCAGTCTTCAAGCAGGCCACCGCAATCAGATACGGGCCATGCCCGTGAAAAGATCCTGCGGATCACTTCAATTTCGCATTCACCCCGCTCAACAGCGATTGCCGCAACCTGGTTTGCGATCACGTCAGCCGGACAGCGGGGAGGGATAACCGGCTCGGTCTTATTCAAAACTGCCCGCTTTGCAATGACGAGAGATTCGAGGAGGTCGTCGAAACCGGTCGCAATAATCGTCCCCCTGGAGATCTGGTCGATCCGGTGTCCGGCCCTCCCGACCCTTTGGATCAGGCGTGCGACATCACGGGGGGATCCAAACTGGATCACATGATCGATATGCCCGATATCGATTCCAAGCTCCATCGAACTGGTGCAGACAAGTGTTCTGATCTGGCCTTTTGAGAACCGGTCCTCGGCATCGATCCGGACCTCCTTAGAGAGCGACCCATGATGTATTTCGACATCGCCGCGTGGTATGAGGTGATGGCCGATAGCTTCAGCTACTGATCGGGTATTGACGAAGACAAGTGATGAGCCGGCACTCTCAATTGCCTCCTCGATCTTCTCCACCTGACGATCAAAACGGTCTCCGCCAAAGAGCACCTGAAGCTGGAGCCGGGATGCAACCGGCACTTCAATGATTGAAAACGGCCGCTCTCCACAGAGGCAGAATCCGACGGTCTCCGGATTACCAACCGTTGCCGAGATCCCGATCCGCTGGAACTCGCCTGCATATTCGCAGATACGTTCGAGTGCAATAGCAAGCTGAACTCCCCGCTTACCATCGGCAAGTTCATGGATCTCATCGACGATCACATGCTTCACACCCCCAAGATGCTGCCGGAGACGGGATCCCATCAGCATCGACTGGACTGTTTCAGGAGTTGTGATCAGAAGATCCGGGGGTTTAAGTGCCTGTTTCCGCCGCTCCGCCATGGTGGTATCCCCATGCCGCACCCCGACAGATAACCCAAGCTCCCCGCACCACCAGGTGAGCCGGGAGAGCATGTTCCGGTTTAGTGATCGGAGCGGGGTGATATAGAGGGCAGAGAACCCGTGCCGCTCCTTCATTGTGAGGAGCGAGTGGAAGATCGGGAGCATCGCACTCTCGGTCTTTCCTGTGCCAGTTGGAGCGATCAGGATCTGATGTTCACCACGAAGAAGGGGAGGGATTGCGCGGAGCTGGATCTCAGAGAGATCATTAAAACCCCGTTTGTCAAGGGCATCCCTGATCCGCTCATGCAGAAGAGCGATAATATGGATCGGATCTGAGGGATCCGAGGGTGTCGATATAGGTTCCATCCTGAAGAAACACCTCGGCTGTTTCTATCCTGATACTCCGTGAAAGAGGGGATATTCCACTCTCCGGGATCGTTCTGATATCAATCCCTCCTGCATACTCATAAAAGGCAGGCATGAAGAGGAGGCGGGTGGGTGTATCTGCCTCTTCCATTCTGAGCTGATTCTCATCAACTTCAGATAAGAGATAGGCGGGATTTCCCCTCAGGGAACAGCCCACCTCATCATAGAGGTGGATGACCGGGTGGTGGTGTCCTGCTATGATGAGGTGGCCGGCAAGATCCGGAGAGGGGTAGGTGTGGCCATGGAGGTATCCGATCCCGTCAATAATCTCACCCGTCTTGTTCAGGATCTCTTCCTCCTCCATATACCGTTCTATCCCGGGATCATGGTTGCCGGGAAGAAGCCGGAGATCAACTTCACGTCTTATTGCATCCAGAAACTCTGGCAGTTCCGTATGCTCCTGCCAGGTGATGCGAGGCACCGAATGTTTCAGATCGCCAAGGATAAGAAGGAGTTTTGGATCCGTTGCCTCAATACAGGTGAGTATACGCTGAAGCCGGCTCTCCGAACTGCTCTTCAGATGCCATCCCGCGGTATCAAGTGCACTCTCAACACCAAGGTGGATATCTGCAATCACCAGAACAGAGATTGAGCGTTTCAACAGGAGTGCCGGGCCTTCGGGGAGGAACCGGGGTATCATAAGAGCCTGATAGTGCTGTTCGTCGGCATATAACAGTCTCCCTCCTCAAGAATTACTGTCAATGCTGCTTTTGCCTCGCTTTCTCCAATCCCTCCTTCACCCGCTTTTTGGAGTACATCCTCAAGAAGAGCGCCTTTTGGTCCTGAGCACTCTTCGATGATGCTGATCATCCTCCCGGTCAGATCCAAAACATCAGCCTGAACGCTCAGGTTTCTCTCTGGCTCTGCGCCGACAACATTCAGAGCCTCCACAACCATCTCTGCTATCTCTCTCTGTTCCTCAGAGAGTTTCCCAATCGACTCCAGCCTTTGAATCGTCTCTTCCGCGCAGAGATGAACGAAGCGATCACGATCCTCGCGACGCACCACCTGGCAGGAGTCTGCAATGACCCTGATCTCTTCGCGTCCGCGCTGGGAGAGTTCACCTGAGATGGCGACAAATGCCGGGGGCTCTGTTGCTGTGAGAAGATCGGCAACACGCGGGCAGGAACGGTTCACTGAGATCGAGAGACCGCCGGTTGGATCACTCAACCGTGCATCCACTGCACGGCTGGTCTGCACATGCACTTCGGTTAAAACACCGATCAGAAATATACGATGAAAAGTACCTCCGGTTGGAGTGATAAATCCATTATCTCCTCTTTCTGCACGGTGCAGTTCATCTGCGAAGACCCACCCGACAGGATCAGTTGCATGTACCATTGTCTGATCGTATCTGTCGGGGTGAGGCATCAGGGTATCGATAGGACGTATCCTTTTCATCAGGTGGGATCTAATGATCATGTATGGAGGATGTCCACGGGATCTGGATCGAGAAATACCGCCCACTGCGGTTAGCCGATATGGTCGGCCACAGGGATATCGTTGAGCGCTTGCAGAGTTATGTCAAACAGGGAACCCTCCCTCATCTCCTCCTCACCGGAAGCCCGGGTGTCGGGAAGACGACAGCAGCTGTTGCCCTTGCACGCGAACTGTTCGGTGAGGACTGGAGGATGAACTTCCGTGAACTGAATGCCTCTGACGAGAGAGGAATTGACGTTGTGAGAAATCAGATCAAGCAGTTTGCCCGTACATCCCCGATGGGAGATGCATCATTTAAGATCCTCTTCCTGGATGAGGCTGATTCACTGACTACCGATGCACAGGCAGCTCTGCGACGAACAATGGAGAGTTATGCTGAAAGCTGCCGTTTTATCCTCTCCTGCAACTACTCGTCAAAGATCATCGATCCGATCCAGAGCAGGTGCGCCCTCTTCCGGTTCCGCCCGCTCACCCCTGAGGATGTCAGGGAAGAGATCCGACGAATTGCCGCGAAAGAGGGACTTACCCTCACTGAAAAGGCGGAGGATGCAATCGTCTACATTGCCCAGGGTGATATGAGAAAAGCGATTAACGCGCTTCAGGGTGCAGCGGTAGTTGCACAGGATATCACAGAAGAGCAGATTTATGCAATCAGTGCAACCGCAAAACCCTCGGAGATTGTGAATCTCATCACCCTCTCGCTTTCAGGGGATTTCGAAGGTGCAGAGCGGCACCTCAGTTCACTCACACGGGATCGCGGGATTGCGCCTACCGAACTTCTCGGGCAGTGCTATAGGCATCTTGTCTCAATGGAACTTGATCGGATGCTGAAGGTGGAATTGATCGATCATATTGGCGAGGCGGATTTCAGGATCTCCGAAGGGGCGCAGAGCGAGCTTCAGATGGAAGCGATGATCGCACGGTTTGTCTTGTCGGCATTGAAGAAGAGAGGGATTGATCAGCATTGAATCAGGACGAGGAGTTCGACATCGAAGTTGTCGATAAATCAAAAGAATGGGCAGATTTTCTCTCGAAGAAATACAAACAGGAACTCCGGACCATCAGCCGTGAATATCCCTATAAACGATCCCTGATCATCAATTATGAGACGCTTCAGAAGTTTGGAAAGAGTGGTGTCAGGCTTGCCGACGAACTCCTTGCGTATCCAAACAAGGTCTTTGCAGAGGTCAGGGATGCCCTGCGGGCACATAATCTCCTTACACGAAAAGATGCCCATGAGATCATCCCACGGATGAATATCCGGTTCATCAACCTCCCGCGTAAAACACTTGTCCGTGATATCAGGTCTGAACAGATGAATACCTTCGTCTCAGTCGAGGGAATTATCAGAAAGACAACAGAAGTCCGCCCCCGGATCGTTGAAGCTGTTTTCCGGTGTCCATCGGGCCATATGACACTTCGGGAACAGGGATATGGCAAATTTGTCGAACCTGAAAGTTGTGGCATGAGTGAATGCACTCACAAGCGTCTGGAATTAATCCATCTCAAATCAAAATTTGTTGATGCACAGAAGATTCGGATACAGGAGATTCCCGAAGGGCTCCGTGGTGGTGAGCAGCCTCAGATCCTCGATATTGACGCAACAGATGATCTGACCGGACTTGCTGCTCCCGGGGATCGTGTCATCGTAAACGGGGTGCTCCGTTCAATTCAGCGGATGAATGCCGGGACAAAGAGCACCACGTTTGATATCTATCTCGATTGCAACTCCATTGAGTTTGGTGAGAAAGAGTTTGAAGAGGTGAACATCACCGAGGATGATGAGGCACAGATCCTTGAACTCTCGCGGGATCCAAACCTCTATCGAAAGATCGCCCACTCCATTGCTCCGACCATCTATGGAAACGATGAAGTCAAGGAGGCAGTCTCCCTTCAACTCTTTGGCGGCATTGCCAAGGAGATGCCGGATGGGAGCACGCTCCGTGGGGATATCCATGTTCTTCTCGTTGGAGATCCAGGTATTGCAAAATCCCAGCTGCTCAGGTACGTGGTGAAACTCTCTCCGCGTGGTATCTATACCTCCGGCAAATCCGCCACCTCAGCCGGACTTACAGCAGCTGCTGTGAAGGATGAGTTTGGGGATGGAAAATGGACCCTTGAGGCAGGTGCACTTGTACTTGCAGATATGGGTGTTGCGGCTGTCGATGAGATGGATAAGATGGCAAAAGATGATCGATCATCCCTTCATGAAGCTATGGAGCAGCAGACGATCTCAATTGCCAAGGCCGGGATCACTGCGACACTGAAGTCCCGATGTGCGCTTCTTGGGGCTGCGAACCCAAAACTTGGAAGATTTGACGAGTATGTCGGCATATCAGAGCAGATCAATATGCCCCCTTCCCTCCTCTCGCGTTTTGATCTCATCTTTATCATGACTGATAAGCCGGAGAAACAACGTGATGAAGCAATTGCCCAGCATATCCTGAAAGCACATTCAGTCGGCGAGCTGATCATGCAGCACAAGAAGAACCCGATCGAAGGCGTCAATGATGAATATATCAGACGTGAACTTGAACCGGTCACTCCCGAGATCGATCCTCTGCTCTTCCGGAAGTATATCGCATATGCAAAACGGAACTGCTTTCCCATTATTACTGAAGAAGCCAGAGAGACACTTGTCGATTATTATATGAAACTCAGAAACCTCGCATCTGCTGACAAGCCTGTCCCGGTAACCGCCCGGCAGCTCGAAGCGCTTGTCAGGCTGGCTGAAGCGAGCGCACGTACCCGTCTCTCGATGTCGATTGAGCGGGACGATGCGGTGCGGGTGATCCGTATTGTCGATGGTTGTCTTCGGAAGGTTGCCTATGATCCCCAGACAGGATCCTTTGATATCGATAAGATCGTCACCGGTGTTTCAAAGCAGAGCCGGGATCTGATCCGAAGTATCAAGGAGACGATCCGTCAGTCCGGGGATGAGAGCGGAACAGCCCGGATCGATCTGATCATTGAAAGCCTGGTCCAGAAAGGGTTTGCCCGAGATACAGTCGAGAAGCAGATCGAGGTGCTTCTCAGGGGTGGAGAAGCTCTCTCTCCACGAAACGGCCTCATAAAACTAATTTAGGTGATGTATATGCCAACAGACAGGGAACGTGCAGTCTTTGAAGCGGCGATAAAACTCGGTGCACTCTATCACCAGTTCGTCGGCACTCCGGTTTCCCCGGAGACAGCAGATGTGATTGAAAGAGCGATCGAGTCCGCAATCAGCCTTCAGCCATATGTGACAAACGTGCGTGTCAGGCTCGATAGATCTGTCATGCTTGAGAACCCCTTTGGATACTCCGAAGTTTCAGGAAGGATGTTCAATGTCACCATCTCAACACAGGTGGGGGATGCAACCTGTACTGCCGCACTCAGGTATGAGAATGGGTATCCGATGATGTCCATCATCGATTGATATGCAGAAACCACGCTTTCCAATAACAGACGACCATATCCATATCGATCCGGTTTTGGGGATTGGCATGAAGGCAGTCAGAGAGTTTGCCAGGTCCTGTGGAACCCATATCTTTCTGGTGACAAAACCCTCATGGTCATATGGAATCACACCCTCTATCCCGGAAGATTTCCGGGTGGTCTTTGAAAAGACGATAGACCTTGCTGCCGAATGTTGCAGGGAGGGAGTGGTGGCATTTCCGGTTCTTGGGGTTCACCCGGCTGAGATATCGCGCATGAACGAGCGAATGAGCCTTTCTGAAGCCGAATCCCTGATGATCGGAGCACTTGAACTGGCTTCCAGGTATGTGAAGGAAGGATCAGCCATTGCCCTGAAGAGCGGCCGCCCTCATTATGAGGTGGAATCAGCTGTGTGGGATGCCTCAAACCGGGTATTGAATGCCTCACTTGAATTTGCCGCCAATTGCGGATGTGCGATACAGCTGCATGCCGAGAGTGGCCCCTGTGATGATGTTGTGGAGATGGCAGAGAGAGCCGGTGTTCCTCTCAATCGGGTGGTGAAACATTTCGCCACCCCCGATACGAAACTTCATCCATCATTCATCGCAAACAATGATTGTATCGCCGCTGCTGCGTCCGATGGCAGGTCATTCACGATGGAGAGCGATTATATGGATGAACGTGACCGGCCCGGATCGGTGCTCGGCCCCCGGTCTGTTCCAAGGTTCACGCTCAGGCATCTTGAGGCAGGCAGTCTCACAGAAGACGATATCTGGCGTATTCATTCTCAGGTGCCAGAAGAGGTTTATGGTGTTCAGATCTCCATCTGATCGAAACGATCCTTTTTGCACCATGACACCGAATACTATGCAATGTACCTGAAGATCCATAAGGAGCCGGGTGGAGGAACGGTTGTTGCCGTCTGCGATCGGGAACTTCTGGGAAGAACGCTCACCGAAGGCAATATAGAGTTCACCATCTCCGAGTATTTTTATGGAGATGTTTTCGCCTCCGAGGAGGAGGTACGGTATGCTCTTGCAGATGCAAGTAATGCGAATATCATCGGGACGAGAGTCGTTGAGATTGCAATCTCACTTGGCTGTATCGAACCTTCATCATGCCTGATGATCGATTCTGTCCCGCATGCCCAGTTTGTACAATAAGAGATCATGAGTATCAAAGACACTATCTGCCCCCGTTGCGGAAAATCCTCTGAGGAAGGACTCTGTGGCCCATGCAGGCTGCATGAGATCGAATGGGTAACCGTCTCTCCCCGTGTTGAAACAATCCTCTGTCCCACCTGCGGATCCCGCAAAGTGGGCAGTAGCTGGGCTGATTTGGAGAGTGATAAGGAAAGCCTTGCACGATCTCTTGTCATTGATGGCATTGTATTCCACCCCGATGTGGCTGATCATGCAATGGAGATGTCAATCCGCGAAATTAGTTCGAATCGCTCGAAAGCCTTCCTGAAGATATCCGGGGAATGTTATGGAATCCCGGTTCAGGGTGAATATCAGGTGCTGGTTGTCCTTGGCAGGGAGCAGTGTGACCGATGCTGCCGGATCTCCGGTAGTTATTATGAGGGAATCATCCAGGTAAGGGGTGAGGGCAGGCGACTGACCGAATGGGAGAGCAGGCGGGCAGCTGAAATCGCCTGGCAGGCTGAAGATGCAGCCCAGCAGGGAGGCGATCGCCTCTCGTTTGTATCATCTATCGACTCCTCAAAGGATGGAATCGATATTATCGTCTCCTCTCTTGGGATCGGGCAGTCGATTGTGACTGATATCTCCTCCTATTTCGGTGCACGTTCGACATCACATCCAAAACTTGTCGGGGAGAAAGAGGGGAAACGGCTCTATCGTGTGACATGGTCCGTCAGGCTTCCCCGGATCGTCCGTGGAGATGTCGTTTCGCTAAAAAATGACTACTATCTGGTCTCGGGATCAGATGGGACTACACTCAGGACTAAACATCTGCTCAGCCAGCAGCCACGAAGTTTCCGTGACGAGGAGGCCGTACAGCTCATCGGGAATATCAGGGATGCCGAGGAGGCGATGGTGACATACCATGAGGGTGATACCATAGGTATCCTCGATCCAAAGACACATCTCCCTTTAGAGATCCCATCCCCAAAAGGATGCCATACACAGGCTGGGGGAGCCGTCACCATTCTCCGCGATGGCGAGATGCTGGTTGTGGTTGGGTACTGATGCGTGCACGTATACTCTCTCCCGGGGATCTCCCCTTATTATCCGAATTCTCCTGGGTTGATTCCACAAAGCGGCCGTATCGGGACGGGGATCTCGTCTATGCCCCAGTCCTTGAGGGTGAGGAATATGATACCATTATCCCGGATAGAAAGAGGAGGGGGCGGGGATACCAGCGGCTTGGCGATACGATCGTCTTCCATGGAAAACGACCTTCAGCTGAGGATATCGCCGATCTCAGATCCCGTGAAGATCCCTCATGTATTCTCTTTATTCCAGCGCATGCGGGATCACTCAGAATACCCTCCTGTGAAGTGATTGCAGGCGTTCCCCATGAGGTGTTACATCGCGAATGCGGGATTGCATACCGCCTTGATCCCACAAAAGTGATGTTCTCACAGGGAAACAGGGGAGAGAAGGAGAGGATACGATCTCTTATATCATCCTCGGGGAGAGAAGAGCGGATTGCAGATATGTTCGCCGGTATTGGATATTTCACTCTCCCGGCGGCTGCTGGTGGCGGGTGTGTGCATGCGATGGAGATTAACCCGGATTCCTATGGATACCTCCTGAAAAATATCCGGGAGAATGATCTTGTGCACCGGATCACTACTGATTGCGGTGATTGCCGGGATCTCCTCTCCGGCAGGTATGATCGGGTGATCATGGGGCATTTTGATGCAGCAGGGTATCTTGAATTCCTTCTCCCTCATGTAGGTGTCGGCAGTATCATCCATCTCCACACACTGAAGCCCGATGAAACGATTATTCGAAATGTTCTATCCGAATCCGGATTCTGTGCCGACATAACTGTGCATAGAATAAAGAAATATGCCCCCAAAATATGGCATAGCGTAATGGATCTAGTGATTGCATGAGAAGGACACTGGAAGGGAAACTGATTGTACTTGCTGTCACCGGAAGCATTGCCGCAGTTGACTGTGTGCGGCTTGTTCATGAACTTCGGAGGAAAGGGGCTGATGTGCAGGCGGTTATGTCGGAGGCTGCTGCTGGAATCATCAGTCCTGAAGCACTCACCTATGCAACCGGACGGGATACGATCACCACAATCACAGGGCATGTCGAGCATGTCATCTACTGTGGTGATGAAAGACAGGCCGATCTCCTCCTGATTGCACCCTGCACGGCAAATACCATTGGAAAGATCGCCTGTGGAATCGATGATACGCCTGTTACCACCTTTGTAACCACTGCTCTTGGAAGCGGCCAGCCGATGGTTCTCTCTCCCGCAATGCACCATTCGATGTACCGCCACCCCGCGGTATGTAAGAATCTTGAGATCCTGAAAGAATATGGAATTGAGGTTATTCCGCCACGGATCGAAGAAGGAAAGGCAAAGATCGCCACTATCGACGAGATTGTTCTCCGCTCCGAGCGGGCGGTGCTCGGCAGGCCGCTTGCCGGAAAGAAGGTGCTGATCACAAGCGGTGCCTGCCGCGAGCCGCTTGATGATGTCCGTGTCCTGACCACCCGTTCAACGGGTCAGATGGGGCGGGAAATTGCCCTTGAAGCATTCAGGCTTGGTGCTGATGTGACCGTCATTCACTCAGGTATCTTTCCTGGTGTCCGGAATGTGACTGTGGAAACAGCTGGTGAGATGATGGCGGCAGTAAGGGCCGAACTAGATTTTGGGGTTGATATCTACATCAGTGCGGCTGCGATCTCAGATTATGCACCTGACCGGATTAGAGGCAAGATCCCATCAGGCAAAGAACAGGAGATCGCGCTCCATCCTCTTCCCAAAATAATCGATCTCGCGCTATCAAACCCGGATATCACGACAATCGGGTTTAAGCTCGGTGATGATGCCGCAGCTGAAGGACGTGAGCTTCTAAGACGCGGGGCGTCACTGGTTGTTGCCAATCCGCCCTCTGTTATGGGCTCTACCACAGGATCATTTCTGATCATGGGAGATGGTCCTGATGTTTCTGTTTCAACAAAAGAGGAGGTTGCCTTCGAGCTATGCCGGCGTCTGTGAAAGCCTTCTCACCAGGCCATATATCCGGATATTTCTTGAAGGTAATCGGAGAGACGCCTGAGTGTACCGGAAGCATCGGTGCCGGACTTGTCCTTGCAGAAGGGGTGACTGCTACTGTGGAGCGGTCAAAAGAGACGGAGGTTCTCGTTGTTGCAGATGGGGTGGAGACGATCGGATCCCCCCCGATTGAGGAAGCCCTTGACAGGATGGGTGTATCTGCTCTGGTCAGAACAGAGTCAATCCTTCCAATTGGATCGGGTTTTGGCCTCTCTGCTGCCTCTCTTCTGGCAACAATCATTGCAGCAGATGAACTCTTCTCTCTCTCAATGGGAATGCCGGAGATTGCCGGTCTTTCCCATGAGATTGAAGTTATGCATGGAAACGGACTTGGCGATGTGGCAGCAGAACTTGGCGGAGGACTCGTCTGCCGTACAGCACCAGGTATTAAGGCACTTACACAAAGACTTCCTGTTCCTGATGAGCAGATTGCGATAATCAGCCTCTCCCCAATCTCCACACAACAGGTGCTCTCTTCTCCTGAATCCATGAAACGGGTTTCCTTGGCATATCCCGGCAGGTGTCCGGCAGATATTGAGGATTTTTTTAAAATTTCCCGGCAGTTTGCTGAATCATCCGGTCTGATCACCGATCCGGTCCGAGCCATCCTCTCTGCCTGTGATGATGCGAATCTTCCTGCATCCATGACGATGCTGGGGGAGGGTGTCTTTGCCTTTGGGGAACAGGCAGAATCAGTACTTTCGCAGTTTGGAAAAGTGTATATCACCTCCGTTGCTGATGATGGTCCGACAATTCGTGAGGTGAAGGGATGATCCCCAAAAACCATCCGCGATACCACTCACTCAGGGTCAGGGAATCTCTTGCTGCGGCTGCCCGGAGCGGTCTTGTCTCGCTTGAGGGTCTTGCGGCACATGGGCGGGGCGAGGCATTTGATTACCTGATTGGGGAGCGGACGACTGCAAGTGCAGCCGAAGCAGAGCGTCTCGCCGCCCGGCTGATCCTCTCTGCAGTTCGCCCGGTCTTCTCGGTGAACGGGAACTGCGCTGCACTCGCAGCAGAGGAGATAGCATTGTTTCAGAAGAGATCGGGAGTGGCAGTTGAGGTGAATCTCTTTCACCGGACTGAAGAGAGGATGCAGCAGGTTGCAGATCACCTTGCCGCTCATGGTGTGGAGGTGCTGATGGGTGAATGTGAGCGTCTTGTTCCGCTTGCCCATGATCGCGGCCTCTGCCTGCCTGAGGGTATAGGATCTGCCGATCTCATTCTGGTTGCGCTTGAGGATGGAGACCGGTGCGAGGCGCTCCGGAAGATGGGAAGGGTCGTCATTGCAATCGACCTAAATCCGCTCTCACGAACCGCCCGGCTTGCCACACTGCCGATTATCGATGAACTGACCCGTACACTCCCTGCGATCACAGAAGCCTGTGGAACTGAGATGGCTGGAGATCTACACACATTAGCGGCTTCGATCGATAACCAGAAATTCCTTGCAGATGCATTGAGAGAGATGAGAGAGAGGTTAGCCTGATGCTCTGGATAGAGAAGTATCGGCCTGATGGTCTCGATGAGATCCTTGGAGAGGAGCATATAAAACGGCAGCTGAAATATTTTGCCGATTCCGGTTCGTTTCCTCATCTTCTTCTCTCCGGTCCCCGGGGGTCGGGAAAGACTACTGCGCTTGACTCCTTTCTCGAGCTCATCTACCAGGATCATGTGGCGGAGAATGTAACGGTGATCCCATCCGGAACACTCTTCTCACAGGGCCGTGCTTATCTTGAGGCTAATCCGAAATTTACTCCTCTGTACCAGAAAAGCCAGAGTGTTCTCTCCAATTTTAAATATATCGTCCGGTGGCATGCCTCCCTCAAGCCACTCAACCGTGAATTCCGGGTGATCGTCTTTGATTGTGCAGACGCACTCTCCCATGATGCCCAGAACGGCCTGCGCCGGACAATGGAGCGGTTCAGCGCCACCTGCCGTTTCATCTTTGTAACAACACAACCCTCAGCCCTCATCGGTCCGATTCGATCCCGTACCCTTCCCCTCTCTTTCCTACCGATTGAAAGCAGTCTCATAGAAGCCCGTCTGCGTGAGATCCTTGATCAGGAAGGAAGAACCGGTGAGATCCCTGATGATGATATAGCATTACTCGCAATTGCAGTGCGGGGAGATCTCAGAAAAGCGATCATGAATCTTCAGGTGGCAGTGGAGCTTGGCACTCCCATCCGTCCGGAGGAGATAGATGATACCGAGATCTCGAGGTTTGGGGATGTGATTCTGGATGCAATCAGGCGGGGTGATCAATTGGCAGCTACAAAGAGTGCAGAAAGCCTGATGATAGAATATGGGCTTTCGGGACGGGAATTTATTGTGATGCTCCGGAATTCATTGAAAGTCTGTTGTAATGATCCATATGCAACGCTTCTCCTCGCGGAGGCTGATGCGATGCTCGGGCAATGCGGGAATGAATATCTCCAGGTAAATGCCTTTCTGGCGCGTTTGGAGGAGTTGAAGATATGAGCAGGGCAAAAGTACAGGCACATTATGATGAGGTTGCCGGGGTCTATGATCAGCGGTATGATCTCAGGCAGGGACGGCTGTACCACCAGCATCTGAGCGGACTTGTTCTTGATCGACTCAAAAGTCGGGGATTCCTTCTGGATCTTGGATGTGGAACAGGGATCTTTATCGAACAGTATAATAAAACCGGTGAAAAGGCAATCGGGCTTGACATCTCTCCCGGCATGGTCAGGATGGGGCGTCTCCGGTGCCCTGATTCTGAATTTATTGTTGGAACAGCTGATGTTCTCCCATTTGAGGATGAGACATTTGACAGCATTGCAAGCCTTCTTGCCTTCACCTATCTGAATGATCCAGAAGCAATGCTGCGTGAGTCATATCGCATTCTAAAACCCGGCGGGCAGATCGCTGTCTGCACGCTCTCCTGGAATACGCTCACCTGCATGGTGCCCTTTTTCTACAGGCTTGGTGAGCGTCTTGGATTCAATAAGATCGGCGTTGGTGATTTTGGGGAGCATTACTATACCGGAAAAGAGATGGAGGATATGTTCTCTCAGGCTGGGTTTGTTGATGTTCAATCCGCCCGCTGCTCATTCGCACACTATACCCTCTCCCCCCGGCTATTTTCCTTAGCTCAGAGGTTGGAGCCATTTATCGAGGCGCATATCCCCTATCTTGCATTCAATGTAATTGTGAGTGGGAAGAAGGAGTAAAGAGATTATCCGAGTCTCTTCAGCATCCGCTGCTTCTTCTCCCGTGCCGCATCTGCTGCATGGTCAACTTTCCTTTTCATCTCCTCAAAATCCCCGCCCTGCTTCTCAACGACCTTTTTAAGGGGTGTGTATGCGGCTTCACGGAACTGCGGGGAAAAGTCGGTCTCAACTCCGCCAGAAAAGAGGATTGATTCTGCTGGTCCCTCTTCTGCCCGGCCAATGATTGCAACGGCAACTCCTGTTTTTCTGATTACTGAGATGACGCGTTCTGCTGCCTTTGGTGGAACCACGACAAGGAGCGAGTCGATGGATACGCCAAGGTAGTCAATTCCAAGCTTGTCGAGGAGAGCGAGAACACGGGGGTTGATAAGCGTCCGAATATGTTCTTCTTCAATGACGATCCGGCAGCCAGCAGTCTCTGCCATCTCATAGGTGTCACCCCTGAGCCCCCCATTGGTGACATCGGTCATTGCATGGATCTCTGTGAAGACTGGATCCCGGACGAGTGCATCGCATGCCCTGAGGAAATTGAGGTTGATCGTCTCTTCAACGTATTCCGCATTGCCGGAATAGATCGCAGCGGTGGCAATGGTGCCGCCGCCGGATCCTTCCGTCATCAGGAAGAGATCGCCCGGCATGATCTTTCTTCTGGCAGTGATATGTTCTGCAACCCCGACGACACCGACACATCCGGTCATCCGGTCGCCGATCACCATATCGCCCCCGATACGGAGGGTTGATCCGGCAATCAGCGGAACCCCGAGTGCCTCTGAGACAGTTGTGATGCCAGCGGTATAATCGAAGATCTTTGCGACATCCCCATCATCTGCCACATGAATATCCGAGATGAGGCCGACCGGTGTTGCTCCCATCACATAGACGTCCCTGAGGGTGGCTCTTGTTGCATGAAAGCCAGCAAGGAAAGGATAATCAGAGAGACGGGAGTGCATGCCGTCAACGGTTGCGATGATGTACTGGCCCCCTGCCCGAACCACTCCGCCATCATCCATCTCTGAGACGCCGACCGATGCCCCCGTATCTCCGATGATCTGAGCGATCTTTCGGTGCGCATAGAAGTCACCTGTTCCACGGGATCCAACGCCAAACTCACCCATGGAGACGCCAGCTTTTTCATAGGTGAAGAGATCTCCCGTCAGCCCCTCAGTGAGCCTCACTTCCTCGATTGCGGCAGCGGCAAATGCATTGGCATACTCCGGGGTGAGATCTTTTATCTCAAGGATCCTGTCCCTGAGGCGGATGCGCAGTTCATCATCCCTGCATCCTTCAGCCAGATGCCTGCGCACATATCCCTCTATATCCATATACGATTCTGTTGATCGCAGACGGCAATAAAGGCGTGATCCTGATACATCTCCGGGGATAACTGAACAGAGGTGAGCCAGCCTGGAGCGCACGCACCTGAATCGCAAACCTGATGAAGGCGGAGGATGAGAGTTTTACAGATCATGACTGCTCAACTGCTCTCCACTGCCTGTACAATAGCCGGCTCGGATTCGAGCGGCGGCGCCGGGCTTCAGATTGATCTGAAGACATTTGCCGCATATGGAGTCTATGGTCTCTCTGTCGTAACCGCAGTCACCGCCCAGAATACCCGGAAAGTTACAGGGGCATGGGTGCAGTCAGCTGATTCTGTTTCGGCACAGATTACCACCCTCTGTGAGGAGTTTACAGTATCTGCCTGGAAGACCGGGATGCTTGGGAATACAACTGTCATAGAGGCTGTCATTGACTCACTCCCGGCGGGCACTCCGCTTGTCCTCGATCCGGTGATCGTCTCGACAAGCGGCCACCGGCTGCTCACAGAAGAGGCTCTTTCACTCCTGACAGACGGGCTTATCCCGCGGGCAACAGTCATCACCCCGAATATCCCTGAGGCGGAGATGCTAAGCGGTATTGCGCCGATTCGCTCGCTCGATGATATGCGGGAGGCAGGCTCGGTCTTCCTTTCATATGGCGCAGATTCGGTTGTCCTGAAAGGCGGGCATCTGGGAAGCGGAGATGCTTCGGTCGATCTATTTATCACCAAAAACGGAGAAGAGGCGTTCTCTGCCCCGAGATATCCCTATGAAGTTCATGGTTCGGGATGCTGTTTTGCATCTGCGATCGCCGCAGAGCTCTCCCTGGGACGGGATCTCTGTGAGGGAGTGGCAGGTGCCAAACGCTTCATCGATGGTGCAATCCGGCATGCGATCCACCTTCCTTCAGGGGGGGCGGTTCCAAATCCCTTCTGGGAGTGGTCTATTTCCAAAAGACAAACCGATTCTTTAATCTGATCTAATTAACCATCTTCACCATAATGGATGCAACCGATCATGCCATCCTTGACGCGCTGATGGGGGATGCCAAAATCCCGCTTGCAGATCTCGGGAAGCGGCTCTCCATTGCTCCTTCGACGGTCTTCAAGCGGATCGAGCGGATGAAGCAGGAAGGCGTGATCGAGCGGTTTACGATTGCGGTCAATCCTGAGTTTTTTCCCCGGCGACTGGTCTCGTTCCTCTCGATCAAGGTTGATCCCGATTCCGCAGGGGATCTTATCACCTATCTTGCAGGGAAACAGATTGTGCGGGAGGTCTTTGAGGTGCTTGAGCCAAATGATTACCTGATAAAAGCGGTGACAGCGGATATTTCGGAGCTTAAGAACGATCTCATTCAGCCGCTCCAGGCACATCCGGGGGTTCGGGAGGTAAATACCATCCTCGCAGTGAAGAAGATCAAGGAGCAGACATATGTTGGTTAAGGCGTTCTGTTTGGATGATTGGCATGGCTTTTGAACTACTTCATGGATTACTTGCGATCATTACCCTCCTGATGGGTGCGGTATTGAATGTGCTTGTATATCTCAGCTATAAGCGGGTGAAGGATAGAACGCTCCTTCTCTTTAACCTGGGTTTGTTTCTGCTCGTGATCGGGATCGTCTTCTCGGATATTGTGGCGATTGTGCAGGGGGAGACGGCCATCTCGTACTGGTCGATTGTGATTGCCCGTCTCTTCCAGATTGCCGGAATCGGGTGCATGATCACCGGAGTTGTCAGATAGGGGTGTCTGAGGGGCACTTTATTCGGGGGTTTGGAAGAGGATGGGGCTTGGATCTTCATTTGCACGGGACTGGACGATCAGCAAGACCTCCAGGTTCTTTGGAAAGAATCGGATCGCCGATCCCCTCCTTACCCGTCTTGCCGAAGATCCATCTCCTGAGATCCGTAAGGCTGTTGCCCGGCATACCTATTCACTCGGTCAGGATCATGGTTGTGGATTCCGCGAGCGGGTTCAGGCTGAGGATATCCTCACTATTGTCGAGAGCTTCTTAATCACCATCGGGGTTCCCTATGAGCGGAAAGGAACAACAGAGATAATCATCAGGACTGAGTTCTCCATCCCGGTAGATCACCCCCTCTGTTCTCCCCTGATTGCCGGCGCCTACCTGCGGGGGCTCCTTGCCGGGCTCCTCCCGGAATGGGTCTCTGAGGAGGCAGATGGTGAAATCCGGTACCGGGCGATGAAATGAATGGTCATTAATCTCCGTTCCAGGAAATATTATTTCCTTCATTGACATCCGAATGGTTTTTCTTTCTCTCTACCTTCTCTGACACAGTTTTTATATAGTTCATACACCTTTTTCTCTACATGCACATCGGAATTCAGTAGTTTATCCGATGATGTGAGGTGAATGATTATGTCTATAAAAAGGAATGACGATGCGGTATCACCGGTTATCGGTGTTATCCTGATGGTCGCCATCACGGTGATCCTTGCTGCAGTCATTGCAGCGTTTGTCTTCGGGCTTGTTGGCAATGTCGGCGGCGCGAAGGTTGTTGGGTTGACGACTGGTGTTGATGGAACAAAGAATGTTTCTGTGACCTGGCAGGGCGGAGCGGATCTTTCATCTATAAATAATATAACTGGAACTCTCGGTGGAACTCCAGCGGAGAAAATTTATGGTGCTGATGGTACCTCTAATATGATTGATAATTTTACTGTTCCAAAAGTCGGTGAGCGTTGGACTTTTGAATTTAAAGATAATGTTGCTGGACAACGTTTTGTCCTCGTAGCCACCTTCAACGATGGTGCTGAGCAGATTCTTGTTGACAAGAACTTCTAAACCCTCTTTTTTTCATTCCAGAATTTTCTCTAAAAGAACGATTGCTTTCTTCTCTCGCTCTCCCCCGCACTTCCTTGCAAGCGCCAGGTGATGCCGGATCAGCCACTCCAGTTTTGGATCGTGGTTCATGATGTACCGGGTTGCGTGTACCGCCGCCTCGATGATCGCGTTGAAGCCCCGGTTCACCGGATGGATCTGGTGTTGTAGCACCTCTTCCCGAATCGGGGTGAGGAGGATGCTGTATGCCTCGCTGCTCTCGCCGATTATCTCTGCCCGGAATGCAATCCATGCCTCGGCTGCAGCGAGGCGGTGCATCGGGGTGCCGTTGATTGTTTCTGTAGTGAATGCATCATCCGGGAGGTCACCGAATGCAGACGCGACATAGATCACCGGATCATGGATCAGGTTTGCGACAAACCAGCCGTCCCGGATGATATTTGCTGCGGTATGGCTCCCTTTGAAGAGGGCGAGGGTGTAGCGCCTGCCCCTCCGGATCACACCCATCGGTGCGGCATTCATGCGTGTGGTTCCGATCACCTCGTTGATGCCTTCCTGGAGAATCCCATCCTGCATGATGCTCTCCATCCGGGTGCTTGCATCCGTGGGATTATTGTTTATTGGTCCCATTGCCATCCCTCGGTGAGTGCGAGATAGATCCCGGCGATGGTGATGTCCGCAAGTGAACCGGGGTTGATGCCGCGGCGGATACACTCCTCATCCATCGAGGTGACCGTCCGCCGCCCCGCCTGCACCTCCTGTGCCATCGCCATCGCCTCCTCTGCAACCTTTGCATTGAACTTCTTGGCGATGAAGGTGTCCATCTCTTCTGCCATCAGGCGGATGAAGAGAGAGCTTATCGCCTTTGCACCGCCGCCTGTATCATGGAGCCGGTCTGCAAATCTTCTGGTCAGAGTGTAGCCTTCCACCCATTCGCGGCAGATCATGTCTTTTGGTGCAGAATATGCCATCACATCGAGGAGCGTCATCCCGTCTCTTCTGATCTGTTCAATCGAATCGGGGTCATTCACATCCAGCCCGTCAGTTTCGATCACCCGGACTTGTGTCTCAGAAAAAGCCTTGTAAAAGAGTACAGCATCGTGAACGGTGGTCTCCTTGATCAGCCGGAGAGCGCCCTGAATATCTCCTCCGGCGATAAGCGGCAGAAGAAGAATAAATGCTCCAAAATGGGTGTTGCCGCCGGAATGGCAGTTGGTCCTGACGACTGCATCATAGATCCCCTCACCGATACCGAGTTCTCCCCCCTCGACTGCATCAAGGGTGGGGCGGCAGGCGATCACCGATGCAAGAAAATGTTCGAGCCGGGTGTCCTCATAATCATGGCAGCGATCGACATTCCCCGGTTTTGGATATGCCGTTACTTCAAGCATCATTGCGAGCTGTGCAAGCTCAGCACGGGATGTCGGCGGGCACTTCATGGAAGATCTCCTCCATTATCTTCTCTGAAAGCCTCCGCTTATATTTCATATACTCAGTCTTCTGGATATTCAGATTCTTGAGTGTCATATCGCGGAACATGCAGGGGGTTGACGACTTGCAGCACCAGGCAAGACTCCCAAAACAGGTATGTGCCCCCTCCTGAAGAGGAGTGCCGACAGTGGCTCTCTGTTTTAAGTGGACATACGATTCCCGTTCCATGTCGATTCCTTTCAGAACCGGGAGCAGGGGGCACTCCTTCACCGGCATACAGCAGAAGGCAAGAGCCCTGAGATCCCCGCCCCTGCAGAGCTGCTTGGGTGCATTGTACCATCCGATCTCATCAGCATTCCTCCGTATTGCGGCATCCAGCCCTTTCAGGGTATGGAGATCCGCCTTCCGCGCAATAGAGATGAGATCCGCACCATGGGAGAACTGCTCCATCACCCGATCATATGAGTGCATTGAGTTATTGGCGATTATCTGGAGGGGGCAGGAGTTTCTGATCTGGCGGATCTTCTGGTATCCATCATCCATTAAATCAACATGGATGATATCAGCACCCGCCTTCCAGAGCGCACGGGAGAGAGCCCGCTCGTCAGTGAGTCCGGTCCTGATCTTCACCGAGACAGAGACATCAAATTTCTTGAGGGCTCTGATACGATCACAGAGATCATGGTGGTGGGTGAGCAGATGCTCGCCAGCACCTGCTTTTATCATCGGCAACTGGCGGCAGTGTGCATCTATTTCATAGACTGCGATATCCCCAAGCTCATCTGCGAGTAGTTCAAATGATGCAGCAGATGATCCCCGGAGATTGATACCGGGCACAATGTCTGATCCCTTCAGCTTCAAGACTTCTGCCCGGATCCCTTCTATCGGATCGGGGAAGAAGAACTCGGCTCTCCCGGCTTCGGCGAGATCATGGCTTGCGAGCACCGTCTCTTCATCGATGGAGAAACCCCCAAGGAACGCAGCACCGATATGCCCACCTCGCTCAAGTGCATATGCAGCATCCACCATTCCGGCCATGGATGCCAGTGCAATGGGTGTCCTGACGATCTGCTGGTTCATCAGGAGCTCAAACCGTTCGTATGCCTCCATCATAGATTCACTATAATTAGAAATGATAAGGGATAGTAGTTTGGATCTGCCTCCACGATACCGAATCGATAATACTTTTTACCTATAATTGTACAACTCTAGTATAATGGCTAAGAAAGGCTTACTACTGGTTGGACATGGGAGCAAACTCCCGCACAACAAGGAACTTGTCGAGAGCACCGCCGCTCTCATCGCCGCGAAGAATAATGACTATATCGTTAAAGCAGGGTTTATGAGCATGAATGAACCCTCTGTAGAAGAATCAATACAGGCGTTCTCAGAGGAGGATATCGATCTTCTCGTTGTTGTTCCTCTCTTCCTCGCAAAGGGCGTTCACATACTAAAGGATATCCCGGGTATCCTTGGTCTTGAAGAAGGAAAGAAGAGGGGAGTTGTGAAACTGAATGGGAAAGATCTCCCACTCGTGTATGCCGATCCGATCGGCGGTGACCCGCTCCTTGCAGAACTGATGCTGAAGAATGCGGAGAATGCCATCCGCGATCACCTCTGATCGATCTATGCGCCTGCTCGCGCTCGATACTATTCATGGCGGAGGG
Organism: Methanocalculus pumilus; assembly: GCF_055382585.1. Taxonomy (NCBI): domain Archaea; kingdom Methanobacteriati; phylum Methanobacteriota; class Methanomicrobia; order Methanomicrobiales; family Methanocalculaceae; genus Methanocalculus; species Methanocalculus pumilus. The sequence goes on along the minus strand of NZ_AP042393.1, from coordinate 1,072,796 downwards.
GTGATCGCCTCCGCCCTCCGTGAGCAGGGTTATCGAGTTGATTCTGTTGATGTCTACCGGGGCAGTGAAGGCATCACTCCGGAAAAGGCAATGGCAACATCATACTCCTGCTGTATTGCCCCGGTTCATCTTGATCCAGCATACCCCCTGCTCCATACAGGGATACCGGTGATCACCCATCACCAGGCAGCTGGAATTCTGATGGGATCTGATCTGCCGCACCCTTTGATCGAAATAACTGGTGCAGTCGGAAAGACAACAACAGCCTATGCACTTGCACACCTGATGGCAGGCGCCGGTATCCTGCATACATCAAGAGGAACCCTTCGCTATCCTGAAAAAGAGATGCCTGGCCGAACGAGCATCACCCCTGCCAGTCTTATCGCCCCTGCCAGAATGGCTCATTCGATTCATGGCTGGCTGATAGGTGAGTGCTCGCTCGGTGTCTCAGGGAGAGGAGATCTTGGGATACTTACCTCGGCAGATGACTACCCAATCGCTGGTGGGAAGAGATCAGCTCTTGCTGCAAAATGCGGATCATTAAAGACGTGCAGGACTGTTCTCCTCCCCGATGGAATCAGGCTGGATCATCACCCAAATCAGCATACTGTTGGAGAGATCGTCTCTTCAGATGGAGAATCGATCACCTATGAGTATGACGGGATCAGCGGCTCATTTGATCATCCGCTCCTCTCACTGAAAGGATACCGTATACCATTGATGAACGCCGCTGCCGCTGCCTGTCTTCTCGGCATCGATCCCTCACCTCTCTCATCATTTGAAGCCCTTCCCGGCAGAATGCAGACCGGGAGAGAGAACGGATGCCTGATCGTTGATGCCTCAAACAGTGGGACGACAGCAGACACAACCATTGAAGCAGCAGCCTATGCACGCCGGATACAGCCGGACGCCCCGTTCCATCTTATCATAGGACAGGATGAGCATGCGGTCTGTGAAAACTTTGCCGCATCTGATATCGAATGTGCCATCAGAGAGATCAAACCAGATAAACTCACACTCGTTGTTTTAAATCCCGATGAGGAGATTGTCTCTCTCTATCCCGATGCCACTGTCTGCTCTTCACTTGAAGAAGCACAACGTCATGCACCCCGCACGCCGGGAACAATTCTTCTCCTGGCAGTAAAAACATGGAGGTAAAACCACTATGCAGTACATTCAGCCACGCCCAAGTTCCATTGTAGCCGCCCTGTATACCGCCCGTGATCTCGGAGTCGATGTCGCTATCCTCCATGGTCCTTCAGGGTGTTCATTCAAACATGCCCGTCTCCTTGAAGAGGATGGGCTCAGGGTGATCACCACATCCCTTGCCGATAACGAGTTTATCTTCGGGGGGCAGCAGCTCCTCGAGGATGTTCTCAGATATGCCGAGAAGACATTCTCGCCAGGGAGAATCGCGGTTATCGGGACCTGTGTCTCGATGATCATCGGGGAGGATATGCAGGCGGCAATCGACTCCTCGGGTATCACCACTCCGGCAATAGCAGTAGATATCCATGCAGGTTTTTCCGAGAATATTGACGGGGTCATCGCTGCACTTGAGCCGGCTGCAAGAGCAGGCTGGATCAGCGAAGACGAACTGACACGGCAGCGCCACCTCCTCGCAAAGGCAAATGAAGTTGAACGGCTTCGTGGTGCGGCATCCCGGAAGTATATCGAGCCTGAACGTGGGGATCTGAAACATATCGCCGCACAGGCTCTCCTGGATTGTGCATGCGGGGGGAAGAAAGGGATGGCAATCATGAATGCCAAGAAGGAGACGGCATACATGTTTATGGATGAACTCTGTGCACTCCACGAGGCTGCACCGGATGCGGATATTATCTATTATGCAAATCTCGAAGATCGCGGTCTTCCGAAAGTAAGGGGCGATGCGGAGCGAATTCGTCTTGAGGCAGAGAAACGAGGTCTCCCACTCTCGATACTCGGCTCTCTTGATGAATATGGAGCTCTTGGAGACGATCTTGGTCGCCTGATCCGGGAGAAGAAGCCTGACTTTCTCTTCATCGTGGGTGTTCCTCATGCAGTCCCGGCAGAATATACAGAAGGAATCACCATCTTCTCGATTACAAACGGCCCCCGGCAGGTGGCACCACTGCGTGAACTCGGCCATCAGCATGTACTGGTGGAGATTGATCTCCATCCAAAGACCCTGGGTGTACGTTCAATTGTGGAGAGTGAATTTGGAGCGGTGCTCAGGAGCATGAGATGCGTACCCTCCTGATCTCTGGTGACCGCTCGGGGTGCGGGAAGACGAGTATCACGCTTGCAATCTCTGCAATCCTCGCAAAAAAAATGTCCGTCCAGACCTACAAGGTGGGGATGGATTACATTGATCCCTCATACCTGACCGGTGTCACCGGACGGCCATGCAGAAATCTCGATAGCTATGTCCTTGATGCAGAAAGTCTCCGGGGTATCTACTCGCATGCCGCACAGGGTGCTGATATCGGCGTCATTGAAGGCGTGCGGGGGCTCTATGAAGGATCTGAAGTCCTTGGAGATACAGGGAGCACTGCATCGATTGCAAAGACACTTGGTGTAAATACAATCCTTGTCATCAATGCAAAGAGTATTACCCGGAGTGCCGCTGCCATTGTCAGGGGGTTTCAGAGCTTTGATCCGGATGTGCGGATCAAAGGTGTGATCTTAAACAATGTGTCGGGGGGAAGACACCTTGAGAAGGCCAAAGGTGCAATCGAGCACTTCTGCGGAATACCTGTCATCGGGGCAGTCCCGAATATGCCGGAGATGGAGCTTGCAATGCGGCACCTCGGTCTCGTTCCCTTTCGGGAAGGGAGCGAGGACAGTACATTCCAGGATCGGATTCTGACAATTACCCGTGTTATCGAGGAGTATATCGATATTGATGCCCTCCTGAAGATTGCAGAGGAACCCCTCCACCCCGGAACCCCTCATCCGGCATTTCATCCATACAATGAAATGGATCTTACGATTGGCATCGCCTATGATGAAGCCTTCACCTTTTATTATGCGGATCTCTTTGATCTCCTCCGCGCACGGGGAGCAGACCCCGTCTTCTTCTCCCCGATTCATGACCGCCTCCCCGATGCTGATGGCTACATAATCGGTGGCGGCTATCCGGAACTCTATACTGAAGCACTGGAAGAAAATACCGGAATGCGGAGTGCAATAGCTGGTGCTTCAGAGAATGGCATCCCGTTTTATGCGGAATGCGGCGGTCTGATGTACCTCACCAGATCAATCACCAGAAAGGCAGGATGGCAGGAGCAGGAAACATCATCAACCCATGAGATGTGTGGTGTTTTTCCGGGAATAACCCTGATTCCTTCAGGACGGGTGCTTGGATACGTTGAAGGAGAGTCGCTTGCCGGTCCCCTTGGAAGAGCGGTATTTCGGGGTCATGAGTTCCATTATAGTGAGATCCAGATGGACTCCAATCAACAGTATGCATTCAGGCTATCACGTGGGAAGGGAATAACCTCTGGAAATGACGGGATTCTTGTGAATAATTCGGTTGGCAGCTATGCCCATCTCCACCCTGTTGCAAGTGCTGATATGATTGGGACATTTCTTGAGTGTTGCCGCGGATCAGGTACGAAGCAAAACTAATACATTGATCCTCTTTCCAATACTCTTACATGGAAATATACATCGATGGAAAATTCTTTCCTGAAGGGGAGGCGAAGGTCTCGGTCTTTGACCATGGTTTCCTCTATGGTGATGGTGTTTTTGAAGGGATACGCAGCTATAATGGACGGATATTCCGATTAAAGGAACATATCGACCGGCTCTATGATTCTGCCAAAATGATCGATATGACTGTGCCTGTCTCAAAAGACGAATTTGCCGAAATTATCATCGGGACGGTCAGGAGAAACGGGGTTAAGAACGGATACATCCGCCCGATTGTCAGCCGTGGAGCCGGTACGATGGGACTTGATCCCCGCCACTGTCCAAAGCCGACGATCGTCTGTATTGCAATGGAATGGGGTGCGATGTATGGTGATCTCTATGAAAAGGGTCTGACTGCCGTTACGGTTTCCATACGAAGGAATGCACCGGATGCCCTGCCACCCAATGTGAAGAGCCTGAACTATCTCAATAATATCCTCGCCAAGATTGAGGCAAACTACAAGGGCGGGGATGAGGCGATCTTCTTCGATGCACAGGGCAGGATATCAGAGGGATCCGGCGATAATATCTTCCTTGTTAAGAATGGGATCATCTATGCCCCTCATACCCTGACGAACCTGAAGGGAATCACCCGGGATGTCCTCATTGAGATTGCAGAGAAACTTGGCATCCAGTTGAAAGTGATAGAGCTTGGGTTCTTTGATCTCTATACCGCAGATGAGATGATCGTTACAGGAACTGCTGCTGAGATTGCTCCGATCGTGAAAGTTGATGGCAGGGCAATCGGCAGCGGGCGGCCCGGCCCCATCACCAAACAGATCATGGCCGCGTTCAAAACCATCACCGAGACCGAAGGCACTCCGGTCTGATCCGGGTGTCGGACTGGAGAAAAAAGCAGCCTGATGGATAGAATCATATCAATATCTTTTTATTTCAAAAGGTCTACCTTGTATAGCACTTTTGTTGCATGGCTGATATAGTGTAGTGGCCAATCATGTCGGCCTTTCACGCCGACGACTGGGGTTCGAATCCCCATATCAGCATCATCTGCTTTTAAAATCAGTTTCATTTCTTCTTTCAGCCTGGTAAAAGATATACCTTTCATGCTCACCTCTCTATCTGTCGTTTACACACGATAAAATTCACTTTTTTTATCGTTTATAGACGATAGGTATATGAAGTACCAGGTCAACTCTGGATCATGGATACTGGTGCCAAACTGAAGGCTGCGATCATCGAGTGGCAGGAGAGAGATCTCCCCACGCTCTCTCCCCGGCGAACCAGCATACAGCTTGAACTTCCTCATATCAACGACATCATCGGCGTGAGGCGATGCGGAAAGACGTACTTCATGTTTCAACAGATCGAGGAACTGATGAAAAATGGTGTTCCGAAATCAAGGATCCTCTATCTCAATATCGATGACGACAGGCTACAGCCGCTGAATGGCGATGAGCTCGATCGATTAATAGACACCTTCAGGGAACTCTATCCGTCTGGAGAGACTGAGAGATTATACCTTTTCCTGGATGAAATCCAGAATTTCCCCGGATGGGAACGGTGGATCAAGGGTATTTATGACAGAAAGCGAAACCTCAGGATTGTTATAAGCGGATCGAATGCATCACTCCTCTCAGAGGAGGTTGCAAACCGCCTCACCGGGCGGCACCTTACAACCAGAATGTATCCATTTAGCTTCAGGGAATATGTAGAACATCATCAGATCCCTCTTGATCTGAAAACCCTCCCGTTTTCTGAGAGGAAGATCGAAATCAGGAGGCTCTTTCAACAATACCTTACACGGGGAGGGTTCCCTGAGGTTGTTGTCTACCCCACAGTTGATGAAACCCTCCTGCTCCAATCATATTTTGATGATATCATCTTTCGGGATATCGTGACCCGGCATGGGGTGAGGAACCCTGCTCTTTTCAAGGAACTGGCTATATTCTGCATATCAAATGTAGCAAAGCCGCATACCTATAATTCACTGCGAAAGCTCTTCTCCGGATTTCAGGCCATCAGTACCGATGCGATTATCAACTATCTCTCCTATCTGGAGGATGCATTCCTGCTCTTCTCTGTCAGGCACTATGATGACTCGCTCAAAAAACAGGTGAATAAGCCGAGGAAACTCTATTGTATCGATCCCGGTATGATGAATGCAGTCTCATTCCGGTTCTCTGAAGATATAGGGAGGCTGCTAGAGAACCTGGTCTTTTTGCAGCTTTATCGGGGCGGCCGTGAGATCTATTACTGGCAGGATGACAAAGGGCTAGAGGTGGATTTTGTTCTGAAATTGGGCCTGAAATCGTTTGAATTAATCCAGGTCTCATTCGACATCTCCGACCCATCGACACGGGAGAGGGAGATACAAGGGCTCCTCTCTGCCATGGATCATTTTGGGATCTCTCATGGACTGATACTGACCTCAGACCTTTTTGACGAAGAGATAGTATCCGGAAAAAGAATCCGCTACCTGCCCCTCTGGTTCTGGCTGCTAACAGAGGAAAAGACAGGGGGCATGAATTTGCCGGATATCTGAATACTTCCTTCTCCAATAAAATGTACGGGGGGAGAGGTGCAACAAGCAGCACCTCTCTTCAGAAAAGGCCTTTCTACGCTTGCTTTTTCCATGCAGCTTCAGCCTTCTGTGCCTTCTTCTCACTGCCTGCTGCCCTGTATGCCAGGACCAGGACCGGGTAGGGATCAACCCCGAGACGTTTCTTTTTCAGAAGCTTCTCACAGATTTTAACTGCCTTCTTCGGAGATTCTGTTTGGAGATAGATCCTTGCCAGGAAGAGTGCGGCCTCGTCCGGATCCATATCACCTTGATGTATGAGTGCCTCTGCTCGTTTGTAATTCCTGTCCAGAACAAAGAGGTATGAGTTGATGAGAGTCAGTGCCTGTTTGCAGTTATGTTCCAGAAACACAGCTTTTTGGTCGAAGACTTCGTCCATCCGGTCAAGATCAAGACCCAGTTCAATGAAGGTTACGCTCATATCGAGGTAATTACCGTCACTGATATGATCTCTGAGATAGGAGAAGAAGAGTTCAATATCATCATGTTCGAGCACTTCTTCGGGGGAAAGTGCAAGTATCTCATCGGGTATCCTCTCCTCCGGTTCTTCTAAATAGAGATCTTCGTCATCAGTTTCATCATCATAATAATAATCTTCGAGCAGCTCAGCTCTCTTCCTGAAATATTCCGGTTGATATTCTGGGGGCAGATCCTTTAATCTCTCAGCAGGAATCTGACGAATGATCCAATCTGCAATTATAAGGACACTGGAGTTTGTACTCTGCATGAGTCTCTCAAACTCATCATAGAACCCTTCTTCATGCAATATTGGATCATCGACCCAGTTAAGGAGGTGAATGAGGGCAATTGCCTCCTCACCAATTGTAACCGCCTCCTCTTTCTGTAAATCGATATATTCCACAAACACCTCATCAATCCTCTTTTCAACGTCTGCAAGAAAGCCATCAATTATCTCGACACTCCCAAAAGCAGCAGCAATCACAACATTGAGGGGATCCCTTATCTCCGCATCTTCAGTATCAGATGTAAAGAGCATGACCAATGAAAGGAGATTATGGAGATACGCTGGTATGGCCTCAGTAAAACTGATGAGTTCTACCTCCAGATTATCAGAGATTTTTGCTCGAAGAAGGTATCTGATACCTTCGATCTGCTCACGGAATGACAGATTATGGAAGACAGAATATCTATATGAATGGTCCAGGATATCGTTTGTTCCAGAAGATGGACGAAACAATGTTTCCGCTAGCAGATTATTCCATAGCTCTTTTGCCCTCTTATCATCTTCCATGAGGGTAAAACCAAGGAAGGCATAGAGCCGTCGCATAAATTGTGGATCGTTATGCCGTTTCGTGAGGTTTGCTAATATTTTTTTATCATGCTTTTTATCCCATGAACGATTAAGGAATGCCTGTCGCATCATGCAGAGGGACGAGTCCCTAAAGAAGTAATCATCAATCAATGTGCTGTGTGCTGACATATGATCCCCGATGGACTCATAGAGTGATGCAAGGGCAAGAGTCACTTCGCGGCAATCGGGATACTCTTCAAAGGTTTCAGTGATGATCCCGATTAGTCTATTCTTCTCGTCATAGGTGAGATGATCATTGGTGAGATCAAATGCGGGCCCAAAAAAGTGAAAGTGATCGGGATCACTGAAGAAGGATCTGCTCATATACAGAGGGTAAGATGTTTATGGATTTGTTTATTTCTGATGATCAGCACCCTCTCATAAAAACCGGCGTGGATCATGTATGTAGGATAGTGTACGTTATACTTCATATGGGATAAGAAAAAATAGTACATCCAGGAAGATATATCTATCGCAGAGTTGAAAGGGCAGCTCTGCTTTCATCTCCGGCCTGAAGACCAAAGACTTCCCGCTCCGTCCCCTTCACCCCGCCAGTTAAAACCAACAAATGATTATGTTGATCTGAATGCAGGAATACAACCCTTCCATTTGTTGTTTATATTGAGTACGCAATAACAATTGGAGGTTATTCATCAATTATTATCTCTTTTGAATAATATCGACCTTCAGAGAAGTGGGGAAGAACCATTATTAGAAGGATGAACTCAACTACTTGCAGGATGAATCGGATCGTTTCAAAAGCAGCAATGATTCTCATCGCCATCCTGCTGGCAGGAGGTATCTGGGTAGCCGCTTCCTCCGGGAACCTTGACCTGCTCTCTTTTATGCTCCTTGCCCTTATGCTCTATCTCTTCTGGATATGGAGGAGGCTGAATATCATCATTGATGAACGGCTGGTGGCAATTTACGAGAAGACAGCGGTCCGGACACTTGAGACTTCAGTGTTGCTTCTCCTCTTCTTCTCATTATTTATCCTCTTCATGGGGTATTATGCAGGTGCATCAAATCTCCTGGTCTGGGGATATGCACTCATGCAGAACATCGTCCTGATCATGTCCATCTACCTTCTCTTCTGGCTGTACTATTCCAGAAAGTTTGGAGCATAAGAGATGAATAATACCATCAAGTTCCATCGGACCGCGCACAACCTGACGCAGGAGGAGTTAGCTACTGCGCTTGGCGTCACCAGGCAGACGATCCTGGCTATTGAAAAAGGGAAGTACGATCCATCACTTGAACTTGCATTTAAGATCAGCCGATATTTTGGAGTTTTGATCGATGAGATCTTTTTGTATGATGAAGAAATGAAGCCGGATTGAACGGCTCACAATCCATAAATACAAAAATGTACAATATATTTTACATCAGGCAGGATTCCTGCACCACACATGGAGAAGATAATGGAGATCTGTATCCGGCTTGAAGAGGTCAAACGAATCTATCCGATGGAGGCAGGAGATGTATACGCACTAAACGGCATCACTCTTGATATCGGCGTTGGTGAATTTGTTGCAATAATGGGAGCGTCCGGCTCAGGGAAAACAACCCTTTTGAATCAGATCGGTTGCCTGGATCAGCCGACAAGCGGCGACCTCTATATTGAAGGAAAGAATACCCGTGAACTCTCAGATTCTGAGCTTACAGATCTGCGCAGAGATGCAATCGGCTTTATCTTCCAGAAATTCAATCTAATCCCCCTCCTGACGGCATTTGAGAATGTCGAATATCCGCTTATCCTAAAGACCGGTGCACGGGATACCACCGGAAAGCCAGCTGATCTCTTAAAACTCGTCGGCCTTGATGGAGGCCACATCCACCACACCCCAAATCAGCTCTCAGGTGGCCAGCAGCAAAGAGTTGCAATTGCCAGGGCCCTTGCCAATGATCCACGGATTCTCCTCTGCGATGAACCAACAGGCAACCTCGACTCAAAGACCGGGCAACAGATTATGGATATTCTCACCAATCTGAACGGACAGGGGAAGACGATCGTGATGGTCACCCACTCAGATGAGATTGCATCCTTTGCAGATCGGATCATCACCATCCGCGACGGGGTGATCCAGTGATCCGCCTCGGAATGACATTTGAACTGGCAAAGAGAAATGTCAGGCTCCATCTCTTCAGATCAATTCTTGCGGCACTTGGGATCATCATCGGCGTTGTTGCGATCACCTCGATGGGTCTTCTCGGCGGTGCCCTTGAGCAGTCTGTATCTGATGAGCTGATGAACATGGGCAACTCAATAATCATCACCCCGGCAGGACCCTCAGTTGGAGATCAGAAAGCAGGAATTGATGAGCGGGACATCAGGCAGATCAAGTTGATCGCGGGGAGGCACCCGACAATCGCCTTCTACAATACCTATGACCAGATCAAAGTCGGAGATAACCGGAGGTATGCCTCCGTGTACGGTGTTGATCCAGGAGAACTTCCGTCAATAACAACCCTGGTATCAGGAAAGTACGTCTCGGGAACAGAAGGTGTGATGATCGGCCAGAGTCTGGCCCGACAGTACGATATCAAAGAAGGCAACTTCATTACAATCGGCATCGGAAGCCATGAACAACGGATGCGTGTTGTAGGAATCCTTGAAGATACCGGTTTCTCTGGCGGCATCCAGACTGACAATTCCATCATCGCATCCGAGCGGTGGTATGAATCAAAGTATGGGGGGAAGGGTAAATACGATCAGGTTGTCATCAACGTTGAAGATCTCGATGAGATCGACCGTATCAAGGATCAGATCGATGCCAGGCTGAACCGGCGTGAGGATGTCGTCAATATAATGGATTTCAGGGCGATGATCTCATCCATACAGGATGCAATCGGCCAGATATCACTCTTTGTCATGGCAATTGGCGGAATATCGCTTGTCGTTGCCGCAGTCAGCATCCTGAATGTGATGCTCATCTCGGTGAACGAGCGGATCAAGGAGATTGGGATTCTCCGGAGTATCGGTACCCAGAAGAGTGATATCAGCAAGATGTTCCTGTACGAAGCAACGATTCTTGGCCTGATCGGATCGGTCTGCGGAGGGGTGATGAGCCTCATCGGCGGCGGGCTTCTCATCCTGCTCATCATGCAGGATATCAAGTACCTGATGACATTCAACACCGTATTCACAATATTTTATGGGATGTGTATCGGAACAGTCATCTGTATCGCAGCAGGGGTGTATCCGGCTCACCGGGCAGCACAGATGAACCCGATTGATGCGCTTTCGAATGATTAGGTAAGTTCCGCAGGTACACCCAATCTTTTTCTTCCACACCAGATCACCATCCTCCCTTATCAACCAACATCACCAATAATCTTCGATGCTCAGCAGACAGACAGAAGATCAGATCCAGGGGTTGCTGACCCGTTTTTGTGATCTCTACTCACAGAAGGATCTTGAAGGGATCCTCGCAATCACTGCGCCTGACATGATGGGATTTGGAACGGGTGCAGATGAGATTGTACGAAACCATGAGGAGATGGAGAGGCAGCTCAGCCACGATTTTGAAGAGTTTGAGACCATCTCTGTCAGGATGGCAGACTGCACCATAAAAGCTGAAGGGACGATCGCCTGGGTGATGGGAGATCTCACCTTCACAGCAGATAAAAACGAGATCCCATGCCGGATCACGATGGTACTCCGGGGCACCGGACACCAGTGGGAGATTGTGCAGATGCATATCTCGCAGCCGGCAGCGGGTCAGGCAGAAGGAAGATCTTTTCCGGCCTGATCTTTGGATTATAGAAAATGGGGAGATTAAGAGGTGAGCGGGGCGAGCTTCTTGATCACCCGCTCTACCTGTTGTACCGAGGTGCCGATATAGCGTTTCGGCAGGAGTGCATCTTCGATCTCAGCAGAGGAGATTAAACCAGTCACCTCGGGGATCTCAGAGAGGATCTCAGCAAGCGGCCTCTTCTCTTCAAGCGCCTTCATGCTGGTTGCCCTGATCACCTCATGAGCTGCCTGCCGATCCATCCCGCGCCTTGTGAGTTCGATCATCACCGACTCGGCAAGATTGATGCCATGGAGCAGATCAAGGTTCTTTGCCACATTCTCTTCCTTGATGATCAGTCCCTCAAGTGCCTGCACCATCACCTTGAGGCAGTGATCGCAGAGGATGGTTGCTTCTGGAAAGATCACCCGCTCGCAGGAGGAGTTCGTGAGATCCCGCTCATCCCAGAGGGTGTTATTCAGGAGTGCAGGCTCAACTGCGGATCTGATCACCCTGGCAAGACCACCTACCTGTTCACTCTTAATCGGGTTTCTCTTATGCGGCATCGTGCTGGATCCGACCTGCTTCTTGGTAAAAGCCTCTTCAACCTCGGCAATCTCTGTCCGCTGGAGAGAACGGATCTCTATCCCGATCTTATCGAGGGTGGTTGCGATGTTTGCGAGGAGGAAGAAGTATTCGGCATACCGATCCCGGGAAACCACCTGGTTCGAAACATCCACTGAGCCGATCCCAAGGTGGCGCATCATCGCCGCCTGCACCTCCATCCCGTCCTCTCCAAAGGCAGCCTGCGTTCCGACCGCGCCGGTCATCTGCCCTACAACAACCCGTGGGCGCATCTCACGGAGCCTGATGATATGGCGACCGATCTCACTTGCCCATATGGCAAAGCGGAGGCCGTAGGTTGTGGGAACACCGATCTGGCCATGTGTTCTCCCTGCACAGACGAGCGTCTTTGTGGCAGTGCTCCTCTCAATGAGAACCCTGAGCAGGATCTTCAGCTTCTCTTCGATACAGTCGAGGGAATCTTTAATCTGAAGGGCGGTTGCCGTATCCAGGATATCGTTTGAGGTCGCCCCGTAATGCACCCAGCGTCCGGCGGGGCCGGAGACCTCGGCGAGCGCCTTCACAACAGCCATCATATCATGGTTGATCTCGGCTTCAATCTCGTTTGCCCGGCGGAGAGATGCCTTCGGTGCTGCAGCAGCAATCGCCTCTGCCGATTCCATCGGGATGAGGCCGATCTCAGCCTCGGCTGCGGCAAGTGCCACTTCGGCCCTGATGATTGCATTAAATCTCGCCTCTTCGCTCCAGATGCGGCGCATCTCGGTTGTGCCGTACCGGAAGTCTATCGGGTGGATCGCCATGGATCTATATTGGGACTCTGGGAGGATTAAATCGATCCATCACCCTTCAGAAAAAACAAAAGAGATGGTGTTTTGATGAATGTGAGCAGTTTCGTATTGACAAAAAAACTATGAGGGCATAAGATGGGATAGGGGTAAAACGTCACCGATTTATAATCTGCTACCCAATGATCCTGAACAACAGGATATCCAACATTCCAAAATAAGAGAATTATATGAGCTCTATTGACGACTGGTTCCCCTATACCCGCTACCGCCCTCATCAGGAGAAGATGCTGAATGCCGCAGCAGAGACAACCAGAAACGGCGGCACACTCCTGATCGATGCGCCGACCGGGAGCGGGAAATCAAGTGTCATCTCTGCCCTCCTTGCAGAATCAAAGGGAAGAACAATTCTTGTTGCTGTCAGGACGATCAGCCAGCTGAATACCTTCATCAGGGAGCTTGATCTGATCAGGCAGAAGAAGCCGGGGCTGAAGTTCACCTACCTGATCGGGAAACGGAGCATGTGCCCGCTCGGCGGGATCGGGGATGTGTACCGGCAATGTGAAGGAGTGAAGAACTTCACCAGCGCCCTGATGCGGGAGCGGGCGATAAAGGGATCGCTTGTGCCTGCAAAGGATCCGGAGATTCTGAGGCAGATCAAGCGCCAGGACCGTGACCATCCGCTCATCTGCCCGTATTTCGTCAACAGCAGGGTCTTTCTTGAAGGGGATGAAGGATTCAGGCTGGTGCCATCGCAGGAGATCCGGAGAAAAGCCGAGAAAGCCGCGCTGAATGTCGTGAACCCCGATAATCTCCATGCATATGCTGGCAGCCTCTGCCCCTATGATCTGATGATGACCTCGGCAAAACATGCGGATGTCATCATCGTAAACTACCATCATCTCTTTAATGACGATATCAGGGAGCAGTTGCTCGTCTCGCTAAATGTTGAGCCGCAGGACATCATCCTTCTCATTGATGAAGGACACAATGTCGGGGATGTGGTACAGGGGATCCAGAGTGTCTCCCTCCAGGAGCGGGACATCCAGCAGGCATCTCATGAACTCTCATCCCTGAAGTCGAAGGTGAAGGGTGCAGAAGCTGTCAGGCATGTGCTGCCGAGGATACGTGACTTCATGGACGGCCTCCGCCGCTCAAATGAGACCGAGGACTGGTTTGACCCGGCAATCTTCGATCGGATACTGACAAAAGGCTCCCTTTACCCGTCGATGGCGGCAATTGTTGAGGATATCATTGCAATCAGTGATGTCGTGCGGGAAAAGAGCCTCCAGAAAGGCGAGTTCAAGGAGACCTCCATCGAACGGCTCTGCGAGTTCCTCTACCGAATCCATTGCTCGGCAACCGATCCGGCATACCTGACTGTCTTTCGGAAAGAGGAGGACTCGGTGATCCTTGAGGTCAGGAATATCGATCCTGCCGGGAAACTCAAGGTTATTGTTGGATCCCACCACGCCTCGATCTTCATCAGCGGCACACTCTCTCCAATCAACAGCTTCAGGCAGTACTATTTTGAGGATATGGATGTTGCCACCCTCTCAATACCAAATGCATTTCCAAAAGAGAACCGCCTTCTCCTCACATCAGGGGATATCACGACCGCCTTTCGTATGAGGCAGGATGCAGGCAACATCGAGCGGACTGTCCGGACGATCACGGCTTTTGCCGGGGTGCCCGGCAACCTCGCAGTCTACTTCCCTTCGTACCAGATCATGAGCGAATATGCAGATCGGTGCGCCATCAGAAAGAAGAAAGTATTTGTAGAGCCGCGTGATGCAGGTGAGGCAACAGAAATGCTGGCAGAATTCCTCGGACTCCCTGCAAAGAAAAAATCCGGCATCCTCTTTGCTGTCTGCGGCGGCAAATGGAGTGAGGGGCTCGACTACAGGGGCGAACTCCTCTCGGGTGCGATGGTCGTCGGGCTCCCTCTTGCCCCCTATACCCAGGTGAGGGCGATGAGCATCCAGTATTTCAGACGGAAGTTTGGAAAAGACGGGGAGTTCATCGCCTATACACTTCCCGCCATTAACAAAGCCGCCCAGGCACTCGGTCGCGTGCTCAGGACGCCGGATGATCGCGGGGTGCTCATCCTCGGAGACAGCAGGTTTCTCGATACCGAGGTAAAAAGCGGCCTCCCACCCTGGATGCAGGAGGAGATGACTGCCATTACCGCCGATATGATACCCGGGGTGCTCTCCCGATGGCGATGAGGGAAGGTAGCGGGAGATTCGGTCTCTGGCCGGTCTCTGCTGCATGGGATGATGAGTATATCTATCGGGTCTGGTTTGGACATTCTGATGGGGAAGACGGACTTCATCCGGCAATCACCGAATACCTCGCTGGGAAACGATCTGATCTCTCGGAACTCCGCTCCCCGGCAGATGAAGGGGAATCGACATCTGCTGCAATCTACAGGGTTGTGAGAGGCATTCCCTATGGGAAGACGATGACATACGGTGAGGTAGCAGACGCATCAGGCACCCATCCACGGGTAGTCGGAGGAGCACTCAGGAGGAATCCGACACCGCTTGTGATCCCCTGTCACCGTGTCGTTGGAGAGAAGGATGTCGGGGGCTTTACACCGGATATCCGAATCAAGGTAGACCTTCTCAGGCTTGAAAGCCAGAGACAAAAGAACATCCATAAATTTGAGAAAATCAAATAAACCTATTATTCACCATGAATGAGAAGAGGACTGCATTGATCCTTGTCGGTGGCGAGGCACGGCGATCGGGAGGAATGGAGAAGTATTTCTTCACCTACGGAGGGAAATCCTTCCTCTCCCATCTGATCTCTGCTCTCTCAAAGGCTACAGACGAGATCATCATCGTCGCCCGCGACGAGGAGCAATGCCGCCGTTTTCAGGATATCCCGGACATAAAAATCTGTTGTGATCAGGTACGCGGAATCGGACCGCTTGGCGGGATCATTGCAGGTGTCGAAGAGGCAGAAGGCGATCTTATTTTTATTACTGCCTGTGATATGCCCTGTATTCGATCTGACGTTGTCGAGTTACTCTTCACTTCAATACAAGATGCCGATTCTGCAGTGCCCTACTGGAATGAAGAGATGTACGAACCCCTGCATGCCGTCTATAGAAAGGATGCACTGAAGGCATACATCGCCACCCATGCCTCGTACTCACTCCGTGAGATGATCAGGAGCATCAATACAAAATTTATTCAGATTCAGGAGATCCGGGAGATTGACCCGGACCTGAAATCCTTTACAAATATCAATGATCTGGGAGATCTAAAAGCAATTAATGGGTCAAAATAGGTTCAGACCCGTTTTCTCCGGCCGCTTGCATCCCGTGCGTACGTTCCAAATTCAGAATTGATGATCCGATCCCCTGTAAAGACCGGACCGTCCCGGCAGACACAGAGACCTTCCGGATCGATCGCACATGATCCGCAGACCCCGACACCGCATTTCATGTACCGGTGAAGCGAGAACTGACCGCGATCGGCAATCCCAGCATCTGAAAGGCGGTTTAAAATCCCTTTCATCATCATCTCAGGCCCGCAGACACAGATCGTATCATAGGAGAGGGGATCGATCTGTTCATCCAGCACCCCGGTCACAAAACCATGGTACCCGGCAGTCCCGTCATCAGTTGCGATTTTGAGATCGGTAAGAACAGCAAGCGAACGGGCAAAGACGAGTTCTGCTTCTGTCCGTGCACCGAGGATGAAGGTATCAACGGACCCGTTTACAGCCAGCGGATAGAGCGGGGCGACACCGACACCGCCTGCTATCGCAAGGACCCGCCCCTTCGGTGTGAAGCCGTTTCCAAGGGGGCCCCGGATGCCGATCATCTCTCCTAGTGTAAGCGAGGTGAGTGCCGCTGTTGCCTCCCCCACTTTCTGGACGGTGATCGAATCAGGCGACGAGAAACCCATAGGCACCTCATCGATTCCCGGCACCCATACCATGCAGAACTGGCCGGGGAGGATGGCAAATTCGCGATCAAAACGGAGTGTTTTCACAGTCGGAGTCTCGTCGATGACCTCAGTCACCGTCACCACAACCGGCATCCCATCACGCATGGGCACACCCCACGAGCTCGGCGGCAGAAATTCCATCTTGCGAATAGAGTTCGTCTGCGATGGTTTTGAAGACAGAACAGTCATCATAGACGGCAGATCCGATCTGCACCGCAGACGCACCCGCCATCATCATCTCGATTGTATCCGCAGCAGAGGAGACGCCGCCGCACCCGATGATTGGGATCGAACAGGCTTCATAGAGATCATAGACACACCGGAGCGCAATCGGGAAGATCATCGGACCCGATATACCCCCGAACCGGTTCCCAAGCACCGGCCGCCTGAGATCGATTGCGATCCGCATCGCCCGGACGGTATTGATTGCAACAAGGGCAGTTGCCCCGCCTTCTTCTGCAGCCCGCCCGATGGCACCGATGTCAGTGACATTAGGAGTCAGTTTCACCCATGTAGGCCTCCCAAATGCTGCCACCTCCTCGGTGCAGGCACGGACCATGGCGGGATCGGATCCGATCGCAGCACCGTACCCCTCTGCATGGGGGCAGGAGAGGTTCAGTTCAAATCCGGCTGCAATTCCCTCAAACCAGGAGGCAACCTCGCCAAACTCAGCGGGTGTTCCCCCGAATATGCTGACAATAACAGGTTCCCCGGAGAGAGTCTCCAGTTCAGGTACAAAATTCTTTGATGGGTTTGGGAGCCCCATCGCATTGATGAGCCCCCCTTCAAGCGGAACCAGGCAGGGGCCGGCATGCCCCTCTTTTGGGACCGGACCAATTGATTTGGTAACCACTCCCCCGGCACCCAGGCGGCGCATACGCAAGAGGGATGCTCCGGTTGTTCCAAGGACTCCTGCTGCCAGGATGAGATGGTTATCAAGATCAACCCCCCCGACAGAGACCTGATCCTTTTGTAATGTAATCATCCAGAGGGAATTGGTGCTGTTTAATAATGAGCATACCCCATAGTACCAGTATTATGACGAGCCTTGCAGTGCTTGGCGTCGGGCGAATCGGGGGAGAATGTGCCTTTGCAGCTACCACCCTCGGTATTATCGATGAGTTGATTTTAGCAGATGTCTACAAGCCACTCCTCCGCGCCCAGGCCCTCGATCTCCTCCATACGAATACGGATATACCAATCTCTACAGAGACTGGCAGGATTCATGATGCGGACATCTGCATATTTGCAGCAGGATCACCCCGCAATCCCTCTATTAAGACGAGGGCGGACCTCTTCGATGCAAACCTTTCTGTTGCCGAGGCATGTATACAACATCTGGGAGGATTTGGTGGGAAACTGATTGTTGTCTCAAATCCAATGGATGTTTTCTGCTATTATTTCCAGAAGAAACTCGGGATGCCGCAGGAGGACTGCATTGGTTTTGGCGGGCAGCTCGATTCCCGGCGGTTTGAGGTAGCGCTCGGAAGCCGCGGGATTGACGGACCTGCGTTTGTGATTGGAGAGCATGGCGAACATCAGGTACCCCTCTTCTCTCATCTGGGCAGGGAGATGCCACTTCCAGAGCGGGAGAAGATCCTCGCAGAACTACGGGGAGCAAGCATGGAAGTTATCTCAGGCAAGGGCGGAACCGCCTTTGGACCGGCATCCCATATCATTGATCTTGTACGGATGCTGAAGGGTGAGAAGAGCGATACAATAACCGCTGCACTCTCCCTTAATGGTGAATACGGGTATTCAAACTGTGCGATGGGAGTTCCGGTTCGTGTCTCTTCGAATGGTGCGAAGGTGATCCCAAACTGGCCGCTTGATGCATGGGAGAGGGGGCAGCTTGATGAAGCCGGAGCATTCCTAAAGTCCCTCTGCCGGAGGCTTGATGTCTGAACTTGAGATAGCAGTCATCCAGGTTGAGTACAGCAATGCCCCAGGCGGTCCCCTGATCCATATCTTCGGGCGAAAGAGGGATGGATCGGCTGTGGCGGTGGATGTTTCCGGGTTCCGGCCGTATTTCTATGTCCCGGCAGGTGAGGCGGCACGGGAGAACCATCCTGACACCGTTGAAGTCTCGGATATCCGGTCAAAGACGATCAAGGGCGAAGAGGTTGTCCGGCTCTATACCCGGCGGCCGGGAGATATCCGTGATGTCCGTGAACGCTATCACCATTTCGAGGCAGATATACCCTTTGCCACACGGTTCATGATCGACTGCAATGTAACAGGCGGGGTGAGGGTGCCGGGAACAACCGTCGAATATACCGAGGTTTGTCCAGCCGATGTTGATGCGCCTGCCCGCGTCTGTTTCCTCGATATCGAATGCGATGATTCAGATGGTTTTCCTGAGCCGGAAAAGCAGCCGATCTTCTGTATCACCTGCTATGACTCCTTTGATACCCGGTACACAACCTTCCTGCTGAGATCACCTGATGCGAAGACATCACCTGAGGGGGAAGTACAAAACGGCGGGTACGCAAACGGCTGCTTCTCCGAGGGACGGCATACGATCTGCTCCTATCCTGACGAGAGAGCGATGCTCACTGCCTTTACTGCACATATCAGGGATACAAACCCGGATATCATCAGCGGTTGGAATATCCTCGACTTTGATATCGCCTATATTACCCGGAGGATGGCAACACTCGGGCTGAACCCGGCTGATCTCTCCCGTCTGCCTGGCCAGACCGACCGGAATGCGATCCGCGGCCGTGTTGTCTTCGATCTCCTGACTGCATACAAGAAGATGCAGGGGTCGCAGAAGGAGTCTTACCGTCTTGACGCAATTGCAGAGGATGAACTCGGAGAGCGGAAAGTCAGGTACACCGGAACAGTCTTTGATCTCTGGAAGATGGATCCGGTGAAGCTGATCGAGTACAATTACAAGGATGTGGAGCTCTGTGTCGGGATCGATGCAAAGAACACGATTATCCGGTTCTACCAGGAGATTGCACGTTATGTCGGATGCCCGCTCGATCGGACCCTGAACTCATCAAATGTCATTGATATCTATATCCTGAGAAAAGCATCAGGCACGTTTGTCCTGCCCTCGAAGGGGAATGCAGCAGGGGATGAGTTTGAAGGGGCAACCGTCTTTGAACCTGCAACAGGAGTCCGGGAGAATGTCATTGTTCTCGATCTGAAATCCCTCTACCCGATGGCGATGATGACCCTGAATGCCTCTCCCGAGACAAAAGATCCCTCAGGTGAGATCAAGGCTCCAAACGGAATCCGGTTCAAACGATCTCCTGACGGACTTACCCGGAGCATCATATCGGAACTGCTCGCCGAGCGGGATGAGAAGAAGCGGATCAGGAACACCTTTGAATATGGATCTGATGAGTACATCCTCTACGATCTCCAGCAGAATGTCCTGAAGGTGATCATGAACACCTACTATGGTGTCTCAGGGTATTCCCGTTTCCGGCTCTATGATCGGGAGATCGGATCTGCGGTCACCTCTGTCGGACGGGCGATCATCCAGCATACACGGGATATCATTGACAAGAAAGGATACTTTGTCCTGTATGGCGATACCGATTCCTGTTTTGTCGAACTACCGCCATCTGATCTAAAACAGACCATACTGATCGCCCGTGAGATCGAGGAAGAGCTGAATAAGAGTTTCCGTGCCTTTGCAGAGGAGGTGTTGAATGCAGATACGCATTACTTCTCGATAAAGTTCGAGAAAGTCTATCGCCGGTTCTTCCAGGCAGGCAGAAAGAAACGGTATGCCGGACATCTCATCTGGAAGGAAGGGGCAACGGTTGACCAGATCGATATCGTCGGCTTTGAGATGAGGAGATCTGATTCACCCCAGATTACAAAGATCGTCCAGAAGACCGTGATGGAGATGATCCTCCAGGGTGCCGGATTCGATTCCGTGAAGGAGTACCTCAGAGAGGTAATCCGGCATTACCGTGCGGGACGTTGTCCGCTTGAGGATGCCGGTATCCCAGGCGGCATCGGCAAACATCTTCAGGATTATGATACAAAAGATGCACATATCAGGGGTGCAATCTACTCAAATACCTACCTGAAGACAGATTTTAAGAAAGGCAGCAAGCCAAAGCGTGTCTATATCAAAAATGTCACAAGCACCTACCCAAAGACTGATGTCATCTGTTTTGAATATCCCGATCAGGTGCCGCCGGAGTTTGTCATCGACTGGGAGACGATGCTTGAGAAGACGGTAAAAGGGCCGATTTCACGAATTCTTGAAGGTCTTGGATGGGACTGGGATGAGATTGATCCCCGGAACACAACACTTGCGATGTTTGGGATCTCATAGTCTCCGCCGCCTTAGTGCCCGGTACGAGAGGTAGGTGAAGACGGCGGAGAAGAGCATGATGAGCAGTATAGTGATGCCTGTTGCGATATTGCCGATCAAAAAGATCCTCAGGGCATCGGATCCAAAAGCCATCCCAAATGATCCGATTCCTGATCCAAAAACCATGATCCAGAAGACTTTCCATGGATCGATTCCGATCAATCTCCCGATTGCGGATCCCATCAGGGAGCCGGCACCCTGTATCGGGAGCGTCACATAGAGGAGGAGGGTGAATGCAGTAAACCTCTCCATCCAGGGTTTTTCAGCAATCATGGCTTCAACATCCGAGATGAGCCTTTCCATATATACCCCGATTCGTGGAATGGCAAAGAGATGCTGGAAATTCCACGCCATAAAGAGGGCTCCGACGGCATCAAGGACAAGGACGGTGAGACCGGCATACCACCAGGGAAATCCCGCAACGATGGCAACAGGAATGATCCATCTGCCTATCGGAGTTGCGAGGTAGGCAAGAACCACCGATAGAAGTGTGATGAGAAGGAACGGGGGCAGGAACAGAGAAGAGATGGCAACATAGATCAGAATGAGCAGAAATGGAACGACAATCCCGATCAGGGGATACTCATCAGGTATATCCACAATCAGGATTGGGAGGGATTGAAAATAAAGGTGTTTGAAGGTTTAGATGGAGCGGAAGAAGACCGTTGTTCTGATCTCCTCTGCGCCAAAGAATTTCTTACAGAATTCAGCGGTGATCTGCGGCGGGTATTCCTTGCAGCTGAAGATATCAAGGTATGCACCGTTTGTGTCGTTTGCAAAATGCCCGGTGATACAGGAGGTTTCAATCAGCTGTACTAATGAATAACCGGCAACCCGCTCATTTGGACCGAAATTTACGATGACCGGTTCACCGAAGCGTTTCATATCAATGAGATCACAGACTTCTACAACAAACTGATGAATTTTCTGCGGGTCACGGATCGTATCCGGGTTGCAATTCTTCAGATCAATTGCTGTGCAGAGGCCCCACATGTTCTCCTCTTTGAAATGGTTCATGATCTCTCTGTCGGACAGTTCTTTTGGTATCTGCATAGTCTGGGTCAAAGTCTTACAATCTCCCTCTTTGGATACTAATAGGTTTCAAAATTCAGTATATAAATATTTCCCAGTTGGAAAACGATTATAATCATTCAATTACGTAACCAGAGAGTTTATTTTGGTCAAAATCGACTGATTTAAGTTTTACAATAGCCAATCTAAAAATAAGCATTTAAAATCGAATAAATTTGAAAAAGCTCAATTTTGACATCGATAAAAAAAAGAGGAGATTTCAGGTCATGCGCTTTTTGAAATTGATATGAGTATATAAAGATAGGAGGGAGTGAATCACATCTGACAACAGATCATCAGGCTTGCTTCAGGGTTCCAGATCAGGAACATGACCCTTCAGTGATTGATAAGTGGCAAGTGCAGTAGGATTCCCAAGGATAATCCTTTTTAGTGTCTGTCGGATTGATAAGGAGGAGGCATGGTTTAAGAGATCGACAAGTATCGCCATCAAAGGTATATGGGTTTTTGTATCCATCCGGTCAATATGCGAGAAGGTGGTAAGAAGTCCGGTTGTTGTATATTCATTGACATCCATCAGGCGGAACAGGGCATCTGCTAAAAATGATCTCCCTTCATCTGTCTCAAGGGATATCTTACGATTCCTGGCAAAACACCCATAGAGCGCCCGCTGATCATTTGCCTGCTCTATCCTGAGATAGCCTGAGCCTTCAATCTCTCTGAGAAGAGAGACCAGATCATCGGCATCTGCGCTTGTTGTTGCAGCAAGGAACTGTTCCCAGACAACCGGGTCCTTTCTTGATGTATCCATCATCTCCCGGAATAATTCCAGTCGATCCGGGACGGATGAGGCGATCAGGAGAGAGAATGCATGCATACGATCGGTTGCAACATGCGTATTCCGATACTGGTTTCTGATCATCTCGTGGACGTCCGGGGTGTCAAGCCGGGCGAGGAGGCGGAGACAGAGGTTCTTCACCTGGCGGTTCCTGATGAAGACGGCGAGACCTCCGATTGATTCCCAGGTATGATCAGTCTGGTGGTATGCCCGGTACAGTGCCAGAAGAGTCGGAGCATGTGCCTTTGCAATCGCCAGTTCTAAGCTTCGCCGTGCATGATAGGCAGCCAGATAGTGATGGGCAAAGGCGGGATCACCTCCATCCTCAAAGATTGTCAGGAAATGCGCACCGGCCCCTTCCATCAGTTCGGCATCCGAGAGGAGATCGATATAGAGGGTGATGAATTCCTGAGAGGGTTCTGCTCCCGGGTCCTGCATAAGACGGAGGATCTCAAGAGAGGCAAGAGACTGATATGCAAGGAACCGGGCAGTGATCTCCGGATCGGTCCGTGCCTGAAGATACAGGAGATCCTCTTCAGGATGATAATCAAGGAGTCCGTAGAAGGAGAACCCACGGTTCAATGAGTAATAGTCGGGATTATCGACATCTTCAAGAATGATCTCCTCCTCTGCATCCTGAACCAGATGGCATTTTGAAGCAATTTCTGTGCCATCAGCCTTCATCAGGGCAAGCGTAAAGGGGAAGCACCAGGGAGGATCGCCCCCGGACTGGCGAAGGCGGAGAGTACAGCAGCGGTCTTTGGGATTATATGATGGAAGAACAGTGACTGTGGGGAAGCCTGCCCGCTTCAACCACCCTTCTGCCATCGGTCCGAGATCCATACCGGCGATTGATCCCATCAGGTTGATCCAGTCATCACGGCTTGCATTTGAATGTGCAAACTTCCTGTGGTACAGCGAGAGAGCCCAGACAAAAGGCTCTTTTCCGAGGATCAACTCAACCATTCTGACAAATTCAGGGGCTTTCACATAAGTGACCGAGGTGATCAGGTCATTTGGATCATTGAAACCATCAGGCTCAATCGGCATTGCAGCCGCCCCGGAATCCCGTGCAAACGTTCCATCCGCTGGGTCAAGGAGAGAGAGGACTGTCTGGAGGCGGCTATACTCCTCGCCGAAGTGGAAGGCATGGTACTGCTGTTCGATATGGACAGTGACGGCTTCATTCAGCCATATCTCAAATGGCGTCTCTCCTGTGACTTCGGAGCCATTCAGGTTATGATAGTACTCATGCAGTTTAACCCGCATCAGGTACTCAAAGCCCGCATCAGTCATACCGGCAAACGGCATCAGGCGATTTGTCGATATGGTGGTATTGCCGACATTCTCCATTCCACCAAAGTCGGAGTTCTGCATCCCGATCTCCCGGTACACCGAACCTGTATAGATGTACCCCCCGACGATCTCCTGATCAAGGTGCTCCATCTGGCGGGATATCCGCATGAGATCCTCTTCATCTGCCCCGCGTCTCCTGAGTTTTGCACGCTTGTTATAGAGCCGGTAGATCTCATGCCTGACCTCAACCTGTTCATAACAATGGGGGCCGGTGAAGAGATAGACCCAGAGGATGCCATCCTCAAGGATATCAAGCGCCTGTTCTGCCCGTATCGGATCAGATCCCGGAGGGCAGAGGATTTCGAGGAGAAATGCCCTTCCTGAAGGGTATTCAAAAGTCCGCTGGAAGGAGTCATAGGTGCCAACACCAAGGAAGAAGAGATATGGCGCCATCGGTGTCGTGATATTCTCATAGGTGATTGAATCAAGCTCCTCCGGGGCAGGGTGGGGGTGCAGGAACCGTGAGGAGTGGGAGAGTGAATGCCCTTTTGTGAGCCGGTGGCGGGGGATCGCAACATCGCCGTTTGAGATCATGTGGGTATACCGCGAGTCGGCGATGATGGTTGTCCTGTATCTGCATTTGGCTGTCATCTCGTCGATACAGGGGACCAGACGCTGAAATCCCCACTGCTGGCACTGGGTGATCTGGGTGGGCGGCGCACCCTTCGGAGTTTCATCATAGTAGAGGCCTTCGAGGAGCGTATGGGATGGGTAGCAGATCGTCTCGCTCCGGATGACAAATTCGGTCTCGGGAGGGATTTCATCTCCAAAAGTGATGATGATGCCATCTTCCTCCACCACATATTCAATCCAGTGTCCCCGGCATGAGAGGGAGTGGATCTCCAGTCCCTTTGCGTTCAGGCGGAGGGAGCGGATGGGAGCAGCCTTTGTCCTGAAGAGGGTTTCTGCTAAAACGCGGGTCTCGGTATCCGAGATGGCAAAGGTGAGATCCATATGAATGACATCAACGGGGGAGGGGGTAAAGTCTGAGCGCAAGTACCGGAATCGCGGAGGCATGGGAAAGTATTCGATCCGGAGAAGGTAAAAGGTGATGGTGGGGAGGAGAGGATTACACAGAAGAGGGCACTAATTGAAAATAATTCCTCCCCCTACCACAACCAACAGACCAAAATACTCCCTCCCTTCATTACTCATCTATGAAATACTATCCCGATGCAGGCGGGAACCTCACCTACCCCGAAGTGAACCATGCCATCGAGGGCGTCTTTGCCGAGCATGGACGGGGCAATGTCCAGATGCCTCCAAAGATCGATATCACCTTCCCGGAGGGTGATTTTCGGACGATGCCCGCCTCAATCCCCTCACAGAATCTTGCCGGTGTCAAGATCGTAAAACGTCCACCCCGGCAATCCTGCACATGGCCTGCCGATGGTGATGGCAACGATTATTCTGATTGATCCCGCGACAGGGATACAGATCGCCTTAATCGATGCAACCGCCCTCACCGATATGAGAACAGGAGCAGCCGGGGCAGTTGCTGCGAAATACCTTGCAGAGAAGAAGCCGCTCACAATAGGTTTTGTCGGGAGCGGGCGGCAGGCAGAGGCCCAGCTGCATGCAATCGCAGCAGAGTGTGATATCGAAGAGGTGATCGTATGGAGCAGGAGAAAGGAGAATGCGGATCGGTTTGGCGGGGCATATCAGCAGTCTCCGGCAAAAAGCGTCAGGAAAATTGAAGAAGCCTGCAACTGCGATCTCCTCGTCACCACAACCCCATCACGGGAGCCGCTGATCAGATCAGAATGGATTTGCCCGGGAACCCATATCAATGCCATCGGAGCCGATGCCCCCGGCAAGCAGGAGCTTGACCCTGCCCTGCTGGCCCGTGCCGAGGTCTTTGTGGATGATTATGAGCAGGCGATCCATTCCGGGGAGGTGGTGATTGGCCGGAAAGAGCGGAGTTCGGCAGAATCAATCACGATATTTGATTCAACCGGTCTTGCGGTACAGGATCTGGCGATTGCAAGGCTTGTTGTTGAAAGGATGGAAGGAATAGAGATCAAATAAGGGGACCGGCTTATCCCACCGGCACCTTGATATCAATCTCATAGGAGTCGATGAGCCGCCGTTCAATGATCATGTAGTAGCTCCGTCCCCCTTCATAGAACTTATGTTTCCAGGGGCGGGGATCATCATCTCCTTCCCAGAGGCTACTGTCAAGAATGCCACCGCTTGTCGGGCTGATGGTGGCAACCGTTCTGCTGGGATCTGCTGCATCCATTACGGTGATGGTAAACCGGGGATATCCAACTACACCGGATATCATACCCTCGCTCACAGTTCCGGAGTCTGCAGGATCAACCGATGTCTCCAGAGTATACCAGATCTCCCACCGGGGAAATGGTATATAAAAGACTTCGGTCGTCAGGGGGGTTCCGGATGTTAACCCATCGCCTGTACCGGCGCTGAATGTGGCATAGGTTGCAAGTTCAGGTGTTCTGGGCCCTGAGTCGAAGGGGGCATTTGCCTGAAGATAGGTATCATCCCGTGTCAGGTGATAGGTGCCCGGATCGACATACCCGAGCTGGATCGGGGAGCCATCCCAGACCTGAACAGGACGATCGCCAATCCCGGCACCTTCAACAGTTGATGGATGAGGGATCCGGATCTGGCCAAGCGGCACCGGTGTCGGGGGTGCAGTCGGTGCCGGTGCCTGCTCGTCTCCGAAACCGGGTAATGAGGGGATCTCCGGTATGCCCAGATCCGGGCTCTCGCCGGTTGCCATCGGCTTGATGACGAGAGCTACAATGATAATGATAAAGATCCCGGTGAGGAAGATCATCCCATCTTTCTTATCCATCAGTCATCACCCATCAATCCTGTATATCATCCTGTATATCAGTCTGCATATAGATTCCATCCTGATCCATGGAATAATACTACTAGTATGTCATCACCCCATATATATTTTGAGAAGAGAGCTAATGGGCAGGATGACTCTGTTCCAGATTTATCCCGTGTATCTTCCCCTGGATAGTCGGGGGAAGATGCTCCATCTGCAGTATCTCTACATATTCATTTATGCATCTCTATACATTCATTTGTAGTACCTGTTGCCAGCATCGCTCTTTATCCATCCCTTTTTATCAATCCCTCTATACGAACCCTCAGGATAGGTATGATACATATCTATTTATATTATTGAATACACTAGGAAACTATGAATATTGATTCGCTCCGATAGGAATGATTCCAGTATTCTAAACAGGAAAAGAAGGTGATTTTTAAAATGAGTCTTAAAAGAAAAGAGGACGGCTTCACCGGCCTTGAGGCTGCGATTGTCTTAATCGCATTCATCGTGGTCGCTGCGGTCTTCTCATATGTGATGCTCGGAGCCGGGTTCTTCACAACCCAGAAGAGCCAGGAGACTGTGTATGGCGCAGTTGGCACTGCCACTGCTAACATGGAGGTCTCGGGACCGGTTGTGTTAATGACCGATACCACTCCTGCAAACAAGGTCAACAACATTTCATTCACAGTGGTGCTTGCCGCTGGCGGAGCACCAATGGATACCAGTAAATTTACGTATATTCTATCGTCTGAAGAAAAGTATTATGAACTTTCGGATAGTGATACTGCGATCAACAAAACCTGGTACAGTGAGGGAAAAGCAATTGATAGTAAGACATTTCTTGAACGGGGAGATGTTCTGGAAATTACAATAGAGCGTGGTACCTCCAATAATCTTACTGACATCGTGAAACCTAACAAACCGTTCACGATTGAGGTGAAACCCCCGGTTGGTGCTTCACTCCCGATCAAGCGTCATGCACCACTCTCGCTTGCGGATAATAAAGTATACGAGGTCTACTGAGGTGATGTATCATGAAGAAGAATGAAAATGCATTTACAGGCCTTGAGGCTGCGATCGTCCTGATCGCCTTCGTCGTCGTCGCCGCAGTATTCTCGTATGTGATGCTCGGCGCAGGATTCTTCACGGCCCAGGAGGCACAGACAGTCGTCCACACTGGAATGGGACAGGCAGCATCAAGTATAGAAGTACTTGGCGACGTCTATGGGTTCAATGGAACTTCTACTACTGAGAATAGCTCTATTGTGAACATCTCCTATACCATTGGTTTAACTTCCGGTAACCAGCCGATGGATATTGCTCGAATGCGTGTTACATTGGCAACACCTGATTACAGAGAAATTCTGGAATTGGCAAACGATACTGCTAAAGGAGATCCAGACCGTGGACAATGGGCAGTTACCAACATCTATGATGAAGTCAATCCCGGCGATCTGGTTCTTGACCCGAATGAGAAGTTCCAGATTACCGTGAGAGCTCCAAATAACAAAGCTATTGGACCAGACACACGCTTCACCATCTCAATGCAACCAGAAGTTGGTGCCATGACAACTGTGGTTCGGACAACTCCTGCCGATATCAAACCAGTGAACGTTCTCAGGTAAACCACTTTAATCTCTCCTTTTTTTTTGAAATCCTGACAGATACGCTGAGGCTCCTGAGCCAACAATATGATTGATTCCTTCCTTCAGGAGCGGGTTTTATTCATCTCTCACCGGACCAATAACAGGGAACCCCGGCATACCAGAATCCCCCCATCCCCCACACATAATACTCCAATCCCTCTGAATTAAACAAAACTATTATATATCACTCAAATAATATACTTAGCATATGGCAGTAAACCAATCTCAGGTCGATAACATTCTGGCGACCGCCTCCGCCGACGATCCCGAGGTTAAACTGCAGAATCTGGAACAGGAAGTCGACCTCATGAAGAAATCGATCAAGAAGCTTCTGATCGATATACGTGAGCGTCTGAACGAAGCCGATAATCCGCTGACCGTCCTTGCACAGGGGGGCGAGATAGTTGCTGGGCTCACCCCCGCTGATGCAGCAAAAATCCAGGAGCTCGAAGAGAGAACCCTGGAAGATGCAGCCCGGATCCAGGAGCTTGAGGAGAAGGTAGAAGAGCTCCTCTCCCGTCCAATCGGAGAGAGGGAGAAGCCGCTGCCTGAGAAGAGAGATACACGTCCTCAACAAATATATGAAGATGAGTTCATCCCGGAGATGCCTGCCGATTACGCACTCCCACGGGTTCCGGCAGTCGATCCCAATACACGGCTCCCGGCAGATCTCCCGATGAAGAAGGAGGGGGATGGGAAACTCTGCCTCCACAAAGTATACCAGCTCTTCAACTGGACAAAGGCTGCCATCACGAAGTACGGCCATGATAGGCTGGATATCATGCTCGATTCATACCAGTCCATCGGGTACATCACAAAAGAGGCAGCAGACGAAGTAAAAGAGATCGCCCGGATCATGCCTGCCTCGCTTGGAGAAGAGCATGAGGTTGGGGCGGATGAGTTTGTTTCAGAGCTCTACGTCCTAAACCAGATCCTGGATCCCGAAGACACCTCCCTTGACCGGGACATGATCACCGTCATGATGGAGCGGGATACCAGGAAAGGCTTTACAAAACGTCCAAAACTACCAAAGGAAGAACCTGGCGAGGAATGGGCACATCTGATCGATAAGATATAACACTATACAAACCATACTATATCAGGAACAACAACTCTATAGATGAGCCATCATGAGTTCGGAGACCTTCGTCACTGCCATATTTCTAATCACTGCCATCATAGCAGCAGGTGTGCTCGTCAACGCCGTCTTCCCCTCCATCTACCTTGCATCCGAGACCTTCGTATCGAGCTCCCATGAGATGGACGATCGGTTGCGGACAGATATTGCAATTGTAAATACCGTCATAAATGAAACGGGCATAGCCTATATCTGGGTTAAAAATACCGGCGTAAACCCGATAGGCGACAGCCTCATACCCCGTTTTGATATCTATCTTGGAAAGACGGGTGAGATCAGGCGGATGGAATATGATTCAGCCGCGGAAAAATCTCCTATGGCGGGGAGATGGAATTTTGAACTCTACGACGACAACAGTAACGGACTCTGGGATCGTGGAGAGACGCTTGAGATCGTAGCAAATAGTGGGAGTGTTGCGGAAGGAGACCGGATGACCTTCCAGATCGTCCTTCTCAATGGAGTTCGGAGAAACATTGAATTTACTGTCGTCTAGGGGGTGTTTGAGATGGGATTTGCAACCATAATCGGAGCGATTGTAGGGGTCTTTCTTCTTCTTGTTGTCGCATACCTTCTGATCGGAGCCTCCCTGATCACCGCTGAAGTCGTGATGACAGCACAGCGGGATATGACAGAGGTGCAGACAGATAAAACAGGAACCTCGATTGCAATCGATGGATATCATATCGCTGATAATACCACTCTCTTTATTCTGGTAAAAAATGATGGAACAACGGTGATCATGAATCCTCTTCAGATGGATCTGTTTCTTGCCACCGACATAGGCACCCAGACACGGGAAGAATGGCAAAAAATCGGAATCACTCCGGATCTCATCAACCCCGGATTCCTTGATCCGGGCGAGGTGCTGAATATGAGTGTGAGTATTGATGAACTGAGCCCCCCCATCTGGGTGAAGGTGGCAACACCAACAGGCACCGCTGCATCTTCATATCTATGAGGTGATAAGAATGGGCGTATATGATGATGAGGATGAATCAGGCAACTCATACTTAAATGACCTTATAGGGGGATCAGACAAGGAGATCCTCTCGACAGGCAACCCCGAGATTGACAGAAAGATTGCTGATGGGCTTCCACTCTACTCGATGACACTGATCGAGGGCGAGAACGACACCGGCAAGAGTGTCATCACCCAGCAGATCATGTGGGGTGCGATGAAGAATTCATTCACAGTTGACCTCTTTACAACTGAAAGCACCGTCAAGAGCTTCCTGAAACAGATGGAGTCGATGAGCCTGGACATCTCGGATTACTATGCATGGGGATACATTCGGGTATTCCCCCTTCATGTCGTTGGATTTGACTGGGATGAAGGTGATATGCAGGGCATCCTGGGAAGGCTTGTGAAACACATGCAGAGTAGCAAGGCAGAAGTCATCATCATCGACTCCCTCACACTCTTCTCTGAATACGCATCCACGGATATGGTTATGACCTTCTTCACAAACTGCAAGACCCTCGTTGATAATGGAAAAACCATCCTGATCACACTCCACACCTATGCATTTGATGAAGACTCGCTTGTTCGGATCCGCTCAACCTGTGATGCTCACCTGGTGATGAAGAAGTCACTTATCGGGGATAAGTACGTCATGGTGATGGAGGTTGGAAAAGTCCGGGGTGCACGAAAAACTACAGGAAACCTGGTATCCTTTGAGGTTCACCCGGGGTATGGCATGAAGATCATCCCAATGTCGGTAGCAAAAGTATAGATTATGGCATCCTCACTCTCAGTGGACGTAACCCTCCCCTTTCAGCCCCAGACAGCTGATGTCGAAGAGATCTATGAAGGGGATCTTGAGTCATCCGCACTATACCGTATGCTCCCCGAAAATGCCCGGGAGTATGTCCGTGAGAGCCCACACCTCCTCGAATACCTTTTAATATTCCCTGTTGATATCTATGGCATCCCGCTCTTCCTCTCTGAGCTGAAAGGAGATCTCAAAAAGATGGAGAGCCCAAATGTCATCTACCCTGTCGGAAACGAGACATTCGTTCATATCCTCCCTGACCCAAATGATGTCAGGCAATACTATATTCCAATAGAGCCCTCGTTTCTTCACAGTGTTGGCTACCTCAACGCCGCAATCGAATGTAAGCTCGTGGATCTCCTCGATGCCCTCGATTATGACCCGGTTACCGAGAAAGAACGAGCCGATCTCCTCAAAAAACTCTTAAAAGAGATCACCTACATCAAAACCTCAACAGATACCGCACTCATCGAATCCGGGGAAAGTGAAGTCTCAACATCCCTGAAAGATAAAGTCATGAACTTCCTCCAGAAGGATCTCGGGGATACAAAGAAGGACTCGGTTGCACGTAAATTTCCAGGAGTCCCCCAGACTGCTGATGGAAAAGTGATTGTCACCCCCGCCCAATATACCGCACTTGAGTACGTCCTCATACGGGACAAAGTCGACATGGGAGTCTTAAAGCCCTTTCTCCAGGATAGCTATATTGAGGATATCACCTGCAATGGTGTCGGGCCAATCTTCATCGAGCATAAGATCTTTAAAGGATTGAAATCCGTCATCGAATTCAAAAAATCCGATGAACTTGATCTCTTTGTGCTGAAGATGGCAGAGCGTATCAAAAGTCCAATCACTTATAAGAGCCCTATCGTCGATGCAACACTCCTTGATGGATCCCGTATCAATATTGTCTATGGAACCGAGATCAGCAGGCATGGAAGCAACTTCACCATCCGAAAAGCAATGGGAGAGCCGCTCTCGATCTTAAATATCATCGACAGCGGCGGTATGGATTACATGTGTGCCGCATATCTCTGGATATTAATTGAATATGGAATGTCTCTTTTTGTCTCCGGGGAGACGGCATCAGGGAAGACGACAACCCTCAATGCCATCACTGCATTCCTCCCTCCTGAGAATAAGATTGTTACCATTGAGGACACTCCGGAGCTGAATATCCCCCACCGAAACTGGACTCGCGAGGTTGCAAAAGGCAAAGGCAAAGGCGAGGGTGAAGGCGGCGAGGTGACGATGTTCGATCTCCTCAGGGCAGCTCTCCGTCAGAGGCCAAACCAGATTCTGGTCGGAGAGATCCGTGGTGTTGAGGGATCAGTTGCATTTAGTGCGATGCAGACCGGCCACCCGGTCATGAGCACCTTCCACGCATCAAGTGTCGAAAAACTGATCCAGCGTTTAACAGGTGATCCCATCCTCATCCCAAAAACCTTCGTCGACAGTTTGAATGTGGTTGTTATCCAGAGTGCAGTCAAACGCCCAACAGGGGAGACTGTGAGACGGGTCCTCTCCATATCCGAGCTTGTCGGATATGATCCTGAGAGCCAGGGATTCTCCTTTGTCGAGGCATTCTCATGGGAGCCCGTGACCGACACCTTCACGTTTAATGCGAAAGGAATCAGTTTCCTCCTCGAATACAAAATTGCAACACTGCTTGGAATTCCTGAGCGGAGGAAAGCCGATATCTACCTTGAGATCGAAAAACGTGCCAAAATCTTAGAGAAACTCCATGAGGCAGGATTCACCCGGTACTATGATCTCTTCAACATGCTGACAAAAGTCAGGAAGCAGGGTCTCTTAAAGGATCGATATCGGAGGCGACTGAAGAGATGTTTGAGGATGTTGTTGAACGCCTTCGGGAGAGTAATGAGGGGAAACTCCCCTTTGAAGATCTCTTTCAGAAGATATACAAACGGATCACCAGAGTCTTTGATGACCGCAGGATGGCATCAGATATCCTTCTTATGGTTACGTACATGGATTCACTTGCCATTGCAAAGGCAACACGTCCTGAGATCTTTGCAAGTACCGCTGAGAAGAAGGAGTATGCACCGGCAAAGGCGATCAAGAAGATTGAATTCTTTGTCAAGCGGTTTGGGTACAGTTATGTCCAGGCGATAACAATCGTCGCAGAGAGGGTCGAGAATGCAATTCTGAAGACCCTGCTTCAGCGATTTGGAAACGCAATGGAGTCCGGGGTGCCCGATATAGATTTCCTGAATGGTGAGCTCTCCTCATCAATGGAGATCTTCAGGAACAACCAGGAGGCAGGATATGAACTCCTGAAGAAATGGGCGGATGCCTACATCGCCATGCTCCTCTCCTCTGTTGTGATTGCCATCACGCTCATGATATCGGTTGCGATCTATACGCCGGGTTCGGTTGAGGAGACACTTCGGATCACCTATATAATCGTGATCCTGATTTCGGCATTTGGTATCGGAACGATGTTTCAGACGGTTCCAACCGATGATCGTGTCTATAAATCTGAAGACTGGTCCTCAAAAGAGCAGGCGATGATCAAGAAACTGGAGAAGATCATCATCCCGGTAACGATCATCGCATGGCTTGTCACCTGGGCAATTGGTGTTCCGGCGGGAGTCGTCTTTATCCTTGTTGGCATCATGCTCGCCCCGCTTGCGATCCTGGCATATATTGACAATAGCAATGTCATTGCCCGTGATGAAGAATTTCCAAACTTTATCCGGGGCATTGGAGCGATGATGGGAGGAAAATCGATCACAATGTCACAGGCACTCGCCCAGGTCGATAAAAAATCGATGCCCACCCTCTCCCCCCTTCTTCTGTCAGTCTACTCCAAACTGAACCTCGGACTGGATGAAGAGCTCTCATGGAAACGATTCATCGGCGAATGCGGGAGTAATTTTATCTATAAATACTTCAGCATCTTCCGTGACACCGCAAAGATGGGTGGCGATGCAAAAAAGATTGGC
The DNA here is from genome assembly GCF_055382585.1 of Methanocalculus pumilus. Taxonomy (NCBI): domain Archaea; kingdom Methanobacteriati; phylum Methanobacteriota; class Methanomicrobia; order Methanomicrobiales; family Methanocalculaceae; genus Methanocalculus; species Methanocalculus pumilus. Next base: position 1,038,302 of record NZ_AP042393.1, on the reverse strand, counting down.
ACCGTTGTTGCAGACTCTATGCTTGAGCAGGTGCTGATGAGAAAACGGCGTGAGCTTGCAAGCATGGGTTTTGTCGTTCTCTTAATCCCGATGCATGCTGCGATGAGCGCAATCTTCATCGCTCTGTATGAGATTCTGAGCACCCTCTCACAATCCATAACAGCTGTGATGACAAGTTTTGAAGCAGCGTCGCAAGCAGCGTCAGGAGATGTAATCGGGGGTGCAATGGGCGGGGGGATGATCGGCATGTTCATCGATTTTCCTGAAGCCTTAATCGGTGCCTATGTGGTTCAGATCCTCGTGATCATCTGCTTCTCCAATGTCATAGTCGGGCAGCTCGCAGTGGGCGGAGATCGGACCATCGCCTACCCCTTTATCGCAATAATGTTTGTCATCACCGGAATGCTCTTCCTGGTAATACCGCCGGTTGTTGATATCTTCTTCAGCATGGAAGGGCTTGTTTCAACAGGAGGGACTATTATATGAAGGATTCAGTGCGGAGGATGCTCCTCTTTTTTGGGATCGTTGCAATCGGAATAATACTCCTCTTCATCGATCTGCCATTTCTCTATCTGATATTGATCGTCTCACTCTTTGGCATATTCTTACTCTTTGTCACCGGGGCAATCTCCCTGAAGAGCCTGAGAAGAGAGAAGGATAAAACAGAAGAGCCTGTCAGGCAGGAAGGACCGACATTTGGTGAAAGATTTGCTGAGAAGGCTCCATCTTTCTATAATCTCTATAAGAAGCTCACTGGCGGAGCACGAAAGCCAAAGGAGAAGAAAGAGGGGGGGCTTTTTGGCAGGAAAAAGAAGGATGATAAGGAGAAGGCGATACCTGCCTCCTCATCCGGTGTGATCAAAGCAGACGGTGGCGAATCGATTGACGACGAACTGGAAGATGATGATCTCTTCGGGGACATCAACCTGGATGAACTGGATGACGAGGGGCTTGATGACTTTGATGCTGATGCAGCAGTCATCGACATGGGGCAGGATGACGCATATATGGCAGATGATGTCGCCTCGATCCTTGCCCAGGCCGGGGATCTGGATGACGATCGACCGGAGGGAGGCTTCGATCAGCCGGTGGACACGCCGGTTGATGATTCCTTTGGGGACTCTCTCAGTGATGATCTCCTCTCTGCTGATGGTGATCTCGACGCAATTGATCTTGATGAATTAGAGACAGGCGATGAAGACGAGTTGCCGGATGATTTTGAGGTTTTGGATGAGATCGAGGATCCGCTGGACGACTCAACGATTGAGGAGGAAGTTAGCTGGGAAGAGAAGCATAAGGATCAATTCAGCTTTAGTGAATCTGCTGAAACCATCAGTTCAAATGTAGGTTTTTCCGATGCAACAGGGAAAGAGACGAAGAGTTCCTTCTTCTCCAAATCCGGCGGAGGGGGTATGGGGGAGAGCGATCTCCTCAGTGAACTGAAGAGCGGCACAAAGAATATCAGGAAAAAACAGGATCTCAGCCTTGTCCGGGAGTTAAAGGATGTTGATGTCTCACCCGAGGAGCTTGAAGAAGAATTATCCAATCTACTCACTATATTAGGAGGAAAAAAGGATAATTAATCAATATCCGGTAGAAATAATATAGATGGGGTGAAGAATCATGGTTAGTGCACCGGTCAAAATACAGCATAATGATGAATGGATCAATTGCAAGATAACAATTGATGATGAAAAACTTGTCATACCCCCACCTGTCAATATAACAATCCCTCTTAAACATATCGTCGATCTGGAAGAAAAAAAGAAGAACACCCTCACCATCATCAGAAAAGATGGTTCAGTCATCGATCTTGTCTCGGTTGAAAAGGTCAGATTCGTTCTGAAGCATAAAATCCTGATGAAATGTAGCGGATATAGGCTGATGGTGCAGTTCATGTCGCCTGCAATACGCGGAGGCGTGCTTGTGACAAACGCCATCTGGGAGAAAGGTGCCATTATCGTCTTGAAAACAGGTATCTGGTGTATCACCCAGAACAAACAGATCTGTATTCAGATCGATGATGTTACAAACATTGAGCTCACCAAAAGGGAGGTCAGTGAAAAACCGACAGATGTTGTCAGGATCGATCACCTCGAGCACCATGATGTCGTATCAAGTTTCATCCTCACCCAGATCTCAACCCTCCAGATCCTCCACAATTTCCTTCAGGAAGCAACTGAAGGCATTAAGATGGATGGAACAGAACTTAGTGCAATGGATCAGCAGATTGCCATGCTCGTCTATTCAGGAATGGATTCCTCCTCGATTCAGAATATGCTCCAGATTCAGTTCAAGGAGATCGATCACGTCTATGACAAATTAATCAACCTTAATATGGCAGAAGTAAAAGAGATACGAAGAGAAGTTCAGCTCACTGCAAAAGGTGTCCGGTATATCACTGATGCAACCAAATCCGGGGCAAACTGATTTGTGATATACCCCGGGGCAGGACAAAACTCTAAATATCGTCCCACACACATATCTGGATGGATGCTGAATGGGTAGAATACTGATTGTTGATGATACGTTGTTTATGAGAACCCTTCTCAAAAACATCCTCTTCTCAGGTGGCCATGAGATCGTTGGTGAAGCCGGAGACGGAGCTGAAGCTGTTGAAAAGTACGAGGCTCTCAAACCTGACCTTGTTACGATGGATGTTGTGATGCCGAAGATGAACGGTATCGAAGCACTCAAGGAGATCAAAAAAATTGATCCCGGTGCAAAAGTCGTCATGTGTACAGCTGTTGGACAGGAGCAGATGGTAAAACTTGCCATTAAAACCGGGGCAAGAGGATATGTTGTGAAACCGTTCCAGGCACCAAAAGTGCTTGATGAGGTAAAGAATGTGCTGGCGTCTTAGTGTATGATAAAAGTTCTCATTGTGGATGACTCCGTCTTCATGCGGACGATCCTAAAGGATATCATCGGACGAGACCCTGAGATTGAGGTCCTGGGAACCGCAGTGGATGGGATTGACGCACTGGCAAAGATAGAACGTCTTGAACCAGATATCATCACACTCGATATTGAGATGCCAAGGATGAATGGGATCGAGTTGCTTCAGAAGCTCAGGCGATCACCATTTGCAAAAAAGCCAAAAATTCTGATGCTCAGTTCCCTCACTGCCGAGGGAGCCGAGATGACACTGAAAGCGATCCGACTCGGAGCATCGGATTTTATCCTTAAGCCAACTGATCTCCGGAAAGTCAGGGCTATTGAAGAGGATGTTGTCGGCAAGATAAAACATCTCATAACACTCCCGGACGCAATAGTGAAGAAGACTACACCGAGAACGGGTTCGGTTACCGATAATGATAAGGCAGAGACCCTTGTGTTGATTGGGTCCTCGGCTGGCGGGCCGCAGATGCTTGACACGCTCCTCTCGATGTTTCCGGCAGATCTCGGTGCAGGTGTTGTTATCACCCAGCATATGCCGGTTGGGTTCACCGCCGCACTTGCCGAGCGTTTCAACCGTATCTGTCCATTGGATGTGAAAGAGACTGAAAATGGAGATATCATTACCAGGAATAATATCCTCCTTTCAAAGGCAGGATACCATACAATCATTACCAGTGCCCAGACAACCCCGGGGAGGATCACCGGAAAGGTTGTCCATTCAAGCGGCCAGCCACTCCATGGAGTAAAACCGGCAGTCGATAAGACATTTATATCTGCATCAAAAGTCTATGGAAAAAATATCGTATCAGTGATCCTCTCAGGCATGGGAAGTGACGGGGGTGCAGGCATGCTGGCAATAAAAGAGGCGGGGGGGAGAACTTTTGTTGTCCGTGAAGATGAATGCCTCGTCTATGGCATGGCAAGATCAGCACTTGAGCATAACGCCGTCCAGGAGACATTTTCCCTGAAGAAGATGGCTGACGAGATTCACCGGGCGGTCCGGAAGATTGGAGGATAATATGGTAGAGTCAGATTTTGAACAATACCGGGGCCTCTTCGTCGCCGAATCACGGGAGAATCATGAGGTGATTGTACGAAACCTCCTCATCCTTGAAGGGGGCGAAGACACAGGTGCAATCGATGAGATCTTCCGGGCAGCACATACCCTGAAAGGTGCCTCAGCCTCGATGGGCTTTGATACCATGGAACATCTCTGCCATGCAATGGAGGATGTCTTCCAGGCGATCAGAAATAACGAGTTGACGGTAACCCAGGATCTTATGGATCTCCTCCTCAGCACAGTTGATATCATCGAGGAGCAGATCGACGAGATCGAAGAGGGCGGGGATGGTTCGTCTGTCAATGTTGACGATATAGTTGACTCGCTCCGGCATGCAACAGGGAATGGCAAAAAAAATGAGCCTCCAAAAGAGAGCACAGTCAGGGAAACCCATGCTCCTCCCTCCCTGGAGAGTATAAATGGCTATCCTCAATATACGATACGAATAGAGATAGATGAATCCTCCCAGATGAAGGATGTCAGGGCACTGATTGCCATTGGAAATATCGAACAGTTTGGCACCATCCTCGGAACCAACCCCCCGCTCTCCCAGCTGGAAGATGAGAATGCTCCTTTTGACGGCATACTGACCCTTGTGATTGAGAGTGATGCAGGCATAGAGGCACTCCGATCAGCCGCATCAGGAACAGAAGTTGCCAATGTCTCTATCGAGGAGATTGTCACCCAGGCTCCAACAGAAGAACAGGCTGATACACAAAACCTTCCTCTCTACCAGATGATCATCAGTGTCGATGAAGAATCGGCGATGAAAGGGCTCCGTGCCTGCATCTCCCTCGACCGCCTTCAAGAGTGCGGGACGATCGTCAGCTGCGATCCCCCGCGTGAGGCTGTCGAGGACGGCCTCTTTGATTCGAACTTCCAGCTGACGATCGCAACAGACAGGGATCCCGAGGCATTGAAGAAAGCAGCGATGGTGCCGGAGATCCGGTCAGTCGATATCATCCCGCTGGATGCTGATAAGCAGAAGAGCAAAAAAGCCTCCACGCCCACAAAAAGCGGCGATCCGATACCGAAAAAGAAGGATGACGCCAGGAACAGGGAGATCAAGAACCTGAGGGTCGATATCCATCAACTGGATCGGATGATGAACCTGATCGAGGATCTGGTGATCAATCGTGGCCGCCTCAAGCAGATTGCTGAGAAGAACAAGATGAAAGAGATGGATGAGGCGATCAGCATGATCGATCGATCGGTCTCTGATCTCCAGGTCCTGATGATGGATATCCGGATGATCCCCTTAAATCACATCTTCAACCGCCTTCCACGTGTTGTGAGAGATACCGCCCACTATGATGGAAAGGAAGTGAATTTTGTTATGGAGGGTGGTGAGACCGAACTTGACAGGAGTGTGATGGACGGCTTAAATGATCCCCTCCTCCATCTCATCAGAAACGCCGTCAATCATGGCATTGAATCCCCGGAGCGCCGCAAGGAGGTTGGAAAACCGGAGAAGGGGCTTGTACAGCTCTCTGCACGCCGTGACCGTGATAATGTCATCATTGAACTCAGAGATGATGGTGCCGGGATCAATGTGGAGAAGGTGAAGGCAAAAGCTATTGAAAGAGGTCTCCTTGCCCCGGATCAGGCGGATCAGCTCACAAAGGAGGAGGCGATCAGTTATCTCTTCCACCCTGGTTTTAGTACCGCCGATACCATCACCGATATCAGCGGCCGGGGCGTCGGCCTTGATGTCGTCAGGGGTGCGATAGAATCACTGAAGGGAACCATCCGTGTAACAACCAATGAGGGCAAGGGATCAATCTTTGAACTTCTTCTCCCACCGACAATGGCGATTGTTGAGGTGATGATTGTCCGGTTAAATAACCGGAGGATAGCAATCCCCATCAGTGCCATTGTTGAGGTGGCCAGCATGAGGCGGGAGAATATCCACCGGATCGGGACACAGGATTCAATCCTTCTCCGGGATGAGGTGTTGCCGCTTCATATGCTTGAAGAGATGTTTGGCGAATCTGATTCATCAGAGATTCTCATCGTTGTACAGTATAACAAACAGAAATGCTGCATAGCCGTCGATATTGTCGAGGGGCAGCAGGAAGTGGTGGTAAAACCACTCAGCAAGATTATCGGAGTAATCCGGGGAATTTCCGGCATCACCATCCTCGGAGACGGGCATGTTGTTCCGGTATTAGATGTAAATACAATGGTGTAGATTATGGCATTACTGACACCCACACAGATGGACGCGCTTGGTGAACTTGGAAACATCGGGGCATCCCATGCAGCAACAACGCTCTCGCAGATGTTAATGGGCCAGATAGAGATGACAGTGCCTCTTGTAGAGGTTGTCGATCTGGCTGATATCTATAAACACGTAACTGACGAGACAGCGGCTCTCTCCATATTCCAGATGCAGGGCGAGCTTGAGCAGGGAGGATATGTAATATTTATCATGCCGCTCTCGTCTGCAAAACGGATGACCAATACGATGCTTGGCATGGGAGACGAGGAACGTGAGCTGAATGAGATGGATGAGAGTGCATTGAACGAGGTCGGCAATATCATGGTCTCTGCATTCCTCGATGCAACGGCAGAGCTCCTTGGTGTTGTGATGCTCCCCTCACCTCCTGTTCTCGTCATTGACATGGCACATGCTGCGATCGAACAGCTCCTTGCCGAGGTTGCCTTTGATGTGAATGAGGTCGTCTTCTTCCACACAAGACTGTCATGCGACCAGTATTCCATCAATGGCGATCTTGTGATGCTGCCAGAGATGAATACCCTCTCACAGATCCTTGAGCTTATGGATAACCTCCTGAAAGAACATGCCAGTTAAATGGCTCTGGAGATATTAAATGGATGAAGAATCAAACCGATACAATTCAAAAGCAATCGTCATAGGTATCGGCGACTACCATACCGGAGCGGAGCCGATGACCTCAATCGGGCTTGGATCCTGTATCGGTTTGATCTTCCATGATACAAAACTCGGTATCGGCGGGATGGCGCATATCATGCTTCCCGAGAGCGGAGGGAAGCGTGATCGCCTCGGGAAGTACGCCGATACCGCCATTGAGATCCTGCTTGCTGAATTAAGGAAAAAAGGGAGTTCGCCAAAGACACTTCAGGCAAAGATTGTTGGCGGAGCACAGATGTTTACGAATTTCAGCGGCAACCTCTCTATTGGCGAGCGGAACATCGAAGCGGTCAGGGCAAAACTGAAGGAAAATAAAATCCCGATAAAAGGAGAGGATGTCGGTGGAACAAAAGGAAGAACAGTCCTCTATTGCCCGGCAAAAGGTTTTACAATCACCATCCGGCGTGCGGATGGAACACGTTCTGAGATCTGATACTTATATTATTTTTCCTGATCAATCATCAGATGTGGTTGCATAGTAGTATTCTCCATGCGACTTCTGTTCGCGATCAAGAAATGATCCAATCTTATTGATCCTTGGCCTGCCGGTTTTGTCCCGCCTGAATGTGATACCAAGATTTTCGAGGAACCGGTTCATTCCCTCCTTCATCCAGAAGGGGCCGTATGCTGCGCCTCTTCTCCCTGGTTCTCCTTCAAAGACGAGAAGACGCTCAGAGAGCATATCGATTGAGTACATATCATGGTCAATGACGAGCACCCCCACCTCACGCCCTTCGGCAAAATGCTTCAGGACCGAGACGGTATTCATCCGCTGTTCGACATCAAGATGGGCGCTTGGCTCATCGAGAATATAGAGATCGGCATCCTGAGAGAGGCAGAGTGCGATTGCCAGGCGCTGGAGTTCACCACCGGAGAGGGTATCTGCTGGAGACTGGAGGATCGGTTCAAGCACCAGCGGCTCAAGGATCTCGTGCTGGTAATATGAGGTATCAAAACGCTTTGTAGTTGAGCGAAGGAGCTCCTCAACAGTTGCATCTGAACCGGCCTTGATATACTGGGGCTTGTATGATACCTTGATTCCTTCTTTTACATCTTGTGAACCCGGATCAGGCTTCTCAACACCGGCAAGGAGTTTTGCAAAGGTACTCTTTCCGATTCCATTTGCACCGACGATGCCAAGCACCTCGCCTTTGCGGATCTCACCACCATCAATTGTGAGCGAAAATCCCGAATAGGTCTTTGTCATCCGGGGGATAGTGAGGAGTTTCTCCCGCTCAACCGTCTTCTGGTGCGATCTCGTCTCAAATACCACCTGGTTCTTTCTGAACCGGACATTCTCCTCGTGGAGGAATCCCTCAAGATACTGGTTGATCCCGACACGCACCCCCTTTGGCCGGGTGATGACGCCAAAGACGGCAGGTTTTCCATAGCCGATATGCACGGTATCTGCCAAGAGATCGAGGATGGCCAGATCGTGCTCAACGATCATAATCGGGCGGGAGAGGGCAAGTTCCCGGATAAGCCGGGCAGTTGCCATCCTCTGGTAGATGTCGAGGAAGGGGGTGATCTCGTCAAGGAAATAGAAGTCGGCTTCGCGGGAGAGTGTGGCAGCAAACGCCACCCGCTGGAGTTCGCCTCCAGAGAGCGTATCGATCTTCTTATCGAGGATCGTCCCAAGACCAAGTTCACTGATATAGTGTTCAAGACGGCCGGTCTCATCAGTTTTTCTGAGGAGATCCTCGACCTTTCCGGAGAAGACCTTTGGTATCCCATCGATATACTGGGGCTTGACCGCAACTTTTACCCCCCTCTCTGCTACTGCTTTGATGTAATCAAAGAGCTCGGTTCCTGCATACTGTTTCAGGATCAGATCCCAGGTTCCCTCTCTCTCCTCCTCTTCTCCGAGATTTGGTTTCAGCTGTCCTGAGAGGATGGCAACAGAGGTACTCTTCCCAATCCCGTTTGGACCAAGGATACCGGAGACCTTCCCCTCAACCGGGATGGGAAGGCCATAGAGGGCAAAGCCGTTCTTTCCATACCGGTGGGTTGGATTATCAAGCTCAACAGGGAGGGTGATGATATCAATGGCATCAAAAGGACACTTCTTGATACAGATGCCGCACCCGACACAGAGCTCTTCAGAGATCTCTGCTTTTCCGTCTTCCCCGATGATGACAGTCTCATCACCGGTTCTGACGCGCGGACAGTAGATGATGCATTCGTTGCCACATTTCTTTGAGTGGCACCGATCCCGATGGACGACTGCAAGACGCATGGATGATCAGAGAAGGCTTGTTGTCAGGAGGATTGTCCAGGTGATGAACCAGATGGCAAATGTCATGAAACCCTGGTAAAACCAGTCTTTCTTGCCAAGTTTAGTGATATCAATCCCGATGATGGTGATGACATGTTTCTGAAAGACAATTGCGGCAAGGAGAAGCAGAATGGTCAGCATCGTATTTGGCTGTATACCTGAAGCATCAGGGACTCCTCCAAGCATAAACGAGAGGATACCGGCAATTAGACCCATCAGGCAGGCAATGAGAGTCCGCTTCACCCGTTTCTTATGCTGATCCTTCTTCTCAATTCTTTTCTCTGTAGTATCCTTACTCATCTTCGCACCAGTGGTGTATTTTTTAGTCTTCGCATCTTATGTATCTTGGTATTCACATGGCAACAGACAAAGGAATGAGCGGGCTTGATCTGACCGCATTAACAGCGGAGTTACAGAGCCTTCTTCCTCTCTGGGTCGGCAAGATTTATCAGTACGATAATACCCAGTTTGGGTTTCGTTTCAATGGAGAGGATAAGGCACGCCACCTCTTCTTTATCGAGATCGGCAGGCGTGCACATCGTGTTCCTACACTTCCCCCCGCCCCGAAGAACCCATCAGGATACTCAATGTACCTCAGGAAGTTCCTGGATGGAGGAAAAATACTCTCAATCACCCAGAAGAGCATCGAGCGGGTGATCATCCTCGAGATCGGGAAAGGCGGGGGAACACTCAATCTTATAATCGAGCTCTTTGATGAGGGGAACCTCATTGTTACCAACGAACAATTCGTCATCCAGAATGCCCTGAAGAAACGCCGGTTCCGGGAACGGGAGATTGTATCCGGAGAGAGATATGAAATTGAGGGCGTTGATCTCGCTGATCTGACCCAAGAGGCATTCGAAGAGATCCTGAGATCCCAGGAGAAGGATCTCGTCAGGGCAGTTGCCGTTGGCCTGATGTTTGGAGGCGTGATGGCAGAGGAACTCTGCCTCCGTGCAGGTGTTGAGAAGGCATTCCCGACACAGTACCTGACTGATGAGATACTCTTGCGGCTGTATGATGCCTACAGAAGCATCATCCATGATGCCCGATCAACGACACATCCGGTGATCGACACAAAAGGATGCTGGCCATTTCCCCTCTCAGGATCAGAAGACCCTATTTCATATCCGACCTTCTCGGATGCACTCGCCGCATACTATCCGCTCCCGAAGATGGAGGAGAAGGAGGAGGCAAAACGGGTAGTTCTCTCAAGGGAAGAGCGGATCCGGCGCCAGCAGGAAGGAGCAATTCTGAAGTTCGAGGAGAAGATCCGTGATTCCGAAAGGGCAGCAGAGCTGATCTACGAGCACTACCCCGACATCCAGCAGCTGATAGATATCCTCAAAGCCGCATCCGGGAAGCACTCCTGGCAGGAGATTGCGAAGGTGATCAAATCATCTGATCATCCGGCTGCAAAGATGATCGTCTCCGTAAACCCTGCAGATGCATCGGTGGTTGTGGATCTCGGAATGAAGGTGACAATATCTGTTCATAAGAGTGTTGAGGGGAATGTCGGCGTCTACTATGACCAGATGAAGAAGTTCAGGTCAAAGCGTGAGGGTGCGATCCGGGCGATGAACCGGTCCCCGCCAAAACAGAAAGAGCGGGCAACTGTTCCAAAGAGGCAGAAGCCGAAGTGGTACCACCGGTTCCGCTGGTTTGAGACAAGTGACGGCGTACTCGTCATCGGCGGCAGGGATGCAGACCAGAACGAAGAGCTTGTGAAAAAATACATGGAAGGAGGCGATACCTTTGTTCACGCTGATCTGCATGGAGGGAGTGTCGTCATCGTGAAAGGGAAGACAGAACGAATGGATGAGGTGGCACAGTTTGCCGCATCGTACTCGAACTTCTGGAAGGGCGGGTATGGATCCGGAGATGTCTATGCAGCAGCACCGGGACAGGTGAGCAAGACCCCTGAGTCCGGTGAGTTTGTTGCCAGAGGTGCATTTGTCATCAGGGGAGAGCGGACATATTACCGAAACGCCCCCCTTGCAGTTGCTATTGGTGTTGTGACAGAGCCGGAGGTTGCAGTTATCGGGGGTCCTGTTGCTGCTGTTGAAAAGAAGGCAAAACATATGGTCAGGATTGCACCCGGGACCTTTGAGCCAAACGATATCGCAAAGAAGGTGGTCAGGATGCTCCGTGACCATCTCCCGGCAACCGATGCGAAGGTTCTCAGGAGCATCCTCTCAACCGAAGCGGTTGCTGCCTTCATACCGGCCGGGGGATCCGATATCATTGAGGAATCATGAAAGCCACCTTCTGTGACCTCAGGAGAAATACCGGCGAGATTAAACTGACTCCGGAGTCACTTGACGATCTCTGGCACCTCTCCCACCTAATCGAGCCATCTGATCTGGTGTATGCCACCACACTCCGGTCTGTCGAACAGTCATCCGATAAGATCAGGCCCGACAAAGTTGAGAAGAGGCCGGTTCGGATCGGACTTGAGGTGGAACGGACCGAGTTTGTACCGGAATCACGGAGACTGAGGATAGCAGGAGTAATCCGTGACGGACCGGATCCCGGGCTCCACCACAGCCTGAATGTCGAGACAGGATATGAGATCTCGGTTATACGGCAGTGGAGGAGATCAGATCTCGCACGGATCGACCGTGCGGTGAAGGCATCACTCTATGATGCGATTCATATCATTGCCCTTGAGGAAGGTGAGGCTGAGATCTGTCGTGTCCGGCAGTACGGGCCCGAGCGGATCACCACCATGACGCAGGGGAGCGGGAAGACCAGGGGCGAAAACACCCGGCAGGCCCTCTTTGAGAGCCTTTATTTGTTCCTCCTGCAGGTCACCGGACCCATCGTCATTGCAGGTCCCGGATTCATCAAAGAGGAGTTTGGCACCTATGTCCGGTCACGTGCACCGGATCTCTTTGCCAGGATGGCAATTGTCGATACCCAGAGGAGCGGGTATGGCGCCATCCAGCAGGCGATCGGCGATGGCGTTCTTGAACGGGTGGCAGAAGATCTCCAGCTTGCACATGAGGTACGGGCAGCCGATGAGATATTTAAGCGGATCGCACGGGATGATCCCGTCAGTTACGGAACCGAAGAGGTGCAAAAAGCAGTTGCATTCGGGGCGGCAGAAGAGGTGATCGTTGCAGATTCTGCTATCAGGAGACCGGAGATCTCATCCCTGATGGAAGAGGCAGAAGCAATGAATGCAAAAGTCCTTGTCCTCTCAACAGAGTTTGAGCCGGGGAAACGGATCGAAGGGCTCGGCGGGATAGCCGCTCTGCTCAGGTATAAAATCGCATAAGAATTTCCTTTTCCATCAACTCATTGTGGTTTTGGGGAAAAAGTGGATTTGCCGGAGAGGCAATCAGTTCTCTTCTTCTGGTACTTCTTCTGGTACTTCTTCAGAAACGTCTGCGGGCACTTCGGGCCGCTTGAACGATTCCATGAAGACGATCTCAGCAACAGATTCGCTGATCGCAAATAACTCCTGGATGATCGTTGCTCGCCAGAGGAACCACCGCTGGTCATAGTTGATTCCGGGTGGCAGGTGAAGAGTGAGTTTCTTCTCTTCAAGCGTCAGATCTATATCCCTGCCTGAGAAGAGGCGGATGATCCCCTTCATCTTCTCTTCATCATCTTCAACGATCTCTTCGATGGTGAAGGTGTATTCGAGGGTCTTGCCTGCAAGCGGGTGGTTGAAGTCAACGATTGCACGCTGTCCGATGATATCGACAACGACACCTTCCTGCTTCTCCATATTGACTCTCATGCCGACAACAGGCTTCCTCTCAAATGCCTTTACCGGGTATGCCTTCACCTTCTCTCTGTCATGTGGTCCAAAACCCTTCTCCGGTTCGACGGTGACGGACTGCTCAACACCGACTTCAGCGCCGTTCAGTGCCTCGTCAAGGCCGGGGATAACATGGTTGCTACCAACCTTGATGACCATTGGCCCATAGCGGGCCGATTCATTGAATATTTCTGCTTTTTTTGCTACCTCTTCACTGGTCGTGTCGAAGGGCATGCCTTCGATCGATCCGGTATAGGAGAGCCGGATAAAAACTCCATTCTCGATTGCCATAATGATACCTTGTCTTAATTACTGCGCCCGAATAATACTTAAAGAAGAGGTACCTTATGCTTGAGATAGAGATTAAAGTGAAAGTCGCGGATCTCCAACCAATCCGGGAGCGGATCCTCGCATCCGGCGCTCCACTCCTTGAAAAAGGTGATGAGTTCGATGCCTATTACAACAGCCCTGAGAGAAACTTCGCAGAGACAGACGAGGCACTCCGCCTGAGGAAGGCGGATGATTATGTCCTCCTCACCTACAAAGGACCAAAGATCGGATCAGGCTCATTCAAAGCCCGTGAAGAGTTAAATCTCAGGGTCGAATCCCTTGAGACGATGGATCTGCTCCTTCAGCGGATCGGTTTTCAGAAGACTGCTGCTGTCAAAAAATATAGGGAATCCTACAGAATAGGACAGGCGACGGTGACGCTTGATTCCGTGGACGGGCTTGGTACTTTTGCTGAGATCGAAGCAGCAGCAGGGCTCTCGCAGGATGAATCTGAAGAAGAGATCGAGAGAATTGCAAAAGAATATGGGATTATTGGAGAGCGGCTCACCCTCAGTTATCTTGAGCTTCTGCTGGAAGAACAGAGATGAGTTCGATCTCAATCTCCCCATCACCGTCTCCTATCTGAATCAGGGCGCCATAGCCCTCTGAGGCGGGTCCCGGGTTCACCACCAGGGTATTGCCCTCCTTTACAACACCCCGCTGTTCATGGATATGGGCACAGCAGATAAGATCAAAGGCATTCAGGTGTTTTCTGACACTCACTGATCCGACATGGACATCAGGAGTGACCTCATCGAGGATCCCAAATGGCGGTGCATGGGAGATGAGGATATTTGTTTTATTCTTCTGCATCCTCTTCAGAAGGTTTTCCAGCGTGGAATCGATCTCCTCTTCGCTGCATTCAAACGGCGTATCAAAGGGTGTCGGATTCGATCCGCCGATTCCGGCAATAGTAACTGATCCAAAGGTGATCGACGATCCATGCAGGCAGACGGCGTCCGAGTTATCCAGGCAGGCAAGTGATTCGCGGGGATCGCAGTTGCCGGGAACGGCCAGAACCGGAAGGCCGAGCCTTCTGGTTAAAGCAGAGATATCCTCAACCGGACCCATCTGGGTGACATCGCCGGCAATAAAGAGGCAGTCCGGATCGGTTGCCAACAGTTGATCGATATGATCGTAGTTGCCGTGGAGATCTGCAAGGAGCAGTGCTTTCATCATATATCTTCATTATCACGCGGAACATTCAAAAACCTTCTTCCGGGTTCCATCCAGTACCCGGTGATCTTACCGGAGAGTGCGAGCGATCCAAAGGCTTTCTCAATATGGGGAGGGAGGGGTGTTGGATCTCTTCGGGCAAGGGGAGTTCCCGGGAGCGGCTGAAAATAATGGAGATGCACTTTACCATTCCTGATTATTGACCTGATCAGATCCATCGTCATTCCGAGATCCTCTTCTGTCTCGCCCGGAAACCCGACGATCATATCAACAATCGGCAGAAAACCATGGGATCTACAGAGATCAAGAGCGTTCTCAACATCTTCCCGGGTATGCCCCCGGTTGATTGCCGTGAGGATGCGATCGCTTCCGGATTGCGCCCCAAAATGGATCTTTCTTCCCGCACCATACCTGCCGATCAGTTCAAGCGCCTCATCCGATATCCAGTCCGGGCGGACTTCAGAGGGAAAGGTGCCAAACCAGATCCGGTTCATCGCAGAGAGCCGCTTCAGGAGTGCCTCCACCCGGTCGAGGCGGGGAATCCTCCCATCTGATCCATAGGCAAGCGCATTGGGAGTGACAAAACGTGCATCTGAAACCCGTTCTGCCGCCCTTGCAATCGCATCAATGCTCCGGTGCCGCATCAGCCTTCCAAAGAGCCGTGGGGTCTGGCAGTAGGCACAGGCATGCGGACACCCGCGGGTGATCTCAAGATAGCCTTTGACCTCCAGAAAACAGGGGTACCCATCAAGGAGGACGGTGTGGTCTGTGGGGGTGTACCCTGCACTGGTCGCAACGCCGGGGATTTTCTCAGTTGATCCTGACCGGATTGCTGCAAGGAGTCGGGGGAGGGTCTTCTCCCCTTCACCGACGATCACAAAGTCTGCATACTCTGCAACCTCCATTGGACATGCAGAGGCATGCGGACCCCCGACGATCGTAATTCCAGGTGCATCCCGGATCTCGGATCTGAACTGAGGCTCGTTGATACTGTTCAGACTGTAGCAGGTGACATCCCCCTCGGGGATTTCGGAGAGGGAGAGGTGATAGCCGGACTGGCCACATGCTGCATACAGAACCGCATAAGTATTCCGGGCAGCCCTGATGTCACGCCAGACGACCTTCATCTATGCATTCGCCTGATCATGACAGATGAGTTCGCCGCGATCACCATCGACGGTGACAGCCATCCCATTCTTCAGGGAAGAGAGACCGCCTTCAAGCTGGTCGATCATCGGAATTCCTGAAATAATTGCCCCAACAGCAATAATCGCCTCTGCCTCGGAGTTGATCATGGCGGCAGGTGCACACCCATTCTTCTTCAGGCTGTATATCACATAGGATCCGACAGTTGAGCCCTTTCCAAAGGGGAATGCAAGGACCTTTCCGGCAATTGAAACACCCTCAAGGGGATGGCCTTTCTCAATAATGATCCCGGTATCCGGGTCAACACCGGAGAGGAATGATATCGGGGCGTCGGTTATGATCAGTTCCCCGCTTGCTTCACCTTTTGCAATGGATCGTCCTTTGATTATCACAATACCACCTAATAAGTGGTGGGAGCATAGAGTATATTATAGCCATGGACGAATCCCTCATCGACAACCCATGTAATGACTCGACACTTCAGTCACAGCAGTTGAAAGAGCTCTATGAAACGCTGGTTGAGCTTCGCGAAAAACTGGAATTACAGCAGAGAGAGGTTACAAAGCTCCGTGAGGAGAACAGCCAGTTGAAGCGTGAGAACACGCAGTTAAAGCGGCTTCCACTCTTTGTTGCAGTTGTTATCGAAAAGTTGCCAGGTGGTGAGGTCTACCTTCGTCAGCAGGGTAATAACCAGGAGTACATCACCCATGCCGGAGATGACATCTATCCCCTCCTGAAGGCAGGCTCAAAAGTCGCCGTGAATAACGCGCTCTCCATCGTTAAGGTCGTTGGAACAACCTTCGACTCCCGTGTCAGGGTTATGGAGCTGGAGTCATCACCATCACAGACCTTTGGTGAGATCGGCGGCCTGACCAATGAGATCGAGGAGGTGAGGGAGGCAGTGGAGTATCCGCTCACCCGGCCGGAGGTATTCAAGCGGCTCGGTGTCGAGCCTCCAAAGGGCATCCTGCTGTATGGACCACCCGGTACCGGAAAGACCCTGATCGCAAAGGCGATCGCCCATAATGCAAACGCCACCTTCATCAGGATGTCGGGATCTGAGCTTGTCCATAAGTTCATTGGGGAAGGCGCCCAGCTTGTCCGTGAACTCTTCCAGCTTGCCCGTGAGAAGGCGCCTGCGATCGTCTTCATCGATGAGATCGATGCGGTCGGCAGCACCAGGACCCATGACGGGACATCCGGATCTGCCGAGGTGCAGCGGACCCTGATGCAGCTCCTCGCCGAGATGGACGGCTTTGATAATCGCGGCGAGATCAGGATCATGGCCGCAACAAACCGGCCCGACATGCTTGATCCTGCCCTCCTCCGACCGGGGAGGTTCGATCGGCTGATTGAGATCCCATTCCCTGATGAGTCGGCACGCAGGGAGATCCTGAAGATCCATTCAAAGAACCTCAGCCTTGCAGATGTCGATTTCGATTCAATTGCTAATCTTACCGAGGGGTCAACCGGTGCAGAACTTGAGGCAATATGCCGTGAAGCGGGAATGATCGCAGTCAGGCAGAATGCAGATTCTGTTGCGATGCCGCACTTCGAGGCGGCTGTTGATAAAGTCAGGCATAAGCAGGTAGAGCCGGACACACGCATGTACCTGTAAAAGGGGTCGCCTCTATGCGGGTTATCTTCATCCCAAAGCCCGGCATCGATCTCTATCAAACTTTTCTGCAATCCGAGACGAGCAGGCTGATCCTCAGGTTTTATGCACCTAAACGCTTCCCGGGCGGCGGGGTTGAGGTCCCTGTTGCAACACTCGGATCAGGGCTTTCACTTGCTTCAGAACTCCGTTGGTATATCAGACGATACACACGGGATTTTCTGATGAAGACCGGGGATGGCCATATTATCTCTCTTGGGCTTGCAAAAGAGATCTATGAGCGGAATCTCCCCTATCCGGGAGAGGACTGGGAATTTTCCTATATATGCAGGATATCAGGGGTTGAGGGGATCACCACCCTGCCGGTTCTCTGTACCCATGATGAGGCTGGAAAAGAGGGAGAGATGCCTAAGTCACCGGATGCATCATCTGGTGATACAGAGTATGAGATCCCTCGCGCTTGGGATGAAAAAGAGGAGGATACGGAGTAGCCCTCAGGCAAACATTGTTCCTGTGCCAGAGGAGTACGTCATCCTGTTCCGCTCGAAATCCAATGTGACCTTTCTGGCTGCCTTCTCAAAGTCATCCTGGGTAACAGCAGTCCTCTCCTCGCGAATTGCAGACATGCCTGCTTCCATGCAGATGGCGGCGAGATCAGCACCATTCTTCCCTTCGGTGATCCCAGCAACCTTTCTCAGATCAACATCCTCTGCAAGGGTGATCCGCTTGGTATGAATCTTCAGGATCGAGAGACGTCCTTCTGTATCAGGGAGCGGGATCTCGATGATTCTGTCAAAACGACCTGGACGGAGGAGTGCCATATCAAGGATATCGATCCTGTTTGTTGCCCCGATGATCTTGACATCGCCACGTGATTCAAAACCATCCATCCCGGCGAGGAGCTGCATTAAGGTCCTGTGAACCTCACGATCTCCGGAAGAGGTCTCCTGGCCCCTGGATGCACCGATTGCATCGATCTCATCGATGAAGATGATGGAGGGGGCGTTCTTCTTCGCATTCTCAAAGAGTTCGCGGACAAGGCGTGCCCCTTCACCGATATACTTCTGGACAAGCTCTGATCCAACCACCCGGAGGAAGGTTGCGTCGGTCTCATGGGCAACAGCCCGTGCAAGCAACGTCTTTCCGGTTCCTGGAGGTCCATGGAGGAGGATACCTTTTGGAGGAAGGATTCCGACCCGCTCAAAGAGATGGGGTTTTTTCAGCGGGAGCTCGATTGCCTCACGCAGTTCGGCAACCTGCCGTTGAAGCCCGCCGATATCGCTGTAGCTCTCGGTTGGGCGGCTATCAACCTCCATACCATAGACCTGGGCATCATAGGCTGATGGGAGCACCTCGACAATTGCGAGTGTCTGCTGGTTCATTGTACACCTGACACCGGGTTTCAGATCCCCGGGATTGATGAACTGAGATGTGCGCACAAGGAACTTCGGACCTGCACTGCTCCTCACAACAACACGGGTGTTGTCGATGACATCAGCAATTGTTCCGACAATCAGGGGTGGACTCCTCATCTGCTCGATTTCCGACCGTAGTTTCCGGACCTCACGCTCATACCTGACCTTCTGGGTTTCGAGGTACTGGCGATCGGTCTTCGATTGCCGGAGTTCCTCTCGCAACTCCTGGTTCCGGCCTTCAAGCTCGGTAAGACGCTCAAGCACCATCCGGTACGAATCATCGGAATGGAGGGTGTCGTCAGGGGTGCGGGATTTAACGGCCATAACTCTTCAAATAGATATATAGGAAAAAAAGTTATAAAGTTGTTTGGGATATGTATGCAACCACAACACTGTGAAGCCTGTGGAGAGCTTATCAAAGGACGATCAAAGATTGTACGGATTGAAGGATCACAGCCGATGAAGGTCTGCGAACGATGCGCACGGCATGGAACGGAGGTGCAGGTCCAGACAGGGCCGCGGCCATCATATGGCAGGGGAGGGGGAAAGCCGGTGCCTACGTCCGGCCGGGGCGCCACCCCTCCTGTCCGCCGAAGGCGTGATGTCTTTGATCTCATCGGGGGCGATATCGTTGAGGATTATGCCGATCGGATACGGGATGCACGCCTCGAAAAAGGGATGAGCCAGAAGGATCTTGCCCTTGAGCTGAAAGAGAAAGAGCATCTCATCAGAAAGATTGAGAACGGGGATCTGATCCCTGAGGATTCTGTCCGGAAGAAGCTTGAAGCAGCGCTCGAAATTCGCCTGATCGAGTCGGATGGTATTCCGGATGACAGCGGCGGACATGCAGGGACGAGCGGGACAACCCTCGGCGATGTCATCCAGATCAAGAGGAAATGAGATGGACTCGCCATTCATCCTCATCAACTTCAAGACATACCGGGAAGGAACCGGGTATGGTGCAGATCGTATTGCACGGGCAGCGAGTGCGGTGATGGAGGATACGGGCGTAACAATCGGTATCGCCCCATCCTACACCGACCTCAGAAAGATGGCAAAACATTTTTCGATTCCTATCTTTGCCCAGCATATCGACGGTGTCGGGGCAGGAGGGTTTACCGGACATACTCCTGCATACATGTTGAAGATGGAGGGTGCTGCCGGATCGCTCATCAACCACTCTGAGCGGCGGCTGACACTTGCAGATATTGAAGCTTCGCTCACCGCCGCAGAGGCAGAGGGATTGACGTCAGTTATCTGCACAAACAATATCAGGACAACAGCAGCAGCGGCTGCACTTGGCCCCGATTATGTCGCAATCGAACCTCCGGAGCTGATTGGCTCTGGGATCTCGGTTGCACAGGCTGATCCGGAGATCATCGCCGGATCTGTTCAGGCTGCTCTAAAACAGAATAGTGAGGTGAAGGTGCTTGCAGGTGCCGGGATCCAGTCCGGGGAGTGTGTCAGGATATCCCTTGATCTCGGATGTGCGGGGGTACTGCTCGCATCAAGCGTGGTGAAGGCAGATGATCCCGAGGCGGTGCTCCGGGATCTCGTCTCAAAGATCTGAACTATTCTACAATTAAGGAGATGAGGTCATGTTTTGTGATGACCCCTTCAACCCGCCCTTCTTTCATCACAAGCACCGCATGGTGCTGTTCCAATATGCCGACCACGGTCTCGATCTCAATCTCTGGTGGAACTGTCGGGAAACTGGATTCCATGTAGTCCCGGACTGTTGGGTGATGGCCCTTCTGATGCCTCTGCTCGGCAATGGCTGTGAGGATAGCAGATTCTGATATACAGCCGACCGGCACCCCGTCCAGCAGAACAGGGAGCTGTGAGAAGGCCATTCTGTCCATCTTCTCAACTGCCGATAAAATTGAGTCATCAGGTGAGACGCTCTCTACAGGGGTGTGCATCAGGCTTGACGCGGTGATGACGGGCATTTCAGAAACGGTGAGTACATCAACTATTCTGCGAAGGGTGCTGACACGCGGGTCAACCGAACCCCGTTCGATGCGTGCAACCATCGACTGGCTGATCCCGGATCTCCTGGCAAGTTCGGCCTGCGTCATCCCAATCCGTCGGCGTGCAGATCTGATCTCATCTGCGGCAGGAATATGCATACTATTACTCACAAGCATATAAGAAAAAAGCTGCCCTGGTAATGATGAGTGGGAGGAGTAAGCCCCCTTCTGTTCATTGCGGCATTCAGCTAAGCGCCGTACCCGGGCGGGATCCGGGCATCCCTTCTGCCCTGTTTGGCTTGCACCCGCAGGGATTCACCGTTCCATCGATCCCTGCCGATACGCTCAACGAGTTGCACTGCAGAATGCAGAGTATCGCACCACCAAAAGACCGGGGGTGCTCGATCGTTTCATTGCTGGCGGCAGGACGTGTCGTTTCTGTGTCATTGCCATGACTCTCGCCATCCCCGATTGACCGGGGCTGCGCGCCCGGAGGGTGGGGGGACTTTCCTCAGCAGCCCAAAAGGACCACCGTCAGCCGCACTCTCCCTCTCATCGCTGTACGATAGGGCGAAATGCACTATGTACAGTATAGATTTATCGATGTATACAGAGATTAAACCTCGTATCATGGGAGATACCATCATCTTCTCCGGAGTTGATTGATTACTATGATGCTTCTGTCCGAGGAAGACGGGAGGATTGGAGTCTCCCTCGCAAGAGAGGCTCTCAGGGCGGCAGTGCTGCATACAGAGTTCACGCCGCCCCCCCTTCCACCGATATTTTCTGAGAAACGTGGGGTCTTTGTCACCCTGAACAGAGATGGCGAGCTACGGGGATGTATCGGCATCCCTCTCCCGGTGATGCCCCTTTTTGAGGGAATTATTGAAGCTGCCACATCAGCTGCACTCCGGGATCCACGGTTTACCCCGGTCAGACCAGAGGAGCTCCCGTTGATTACACTGGAGGTGACGATCCTCAGTGTTCCTGAAGAGGTCCCCGCTCCCCCCTCAAACCGGGCTGATGAGGTTGAAGTCGGCAAACACGGCCTTATTGTGCAGGGAAGAGGGCGATCCGGCCTCCTCCTCCCGCAGGTTGCTTCAGAATACGGATGGAATGCAGTTGAATTCCTCGATCATACCTGCAGAAAAGCAGGACTTTCGCCGGGATGCTGGCGGGACGAACAGGTATCCGTCCTCAGGTTTGAGGGCCAGATCTTCTCTGAGTAACCATGTCAATACAGTTTGAAGTGATGCATAAGGACATCGCCGGGAGGGTCGGAAGGCTCACCGTCGGCGATAAACGTATCAGAACCCCGGCCCTCCTTCCGGTGGTAAACCCGCATATCCAGATAATCACCCCTGCCGAGATGGCGGCGATGGGGATCGAAGGGCTGATCACAAACGCCTATATCTTCTCAAAGAGTGCTGACTTTCGCGAGGAGGCACTATCCCGCGGACTCCACTCGGTGCTTGGGTTTGACGGGCTGATCATGACGGATTCGGGATCATTCCAGCTATCGGTGTACGGCTCGGTCGATACCACAAATGAGACGACGATTTCATTCCAGCGTGATATCGGCAGCGACATCTGGGTGCCCCTTGATATACCGACCCACCCGGATTCACCACGCGAGACGGTCGAGGCGGATCTTGCAGTCACCATGAGCCGCCTCCGTGAGGCAAAGGAGATCTTCGGGGATGATGCACCCCTCGCAGGGCCTGTTCAGGGTGGCCTCCATCCCGATCTGAGAGAACAGGCAGGCCGTGAGACGAGTGAACTTGGGTTTGCCTTCTGCCCGATCGGGGCGGTTGTTCCCCTTCTGGAAGGGTACCGGTATAAGGAACTCGTCAGATCAGTCATCTCTGCCAAGAAAGGGCTCTCATCTGCTGCCTGTGTCCACCTCTTCGGTGCCGGACACCCCTCGATGTTCGCACTTGCAGTCGCAATGGGCTGCGATATCTTTGATTCTGCCGCCTATGCCCTGTATGCACGGGAAGGCCGCTACATCACCCCTTCCGGCACCCTGAAGCTCGCCGAGATAGCAGAACTTCCCTGTGCCTGTTCTGTCTGCCGATCCCATACCGCTGATGAGCTCCGATCCGCTCCCGATAAGGAGCGGCTCCTCGCCTACCATAACCTTGCGGTGACACAGGCTGAGATCTCCCGTATCCGCCTCTCCATTCAGGAAGGCACCCTCTGGGATCTCGTTGATGAGCGGTGCCGATCTCACCCGAGGCTGCTCGATGGGTACCGGGAACTGCTGAAGCACGCCCACCTCCTCGAACGATCGGATCGGGCAACAAAACGGAGATTCTTCTACCGGGGCGATGAATCCTGCAAGCGGACCGAGGTGATCAAATTCCAGGAGATGATCCCCCGGATACAGCTTTCAAAACGCTCGTTAATCCTCTGCGGCGGACCCCGCCCCCAGGAGTTTGACGAGGTGCTTGAGCTTCGGCCGCCTTTTGGGGCTGTGCCGACTGAACTCTCCGAGACCGCACCGATGGGGCAGTCCGAGGTTCCGGAGTGGGATGATGCGATGCTTGCATCTGCTTTTGCCGGGGTGGATGCGCTTTTATCCGCAAACTCCGATACCGAAGTGACCTTCTCGGTAACACCTGATCTCGTCGATCTGATCCAAAAAAGGTTCCCGGCACACCAGGTGATCTCATGAGCACCTTCGAGGTCCGCCGCCGTGACGGGCTTGCCAGATATGGGATCTACACAATCGGTGATCTGATGTTCGAGACCCCGGCAGTGATCGACCCGATTGCAGTCTTCCCTGATCTTGCATCACGCCCCTTCTCCAATATACCGCTCCAGGCCGATTTCGCATTTGTGAAAGAATGGTTTGAACCAGCAGGGGAGCAGCCGATCCCTGTCCATCCGGTTCTCTCCGGGGGGATTGCTTCAGGTGATGCTGCGATCATCTCCTGCTGGCATACTGCCCTCACAAACCCCCGTACCTATACGGAATGGGTGGAGCAGTTCATCTCTTCCCTCCCCCCCGATGCCGCCCGGTACGCACCTGCATCCGCACTCCCATCCAATGCCGCGATGCTGGTTGCCACCGGCTTTGACCTCTTCGATACGATCGCAGTTGACCTGAGAGCTGCACAGGGGCTCTTCTGCACCACTGAAGGGGTCTATCCCGGCTCATGGATCAACGAGGGCGTCTGCTCCTGCCCTGGATGCCGGAGTGGCGATCTGAGAGAGCATAACCGGCAGGCACTTGCATCCGAGATTAAGCTGGCAGCAGCACTCCTGAAACGGGGAGAACTGCGGGAGCTGATCGAGTCGCGATGCAGATCAGATGCCGCCCTTGTCGGAATACTCCGCCATCTTGATGCGAAGAAGGCGTTCATGGAAGTGAACTCCCCTATCGCCCGGACGAGCCCATTCAAGGCATATACAGCAGAGTCGATGAACCGGGTCGAGATCGATCGCTTTGAAGAGCGGGTGAAGAGCAGGTTCTCACAGGATCGATGGGATACATGCGTCCTCCTCCCCTGTGCTGCCCGGAAACCCTACTCATTCTCGCAAAGCCACAGGAAGTTCCAGGAGGTAGTTGCCGGGAGAGCACATGAGGTGATCGTCACCTCCCCGCTCGGTGTTGTGCCGCGTGAGCTTGAGCTGATCTATCCGGCAGCCCACTATGATGTTCCCGTCACCGGGTACTGGGATCGCGAGGAGATGCATATCCTCACCCGATATCTGGCAGAATATCTCCGCTGCCACCCATACCGCCGTGTCATCTCGCATCTCGAAGGCGGTGCCCGCGATGTGGCGCGTGCCGCAGCTGAGGAGACGGGCATTGTGCTTGAAGAGAGCTGCATCGATGGCCGCCCGACATCACGGGAATCATTAAACCAGCTCTATGATGCACTGGCGGGTGAGCGGAAGCGGTCTCCCGATATCGTTGGCGGGACGATCCAGTGGCAGTTTGGTATCACAATCGATACAAAAGGGATGATCATCAAAGGGAAAGGGCCTGAGAAGAAGGTGTACCGGGGGCGGCAGCAGCTCTTCTCCTTTGATCCGAAAACAGGACTCCTGCGGCCGACATTTGAAGGCTGGGATCTCATACCGGACTGCTACCGCGTCAGGATAGAGGGTTTTGTTCCGCAGGGTGATATCCTGGCACCGGGCGTCGCAGAGGCGGATCCGGCTATCCGCGAGGGTGATGAGGTGCTTGTCACCGGTGAAGGTGTGCGTGCAACCGGGAGAGCGATGATGTCCGCTGACGAGATGCAGCGGTCTTCACGCGGAGTTGCTGTGAAGGTGCGTAAAGTAAAGAGATCCTAGTTACAAACGCATACGAGATTATTGGGATATCCGGAGTGGTAGTGAGTGTATACAGTACGATCAGCAAAAACGTTAGCAGATAACGTCTATGAAACATGGATTGAGGCGCCCCATGTCAGCAGGAATGCTGAGGCGGGCCAGTTTCTTGTGCTCCGGATCGATGAGGAAGGAGAGCGGATTCCCCTCACCATATCAGGGGTGGACGGGGATCTGGTTCGCGTCATCTTTATGGCAGTCGGGACAACCACTGAAAAACTCGCTGCCCTGAAAGCAGGTGACACCATTTCTGATGTTGTCGGACCCCTCGGGGAGCCGAGTGAGGTGCACCACTTTGGAAGCTGCGTCCTCGTCGGCGGCGGTGTCGGGATCGCGTGCCTTCCGATCATTGCACAGGCGCTGAAGGCATCAGGCAACAGTGTAATCGGGATCATCGGCGCACGGAACAAGGACCTGTTGATCCTTGAAGACGAGATGAAAGAGGCCTGTGATGAGCTGATCGTCACCACAGATGATGGATCATACGGGATCAAGGGTTTTGCCGCTGGTCCCCTCAAAGAGATCTGCGAGTCCCGTCCGCCGGATGCGGTCTGGGTGATCGGTCCTGCCATCATGATGAAAGTGACTTCAGGTGTAACCAAGCCGTTTGGGATCAGGACGTTCGTCTCACTGAACCCGATCATGGTGGATGGAACAGGGATGTGCGGTTCATGCCGGGTTGTCGTGAATGGCGAGACGAAATTCGCCTGTGTTGATGGCCCGGAGTTTGATGCCCATTTGGTGGACTTTGATCTCCTGATGAACCGCCAGCGGTTCTACCATCCCGAGGAGAAGGAATCCCGTGAACACTATCATTCCGGCGGATGCGGCTGCGGGGGGAAGTGCTGATGGCTGATCGTTCTGCTGAAGCACGGATCAACGACTTCACTGAAGTCGACTGCGGCATATCCGCAGAAGAGGCGGTTATTGAGGCGGCACGATGCCTCAGGTGCAAGAAGCCCGCATGTGTCGATGGCTGCCCGGTCGGAATCGACATTCCGGGATTCCTGAAGTATATCGAGGAGGAAGACTTCCGATCCGCGATTGCGATCATCAAGGAGAGCAATATGCTCCCTGCGATCTGTGGCCGTGTCTGTCCACAGGAGGTGCAGTGCGAGGGCGAGTGTATCCTTGGCGTTAAGGACAAGCCGATTGCAATCGGCGCACTTGAGCGGTTCCTTGCAGACTGGGAGCGCGAACATGGTGTCACCGCCCCGGCAGTTTCAGAGAAGAGGAAGGAGAAAATCGCCATTGTCGGTTCAGGACCTGCCGGGCTGACAGCAGCAGCAGAACTCGCACGCAATGGGTTCTCAGTTACACTATTCGAAGCACTCCACGCAGCAGGCGGCGTCCTCACCTATGGGATTCCCGAGTTTCGCCTCCCAAAAAAGGTGGTGGCTGCTGAGATCGATGAGGTGAAGCGGCTCGGTGTTTTGATCAAAACCAACCATCTTGTCGGGAGGAGTGTGCCGGTTGAAGAGCTGCTCTCCTATGATGCAGTCATCCTCGCAACAGGTGCCGGGCTGCCGGGATTCATGGGAATTTTCGGAGAGAACCAGATCGGCGTCTATTCAGCAAATGAATTTTTAACACGCGTGAACCTGATGCATGCGAATGCCTTCCCGGAGTATGATACTCCCGTAAAGCGCGGGGGAAACGTCGTTGTCATCGGCGGCGGGAATGTCGCGATGGATGCAGCCCGTGTCGCCCGCCGGATGGGTGCGGAGGTGACCCTCGTCTACAGGCGTAGGCAGGAGGATATGCCTGCCCGGCTTGTTGAGGTGCATCATGCCGAAGAGGAGGGGATCCGCTTCCTCACCTGCACAAACCCGACCAGGATCCTTGGTGAGGGGACTGTCACCGGGGTCGAGGTCGTCTCGATGGATATGTGCGAGCCCGACGATTCAGGCCGCCCGAGTGCAAAGCCGATTCCGGGCAGCGAACAGATCATCCCGGCTGATGTCGTAATCGAGGCGATCGGCCAGAGCCCGAACCCGCTCCTGATCAGGATGATCGAGGGGCTTGTCCGTGAGAAGAAAGGAAACCTGAAGGTCGATCTGGATGGCAGAACAACTATTCCGAAGATCTTTGCAGCAGGTGATGTCGCAACCGGTGCGGCAACGGTGATCCTTGCTATGGGTGCGGCGAAGGTCGCAGCAGAGTCAGTTCGAAAGATGTTTGATGGGGAATAAGAAAGGTTGCTTTCCCCTATTTTTTGTAAGATATCACTCTCTGATTCTCAGGAAGCCTCCGGCAGATCTCCCGGTATATAGAACCTCGGTGGGAGGATTCCTTCCTGCTGGAATGCCCTTTTTGTTCTCCGTGAGATCTCTGCCATACATTCAAACTCATCACGGAGATCCCAGACATAGGCACGTGCCCTGAGCCGGACAGCATGGAGCTGGTTTTCAGTAAGAATGGTATAAAAGCATCTATCTGAGATGTACACATGCCGGGATGTGACAACGGCCTCCTTGAAAATAGTTATGGCATGATCGAGATCTGCTGAATGATCGATGTAGATATCAATGACAACCATCATCTCTGTGAGGCCCGCATTAGCGCTTGCTACGCTCTGGGTGATGATCTTGTAGTTTGGGATGGTGACATAATTGTCATCCGGTGTGACGATGCGGGTATCGAGCATTCCGATCTCAGCCACTTCGCCATAATGTTCACCCATCATGATACGATCCCCGATCCGGAATGGCTTCTCAAATGCGATGATCACGCCACCGATGATATTTGCAAAGACATCTTTCAGCCCAAAGCCTATTGCAGCACCAAATAAACCGGAGAACGCAACAATTTCGATTGTCGAGAGTGTTATAACCTGATGAAGCAGGAGCAGTATCGCAGTTGTGTAGATGATGATATTTAAGATCGGAACAATCATCTTCACCGCAATCCTTGCGTGGCCAAAGCGTTCCGAGAACCGGATCAAGAGAAAACTGATGACTCTGGCGAGGATATACGCACCTATGAATATAATAACGGCATCCAGTATGAGAGAGAGGATTTCGTTATAAATATCCGAAACCGGACCATTCACCAGACTTCCCTGAGAGAGAGTCGTATCGATTGTACTGCCATCCACCATAGAATTCACTCCCAGATGATCCTCAGTCTTCTGAGGAGATCATGCACCCCTATGATCGCCTCAGGGCAGATCTGGTATCCGTCATTTTTTTCCGTGATGATGCCGAGTGTCTGAAGCCTGTAGAGTATCGGGTTGATATCATATTCGAGAGCAGCAACCTCCTCCAGGTACTCCTTTGATGTGACACCCGTCATCGCAATCACCCCGAGTATGAAGGCATCCTTTCGGATCAGGGGATCGTTGACCCTGACCGGCTGGTAGTCCTTCAGGTTTACCGTCGGATATTCAAAACTCCGCTTCCAGATCGCCTTTCCAACACCTGGATTTCCCTCGGCCATCTTTGTTATTTTTTTAAATACCATCTCTTCATCAGAGAGTTTCTCTTCATGGTTGCGCCGTCTGAATGCCAGCCTGTCAAAACTGAAGCTCGGAAAGGGGAGCTTGAGAGGCTCTTTTTTGAAGGGAAGATGCACTTCAACCTTTTTGGTCTGGACAAATGACGGGAGCTCGACCTCCACTCCGCCGATGAACTGGAGCTCGGCATCGGTATACTCCTGCAGAATGCACTGGCGCATCTCGCTATCCGAGAGAGGGGGGATGAAGATTGTACGGGGAAAGATCCGCTCCACCTCCCTGATCCTCCGGAGATAATTCCAGGCATAGAGGTTCCAGGTTGTGATGAAGAGGGAAGATGAGGTGACAACATCGTTTAGGAAATCATCCAGTACCGAAAAACCACCGATATGCCGGGAGAAGAGGTACTGGCAGCCGTCCATAAGGAAGATCGGCTTTGATGAACGGTAATCCAGAAGATTCCGTTTACTGGTTATCTGTGATCCATACTCAACAAGATAGGTATCGTCCTTATATGTATCATGAACTGCGGATATCAGGGTACTTTTACCAGAATAGGGAAGGCCGATGATAGCAACATTCTCCCTTTTATGCGAGCGATATGCATCGATTACTCCCTGAATCTCTGCAAACTGATCCTGAAACACCGTACATGATGCAGAATTCATTGCTTTTGAAGAATCAGCCGAATCACCTGTCATCAGACCACACGCCAGAATATCAGGGGATATCAAGATAAAGCTTCCTCTCTGGCTCCAGATCTCCCGATCAGGGCAAGACATATCACCATTAATGAGAAAGGATCTACAGATTTCTTATAAAAACCAAGGGCGCCGGTTTCAGGAAGGAGGGATTTGGAGACAATGACAAACAGCATCTATGTGATCGGGCACAAAAACCCGGATACAGATAGTATATGCAGTGCCATCGGATATGCTGCATATCTGAACCAGCAGGATCCCGGCAGGTATATACCTGCACGCTGCGGTGAGATCAGTGCAGAAACAGCCTATGTCCTCTCCCACTTCGGAGTTGAGGCGCCGATCTTAATCGAGTCAGTTGAACCCACCGTTGCCGACATCCCCTTCACCTATACCCACCGTGCACAGAAGGATCTCCCCACAATCGATGTTGTCGATATGATGGAGGAGCAGGATGTCAGGAATATACCCATTACCGATACTGAAGGAAAATTTGTCGGCCTTGTCTCCGAACACGGACTGGCGCGGGCATATGTCCGCCGTACCCGGATCGAGCCCCTCTCTGTCCTCCCGATTAAGATCGAGACGCTGGCACGGATCCTCGAGGCTGAAGTGGTTGTACGGAACCGCGATCTCCTTGAGGGAAACGTCTACATCTCAATAGATGCCCTGCATGTCACCCTCTCCCGCCTGACAAAGGATGATATCGCCATTGTGGGAGATAACGAGCCTTCACAGCTTGCCCTCATACAGGCAGGAATTGCCCTTCTGATCATAGCAGATGGCGCTCCCATTGGAGAGCGGGCGATCAATGCCGCCAGATCACAGGGTGTTTCTGTCCTATCAACAAAGCTCGATGCATTCGGGGTTGCCAAGATGATCAACCTCTCATTGCCTGCAAGCGAGGTGATGGCAACCGATGTTCCGATCATCCACATGGATGACGGTCTGGATTATGTGAAACAGCTGGTGACAAACTCCAGGTACAGGACAGCCTGTATCGTTGATGAGGAGGGAAAGCTCCTCGGCATGATCTCGCGGAACACCTTTGTTTATGACATTCAGAAATCCGTCATCCTTGTCGACCACAATGAGTACAGCCAGGCGGTTGATGGGATTGAGAATGCCGAAATTCTTGAGATCATCGACCACCACCGGCTCGGTGCAATGACGACATTAAAGCCGATCCGGTTCATCATGGAGCCGGTCGGATCAACCTCAACGATCGTTGCCTCAATCTACCAGGAGAGTGGACGAAACCTCTCTGAACAAGTCGGGGGACTCCTCCTTGCCGGCATCCTCTCCGACACCCTCGGCCTGAAGATGTCAACGACCACAAAGAAGGATGAAGAGATGGTCGCCTGGCTTGCAGAGAAGACCGGGATTGATCCGGTGGAGTTTGGGATCTCGCTCTTCAGGGAGGGGATGGAGCTCTCAAGCTTCTCGATTGAGGAGCTGGTGAAGAAGGATCTGAAGCGTTACAGCCTCTATTCGATGGATGTTGCAATCTCACAGGTGATGGCCCCTTCATCCGAGTTTGCCAGAGAGCATGAAGAGGAGATCCGATCCACCATCGAGAACCTCCGGAGACTGATGGAGGTTGACATCTTTGTCGTGCTTATTACGAGTGTCTTTGAGAATGGATCAGATCTCTATGCAGCAGCTGACGATACCACACTCCAGCGGCTGGGTTACCTGAATCAGCCGGTCCGTCTTGAGGGTGTTATGTCCAGAAAGAAGGATTATCTCCCGGAGTTTGGCCAGTTGATCAGGGAATTATAACTTCCCCGGCTTCCGCACCATCGGGACAACACCTGATCCTTCAAGATTGCCAAGGGCAAAAGCATACCGCTCCCGGATCGTCTTTGGGAGAGCATCCTCGGAGATCTTCTCAAAGCCATATCTGCCATACCAGCCGACAAGCACCTCTGTCGAGTGCATGTACAGCCATTCGTCTTTGCATGCATCTACCAGGGCATCCATCGCATATTTTGCAAACCCATGCCCCCGGTATGCCTCGGGTGTGAAGACTGAGTCGACTTCAAAGCCATCCGGGTGGCGGCGGCATCTCGCAACAGAGACGAGCACACCCTCGGCGAAGGCTCCAAATACCCGGTCTGTCTTCGGATCAGCCTTCTGTTGATGGTACGTCTCCCATAGTTTTTCAGCAAGAGGGAATTCTGAAGCCATCAGCTCTCGCCCCTCCATCCTGAGCGTAAACTCGGGGTAGCGGATATACACGGGAACACTGGCTTCTGCAGCAACACCTGCAACGGTTGATCCAATCTTCGCCTTCTTCAGATAATCGAGATGCCCAAATCGTGAGATGAGTATCATGGTTGCCTGAAGTGTCTCTGCCACTGAGAGGATAGTTTTGACACGCTCTCCATGCAGGACAAGAAGAGAGATGGAATACCGGCTGCTTCCGTCGTTGATCTGATCGGCAGCGTCCTTCAGCTCTTCCCGCAGTTTTCGGATAACAGCATAATCGGTGGAATCGGTCACATGCAGGAGCGTGATCTGCCCTTTGATATTCAGGCTCCTGACAAATGCCAGGATCTCATATGAGATGGTGGAGAGCTCAATTGGAATGAGGAGATTATCAAAGATATCCGGATGATGGCTGTTTTTGACATAACGGGGATACTGCATGATCAGGAGATCCCGGCTCACATTGAGGAGGAGGTTGTCTGATACCGATCCAAGGAGGAGTTTTCCGACTTTACCCCTGCCCCGTGCACCAACGATGATGCAATCGATCCGCTCCTCTTCGGCAACTGACCTGATCGTTGCTTCTATTGGTTCTTTGATCTGCTCCACGATCCTGATACGGGCATTCATACCATGGGATGAGAGGAGCAGCTGATCCCTCTCGAGCCACTCTTTCACCTTTCCGTTTGCTTTTCCTTCAGTCACATGGAGGATGATCGCCTCTGTGACATTTGGGATCTCAGAGGCCATGCCCAGAGCCGCATCTGCATACTCTGAAAAGTCGGTTGGAATCAGTATTCGCATTCCCATCTACCAGATGAAAGTGATGGAAGGCTGAGGATATAAGGTGGGGGGATCTGGTTGTGTGGAGATGGGGGTTGTGTATTGGATGATGTGAATCGGTATTGGGTAGATTTACGTGGTACTCTTCATTCTACATCGTGAGCAGATTCAATCCCACTCATTCCGTAAACGGCATATGTATTTCTGGGCATCGGTTTGGTTCCAGAGCTCTTTTCCGCAACCTTTCAATTCAAGAATATCACGATTCTTTCTGATCGATGAACACCCAGTTTTCATACATCGGATGATATCCAGGAGTATCCTCTGATAGTGGGGAGGCAAGTCTCTTATTTCACTCAGGATTACCTTTTCTAAATGAGTATATCCCATTCCAATCCTCGTATGACAATCTAACTAAAAAATTGTGTAATGATCCTCAGCAGAGATCCTTAGATTGGTTCTTCCCGATCTGACGAAAGGGTAAAAAGAGATCCAGATCCCCACCTTACGCCGGGGGGATCACCTTCACACCCTCGTTATCAACCTTGGTTGTTACTGCGATCTCAAGGCCGATCTTCCTGACAATCGCCTGCATCTCCTCTTCTGTCCTGTCGGTGATGATCGCAACGGCGGGGCCGACCGAGCTCATTGCGACAAACTCAAGCCCGGCTTCGCGGAGGCGGCTCATGTACTCGTAGAGGGCGAAGCTGTGGTGTTCAATCTCAGCTCTTTTTGAGCCCCGGAACTCGATCTCCCACATGATATCGCCGATCGCCTTTAAGTCACCCCGTTCAACTGCCGGGATTAAGTCCATCAGCATCATGTACGACTTCAGTTCGCGGTCCCGGTAGTCGAGGGTCCGGGCTTTTGTCATCAGGAGATCAAACTCATGTTCGCCTGCACTAGAGACGCCAGTTGGCGGGATGACGATGTAGACGTTCTTATCCGCTGCAAAGGAATGATGATAGACAAGGGTGAGGCAGTCTCCCATCACGCCGATTCCGCCGTGCGTGGAGACGGCAGGCCCAACACCGGTCTCAAATCCATAGACGACATCGCCCGTGTCGGTCTCCTCGACATAGTTGTTCCCTATTAATAGCCGGATTTGGTCTGCGGTTAATGGAGAACCAAGGGCGGCATTTGCCCCATGGCCGACGACGGTGAGGAGCGTGCTTGTCGAGCCAAGCCCCACATGCTCCTTTCCATGATCGGTTGCCGTAACCGAGAATCCACCGGTATAGCCGATTGCTTTTGAAAACGCGATTAGGAAGTGGCGGATGATCGCCTCACGCGGGTGGTTCACAGTGATTCCGTCCTTCTGGCAGGCGATCTTTGCTTCGCAGTAGAGTTTGAGTGCAAATCCAAGCCCCCCGCCACCGGGGTGGCCGGGTGCAAACCGGTTCATATCAAAGACGGTCAGGTGGATCCGGGCAGGGGCTACCGCGGTGAAGGTGCCCTCCTGTGGTGTTGCAGTCACCGTCCCTTCAAGACCGCATGTCCTGATCTCTTCGCCGGGAGCAAATGCCATGAACTCATACTCGACAAGGTCAAGGTCACCCCCACGGATCTTCATCGTAGGCATGGTACTAATCTCTTAACGGTTCAGGAATAGTGTATGATAGCTTTTCTGATCTGATCCCGGACACTTTCACCACCCGCCCGCCGGGGTTATTACCGCATCTCTTCAATGAAGATGCAGACAAATGTCAGAACAGCTCCGAAAACTCAGATCACTCTCACGATCCTGTTTTGATCTGGCGGCAGCAGATTCCAGGAGAGAGTCCGCTATGGTGAAGGGAGGGTACCTGAAGATGCTGCTCAATGGGAGATGCAGCTTCGACTGCGCATACTGCGGGATCTGCCGGAAGGAGAATGCGCCGGCATTTGCCCCAAAGGAGCTCGCTGATCTCATCTGCTCCCTCTGGAAAGAGAGCCGGATCACCGGCCTCTTCCTCTCAACCGGGATTCCGCGTGACTGCGGGGAGAGCATGGACGACCTGATCGAGGCTGCCACCCTCATGCGGCGGGGAGGGTTCACCGGATACCTGCACCTGAAGGTGGTGCCGGGCGCCCTCAGAACAGACATCAATGAAGCGGCCCGGCTCGCAAACCGGATCAGCATCAACCTCGAAGCAGTCGATAAAGACCGGCTCTCGGAGATTGCGTCTGTCAAAAACTATGAGTCGGATCTGCTGCGGCGGCATACATGGGTAGCCGAAGCCGCCCCCGGCCGACACACCACCCAGATTGTTGTCGGGGCGGCAGATGAAACAGATGGCGAGATCCTCTCCTTCATGCACCGTGAATACCAGAGGTTTGCCCCTGCCAGCATTTACTATTCGGGGCTCATCCCCCTCCCCGGCACACCGCTTGCCGGAGCAGCCCCGGCAAACCCGTCACGCTTAAAGGGGCTCTATGCAGTCGATACACTGGTGCGGGACTATGGCTACTCGCCGGATGAAACCACAGCCGCACTTGACGAAGAGGGGATGCTCCTGCCGGGGGATCCAAAGATCAATGCTGCCGGATCAGTCCGGATAGATCCTTCTTCCGCCACACGGGAGGAGCTGATTCGGGTGCCTGGGATCGGTCCAAAGGCAGCTGAGCGGATCATCTGCATGAGGAGTGCCGGGCGGACGGTTACAGAAAAGATGCTCAGGGAAGCAGGAGTTGTGATGAAACGGGCTGGGGCGTATCTTGTGATCGGGGGGAGGGTGCAGGAGAGGATCTCCCCCCTCACTTATACTCCCGCTTCGAGTACTGGTACTTCTCGTCATCCCCGCCCCTGATGGTGATATAGAGCCACTCATAGAGCGACTTCAGTGTCCCAAACTGCACGTACCGGCGCATCGAGAACTTCACCCTGAGCTTCCCATCCAGCTTCACGACGCCGATCTGCCGCATCCGGCGTGCGATCTCAAGATCATCTCCGGCATCGATGGTGCGGTACATCCCTGCATCAAAGAACGGTTGCCGCCTAAATGCCGTGTTGCAGCCGAGGGTGTAGTAGAGGGTATGCGTGTAATAGCCGACCCGTGAGAAGGTATTTGCAAGGGCAAGTGATATCTTGTGCCTGATCCCCGGCTCAATCGGCTCAACCAGCCCATAGAGCTGGACAACAGCCGGATCAGAGAAGCCTGCCTCGATCCTGGCAAGCCAGTCCCGTGGGATGATGCAGTCGGCATCGGTGGTTGCAATGATATCGCCCTTTGATGCCTCTGCACCGTCGTTCCGTGCGCCTCCGACCTTTTTTCTTGTCTGGATGAAGACGAGATCCGCATACTTCTCTGCAATCTCCCGTGTCCGGTCTTTTGAGTTTCCATCAACGACGATGATCTCGTATTCCGAACGGGGGATTGACTGGTTTGCGAGGCTCTGTAAACACTGCTCGATATTTAACTCTTCATTATAGGTTGGAACAATAACCGAGATCATGCATCCTCCGCAAGCCGCTTGTAGGTGTTCATGTGCTCCTCGGCAATTCGATTGATATCAAAGCGTTCGGTAAAGGGACGGGAGATGCCTCTGAGACGCCGAAGAGCGTTCTCATCCCTCATGAAGCCTTCAGCTTCATAGATATCAGAAAAGAGGAGTGAGGCATCCCCAAAGACTTCACGAAACTCCGGGATGTCCCGTGCGACAACCGGCACACCGGTTGCAAGCGCCTCGAGGAGCACCATCGGCATGATCTCAGCATACGAGGGGAGCAGGAAGATATCGGCACCTGCATATGCCTCGGTGATATCAGGGACAAAACCGGTGAATATAACATTCTCCCCCGACTTCCTCTTCATCAGTTCGATCTTTGCATAATCTTTTGAGAGCACGCTGTATGGATAGCCACCCACCCAGACGAAGGTAACATCAGGCATCATCTCTGCGAGCTTCAGGAAGTCATAGATCCCCTTCCGTGGTGTCTCCTGGGCAACCGTCAGGACAACCGTTGCCTCTTCAGCCACCCCGATACAGTTCCTAAACCGTCTTCTCTTCTGCTCATCAGGACAGAATTTCTCACGGTTCACACCGTTTGGAATCAGGGTGGTCGGCATATCGGGGAGCATCTCCTCGATCTCACGGAGGCTCGGGGGCGTGATTGCGATGATATGGTCAAATTTTCCATAGATCTTTGGATATTGATTATTGATGATCGTCGAGAAGGCAACATTCCCGTCATTCAGCCGTGGAGTGGAGTGTGCCGTTAAGATCTTCACTCCTTTGCTATATGAGCGGTGTGTCAGTGCCATCGGGCCGAAACTATGGTAATGCACCACATCAAAATCCGGTTGATAGGAGTTCCAGGCCACATCATAGGGATGCTTCTCATGAATCTGGCGGTATAATGTCTTTGCAAGCGTCGAACAGCCGATGTATTTAAAGAAGAAGATATCCTCAACAAAGATATTTGCTCTCATGAAATTCGCTCCATAAACGAAAAGGCGCTCTGGATGCAGCCGTCCATATTCAGGTACTCAAACTCGGAGAACCGCCCGACGAGATCAATCCCCTGTTCAGAAAGCCAGGATCTGACAATCCCGATATTCTCCAGATAATCGAGATCATAGACCACATACGCAAATTTGGATCTATACACCGAACCATGGGCGATTGTACCATCTTCAGGGATGATACCCATCTGCCTGAGGCTTTTTATCGTATCGTCAAGGATCTCATCATCGGTGAGCCGGGAGATCGGATCTCCTTCATTATAGGTGATCTCAGCGAGCACCGAGGCATGCCCTTCCGGGGCAACAGCGTCGCTGTAGTTTGAGGGGAATGAGATCCGGTTGAAGTCTCCGGTGGCAGCATCCGGGATATACACCCAGGAGAGTGGCGGTGCTGAACCTTTAAATCCGATACAGACGCTGATGAGCGAATTATATCTCAGCGCATCGCAGGCTGTCTGCACCTCTGCGGGGACAGAACCCAGGCATGGCAGCAGGTGCTGGAGCGGGATTGTGGATATCACCCGATCAGCCGAATATTTGGTTGTTCCATCACTGATCACCCACTGCCCGTCCCTCTTCTGAAGGGAAGAGACAGAATAGCCGGTTACAACAGAATCATGGACAGGCTCAGAGGTAGCCTTCACAACTGACTCGATTCCCCCGATAATCGGGTAGTTGAAGACCGACTGGTGGGTATACCCTTCTGTTTTGATGCCGATTGCCGATCTGATGATATCTTCAACTGGCGGCCGGGGCACCCGCCCCTCCATCCAGTGTGCGGACATCTGTTCGGTTGGATAGTTCCAGATCTTCTCATTATAAGGAATCAGGTAGCAGTCGGCGATGCCTCGTCCGAAGGTGCCAAGAATCCAGTCCCTGAAGTTTTTTGGAGGCGGTATCTCACCCTTCTCCGCGGCGATGATCGTCCTGATATATTCATTGATACAAGTGAAGAGATCCTCTTTTGGAAGTTCATAGAGGCCGTTTTCGAATGGATAGGTGACCATCAGGCCTTTATAGAAGATTTTGGTATTCCGTCTCCGCTCTGCCTTGTTTGAGGAGAGGAGATCATTCATAAACGAGAGTACAGTCTTATTCCGCGAGAAGATGATATGCGATCCGCCGATATCAAAGGTAAATCCATCCGCTGATTCCGAGCGGCATAAACCGCCGATCCGATCCTCTTTCTCAAGAACGATTGCCTCTTCCCCTGCCTGATGCAGGAGCCGGGCGAGTGTGACTCCAGTGAGCCCACCACCGAGAATAGCCCATCTCACACTATATCATATGATGAGATCGCTAATATGGATTTGTCCGAAATCACCTATCGCCTCCTGAAGAGATGCTCAAGATCGGCATGTCCGAACCTGACAATCGCAGGCCTTCCATGCGGACATGTATAGGGCGGTCCTGCAGAAAAGAGCTGCTGTACAAGCCGCTCCATCTGCTCGTGTGAGAGGGGTGTATTTCCCTTGATCGCAGTCCTGCATGCAATAGTTTTAAACACACGCAACCTCCGCTCACTTGCAGGCCCTCTGATGCCCTCGATCACCTCAAGGAGAAGTGACTCGATCTCGCCTGGATCATCCAGCTTCATTTCTCCGGCTGGCACCGCCTGCACCGCAAAGGTATCACCGCCAAACTCCTCAATCACAAAACCTGCCGCCCGGAGATCTCCGATTGCATCAAGAACAAGAGCCGCATCCTTTCTTGAGAAGGTGACCATCACCGGGACGAGGAGCTGCTGTGAAGCAGAAGCATCTTCCTCCCTCTTCCAGAGCAGATCAAAGGCGATCTTCTCGTGTGCTGCATGCTGATCGATGAGCATAAGTTCCCCTTCATCTGAAATGGCGATAATATACGTCCCGTTCACCTGTCCAAGCAGACGGGGCAGGTGCGATCCCTTATCAGCATGAGAGAGAGACATTCCGGCAGGCTCTGTCACCCGGAGCTGCCGATCAGATCGTCCGTATGTCGCCGCTCCTTCGGAGACGACATGTTGCCCTGGAGGCGCCGGAGACGGCTGATCCGGTACTTCACCCCTTAAAACGGGGAGCGGCTTTAAAACGGCCGGAGTGTGGATCAGCTGCTCCTGAGCCTTCTCCGTAACAGCAGACCAGACAGTCGTCCTCACCGCATCCATCACCTTCCGCTCAGATGAGAATTTTACCTCACGCTTCGTTGGATGCACATTCACATCCACATCCCCAGGGTTAATTTGGCAGTCAATAACGGCAAACGGATATTCGCCCTTCGCAAGGCTCGTCCCAAACCCGTCCCGTATCGCCCTCACAAGGGATGGCGATGCAATCTGCCGTCCATTCACCGAGATGTAGATCTGATTCCTGTTTGTCCGTGATCCGAGTGGATATGCAACATATCCCACAACCGGCATTTCACCCCTGAGTGGGGAGAGGGTGATAAGTGTGCGTGCGAGATCGCCACCAAAAAGGCTCTGGATCGTCTCCAGCAGATCCCCTCTGCCGGGAGTGGCAAACTTCTCCTTCTCCTGGTGCATCAACTGGAACGAGATCTCCGGATGAGAGAGTGCGGATCGCTCCATCAGGTCAAAGACATGCGCAAGCTCTGTTGAGACAGTCCTGAGAAATTTCCTGCGTGCAGGAGTATTAAAGAAGAGACTCCTGACCTCGATCATGGTACCGGGTGGGGCGGCACATTCAGAGAGATCGGTGATCATCCCACCGGAGAGCGTGATTCTGATCCCGGCGATATCTTCCCGCCTCCTGCTCGTGAGCGTGACTTCTGAAACTGCCGCAATACTTGCAAGCGCCTCACCCCGGAATCCAAGAGTGCTGATCTCCGCAAGATCCCCGGCAGTTTTGATCTTGCTGGTTGCATGCTGGCGGAATGCGAGGGGTGCATCTTCCGGCGACATTCCCCTGCCATCATCGATCACGGTTATTCGCCCAATTTCCGCACTATCGCTCTTCACAAGGACACGGATGCGTGTTGCTCCTGCATCGATTGCATTCTCAACAAGCTCCTTCACAACAGATGCCGGCCGTTCCACCACCTCGCCAGCGGCGATATGGGAGATCGTCTCTTCATCAAGGAGATGGATTGTCGGGTCTGCCATCTACTCACCAGCCTTCTTCTTCAGTTCAGCTAACGTGTTCAATGCTTCGATCGGGCTCATCGTGTCGATATCAAGGGACGAAAGCTCAGAGATTACCGGATGATTCTGCTTCTCAACTGAACCGGAATCCATCAGGAGAAGTTGTGTGTACCGGGGTTTTCGTTTTCCGGGCACCTCGCCTCTTTCTTCTTCGGCTAATGTCTCCCGGAGGATGGTGCGGGCCCTCGTGAGCACTTTCTCGGGCACTCCTGCAAGGCGGGCGACATGGATACCATAGCTCCGATCAGTTGCACCGGGGATCAGCTTTCTGAGAAACGTGATCTCATCATCTGTCTCCCGCACCGCAAAATGGTAATTCCTGACCCGCTTCAGCTCGCTCTCCACTTCGACAAGCCGGTGGAAGTGGGTGGCAAAGAGGGTCTTTGGACCTGATGAGCGCCTGCCATGGAGGAACTCAAGCACGGATCGTGCAATACTGTACCCGTCAACGGTGCTTGTGCCCCTCCCGATCTCATCCAGGATCACAAGGCTTCTGTCGGTTACATGTCTGAGGATGTATGCAAGTTCAACCATCTCCACCATGAAGGTGCTCTGCCCGCCAGCAAGATCGTCTGATGCACCTACACGGGTGAAGATCCGGTCAAGGAGGCCGATCTCTGCGAAATCCGCAGGGACAAAGGATCCCGACTGCGCCATGATACAGATGAGGGCAACCGACCGCATATAGGTCGATTTTCCTGCCATATTGGCACCGGTCAGGATCAGAACCTGATCGCCTTCACTATCCATTTCGGTATCATTTGGAACAAAACCGGACTGCACACTCTCCTCGACCACCGGATGCCGCCCGCCCCGGATCACAATAGAGGAGCTGTCAGTGAGCAGGGGACGGACATAACCTCTCCTGGCAGCTGTATCGGCAAAGGAGAGGAGGAGATCGATCATCCCGACAGCTCTTGCCGCTGCCTGAAATGCAGGCACCAGCGGCCGGAGTTTCCCGATCAGATCGAGGTAGAGCTCTGCCTCACGGGCAAGCGCCCGTTCATCTGCTGTAGCGATCGTCCGTTCATATTCACGGAGAGCAGGGAGGGTGAACCGCTCACCTGATGCTGTCGTCTGTTTCCTCTCAT
Source organism: Methanocalculus pumilus (assembly GCF_055382585.1). NCBI lineage: Archaea > Methanobacteriati > Methanobacteriota > Methanomicrobia > Methanomicrobiales > Methanocalculaceae > Methanocalculus > Methanocalculus pumilus. Next base: position 997,584 of record NZ_AP042393.1, on the reverse strand, counting down.
ATTCCGGTGGAACACGGCTGAGGTTTGGTTTTGTCACCTCGATATAGTACCCAAAGACCTGGTTATAGGCGATCTTCAGTGATTTGATCCCGGTCCGTTCACGCTCAGACTGCTGGAGCGAGAGGATCCAGTCACGCCCGGATCCTGCCGTATCCCTCAGCGCATCCAGATCCGGATCATATCCAATGCGGATGACTCCCCCGTTCCTGACAAGAAGGGGTGGGTCGTCGGCAATGGCAGATCTGATGAGGGCAATTGTCGGATCAAAGCTCCCAATCTCTCCGGCAAGCTCTTCCATCAGGGGAGGTACTTCACCTTCCAGAGAGCCTGTGATCCCCCTGACAGCAGCAAGGGATGAAGCCAGTGAGATCAGATCCCGTGGAGAGGCATTCCCGATTGCAATCCTGCCAGAGATCCGTTCAATATCACCGCATCCCGAGAGAGACTCAAGAATATCAGTTCTGGTAAGGGGTGAGTCAAGGAGCCATGCAACCAGATCAAGCCGATCATTAATGGCCTGTTTGCTGGTGAGAGGGGCGGTGATCTCAGAGGAGAGTGCCCGCCTCCCCATCGGAGTCTTTGTTGAGTCGAGGGTTGAAATCAGGGTTGCTTTTGAGCGTTCCCCCCCAATTGTGCGGGTGATCTCAAGATTTCTCTGGGTGACAGCATCCAGGATCATGCGGTCAGACGCATGCATGAGCCTGATTTCGGAGAGATGGGGAAGGGTGTTCTTCTGGGTGGCAATCGCATAGGAGAGGGCAGCACCCGCCGCTCCAACAGCAAGCGGCATCTCCACAATCCCAAAGCCTTCAAGGGTTGCCACACCAAAATGGCGGCAGAGAAGAGAGTTTGCATCTGTCGGATCAAATTCTCCGGGATGCCGTTCTGTTATCAGAACAAAATATGATTCGAGGAGACGGAGAATCTCCGGATCTGTCCTCTCCGGGATCAGGCATTCTGCCGGGCGCTGGGACTCGATGACAGACGCAATCCCCTCGGTTCCTTCGCGTTTTGAAATCTCGCGGACGGAAAACTCCCCGGTTGTGATCTCAAGGATCGCGACACCAAAGGATTCGGCCTTCCGGTCAGGGAGGAGCGCCATCAGGTACCGGGAATCAGGAGCATCCACAATCGATGGATCGACTGCGCATCCGGGTGTATGGACACAGACGACATCCCGCTTCACCACCCCTTTTGCCTTTTTGGGATCCTCGATCTGTTCACAGACCGCAACCCGGTACCCCCGCCGGACAAGGCGGGGAATATAGGCTTCAGCGGCATGATAGGGGATGCCCGCCAGCGGAATAGGCTTCCCGGACGGATCAGTTGACCTTGAAGTCAGGACGATCCCGAGTTCGCGGGCACAGATCTCCGCATCCTCATAAAATGTCTCGTAAAAGTCTCCCATACGCATAAAGAGGATACAGCCCGGGTACTGGTTCTTCATATCCTCCACCTGCTGCATGGCAGGTGTCAGCGTTCCGGGTTTTGACATGCAAGTACCTGATCTCATCTCTCTCCTGAAATAATCAACGATCGGTGATCGCAATCTTTGGATCCCATGCGAACAATTCAAGCCTGAGCTCCGCAAGCAATATATAAATGGAACATTTGAGATGCTCTTCCATTTCACGGGACCAGGAGAGCTGGAACTCTATAAAGTACAGGGAAGACCAAAAAGAGTCGTTGACAGGCGTTGATCAAAAACCATCTGATTCAAGATGAATAATAACCAACATATTTGTTCATGTTGAATAGGGAACCAAATATGCCCGATTACGAGGCGGGCTATCGTGATTTCCGGATCGATGTTCCGGAATACTATAATTTTGGGTTCGATGCCATCGATGCAATGGCAGAGAAAGACCGGAACAAACTCGCCATGATCTGGGTGAACCAGAACGGGGAGGAGAAGTACTATACCTTCCGACATCTCATGAACCTCTCCAACCAGATCGCCAATATGTTCATGAAACGGGATCTTGGGAAGGGAGATCGGATCCTCATCATGCTCCCAAGGGTCCCGGAATGGTGGACGTTTGCACTCGCCGCAATCAAACTTGGCGTGATCTTCTGCCCATGCCCGACGATGCTCACTCCAAAAGATCTGAAATATCGGGTGAACCTGGGCAAATTCAGGATGATCGTCACCGATGTTGAGAATGCATGGAAGGTGGATGAGATCTGCGAGGAATGTCCCTCACTCAATTTGAGATTTGTTGTTGACGGAGAGCTCCCCAACTGGATCAGCTATCCGGTGGAACTGAACTATCCGGCACCGGCTTCCCACCGCCTTGCCCCATTATCTGGCGGAAAGAAGACGAAATCAACCGATCCTATGGTGATCTACTTCACCTCCGGCACTACCGGAGAGCCGAAGATGGTGATCCATAATCACAGCTATCCCCTTGGCCATGTGATTACCGGGAAGTTTTGGTACGACCTCCGGGAGAATGACCTGCACCTCACCCTTGCAGATACGGGATGGGCAAAATCCTCCTGGGGTAAATTCTTTGGCCCATGGATCTGCGGTGCATGTGTCTTTGTCTATGACATCAGGACAAAATTCAACCCGACCGAGATCATTCCCCTGCTTGAGAAATATGAGATCACCACCTTCTGCGCACCCCCGACGATCTTCAGGATGATGATCCTCGCAGATCTGGACGCATTCGACCTCTCGCAGCTTCGCCATTGTGTCAGTGCAGGTGAGGCACTGAATCCTGAAGTGATCAAGGTCTGGAAAGAGGCGACCGGGGTCACCATCTATGAAGGATACGGACAGACCGAGACAGTTCTCTGTGTCGGAACCTTCCCCTGCATGGAGGCAAAGCCGGGATCTATCGGACGCCCATCACCCGGTTGGGAGATCGAACTCCATGATGAGAACCATCAGAAGGTTCCGGTTGGGGAGGTTGGAACGATTGCCATTAAGACAACGCCCCATCCTGTCGGGCTCTTCACCGGATACCTGGATAATGAGGCGGCAACTAACGAGGTCTTTGTTGGTGGCTACTACTATACCGGCGATAAGGCGATGATGGATGAGGATGGGTATCTCTGGTTTGTCGGCAGAGACGACGACGTTATCAAGAGTTCAGGATACCGAATCGGTCCATTTGAGGTTGAATCTGCACTTCTTGAACATCCGGCTGTGAAAGAGTCTGCGGTTATCGGTGTCCCAGACCGGGTGAGGGGGACGATCGTGAAGGCTTTTGTCATCCTCAAAGACGGTTATGAGCCATCAGATAAGCTCGTCCGTGAGATCCAGAATTACGTGAAGCATGTCACAGCACCATACAAATATCCCCGTGCAATAGAGTTTGTCGAGGAACTCCCAAAGACGATCTCAGGGAAGATCAAAAGAAAAGAACTTCGGGAGATGGAGCTGGAGAAGTACAACTCCAGCTGAATCACTCATTTTTATCGAACTTTCGTGCCCGAAAAGCGACAAATATTGCCGCAACCGGAACAATACCTGCTGTATAAACGAAGAATATAATCAGTGCATACGCTGGACGAAGCAGGATGAGGAAGAATATCACCGCAGCAGCCACAGCAAGTGCGAGCAGGCTGTTTCCGATCCACGCGATCAGCCCCTCGGGATCTGCACAGGTCTTTCTGTCAAATCCGGCAATGATGTTCGTCTGCTTCCGGTATTTGATCAGGTACCCAAGTGCCAGAAAGACGACTGCAATGAACTCAATTATAAGCAGGAGGATGAGTGGAGCATCACCGATCATCACTCAGCCCTGCTGTGCGGCAACATAAGCATCGTACATACTGTAGAGCCAGACGATGAGATAGAAAGGAATCCCGATGACGATGATCGAGAGATATCCGAAGATCACAGCCAGAATAAAGAGAGCAATGGCCTTTACGAGCTGCCCGGTATAGAACTGTCCAAGACCGGGGATGAAGAACGACAGGATCACTGCCAGTATGGGAGATGCCATGATATATCCATCGCATCTCTGATAAAAAAAGCCTTATGCCAGGTGCTGGTAATGGCGGATATCGCCATACGCAACCAGCTTTCCATCTTCCAGCACAGATACCGCACCATGGCCCCCGCAGATGAGACAGCGTGTCCCCATCTTCTTCATATCAGAATCGATCTCCTCTGCAAGTGCCATCAGGGCATGCCGCTCCTGCCTCGCCAGATCAGAATCGACATTCACCGAGGTAACAAGGAAGTCTGCAATCGAGTTATATTCCTGGCGTTCAGGAGTGAGGCTTCTGAAGTTCATCAGGGCATCAGAGGTGAAGAGGAGGCCGATATCGGCTGCAAGCAGGAAGACCTGGCCATAGATATGCCCCCCAAGACTCTCCAGCACCTCGAAGGAAAAGCCGCCGATCGAGAAGGTATCGATGACCGGAAAGATGCCGCGTCGTCCGATCTCATTTTTCGGAAAGATATGCCGCTCCACAGGCGGGGTGCAGCGTGAGAAGAGGTTGATGATCACGGTATAGACAGCTTCAAGGATGAGATCCTGGCTTCGTGAGCCATATCCCCGGTTATTGCATTCGATGATCGCATCAGTTCCGTGGTGGAGATACGAGGGAACCGGATGGAACCCGGCAGCGCCGCAGTGATCGGCATCTGCATGGGTGCAGATGATGCGGGAGATGCCTTTGTACCCGGACTGGCCGATCTCATGGAGCATCCGCTCGATATCGTCATGGTAGATCCCATATCCGGTATCGATCATCAGCCGATCAGATCCGGCATCAAAGATGAAGACGCTTCCTCCTCCCGGAGGCTGGATACAGATGAGCGAGGAGCCATCCGGGGTTTCAATCTGCTGATAGTCGGCATAGAACCCTTCCCCGGTTGTTTCCGTGAGAAATGTCCCGATCCGTTCGATCTGGTTGAAGACGAACTTTGGATCTTCGCCGCGATTGGTCAGCTCCTGGACAACATGGTTCAGATCACCAAGCAATGAGAGGAGGAACTCATCGTTTGCTTCTCCTATGAATGGCCGGATCTTCTCTGCAAAGCAGATATAGAAGATCGTCTCGTCAAGAGCTCCCCCGAGGCTATCATATTCGAGGATCTCAAGACGGTAGCGGCTCTTGATGAAATCGATCACCTCCTCAACCCGTGGGGAATCGACGACATTCAGGCGGATGGTCAGACGGTCAGGGTGCCTGCCGGTATCATCAAAGTCGATCTCTGACACATCTGCCCCTGCCTCTGCACAGGCGGTGAGGACATCATAGAGGGCTCCGGGACGGTGCGGGGTGGGGAGATAGATATGAAAGAGGAGGATATTCACCGGAGGGATATTCGACTGGAGGTAGCCGATCTCACGAAGCGCATCCCGGATAAGCTGGTAGTCTGAAGCGGTTGCTGTCATCTCAAAGAAGACCGTGTTCTTATCAATCCTCCGGTTGAACTGGATCCGGTTGATATTGCCGTTATGTTGTCTGATGATATCGGCCGCTTTCAGGAGCGAGCCCGGCTCATCCGGCATTCTGGCGATGAATGAATGTTTCACTTCCATCTCACGTTATTGTTCGATTGTATTCAACGTATATCTTCTCCTTTGGTTCCGATCACCACTATTATCTGATCGTACTCTTGATCTCTTTGTATGCAGATGATGATTGGCGATCAGTTCACTGAATCAGTCTCGGGTGAGCGCACCCGGATTACAAACCCCGCAGACGGCACCCCTGCTGGCGAGGTTCCATCAGGAGGAGCAGAGGATGTCAGGCTAGCGGTGGAGGCTGCGGGAGTGGCATTTCTGAGGTGGAGCGAGCTTCCCAATTCCCACCGGGGAATCGCCCTCTTCCGATCAGCTGAACTGATCAGGAGGGAGGTAGACCGGCTCGCCCTCATTCTGACAACAGAACAGGGCAAGCCACTTCGTGAAGCAAAGGATGAGGTGCTCGGTGCAGCAGCAGTCTTTGAGTACTATGCCGGATCGGCATCCCTCATCACAGCCGGATATTCCGAGAGGCTGCCACGGTACGGGTATGGCGTGGTACAGAGGAAGCCGCTTGGGGTCTGCGCCGCGATCATCCCCTGGAATATGCCGGTATTGATCGCCGCCTGGAAGATCGGGGCAGCCCTTGTGACAGGAAACACCCTTGTCCTGAAACCCTCTATACAGGCGCCGATGGCCGTTCTTGCACTCGGCGAAGTGATGCAGCGATCAGGACTTCCTCCAGGGGTGCTGAATATCGTCACCGGGAATGGTGCGGATGCAGGCGATCCCCTCATCCGTCATGATGCGGTGAAGAAGATCTCATTTACCGGCAGTATCGAAACAGGCCAGGCGATTGCCCGGGCAACAGCCGGCACCATGAAGCGGCTGACACTGGAGCTTGGTGGAAACGATCCGATGATCATCTGTTCGGATGTTGACCCGGTTGCAGCCGCCGATGCTGCTCTTGCACTCCGGCTCTATAACTGCGGCCAGATCTGCACCTCGCCAAAGCGGATGATTGTCATGGATGAGATCCATGATGCATTCGTCTCACGGCTTCAGCAGACGATCCCGGAGGTTGTCATCGGTGAGGGTTGCGATCCCGCATCCCGGATCGGCCCCCTGAATAACGAAGCCGGGAAAAACGGCGTTGAAGATGCAATCCTCAGGCTTGAGGACGAGGGAGCCAGGATTCTGAGAGGAAAACTCTCTGCAGGGCTCTCACAGAAGGGTTTCTTCTGCCCGCCTGCCCTTGCCACCGGATGTGCCGCAGATTCAAAAGTGCTCTCTGAAGAGATCTTTGGTCCCGTCATCCCGGTGATCCGGGCAGATGATCTGGATGAAGCCATAGATATTGCCAACAGTACACGCTATGGACTGGGCGCCTCGATCTGGACAGAACAGATCAATACTGCTGAACGGGCAGCAGAGGAGCTTGAAGCGGGTATCGTCTGGGTGAACCAGCATATGAAGCTCCCCCCGGAAGTGCCGTTTGGCGGTGTGAAGGGGAGCGGGTTTGGGCGTGAGAACGGCCTGTCATTTATTGATTCCTATACCGAGGAGAAGACGGTTCTCATCTCCCGGTAGAGGCTATTTTTCCACTTTTTTCAGCCTGATAACGAATGATACACCCTGCGTGGGATCGCCAGGCACCCGATCTTCAACGATGATCGAACCGCCATAGCGATCAACTATCAGGGTATGGACGATGAAGAGGCCAAGCCCCTTCCCCCGTACCCTCTCGGCTCCCCGCGTATATTTTGTGAAGATTACCGGTTTTATCGCATCCGGAATACCAGGTCCGGTATCATCGATTCGTATCAGGACACAATCGTCCTCTGTGGTTACAGAGATGGTAATGCGGACATCGTCACCCCCAAACTTCAGACTGTTTGCGATGATATTTGAGATCGCCTGCGAGAGGAGTGAATCTGCATAGACAGCGACCTCTTCATCCTCCATGAGAAGGGTGATCCGGTTGTCTGCTTCGGCTTCTTTTCTGAGCATTGGGGCGAGCCGGACCGGCACAAGGGATGCCTCTGCATCCTGAATCTCGCGGAGTGTCGCCACATTTTCAATGATCTCATCGCTCTTCCTGAGGGAATTCCTGAGCCCTTCAACGTAAGGAGCAAGCGACGCATCAGCCTCTGATTCAAGAAGTTCGAGATACAGCAATGAGGTATGGTTTGTGTTGTTGATATCATGGGTGATCAGATCAAGATAGAAGCCAATTTTCGCGTGGGCTTCTGTTAAGTCAGCGGTCCGCTCAAGCACCCGCGCTTCCAGCTCCTCGTTCTGCACCCTCAGCTCTTCTTCGGATGCCTGCAGGGCTGCCATCATCTCTTTTAGCCGATCGACCATCTGCTGGATCGAGAGGAAGAGCGACCTGATCTCCGGGGGTCCCGCGATCTCAATCGGGTGATCGAGATTGCCACCGGAGATGACCTGTGTATCATCGACCAACCGGTGGATGGGCCCGGTGATCCGTTGGGTGACTGCATAGGCGAGAATGCCCCCGATCAGAATGGCAATGGTCGCAATGAGGAGATGCAGCACCAGGAGATTATGCAGCTGCTGCTGAATGGGGGCAGTCGTATAGGTCATCTCTGCAACGAGGTTCATCTCAGGCGGGTTGCCATGTGAGGAGAGATCAATGAAGAGGAAGCGGGTGAAGGTGTCAGAATCCGGATTCTCAATTTCCAGTGACTCTCCGGTCTCAAGCACCGTCCCGATGATCTCAGAGCGCTGCTCTTCAGGAATGTAGCTCGAGTTTCCCATCTCCTCCTTCATATAATCATAAAGCTTTATTGAGGTGAGAAATGGATTCATCCTGTGAATTCGTTCAGCTACCTCAGTGTACCGAAGTGCCGAACGCATCTCCTGGATCTCTTCATCCATATAGCCGATCTCAAGGATATAACGGTGATCAGGTGTTGGGTGATAGACGAATTTCCGGAACATACCAGATGAGAGATCCTTGACGATCCGATCCGAGGCAAAGATATTCCCTTCACGGATCTTCGTCAGGCGGCGATAGAATTGTGGATATTCGGAAAAATCCAGAAGATAATCCGGAGCATACGTAGTATACTCGATTACACCTGTATCATTAATGATATAGAGCTCATAGCCTTCCCCAAATGATGCTTTCAGCCCTTCAAGATCGATTTTCCCGGGATCTCCTCCACTCTCTTCATATGCAGAGAGGAAAGAATCCATTGAAGCTTTGAGTTTGTAATCAAGAGACTGGTCAAAGAGGAGATGCCCCTGATCGACAAGGAGCATCGACTGGATGAGCCCTTCTTCATTCTGCTCCTGCTGGAGGAGCATGGTCTTCCCGAGCTGCTCGCGGGAATTGTTGTAGTTGACATTGATGACGACAGCGGTGACAATAAGGATGATGAGCACTATGCTACCGAAAAGAAGCCATCTGAAGGGCACTCTTCCCATTATAGTCTCTTCTGCCACCATACACACGCGTTCCTGATATGAAAACATCACCTATTTTTTTAAATCAATGTCATCTGCCACTTAAGTGTGTGGATATACATCAATTGTTTTTGTCTTTACTGCAATCCCTGCCATCACACTCTTGAGCATCTGAGATGCATTGGTAAGGTTGATGGGTTGGCGTGTTTTGAGTTTTGGTATTTTGATCTGCTTTGGTTTTGTCATAAGTGGATCTTCGTACATCTCCTTGTTTGTCAGCAGATGATGGATGATGGTCAGCAACTTTCGAGCCACCGCTACGACTGCTTGCTTATGTCCTTTCTTCCGTTTAATCCGCTCATAGAACTGACGAAACATGTTATCCTTGCTTCTGGACAACGCTGAAGCGCACTCGACCAGATATGTTCTGAGATGTTTATTCCCTTGTTTACTGATGGATCCCATCCGTGTTTTACCGGCAGATTCAGAAACACGTGGATCAAGACCTGCATAACGCACTATTTGTTTGGCTGAGTGGAATCGGGTTACATCACCAATTTCGGCAAGTATCATCGATGCTGACTGAAGTTGAATTCCTGGAATGCTGAGAAGGATATTGATCTGCTCTGGATCATTCTCAAACAGGTCAACCATACGTGACAGATGGATATCTATCTCCTTCTCAATCTGCTGAAGCATGCGATGTGCAGACTGAATGCCAAATATATCGTTCTCCGTTAATTCCCCGCAAATAGCAGCTTCAATCTTCTCTCTCTTCTTCACGATGCCGGGATGAGAGAGTTGTGCAAATATCTCATCAAATGTCTTTCTCTTGACCAGTCCGTCAAGAATGATGAGACCACTCTTACCAAAGAGATCGGAAATGACTGGGGTGATCCGAATACCTGCCCGTGAGAGAATGGTGTGGATTCGATTTCTATATCGTGTTCGTTCTTTCACTAAATTCTTATAGGAACGGCAGAGATCACGATAATCTCGAACTCTCTCTTCAGGAATATACGAAGCTTTGAAGTGCCCTTCCAAACAGATTTCAGCAATCCATACGGCATCTTTAGTATCTGTCTTTGAAGAGGGGACGTATTTAATGAAGTATGGATTTGCAACAAACGTTGGTACAGCATGTTCAAGTATGGTGTAAACCGGCACCCAGTAGACGCCCGTTGCCTCCATAAGCACACGAGAACAGTTATTCTCAACAATCCAATCACGTAACCTGATCAGATCAGGAAGTTGGGTAGAATAGTTTTTTGTCTCATAAGAACCAGAAGCATCAATGATAGTGGCCGTGAGTTTTGACCGATGGACATCAATGCCACAGGCGCTATCGACCCGAGGAAACATTGTGTATCACCTCCATTAGTGTGGGGATGACAGAATATGTGGTCACTCTGATATACGTGCTCGAAGCACAATTGCATGTTCGAAGAAATAAGACCAGACTTTTTCACGGGTTCAGAAGGCCCAAGGAAAGATAGGTCTTGTCATCCCCATGAGGTGATACAACCCAGGAAACTTAATGATTACTCACCAGTTTTCATCTATTGCATGTGACCCCTATAGGGTCATGAGTGACTTTTTTTTAAATAAAAGGAAAGAGGGGGAGAACGATAAAGGTTCTTATTCTATCCGATATCTAACTATCACATCCTATTTCTTCCTGAAAATATACCAGCCGGTCATCGTCTCATCAAGCACCTTCTGGCTGTTCTTTGCGGTGAGAAGACTCACAACAACAAGGGCAATCAGTGCGAGTGTCACCGAATAGAGGCTGAAATGAACAGGCAGCTTTGCCACGAACTGATGATAGTACCCGAAGATGCCGGATCCGACAAGTCCAACAGCCATTGCTGCAAGTGCGCCTTTTGTTGTTGCCCCACGCCAGTAGAGTCCACCAAGGATCGGTATGGCAAAGGTTGAGAGCATAACGCCAATTCCCATCCAGATCAGCCATGCGAGCATTTCAGGGGGATTTATTGCCAGTATAAGCGATATAACAGCTGCGAAGAAGACAGAGAGTTTTGATACGGTCAGGACTTTCTTTGTTGATGCCTCGGGATGAAGGATATTCTTGTAGATATCCCATGAGAAGATTGTGCCGATGGTGAGCATCAGGCGATCGGTTGTTGACATCACAGCAGCCAGAACGATCACGGCAAAGAACGCCCAGATAAGCATATTTGGTGCGGCAAACTCGACTCCAAGGATGAATGAAAAGTCCTGAGCATTTATGGCATCAGGGAGAATGATCTGGCCCTCTTCGACGAGGACACGGACAGCAAATCCGACGAATTTCACAAGGAGCATTACCACGAGGTAGATGAGAAACGCAATCAGGGGAGACCATTTGAAGTATTTCGTCTCTTTGGCAGCAAGTACATTATTAATGACATGCGGAGCACAGGCAAGCCCGACCATCAGGAGGATGGCAAACGAGAAGAGAAACTCCGGTGTTGCAAAGGCATACCCGGCATAGACCGGGGATGGATACCATGGCTCGATAAAATTCGGGTCAATGGTGCTGAGCACCTCGTTGATGTGAGCGAGGCCGCCCGCACGCACAATCAAAACCGGAGCAATCGCAACAACACCAAAGATCAATATCAGCCCCTGGATAAGAGTCGTCCATGAAACCGCGTAGAGACCGCCGATCACCGTATAGGTCGTGATGATGATACCCGCGATAATAAGGGCCTGCCAGTGGGCTATCCCAAAGAGCCAGATCAGGACGATGCTGATTGCAGTATACTGGCCGACCAGATAGATCAGGGAGACCGTGATCCCGGCGATTGCAGAGAGGCCGCGGAGATGCTTCACACTCTCAAACCTGTGGGCAAAATAATCTTCAAGCGTGAGATACCCGTTCTCACGCCCAACCGTATGGAGTTTCATCCCAAAGATCGTGATACAGAAGGCAGCAGCAGCCGGAACAAAGATCTGCTCCCAGATCGTCGGCCAGCCGGAGGCATACCCAAGCCCCGACACCCCGAGGAGCGTCATCCCGCTGCAGATGGAAGCGACCATCAGGATCGTAAAGACCCAGAAGCCGAGTGATCTTCCCGCGAGGATGTAATCCTCGGTATTAATAATCTTCCGTGATGCCCAGGCACCGATCCCGATCAGGAGAAGGAAGTAGAGGATGATGATGACAAACGTCATTGCATCTGCCATACTCAGTCACCCTCCGGGAATCGCAGCGCCCATATAACCAGCAGAATGATGATAACCAGTATCGTTCCAAGAACGGCATACACCGTGTGGTCAGGCAATCCAAATATCATATAATGCTAATGTGCACCATGCTAACATATAACATACTCGATTCTGATCATCGATGAAAAACACATTGGCGCCGGATACAGCAGTGCTGTGATCAAATACGGTTGTAGCGCATAAAAAAACTGAATGAACCTCTCAATAGTCAGGAGGCTGATACACAGGTGTACTTGATATGACAGATAGGGAAAATGGAGGGGAGAGGAGTCCTACTCTCCGGCTGTGGTCTTTGAGCCACGCAGTGCCGCGATCATTCCGGTCCTCACAAGCTCCTTCACCCCGTACTGGCGGAGGAGTTTCTCGAGTGCATCGATCTTCTCTGGCGGGCCGACCACCTGAAGGATTAGCGTCTTTGCACCGACATCGATGATCTGTGCACGGAAGGTATCTGCGATCTGCATCACTTCGGCACGGGAGCTCCCAGGGTTTGCAACAACCTTGATGAGCGCAAGTTCACGCCGCACATGCTCGTGATAGGTGATATCCGAGACCTTGATGACATCGATCAGCTTGTTCAGCTGCTTCTTCACCTGCTCGATCCGGGTATCATCCCCATGCACGGTGATGGTGATCCGGCTCATCTCAGGCACTTCGCAGGTGCCGACAGCCAGACTCTCGATATTGAATCCACGGCGGGAGAACATACCGGCAACCCGTGATAGGACACCGGCACGGTTCTCGACAAGCACCGAGAGTGTATGGACCTTCATCTCTTCTCCCCCCCGATCATCTCATTGATGGCAGCACCGGCAGGCACCATCGGGAAGACATTCTCCTCCCGCTCGACCCTGAAGTCGAGGACGAACGGGCCGTCGTAATCGATGGCAGCAGTGAGCGCCTCTTTCACCTGATCTGCAGAATCAACCCGCATTCCGTCGATCCCATATGCTGCGGCAATACCGACGAAGTCCACAGACGGCAGTTCGGTATAGGAGTAGCGGCGGTCATAGAAGAGCTCCTGCCACTGCCTGACCATTCCAAGGTACATGTTGTTCAGGATGACAACCTTGACGGGGATATCATACTGGACGATGGTGCCAAACTCCTGGATATTCATCTGGATACTCCCATCTCCTGCAATATCAAAGACCGGGAGATCGGGACGGGCAAAGTGTGCTCCCATTGCAGCCGGCAGGCCATATCCCATCGTGCCAAGACCGCCTGAGGTGATCCAGGTGCGGGGATGTTTGAAACAGAACTGCTGTGCGGTCCACATCTGGTTCTGCCCGACCTCGGAGACGATGATCCCTTCTCCATCGAGGAGATCGGAGAGGGTTTTAATGACAAGCTGCGGCCTGAGCACCCCGTCTTCCGGGCAGGCCATCGGGTACTGCACCTTCCAGTGGCTGATCTTCTCGTTCCAGACAGACCTGTCGGTTGTTCCGGTGAGACGGTCGAGCATGCAGATCAAAACCTGGCGTGAATCGCCGACGATCGGGAGATCAACCACCTTGTTCTTTCCGATCTCGGCAGGATCGATATCGATATGGATGATCCTGGCATTTGGGGCAAAAGACTGAACCCTGCCGGTTACCCGATCATCAAACCGTGCTCCGATGGCGATTAAGAGATCGCATTCGGTGATGGCATAGTTTGCATATCTTGTACCATGCATCCCGAGCATGCCGAGGTTGAGGGGGTGATCGCAGGGGATTGCTCCGATCCCCATCAGGGTGGTCGTCACCGGAATCCCGGTCATCTCAGCAAACCGGACAAGCTCAGGTGATGCATCTGATGCAATCACGCCTCCGCCCGCATAGATCACCGGCCGCTCTGCCTCTGCTATCATGGAGAGGGCTTTTTCAATCTGCCTGAGATGCCCTTTGAATGTCGGGTTGTACCCTCTGAGGGAGACCTCCTTCAGGGGTCCCGGATCAGGCGCTTCATTGGTGACGACATCCTTTGGAAGATCAACCAGGACAGGACCCTGCCTGCCGGTGCCGGCGATATGGAATGCCTCAGCAAGGACCCTGTCGATATCCTCAGCCCTCTTGACGAGGTAGCTGTGTTTTGTGATTGGCATCGTGATGCCGGTGATATCCGACTCCTGGAAGGCATCATTTCCGAGCAGGGCTGTTGGAACCTGTCCGGTCAGTGCCACCATCGGAACGGAGTCCATAAACGCTGTTGCAATCCCGGTCACAAGATTGCATGCTCCCGGCCCGGATGTTGCCAGGCATACACCTGTCCTGCCGGAAGCACGTGCATACCCGTCTGCCGCATGGGCTGCTGCCTGCTCATGCCGCACAAGAATGTGGCGGAGAGGTGAGTCGTACAGCTCATCATAGATTGGGAGTACTACACCACCGGGGTAGCCGAAGATAGTCGTCACTCCCTGCCGCAATAGTCCTTCAATGAGAATTTTAGCCCCGGTTTTCATCTTTTTTTCCTCAATAACCTGTTCATTCCGGATATCATCGCCTCAACCGACGCCATAATGATGTCCGTTCTGGCGCCGCGTGAGGTGATCAATTCTCCGTCCTTCCTTAACTTAACTGTGACGTCTACGAGAGCGTCAGTTCCACCGTAGATCGCATCGACATGGTATTCTTCAAGGGTGATATCGCCGACATCCTGCACTGCCTTTCTGAGGGCCATGATGACCGCGTCAACCGGGCCGGTTCCGGTGGATGCCTGGGTGATATCCTCGCCATTGACGGTCAGGGTAACCGATGCCGTCGGCATAACACTGTTGCCAGAGACCGTCGTAAACTGTTTCATCCGGATCACCGGCGTGCAGGAGATATCCAGCACCGCTTCTGCGATTGCATGGAGATCCGAGTCGGTGACCCGCTTTCCTTCATCGCCAAGCTGCTTCACCCGCGAGACGATCTCCTGGAGCTGCCGTTGTTCTGTCCTGTATCCCATCTCTGACAGGGCTGCTTCAACAGAGGCGCTGCCCGAGTGTTTTCCAAGGAGGATCCGCCGCCGTCTCCCGACCATCTCAGGCATGATCGGCTCATAGGTTGCAGTATCACGGAGGATGCCATGTGCATGGATGCCGCTTTCGTGGGTAAATGCCATCTCCCCGACGATCGCTTTGTTTGTCGGAAGCGGCACACGGGTAAGCCTGGATACGAGTGTGGAGAGGTGGTAGAGCTCTTCGGTTTTGATACCGGTCTTCACACCATACAGGACCTCAAGCGACATCACAAGCTCTTCAAGTGGCGTGTTGCCTGCCCGCTCCCCCAGGCCGTTGACCGTCACATGGGCGGATGATGCACCGGATTTCAGGGCGGATAGGGTCGTTGCGAGGCCAAGCCCCAGATCGTTATGGCAATGGATCGAGAGAGGGGCGAGTGTGGCAAGAGGCGGGATGATCTCACCCGCCCGCTCGGGGGTCATTACACCGACCGTATCACAGAAGCAGATTCGATCCGCACCCCGTTCAACTCCTCCTGCATAGAGATCGTACAGGTATGCCTGATCGGCTCTTGATGCATCTTCGCCGGAGAGCTCTACGATCAAGCCGCGATCCTTTGCATATTCGACAGAATCCCATGCCATCTTCATCACGTACTCCCGGTCTTTCTGGAGTTTCTTCTCGATATGAAGATCAGATACCGGGATGACAAGATGGATGGATTCAGCACCATACTCTGCTGCATAGTCGATATCAAGCTGGACACCCCGGACAAAGGTACAGATCTCAGCTTTGAGTCCTGCATCGGATATCAGCCTGAGAGACTCTCGTTCTCCATCAGATGCAACAGCTGATCCTACCTCGATGACAGAAACACCAATATCTGAGAGAAGTGTTGCAATGTTTAACTTATCATCGGGTTTCAGCGATACACCGGGGGTCTGTTCCCCGTCACGCAGTGTCGTGTCTAAAAAGCGTGGGCTTTTAACAAATAAAGCAATCACTCATAGTGGAAAGCACCAAATTAATTGTTGGACGTTTGGTTATTTAATAGGTTGTTTCTTTTCTAAAGATTGGGAAACGATTGTATTGATGTCAGGTTAAGATCAACAACCCCTGAATTCACACTTTTCTAAAAGTTCTTCATAATTTTTCGCGACCGCCTCCGGCACATCAATTCGATACCCTTATTAAGTTACAAGAAAATGGTCATATGTCGCATGAATTCGACAAAGAGGGCCAAATTGTTGAGAAAAGGGTGGAGGGGCTCTTCCCCTACCTCAGACTGCATGAACTTGCCAAAGAAACAACCTACATTCCCGCCCACTCATAACGAGGCTGGTGGCTTCACGCCCAGAGCATGATACAGCCCCTCTTGTTTTTCAACCATCTCACCTATTCGAAGTGATCTCCCCGGCTGCTCGAAACACTCGATCACATCCAGCTTATCCAACAAACCCGGCAAAGTGTAGTCCTTGAGAAGACCTTTCACCTGCATCTGCTTCTTGATATACGAGAGATAGATCAACGCCACAAACATGACAAACAGCTTCCCGTCAAGACTCTGCTCTGACGAAACCAGAGTACGTCGCATGTTCAAACGCTCTTTTGCATTTCCAAAGGCCTTCTCAACAACATCTTTGTTCCGATAGAGTTCAAGAGCGGTCACTGCATCCATCGTCTCATTGGTGATCAGCGCAAAGAATCCATAATACCGTCTGATTTTGGCAATGACCTCTTCCCGTACCTGTGCTTTTGTACCTCGCACGGGTGTTGTCTTGATCGTGAAATACTTCTCGTACAGCTTCTGATGTTCAGATTCCCGATTTCCTGATTCCAGTTCCTGTTTCAGTGTGATCAGCAGGCAATCAAATGCCTTCTCATCCTCGGCTGCCTGGTCGATGTTGTAGTAATAGTGAATGTACAGGCGACGAGGTTCCTCAAGAGTATCGCCCTTATATGGTCGGTTTTGTGTATAATTCCAGGTGGTTCGAATCGTTCGATAATAGAGTTCATGGTCATCACTGTAATATTCGAAACTTCGGAATGCATCGTAGATCGCATCCAGCTTCTCCCGGATATAGACGAGAGACATCTTGGTGGACATAAGAAACTTCACATGGCTCTGAAACAGGTGGTTGATATTCTCCTTTGTAGAAAAACCCCGGTCCATCACCAGTTTGACCCGTGAATACCCAAGGATATCCAGTTCTTCAAGAAAACGGCGGATCGTCTTGCTATCAAGAATATTGCCTGGAAGTTTTCTGTAATAGAATGGCAGGTTGGACTCCTGGCCAAAGACCAGAGCCAGATTCAACTGGGGTGGTCGATCATGCTCCTTATTGTGGTCATACTGTACTTGCCTGAGGGTTTCTGAGTAACTGGAGATTGTTGTTGTATCATAGGCCCAGAACTCGTTTTCCAGCCTTCTCTTTCCCTGGAGAGTGAAGAATTGTTGTTTATTCTCCTCAGTGATACTGGCAAACAGCTCGCTGCTGCGTTGTGAGGTGATCGTGGCGCCATAGGGATGCTTGTGGAGGAGCCCCCACTTCTCAAAACGGTAGAGCGGTTTTGTATCTTCAAGGATCAGGTAGTATGCGATAGATAAGATCTGTTTGTAGGTGTTGGGAAAACACTGTTTCAGATCATCTGTGATCCCCAGTTTCTCACCGATGGCATCCAGCAGATAGGTGGCGCCATAAAAGGAACGCTGTACCTTTGCAGCTGACTTTGATACAGCTTTACCTGACATAGAATCGTCCTTTGCTTTTCGGTTTCTTCCGTCAGTGGGGACGATCTCTCCTGTTGCCTTATCGACCCGGCCGATCAGGGTACGTCTGGCACGTGATTGTTTCTTCTCCTTGTCCCAGTACGATACGGATTCATAGGCATAGGTGATCCCCGATCGTTTATCTGTTTGGTAGACAATTGCCGCCAATGTAGCTCACTCATCGTTATGTATAATATATAACACATAACGATGATAAAACTTTCGCTCCAACATGAGAGAATATATTGAGAATCTAAGAAAATTATGAGGTTAGATTTTTGGGCTAGTTAGGTGTTTCCGGGAATATAGGATACATCTTTTCAGATCTGTGATTGATGGTTTTCTTAGAAGACTTATCCAAAGCCTGTGAATTGACCTTGACAAAAAAAAAAAGATTTGGGTTTTAACCTTAAGCAGCAGCGCTATCGTAGATCAAGGTGTAATACCGTGCTACAAAGATGATTAGTGCTACAAAGAATGCTAAATACGCTAAATATACGACAGGTAGTAAAATGATACCTATAATGGTGATTGCCAGAATGAAGGAGATAATACCGAAGATTACCATCACTACAGCCGTAGCAAGTACCAATACAAGGAAAAGTATAATTAATGCAATAATATATCGGATCCACCCGATCTTACTCATGTGTCCGAATATAGCGCTGAAGTTTAATGCTTCACGCATTGAATCGGTTCGTGAAAACCGGATCACGGCAATGGGGAGTATAAGCATTAATATGAGTAGTATAATACAGAAAACAAGTAGCCCTAGCAGACCAGCACCTAACAATGTACCAATGACCGCATCAGGTGAGCCTGTAGAACCAGCCACTGCACCAAGTAAGCCACCACTTAAGGCGAATATAAACAGAAGAATCAGCGGTATCAACAGATATGCTAAACCAATAAGGAATAATTTAATCGTATTTATAAAGACATCTTCAACAGGATCAAGTCCGGTTGAAGCAGACTCGCCTTTGTAAACTTTTACTAGATATCCAGGTAATAATATAGGAATTATGGCTAACATTATCCATTTAACCCACTTACCTATTAAGCATTCCTTCGTAAACTCTAAAGAGTCGCTAATCCAATTCATGTAAGACATACTAACCTCCTGGTTGTAATTGTCCTTCCTTCTTCATTATATATAAACGTCACTAAATGATTCGCCAGAATCAAGCTTATCCCACAGTTCGCACATTATTTTTTTGAGATTAATAGCATATTAATTGAAAATCGGTCTTTTTCAGCAATAAGGTTAAAATTGCAGGATTCTGCGATTCGGGGATACAACCACGACCTCCAATTCAATTTGATATATTAAAAAAATATAGATCATATTTATGAACATGTTATTAAAGCACTTATAAAAAGGTATGATCAGAAACCGGAAAAGCAATGACCCAGTCTAATGCCTGAAGTAGCTGACTCCGGTGAAGACCATCGCCATATTCCGCTTGTTGGCCGCCTCGATCACCTCGGCATCCCGGATTGAACCACCGGGCTGGATGAGGGCGGTTGCAGATCTAGAATATTGATTGAAGGGCATTAAAAGTAAGCAATTCGCATAAACACCTCACAATAACAATTGATTTCTAACGATAACATAAAAATAAAATAATAAACTTTATAGTTGTTGAAAATAAATGACCACTTTATGAAACATATATTTAAAGTAGTTTCTCTTGCATTGTTGATTGTTCTTTTTATAGGCGCAGCAGGTTGTTCAGAAAAAGATCCTAATATCGAATCACCAGAAAGTTCTGTTCAGCATTCAAGTAATGATGTGGACAGTTCCCAGCAACATGAAGCCATTGAATCTTCAAGTCCACCTGTTTCATATATTTCTCCCTATCCAAATGCCATTAGTCGTGGAGATCGCTACTTCTACGATTATAACACATTATCACAATCAAAAGAGAGGGTTAGCAACTCTGACTTCTCAATCATTGTGAATGATTTCAAGTATAAAAACGATTATTATGTAACAGATATAAAAACAGGAAATAAGGTTTGGGTTACTTCCCCATCAGGAAAACGATTTCTCTTTGTAAGTGTTACAGTGGGTCCAATAACAACAAATGAACGATACACCTCACCATATGCTTCTGACTTTAAACTTGTCGATGGAATAAATTCGTATTCTCCAAAACTCAATATTTGTCCTGAAATGAATGTTGTAATAGAAAATCTTCGGACATATGATGAATCAATAAAAGATCGTTATGCATTATCTGAGGGTGAAATATACGTTAAACAAGCCTTTTTTGGCTCGCTAAACAAGGCTAAAGGTTCAGGTGCAATTTCTGGATGGCTAATTTTTGAAGTTCCTGATACCCTTACTGTTAATCAAGATACCTATGTTACATTAAGTCTGGGACCTGAGTTAAGTGTCTGGAAATTATTTGACATTATGGCATCCGTTAGTGTTGATAAAAGCCCCCTAAGCGGGGATATCGGCGTAACATTCAACGGTGGACCTGAAGCTCAGATGATACACACAATTGAGGTTGAGGTAATCCAATCAGATGGGATAAGAAATATCGATTCATTTTCAATAGAATCAGGACAGAGAAGTATCCCTGCTACAACAAAAATTACAGTCCCAGGTTCAAAACCAGGTGAAGGAAAAGATCACGTTATTGTTACCTTCATTCGCAGAGATGGTGAGAGAATAATCAAATATGATGATTATATTGAAGCAAAGCCAAGAGGTCCATCCTAATCCTGAAAAGAGATAAATATAATATTCAAGATAAGCGCGATTATTCCTTTTTCGCGCCAATCTTTATTTTCTATAGTTAAGCGAGTCTCCTTTTCATAAAATATGACAAAATTATTATCGAGAAGCTTTTCTCTTAATTATATCAATGCCTGAAGTACCTGACTCCGGTGAAGACCATCGCCATATTCCGCTTGTTGGCCGCCTCGATCACCTCGGCATCCCGGATTGATCCGCCCGGCTGGATGAGGGCGGTTGCACCGGCATCTGCTGCCACCTCTAAAGTGTCGGGGAAGGGGAGGAAGGCATCGGAGGCGACGACCGATCCCTTCAAAGACTTTCCTGCCTTCTCGATTGCGATCTTTGCCGCATCAACCCTGCTCATCTGGCCGGCTCCGATCCCAAGGGTCTCCTCGTTGTTTGCAAAGATGATCGTATTGCTCTTTGTATGCTTGCAGACCCGCCAGGCAAGCCGCATCGCATCCAGTTCTGCGGCAGTCGGCTCACGCTCGGATACCACTTCCCAGTGTTCTAAGTACGGGGGTGTCCGCATACAGAGGATACCGCCGTCGATGGACCGAAGCTCATCAGCCAGTGAGGGTTCAGGCATAATCAGAACCCGCATATTCTCTTTTGTCTTCATCATCTCCAGAGCCTCTGCTGAGAATGAGGGTGCGATGATCACCTCGACAAAGGTGCTGCAGATAGCTGCTGCCACATCAGATCCGACCTCACGGTTCATCGCAACAACAGATCCGTATGCTGAGGCAGGATCGACATCCCGTGCCCGGATATAGGAGTCGATGAGTGTTTTCCCGGTTGCAACACCGCAGGGGTTGTTATGCTTGACGATGACGCATGCGGGATCATCAAACTCCCTGAGAAGGCCGACTGCGGAGTTGCAGTCGAGATAGTTGTTATAGGACATCTGCTTGCCCTGCAGCGGCTCAACCCCGGCTATCCCGACGGTTCCATAGACAGCTGCCTGCTGGTGGGGGTTCTCCCCGTACCTGAGCATTCGTCCGGACTGGAACTGGACTGTCAGGACTGAGGGGAAGGCGGAGTCTAAGCTGTTTAGATAGTTGCTGATGGCAGCATCATAGGCAGCAGTCCTGGCAAAGGCCTTCTTTGCAAGGGAGAGACGGAATGAAGCGGAAACCGTTCCCTCTACCAGTGCAGCTTCTATCGCCGGGTAATCATCAGGATCGCAGCAGACAAGAACATCCCTGTAGTTCTTGGCAGCGGCCCGGATCATAGCAGGACCGCCAATATCGATGAACTCAACCAGTTCTTCAAGAGGGAGATCCTGTGCAGACATAGCTTCGAATGGATAGAGGTTCACAACCAGCAGATCGATTCCGGGGATACCATGCTCCGCCATAACAGAATCATCGATCCCACGCCTGCCGAGGAGACCGCCATGGATCTTCGGATGGAGGGTCTTTACCCGGCCATCCATCATCTCAGGAGAGCCGGTGTAGGCGGAGACCTCGGTGAAGGGTATGCCAGCGTCTTTAAGTGCCTTGCCGGTACCACCTGAACTCAGGATATTGACACCTGATTCATGAAGAACACGGGCAAATGCAACAATTCCTGTCTTATCCCAGACAGAGAGGAGAGCCGTTCTCATGTGAGAACTATTGATCGTCAGGATTATTAGAACTCACCCATACCAGACATCCTCCGGGAAATGTGAGAACGGAATATAGGGGCGTGCATGATCTCGCAGATCTCTCATCAGGAAAGGTTTTCATCCACCTGCGCCCCCTGATCTGCCTATCGTTCATCCACCAGACCTATTCAACGCCATAATCCGATCAATTATTCAAAAAACGAAAATCCGGCTATTTCACCTCTTCATAGGAATCATTCTCAGGAGAGCATTTCATACTCATTTACGTAAGGTAAAGGTTAAGTTTATATAGAACTGCATTGCAATAGATAGTGTAACACTTCGATGTGATCTTCTATGGAGGATGATGAGACCCAGAGACAGGAAGAGATTATGAACAATGAGAGTGAAGCGGGCGATGTTGGAGATGAAGGAGATTTTCAAGTGACTCAGGAAGCATATGATGAGCTCAATAATAAATTCCTCCGGCTCGCCGCCGACTTTGAGAATTTTAAAAAGAGAGCCGCACGAGAGAGAGAACAGATCATCAGGTTTGCAAATGAACAGTTTGCTCTGGAGATTCTTGAAGTTCTCGATAATATCGAGCGGGCACTCAAAGCAGAAGATTCTGATCTCAAAGAAGGGCTTTCACAGATTCATAAATTATTCCTCTCAATCATTGAGAGGAACGGCATCACCCCCATCGAGTGTGCACATGCCCGTTTCGACCCAAACGAGCATGAAGCGATAGCATCTATCCCCTCAGAAGAGGAAGAGGGGGCGGTTGTCGATGAGGTATGCCGCGGGTATCGCATGCATGATAAAGTGATACGCTGCGCCAAAGTGGTAGTATCGCAGGGAAAACAAAACAAAGAGTGATAAAAATGGCAGAAAAAATTCTTGGAATTGATCTTGGAACGACATACTCCTGCATGGCGATTATGGAAGGGGGAACCCCGAAGGTGATCCCAAACTCCGAAGGTGCCCGGACAACCCCCTCGGTTGTTGCATTCTCAAAAGATGGCGAGCGCCTTGTCGGGAGTGTGGCAAAACGCCAGGCTGTAACGAATCCGACCAGAACCATCGCCTCGATCAAGAGAAAGATGGGGACAAATGAGACGGTCACAATCGGCGATAAGAAATACACTCCCCAGGAGATCTCGGCGATGATTCTTCAGAAACTCAAAATCGATGCCGAAGCCTATCTTGGTGAGAAGATCACAAAGGCCGTCATCACCGTCCCTGCATACTTCAATGATGCACAGCGCCAGGCAACAAAGGATGCCGGCAAGATTGCAGGCCTTGAAGTGATGAGAATCATCAACGAGCCGACTGCAAGCTCCCTTGCATACGGCCTTGACAAAGAGGGTGACTCCACAGTCCTCGTCTATGACCTTGGCGGCGGTACATTCGATGTCTCCATCCTGACCCTGGGTGATGGTGTTTTCGAGGTTCTCTCAACAAACGGTATCAACCATCTGGGGGGAGATGACTTTGATGACCGGATCATTGACTTCTTAATCGATGACTTCAAGCAGAAGGAGGGTATCGATCTCAGGAAGGATCCCGTAGCACTTCAGCGGTTAAAGGATGCAGCAGAAAGAGCCAAGATCGAGCTCTCAACGCTTCAGAAGACGAATATCAACCTCCCCTACATCACCACATCCGACTCGGGACCGAAATTCCTCGACACCGATCTCACCCGTGCGAAGTTTGAGCAGCTGATTGGGGACCTCGTTGACAAGACGATCGACCCCGTAAAGAATGCACTGAAAGATGCAGGCCTTGAGGCAAAAGATATCACCCATGTCCTGCTGGTCGGCGGTTCAACACGTGTTCCGCTCGTTGTCGAGACTGTCAAGAAGATCACCGGCAAGGAGCCTGACAAGGGTATCAATCCTGACGAGTGTGTTGCACTCGGTGCAGCAATCCAGGGAGCAGTCCTCTCCGGAGAAGCAAAGGATGTCGTCCTTCTTGATGTGACACCGCTCACGCTTGGCATTGAGACGCTCGGCAATATCGCCACCCCGCTCATTGAGAGGAACACAACAATCCCGACAAGGAAGAGCCAGATCTTCTCAACCGCAGCAGACGGCCAGACGAGTGTCGAGATCCATGTCGTCCAGGGAGAACGCCAGTTTGCACGTGACAACTTCTCTCTCGGCAGGTTCCAGTTGACCGGAATCCCACCGGCACCCCGTGGAGTTCCGCAGATCGAGGTGACATTCGATATCGATGCAAACGGTATCGTCCATGTCTCTGCAAAGGATCTTGGATCCGGGAATGAGCAGTCGATTACGATACACGGAAAGAAAGATCTCACAGACGACGAGATCGAGAAGATGGTCAAAGACGCCCAGCTCCATGAAGAGGAGGACAAAAAGAAGCGCGAGGAGATCGAGATCAGAAACAATGCCGATATGGCAGCTTACTCTGCCGAGAAGCTGATCAAGGAGAGCGGTGACCAGATTGATGATGAGGATAAGACCTCCATTGAAGAGGCTGTGGCAGCACTCAAGACAACACTTGAGGGCGAAGACACCGTTGCCATCAAGGAGAAGATGGATGCCCTTCAGGAAGCCGTCTTCAAAGTCACCACAAAACTCTACCAGAAGGCTGGTGAGGCGGCACAGGAAGCAGGTGCAGGCCCCGAGGCAGGAAAACCTGAAGACGATACCGTCGTCGATGCCGACTACGAAGTCAGGAAAGAGTGAGTTGAATGGTTGCGGAGAGCTACTATGACACTCTTGGCGTTCCCAGGAATGCCCCGGAGAAGGATATAAAAAGAGCCTACCGCAACCTCGCCCGGAAATATCATCCGGATGTCTGCAAAGAAGAGGGTGCTGAGGAGCGTTTCAAAAAGATCAACGAGGCCTATAGCATCCTCTCCGATGCCGATAAGCGCCGCCAGTATGACCAGCTCGGCCACGAGGCATATACCAATGCCTCGAAGGGAAGCTATAGTGGAGCGGGCAATGCAAACTATGGCTTCTCTTCAGACTTCTCAGGCTTTGGAGACATTTTCGACTCCTTTTTCGGGGGTCGTGGAGCGAGGGGCGGTCCACAGCGGGGTGCCGATCTCCTGATGAGAGTATCGGTTTCGCTCCGTGATGCGGTCTTTGGGACAGACCGGGATGTCAGGGTGATGCATGCCGAACCCTGCGCTGATTGTGACGGAACCGGGAGTGCCAACAAGCGCCAGACCACCTGTTCCCGGTGCGGTGGAAGCGGGCAGATGCGATCTGTCAGCCAGTCCCTCTTCGGCCAGTTTGTCAGGATGACAACCTGTACCGAATGTAATGGAAAGGGAAAAGTGCCCGAACAGACCTGCAAATCATGTAACGGGAGCGGGCACACCCAGGTCCAGAGGACGATCACTGTCCATATTCCCGCAGGTGTTGAGTCGGGCATGCGGCTTCGGATGGAAGGATATGGCGAGGTCGGCGATTATGGTGCACCAACTGGCGATCTCTATATTGAAGTCTTAGTGGAGCCCGACAAGCGGTTTGACAGGAAAGGCGACAATCTTGAAACCGCAGTCCAGATCACGCCGGCACAGGCAGTCCTTGGATCAGAGGTAGAGATAGAGACGATAGACGACCGCAAAGTCAGTCTCAAAATTCCATCCGGCATCCAGTATGGAACCGCCCTCAGGATCCCCGGCGAAGGGGTACGGAGGCGTGGGAGACCGGGCGACCTGCATGTGCGGGTGCTCATCATAACGCCAAAGAACCCTGAAGCCGAGGTAAAAGAGCTCTATCAGAAGATCCGGGATCTTGAGATGAAGACCGAACAGAGTGGAGAAGGAACATCTGGGAAGAAAGGCTTCTTTGAGAAGGTAATGGGCAGATAATCCTTTAAATCCCTCACTTTTGTATTTTTTTGATTTCACCCTGCACAGGTATTTCTTCTCATATTGCCAATATATATACGGATGAATCTGCTTTTTGAACTCTCCGGAGAACACCCGGACCTGCCTGCGGCTGAGATTGGATGTGTCGGGACGGTGCTTGCAACCGCTCCGCAGGTAGCCATTGCGAGCTGCCCGGTTCCGGAAGATACGCTCCGACTCTCCCAGACACATGTCGTAATGGAGTATCTTGGCGAATGTGCTTCAGATAAAGAGGAATTTGCCTCACTTCTCAGGGATCTCGCTCTGGCCCCGGAAGAGCCGTTCTCCTGCCGGATCAAAAGGATTCATCCTGCTGATCTTCCTGCTCCAAAGATGGAGCTGGAGAAGATGATGGGGCATTATATCGAGGGTACTGTCTCCCTGAAGAATCCACGTATCGAATACCGTGCCATCTTCTCAGACGGAACCTGTTATCTTGGACGGGTGCTTCACCATATCGACCGGGGATCATATGCATACCGGAACCCGATGCGGCGAGCCTTCTTCCATCCAGGCGTTATGATGCCGCTCATGGCGCGTGCCATGGTCAATCTTACCAGGATCCAGCCGGGCGGGATCTTCTATGATCCGTTCTGTGGAACGGGGGGGATCCTGCTTGAAGCAGCATGTATCGGCGCTACAATAGCAGGATCAGATATCGATCCGGCAATGATTGAGGGGGCACGGGTAAATCTGCCTCATTCAGTCTGCTTTTTAGCAGACACCTGCAATCTTCCGATAGCAGACAAATCAGTTGACGCTATCGCAACAGATCTCCCATACGGGCAATCCACAGCGATAAAAGCAGTGAGCCTTGAAAGGCTGTATACCCAATCATTATCAGAGATCCAGCGCATACTTAAAAGAGAGAGTCGTGCGGTGATCGTAACCCACCAGGATGTCTCCGGATTGGCAGGAGAATATTTTGAGATCGTCCATTCATTCTCTCAGCGGGTACACAAAAGCCTGACACGTCAGATCTTAGTCCTCGCACAATAGAAAGCAATAACAGGAATACCGGTATCAGCCTGCCAGCATCATCCACTGATCCGGGCATTGAAATTGCATACCAGAAGGCAAAAAGCAGATTGCGGCTTCCGGGATGAGATTTCAGATCAGGAAAAAGCTATGGCATCAATTGCATGTGAAGAAAAGATTACTTCCCTGCTGCCGGGAGGAGTCCGGTGGTATTAGACTGGTTACGAGAGAACTGCTCATCATTTGAGCCGAACCGAGCCCTGGCCATCCGAGCCCTCCGCCACATGAAGAAAGGCGACCATATCAAACTCTTCTCGGAAGAGATCATGGAGATGCGGACGGTTGAGGGATACTGGTATGAAGCGCTTATCTACGAGCTTCTCCTCGAAACAGCCACCAACACCCCTGCTATCAAGAAGATCGTGAAGAAGGGTGCCGATGCGCCAAGACGCCCTATCCGGATCGCACTTGGCCAGAACGGCATGTACTATGCAGAGAAGGGTGATATCAGGGTGCGGGGAAATGGACAGGATCTTGCGGAAGTGGATCTCCTCTTAATCGATTCCAATAACCAGGTCTCTTTTGCCGAGATCATCACATCACCATCTGATTTAAAGGATCTTGAAGCTGAGATCCATTATAAAAAGAAACTCTTTGGATATCTTTTCCGCCAGGAGAAAGTTGAGTTCTCTCTCTTTTCTGCCGTTGATATCTCAAATACCCAGGTGATCAAGCGGCTCTGCCGGGAAGAAGAGAACGCATATGTTGGTACCTTCTCCTGCGAGGAGCTGAAAGCCTCAATCCGGTCACTCCGGCTTGCATCGCTTTCACGGCAGGCAGTGAATAATCCAAAACTGATCAGCGCCCTCTCACTCCGGACACGCCCGTTCGATTACCTCCAGTTCCACGATCAGACACTTGCACGTATCCTCTATCATGCAAACAATGGAACAAAACAACAACAGGCGTTAGCAGATCCACAGATCTCACCACTTGTCAAGAAGGTGATCTTTGGAGCCATGCATACAGATGCCAGGAAAGCCCTTGTCAATGATCTGGGACTTCGGGTAAAGAGCACCATCCTTGATTTCGAGACGCTCAGCCGTGATTACTCAAAGGTGGTCTTTGCGATGGATCTCCCCGATCCCTCGCCTGTTGTCTATCTCAAACCAAAGAAGAAGCGGATGTATTATAAGATGGTCCCTGAGAAGACGGGAGGGTTCAAGTACGAACGCCAGACACCGGGAAGGGTTGGTTTTTATCTCTGGCTCGAGTCTGCAAAACCGGCTGTTTCAAGAGAGATGATGTATTCACTCCTCGATTTCAGCAACAGACAATAATCCGAAATTATTCATCCCCGTCTCTTACTCTTTTTTACAGTATTTCCGTAAGTCCTACAGTATTGGAGTCCCAGGTATTGCATCCGGCATACTGTATCCGTCATCCGGGATACAGTATCAGGAATAATACATGACTGATATCATGAGAGAGAAGAATAAAGAGACGCAGGCGTCTTGTGTGTAATCATGTGAGAAGAGTTGTTTCATAATAGGGGGGTGGTATTGGCAGCGTTGAATAGTTCCCGGGGACTCTCGTACCTCAGTACCGTATTCGACGCAGGTGGGCTTAACTGCCGGGTTCGGAATGAGTCCGGGTGTATCCCCACCGCTATGGCCGCCATTACCACAAGCCAAGGCCCAGATTTGAACTGGGGTGTAGCTGATCTGCAGTCAGCCGCGTGGCCGCTCCGCCACCTTGGCGCTGTGTAATCTGTGGAGTATTAGTATATACTCTGCAGATAGTTAAGGTATTGCATCTGGATTTCGTCTGGGTTCAACAGTAACGGTCTGTAACTGTTCCTGGATTTGGGCGTTAGTACCCGCCGGACTGAACACGTCGTTGCCTTCGTGCGTACATCCCGGGCCTATTAACCGGGTCTTTTACCCGTGCCCTATAACGGAGTCTCTTTTCAGGCTGAGTTTCAAGCTTAGATGCTTTCAGCTTTTATCTCTTGCCGCGTAGCTGCTCGGCGCTGCCCTGTCGGACAACCGATACACCAGAGGCGACGAAAGAAAGTTCCTCTCGTACTATTTCTTTCTTGCCCTCAGACTCCGAACACTCCTGATAGATAGTAACCGACCTGTCTCACGACGGTCTAAACCCAGCTCACGATCCCCTTTAATAGGCGAACAACCTCACCCTTGGCTGCTGCTGCACAGCCAGGATGGAAAGAACCGACATCGAGGTAGCAAGCCGCCGGGTCGATATGTGCTCTTGCCGGCGACGACTCTATTATCCCCGGGGTAGCTTTTCTGTAGTCAATAGCCCTCATCAACAGGGCGTATTGGTTCGTTAGACCCGAGTTTCCTCTCGCCATGACTTGCTTTGCGTCATAGCGTCAGGCCAACGTATGCTCTTGACACTCTTCTGTGAGTTTCTGACTCACATGAGTTGACCTTAGGGCACCCTTGATATTTTTTCGAGGGTGTGGCGCCCCACCCAAACTGCCCACCTACCGATGTCCTCTTCATTGAAGAAGAGTGAGTAGTACAGCAGAGCAAGGATGGTGTCTCATTGTTGACTCCCCGTTCCCCGGAAGGAACGGATCGACATCTCCCATCTACTCTGCGCATGCAATACCGTACTACAACGACAGGCTGCAGTAAAGCTCCACGGGGTCTTCACTTCCCATCAGGAGTCCCTAGCCTCTGCACTAGGATAAAAGGTTCAACGGATTTGTGGTAGGGACAGTAGAACTCTCATTGTTCCATTCATGCAAGTCGCCAATTAAGCGACAAGGTACTACGCTACCTTAAGAGGGTCATAGTTACCCCCGCCGTTTACGGGTCCTTCGTCCGATTGAACTCGGTGTTCAGATACCCGCACTGGGCAGGATTCACAGACTATACGAGTCCTTACGGAGTTGCAGTCTGCTGTGTTGTTATTAGACAGTTGGAGTTCCCTGGTCACTGCGACCTGCCTGATCACCAGGCAGGCACCCCTTCTCCCGAAGTTACGGGGCCATTTTGCCGAGTTCCCTTACCACAATTAGCTCCGATACGCCTTGGTCTTTTCAACCAGGGGCACCTGTGTCGGTTCTCAGTACGGACATACACTCCCTTTTTCACGGGCTCCAGGAGTTGACCATGTTACCTCATCACGTCTTCTGCGGTTTCTCACCATGACGGTACTCCACCGCTTTGAACGCTTGAACGAAACGACAATTTCGCATGGTATATCCCGAAGCGTCAGGGTCTTACGACTACGAATGTATGGTACAGGAATATTAACCTGTTTCCCATTTGACATGCTCGAGTTACGGCACATCTTAGGACCGACTAACCCTCGGCTGACGAACATTGCCGAGGAAACCTAGCCCTTTCGGCGGAACGGATTCTCACCGTTCTATGCTTCTACTACTGCCAGAATTCTCATTTCTGCACGGTCCACAGGACCTTACGCCCCTGCTTCTGTCCATGCAGAACGCCCCTCTACGCGATCACCGGGTTAACCGGTGCGCCGTGGTCTCTGCAGTAGGCTTTAGCCCCGTCCATTTTCTGCGCCCCAAACCTTGACTGGTAAGCTGTTACGCACTTTTTAAAGGGTAGCTGCTTCTAAGCTCACCTTCCAGTTGTCTTCGGCCTGGGACCTCATTCAGTGTTGACACTTAGCCTACATTGGGGGGCATCAACCACGGTCTGGGTTGTCTCCCTTACGGACTACAAGCTTACCCCGTAGTCCGGACTACCCGTCATCTCAGACGTTGGGGAGTTTGGAGTTTGACAGAAGAGCGAGGGATTTCTCCCCCGGGATCCTCAATCAGTGCTCTACCTCACCAACCATCTCCGACGAGGTCATGCTGCGGCATGTTTCGAGGGGAACCAGCTGATTCCCGGTTCGATGAATCTTTCACTCCTATACGCAGGTCACGCGAATGATTTGCATATCAAAACCGCCTGCGGTCCTCCACGCACCTTTCGGCACGCTTCAACCTGCCCACGCATAGATCACCGGGTTTCGGGTCTTACCCTATAGACTCCACGCACGTTGAATACGCCGTTCCATGCATAAATGCTACGAACCTGTTGCTTTCGCTTCGGCTCCCCTTCCGGGTTAACCTCGCCTATAGAATAAACTCTCTGGCCCGTTCTTCAAAACGTACGTTATGACATCGGCAACTGTCGCCCATACTACCGCCTCGCGACGGGTTCTTTCGCGCAGAAGTTCCTTGCATGCCATAACACACTGTCACCGGTTAGTTTCAGGCGCTTTTCACATCCTTTTTAGGGATACTTTTCAGCTTTCGCTCACGCTACTAGTTCGCTATCGGTTTCGAGAAGTATTTAGTTTTGGAGGTTGATGACCCCCGGATTCATGCGAGAATTCCGACCCGCACTACTCAAGACACTCCCAGGAACAGATATCGGTATACGTACGGGTCTTTCACCCTCTCAGGAACACCATTCCAGGTGACTTCCGTTTGAGATATCTGCACCAGACGGGAGGCTTACAACACCACATCTCCCCAAAGGGATTCGGTTTGAACTCCGTCGTTTTCGATCGCCTCTACTCACGACATCTCGGTTGATTTCTTTTCCTGCCCCTACTAAGATGTTTCAATTCGGGGCGTTCCCCATCCTCAACGGATTGATACCGAAGTATCGGGATGTCCTATTCGGGGATCTCCGGATCACAGACTCCATGCATCTTCCCGGAGCATATCGCTGCTTGGCACGCCCTTCATCAGCTCTCGAACCGAGCCATCCACTAACCGGCATATAGACCAGGTTCAGATACTACGTTTTATGTTGAACCCATTTAACGTCCAGATGCAATACCTATACACAGCATCGTCAGGTTTTTTTGCGAAAACCTTCAGCCCTTCCCCGGTGACTCGCATCTCCGGGTGCATTGGAACCCTTCACATCTCTGTTAAACAGATGTGAGGGGAGTGGACCCAAGGGGATTTGAACCCCTGGCCTCGGCGTTGCAAACGCCGCGCTCTTCCAGCTGAGCTATGAGCCCTAATTCCTGTTGATATTGGCAATTGTACGGTTCATTGAACGACCGCTGATGGTTCGAAAAGTGATCATTAGGAGGTGATCCAGCCGCAGATTCCCCTACGGCTACCTTGTTACGACTTAACCCCCCTTGCGGAACCTAGATTCGACAGCAGCATAAACTGCCGCCTCATCCAGACCCCACTCGGGTGGTTTGACGGGCGGTGTGTGCAAGGAGCAGGGACATATTCACCGCGCCATCGTGAGACGCGATTACTACGGATTCCAGCTTCATGCGGGCGAGTTGCAGCCCGCAATCCGAACTACGGGTGGGGTTAGGAGATTACCTTCACCTTTCGGTGTCGAAACCCATTGTCCCATCCATTGTAGCCCGCGTGTAGCCCGGATAATTCGGGGCATGCTGACCTACCGTTGCCCATTCCTTCCTCCCCTTTAGCAGAGGCGGTCCCAACAGTGTCCCCATCAATCCGGAGATTATGCTGGCAACTGTTGGCGTGGGTCTCGCTCGTTGCCTGACTTAACAGGATGCTTCACAGTACGAACTGACGACGGCCATGCACCTCCTCTCAGCTAGTCAAGCAGAGTCTTCAGCCCGGCTATCATTCCGCTGTCGTATCCGGTGAGTTGTCCGGCGTTGAATCCAATTAAACCGCAGGCTCCACCCGTTGTGGTGCTCCCCCGCCAATTCCTTTAAGTTTCAGCCTTGCGACCGTACTTCCCAGGCGGTGCGTTTCACGGTTTCCCTTCGGCACCTCAGCGACTCGTGGTCACTGACACACCTAACGCACATCGTTTACGGCTGGGACTACCCGGGTATCTAATCCGGTTTGCTCCCCCAGCTTTCGTCCCTCACTGTCGAAGCCGTTCTGGTAAGATGCCTTCGCCATCGGTCGTCCCTCGGGGATTACAAGATTTCACTCCTACCCCCGAAGTACGTCTTACCTCTCCCGGTTCCAAGATCGTCAGTTTCCCTGAGACGCCTTTTGGTTGAGCCAAAAGATTTCCCCAGAGACTTAACGACCAAGCTACGAACGCTTTAAGCCCAGTAAAAGTGGCTATCACTCGAGCAGCCGGTATTACCGC
This sequence comes from Methanocalculus pumilus, assembly GCF_055382585.1. Lineage (NCBI taxonomy): Archaea > Methanobacteriati > Methanobacteriota > Methanomicrobia > Methanomicrobiales > Methanocalculaceae > Methanocalculus > Methanocalculus pumilus. Next base: position 964,479 of record NZ_AP042393.1, on the reverse strand, counting down.
GGCGGCTGGCACCGGTCTTGCCCCGCCCTTTCTCCTGGTGTGTGTTAGACACCAGAACAGCCTGCATTGACAGGCACTCAGGGTTTCCTTATCACGATTGCTCGCATTGTAAAGTTTTCGCGCCTGCTGCGCCCCGTAGGGCCTGGATTCATGTCTCAGAATCCATCTCCGGGCTCTTGCTCCCACAACCCGTACCGATCAAAGGCTTGTTGGGCCGTTACCCCAACAACAACCTAATCGGACGCAGACTCATCCTCAGGCGGCGGACCTTTCGGAGACAGAGCATTCCAGCACCCGTCTCCTATGAGGCATTAGCCCCAGTTTCCCGGGATTATTCCTCACCTGAGGGCAGATTATCCACGTGTTACTGAGCAGTATGCCGAGGTCTTTCACCTCTCGACTCGCATGGCTTAGTCAAACCCTGATAGCAATAGCCTCTGGCAGGATCAACCAGAATGTAAATTGTTAAGCACACTTTGTCTTTCGACTGACTGTAACTTTTCGGAATCAGCGGTCATTCAATGAATGTCCGCATTGCCAATACCAACGTCAGAACCAACACCGGCAAATCCGGGTGCGTTGGTCCTCCACTGAAAGAATCTTGGAGTTATCATATTCGCAGTGTTCCTATTTATACACTGCGGATTGCGTCCACAGACAACGGGTTTGACCCCGAATCTGTGTCTCGTTGCAAGCTATAATCATTGTCTCTGAAGAGTTATATAGGTTCTCATTCAGCGGCAACAACCCCCTGCAACCATCCTCTCTGAGGCACGGCAACCTTGATACCGGGCCCCGGGAACTGCTGCCATATCCGAAGCAGCTGTCCCCACACGGGCATGTCACCACCAGACCGGTTTTTCGGCGAGATGGCCGGGTACGCGAATCGTTGGGAGAATTGTTCCCGGATTCGTTGCACCCCGTTGCCCTGCGACCTAATTAGATACGCAGAAGTCCCATTTATACCCTCTCTTTTGATCACCAGAAAACTGGCATTCAGACCGATGCCCGACCCCCGGAATACCACAATAAGGGGAGATAGCTAACGATCATACCAGTCCCGGAGGCGATCGCGCAGAGAATGCCATCACATATTAGCCGGATCGCGCACCCGGCACCAGAAGGCGTACTCATCCCGGATGGGAGCCATAGCACCACGCCGCAGATAAAAAAATAGGATTAAAGAGTATGAAAGAAATAATCTGCTCTGAAGTGATCGATCAAAGAGAGGCAGAAGATACCATGACAAACAGCCAGAAGCAGGGTAAGACACAGGCGATCTCGCTGCATATCGTTACAGAGTGGAAAACAGAGGAGATCGTCGACCTTTATCGTGTCGCCGGATGGTGGGAGAATAACTCCGAAAAGGCGAAGATCCCGGACCTGATACGGGGGAGCCACCGCTTTGTCGTGGCAATCGATGAGATCACCGGTGTTGCGGTCGGCATGGGGAGAACCATCTCAGATGGTGTCTCGGATGCATATATACAGGATGTGGTTGTCCGGAAAGAGTACAGGAGATGCTATATCGGACTCCAGATCGTACAGTTTCTCACTGAACTCTGCGCGGAAGACGGGATATCGTGGGTAGGACTCATATCAGAGCCGGGAACCACCCCATTTTATAAAAAAATCGGTTTCCAACCGATGGAACAATATGTACCGATGATCTACAGAAAGATGATATCAGATGCTCTCCCTGAATGATTTTTCTCCGGTAACACTCGACAATAAAAATATCCTGGAAGATTATTTCCACCAGTATCCACAAGCGCACAGCGATAACACCATCATTACGATGCTCACCTGGAACCACTATGCGCACTACCACTATGCCATCCGGAATAACTCCCTCATCATCATGACGATCGTTGATGGGGAACGGACCTTCAGACCTCCGATCGGAGAAGAGGATGACGCACTCCTCTCAGACCTCCTCTGTCTTGCATATGAGGAGGGAGGGAGCACCCCCTTCCAGATCTGGATGAGACAGGGCGCGACAGGTTTCTCCGCCTCTATCCGGATATCCCCCTCTATGAAGAACCTGACTTTGCAGATTATGTCTACCTCTCAACAGACCTTGCAGGCCTTCCAGGGAGGAAATACCTGACGATCCGCGGCCATCTCAATAAATTCAACAGGACAACGAATTTCACTGTTGAACCGATCCGATCCGGGTTCCTCGGGGAGATCATTGAGTTTCTCGAGGAGTGGTGCGAATGGAAACATTGTGATGAGTATCCGGTCCTTGCCCATGAGAAAGACGCAGTCCTCTATGCCGTGCACCACTATGATGAACTAAACTGTCAGGGCATCCTCATTCGAACCGATCAGGGGATCGGCGCAATTGCGATCTGGGGTCATCTCAACGATGATACCATTGTCGTACATTTCGAAAAAGCACTTCCCGGATATGAGGGGATCTACAAGGCGATCAATATGCAGACAGCAAAAGCCGTCCAGGCAAGGTACAGGTTCATCAACCGTGAGTCCGATATGGGCGAACCGGGCCTCCGTGAGGCAAAAAGGCGATATCACCCCCACCACATGGCACCAGTCTGGTCAGTCCGGAGAGCGGATATGGATGCCAGAAGAGAGCAGTTCTGTAGATAATATCCAGAAAAAACCGGGCAGGATGATGCTCACCCTAACCCTTTGATATCCCTTATGAGGAGAGAGGAGAAGAGACACAATAGGAGATTAAATACCCAATTCCTCTGCCAATTCCTCAAAATCCCTGGATGTAGTTTCTTTTCTCATTCCATTATTAATTTGATCCATCAGGTCGGCATTAGAGAGAATCTCTATTGTCCGTTTCATGGATTCGTATTCATCAAGAGAGATTGTTATCCACTCTGATGAATGCGAATCCATGCACAGTTTGTGGACTCATTGTCTGAGATATTTATCAATGTATGATAATAATGATTTGGTTCACTGCTACACTCGCATCTCTTTGCATAGGCGCGAAAGAAAAAAAATGAGGATTATTTGCTCTCGACTTTTGTCATCTCGACAGTGAAGCCCCGGATCGTCCGGTCCTTCATAATCTCGATGATCTCATGGACCCGGTCTGCCGGAACATCCACGTAGGAGAAACGCTCAAAGATCTCGATTGCACCGATGGATCGTCCGGGAAGCCCGGTCTCACCGGCGATAGCACCGACGATATCTTTTGCCCGGATCTGATTGTCACGGCCGATCGATATCCGTATCCGTGCCATTCCCGGCTCAATTAAACCACCCTCATTCTCATAACTCTTGGTTTCAGTATCCCGGCCACCAAGGTGGATCTTCATAAGGGCAGTTGCGATCTCGATACAGGTGATGCCTTCCTCAAGTGCCTGCTCGATATAGGGGATGTAGCGCTCACCAAGACCAGTCGTATTCACTTCTTTAACCTTCTCGATAAGGAGGCGTGCCTGCGACTCCTCAACATCTGATGTGGATGGAATCGGTATCCTGGTGATCTTCACCTTGGCAAACCGCTGGATCTCCCGGAGTTTGTAGATCTCTTTTGGAGCAACAAAGGAGAATGAAGTCCCCGTCCTTCCTGCACGGGCAGTTCTTCCTATCCTGTGGATATAGTATTCAACATCCTGCGGAACATCATAATTGAAGACACAATCTATCTCGCTGATATCAAGCCCTCGTGCTGCAACATCGGTTGCAACAAGGATATCGATCGATCCCTTCCTGAACTTTGCCATGACACGATCACGCTGGGTCTGTTTCATATCTCCATGGAGCGCATCGGCAAAGTAGCCCCGTGCCTGAAGGCGCGAGGTGACATCATCGACTGCACGCTTTGTGTTGCAGAAGACCATCGCCAGATCCGGGTTATGAATATCGATCAGCTTACAGAGGACATCCAGCTTCTCGCGTTCCTTGACCTCGAGATAACACTGTTCAATCTGGGGAACCGTCATCTCACCGTGAACGACCTTGATGAACTTCGGATCCTTCTGGTATCTCTTCGAGAGGTCAAGGATTGCCGGAGGCATCGTTGCAGAGAAGAGTAGTGTCTGCCTCTTTTCAGGAGTCATCTTGAGAATCCGGGCGATATCATCCCGAAAGCCCATGTCGAGCATCTGATCTGCCTCGTCAAGGACTGCAAACCGGACCTTGTCAAGCGAGAGGGTTTTCCGCTCGAGGTGATCCATAATCCGCCCCGGTGTCCCGATCACAATCTGGGCACCTGCGCGGAGGGCACGGAACTGCCGTTCGATCGGCTGGCCGCCATAGACGGGGACAATAGCGAGCCCCTTTTTGAATTTACCAAAGCGTGAGAACTCTTCTGCAATCTGGATTGCCAACTCACGGGTAGGTGCAAGAACAAGCACCTGGACATCCCGGCTTCCTGCATCGATCATCTCGATGAGAGGAATGCCAAAAGCAGCAGTCTTCCCGGTTCCCGTTTGTGCCTGCCCAGTTATGTCATTTCCTTCAAGAATTGCGGGGATCGCCATCTTCTGGATGGGGGTCGCCTCCTCAAAGCCCATATCCGCTACCGCCTTCAGGAGGTCTTCGGATATTGAAAAATCTGAAAATTTTTGTGATTCAACCATTCTCTAGTATATTGTTCTCTGAGGACTTAGCATCTTGGGTCAACACCATGAGAGACGAAGAGAAAACATTGGGCTTTGAAGAGAGAATTCAATAAAAAAGTGACAGGTGAAACCTGTCTTGTTTTAGTCCCGGTTCTTTATCGGATGGAGCAGGAAGAAAGCAATCACCACTCCAACGAGTGACAACACCACGATGTAGGGGAAGACACCGATATATCCGCCGGTAGATACCCTGATGAAACCGGCAAGCTGGGGGCCTGCGATTGCACCGGCACCATATGCCAGGAAGACAAGACCATAGCACCGCGGATAATCACAGGTGCCGAAGTACTGTGCGGTTGCCGTTGGCGCTATTGCCAGCCACCCGCCGAGACATCCCCAGAGCACACAGAACGCCACAACATAGGTGATCTGAGACGGAATTTGCCAGAGCATCAACGAAGCGGCGGCAATCAGCAGGAACGAGAGAACCGCTGCATTCCTCGGCCTGAGCAGATCGGTAAGCCAGCCAAAGGCAGGCCTGCCACCCCCATTGAAGATCGCAAATACCCCAACAAGCGCAGTTGCAAGTACCGGCGTAATGCCCACAACCTCAACCCCCACCGGCTGGGCGATGGATATTGCCATTAAGCCTGCAAGGCACCCGATGAAGTAGCAGATCCAGAGACCATAGAAGGTCGGTGTCCTGATCATTCTGGAACGGTCACATTCACAGGTTTCTGATGCTGCCGATGCCGGAGGAGTCCAGCCATGCGGTACCCAGCCCGTTTCAGGGAACTTAAGCGGCATCGAGCAGATCAGGATGATGATCAGGAATGCTGCACCGAAGATCCTGAAGGTATCCATAACCCCGACCGCCGGGATGAGGAATCCTGCAATGTTTGCCGATATGAAGGCCGAGAACCCAAACCCAAGCAACGCAAGACCAACAGCAAATCCCCTGCGATCAGGGAACCAGCGGGTGGCAAGGGCGACAGGAACACCATAGGCTATACCAACACCCGCACCACCGATCACCCCGTAGACGAGATAGAGCATCTCCACAGAGGTTGCTGTCGATGCAAGCAGCCAGCCAAGTGCGGTGAGCAGGCCGCCAACGATCGTCGTCTTTCTCGGACCCCACTCATCGATATATCTCCCGGTAAGCGGCATCGCTAATGCGAAGGCGGCCAGGAAGATGGAGAAGGGCATCAGTACTTCGCTGGCAGTAACCGCCTTTCCAAGCTCGCTCGCGAAGTACTCTGTAAGGGGTGTCACAAAGACACTCCAGGCATAGATACTCCCAAGACAGATGTTGATGATCAGGCCGAGCAGTACAAAGATCCAGCGCCCTCTTTCCAGAGGAAGCCCGAATATGTGTGTCTCTTTCATGATGAAACCAGAGTGTACTTCCATAAAGGAGAAAGGGAAGGTTACTCTTCCAGGGTGGAGATATCACCCGGGTCGATTCCCATCTCCTGTGCTTTTAAGACGCGGCGCATGATCTTTCCGCTCCTCGTCTTTGGCAGCGAGGAGACGAATTCGATCTCAGATGGCATTGCGATCGGCCCGATGCTCATCCTCACATGATAGATGAGCTCGTTCTTCAGCTTCTCGCTTGGCTCATACCCAAGCCTGAGGATGACAAATGCCTTGATCGCCTGCCCTTTCATCGCATCGGGTTTGCCGATGACAGCAGATTCTGCGACCGCCTCATGGGAGACGAGGGCGCTCTCAACTTCAGCGGTTCCGATATTGTGCCCTGCAACGATGATGATGTCGTCAGATCGGCCCAGCACCATGATGTAGCCATCCTTATCCTTCACGGCGAGATCGCCTGCAGTATAGAAGGGCTCGATCGTGGACCAGTACTGGCGGTACCGCTCATCATTCTTATGGACCGTCCTCATCATCGCCGGCCAGGGCTCCTTGATGACGAGCAGTCCACCGACATTCGGCGGAGTAGGGTTACCATCCTTGTCAACAACATCAACCTGGACACCGGGGATCGGCCGCCCGGCAAACCCGGGTTTCATCGGCTCACCGACGAGGGTAGTGATCATGTGCATCCCGGTCTCGGTCTGCCACCAGGTATCCAGGACGGGGCAGACAGATTTGCCGATGACACGGTGGTACCACTCAAACGCCTCGGGGTTGAGCGGCTCTCCGACCGATCCGATGATCCTCAGCGAGTCCAGATTTGCCTTGTTCGGCCACTCTTCACCGAACTTCATGAACATCCGGATTGCTGTTGGTGCAGTATAGAAGATCGTTACACCGAACTCTTCGATGATCTTCCACCAGATGCTCGGATCAGGATAATCCGGCACGGTCTCCGTGATCAGGATGGTGGCACCTGCTGCAAGCGGCCCATAGACGATGTAGCTGTGCCCGGTGATCCAGCCCGGATCGGCGGTACACCAGTGGACATCATTGGCTTTTAAGTCGAAGACGTACTTTGTGGTGTAATAGGTCCCGACCATGTATCCGCCGGTTGTGTGGACGATACCTTTGGGCTGGCCGGTTGTACCTGAGGTATAGAGGATGAAGAGCGGATCTTCGGCATCCATAACTTCGGGTTCGCATTCTCTGCCAGCCTCATTCAGGAGCTCATAGTAGTCGATCTCCATCTCGGAGACGAGTTCGACCTGGGGCCTTGTCCGCCTGACGACGACGATCTTCTCGACACTCGGGGCATTGACAACCGCATCCCCGACGATCGATTTCAGGGGGACGTGTTTGCCACGGCGATACCCGACATCGGCGGTGATGACGACCTTTGCCGATGCATCACGGATACGGGTATTCAGGGCTGCTGCTCCGAAGCCGCCATAGACGATACTATGAACTGCACCGATCCGGGCACAGGCGAGCATCGCAACGATATGCTCAGGGATGAGGGGCATGTAGATACAGACAGTGTCGCCTTTTTTGATGCCCAGGTTCTTCAGGGCATTTGCACACCGCTGCACCTCCCGGTGGAGCTGGCGGTAGGTGAATATCCTCTCCTGCTCCTCTTCCTCTCCACGCCAGATCAACGCAACCTTGTTTCTGAGTTCGCTGTTGACATGCCGATCAAGGCAGTTGAATGTGATATTCGTCTTCGCATTGACAAACCATTTTGCATAGGGGTGTTTCCACTCCAAAACGGCATCCCATGGCTTGAACCAGCTCAGTTCTTTTGCAATTCCATCCCAGAAGCCATCGGGATCTTTCAGATAGCGATTGTACGCCGTCTCCCAGTCCCCGATATTCGAATTCTCCCTGTAGGAGGGATCGGGCTTATAGGTCTTAGCTTCGAGTTTTACATCGAAAGATTCGGACATAATCTTCTCCTCCATGCAGAATTATGCATGGAACCACAGAACCCGAAGGCCCTTATGCAGTGCTTTACATACACAAATTGGATCGCACCATAGATAAATCTTATATTTGCTGAACACCTATGCACTGCATAAGCAGAGAGATGCCAGCACAGGAGATTATGGAAAATGACAGGGCAATCCGGGGAAATGATCCAGATCAAGGAGTTATTGAAGAGAAATCCACGCGGGATGAGCATAACAGAGATCTCTTCTGCACTGCATCTCCACAGAAACACTGCCGCCAAATACCTTGACACGCTCAAACTCAGAGGTGATGTCGACAGAAAAGAGATCGGGACTGCACGGAATTACTTTCTCGTACAGAGAATTCCGGTCTCTTCCCTGCTCGCATACTGGCCAGCCCCGTTGATCATCTGCGATCTTCGCCTGAATACAGTGATGGTGACAGAGGGGATACTCTCCCTCCTTGGGTGCTCACTGGATGTGATGTATGGCGTTTTAATCGATGAGATCCCGATCTCATTGTTTAAAGATCCCCGGATACGGGAGATCTGCTATAATGCCGTCTGTGGGGAGACAGAGACGCATACGTTCAGGGCAACCATACGAAAGAAGGAGATGCTCCTTCGGATCCAGGGGATTCCGGTCGTCTTTGATACGGGACGGGATGGAGCGGCACTCGCCTTCTTTGATGAAACAGAACACCAGTCCACATCAAGGGAACTTGATCTGCTGAAACAGCAGTATACAGCTCTCAAGACAGGACAGAGAGAATATATCGCCCATCTGGACAACAAGCTCCGTATCACCTACATCAATGCACCATTCGCAGACCGTATCCAGAGGAGCGAAAAGCAGGCAGAAGGAATACCCTTTACCACACTCTTCCCGGCACAGATCCTCCATGAGATAGAGCATCTCCTTTCGGAGATGACAATTACCAATCAATCAGCTTCAGCTGATCTGATGATGATCCGAAACGATGGAACCGTCGGCCGCGAACAATGGGATCTCCGGGCCATCTTTGACGAGCAGGGAGGGATCGCCGCATACCATGCAACAGGCAGGGACATCACCGAGCTCTACCGGTGCAGGGAGCAGCTTGAGCAGTACCACAAGAATTTTGAGGAGCTCATCGAGGACAGAACCCGATCACTTCAGGAGGCAAACAGGATGCTTATGGCAACAATTCGGGAGAAAGAGGAGCTTGAACGGGAACTGCTCTTCATCCAGTTTGCCTTCGATCATGCCTCGGATTCGATCCTTATCCTCAATGAGGAGGGTCGGATCATCAAGGCAAACCAGACTGCATCCACCCTTCTTGGCTACACCACTGAAGAACTCCAGGCACTTCATGTCGAAACCATCAACCCATCAATCACGAGGAGCATCTGGAAGGAGATGTGGGCAGATGGATATCCGGGGAAAAGGATGCGGACCCGTTCCATCCACCGGATGCGGAACGGCAGGATCCTGCATGTCGATGTCTCGCGAACCTTTGTCCGGTTCCTTGATCAGATGTACTTCTGTTCTATTGCCCGGCCGCTTGAGGAGAAGGACGGGAATGGGGATCTGACGATGCCATCAGATTCATAAAGCCATGGGATGACACTAACTGGAAAAAGTGGGATATAAGAGATGTTTGAGAAGACACTGATACCGGTTGCATATGGAGAGAGGCCCGATGAGCTGAGAAAGATCGGTAATTTACTCAAAAGCCTTGGCTCTGAATCGATCTGCCTCTTCCACGTAAGTGACGCCGACTCATTCTTCGGCGGATCAGATCTCTCATGGCTGATGCTTTTAAAGGAGGCACTTGAGGAGATCGGCTTCTCTGTTGAGATTCGGACAGGAACCGATCATATCGCCTCATCTATTGCAGAGGCGGCACTCCGGGAAGGCGCAGATGAGATCTACCTGAAGGCAAAACGGCGCTGGCAGCTCCGCTCAATACTCCTTGGAAGCGTTTCACGGGATCTCCTCAGGCTTGCTGACACCCCCGTCTTCGTCCATAAGATCAGGCCGATCCTGCCGGGAGAAGGAGAGGGGACGATCACCCGTGATGATCTGATCATTCTCTATGCGACCGACTTTGATGAGGCATCCAACCGGCCACTGCCCTTTGTGATGCAGTTCCAGGGTAGCTGGTGCCATATTCTTCATGTCCGGGGAAGGCGGGCAGACCCGAGATCCGAGGAGAGGAAAAGTTCTGAAGTGAAAGAGGAACTCTCCATTCTTGAGGGGGAGCTCCGGCCGTACTATGGACGTGTCACTTCAGAAGAGCGGATCGGCAATGCCGCAAACGAAGTCCTCTTTGTATCAGATCAGATAAAGGCCGATGTGATCGTCCTTGGCAGAAGCAGGCCGGCATTCCTCTCATCACCGATGGGAGATACGGCTGAACGAATCGTCACCGGATCGAAGGCATCAATCTTTCTTGTACCATAAGGAGATGATCAGATGAATCGGGCATATTTCAGAAAGGAAACAGTCTTTCTCCTCTCTTCAGGGATCATTTTCCTCTTTATTATCGGGGGGGTATTGCTGCCGGATCTTCTGGATACAGCAGCATCAGCCATCCATGCAGGGATTCTCGACAACTTCAGCTGGCTCTACCTGATATCCGCATTCTTCTTCCTAATATTTGTTATTTCCCTTGCTTTATCGAAGTATGGAACGATCAGGCTCGGCTATGATGCCGAACGGCCGCAGTATACATTCTTCGGCTGGGTTGCGATGCTCTTTGCAGCCGGGATGGGGATTGGCCTCCTCTTCTGGGGAGTTTCAGAGCCACTGGTTCACTTCCTCACACCCCCTCCGTTTCTTGAGCCGCTCTCTCCTGAATCTGCAGCTTTTGCGATGCGGTATGCATTCTTCCACTGGGGGATCCATCCATGGGCGATCTATACCGTTGTCAGCCTCTCGATTGCATACTTCTCATTCCGCAGGGGTATGCCTGCACTGATCAGCTCCTGCTTCTATCCGGTGCTCGGGGATCGGATCTATGGGATACCCGGAAAGATCGTTGATGTGCTGGCAGTCTTTGCCACCGTCTTTGGAACTGCGACATCGCTTGGATTTGGCGCCCTCCAGATCCATGCCGGCTTCTCGCACCTCTACGGCATTTCGTCGGCCATCTCGGTTACCATCGGAATCATCATAATCGCAACCGCACTCTTCATGGCTTCAGCCATCCTCGGGGTGGAAAAGGGCGTTCAGGTACTCTCAAAATTCAATATTCTCCTTGCGATCGTGCTTCTCAGCTTCATCCTCCTCCTCGGATCAACCCCTTATATCCTGAATATCTTCTCCTCAACACTCGGCGGATACATCAACAATGTCATCGACCTGAGCCTCCAGGCCTATCCGTTCGCAGGATATCAGTGGAGCCGCGACTGGACGGTCTTCTACTGGGCATGGTGGATCTCCTGGTCGCCGTTTGTCGGGCTCTTTATAGCCCGGATCTCACGGGGCCGGACGATCCGGGAGTTTGTCCTGACGGTGCTGACGGTGCCAACCCTTTTTACCTTCATCTGGTTCTCTGTCTTTGGAGGATCAGCCCTCTACCTTCAGCTGAACAGAGGCGTCGATCTTGCATCAGTTGCCGGAGAGGATGTGTCGCTTGCACTCTTTGTCTTCTTTGAACACTACCCGCTTGCCGGAGTCCTCTCCCTGATTGCTATTCTGCTCCTCTCGATCTTCTTTGTCACCTCGGCGGACTCGGCAACGGTTGTCCTGGGCTCCCTCACCACCGGCGGGAGCCTGGCAGTGCCCCTCTATAAGAAAGTTATCTGGGGACTCTCGCTCTCTGCGGTTGCGATCATCCTCCTCCTGACAGGGGGACTTGATGCCCTCCAGAAGATGGCGATCACCGCCGCCTTCCCCTTCATGATAGTGATGATCATCCTCTGCTATACGCTCTGGATCGGGCTTTCGCAGGAGGAGTCGATACAAGAAGAGGAGAGGTAAGAGGGGCCTTACCCCTCACTCATTCCTCTTCGCGTTCATTTTCAGGAGAACTCTTTCTCTTCCCTTCAGGAACTCCGATAGAGGGTTTTTCTGACTCAGGAGAAGGTTTGGAGGCGTCAGGAGTTTCATCCATCGCAAAAGAGAACTCATCCGGAGTGGAAATAGGAGTGTCGCGTTCAGGTGATTCCGGACTCAGGGGATCATAGCCCTCCCCGGCAGAGGGGGTGTCAAAGAGTTCAAGAGGTTCATCCATCTCAAAGGAGATGTCGTCAACAGAGGGGATGCCATCGTCATCTTCGAAGGGAGTGATCTCCGGGGTTTCTCTGGCGGCATCGTCAGGAGACGATTCAAATGAGTCGTCCGCTTCAGGCGGGAGATCAAGAGCAGATATGGACATTTCTTCAGGAGCGATTCTGTGAGTTTCGTCGGACATATCACCCTGGATTTCAGGAGTTTCGGCATCAGCATACCCGGGGGCAGCCTCATCAGATGAGCCGGGCTCAGGGTATGATTCTTCGGAGACAGGAGTGCCTGACAGGATAGATTCGATTGTTCCTGTTTCTGCAATATCGAAGTCTGTCTCGCCGATACCAGCAATGCCACCCTCAGTAAGGCGCCTTGACTCGATCTGTTTCTGAATCCTCTGAATGGTTTTATCAAGAGGGCCCTTCTCCTCGCCGATTAAGGCATTCAGGGGCTCAACTGAGAGTTCACCAAGATCAACCAGTGCGTACTCGGCCTTCTTCCGAACCATGATATGCTCGTCAGAGAGGAGGGGGATAAGTGCACTGACGGCTTCGGCGCCGCCAATATGGGAGATCGTCTTGATCGCCTCGATCCGCTCCTCAAGTGTCCCTCCCTGAAGAGTATCCACAATCGGCTGGATGGCAGATGAACCCATCTTCTCAATATCAAACCAGCGGTTCTCGGAGATGAGGAACCAGACCTCCTCCTCCTTCGTTTCAGGTTCCCATCCGATCGATGTAAGCGCACTTGAGATGCTCTTGTTCCGGAAACCACCAGCATCCCTCATCGCATTGACAAGGTGCTCCTGAGGGGTGCCATCCGGATCTTTCAGGGCGGTGAGTGCAGCATCAGCGATACGGGTGTCGGTATCATCAAGAGCGCTCATGAGTGCTTCCACAGCAGAGCTGTCATTGATGTATCCGAGTGCACGTGCTGCAACCAGCCTCACCTCCTCATCCCGATCATGCAGTGCCCGCTTCAGTGTCGGCACCACCTCACCGGTGCCGATATAGCCGAGTGCCTCAACGATGATCGCCCGGACCTCGGTATCCTGTTCAGTCTCAAATGCCCTCTGGAGACTGTCAAAACCTTTCTTTGCACCGATACGCCCAAGATTCCGTGCTGCTATCGCACGGACAACCGAGCTCTCATCATATAATGCATCAAGGAGCGGTTCAACTGCAACATCCCGCATCTCACCGATCACCTCTTCTGCAAGGGCCCTGATCTCCGGAGATTCACCTTTGACTGCTTTTAAGAGCTCCTCGATTGCGGGCCTCCCCATAACCGTGAGCTTCATTGCTGCTGCAAACTGGACATTCCGGTTGCTGTCTTTCAGCCCCTGAATGAGAGTGTGGACATCCTGCTCTCCACCGCTCTGTTCATACAGCTCTTTGTCATCTTTCTTCAGCCTGGGGATGCCTTTTGGCTTTGGCACCGCCCCTCCAAGCTGTTCTGCCCATGCACTCCTCCAGAGAGCAAGTGATTCCCGTTTACGGATCATCTGGAGTGCAAAGATCCTGATACCCTGATCGGGGTCTCCAAGTGCCGGCCGGATAGCAGCAGTTGCTTCATCCTCGCTCATCCTGCCGAGTGTATCGAGGGCTGTAAGCTTCTGGAGGCGGGAGCCGCCAACGACCATCCCGGCAAGGGGACGGAGTGCGGGGTACCCGATACGTGCAAGCGCTTTTGCAACGGCAATCCGCATCTCCTCAGAGGGATCCTCAAGGAATTTCATCAGGATCGGGACGACATCCTGATCTTCCATCTTCCCAAGGGTGGCTGCGGCATTGGTGCGGATCCGCATGAAGGTATGATTCAATGCGCCAGCGAGAGCCGGGAGAGCCGGATACCGGATCTTCACCAGGGCATCGGAGGCTGCGGTAATGATGCGGTAGTGATTGTGTCCCAGAAGAGAGACGAGCATGCGGATGACGTCATCATCCATATAGCCACCAAGAGCTGTTACAGCGGCAATCTGGACATCAGGCTCATCATCCCTGATACAACCCATCAGGGATTCTTTGGCTTCGGGATCGGCAATCTCTCCCAGAGATTCGATCGCGGCAACCTTCACCGAGGCAATGGGATCGTGGAGAGCCCGGATGAGCGGGGGAACCGCCCGCTCCCGGTAGAGCCGCAGGGCATAACAGGCAGAGATACGGATATTGGTATCGCGATCAGAGAGAGAGGCGACAAGCTTCTCAAAATTATCCATCTCTTCGGGCTCTTCCTCCTCTTCTTCCTTCTTTGGAATGGGAAGAGGTACCGGAGCGGGGTCAGCTTTGATCGAACTCTCTGTCAGGGCAACATCATCGTCGACCTTCTTCTTTGGTTTGAGCTCATCCTCATCACCCGTCGGGATGCGGGGACCAATATCCCCATACATCTTCCTGAGCGCCTCATTGAGGCCTTTGAGGATGATATCATTGACTTCGAGATCCTTTTTGGCCTCTTCCGGAACAGGAGCCGGCTTTTCGGCAACCTGAAACGGCTTCTGCGGAACCTGTTTCCTGAACTCTTCCTGCGCTTTTACCGATGCCGCGAGTTCTTCGGCATACTTTTTCTTTGAGAGATCCGGTGCCGGAGGTTTGACTGCCTCCTCACGCACTGCCGGTTGGGGTTGCCCAGACTTTTTTCGCACCTTGTTGAAGCTTTCACGTGCCTTGAGGGAGGCGGCAAGTTCATCATGGTACTTCCTGTTGTCGACCGGCTTTGCATGTGAATCTGCCATCAACTGCTGGTTCTTCTTCTCAATCTCTGCCAGTGCATTCCGTGCAACTTTTGCGAGGTTTGGATCAGATGAGGCTGCCACCTGGCGGAGTGCCTGGATAGCTACCGGGCCGATATTCCTGAGAGTCTCGGTTGCACCTGCACGAACCGCAGAGTGAGTCTCCCTGAGTGCATTGATCAGTGCCGGAATTGCGTTCTTTCCCATAGCAGCAAGCCCGGCCCAGTCCTCACGTGCGAGGAGAGACAGGACCCGCTGCTGATCGTTCTTTGGTTTCCAGCCCATCCGCTGGAGACCCCAGCTCGCCTCCATACGGATAAGTGGATAACGGGCATTGAGGCACTTTTCAAGTGTACTTTCAGCCTCAGGACCGCCAATCTCTGCTATTGCCGCAACAACATCACCGACGATCAGGGGATCCGGATCGCCAAGATACCGATGGAGGACAAGCAACATCTCAGGGTTATGCCCTTTTCCAAGGGCCTTGATGACAGCACGCCTGGTCAGCTGATCCCCATCTTTGAGTGTACGGAGGAGGATTGGTGTGCCGGCCTTCCCGATATGGACCAGTTCATTCCACTTCTTCCTGACATAGAGGTACTGTGCCCTTTCTTTTGGAGTATCAGGGACAAGATCGCGACGTTCAAGAATGGATGCAGATTCAGCTGCAACATCCGGGTCACGGTCAAAGAGCCCGGATAAGATAATATCGAACCCCTCCTTTCCAAGGGTGTCGGCGGTGGCAATAGCCGCCCGCCTGAGATCCGGATCTTTTCTCCTTGAGAGTGAATAGATGGTGAAGAGGTCAGGTTTCCCTTCGGATATGATATATTTCCTCAGTATAGTCCGGACATTTTCAGGGGAGACCAGGATGAACCTGACAATCGCCTCGGGATCGTCTGCAAGCATGAAGTAGACTTCACGCACGAGCTGCGTCTGTTCGGTTGGAGATATGAGTTCCGAGAGGGCGACAGCGAGGTGTTCGTACGCTTCGCCTCCAAAGGCTGCAAGGACTGAGACAGCTTCCAGTTTTATTTCGGGATCATCCTGATTGATCATTGCGGAGATCCGATCGA
Organism: Methanocalculus pumilus; assembly: GCF_055382585.1. Taxonomy (NCBI): domain Archaea; kingdom Methanobacteriati; phylum Methanobacteriota; class Methanomicrobia; order Methanomicrobiales; family Methanocalculaceae; genus Methanocalculus; species Methanocalculus pumilus. The sequence continues at coordinate 948,584 of NZ_AP042393.1, read as the reverse complement.
ATTTTCCCCTTTCCGCGAGGTTCTGAATATTTACTCCAAAAAGGCGGTTGAATACCATATGTGAGCTGCTCCCCGGGATGCCTTCACGGTACAGTTGATCCTCATCATTGATATATACATAGATGCCCGATGGGGATTGAGAAGAAACTCCCATGATTGCTCCCGGTTTTTGCAGGAGGGATGGGGAAATCCTCCTCAATCGTTATATTTTCACAGAGATACCGGATGCAGGCCCCCCTGCGTGGACGAGGAAAGATCTATATACACATAATCCCTAAAGAGAGGATGATGGATGAATGGGTATCTGCCTGGCTCAGAAGAGAGCGGGAGAAGGGAGTCAAATGCCTTGAGATCAAGTATATCTCAGGTAAACCCTATGTCTACCATTCAACAAGCAGATATGATCGCACCACCAAATCCCCCCGGAAAGTGAGCAGCTATATCGGGAGACTGACCGAGGATGAGGGCCTGATCCCAAAAGGTTCGAAGAAGAGGAAGGCAGTAACGTGGATCGTGGAACCTTCAGATGCTCCCATTCAGCACATCCCCTTGGAAGCAGACGAGGGTTACCCGGATGCTGCACCACCACATGAGCCACTTCAGGAAGAAGAAGCGCTTCTTTTAAGCCTGAAAGAAGCGTTCCCGGAATGCGGGCAGGAGATCTATGCAGCACTCATTCCAATAACTGGCCATAAACCCCCGGTTACGAGCAAAACCGAATCTTCCGGAGAGGGCATCCGGGCACGTTCGCTCATCGGCAGCAATACCGGCGGGCAGCAGGCGATCTTTTCTTTTCTCTCAACAGGTGCCCGCCGGATCGCCTATCCATTTACTCTGGCAGGCACTCCCACTGATCCACTCAGGATACATGGAGCGATCCTCATCATCGAGGAAGATTCAGGCATCCCCATTATGGTACAGAGATTGCCAAAACCGCCCTGTGATTTATCCATGGTTGGGCTGACAGTGCTTTCAGTGGCGATGCGTGAAGAGGAGCCGCACGAGATCATCCTCCTCATCAACCCTGAGGAGATGATGCAGATGGGCGGTTGTGGGGATGCTGATTGTGATGGGCTCGACCCGTTGCAGGAGAGTGGATTACCATTTATTTATCCGCTGCCCTATGAGAGCAGTAGGTATGACACACCCATCTATCTCACCGATCATTTTATCCGGGGAGATCGCCTCATCTTATCCGGATCTGAGGAGACCGGCGGTTTGATGACATATCTCTTCAAGGATGTCAGATCTGCTGGCGAAGAAACAGAAGAGATCAATTCTGCTGCTGAAATGGGATTGATCGATCGTCCCACCCGGAGAAGCCAGTTGAGACGGGCAGGCAGGAGGCTGATTGTGAGTTCTCTGATAATGGAGCCTGAGGAGATCTATGATCTCGCCTCCTTCATGGATCGGATACACCCATCGGTTGCCATGATCCGCGAGCTGATGGAGAGGGATCTCTCAATGGCAGCAAATGGAGAGATGGATGACGATTGGATCACCGGATCCCTCTTTCTCAGCCTGCTTGCAGCGAATATCAGCCTGCGGGACAGGGACCAGGCTGGAGATGTTGAAGAGATACGGTCTGCTGCCGATTGACGGTTTTCGCCCTGTAAACCTTTTACTCACGTACACCCTAAACACCAGACGGCTTTAGGGGAGATGCCAAAAGCACCGACAGGAATCGTCGGGGAAGGGAGGGGAAGTTCAGACCCCGACGATGACCGGTTCGTCGCTATCCACGTTATCAGGGTGAACCTCATCCCTGCTCAGGATGGCGAGTGCGAGTATTGCAAGTGATACCAGGAAGATCACCAGGAAGACGAGATCAAAGCCCGTGGAAACGGCATCGATAACGAGATCCTTTGGAGAGGTGGTGGTGACATGGCGGTATTTCCCGACTGACACGATCGCCTGGATGAAGAGCATGCTGACAAAGGAGATCCCAAGGGTCATCGGGCCGAACCGCTCGACATTGAGGAGGCTTGAGACCATGCCGTGCCTGTCCCGGGATGCCATGCCCATAATCATGTTTGTTCCCGGAGATACCACAAATCCAAGCCCAAATCCAAGGAAAGCCAGCGAGAGGGCAATATATGTGATCGAGGTTTCGGTTGAGAAAAGGACGAACATCATGTAACCCAGAGAGACGATGAAGGCCCCGATGATACAGAGTCTCCGGTTGCCATACCTGTTGATCAATATCCCCGAGAGGATGCCGCTTACCATCAACGCACCTGAGAGTGCAGTGAGGATGATCCCGCTCCGGGATGGATCGAGGCCGCGGACGATCTCAAGGAAGAACGGAAGGATGTAGTTGACGCCCGCAAAGAGGAAATATGTCAGGGCAAGCATCAGGTTGGCAATGAGGAAGTTGCGTTTTGTGAAGAGCCCAAAATCAATGAGGGGATCTGGTATCCTGAGTTCATGGAAGAGGAGAGAAATCAGGGCTATTGCCGAAATAGCTGCTGCACCGAGGATATTTGGATTGGTCCACCCAACCGATGCCCCCTGGCTTACGGCATAGATCAAAAAGCCGATCCCGATAAAGACCAGGACTGCACCGAGGCGGTCAAAGGCAGAGAGCGTCTTTTGTGCAGGAGGTGTTGCCGGGATTGAATACATGCCAAGCAGGATCGCGAGGCATCCTACCGGGAGATTGATATAAAAGATCCAGTTCCAGGAGAGGTACTGGGTCAGCATCCCACCCATGACAGGACCGACTGCTGCCCCGAGTGCAGCAAACATCGTGATCAGCCCAAGGGCCTTTCCTTTCATCTTCATCGGGAAGAATGTTGCAACAAGTGCCGGGGCAATCGATACGATCATTGCCCCCCCGATTGCCTGTATGATGCGGGATCCGATCAGGATGCCATATGAGTTGAAGAGTTCGGGGAAGAAACCGCAGGCGAACGATCCGATGGTAAAGATGAAAAATCCGGTGATGAAGACGATCTTAAAGCCTATCCGATCTGCGAGTTTTCCAAAGATCAGGACACAACCCGTCAGGACGAGGAGGTAGATCGTTGCGACCCAGCTCACTGACGTCATCGGAAGAGAGAAGATCTCTGAGATCGTCGGAAGGGCGATATTGACGATGGTGCCGTCAAGAGCCGACATGAACGTTGCAAGGGAGATGGAGATGAGAAGGAGGGTATAGTTTGGTACTGATGCATCTTTGGTCCTGATCTGCATACCCATTTCTTGCTATTCACCGGAGATAATCATTCTGAAAAACCCACATCTCCACAATTACCTTCTGAGACGATACATCTATTTTTATTAATACGTGAACAGCATTTTGATAAGATATCGCATAATATTTATAAATAATGAAGTCCAGTAACACGTATGAGCAAGAGCGGATCACAACAGGATATCTACAGCCGTGAATATGGAAAATCAGGATCTCAATTGAGCTTTCGTGGAAGCGGTAAGCCGGATATCTATAGCCGGGAGTATGTGATGAGCAGAGGATCTGGAAAACAGGCTCCTGTGCATATTCCCTACACACACAAAGCAGATAGACCGGCCATGCAGAGCACCCCAAAACAGGATATCTACAGCCGTGAATATGGAAAATCAGGATCTCAATTGAGCTTTCGTGGAACAGGAAAACCCGACATCTATAGCCGTGAGTATGTGAGGGGTGGAGATTTTGGGAAACAGGCTCCTGTGCATGTTTCCTACATGCACACAGCAGATAGACCGGCCACGCAGAGCACCCCAAAAGAGAATGTGGTGCAGAAGAATGAGGCTATAACCCATACCGAACCGCAGCCTTCAATCTTTGACAAAATATCCCGGTTCCTGCACGGTGCCCTCGGACAGAAGTAGTGGAGAAAGATGATCGCATGAGCCGGGTTTTCCTGTGAGGAACAGCCAGGTTCCTTCTTTTCTATCTGATCGGAATACTTTCACCCTCCGGGCGTGCACCCTTATTAAATACAAGAGCATTCTGGTATACGAATGCGTGGAAAAGACCATATCGCCATCAGTACAGGGAGTGCCCTCCTTCTTGCCGCTCCATGGCTGCTCATCCATCCGGTGGCAGTAGCGATCTTCACCGCAGGGGTGATCATCGGATCACTCCTCCCCGATACCGATGCAGCAGATTCAAAACTCCACTACATGGATGGTATTGCACGCATCTTCAGCCTCATCATGCGGCCGATCATAATCCCGATAACAAAGCTGGTGTACAGGGTTCTCGAAAAACCCTTCAACCCCGCTCACCGTGGGTCGATGCATACGCTGTTCGGCGTTATCGTATATACTCTGATCATCACCCTCCTGATCGGATCCGTCCTCTATCTCATGGGATTCTGGAACATCATCATCGGTTTCTTCTTCCCCGGACTCTTTGCCGGGGGGATCTTCCATCTCCTTGAAGACTGCTGCACCCGGAGCGGGCTGATGCCATTCAAGCCATTCAGTGATAAAAAATATGCAGGCAGCATCAATACCGGGAGCAGGATTGATATACGGCCGGGGTTCTATGCAACGGTTTTGATCTTTGTTGCTGCGGGGGTGGTTGTTGCCGGGATCACGTATGCGATCAGCCACCCAGTACTTATCGCCATCTCCCTCTGCCTCTTTCTGATCATCTGGGTGCTGATCCTGAGGCTCTCACGGGTGTAGGCAGGTGAACGGCAGAGGGTGGTCTCATCCGCTGCCCGAGAGTGATAACCTCCAATACTGGCTGATTCTGTCATCTTGTTGAATCACCGTTAACTGGTGTATCAAAAGATGGCAAGGAGATATATATATATACGGAGACGGAATGTAGCCACATGCGAAAGCCGGTCAGGTGTAAAGGTTGCATCATCGGCATACTCGGCGGCATGCTCTGGGCATTGGTTACCTATGGCTTTATCGGATCCGTCGACTGGACAGGAGTGGTTATCCTCGCCATTCTGCTCACCATCGTCAGTGTGATCATTGCACACTGGCATCTCTGCCAGATCCGGTGATCCGGGATCTTCCGGTATCGTTTCGGGCAGGGTGATCTGCGTTTCACTTTCGCCCTCCACCCCTTTCAATTCTTATGCCTGTTTCACCATCCTTGATCCAGATGGTACCGCACTTTATCTTCTCCGACCAGACCCTCTTTACAAACCCTGAGCTCTTCGAGTTTGACTATATGCCGGATCAGGTGCTCTTCAGGGAGAGCCAGCTTGCGGAGCTCGCTTTTCGGATCCGCCAGGGACAGGAGGAGGCGTCTTTGGTACATGTTATCTGCCGGGGGCCGCCCGGAAGCGGGAAGACAACAAGTGTGAAGCATCTCTTCAGGGAGATTGAGGAGGAGACAGATGGAATCGTGCCGATCTACCTGAACTGCCAGACCGATCAGACACCGTTTGCTATCTATTCAGGAATCTATGCCCGGTTGTTCGGGAAGAAGCCACCCAGAACGGGTATTCAGGCAGAAAAGCTTGTGAGTGCGATCGCACAGGCTGTTCCTGACAGAACCAGAATCCTTCTCATCTGTCTTGATGATGTCCAGCACCTCGTACAGCATGATGCTGTGGGTGAGGTCCTGTCTTCGCTTTTCAGGATGCACCTGGACTTCCCGGAGTGCAAAATCACTGTGATCACGACCACGAGCGATATGCAGCTGGACTTTTCGCGGATAGTTGATCTGGTTGTCTCTTCAACCCTCTGCTCCGAGGAGATTTTCTTTTCCCCCTACACGGCAGAGGAGATCCATGAGATCCTCTCTCTCCGGGTGAGTGAGGGGGTTCTCCCCGGCGTGATCTCATCAGGTGTGCTGGATCAGATCGTCAGGAAGACGGAGATGGCAGGCGATCTCAGGGTCGGCCTCGATCTCCTGAAAAGGTCGGTTTTGAGAGCTGAACACGAGGGGAGAGGGGCGGTGCTCAGGGAGGATATTCTCCTTGCCTATGGCAATTTCCGGCTGCTGCACCTGAAGAAGGCGGTACAGAGGCTTTCTGAAGAGGAACGCTCCATCCTCCTGCGGATCCACCTGTTGGAAGAGACCGGCGGCGAAGCCCTGATCTCAGGTGAGCTGTATGGCAATCTGATTGAAGAAGAGGAGATTCCATATTCGATCTTCATGGATCGTCTTGAAAATCTGGCAGATCTCGGGCTTATCGATCTCAGGGTCAGGCAGGCGAAGGGGAGAACAGACGTGATCCTGCCGAGGTACAGCAGGGAGGAGGTGGAGGGGATCTGCAAATTCTGAGGGTGAGGTATTCACAGCTTGAAAGCCGGAGCAGAATCAAAGAGCTTCCGGTAGAGCGAGTTGAAGAGCGAGATATACTCTTCTGCCCTGTCGGTGGAGAGGTACCGCCGCTTATCCCCATCATGTTCCTCGGTGATGTAGCTCTTCTCCATGAGAAATGCCAGATGCTCCTGTCCGGTCTTTGAGTTCAGGTCACACCGGTTGATGATGCCGGTGAATGACTGCGGCTTTCTGCAGAAGACCAGGATCTCCCAGTAGATCTCGTACGCTGTCCGCCGTCCCGTCATTCTGAGGCCTCCTGGATCATTGTCCATCATTCTCCAGTGTTTGTTTCAGGAGAGCTGCCGAGTGATCGATCTCGCCGATCCGCTCATCCCAGACTTTTGCGAACCGGTGGAAGTAGATCGAGGAGATCAGGCTGACAATCGCTATTGCTGTTGTTATGAGGAGGGAAGGCAGGAGCAGGATCCCCGGGCCGATTGTGAAGGTGAGGCTGGTTGAGGTGAGCTTGAAGAACTCAAGGCTCGCAAGGGTTCCAAGCAGGAAGATGCTGGCGCTGCCGAGCATGCAGACATAGATCATCCGGTTGATGGTTGCATGATTATCCCGGTAATGTGAGAGCATCCTGACGATGAGGCGGGTGAGATCCTCGTCCGGGATGTCAGGTTCCAGAGGTACATCCCGGAGATGTGCGTTTGTTTTTCGCTCCTTTCTCTTCTCCTTTTCGAGCTTCCTGAGATCATCCTGTATCTCCTCGACACCCTCAAGGATTCTCGCACTTGCAATTATCCATGAGAATCCGATGAGCATCGCAGAGACGGCAACAAAGAGGACAACCGGGGAGTAGATCAGGTACAGATCAGTTGTGAATGTCTCATAGATCGAGACCACCTCCATTACAACAACCGTCAGCCCAAAGGCCATCAGGAGTGCGGCAAAGGCGATGTTCAAGACCGATACGCGGAAGAAGTGTCCGACTTCGCTTTTGAACCGTTTGAATGCTGTTTGTTCCATTGTGGCATTCACCAGCTTATTGGTATATGGGCGGTCTTCAAATAAAAGGCATGAAACTAAGATACGTATCAGAAAGAGGGGGGGGGGAAGAGATACCCGGACGCGTTGCAGAATGGAGATTTTGATCTGGAGAAAGAAGCTCCTGAGTTTATCCTTCTCTCATCAGAAGAAGGCTGTAGGCAGGCATACCCCCATTGTACTGTTCCTCCCTGCTGTGCCAATTTCCAGGAACCACCCCCCCCCCACCAGATGCATTGGCACATGAGGCTGTCAGGCAGCATATCGAGGATGTGCGTATCAATACTGATTATACTGCTGCTTTATACCCCCATTCCTTTCAGAGTGATTGGGATCCGTCCTCTCCATTCCCAGGGAGCAGCCATCTCCAGAGCGGGATATACTGAATCATTCCATCAGTCCCCTGTGTATCCTTTGTGAGGAGGAGGCACCGGCTCACCTTCGATCCAAACTCTTCTGCGAACTCACGCAGGGCGTCTGTCTCCCGTCTGTGTATCTGATCGGTGTAGGTTACATTGATCGCCATTAAGCTGGAGTCACGCATCTTCAGGATAAAATCCACCTCACCATTTTTCTTCCAGTAATAGGGCGTATACCCGCGCCTCCGCAGTTCGATATAGACAAGATTCTCGGCACAACGTCCTGTATCTTTTGAGAATGAGAACGAAACTGCGTTCCTGAGTCCATTATCGATACAATATATCTTTTTATCGTTTCTTGCCTGTACCTTCAGCGAGTAGCTGAAATGCAAAACCTCAAAGAGGATCTGTGCCATCTCTGCATACCGGATGTACTCTTTTATCGTAGCTGTGTCAATTCCGAGCAGATCAACCAGTTTACGGTACGAATATGGGGAGGTAATATTCGCCATCATATACGCAATAAGATCACCCAATGCCCGCTGGTTCCTCACATTGTTCCCCTTAACGATATCACGGTAGACAATACTGTCATAATATGCACTGAGCTGATCCACCCTTACCAATTCATCTTTCTGGAGGACTGCCTGTGGAAACCCACCTTCGTAGAGATATCGATGGAATAATTCAAGAATCTCATATTTTTTACTGGCGAGTGTGACGGGATCGGCTATCCCGGTTATTCCATGAAAGTGGAGATACTCTGAGAAATCAAGTGGGTAAACCTGGAGAGAGAGGTATCTGCCACTGATCAACTGTGAGACCTGTGAGTCGAGAAGATAGGAGGATGAGCCCGATATAGCCAACCGGAACTGTTTTCGATCATAGATAGCCTTGATCCATCGCTCCCATCCGGAGATTGTCTGAATCTCATCAAAGACAAGTGTTGCCCCCTCCTGGCTGTATACCTCTTTCCTATAGGTATCCAGCACCATTTCAAGCGGGTTTGTAAGCTGGGCAATTGCAGGCTCATCACAGTTGACAAAGAGTATCGAGCGTGGATCTGCCCCCCTCTCATTGATCAGATCCTGGATCATCTGCATGAGGAGGGTGGTCTTGCCGGAGCGCCGCACCCCATTGAGAACAATGATCTCGCCGGAGTCGTAATATGCCCGGATCTTTTTGAAGTAGCGGCCACGGCAGACACCTGCCATGGCTGAAAAATCCCGATCGTTCCACCAGGGGTTATGGGCTGTAAGGATATCAAGGAGAGGAGGGAAGTTGGAAGGTAAAGAGGAGCCGGGAGATCCATCATACCCGGAGTTAGTGGAGGAACCGGGGGAGCCAGAGCGTGGTGGAGGGAGAGGTACCATGATATTTTGAATGGTTATACTCATGCATAAAGGTATGTTTTTGATGGATTGTAATCCTTCAAAAAGTACTTATTTTGAATGGTTATACTCATGCAAATGATCGGTTTTGTGCAGGAGTATAACCCTGCATACCATGTGGAAGGGAGAAAAACGCTTATGATGCCACCAAGACTGACATCGTAACAGGGATACAAGATGAAAATGATGGGGTGTTCCCATGCTTTTTCATATAAAAGGATTATATGGAGGGAAATACACTCCCAGAATATTCTTCTTTTTATTCAATCCCGATCCTGGTGGGCAGGATTGGGGTTCGCAGTATACAGTCCGCTGATGACAATATACTGATTGGTATCACTCCCCTCAATCAGTTTAAAGTAGGCTGATTTATGATAGATCCCGTTCTTCTCAGGGATCATCCAGATCTGACATACTCCCACTACTAAAGTATGTGGGGTTCTGACGTTACTTGGCATTTTTCAAGTATTGCGTCGTGGGGTATCAGTGCTCCCTTCGTACACATCTCTTTCTGCATACGATTAACCGCACTCACGATGTATATACAATATCAAATGCAGTATCTACATCTATGCAGATAACGTACTCTCTTTATATGGAGTACTTAAATGCTACGCAGCTTAGTGTATACTAACTGTACGATAGCATATATCTATATTAGAAATTAAATTATATATAATCTTAGGCGCATTCATCCCACGACTAAAGTCATGGGCTTTCTGCTGTTATGATCGTAATAGAGAGAGTGGGTGCTCAGAGCTTGAAAACCAGGAGGGTAGATGTTAATCCTTCACCGTAACTCCGCCGAATGCGACAAAACCGGTGATGATGAGATCCGGCTGGCCTGAGGTGCCCTGGAATGAGCCGCCTGCTGCCCCGTCTCCCCCGGCACGCGGCCGCCGCCGCTCATCTTCTGCACCGCCGAGGACCGGGAGCACGGTCATCCGGACATTCCAGCCTTCAGGTACCCTGATCTCGGTTCCGCCAAAGAGGGTGAAGACCTGGATCTCGGCGGGCGGATCATCGACCTGTGCGTCCCGGAGATCGAGTTCGGCACCGCCTAAGAAGGCGAGCATCTCCCCGCCCCTGAATGATTTTGAGGAGTTCCGGCTCTCGACGCCGCCGAGGATTGCCATCATCTCAACCTTGTCTGTCACCCGCTCCCGGATAGACGGGCGCCTGATCCGGTTGAAGATGAAGCCAAGCCCAACAGCAATTATGATCACCGGGAGGATTACGTCAGGCGAGGCATGCCCGAGGAGAACGAGCTGGATTGTGCCGAAGATCACAATCAGGATGAGGGGGCCTGATACTGAGCGAAAGCCGCTTTTGATGAGTGCGATAAGTGCGAAGAGGACGATAAGCGAGGGGGCATAGACGAGGAGCTGACCGGTGTCATAGATGCCTGCTGCCCTGAGGAGGAGGAGCACACCCAGTATGAGGAGGATTGTGCCGATGATGATCTGGTAGGAGATGCATTTCATGGATATCACCTGAAGTATCTGCTCTGTAGCTATTCAAGAGGATTGTAGGAGCGGGAGGATAAAAACATGCGGGTGGGAGGTGCTGTATGTGAAGGAGCAATTCCATGAAGGCGTAGGGTAATCATGAGAATGTTCATTTGCTTCTCACGGAACGAAAACAAAGCAGATAATTCTCCAAAAGAACTAATTGTACACATTGAACCGATCTGATAATTATCCACAGGGACCGGATCCCGGGCTTGCCGGAGCTATTTTTCTTGGATGGCTGAAGAAGCGTGGAGCTATTCGAAGGATTTCAGACTGTGAGCGAAAATGCGAAGAGAATGGCTTCACTGCAAAGGCGTTCATCAAAAGTATGGGAGTTGAGAGGATTCGCATTGGAGAGATGGGAAATGGCAGGAAAGTGATAAAACTGGTTGATACTCCATGGGCGGATCGATGGATGACGTACTATGATGTGGAGGTCCCTCACCACAGGCACTGGAAGAAACTTTAAAATTTTAAGGGTTACCAATAATTATTTATTGCAAACAATCTACACTATATACAAAAGACGGGAGAGGAGGGAGAAATACGATGGAGAGAGTGAAGAAAACCGATACATTGGAAGAGGCTGCCGGGAATACAAATAATAGCCCCCCGATACTCTCACAGGATGATGAGATATATCTTGATGAGCCCTATGGCGGACTGTTTGGAGATACTGCCATCGCAAAGGTAGTCGAAGAGCTGGTTGCCGATCCAACAATGGATTACCGGCCAAAATATCTCGCTGATATCACCGGGAAGTCCGAGGCATCGATCTATCTTATCCTCAAAAAGCTGATGAAACTCGGGCTCATCGAGAAGAGTGTCGAGGGGAAGCATCCAGTCTACAGAGTACGGGTGGAGTCGAAGAAGTTTGCCGCACTCTCCTTCCTTGCATATGCAATGCTGGATGATCGGGATGGAACAGGCTGCATGGATATGGCAGTTGCCGATTATTACAACTCAAGGCTCAGGGAAGAGTACGAGCCAAAGGCGATTGCCACCTCAGATGGGTGGAAAACAGGGCAGGGCATCATCACAGACGATGATTCTGAGGAGAGGAGAAGGAGACATACTCTCATCTCCGTGATTGTATGATAGCCAGAGAGGAAAGCAGATTCGGCAGGAGGAAGAGATGACTGAGAAGAAGAGAAGAGAAGAATTGAGAGGGGAGAGGGTAAACGGGGAGACCCTGAAAGAAGATAAAAGACATACCAGTGATGGCGGAACAACACTCGATCTCAGCAGGCTCTACACATTCAATCAGGAGGATCCGGGTATCGATATCTCATCAACTGCATATTCAAATCTAGCCTATGTTCAGGCCAGCCACAGAGATATCTCAATAGATTTCCTGCAGATGCCCGGAATCAGGGGAGAGGATGGCAGAATGAAGATCAAAGGCACCCGGATCTTTATGTCGCACTCGGCTGCACAGAAACTCGCATCAGCAATCTCGGAGATCCTTGAAAAGCTCCATTCTGAAGGAAGAATGGAGGCATATACTCCTCATAAGGAACAGGATGGGGAGCGTTGAGAGGAGAGAGGGACAAGAGAAATACGAGCCGAATCCATTGCAGAATGGAGATTTTGATCTGGAGAAAGAATCTCCTGAATTTATCATTCTCTCATCAGAAGAGGGCTTTAGGCAGGTATACCCCCATTGTACTCTTCCTCCCTGCTGTGCCAGCTTCCGGGAACCATCCCCCTTTCATATGCATTGGCACATGAGGCTATCAGGCAGCATATCGAGGTTGTGCGTATCAATCCGGATTATACAGCTGCTTTATACCCTCATTCCTTTCAGAATGATTGGGATTCGTCCTCTCCATCCCCGATGCCGCCGCCGATTGCCGGAGCGGGCATACTGAATCATTTCATCAGTCCCCTGCGTATCCTTTGTGAGGAGGAGGCACCGGCTCCATGATCGTTGATGCAGGAGATACTTTTTTATGAATCTGCACCAAGCCAGTCTCATTCCATAATCCGGAGGATGAAGAGATGAGCGAAAAGCAGCACGATCATACTCATAACCAGCCAGGAGAAGAGCAGTCCCGGGGGAGAGAACCCACCAGCTGTCACTGCCCGGGATGCAGGATCTGTGAAGGGAACAAGGGGGCCATTGCAGATCAAAAACCGCGATTCCGGGGTTCACATACCGGAGATAAACACCATGGTTCACATATCGATCACTCCGGTCATGAGGAGATGTTTAAGCGTCGTTTCTTCGTCTCTCTTCTCCTCTCTCTGCCTGTCCTCTATTACAGCCCTATGTTGCAGGAGTGGTTCTTCTATACCGCACCTGCTTTTTCTGGAAGTGTATATCTGGCGCCAGTGCTTGGAACAATCATATTCCTCTATGGAGGTGTTCCTTTCCTCAGGATGGGTGCGGTTGAGGCAGAGAACCGCAAGCCCGGGATGATGCTTTTGATCTCACTTGCAATCATTGTTGCATTTGTCTACAGCCTTGGAGCAGCGTTTTTTGGTATCGGAGAGCCACTCTTCTGGGAACTTGTCACACTGATTGTCATTTTCCAGCTCGGGCACTGGATTGAGATGCGGAGTATCCGGCGGGCATCCGGGGCACTTGATGAACTGGCCAGGCTCATCCCATCTACCGCAGAGCGCCTGACCGATTCAGGCGAGACCGAAGAAATCCTCGTTGACGACCTGATGACTGATGATCTGGTTCTCATCAGACCGGGAGCCCACATTCCGGCAGATGGCATTGTCCAGGAAGGGGAGTCCGATGTCAATGAAGCAATGATTACGGGTGAGTCAATACCTGTCAGGAAGGAGTCCGGGGATCGGGTCATCGGCGGTACCATCAACCAGGACGGAAGCCTCCGTGTTCGGATCACCGCAACAGGTGACGAGACCACGTTATCGGGGATCATGCGACTGGTATATGAAGCGCAACAGAGCAGATCCCATACACAGATACTTGCAGACCGGGCCGCAGGTTGGCTCTTTTATGCGGCAATCGCTGTTGCAGTGATTACCGCTGTTGCCTGGACGATCGCTCTTGGATTTGGTATTATCGTTATTGAACGGGTCGTCACGGTTCTTGTGATTGCATGCCCCCATGCTCTTGGTCTTGCAATTCCGCTTGTGGTTGCGATCAATACCTCACTTGCAGCAAGCAACGGTATGCTGATCCGGAACCGTATTGCAATGGAAGAGGCACGGAGACTGGATACCATTGTCTTTGATAAAACAGGTACCCTCACCCGTGGTGAACAGGGTGTGGTGGATCTTGTATCAGATGGTTCAAAGACCGAAGATGATGTTATTGCCCTTATGGCGGCGGCTGAAGGGGATTCCGAACATGCGATCTCCCGGGCTATACGCAACGAAGCCAGCCGCCGGGGAGTTTCAATCCCGGCTGTATTTGGATTTGAAACGCTGAAAGGCAGAGGTATCCGTGCGACACTCAGCGCAGGTGCAGGAGAGCGGGGAGATGATAAACATGCAAAAGCGGCGGAGGGGTCCACAGTCTATGTCGGGGGTCCCAATCTTCTCAGCCATCTTGAACTGACACCGAATGCAGAGATCCGGGCATTCTCTGATGCGGCAGCATCACGAGGAGAGGGAGTCATGTATCTGATCGTGGATGGTATGGTGATCGGAGCAGCAGCACTTGCCGATATTGTTCGGCCGGAGAGTTATGAGGCGGTCACCTCACTCCGGAAGATGGGGATCACGGTTGCCATCCTGACGGGAGATTCCCGTGCCGTTGCAGAGAAGGTTGCAGAAGAACTGGGTGTTGAGATCGTCTTTGCCGAAGTGCTGCCCGAAGACAAGGATAAAAAGATCCGCGAACTGCAGGAGCAGGGGCGGTTTGTGGCGATGGTCGGCGACGGTGTCAACGATGCCCCCGCACTGATCCGTGCCGATGTTGGTATTGCGATCGGTTCTGGGACTGATGTCGCGATCGAGTCTGCGGATGTCATATTAATGGAAAATGACCCCCGTGATGTGGTCGCCCTCATTCACTTAAGCAGGAGAAGCTATCGCAAGATGCAGGAGAACCTGGTCTGGGCCGCCGGATATAATGTGATTACACTGCCGCTTGCCGCAGGCATCCTTGCACCTGTTGGCATCATGCTATCCCCGGCGGTTGGTGCCGTCCTGATGTCGGCAAGTACCATCATCGTCGCGGCAAATGCCCAGCTGCTCCGGCGGGTGAATCTCCGGGAGGATTATGGGTTGTGATGAGGAGAGAGGGTGCCGATCAAAGGCACCCGGATCTTATATGTCGGATCCGGCTTCACATAAACGCGGATCAGCAATCCAGGAGATCTTTGAGAAGATCCATTCTGGAGGAAGGAGGGAGATGTATATTCCTCAGATGAGCAGGACGGGGGCGTTGAGGGGAGGGAGAGAAGGGAAGATTGTGATTCGTGGAGATCAACTATCGTGAGAAATGAATATGGCGGGGAGGGGAGGGCTATCACATTTCAGTGATAGCATATAAAGGTATCAGTGATAATTTGGGTTTGGAGAGGAGAGGAGGGGGAGAGGGCGGAACATGTTTGGTTGAGCCAGATGAAGCACAATCAAATGGGCGGATCACAACTATACGCTGGCTCTTTTCACTGAGGCTTTGGATACTCGCAAGGGTCTTCTTGTCAATCAGTACCAGGAGCGTCAAAGTCCAGCTCCACAAAATCCCGGTTGACCTCGATTCGATCCATATCGTCAATAAATCGGCGCTTCTTCTCCTGCTCTGCCATGGAGGAGAGGAGGTCGTCGAAGGTCTGGCCGGGTTGCTTCAGATCGGAGATTGCGGCCCAGACCTCTTCCGATACTGGGATCCTTTTCATCGCAGCCATACAGGTATTGGAGTAGTTATTATATTAACAGTGTTGCATTAGAGGAGGGGGCGGAGGAATGGAGAGGGAGAAAAGAAAGAAATGAAAATGGACATATAAGCATAGCCATAACTGAAACGAAAGTTATGGACATGTCCATACTATGTCCATACTATGTCCATAATTATCAGAGGCCTACCTGAAACGATTAATCAACCCAGATAAATATGTGCCTCGTTTAGTTCCCATCTGTTGAAACAGAGAGGAGAAGGTTAAGTGACGACATGTGCAGATAGTTTTTTTGGGAAAAATTGTTATTCATCCTCCCACTGCCTTGTTCGCCTTTGCAAAGAGGGCTGGCGGCATTGGTGAGTCCAATTCCCAGATGATGCTCATGGGCCGGCTTCCCTCATGAGAGATGTAGCGGCCCGGACCAAGGAAGATATATGGCTGAGTTATGCCGCCTACCTTCTTGTATTCCCGGACAAAGAAGAGGACTGTTGTTCCCAATCGTTGATGTTCAATGTACCGGCGGCCGGTCCCCGATGATGAAGATGTGGTGCTCTGGGATTGCCAATGGAAGAGAGTGTCAGTCACTGCATAATCATCATACATTGTTGAGGGAGAGTAGGCTTCCTCAGTCTTGTTCAGGGTGATAAAGAAGACATCCGTCTTCTTATCGGCAAGATAGACGACACCCTCACGCATTCCTGCACTCGCTCGTTTTGTCAGAGTATGGTGGCCGAGAGCGGCAAAGATCTGATCGCGGGTGTAGGTACAATGGAGTTCAAGGGGCGTTTCATACCCAAGATCGATTGGTTTTGGGATGAAATCGATATGTTCATAGTTGTAGCTTAGGAGATCAACTATTTCATCCCTGATCTCACTGTTTTGAAGGATATCGGCAAAGGCACGTTCCAGATGGCGACCATCTCCTATCATAGCCTGTTCATGTAGTGCTTCATCATAGAGAGAATAATAGAAGAGAGAGATGATCTGCTCCTCCTGTGGGGAAAGTGAGCGGGAGGAGAACGTTCTTGGATCATGCAGGAATGACTGGATGCATGTGATTGCGAAGGGGGAGTCAATAAAAGATAAGCGTTGAGCAGATTTTTTAGAAAAGAGTTTCTCTCTCTGATATTTCTCTGGATAGACACCTGCCTCAGAGGCAAGGTCAGTAAATGTTCCTATCAGATAGACATCGAGTGGTTTGAGTGCATGATGATCAAGGAAGTTTTTAAAGGACAGTTGTTTTCCGGTCTCTCTTTCAAATGCCTTTATTCGTTTGATCAGATACCGTTTATTCGTCAGATTTGCCTTGATATTTTCTAAGATATTCTCCCGAGCTACTTTTTCGAGATGGATATGGCATCCCTTCGGGAGTACATAGTCATTCCTCTTAATCTGGTCATAAAGGTTCTTCCCACCCGGTGCAAGGAGGGCCATGAGCTTTTCACCAAATCTATACCGTGTATTATGTCTGCCAACAAAATCAAGGACAGTCAGGCACTCCTTTCCTTCATGGAGGCGAAGGTCACGGCCAAGCTGCTGGAGGAAGACGGTGAGACTCTCAGTTGGCCGGAGGAAAAGAATGGTATTGACTTCTGGGATATCAACGCCTTCATTGTAAAGATCAACGATGAAGATGAAGTGAATCTCCCGGGATTTCAACCGGCCCTGAACCGTATCTCTCTCTTCTCTTGAGCTGTTTGCATGGAGAGCAGCAGAAGCGATACCAGCTTTATTGAATGATGCTGCCATGAACTCCGCATGATCAATAGTGACACAGAATCCAAGGCCAATGATATCATGAATATCTGTGGTATATTGCTCAATTGCCAGAATGATCTGATCTACTCTCTGATCCCGTTGCGTAGATGCGATAAAGATCTGTGAGAGCTCCCTTATGTCGTACTTCCCCTGTTTCCACGAGACACCCGATAGATCAATGATGTCTGTTACTCCGAAATAGTGAAACGGGGCGAGGAGTTTCCGGTTAATCGCTTCTGGCAATCGAATTTCTGCACTGATCTTCCCATCAAAGTACTCCAGAATATCAAGGTCGTCCATCCGTTCGGGAGTTGCAGTCAGACCAAGGAGGATCTGTGGCATATAATAGGTGAGGAGTTTCTGGTACGATGGAGCAGCAGCATGGTGGAATTCATCCACGATGATCATATCATAGTAATCAGGGGTAGTACGAGCAGGGAGATCGGCACTATTCAGGCTCTGAATGGAGATGAAGAGGTGATCAATCTGTGAGGGTTTATGTCCTCCAACCATAAGATCACCAAAATTCGGATCTCGTAAGATCCCCCGGAAAACAGACAGGCTCTGCTTGAGGATCTCTTCCCTATGTGCAACAAAGAGGAGGCGTGGGTACTGCCTTGGTCGGGCGATCTGGCTCTTGTAATCAAATGCAGAGATAACCGTCTTCCCTGTCCCGGTGGCGGCAACAACCAGATTTCGGTAATTGTTATGGATTTGTCGTTCAGCCTGAAGTTTCTCAAGTATCTCCTTCTGAAAATAGTAGGGTTGGATATCAAAGACGGGCACCAGTTCATCATATTTTGGCCTTTCTTTTGAAAGAGCCCGTCTCAATCGATCCTGATCTTCATGCCGATACAGGATAAACTCCGGATTATCCCAATATGAGTCAAATGTAGCCTCAATCTTCCGTATGATATCCAATGAATCCTGTTCGGTTACTTTGACATTCCATTCAAGGCCGCTTGTTATTGCGGGATTTGAGATATTGGCAGATCCGATATAGGCAGTTGAAAAACCAGTATTTCTGTGGAATAAATAGGTCTTCGCATGGAGACGGGTACGATCGGTATCATAGGAGATCTTCACCTCTGTATTTGGGAGTTTTGTGAGTTCTTCGATGGCTTTGAGATCAGTTGCTCCGGTATATGAGGTTGTGATAATCCTGAGTTTATTCCCCCGGCTCACAAAGTCTCTCAGATCATCGATGATTAACCTGATTCCACTCCACTTGATAAATGAGATGAGGAGATCAATCCTGTCAGATGACTGGATCTCGTGTTTGAATTCACTTGCCAGACTTGGCTCATTTGGGGATCCGGTAAAGAGACTGGTCTGTGCTATCGAGGTTCGTGGCCGATCAACCCCCCAATCTCCAATGGGAGAGATCCCCTCAGAATGAACACCAGTCTGTTCCCTCTCTTTGATAGCAAGGAGGAGCTCAGCATCTCTCGTTATTTTGCAGAGTTCAGCAGGTGCAAAATCCATCTGAGATGAAACAAGCTGGATGATCTCGTTACAGATGAGAATTTGTTTGTCGAGAGATGTATGTTTCTCATCAGCGATCCTGAGCATCTTCAGGATTAATGAATGAAGATACCGAGAGAGGATCACCTGTGGATCATATTTTTCGAGTTTTTCCTTTTGGATGTCAATTCGATCTCTATCGAGGAGATTGAGTTTGGATGAGAGATATTCATGGATGAGCTGCTCATAGATGCCCGGAGGGAGGGAGGAGGGGAGAGCCATATTAGAACATGACTGGAAATCACGAAAAGGTTGTTGGTGTTGGAGGTGAGAAGAGGAGAGTGCGGGAAGAAATAGGTGGAACAAAGGAAAGGAGTGGTGAACATCCTTTCAAGAATTATTTTGGAGTATTATATGCGCTATTGTTCCTTTATTGGGACGATAGTCCCGTTTTACTATTGCTTCACACACAAGATCACACCTGTCAATGCCGGGAACAAATGGCTCACCTGTGGCGGTTTGAAGGTGAATTGAGGTGTGGAGAAGTGGATCAGTTTTGGGTGAGCGAAAACAGGATGACACCCTCACGGATACCCTTTATACATCATCGGTACAATCGATATTGTACCATCACATGCAAGGGTGCATTATGATGAGAAGCCTGAATTATCGTATCCACCTCCGAAGAGAGCCGGAAGGCGGGTATACCGTCACCGTGCCGACGCTTCCCGGCTGCGTCACCTTCGGGGAGACCATTGAGGAGGCCATAACGATGGCACGAGAAGCCATTGAGTTGTATCTTGAGGATTGTGCCGCCAATTCTGATTGATATGGGATCTATTCGTCCACCAGGTTACACTCATCATTTCCCTTAGAACATGAGCCTCAAAAACCGGGAACTGCCTTGATTTCTAAAACCCTTCTTCCACGGAATCACCTGTAGATATTGAATCGACACCTCAATCTGACTTAGGAGAAGTTATTTAAGTTTTGAGAGAGTACTGTGTATTGTTATATGCGCTATCGTTCCTTTATTGGGACGATAGTTTCTTCTTATTATTGCTCCTTTTACTATTATGACAAATAGGTGCGCTATTTTTATTGATAATGGCTATCTATCTAAAATCGTTCCAAATGGCTTGAAGATAAATTTCGAATTATTTTCAGATAAGGTTAGTGATGGGAACGAAAGACTACGGACATATTTCTATGATTGTATGCCATATCAAAGCAACCATCCTACTGTAGAAGAAAAAGAGAGATATAGCAATTATTGTAAGTTTAGAGACATTATAGAAGGCCTTCCTCGATTTCAGATGAGATTTGGGAAGTTGCAAAGAACTGACGATGGATCATTCAGACAGAAAAGAGTTGATATCCTAATGGCCGTCGAATTAGTCCGATTAAGTTGGTCTCATCAGATTGGTTATGCGGTGATTATCGCTGGAGATAGTGATTTTGTTCCAGCTATCGAAGCTGCCAAGGATGCCGGTGTCATAACTAGATTGGTTTATTCAAAAAAATCCATCCACGATGAGCTTCTTGCATCTGTTGACGAGAGATTTGAGATGAATCAGAATTTCTTTGATACTGTAAAAAGATAAGGACAAGACCCCAACACCTCTTGAAATTCACTCATCTCACACTCAAAACCTCTTCTTCTCCAAAACTACACCTTCCCCCCTCAACCCCTTTTCACAATCTTTATCGTAACCGCCACTCCTACTTAACAATAAAGCGAAGCAATCAGCAAAGCAACCTCAGAGATATCACCTCGCCTCCCCCCCCGACCAGAATACCGATAACGATAGAGGACACCCACCATGGATCTTACCGAACGCCAGACCCGGAAGCAGCGGATCGACCCCCTTTTGCGTGCTGCCGGGTGGGATGTGGTGCCATACAGGGAGGGAACGCCCCTCAGCCAGTACACACGGTGTGCCATTGAGGAGTTTCCGACCACAAACGGCCCTGCCGATTATGCTCTCGTCCTTGATGGCGTGATCCTCGGGATTGTCGAGGCGAAGAAGCTGACACTCGGGCCGCAGAACGTGCTCACCCAGGCAGAGCGGTATGCTGCCGGGGTTTCCGGAAGTCCATTTAACTTCAATGGCCTCAAGGTTCCGTTCCTCTATTCGACAAACGGCGAGGTGATCTGGTACCACGATATCCGGCATTCTCTGAACCGTTCCCGGCAGATAGCTACCTTCCATACACCTGATGCATTGAAGGAGTTCCTTGGAGGGCGTTTCAATGAGGCAGTATCCAGATTCTTCGAGACCCCGGACAATGCCATGATGCGGCCATACCAGCGGGAGGCCTGCGATGCGATCGGCCGGGCAATCAAAGACCGGAAGCAGGTGATGCTCCTTGCAATGGCGACCGGCACCGGGAAGACCTACACGATGGTGAACCTTGTCTACCGGCTGATGAAGGCCGGGGTTGCGAAACGGGTGCTTTTCCTTGTCGATCGCCGGGCACTGGCTGCACAGGCGGTGCGGGCCTTTGCCTCGTTTGAGACTGAGCAGGGCCTGAAGTTTGATAAGACCTATGAGGTCTACAGCCAGCAGTTCCAGAAGGAGGATTTTGATGAGAAGGAGGCGTTTTCATCAAATCTGCTTCCGAACTCCTACTTGACCGATCCCAAGCCCGCCCATAGTTTTGTGTATGTCTCGACGATCCAGCGGATGATCATCAACCTCTTCGGCAGATCTGCCGCCCTCTCCTGTGTGGATGATGAAGACGGTGATGCCGACACCCTCAACATTCCTATCCATGCATTCGATCTGATCATCGCAGACGAATGCCACCGGGGCTATTCCTCGCAGGAGCTCTCGATCTGGAGAAATACCCTCAATCATTTTGATGCGGTCAAGGTCGGCCTCACCGCCACACCGGCAGCACACACGATGGGGTACTTCAAGGAGAAGATCTACGAATACGGGTATAAGCAGGCTGTTCTGGATGGCTATCTTGTCGATTACGATATTGTCGCCATCGAATCCGATGTGCGGATGAAAGGGATCTTCCTGAGAGAAGGCGAGACGATCGATCAGATCGATCCTGAAACCGGCAGCCGAATCATCGATGTACTCGAAGACGAGCGGGAATTTGATGTCGATACGATAGAACGAAAGATCACCTCAATAGACTCGAACAGAAAGATCCTTGAAGAGATCAAGACCCTTGCACTGGAACACGAGGAACGGTATGGCAGGTTCCCAAAGACCCTCATCTTTGCTGCACAGGATATCCCGCATATCTCCCATGCCGACCAGCTGGTGGATCTCGCCCGTGATACCTTCGGGAGAGGCGATTCCTTTGTCCAGAAGATCACCGGGAAAGTGGATCGCCCGCTCCAGCAGATCCGCCTCTTCAGAAACCGGAAGATGCCCGGTATCGTGGTGACGGTTGACCTCCTCTCAACCGGGGTCGATATCCCTGATCTTGAGTATATCGTCTTCCTCAGGGCCGTGAAATCCCGTATCCTCTTCGAACAGATGCTCGGGCGGGGCACCCGCAAAGGGGAACATCACCCGGACAAATCGCATTTCGTCGTCTTCGACTGTTTCGGGGGATCGCTCCTCGCCTACTTCAATACCGTCACCGGGATCACCGCAGAGCTTCCTGAGCGGGAGACGAAGCCGATCACCCGGATCATCGAGGAGATCTGGAACAACCAGGATCGGGCATACAACACCCGGATTCTTGTGAAGCGGCTGCATAGGATCGACAAGGAGATGTCAGGCGAGGCCCGCGATCTCTTCAGTGCGTATATAGAAGGTGGTGATCTTGCGAAGTTCGCAGTATCTCTTGATCGACGGCTTGCAGAGGAGTTCACCGCCACGATGAGAATTCTGCGGGATCCGAAATTCCAGGAGCTGCTTCAGGACTATCCCCGCCCGAGGAAGACCTTCATCGTTGATTACACCACCCAGGATACTGTCACCTCCACCTGGGTGGTCCGGGATGCCTCCGGCAATGAGTTGAAGCCGGGGGATTATCTCGCCCAGTTCTCGCAGTTTGTGAAGGAGAACCCTGAAAAAATTGCGGCGATTGGCATCCTCCTCGACCGCCCTCAGGAATGGGGAACCGATGCACTCTCTGAGCTGAAACAGAAGCTTGAGACGACACCGCAGCGGTTCACCCTCGAAAATCTCCAGCGGGCGCACTCGGTTCGGTATCAGAAGGCGCTTGTGGATATCATCTCGATGGTGAAACATGCCGCCCATGAAGAAGAGGAGCTGCTGACGGCAGAAGAGCGGGTTTCCCGTGCCTTTGAGAAGGTGGCTGCGGGGAAGACCTTCACTACTGAACAGCAGGTCTGGCTGGATCGCATCCGGGCACATTTAACCGCAAACCTCTCCATAGATAAAGAGGACTTTTGATATCATCCCGGTCTTTGCAGATCACGGGGGATGGAGGCCGGCCGACCGGATATTTGAATATGAACTGGCCGGACTTCTGAAGGAATTTAATGAGGCAGTTGCAGCATGAGTGACGTTGTTCAAAAACTCTGGGGCTTTTGCCATACGCTGAGGCACGAAGGTATCGATTATGGCGACTATATCGAGCAGATAACGTACCTGCTCTTCCTCAAGATGGCAACGGAACGCGAGGTCGAGATGCCGGATGGCTGTGACTGGAACACCCTCAAGGAGAAGTCCGGCACCGAGCTCACCGAACACTATCTCGATCTGCTCAGGCAGCTTGGGAAAGCAGACGGCCTCCTCGGCGATATCTTCGCCGGTGCACTCTCCCGGTTCAATAACCCAGTCGCCCTCAAGAAGCTGATCGGCTTAATCGACGAGACCGAATGGACGGCCCTCGATGTCGATGTGAAGGCGGCTGCATTCGAAGGGCTCCTCCAGAAGGCGGCAAGCGAGGGGAAGAAGGGAGCCGGCCAGTACTTCACGCCGAGGATTCTGATCCAGGCGATCGTCAGATGCATGAAGCCGGACCCCCGGAACCACCGGGAGTTCACCATCATCGACCCGGCCTGCGGAACCGGCGGCTTTCTCGTCTGTGCGTATGAATGGCTGAAAGCACAGACCGAGGGCGGGGCACTTGACCGCGATCTTGTCAAGCGGATCAAGTTTAGTACCTATTATGGGCAGGAGCTTGTGGAACGGCCCCGGCGGCTCGCCCTGATGAACCTCTTCCTCCACCGGACTTGAACCCGAGATCAAGCTCGGCGATTCCATCTACCAGGTGCCGGACTCCCGGCGGTTCGATCTTGTCCTGACCAATCCCCCCTTCGGGACAAAGGGGGCGGCCCAATCGCCGGAGCGTGAGGATTTCGTCATCGAGACGAGCAACAAGCAGCTGAACTTCATCCAGCACGTGATGACGATCTTAAAGCCCGGCGGGAGGGCGGCGATTGTGGTGCCGGACAATGTCCTCTTCGCCGATAAGGCAGGGGAGGTATTCGAGCTCCTCTGCGAAGACAATGATCTCCACACCGTCCTCAGGCTCCCCGACGGCACCTTCACCCCGTACTCCCCCGGCACGAAGACGAACGTCATCTTCTTTACAAAGGGCTTCCCGACCGAAACGACCTGGGTCTATGATGCCCGGACAAATGTCCCAAAGATCACCAAGAAGGACCGGGCACTCACCCCCGGCTATTTCGCCGCTTTCGAGCAGTGCTATGGCCCCGATCCGAATGGCCGGGCCCCCCGCGACCCCGGCGACTCCGCCGAGGATCGCTGGCGGTCATTCCACATCACCGAGCTGAAGGAGCTCAACTACAAGATCGACTCCCTCAAGTGGCTCCGTGACGACTCCCTCGGCACCGGCGAGGCCCTCCCCCTCCCCGAGGAACTCGCCGCCGAGGCGATAGACGAGCTGGAGGAAGCAGTGGAAGAGCTGAAGGCGATCCTCGACATGATAGGAAATGGCTATGCAACAGAGGAGTGAGCTGCCGGAGGGGTGGGTTTCAAAGGAATTAAAGGATATTATCACAATATCCAGTGGTAAATTCATAAAAGCAACCGATTATGATAAGGAACCTAAGAAACCATATCCCGTTGCAGGTGCAGGAGGACCAATTGGGTGGACTGATAAATACAACTTTAATCCACCCATAGTTGCTCTTGGCCGGGTTGGGGCGGCAGGTTCTCTAAACGTATATCACACAAACGCTTGGGTAACTGATAACACACTCGTTGTAAAGCCAATACAAAGTGAAATGCTCAAGTGGTTAATACTCTTTTTCAGAACAGTAGACTGGTTATCTCTGAGAACAGGTAGTTCACAGCCACTAATAACACAAAAAATTATAAAATCATTAGTTATCCCTCTCCCACCCCTCGCTGAACAGCACCGAATCGTCGGCGCCATCGAAGCCCTCTTTGCCCGGCTGGATGCGACTGAAGCCCGCCTGGCACGGGTGCCTGAGATCATGAAGCGGTTCCGGCAGTCGGTGCTCGCCGCTGCGTGTGAGGGGAGGCTGACGGAGGATTGGCGGGAGCTCTTTTTTACAGGAATAATTGATCGAGATGATCCGGGTTTACTTCAATCACCTTATGAAGAACATCATGATTACCACCAATTTGATCTTCCACAAAAATGGATTTGGACTAAGATTTCTGAAATTGGAGAAGTATCAGGCGGATTAACAAAAAATAGCACACGAAATCAGTTTGAACTAAAAATGCCCTACCTCCGTGTAGCAAATGTGTATTCTAATAAGTTAGATCTCTCCGAAATTAAGACAATAGGTGTCAGAGAAGCAGAAGTGGATCGATATTTACTCAAACAAGGGGATTTGCTGGTTGTTGAAGGTAATGGAAGTAAAGAACAAATTGGAAGGGTTGCACAATGGGATGGAAGTGTAGATCCATGCCTTCATCAGAACCATATAATTAGAATCAGGCTAAATCAAGATATTAATCGCCAATTTGTTACAATATGGCTTCTTTCATCTCAAGGAAGAGAGATGATAACCTAAGTTTGCCACTTTGGGTTCAGCCACCCAATGAGAGCATCCGCTATCGTGATCTAATTTTTCCAGAATTTCATCGGGAAACTGTATTTGACAGTTGACGATTTTCCCATCAAAACTTCATGTAACCGTCCAATTATGCCGTAAAATCATCGTGTTGATGGCATCAAAATTGGAGTGAATGAACCTTTTTGTCTTCCTCATCCACGAATCAACCGTAACTGTCAAATTCGATAGCGCCTTTTTGATGAATTTCGTTGACGTATGCTTTAGTTCCGGGATCTCAAATCGGACCAGTGAGATGAATAACTGTGCAAGAAACCCAATGATTAAAGCACCGTAAATGCTGTTATCAGTCCATACGCGCAATGGTTTTATCTCGATCTCGTTCTTGAGAGAGTTGAATATCTTCTCGATCGAGTCCTTTTTTCGATAGGTCAGAAGGGCTTCAGTAAGTGTCAAATTCTTACTCGATTTCAGGCAGAAGAATCCCTCTCTGCCGGTGATGAACTTATCTTCAAGAAGCCTGACGGCATCATCTTCGGAGAGTTCAATCAGCTTTGTCTGGATGGAGTAATCCACATCAACAAGAAGATTGTTTATCCGGAATCGCTTTGGAAGACCCTTATTCTTGTCAATACTCTCCTGAATGGCTTTCGCTTCTTTTATCTCTCGCACAACTTTTCGGGCTCTGGATTCCAGCTGCTCTTTCTGCAGTTTTTCTGAGAAGTAGAGATAATTGATACTGTTCGGTTTCTCG
Source organism: Methanocalculus pumilus (assembly GCF_055382585.1). Lineage (NCBI taxonomy): Archaea > Methanobacteriati > Methanobacteriota > Methanomicrobia > Methanomicrobiales > Methanocalculaceae > Methanocalculus > Methanocalculus pumilus. The sequence goes on along the minus strand of NZ_AP042393.1, from coordinate 922,332 downwards.
ATTTTAATCCCGCGGGTCCCAGATTCCTCATCAACCATCTGAGGATTATATGTCTCAAATTTGGCGATTATCTTGTCGTCGCTCTTGTTGAGCTTCTTTCCGGTGATGTACTGCATATTATCTGCCCGGATCATCTGGGTATTGGCGACACTGTTCGCTCCTTTATCAAATATTACCAGAGAACCCTCTCTGAGACTGCCGCTTGATTGCTGATAGGTCTTCTTGAAGTGGATCTGATCATTGAGATTGCCGGGTTCGATTGTCAGCCCAATCGGGACATTGATCGGGTCGGCAAGTTCTGTGACACCAACGGTGATCTGTTTTTTATCTGGCCGATGATCACGACTGTAGCCATACTTTCCAAGCGGAGCCTTGGTACCATGAAGAACAATGCTGGTCCAGTCCATGTTGATGTTTGTATGCTCAAATTCATACCTCTCAAACAGGATGTCCTGGATATCGGAGATGATCTCTTCACGGTTGGCACCAAGGGTTTCAAGGACACGGTAGAGCGTTCTTTCGCTGAATGCAGGGAGAGAGAATTCGGTAAGCACTTCAGGCCGGTTGATCCATTCGTGAGACCGCTTTATGCTGAAGTTATCCGTCATTTTGTAGCTGACAAGAGCTTGAAGCAGATTATTGATGTCGATACCTCTTGTCTTGTGTTTCCCGAAAACAGAGGATAAATTCAGGGTTTCATACAGCCTTTCAACGAGAAGAAGGGTACCGATAGGAAAGGATATATTCTCATTCGGTTCAATCTGATTAGTTCTTAGTTTTGTTTGCATTTTGGTTCAATTCAAACATCACTAAGAACACATATATTTCTTGTTAATGGCAAAGTTGGGATGATAACAAATGTATCAAGCTCAACATCGGGCTTATACACACTTAGCATTTCAAAAGTAGGAAATTTTTCAGTCCCCCTCCCCCTCTCCCCGAACAACACGAAATCGTCCGCCGGGTCGACAGCCTCCTTGCTTTTGCAGATCAGATCGAAGCCCGTGTTGCTGCTGCACAGGAACGCACCGAGCAGCTCCGACAGTCTATTCTGGAACAGGCGTTCTCAGGGCGGTTGGTGAGGAAGGAGAGAGGAGGAGAAATATCCTAAGTCCATGATAAAATGAAGTATGAGATCATTGGAAAATTTTCAAAAAATCAAAAAGTGATTTAATCCGGTCTTCGGCAGTAAAGATCCAACTATCAAACATTTGCGTACATAGTTTTATATGAGAGTACATGTTTAATATTCAATTGTTCTACTATGGCTCTTGTAGATGGCTCGAATGTCACAATATCCCATCTTGGGCTTGTTGCCGGTGTGTATGACTCGCTTGGGATCGGGGATCTCATTGACGAACTCATACCCAAGAAACGGCATCACATCGTCTCCCATGGCACCGCTGTCAAAGCACTTCTCCTCAACTCTCTTGGCTTTGTGGAGCGGCGGCTCTATATCCTGCCGGATTACTTCGATGATATTGCAACAGAACGGCTCCTTGGTCCGGGAATTCATCCTGATCATCTCAATGAATCTCTCTTTGGTGAGACGCTGGATGCAATTGCACGGTTTAACCCGACCCAGCTCTTCACTGCAATCAGCCTCACCATGATGAAAAAGCTCACACCCGAACCTCCCAAACCTCAGGACTCTCCCCGACTTCATCATGATACAAGCTCTTTTAAGGTAACAGGAGAGTATGACAGTGATTTTGGGACACGACTAATTCAGATTGTCCGTGGCCACTCCAAAGATCACCGAAACGATCTCAACCAATTCGTCATAACCCTGGTCACCAACCAGCATGGCATTCCCGTCTTCATGGAACCCCTCTCCGGGAATGCCTCGGATAAGAAATCCCTTCTCAGGTCAATTCAGGCTGTCCGGAATAATCTGGTGACCGATCAACGAATCTACCATATCGCAGATTCAGCGTTTTATACGAAATTAAACCTCCAAACCCTGGGAACACAGTGTTACTGGATCTCTCATGTCCCAAACACGATCAAGGAGGCAAAAACACTCATTCACCAGGAAGACGTTCCTTGGCAACCCTGTACTGATGAGCGGTATCACTCGTATGAACTCACTTCTGAGTATGCCGGGATCCCCCAGAAATGGATATTGTACCATTCCCGTGACCAGCAGACCAAATCTGAAAAGACATTTGCATCACGAATCAAAAAGCAATGGAAAAAAGATGTAACCGCTCTGAAAAAGACATTTAAGCATGAATATGCGTGTGAACCAGACGCACGTGCGGCACTTAATCGATGGTTTGGAAAACACCCGCGCTACCTTCCTGTCAACATTCAGGTGACAACAAAGAACCGGCGTGTAGACGGAAAAAAAGGTCGACCAAAGGATGGAGAAGAGATGAAGACAATCTATTTTGTCTCCTGTGCGCTGATGTACAATGATGAAGAGATACGGCGGGAGAAAGAGCGACTTGGGCGGTTCATTCTGGCAACGAACGATTGTGAGATTGATCCTGATACACTTCTTGACTGGTATAAGGAGCAGGGTGCCGTTGAACGCGGATTTCGGTTTTTGAAGGATAACAGCTTCCATATCTCTGAGATATTTCTGAAAAACCCGAATAGAATAGCCGCAGTCTCGATGCTGATGGTCCTCAGTCTGATGGTATACACGGTGACCCAGTGGCAGATCCGGGAGATCCTCAGGGAGCAGAAGAAGACGATCCGTGATGTCAAGAAACAGACCGACAAACCGACGACAAAACGGATCTACCACCTCTTCAGGCGGGTTCGACAGATAGAAGAAGTAACTGATACAGGGGTTGAGTGCCGGATTCTCAATTATACAGACGAATTACAGGATATAACGCGGCTGTTCGGGCAGGGAGTGGAAAAATATTATGCATGAAAAATTATCTGCCGAATGTGGGTTTAATCAATATATTCCCATTTAAAATAAAAGTGAGACACCATATTACGATATTTAAATTCTATTTTTCTCAACTAATTTCCAGTAGTGCTCACCCAATATCGTTAATTTACATGATTTTGAATTAATAGCCGCATAATACATATGATCTTCCCCAACAGGAACAACCAAATTTACACGATTATAATTCTGTAATACTCTAAATATTTGCTCCTTTTCAAGATCTCCATGTTTTTCTGCAGGCTCATATTCTGGATCAAGGGGATATTCATACCCTGATGTGGGAAAAAGAGTTGTTATCATTTGGAGTTCGGAAAGTGAGATTGGAGGTTGTACTTTTCTTAATTTAACAAATTCCTTAACATTTGTCTTAAAGATCGGTCTTTGTTCCCAAGGTCCGAGTGATTGATCAATATGAGCATATATACTTCCAGGCGTTATATCCCCAACCAAATTTGATGCGCTTCCATTCATTGCATCAACAAATAATTTTGTAAACACACCTGACCCGTTTTCTTCAGAGGCATATTGAACCAGACTTGATGCAGTTAATATCGTTGTTCCTTCTTTTAGGATGGCTGCATCATCATAGGAGCTATTTCCACATTCTCCTGAATGACAACAATCTAGGACAATGATTTTATTTTTTGCAGAAGAATCATTTGCAATTTTTATTAACTCACTCATCGGAAATCCGGCATCTGCATCCGTGTTTTCTGAAGTTATAAGATATCCGCCAGTACTTTCCACATGACCATGACCTGCAAAATAAAATAATGCAATATCATCATTATTATCTTTAAATAATTCCATTACAGATTCTTTTAAAATTTTTTTCGTCACTGTACTTGATGATGTCGCAGTTAATAATTTTACATCAAAGTTGATTGTTCCATCGCTGTTTCTATCAAGAACAGCCTTAATTGAATTTGCATCATTAACACATCCATTAAGAGAACTGAAATGTTGGTAGCAATCAATACCTACGACAAGGGCTTTTCTCATCATATTAATCAAGCTCCTTAATTGCGGCAATGATAGAATCAGAATTCCATTTAACAATTTTATCTGCTGATTTTTTAACTACAACTGAAGTTCTTTCTGAACCCCATGGCTCAACAGCAATTATGGGTTTTCTCAATTTCTTTGCAATCTCAATTTCTTTATTGATCCACTTGCTATATGTTGAATAAACCCCTGCCAATATGATAATGACACCACAAGCACTTATTTGCCTTTGAATTGCCTCATTTAGCTCATTATCAGTCCCTTTTGTGTGTATTGGATCGTTCTTTGGTACAGAATAATCAGAATATGTAAAATATGGTTTATTCCGTAGCAATGAACTCAACTTGTCATAAGCATCGCTATACGTCCAAGAATGACTAATAAATAAATGGTACTGTTTAGACATATTTTTACCCCCTATTCTCTTTATTATTGATTTCTCGATTGATCTCATTTTGAAGAATGGTTAGATTCCATGAGATTACTGTATCCCCATGCTCCTTCATTGGAGCAGGAATTTTATGATTTTTATCACCATGAATTCTCATCCCGATAACTGGTTTGCCAAGTTCATGAGCTTTCCTGATTTCCCACAATACTGCCTCACGTTCATGAGTATTTTCACCTATTGCGATAACAACAACCGTAGATTGCCGAATCCGTTCGGTACATCGTGTCTTCCATTTGTCATCAAAAGGCTCTTTTACCGAATAATCAGTAAATTCAAGTTTATCTGAGTTCTTTGCCTGGTATCGAAGAAAATTCACCTGTGCTTCATCATCAATATGAAAGCTAATGAATACTCTTGGTTTTTTCCTTCCCTCTGAGTAGTCCTGAATTCTTTTTTGCGTTTTATTTTCATCATTTTGATAACTAGCTATTGAGTAAATCTTCCTTTCTCCTCTGATTCCACCACCCACTACAAACACCTCCTAAGTACATGAATTATTTATAATTTGTTTAATTTGCGTTACATTAGTTCCTTGAGCCTCATAATGCTCAATATAGTAAGGGAACAATAATTCTTGTTGCCATGAAAGATCATTTATAAATTGATTTATTAAACATAGATTATTCATTATAACCTCCTTTGTGACCGTTGAATTTTCACATTTAACCCATTTTACTCCATTATTTTTGAAACCCCTGAATGCTCTGACATAATGTGAGTGCGTTGCAAACCCATCTGCAAATCTAAAAGAATTTATATGCTTTTTAGAGCCAACACCGTAGATCATTAATTTTGGTACCATTGTTCGAATCGCAAAGGCATGTCTCAAGCCGATTTGAGAAATATATTCTGATCCACGAAAATAATCTCCTGCATGGAAACAATAGGTTTCAACGCCACAAGATTGAAGATAGGTTATATGCCCCTGCATCTGTTCAACTGTACACCCCTTTACAAGACCAATCGGAATTTGTTTTGGGCATAGATGTTGAATTATTTCTGTCTGATAAATTATACGAGATAGTTCACATGCAGATAGGTTGACCTCACCAAGGTACGTTTCACCATCTGGAGTAATGTAAGAATCTACACCTAACTCGTCAATCAATTCCGCATATTTTTCACCACTTAATCCCGCAATTGCACGATCAGGCATTATAGACGATAGAATGACACTGCCATTATAATCAAGATGATTATGAATACCTCCATCGTCATGTATTTGTTTGAAAAGACCGGTAGTTGATCGTCCATCTATTGAGAGAAGAGGTTGAGCTTTGACAATTACATTGGAACAATCAATATATTGGTCTGGATTATATGTTAGCCTCTCACCCAATTTGATTATTGGATAAATCGGTTTATTCGTATTGTTATTAGAATAAGGATATTGAAAGCTATTCTTTGAAGAGAAATCGCAAGATAAATTATATTTATATATTTCGTCCATTATCAAAATATCACCCTTAGACTGCCATACATTGTTGTTTGGGCCATATAAGGATAAATTTAATTATCGTTAATAAAGTTAATATCGTATATAAGGATAATAGATATTGGATTGTTATGATCAATACACCCCTGAGAGTCCATATTGCACCAATCGGTTATGATACAGATCGAGTGACTATACCACTTGAAAAAATGGCTGCAGATAGAGTTTGGTTAGTCAAGGAGCAAAATGAAGATAAAGATAAGGGAAGGCTATATTTTAGAGATATTGAGGAATTTTTAGAAAATAAATTGCCAAAATGTGAAATAAAAATTGAGACATGTGACTTGATTAATCGGGATTTATTTGACACACTTCGGGTTTACCGAGAGATTCTGGAAAAAGAGGCAGGCAACTTAATTTTTATCAATGTATCAACTGGCTCAAAAATACAATCAATTGCTGGGATGCTTATATCAATGATTTTTCAGGAGAAATACAAAGACATAACCCCATATTATGTTGTACCAGAAAGTTATGATGAAAAGGCCGAGGATGGTCGACCCTTAGTTAAAGGATGCAAACAAATTCATCCAATTCCCAGTTACAAAATTGAACGACCACGTGAAGAATTAATCAAAGTCCTGAAAATAATTAATGAAGAGACAGTAAATGATAAGCAAATAACAAAGAAAGAACTAATTGAGATTCTTGATAAATTCAATTTATTGGAATTACAATCGAAATCCAATAGACGAGAACAAGATGAGAAATCAGCAAAATATCGTGCATTAGACAGAAAATTTATCGAGCCCCTTCTAGACTGGAAATTTATTTCCATTGGCGGTACTTCAAGATATAGAACAATTATGTTAACAGACGAAGGAAGGAATATCCTAAAGTTTTTAGGATGAATATCTTCATAAATGATAACATACCTTTCTTTCTGTAAACAGACAACTCCATCAAACCCATTCCCTCCCCGACCCCCACCAGCATTCGATAAAGAAAATGATAATCCTCTGTACCGAATGATATCGGAGTTCAACAGCACCACACACCAGATTTAAGATAATTACACAAATTGACTCCCCAAAACGATCGGAATAATCATACCCTCCTACAAACCCTCCCTCACCTCACCTCACAGATCCTCTTCACATCTGCTGCCGGGTACCGGAGGGTGATCTCGCTCGTCCTCCCCTTTGCCTGCCTAAGCGAGATCCGGATCAGGGCATAGGTGGCAAGCGATCTGAGCTGCTCGTAGAAGGAGGTATAGGAGATGGTGAGTGCGGGAAGCCGGGGCCCGGGATGATGGAGTTCATCCTGCCTCCGGCCATCCTTTCCATCCTTTCCAACCTTTCCTTCCGGGCCTTTGTCAGTGGAGTATCCCGGTTCGGGCTCGGCACATGCCATTGGCTCTCCGGCTTGCGGCTCAACGGCTCGCTGCTCCATGACTACCTGCCCCATCGCTCCCTGCTCCATGGCTCGCTTTTGCTTTTCCGATTTCTCGGCTGCCATCACCTCCAGGAGCCGGGAATAGAGCCTTCCCGAGGTCGGGGGCACCGGCTCCCCATACTCTCCATGCCCCCCATACTCCTTCCTGCCAGCCTCTTCTCCCTCCTCCACCATCCCGGCAATCACTGAGAGGAGCCTCCGCTCCTTCTCCGTGAGGACCGAAACGAGGCCCCGGAGGTGGGTTGTGCGGGCATCCCCAAAGGCGGCGGCAACATCCTCTTCGGTGACGGCCGGCCGCCCGGTTCGCTCTGCTCTGAGGATGGAGCTTTTCAGGAGATCGATCCCGACCCTGAGATCGCCCGGCACTGTTGATGCCGTCATGTCAGTGATCAGGTCGAGGATCTCAGGTGAGATCACCGCCGGATAGACCGCCTGCCGTGCTCTCTCCCTCAGGATGCCCCGGATCTGGGCGGCTGAATAGGGAGCGAAGAAGACCTCTTCCATGCAGAGGCTTGAGAAGACCGATCGATCCAGCCTGCGGGAGATATCGAGTGCGAGATCGCTCTCAACAAGCATGACCGAGGCACGGCACCCGGGATAGTCGAGGTAGATCCGCAGGAGTGAGGAGAGGATCTGGGTGTCGGTTCCTTCATGGATCAGGTGATGGATATCGTCAAGGCAGACCAGGAGAACAGATCTCTCGGATTGCCTCCTGGATTGAAGCGCCTTTGCGATGGCATCCATCAGCCGCCTGAGCGGAATGCCGGTGATATAGTGTAGTCCCCCAATTTGTTTATAAAATCCATACCTGGTTTCTCTTCGTTAGCCGCGCCTGATACAAATGAAACGTAGCAGAACGGGATTTATGCAGCAATCGCAATCTGTTTTAACATAAAATCACTCTCCTGATTTCTAGGATAAATCTGTTGGAAAAAGACGATATTTAGGTTTTATGTCCAAATCGTCAAACTGAAAGTGTTCAGTTGCATGATCTGGACATAATCTATATATCATGCAAAACGGTAAGTTATCCATGTAGCATCGAAAAGATGTTGCAGGAGGTCTGTGCCCGACGATCAGGAACAGCCAGACCCCTGCGTGCCCGGGAGCATAATGTAGTTGGGTTCAAAAACTACTTGAAACCTTAGATAATCCAGTCTCCAGGGGCATGAAAAATGGAGACGAAAAGATGAAAATGAAAAAAGGATGGAGATTCGACGCATGATAATGCGAGAGCTCTGCGTATACAAAAATCTACTACTGCGGGTTATGCATAGAGTTTTATACCAATCCCATTTTTTCTTAAAGGAGAAGTAATGAACACGAATGGTAAAAAAATTATAATCGGAATCTTCATTGCTCTAATAATAATATTTGCAGTATATCTTATTATCCTGTTAAGTCAGCCCAATTGTTTTATTTATGCTGATATAACTGACAAAGATCAAATCGATTTTGGAACAGATGTAATAATTCATCTTTCAGAAGAAGATTTCAATAAACATCCTGTATTAAGGGAGATTATTACCGGAGATAAACCGTTATCAAGAATTTTAATACGAGATCCACGGGGAGTCAGCTGTAAGGAACAGAAAATAATTAAAGAAGAATATTGCCAAGAAGATCCTTTTTCAAGTAATTATAAGAAGCTTGTCGAATGGAATGGCAGTTATTATGAACTTTCGTGTGTGATATCATAATATTGTGAAGTCAGTTCCTGTTTATCATATGACATTCCCAAAAGTCTGGGCACGAACTTTTACTTTTTTCCTGATAAAATTGTCGATGAACAAAATAATGAATTGATGGTTATAGTGAGAACCGGTAACACTATGAAAATAAAAAAAAACTGCTACTTAGCGAATTTTGCTTTTTACAATGATCAATCTGCCGTTTTTCTTTTCCTTTCACTCGTCATATTCTGTATTGCTGTCTTGTTACTGTCGATTATCCCCTACAAACATTCTCAAACACCCTCACGGCGATCTACAACGCCGCTTCCACACCATATACCCTACATATCCCACAACTACAACCCCACCAATCATCCCCCACCGGAAACGCCATCTCTTGTAAATCCTGCCTCTGAATAACAGCATTCCGGTGATAGCGCACCACTTCATCATCAGGATCAATCGCAAGCGCCCTATCAAAAGCTTCGATAGCCTCGTCATACCTCCGGGCCAGGCACAAGAAAAAGAATCGTGATTGGGGGAGTTGAAGGTTTGGAAATCCAACTATTTGTTTTCCTTCAGACAATTCATATCCCCTCTGAATCCACCCCCCCTCACTTCCCCTCACAAATCCTCTTCACATCTGCTGCCGGGTACCGGAGCGTGATCTCACTCGTCCTCCCCTTCGCCTGCCGGACCGAGATCCGGATGAGGGCATAGGTGGCAAGCGACCTGAGCTGCTCGTAGAAGGAGGTATAGGAGATGGTGGATACAGGTTGTCTTCCCGGTGACGGGGAGCCCCCGGCAGAGGATGTTCGCCGGACGCTGGCAACGGAGCCCCGGCCTGATCAGGAATGCCATCTCCTCGAACTCGGCATCGCGGAAGAGCACCTGATCGGGGATTTGATCGCATTCGAGGATATCGGCGCCCTTAAAGAGCGGTTTATCGGAAAAGGTGAAGTTACGTGTGTATTGGCCGATCCAAATTGATCCCCTAACGCCGATCCGAACTGATCCCCCCTTTAAATACTCACTCTTGGATAATCATATTTAATGATTATGCTTTCTTCTCTCTTCGGTAACTCTTCCCGTTCATGTTCAGGATAATCGCGTTCTGAGTGATCCGATCCAGAATCGCACCGGTCAGTGCCGGATCATGAAACACTTTCACCCACTCGGAAAAACTGAGATTCGAGGTGATGATCGTTGACATCGTTTCATATCGAGTTGCAAGCAGCTGAAACAACAGTTCTGCAGCAGCAAGATCAAAACTCACATACCCAAGTTCATCCAGAATCAGCAGATCAATCTTCTTGAACTGGCGGAGATAGAGTGTCAACCGGTTCTCATGCCGTGCCTCGATCATCTCGTTGATCAGTCCTGCAGCGGTCCGAAAGAGCACACGATACCCGGCTTCACAGGCCAGAACACCTGTACTGATCGCCATATGCGTCTTGCCAGTCCCGGCATTTCCAATGAGGATCACGTTCCTTCTCTCGGGGATGAAACCAAGATTCCTCAATCCAGGCACCGCATGTTTCCCATCCTCGGGAAGGTGCTCTCCAACCAGATCCTCAAATCTCTTCATCGTTGGAAATCCTGCCTGTCTCAGAGCACGCATCTGGCGATTCACCTTTCGTTTCTCCTGTTCAGCCTCGAGTGCCGAGATAAATATCTCCTCAATATCAGGTCTGTCAGGATAATTCTCCAGGATATACGAATGAACGCCACCAATACGGAGCTCTTTGCAGAGGAAATCGAGACTCATTCTCTCCGCCTCCTGAGGAGGTCGTCATAGGTATCCAGATCTGGTTTGGGTACAGAGAAGGCATCCTGAAAATCAAAAGGTTCAATCATCTGGACTGGATTCTGGAAGAGGAAGAATCTGAGTGTATCATAGGTGATGGGCATATTCTCTTCACTCAGCAGATCCAGAACTCCACAGAACGCCTCTTCTGAAGTGTCATTGACCAGATCAAGGATGGGGAGGAACTCTTTTGGATCACCTCGACACTGATGGGTGAAGAGATGCTTGAGTCGTGGATCACATTGGTTGAATACTTTTGAATTGGCAAGCGCTCTTGGTTTTCGGTGGAACGTCTTGATGTAATGACGGATATCCGAGACCGGCTCCGGGCTGTTTGAACGGCGGGGATGAGTGGCAATGACCTGTTCACCATCGATCAGGCGGACGGTGTCAACATACGCCTGCATGGTGATTTTCCTGCCACGATAGGTTGTCGGAACGGAATAGAAGGTGTTCTCGTATCGAACCATGGAATATTTGTTCAGGGTGGCTCTTCTGGTGTGACAGTTTGTATATTCAAGTGAAGGAAGGGGTTTCATGTGTGTACGTTCAACCTCCAGCCCCTCAGCCGGTGTCAGGTCACGGCGGTATGCCGGAAGATGGTTGATCTCATCAATACAGGTGGAGAACCACTGGCACGCCTCCTGGAACGTGTCAAATGAGTCACGTTCACCGAACGCATATCTCCGGATATAGCCAACAGTCTCTTCATCTGTGCCTTTTTCCTGAGGTGAGGCAGCATTGCATACATGAGGTGTAAACCCATAATGTACTGCAAAACGAAGGAAATTGTCATTCAGCCGTTTCAACCGGGAATTATAGACGACACCGAGCCGATCATAGAAGATGGTCTCTGGAACGGCTCCAATTTCATTGAAAAAGTCGATATGGGTCTGGACTACTTCCAGATGTCCTGAATGCCGGAATAAACGGCCAAATCGATACAGAGAGAAGGGTAAGACCATTCCTCCACAGGAGAATGTGCACTCTTCACGCCCAATACACAGCACAACGTCTGCAAAGTCGAATTCGCCACGCCATCCTACTGGAGGTTCCTGTTCAATGAATGTCTCACGGAACGAGTGTTCTCTTTTCCAGCGACGGACCTCATCTTTGACGGTAGTATAGCCGATCGAGTAACCATCTCGCGTTGTGAGGAGCTGATGGATGCGTTTTGCAGTGATACGTTGTTTCCCACGATTACACTCACTCGATTCGAGGTATCCATGGATCTTCTCTTTTACCTCATCGGTGAGGACGCGGGAAGGTTGGATTACCACAGGATTGGCTGTGAGAAAGTCAGGGAGTTCTCCATTCTCCATCTGTTTCATCTGGCGAAGATAGCGTCTCACGGTATTGATGGACACATCAAGGCGTTGTGCGGTCTTTTTGATACTCCCATATTTCTCATAACAGTCGAGGATCTCTTTGATTTCTACCATTTCTTTCACCCTTTGTGCCACCTCATACCCTATTTAAAGGGAAGTGGCGGTTTTTGGCAAAAAGGGGGATCAATTTGGATCGGCGCACCTATATAAAGGGGGGATCAAAAGGAATCGGCGAAAACATACGTGAGACAATCTGCGAACTGCTTTCTGATTTCATACCATAAAGAACGCTGTCCAGGTAATAATGGATGAACCGTGCGTCGTGAAAGTGTTTTTTTTTGGGGGGGGGGAGGGGGAGCGACATATATAGTCATTTGTATATGTCTAGACAGTCCTATCAATAATCACCCCTCTTTTTTTAAGTTCAAAGAAGCATCTAGCACATGCATTAACATCAGCAGAGGCATTATGTACATTATCAAATGAGCTACCGAATAGTTTCATATGTAACTCGGATAATGAAGGCCATTTATACCCAGGTCTAAATGGATTTGGGATTTTACAATAATCCACAACTTGCGGAGACTTCATTGTGCAATATCTTTTAATATTGAGCAGATCAGTTTTCATTTGATTTCGTAAAAATTCTGCATTCAAAGTTAGAAGGTCAAAATCCAAATTATGTGAGACAATAAGAGATATATCCACTATATCTTCATTGAATAATGAAAGGATGCTATCAATACTTTTTCCTTCCTTTTTTGCCATCTCGGTAGTTATCCCGTGAACACTTGAGGACGTCTTAGTGATAGTGAAATCTTTCGGAAATATTATTGAAGATACCATTTTAATCTCAACACCATCGCAATCAAATATCGACCAAGCGATTTGAACAATATTTGGCCAGTTTTCTATTTGGCTTGGTGGAGCATTCATAGATTTTGCTAAACCATTTGTTTCTAAATCAAAGAATAGATACATAAATCACCCTGAATGATAATTTATCACCATTAATTATCGCTTTCCAGCCTTAGAATGATCATAACCCGGAGGTGTTGGTTTGTAATGTTTATCGGTTTCAGAGTAACCAAGACATTGGAAGTCTCGCAATTCTTGTATTTTAAGATTTGTTGTTAGTATAGTACTATTATCTCCACCAGTCACTCTAATCAGATTAAGATTTTCACTATTTGTTGGCTGTACAACACGAGAATCGCCATAATCTGAACAATTCACTTGTATTGCATAACAGTGAAGATCTTTCACAACAGATTCAATAATTGAAGAGAAATATAATATATCTCTGTTTAAAACACATGCAACTAGGAAATCTAGTTCTGACTTGAAAAGTGATCGATGGTTTATATCTGCTAGTTCATAGCAATTATAAATTGAAAATTGGGTATTTTTCCACTTAATTAGATCATATCGATATTGATTAATTTCAGGTATTTTTAAATGAGAACGTATTAATTCAATTTTCTCATGAGGAGAGTAATGATTTTTACAACGAATAATTGGGAAACATGTTTTATATTTATCTTCTGAAATAATTGGAAGAGCCGCTACAATAAAATTATATGCCGAATTATCAGTTTGATTTTTCCAATATTCCATTCCAAAAATCAATCCTATTTGATGATTGCGTGCATATTGAACCATAAAGGGCAACCAACGGTGAGGTATGGATAATTCTGGAAGAATAAATAAATCACATGATTCATTTTTCGCGAGGTTTAATAATTGGAACAATTCATTCTGCCTTTCGATGACCATCATCGGTTTTTTTGATGGCTTATAACTAGAGCTTATATAATCGTCTTTAACTTTGATATTCGCTATTCCAATTCTTATAGTCTCATCATTTTTATGATTATTTGAATCATTCCTGGAAATAACAATATGGTACGATAGAATTTTAGAGTTTTTATCCTCTGAAGTTTCTTTTAATTCCGGCTTATATAAACCAAATTCTCTTTGATTAATATAGATTGGGATGGTGTCATCATGGAGATGTGAAATATTAATATATTTATTTTTTATATCAACCATATTAATATTGCCATTTTGGATTTGTTGTTGAATAAAATTAAAAAGATAAAACTCATCATAGTGAATGAAACGAGGTGAATATTTAATTTTTTTATTATCTTCATCAAAATTTATTGATACTGTAGTTAAATATTTTTCAACTTTATCAAAATCAATGAATGATCCTTCATAATCAGTATAGTTAATTAATGGATAAATTATATTAGAATGTCTTGTTAGATTCGATCCTCTTAATAAAGAAGCAATATTTTTCAATTCCCTAATTTTAGCATTTAGACCTTTTGAAGAAATTGTTTTTTTCCTCCCCTCATTTTTATGATAAAAAACATATGATTGGATATCTGAACCAAGTATTGAAAGAGCCATTGATAACGAGATATCGAGATATCTTTTTAAGTCTTCTCTTTGCCTGCTAAGAATCAAAATAGACTTTTCTATATCACATTCTTTCTCAACTTCGGGTCTGAATTGAGAGATCTTGCAAATGACGCTTTGTATTGTATAATAAAATTTTGCACAGTCCGAATACTGTCCACTAATTATCAAGAAGGTGAAATATTTCTCCCAAGTTCGACAAAAGTTTATGAAATTTGAACCATTGTAGAATTTAAATATTTGATCAGACATTTGTTTTAAAATGTCTTTTTCTAAATCACATTGCTTTACAGTTTGATTGATTTTCGATAATTTTATTGAAAATTCAGTCAGATTCTCTTCAAATCCTATAATACTACGAAATTTATTAGTAGAACCAAAATAATTCAAATTGTACGCAGCATTTTCTATATAAAGATCTAATTCATCCTGAGGTAACAAAGAAAAAGCACTTGAATTTTCCATGATTTTCTGTTTAAATTTTTTTAATACAGCATGAGATTGATCGGAAGAATAATAATGTAAAAATAATTTATCTTGCTGCATACAGAGATTTTCATCACAACATAGACAATAATATTTATTACCATTTTTTTCTTGCTTTTTTAATAAAGATGTTTTTAGGAAATACTTTTCAATAAAGTCATCAATAATATAACCTGAACTCCCGGAAAACGTAGTCACATGATCTCAAGTGCCTCAAGGATGAGCCGCTGTTTCTTCGTCATCTCAGTCATCATCACCTGCCCATCTGCAAGAGTGATCTTTTTGAGCTTATCGAGCTCAAGCAAGAGGCTCTTTACCGAATAGTGTTTCAGCAACTCTGCTTCCGTCATCATCCGTAACAACCTAGCCCGGATAATCAAAGCCACAAACACAACAAAGATGAAACCGCTTGTGGTACTGTCCTTATGCGTATTCAGTGGGAGTAAATCCAGATCCGACTTCATCATCTCTATCTCCTTCTCGATCTCATCACGTTCCCTGTACAGAGACAGAGCAGTCAACCAGTCAACATCTCCTGAATAAAACACCATGAACTTCCCCATTCTGTTCATCCGTTGTGCAACAGCATTCTGCCGAATTGTTGCTTCAATCCGATCATCAACCGCTTTCCAATCGAAAAAATTCTTGAGCTTGCCTGCGATCTCATAAAACCGGATAAATGCAGGTTTTTCCTTCTTCAGTCTCACAGTGGCCAGTTTATCCCTGATATCAACCAGACGGCTGGTGAGTGATTCTTTCTCCTCAAGTTCCCGTTTTGGATCATAGAAGAGATACCCCTTCAATTGATATGACTCAAGTGACAGTGTCACTGGTTTTGCGTAGATCGTCTTGTCTTTGAACTTCTGTAAGTATTCAACATTGGTGATATCCCGTTGCGCCTCGGTGAGGAGGAGTTTCACATCCTTCAGCTGGAACGTTGCAGCGATAATGAACGAAATCTGCTGATCAAGCATCTCCAGAAGGTTATGCTGGCTGAAAAACCCACGATCCATAATGGCGGTATACTCTTTCACGCCATATGCGGCAATTTTCTTCAGTGTACCGGTGAGCGTTGTGACATCGGTAATACTCCCTGGATAGAGATCGTACATCACCGGGATACCAAGTTCCTTGTCCATGATGAGTGAGAGATTAATCTGGGGAAGTGACACGCCATCCCTGTTATATCCATATTCAAGAAGGTTCATCAGAGAAGAATGACTGGAGAGACTGGTGATATCATAAATCAGTGTCCGTTTCGTCCTGTTCTCTTCCAGGAGTCTCGTCATCAGTTGTTGGGGAACAGTGCTGGACCCGATTCGAGCAAGCAGTTCACTGATTCTCTGTCCGGTAAGAGTAATCTGTGGCGAATCAAGAGCGAGAGTGGTTCCGGCGTACCATGTCCCGACATCTTTCATTGCCAGTGGTCTGATAATCCGGTTGAGTGCAAGTGCAGTTACCATTGCAGCATCTGAGTCATTAAGAATCTCATGCAGATATTGATCCAGTTTCAGGTCATGCATGATCTGCGTGAGGAGCATGACTGATCCATGGTCGTAGGCAGAACGGACAGCTACGGTTTTGGTATTTTTCCTGATCTTTTCCCTGACTTCTGGTGGTGCATCCCGCATACGAACGGGCTTTCCGTCAATATTTCGTCCAAGATATTTGGAGTTTTTATATCGAGTCTGTTTTGATACCGGGTCGTAATAGGGTGTTTCTTCGTACCAGTATTCTCTGTCGCCAGACTTTTTGATCCTTCGAATCGGTTTCATGGTGTGCCTACACAATATGGGCACATGATAGTATAAAGTACTTTCGATTACAAGCCCATATCGAGGATAAATTGAGGAAATGGATGGTTATGTGGGATCCTATTGTGATCCAGTGCCTATAAAAAGCGGGAGTTCAGGATATAATCCTTATCCTTTTTCGATTTATCAATATCCGGATTACTAATGACGATTAAAATATCATCAGCATAACGACCATAATATGCAGGATTCAATACTTTTTCAACATCATTATCAAACATTCTCAGATGCCAATTACAGATCAATCCTGATGACACCAACCCAATTGGAACGATATATCGATGTGGGTTTCTCTCAATATGACAATGAGAATAACTAAAATAATATTGGTCAATAACTGATTGATATGATTGATGAATTTTCTCGATTATTCGTGTAATTGTTTCAGCAAAAATACTTTCATCATTATAAAAGGATTTATCGCCATATTTAGATTGAATGTAACTAATTAATGCATCAAAATCAGGATGAGTACAATAAAAAAACTGTTTTAAATCAAGGCTTAGTACTGCAACATCTTTCTTTTCATTATCTAATAGATCTTCTGCCTTTTGAAGGGCATTATTCCTCCATTCAGCATATTTTTTGTGGTAAAGTTCAAAAAGATGACTGCTTTTATCATTAGGTTTTTTTAGTCTCTCATTTATCCTATACCAATAACAGTTATTAGAAAGTTCCGAGTCAAGACATACCCCAACCTTCATAACCCACACTACACATAGAAGATGAATTTCAATTGGAGCATTTATAAAATAATTAAACCCATTGAGATTATATTCCTCAGAAGAGTCATCATTTGTAATATAATTATTATTAAAACAGGACTTAGGGAAAGATTCAAGCGATTTTGGAATTAAATTAAAACTAATTTTATCTAGTAAAGAGTTTATTTCAGCAGTATCACTAAGACCAACAGATATATCATTAATTATTTTCGAAATTATCTTTAAATTACTTTCAAATGTTTCATCACACTCAAATTCCGCGATTTTTTCCTTTAAGAAAATATCAAGTTGTTCATAATAGATGTATTGTTTAAGTTTTTTATAGGCAACATACACCAATTCTAAAGAATCCACATTTTCTTAATTGTTATTTATTAATATATACATTTTGATAACTAGATTTTTCTATTTATCTTGGATAGAAACATCAAAAATGAAGATACAATTCAGAATCCGCACCCTCTGAGGCAAAAGAGCTGAATTAGAATCCCCTAAAGGCTAAAAAGAGTCAATTAGTCCGACATTCGATCCCTTCTCATCTCTCTCCCGGCAAGATAAACACTCACTCTCACCGTCCTGATGACTTCTGCCTCTTTTCAACCCTGCAGAACATCCATGCCGTCAGCTATCGTCGTGTGCATCACCGGGAGCGATTAGGATGTACTCAGGAAGTAATCAGGATACTCCTTCCTCTGAACCCATGCCAATCAGATAGAGCAGAACCGAAAGACGATACCTGTTGCGTTCAGTAACACCTGTGATCTGGCGGTTTCCATCTTCGGTGAGAATATTGAATAAGCCGAGAGAATGTATCAGAAAAGCCGCGGTTGGAGATTTCAGGGGTTTATTATCGATATAGATCCTGGGCGGCTCCGGCAGGTTCCTGATGTTCATCCGTGCGATCATCTGCAAAATCCCCATCACAAGATACGAAACATACAGGATCGTCATCATGGCATCGATCCGTTTTGGGTTATTCAGATAGATCCGGTCTGCCATAACCGACCATTTCATTGTCCGGAAAATATTCTCGACAATGTGCTGCTGTTTGTAATGCTTGAGCACGGACCTGTCATCCATATCCGATTCGTGATGATTTGTCAGGAGAGCGAATGTTTCCTTCTTCTCTCTGAATTTTCTCACGCGTTCATCGTGCACACAGATCTCCTTCACCCGGACATGGTAGACCGTCCACTCTTCAAGAGGTTTCGTCTTCTCTCCCCTCCGCCCCCGCGGCCATCGTTGTTTTGTCTCGGATTCGATCTCGAGCACTGGTTTTACAAGCAGTTTTCGGGACTGTTCGTGCAGTTCTTCAATTGCCCTCAGTGCATCAGGTTCACAGGCAAATGGTGTTTTGAACTTCTTCTCCTTGATCAACTTCTCCAAATCAGTTCTATCCGTCTCGATCTGGCTCTGCACCCGCTCATCTGCTGCTGATGTTTCATAGACGACAACTGTATAGGGCAATCCATAGATTTCAACCTGAAATCGCTGTGAACGGTAGGTTGCCCGCTTCCCTGCCTCCTCCTCGGTGCAACATTGACCAAGGTCTGTCCATTGATTCCGTTCACGGGCAATCGATCGGTATCGTTCAGCAAGTTTCCCTGCAAAATTCGCTGGAATATGCGATATAAACCGCACTTCAGATCCCTGCCGGTTTAAGACCTCCAGATTGGGACGGTTGAGGAGTTTGGAGTCTGCAATATAGGTATGGTTTCTGAACTCTTCCCCGAAGATCTCCTGTAGAACGGTGAGCGCTTCCATATTCCAGACGGAGTCTGCATGATTTCCATTCATGGTTCTGCAATACCGGATCAGTCCATTGCCATCTGAGACGACTCCTGTCTGAAAGATCCTGCGATCCTTTCGACCGGTTTTGTTGAGGCCAAAACAGATTGTTGGACCGTGAGCATCTGGTGTTTCATCGAGATCATACTCGCCACAGACCTCATGTGATGTGACATCACTATGGAGGATCAGTGATTGTGGGATGTCGTAGGTGGCATAGGCCCGGAGAGAGAGCTGTTGAAAGAAGTTTGAGGGACATGCTTCTGCGAACTTGTCAAGGAACCTTCCGAGACAATCGTCAGTGAACGATGTGGCAGGTATGGCCGAACCAAAGATCAGTTCTGTGTCGATATCTTCGAGCTGCTGGCTCACATGAACCAGTGCAACACGTTGTTTGGTGGAGAGAAACGGTAGCAGGACAAGGGCGAGTGCTCGGTTTCCCGGGCTGATTGAACATTGATTGGGATCCCAGGATACCGTTTCGTTTACCAGATCAACAAACCCGATTTTATCGAGGATTGATCGAACAACCAAGGCAATGAATGGGGTTATCTGTGTTGGAGAGGGTGATTCCGGTATACGATCCACCAGATTACTAAGCTCTTTGATCGGATTGGTGACACTCATTTTGGTTTTCGGATAGAGGCGATCCATTTTGGTCAGGCCATTCTTCTCCCTCTGTTTCGACATGAAGGATATAGAATGGGGATGGATTTATAGTTAACTATTATGTTGGATAATAGTTGTACTAGTTGTTATATTGTTAAATAAAAATATAATTAAATGTGAATTGTGGATGGGGTGCGGATTGTGCAATACAAACAATATTGTATCAATATTCTTTCAATTTGACTTATAAAGTACAATAATATTTATTATAACTCAATATCAATATTCCAATGAGTGAGACCAATGGGTGAAACAGCTGAATATCTTGATAGAATCTGCGAGCAATGTGAGTATTATAATACTGAAAAATGCAAATCTGAAACCCCCGAGGATTGCCCTTATTAGAATTCCAATGAGTAGGTAATAGATCATATCGACTTAGGTATTATCATTAGAAAAAATGACTCTTTGATTCAAAGAAATAATTTATCATAATATTACTAGTGAAAACAAAATGGACCGAGCGGGAATTGAACCCGCGGCCTCTACCATGCCAAGGTAGCGATCTACCCCTGATCTATCGGCCCAGCAACGATTGCGTCCTGAGATGATTGTATCCAGCGGCAACGACGCCCACTGACCTTATACTATTCGCAGGAGTCGCATAAATAGATTGTTTATTGGATACCACGGAGTCTCCGGTAATGCCTCTCCTCGTGTATCAGATAGAGCCCCGACCCTTCACATCCCTTCCCTGCTCCGCATCTCCTCTGCCGCCCGCCGCCGGGATTCCTCTGTACTGACGGTTGTAACCGGGCGGCCGGCCTGGATGAGCTCCACAAGCAGGGGGGCCGCCCCGGTGGGTGGGGTCTGGGTGTGGAGGAGGACGCGGCGGCCGGTGTGGGGGTTGCCCCGGTGGCTGCCGCCCTGGCTGCTCTCTCCTACGCCCTTGCCGCCGGCCTGATCTGGTTCATCACCCGGAGCGTCGCCAGGAAGCCGCCAGACCTGCTTTCTTCCGCTGCGGCGGCCGCGTTTGGCGATTGGGGTGCCATCCTTCTCGACGATGTCGGCCGAGAAATCGATGACAGGTGCATTGGCAATAGCGCCGCCGACTCCAAACGAATCGACGATATCGCGGAGGGCGGCGACGTCGGCTGCGGTGACGCCGCCTGATAGGAAGATCTTCACATCCTTATATCCATGGGTGTCAAGCTCCCACCGGACCTCCCCGATGATGGAGCCGATATCGCCCCGGCGTGACCGGGGGGTGTCGAGCCGGACCGCCGAGCAGCCGATCCGGGCGGCGGCAAGGGCCTCGGCCTTTTCGTCAGAGAGGGTATCGCAGAGCATGATCCGGGGCACATCGGGATCGGCATACTCCGCATATGCTGCCCACGCCGATTCAGGAGTATCAAACGAGAGGACATAGGCGTGGGGCATCGTCCCGGCAAGAGGAATCCCGGCGGGGGCGGCCGTATTGCTTACACCTGCAACCCCGCCGATCCAGGCAGCCCGCTCGATCATGGGGGCGATCGCCGGGTGCTGCCGCCTTGAGCCGAAGGAGAAGATGGGCCGCCCGGCTGCGACGGAGACGATATGGGCGGCAGCGGTTGCAATACCAGATGCATGGCAGAGGAAGCCGAGGAGGGCTGTTTCGAACCGTGCAATATCCCGGTAGTACCCCTCGATCACCATCACCGGCTCGCCTTCATAGAAGATCGATCCCTCGGGAAGAGAGTGGATCGTAACCGGCTTGCCGTCAAAGAGCTCCATCACCGAGTCAAGCCCAGCCAGGATGCCAAACCCAAGGGGAAGCGATGCAACCGAGACCTCCATCACAACGAACGGGTTCACTCCCGCCTTCTCAAGCACCGCCTCGCAGCGGGGGAAGTAGATGTCGGTGCAGCCACCGCTCTGTATCAGATCAGGATCAAGACTCCCAAACCGGCTCATGGAAGTACAGATGAACGCAATCGGATAGAAAGATTGCGAAGGGTACCGGGGAGATGGGAGAAGAGAGGGAGAGGAGGGGATTACTATTAGATCATCACCACCCAGCTACTAACCACTACTAATTACTACCATATTAGTAGTTGGCAATATCCATTACCGGAAAAATACGGAAGAACCTCAGGACTGATAAAAAATCCTAAAAACAGCCCATTCAAAAACAGGGGAAAAGACCTGCCCCGCCAGATGGTGAAGGTGACCAAAACCATCGGCTGCACAGGGCATTGGAGCAAAAGGTCCCCCCTGAAATGGTAATTATCTTTCCCGGTATAAGAGGCTATGCATCAGCTTCATCAATACGAAAAGAAGAGCATAAAACAGTTTGATAGATGAATACCACACGATAGGGCTTCCTGACTGTTGGGAAAAGCAGGTCGAGATCCACTTTCCTGAGAGTCAGAAAACCTTAACATCTGGAAGACAAGAGATCCATCTGCCTTAACTGAGAGGCGAGAGGAAAGAGCATAATGGCAGGTTTTACAGATTGGATGGATGACCGGGTTCAGAAGCTCAGCTGGATCGACATGGGGCTGGTGAAACTCAAGTATCTTTGCCTTTGCGCTCAGGGTGGCAAAACTCTGGGAGCCGATCCTGAGTCTTGAGTGGTACTGATATGGAATCATCTTCGTTCTGGCAGCAATTCCACCGATGATCAGGATCTTCAGGCACTAATAGCCTCCGGAGAGTGAAATCCGGCTTTCTCATGCAACATCCGGGATGCCGGGCTGGTGCATTCCCAAAAGGCATACCAAAATCCCCCCTCAGGCATCAGATCAAGATACTCCGGATCTGACATTACCACCACGGAGAATACCAAAAACCATCTCATTCAATAATCCTGAAGTGAAACACTACTTCAGATGGCAGGATACCTGTGGAAGGAGCAGAGACCATGCTCGGAATAATCGGTGGAACAAGTCTCCTCTTTGCGGATCTCCCCCCGCTTGAAGAGAAGGTGATTGCAACACCGTATGGGAAAGCAACCGTCCATTGCGGGGAGATCTGCATGGTGCCACGCCACCAGAACACCCTTCCGCCCCACAAGATCAATCACCGGGCACATCTGGCGGCACTGAAGATCATGGGGGTCGACCGGATCGTGGCATTCGGTTCAGTCGGATCCCTGAAACTGGAGTATCCCCCCGGCACAATCGTCATCCCAAAAGACTTCATCAGCTGGGGCGGCATCCCGACATTCCATGACACCACCATCACCCACGTGATGCCCGGTTTCGATCATGACCTGATCGTCGGCCTCAGCACCTTACACCCGGATATAAAAATCGGCGGCACCTATATCCAGACGATCGGGCCCAGGTTTGAGACAGAGGCAGAGGTTCGGGCACTCGCAAAGATCGCGGATATCGTCGGGATGACGGTTGCAAGCGAAGCCACCCTCGCAGCAGAGATGAGTTTGCCGATTGCCGCTGTCTGCACCGTTGACAATTATGGAAACGGGATCGGCGACGAAGCAATCAGCTATGAGACCATCGTCGCTGCGGCAAAAGAAGGGGGCAGGAGAACAAGCATTATCCTTGAGAGGATTGTTAAGGAGTTTGGATAAGCATGATACCATTTAACAAGCAGACATCGATTCTGATCAAAGGCGCCACCCACAACTGCAGAAAGACCGATATCTTCATCGACCAGGGGAAGATCCAGGCAGTTGGAGAGGGGATCCGATCAGAGTACAAAGGCACAGCCGCATTTGAGATCGATGCGGGAGGCGACGTCATCCTGCCGGGGCTTGTGAACACCCACACCCATGCCGCAATGAGCCTGATCCGGGGATATGCAGATGACATGGTCCTCTTCGAATGGCTCTCACAGAAGATCTGGCCGCTTGAGGCACACCTCACCGGAGACGATGTCTACTGGGGAACACGACTCGCCTGCCTTGAGATGATCAAAACCGGAACCATCGCCTTCAACGACATGTACTTCTTCATGGACCGGGCAGCTGATGCCGTTGAAGAATCCGGGATGCGGGCCTGCCTCTCGCACGGATTCATCGACCTCTTCACCGAAGAGAAGCGTGAGGCAGAGATCAAGGCAACCATCAATCTCCACAACCACATCAAATCAAGGAACAACCCAAAGATCACCTTTGCCACCGGCCCCCATGCCCTCTATACCGTCTCGCCTGAGGGGCTCACCTGGTGTGCCGAGTACGCAAAGGAGCATGATGCCGGAATCCACATCCACCTCTCAGAGACAAAACAGGAGGTAGATGACTGCATCAAAAACAACGGCGTCTCTCCAGCCGCCCACCTCGACAAATACGGAATCCTGACAGAGAGAACCGTCGCCGCCCACTGCTGCTACCTCGATGAGGCTGAATGCGAACTGCTTGGGAAGAGACAGACCGCAGCATCCCACAATCCCGCAAGCAACATGAAGCTCGCAGGCGGAAGAGCAATCCCCTACCAGGCACTGAAAGGTGCTGGCGCCCGGGTGACGCTTGGAACCGACGGCTGCGCCTCGAACAACAACCTCGATCTCTTTGAGGAGATGAAGATCGCAGGCCTCCTCCAGAAGTTCGCAACAGGCGATCCGACGATCCTCCCCGCAGAAGAAGCGATTCAGATCGCATCCCATGCAGGTGCAGAGGCACTCAGAACGGGCGGCGGTATCATCGCACCCGGATATGCCGCCGACATCATCCTGGTGGACAGGAACGCAATCTGCAATACCCCCTTCCATAATCCAATCTCAAATATCGTCTATGCCTGCGGCGGCAATGCCGTTCGAACAGTCATCTGCGACGGTGCCATCCTGATGCATGACCGCGAGATCCCGGGAGAAGACGCAATCCTCGCCGGTGCAGAAGCAGCAGCTGCCGCACTGGTGGCACGAAGAGAAGAAGAGCTGAAGAATCAGTCCTGAAAAACCACTTTTTTTAACTCCCTTATCCTCCGCCAGCCGGGGGGAAGAGGACGACGAGATCGCCGTTTTTGAGTCTGGTATCAAGGCCATCAAGAAAACTGATATTCCGGCCATTGATCAGTATATTCACAAAATCTTTCAGCTCACGCGTATCATCATGAAAGATCTCATCAGACAGACCGGGGTACTTCTCCATAAGAATAGTAAGGAGATCGGAGATGGTTGAATTCTCCTGTATCTCCTCTGTACACTTTGAATCCATGATATTCCTGAGCGTGGCAAATGCCTTGACAGTTATCTGCATGCTGAATCCATCTCCCTGTATATTCTGTATATTCCTCTTTCCCAAAACCCGGCGATGCATCAGAGGGGGTTTGCCCCGGTTCAGCTCCAGACAGGGAACCGGGCAGATACCGGATTATTATGCAAGGCCAAGTTCACGCAGCTTCTCCTCTGTTGGTACACCGTCTGCATCCCAGCCCCGGACACTGTAGTACTCGCTGAGGAGAGGTTCACGCTCCCATACCCGGCCCTTCGGACCGCCTTCCCGGAGCGGTTCGGTGAGCAGCCGTTTGGGGAGGGTATCATCTGCTTTTGTGTAGCCTACTTTGATATTAAAGAGCTTCTGGAGATTCCAGATCCGCTCTCCGATCTTCAGGAACCCGGCGGCATCGAGATCAATTCCCATTGTGGCGGCAGTCAGCTCGGCATAGTCGGTGGCATCAAGTGCAAAGGAGCTGAAGAGGCACATCCCCGATGCATCAATTGCAGCAGTGAAATCCTGGAAAGTCCTGACCCAGGCGGCCTTGCCTTCATTGACATAAGGATCGAGTTTTTCCGGCGAGCCAAGCACCTCGGGAGCGATCATATATCCATAGACATGATCTCCTCCACGGTTTGATGTCGCATAGGAGAGGCCATGCCCCTGCAGCCCACGGGGATCATATGCCGGAAGATCCTGTTTCTTGACACTCATTGAGAGCTCGGGATGGCCATGCCGTTCGGCAAACCGGTATGAGCCATCAGTCAGTTCAGCTCCAAAGCCTTCCCGGAGACCAATCTGCCTGACCAGGTCGACAATACCATCAGCCTCTCCAAATTTTGGTCCCTCTTTGATATAGCCCTTCTCCCGCATCTCCATGGCACAGGCAATTGAAGTCGGGGTACCGATCGCATCAAGGCCGAGCTTGTTGCATTCATAGGATGCCTTTGCAATAACCTTGAGATCATCAATACCCAGGTTCGCTCCAAACGCCCATAGCGGCTCATACTCAGGCCCTTCGCCGTAAACCCCGTCTACTTCACAGACACGGGCGCACTTCACCGTGCATGCGAAACACCCGGCATTCTTCTTCAGGATGGTCTCTGCCATCCGCTCACCCGAGATATTCTCTGCTTTTTCGAAATGAGCGCTCTGGAAGTTTTTCGTCGGGAGGATATAGTTCTCGTTGACGATGTTGACGAGGACGGCAGTTCCATAGGCAGTGAGTGCCTGGCAGATGCCATTTTCATCAAGTTTTGCCTGTACCCGCTCCTTCACAGCTTTTAACCTGACTTCATCTGCTGCTTTCAGCTTGATATTTCCGGTGGCAACAATGGCTTTGAGATTCTTGGAGCCAAGTACTGCTCCGGCCCCTCCCCTGCCGGCTGCACGATTCTTATCATTCATCAGACAGGCAAGAAGACTCTGGTTCTCCCCTGCCGGACCGATACAGGCAACCCGGGCCATCTTATCGCCGAGATCCGATAGGAGTGCATCTGTCGTCTCATCGACATCCTTCCCCCAGTAGGAGGAGGCATCCCTGAGTTCTGCAGACCCTTCGTTTAAGTAGAGATATACCGGCTTTGGTGATCGCCCAACAAAAACAACAGCATCGAAGCCAGCCTTCATCAGCTTCCAGCCAAATGTTCCGCCACTGTTTGCGGACATCAGGGTATTATTGAGTGGAGATTTCGTGCTGACCTCATACCTGCTTGATAACGGGATACTGATCCCGGTCGTCGGACCGGCCGCCAGGACGAACATATTCTCAGGCGAGAGCGGATCAACAAGTGGATCCATTGCATCTGAGATGATCTTTGTTCCAAATCCACGTCCGCCAAGATAATCTCTCTTGAGATCTGTGGGCGTCTCCCGTATATCGATCGTCCCTTTCGTCAGATCGACCCAGGCAATTTTTCCTGCATAACCGTCGTTTTGTGTCATAACAAATACCTCCTGTATAAAGGATGGGAATGTTGACTCGGTTTGTATGCCCACCCTCCGGATACCCCGTGGGCACCGTCGTTTGGGAGTTAAGTTAATCAACCTAATATATTCTTTGGTTACGGCAGACAGCGAGAAAGGGAAATTAACCCCTTCGTGAACAAAAAGAGCCTGAATTGTAAGATAAAAAATCAAAACCATTCTCTTAAGAGAGGTAGATGAACACGGCAGAGAGATCCAGCCGGGAACCCGGTTTTTTGGACACGCTCAATCCTGGCTCTTCTCCCCCATGAGAATCGTCCCACCCCAGTAGAGAAAGAGCGATATGAGAGCCATCTGGATAAAAAGGCCAATTGAAAGGGCAATTGTGAACCAGATACCATATCCGGTTTCCCCGGCAGTTCCAAGGAGCCCGGCAATGGCATCAAAGAGCATCCCCGGAAGCGGCAGCCGGTCTGCAAAGAGCGGGAGGGGACCCCCGTCACGGATTTCTGGATTGACAAAGAAGGCAAAGAAGAGCGGGATCTGAAGAACGGATCCGATGGAGAGTGCAGTCAACCGGATCTTACGGGAAAGCTGCTCCCAAAAGAGAAGATAGGGAAGAAGAAGTGCCGTTACGGAGATCAGTCCATATGATCCGAGGATGGCAAGTGTCAGCCCCATATCAGCCGGGCCCTGTGGATACTGGATATCTGCCAGAAGACTACCGCCAATTGTTCCAAGGAATGCCAGAAGAAGAACAGCTACATACACAATCTGCCGGGAACGAATCTGCACAACCATACCGAAGAGCCGATAGAGCAGAAACGGAGAGAGCAGAATCGCGGCGAGTGCAAAAAGAATGTGATAGGCCATCCCGATCACCCCTGTCCGATCAGCCAACGGTATGAGAAGAAGAGGAGGACTGCCCCTGTTGCAAGCGAGACAAAGGCCGACCGGTCGATTGAGAGGGAATGGAAGACCCGGATGCCACAGAATGTCAGCAGGACAAATATGACAATCAGAAGAACGGCAAGGAGGAGATTTGGAATGAGAAGAGCTGCCCAGGCCAATGGGAAAACAACCGCAAGAGCATAGACGGCGGTTTTCATCGTCATCTCAAAGCTTTTTCTGACATCAACAAAGAGCAGGAAGAAGTGCTCGATAAGGCTCGTTCCAAGCAGGAGAACTGCCCCGGTGAGAAGCCCGCTAGCAAGGACAATAATGAATGGAAGAAGAAAGAGGAAGCCACCGGCACCTCCTTCATGAAGCATCAAAAAAAATGATGCGCAGTAGACAAGGATCACAATCCCGAAGTACAGGAGGAGATCATCCCGGAGCGGTTTCTGTTCAATCTGCTCAAAAGAGCGGATAATAGTGTTGAATATGGTTTTTGATGACATAGAGTTCTCCAAAAATATGCTCAGGACTTCAGGTTTGATTCAAGCTTCATTGCCATGTACATGCCAGCCATGCCAAACAGGACACCCACATAAAAAAACATCCCCGCAAATCCCCGCTTTGCACCTTCCTCCCAAATCCCAATGAGAATATAAATCACTCCCAGGATCAACAAAAATGCCAGGATTTTGAGAAACATGATCAGACGCTTACGATCCATGGAACACCCCGGATATACCTGCCTGCATGCGAAAGATCTCCATTATTCTTTCCTCCCCTGTGAATCCTTTAATCTCCAGAGTCCGTAAATACAGAAGATCAGGATAAAACCGAGAATGTTTGGGATTACGCCCTCCATCAACCAGCCAAAATCCAGCTGGAGAAGAAACGTTCCTGCCAGGAAGACAGACCAGATGAGATAGCCGTAAAAACTGCTCTTCAGGAGTGTTTCATTATAGACCGGGCGGCCAAAGATATCCTCCCGCCTCATGTTTAGAATGCCGAAGAATCCGACAATAAACGGAATAGTACCTAATAAAAGCCATTGGACAAACGATCCGGGCGAGATTACCGCGTAAGGACCATGAAAAGTAAAGATCGTATTGAAGAGGATCAGAACCAGCACCAGAAATCCAACGAGGAAACCTCCATAAAGGAGAGCAACCCTCCTTTCCGGATCCTGTGTTTCTCCTCTTCCATCAACGGGAGCAACCTGATTGGAATCAGGCATCTGCATCCCTCGTAGAGATCATATACTAAAGCCTTGATTTGATCTCTATTATACGTTCTGTCCCAATTATCAAACAGTATATTTCCCTTCGATAATCTCCTCAAGCACCGCCAGCGTCTCGGCAGGCGTTCCCTTCCTCCCGACAAGCAGCACCTCCACCCGTTCGAGGAGCTGTCGGTAATACTGCTGCCGAAGCTCTGCCTTGTACCCGCTCTTTACCAGCAGGTGGGGATTGAAATAGGAGTTCGTCTCAAGCAGGTTCAGTGCCTCTTCGGTAGAGAGCCGCCTGACACCCTCGGCATCTGGTGTCAGCACAAGGATACGCCTGAGTGTAGTCAGTGGAAAGATCCGACCTTTTCCAATCGCCCACCGGAGATCCACAACCGCCCGGCCCTCAGAATCATAGTCGGACCGTTCCAGGAGCGGGGCAAACTCGGGCCAGGCAGCGGCGAGATCAGATCGGATATAGAAGTTCTTCTCACTCGAGTACGCAAGCGCCTCATCACCGAAGATCCGAAAGAAGAACCAGTCATCTGCAATCGCCCGGACCGCCGGGTCGAGGAGGAGACCGTACGTCTGGGTCGTCTTCCCGGCACCGGAGGTTCCCACAATTGCAAACCCTTCTCCCCTGCGATCAAGGCAGGCGCCATGGCAGGAGGCGATCCCATGGCCGTCCTCAAGGATATCCCCTGCCAGTGCAAGAGCTATTGACTTGATCCACCCGTAATAGGTCATATTGAAGAGGAATGCAGTCTTTGAGGCGGGATCGTACCGCACCGCATTTTCGGGAAATGCCGCATTATGCAGGACAAAGAGCCGCCCGTGCGATCGGATCGACTGCGATGCAAAGAAGAAGTTCTCTGAAAACCGAAGCCGCACGAGATTGGAATCGGTGAGCAGCTTGATACAGCAGCCATAGATCTCAGACCGGACTTCATAGAGCTTTGAATGGTTCACAGCAGCTAACAAAGAATCCTTCTCAGCCGAATCAATCAGAACAATATCATACCCCATGATGAGGTAGTTGAGCCCTCAATTGATATGAATCTCCCCCACGGCAAGGGAACAGAAACTATTCACTAAGATTCCCAGTCATTCATCCCCTAAAAAACAAGATGCAGAATGTAGGGGAGACACTCAGGAATACCAGGAGTGAGAGAGCAGGAGAGGATACACCCTACCCGGAATATTAGCATACATTAAAGGCAGAAAAGCATGAAAGGGTCATTAAGAACAGAATCTTTTAGGGAATATACAATCTGAAGAGAGGTGGGAGGAGAGATGAAGAGATCAGCCTCAGGCCGTCTCAACCTTCTCGGCATCCTGGAGGCCGAGTTCCTCAACGGCCTGCTGCCGCATCTTGAACTTCTGGATCTTGCCTGAGATCGTCATCGGGAAGCTGTCGACGAACTTGTAGTACTTCGGCACCTTGTAATGGGCAATTTTTCCCTTGCAGAAGGCACGGATATCCTCTTCTGTGAGGGTTTCGCCATTCTCGACCTTCACCCATGCCATCAATTCCTCACCGTATTTGATATCAGGAACACCGATGATGTAGGCATCGGCAATCTTTGGGTGGTGGTGGAGGAACTCCTCAATCTCTCGGGGATAGATATTCTCGCCGCCCCGGATCACCATCTCCTTCAGGCGGCCGACGATCCGGATATAACCCTCCTCATCCATCACGCCGAGATCCCCGGTATGATTCCAGCCATTCGGATCGATCGTGGAGTGGGTAGCGCTTGGATTATTATAATAGCACTTCATCACCATATAGCCGCGTGCACAGATCTCCCCCGGCTCACCGCGGGGAACAAGCCGCCGGGTCTGCGGATCGACAATCTTCAGCTCGGTATGGGGCATCACCCGGCCGACCGTCGAGACCCTCCGTTCCAGGGGATCCTCAACGGTGGACATCGTCACACCGGGCGAGGTCTCGGTCTGACCATAGACGATGACGATCTCGGACATATGCATCCGGGTATTCACCTCCTTCATCACCTCGATCGGGCAGGGTGAGCCGGCCATGATCCCGGTACGGAGGGAATCGAGCTTGTATGAATCAAAGTCAGGGAGTGAGAGTTCCGCGATGAACATCGTCGGAACACCGTGGAGAGCGGTGCACCGCTCATCCTGGACAGCCTTCAGCACCGCCTCGGCATTGAAGACCGGGGCCGGGAGCACCATCGTCGAGCCATGGGTGACACAGGCGAGATTTGAGAGCACCATCCCAAAACAGTGGTAGAACGGCACCGGGATACAGAGCCGGTCCTTCTCGGAAAACCGCATCCCCTCCCCGATCACAAACCCGTTATTTAAGATGCTGTGATGGGAGAGGACGACACCTTTCGGGTACCCGGTTGTCCCTGAAGTGTACTGGATATTGATCGGATCATCAAACTCAAGCACCTCTTCCCGCTCCTTCAGCTCTCCGGGCGAGATACCCTCTGCCATCTCATGAATCTCCTTCCAGAGGAACATACCATCCTTTGGCTCATCTCCGAGGAAGATCACATTCTTCAGATACGGGAAGGTATCTGAATTGATCCGGCCCGGCCGCGACGATGCCGCCTCAGGGCATGCCTCATAGAACATCCCGATGTAATCTGAGGTCTTGAACTGCCCCTGGATGATCAGGGTCTGCACCTCGGACTGTTTCAGGGCATACTCAAGCTCATAGGTCCGGTATGCCGGGTTGATGTTCACCATGATTGCGCCGATCTTGGCGGTTGCGAACTGGACAACCACCCATTCCGCATAATTGAGCGACCAGATCGCAACGCGGTTCCCGCGCTCCACCCCAAGGGCCATCAGGCCGCGGGCAACAACCTCAACCTCTTCGAGGAATTCCCT
Organism: Methanocalculus pumilus; assembly: GCF_055382585.1. Taxonomy (NCBI): domain Archaea; kingdom Methanobacteriati; phylum Methanobacteriota; class Methanomicrobia; order Methanomicrobiales; family Methanocalculaceae; genus Methanocalculus; species Methanocalculus pumilus. The sequence continues at coordinate 890,353 of NZ_AP042393.1, read as the reverse complement.
GTACGTATACCTGATCCCCTGATGAACCGAGACGAGAGCTTCGGTATCCGGGTATTTTGCCGCAATCTGATTGAGCATTGCGCCAATCGTCTCTCCTCGCAGGGGTATCTTAGAGACCCCGCATGTATAGCTGCCTTCCACCATTCCTTAAGACGTACCGGCTCAAGAGGAAAAAAGATATCGAAATATGAGTTCGTAACATATAAATTACGATACAGCCATTATTACAAGACAGGATCGGGGTCGTGGCCTAGTCCGGTATGGCGACGGGCTCCAGCGGTCTTGGCGTATGATGAACAATCGGGTCTGCTGATTGATTGAGATGATGACCCGTTGGAGCGCTGATGCTGATGTATCCGCTCATACGCTTGTCGGAGAGACCCGTCGATCGTGAGTTCAAATCTCACCGACCCCACCTTTCATTCTTCTGAAAACGCTCTTTATTTTATAGATCTTCGATCCATAGTTATGAGCAAGGCAGGAACTTTTGTATGTATTCAATAGGTGAAGCTTTAGTTGGCGATGGGCCGGAACTCGCGCACATCGACCTGTTAGTAGGAGACAAGAACGGGCCGGTGGGGTCCGCATTTGCAAATGCACTCTCACAGCTCTCGGCCGGACACACCCCGCTGCTTGCAGTGATCAGGCCAAACCTCCTGACAAAACCAGCAACCGTCATCATCCCGAAGGTGACCCTGAAGAAGGGCGAGCAGGTAAAAGAGATGTTTGGGCCTGTTCAGGCAGCAGTGGCAAAGGCCGTTGCAGACTGCCTCGAAGAAGGGCTCTTTAATGGTATCAATATTGATGACATCGTCATCATTGCCAGTGTCTACCTCGCACCGGATGCAGAAGACTACAACCGGATCTACCGGTACAATTACGGGGCCATGAAACTCTCACTCTCACGGGCATTCGAATCCTTCCCTGACGAGAAGACGATCCTCCACGAGAAGGACCGTGCAGCACACGGCGTCATGGGCTTCAAGGTCCAGCGGCTCTGGAACCCCCCATACCTCCAGGTTGCCATGGATCTCGTCGACATGAAGCAGGTCGAACGTGTCTTAACAGAACTTCCGCAGAACGACCACCTCATCATCGAGGCGGGCACCCCGCTGATCAAGCAGTTCGGCCTCTCGGTCATCGGCGAGATCAGGAAGATGAGGCCAAACGCCTTCATCATCGCGGACTTAAAGACACTCGACACCGGGAACCTCGAGACCCGGATGTGCGCAAATGCATCTGCTGATGCAGTCGTCATCTCCGGCCTTGCCCCGATCTCGACCATCGAGAAGGCAGTCCTCGAAGCACGGAAGACCGGCATCTATGCAGTCGTCGATATGCTGAATGTCGAATCACCGTTAAACCTTGTAAAGGCGCTTGCCAAGATCAATGCACTCCCGCATGTCGTTGAGATGCACCGTGCAATCGATGCAGAAGGAAGCGACTATGCCTGGGGCGACATCCCCGCCATCAAGAAGGCAGCAGGCGGAAAGGTCCTTGTGGCAACCGCAGGCGGCATCCGGGTGAATGTGGCAAAGAAGGCACTCGCCTCCGGAGCGGACATCCTCGTCGTCGGCCGTGCCATCACCGCAAGCAAGAATATCCAGCATGCGGCAGAAGAGTTCCTCGAAGAGATTAATTCAGAAGAGATCGACCAGTTCCGTATCATGACGGACTTTTAAATTTCCATTTTTTATCTGAAGTGCAGAGAACATCCATCTTTTTCATATTATGTGCTAAAGTCCTCCACCCACATTCTGAGAGTTTTTAACTACATAAATGTGCCCTATTTTGATTAAAACCATTAATGCGTGCTTGATCTCACCAAGAGACGACACAGACAGATAAGTGTACAAGTTATGAAGTTAAGGAGAGGCTATCAAAACATATATTCGAATAGAGATTTTTTAATTTTGATGCGCGCCAGATATAATATATAAATCAATATTAAAAAATATTATTTTGGATTATTCTTTTCCAATAATTTTCCTAACACATCATAAAAGTTTTTTGCTTTATCATGTGTCAGATATATCCTAGTACCCCTAACACACATTTTTTCATCCCTGATTATTCCAGGGAGTTCTAAAAAATCTAACATCACATCGTTTTCAGACACATTGATCAGCACTTGATTGGAATACCGAACCACATCAATATCTGGAGCAATGGGGTTTTCACCAGGAATAAATTGAATAAATGTTAATTTACGTTGACCTTGAGATACTTTCTCTTCTATTTTATTTTTTTTATCTTCATCCATTATCTTCACTCCAATTAAACTTCCACTGGTTGTATCAAGTTTGGTAGTTGAGTCTGGTCTAATAAAGTAATTATTTCATTTGATTGTAAATAGGAATCGTCATACAGAGGTGCATCTAAAGTATCAGATTTTATCCAACCATCGTCCTCACATTCTTGTTTTAGCGTAACGCTAAATTGCATTGATGCTGGTGGCAAAATAGCCTCGTATAAAGCATCCATTAATTTTAATCCAAGTTTGGTCGTCTGATAATAACTCCTTTCCTTGAACCCAATATCACTCAATCGTTCTACTTTCCTTGTTACTAACCCACCAGCAATTAATGACTTTAGAATAGTATCAATTGTGTTTGGATTAGCGCCAAATTGGTTTTTTATTTCATTAAAATATTTTTTTCCCTCAAGAGTCAGGGCAATATAAACAGCCCATTTATTATTATTATTTAATTCCATTATTGACTCGCGTATCTCAACAGGCACACGAATTAAATATTCATTAATGATTTCCTCGTTCATATTCAATACACCCTTCAGGTTAGGAAAACCTAACTACCCATAATTAACATTATAATTATTTAAAAGCAACGAGACAATTACTAGTAATTATGCCCAATACCCCTCATGCGAAATCAGATAGAAATCTGAGACTCGCATTGTTGGATTCATTTAAGAAATCTATTCGTATTGGAATTTTTGGTTCATTTTATAATTCTCGAAAAGATGATTTAATCCAATTAAGAGATTATTTACGCAAATCAGGTTATACACAAGCTAGAATATCTGAGGATCTTGACGAACGATCCGAAGAGGAGCGTCAAATTGATACTCCAATAATTAATAGAAATTTAAGTATTCAACTTATCAATGAGAGTGACATCCATATTTTTATTTTATGCATGAGAAAGGAATCAGAACCTCCGAATTTAATACAGTCAGTTTCAATGGAGTTAGAGCGAATTTGTACTCTTCGTGAAATAGGCATTTTAAATGCAAATTATGTTGGAGTATACACTGAAAAACAACTACTGGAAACAGGAGGCGGTGTATTCAAAGGTCTAGTAATGACGATGGCAAATGATTGGGTCATTGAAGAATTTGAAGATATTCAATTCAGAATCCGCACCCTCTGAGGCAAAAGAGCTGAATTAGAATCCCCTAAAGGCTAAAAAGAGTCAATTAGTCCGACATTCGATCCCTTCTCATCTCTCTCCCGGCAAGATAAACACTCACTCTCACCGTCCTGATGACTTCTGCCTCTTTTCAACCCTGCAGAACATCCATGCCGTCAGCTATCGTCGTGTGCATCACCGGGAGCGATTAGGATGTACTCAGGAAGTAATCAGGATACTCCTTCCTCTGAACCCATGCCAATCAGATAGAGCAGAACCGAAAGACGATACCTGTTGCGTTCAGTAACACCTGTGATCTGGCGGTTTCCATCTTCGGTGAGAATATTGAATAAGCCGAGAGAATGTATCAGAAAAGCCGCGGTTGGAGATTTCAGGGGTTTATTATCGATATAGATCCTGGGCGGCTCCGGCAGGTTCCTGATATTCATCCGTGCAACCATCTGCAGAATCCCCATCACAAGATACGAAACATACAGGATCGTCATCATGGCATCGATCCGTTTTGGGTTATTCAGATAGATCCGGTCTGCCATAACCGACCATTTCATTGTCCGGAAAATATTCTCGACAATGTGCTGCTGTTTGTAATGCCGGAGCACGGACCTGTCATCCATATCCGATTCGTGATGATTTGTCAGGAGAGCGAATGTTTCCTTCTTCTCTCTGAATTTTCTCACGCGTTCATCGTGCACACAGATCTCCTTCACCCGGACATGGTAGACCGTCCACTCTTCAAGAGGTTTCGTCTTCTCTCCCCTCCGTCCCCGTGGCCATCGTTGTTTTGTCTCGGATTCGATCTCGAGCACTGGTTTTACAAGCAGTTTTCGGGACTGTTCGTGCAGTTCTTCAATTGCCCTCAGTGCATCAGGTTCACAGGCAAATGGAGTTTTGAACTTCTTCTCCTTGATCAACTTCTCCAAATCAGTTCTATCCGTCTCGATCTGGCTCTGCACCCGCTCATCTGCTGCTGATGTTTCATAGACGACAACTGTATAGGGCAATCCATAGATTTCAACCTGAAATCGCTGTGAACGGTAGGTTGCCCGCTTCCCTGCCTCCTCCTCGGTGCAACATTGACCAAGGTCTGTCCATTGATTCCGTTCACGGGCAATCGATCGGTATCGTTCAGCAAGTTTCCCTGCAAAATTCGCTGGAATATGCGATATAAACCGCACTTCAGATCCCTGCCGGTTTAAAACCTCCAGATTGGGACGGTTGAGGAGTTTGGAGTCTGCAATATAGGTATGGTTTCTGAACTCTTCCCCGAAGATCTCCTGTAGAACGGTGAGCGCTTCCAGATTCCAGACGGAGTCTGCATGATTTCCATTCATGGTTCTGCAATACCGGATCAGTCCATTGCCATCTGAGACGACTCCTGTCTGAAAGATCCTGCGATCCTTTCGACCGGTTTTGTTGAGGCCAAAACAGATTGTTGGACCATGAGCATCTGGTGTTTCATCGAGATCATACTCGCCACAGACCTCATGTGATGTGACATCGCTATGGAGGAACAGTGATTGTGGGATGTCATAGGTGGCATAGGCCCGGAGAGAGAGCTGTTGAAAGAAGTTTGAGGGACATGCTTCTGCGAACTTGTCAAGGAACCTTCCGAGACAATCGTCAGTGAACGATGTGGCAGGTATGGCCGAACCAAAGATCAGTTCTGTGTCGATATCTTCGAGCTGCTGGCTCACATGAACCAGTGCAACACGTTGTTTGGTGGAGAGAAACGGTAGCAGGACAAGGGCGAGTGCTCGGTTTCCCGGGCTGATTGAACATTGATTGGGATCCCAGGATACCGTTTCGTTTACCAGATCAACAAACCCGATTTTATCGAGGATTGATCGAACAACCAAGGCAATGAATGGGGTTATCTGTGTTGGAGAGGGTGATTCCGGTATACGATCCACCAGATCACTAAGCTCTTTGATCGGATTGGTGACACTCATTTTGGTTTTCGGGTAGAGGCGATCCATTTTGGTCAGGCCATTCTTCTCCCTCTGTTTTGGCATGAAGGATATAGAATGAGGATGAATTTATAGTTAATCATTATGTTGGATAATAGTTGTACTAGTTGGTACATTATTAAATGAAAATATAATTAAATGTGAATTGTGGATGGGGTGCGGATTGTGCAATTCAAGATATATTCAAACCTGTAAAGTTCTTTTGTTTGGATAGTGTAAGAGACATTTATAATTTTTAATAAAATTCAAAATGAAAAGTAAGAGAGGTAGCCCCCTCACTTCACTCTTTAATCTCAACAAGTGTCACTTCAAAGACGAGCGTCTTTCCGGCAAGCGGGTGGTTTGCATCAAGCATCACCGCATCATCGGTGATCTCGGTAATCTCCACCTCGATGATCTGGTCTTCGCCGACCTGCACCTGGAAACGGTCTCCGACACCCGGAGTGATATCCGGCGGGAACTGATCCTTTGGCACCGGGAAGACCATCTCTTCGTTCCGCTCGCCATAGGCCTCTGCTGCCGGGATCTCAATCCGCCGGGACCCGCCGGCAACCATTCCCAGAACACCCAGGTCAAAACCGGGGATTACCTGTCCTGCGCCAACTTCAAACTCCAGCGGTTCACGTTCAAGTGACGAGTCAAAGACCTCGCCATCTTCGAGCGTGCCGGTGTAGTGGACTGAAACTACGTCACCAATTGCTGCTGCTGTCATACCTGAAGGCGTGTGGGTCGATATTATAAGTAAGAATCGGTCTTCCCAACGCTCCCTGAAAGAGAGAATACATAATCAATGAGTGCAATTCTCTCAGTATAGAGAAGAATCCCCTGCTGGTGCAGCATACAACCGCCCATGACTACCAGGAGAACCCCTTTGACCTTGCAATACTCCCGCTCGGATCGCTTGAGAGCCATGGCAGTCACCTCCCCTTCGCAACCGACGCCTATACTGCCGCCATCCTGGCAGAAGAAGTAGCAAAACAGATACCGGGAGCGGCCGTCCTCCCGGTTGTCCCCTACGGCGTATCAGAACACTACCGCGACTTCCCCTTCACCGTCTCGCTCAGGTTCGGGACAGAAATTGCCATTATCGGAGGAGATATCCCTGAATCCCTCCACCGGGAAGGAATCAGGCACGTCTTCATCCTAAACGGCCATGACGGCAACATCGCACCGATCGAGAACGCATCGAGAAAGGTGAAAGCCCCCCACCCGGAGATGAAGATCGCCACGTTCGGGGCCTGGTGGGAATCAATCGCCCCCCCCCTCCTCCCTGAGGGATTCTTCGAGGTCTGGGAAGGTCTTGGCCATGGAGGCGAAGGAGAAACATCCATCAGCCTCGCCCTCTTCGAAGAGCTCTGCCAGATGGAGCATGCAGCAGGACGGATGCCGGATCTCCCGGAGTTTGGAGAGATCAAATGGCTCTTTTCGGAGATAACCGATTGCGGCGCAACCGGCGACCCGACGAAAGGAAGCAGTGAAAAGGGGCTTGTTATGAAGAAGGCGCTTGTTGATGCGATCGTCCTGATGCTGAAAGAACTCAATACAACAGGCTGGAGGTACGGATACAAACCCTGAGATCAGATCGGGATCCTGGGGTTCATGAGCACCTCATCCCCGCACCCGTGAAGCGAGACGGCAGCCAGCGCACCGATCACACCGCGACCGCCGGCGATCCTGATCCCCGACTCTGCTGCCAGTGACTTCGCCTCGGCAATATCAATACGATCAGATCTCGCTTTTACCCCATAGGCAAGAAGCCCCTCGGAGTGGGAGAGGCCGACCTTCACCGCAATCCCCCAGTGCGGGGATGACGACTCTCCAGCAATAAACGAGATTGCCTGATCGATGATCCCCGGAATCTGGTGCTCTTCTGCTGCAAACTCGATCAGGCTGCATGAGTTGCCCGCCGTCTTCTCGGCAATCACAGGCGAGAGCATCGCAACATGATGGGCAATCGGCATCACGCCATCCATCCTGCCGATATGCTGGAGAAGGGCATAGGCAAGTGCAAATGTCGCACCGCTCCCTTCCGAATCGGTATCATCGATCCCAATCGCAACCAGCCTGAGCGCCTTTGTATAGACATCCCCCTCGACGATATTGCCGTTCCTGCGGGTATGCACCGCCTGCACACCACGCGCACGTGACATCATCTCGGTAAGGGAGTATGAAGGGCCCCCAAACGACCGGATCGTCTGGATGATCTGATCCCCCTCCTTCCGGATCGCAACAACACTGACAGCCGGGAGGGGGGAGAGACCGACATCCGCAGAAACATCCCCAAAACGGCCCCTTTCACGGAGGAGGGTGCCATCCCTCCGGACAGAGGAGAGGGCGCCGCCGGCACGCCCATGATGGTGGCGGCAGAAGTCGGCGCAGCCTGTACTCATGCACTCATGGTAGATCTCGACGAGATCATCATCACAGGTTGTGAAGATCCGTTTACAGAGCGTCCGGGGAAGAGCGGTCCGGGCAATATAGCGTGCAGGCTCTCTTCCCCTTCCCGGAGCATCAAGAAGAATACATTCTTCCAGAACAAGCCGGTTTGTCCAGTCCTGTGCAGTCGTCCTCGGGATACCGATCCGGCGGGCGATCTCTGCAACAGTAAAAAAGCCTTCATCCTGCGTTATTCGACGCATCAGGGAGAGGATTTTATTCCTCTTCTCAAGCACCCCGGCCATATGCATCCCTGATGAAGTTGAGATCGGCGAGTATCGCACTGGCGGTCGGATAGGGGCCGGCACCTTTTCCGATGAAGGTCACCGGACCGGCCAGATCGCAGCAGACGGAGATTGCATTCAGCGTCCCGTCCACAACAAGCGGGTGGTCAAGTGAGATCACACGGGGTGAGACCCGGATCTGGTTCTTCCCGGGCAGGATCTCGCCAATGAGTCGGATCGTCGCACCTTCAGCCTCGGCAAGGCTGAGGGCTTCGAGTGTAATCGAATCGATTCCGGTGATGGCGACATCAGACAACCTGACATCCATTCCAAGAAGCGTATTTGCCAGGATCACGAGCTTGATCGCAGTATCGATCCCCTTCACATCATAGGTCGGATCCGCCTCGGCATACCCGAGATCACGGGCTTCCTGAAGCGCCTGCGGATAGGTGAGCCCCTCGTCCCGCATCCGGGTGAGGATATAGTTGCAGGTTCCGTTTAAGATGCCATGGAGCGACCTGACCGTATTACCGGCAAGCCCATGCCTGAGCCCGGAGACGATCGGCACTGCACCGGCAACCGTCGCCTCGTACCCAAGCTTCACCCCTTTCTGGTCAGCCAGCTCCTTCAGCTCATGGTAGGCACAGGCGATCGGCCCCTTATTCGAGGTGACGACATGTTTTCCCATGGCAAGTGCTGATCTGATCGTCGAAAGGGCAGGCTCTCCTGTATCTGCGTTCGTGGGCGAGACCTCGACAAGGATATCAAATGCGCCTGAAGAGAGGATATCAGCACTCCCGATCCCCAAATCCCCGCAGAGCCCCGTCTCCTCTTTCCGGGCAAGAATCTCCGGGATATTAAGGCCGTCTGCATCAATGGCGGCAGAGCGGGAATCTGCAACAGCGGTGATGGTAAAGCCCGTATCAGCAAGCGCCCGTGCAAGCCCCTGCCCGACCGCCCCGAACCCGATGATCGCAACTCTCATTCGACACCCTCCAGCGGTTCGAGGATGAGAATATCCTTCTGTGCTGCAACCTCGCGGAGGATCCGCAGAGCATGGAGCATATCTTCAGGAGAGACCGCCCGGAGCGTAATCTTGGCGGTTGACGGCTCGTCGATTGCGGGCATCACCATATGCAGCTCAGAGACCTCGGCAAAACCCGTCTGATCGATCCGGTCAACGGTATCGGTGAGATCGGTATGCATCAGATGTCCGATCATAATCAGCGACTGTTTCTGGAGAAGGCGCTCCTTGCCGATCCTGACAACCCCGCACCCCCGTTCGCGGAGGGCTTCGATCAGGGCATCAAGCTTCTTTTCAGCGAGTTCAAGGACGATATCCACCGTCAGGGTGTTCTCGGCAGTCGTCTGATCGCGCTGATGGATGATCGTAATAATATTCCCGCCGATATCCGAGATCGGTTTCAATGCTCCGAGCAGCTGGCCCGGAGTATCCTTCAACTCAAGCTTCATCGAGATCTGCAACGCCCATTCCACCTTATAGTTGTACTAGTCGTCTGCTGGTGATAAGAAGGATTCGGAGATCAAAAAGGGGTTATTTCTTTGAGCCTGGTGCGCCGACGACGATCGGGATCGAATCCGCTATCTCTCCGAGCAGCTCACCGGGGAGACCCATCACCATCTCGCCATCGGCAATCCCTGAGAACTTCCGTGACCCGTCACATCCAAGCGAGATATTCGGCTTTCCGCTCATATAGACCGTGGCAGTCGCATCAGAACAGACCGACTGGATCCCTGACATCTCCGAATAGATCCTGCCGCCCATCCGGTACAGGATGCCCTGTGCCAGCTTCAGCATCGAACGCGGCTCGGCTATGATCAGCACCACATGCGGCGAGAAGGTGGCTAATTCCAGTGGTGCATAGAGGGTGGCATAGGTATCGCCTGATGGCAGGTGCGGGACATTCTGGATTGTCCGGCGGCAGGCTGCCCAGCTCTCGTACTTGCCGAGGGCAAAATAGAACTCGCCGGATTTGAGGGAGGGAGTGAGTTCCCGGAGTCCGAGCGCCCAGGCGCCCCCCATACAGTTGTGTTTATCCTTTGTCGCATAGAAACACTTCCCTTCATTCCGTGCAAGCGAGACCATCTGGCAGTGCCTCATCTGTTCGGTTGTCTCTTCCATCTCCTCCGGGATCTCCTTTTCAGATCCCGCCAGCTTGATGGCAACAGGGGAGCCTTTCAGGCCGAGTTGTACCTTCAGCAGGTTTGATATCGTAGCAAAATCAAGATCGGTTCGCATCTGATCCATATCGTTCACACTCCTTCATCCTCTACAAGACCCTATTCATCCATCAAACGATAAACCTGATGATCAGAGGCGCCGCAGTTTCTGCTCGACCTTCTCAAAGAAGGTTCGTTCGCTTTTGATGAAGAGTGCCGGTTCAGCCGATCTCGATACACGGATCGATCCCGAGAAGCCGAGCGGCTCCACCTCAACCCCGTCGATAACCAGGTTTGCAGGCTTTGTGCTCTCAAGATGGATCTCGATCTGCCGGTCTGTCGAGATGATGTGTGGCCGGGATGAGAGCATGTACGGTGCGAGCGGGACGATCAGGACCCCGTCGATCCGGGGATCAACGATCGGACCTCCCGCACTCATCGCATAGGCTGTTGAGCCTGTCGGCGTGCTGAGGATGATCCCATCGGCCCGGAATGTCTCGGCCACATCGCCATCGATTATGATCGAGAACCGAAGCATCTTTGCAGGGCGCGAGGTGACGATCAATGCCTCATTAAGCGCATCGCCGATCGGGCCGTGATCACTCTCAAAGGCAAGGCGCATCCTCTTCTCCACAGGAAAACCCGGTTTGAGGGCAGTGAGGAACTCAAGTGCATGGCCCCGTTCGAGATCCGCAAGAAACCCGACCTCGCCCCAGTTGATACCGATCACCGGGAGCTGCGACGGCATCTTTGCAACAGACCTGAGGACGGTTCCGTCCCCCCCGACCGCAACCACCAGATCTGCCCGACCCGGGAGCTCTTCAAAGGAGAGACCGCTATTCCGCTTCAGGGTATCGGCAGTATCGTGTTCAAAGAACACTGTGTGCCCGGCCATCCGGAGGTCTTCTGCAAGCATCCTTGCAAACGCAACCGCTTCTTCGCGATCAATCCGTGAGACGATGAAATACCGCATCCTTCACCTGAGATACTCGATCACTTTCCGGTGGATCACCGCATTCGTTGCTACCATACACCGCCCGACAGAGACATCGTCAGGGAAACGTACCTCCCCGCCATCCGGGGCCGATACTACTCCTCCGGCTTCTGTGCAGATGAGCATTCCGGCGGCAGCATCGGTGATCCTGAGGGTATTCCTGAGATCAACAAATCCGTCTATCCGGCCGCAGGCAACATAACAGAGTTCGAGTGCTGACGCACCAAAGAGCCGCCAGCGCCGGATCTCGCTGCCAAGCCGGATGATACTGGCGAAATCGAACTTCTTCCCGTACAGGCTCATCGCACTGGTATGTAATGACGAAACATCCGATACGGAGATTTTCATTCCATCCAGAAACGCACCGCCGTCCCGGACAGCATAGAACTCCTCACCGGATGCAAGATCCATTACATACCCCTCTTTCATCTGCCCATCAATCGCATATCCGAGGGATATCGCATAGAAGGGGATACCGGCAACGGCATTATAGGTGCCATCGATCGGATCGAGGTAGATCGTCCCCTCCCCGCCGGGAAGATCTACACCGCCCGCCTCCTCGCTGATCACCCGCCGGCCAACATCCGCCTCCCTGAGATGATCGAGCACAAGCGACTCGGCAACATCATCAATCACCTCAGTCGGCGTCTGATCCGCACCCATCCCGATCTCCGCCCCACCCTGCTCGGTACCGACGAGATTACCGATTTCTGCACGGAGCCGGTTGGAGAGTTCCTGGCATGCGGCAAGGAAGGGCGTTTCATTCATCACTGCGTTGTCTTTATGTTCTTTTGATTCAATAAATTACTCCTGCGAGAAAATATCATGAAAGAACAGACAGAAGTTGGGAAACTGAAGGAAGGCCGCTACATGGTCATTGATGACGAACCATGCAAAATTCAGAGCATCTCCACCTCAAAGCCCGGGAAGCACGGTGCCGCAAAGGCACGGATCGATGCAGTTGGTATCTTTGATGGTATGAAACGATCTTTCGTATCACCAGTCGGAGCCAAGATCTATGCCCCGATCGTTGAACGGAAGAGCGCTCAGGTCATCTCGATCGCCGCAAATACCGTCTCCTTCATGGATATGAAAGACTACACAAACTTCGAGCTGAACGTCACAGACGAACAGCTGGAGCATATCGAGCCCGGCAAAGAGATTCCCTACATCGAATCTCTCGGTAAACGCAAGCTTGACATCTGAGTATGCAATCCTTTTCTAACTCTCTTTTTGCCGATGCCGAAGCCTCGTATGAGGATGCACGGTATGTGATATTCGGTGTCCCCTATGACGGGACAACCTCATACAAACCGGGCACACGTTTCGCCCCAAACGCAATCCGGGCGATATCTTACAATTTTGAGCCATACATGCCGGAGTACGGTATTGACCTCTCTGACATCCCCTTCACCGATCTCGGAGATATCTATCCTGAGGCAGATCCGGAGGCGGTCGCAGCCCAGGTTGAGGATACCGTCTCGATGATCCTCGGAGACGAAAAAGTGCCGGTGATGCTCGGCGGTGAGCATTCGATCACCATCGGTGCTGTGCGCGCTGCCATGCCGAAATGGTATGTCGTCTGTGATGCCCACCTCGATTTTCAGGATGAATACCGGGGATCCCGCTACAACCATGACTGTGTCTCGGCACGGGTCCGCGATCTCGGCATTGACAATATCGTCATCATCGGTGCGCGGAGCGGATCGAGGGAGGAGTTTGAAGCCGCTTCCCACCACCGGATCTATACCGCAGATGAGGTGCATGACCGGGGGATCAACGCCATCATCGACGAGGTGAAGGCCGCGATCGGCAACGATCCCATCTATCTCTCGATCGATGCGGATGCCGTTGACTCATGCCTGACACCGGGGCTTGGAACACCGGATCCCTTCGGGATCACCCACTGGGATCTCCGATCTGTTATCCGGGCGCTTGCAGGTCAGGCTGTGGCATTCGACTATGTCGAGGTGCTCCCAAATGACTCTGAGCAGACTGCCGCGGTTGCCGCAAAGATGATCCGTGAATTCATCGGCATCCGCGGGCATACAGCCAGGCAGTGAGTGGGGAAGAAGAGATGAGCCGGAGCATCATGCAATCAGATCCGGCAGCATCTGATTTGACGGATCTGTCATCAGCAGATGCGAATCAAGACCTTTTTATCTTTAAGATTCCTTGTAAGAGTGGTGTCTTGTGAGTTTACGAGACTGGATTATTCCAAACGATCATGTCTTCTTTGATATCTTCGAGCAGCTCGCGGATACTACAACAGAGGCTGCTCGCCTGCTTGTTGATCTTATTGACGACTATACCGATGTCGAGCAGAAGGTCAAAGCGATCAAGAAGTTCGAACACCAGGGTGATGCCCTTGCCCACCGGGCATATGCCGAGCTGAATCGGAGTTTCATCACCCCACTTGAGCCCGAGGAGATATCACGGCTGACAACAGCCCTGGATGATATGCTTGATTTTGTTGATGGTACCGCCAGGAAGATGCTCACCTACGGGATTGAGGAGACGGACCCCTACATGAGGGAATTTGCCAAGATCATCTATCTTCAGGCGAGTGAAGTGGCAGTGGCAGTACGTGAGGTTCGGAATCTCAAAAACCCCGAAACTCTTGAGAAGAAATGCATTGAGATCAACAGGCTTGAGAACCTTGCCGATGATGTCCTTGCCCACGCGATCATCGACCTCTTCAATAGTGAGGATGCAATCAGGATCATCAAGCTCAAAGGGATCTACGAGAGCCTTGAAGAGGCAACCGATAAGAGCGAAGACGCAGCAAATGTCCTTGCAGATATAGCAATCCGCCATTCGTGATTTTTTATGGAGTTCCTTATCATTGCAGGGATCGGACTAGCCCTCCTCTTTAACTTTGTAAACGGGTTGAATGATGCGGCAAACTCCATCGCCACCGTCATCGCCACCAAGGTGCTCACCCCGCTCCAGGCAGTCGGGCTTGCCGCATTTTTTAATCTCGTCGGCCCGTTCCTCTTCTCAACCGCCATTGCAAAGACGATAGGAAAAGGGATCGTCGATCCCGCAATACTCACTCCTTTTGTCCTTGTCACCGGCCTTGTCGGGTCGGTCTTCTGGGTCTTCTTCTGTTCTCATTTTGGCATACCGGTTTCAAGCAGCCATTCTCTTGTCGGAGGGATTATGGGTGCCGGTATCGGGGCGGCAGGCTTCTTTGCGGTGATCTGGCCGGACTTACAGACCATCGCCCTGACAATTGAAATCGCGCTCTTCGGCGCAGTGGCAGGTGCATTGCTATTTGGGGCAATTGCATATTATGCAGGAGACAGAAACCCGATCTATTTCGGCCTTGGAGCCATCATCGGAATTGCGATCATCATACCTGTTTCGATGTTCCTTGGCATCGTCCATATCAAGGGTATCCTTGCTATCGTCTTATTCATCGTCGTCTCCCCGACCCTCGGGTTCATCGCCGCCTATGCATTCGCCGCCTTTATCATGCGGTACTTAAGCAACGCCAGCACGCCGCAGCGTATGAACTATATCTTCAGGAAACTCCAGATCGTCTCGGCATCATTCCACGCCATCGGGCATGGGAGCAATGATGCACAGAACGCAATGGGTATCATCACCGCCATACTCTTCGCAGGGGGATTTATCACAGTCTTTGAGGTACCTCTCTGGGTGATATTCGCCTCCTGTGCCGCCATATCGATTGGCACGCTCCTTGGGGGATGGCGTGTCATCGATAAGCTGGCAAACAGGATCACCAGGATCACCCCCTACCAGGGCTTCTCGGCATCCACATCCGGCGGTCTTGTCCTCTCGGCGATGACGATGCTCGGCATCCCGGTCTCGACAACCCATGCAATGAGCGGGGCGATCATGGGTGTCGGCACCACGCAGGGGTCTGCTGCCGTCCGGTGGGGAGTGGTGCGGGAGATTATCATCGCCTGGATCATCACGATACCGGCAGCGGCTCTCGTCTCCTTCTGCTTCTTTGCAATCGTCTCACCCTTCTTCTTCTAAAGAGGCAAAACGGCAGAGGTCACGGAGAACGCAGGTTTCGCACTGCGGCTTTCTGGCAGGGCAGACCTCCCGCCCATGCCGGATCAGCAGGTACGTGATCCCGCCCCAGTGGGAACGGGGATAGATCGCTATCAGATCCTGCTCGATTTTATCGGGGTTTGCCGAGTCTGAGAAACCGATCCGCTGGGCAAGACGGCGGACATGCGTATCAACAGCGACTCCTTCATCGATCCCAAAGGAATGGTTGAGGACAATATTAGCCGTCTTCCTCCCGACACCGGGGATCGTCAGGAGCTCATCCATCGTAGCCGGAACTCTCCCCGAAAACCGCTCCACAAGTGCCCTCGACGCACCGGTGATATGCCGGGCCTTTGCATGGTAAAACCCGGTTCTGTGGATGATTCTCTCCACCTCCACCAGATCCGCTGAAGCAAGCGATTCCGGTGTCGGGAACCGTGCAAAGAGAGACGGCGCAACCAGATTCACGGTGGCATCGGTCGTCTGGGCAGAGAGGATCGTCAGGATCAGGCACTGGAAGGGATCTTCGAAATCAAGAAAATTGGTCTCCGTATGAGGATAGCGATCATTCAGGCGTGAATATATCAGAAAAGCGGTCTCTGAGTCCATCTCAAAATGGGGTAGCGCAGATTCGAACTGCGGTCAAAGCGTCCCAAACGCTCTAGGATGGACCAGGCTACCCTACTACCCCGTGACCTTACTAAATTGAGGGTCTATCTAAAAAAGGGTATCGTTTTGTCCGCATCTCAGAGCGGGAGAACTGAATCTGGCTTCTCTGCAACAAGAGTGCCGTTGAATGTCCCCTCTTTGAGCGCTGTTAAGATATCGCCGGGTTTTCTCCCATCCATCACGATGAAGGGGATGCCGCTCCGCTCAACGATCTTGGCTGCCACCAGATCGACGATCATATTCGATCCCGCGCCCATCCGCTCCTTCATGATGATCTGGATCAGATCTGCCGGGGTGATCATCGTGTACCGCTCTGCCGAGGCATCCTTCCTCGGATCAGCCGAATAGATTGCATCCACTGCCGTTGCATTCACCAGCAGATCTGCTGAAACCTCCTCTGCAAGGACGGCTGAGACCGCATCTGTCGTCTGGCCGGGGGTCACCCCTCCCATGACGACGATCCGCTCCAAAAGCGCCGCCTGCTTCGCCTCACGATAGGTTGCCGGAACGGTTGGATAGGCGGCATCACCGAGTGCCGCAATCAGAAGGGACGCATTGATCCGCGTCACCATGATGCCGAGTTCGTCTGCGGTGCCCTCATCAATTCCGAGGCTCCGGCAGACCGATATATACCGGCGTGCCTCGCCTCCTCCTCCACAGACGCAGAAGACGGAATAGTCCTGTTGAATCTCCCGGAGCACTGCCACCCATGCACTGAGATTATTTGACTCAAGTGTGGGTACAAGAACCGACCCGCCGACCGAGATAACTACCTTCTTCATATTACCTTAAACATTTCATCATGGATCACATATAATGCCGTGTTCCACAGAGTGGAAAGAGATCAAAACGGGGTGAATGAGTGGAGATGAAGGAAGCACGGATCTGGATGAGAGAGGATGAGGCGATACGCTGCGGCCTCTGCCCGCACAGTTGCCTGATCCGGCAGGGGAAAGAGGGGATCTGCGGGGTTCGCAGGAACCGGGGCGGGAAGCTCTATGCGCTGACCTATGGGAAGGTCGTATCAGCAGCACTCGATCCCATCGAGAAGAAGCCGCTTTACCATTTTCTCCCCGGCACCACCACCTATTCGCTCGGGGGAATCGGTTGCACCTTCCGGTGCAGGCACTGCCAGAACTGGGAGATATCACAGGCAACGATCGATTCCCTCCCGCTCCGTGAGATTGGACCGGAGGAGGGGGTGCGGCAGGCGATTCGATCCGGTGCTGCAAGCATCACCTGGACCTATAATGAACCGACGATCTGGCATGAGTATGCCCTTGATATGGGCAGAATCGCACGAAAACATGATCTGAAGACGATTTATGTCACGAACGGCTACATCACCGAAGAGGCGCTGAACGAACTCTCACCGATGCTCTCTGCCTTCCGGGTGGATCTGAAGGCATTCAATGAGGACTTCTACAAAAAGGTCTGCGGGGGGCGCCTCCAGCCGGTGCTCGATGCAACGATCCGGGCAGATGAACTCGGCATGCATATCGAGACGGTGACACTGGTGATCCCCGGCATAAATGATGATCCGGGTGAGATTGATTCCCTGATCCGCTGGGTGATCGAGCATCTGGGCCCCGATACGCCGATGCATTTTACCCGCTACCACCCCGATTACCGGATGAGCGATCCCCCCGCCACACCGCTTGCAACGCTTGAGCGGATCTACCATCGGGCGCGGGAACTCGGCCTTGAATACCCCTATCTCGGTAATATTCCGGGATCATCGTACGAAGATACCCGGTGCCCCTCCTGCGGTGCGGATCTGATCCGGAGGAGAGGGTTTTCTGCCGGGATCGTGGGGCTTGATGGTGACCGGTGCAGGAACTGCGGCTACCAGATACCGGTCGTGCTCAGATGACCCCTGAACTCCGGTTCCTTGTGGATCGGATGCTCGGCCCCCTCACCCGGTACCTCCGGCTCCTCGGCTATGATACAGAGAGTGCGGATTGCCTTCCCCCCGGCAATCCAAAGGAAGATACAGAACTCCTTCGATGGGCAGAACGGGAGGGCAGGATCCTCCTCACCCGGGACCGTGAGCTCGCCGGCCGGGCCGGGGACCGGGGGATCTATATTGGGGAGAAGGAGATCCTCGACCAGCTCTCTTTCCTGAAAGACCGGGGGCTGATTGACCTTCCGGTCCGGCTGATCCGCTGCTCGATCTGCAATACGCTCCTCGAAGATGCACCCGAAGAGGAGATCCGGATCGCCGACTATGTACCCGCAGAACAGGGGGATCACAGCTTCCGCTGGTGCCCCTCATGCAGGCGGCTCTACTGGATGGGATCCCATACCGATGATATCATCGGCAGGATGGAGACGCTCAGTCACCGGTCCGAAAAAGCGCCCTGATTCTCCCAGTACTCGTACTCGGACTTCCAGACATCCCTGTTGAAGCGGACGAGCTCGATCATATGTTCACGCCGGATCCGGTGCTCTTCTTCCTGATCGGGATACCGCCGCTTGTCCCGGATGGCTGAGGCGAGATCGGCACCGAGTGCCTTTGCAGCCGGGATCTTTGCATCCACTGCACCGGGATCCCCCATGATATTCACGCCAACCAATCCGACGGTGGTGCCGCCGAGCATCCGGATCACGCCGTTCTGGTACTCAGCAACCTCCTCTGCAAGCGCTCCACCGGCAGTTGAGAGGCTGCACCCATATTTCCCGGAGAGCCGCTGGCAATGCACGGCATCCGAAAGGCGGTCAAGGAGGGTCTTCAGCTGTGCAGTCACCGAGTTGATGTAGACGGGGGAGGAGAAGATGATCCCGTCTGCATTGAGAAACTGATAATAAACAGACTCGAAATCATCATCAAGGACACAGTCACCAGTGATGTAACAGCTTCCACATGCGTTGCAGTACCCAATATCCAGATCACAGATATCAACCACCGTGGTTTCGGCACCCACCTCTTCCGCACCCTCACATGCGGCGAGGAGGAGTTTTCTGGTCGAGCTCGATGAAACCCTCGGGCTCCCGTTGAATGCAAGGATCTTCATGAAAGAGAGATTCCGGTTCAGTGAATATAGAGCTTTGCATTCATTTCTTATTTATGATAAATGGAGGATGTACACCACCATCATGAGCAGTACCCCGCTTTGGGGATCGGAACTCCTGCTGCAATCGCCATCCGGTGAGCGGCAGTGGTATGAACTCTCCGCGAGGGAGAACGAGGGGGGGTGGATCGAGTCAGAGAAGGTGAGATCGTTTTTACGGCATCACTACCGTTGACAGCATCTCTATACCTATTACCATCCATGATCAACAGATACAATCACTGATGAAAGACTTAATTGTTCGTGGAGCACGGGAGCATAACCTGAAGGATATCACCGTCATCCTCCCCCGGGACCAGCTGATCGTCATCACCGGTGTCTCGGGTTCGGGGAAGTCCACGCTTGCCTTTGATACCATCTATGCCGAAGGGCAGCGGCGATATGTCGAATCCCTCTCGGCATATGCCCGCCAGTTCCTCGGCCAGATGAATAAGCCCGATGTCGATGCGATCGAAGGGCTCTCCCCCGCAATATCGATAGAACAGAAGACGACCTCGAAGAATCCGAGGAGCACCGTCGGAACCGTCACCGAGATCTATGATTATCTCAGGCTCCTCTTCGCACGGATCGGGGTGCCGCACTGCCCCGAACACGGGATTGCAATCGAATCCCGATCCCCCCAGCAGATCGCCGACACGATCGCAGTACACGGGACAGGGATGGTCACCATCCTGGCGCCGGTTGTGAGGCAGAAGAAGGGAACCTATGCAAAGATCATAAAAGATCTCGATTCTGAAGGTTTCTCCCGCGTCAGGGTTGATGGGATCATCCACAGGACCGACGAGGAGATCCCGCTTGAACGGTACGTGAAGCATGATATCGAGATCGTCATCGACCGGCTGGATCCATCCGAGACCTCCCGGCTCGCCGAGGCATGCGAGACCGCCGTGAAGCGATCAGGGGGGCTTGTTATCGCTGCCTTTGAGGACGGCTCAGAAGAGACCTACTCTGCCACGATGGCATGCCCGATCTGCGGCTTCTCGGTTGAGGAGCTCCAGCCCCGGTTCTTCTCATTCAACAGCCCGTTTGGAGCATGCGAGACCTGTAACGGTTTGGGGTTCCAGATGCGGTTTGATCCCGACCTGATCATCCCGGATAAGGACCTGAGCATCGCAGACGGTGCTGTTGCACTCTATCGGAACTTCCTCGACGGGTACAGGATACAGTATCTCGGATCAGTTGCCGAACATGCCGGGTACACGATCCATACCCCAATCCGTGACCTGACTGATGCGCAGCTCCATTCGCTGCTGTATGGGTCAGACGACCAGATCAAATTCTCGATGAAGATGAAGCGGATGGATGCCGAATGGTCGCACAAGGGGGTTTGGGAAGGGCTGATCCCCCAGTCCGAACGGCTGTACAGGGAGACGAAATCCGAGTACAGGCGGGAGGAGCTTGAGAAGTTCATGCGGGTCACCCCCTGCCCCTCCTGCGGGGGACTCCGGCTGAAGAAGGAGGTGCTCGCTGTCAAGATTCACGGATACTCGATTGCGGATGTGACCGACCTCTCTGTTGGAAAAGCACTCGCCTTCTTCACCGATCTCCCCCTCACCCCGAAGGAGGAGGAGATTGCACGGCAGGTGAAGAAAGAGATCCGATCCCGCCTCCTCTTCCTTGAACGGGTTGGACTATCATACCTCACCCTCTCACGAAACGCCGGCACCCTCTCAGGCGGTGAAGCTCAGCGGATCCGGCTTGCCACCCAGATCGGATCAAACCTGATGGGCGTCCTCTATGTACTGGACGAGCCTTCAATCGGCCTCCACCAGCGTGATAACCACCGCTTAATCGAGACCTTAAAACACCTCCGCGACCTCGGCAACACCGTCCTCGTCGTCGAGCATGACGAGGATACGATCCGGCACGCAGACTGTATCGTGGATATGGGGCCGGGAGCGGGGATCCACGGAGGCGATATCATCGCACTTGGCTCCCTTGACGATATCATCAACGCAGAAGACTCCCTCACCGGCCAGTACCTCTCCGGGAGGATCACGATCCCGGTTCCAAAAACCCGCAGGCTGAAAGGACCCTGTATCAGGATCGAAGGCTGCAGCGAGCACAATCTGAAGGATATCAGCTGCGAGATCCCGCTCGGACTCTTCACCGTCATCACCGGGGTCTCGGGATCCGGGAAATCGACCCTGATCTACGAAACCCTCTACCCGGCGCTGATGAACAGAATCCACGGTTCGCGGAAAGATACCGGTGTATATACCTCACTCGCAACAGACGAGCATATCGATAAGGTGATTGTGATCGATCAGAGCCCGATCGGGCGGACGCCTCGATCAAACCCTGCAACCTACACAAAGGTCTTTGATGAGATCAGGAAGATCTTTGCCGAGACGAAAGAGGCGAAGGTCCGGGGATACAAGCCGGGGCGGTTCTCCTTCAATGTGAAAGGGGGGCGGTGCGAGGCATGCCAGGGTGACGGCACCATCAAGATCGAGATGCACTTCCTCCCCGATGTCTTCGTCGAGTGCGAGGAGTGCAAAGGAAAGCGATATAACCGTGAGACGCTGGAAGTCCGGTACCGGGGGAAGACGATCGCGGATGTCCTCGCGATGAGTGTCGAGGAGGCACGGAACCTCTTTGAGAATATCCCCGCAATCAGCCAGAAGCTTGAGACACTCTGCCGCGTGGGGCTTGGCTACATCAAGCTCGGGCAGAGTGCCACCACCCTCTCAGGCGGGGAGGCGCAGCGGATCAAGATCACCCGCGAACTCGCAAAACGGGCGACCGGCAGGACCCTCTATCTCCTTGATGAGCCGACAACCGGCCTCCATTTCCATGATGTCAGCAAGCTCATCTCGGTGCTCGACGATCTTGTGGAGAAGGGGAATACGGTCGTTGTGATCGAGCATAACCTCGATGTGATCAAGTCCGCAGACCATATCATCGATCTCGGGCCCGAAGGCGGTGATGGCGGCGGGGAGATCATCGCGGCAGGGACGCCTGAGGAGATCGCAGGTGTCCCTGAGAGCCATACAGGCCGGTTCCTCAGGCCGCTCCTTGAATCATGATCGATACCACCCATATTCCACAAGAGCCGGGTTCATATCTTTTTCTGGATGAATCCGGCACCGTCATCTATGTCGGCAAGGCAAAGAACCTCAGGAAGCGGGTGCAGAGCTATTTTACAAAGAAGGGTTTGGATCCAAAGACCGCGGTGCTGGTTGATGCGATCAGATCTGTTGATTTCATCGCAACAGCAAATGAGACAGAAGCCTTCATTTTAGAGAATACCCTGATCAAACGGCACCAGCCAAAATACAATATCGATCTGAAGGATGCAAAGAGCTATGCCTTCATCCATATCTCCGGCGATCCCTTCCCCAGGATCGGGATTGCCCGGAAGGCAGGGGCAGAAGGAAAGTACTTCGGTCCCTTCGTCTCTGCCCGTGAGCGGGATCGGCTGCTGGCGATGGTGAAGAAGATCTTCGGCCTCCGTTCATGCAGGCGGCTCCCCAAACGTGCCTGCCTCCGCTACCATATCAACACCTGCCCGGCACCCTGCATCGGAGAGATCACAGAAGAGGCATATGCAGAACGGGTGCGGCAGGCAGAGGAGGTCCTGAAAGGCAGGACAAGGGAGCTGATTTTTGATCTGAAAGCCCGGATGGAGCGGCTATCCCGGAACTGCGAATTTGAGTCTGCAATCACGATCAGGGAGACGATCACAGCTCTCGAACATCTCTCCGGGAGGCGGATGGCTGCCCGGAGAAAAGATAGCGAAGGGGATGTCATCCAGTACCGGATCACCGGCGGCGAGGTCTTCCTCCTCCTCTTCCACCAGAGGAACGGGACACTGGTCGAAAAGGAGGAGTTCCGGTTCAATGAGACGCCCGGTTTCCTCTCCGAGTTCCTTGTCCAGTACTACAGCGATCACGAGGTGCCGGGGGAGGTGATCATCCCGGAGATGGTGGATGAGGCGATCACCGGATACCTTGCTGAGATCCGGGGGAAGAGCGTCACCATCACCGTCCCGAAGCAGGGGGCAAAACGGGAACTTCTGGATCTTGCTGCAAAGAACGTCGATCTCACCTGGTTCTCAGGGGTTGAGCGGGTGAAGGCGCTTGGGCGGGCACTCCGGCTGGCAGCTGATCCAGAGGTGATTGAGTGTTTTGATATCTCGCATCTCTCCGGCACCGCCGCTGTCGGGGGGATGGTCAGGTTCGTCGGCGGAAAGCCTGATAAGCGGGGATACCGGCGGTTTTCCCTGAAGAGTGCCGTCGGGGGGGATGATCCCGGATCGATCCGCGAGGTGGTTTCACGGCGGTACTCACGGCTGGTTGCAGAAGACGGGGAGATGCCGGACTTAATCGTCATCGATGGCGGGAAAGCACAGCTCTCGGCCGCATATGCCGAGCTGAATAAGCTCGATCTCGATATCCCCGTCATTGCGCTTGCAAAACGGGAGGAGGAGATCTATCTCCCGAAACTCCCCTACCCCCTCCCGGTGCCTGCTGACGATCCCGCCTCACTCCTCATCCAGGAGATCAGGGACGAGGCGCACCGGTTCGCCGTCAGCTATAACAGGATCAAGAGAAGAAAGAAGGTGATTCCATGAACTTCACCCTCCATGCGGACTTCAAACCGGCAGGGTCCCAGCCAGATGCTATCAAAGGCTTAACCAGCGGTTTTTCTGAGGGGATGGCAAAACAGACCCTCCTTGGGGTGACGGGGTCGGGGAAGACCTTCACGATCGCAAACCTGATCACAGAACTCCAGATGCCCACCCTCGTCCTTGCGCATAACAAGACGCTGGCAGCCCAGCTCTATAATGAGTTCCTGGACTTCTTCCCTGAGAACCGTGTCGAGTACTTCGTCTCTTATTATGACTACTACCAGCCGGAATCCTATCTCCCGAGAAAAGACCAGTACATCGAGAAAGATGCAGATATCAACCCAAAGATCGAGCAGATGCGCCTCTCGGCAACCGCCTCGCTCCTCTCACGGAACGATACCATCGTCGTCTCCTCGGTCTCCTGCATCTACGGCCTCGGAAACCCCGAGCATTTCAGGAACCTCGGGTTTGAGCTCCAGTGCGGTGAGAGGGCACGGCAGCGGGAGATCATCGAGCGGCTGGTTGAGATCCAGTTCGAGCGCAACGACACCGAGCTGATGCCGGGGAGGTTCCGGGTACGGGGCGATACCATCGAGATCATCCCTGGATACTTCAATGATATCATCAGGATCGAGCTCTTCGGCGATACAATCGACCGGATATCAGAGATCGAGAAGACGAGCGGGCGGCGGCTCTCCACGATGGAGTATTTTCACGTCTATCCCGCCCGCCATTTCGTCACCCCGGAAGACGAGCGGAAGCGGGCGGTTGAGTCAATCCGGGCCGAACTGGATGAGGTGCTCCCGACGCTCGGGATGATCGAGGCGCACCGCCTCCGCCAGCGTACCCTCTTTGATATTGAGATGATCGAGGAGACCGGGAGCTGTAAAGGTATCGAGAACTATTCACGCCATTTTGACGGGAGATCCGCAGGCGAGAAGCCGTACTGCCTCCTCGACTATTTCCCCGGCGATTTTCTCCTGATCATCGACGAGAGCCACCAGACCCTGCCGCAGGTGCGGGGGATGTTCAATGGCGATTATGCACGGAAGAAGAACCTGGTCGAGTACGGGTTCCGCCTCCCAAGCGCCTTTGATAACCGCCCCCTGAAGTTCCATGAATTTGAGAGGTACATGAAGAAGGTCGTCTTCGTCTCGGCAACCCCCGGAAGCTATGAGACAGAGCATGCCGAACAGGTGGTCGAGCAGATCATCAGGCCGACCGGCCTCGTCGATCCGGTGGTGGAAGTCAGGCCAATCGACGGGCAGACCCAGGATCTTGAGAGGGAGATCCTCCGCACCATTGAACAGGGTGACCGGGTGCTTGTGACCACCCTCACTAAGAAGCTGGCCGAGGAGTTCACCGATTATCTCATCGGGCGGGGGATCAAGACACGATACCTCCATTCCGAGATCATCACGCTTGAACGGACCGGGATCATCAGGCAGCTTCGGCTCGGCACCTTCGATGTGCTGGTCGGGATCAACCTGCTCAGGGAAGGGCTGGATATCCCCGAGGTCGGGTTCGTCGGTATTCTGGATGCAGACAAGGAAGGGTTCCTGAGAAACGAAAAGAGCCTGATCCAGACAATCGGCAGGGCTGCGAGGAACGCCAACTCCCGTGTCGTCCTCTATGCAGACAAAATGACAGACTCGATCAAGCGGGCGCTTGCCGAGACAGAACGGAGGCGGAAGCTCCAGATCGCCTTCAATGAAGAGCATGGGATTGTGCCGGAGACGATCAGAAAACCGATCCGGGAGAAGGAGGTCGAGGGAGTCGGGCTTGCAGAGATCCCGCAGGACGAACTCCCGAACCTGATCATCCAGCTCGAGTCAGAGATGCGTTCCGCTGCCGAGTCGCTTGATTTTGAACATGCAATCGAGCTCAGGGAGCAGATCCGGCAGGCAAAAGAGAAGATGGGATAATCCGGCTATTCGCCGGTATAGATATCGCTCTTCTTTTCGCTCTCCTCTTCGGGGATGATGATCAGGGCGAGGATATATACCAGTATTCCCCCGCCACTGGTAAAGAGCGTGGCAACAGCCCATCCAAGCCGTACCAGGGAAGAATCCCACCCGAAATATTCTGCAATCCCACCACAGACCCCTCCAAGGAGCCGGTCTGTCTTTGACCGTGTCAGACGCTTCTCTTCAGCCATTGGTACTTGTTTGAGCATACATACAGATGTATATTGTTTTTCTTCCGGGAAGAGCTCATTACCATCTGAGATCAGATAGATCAGCATGAATTTCGAGGAAGAGAACTGCAGAATCGACAGACTGCGAGGTCTCAGAATGGAGATGCCCGAGACATATGCAGGGATGGAGGCGGAAGCGACAGCAAAAATAAGCTCAATTCTCTCTTCCTATCCAAAAGCAGAACAGATGTACAATCTACTGGTGGCAGATGATGAAGTTCGTGGATACTGGAGAATGGCGAATTACTTCACTGTACGCCATCTCGGGATGAACGACCATGGAGAGACACACGCAAAGATCGCCACCGCATCGGCATTAACCATTCTGGATATCCTAAAAAAAGCCGGAATCCCTCCTGATATCGTCGAAGCGGGTGCAGGAAGTGAAGATGATGCCGCACTGGTTGTCCTCTCGGCAATGCTCTGTCATGATTTTGGCAATGCCATCCACCGGGAGGCACACCAGGAGATCTCCATCCCTCTTGCACAGGCAGTCTTAAGCCGTCTTCTTCCTGTTGTCTATCCGGATACTGCAGAACGAATAGAGATTCTTTCATTTATCCTCTCAGCCATCTACACGCACCATTCAGAACCTCTGCCCCTGACGAAAGAAGCGGCAATGGTATGCATCGGTGATTCTTCGGATATGACAAAAGGGCGGGGAAGAATGGCTTTTGATTCAGGGAGTGTCACCATTCATACCGTCTCGGCACTCTCAATTGAGAGGGTGGATATTGTCCCCGGAAAGGAACGTCCGGTTGAGATACAGATCATGATGTCAAATTCAGCAGGGATATACCAGGTGCAGGAGATCCTCGGAAGAAAAGTCGCCGTCGGTCCCCTGAAGGACTATGTAGATGTTATTGCAGTTGTTGAGCCCGGCGAGGGAGAGGAGCGAATCCTTGAAGGCATTACCATACGGAGCGGAAACTGCCTTCCATTTCGAAGAGAGGATCACCGGAGGGGATGAATACCATCCCACCGGGCATACCCGATATCAATCAGCCGGTACTCATGGGCATCGGGGTTCTCGAAGTCATTGAATAGATCCCAGTCTTTCCTGAGCTGTTCATCGGCATAGGCGACCGCCTCCCCGAATGCAAAGTCCCCGATCATCGTCGTCTCAAGTGCGGTGAGATCGTCAGGGGTGAGGAGCGGGAGGGCATTAGGATTATCATATCCGGGTGCAATGGCCGGGCTCGGATCATGTTTCCATGCCATATAGGAATGGGTGGGAGTCAGGACAATATAGGAGTGGATCCCCAGTGCCTCAAGGGCCGATGCAAAGAGGACGGAGCCGTCCACACAGTTTGCGGATGTGGAACGGAGCGACTCTTCAGGCGTGTTCACCCGCTGGACATGCCCCAGTGATCCGAAGCTTGCCGTCATATCGAGGTACCTGACATCATAGGTATATTTGAGGGCATTATAGATGGCTTTCGCATGGAGGCCGGTATGAATATACCATGCCTCCTCTGGGAGATCACCGAACTGGTACGCGCCAAGGGTGCGGGAGAGGCCGAGGGTTTCGTACATCGGATCATAGGCGGGATCCACATACTCCTTTGAGGCAATGAGCAGCTCGCGGACGGCCGGTGCCTGCGGCGTCACAAAGACAGCGATATAATCGGTCGTGTCGATAGAGCCGCCCTCGCCATCTGAGATCTCCCAGACCATTGTATCCATTGGATAGACCTCGATCGGGGCAGTCCCCTCCTCAAATACATGCCATGAATCCCCATCCCATTCCTCGACAACCCATGCGAGGTTGAAGAGGGTGGTTGTGGTGAGGGCACGGACTTTCTCCTCATTCAGGACGATCATCACATCAAGCTCGACCGTCTCATCCGGAGGAATCTCGACCGTTGTGATGGTCTTTGAGCTGAACTCGTCATACCAGGCAGATGCCCGTATCAACCGGTCATCTGTGCCGGAGTTATGGAAGGTAAAGGTGATATCGGAGATCCCCTGCGAGTAAAAACTCGTATGGAAGGCGAGCGGATAGGGTTCGCGGATAGCGATCTGGTCGGTTTCTTCTTCTCCATAGTCGCCGATGGCAGTACAGCCCAGAGTGAGCGCAAAGAGAGCGATCAGGGCAAGGGAAAGGATGCGATGCATAATTACTGTTGCACAATGGCAGTTATAGCATTGATGATGCTGATCCTTCTCTGCTTTCCGGAGTGGGAGAGAAAAAGGAAAAGAAAGAGTATTGGATCCAACCGTGCCGTTTATTTACGATCATAGCAGCAGAAAGCCCATGACTTTACTCGTGGGAGTATGTCAGTCAACGATAAGCATCAGGGTGAATGTTTCTGCAGGCTCGGCATCTGCTTCCCAGGGACGGAGATACTTTCCTTCAACGGTGTAGGTGCCGGGAGCGCCAGCCTCAAACTCCCAGACATGCGTGCCGGGGGCGCCCGCCAGCCCACTATCGGGACCGATGAATGCATCAGTTACAAGGAAGAGCCCCTCAGGAACGGTCATGTCCCAGGAGTACCCGGTCGTCGGGTTCTCGGCAAGCGTTATCTCGATCCTATCACCCAGTTCAAAGGTGTAGGTTCCTCCATCATTTGTCGCATCAAACTTATGTAGCGATTCCGGCGGTGCCGGGGTTTGCGGCGGTGCATCTGGCTGTTCACTGACACAGCCCGCTGCGAAGAGCAGGGTTGTGGCTATCAGCAGAATAAAAAGACCTTTTCGGATCATCGGTTCACACCATAACAAAAAATGTCATGGGATGGTATAACCCTGCTGGTCAAAACGGGTTATTTTTCGGGAACAGGAAGTATCTCAAAGGTGCAGCAGGGATCCCCGGCTGCATAGCACTCCCGCTCAACCGCATTCATGAGGTAGCCGGTTTGCCGGGAGAAGAGGAGAGAGAGGAGACCGGAATCAAATGAACATGCGGGTCTGCCGAGCTGCGGGAGATCGACACATTCGAAGCAGTCATAGACTGAGAACCTGATCGGATCCTGCGAAAGGAGCTCAATTCTCCCGAGACGATGCTGCTCCCAGAAGGTTGCCAGATTCAGACAGAAACCCTCCATATCCTCTCCTGCAACCGCAGGATAGACCGCTTCGCCGACTGTTTCACCGGCTCTTTTCAGAAGCGGATCCAGAGATATCCCTTCTGTGAGGAGAGAGACACGGAAGGTGCGGTAGATGAGCTTATAGAGATGGAACGGATCGACTGCCCCTTCCCGGTACTCAAAAGCATAATTACTTATCTCATCTGCGATCCGATCTCCGGGTGAGAGTTCGCCGATGAAATGGGATGTTAAGAAGAAGTATTTCTTCCGCTCATCCTCCTCGCCGGGACGGGAGCCTACGATCCCTTCGTCGGCAAGCGAGGAGAGGTGGGCGGAAACGGTTGATTTTGCCCGCCCCGATGAGGATACGATTGCGTCAAAACTCATCTCACCGCCTTCGAGGAGCTGGAGGATATGCCTCCGCACGGGGTTCCTGATTGCCTGTACCCCGGCAGCAGTTCCATATAACGAAAAATCGGATCGATCTCTGGTCCTCATGAATAAACCTGATCTATAGAAGAACCCAATCGATTATATATTGTTCGCTCGATTGAGAATAATCGATCATCTCTTATACAAGAGGATGCATCTCTCCTCTATGGTGCAGATCTTTTCGGTTCGGGATGGGAGGATCATCGATCAGGAGCTGGTGGAGAAGAAAGAGAATGAGTGGAAGGCAATACTCGATCCGCTCACCTTTGACGTGGCACGGAGGAAGGGGACAGAAGCGCCTTTTTCAGGCAGATACCATGACTGCCATATAGAGGGGGTGTACGCCTGTGCCTGCTGCGGAACAGATCTCTTCTTGTCAGAAGATAAATTCGAATCAGGCACCGGCTGGCCAAGTTTCAGAAGAGCCGTATCTGAGCATAATATCAGGATCCAGATTGACAGATCAGCAGGCATGATCAGAGACGAAGTCCTCTGCGCCCTCTGCGGAGCACACCTCGGCCACGTCTTCAATGACGGCCCACCCCCAGACGGCCGCCGGTTCTGCATGAACTCCGCCGCACTCAGGCTCAGAACGAAATAGGCTTGATATATATAGGAGAAAATAACAACACTAAGTGGATACCTCATGTCTGCTCTACCAGGATACAGGGAACTGGCTCTTGCATTCATAGCAGACAACTTCTTTTTCTTCTTTAGATAGGGAGACCGCCTTATTTTTCGGTCTCCCGTGCAGTTGCTGAGGTACCGGAGGTTATCATCATGTTTGGTATTCCTGATCCCTACATCTGGATTGCATATCTGCTTGCGATTGGGTTCGCAGGCTTGTGTGTACTGTATGGTCTCTTAAACTGGAACAATGGAGACGCAGAACATGGCAGTTGATGTCCTGACACTCTCGATAGTTGTCGCCATCTACCTGCTGATGATCGTCGGCATCGGGTACTATGGGTACCGGAAGACAAAGGTCGCCGAGGACTACATGGTCGCCGGGAGAAACACCCATCCGGTTGTTATTGCGCTCTCCTATGGTGCGACCTTCATCTCGACATCAGCGATCGTCGGGTTCGGCGGTGTTGCAGCCAACCTCGGTATGGGGCTGATCTGGCTGACAGTCTTAAATATCGGGATCGGTATCTTCATCGCCTTCGTCTTCTTCGGCAAAAAGATCCGCGAGACCGGTAAACGGCTCTCCGCATACACCTTCCCCGACCTGATGGGAAAATGCTACAAATCCCCGTTCCTCCAGTACGTGAGTGGGATCATCATCATCCTCTCGATGCCGATCTATACTGCGGCCATCCTGATCGGGGGGGCACGGTTCATCGAGGTCACGCTCTCAATCCCGTACGAAACAGCACTCCTTGGATTTGCCCTGATCGTCGGTGCATATGTCGTCTTCGGCGGGCTCATCGCCGTGATGCACACCGATGCGCTGCAGGGTGCCATCATGCTCATCGGAATGACTGTGCTTCTGGTTCTGACCTATGTGTATCTCGGCGGCGTTACGGTTGCACATACCGCACTGACGGATATGGCGAATCTCGTTCCCGAAGGCCTTGCTGCAGCCGGGCATAACGGGTGGACTGCCATGCCCTCCTTCGGATCGCCGATCTGGATGACGCTTGTCACCACGATGGTGCTCGGTGTTGGTATCGGAGTTCTGGCCCAGCCACAGCTTATTGTCCGGTTCATGACTGCAAAGGATGACAAATCACTGCACAGGGCAACTCTGATCGGCGGCCCCTTCATCCTGATGATGACCGGCGTTGCATTCACCGTCGGCGCACTGACAAACGTCTACTTCTACCAGCAGAGTGGAGAACTCGCCATTACTGCCGCAGGCGGAAATGTCGACTCGATCATCCCGCTCTTCATTGCACAGTCAATGCCTGATATCTTCGTCATCATCTTCATGCTGACGCTCCTCTGTGCTGCGATGTCGACCTTAAGCTCACTCTACCATACAATGGGAACCGCCCTTGCCTGTGATGTCTGGGGTCGGGGGCGGGAGTGTGCACTCTCGCTTTCTGTCAACAGGCGGGGCATCATAATCATGATGGTCATCTCAATCCTGGTCGCCTTCCTGCTGCCCGGCAGTATCATCGCACGGGCAACCGTCATCTTCATGGGACTCTGCGCATCGGCCTTCCTGCCCGCATTCGTAAACGGGATCACCTCAAAATCCCCCTGCATCATCGGGGCAAAGGCATCGCTTCTTGCAGGAGCTCTCGTCTGGTTCTTCTGGACGGTCTTTGTGCATGCTGCCGAATCAAGCGTTCTTGGATTATCCCAGTTCATCTTCGGCGTCCCCTCAATACTTGGTCAACCATGGAGTGCCTGCAATCCGCTGGTGATCGCGCTTCCGGTATCGCTCATCGTGATGGTGCTCTTCCAGATCCGCCACAACCGCAGGATGGCCTGACCATCCCCACATTTTACCTGTGATATGGCTCTCCCCTGATGATCCGAAATCCCCGGTAGATCTGTTCGAGGAGAAGAAGGCGGGCCATCGTATGGGTAAACGTCATCTGAGAGAGCGAGAGGAGAAGATCGGCACGGTCGCGTACCTCATCCGAGAGCCCGTCTGCCCCCCCGATACAGAAGACGATATCGCCTCTCCCTGAGATCTCATGGTTTCGGATAACGTCGGCAAATACCTCGCTCGGCATGCCTTTTCCTGCGGGATCGAGTCCTACAAAAAGAGCGGGATCTTTTGCTGCTGCGAGGAGAGCAGCACCCTCTCTCCTGATGGCGGGTGCCATCTCCCCGGATGTAGAGTATCTCTGGTCAGGCACCTCAATGACGGTGATGGTTGCATAGGGGGAGAGGCGGCGGATGAGATCCGCGATCCCCTCCTTCTGCCAGTTCTCTTTCACCTTCCCAACAGCAATAATCCTGATCTGCATAGCTCAGAGATCGGGATCGATATCAAGGGCGCGTGAGAGGCAGCCCAGTGCCTCCTTCCGCTCACCAATGCTGTCATAGATCCGCGATTTCTGGTACCAGGCGAGTGCATGCTCAGGATCTTCCTCGGTAACATGGTCAAGGCAGGACATCGCCTGTTCCTTCTTCCCCACATAATTTAAGACAAGACCTTTGCAGTACCAGGCATTGATCTCATTCTGGGAGAGATCGATCGCACGGTCATATGACTTCAGTGCATCATTGTACCTGCCGAGGGCAACCATGATCGAGCCCCGTGCACTCCAGAGCGGACCGTTCTTCGGGTCGATGGAGAGGGCTTTCTCGTACCAGTCGACCGCTTCTCCGAACTGACCGAGCCGCTCGGCAATGGATCCCCTGCGGATGAGTGCTGCAACATCATCGGGGTGATCGTCCAGGATCGCATCGTACTGGCGGGCGGCCTCACGGTATTTTCCAAGATGCGTGAGGAGAGAGGCGATCGAGTAGATCGTTGATGATCCGGTCGGCTCCTCTTTCAGGAGCTGTGAATAGATCTCAACTGCTTCATGGTACCGGCCCGCAGATTCGAGGGCAGATGCATACCCCCGGGTGAGCTGGTGATCGTCCCGCCTCACCTGGAGGGCACGTGAGTAGCTGTCGATCGCCTCTTCATACCGTCCCATCCTGAGGAGGAGGGAAGCAGAGAACCGGAGGTATTCGATCGTATCGGGATTGTCTGCAAGGAGTGTCTCAACCAGGGCGAGGGCCCGCTCGTCTTCACCGAGAAGAGAGAGTACCCGTGCCTGGGCAAAGGAGGCTCCTGGAAGTTGTGCGGCTTTTTTGTATGCCGTCTCCGCCAGCTTCAGATCCCCGACCGATTCTGCAAGGCCACCGAGTTCGAACCAGGTCGCAAGATCGTGATCCTCCTGCCTGAGGTATTCGGAGAGTGCATCGCAAGCCTCGCTCCACTTTCCTGAGAGCATCAGCGACCGTGCCCGTGCCCGGTACACCTCGGGCGGGGCATTGCCGGTTGCGATTGCACGATCATATGCCCGGACCGCATGTGCATATTCGGAATCTGCTGTCAGCGCATCACCCATGGCACGCCAGATACGGGGATCATCGGGATGCACTTCCCCGGCATGTTTGAGGTTGCTGATCGCCTCTTTCTGCGCATCGACCTTCATGAGTGCATCGGTTGCTGCCATCAGGAGGACCGGGTCATCCGGTGTCTCTGAGAGAGCCTTCCGGTATGCATCGGCCGCCTCCTCAGATCGCCCAAGCTGCGTCATCAGCTCGCCGAGCCGCCGGTTGACCATCGGAATATTCGGGTGCTGCCGGGCAATCGACTGGCAGATCTCTGCTGCATCTTCCAGCCGCCCAAGCCGTGAGAGGACGCCTTCCATTGCAATGAGGAGTGCAGGGCTCTCCGCACCCAGGTTCATCGCTTCCTGGTATGCATCGCCTGCCTGCTGATCCCGGCCCAGGTGTTCGAATGCGGTTGCCCTCGTGCACCAGCCCCCGATATCCTCGGGATGGCGTTCACAGAATTGTCCGAGGACTGCTTCTGCCTCGCCATAGTCACCGGTTGCATTCAGGAGAGAGCCGAGTCGGTACTCTGCATCGGGGATGGTATCCCTGACCTTTTGGTAATATGCGATGGCAGCATGGTATTTCCCGATATGCTCTGCTGCCATACCGGCGAGATAGAGGGCGGTCGGATCGTCGGGATGGGAAGAGAGGTAGCTCTCGAAGTGCGAGAGTGCGTCTGGGTATCTCCCTGAGCGGATGAGCGACTCGGCTGCTAACGAGAGGGAGAGATCGGATTCGGATCTCCTGAAGGCATCTGCTGCTTCTGCATACCGCGAACGCTGCATGAGGATGCTGCCGGAGAGGGCATGGAGATGGAGGGATTTTGGATCGACGGAGAGAGCGGCGTTTAAGTCAGAGAGTGCGGGATCGGGCCTGCCTGCACGCCTGAATGCATCTGCCCGTCCGATCAGTGCAGAGGGATTCTCCGGGTTGAATGAGAGTGATTCGGTGAAGGCATCGATTGCATCGTCATACTGCCCAACTGCTGAGAGGATCTCCGCATGCATAAGGGCAAGTCCTCCGGTCTCACCCGAGATCTCCTTCAGCCGGGCAAGGAGAGAGCCGGCATAGCCGAGATCACCCATCCTGTATGCAAGGGTTGCGGTCTGGAGGATGGCACCGGCATGCTCTGGATCCACGTCCAGAACCTGCTTCAGCTCCTCTGTTGCCTCCTCCATTCTTCCGGCTGCTTCAAGGGCAGATGCCCGGATCATCCCGACAGACGGAGTCTTGCGGAGTTTGTCGGGGAGATCGTCAAGGAGGGAGAGGGCTCCCCGTGCATCGCCGGTGAGAGAGAGGAGTTCGGAACGGAGCACAATCGCCTGCCAGTCTGTTGGGGAGAGGTCGATGAGCGCTTTGAGATCCTCGCCGGCTGCTGAATATGAGCCAAGCGCAATCTGCGCCTCGGCCCTCCGCCGGAGTGCCCTGATATCTTCGGGATCATCTGAGAGGATCTGGCCGAAGATCTCAGCAGCTTCTCTGTATCTCCGGTTCTTCATCAGGATCTCCGCATAGAGGCGCCGCGATTGGGAGAATGCCTGCGGATCGCCACGGACAGCTTCGAGGTGCTGCATCGCTGCTGCATAATTTCCCAGTGCAGCCTCTGATTCGGCAGATATCAGCTGTATCTGTACCGTCTTCTTCTCTTCAGGCGGGAGGCGGTTGATCATCTTCAGTGCGTCTTCGTATTGCCCGACACCTGCGAGGCAGCGTGCCTGGAGGCCGATTAAGACAATATTCTTCGAATCGATCTCGATCGGATCCTGTGCTGTGCCGCTCTGATCAAATGATCTCCCAAAGAGGCTCATCTCACCGTCGCTTGTCACCCAGGCGACCTTCTTTGTGCCATCGGGATGCTGCATCCTCCGGAAGCTCTCGAGTGCCTCCTTGTACCGGCCAAGGCTCATCATCGCAAGTCCCCGGCGGTACCAGCCGTTTGCATTGGTGGAGTCGTGTTTGAGGAGGTGGTCAAAGCATTCTGCTGCCCGTTTCACCCGCCCAAGCCGCTCTGCCGTGACACCGAGAAGATACCATGCCGGGTAAAAATCCGGGTTTTTTGTGACGATCTTCTCAAAGCCATTGTATGCCTCCTCGTACTGGCCTGCCATAAAGAGGCAGTGGGATCGTGCAACACCAGCGGCACTGTCGTCTGTTACCCCACGCATCACCTCGGCATAGGATGCGGCTGCGGCGGCATAGTCGCCGTTTGATTCCTCGATCCGTGCCCGTGCGTACCAGGTGCCGGGATCTTCGGGATTGAGTGCAAGGGCTTCCCGGTATGCGGCAAGTGCCCCTTTCATATCCCCGGTTCCTTCCAGGGCCCGGCCTTTTGTGGCATGCATTACTGCCGGCTCATACCCAAGAGAGAGTGCTGATCCGATGGCAGCAAGGGATTCTGTGAACCTGCCAAGACGCATAAGGAGATTGATTCGCCATGCAATGATCTTTCCATCTTCAGGGGTTTCGGAGAGGATATCGTTCAATACCTGCTCACCTTCTTCATACCGGCCGAGTGCCTCAAGCCACTCGGCTTTCCGGAGAAGGATATCCCGGCGTTTCAGATCAGATGCGGGGAGACGTTCAAGGCTTGCGACAGCCTCTGTAAACTTTCCGCACCGGGCATAGACACCTGCCATTGCAATCCAGACGGCAGGGTCATTGGGAGAGAGTTCTGTTGCCTTCGAGAACGCTTCCAGTGCCTGGGTGGTATTGCCGAGATACCGCTCACCGGATCCGATCAGGTACCAGGCCTGTGCATTGCCAGGTTCGATATCAGCCGCCCGCCTGCATTGCCGCACTGCATCTTCGACCTTCCCCTTCTCAAAGAGCGCCTCGGCCTTCTGGATGTATGGAGCGGCAGACTCACTTTTCCCAAGAATATTTCCAAAGAGATCCATCGTTATCCACTCTACTATTAGAGGTTGCTCTTCAAGAAGATGGGTGTTGTGATCAATCTGCCATGTTTTGGAGGTATACAACTGGATCTGATGACGAGGGGATAGGGCAAGGAAGCGAAGGAGAGAAAAAAGAGGTGTTTACCTTCTTCGGAAGACGACCAGTGCAGCCAGCAGGGCGGCAAAGAGAGCAAAGACCGGGAAAGGTGTGGGAGTTGGCTGTGGCAGGGAGTTCAGGGTCGGGGTGAGATCCAGCGTCTCGCCAGCAGTTATTGAGACGGTCCCGCTCCATGGGGCATATCCCGCGAGTGAGATGGTGACGTGGTGGGGACCTGGTGCAAGATCAGGGATGGTGACCGGGGTGATGCCATAATACCGGTCACCGACATTCACGTTTGCACCCGCAGGGATGGAGGTGGCCCGGAGCGAGCCGGTGGATGAGGGGAGAGGTGTTGGAACAGGAGTTGCCGGTGCTCCCGGAGAGACGAGATCGGCAACCATGACCTCGATCTTGCCGGGATAGACGGTGACGGATCGCTTCCAGTTATTGTATCCGGGCGGCCTCAGCTCGACTATCTGGAGGCCTGCGGTGAGCCCTGTCACGGTGCCGGGGGTGATGGTCCCTGTATTTGCCCCGTTGATGATGATCGGGTACCCTGACGGGGAGGAGGTAACAGAGATGGAGCCGGTCTTTGGGAATACAACAGGGCTTGCATGAACGGTTTGTGTGCCTTCAGCAACATCCACCCCGATTGAAAGGGAGTAGTAAGAAGAGGATCTGAATTCGAGAACATGGTTTCCAACCGGGACGCCGGTGAGTACCACAGGTGCTGAACCCCGTGGGGCTCCATCCAGATGAACGGAGAGTCCGGGGGAGGCTGAACGGATGTCAATGGTTCCGGTTGCAGCAGGGGCAGGGGGTTCTGAAACGGGGATGGATATTACTACCTGTTCCGTGTCATAGGCGCATCCTGTACATTTCGCTAGCGCACCGGCATGCTGCGGGGTGTCCGAGGCATAGATCGTATAAGTGCCGGCAGAAAGCCCGGATTTTCCGCTGATCCCCTGGGTAAACCAGGTATATTCCCAGTAGCCATCCGGGGTGACCGGAACCCGGATCGTGTTCCCGGTCTCAACGAGTGCCTGCATATCTGTGAGCGAGACCCCGTTTTGATTCAGTCCGGGGCCGGTCATGAAGAGGTAGAGAACAGAAGTATGGTCTGCTGTACCGGTGAGGGTGATTGGGTCTCCAAGGGTGAGATCAACTGGTGATGGGGTCGAAAACGATACTGCGGCTGATGCCGGAAGGGCGAGGAGGGAAAGCCCGAGCAGAAGGTAGATGATCCTCTTCATTGTCGATTACACCGGCCTGATATCGATGATAACGCCATAGACATATGGCTTGGCCGGATAGAAGAGCCCTGCCGGGGAGCTACGCTCCGGCACCTGTTCGGTGTGTGTGAGGATATTCTCTGAGTAAAGATGCAATGAGCGTGTCTTGTAGGGGATACCCGAGTGTCTGACCTCCTCAGCAGTTGACGGCGCATACCCTGGTGCAAACTGGTCGGTATTGTATACGAAGAAGGTGAGCATCATGGGGTAGCCCTCGGTTGGGATTTGAGCCTGCCGTCCCCGTGCATTCATCTCAAAGGTGAGATAGAGTGCATTATCCTGTGTCAGTGGAGATGCCGAGAGCGCAACTGTTGTTCCTTCCAGTTCGGGGGGGAGTACGATGACGGGCGATTCAACCGGGGCGGCCGCCACCGGAGTCGGGGTTGGTGCGGGGGTCTCCGGGGGTGCCTCTGTTTCTGATGTGCAGCCGGAGATAAACGGCAGCAGGAGGCAGAGGAGAAGGAGGATGGCGATACGTTTCATGATAGATGGATGATCGCAGGGGTTTAAAAAAGGTATCATGGGTGGGTGATGGAATCCGGGATGCAGGAAGAGCAGTATTTATTGCTCATTCGTCCATTAGTAGATCATATGACGGATGAGGGTTACCCGACAGCGAATGTTCAGGGGAAGGAGATCCCCTACGATCCCGAGACGCTTCGGCGGATCAAGGAGCATCCCTGCTTCTCCGAGAAGGCATGCCATGCATTCGGCAGGGCCCATCTTGCGGTTGCGCCGAAATGCAATATCCAGTGTAATTACTGTGTCCGGGATTTTGACTGCGTGAATGAGTCCCGTCCCGGCGTGGCAAGCGAGGTGCTCAGCCCCGGGGAGGGGATTGAGCGTGTCAGGGAGGTGCTGGAGAAGTTCCCGTACGTGAAGGTGATCGGGATCGCAGGACCCGGCGAGCCGCTTGCAAACCCGGAGACGCTTGAGACGATGCGGCTTCTGCATGAGGAGTTTCCCCACCTCATCCTCTGCCTGAGTACAAACGGCCTGATGCTCCCCGAGTACATCGACGAGCTGGTGAAGTACGATGTCTACAACCTGACCGTGACCTTAAATGCAATCGATCCCAAGATCGGGGCAAAGATCTACTCGCATGTCACCTACAAGGGGAAGAGGTACGAAGGGGTGGAAGGCGCAAAGATCCTCCTCGAACAGCAGCTGAAAGGGATTCAGATGGCAGTCGAGCGGAAGATGATCGTGAAGATCAACACCGTCTACATCCCCGGCGTGAATGACGAGCATATCCCCGAGATCGCGAAGAAGGTCGGCGCAATGGGCGTCTATAACTTCAATATCATCCCCCTCATCCCTCAGTACAAGTTTGAGGATATCACCCCGCCGACACCGGCTGAGAAGCGGGCGATGCATGACCGCTGCGCACCGTACGTGAAGCAGATGAAGCACTGCCAGCGGTGCCGGGCAGATGCGGTCGGGAAGCTCGGAAAAGATATGCAGTCCTGCCTCTCCTCCGGGTGCGGCGGGAAGAAAGACGAGTAAATACACCATTACAGGCGATGAGCAAAATTGTGCTTGTTGATGAGGAGACCGGACAGCGGGTCCGCCACCCGCTCCGGACCCTGAAAGAGGCGGATCAGCACCGCGAATGGTACGAGCGGATGACCGGCCGGAAATTCCGTGTTGTGAAGGTCTTCAGAAAGCAAAACGAACAGGACGCTTTCTCCTGAGTGTTGGATGAATCGAAGGAGAAGAGCGAGACATTGAGAGGAGAGATCTCTCTCTTTTGAGCAGAATAAATATGTGGTGAATGCTCATCCTGCATCATACACGGTCTGATAATGAACCATTCAACTCTTACAGAGCATGATATACGCGGATCACCAGAGTATACTATCGATCAGATCTTCCGACACTTGAAGATCATGCTCGACTCATGCTCAGAGCATGATATTCTCTATGATATCTTCATGGAATCTCAAGAGGGGGATGCATATCGTTTTGCACTTGAGGAGATAAACAGGCATCTCTCTCATATCACCGCAACCAGGCTCTCCCATGAGGATCTCCTTGAAATACTCTCCGGAGCGGATATAAAAAGCTCAAAGGATTTTATTGGAGTCATCAACCCTCAGGAGATTGTAAGGTTTTTGGGAATCCCCTTCTCGTCAGTTCAACAGGAGCACATTCTTAAGGTCTGCAATGAGTGGGCATCCGCAGTCTTTCCATCCGAATCAGAACATATGGCCAGGCTCCTCTTTGCCGCCATCAAACCTATGACACTTGTTGATCTCCTCTCACCAGAAAGGACACGTATGCAACGTTTTCCTCTTCTCCTTCTCCTTCAGGCTGCAAGAGATGGACAATCACTGATCACAGGACCGGAGAATATGACAGAGGAGCGGATCCCCATTCAGAACATCAATGATCCGGCAGTATTCATCGGGAATCTCCATACCGCACTATTCTGGTTCCTTGTTCAGAATAGATATCTACCCAACACCTCCTTCGAAAAGACTATCTCTCAGACCCTGCACGACATTGGAATACTTCAGATCGAAGGACGCTCCGGTATTAAACGCATTTACAGAGATGATGGGACGTCCTCATCTGATCTGATCGATGCCGGCAGAGATATCCTTTATACAGAAGGAGAGCTCTGTGATCTCAGACAGGTATATCGGGGAGTGCTAAAAGCCGTGAGTGAACCCCAATCACTATCATGGCTGGAAGCAAATGGAGGGCACGTACTTGCCGGATATCTGGCTGCATCTGCAGAAGATGGTGATGACCAGATCATCACCTCTTTCATTGAGTTCATCCGGACTGTGGCATCAAGGCCGGCAGGAAGGAGAGAACCGGATAAGAGACAGGTGCAGGGGCTGTCCACACTTATTCAGGAGATGGAGCACCTCATCCGGGTCGTCACAGGAGATTACCGCTGGAGGGGAGTTCCAATCCCTCAGGTACGAGAGGCATATCACCCGATTGTGGATCTCTATCCTGAGCGGAAGCTGATCCTGTATGAACCAGAAGATCTCTTTTATTTAAACAGGAATGTAGCCCTTGCCTTAACGATGGAGGCACTCTATCGCCATTGGTATGTACAACCATTTGAAAGAGGAGAGAATGTTGACTCCTGGCTTCGTCGCCTGATGGAGGTCGCACTTATTCCAGGAGCTGTCGCCAGAGGTCGATTACTCCATCCAGGGGCGGGCAGGTGGCTTGAACAGCTGAACA
Source organism: Methanocalculus pumilus (assembly GCF_055382585.1). Lineage (NCBI taxonomy): Archaea > Methanobacteriati > Methanobacteriota > Methanomicrobia > Methanomicrobiales > Methanocalculaceae > Methanocalculus > Methanocalculus pumilus. The sequence continues at coordinate 849,655 of NZ_AP042393.1, read as the reverse complement.
TCGACCTGTATGATCCGGCATCCAGATTGATACAGAGATCCCGATACAACCGCATGTCCCCCCCTGATCAGTTCCTCTATGCGATTCTTTTTGAGGGGCGAACCGGAGAAGTTGAGATGAATTGTTCGAATGTTTCAGTTGTGCAGGCGCTCGATGCAACACGGAGAGCACGACAGAAACTTGTTGATACCGAGCTCAGCGATGAAGAATGTCTGGGTATCCTGAATGATCGGATATGGCCTGAATATATGAAGCTCTGTTATCCACCTGCCATTGAAACCCCAAGAGGGGCGATGATACAGTCTGATGCGAAAAGCAGGAGAGAGACGACGATCTCTCCTCATGGGGAAGCACCCCGAGTGGATAAATCGGTACCAAGTCCACATAAACCACTTGATCCAACAACCGGCAAGACAATAACCGGGGATGCATCGGACCTTTTAGAGGATGACGGACTATCCATACCTGGCGGCCCTTCAAATGACAGTTCCGGACAGGCTGGGAGTCAGACAGCACCACCTCCTGGTGGAAGTGGGGGTTCTTCGCCATCTGAGGGAGGGGACAATGGGGGATCAGAATGCCAGAGCCCGGAAGCTGGCATACAGAAGATTGCAGAAGAACTGGTTGATGCCTGTGAGCGGAGCAGAGAGACGATCGATAATGCTGAATCCAACTCCTCTGCATTGTTGGATCTTGCAGATACGATACAGGATCTGGTTGACAATCTTGAGGATGAGGTGAGAAGATATCTCGAATCAAACCCCAGCAAACAGAACGGACATGAAGAAGAGTGGAATGAATTATTGAAATTATCTGAGGATATCAGGAAGGCTGCCAGGAGATATCAGGATGTAGTTGAAGAGCAGGAGAGAGAGAATACCCCTGCTGGTTCAGGTGGAGGTGCGTCAGGCTCCCTCACGGGTATGACCAGAGACACCTTAATGGCCCTTCAGAAAGCAGGAGAAACCTTCCAACGTCTTATGGGGGAATCATTTCCATCGGTCTCAGAGGATTGGAGAGCCCGACTCTCATTTGATGATCTCCCTGATGATCTTGCAGTTGATGATTTGCAGCAGAATATCCGGAGACAGAAGTATGAACCTGCATTTATTGCCGATGCGGTGGATAGTGAAGAGTTCTGGGAGAATCTTGCCTACTATGATGCCATCTATGGTGATGAGGCTGAGGGAGATGAGCCAGTCTCCAAAGAGATGCAACGCGATACACCAGACCGGCAATACCGGCAGAGCGAACGGGCATTGAGCCGTGAGGCAGAACAGTATATCTCTCTCCTCCAGCAGAGAACCCGGGATGACTGGGAGACGATTGAAGATAAGGCGGAACGGATACGTAAAATCGCCCTGTTTGAGACGCATTCGGTCGGGGAGGATGATTATAACCTCTACCAGCGATTCTATCAACCAGTCGCCGGTCTTGTCGGAGTGGCCAGGAAAAATATTCAGCAGTCACTTCAGAAGAATGCTTCTTCCCGTGAGATGAATGAACTTCTCTCCGGTGATGATATTGATGAGGAAAATCTGGCTGCTGTCAGGACTACAATGCGGATCTTCAAGGATTCGGCACGGGAACAGGATAAGACCCGCTGGATCATCTCCCTCCTCATAGATGCAAGTAGCAGCATGCATGATGAGACCGTTGCGAAGAAGCTGGAAGCAACGATCAGAACTGCCATCCTCTTTGGGGAGGCTGTCAGCCGGATTGAGGATCTGGATTTTGAGATAGCGGCATTTACAGATGCCGAATACATCCCATTGAAACGGTATCAGGATGAATGGAACATACATCAGGCCTGTTACCTCATTCGACAGATCATCAGAGCCTCCGGTGGTACAAATGATGTCGGGGCTCTTGGAAGTGCCCTTGACCGGATGAACCGCCAGCGTATGGCATCAAGGGCAAACCGGGTGATCTTCATCCTCTCAGATGGCCAGTCTGGTGTTGGAGGAAGGGATCAGATGAAGCGGATACTCACAGGAAATAAAGATACGCGGATATTTGGATGGGGAGTAGGACCTGATATGGAAGATATTGAAGAGACGTACAAACCATATGGAACCTGGATTTCTGATATTACTGATCTTCCGGGATCAATTGGCGAGGTTCTTCGCCGGGAGCTTAGCCGTCCGGCGATGACAGGCTGGAGAGAACACCCCTCCTCCAGTGATGACAAGGATAAACACGAGAGCGAGGATGATATATGAGCTTCTTAAAAGACCTCGGACCACTATGTATTGCTGAGAGGCGCCAGGGGTATCGTGTGCCGATTGCAGTATCACTCACCATCGGAGAGATCCACATTCCTGCTCCGGACGATCCATATATCCTCCTTGTTCCGGAAAATATTACGTATTTGCAGCAGATGTGGGATGCACTGCGGATGCCTACACGGAATAACCTCCTTATCACCGGGGAGTCGGGGTCCGGAAAGACGGCACTCATCCGGTTTCTTGGTGAGTGTTATCGTCAGGTTCTCCTGCAGAGTGCAGCGAAAGAGAGGGATCCCGTACATGCAACTCACCAGAGAGAGCGTGCATCACGCTTCCAGACAAGAATCCTTACGTTTCATGAGAATCTTCGAAGGTCAGATATTACTGAACGAAGGCATTATGGAGAGGAGGGGGAGGAGAAGACCGGCTGGAATATGAGCGATGTGATGGATGGGATGGTCACCGGCGACTGGAATGTACTCTCGGAGATAAACAGGACCGGAGAGGATGTCCAGGCGGAGTTTAATGAACCGCTTGAGAACAAAGCAAAGACATTGCATCAACAGGTGCTCAGGAGCCATCCCGATACACGGTTCATTGCCACGATCAATCCTGTCAAGAGTGAAGGCAGGGGCATCTATGAGGGGAAGGTGATGAGCGGTGAGTTTTTGAACCGTTTCACAAACAAGGTGCATATCCGTTATCTTCCTCCGGATCAGGAGTTTGAGGTGCTTAAGGATTATGGGCCGGATATCGATGACCACGTTATCGACAGAATTATCTCGGCTGCAAATGACATCAGGCGGGATTATGGTGAGGAGCACGGTGTTGTTCCGTTCCCGGTTACGACCCGCGCACTCATCAGGATTATTCGGCATCTTCAACGATTTCCAGATGATCTGAACAGGTTACGAAGCCTGTTCTGGCGAAAAGCCTACTGGCTTGATGATCGAATCCATCCGCCGGTAGCGGTGCGTCTTGTTGAGAACCTTCTGGATCTGCACGATATCGTTGATCAGGAGCCGGAGCTCTTCGGAAAGACTCAAATCACTCTGAGTCAGGATGATGATGACCCGGTCATCAGAATCGGAAATGTCAGCTCTCCGCTTGGTCCCGGAGGTCCGTATGTTCCGGACACCGTAATCGAAGAGGTGCAGCAGAATACTACTGATCTTGAGTGGATTTTAAAAGATATCGTTCTCCAGGAGAATATTCTTCTCATCGGGGAGGCGGGAGTCGGCAAGAATAAGCTGGAGAGTTATCTGGCACACCTGCTTCGATGGAATCTGCTTGTCATCGGCATGAGCGGTGAGACAAGGGTCTCGGATCTCCTCACGTACCGAAGTTTTGGCGAGGAGGAGGCAGGTCGGACCGGTGATACCGCAACCCTTGGCCTTCAGGCGCTGACAGATACCATGCATCGGTGGATCATCGTCCTTGATGAGGCAAATAAAGCTCATCAGGGGGTGCTTGTCTCATTTAATGATCTCCTCCAGGACCGGGTCGTCCGGCTGCCCGGTGGTGTCGGAGCAGCGGTACGGGCATCAATATGTGTAAATATCAACCCAAACCGCCCTCCGTACGAGGTGAACGACTTCTCGTTTGATTTCATGGATCGGTTCTCAATCCACACAATTGTTCATCTTCCTGCTGATCAGGCTGCTTTGGTACTGAAGAAGAAGTACCCTGATGCGGATGTTGACTTTATCCGGGATGTTGTTGATGGATTTTATCATCTCCATCCTCTCTATTCCAGTGGTGCACTCTTTGAACCAATCACGATGCGAAACGAGGAGGCGGCTATTGAACGTGGTCTTCAGTACCCCAACATGCCGTTCAATCTAATTGATCTGATCACTGCATCCTATAGTCCAAGGGATACACGTGAGCTGAATGCCGTCAGGAGTGTCCTGGAAGCCAATGGTTTTGATCGAAACGTGCTTGCAGCTGAGGATGCGCTTCTTCAATTTAAAAGGGCATGGGACGATGATCCAAACAGTGAAGAGAAGGCATTGGCCCTGGCTGGCACCTACCGTGCCATCGGAAAACCAACGGCAGCCCTTGATGTGTATGCATCGATGCTCTCTATACATCCAGGAAGGGACTGGCTGCATCATCTTCGGAGTGCATGGATACTGCTTGAAGGGAACAGAATAGATGAGGCACTTTCTGAGATATACAGTGGATTTAAAGCAGGTACAGTGATCCGCCTGAATAATGATGAAGAGTACCGGATCCTCTCTCTGCAGGTGAAGAGGGAAGAGAGGAGACCACGGATCTCAATCGAAGCGATCCATACCGGAACAAACGTTCCTGCCCTCATCATCTCACATGATATGGGTCGCTCGATATCTCGTCTGGATGGGGAGTATCTCTCTTCCTTTGTGGATGATGAGGGTCTGAGGGTGTACATCCGTTCTGAACGGAGGCGTATTGTCGGGGATAGGACACTCAGTGCTGCTGTCATGGGCCTTGCCCACCTCGGATGGGCGGGGACCAGCTTCCATCTCCGTATCTGTACATCCCTGATATCTCCGTGGACTGATCCTGTATGGTCCGGGGGATCTGTGATCAGGGAGATCGGTGGTGGTATCAGGCTTATATCATATCCAGGAAGAGGCTGGCGCCTGGATCGTTGGATATCAAAGAAAGAAGAGTGCTGGCAACCGGTTATCGGGTGGTCAGGAGATGCTGTGTCGGGATCCGGGGGACTTTATCTCATTTCAATGGATGATATCCTGTTACAGATACCGGCTTCCGATGATCCGTACCTTCACCTTGCTTTCGATGAATCCAAAAGAACACTTTACCTGATTCTCAAAGGAGAGCCAGGTACAATGGTAATGAGTGGGGAAAGTAAAGGTATATATTCTGCCGGAGAGCTACGCATCCGCGTTCTTACTCCCGGAGCGTACCATGATGAGGTGCTCTCAGCCCTTCTTGATGAGATCTATCCCCGTCTTGACAGTGTATTCCGGTTTGCCAGAACCCTCCCCGGATCTGTTGACAGGGGGGTTGGAGATGTGATCTACACGCTGCAACCCGATTCTTGTATCGGGATATCCCTCCTCACCGGGATCGATGGCATGGGTGCCTCGATTATGGATCTTTCAGATACCAGGCAATGGAGTATACAGACCGGCTGCACCGAGTCGGATTCATTGCACCGGCAGGCTGTGATTCCTTTTCATGAGCTGGATGCGGCAGAAGAACGGCAGGAGAAGGCGCTCTCCTGTGATACACAGACGTGGCTTCAGGAGGTCAGAAGCTACATTGCAGCCGTATTCTTTTCAAAGGCTCAGCCGCGTGATCCAGCATATGAAGCAAAGGCACGTGCCATCCTTACGGGATACCTGCCTCTTGCCGAACCTGTGACAGATACGATCCTTCACCCGGGAGATATTCTTGTGAGGAATGATGCAGGTGCTGTTTCAATGAACAGACCACGTTCGGTATTCATTGTTCGGTTTATCCAGGAGAGTTCAGGGGTTGGTTCGGATGAAGCTGCTCTTGTCCGGGGTTTCTGGCTTGCTGAACAGAACCCGGTTGCCACAGAAAGGCTGGATATTATCGGTGAGAATTTCAGTCGCCTTATCATCGTTGGGGATGATCGCCATCAAAGAATTATCCGGAGGCTTGCTGCTGCTCTTCAGTCATCGTCTCACCCCTGGCAGTTCTCGAGAACAGGGAACCGATACAACCCACTGGATCGGATCGAGTTTGGTGGGCTGATAATCGAGTATCGGCCGATGGGACAGATATGGAAACTCACCATCACAGCAGATGGCAAAGAGGTTATTTCAATAGAAGAGACCGGCTACCCGACCAATGTAACACTGGTTACCATCGCAGACCGTGAGCCGATCAGGTGGCCGGGAAGTGTGATGCATGATATTCGGTATAGTACGGATACGAAGAGGGTCAGTATCGTTCTTGCAGATGATCTCCTCTCAATTCTGCTGGATACCAGAACCGGAATTGGAGATGAACCGATCATTGGATCTACCGGAGTGACCTTTGAACTCAATCGGTCGAGCTGATCTCTGATATGAAACCAGAGATGATGGGTTTTGACAGGGGAGGATGGATGCATGTTCCTTCATGGACGGAGATGAGATCTGCCAGGAACTGGGTGGCATTTCGACAGGCACGGGTCGAATCTGTATCAGGAATGTGGAGAAATAATGATCGGGAGAGGGGTTGTCTCTATGAGCCTATGATGATAGGATATCACAATACTTTTTCTGGATGGACGGCACAATATGTTACGGTGCGAGGGTAGCCAAGCCCGGCCAACGGCGTCGGACTTAAGATCCGATCCCGCAGGGGTCCGCCGGTTCGAATCCGGCCTCTCGCATACATCTCATTTTTTTCACTGAACTGACAGAATCTATTAGCTCAGGTTTATCTGCCATCTCTTTCAGGATTACTCATCCAGGATGACGATTAGAACCTGTTTTCTGAACGAGAACGTATGTATTATCCTCAGAAAAGGTGAGTGTTCATAGAACAGATTTTATATTTCAGAAATCGCAATATTACATTACCGAAAAACATGAATAGTTCATACCTAAAATATCAAATTGGTGAGATCAGATCATATGAAATTCAGAGTGATCATTGAAGTCGACGAAGATGGGATCTTTGTCGCCGAATGCCCGTCCCTTCCGGGCTGCATATCCCAGGGAAAAACCAGAGCCGAAGCCTTGGAAAATATACACGATGCTGCAACAGGGTATCTGGCAAGCCTGAAGAAGCATAATGAGCCAATCCCCCCTTCAATATATGAAGAAACTGTAGAGATAACCGCCTGATATGCCTAAATTGCCAATATTGTCTTATCTTGAAGTAATAAAGGCACTTAATAAGATAGGCTACTCTGTCGATCATCAGACTGACAGCCATATTATCCTCAGACAGGAAAAAGAACCTCATCGAAGGCTTACTATTCCAAACCACAAGGAAATTTCAAAAGGAACGATACAAAGCATCATCAGACAGGCGGGGCTCACAAAAGACGAGTTTATACAATTAATATAAGCATAAAAACCTGAAATGAACAAATGCGGGTAGAATTATATAATCAGGAAGCTTCTAACTCTACAATGTCACATTAACTCACCATAATCCTATCTCCACCCTTCCCACCCTCACCCCACCAAACCCCACATCTCCCAAAAAACCCTCCCCTACAGAAAAAGATCTCTTGTACTAGTACTGCTCACAACAATAACACGATAAAGTCCGGATCGATAAATCACTCACACCCTGCGGCTTTTTCTTATATACCCATGAAACAAACAGAAGAGGTAGAATCGGAGAGAATGAAAGGACGGGGTTCTTTCCGGAACTGAGAGTGGAACCTCTTTTTGTACATGCAGCTGAGTAACAATAATAACACGATAGGACCTGTTGTCCGGCAGTTCCAGCCCCCCCAAACCCTTTTTTCGGCAACCTTCATCAAATCCCCATTCACCCAAAAGAACTATCGTCTCTTTTCACCAATCCCCTGTTATCTGATACCACTCACGAAAAAGCAATAAGAAAACCCACAAAACATTGCCAAAAACTGAGAAAAACCCGAGAAAAACCACATGACCCGAAACCTTCTCACTCCATTCATCCTCCTCCTCACAGCCGCCTGCCTGCTGTCAGCGGGGTGCACCGTGCCTGCGGGGAACGCATCAGGAGATACCGCACCTGCACATGAAACCGGTGATCCGGATATGAGCACCGTGCCAAAGGCCCAGATCACACCGCTCTTCTTCACCTCCCTGCATTCGATGCAAAAGCTCCTCCATCCGGACGTGACGCTAGCCCTCCCCAGCTATCTCCCGGAGGGATATCTCTTTACTGACGGTGCCTGGGCGCCTGCATCAGATACGGGCTGGCGCAGCGTGGGGTACCAGCGGGGCAATGAAAGGATCACGCTGTACCAGCAGCCCCTTGATAAGGGAGCCTTTACTATTGGAAGCGCCGTGGCTTCCATGGCTCCGGCTGATATAACAATTGCTGGCGAACCGGCCACCCTCGTTGCCGGGAAGAAGACGGAGCTCTTCTGGAGCCGGGATGATCTGACGTTCCGGCTGACGGGAACCCTTCCCTCAGAAGAGATGATCAGCATTGCAGAGTCTGTCCGTCCTGCCCCCTATGATCCCGGCACACCGCCCCCATTTGATTACCTGCCTCCGGCAAACCCCATGGAGAGGACAATTGACGTTGGTCAGACGGTGTCGGCTGACAACCGCACCGTCACCTTCGTATCGCTCGAATGCAACCCGGAGAGGTGCGAGGCGGTCTTCCTTGTCGATCTTGTCGCCTCGCCCACCTTTGATCCGCCCCCCGGCGGAACCAGCCCGCCCAGATCGCCCGATCCGGTTGCCGAATTCCGGGTCGATAACAGCACTCCCCTCCGGACAACAGAATCATATGGCTACCGGGGTGAGGGGGACGGCACTCTTATCTTCTGGCGAACCGATCCCATCCCCTCTGACGCTAAGGTTTTTCATGCAACATTTACACAGTTCCGGGAGCAGCAAGGCCTCTGGGAGTTTAGCGTGGATCTTATAATTCCCCTGACGTAAAGAATGGATAATGAAGATTGGTTCGAGATCGCCACGGTATCAATGCCCGATCTCAACATTAAAGTTAATGTAGCACTAATGTAAAGTTGTTAAAACAATAGGACCGAGCAGGGAGGAGAAGATGTACCTGGATATCGACGAGAAAGGTGCTAAAAAAAGAAAAGTAAAAACCTTTGGGCCATTGAAGGAAAAATCATCCGATTATTCAACAGATGCAGCCCAGAAGTCCGGTTCATTTACACCGACAGGTTCAATAGATCGTGGTCTAATCCATCCAACCCGGAGTCACTCCATAGAGAAAGAGCAGAAAGGTCTCACACCAGTTGAACGCACTGCCCTGGAACTCTCGATTAAGAGGCACAAACGGGCACTTAAACTGCTGGCACAGCACTAATTATCCTTTTTTTTAGCAATTTCTCCGAATCCAACTTTCAATGTCTTCGGGTTCATGCAGATAGCTTGCAACCTCACAGACAAAGAGATCAATAACCTCTTCATCAGCTGTGATATAAGACCCAACTTCAAGTATCAGGATTAATTCTGCAACGATGATGGCCGTCCTCTTATTCCCCTGATAAAAAGGATGATGAGCAGCAATTGTATACAACTTAATCAGCGTCTTTTTGATCACTAGGTGCCATAATCAATAATTTCGATCTCCTCTCTTCCCGATTCTTTGCATAATTTAAGCCCGCATATCAACCGGTACATTTATCATGTTTAGTGATCAATTGATCCTCAGGTCATCATGAGCTGGATTCGACGTATCAAAAGAGGTAACCAGTATTACCTCTACGAAGTGACAACTGTCTGGGAGAATGGAAAGTCAAAACAGAAACTGATCCAGTACCTGGGTGTCGAAGGAGATCAGGAGAAGGTACCAAAACCAAAGACGAAACGCGTTCGCCCTGATCGAATCCATCCACTCCAGAGTCGAGGTGCAGGAGATGTGCTATTGCTCTGGAAAATTGCAGAAACGCTCAATTGTGTTAATATCATTGATCGATACACCACAGGATTTGAAGATATCCAAGGACCATCTCCCGGTAAATACCTGACCACCTGGGCGATTAACCGGCTGATAGATCCAGAGAGTGCAACCCAGCTTGATGCGTGGGTCAAATCGACGATCCTCTCTGACCTCACGGGAATGGATCCACTCGACTTTTCAAAAGATGCATATCTTCAGTCACTTGATGCCATCTGTTCTACATCAAAGAAAACCCAGCGTATCCAGAGTCATATTCCATTCATTGAGGCCGAACTCTACCAGAAATGGCGTACCCTTCATCCTCTTCCTGACCAGAGCCCGGAAACCATCGCCTATGATCTCACCCCCATTCCAACGTATGGCGAAGAGTGTCCACTGATCGAACCCGGTAGTAAAACTCATGAAACACAGTTGAATCAACTGAATCTCTCTGTGATAACGTCATACTTTGATTCGTATCCAATCGCCCATTTTGTTCATCCCGGCGGTTTTCATTCGATAACGACCATTCCTGATCTGATGATCCGTCTCAAGGAGATGATGGTCTCTCCAGGGACTATTGTCTGGGACAGAGGGTACACAACCACGGCTGAGATCGGTCGTGTCGAGAATGAGGGATGGAAACTTGTCTGTGGCGTGACAAAGAGGACAAAGGAGGCGAGGAACCTTATTGCGCGAACTGAGCCCGGAATTGATCCGGATCACCTGGTGCCAACCCAGTGTATGAATATCTATGCCGAGAAGGTCGACACTCCACTCTTTGGCAGGAAAGGATCAGTTGTGGTCTACGTGAACACCGAGAGGAGAATGAGGGATAGAAAGGCCCGAAACTGTGCAATTTATCAGATATCTGAAGATTTCAAGGAGCTGCAGACGTCCTGTTCCCAGTTGAAGAAAGAAGAGGTAGTGAAGAGGATTGAGAAGTTCCTGCCCAAATCTTATGCAAAATACTTTGATTACTCTCTCGTTGAATCAAAGGCAGGCATCGAACTTGAATGGAGTACCAATTCAGATGCCAGAATCGAGGCCGAGTGTATGGATGGAAAGTATCTGTTGTATGCAACCGATCCGTCTCTCTCAGGCAGTGATGTGGTGATGAAGTATTTTGAACGTGACTTTGTCGAGAAGGTGTTTCGGGATTTGAAACTTTTTGAAGAGATTGCACCAATTCGGCATCGGAAAGAGTCACGAATACTTGGGATCATGTTTGTGTGTACACTTGCTCTCAGGTTGAAGGTAGCATTACGCACTATGCTTGAAAGTGCGAAAGATAAGGATTTGAGTGGAGAGAAGTTCCTGAAACAGATTGGCAGAGTCCATCAGGTGGATCTCCAGATGGATGATGATGTTCAAATCTGGTATGTTGGTCTCCAGAAGAAACTTGAAAAGGTACTGGAGGAGATCGGCATGAAAGGACTCTTCGGAGAGAGGGTTAGGCATTCCTAGTGATCATTTTCACGCTGTTTAAGATACAATAATCGGGCAGCTTTCTGATATGGATCATCGATAGAGTTTACTCTGTCAACAAGAAAGTCAAGCGTCCCATAGTCACGAATTAGACCCGTCATCCCTTTGTCTTCTTCTTCCTCACTCTCCTCAATGATTCGGATCTGGATTTCAACGATCTTATCAACAGTGAGATCTACCATGGAACGTTCATTTCAAGGTTACGTTTACGGCCACATGTAATTATTGATTTGATAATCGGCAATTATGGCGAAAAAGATGGAGATAGCCAGAACAAGTGTGGCCATGCCACGCCTCGGTTAAGCCTGATATGTCAAGAATACATCTATCCAGGTAAATGACATGTATCCAATATATCAGACATCTTTTTTTTGGAGGGGGTGTCTACTATCAGGCTTTGAGAATATCATGATGTGAGAAAATACTTATTTTCTCACCCCGAATCAACTTTTTTTCAAGTATTTAGGATTAGATTTTGAGACCAGGTACATACAGCCAGACCAGCGAAAAAATCAGGAGAGGTATGCCTTCAGCCTCCAGATAAGATAGAGCGGGATCTCCAGAATTTCGCCATGCTCATCTGAATGCCTAACAATATTCTTCAGGCTGGTCCGGACACTAACACGGGGGCTGTATTTCTTCCGATACTCTGCAAGGCTTCTGGAACGAGTCTTCTTTCCTGATTTAACCTCTATTGGAATAACATCAATGCCTTCCTGTATGACATAATCAACCTCAGCCATTCCACCGGATTTCCAGAAATATGGCCGGTGGAGATTATGTGCAATCAGTTCTGTCAGGACGAAATTTTCCGTTAAAATCCCCCGCATATCGGCGGTCAAAGGAGAAGTATCAAAAACAACATCTGGCGGGAACCTGCTCATCCTGCGGAGAAGCCCTACATCGGAGAAATAAATCTTGAAGTTGGTACTGTCACCATATGTTGGAATCGGAATATAGGGGCGCTCAATCTTTTCAACTTTATAGATAAGCCCTGCTGAGATCAGCCATTGCAGTGAATCTTCGAGATCGCGTGCACGCATCCCCTGCTTGACATGGGAGATTATAAATTTCTGATTGTCCTTTGCAAGCTGTGCGGGGATTGCATTCCAGATAAGGGTTAGTTTTGGAAATTCGGATACAGACGCATATTTAACGAAATCCTTTTCATAATTACTGAGAATCTCGCTTTGTATCGTTTCTACAAGCCCGATATCGTGGTTTCGCATCCATGAGCTGACAACCTCGGGCATGCCTCCCGTAATCAGGTATTCACGATATGCCTCTTCCAGCCTGCCGGTAAAGGCATCCGGCACCCGTTTATCGGGAGATAACTCATTCAGGTACTCGAATAGGAGCTCTTCGTCCTTAGAAATGAGAAATTCCGGGAAACTCAGAGGGTACATTTTCAGCATCTGTACCTTGCCAACCGGAAATGAGACATTTCTTCCCATCTGTGCAATGGACACTCCCAATAACGAACCGGCAGCAGCAACATGGAGGTCAGGCAGGTTTTCGCAAAAATATTTCAGAGACGTTATTCCACGGGGGCAGATCTGAATTTCGTCTAATATGAGGAGGGTTGTTCCGGGATGGATGGATTTGTTCCTCAGAATGCCGAGGTCTTTGATAATTCTCGAAACATTCAGGTCGCCCTCGAATACCTTTTGCAGCCGCCCGTCATATTCGAAGTTGAAATACGCGACATCGTTGAATTCCGCCTCACCAAAATGCTTCAATATCCAGGTTTTCCCGCACTGGCGAATTCCTTCAATAATCAACGGTTTACGATCCCCACTCTCTTTCCATTTGAGTAAAGTATCGTAAATGAATCGCTTCATGAAATGACCTTTGCACTTTTAAGTTTATAATATGTGCGTTCCGTACACATTTTTGCAACCAATTATGTGGGAGATGTACACATTTTCCTAACTTAACCTGTGAAGAGCTCTGGTTTGAACGATCTATCGGTCATTCTCATAAATCTGAACCCATAGACCTCCTATGTTCATTCGTTTGGCGCAATCACAAGCAACTCTTTATTTAATCCATCAGGTGATACCTGCGAAGAATACCAGGAACCACAGGCCCGCCAGTATACACGAGGCGATATAGGAGAATCTCTGCCTTTTTGAGGCGAAGAAACCTATCAGCCCGATAAACAGCAGAAGAATCAAATGATATCCGACGAACAAGAACAAGTAGTTTAGTTCCTTAAAATCGTTCAAAATACTCGTTACGAGCATTACCGTCAGGATGAACGACGCATAGGAGAGTATGCCGGCGAAGAACGACCGGATCCCGTCGCAGGTGACATATCCATACAGGAAGGCGCCAGAGGGGTACAGGAACAGAACAAGGATCTCAGCCACTCCGGAGAACAAACCACTCTCAAGTGTGAAGTAATACAGGGCAAAATTTACTATGGTAAAAGCAAGGACATAACAAAAGAGAATGATGTTTTTCCTGTCAAAGCTCTTTAACTCTATCACCGTCATCACCAGTAGTAGATCTGTGTACACATCCCATTGTTATAGGGGCTTGCCAGGTAATTGTTGAGAGCATAGTAGTCCTCGTAGACGTGCCACAGATCGTCGTCCGGCTGGTCGTAGAAAGCCGCAATATACTCTTCAGCATTTTCGAATCCATCTGCATGGTGCGGTACCGCCGAATCATGATGAGCCGCCCCAACTACATCGCCATCGGACATTTGCCAGAGTCGAATATGCCATCCACCAAAGAGTCTTATCGGATCGCTTGCCACCCCATCATCCTCTATCCACCCATTATCGTAGATATAGTAAACATATTCGACAATGGCATCCCACCAGCCTTCATTAAGCATCTCTGATTTGACTGTGTTGAGATTGTTGCTCTCCCATGCAATGTTGATGGGTTCGTCCAGCTGATGATACGTATCTCCAATCTTCTCGTAAATCCACTGGGGGTAGTCGTAAGCTCTCATGACGACCGGCGGATCATCCGCTGATGTAAAGATCTCCTCAGATAATTCTGTTGTCGTGTAGTGCTGACCTTCGACAAAGCCAATTTTTTCAGCGGTTTCTGATTCAATTTGATACGTACGTGTTTTCACCAGTTGATCCGTATCAAATCTGGACTTCAGCTCAGGACTCGAATATGTCTCCTGAACATGTAATACATCCTTCTCGAGGTAATAGTCAGTAGTATGTTCGGTGAGGATGGTGTGTTCTTTCTCCCAATCGCTCATCATTCTGGGACTGGTTTTCTCAGCACTAACCACCGATACCACACCCATGCTCACCAGCAATATTGCCAGGAGCACGGAGAATGCCCGCATCACAAAGTTTTCTTTCATCTGTTTTCCCCCAGTTTATTTCCCCGGAAGCAGGTGAACCATACCTTCAAGCATTTAGAATGCGTACGTTCCCTTTGCCTCCGGGCATACAGGGTGTGTCATCCGGGCGTCAACCGGGGATGGGCAACCCCTGCACTTTTGCGGACGCCGCTCTGACGCATCCACACTAAGACATGAACAGAGATCTATTTAGAAATTCTGTCCTATTCATTTACACGTCGGCAGGTTTTTGCCGAAAGTGGGAGGTTTGATCCCTTTCCTGGAGATGGAAGGTTGTCAGGATAACTTGTGTAGAGAGGGATTGTGCACTGAAAAAGAGAACCTTATCCCCCCGCTTACGCCGGGGGGAAGACCTTCACACCCTCGTTGTCGATCTCGGTTGTCACTGCGATCTCAAGGCCGATCTGCCGGACAATCGCCTGCATCTCCTCTTCTTTCCTGTCGGTGATGATCGCAACGGCGGGGCCGACCGAGCTCATCGAGACAAACTTAAGCCCGGCTTCGCGGAGGCGTCTCATATCCATGTCTTTGATCCCAAGAGAGGTGAACAGATCATCACCCATCTGGTGGCGGGTCAGTTATAAGGGCGAAATCACTTCGAAATACTACCCGACTCCGCCAAAGGTCATCGGTGTCCCGACATCCAATTTTCCAATACCTTCCGGCATATGTCCCTGTTTTCGCCACACCGCATCAATGTCTGCACTCAGGTGACACACGACCAGTTCAGCCCGCCGCCCTCAGTCGACGACCTGCGGGTGAAGGCCCGAATCGGAACAGGGACTCGCCCCCTGGTATCCGCCGATACCGTCACAGATCCATACAGACGGTAGTCAAGTACCGCCAGTTCTATCTCGATTCCCAGCGGGGGAGCGTTGTCCGAGAGCGGTTGGATGCTTTCCGGCACGTATACAAGGGTCAAAGCGTGTGGAGAACATTGGCCTGGTCCCTGCGAATCGGGTGCCTTTTCGGATGCGTCTATCACCGGTGAGAGGGAGAGATCGTCACTGGTAATCCCGCCATCATCTAAGACTCGTGCCATGGTAAATCCGGCGGATACATCCGTTAAATTTGCATCCATCGACTGCAACGCGAGCATCTTGCCGTCATCTGTCATTACGAGAATCGATTTCCAGTCTCCAAACGTCTTATACTGTACCCTCTCCTCGGGAAAGATCTCTGTCTCTCCGCCAATCATGGGCAGAGGAACCAGGATATCAGTTCCGGGGCCTCCCCCGTATGATGATGCATTGTGAATTCTCACGGTATACTCATACATCTGATACGAGGGCTGGGTGAAATGAATATACCAGTTCGCTCCAAGTACTGATACCAGCAGGACGAGACCGGAGACGATCACGACTTTCAGGATAAAAAATGAGATTTTTTCCATTTGATCACCTTCTTGATCATCTCTCTGAGCTCGTCGTCAGACACATCAATGCCAACTGGTTCAGGCATAACGTGTGTTGCTCTTGCACTCACCGCCGGCACCATCACCATGCTCACCAGCAGTATTGCCAGAAGCACGGAGAATGCCCGCATCACAAAGTTTTCTTTCATCTGTTTTCCTCCAGTTTTTTTCAGAAGCAGGTGAACCATACTTTCAAGCGTTTAGAGTGCGTACATTCCCTTTGCCTCCGGGCATACAGGGTGTGTCATCCGGGCGTCAACCGGGGATGGACCACCCCTGCACTTTTACGACACCATTTCGAAGCATCCACACAAAGACCTGAACGGCGATCTATTTAGAAATTCTGTCCTATTCATTTACACGTCGGCAGGTTTTTGCCGAAAGTGAGAGGAAAGATCCATCCCGGGAGGACGAGGGCTCAGGAGAGATCTCATTCTCACAGCGGTATATACCGTACAGGACGCAACAGCCTCTGACTGCTGCACTTGCGCAGAGAGATTCCCGCCTTCCCGGGCTCTGGATCATTCGCCGGTGTGCAAAACATCTTCTTCTACTGCAGGGCACACGCGGAAAACTGCCGGAATGTACGCAAATACCGTTCTTACCTTCATCCCCGAAGATCCGGCGCATAGCGTGCTCTAACGAGGGTATCCGCGGTGGTTTTGCCCGGTTTTTACGAAAATTCGTAGGGAGCGGCGGATCCGGATCAATCGCCCCATTACACCCAGAAAAGCATCCAGATTCCGAATCCGATCAAAATAACTCCGCTTGCACGTTTCACGAGAGATCGGTATTCTCGTATTCTGCTTGACGAGCCGTATCCGCCGACAATGCCGACCCCGATGAACGGCGTGAGCACTCCGGCTCCAAAGACCAGTAAGAGTGGGAGGTCATCTATCGTGCCGTCAATCAGGATTTTGCTCAGCAGGACAAGGATCATCGGTGCGGCGCACGGGGCCTTGACGATCGAAAACAGCATGCCCAGGGTGAATAACCCGGCGAGAGTGGTTGAATGCTTCCGTATAGCGGACTGGATATAGTCGTTTGTGGATATCGGTAGCTTTACCCCTCCGAGCAGGTTCACCCCGGCGAGTATAGTGATCATCCCTGCCGCGATGGCGAGATATGGGCCAAACCCGCCGAGTGACATGCCTGCAAGCAGGACGCAACACCCCATGACGATATACGCGGCGACCAGTCCCAGGCCGAATATCAGTGAGTTCAGGAGGCTGCTTCTCAACCCCATGCCTGACCCGGTGACATAAACCAGAATGAACCCGAGTATTGCCATCAGGCAGGGTGAAAACCCGGAGAAGAGGCCCAGGGAGTATGCAAACGGGATATTCCAGTTTATCGAGGGGGAGTCCTCTTGTGGCTCAGCACCAGCAATAGACTGCTCGATCGCCGCCAGGATGTTCTCCTCGGTGATCTCCTCCTTGGGAATTTTAACGGTGCCGTTTACGACGACAGCCGGGACTTCGAGAAATGCGTACGCGTTCCATCGTTCCAATCCTTCCACAGTCTCGACATCGATCCATTCAATTACGAGAACGCCGTCGTAGGCGCCGTCCAGATTCGTGATCAACGGATCGGTCAGTTTGCAGTCCGGGCACCGATCCATGTGGTAATATTCAAGGGAGATCGTTGAGGCCGCGGCTACAGGAATGCACAAAGTGCATGCGATGAGCAGAACGGCAAGCACCTGCACTGCTTTTACGGTCATGAGCCCTCCGTCATTCGCAGAGCACATCCATCACTCCGCAAGCCACCCCTCAGTCCTTTCCTTTCGGGGCAGATCGTCTTTCCCAGACGTAGAGGATGGGAAAAGCAACGATGCCAACAAGCACGATTGCCTGGAAGAGGGGGACAACGGGATACCCCAGTGCCAAGTAGCGCAGAACAATGATCGCGGCTGCCATGAGGTAGAAGACAACCGATCGTGCAAGGGTGACACGGCGCTCCCCGGCATCGATGAAGACGATGCGCGTCAGGAGCAGGCCGATGATGACAAGGACAGGGAGCCAGAATACCTGGTTGATTGAGTATGCAAGGGACGCATAGAGATAGATCAGGAAGATCACGACGGCAAGGACGGCGTCGGTCACCTTCTCAAAAATGGCTCTTTTCTGCTTCGTTTTCTCCTCTCGCTGCTCTCTTGACCGGAGGGCATGATGGAAGATGCTTATGGGGTTGGGGTCGTGCAGATTTTCCTTTTGTCTGTACCACACCATGACACAGAAATAGACTGCAGTAGGGATCACTGCCAGAGGAAATGCAGAAGCTGCGGATAGCGGCAGGTAGCCACCCACAGTGGGAATAGCGATGATGAGAAACAATACCCAGTAGATTGCGAGTGAACGCAAGAGTTCCTCTTTGGCGATATGATCAATCCTCATGCGTACACCGCCGACGCGCCATCAGGAATTGCAAAGGTGAATTCGTTATCATCCGTTATGCAATTTATTGAGTAATCTTGATACTCCAGAGTTAACATAGGCTTGCCCATGTCTAAACTTTCCAGTTTTAACGGGGTAAGACTTTCAGAATCGATCCACATTAGATACTCCCTCATATTCTCGTTGTCCAACTCATGAGGAGACAATTTTACCTTACGGACTGAAATTGAGTTAAGCGATCCCACTTCTTGATCCTCTATCCTGTATGTTTCAGTAATGTTGTCAGTCAGCAACGCATAGATTGCAGGTTCCGGCATCTTCTCTGAGGGCGTCAAATTTCTAATGAATACAACATTTACCTCTGGATCATAGATCCAGACAATGTCTCCATTAGAGACGATTTCCGAGCGTAGAATCGAGTCGATCCTCTCAATTTTTCGAAATTTATCTGGCGTCTTTAAAGTAACATCATATTCAACAGTCCTTGTTTCTTTTCCTATATGAAAAGTAAGTATTTCGATATATGTCAGGCTCTTGATATCCACCTGCTTTTCTGCGGTATTTCGCAGAAGCGTTTCTGCATCAGCGTTTGTTTCTAAACAACCAGAGCAAAAGGGTCCGATTAATGCGACGATCAGCATGAGTTGATAGTGTCGTTGTGATATCATTATGCCCTCCACAAAAATGAGAAATTTGCCTCATTTAAAGGCAACTGACCATACATGCAGTTGTTTCCACTCCAAAACAGCCTACAAAAAGGCCGCAGGTTATCACGGTTGGCACATAAACACAGGCTGGTAACAGTGTTGCACAAATATCACAGATTGGCAGCCCCGGACAGGGGATTCCAGCAAGTGCACAGGCACAGTCTATGGCGACACACGCGCCAACACATTCCCAGTAACTCGGATCCTCCGCTGTTGCAAATAACTGCTCCGGCATTTTTTCGACGAATAAACCATCGTTGACAATTACTTCTTCAAGTACATCTCCATTAGCATCAATTATGCTGAATGTGAGTTTGTATAAGGACTTGTTCTGGAAGATATATGTGGACTTGAGTACCCGATTATTGTCACTATCCCAGATTGCGGCAACGTTCGATGTCTGAACGGAGCCGTCCTTCTCAACAAGGGATTCTATGGGGAGTACTACGGCATTTATCTCTCTGACAGTTCCATCTTCGAGTTTTTTTTCAAATGAATATGCTTCAGCGTTGTCGACGATCATACTCAAATTTTCAGAGCATGGAATCCCCAAGAGTTTTTTCACATCATCCAAGTTCAAAGCAAAAGCAACAGCTTCGTATTTCTCCAAACCCGACAGATCGGTTTTTTGCAGGTCTTGTTTGGCATCAACGCAGGGTGTTCCCGGCTCGCAAGCCATCGCCGGTACAGTCGCAACACTCATCAGCAGCATTGCCAGGAGCACGGAGAATGCCCGCATCACAAAGTTTTCTTTCATCTGTTTTCCTCTGGTTTATTTCCCCGGAAGCAGGTGAACCATACCTTCAAGCATTTAGAATGCGTACGTTCCCTTTGCCTCCGGGCATACAGGGTGTGTCATCCGGGCGTCAACCGGGGATGGGCAACCCCTGCACTTTTGCGGACGTCATTTCGAAGCATCCACACAAAGACCTGAACGGCGATCTATTTAGAAATTCTGTCCTATTCATTTACACGTCGGCAGGTTTTTGCCGAAAGTGAACCGGTGAAAACCCTCCCCGGAAGATGAGGGCACGGGAGAGAGCCCATTCTCACGGCGGTATATGCTGTACGGAACGCAAGAAGGCCCTAACTGCCGCACCCCCTGTACCCGAAGACCGGGTTCTGCGGACGGGCAGGCAGGCCTGCTGGCCGATTGCATAAACCCTATCAGCCATGAGCGACAGATCAATCAATCAATCTATACAAAACCTGCCGAAGCCGGAACGCTCTGATCGTGAGATACTATGAAAAAAAGCCGGATTATCATCTGGAGCATCCTTTTTGCTCTCGTCTTCGTGCATTATCTCTACATGCCCGAGCAGCCCGAGATCACGAAAGGAACGATGCATATCGACTCCCGTGAGTGCCGAGCCAGTCTGGTCGACCTCTGGAACACATATATACAGGACCTGGCTTTCTCGAACGATTCGGTTGTACTCATCCAGCTGACTCAGTATATCGACAAAGACGGAACAGTGCAATGCACCGAACTCTTCTGGATCGGCTACGTAGACGGGGAGGAGCACGCGTACCAGGTATATGCCCACCAGAGCGGCAACGTATACTATAAAGACCAAATATTTGACTTCCCGATGCAGGGGGGGATACATCCCCTCGCTATATTACGCGAGGTCGACAGGATCGAGTTTGACGATCTCACTCGCGGAGAATACAATATAACGCTCACAACGTTCAAACACGACGGTCCAATGACCTACAATAAAACCCACGGTAACCTGTTCATCCTCGCAGACGGATTGCTCCGTCCCCTGAAGGAGGCCGCGTTCTCCTCCGAAGCCTCCTGGTACACCATCGAAATCTCCCCGGAGATCGGGCAGCAGGACGGGATTACGACTGCAGGGGGCATATCCGATCACCTCATTCTCTTCCCCGAGCAGGAGATCGCCCGGGCCGATACCATCGTCTATGCATGACGTGCAGGCGAAGCCCGGAGATTCAGAGCGCTTCCTCGATAAGCAGCGGGGTGATCCGGAAAAAGGGACAAACGGTGTAGTTATGGAGAACTGTCAAACGGCAATCAGATATGGGTGCCAGACATACGCCCCCCGGCGATCGCGGGCTTCCACGATCCGTGGGCTTGTATACACTCTTTCGCATCGGCACAGAGGTAGTAACATACGAACCGTCCTTTCTTCTCGTCTCTGACAATACCATCCCGGAGCAGCGGTTTCATATGCCAGGTGACGTTCGCACCCGACATTATAAGCCGGGACGCAATCTCTTTTCTCGTGCTTCCCGGGTTTTGCAAAACGATATTGAGCATCCGACTCTTTGACTGCTCGGTGAGATATCCCGCCACCTTTCGTTCCAGACCGGAACAGGCGCCCGTGTTGACGTAATATCTCATCCCTCTGCAATTCTGCTCGGGGACGACCGTTCCCATCCTGCATAACATCTCTACATGGTAGCGGAGGGTTCCGATATTCATCCCAAGCAACCGGGAGAGAGAGCTTGTAGTGATTCCCGGATTATCGCGTATGCACAGATATACTGCATTCCGGGTTTCGTTCTCAAGGACGTTATGGTACAGAACCCTCTTATGGCCGAAATGCAGCCATGCGAGCAGCGAGAATACAAGTTGTATCGGGATAAAGAGCGCCGGAATAAATACGGATACGAGTCCGAGAATCACAATGTTCAGGGGTTCGTTCCAAGTGTACACCTGAATCAGATCCAAAGGCACAATCTCAGGATATGCGTCATGAACGGCAGTAGCAGATGCGGCAGACGGTAACAGTGCAAGGCAGAAGATGACCAGAGCGATTCCGGCAATCCAAACCCGCATGACCATGAATTTATATAAAACCGGTAAGCAATAAAAAGATTTGGTTTGATAGGAGTTCGGCTTTGTTGAAATCAAGTGAGAGGTAATCATTTAAGCATAAGCATTGCAATTCAGAACATACGGAATCGTTCCTGTCACACTCTCTCCATACACTTTAAGTCTCCAGGTACCTGATGCAGGGCTGTTGATATCCACGCGGATCCGTCCATCCAGGCATCCGCCATAATTGTCATGGTACGAACCATACAGGCTCCCATCCGGCCTGTAGATCTCCAATCTCAGGGAGTGAGCGGGAGTAAACCAATTTAAGTCGACATTCAGTAAGGACATACCGGCTGGTACATTGAACAGATGAGTATCAGTCTCCCCCTGCGTGATCGTAAAAAACTCACGGGTTCCATACCCGTCCATCTGCGAGAGATGTCCCGCGATTCTATCATTTTCACTTCCGATACCTGTAGCTGAAACCATCGGCACGATGAAGGCGACGACGGCCAGAAGCCCTATAACGCGGCTGATCTTCATTAGAATCCACCGAAGAGACATCGGAAGACCTCCGTTTAAAAATTCTGTCCGATTTCTTTACACGTTTTATATACGCAGGCGGCACGGTGACTTAGGCAGGGAGAGGGGGACTTGGGCGTTTCCGGAACACCGCATGAGATCTCGAACATTCAACAGAGAATCATCCGTATCTGCACCTTCATCGAAGAACAGGTGCAGTAGGGTGATGTATTGCGTGGCGGGTTTCTTGTCCGTTGCGCTGGGCAATCCCGGAAGCGGCCATCTAGACGAGAAGGTACCTCGACGGAACTGGGGCTTTTTCCGGTGCCCCTGGCTGACCGGCACCGGCCGGGAGCGATCGCCCCGCGGTTCGGAAGTCACGGACCAACAATCTATGCAAGCATGATGCAAAATCCGATTATAACGAATAATGCAGGCATTTCACCGGGATTCCTGTCCATAAACCAAGCGATTCCAGCAACTGCGCAGCAACACTGATGCACCTTCACCACCACATCCAGCATCAAAGTGACGGCATCCTCCCGTAAAAGGCTATCAGGAAGCACGCAACAAAGAAAAAAACCGCCAACAACGACCGATACCAACGTCCAGCACCAGCATAGATGTCGGCAGGAAGTTTAACGGATCGCAGGAACGGAACCGACAGAGCCACTGCCAGCGCATACAATACCGACGACAACAAATGTGCCTGACCTATGTATTCCGGATACCAAATCGGAACAGCAAACCGGATGACCGTGGAAACCGCAAAAAGGATTAAAAAAGGAGAGGTCTCAACATAACCCAGCACCTTCACATGCCACCCATGCATTCTTCGCATCTCCAGTGAGCTCATCCGGACTAACTAGGGTATTGGAGTCGTCTGCCACTCCATTACTCTCAATAAACGAACAGCCGGGGCAGGTTCCCGGTTCAAGGGGTTTGCAAGCCATCACCGGCACTATCACCATGCTAACCAGCATCATTGCCAGGAGCACAAAGAATGCCCGCATCCCAATTTTTTCTTTCATCAGTTTTCCTCCAGTTTTTTTTTCAGAAGCAGGTGAACCATACTTTCAAGCGTTTAGAATGCGTACGTTCCCTTTGCCTCCGTGTATACAGGGTGTGTCCCCCTCCCGGGGTAAACGGGGTTTGCGGAGTGAGTATCTCGCCGGATTACCTTACTTCTGCCCTGCGTTCGCGTGAGGGTCCCTCCGCGTTGCACTCCTCTTCCATAAAAAGTAAACAATGGTCATGGTAAGGAGGCCCCCTATTGGGCTTAGTTGCCAAGGTCCATCCCACTGCATGAAATATAATATCACTGTAATGGGGAACCAGATCAAAATGCCTAGGAAAAAACCTTTAAGTTCAACTGTGACCTGAAGGGGTTCAACACCACCCGACCTCCGATGGTACATCAGGTAGTTCCCGGCAATGGCAAGGAACGGCATGGGCCCAATATAAAGCCAATCAACGACTGGATTTTGAGATATAATACTTTGATGGGGAAAAAGAGTACGTCCAATGAACCACAGAAGACCAACCCAGACAACCATTAATAGTACTCCGAGCAGCACCCCGAGCGTGGTCCCACCGGCCTTGTTTGGGTCCTCGTTTGAGTCTATTTTCATTTAAATCTTTCTCCATATTGCAGTATCTCCGAAAGGGATCTATGACCTCCACTTGAACTAACACCTCTTCTTTTCGAACCTCTGTAGCAGACCGGGCGCCAGTAAGATTTAAATATTATGGATATCCATTGTATATCCAATGAAGAAAGTTGAACTAAATCCTGCTACCCGGATCGAGATCGAGAATATTCAGGGATTTATCATTCGAAAAGTCACCAAATTCGGGAATAGCGCAAAAGTGGACTGCCCCAAGGAATACCTGGACAGAACAGTCTACCTGGTAATACTATGAAACTCAGTGATGCACGGTTGTTCAGGACCCTCAAAACACTCGATACATTCGTCGATCGGGCACTGAAACTCCCGTTTAAAGGACCTACACTCTCTGGATTCCAGTATAACCGGGACCTCCTCAAAGCAGCGGTTGCAAATACCTATATCGAAACCGTCGGCAACAGGGCAGATTCACTCCATCTCGCCATCAAGAATGTCACGACATCACACATTGTCTGGCAGTATCGGATGACGGTCGAGCGACTGGGTACACGATTTGATCTTGCCAATAAAAACGTTGTTTTAGCCTTTGATTATACCGAAGAGGATTTTTATGGTGATGTTCAGGGGTTCTGGATACATGGATATACGGGTGAACATGGGGTTACCGGGAAGTTCAAGTTCCTCTCATGCGCCATCATTAATTCTGATATTCCCCAGAAGATTCCGCTTTTATCAGTTCCTGTACATCTTGGCCATAATATGGCAACAACAGTGACCTGGTGTCTTGCTCTGGTTGAACCACTGGTGAATTCCGTTGAACTCACGGTATTTGACCGGGGATTCTTTAGCAAAGATCTGATGCTGACTCTGACACATGCCGAGGTGCCGTATCTGATTTTCGCTCCAAAAAACGAGAAAATCAAAAAAGAGATAGAATTGCTGGATATTGGAGAGAAGAAAAAGATCCGATATGAACTCGAGGTCAATAAAGACAAGACGATGTTTCGAGGGGAGACAACAGTCGCACTTCTCAAGCAGATATTCGATAAAAAGTCTGAAAAGTCATATGATTGGGCATTTGCTACGAATCAGGAGTCTATTGATCTGGAATATGTTATTCCAACCTACAAGAAACGATGGAGAATCGAAACCGGTTTCCGGGTGCAGGATGAAGCGAGAATCTCCTCGAAATCAAAGGATCCACGAATCCGGTTCTTTTACTTCGCGTATGAACAGGTGCTCCAGTTGCTCTGGATCGTGCTGTACAAAGATGAGGTGAGTTTTAAACAGTTCTTACTGGAGATGTACGAACTCTGCGCTGCTCGATATAAAGAGCCACGATAGGTGCTCGGTTGCCATCTCCATGTCACAGTTGCATGGGGGTGTTGGTCGGTGGATCATCAGGGAGCCATCGATAGGTCGTAACTGACTGCCATTGTGCCGCGAATCGAGGGCACTGTGCCGCTCACTTATTTTCGATCGGAGATACTGATATTGTGTGTTAAAAAGCGAATCCATTTGTCTGGCTCTGTGCAGCCATCGCCGGCACTATCACCATGCTCACCAGCAGCATTGCCAGGAGCACGGAGAATACCCGCATCCCAAAGTTTTCTTTCATCTGTTTTCCCCCAGTTTCTTTCCCCGGAAGCAGGTGAAGCATACCTTCAAGAGTATAGAACACATAAATTCCCTTTGCCTCCGGGCATTCAGGGTGTGTCATCCGGGCGTCAACCGGGGATGGACCACCCCTGCACTTTTGCGGACGCCGCTCTGACGCATCCACACAAAGACCTAAACGGCGATCTATTTAGAAATTCTGTCCAATTCATTTACACGTCGGCAGGTTTTTGCCGAAAGTGGGAGGTTTGATCCCTTTCCTGGAGATGAAACCCTTATCACGGCGCCGCTGTGCAGGGTACACTACTGCCCACCATCGGCAACGGTGCAGGCAGAATCGCGCGGATGTTCATGAAAAATGAAGGAAACAATGATCCGGCCCTTCACGGAAGAAGCATCCGCATGTGTCAAGCTCTATTTTGGTCCTACATACCATGGGATACACCGTATCTCGAAGTATCTTCCCTGGTATTCATATAGTTTCAAGTGGGACAGGCACTCCGACCGGGAATACTCCTCAAGGCAGAGATTAAACGACCAGAGATGTTTTTCCGAATAATCCTGCACCTCATAAACAAGCCGTTTACCATCGCGCCATTCAGCCGTACTGGTGGACGCTGCTTCCATTCCCCGTCTGTACTCCGGATATTCCTCCAGATTCTCGTCAATGAGATGGAATACTAGGGCGTCTTCCGTGAAACTCTGGTTATATTCGATGATGAAGCAACGGAACAGGGTCTCATTTTTCGGCTTGTCGTTCCCCGGAATGCCGTTCATTTGCTGAGTAACCAGCCCGTAGATCAGGTACACGCCGAGTATCCCGATGAGTATAAGGATACCCACCACTGCAGCCTTTTTTTTATTATTATCGAACAGTTTCATCGAACAGGGTCACATCCATTTCTGCAAGTCTTTTCCAGATGGTATTCTCACATCATTCACGGAGTAACTTTGGCCACCAGAACACTGTTGAAAGATCTTTGAATCCTCCGATGCAATGAACAAGCCCCTATCGTGCATAAAAAGAGTGGGTTAAGCCCACCGGTAATCCAGGTAGGATCGGGTAATCAGATCCTGCTTGTTCGATCCGCCCCAAGCACGGTCAATAGAGACAAAGCTTACATCAGGCGTCTGTTCATAATAGCTCCAGACTTCACGTGGTTTTCGCCAGGTGCCGCCTATTTCGCGGGCCCATTCGTCGATTACAGGATTCGTGTAAGCAACATACTGATCAGTGATCGGTTGGTTTGCCTGATAATGCTCAGCAGAACCGGTTAACCTCGTAAAAGTAGTACTCGGATTATCCTGGTCATTGTATACGTATTCCGCGAACCATTGTAATGTGTCCATGTCTTCAAACGTTATGTAATATCTTCCATTAGAGATCTGGACATGATAACCATATGCATGGGGGAAAGATGACGAATCAAGTTCGATAATGCCGTCACCGCTGCTCTCCCATTGCAGTAGAGGGGTCGGCGTATGGTTATAATTGTCATAGATTGCCGGGAATAGGTAAACTGCCCCATCTGTCGTAAAGTGATCATAATTCACCACAACTTCTATAGCATCCTGACCATCATTGAGGTAATACTCTCTCTCCTGCGGGGCATAGTATTGATTGTCCTGACCTGAAAAATACCAATAATTTGGTGTTATCTGACCGATACAGTAATCATAAGTAACCCACCAGTAGGCCCGATTAAAATGAACCCATTCGTTGAACCAGATGCCATTATCCAGAGCAATTGCCGGGATGATACTATTCGCATCAGCATTCATTCCCGGTATTTCAGGAGTTTCCATTACCGGGGGAATAGTGGTAAGTTCTTCCAATACCTTCGCATCGTATTCACCGGGAGTTACTATCAAAACATTGTCTTTCAATTCCATATGTGAGTTAAGATCGGTGAGATTCTCATAGAATCTGCAGAAATGCGATGTGGGCAATGTCAGGGTATCATTTTCAGAACCGGCAAGGAGCCTTTCATACATTGTCTTTGGCATTCGTACCAGGACGACAGCATCTTCAGGATTGATATCCTTTTCAATGAACAGATTCTGAAATCCTTTGGATTCCACAAATTGTGTATTCAGATCCTGAGATGAAGCCGGAAATTCAATAATTCCAGTTTCTTTGCTCCGGCCCAATCCATCGAGAGCATTCCCGGATAAAATGAGAGTTATCATTTCAGATTCCGGCAAGGGGGTCGCAGGTTTTGCGTCCATGAAATATTCAGGTGGAATGTAATGATCGGGCACATTTGGTGCCTTACCTACATCAACAGGATTTTGTTCGTTTAATCCTTGTTCCGCTGCGCTCACCATCGATACCACTGCCATAGCTGCAAGCAGCACTGAAAGCAGGATGACGTTACGTTTCGGTGTTTTCATGGGTCTTACCTCTGTCTTTTCCTTGAGATTGTAGAGGCATAACCCAGAAACCGTGTGAAAGTGGCCGGTTCATGCCTCCGTGCATACAGGGTGCGTCATCCGGGCGTCAACCGGGGATGGGCTACCCCTGCACTTTTACAGACGCCATTTCGAAGCATCCACACAAAGACCTGAACGGCGATCTATTTAGAAATTCTGTCCAATTCATTTACACGTCGGCAGTCGCGTGATCGCGGGCAGTCTCTTCAGTGACGAGGTATGGATCTGCAGGCTCTGCTAAATATGGAGATGGAATAAAAAGGATGGCGCTTGCGAAAACGATGCACGTGATAGCAGCAGCAATAACAACAATACGGCCCGGTCTGTTCATGGTCCTAACTTTCCGGTTTTATAACCCACTCTGACTCAATCTCCTCTCCCTGAACAGATCCTTGAATCCCATCGCCTTCAGCTGCTCCTTCATCTTATCCGTCAGGTTGAGATACCAGAACACCTTCCCCTGGCCTGCACTCACCACTTCGACATATTCAACACGTTTCAGCCGTTTCAACAGCTCATCGAACCCATAATCCCTCTTCTTCTTTGGAACCAGATTCAGCTGGTAGTCATACACCTTCCGGAGCCACAGTGCCATCATGTTCACACAGAAGATCGCCCGAATCCGGTGGTTCTTCCAGTGACGGACAGGAGCAATCTTCAGATGCGTCTTCAGCGTCCTGAATATCTTCTCGACAAAATCCTTCTCCATATACTCGTTCACCACCTCTGTCGCCTTCAAAGAGGTATCAGTCGAATACAGGAGGTATTTCCCATCCAGATCAGCTGCCCTGTCAATCGCTGCCTCGTTATACTCCCATGAAATCGCACACCGTTTCCCGTTCTGAAGAACATCAACTGTGAAAAAGTCAGCATACTGCCCAAGAATGCCAGCAATACTCTCTTCAACCTCCTCCTTCGTTCGACCTTTAAGATTCTCGTTAAAAGCCTGCAATTCAGCATCCAGCTCAGCCAACATCGCATTTCTTGAATCAATTGACTCCATCCTCTTCGCATGGTTGACATACACAACTCCGGCATCCTCCCTGCCAAAAAGTGTTCCTTTTGCCCTGGTTGCATACAAGGAACTGGTGCCGGTTGATCTCACCCGGTTGGTAACCTTTGTTGGAACATCAGTCTGCAGAAGGAGAGTTTGTGCCAGGTTTGATCCTTTCTTCACGCCACAGATCAGGTTCCAGCCAAGCGCCTCAATATCCCGGACAGACTCTTCCGAAGTATTTCCCCGGTCCCAGATCAGTGTCCCCGGCTCATAGGAGAGATCCAGCAGCTGTACCAGGAGCTCCTTTACCGATGACATTGAGTTGAAATTGCCCGGCAGCACAAAGAATGAAACCGGCACTTTATCCCATTTTGAGACGAGAATACAGAGATTGATCTGTTTCTGGTTCGCCTTCTTAGAATTGTAACCCCTCTCTCCAAGCTCATCGCCGGAGCCAAAGATCAGAACCGGGGTGAGATCGTAGGCGACGATCTCTTGTGCAGCATCAGGTAACGGATGAAGTGATCGCCATTGGGTATAGAGCGAGTCACAGATGAGATGGCTGAAGTCGGTGAACCCATCAGCTGTAGAATCCTTGAAACAGACTCTGTCAAGGGATGAATAGAAGGCATGTTTGGTGAAGTACTCTTCCGGCAGTTCCATCAGATCGGGCAGAGTCGTTGTCTGGATCCATTCACCCACGTTATTTGCGCTATCGGGATTGAGTGCTTTATTGATGGCCCATGCAGTGAGGATTTTACCGGGTGATCTTCCCTCGACCTGCCCCTCTCCACAACAGATCTGATCGATAGTCTTCGGCATATTCAGGGTTGAATTGGCAATAGACCACATGAGCTGGACATCGCCTGCCCGTTTTGAATGTTCAGGATACAGTGGTGTCTCGATATGAGTTGACTTCTTTGGGAGTGGCACGCCTCGTTCATCTCCTTCTTTTCCGAGGTATTTGATGAACCGGGTCTTGGACTTTCCCTCCTCCCTGTATGACTCATAGAGTGCGAGGTATACGGCATCCTTCTTCTTAATCCGTTTGACGTGCATGCAAGTTATAATTATAACCCACAACATGATAAAGATTTCTGTCATTATTGAAGAGAGATCGGGAAAATGAGTTGATTGTGAAGCGGGATGTTGAAGGGGTTGATAGCGTTGAAGTTAGAAACTCACAAAGTCAGGTCATGGTATCACCTCAGTAACCAACCAATAGACACAAGATATCATGTTAATTATCTCCAAATAAGGTAAATGAGTATCATCACTGGATTTAAGGATCTTCTCATGGAGAGGATCTAAACCGGTAATAGAACTCGTTCAATCAACTAATATATATCCTATGTGAGTAATGGAATTCCAATTCTCCCATTTGACACTCTCTTCATTTACTGGACCCGGGTCAAATATGTATAAGTAATGACTTCCATCAGAATTGTAAGCCCATCCAGCACACACCCTTACATGACCTGGAATTGATGACGTTAGCGGATCGTTATATGTCTGAATATGATTATAGGCTGTGTCCCAAGTAATCATATAGTTATTATAATAATTAGTGAGATATCGACCAAGATGATCGGGCGGTGAACTATCATATCCATAATAATGAAGTTGATTACTCCATTTCACACCGGTTGGCGAGGGTGGTATTGAATCATTCCATGCTTCCATTTCATCGGCGATATGATTCATATCATGAGCCACGTTGAACCACTGTGCGATCATTTTTCCAGATGCAACGGCGCACCACCAATTATTTGGTTGAGAAACCAAATTATTATTATTCCAGATCTTTTTATAGTCAATTATGCCTTTTGAGAGACCGAAATTTTTGGAATTACAGGCTGGGACATAACTCCTCAAAAGTACTATATTGTATAAAGGGCTAATATATATGCAGGAATCTCTGAACAGAGATTCCAGCGGTGTTATTATGGTTCAGAAAGAGGGGTTCAAACCATACCATCAGGGACAGACCTTTCTGCTCCCTCTCTCTGTTGAAGAATTTGTTCCGGCACATCACAGTGCCCGGATCATCAGTGCTGTTGTCGACAAAATGGATCTCACCGTTCTTTACAACACATATAACGCAACCGTTGGTCAGAATGCTTTTGATCCTCGAATGATCGTCAAAGTTCTCTTTTATGCTACATTCCAGGGTGTATTCAGCAGCAGAGAGATAGAAAACAAACTGCACACCGACACCGCCTACATGTATCTTGCCGCGATGCAGAAACCAACCTATCGAACGATCAGCCGTTTCCGAACCCGATTCTTTGATGAACTTGTCCCGCTCTTTGAACAGATTATCTCGATCTGCAAAGATCTCGGTTTAATCGGTCTGAACCATATCGCCTTTGATGGCTCAAAAATCAAAGCAAACGCTTCTTCAAAGAAATCTGTGACACAGGAACAACTCCGACGCAGGATCAAAAAGCTCCTTGGCAAAGCGAAAAGGACAGATAACGAAGAGGATGAGCTATTTGGAACCGGGTCCCCATTCACCATTCCAGAGGAATGTGCAGATGACCCTGATCTGATGAAGAAGATCGAGGAACTTGCATCCGCATACAACTATCTTGTTGCATCCGGTGAAAAACGCATCAATCTCACCGATGAGGATGCACATCTCATGAAAAACAAACAGTCCTGTCTTGCAGCATATAATATGCAGACAGCAGTGGATGATATGGCCAATATCATCGTTGCCGTCGATGTCACAACCGAAGAAACCGATTATCACCAACTCATTCCAATGGTCGAACAGGTTATGAATAATACATCCAGTGCACCGGCTGTCATCAGTGCCGACCCCGGTTATGCCACATTTGAGAACTATGCATTTCTGAAAGACAATGGATTATTTAGCTTGATTCCTGATTCCATGCATTTTATTGAGACTCACGGGAGACCGAAATATTATCCGAAGTCGCGGTTCAGGTATGACCTTGAAAACGACTGGTATACCTGTCCTGCCGGAAGGAGAATGCATTTTGTCCGGATTCAGAAGGATAGCAAAAGCCAACCATTACGGCTGTATCGTGGTAATTGCGCCTGGTGTCCACTCCATCTGAGTTGTACAAAAGCATCTAAGCGTTCAATCACACGACATCCCCAGGAGATGCTGAAAGACGAGATGAGAGCGCGGTTGGCAACACCTGACGGGAAGAAGGAGTATGCAAAACGACTCACTGTGGCTGAAGCACCGTTTGGAAATATGAAGGTAAATAAACGCTGGATTCAGGTGAGCCACAGGGGTAAGAAGAAGGTGACAGGTGAGTGCATTCTTCATGCAATTGGACACAATCTTGGTGTCATCTGCAAACGTGTGCCGGTTCAAAAGGTGCAAAACCTTGGCTCAGTCAATGGTTTGAGGCTACCGTCTCGGCAATACTCGAATGAGGGATCGTTTTCGTCATTTTTTACCGATGAACGATGTATCTGGGTTTCCCCCTGTGATGAATGGAACCAATATGAGCGTTGGGGGATCAAATGTGGTGATCCGGGATGGATTGTTGGGGTCATGTGCTCATGACAAAAAATGGGGATTTTGTCCCAGCCTGGATTTTGTCCCAGCCTGCGATCCTCTCCCTTCACCCCCGCAATTCTGTAATCGCCACCGGCGGGAGTGTCGTCTGGAGCAGAGCGATGATGGAGCACCTGAAATCACTTGGGGTCATTGTGTACCTGGAGATCTCCTTTTCAGAGATGGAGAAGAGGATCAGAAACATCACCACACGGGGAATCGTCCTCATGCCAAACCAGACCCTCCGGGGAATGTTTGACAGCCGGGTTCCGCTTTATGAGCAGTATGCCGATTACACAATACCGTGTTCCGGTGAGGACCCTGAATCTGTTGTAAGTAGCATCATCACAATCAGCAGACAGGAGTAGAGTTGTTTTCGCCGATTCCTTTTGATCCCCCCTTTATATAGGTGCGCCGATCCAAATTGATCCCCCTTTTTGCCAAAAACCGCCACTTCCCTTTAAATAGGGTATGAGGTGGCACAAAGGGTGAAAGAAATGGTAGAAATCAAAGAGATCCTCGACTGTTATGAGAAATATGGGAGTATCAAAAAGACCGCACAACGCCTTGATGTGTCCATCAATACCGTGAGACGCTATCTTCGCCAGATGAAACAGATGGAGAATGGAGAACTCCCTGACTTTCTCACAGCCAATCCTGTGGTAATCCAACCTTCCCGCGTCCTCACCGATGAGGTAAAAGAGAAGATCCATGGATACCTCGAATCGAGTGAGTGTAATCGTGGGAAACAACGTATCACTGCAAAACGCATCCATCAGCTCCTCACAACGCGAGATGGTTACTCGATCGGCTATACTACCGTCAAAGATGAGGTCCGTCGCTGGAAAAGAGAACACTCGTTCCGTGAGACATTCATTGAACAGGAACCTCCCGTAGGATGGCGTGGCGAATTCGACTTTGCAGACGTTGTGCTGTGTATTGGGCGTGAAGAGTGCACATTCTCCTGTGGAGGAATGGTCTTACCCTCCTCTCTGTATCGATTTGGCCGTTTATTCCGGCATTCAGGACATCTGGAAGTAGTCCAGACCCATATCGACTTTTTCAATGAAATTGGAGCCGTTCCAGAGACTATCTTCTATGATCGGCTCGGTGTCGTCTATAATTCCCGGTTGAAACGGCTGAATGACAATTTCCTTCGTTTTGCAGTACATTATGGGTTTACACCTCATGTATGCAATGCTGCCTCACCTCAGGAAAAGGGCACAGATGAAGAGACTGTTGGCTATATCCGGAGATATGCATTCGGTGAACGTGACTCATTTGACACGTTCCAGGAGGCGTGCCAGTGGTTCTCCACCTGTATTGACGAGATAAACCATCTTCCGGCATACCGCCGTGACCTGACACCGGCTGAGGGGCTGGAGGTTGAACGTACACACATGAAACCCCTTCCTTCACTTGAATATACAAACTGTCACACCAGAAGAGCCACCCTGAACAAATATTCCATGGTTCGATACGAGAACACCTCCTATTCCGTTCCGACAACCTATCGTGGCAGGACAATCACCATGCAGGCGTATGTCGATACTATTCGCCTGATCGATGGTGAACAGGTCATTGCTACTCATCCCCGCCGTTCAAACAGCCCGGAGCCGGTCTCGGATATCCGTCATTACATCAAGACGTTCCACCGAAAACCAAGAGCGCTTGCCAATTCAAAAGTCTTCAACCAATGTGATCCACGACTCAAGCATCTCTTCACCCATCAGTGTCGAGGTGATCCAAAAGAGTTCCTCCCCATCCTTGATCTGGTCAATGACACTTCAGAAGAGGCGTTCTGTGGAGTTCTGGATCTGCTGAGTGAAGAGAATATGCCCATCACCTATGATACACTCAGATTCTTCCTCTTCCAGAATCAAGTCCAGATGATTGAACCTTTTGATTTTCAGGATGCCTTCTCTGTACCCAAACCAGATCTGGATACCTATGACGACCTCCTCAGGAGGCGGAGAGAATGAGTCTCGATTTCCTCTGCAAAGAGCTCCGTATTGGTGGCGTTCATTCGTATATCCTGGAGAATTATCCTGACAGACCTGATATTGAGGAGATATTTATCTCGGCACTCGAGGCTGAACAGGAGAAACGAAAGGTGAATCGCCAGATGCGTGCTCTGAGGCAGGCAGGATTTCCAACGATGAAGAGATTTGAGGATCTGGTTGGAGAGCACCTTCCCGAGGATGGGAAACATGCGGTGCCTGGATTGAGGAATCTTGGTTTCATCCCCGAGAGAAGGAACGTGATCCTCATTGGAAATGCCGGGACTGGCAAGACGCATATGGCGATCAGTACAGGTGTTCTGGCCTGTGAAGCCGGGTATCGTGTGCTCTTTCGGACCGCTGCAGGACTGATCAACGAGATGATCGAGGCACGGCATGAGAACCGGTTGACACTCTATCTCCGCCAGTTCAAGAAGATTGATCTGCTGATTCTGGATGAACTTGGGTATGTGAGTTTTGATCTTGCTGCTGCAGAACTGTTGTTTCAGCTGCTTGCAACTCGATATGAAACGATGTCAACGATCATCACCTCGAATCTCAGTTTTTCCGAGTGGGTGAAAGTGTTTCATGATCCGGCACTGACCGGTGCGATTCTGGATCGGATCACCCAGAACGCGATTATCCTGAACATGAACGGGAAGAGTTACCGAAGAGAGAAGAAAGCATAATCATTAAATATGATTATCCAAGAGTGAGTATTTAAAGGGGGGATCAGTTCGGATCGGCGTTAGGGGATCAATTTGGATCGGCCAATACATAGAGTAACCGGTGAAAGAGAGAGGATGGGGAAGAATAACGCGAAATTGCGATCATATTCTGGAGATTAGAATCAGAAGATCAGAATTCCGCAAGATAACCCGCTACTCAAAGTCGATTTCTGCCACCAGAACCCACTCCCCCTCCTGTTCATCTAAGCGGACCGTTAGCATATCCCCTTCATGAACGCCATAATCCGAATACGGCTCATTTAGGAGCGTTCCCTGAAACGACATGCCATCTTCTGACTGGCTATTCAGGCGAACCCACACAAGTTCGGGTTGGATGACCTTGTCGGTGGTGAAAAGCAGAACCGTTACATCATCAAAATATACGGGGGCACGGAACCTGTCGATATCCACTCTCTTTCTCAATGTGTGCAGCATCTCTGGCTCATAATAGAGCATCCATCTCTGTTCCTCATCAATCGGGAGGGCCAGTAATTCCTGACCAGATAACAGCGTATATGACCCCACGTCATCAGATATGATTATCAGGCCCTCGCCATGATCTTCAAAATGTTGAATGATCTCCGGCAGAGCATCAGGACGGGTCCGGCACAATGAATGGATACGGAAGTTGATCCCCTCCTCATGATCTACATAGAAATAGCCGATGCAGCTGTCAGCATCCGGCTGCAGCAGCCCCTTTCCTGAGAGAAGGTCGGAGATAGCGTTATTAATCTCCGCCACCGCCCACCTGTTGACTATCTCCCGATCTGTCGTGCGTGAATGTGTCGTGTTCATGGTACATGCTCTTCATCCACAGAGGTAAAGCGGTTTCGAATTGTTCAGGTAATGGTATTGATTCCTGGATTATGACAATAAGATCCATCTGGGGTGAGTCACGATTGTGAGAGATGACCCAACAGATGCATCACCGGGTGCACTACCACATGCTCCGGAATCATTTAGGCAGATAATTATTCCTGGAAGACGATGATATGCAGACAGTACAAGGCATCGGATCATCGGCAACCAATGAACCGTAAACGCAGAACAGACAGGGGGTAGAGTGAGTGAATGTCCGGAACCAGATAATTATCATCATCCTCGTAATAGCAGCTCTGGTTGCAGTGCTTGGTTTTGCCACCCATACGCTCATTCTCAATGATTTTGCCGATCTTGAGGAGAATCAACTTGAAGACACGATGGAGAGAACCATCAGGTCAATTGAGAGGGAGCAACAGTTCCTCTCAACAAGTGTTTTGGACTGGTCAGACTGGGATGACACGTACTTGTTTGTGCAGGGGATGGATCCTGAGTATGAGCAGAAGAACCTTGATGAATCGGTATTTCAATATTTCAACCTCAATGCAATGATCTTCACCGGACCAGATGGAGATATCATATATGCGCGTGGATTCGATCCGGATGTCGGTGAGGAGAGAGATGTTCCCCCGCAACTCTACACACTCCATAACTCCCTTCTCCTATCTGGCGCCGAAGAGCTCTCCGGGATTGTTGAGACCGAAGACGGGCTGATGCTCGTTGCAATACGGCCGATCCGGATGAGCTGGGGAGAGGGTCCTGTCATGGGCACCCTCCTCTTTGGACGTGCGATGGATGAAGGATGGATCGAAGAACTCTCGGATCTCACCGGCATTCCTATCCGGATCACCAATATTCCGGACGAGCCCCTGCCAACAGATGAACCATATCTTAAAATCTCAAAGGAGCCGGATACGATCACCGGATCAACAATAGTATCCGATATTTTCGGAGAGCCGGTGATGTCGCTCTCGATAACCCAGGAGCGAACAATATACAGGAAGGGGATTCTCGCCTACGAGTCGGGAATGGTAGCAATTCTGGTCTTTTTGGGCATCTCCGCCTTGCTCTTCTACCTG
This sequence comes from Methanocalculus pumilus, assembly GCF_055382585.1. Lineage (NCBI taxonomy): Archaea > Methanobacteriati > Methanobacteriota > Methanomicrobia > Methanomicrobiales > Methanocalculaceae > Methanocalculus > Methanocalculus pumilus. Next base: position 812,382 of record NZ_AP042393.1, on the reverse strand, counting down.
CTCATCAACCATTTCTTCCTCAGGAGAATTACCCGCCTGAACCGGGAGGTGCAGGATATCACCGGCAGCCTTTCCACCACCGCATCAGTTGGAGTCGACGGTGATGATGAGGTAGCAGAGCTCGCAGCCTCGATAAACAGTATGCTCGAGTTCATAGAGAAAGATCAGCAGGTTATCCGTGAAAGCGAGGAGAAGTACCGCCTTATCGCCGAGAATACCGCTGATATCATCTATATCTGCGATATGGACCTCAATCTCACTTATACCAGCCCTTCGGTGATGAAGATAAAAGGATTCACCGTTTTGGAGGCGCTTGCGATGCCGGTTGAGGAGAGGATTACTCCCGCCTCCCTTAAAGAAATCATGGCACTCTTTGCTGAAGAGAGGGAAAAAGAAGCTTCAGGTTCTGCTGATCCGAACAGAACCATCACATTTGAGAGCGAAGAGTACTGCAGGAATGGATCCACCATACTTGTTGAGAACTCTGTCCGGTTTCTGAGGAATACAAAAGGTGAACCGGTTGGCATTCTGGGAATCAGCCACGATATTACCGAGCGGAAAAGAGGAGAGGAGGCTTTGACCCTCACAAACGCAAAACTCCAGCTCCTCTCCTCCATCACCCGCCATGATATCCTGAACAAGTTGATGGTTGTGAAGGGATACCTCGGGCTGGTAGAGGAGGAACATGATGAGGCGAGGCAGGCAGAGTACCTGAAACAGGCACGAAAAGCGACTGATGATATTCAAAGACAGATCGAGTTCACACGCGAGTATGAGCAGCTCGGGATACAAAGTCCGGCATGGAAGACCATCAGCAGCCTGATAGAATCGATCGATGACACAAAACTCCCGATCGCCTGTGATTGTGACCGGATATCGATCTATGCAGACCCGATGATCGAGAGGGCGTTCTTCAACCTCTATGAGAACACCCTCCGCCATGCAGAAGGGGCAACCCGTGTGCAGATTTCATGTGAAGAGACAGAAGGGGGGCTTATGATCACCTGGGAAGATGACGGCCCCGGCATCCCGGATCATGAGAAGAAGATCATCTTCGAACGCGGATATGGCAAAAACACCGGTTTTGGATTATTCCTTGTCCGCGAGATCCTTGAGATCACCGGGATTTCCATACGCGAGGACGGAATTGTCGGGGAAGGCGCCCGGTTCAGGATGCTTGTTCCAGAAGGCAGGTACCGGATCGGATAGAGCCGGAGTGAGGCACTCATCACAGGCTACCGGCCAGCTCTTCTACATCGGGAGAGCAGAAACCGGCATCCCACTACCCCAAAGCCTTTATATATAGATACATAACTTTTTTGGAGGGATCCGCAGGTCTTCACGCGCCATATAATACCGGATGAGTTCAGGATCAAAGATCCAGCAGACTTTTCCATCGGCATCAAGGGCGATCTTGTTTGATTCAATCAGGTACTCAATAGCGGTTTTGAATGTCTGGTACATCATTTTCCGTGGGAGAGATGACCAGAGAGCTCGCCGCCGGAACTCCCCGCTATGCTCCTGAACAAACTCCTCGATCATCCGGATTGTATCAAGAGTAGGAGAGTGTGCCGAGGTACTGGCAGCTGACATACAGAATGGTGTGTCATATAACTATATATAACCAAAGCTTACCAAGGCCTGAATCAGGAGTCGCCCTTCCCACCACCTAATCCCCGGATTCCTCACGCTCAAGCTCCTGAAGAAATGCGACAAGGAATGCATGCCTCTCTTCGGCCATCTCACGGGCAGTCTCTGTATACATCCGGTCCTTCAGCTTCAGCAGCTTCAGATGGAAATGAGCGACAGCACCGGGAATGCCACTTTTCTCCTCCCCTGCCTGCATGAAGGTCCGGGCGATGCCGACTGCACCCATCGCATCAAGCTTGTCGGCATCTGAAAGGATCTCTGCCTCGGGGGTTTCCGGCGCAATCCCTGAACTGTACCGGTGGGTACGGATCGCATGGCAGATTGAATGGATCATGTCACCGGGATACTGAATTGACCGGAGATACGCTTCTGCCATCTCCGCCCCCTGCTCTTCATGGGGGATACCATTCTCCTCCTCAAGGGGGCGGGCGATATCATGGAAGAGGGCGGCCGGGATCAGAATCGCCATATCCGCACCCTCCCGGATGCCGATACTCCGGCAGAGACTGGTGACCCGTGCGGTATGATCGAAGCCGTGGGAGCCGGATGCCTGAAGAAACGTCCTGACATGACCTACGATTCCGTCAATCCCACCATCCATGGAATAAAGTTCAATGTATTGCATGAAAAGGATCTCCTTTTGATCACAAGATACAAAAGAGGGGGATTAGGGATTCTTTCTCCTGCGATCAGACAGTCACCGAGTGTTCAAATGGATCTATCTGCTCAATTCTCTCTCAATCACCCGGACAGCACTCGCCTTGATGGTGGCAATCACATCCATACCGGGTGACAGATCAAGATCTTCTGCCGAGCGGCTCGTGACGAGGGCAATGATTGGGAAGCCGACATTGAGATGCACCTGGGTAAGGGGACCGCCAAGAGGGATCACGGCGGTGATTGTTCCCTTGAACCGGTTTTGCGCCGAGCTTGCATGGCTATCACCAACATGGAGCCACACATCAGCTGCCCGGAAGGCAATCTCGACAGAACTGCCAGGAGAGACATTTGAAACGGCACTAACCTTTACTCCTGCGATCTCAATTGAGGCAAGACTCGAGGTTCCGGCTCCCACAACACCAGAGAGAATATTCTCCATACCAATAAAACGGGCAACAGCCGTACTCTTTGGTGTTTCAAATACGGAATCAACCGATCCCTCCTGTACGCGGATACCATCGATGATCACCGCACAACGGGTTGCCATACGAAGGATCTCTTCCCTTGCGTGTGTCACCTGGACAATCGTGAGATGCTCTTCCCGGTGGATCCTGAGAAGATCTGCAATAATCTGTTCGCGGGTGATTGGATCAAGTGCGGCGAACGGTTCGTCAAGGAGGAGAATTTCTGGATCAGAGGCAAGAGCACGTGCAATCGCCACACGTTGCTGCTCTCCTCCACTCAGGGTTCCCGGATACCGGTTTCTCAGATGAGAGATCCCAAACTGCATGAGAAGCTCATCCACCCGGCGATCAATCTCATCACGGGAACGTTTCTGCATCTTCATGCCAAACCCGATATTCTTCTCAACCACCATATGAGGGAAGAGCGAGTAATCCTGGTATACAAGAGAAATCCGGCGTTTCTCCGGGGGTATCAACGTTGTATTGGAGCCATTTATGAGCACCTCTCCTTTATCAGGGAGATGAAGGCCCGCAATCGCCTCCAGGATAACGGTCTTTCCGGCACCGGATGGACCGATGATAAAATAATAATCTCCCCTGTTGATTTTGATACTCACATCACGGAGTGCAAAATCTCCAAGTGCAAGGGATAAATGCCTAAACTCGATCATCGTGCCTCCCGATAAAGCGTGACAGGTACCGAAGTAACAAAAAGACCGCAAAGCATGCGATTATCATAATAAACGCAATGGTGCTGCTCTCTTTGAGACCCCCTGTTGTGAAGCGGTAATAGAGCAGCGTTGAGATCACCATCGGATAATAGGCGATCATGATGATGGCTGCAAATTCCCCAATCGCCCGTCCCCAGGAAAATATTGCACCATTATAGATATATCGTGCAGAGAGCGGCAGTACAACATGCAGGAATGCTGAAAACCTGGATGCGCCAAGGGTCCTTGCGACATTCTCAAGATGCACCGGGACCTTCTCAAAACCTTCCCGTGCCGAATTGATGAAATAAGGTGAAGAGACAAAGAGCATCGCAACAACAATCCCGGGATAGGCATCCTCGAATGAAAACCCAATATTAGAGAGAGGTCCCCCGATCAATCCCCGTTTCATAAAGAGGATATACACAAGAATTCCTGCAACCGTGTGGGGAAGCATCAGAGGGATATCAACAATCGTCTCGACAAATCTCTTTCCCCGGAAATCTGTCCTGGCAAGCACATAGGCAAGCGGGATACCAAGAAACACCAGAATCACTATGGCGTTTGCACCTGCTACCATGGTGAGTATGATCGAGTCAATCACCTTTGAATCGGCTGCCACCTGCAGCAGGTGGGGAATATCCGAGAGTTCCCGAACCGTCATATTCAGGAGGGCAAGCAATGTAAGCGAAAGAATGAGACCGCCGAGGAGGGAGAAGGAGATGAGGCAGCGATCACGGAGAACTGGGATTTGAGCCATATTATATCGAAGAAAGAAAGAGGTCAGAAGGAGGCTGTGAGACCCCTTGCTTCTGCCGGAATAATCGTGGATGATCCCATCTCATCTGATCCTGAAAAACCGCTGAAGAAGAGAGCAGCGTAGACAAGCAACAGGGTGATGATAATTATCTGTTTCTGTTTCATACCAGTGAAAGTGATGACAGTAGATATGAATATTTTCCTTTTTAATTAGAATGTCAATTTGATTTATTGAATCAGGTTGACAATGATCGAATAAATATGATGTAGGCCTGAAAAAGGCGTACAGACCTTTTACATGTGTATATATGTAATGATTTCAGGGCGGAGATACATAAGAGCTCCCATCTTATAATAAAGACACATCGTTTTAAGTCAATTAAATTTAGTTGATTTAGTTAAAATAAGTTATTTAATTCTTTCAATCAACCTCATATAATCTGGTCTTTTCCGGAGATAGAATTCCATATTTGCTTAATGGGAAAATGGTGATAGTTTATGACTTTATTGAAAAAGACTGCATTATCATTGTGTATGTTGATGGCGCTCATGCTCCTCATCATGCCAGCAGCAGGAGCCACTGCTACTACTGAGCTCCATATCGTAAAGTATGCTTCTGACGGTGAAACCGTTCTGAATGAAACAACAAAAGAGTATACCTGGCTTGAAACAAACCTGGACGTCCTTGGAGATGGGACAACACATTATTTCCACCAGGGTCCTGTCTTTGAGGGAGATCCATGGAATCCCGATGAAGATGTAAATCTCAAAGATCAGGGTGCTGTAAAAGGGACAGATCTCGCGGATATCTGCGATCTTGTCGGCGGGATGTCAGCTGGTGAAACGGTAAAGGTCATCGCTGACGATGGTTTTTCAAAGACATTCCCGTATTCTGTTGTGTATAATCCGGAAGCCAGACAGGGACCGATAGGAATCACATGGTACCTCGATGGTGATGGATATGTCCCGGCCTATTCCAGCGGAATGAAAGTGATCTTCTTTGCAGATGACGGTGTCTTTGGCGTCAATGATATGAAAGAGACCTTCCCGGAGGAGTACTGGTACTACTATGAACCGGGCATCCCGACCACAACAGGTCTCTCAGTAAAATACGTTAAAAAGATTGCTATCATGAGCAATGAAGATGCACCTGAAGACTATAAGGATACGCTCTTTGATGATACCCTTGAGCTTCAGGATGAGACCTTCCCACTTGAGGCAACATCCGAAACCGTTTACAATGTTGAGCGCCTCACCCCACTTGGTGCACTCGATGCAACAGGTCTTGACCTCACTGTCAATGACAAATCATTTGGCACAAAGGGGATCCTCCTGCTGGATGGGATCGGGGAACATCTCTTTGACAAAACGGCTGGGACAACATGGATCTGCGATGTTAATGGCCAGACCCTTGACGACTTTGGCAACTATGAAACTGAAGGACTCAACATCTATCAACTGAATGATGGAGATGTCGTCGAATTTTTCTTTGGTGTAAAACCAGTCACCCCCGAGACTGCAACCGCATATGTTAGAATAGAAGTCTCAGTTGGTGGCGGCAGTACACCCGAGGACTGGACACTGGAGCTTGAAGGTGAACTCAGTGAAACGATTTACAGAACTTACTTTGAGAGCGCAATTGAATGTTCTACCCTCCCACATGGTGCAACCTATGAAGATGAAGATGGAAATGTCTGGAGCGGAATGCCGCTCTGGTGGCTTGTCGGCTATGTGGATGACGACAACAAACATGGAAGCGAAGCATTCAATGACGCACTTGCGGAACAGGGATATTCGATAAAGGTAATCGCCGGAGATGGGTATAGCATTAATTTCCAGAGCGCGGCAGTAGCTCGAAATAACGACATCATCGTTGCAAACAAACTCAACGGAGAGCCACTGCCGGCAACCATCGGAGAGAAGAACAAGCCCTGTTTCCCGCTCCAGCTTGTTGGAGCAGATGTATCCAGCGGGCAGAAGATCGGCAATATCGTAAAGATTGAGCTGGTTGGACTGCCACAACCACAGACCGAATGGACAATCACGCTGGATGGTGCGTTCAGGAGGACTTTCACACAATCTGAATTTGAAGAGGGGGTTGGTTGTGGTCATTCCAATCACTGGACAGACAATGACGACAATGTCTGGACCGGTATGCCACTGTGGTACCTGATCGCAGTGGTTGACGATATCAATGCAGACAATCACTGGAAGTTCAATGACGCACGGGTAGCTGATGGGTACACCGTTACCGTCACTGCTGATGATGGTTACTCAAAAAGCTTTGCAAGTACCGATATCGCTAGAAATAACGATTATATCATCGCAAACAAGGTGAATGCAGCCCCACTGGATGAACACTATCCACTCAGGCTGGTTGGATCTGCACTGACAAGCGGAGGACAGCGTGTTGGCAATATTGCATCAATTTCGATCTCCGGTCTTCCGGAGGAGCCTTCGGAAGGCGAATGGGTCCTGACCCTGAAAGGCAGACAGATCACTGCCAATATCAGCCAGAGCCTCTTTGAAGAGGAAGCTGCCCAGAATGCTGTAACCTACGATGATGGCATCAGCGTATGGACCGGGATACCACTCTGGCGTCTTGCAGGGCTTGTCGATGATGACAAGATGAAAGGATCAAACTTCTTTAATGAAGAACTTGCCGAGACCGGGTACACGGTTATCGTCTCATCCGGCGGCGACTCACCCTATAGCAAGGATTTCACCAGCCAGGAGATAGTAGAGAGCAAAAACAACTATATTGTTGCGAATACAGTCAATGGAACAGCCATACCCGGCAATGCGTTCCCACTCCGCCTTGTTGGGGATGGAGCAAAGGGGAGCAAGAGCGTTGGAAATATCGAGACGATTGAGCTGACTGAATTTGATACACCAACTGAAGCACCAGCCGTACGCATTGTAAAATATGCACCAGACGGGGTCACCGTTATCAATGAGGTGGAAAAGGATTACCTCTGGATGAAGGAGAATCTCCCCGTAATTGGTGGAGACGATGGCGTAAGACTCCGTTTCCAGGGTCCGACCTTTGATCCGGATGATCTCTGGAATCCTGCCGAAGACAAAAACCCAGGTAAAGTCGATGAGGTAGTACGGGGAACAGCCATCAAAGATCTCTGTGATCTGGTTGGCGGAGCCCCCGAAGGCAGTGAAATCATCTTAAGAGCCTCTGATGGCTATATCATGAAGCTTAATGACACGAACGTGAACTCGCCACTTGAACGCCAGGGTGAGGCCATCATCGCATGGTGGACAGAACGCCAGGGATATGTCCCTGATTACACAGATGGATACCGCCTCTTCTTTAACACACCTGATGGCATCTTCGGAGCAGACGATATGCGCACAACGCTGAAAGAAGAGTACTGGCATTACTACTGGTCCGACGGCATCCAGTACCCATCAGCCGCAGGTTGCTCAAACAAACACATCTCAACCATCGAGATCCATACCGGAGCACGTGAAGACTGGACACTTATCCTGAACGGCGCGATTTCAGACGAAATATCACGATCCTACTTTGAATCAGGAAAGGCATGTGCCTTGGCAGGAGACAGCCATTACGGCATCTACACCGATGATGATGAGAATGTCTGGTCAGGAATGCCTCTCTGGACATTGGTCGGCTGGGTCGATGATGAGAACAAGCATGATTTTGGATCTGATCCTTACCGTGATGATCTTGCAGATGAAGGATACAATGTAACCGTCATCGATTATGGTCCGGATGGAATCAAAGGAACCGAAGATGACTTCTCCGCAACATTCCACAGCACCTTTGTGAAAAGAAATAACAATATCATCGTCGCCGATGAAGTAAACGGCCAGCCACTCCCGGCAGATGGAGAGAAACCAACGTGGCCCCTCAGGCTTGTTGGATCTGCACTCACCTCAGGTAAACAGCGTGTCGGCAGTATCGATGAGATTGAGTTGACCGACCTTCCTTCGCAGATTGAGGCAGATGATCTCATTCAGCTCAGAGAAGGCTGGAACTTCATCTCAGTACCAAAGAGACTATCGAGTGGAAACAACACCGCTCAGATCTTTGCTTCTGTAGATACAATGGACAGAAGTATCTGGGAATACAATTCCGCACTGAAGCTCTGGAAAGCAGTCAAACTTACTGATCAGATCACGCCACTGAATGGATACTGGATCTACTCGGCTGATGAATCGGAGATCGCTCTTCTCTATGATGATAACCCCGTCCAGACCCCCCCAACAAGGGAGCTCTACAAAGGATGGAATGCTATCGGCTTCTCAGGTCTGGAACCAGCATCAGCACGGGACACACTCCTTTCACTTGGAGATGGGTGGACGCAGGCGATCGGCTATGATCCGGTGAACCAGAAGTACGAGACTGCTATCATCCGGGGCGGATCCGGAAGTTACAGTGACACACAGGAGATGTATCCCACACATGGATACTGGGTCTACCTGACCGGGAATGGAGAGCTTGCAAGCCTCTGAATGTTTAAGGTGTAGTATGAAATCCAGAAAACTCATTTTTTTACTTCTCTTCAGTATCATCATCGGAGCAGCATCAGCAATTCCTCCTCTTCCAGCTGAATTTTACGGAAGCGTTACAATCGATGGAATTGGTGCACCACCGGGAACTGTCATCACGGCCAAGATCAATTTCAATGAACGCGGTTCATTTACCCTCACAGAATATGGAGCCTATGGAGAAACCGGGATAGCCGGTTCGAGGCTTATCGTTCAGGCAACAGAAGATGATATCGCATCAGGAAATCCCATAGTGACCTTCTGGATCGGCAACCTCAAAGCCGAACAGGAAATACCATTTGAGAGCGGGACGACAAAAGAGCTTGATCTTACATTCTCCGGTTCGGGAGAGCCGGATGATCAAACTCCGGTTGCATCAGGTGAATCATCCTTTGATGCAGGAGGGATCCAGATACAGGATATTGGGGATGCACAGCAGGTAACCATCAACCTGCAGCAGACAAATGCAATTGTAACAACAGAAGGCAACAGTATCCTAATGCAGAATGTTGGTAATGGCTGGGAGCAGATAACAATCCAGACAAACGGCACTCCAACAGACGGATCTCAATCAATCACCGGGCTTGTTGCAGGAATAACTGCAACAACAACTCCCCTCACCGCATCGATTGATACTACTGTCGGAACAGGAGCAGCTGAGATCGAGATGGATCTCAGCAGAATGCCACCTTCCGATGCAAAAATTTCATCCACCATCACAAAAGAGCCTGATTCAAATGCACGAAGTGGCTTTCTCCTGACAGCCCAGCAATCAGGACATGGAATCCTTGATGTTGCATATGTCCTGAACATTCAGAAGACCAATGTAGCAAATGCCGGAGATGGTGGGCTTATCCAATCCGCAAAGATACGAATGGCGGTGAGTCCTGCCTGGGTTACTGCAATGGGGGGGGTTGAACGTGTCGTTATCATGCGCCGGGCAGATGATGGAAGCACCTCATCACTCGCAACCACCATGATCGGCACCAATAATGCCGGGGATTTCATTTTTGAAGCCAACTCTCCGGTTGGTCTCTCCTCATTTGCTCTTATGGGGCTTTCCGTTCCCGGAGGGGGAGGGAGTCCAGGTGGCGGCGGATCCTCATCAACGCCATCATCCGGGTTTGTATATGAAACACAACCTGTCACACCAATACCAACGGAACCGGTGAGCACCCAGACACCTGAGGCTGAGCAAACCTCAGAGGAAGTAAGCCCGGGACTACCTGAGCAAACAGCAGCTCCGACACAGCCACCTGAACCAACCCCCACAAACAACCTGCCACTATCTCCCCTTATCCCGATAATGGCACTGGGATTACTCTTTCTTGTGAGGAGGAGGTAGGGATTCATTCATCCTTTTTTTGCATTGCCAGATACCTGGTATAAGTAACAGGTGTTTTCATGACAAAAACCATTAAAACACTATTTTTTTGCCTTATTATTATAGCCGGGCTTTGTATTTCGGTTTGTTCTGCCTCAACAACCGAGGTTCGCCTTGTCAGATATGCAGCAGATGGAATGACAATTCTTAATGAAAGAGTGGTGGATTACAAATGGATGGAATCCAATCTCCCGGTTCTCGGGGACGGATCTACACACTACTTCCATCAGGGGCCAATATTTGAAGGAGATATCTGGAATCCTGCTGAAGACGAAAATCTGAAAGATATGGGTGCCGTGAAAGGAACAGATCTCCGGGATCTCTGTGAACTCGTTGGAGGGATGTCTGAAGGAGAGACGGTTACACTACGTGCGTCTGATGGTATGAGACGGACATTTCCCTATGCAAATGTCTATAATCCAGAATCCCGCCAGGGACCGATGGGAATCACATGGTATCACCACGAAGATGGATATGTGCCGGATTATCAGACGGGTATGCGTCTCATCTTTTTTGCAGACACCTCAACCAACCCGGAAGGAAAAAATGTTTTTGGTGTCGCTGATAAAAGAGAGACGTTTCCCCAGGAGTACTGGTATTTTTATAATGGACAGTACCCAACAACAACCGGACTTTCGGTTCAGTTCGTCAGTGAGATAATTATCAACAGCGAAGCCGAGCCAACCGGATCCATTCAGATTGATAGTGATCCAATTGGAGCATCAGTCTATCTTGATGATCAGGATACTGGCCGATACACACCCTGTACACTGACAGATATTGAGACAGGAATGTATACCGTCTCTGTTCGTCTTGAGGGATATGAGATCCCGGATGAGAAATGGATAACGATCAAACATAACGAAGTGGAAATGGTGATTTTCAACCTGACAAAGATTGGCGGTACTGTTGAAATATCTTCGATCCCAACCGGTGCACAGATCTTTCTTGATGATGAAAATACAGATCTCCTGACAGATGTTGTGTTGGAATTGGTTGATCCTGGCGAACGAACCATCACCCTTGTCAAGGAGGGGTACGAAAACGAAACCTTCACCATCGATGTAATTGAGGATGAAACGATTTTCATCGATGCTATCTTCATCCCGCGATCCGAAAGGACAAAAAATGCAACTGCCATCTCGTCAAATGAAACCGCGATCCAAAAACCCACTATAACGGGTCTTTCCGGCGATGAACCTGATATTACCAGTCAGGAAGATGGCAGTCAGGAGACTGAAGATAGCATAATCGAAGAGCAGATCGAAGATCAGGGTTTTTTCGGCTCGATCATCTCATTCTTTGGTACTTTATGGAGCGGCTTACTCTCCATTATTGGTTTTGAAACAGGGACTGAAGAAAAGACCGTTACAAACCCCCAGATAGAAGTTGAGGAGGTCACAATCGAAACTGAAAATGAGACAGAATCTGAACACATAGAAAAAGTCAATCGAAACCGTTCAGGAGGTCTCTATATAGAATCGTATCCTCAGGGAAGGGAGATTGTACTTGACAACAGGAAAACGGTATACCACACGCCCATTGTCCTTTATGGTATCCGTGAAGGATTGCACAACATCAGGTTTGAATCAAACAGCAAGTACGATGCCACTCCAAACCAGAGAGTATGGGTTCACGCTGATGCCATAATGCCTGTCAGGATCGATACGATTGGACACAGGCATCTGAGGAGCATTACGATAGAATCCAATGATTTAGACGGAGAACAATTCACGGTAAACGGCATATATCCTTTACATACTCTGCCCGAAACTATTGAGCTGGAAGGAGATGGGGGATGGATTACCATTCATTGTGATAATGCGTACTATTCCATTTCCATACCTGATCGAATAAGGGACAGTGAGACATTTACAATTCAGATGGATGAGAGTGCAGAGGCATATCTGCTGATTGAATCAGATCCCCCTGGGGCTTCTGTCTTCATCAATGGCTTCCCTCTTGAGGAGAAAACTCCTGCAGTTATAGAAAATCTCAGCCCTGGGAAACATCGTATTGTGGTTTCAAAGCCAGGATATCTTCCGGCAAGCGATGAAATTACCATTCGGCCAAAAACAACTGGATCTGCTGGCACCATCAGAACAAGCCTGACTCCATATGAGAGCGGTTCACTCTCAATAAATAGCACACCAACAGGACAGAGAATCTATCTTTACGAGAGATATACCGGAGAGACGACCCCGCATATCTTTGAACATATGCGGATTGGAACCTATGAAGTAAAGATTCAGGGTCCTGATGAAACAATCTCACGAATGATGACTGTGATTCCAAACGGATTGACAGAATGTATAGTATAAAACCAATTTGAGTGATTCTTATGATTCAACACCTAAACAAAGCAACTCTGCTCATACTGCTCCTGCTGATAACCACGGGAGTGGTTCATGCAGCACCCACAACAAGCGTGTATGTGGCAAAGATTGCACCGGATCAGACAACGATACTGGATGACATCACAGTTGATTACCAATGGATGGAGGCACATCTCCCTGTACTTGGAGATGGAAAGACACGATACTATCACCAGGGTCCTGTCTTTGACGGAGATAAATGGGACCCGGAAGAGACGACAAACTTCAAGGATCGTGGAGCTGTGAAAGGAACCGATGTCAAGGATCTCTGTGACCTTGTCGGAGGTGCAGAACCCGGGGACGACATTATGATCCGGGCAACTGATGGTTACCATGTGGTTTATCCATATGTCAACGTCTATACACCCAATCCTCGTCAGGGGCCAATTGGTATCTGCTGGTATAATGGAGCTGATTCCGGAGCTGGTGAGAGGCAGGGGACAGGATATGTTCCTGACTACTATATGGGTATGCGGGTTGTCTTCTTTGCCGATAACTCAACAAATGCCGATGGGCTGCATGTGTATGGAAATTATGATATGCATGAGACTCTCCCTGATTCAGCACAGCATTTCTATGATCTCCTACCATCAACCAGTGGGCTTTCTATCAAATGGGTCGATGAGATCCGGATTTACCAGGGAGGTTTCACCGGTGATCGCGGGAGCCTGGCATCATCGCTGATAGAGAAGCCGGTGCCCAAAGCGGCAACTCCCGCCCCGACAGAGACTCCAATCTCAATGATCGTGGTCTTTGGAGGAGTCTGTATCGGACTCTGCATTGCATTGCGCAGGACGTGAGCCAATGCAAAATAGCACTTTATTAATTTGTACCGTACTGATCGCAGCACTCTCCATATGTGGTTGTATGAACGCTCCCGTTGAACCGACCGATGATCGGATCTGGAATCTGACCCTCATTGGTGATACTGAAGAGGTGCTCACTCTCCAGGAGCTCAGATCGCTTCCCTCTGTCGAAGGATATGGATATGGCATCTCCACCGTTGGGATCAAAGTGGGTCCAAATACTTATCGTGGAGTTCTGATCAGCGATCTTATCGAGAGGGTCGGAGGTATGGGGCCGGAAGATCTCGTCTATATTTCTGCAGATGATGGCTACCTCTGGGTGTTTGGTGCGGACCAGATCAAGGGAGATGGTTTCATGACACTGAATGAAGATCTCAGAGAGATCCCGTCTCCCGGTCTTTCAGTGATATGTGCATATGAGCGGGATGGCGACATAATTGATGAAGAATGGGGAGGGCCTCTCAGGGTGATCATCATCTCGAATCAGGAGAATACCATCGTCGAAGCAAGTTCGTGGGTAAAATGGGTTGATACCATTGAGGTTAAGCGGCGGTGAATAATGCGGCTCCTGCTGCTTTGTACTGTTTTCCTCCTGCTTTGTGCCGGATGTATGGATCAATCAGACGAGGAAGTGACAGTCCGGGTCGTCTCAGCAGGCAGTATGCTTGTTCCTCTTGAGGCAATTGAAGAGGCATACGAGACCCTTCATCCTGAAGTTGACATTCAGGTTGAAGGTCATGGGAGCATCCAGGCAGTCAGGCAGGTCACTGATCTGAACCGCAGCTTTGATCTGGTGTTGGTAGCTGACCAGGCCCTCATTCCGGATATGATGTACCGGGCGATGGATGGGGGAAACGGTAACTATACAGATTCATTTGTTCCTTTTGCGACCAATCAGATCGTGATCGCCTATACGGACAAGAGCAGGTATGCTGATGAGATCACCCCGGATAACTGGTATCAGATCCTAGCAAGACCGGAAGTTCACATCGGTTTTTCAAATCCCGTGCTTGATGCGTGTGGATACCGGGCGCTGATGGTGACAGCGCTTGCCGGGGAGTATTATGGCGATGATGGACTCTTTGACAGGATGATCGGAGATCATATTAAACCGAGGGCAACTGTAGAGAGATCCGGGGATAGTATCTCCATAATACTTCCGGAACTCCTGCTCCCGGAAGGTGACAAAGTGAGCATACGATCAGGGAGCATCTACCTCTTAGCACTCCTTGATGCCGGGGGTATTGATTATGCATTTGAATACAAGAGTGTGGCACGCGATCACGGCCTTCACTGGATAGATCTGCCTCCGGAAATCGATCTCTCGGATCCACACTTTCAGGATAATTATAAAAAAGTCCGGGTGAATCTCGGATATCAACGTTTTGAATCGATTGGAAATATCCGGGTTGGGGAGCCGATCGTCTATGCTGCGACAATTCCAAATTGCGCAGAGAATCCAGAGCAGGCTGAGCATTTTCTGGATTTCATGATCGGAGCTATCCAAAAAGGGCAATATGGTGGCCCTGAACCATTGTAATTACCTGAGTCTCCCCGGGCTACTCTCCATCTCCATTCCGGCACCTCCGCCTGAATACCCAGAGAAGAGTTCCGGCAGCAAGAAGCAACAAAATTCCTATAATAAGATACAGAAGAGACGGGTGATACGCAACTGAAAAGGTGGAGCCTGCTCCAGGACCAATATACACCACACTGTCTCCGGTCTCTGGTTTTTCGAGGATGCCCCAACCTTCATTCACCACACCCTCTCCCCCCTCAAATCCATCGGTTTCGAATTCCATTGCTTCACTGGCACTCTGCGAGGCGCCGGCACCCACACAACAGGCAATAAGCCAAACAAAGAGTGTTAACCAGAAGATTCTTTTTGTCTGCATCATCATATCAGATCATACTCCATTGATCCATATCGGATCTCATGCCAGATACCCATCCATATACTCCAGAAACCGCTCAACCGTCTTCGTTGAGTACGGTCCCTCCTCATATGCCGTCATCAGGGTAAGCTCCCCCCTGAAGGTATAGGCCACAACTAGGAACCCATAGGGCCAGCAGATGCAGGGGATGAAATGGAACCGTTCAAGGGAGAGGGCAGTACCGTCTTTTCCGGGCATGGGAAGATAGTCCTCCGGGCTGATGATTCCCAGGTTTGCAAAGACCGGGTTCTTCTCGCCATCTGTTCTATATCGATCGATCATCCCGTCAAAGAACGCCTCCACCGAATCCATCCCACCGGCATAGATCTTGTCATAGAAATAAATGCAGCCCGGCCCGATCCTGCCGTCCTTCCGGTTCTTCATGAGGGCTGTCACTTCGGGGAGAATATCCAGAAGCCCTGCCCCGGCTTCAACCTCAAGTGTCACCTCAAAGGCAACCGAGAGGTTCATCGGCGGGAGGCGTTCCTTCCCCGGCAGGAGGCGGCGCATGTCTGCTGATGTCAGGATGCCACGGGGAGCGCCGCGATCTGCTGGATCATCCCTGATCGCTAAAAACGCCAGAAAGAAACCAGCAATCAGGACATCATTGACGGTGGCTCCATACTCCTTTGCAATCGCCCTGATCCGGACAAGGCGATCCGCCGGAAGTGTCCGGTATGCAGCTCGCTGCGTACCCCGTCCGACCCATTCGGCCGGGAAATGCCAGCGGTCAATGAAGGGCTCTTCTTCTGCAATCGCCAGCCTACACTCCTCTTTGGTAAAGAGGGAGAGGACGCGATCTGTGGTCCGGTCATAGCAGCCGGTGGAGGGGGGACAAAATCCGGGATCCTGCATCACCCTCCGGTATACCGAACAGAGATCCTCAGCCATCGTGAGGACACCCTTTGCATCGCAGAACCCATGGTGGCAGGTAACACAGATGGTATCGCCACCAGTTCCCCGGTACACCGTCACCCGGATCTGCGGGCCTGCCCGGACGTCAGGAGGCTGGGGGAGAACGGCAGGCGGAGGGGCGTTGGACCCGCCGGAATGAAGAACAAACGCTCCTCCCCACTCCTCTTCCCCGATCTCCTCCCAGACCGGTTGCCCATCAACAACCGCAAATCTCGATCTGATATAGGGATTTGATCCGATCAGCCTCATTGTCGCAGTCTTCAGTATATCTTCATCGACTTGTGCGTCAAAGCTGAGGACGACGGTCATCGCCGGGTCATAAATCTGTTCGAAGAGGACATTGAAGAGATCAAATACAGGTGCGGGGTGGTGGGGGGGAGGAGGAGTCATCACCTGAATACTTCTCCCCATGATGTTATGGTTCTTTTCAAGGGAGGGTAGGAGAAGATATGCAACCAGAGAGAAGGAGGGGATGAGAGACCGGATCTTTTTTCACTCACCGGTTCCATCATTTGCTGATGAACGATGACGAGGAGATTCTCCGGAAAACTGTCCGGCATGCCCTCAGGCTCGGGGCGGACGTGGCAGGCACAATCCCGGCAGCCATGCTCAAAAACTGTCCATCAGCCGAGGCAGACGGCAACCAGGGATCAGTGAGAGATCAGGGAACCTACATCATCCTCGGGCTCTTCCATGATCCCGCCACGCCGGAGATGGATTACTGGGAAGAGGGGCGTGGTACACCGGGGGATCGGCAGCTTGGAACGATCGGGAGATCGATTGCCGGGTGGCTGAATGAAACACACGGGATCACTGCGGAATTGATCCCCTACCAGCTCTATGACGGCGGGATCTATCTCAAGGATGCCGCAGTACTCGCAGGAATCGGCATCATGGGGAGAAACAACCTCGTGCTGGTGCCGGGATTTGGGGGGCGTATCAGGTTCCGGGCAGTCTGGGCGGATATCGAATCCGATCCACCAGGACCAGTCGATCTCACAAACCCCTGCCCTGAATGCCCCGGGTATTGCATCAGCACCTGCCCGATGGGGGCGTTTGAGACCGGAACATACAGCCGGGAGCGGTGCATGCAGCGGATGGATGCAGATAAAAGCAGAGACAGCGGGAGAATAGACCACTGCCGGGCATGCGAGCTCGCCTGCCCCTAACGCCCCGCTGCTCTCAGCTCCTCAAGCTTCGCGAGCACCTCTTCAACATGCCCCTTCACCCTCACCTTCCGCCAGATATGGGCAATCTTCCCATCGGGATCGATGATGAAGGTGCTCCGTTCAACCCCCATATACTCCCTGCCGTACATCTTCTTCTGCTTCCAGGCGCCATAGGCCTCGATCACCAGGTGCTCTGGATCTGAGAGGAGGGAGACGGTAAGCTTCTGTTTCTCCGCGAAACGACGGTGGCTTTCGATCGAATCCGGGCTGATCCCAAATACCGGCGTATTATCACGGGCAAACTCCTCCATCGCATCCGAGAAGGAACGTGCTTCAAGGGTGCAGCCTGATGAGTTATCTTTTGGATAGAAGTAGATGACCACAAAGACACCCCGCTCCTCTGCAAGGCATACCATATGCTCATCGATATCAGGGAGGCAGAAATCCGGAGCCTTCATTCCAACCGTAAGTTCAGACATGTGAGACTCTGGCATCGATCAGAGGATAAGCATATCGCCGGATCGTAACCGGGAGCATATATTTCTCCCATCCAGCCCAATGTATACCCACGATGAGAGAGAGCCCCGAATTTGCATGGAAACAATGCCTGATCGTCAGGGACGACGTGAAGATGAGCTGCGGGAAGAAATGCGCACAGCTTGCCCATGCCGCCGTCGGCGCCTATGAAAAGGCCACTGCCGCCTCGAAACGTGCCTGGATGGATGAGGGGCAGAAGAAGGTCGCCCTGAAGGTGAGCGGGGAGCGGGCGCTCTATGAACTGAAGGTGGTCGCAGAGGCAAACGGCATCCCCGCATGCATCATCCAGGATGCAGGTCTGACCGAGATTTCGCCGGGAACCGTCACCGCCCTTGGCCTTGGACCTGCAAAATCCGAACTCCTCGACCGGGTCACCTCAGATCTGAAACTGCTATGATGAAGAGTCCCTATCCCCTGGAACATGAGCTTCAGATGAGGTACTATGGAGACGACCATCCTGGTATCGGGGGGAAGTTGAGATCCTCACCTGAAGACTTTGTTGTCGAGGAGATCCCAAAACCATTCACCGGGAGCGGGCCGTACCTGATCTGCACCGTCACCCGCCGTTCATGGGAACACCAGCATGCGATCCAGGAGATCGCAAAGCGGCTTGGGATCAGCAGGAAACGTATCGGCTGGGCCGGCACAAAGGACAGAAACGCCGTTGCCACCCACTATATATCACTCTACAAGGTCGAAGAAGAACAGGTCAGGGGACTCTCTTTCAAGGATATGGAAGTCGAGCCGGTCGGCCAGCACCAGTTCGGCCTCTCGCTTGGGGATCTTGAAGGGAACCGGTTTATCATCAGCATTCGCGGCTGTGAGAGGGAGAACCTTGCCAATCTTCCCGGAATAACAGAGACCGTACAAGCTGGGATCCCAAACTACTTCGGGCTCCAGCGGTTCGGGGCCCGGAAACCTGTCACCCACCGGGTCGGATCGGCGATCCTTCGCGGCGAGTACCGGGAGGCGGTCGATATCTACATCGGCGATCCCTTCCCAAATGAAGACGAGGAGGTAAAAGCGGCACGGGCGGCATTCAGGGAAACAGGTGATGCAAGGGAGGCATTACATGCGCTCCCGGTCAGGCTTGGGTTCGAACGGGCGATGCTTGATCATCTCTCAAAACATGAAGGCGATCACAGGGGAGCACTCAAAGCCCTCCCCCCGAAACTGCTCACCATGTTCGTCTCTGCATGGCAGTCCTACCTCTTCAATGCCGCCATCTCGGACCGCTTCGACCGCAGCCTCCCCCTGCATGAGCCCGAAGCGGGAGACACCCTTGTCTACTTAAACGGGAGATCCGACCGTGTAACAGAGAAGAACCTCCCGACTGCGCGGCAGCATATCAAACGGGGTAGGGCGATGATTGCGGCATTCATGCCGGGCGGAACATCAATTTCAAACCCCGGCCCGATGGAGGAGTATATGCTCAGGCTCTCAGAAGAGGCGGTGATCGGATCAGGTGCATTCAGGGAAGCGGCAGGTTACCTGGAATGCGCATTTGAGGGATCGATCAGGCCAATCGTGCTCAGAACAGAGATACACGCAGAAACTGAAAGTGACACTGCCCGGCTCACCTTCACACTCCCCCCCGGCCACTATGCAACGTCAGTCTGCCGGGAGTTCATGAAGAGCGATCCAATATCACTCGTCTGAACCCCGGTGCCCGGGTAATTCACAGAAAATTCAGCGGGAACGGGCGATCTCCCGGGCCCCGGCGATCGCATCCTGGAGATTACCGATCTCATCAACGAGCCCGATCTCAAGGGCCTGTTCGCCACGGATCATACGTGCATCTTCGATAGATTCACGGGTGATATTCCGCTGGCTGCTGATATCCGCAAAAAGCCGGTTGAAACTCGCATCAACGAGACTCTGGGCGACATCTTCCTCTTCAGTTGTCAGCCCGCGATACGAATGGGTCATATCCTTCATCTCACCTGATTTTACGACGTCGATCTCAAGCCCTTCTTTCCTGAGCTGATCGCTTGTATCATAGAAGATCCACATCACCCCGATACCGCCGGTCATGGTATCATGGCTTGAATAGATCCGGTCAGCATACGAGGCAACATAATATGCACCAGAGGTTGCAATATCGCCCATCGAGACGACAACCGGCTTCCGCTCCTTTGCATAGATGATATCCCGGATGATCTCCTGGGCTGCTGCCGGGGTGCCGCCACCCGAATCGATCCTGAGCACGATCGCCCGTATCAGGGGATCGTCAGCTGCCTTTCGAATCTGGCTGCCGACATATTCACTCCCGGTGTAGCCGCCGGCTCGTGCTTCTCCGGTGATCATCGTCCCTTCAATTCTGACCACCGAGACATCGGTCCCGCCAATGGGATCGATGAGGCTGAAGATACCGACAATGGCAAAGATGCCAAGTACAAGAAAGAGAAGAATAAGGCCTCCTTTTTTGAGCTGCCTGATCCTCTGTTGCTTTTTTATCTGACGTTCAATGTAATTCATGATTTAGCGGGATAGAGTACATCATATTCGGTGACGAGGTTGGTGCCGCAGAGATAATGGGTGC
Organism: Methanocalculus pumilus; assembly: GCF_055382585.1. Taxonomy (NCBI): domain Archaea; kingdom Methanobacteriati; phylum Methanobacteriota; class Methanomicrobia; order Methanomicrobiales; family Methanocalculaceae; genus Methanocalculus; species Methanocalculus pumilus. The sequence goes on along the minus strand of NZ_AP042393.1, from coordinate 791,953 downwards.
GGAGTTCAAGCCGGATCATCTCATCTTCGGTCTCGATATGCATGCCACCGACAAGTGAAGGCGTATCATCGCCGCCGACAATGAAGGGCAGGTGGATGAGCCGTATCTCATCGACAAGGCAATTGTGCAGCATATGGTAGTTCAGGGTTGGTCCACCCTCAACCATCATCTTCCGGACACCATACTGCTCATAGAGTATCTCGAGGAGAAGGGGGAGATCCACTTCGGTCTCTCCGCAGACAACAACCTTGGCACCTGTTGCCCTGATCGCATCTATCCGTTCGCTGGATGCAATCTCCGAGACAGCAATCACCGTCTGTGCATCCGGCTTGAAGATATTGGCAGTGAGCGGCAGATCACCCCTGCTGTTTGGGATGACGCGAATCGGGCTCTTGCCGGGAACTTTCCGGACCGTCAGAAAAGAATTGTCGATCCGGATCGTGCGGGACCCGACCATAATCGCGTCGCATTCTGCCCGTGTCGTATGGAGAAGGGTCTCTGTCTCTTCTGCCATATATTTCATCAGGATCTTGCTCGATGCATCCTTTTTTAATGTCAGCTTACCATCTGCGGTGATCTCGGACATCATCAGGACCTGTGGTTTTTTTGGATGCGCTCTCATACTGATCCTCTCGATTGATATATCTCTTTGAATACCTTAAGAATATAGGGTTAATCACAAGCGGGTTTGGTGAAGAATGAACATAACCACATTACGTCCACACTGCATCCGGTATCTTGAACCGATCGCAAACCTCTGTGTACGTCTGGGTCTCTCTCCAAACCAGATCACCGTACTTTCGCTTATTTTCGGTATTGGGTGTGCTGTCTCCTTTGTTAATCAGCAGTTCATCCTGGGATCCCTCCTCCTCTTCATCTCCGCAATCCTCGATCTCGTTGACGGGAGTGTCGCGCGTAAAACCAACCATGACAGCAATTTCGGCGCGGTTCTCGACTGGATTGTCGACAAATATATCGATGTGCTAGCACTCCTTGGTGTCGGACTCTCGGGAATTGCCATTATATCAGGGTTCACCACGCTCCCCCCGATAGCGGATTTCGGGGTTGTTGCACTCGCCATCATCGGCTCCATGATGAACACCTTCATCAAGCCGGTCGTCTATGCGGAGGTCGGCTATTCAGACCGTGTCTGCGGCAAAATTGATGATCCGCTTGAAGGGGTCGGGTTCTTTGGAAGGCCCGAGACCCTGCTTGTGCTGATCCTCGGCGGCTTCACCGGATTCATCTGGGTCTCGGTGATCATCATCGCGATCTGCACAAATCTCTCGGCAATCCAGCGGATCATCTATCTTTCAGGAAGACTTGCCTGATATCCCGGATATACTGGGAGACCAGCTTCTCTGCCAATACCCCAAGATCGGGGATTAAACGGAAGAGGCCATAGGCGATTGCTATCAGGACGACAAGTGCAAGAAGCTCGCAGAAGACATTGTGTGCCCAGAAGAAGCTTTCATACCCGTAATTTCCATTTCCAACAAGATCAGGCAGCCAGGGGTACCACTGGCCGGTATATGCCATGATCACATAGGCATTCCTGAAGAGATTCAACAGGTAAATTGTCGGTGCAATCAGGAGGAATGAGAGGATCTTCTGGCGGGTTGTCGTCGGCACCATATTTGCAACCGCGAGCATGATCGCAATGCTGGTGAGTCCGGTGCATCCGAGGATGATCTCGACACGGAACCCGATATCAAAACCAGGTATCGATCCTGCCATGATCGTGTTCCATTCATAGAGGGTCACCGGATACCTGAGAAGATCCAGTACCCAGACCGTCTGGTGGACGACGACTGCGATCAGCCAGTTCTTCAATGGCTCATAAAATCCAAATGGCGCATAGATCAAAAAGGAAAAGGCAGCCGCCCTCGTCAGGCTTCCTACAACTGGATCCTTCATCAGAAGCCGCCGGGCCGTGAGATATACAAACGGTACCGAGAGGATTCCAAGGATCGGATAGAGGAAATTATTGATCTGAAGAAAACCCGGCAATTCAAGAAGGAGGAGAAGGGATATTGATGCCCAACCGACTATCCCTGCATACCAGTTATACCTGTGTGGCAGGAGAAAAATGAAAAAGCCAATACAGGAGAGAAGAACCAGGTATTCATTCATTATATTGTATTTGTCAGTTGATCAGAAAAAGGATGAGGAAGAAGCCATTCACGGGTCCCGGATGGCGGAGTCTTTAAAGATCCAGAACATATACTATAGTCATGCGTTTCTGCCCAGAATGTAAGAGCCTGATGATCGCCAGATCCGGAAAGATGCATTGCCGGAGATGTGACTATTCTGAAGAGATCACCGATTCCGAATCTCTCAGGATGACAAAAACCAGAGTGGAGAAAGAGATCGTGATCGTTGACGAAGATGATGCCATCCCAACACTCCCAACCTGTGCTATACGGTGCCCGCAGTGTGACCATAACGTCGCGTACTGGTGGCTCAGGCAGCTCCGGTCCGCGGATGAAAGTGAGGTCCGGTTCTTCCGGTGTGTCTCCTGTTCCCATACCTGGAGACAATACGATTAGAATAGAGCGGAATTCCATTACTTCAGCACAATCGGGGAGATAAATAAAAACCCTCCCCGGGATTCCCGGGACAAAATCCCAAAATACCATGTTTTTATATGATGCCGGAGAACCGGATCTATAATTCTACACAATTAATCATGTCAATTTGGAGGAACCATGTCCGAGAAGCAGGTGACATTGAGCACAAAGAAGTACATGCCTGATCCTAAATACAGGAAAGAGGCATGGTGCAAGGATGCCGAGCACGCCTACCAGGGATATATAACTGATCCGGATGGATTCTGGGCAAGAATAAGCCATGAGCTTGAATGGTTCCAGCCCTGGGAGACGGTGAAGGAATGGAAGCATCCCTTTGCCCGGTGGTTCATCAATGGAAAGACCAATATAAGCTATAACTGTCTGGACCGGCATATCGCCGGCCACCGGAGGAACAAGGTCGCAGTCTTCTGGCAGGGAGACGACGGATCGACCCGTACCCTGACATACTGGCAGCTTCTCCGCGAGGTTGAGCGGTTTGCAAACGGCTTAAAGAGCCTCGGTGTCGGGAAGGGGGATACCGTCTGTATCTATATGCCGAATGTCCCCGAGCAGATCATCGCCATGCTCGCCTGTGCACGTATCGGTGCAATCCATTCCGTTGTCTTTGCCGGATTTGGGTCTGATGCCCTGCATGCACGTATCACCGGTGCCGGTGCCAGGGTCGTGATCACCGCCGATGCAAGCATCAGGCGCGGAAAGACGATTCCCCTCAAGCCGATCCTTGAGGAGGCGCTGATCAATGCGACAACGGTTGACCATGTTGTTGTGCTCAGGACACAGAGCCCCAAAATCACCCTCCTGTCAGACTTTGAGAGAGATTTCTATGAGCTGATGGAGGAGAGCGAAAAGAACTGCGCACCCGAATCTATGGATGCAGAAGATCCCCTCTTCATCCTCTATACCTCCGGAACAACCGGCCAGCCAAAAGGTATCGTGCATACAACCGGCGGGTATATGGTCGGGACATACTATACAAGCAAGTACGTCCTTGATATCAAGGACTCCGATGTTTACTGGTGTACTGCAGACCCCGGCTGGATCACCGGCCATTCCTATATCGTCTATGGCCCCCTCCTTGTTGGTGCGACCATCTTCATCACCGAAGGCACCCCCGACTACCCGGATGCCGGGATCTGGTGGAAATATATCGAGAAGTTCGGGATCTCTATCATGTATACCGCACCGACCGCAATCCGGATGTTCATGCGGTTTGGCGAGGAGTATCCAAACAGATACGACCTCTCCAGCCTCCGCCTCCTCGGGTCAGTCGGAGAGCCATTGAATCCCGAAGCATTCGAGTGGTTCTACCACACAATCGGAAAGGGCAAACTCCCGATTGTCGATACCTGGTGGCAGACCGAGACCGGGATGCATATGATCACCACGATGATCGGAGAGCCGATGAAGCCCGGATTTGCAGGAAAGCCGATCCCCGGTGTTCTCGTTGATATCGTCGACAAGGAAGGAAATCCGGTTCCGCCGGGTATCTCCGGGCAGCTGATCATCAAGGAACCCTGGCCGTCGATGGCGCGGATGGTACACCAGAATGAAGAGCGGTACCGGATGTACTGGAGCGGACCTGAGGATACCTTCACTGCAAGCGATCTTGCTGTCCGGGATGAAGAGGGGTATATTATGATCCTGGGCAGATCAGACGACCTGATCATCGTCTCCGGCCATAACATCGGAACAGCGGAGGTCGAGAGCGCGCTGGTTGCACACAAGGCCGTTGGAGAAGCGGCGGTCGTCGGGATACCTGATGAGATGAAAGGCAACCGGATACTGGCGTTTGTTCTTCTGAGGGAAGGGTTCATCGAGACCCCGAAACTGAAACAGGATCTCCTCTACCACGTGAGAATCACCCTCGGCCCGATTGCAATCCCCTCCGAGATCAGGGTTGTCGACTCGCTCCCAAAGACAAGGAGCGGGAAGATCATGAGACGGGTCCTCCGTGCACAGGAACTTGGTGAAGATCCAGGTGATCTCTCAACCATCGAAGAGTAACAAGATCACTTCTATTTTTTCAGAATAGTTTATATAGTGAATAGTAATAGTTATAAACATGACATTCAATCCCGAGGATTCGCTCAAGATTGAAAATATCGTAGCATCAGCCAAGGTTACTGAATCACTCGATCTCCCCTCACTCGCTGCCGAAATAAAGGGTGCCGAATACAACAAAAAACGGTTCCCCGGTGTTGTTCTGAGGATGCAGGATCCGAAAATTGCCGCTCTGGTCTTTGGATCAGGGAAAGTCGTGCTGACGGGTGCAAAAAGTATCGAGAGTTTAAACCGTGGCCTTGAGATCCTCGGGGGGCTTCTCCGGGATCTCAAGATCGATATCCCGGACGAACTGACCTACAAGATCCAGAATATTGTCACCTCCGCCGATCTCGGGACACCAATCAACTTAAACAAGATAGCAGTCGGCTTCAATCTTGACCGTATAGAGTATGAACCTGAACAGTTTCCGGGCCTCGTCTACCGGCTTGAAGAGCCAAAGGTCGTTGTCCTCCTCTTTGGATCGGGGAAACTGATCATCACCGGCGGAAAAGTACCTGAGGATGCACGGGGTGCAGTGAAGAAGATCGTTGCCGACCTCTCGAATCTTGGGATGCTCTGAGTAGAGCGGATACCTTTTCTTTTCTCCTCACCAGAGAACATTCAGTAATCTGAATGGAAGCCCTTTTATATTATAGATAATAAATAATAGTGAGAGGAGCATATAACATGGATAACGGAAACTTCGGAACGTTAACACCAAAACAGGAAGAACTCGTCAGTCTGTTGAATGGGATCGGGATGAAGAGAAATGTCGCAAAAGTACTTGTCTTTCTCTCCGAGCTGCCCGAAGCCAGCTCCCGTGAGATCGAACGAGGCACCGATCTCCGTCAGCCTGAAGTGAGTATCGCTATGCGGGACCTAAAAGAGCATGAATGGGTCACCTGCCGGGAGAGCAAGACTGAAAATAAAGGGCGCCCGGTTAAGATCTACTCTATTGCCCTTGGACTGGCTGAGATAACCAATATCCTGGAAGAGAAGAAACGCCAGGAAGCCGAGAGCCAGATATCAATGATCAACCGGATGCGTGAGTGCATCGAATCCTGATATTACTTTTTTCCAACAATCAGCTCTGTCTTATCCGTATATCGAGTGAACAGCCCCGATTCGATAATTCCCGGGATAGCGGCAAGCTTCATCTCAAGATCCTCCGGCGAGGGGATCTCCGTGAATGTGCAGTCGATGATCAGGTTCCCATTATCTGAGATGACGGGACCATCCTTTCCCGAGCCTGATCTGATCTCCCCCGATCCCCCGAGATCAGTGATCCTCCTGAGTACCGGCGTACATGCAAATGAGAGCACCTCGACCGGGACTTTGCCGCTGAGGTGTGGAACACACTTCGACTCGTCAACAATGACAAGAAACGTCTCCGCGGCATCCACAACGCACTTCTCCCGGAGATGGGCACCGCCACGGCCTTTGATCATCCGCAGCTGTGGATCGACCTGATCCGCACCATCGATTGCCAGATCGAGGCGTGGGTGTGCATCAAGGGTGGTGAGTGGAATCTCCATCTCAACAGCCCTGTAGGCTGTCTGGTAGGAGGTTGGAACCCCGAGAATTGTCAGCTTCTCCTCATACATCCTCTGCTGCAACCGCTCCATTGCATACAGCACTGTTGAGCCGGTGCCGATCCCGATTACATCACCGTCACGGACACGTTCTGCTGCCCTGTATCCGGCCTCCTGTTTGGCGCTATCCATATGATCTGGTATGATTGAAATGGGTATGTAGCTTTGTATGCACCAGAATCCTATGCTGAGAACTGTCTTTTGACATCATCAAATGCAGCAGGGGCAGTGCAGTCCAGTGTCACGGGGGTAAGCGAGATCCTTCCCGCCCGTACTGCATGAACATCGGTTCCCTCTTCGGCATCCTCAACGAAGGGGCCGTCTATCCAGTAGTATGGTCTTCCTCTTGGATCGAACCGCTCCTCAACACCCGTATGGAAGAGCTTGGGTGCAAGCCGGGTCACCTCGTACCCCCCCCGGATCTCGGATGGGATATTCACATTCAGGACATTGCAATGTTCCGGGAATCCCTGTTCGAAGATGCGTGAACAGACATCCGTTATGATATGCCCAATCGATTCATCTTCGAGAAGAGCTGATCGCGGATCATCGAATTTCCGCCCCTGATCACTCACCTGAAGGGAGAAGGCAACAGCAGGTGTTCCCTGGTTTGCAGCCTCAAGAGCAGCACCAACGGTGCCGGAAGTCATGATGGACTCGAAACTGAGGTTCTCCCCGATATTGATCCCCGAAACGACCAGATCTGGCTTCAGTTTGAGGGCATAGAGGCCGATGATCACCGCATCAGTCGGTTTTCCATCGACAGCATAAGCGGGAGAACCATTGATATTCAGCTTATGCACCCGGATCGGCTCAAAGATAGAGATCGATCTCCCCACCGCGCTCTGCTGCGTGGATGGGGCGACGACGGTTACATCGGCGATCTCAGAGAGGGCAGTATATGCAGCCCAGATACCACCTGATGAAACGCCATCATCGTTTGTCAGCAGGACCGTCGGTTTCATGATTATGAGTCGTCGCCATGCAGAGAAATACCCTTGTATCGGCAAACCTCTTCTTCGCATGAGATCAATAATCCCTGTATGAACGTGCTCCTCGCAGAGTATACGCTGCACCATGATCCCAGGCTCGCACCTGAAGGCGAAGCGATGCTGAATACCCTGAAGCAGAGTTTTGAAGATCTCGGATACACGGTAGTTTCTCCCGGCGAAGGGGATTTTGGGGAAGAGATCGAAAGGCTTGCACCCGATTGCGCATATGGGCTTGTCATCGCACCCGATCACCTCCTCGCAGGTTTCACAAGCAGAATGGAAGGAATTACCCACAATGTCGGAACAGACAGTACCAATGCAGCAGTCTGCGCCAACAAACGGCTGACCGCACGTCTTCTCGCTGAGCATGGCATAGATGTACCGCAGGAAGTATCAGCCGGAATGCGGGTGATCAAGCCGATCAGGGGATCGGGCTCGGTCAATGCCCGGATCGGGGATGAAGAACCGGGAGATGGCGAGTTTGGCCAGGAGATCCTGACAGGAGATCAGATCTCTGTCTCAGTGATCGGATCCCGCGTCGTCGGTGATGTATGCAGTTTCTATAGCGGGGCACCGCCGTTTGTTCTTGCTATCAACCGGCAGAAGATTATGATGGATGAGGGGAAGATCATCTACCTCGGCGGGGAGACGCCGGTGGATCATCCCCGTGCAGATGAGATCAGGGAGATTGCACGGAAGGTTGTCACCATCCTCGGCTGCCAGGGGTACATCGGGATTGATATGATTGTCGGAGACCGGATCACCGTCATCGATGTGAACCCCCGGATCACAACAAGCCTGATTGGAATCGCAAGCGTGATGGAAGAGGAGATAGCAGACCTCCTGATCAAGGCATCCAAAGGGATTGAGCCAGAGCCGGTTCACCTGAATGGAACAGTGCATTTTGATACACATGGTGGGATTATAAGGCAATGATTGGGATCGATATCGGAGGGGCAAATACCAAGGTCGTCGATGGGGACGAGGTGATCATCCGGTACTGCCCGCTCTGGAAGGAGGCGCCGATCACAGAGATCCTCTCGGAGTTTGACGACGAAGCCGCTGTTGTGATGAGCGGGGAGCTTGCAGACTGTTTCTATTCAAAGGCTGAGGGGATTTCATTCATCGTCAACGCGGTGCTCGAGGTGCTTCCAAAAGCCAGGTTCTATGGAACAGACGGGCGGTTCCATACCAGACCGGTGCCTGAACTTGCAGCGGCAAACTGGCTCGCATCTGCTGATCTCCTGAGGGAGCGGCATCCTGAATCGGTGCTTGTTGACTTTGGGAGCACCACCACCGACATCATACCGCTCTTTCCCTTTGACGCACTGTTGGGAGAGACAGATCTCTCCCGTCTCAGAAAGGGCTACCTCATCTACTGCGGGATGCTCAGGACACCGGTTGCCTCGCTCCTCCGTTCTGTGATTATTGATGGAGAAGAGACGCCACTTTCAACCGAGTACTTTGCATCTGCCGGGGATGCACACCTTGTCCTTGGTAATATCACTCCTGAAGAGTATACGACTCCGACACCGGATGGAAAGGAGGTGACATGGGATCTGAGCCTTGCACGGCTTGCACGATCCGTCTGCGCCGATCTGGAGGAGATCGGCGAGGCGGGAGCGGTTGCAATTGCCGAAGCATTCTGGAAGGCTGAGCGGAGCCTTATCGAGAAGTCGTTGAAGAGGATCGGGAGTCGGCCACTCCTTTGTGGCGGGATCGGATCTCGTCTCCTCGAAAGTACCTTCGGAGGAGTCGATCTCTTCGATGAGCTCGGGCACTTTGCAGACGCACTTCCGGCATATGCAGTACGAGAGGTGGCAGAACGAAACGGTATCTGATCCCGCTCCTCCTCCTTGCCGGATCGGTTGCGATCACGGCACTCTCATTTCTCTTCGGGTACCCGTTCTTCTTCCTTTTATTCTTCTTCCCGCTCTTCTTTCTCAGGCGGCGGGGAACGAGGAAGTGCCCGGTCTGTGGGTGGGAGGCGAAGGGCAGCGAGCAGTTCTGCCCCTTTGACGGCACGCCCCTCTGCGATGAGCCCTGATAACCAGATGATCCGATCAGGAACCGGGATACCGTACATATCAGTCGAATGGACGGAGAAACGGGGCGCATAGTTCCTGACCGTGCCCCGGTCGATCCTGATTCCCAGCGCCTCCATAATGCGTGCTGTTCTGTGGAATGGATGTTTGTTTGCGATCGAAGTTGCGAGATCGACCAGTATAACCCCGTGGCGGGTATCAGGATAGAATGGCTCATCTGCATACCAGAGCTTCCCGCAACCACTGCACCGGTACCGTGCCACCTTCACGAATACCGGTCTTATAATCTCATCAACAGAAAGGGTTGCGAACCGTTTCTTTTTGAGATCGTGTCTTCGAAGAGAGGAGGAACAGATACTGCACTGTGAGGGGATCTCCGTGAATTCAACTTCATCAAAGAGGGTGATCGATGATCTGATCATCTCCGAGAGGAAAGGGGGGATCATCTGTTTTCGAACCATCAGCAGCTCACGTACAAAATCATTGGGCACGTAGGTAGTTAATCTGTCCTCTGCAGGGGAGGTATTCTGCGCGCAACCAGAGAAAATCAGAAAAAATGAAGAATGTATCCGAAACAAAGGGAGATAAGTTGAGTTGAATATAAACAAAATGGTTAAGGTTTTCAATGCAACTGGATTGACTATTTATAAGTATCTAAAAAACCGTTTTTTTGTTATTCTGAAAATATGCTCTACCAGAAACTATTTAGAAATGTTTTAATATCTTACCTTAAAATCATCAACTATGCCTATTCCGAAATGATCAGTTCATTTCGAGGGATAGGTGGGACATTTCAAAAGAGGTGTGTAGAAATATGGTATTCCATCCTCCAGTGCAGATTGTTGCAAAGGCGGGAGATGCAGGCAAGTATAAGGTAGGCCTGCCCGCCTGGAACATGATCATGCGTGGATTCATGTCCGGGGCATATATCGCCATGGGAGCAGGTCTTGCTACAGTCTGTAGCACAGGCGTTGCAGATTTCCTTGGCCCCGGATTTGCAGCACTCGTTCGTGGTGCTGTCTTCCCTGTCGGACTTATTATCACAATCCTGACAGGCGCTGAGCTGTTTACAGGCGACGCAATGCTCGCCCCAATGGCTGCTTTTATCCATAAGATCAGCTGGATGCAGGTCCTCAATCTCTGGGTCTGGGTCTATGTTGGTAACTTTATCGGATCGATTGTCTATGCATACCTGATGGCCTATGGCCCTCTCTCAAGCTGGGATGCAGCAGGAGCAGTCACCGTTAATGCCTTCGGTATGACGGCGTTAGGAATTGCAAAAGGTAAGGTATCCTATGTCGGTGGAGCCGCCATGTGGTCTCTCTTACTAAAGGCCATCGGTTGTAACTGGCTCGTAAACCTGGCTGTTCTGCTGGGTATATGTGCAGATGACCTCATCGGCAAGTTCTTCGGCATCTGGTTCCCGATCATGGCTTTCGTTTCCAGCGGACTCGAACACAGTATCGCGAACATGTACTTCATTCCCGCAGGTATCTTCGTAAACGGATTCCTCGGTCCGGAACATGCATCATATGTCGCTAACCTGAGCTGGGTTACCATGTGGACGAACAACGTCATACTGGTTACCATCGGCAACATCATCGGCGGTCTGTTCTTTGTTGGTGTCATCTACTGGGTAGCATTCCGCAAAGAGATTGCTGCACTGAAGTAAAGTTACTGGTAGTGTTATCACATGAAGATCGGAAATATAACGGTGAGAGTGACGATCATCCATCTGGGTGTCTTCATCTTCTTCACCGCTATTTTCCTCTTCTCATTTTTTTCATCAGGTGACTATCGGATGCTCCTCTGGGGCATCCCGACACTGATACTCATTCTCACCATTCCAATGGCTATGAACTACATGAGCCAGAGCCATTACAGGAGTTTAAAGCCGATGTACGAGGCTGAGGCAAAACCGATCCGGGCAAACCAGATCACCGATGGAAGTCTTGGGAAGGTCGTTCGGTATGAAGGGCTCATTGAACAGGTTCACTTCAAGTTCCTCAACAGACCACAGTTCGTCATTGCTGATCGGACCGGAGAAGTGGCAGTGAAGATGTTTACATCACCTGAGGAAGATGTTGGGAAGGGGGATATTGTTGAAGTGCTTGGCTCAATTATGCGCCGGTACATCATCACCGGAGATCCGGTCATTAACTGTGTTTCCATCAGAAAGAAGGTAAAAGAAACACAGGCTGAACCGGAGAAGAAAGAGAAAAAGAAGTAAGTGGTCAGCCATGTGAAGTTTGAATGATCTCTAATCCCGCTTTCACAAAATTTTTCTCTTTTAACTTGAATGTTTGGATAACTGAAGCCAATACTTCGTATCTCTTTGTTCCTATCGGTGATCGTGTCCCTCCTGATATTTTTCGGTAGACAACATGTGGTCTGATGGCTCGCTCTGCACGATTATTCGTCCCTTCGACATCTGGGTTTGTCACAAACACAAAGAGCTGATCCGGTCTCTTCAGGATTGATTGTGCAAACTTTTTACATCTCAACTTTGTGAAATTCTGACCCAATACAGTATGAAGGCGTTCAATCAGACGCTTGACATCCTCATCTGTCCCTTTGTGGTCGAATGCACTTGCACTGGCAAAAAGTTCTTTCATACCCTTATGGATTGTCCTCCCCTCTTCACCACATAATTGAACCAACTCCTTTGAATCTCCGAGAATATGGAACCAGCAGAGTTGTTGAGGTCGGTTTCCCGTAAGTCGCTCGACCACATCGTATGCTCGAAATCTATCGTGGACATCAACACCACTTGGCTGTTCTCCAAGCACCTCGCATGGCACCTCATGTCCTCTACCTTTCGCGATCCGATACAATGCCATTCCTTTCGTGACAAAGGCCCACATCCATTGTCTGTTACCGTTTTCTCTCCATGAAGTTTCATCGATATACCGAACAGGTGCGCTCCGGATCTCCTCTTCTAATTGAGCATAATACTCGCCAAACTCTTTGGCGATCATTGAACAGATATTGGATACTTCTCCTTCACTTATTCGAATCCCGCATAACTCGTCAAGAATTTGTGGGATTGCCTCTTCAGTCAATCTCAATCCAATTTTCAACCAGACCACAACAAGCATGACCTTCAGCCCCAGCCTTGCCTTTGGCAATGCCGTCGTGATCGGTTCCTCGACAAGCTTCTTACAACATGAACAATATCGTCTGCATAGTGTGTATTCGATCACATCAGCCACGGGCACTGGGATATCCTCAATAACTCGGGTTCTTTTTTCCTGAATACGGCTCAATGTATCGTTGCCACAGTTTGGGCAACAGGTAACATCTACAGTAACTGTCTTTGTGATATTGGTCGCTTTCTCTCTAAACCGTCCTTTATGACCGGGTTGACCACCAGGTTTTCGTTTGATCTGTTGAGGTGTATCTACAAGAGGATCAGCTGCATGCGATGAGTCATCTGGTTGTATGACGTATGATTTTCCATGTTTCACCCCTACCTGTTTTGGGTGGCGATGCTTGTATTCTAAGAATTGCTCCTGTAAGTGGTCATAAGCAGCACTGAGCTCTCTGTTTTTCATTTCAAGCGTTGCGATCTGCTCTCGAAGACAGGCATTTTCACGTATGAGAGATGCATTAATGCACCTGCACTCTTCAAGAGCTGTTGTCATTCTTCTCGTCACCGATTATTACCAGAAACACCGTTTTTCCGAGATGCTCTTTTGGGCAGTCTACTTTTGCACTCGTTCCAAATGGCTTTACAGTTCTGACATAGAACCCTTCGATGTTCTTGACATTCAGCTCTGTAGTTACTTTCATTGGGACTTTCCTCATATGAGATATCTATTAGATATCTATAGTATTTAAAACTACCGATTCATGGAGTATGAGGTGATCTGAGGAATATGGTGATAAAATGAAGGTCAATAAAAGAATGGTGTGGACAGTGCTTCAGGTGACTGACCACTTACAAAAAGAAGAGATAATCTACGAAAAACTATTCTTCAGGCCATCCCTGATCGGGTTGGTCTTCTTCATATCATCCTGTTTGATATATCGATCAAACGCATGGATCCGGCAGCTTATCGGGAACGGAACCGAGAGGGTGCTGATCACCGCTTCTCCCCGTTCCAGTGTCTGGATCTCGCCATCCAGCGGGGTTAAATCCTGTTTTGCGCTCGATGCGATCATCTGCCGATCGGTCTTGTCCGAGAGGCCGAGGACGACATAGGTGTTGATCTGGGCGAGGATCCGGGGATCGATATTCTTCGGCTGCTGGGTGATCACACAGAGGCCGATCCCAAACTTCCTGCCTTCCATCGCACATTCACGGAAGACGGCGGTTCCCCTGCCGGGCCCAAGCACCCGCTGCGCCTCCTCGATTGCAATTAAGACCTGGCCTGCCGGCTCGGTTTCATCTGCACCAAACCCGTCATTCCTTCGCTCATTTAAGAATGTCCGTGTGAGGAGGGAGAGGATGAAGAGTTCGGACTGTTCACGCATGCCAGGGATGTCAATTAAGACCACCTTCTGCTCTTCGAGGGCTCTCCTGATGCCATTGAGGGAGGAGCCGGATCTCCTGAAGAAGGGATTGTGGCGGGTCAGGATCTCAAGCTTCCGCTTGATTGATCTGAGGGATGCCTCATGGAACTCCTTTAAGCGGCGGGCAAGCGGTGGGTTTGTGCCGGCATAGCCGTCATACCAGTCCTCGGTAAAGTCGGTTGAACCGAAGAAGTCGATCAGGACAGACCCTGAGATGTCACTTACCGTCTCTAAAATCTCACTCTGTGCCTCCGAGAACTCGAATATCGGATAGAGATCAGAGGGCCTGAAATCATCATAAGCGATGCTCAGGGTGGATGCGCCGTACCGCTTGATCGACTGTTCATCCCGTGTCGAGAAGATCACAAGGCCACCTCTTCCTTCCCTGTAATGGATGAGACCGGGATTCTCCCCGCCTCCGGGTGCTGCCCTACCTTTAAGGTATTCGCCATGCGGATCGACCATAAGGAGTCCAAATGGCTGCTCTTTCATGCAGGATGCCGAGAAGACCTTCATGAAGTTGCTCTTCCCCATCCCGGTTGTGGCAAAGACACCCATATGCTGGTTTAAGTCATGGGGGTGGAGCCCGACTTTTGCGGTTTTAATGGTGCCGGTTCCGTTCCTGACAAGCCCGACCTCGATCTTCCCCATGTAATCCTCCAGAAAGGCAAAATCCTCCTCTTCTGCGATCCTGACACCGGAAAACTTGGTGGGAACGGTCTTTGGGCGGCGGAAATTTTTATTCTGATCGAGATATCCAAGCGGGGTTGCTTCAAGGAGGAGGAAGACATCCTCGCCGAGATTATAGAAATTGGAGGTATGGGGGCGGGTATCCCAGTTAGCATCTGAAAAATTGCTCGCATGCTGTATGCCTGTCACTTTTGCATAGAAGGTGAACTGCTTCTGGTGATCATGGATTGCCAGCAGATCGCCCAAAAAGATCTCGCTTGTATAGGGGACCGCACACCGGTAGTTTGAGACCGTCTGGCCTATCAGGCGGAATTTTGCTGCATCATTGGTATCAATATCGATTAAGTTCGTCATGGTAATCTCCAAGAATCTCTTCATATCCCTCGTAATTGATCGACTGGGTCGAACATCCGGCGATAATATCATGCCTTATCCGCTGTACCTGATCAGATCTGATCACCGCCTGCCTATGAGCATCCATCAGGGGGTACGGATACCCGACCACCCGGCCATCCCCGGCATAGGAGGAGAGTGCCGAAAAGACGGCGGCAACCTCTTCCCCCAGATAACCTTCCGGCATCGTGATCAGGAACGCCCGCTTTGCACGTGGGTGGAGGCAGGCAACATATCCCTCCTCCACCTTCAGATACCAGGGTGGTGACAGCCTGAGCTCTCCTGCGGCTTTCATCGCCGCCGGGACAACCGGGTGTACCCCATCCCAGGTGGCGCCTGCGTTCTTGGTGACGGCGGCGAGGAGGAGGCCGCGTTCCCGGCAGATGCTTTGAAGCTCCGCGAGGATCGCGGTGTGGGAGGGATGTTCCGCATAGAGTGCGCCGTCAAGGAGGAGGAGGGTGCCGGGTTTTGATTCACGGGCTGCAATTGTGGCGAGACCGTACTCGATGGTATCGCGGAAGGCTGCCTCTGCTGCAAGCGTATTCCCTGTTTCAAGACCCACATCGGGTTCCCGTCCTAAATACTCCGAATAGAGCTCGGTATAATCCTCATCCTGCCCCTCGCCTATCCTGAAGATCCGCCATGACGAGAGCCTGAGAGTGCTCCTCTCCTGGTCTTCATAGGCGGGCATCGCACCCCGGCAGACGATCAGGTTGAAGAAAGGGGTTGAATAGACGGTGGCATTGCTCCCGTCAATTGCGGTGACCGGCCGATCTGCTGCGGGTTCGATCGGGACGAAGTCGGTTCTCAGGATATTCTTTGCAGAGAGGAATGACGCGCCACCCACATCTCCTCTCCGCCGCCTGATCTCTGCAACCACCCTGACCAGATCCTGGATATAGGTGCCGTTCACTGCTCCACCTCCACTGCAAGACTGGTGAGATCGGGCTGCTCCTCCACCCTGATAACTGTCTGGCACTCCTCCTGCACCCCTTCAATATGGGAGATCAACAGGATCTGTGGGAAGTATGGCTCCTGCTTTCTGAGTGCAGTCACCAGGTTCCTCCTTCGCTCCTCATCCTGGCTCCCGAAGATCTCGTCAAAGATCAGAACAGTCGCATCCCGGATACGGTGGGTTGCCGCAATATGGCGGGATAGGGCAATCCTGAGTGCAACGGCGATATCATCCTGTTCTCCGCCTGAGAAGCGGGATGCCGGATAATCATCGCCTGCCTCATGCACCCTGATCGAGAAGTCGTCATCGAGGGTGACATACTCATACCGCCCATCGGTGATGAGGGAGAGTATCTCCCCAACCTCACCCTCGATCCTGCCCCGGACAGAGCCGATTAAGTGGTCGGCAAACTGTTTCATGATTGTGCCGGTTGTTTCCAGGAGGGCTTTCTCAGAGAGGAGGGTTGCCTGTTCCTTCTCATATGCTGCTGCTTTTGCGAGAGATTCCAAAATCCTCTCCCTTTTTACACGGACACCGCCCAGAAGACCGGTGATCTCACGTATCCGGGCATCGCAGCCCTTCTTCTCTTCCTGAAGCGATGCCTCTTTCTGCCGGATCGCCTCAAGCTCCTGCGGGACTGATGCATATCCTGCGATCTTCTCTTCGATCGTCGCGATCGCGGTCTCCTGAAGCGACTTCTCTTCGGAGAGCCGCCTGATATCAGCCTCAATGAAGGGTATCCGCTCGATCCTCCCTTTCAGGGAGAGGTAGCGGTCATGGTTATCCATTGCTGTTGCCAGCTCTTCCTCGGCTTTCTGGTACTGCGCCTCATCAAAGCCGATCGTTCTGATCTCTTCTTCAACCAGGGCAGACTCCCGTTTGATCTTCTTGATCTCTTCTGTTTCAGCCCTGAGATTCTCTTCGAGAGCCTCTCTTCCACGGGCAACAACCGAGGCTTCCCGGAACTCTTCATAGAGTGGTTCGAGCGCCTTCTGAAGAGAGTCGATCTCACGGAGAGCATCTTCTGAATATCCTGATTCTTCGCGGAGTAGCAAGACCTCATCCATCCGTTGGAAGAGGGACTCGGCACGGCCTGCAAGCGCCTTCTGTTCCGCCTCAATTTCGGGTATGCGCCTGAGTGCGCCTGCGATCTCATCCCTCTTCCGGGTAAGTGACCGAAACTCCTCAACCTGCGATTCGAGCTCATCGCAACTGATATCCGGAAGCGCCAGTGCGGCAATTGCCTCCTGTTTTGCGAGGACGAGTGAGGTGAGCCGCTCCATCTCTTTTGTCCGTTCCAGTATCTGCGCCTCGATCCCGGCGAGGGTTCTTTCCGCTTCCATGCAGGCGGCGATCTGATCGTCCTTCTCCCGGATCACCTGCTCCGTCTCCCTGATCCTGAGTTCGCAGGAGGCGAGCTTCTCTCTCTTTGATTCGATATCAGATGCAAATTCCGCGATCTGATCAAGGAGGAGGGTGCGGGCATCGCCATACCGTTCCTTCAGGGGCTGACCGCAGGTCGGGCAGCTGCTCTCCTCTCCGGCAGCGTCAAGTTCCGCAAGATGCCGCTCTGCCTCACTTCGGGCAGTCTCTGCATGTGCAATCCCGGATCTGAGGGTGGCACTATCCCCCCGGATTACTTCAGCCATCTTCCGGGCTGCTGCCAGATCCCGGGCTGCTGCCTCCTTCATCTCCACCTGAGACGCGAGCGGGGCGGCCTTTTCGCGTAAATCCCTGAGATCCGTATCGATTCCCGAGATCTGATCCTTCAGGAGCAGGCACTCCTTCTTCAGCCGTTCCCCCTCGTGGAAACGCTCTGATAGCGCCAGGACTCCGTTTTTGGTGCTGATCTCATCGCTTATCCGGGTACATTCGGCTTCGAGTGCTGCGAGCTTCTCACGCTCAATCTTCAGCGCCTGCACCTGCTCCTTCAGCACCCGGATCTCAGATTCAAGCGAGGCAAGCTCCTTTCCGGTTCTGTGATATGCTGCCTGTGCCTCTTCAAGTGACCGGCGACGGGCAAGCAGCTGATCCCGCTCTGCCGGGATATCGGCAAGGCGTTGGAGAACGGCTTCTGCATCCCGTGCACGGGCAAGTTGCTCTTCAAGCCGTGCCTGTGAACGCGAGAGCTCAAGAAGCCGTGTTTTGGCTTCATTGAGACGGGTTATCGCATCCCGGTGCGACTCCCGTGCCTTCCGAAGCGCGAGGGTCCGGGTTTTGATCTCGTCATAGCGGGCCTCCTGCTCCTCTGCTGCTTTGAAGCAGACGAGATCATCCCTGAGCGAAGAGAGTTCTTTTTCTGCCCCCTCAAGCTGGCGGGTGAGTTTCAGAAGCGCCTCCTGCCTCCCGGATCGATCAGAAGTAAGTGCTGAGAGCTCCTGCATCTTCTGCTGGAGCGCCTCTTTCTTCACAGTGTTCTCAGTCTCTTTGAGCTGGAGCGCCTCGAGTGCGGCTGTTGCTCTGGCGAGGGCAGCGGTATAGTCCTTCTCCTTCTCCTCCTCCTCGCCATCGGCTACCTTCAGGCGGTCGGAATCGATCTCCTCAAGCCTCCCCGAGAGGGTTGCGATCCGATCTTCAAGCCCCCGGATCTCGGTCCGGATCGCCTCCCATGATGCATCACGGATCCGCTCGATCCCAAGTGCCCGCATGAACCAGCGTTTCCGCTCGACCGGATTCTTATCCAGAAGCGCGAGCAGGTCCCGCTGCGGCGCATAAATGGTGGTCCTGAAGTCTGAGGGGCCCATCCTCAAAATCTGCTGTACCGCGTCCCGCACAGGGCTGACGCCGGTTGCAATCAGCCGCCCGTCCCCGAAATTGAGCTGTGCATCATGGTGGGTTGTCTTACCTTTCCTGAAAGACCGGACAATTGTGTAGCCTTCTCCGCCTGTCTGGAACGAGAGCCGGACCTCGCATTTCTCTTTTGGCCCTGCTCCGGCAGAAACCACATACTCCGCATCGATCCCGGAGCCGGAGATCCCATACAGGGCAAAGACGATCGCCTCCATGATCGTACTCTTCCCGGCACCATTACTCCCGACGATGGCGGTGATCCCGTCTTTGAAGGTGAACTCCTGATCCCGGTACCGCTTGAAGTTCTTCAGCGTCAGCCTGTCAAGGATCATTCGGTATCTGCCTCCTCCACAATCGAATTTAGGATGCCTGATCCCTTTCCGAGGATATATGACTCGGTCTTCTCCGGGAGCCCCCGGCCTTTCACAAAGGCGATGAACTCTTCCTGGATATTAAAAGCTGAATCGCTCTGCCTCCGTTCCAAGACGATCTCGCCGGGGGAGAGGGTTTTGATCCTGAGATCAAGCACCTGTTCCCGTATGCGTGCCATCTCCCGTCCGGAGAGGGCGCGGGCTGTTTCCTTTCTGATCCCCTCCAGGGTGATCTGTGCCATCGGGGGGGTGTGGGAGGAGATCACTTCTATACGCGCCTCAATCTCTCCGATGATCTCACCGGCAGCCATATCCTCTGCCAGCAGGGAACCGAGATCGATCATCGGGGTCTTTGGGAGGGAGATGGGCTCAACTGTCCTCCGCGAGGTATCAACAGAGAGCCCGCCTTTCTTCTCATATATCTCGCCATAGGTGAGGTGCTCTATTGAGCCCGAGTACCAGGCATGGGGTCCCACCTGGCTCTGGTTATGGTAATGGCCAAGGGCGATGTAATCGAAGTCGGCGGTTGTCATGGCAGAGTCAATCTCGTGTTCTGCGACCGTTGCCAGCCTTTTGTCGGCGATACTGCTCGCAAGCCCGTGGGTGACCAGCACATTATTGTGGGAGGGGGAGCGTTCAACCTCGTTATATGCCTCCCGGTACTGATCGGGGTTGAGCATGTTTGGGATCAGGTGGAAGACTGTGTCACCTGCCTCGACGGACTCATACCGAAACCCGTATGCCATATGGACGGTGCCGGGGTGGTATTCGAAGAGGGAGAATGGCGCGCGGGTATACCGTGTCTTTGGGATACTGTGGTTGCCTGCGATCATGATCAGGGGGATTTCGGCATCAGAGAGGAGTTCCAGCGCCTCAAATGCGGTGACATAGGCTTGCGTCCGCGGCTTCACCGAGTCGAAGAGATCTCCTGCGTGGAGGAGCGCATCCGGCCGCTTTTTGCAGATCTCCTCGATTGATGCAAGAAAATTCTGGTAAACCTGCGTTTCACGGAGATTCATGCCGGTCTCGGGATCAACACGGGAGAAGGCGGCGACACCGAGGTGGGTATCGGCGATGTGGATGATCTTCATTGATCGTATCTTCTACCTCAAGAGAATTAAGTGCTGGGAGTGGAGGGTGAAAGTAAAAGGGAAGGGGGCATAATGATCCTGTACCATGTCACAACGTGCAACTGATGCACTCTTTCAGTCACTCTTTCTCCTGACCGATATCAGGGTGATGCTCCGGGAGACAGCACCCCTCCATCAGCTGAGTGCTGAAGAGAAGGAAACAGCCGGGAAACTGCTGAAAACCGTAAGGCGCCAGGTCGATATACTTGAAGAGGAGCTGATCTGAGATGCGGTGTGCAGGCGATATCGAAGCCCGGCAGGTGGATGAGACCGCAATCAACATCGATCCGATCCAGGTGGGCGGGCGGCTCACGGCTGAAGCGATGAAGGCAGTGATCGCATACGGCGACGGCTACTCGGTCTGTGACAACTGCCGCAAGCCATTCCGTCTCGACTATATCAAAAAACCGCCAATTGCGGACTTCCATGCCGATCTCGCCTCCTGGCTTGAGATGGATACATGCCGGGTTGTTCCGGGTGCACGGCGGGGGTTTCAGGCGGTCTGCCAGGGGATGGTGCAGAAGGGCGATCCGGTGATCCTGACCGCTCTCTCCCACTATACCGAGTTTATGGCAGTCGAGTCGGTGGGGGCAGTGCCGCGTGAGATCCCAAAGGATGAGAAGAACCATATCACCCCGGATGCCGCCGCAGAGACGATCGAGCGGATAATAAAAACAGAGGGGAAGACACCTGCACTCCTCTTTGTCGAAGGAGTGGATTACCAGTTTGGCAACCACCATGACATCAGGGGGATCGCAAAAGTAGCCCACAGCTATGATATACCGGTCCTCTATAATGGTGCGTACACTGTCGGAATTCTCCCGGTATCCGGAAGAGATCTCGGGGTGGATTTTGTGATCGGATCCGGCCACAAATCGATGGCGGCACCGGCACCCTCCGGGCTCGTTGCGACAACTGCTGAATATGCCGAGAGGATCTTTGCCACCACTGCGGTGAAGGGGGATCAGACCGGCAGGACATTTGGGATCAAGGAGGTGGCGATGATGGGCTGCACCTTAATGGGCGTCACCATGATGGGGATGATGGCATCGTTTCCCCATGTAAAGGAGCGGGTGCTTGCCTGGGATGATGAGCTTGCAAAGAGCAGGGTGATCATTGATGCGCTCCTCGCAATCGAAGGAACAAAAATACTCTCGGATATGCCGCGGGAGCATACCCTGACCAGGATCGACACACGCGAGTCATTTGATCGTGTGGCGGAGACCCATAAGAAACGAGGCTTCTTCCTCACGAGTGCGCTTGGAAAGAGAGGTATTGCCGGGGTGATTCCCGGAGCCACAAAGGTCTGGAAGTTCAATACCTATGGGATGACAAAGGCACAGGCAGAGTACACAGCATCCGTCTTCCTCGATATCGCACGTGAGAACGGCTTAGCCGTCAATGACTAAACCAGAGAGCGCGGTTCTTTTGACTGCGCTTTCCACTGCTTTTTGTATCAGATCATCCATCGGGAGCTTCGCCTCCTCCTCTTCGATCTGGGGGATCGTCGCGGCGGTGGCAGGTTTCTTCGGCACCATCCGGCAGGCATGATCGCCTGGGCGGGCGATGAAGGTCCCGATCTTCTTTCCGAGATTCACGATCTCCTCCTTATCATAGGTGATGAGAGGGCGGAGTACAGGCAGCGTGGCAGCCGGGGTCACGGTCGCCAGATTCTCGAGTGTCTGTGATGCGACCTGCCCGAGGTTATCCCCGTTCACAATGGCAGAGCATTTGTGTTCTTCCCCGATCCGGCTTGCCACCCGGTGCATGAACCGTTTGCAGAGGATACAGCGAAACCGCGGTTCCTTCAATGTGAGCAGTGCCGAGAAGAACGGCTCCATATCGATCTCGATTGTGGGGATCTGCGTTCCCATGCAGTGTGTCGAGAGCGTCTCGGCATGGTGAAATGCATCATCCCGCGTGGCGGCGCCTGCATATCTCCCGCCACTCATATGGAGGAGGATGAGCTCGGTACCCCTGCGCATCATCAGCCACGCGGCAACCGGCGAGTCGATTCCTGCTGAGATGAGGCAGACTGCCCGTCCCTGCGTGCCGAGCGGGAGGCCCCCTGGGCCGGGAGAGAAGGAGTCGGTGACAAATCCCCCGTAGTGGCGGGCCTCGACAAAGACCTCGTACTCCGGGTTCGTGAGATCGACGGTAAAGTCCGGGTACCGGTCAAGGATCTCTGATCCGACGAATGCCCCGAGCTCCTGGCTGGTGAAGCCCTTCACCGCCTCCCGCCGTGCCCGGACCGCAAATGAGCCCTTTGTCCTGCCTGATCTGATCACCTGCTCGACAGCGGCAGCTGCAATCGCCTCCATCGTCGGTTCTGTCCGGATGACGACAGATGTATCCACGACACCAAAGACACGGGCGGCTTCTGCTGCGCGAACCGGATCATCGCAGTTGATATAGAGCCGCCCCCGGTGCTCCTCCATCGTATGGGAAAGCCCTGCCGCTTCAAGCGCCCGTCCGATGTTGCGGGTGAGTATCCTGATATAGTGGTGCATGACCGATTCGCTCTTCAAAAAGAGCTCGCCGTACCGCACCATCACCTGCTGCTGCATAGGTACCTCATTGGACTCAATAGCAGATGAGGGGAGCGGTAACCTCTTTAAGATTAAGGTGAGATGGTACATGAAATGGCGCGGAAGAAGAGTGAAGCAAAGAAAGAAGAGCCGATGAAGCTCTTCTATATCTTCTATAATCAGGAACGATGGGATAACTGGCTGACAACGCTTGCTGATGCAGACTTCGAGGGTGATGGCGAGGAGATGCCTGAAGGTTTCCGGATGCTTGAGAACTTCAGCGAGGATATCACGCTCGCTATCCTGAAGATCATCAAGCTCTGGCAGAACGAGCGGATCAGCCTTGAAGATGCGGAAAAGAAGCTCGCTGAAGTAGAGGCGATTGTGATGGGGCCGGTTCCTGAGGATGAGCTCGGGGAGATCATCGGATCGGTTCAGATCGCGATGATGGTCGTCTTCGCCTCATGCAGGAACTTCCTTGCAGGCAAAACGGATGCAGATATCAAGGCGCTCGTGAAGGAAGGGAAGAAGGCAGCAGACAAGGATCCCGAAGAGACCCTCAGGATTGCAGCGGAGATTGGATCTGCCGTCATCGGCGGTGCTGCCTGCTGTGCACGGTACGTGAAGGATACGGATGACCCGACGATCTTTGATGAGTGGCTTGCGGCTATCGAGAAGATGGGCGAGGCGATGAAGTCCTTAAAGAAGTTCGATGAGGTTCCCGGAGAAGCCTGAGTGATCGCAAGTAAAGCAAGGCTCCGTGCAGTCCGCAAGATCCAGCGGATCGCCGGGTACCGCCTGCCTGATTTCGCCTTCCATGGTGCGAACCTGGAGATGATTGATGGCGGGATCAACTACGAACAGCTCGATTCCACGCTCAGGGAACAGCTCCTCCGGTTCCAGAAGGACTTCCTTGACTGCAAGTGCAAAGGAAGGCCGCTCTGCGGATGCCCTGAGCAGAAGTTCGTCCTCATGCTCATCGAGCTCCGGACGCTGGGGCTCGACCACCGCGAGATCCATGCCCATCTCCTCGATGAATACGGGATCGACCTCTTCCCCGCCGATATCCTCTCGTTCCTCGAAGACGCCGTCCACCGGCTCGAGGCGATCCGGAGGGTCGCCGAGCTCGAGGGGCAGCATGAGCTCGCGAAGAAGACAGAAGACGCGATTAAGGGGATAGAGCAGTAAGAGCTTTTATCCTGCTCCAATTCCCGCATGAGACCTTTTTTCACCTATACTCCAATCTCCCCGGCTTTCGGGCGGATCGATCTGGCAAGCCAGGCAAATGCCCCCAGTGCCGCGATCTGCATCAGGATGAGGTATCCGATCAGAATACCGATATCAAACTCGTAGAGTATGCCGATGATGATGCTCCCGATGAACCAGCCGCCTCCATAGAGTGTGTTGAAGATCCCATATGCGGTTCCCCGTTTTGAGATGGAGGTGAGGTCAGCCAGAGCCGCCCTGAGAACAGTCTCCTGCGATCCCATCGAGAGCCCCCAGAGGATGACGGCGAGAAGGGCAAACAGGTAGCTTGAGGAGAATACCAGGAGTGCGATCGGGATGTTGATAAGCGGGATGACAATTAAAACGCCAAGCCCGATCCGATCATAGAGGACACCGATAATGAGTGCAAAGAAGGCATCGGCTGCCATTGCTATCGCGTAGAATACGGGGATCTGCGCCTCAGGGACGACGGAGGCGGAAGAGAAGTGGAATGCGATCAGTGGGAAGACTGCAAAGCCTGCCATCGTCAGGACGGTGAACATGCCATAGGGGAGCATCAGCTGTGGCAGCTTCCCGATATGCCGGAGATCGCGCTTTACGGTATCTTCCTCAAGGGATACCGGATCGGGAACCGTCCTGTATGCGATGAAGAGCGAGATGATGAGCAGGATAAACGGAATCGAGAGGAGGGCAAAGCCTGTTTCATATCCTCCCGAAACTGCAATCGAGAGTGCAAATACAAGAGGCCCGGCAACAGCCCCGATCTGATCCATCGCCTCATGGATGCCAAAGCCGGTTCCCCGGCCAACCCTGTGCGCAGCATGGGAGAGGATGGCATCTTTTGCAGGTGATCGGATCGCCTTTCCGAGGCGCTCAAGAATGATGAGAATTGCCGCAATCTCCCATGCCTGGGCAAAGACAAGGAGGGGAATTGCCCCGATCATCAGATAGCCGACAATGGCAAAACTCCAGTAGGAGCCGGTCCGATCGGCGATATACCCGGAGAGAAGGCGCACGGCATACCCGATAAACTCCCCAAATCCCGCAATGAATGCAACAGCAAAGGCAGTGGCACCGAGATAGAAGAGGTAAAGGCCCGTGATACTCCTTGCCGCTTCATAGACCATATCCCCAAACAGGCTGACGATGCCGAGAAGGAGGATCAGCCTGAGGGCGGGATTCTGTTTCAGGGAGAGGAAGGAGGGCATGTTCGTTTCACACTATTATGAGGTTTGTTCATACACCAATTCATTTTGATCCCAACTTTGCCATTAACAAGAAATAAGTGTGTTCTTAGTGATGTTTGTATCGACAAAAATGCAAACAAAACTAAGAACTAATCAGATAGAGCCGAATGAGAATATATCCTTTCCTATCGGCACCCTTCTCCTCATTGAAAGGCTGTATGAAACCCTGAATTTCCCCTCTGTTTTCGGGAAACACAAGACGAGAGGTATCGACATCAATAATTTGCTTCAAGCTCTTGTCAGCTACAAAATGACGGATAACTTCAGCATAAAGCGGTCTCACGAATGGATCAACCGGCCTGAAGTTCTTACCGAATTCTCTCTCCCTGCATTCAGCGAAAGAACACTCTACCGTGTCCTTGAAACCCTTGGTGCCAACCGGGAAGAAATCATATCCGACATCCAGGACATCCTGTTTGAGAGATATGAATTTGAGCATACAAACATCAACATGGACTGGACCAGCATTGTTCTTCATGGGGGTAAGGCACCGCTTGGAAAGTATGGCTACAGTCGTGATCATCGGCCAGATAAAAAACAGATCACCGTTGGTATCACAGAACTTGCCGACCCGATCAATGTCCCAATTGGACTGACAATCGAACCCGGCAATCTCAATGATCAGATCCACTTCAAGAAGACCTATCAGCAATCAAGCGGCAGTCTCAGAGAGGGTTCTCTGGTAATATTTGATAAAGGAGCGAACAGTGTCGCCAATACCCAGATGATCCGGGCAGATAATATGCAGTACATCACCGGAAAGAAGCTCAACAAGAGCGATGACAAGATAATCGCCAAATTTGAGACCTATAATCCTCAGGTTATTGATGAGGAGTCAGGGATTCGCGGGATTAAAATCGAGAAACCGAACAGTATCAATTATCTCTACTTCTCAGAAAAACTGCAGAAAGAGCAGCTGGAATCCAGAGCCAGAAAAGTCGTTCGGGAGATAAAAGAAGCAAAGGCCATTCAGGAAAGTATTGACAAGAAGAAGGCCCTTCCGAAACGATTCCGGATAAACAATCTTCTTGTTGATGTGGATTACTCGATCCAGACAAAGCTGATTGAACTCTCCGAAGATGATGCCGTCAGGCTGCTTGAAGATAAGTTCATCACCGGCAGAGAGGGATTTTTTTGCCTGAAATCGAGTAAGAATTTGACACTTATCGAAGCCCTTCTGACCTATCGAAAAAAGGACTCGATCGAGAAGATATTCAACTCTCTCAAGAATGAGATCGAGATCAAACCATTGCGTGTATGGACTGATAACAGCATTTACGGTGCTTTAATCATTGGGTTTCTTGCACAGTTGTTTATCTCTTTGATCCGATTTGAGATCCCGGAACTAAAGCATACGTCAACGAAATTCATCAAAAAGGCGCTATCGAATTTGACAGTTACGGTTGATTCGTGGATGAGGAAGACAAAAAGGTTCATTCACTCCAATTTTGATGCCATCAACACGATGATTTTACGGCATAATTGGACGGCAACATGAATTTTTGATTGGAAAATCTTCAACTGTCAAATACAGTTTCCCGATGAAATTCTGTAAAAATTAGATCACGATAGTGGATGCTCTCATTGGGTGGCTGAAGCCAAAGTGGCAAACTTAGGTTTGATGCGACGGTGCGCATCATACAGATGAATCGATCACACCATTTCAATGGTGCTGATAAAGATGGCATCATGGCAACCCCTGATTTCTGAACCCCGGCGGACATTCAGAAATGGTATAGGTGGGCTACTCCCCCCTCTGCTCCACCATATCTTTCACTGTCACATCCGGGTGATGGTACCGACGCCTGCCTTTTGTCCGTCCTCCGATCTCGACTGCCTCCTGTGGGCACCAGTGGATACAGGCATAGCACCAGGTGCAGGCGCTGCCCCAGATGACAGCACTGTCGGTGACGGTGATATTCCCTGTCGGGCATATCCGGCCGCAGATCCCGCACCGGTTGCAGCGATCGGTTGCATGGAGACGCCGGGGAGTGCCGTAGACGGATGTGACGAGGAATCTGAAGAAGGATGCCACAACCCGGTAGGGTGTTGAGTCCGATCCTTCGAGTGGGCACTCCCTCCTGCTGCGGATTGCGTCCGCAATCTCCGGGATCCGATCCCGTGCAGTTGCGAGTATTCCTTCGACCTTCTCGATTGGCTCCATCAGGTTCATCGGCCCGATGAAGTTCTCGGGCATCGTAATGGCTGCGCCAAGGGAGAGATGGGCGCCTTTTGTTTTGAGGAGAGCATCGAGATTATAGAGGGCGCCTCCGGGGCTTCCTCCGCAGGTGGCAACCCCAAAGAGATAGGGGTTGCCGTGTATCTGAAGCCCATGTACAAACTCCTGCACAATAGCGGGCATATCAACATAATAAATCGGGAATGCGAACCCGATTGCATCTGCTGTCTCTGCCTCCGGCGGGAGGGGGCCGTCTTTCATCGCCCGTGTGATCGGGATGATGGTCGTATCGCCAAGAGCGTCAGCAAGCTGCCGGGCAACCGCGAGGGTGTTGCCGGTGCCGGTGAAGGAATAGATGATGGTTGTCATGGTATCATGCCAGGGGGTTACTGTCAGGGATACTCTGTCAGGGATTCTCAGTCAGAGGCTCTCTCTCAGAGGTATTCTAAATGCAGGGAGGTAATTCGCCTGCATTCATTCTCCCTTTCGTACAATCCGGGATAAAGATATCCACGCAGGAATCCCAACAATCATTTAAAAGGAAACCATCATGGCAAAACCAGACGACGCACTCACGGCATTCAATAACGGCTTCACCCGCTCTTCCGCAGTCTTCTCGGCATTCGCAGACGATCTCGGGCTCTCCGGGGATCTGGCAAAGAAGATCAGTTGCGGGTTTGGCGCCGGAGTCTCACTGACAGGCAATACCTGCGGCGCCGTCTCGGGTGCCATCCTTGCAATCGGCCTGAAATACGGGAAATCCGAAGCAGGCGATTCCGCCGCAAACGAGAAGACGCGGGCACTTGTGCGGCAGTTCATCGATGAGTTCACCGAAAAGAACAGATCAATCAACTGCACAGGGCTCCTCAGATATGACCTGAGCAACCAGGAGAATTTCGATAAGGCACGGGCAGAGAACCTCTTTGCGACGAGATGCCCGGAGTATGTGAGGGGTGCTGCGGCGATCCTAGAGAGAATGATCTGATTGAGAGGATGGAAAACAATATTATTTTACTTTTCGAAGATTGGGACATAAAGTATAACAATATACCAGACGAATGGTAAATTACACTATCCTGATGAAGGTTCCTACGGGAACAGAAATCCTTTATCAATGGATAACCGGGTAGAGAATCAAAAGGCTCCCGGCGATCAAACATGATAGAAGTGATACAATGGTACATAAGAATACAATGAGGTTTTTTTCCCACGCCCATAATAATCTGAAGTATTATTCACTACATTTTTCTTGCAGGATTGATAATATTCGGAATACAGATCGATCCTCTCGCTCTTTTGACCTTTTTTTCCAGCCACCTCATTGAATCAAGCTGGAATCAGAGGTAGTTTCTCATGAACATTCAAATGGAACAGATTCTTTCTGTATCGTTCCAAAACAGAAAACACAAGGAAAATAGTACACATGACAATGATTGAGATCAGTAATCTGACAAAACGGTATCATGGGGTACCAGCAGTCGATGCTCTCTCCCTTTCCGTTGAAGCAGGGGAGATCGTCGGTCTTCTCGGTCCAAATGGTGCCGGAAAAAGCACGACCATCCTGATGGCAACAGGTCTCATTGAGCCGGATGAAGGAATCATCAGGATTTCCGGGCATGATATGGCACATGAGCCAAAACAAGCAAAGAAAGAGATCGGATACATGCCCGAAGATGTGGGATTCTATCCCCAACTCACTGCAAGGGAGAATCTTGACTTTTTCGGCCGCCTCTATGAGATGAAAGAGAACATGCGGCATGAGAGGATCGAGGAGCTCCTCGCAATCGTCGGCCTTGGTAGCGTGGAAACCCTTATAGGTGGATATTCAAAAGGGATGCGGCAGCGGCTTGGCCTTGCAAAAGCACTCCTCAACAACCCACCAGTAATCATTCTGGATGAACCAACTGCAAATCTCGATCCAATAGGTGTTGCAGATTACCGGAGGATCATCAGGCAGGCAGCTTCCGAAGGTGCTGCCATTCTGGTCTCCTCTCATATTCTTTCAGAGATGAATGTCCTTTGTTCACGAATCGCACTTCTTTCGCGCGGAAAACTCGTGGCTGATGGAACATGGGAAGATATCGCCCGCTGTGGTGGAGAGGTCACGATTAAGGTGGAGGGCAGAACAACCCTACCGGAGTTTTCAGACCCAGCCATACAGTCAGTCACTTATACACAGAACCGGCAGACAGCAATTATCCGGGCATCACATGATATACGGGATGAGATATCCGATATCCTTGCAGATTCAGGAGTATTAATCCGCACTCTCCAGATTGATGCAGAATCCTCAGAAGAAGCACTTCTTGCACGGTTCAGGGAGGGAGCAGCAGCATGAGTAACGCACTCTTTGTAATTGCAGGAAAGGAATTTGCAGATTCATTCAGGAACAGGACAATACTGGCAATATTTGCAATATTCTTTGCCATCACAATTATCGGGATGATCGGAGGCATTTCACAATACCAGGAGATTATTGACTCCTATAATGAACACCTTGCAATTATCGGACCAGAGGAGCGGGATCTCATGGAGGGGTTCATGGATTACCGTCCATCAACGATGATCATCTTCTCTTCAGTTGGATCCCTCCTTGTGACGATGGGAGCACTCCTTGGAATCACGGCGGGATTCGATCTCATCACCCGTGAACGTGAGGCACAATCGCTCAAGATTCTTCTATCACATCCGGTCTTCCGGGATGAAGTGATCAACGGAAAGGCAATCGGTGCAGGAGGAGCGCTTGCAGCTGTTTTTGCAGCGACAATAGGAATATCCGTTGCTCTCCTCTTAATTGCCGGTATCGTTCCGGCAGGTGATGAGTGGTCCTCAATTCTTATCTTTGCAATCTCGGCATTTCTGATGATCATCGCATATTTTGCCATTGCTCTTTGTATGTCCGCACTATCAGAGACGAGTGGAGCAGCATTGATCTATACCCTCATCATCTTCATCATTCTCTCAAGTCTCATCCCGGTTCTTATTCAGCACGGGGCAGCAGATGCAATTGCCGGAGAACAACCAAAAATGCCGCAGACCTTCTATTCAGACATGGAAGTTGTGGTATATGGAGAGGGAGAGGGAGAACCAAAAATGCAGCCAATCCGTTTTGATGACGAGGAGTTTACAAAATACCGGGAAGATATGGAAGCATGGTGGTCCAGGCGACAGGCAGTAATCGATACTGCCTCATTATTCTCACCAACAATGAGTTTTGAGAAGATATCAACAAATCTCATGCTTAAATCAACCTTTGGGTCTACCAGATCAATAAGCGCAGCGTATTCGTCAGTATCTGTCTTTGGCTCAGACGATGGGATTATTGCACAGATTATCGCTCTCCTCGCATTCCCTGCAGTTTTCTTTGGGATTGCCTATATACGGTTTATGAGGATGGATCTAAGATGATAGCAAAAGCATCCAGATACCTGATACCAGTGATGTTCATTGTCCTGCTCATAATTCCATCCGGAGCAGTAGCCAATGCAGTTTCCCAGCAATATACCATCTCAACATCGTTTCCCGGCCGTGTTGTAGAGGCAGGAACGGTATCTTCGTTCCAGATCACTGTTGAGAGTACGGGAACAGGAGAGAGAGGAAAGCTCTGGGTGCAAAAGTTTGCCGGCACAACAGACTGGGATTTTACGTTTACAAAAGATGGCGAGGAGGTGACGCAGATAACCCTGCCCCGGGGAAGCAAGGAGACAGTCACCCTTGAGGTTGATGTCGATTCAGAGACACCGATTGGAGAGTACCGGGTAAAAGTATATGTCGGTGATGGCACGCTCTGGCTGACCATCCAGGTAGATAAAACACATAAAGGGGAAAAGGGTGTGCTTGCCCTAAAAACAGTTGATGAGATCGGACAGCCGGTGGGTGGGGTTGCAGTTGTGCTTAAACCCCTCCGAGGCGGACTGGAGCCGATCCATCTGACCAGTGCCTCTGATGGAACGCTCAGAACCGTTGCCAAACCGGGTGAGTATAGCGTACTCCTGGAAAAAGAGGGGTTTGACGCACCATCATCGATCACAACCAGGGTTCGTGCAGGCCTTACCGAGGAGCTTGGGGATCTCGTTCTCCAGACACGTAATACTGCTCTTGAAGTAACATGGGAGACACAGGCAATAACGGTGACACCAGGAACCTCAACATCGATACCCATCAAACTGAAAAATATTGGTCGTGCCGGAGCGACATTCCAGTTGACCGGGGAGGAGATTCCACGTGACTGGTCACTACGGTACCGGATAAAACAGGGGGGAGAAGGAGTCATGGCCCTCTATCTTGCTCCAGGAGACTCCCGCGATCTAGAGATGATCATCACCCCCAGATACAGGGAAGAGACCGGAAAATATACCTTTACATCAGTTATCCTGGCACCAAACGGCGATAGATATACAACTGAAATCGAAGCATCAGTGAGTGGATCGCATGGAATGGAAGTATCCCTTGACCGCTATGTTCTGGAAACGACAGGATCAGAACCACTCTCCTTCCGGATGACCGTTCGAAATTCCGGGACATCCGGCGATCTTACAGCCGTCATTCCTGAGATCTCAGCACCAACAGGATGGAAAGCCGAGATTTTCCCGGAGACTATTGCCAAAATAGCTCCCGGAGAGCGGAAAGTCTTTGATATGACACTGATCCCGCCATCGAACGTGGTGGCAAGCGAGTACAAGTTTACAATGAAGGTCGCCTCTGATCAGGCAATGATCGAAGACGACTTCAGGGTCGCGGTAAAAGAAGGATCATTTACCGCCATTCTTGGCGTGCTCCTCCTTCTGATCGTTGCCGGGGGAATATATATGGGATTCCGACGGCACAGGAGACGGTAAAACATTCCGGGACTATTCTCCCTCCCGGAATCTTTCACATTCTCAAAAAACTCTACCTGAGAATCTTCACTTTCTCTTTATGCAGGGGATTTGGATACGATCTAAATACGTACTCCTTTTTATCGAAAAAAAGCCATTACCCAGAAGGATTCAGTAAAAACATTCATGGCAGGGCCTCTATCGCCTGATCCTCTGGTTCTTCTCTCCATGAACCTGAGATCGTTAACCCATATGGTTTATAGTGAATCATAAGCAACTTGTTCTGGATTGTCACCATGGATGGATCGTTCTTAACACAGTTCAATGTGCTTTTGCAGCTCATATGCGTCA
Organism: Methanocalculus pumilus; assembly: GCF_055382585.1. Lineage (NCBI taxonomy): Archaea > Methanobacteriati > Methanobacteriota > Methanomicrobia > Methanomicrobiales > Methanocalculaceae > Methanocalculus > Methanocalculus pumilus. The sequence goes on along the minus strand of NZ_AP042393.1, from coordinate 759,497 downwards.
TCATTGTTGCTGCATATCTCCTCACGCAGAGCCGGATATTCCCCGAGATCCTCGATGGCAACCCGACCTTAAAAACCCGTATCATCCTCATCCTCTTCTTCGGAGGTCTTTCGGTCTATGGATCGATCTCCGGGATCGAGTTCCTCGGATCAGTCGTGAACGTCCGTGATCTCGGGCCAATGGTTGCCGGACTGCTGGCCGGGCCCTGGGTTGGAATGGGGGCAGGACTGATCGGTGCCGCCTACCGCCTGAGTATGGGCGGAATCACCATGTACTCCTGTGCACTCTCCGCCATCTTCGCCGGACTCTTTGGTGGACTCATATGGATCTATTATAAGAAGAGATTTCCCGGAACGACGGTAGCCGTTGCATTTGCGGTTCTGATGGAGGTCTTCCACATGGCACTCACGCTCATGATGGTGAAGCCCTTTGATGAGGCGGTTGCCATTGTCAGCAGAGTGTATCTGCCGATGGTCCTTGCCAATGCCGCCGGAATGTTCGTCTTCGCCATGATGGTGAAAAATATCCAGAAAGAGCGGGAGATACAGGCAGAACGTGATGCACTCCTCGGAGAGCTGAAGCTGAAAGTGAATGGAATGCCCGGAACTGAGGATACCAGAAAGAGATAAACCACTCATTTCTAAAAAAAATGATTTTAACAATGATTTTAAGAATGAATTGCGTTTGGACGCAGATTGACCAGATGCCAATCGGCCCGCAACCCCTAGAAACCGCTATATCTTTTTACTGTTAATATATGGAGAATCTTCTCACTCCCGTAGTGTAGTGGTCAATCATGCAGGACTTTGGATCCGGCGACGGCGGTTCGAATCCGCCCGGGAGTATCACCAACAGCGGATATCAATCTCTCACCGGCGTTTCGGCAACGACCGCCCTCAAAGAGCTCAAGGCTCTGGTCGACCTCGGTATTCTGGAGCGGAAGGCACCGTCGAGGAAGAAGACGCAGTACGTTCTGCGCGAAAACCGGCCATGATGATGGGTGTGGATAGTATCACGGGTTTTCGGCGGAACGGGCGACGCTCATGCCCCTGAGCGGTGCGGAGGATCTGCCCGGTGTGGATAAAGTGCGGATACAGGAGTGCGGTATAATGCTGATCTTCTACCACCCACCGCCGAGCACCCGCACCATGACCGCCACGACCCCGCCCACGAGGTCGCCTGCACCGGCGCTGATCCGCTTCATCCGCTGTTCCTCGCCGATCTTCGTGTGCCGCCAGCCCTCGATCGCTCGCAGACGATTCTCGTGATCACCGGCCTGCTCCTTCATCTCCACAAGCGTCCTGCAGATCCACTTCACGTAGGCAGCGTAAACATTTAACTCAATTATTTGCATAGGTCAATAATACTATTTCACTCCCTTTGAATTGATTTGGTGTTGAAGATATTTTATTTGACTCGACATATGATTGATTTATATCTCAACAGACCCTTAGTGGATGCTTAATTGGGTATTTAATTCCGAAAGAAAGGAAGGATTCAACCTCTTCGTCCTTCTGGATCAGATCACAAGCTACTCCCCGGTTCGTCCGCCTGTAATCGCAGGCATAATAAACCGGAAATACTCTTTTGTGAACTTTTCATTGCTGAATCCCTCTGCTGCAATCACTTTTATATGAAAATGCATGGGAACACCCCATCATTTTCATCTTGTATGCCTGTTGCCCTCGATGGCATCATGAATGTTTTTTCCATTTATCCTCCAGTGATAGGGTTCCTGTGAACGAGATCATCAGGTACATCGAGATGAGGAAATGATCGATATCGGATCGAATTGTTCCATCATCGATCCCCTCGCAGCGCTGGGTAGATGTGGTAGGCAAGCTCCTTAAGCTGGGTTTCGCGGTAGTTGAAGAGTTCTGGAATGTAATCGTTCTCAAAGACGTTGATATCCGAAAGAACGCTGATCGGAGTGGAGGAACTGCGTTACCATGCAAGGATCGTCGCGTTCCGCATATTTAGAAAAGGATCCCGCGCATGGTGAAAGTGAACGATAGAAGGGCATCGAGCATGTGGAGCTGCCGGGACCCCTCCCTCACGGACATTGGACCGGAACAGAGCGAGCGGCGCCGTGTGGCACCGGCTTTTGGCCACCCAAAACCCGTAGCAGACCTTCGCAGGAATCCATCATCTTAATATATTGATTAATCCAAGGTTCTCATATGACCTACGCCAAGAGGGTCGACTTATATAGGCAGATCGAGGAGGATCGCGGGCGGCCACTCATCACATACGTTACCAGCTCGAGGCCAAATGCCGAAGGAGTTATTGCTTCTGATGTAATACCGGAATTCTGCCGGCAGATCCTCGAGATCCCGGAGGATGAGAGAAAGATCGATCTCCTTATCGTCAGTAGAGGAGGCGATCCAATTGTTTCGTGGCGAATTATTAGCCTGCTGCGTGAACGATTTGATGAAGTTGGCGTTCTGATACCATATGAAGCGTACAGCGCAGCGACGCTTCTAGCCCTCGGTGCTAACGAAATAGTCATGCACCCGTTTTCCAACCTTGGGCCTGTCGATCCTCAATTGCACATTGTTAAAAATATAGAAGGAAAGCAGGAAAAACTCGAATTTGCCGCAGAAGACCTGGCACACTTTCTGGATTTTGTCAGTACAGATGTAGGCATCTCGGATCAGGAGCAGAAAGAGCGCGCTTTTGAACTGGTCGCAAAAGAAGTAGGGGCGATCCCCATCGGAGCCGCCAAGCGAAGCTCGAATCTCGCTCTCTCGCTCGGTACGAAACTTCTCGGTCTCCATATGGCTGACCACAACAAGGTGAAGGCAATATCTGAAGCACTCAACAAATCCTTCTACCATCACGGTTATCCAGTAGGGAGAAAAGAAGCAAAACAAATTGGTCTCAATGTCATCGATGCACCTCCGAGCCTTGAAAAGCTAATGTGGAGGGTATGGGAGAACATGGAGGAGGAAATGAAATGCAAGGAGACATTTAACCCGTTTGACATAGTTATGATGGATCCTTGTCTTTCTCAAGCCATTGGGTCGGTTCAACAACTGCAACTACCGGCAAATACTCCTCCACAATTTTTGCCCCAAATATTCCAGCAACATTTCCAGCAGATCCAGCTCTTAACGCTCCCATCCGTTAACTACGAACTCCTCCAGGCAACTGTCGAAAGCACCCGCCTGCGGAGTGAGTACCGGTCAATGAGAGCGATCAGCGCCGTCCGCATGCCTGACCTGAACATTAATATCAACGTAACACCAATGACTCCTGGTTGGAAAACGATAGCCGTATAGAGGAGGTGCGAGAGATGTATTCACGGATAACAAGTTCAGATAATGAGAAGGGGCTCTTAAAACCCGTTGGCCCGTATCGCTATCACTCCTCGGGCAATTCAGTCTCTTCAATGCAGAGTTCAGGGACTTTTGGCCTTATTGGTAACTTCACCATCGCGCCTCTAATCCAGTGCCCCGTTCCAGAGGCGCGGGAAGAGATGCCGCAACCCTCGAAGGACGATGATTTCAGGATGCTCATGCATCGGCACAAAAAGACCCTCGAGCTCCTGGCAGAATAAATCACGGACTTTTTTTCGCAACCGAACAGAGCCAGACTCTGGCATCTTCCCGTGTCTTTCTGCCTTCGGCAACGTCCCGCACGAAACGGTCATTCTCCTCGTCGGAGCTTGTGAGGGTATATCGCTCCGGTGTTCGGAGGAGGATGAGAGCGGCGAGCAGAAACGCAACCCGTTTATTCCCCTGGACGAAGGCATGCCCCGTTGCAAGCCCGTGCAGCACGAACGCGGCTCGCTCAAACGGGTCGGGGAAGTTGTTGCTGAACGTCACGGTAAAGTCGAGGTTCCCGGGGTTGAGCAGCAGCCCTTCGAGCCCCCGATCCTCCTCGAGGTCGCTTGCCAAGATGATCTCGATCTGATAGCCGATCACCTCCTCTATTGTGAACTCTTCCATTGCCGATCTCCCGCTCCTCCGTCAGCCGCCGGAATAGTGAAGTATTGATGCTATCGGGGAAAAAAGGTTCTCACGCGCGACGTTGCGTGCCGATATGAGGCGGCGGATACCGCCGGAAAGCTCTTACCGCCCACGAGGCCGCCGATCTTGAAATCATCCGCTATTACTACGAACGCTTCAGAGAGCGCTATCCCGATGAGAGCGGGCGTTACCGTGATGCGATGTATATCCGGTACGTTCAGGGCACAACTGCAATTGAAGGCAACACAATCACCCTCAGGGAAGCAGAGGAGCTACTGGAACATGACATCTCACCCGCCGGAAAGAAGATGGAGGAGATATATGAGATCCTTAACTTCATCGCACTCAGAAGGTACCTTGAGGACCATTCCGGCGACATCACGGAGATGCTTATTAAAAAAATCCATGAGCTGCTCCTCCGCGGAATTCTCCATAGTCCCGGAGAGTACCGGAATATCCAGGTGGGAATTGAGAAGGCGGCATTTGAACCACCTCCGGCAATTCTTGTCCCTGATGAGATGAAGAGGCTCATCACATGGTACAGGAAGAACCGGAAAACACTCGCACCATTTGAACTCACCATACTCTTCCATGCACAGTTTGAGATGATTCACCCCTTCGTTGAGGGGAATGGACGGGTGGGCAGGGCACTCGCAAACGCCATCCTTGAGCGGGGCGGATATCCGACACTCTACCTCGGGCCTGAGCACCGTTCTGCGTACCTGGATGCACTCGCAGAGGCAGATGAAGGTAACAGCAGGGCAATTGTTCAGAAACTCCATGCAATCTACTGCGATCAACACGGATCAATTTCCGAGGGGATGAAGCAACAGCAGTCTCAGGAAGGCTATCTGAAGAGGGAGCCATACGCAGGCGTTATAAAAGCCTTCAGAAAACTGAAGATGACCACCTGACACTCTCACTCCACCCGCAATATTTATCCTTCTCCTTCCCGAATGGAGTTATGAGGAACCAAAATGGACTTTTCCGAATGCGTGAAATTCGCTAATGAGAACCCGGTGACCTATATCGCCACCATGGACGGGGACCAGCCACGGGTCCGGGCATTTGCGATGTGGTTTGCCGATGAGACAGGATTCTACTACCATACGAGTATTGGAAAGAACGTCTGGAAACAGCTCACAAAGAACTCCAAAGTCGAACTCTGCTTCTTTGCCCCTGGTGACGGTGCCGGAAAGATGATGCGGGTTGCGGGATCAATCGAGCCGGTGAGCGATATCACGCTCAGAAAAAAGCTGCTCAGCGACCGCCCCTGGCTGCTTGATATCGGAATCACCGGGCCAGCCGATCCAAAACTTGTCGTCTTCAGGATCTCCCGTGGCGAGGCGTACTTCTGGACCATGGAATATAATATGCGGGAAGCAGAAGCACCACGGGTAACCTTCTGAGCTGATCGTTTGGGGCTGGCAGGGTTTGAGCAGACAACGTGAAAAAGGGTGAATACCAGACCAGAATCTTTTCCAGTACTGTTTACCAGTACTTTTTATACCTCCTTCCTTCCTATACCCTTCATAAGGAGAGCTTATGGCAACCGCACCTTCTGTTCAGGCACTGAAGCTGAATTTTACGATCCCGATCGCCCCCGGCGTGACACTTGAACGGTTCGTCTACTGTTATCTGATCTTTGGAGAGACGATCACCCTGATCGACTCAGGCGTTGCCGGATGCGGAACCGAGATCTTCGAGGCGATCAGGGCAGCCGGCCGCGATCCCCGTGAGATCGGGGAGATCATCCTGACCCATGCCCACCCTGACCATATGGGAGGGGTATGGGCGATCCAGCGTGCAACCGGCTGCAGAATCGCGGCGCACCCGGCGGATCGTACCTGGATAGAGGATCTTGATCTCCAGAACAGGGAGCGGCAGGTGCCCGGCTTCGAGTCGCTGATCAGCGGCCCCATCTCTGTTGACCGGGAACTTGAAGATGGCGACAGAATCACCCCGGATACATCCGGAGACGGTATGACGGAATTAACAGTGATCCATACGCCGGGCCACTCGCCGGGATCCATCTCGCTCTTCATGGAGGATACCGGCATCCTCTTTTCTGGCGATTCCATACCTGTGCAGGGCGGATTCCCAATCTATGACGATCCAAAAGCATCAGTTGCATCCATCAAAAGGCTTCGCGAACTCGAAGGAGTGAACATCCTCTTTTCTTCATGGGACCTTCCTGCCGAGGGATCAGATGCCTATCTCAAAATGGATATCGGGCTTGCCGTGATTCAGAGGGTGCATGCGACGGTGCTCGCATCTGTTGCTGAGGGAGCGACTGATCCGGCAGCAATCACCGATCGCACCATCTCAACCCTCAGCCTCCAGGGGCAGGCGCCCGGCCCCCTGGTCACCCGGACGATCGCCGGACACCTGAAGCTGCAGGAGATCCCAAACCTCCTCGACTGATCCGGCTTATGAGGTGACCGGATACCACGATTCCGACACCTTTCACCTCATCTTCAGGGCAGCTCTTCTGCCAGTATAAATATGGACTCTCCCCTGCTCCACCCATTGACTCCGATAGAAACTATTTTAGCCCCATAAAGGATTGAATCACTGATATACAGGGTTCACACAATATATACCAGAACTGTGGTGGATGAACCCTGTTCAATAGAAACAGATGGTGGTAGCAATGGGCACAAAAGAGATCAATATCAGTATTAAGGAGATCGAAACCGAGATAGGGAATATCAAAGATCTCAGGTTTTCTGTTGGCAGGCTCGCACAGGAGACCTGGGATGAACCGCAGGGGCCGACGCCGTTTCCGTCGATGTCCACCCTCAGGAACTGGGATCTGACCCTCCTGAATCGATACAAACCGTTTTACCTCCCATTCTGCGATCTCTGCTGCCTCTGTACCTTCGGCAAATGCGACCTCACCGGAGACAAGAAAGGTGCATGCGGCATCACGATGCCGGGGCAGCAATCCAGAATCGTCCTTCTTGCCGCATGTATCGGAACAGCAACCCATACAAGCCATGCGCGTGAACTGGTCACCCACCTGATCGAGGAGTTCGGTGCAGATACCCCCCTCGATCCCGGCGGCCTCAACATCAAGGTCGAGGCGCCGATCACACGCCTCGTCTGCGGCATGAAGCCGGAGACGCTTGGCGATCTGGAGACGGTGCTCGATTACTCGGAGCAGCAGATCACACAGCTCCTCGCCTGCACCCATACCGGGCAGGAGGGCAACCCCCTTGACCTTGAATCAAAAGTCATGCACACCGGCATGATCGACCATCTCTCAATGGAGGTTGCAGATATTGCCCAGGTCTCCGCATACAATCTCCCCAAAGCCGATCCGAATGCACCCCTTGTCGACATTGGGTTTGGCTCGGTTGACACCACAAAGCCGGTGATCCTGGTCATCGGCCATAATGTCCCCCCATCTGTTGAGATCATGGACTATATGCAGGATAACGATCTGACAGGCGATATCGAGGTGACCGGGATCTGCTGCACCGGGATCGATATGACCCGGTACTCTCCGAAGGCAAAGATCATCGGCCCGATATCCTGGCAGATCCGGTATATCAGGAGTGGCATTCCCGATATCATCGTCGTTGACGAGCAATGTATCAGAACCGATGTACTGGATGAGGCCCGTGCCCTGAAGATCCCGGTGATCGCAACAAGCGAGAAGAACTGCCTCGGACTCGCTGACAGAACAGGAGATCCGCCTGAAGAGATCATCGAAGACCTTGTGAGCGGAACGATCGAGGGCGCCTTAATCCTCAACCCTGAAAAAGTCGGGGTTGTTGCCGTCAGGACTGCGATGCAGATAGCACCGAAGCGGAAGAAGAACAAGAAAGGCATATTCCTCTCACCAGGAGAAGCACTGGAGATGGCAAAGGAATGCACCCAGTGCAGGGAATGCCGGCGTGCCTGCCCAAATGACATGCATATCCCCGATGCGATAAAGGCCTTCAGCCGCGGCGAACCTGCAATGCTGACCGGGATCTATGAATCATGTGTCGGGTGTATCAGGTGTGAATCGGCATGCCCCCAGGATCTCCCGATCCACTCGCTAATCATAGCAGCAGGGGAAGATACGCTCAGAAATGAATCCTTCAAGCTCCGGGCAGGGCGGGGTGCGATCCAGGATATCGAGATCCGGCAGGTCGGCGGGCCGATCGTCCTCGGCGAGATCCCGGGGATCGTCGCATTCGTCGGGTGTGCGAACTATCCAAAAGGCGGTAATGAACTTGCCGAGATGGCGATAGAATTTGCAAACCGGCGTTTCATCGTCTGCACCTCCGGTTGTGCCGCGATGACGATCGGCATGCACCGGGATGAGGACGGGAGATCGCCATATGAAGTGTATCCGGGCACCTTCGAGGCGGGGGCAATCGTGAATGTCGGCTCCTGTGTCGCGAATGCACATATCGCCGGTGCTGCAATCAAGATTGCGAGCATCTTCGCCCGCAGGAACCTCCGTGGCAACTACGAGGAGATCGCAGATTATGTCTATAACCGGGTCGGTGCCGTCGGGGTTGCCTGGGGTGCGATGTCACAGAAGGCCGCATCGATTGCAGCCGGGTTCTGGCGGCTCGGGATACCGGTGATCGTCGGACCCCATGGCACGAAGTACCGGAGGATGCTCCTCGGAAGAGCAGATCATGATGAAGACTGGTATGTCGATGATACACGGACCGGTGGGAAGGTGTATGTGGGACCGGTTCCAGAACACCTCTTCATCTCGGTTGAGACGAAGGAGGAGGCGATGGTGATGATCGCCAAGCTCTCGATGCGGCCAAATGACACCTCTCGCGGACGGGCGCTGAAGCTGACACATTATATCGATCTCCACCGCCGCCTCCTGGGAACCATGCCAACAGACATCCATCGGTTCGTCAGGATGGAGGCGGATATCCCGATCACCATGAAGGAGGATATCGTCGCCATCCTCAAAGAGAAAGAGTGGAAGGAGACGGTGATCCCCGATCCCACCCTCATTCCAACGAAGGAGGGTGCCCAATGAGCCAGGAAGCATGGCTGACCGCCGAGGTGGCCGGCCCGAAGAAAGCCTCCCTGATCACGAAGCCCGAGATTGCTGATGCGATGATCAGGCGGGCAAAAAGGCCGATATTCGTCGTTGGGAGCATTGCGGCTGAGATCGATCTTGAAGAGAAGAAGCTGATCGATTATGTCATTGCAATGGCAAAACGATACGAAATTCAGGTGGTCGCAACCGGCAATACAAACAACGAGTTCCTGAAACGGGGTTTCACCCCGGATGCGGTGATGCCCGCAGTCGATATCGGAAACCGGCTCACCGATCCAGAATGGCAGGGGGTTGATGGGAAAGGGCCGCACGACCTTGCCATCTTCGTCGGCCTCCCCTACCAGATGGGCTGGACTATCCTCTCGGGGCTGAAGAATTTCGCCCCGAACCTGAAGACGATCAGCCTTGACAATGTCTACCAGCCAAATGCCAGGTGGTCATTCTCGAATATCTCGATTAAAGCATGGATCATGAACCTTGAGGCAATTCTCGGGAACAGGGAGGACTAAGCAATGTTCGAAGATATTCCTGTTGATGTCGGGCTTGTCCATGAGGGGGAGCGGATCAGAAAGAGCGACATGCAGTTTGAACTCGGCGGCCCGAAAGTCGCAGAGAAGTTCGAGCTCGTCAGGCTAAAACCGGCAGAGGAGATCGAATCCGGGGCCATCCATATCATCGGTCCTGATATCCCCGACCTCGAAGAGGGGAAGAGCCATCCGTTTGGGATCTTAATCGAGATCGCAGGACCTGAGCTTGAGGAGAACCTGGAAGGGGTGATCGAGCGGCGTATCCATGAATACTCGAACTATATCGAAGGCTTCATGCATCTCAACCAGCGGTACGATATCTGGATCCGCCTCTCAAAAAAATCCTTTAAGAAAGGGCTCAATTCATTCCGGTTCATCGGAATGGCGATGCAGGAGCTCTTCAGGAACGAGCTGCCGATCATACAGGAGATCCAGATCACTTTCATCACCGATCCCGAAAAGATAGGGGCTCTGTACACCGAGGCACTGGCCATCTATGAGGCACGGGATGCACGGGCACGCGGACTCTCTGACGAGGATGTGGATGTCTTCTATGGCTGTGCACTCTGCCAGTCCTTTGCACCAACCCATGTCTGTGTCGTCACCCCACAGCGGTATGCAAACTGCGGGGCGATCAGCTGGTTCGATGGGCGGGCTGCTGCCAGGATCGATCCGAAGGGGCCGATCTTCCCGATCGAGAAAGGAGAGTGTCTCGACCCTGAGGCAGGCGAGTACACCGGAGTAAATGAAAGTGCCCAGAAGCGATCGATGGGCGAGGTGGAGAGAATCCAGCTCTATTCGGGTTTCGGCTACCCCCATACCTCCTGCGGATGCTTCGAGGCGATCGCCTTCTATATTCCTGAGGTGGAAGGATACGGTATCGTTCACCGGGGCTTCCGCGATCTCGCCGTAAACGGCCTTCCCTTCTCGACAATGGCAGACTCAACAGCTGGCGGGCGTCAGATCGACGGCTTCCACGGAATCTCGATCGAATACATGCGTTCACGGAAATTCCTCCAGGCAGATGGCGGATATGAGGCGGTTGTCTGGATACCTGAAGAGATCAAGGAGCGGTTGAAGGAGTATATTCCCGAGTCTGTCTTTGGTGCGATCGCAACCGAGAAGGATGCCACCACCATTGATGAGCTGAAAGCCTTCCTGAGTAGGCAGAATCACCCGGTTGTCACGCGATGGGTTGAGGTTGCCGAAGAGGGAGAAGAGGCGGCGGTGGTCACCGCAGGCGAACTCCCGATCACCACCGGTGGGTTCAGGATTCTCCTCAAGAATGCCCGTATCTATGCCGACAAGGTGATCATCCAGCCTGTGCAGCCCAAAAAACCCGGACGGGGGGAGAATCAATGACGAAGAAGAACCAGATTCATGCAGATTCCGTGCTCGGTGAGCGGCTGCTCTCGCTCCTCTCGGGGGTGGAGCAGGTCGAGTTCGAGAACTTCAAGATGGAGATAGGCGATCTTGAGCTCTTTATCCCGGTTGGTATCGGGGAGGTCCCCGGAGTCGCCCTACCGGAAGATCCGAGGCGGCCGACTGAACTGTTCCGGGAGGGTTTCAGCCCGGTGGCGGAGAGCTATCCCGGCTCGATCCGGGAGGTGACCCTCGGTGCAACGAAGAAAGACGGGGGCAGCAGGGGGAGCACCATCACTATCGGCGGATCCACTACACCCGCATTCTCAAATCCCTCTATTCCCCCGAAGAACCGGACTGCGATCTCAATGGATGTCTTTGACATGGATGTCGCATTGCCGAAAACCCTGAAGGCCGCTGTTCTTGATGTGATGGACGATCCTGCAGAGTGGGCACGGATGAATGTGAACACCTTCGGTGCAGATTGTGTAACGGTGCACCTGATGAGCACCGATCCCCTCATCCAGGATCGATCGCCACAGCAGGCGGCAAACACTGTTGAAGAGGTGCTCCAGGCAGTGGATGTTCCGCTTATTATTGGCGGATGCGGAGATCCGAAGAAGGATGCCGTCGTCTTCACCGAGGTTGCCGAACGAACCGCTGGCGAGCGGCTGCTCTTAAACTCCGTCACCCTCGATATGGCCGAGGCAAAGACCCTTGAAGGGGTGGCAAAAGCCGCACATGATAACGGCCATCTGCTCCTTGCCTTCACCGGACTTGAGCTGAATAGTGCGAAAGAACTGAACCGGCGGCTCTATGAATACCTGCCTCCTGAAGAGATCGTGATGGATCTGACAACTGTTGCACTCGGATACGGGCTTGAGTACTCTTTCACCATCCATGAACGTGCACGCCATGCTGCACTGATGGGGGATACTGAACTCCAGCACCCGACGATCTCAGCATCCACCAATGCCTGGGCGGCACGGGAGGCATGGATGACGATGGAGCCGGAGTACAGCCCTAAAGAGATCCGGGGGCCGATATGGGAGACAGTCAATTCCCTCACCCTCCTCCTTGCGGGAGTGGATATCTTCATGATGATGCATCCCTCAGCCGTCCGGACGATGCAGGATGTCAGATCATGGATGATGCAGCAGGATATCGCGGTTCCGCAGGCACCCGACTGGGTGAGAACGAGGTGCTAGGGAGGTGAAAGATATGGCCAATACAAATGTAAAGAAGAGCATCAAGGAGATCAGCCCGATCGATGTCTATAAGCTCCTTCCAAAGACAAACTGCGGCGAATGCGGCGAAGCAAACTGCATGGCATTCGCAACAAAACTGGTCAATGGCGAGTATACCATCCCGGACTGCCCACCGCTTACAACAGAACAGTATACAGACCTCCTGCATGATCTGGGCGGGCTTCTTGCTCCCCCCGTAAAGGAGGTAACAATCGGAACCGGCGATCATGCAATTCTCATCGGGGGAAAACATGTCCTCTACCGGCATGACTTCACCTACCACAACCCGACCCCGGTTATCATCGATATTGATGACAGCATGCAGAAAGAAGACATCCTGAAGCGCATCAAAGCAATCGAGGGGTTCAGCTACCAGTACATCGGGCGGGATCTCCGGCTGGACGGGATCGCGATCCGGTCTGTATCCGGCGATCCTGAAGCCTTCAGGGAAGCGGTGAATACGGCGGTTGGTGCCACCACATATCCTTTGATCCTCTGCTCCCTCGATCCGGCGGTGATGGAGGCGGGGCTTGCAGTGGCGGGTGATCGCCGACCGCTCATTTACGCGGCGACTGAGGAGAACTGGGAGGAGATGGCCGACCTCGCCCTCCGGTATGATGCCCCCCTTGTTGCATCCGCACCAGGCGATATCGCCCTTCTCAGGAGCCTTGTCAAGACCCTGACAGCATGCGGCATTACTGATCTTGTCCTCGATCCCGGCACCTTTCCAGATGAAGGGTTTGCCGGGACCATCTACACATTCACGCAGCTCAGGAGGGCGGCATTAATCGCCCATGACGAACTCGCCGGTTTCCCGCTCCTCGGCACCCCGATTGCCGCCTGGGCGGGGGAAGAACTCGCAAAGGAGGCGGTGCAGTGGAAGGAGACGTACATGGCGGCGATGCTCATCTCCCGGTATGCGGATCTCCTCATCATGCACAGCATGGAGGCATGGAACATCCTCCCCCAGCTGATCTGGCGGTTCAACATCTATACCGACCCCCGGAAACCGGTATCGGTCGAACCCGGGGTCAGATCATTTGGGAACCCGAACAGAAACTCTCCCCTCCTGATCACCACAAACTATGCCCTTACCTTCTTTACAGTGGAGGCTGACATCAAGTCCGCCCATCTTGACTGCCACTTGATTGTCGTTGATACGAGCGGGATCAGTGTCGAGAGTGCAGTTGCCGGGAGGTACCTCACCTCAGACGTAATGGCAGAGGCGCTGAAGATCAACGAGGCTGATAGAATCGTCGATCACCACACCCTGATCATCCCCGGCCTCGCAGCACGCCTCTCCGGCGAGACTGAGGAGGTGAGCGGATGGCGGGTGCTGGTTGGCCCGAAGGACTCATCCGGCCTGAAACGTTTTATCGAGGAATACTGGCCGCCGAAGGACGAAGAATGAAAGAGGAGTGCAGGGTAATCTTCCACCCCCTGAATACGGTCGTCTCCGTTCCTCAGGGGACGAACCTCCTTGCCGCACTCAGGAATGCACACATCCAGATCGAGAGCATCTGCGGTGGCAAAGGGGAGTGTGGAAAATGCAGGGTGATCATCGAATCCGGTGATTTCAGGGAGAAGAGGCTCACCCAGAAGAACCATCTGACGGTAGCAGAACGGGAACGGGGATACCGCCTCGCCTGTGAGATCTTCATCTCCGGGAACATGGAGGTGACGATCCCAATTGAGAGCCGGATTGAGCGGCCGCAGATCCTCTGCGGGATCGCCGGTGAATGCGACTGCGGCGGGATGGACCCGTCTGTCAGGATGTATCCGCTTGATATCAGATCCAATCCACTCCTTCCCCACGCGGGGACATCAATCCGCCTGAGAGAGTATTCAGGGAAAAGACCTGCCATCAGCGATTCTGTGTACCGGAAGATACAGGAATCGGATACCGGGCTTGTGGCCATTCTGACCGAAACAAACGGCTATCCCGAGGTGATCGATGCCATACCGAAAGAGAAGGCAGGCCCGCCCCTCGGAATCGCCCTCGATCTTGGAACGACAACGATCGCCTGTGCACTCGTCGATCTGGATTCAGGGCTTGTGATTGCTGAGGAGACGACCATGAACAGACAGATCACCTATGGGGAAGAGGTGATCACCAGGATCGCCTTTGCCATGAAGGGTGACGGACTCCGGCTCCTCCAGCAGGCGGCAGCTGAGAGTATCAATAGTGCTATTCAGCGTGTTGTGGAGACTGCCCAGGTGGACCCGCTCGATCTGATGGAGATTGCTGTTTCGAGCAATACCGTGATGAACCACCTCCTCACCGGCACCGATCCGGGATACCTCGAGCTGGCAGATGCCGATGTTCCCCGGAAACCGTTTGTCAGGAAGGCAGCATCACTTGGGATCAATATCCATCCTGAAGCCTACTGCTTCTGCCTCCCGAATGTGAGCCGCTTTGTGGGGGGCGATGCGGTATCGGGGGTGCTCTCCTCAGGACTCCATTGCGGATCAGAGATCTCCCTCTTCATCGATCTCGGCACAAACGGTGAGATCGTGATGGGCAACAAGGACTGGATCGCCTCAATCTCCTGTGCATCAGGCCCCGCATTCGAGGGGGCCGGGATCAGCTCCGGGATGCGGGCGATGCACGGTGCAATCGAGAAGGTGGCGATCGATCCGGAGACTGGCGAGGCACACTGCATGGTGATCGGGGGTGGGAAGCCACGCGGCATCTGCGGTTCAGGGCTGATCGATTGTGTCACCGGGATGTTTAGAGCAGGTATCATCGACTTCAAGGGCATCCTCACCGCCCATCCTCTCGTCAGGGAGGGGCAGAATGGCCCTGAATACGTGGTTGTAAAAGCAGAGGATGCTGCAACCGAGGGAGATATTGTCATCACAAGTGCGGACATGGACTATTTCATGGACTCAAAAGCCGCCCTCTGCGGAGGGATCGGTGTGCTCCTGAAGAAGTACCGGATGAAAGTAACGGATATCAGGCATATCTTCCTTGCAGGAGCATTTGGGGCGTTTGTGGATATTCACAATGCCGTTACATTTGGGATCATCCCATACTTTCCCAATGCAGAGGTGCACCCGGTCGGAAACACTTCACTGAAAGGAGCATATGCGGCACTGGTATCGAAAACCAAGCGGAGGGAGGCGGAGAAGATTGCCGGTACCATGGTCTATATCGATCTCCTCGTTGATGTTGACTTTATCGAGGAGTATACAGCCGCCCTCTTTATTCCGGGGAAGGAGGAATATTTTCCCGATGAAGCTTTCAGAGTTGCAGAATAGAGAATTTGGGCAGACAGC
The DNA here is from genome assembly GCF_055382585.1 of Methanocalculus pumilus. Lineage (NCBI taxonomy): Archaea > Methanobacteriati > Methanobacteriota > Methanomicrobia > Methanomicrobiales > Methanocalculaceae > Methanocalculus > Methanocalculus pumilus. Next base: position 744,085 of record NZ_AP042393.1, on the reverse strand, counting down.
AGAATGAATCAGAATGGAAAAGGATGGTGAAACAGATATGAAGACACTGGTGACGATGGGACGGGGAGGAACAGGAAAGACGAGTTTTACGGCACTTGCGGCAAAGCACTTCATTGCAAAGGATCAGACACCGATCCTTCTTGTGGATCTCGATCCTGACCAGAACCTCGCCGAGATGGTGGGGGTCGATCTCGAGAAGGAGGGCGTGAAGACGATTGCAGATCTCATCTCAGAGACTTTTATAAAGCGGGGCGGCACCATGACGGGGATTGCCCCCACTGAACGGATCGAGAGCCGGATCTGGGAGGACGGCCTGTATGAAGGCGGTTCATTCGATCTCATCGCAGTCGGGACGAAGTGGGTGGAGGGCTGCTACTGCCTGCCAGACTCGGCACTGAAGGGAGCACTCGCAACGATTACGAAGAACTACCGGTATGTGCTGATCGACTCACCGGCGGGACTAGAGCACCTGAACCGGAAGGTGGCAAGCCAGGTTGACGATATCTTCGATATCATCGGCCCCTCGCATAAGTCATTTGAGCATGTGAAAAGGGCACACCGGATCATCAGGGAGGTGAAGATCGGGATGAACCGGTTCTTCATCGTAGTGTCATGTCAAACTTCAAAAGTCGGGTAAAGGCGAGATAGCTTCACTCGTGCATCCTCAGTCGTGAACTGCCAATTTATCCGACTATCTTTGTTATTTCGGGATTCTTCCCATGCTTTAACCTCTCTCTGGACAACCTCAATACTGTCTATCCTTCGATCAAGGCACTGGCTGGTGAGAACGCTCAGCTCTATTTCTGCCATATTTAGCCAACTTCCATGTTTTGGCGTATAGACAAACTCAAACCGATCCCAGAGACTCTTGGCTATTTCGGGAGGATAGGTTTCATAGAGTGATCCCGGTCCATGTGTATTCAGATTATCCATAACCAGGGTAATTGTATCTGCATCTTCATATTGGGCAGCAATATCCCGCAGGAATTCGGCCCAATCCTGCTTGGTTCTTCGATGAGTTATTTTTACCAATCGTTTCCCGGCAAGAGGTTCACACGCGATGAAAATATTACATGTGCCACAACGGCGATACTCATAATCATGTCTGGCAGGATATCCTGGTGTACAGGGTATTGATTGTCGAGTTTCAGAAATGAGTTGTTTTGGGGATTCATCCATGCAAACAACTGGATGTTGTGAATCAAAGGGTCGCTTATACACATCCAGAACCCGTTCCATTTGAGCAACGAAATTACCGTTCTGGTTAGGAGGTATTACCCACGCCTGATTTCGCCACGGTTTGAGTTCGTTTTTTTAAAACCTGACGAACGGCTTCATGAGATATTGTGTCAACGTACTCAAGTTCAACCATTTTATCTGCCAGCAATCGAAGTGACCATCTGGAATAGCCCTCTGGCGGTTCACTGCAACTCAAAGCAATTAATCGAGCTTCGAAATCACCGTCGGTCTTTTTGTCATAGATCCTATCAGGTTTTTTCTTTGTCAGTGCCTCATCAAGACCTTCCAGAACAAATCTGCTTTTTACACGGTCGATTTTTCTCATACTGATATTCAGAACGCGAGATATTTCTTCATTTGTTGAACGCTGTGTCTGGTGCTCGCCCTCATCACATGCAAGGAGGATGAGGGCATTCAGAACTGCTTGAGATGATTGTTTACCTTTAGAGGAGAGGGCTTTAAGGGTATCACGTTCTTCCTTGGTGAGAGTCACAACATATTTTCTCATTACATATTATACTACGTTCATCATATAATAAAGTTACGACATTTTAGAATTGACATGATAGTAGGGGGATATCTCTTCCCGGAGTCAGAGGAGGAACGGGCAAAGACAACTCTCCCACATGAGTATCTCGGGAAGGTGGTGCAGGACCCACTGGTGCAGGAGTATGTCCTCTCCGGCAGATCGCTTCTGGATCTCCCTGATGATACGCCGGGCTATCTCTCGGTTAAAGAGATCCTGGGGAAAGCCGGGTACTGAAGTGAAGACGGTGAGGCGAGGCTGCCCTCCCCGCCCTTTCAGTGAAGGATAGGGGATATGTGAAGGAGTTCTTTTTCTCCCGGAGAATCGGTGATCGTCTTTGGAGAGGCAGTTCCTGTTGATGCATATTCCCTAAAAGCAAGAGATCAGACGAAGATTATGCTCAAAAAAACATTCATGATGCCATCGAGGGCAACAGGCATACAAGATGAAAATGATGGGTGTTCCCATTCATTTTCATATAAAAGGAAAGTGGGTGGATACTCAGAGCCCTGCTCTTGATACGATGATGTCAGCAACATCCTTCGCACTTTTGAATGGGAAATCAGAGGGCTTAAGCAGTGTTCCGGCCTCTCCTGCAGTCATCTTCAGATCCCCGACACAACAGGTCGTGTTAGCTCCGTCCGGAAATGCAGCTATAAGATCATCCGGAGTTGCTATTGGAAATGCCGCACCAGCAAGGGCACCGGAGATCTGTGCATGGATCTGATCCTTCACCGGAATGCTCTTCTCGTCGATCATCTCCGCAACATCCCCGGCAGCTTTTGCGATAGAACAGTCGGAGCTATGAGTCTCACATCCAAAGTAAGCACTCTTGATTGTCTTCAGGGATTCATCGATCTTTTCCGCGTTTACTTCTTTTCCTGTGTACTTCCATTTCGACATCTTTGTCACCATACTATCTGGGAAGGGCAAAGTTATATACTTAAGCGTCATTAAAATATACAAGAAGGCAGCAGTACAGAATACTAACCTTAAGAGTAATTAGAAAGTACACGAGATATACGTACAGGATGAATAATGGTGGATGCGAAACAGGATCATCAAACCGAGATCGGTGAGCTGAAAACCGAGATTCTGGAACTCAGGAACGAACTCAAACGGTTCATTGCGAATGCCAACCAGCAGCACATCAATGTGGTACTCAAAGAGCTGAAAGAAAATTATGCAGATCTATTCAGGAACCAGCAGGTGGAATCAGCGCGGGGAGATCTTTCCTCACACATGGTTGCAAACTGCGCTATGCGGGAGAACTGCTTTTCGTTATTTATGGAGTTCCTTCAGAATACCGCGAGGCATATACAGGACGGGAACGTCTCCGATGAGATCATCCGCTCGTATCGGGAAGATCTGAAGAGCATGCAGAGCAAAGGTCCCTCCGACAGATGCGACACATGCTTCTCCGAGGTCAGTCGGCTCTTCGAAAAGCAGGTCAGCCTTATGGAGTCCCTCGGTATCTACAATAAAATCGATGGCGAAGACACCTTAGAGGAGATCGACGAAGAGAAAGCAGTCAGGAAGATTCTCGAGCCGCTTGCAAATATTCAGAGATTCCAGATATTAAAATCACTCATCACACAGACGAGGACATTCTCCGAGATATCCCAGATGACCGGGCTTCGTGGCGGAAACCTTCTCTTCCATATCAAGAAGCTGACCGATTCAGGCATGATCTTCCAGAGACACGAACGGGGGGATTATATGATCACTGAAAAGGGATATACGACGATAAAAACGATATCGGAACTGGCAAGAGAGGTAAATTAAAATGGATTGAATCTGCTGGGATCCTGATTAACCGGGATCCTGCGTATGATACAGCATGTCACGATGACACTAATCATATTCCCTATCGGTTCACGCAATCATTCTCTCTCCTGCCAGGTACCCGGATTCGCCGGCAATTTAATGACATGAGAGTTTAATGTAACAGACTGAGAACGGACGAACGCAAAGAGAACAATCCAAATGAACAATTATGTAAAAAAGCCGTTTTCTGAAGGGTATCCATCCAAGAGATATTCAGGAGATAACACTATGACAGACAGAAACAAGAGCCCGGCAATGGGCCAAGGAAATCCGATGGTGAGTGGGAAAGGAAGAACGATACAGGACTGGTGGCCAAACCAGCTGAACCTGAAGGTTCTTCACCAGCACTCCCCCCTCGCAAACCCGATGGGAGAAGAGTTCAATTACGCCGAAGAGTTCAAAACACTCGACTTAAAGGCTGTCAAGGCAGATCTGAAGTCACTGATGACCGCTTCAGAGGAGTGGTGGCCAGCGGACTTTGGCCATTACGGGCCCTTAATGATCCGCATGGCATGGCACAGTGCCGGCACCTACCGCATTGGGGATGGGCGGGGCGGCGCCGGTTCAGCACAGCAGCGGTTTCCCCCCCTCAGCAGCTGGCCTGACAACGTCAATCTTGACAAGGCACGCCGGCTCCTCTGGCCGATAAAACAGAAGTACGGCAGGAAGATCTCATGGGCCGATCTCATGATCCTTGCCGGAAACGTTGCACTGGAATCAATGGGTTTTGAGACATTCGGCTTTGGCGGCGGCCGAAAAGATGTATGGGAGCCTGAAGAAGAGGTCTACTGGGGATCAGAAGAAGAATGGCTTGGTGACAAACGCTATTCCGGTGACCGGAACCTCGAAAACCCGCTTGCAGCTGTCCAGATGGGATTAATCTATGTCAATCCGGAAGGCCCAAACGGCAACCCGGATCCGGTTGCAGCTGCAAAGGATATCCGCGAGACCTTCGCCCGTATGGGGATGAATGATGAAGAGACTGTTGCCCTCATTGCCGGAGGACACAGCTTCGGAAAATGCCATGGTGCCGGCCCTGTAACACATGTCGGACCCGAGCCGGAAGCTGCCCCAATCGAGGAGCAGGGGCTTGGCTGGAAGAGCAGCTTCGGCACCGGGAAAGGGGGGGACACCATCTCAAGCGGCCTTGAGGTCACCTGGACGAACACACCGACGAAGTGGAGCAACAACTTCCTCAGAATACTCTTCACTCACGAATGGGAACTGACGAAGAGCCCGGCTGGTGCTCACCAGTGGAAGCCAAAGGGCGACGGAGGCGCCGGCACCGTGCCGGATGCCCACGATCCATCGAAGCGGCATGCCCCCTCCATGCTGACAACAGACCTCTCGCTCCGCTTCGATCCAGCGTATGAGAAGATTTCACGCCGCTTCCTGGAGAATCCCGATCAGCTCACCGAGGCATTCTCCCGTGCATGGTTCAAGCTGACACACAGGGACATGGGTCCCCGCTCACGTTATCTCGGCGCAGAGGTACCAAAGGAAGATCTGATCTGGCAGGACCCGATCCCGGCTGTCGATCATGAGCTGATTGATGCAAAGGATATCGCCTCCCTCAGGGAGAAGATCCTCTCTTCCGGCCTGTCGGTTTCAGAGCTGGTTACAACCGCATGGGCATCTGCATCCACCTTCCGCGGCTCTGATAAGCGGGGCGGTGCCAATGGTGCCCGTATCCGCCTTTCGCCGCAGAAGGACTGGGAAGTCAACCAGCCCGCCCGTCTGGCAAAGGTTCTGAAGACGTTAACAGAGATACAGGCAGCATTCAACAAAGAACAGAAGAGCGGGAAGAAAGTATCACTTGCAGATCTGATCGTCCTTGCCGGATGTGCCGGTGTCGAGAAAGCGGCGAAGAATGCCGGATATACCGTGACAGTCCCCTTCTCGCCGGGACGAACTGATGCCTCGCAGGAGCAGACCGATGTGGACTCCTTTGGCGTTCTTGAACCGAAGGCAGATGGCTTCCGGAACTACCAGAAGACCCGCTATTCTGTATCCGCAGAGGAGCTGCTCGTTGACAAAGCGCAACTGCTGACCCTGACTGCGCCTGAGATGACGGTGCTTATCGGCGGTATGCGTGTGCTGAACACCAACTACGGACAGACCAAATACGGTGTCTTCACCAACAAACCAGAGGCGCTCACAAATGATTTCTTTGTCAATCTGCTTGATATGAAGACCGGGTGGAAACCGATCTCAAAGGATGCAGACGTCTTTGAAGGCCGCGATCGCAGAACCGGCGAACTCAGATGGACCGGCACAAGGGTCGATCTCATCTTCGGATCAAATGCCCAGCTCCGGGCACTGGCCGAGGTGTATGCAAGTGAAGATGGAAAAGAGAAGTTTGTCTTAGACTTTGTGGCGGCATGGGCAAAAGTGATGAATCTTGACCGCTTCGATCTCGCCTGATTGAGGGTCAGAAGCATTGAGATAGTGGAAAACTTCTGGGGAAGATGGATCATAGGGGCACTGGAGAAAATCGCCGATAAAATGTGGATTAGTCATTTAACCAACAGATTTTGGGTAGAAATGATACATCCATTTTTTTGCATTGTAAGAAAAGAAACAGGATCGAGTCCGGACCATCTGCATTGTGCAACGACACCGTGGATGAAAGCATCATCACAGGCTGCGATTGCCCGATCTACCCTCCGATCCTTCTATCAGCCACCGCCAGACCGGCATGACATGAACCTTCATCCCATCGGGAGTGAGAATCTCCTCCTCCTGGTTATAGGTGAGAATTGTGCCCTCTGAGAGGGCATGAGCCGCCATAGCCTGGGAGAGCCCTGCAATCTCACGGTCACGATCAATCGCATTCAGTTCATAGGAGATCTGGAGCACTGCTGTTGTGTGATCTCTCTCACGAATGATGAAATCACATTCACCAGATTCTTTGAAGAAGAATATCTCCGCACCTCTCCTTCTCAGCTCAATGAAAACCAGATTCTCCAACAGGCGGCCGGTATCCTGTGAAAAGCGGAATGCAATGGCATTTCTCATCCCGTTATCTATCACGTACAGCTTCTTCTGCCCTGCATACTGCCGTTTCAGGGAAGCATTGTATCTGTAGAGTTCAAAGACAAGATATGCTTCTTCCAGATAACCGATGTATGCCCTAACTGACATAGGACTCTTGATCTCAACTGCTTTTGCGAGTGAATTGTAACTGGCCTCCTTTCCCGCATTTGAAAATACATACTGCACAAGCTGCTGGAATGCCCTCACCTCCCGTATACCGAACCGGGAGACAATATCGCGGTAGGTCAACTACCCCGCCCTAAACGGCGGGGCTTGCAATAGCGGTGTTACCACAGACATTGCAATTTAATCTGCACGAAGGTTGCTCGTAGTTGAGCCTTATTCGTACCGGTCGGTTGACGCGACCGCTACTGATTATCGGCGTCATAACCGAATCACCAGCTACATTTCTCAAATGGTTTAACGCACCATTGACATCCGCATTGATCACGATACCGGAACTGCTCTGGTACAGTCCCCGGCTGATACGACGGCATCTTCCATACCATGGTTTCTGGATCGGATCGAGTGCCAGGGCATCAACCTGAGATGTGTACCGTTCATCATGGGAATCGTCAAAGTGTATCCCGAACAGCTCGCATTTTGACTGTAATTTTCGTCGAAATTTCGCATAGGGGATCTGGACGAAATTCTGGTTGTTTCTCGCACCATGATTGATCTCTTGTTTGATCCCATCCCATGTTGGCACAATAATGGTACCGATTTTGTGGTCACATGCAAATTTGATAAGATATGCGACGAACCGGTTCATCGCCTCATCGATTTTGTTATTTCGTCTGATGAGGAGGCGTGACTGGCGGTGCGTAAACTCCTCGGTTAATCCCTGTTTATCTTTAATCGATTGTAATCGGGCGTTTTCTTTGTTGTACCACCGGTTGATTGATTTTAGATACGTACCATCGATAATCGAGGCAGTCCCGGTAGCAGTGTCAACGATTGTTGCAAAATTGGTAACGCCGAGATCAATCGCAAGATAATGGTCAGGATTAAGACGTGTTGGTTGAAGGGGAACCATATACGCAAATTCGATCGTGTATACCTTCCCGTTATGGTGTGGAACAATAGTCACTTCACGGATCTGGTTTGGTTGAATGTGTGGCGGAATTTTGAATGTAAGTTCTTTCCCGGTTAATCCATGCTTTTTTTTAAACATCCGTGACATGCCGAGAGTGACATAGCCGTTTTGCATCGTGATATGCGATGCAGGAAATGCCAGTTTGTACCGTCCATCCTTCTCCAAATAGCGTGGAGGTCGTGGTTGGCTGCTGAGTTCGCCACAGTGGTACATCCGTATGAGTGCAAAATACGAGGTGTACGCTTCTTCAACACTCCTAATCGTCTGTTGCGCAACATCACTATGGAGCAGCGGATAGTTCTCATTCTGGCGTGATTGGACATAATTTGAAACATCTTTGTAGGGAAAGTCTTTCTTCCGGGTATAGGGGAGAAAGGAACCGATACAGATAGTGATGCTGGATGCAATATCCGGTCGAACCGTTCGAAAGATCGCAGCGTTTTCACAATACTCCTGGTAATGTTGCCGGGTATTGTACAATGCAACATTGTACAAATTCTTTGAATGGTATGCGAGTGTGTCAATAATATGATACTGTCGTTGTGACAGTCGCAGATAGTTTGACACTGTTCGAATTACCATTTGATGCATATGGGTTGTACTACAGGATATGGGTTATGGTTCAATTATGGGCGATTCCTCCACGGCATGAATGCCGGGGTCTCCTCGCCCTTTTAGATGAATACCTCCTGTTGATCGAGGATGATCTCTTCAAGGGTGCGATCGGTTAACATACATATTACCAATATTGATTTTACATCTATTTTGTATATTAGTAATATATACTTTATGTCAACCCCACAGTAATGAGAAAGGCCCATTTGAGAGGAGCGGATCCATCCACTCTACCCCCTCCCTTTTTCTCCCATCCCCGCCCATCTCTTTTTCAGATGATCGAATACGGCACCAATACCATCGGCGAATCCCTCACCGTCTTTGAGCCGGTCACCATCGGCTTTCCATCCCGCGACTATATCGGGAAAGCTGACCATCCCGGCACCGTGATCGGTACAGGCGTGACGCTCAGATCCGGCACCATCCTCTATGCCGACGTCACCCTCGGGGATCGCTGCAACACCGGCCACAATGTCCTGATCCGAGAGAAGACGACAATCGGGGATGAGACATCGGTTGGCACCGGCACCATCATCGAGGGGAACTGTTCAATCGGATCCCACGTGAGCATCCAGAGCATGGCATTCATCCCAACCCACACCACAATCGGGGATCATGTCTTCATCGGCCCCCATGTAACCCTCACAAATGACCGCTATCCGCCATCAGGCAAACCCCGGCTCGAGGGGCCGGTGATCGAGGAGTATGCCGCAATCGGGGCGGCCGCCATCATCCTCCCCGGCGTCACGATCGGATCGGGGGCGGCCGTTGCAGCGGGATCAGTTGTTACGCATGATGTACCGGCGGGGATGATGGCAGTTGGATCTCCGGCCCGGATCAAGCCGCTGCCGGAAGAGATGAAGAGGGGATAACATTCATCCTCAGGGTCTCATTTTTATATCCCGGAAATCTGATAATTGAATATGCCAAAGCGATCAAAGAGGAAATGTAATCTCGATGGCGTACTAACAAAAAAAGATTTGAAAGATATTGCTGAGGCAAAAGAGGACATTAAAGCAGGTCGTGTGTATACACTCGAACAGACCAGAAAAAGCCTCAATCTGCTGCTTTAAAATAATGGATTTCAAAGGTCATTTAAGGGCATATTTTTTTATAATCTCGTCTTCAGTCAGGGTTTCACCCCTTAGGTATTCAGAAATAGCATCCTTTGCCCTTTTTTGCCCATCCTGAGCAGAGAGACGTATCCAGATCATCATGATCGTCGAGCAACAGTTCAATAGCCTCCTCATACGACTCCCCTGACCTCTTTATCTTATCCAACCGGGTTTTTATCTCCGGTGAAACAGGGATTGAAACGCTCATACATATCCATCCTCCTCATACCATCATATATCTTTCACTCATATCAAAACTAATCACTCAGACTGTTTCAGAAACAGATCCAACGATCACCGTTCAAAGAGAAGAGCCCCATCTGAGAGTGCTTTTTGAGCAATCGGTATATGGAGCTCGTCTTCAGTCAGCGGAAAGATATCGACCCCGATACCAATCCCCTCAAAAAAAGGCTGATAATATTCAATACGGTCCAGTATTGGGAGATCTGTTGGATCAACGATGATCAGAAGATCAAGATCGCTCCCCGGTACCGCCCGTTTCTCCGGGAATGAGCCGAATATGATCACTTTCCTGATCTCAGGGTGTGATTCCAGGACACCTATCCTGGCCTGTAATCGTTCCCATATCAGATCATAGTCAAGCCAGAAGACCCGCACAGAATTGAATGATTCTTCCCGCACTGCTGATTGCATCATCTGCATCACCTCCATCAAAGAAATCCGCCGGTTTTCCCTCTCCAAATCCATCCGGATATCGTGATGGGATATAAAAGCGATCCAGTTTCCTTGCTGATATCAGGATTTCCTTTGGAACAGGATGTTTCTGTTCAAGCCCACGAAGAAGATCTGTATTGGAATGACCCCATGCAATAGCCCCTTCCTTCTGATAAACGGCTTTAATCGCTTTTTCTGAAGCCTGCTGAGAGATGAAACAAGCCCATTCGAAGAACCCTTCGGCACGTGCCAGGTGTGCCATCTTGAGATCGCGATCTGCCTGTTCCATCCAGTCTGCACTTCTCTCAGCCATAGCTTCCTCAGGTGATCCTGTATTTGATCTGCTGGCATAATAAACTCCCCCTCGCCATTACCATGATGAAGGAATCACATACCCGATTGAGTATCATTTAATCGTGTAAATTGAAATCTACGAGTCCATTCTTCCGGGAAGACAGCTTTCCGAGGAGATAATGCGGAGATTAATCCCGATTTTAGGGAATACAAAATAAGCATATCATCCAAAAAGTGTACTCAGGGAACACTTTTTCGAGGGGAACACCCATACAGTTCTTTCTCCCCTTCCCCTCACTCCCCCTTTCTCCACGAGACCATCGCCGTCGTCCTGACAGACCGTTCATGGAACTTCCCTTCATCATCTTTCCGGAGCCGCTCACGGAAGTGCCGGGTAACAAGATCGACGTCCTCAAAATCCGGTGCATGCATCGTGATCCACTGCTCTGCCGCCTCCTCAGGCGAATCATACACCGTCTCCCAGAGGGCACGGTAGATCCTGATATCCGCATAGATGCCAAGGGCGTGGAGGATATTCACCAGAAAGAGGGCATCCGGGTATCCTTTGTGGCGTGTGGACTCTTCGCCATGAACAGCAATGTAGAGCGCCATCTCCTCAGGCTCCCGCCATTCACCCATATGCCAGAAGAGATGGACGGAGCGGCGGGCAGCGGAATCCAGCTTTTGAAGAGCCGCCCCGACATCATAGATGCCGAGAGAGAAGGCAGCGATCACCACATCATGTACCGGGATGTCGCTGCCGATCACAACATCCTCCCAACGTTTCACCACAACCGAATAATTTGTTCTCCCTGCTGCTGCCATCCGCTCCTTCAGATGCGTTAACATCCCGGCAGACGCATCCAGGGCGGTGACATGGGATACCATGCCTGCAATCGGAACAGAAAGCCGTCCATTCCCTGCCCCCATATCGAGGACGGTGTCGGTCGGCGAAAGATCGAGCATCGAGAGCTCCTGTTTCGTCGATTCCTTCTCATCCTTTGTAATACGGTTATATGCGCCCGCTTTCTTATCCCAGACCTTGCCGGGATCATTCTCCTTATCGACACGATGGCGTGAACTGGCATGAATAGCCTTCCAGAGTTCATTCCAGTTAATGATCTTATCCATAGTGATTCCTTCATCCTGAGATGCTATCAAATAAATGGTCAGGGTATATCCCGGTCTTCCGCCATTCACTCACAGGACATGGCAAAGCATTATTAGCGACCAATACATTTTCGGGATTATCGGGGAAACCCGATCCCAACCATAACCGGAGCGCCCAATCTGGTAAAGCTCTTAACAGAAGACCTCAAAGGATTAAATGGCGGAGTCCTCCCGGCTGAGCCGGACCCGGTAAAAGCGGTCGATGGGATCGCCGCACATATCGAGGCAAAGAGAAAGGAGCTTGGAATATGAGTGATGATATCAAGGGAAAAGTGATCCGGCTGGATGAACTCGTTGAGTATCAGGATGGAACGGTTGCAAGCAGGATGGTGATCAAGCAGAAGCATGGCAACATCACCATCTTCTCTTTTGATGAAGACGAGGGGCTCTCGGAGCATACCGCACCCTTTGATGCCCTTGTCACCATCCTGGATGGCGAATGCGAGATCTGGCTTGAAGGGAAGACGTTTGAGATGAAGACGGGGGACTCGATCATCTTCCCGGCAAACGCCCCGCATGCCCTCTCGGCAACAACGAAGTTCAAGATGTCGCTCACCATGATCAAGGAGTAACACACATGGCAGATGAAGGCGATTACTGCACAGTCTGCGGGGGAACCCCCCCGGACAAGATACTGATCAAAAAGATCCTCATTGACGGCAAGGAGACAGGCATCGACAAGCTTGACTGGATCATCGAAGAGGTGAAGAAACTGAAACTCACAAGTACGCAGGCGATTGCTGATGAGATCATGCTCAGGGTTGCCCAGTTCAATTACATCCCAACAAAAAAGAGAGAGGCATACCTGGAGGCGCTCCTTGAAGAGTACCACCGGTCAGTCTAAAGAATATCAACGCGATAATTGCTCATCAGGGAGGCAGAATATGACTCACCCCTGATGAACCTGATTCCTTCGAGTTCCTGTATATCCAGAACCGAACCATCCGCAGTCGTAGCACCAGTCAGTACAAGGAATGTACCGGACTTCTCCAGGTGGAGGGTCACCACGTTTCCGGAGAGCGGAGCTAAATAGGTGATCGCAAGGGAATCGGGAGACTCTTCCCATCTTCCGGCGACAACATCCGCATAGCCGGGCCGGTCCGGATCTTCAATTGACAGAAAGACGATATTCGCATCTCCGTTCGAATCGAACTGGAAGAGGAAGACCGGATGACCGGAATCATGCACCCAGACCCCGGCAAGGGGACTGCCCGATGCTACCGGCTCCGCCTCACTGACACAGCCTGCCGTCAGGAGGAGGAGGAGCAAGATACAGATCAGATATCGTTTCATCAGATAACCTTTCTCACAATTACTTATGGGCGTTTGCATCCAAAATCTCCATCCTCTCTCCGGGAGCAGGGATGGCAACCCGCATATCGGTCGTCTTCTCAATTGCATGCTTAAATGACTCTGGATCCTGGGCGATCTTCTCCCAGGTATTATAGTGGATCGGGATGACGAGAGGCGCCCCGATATAATGGGCTGCAATCATCGCCTCATCCGGCCCCATCGTGAACCGATCCCCGATCGGGAGCAGTGCTACATCGGGATGGTAGAGATCCCGGATCAGCTTCATATCCGAAAACAGTGCGGTATCCCCGGCATGATAGAACGTCACACCATCCATCTTGATGATATACCCGGCAGCCGGTCCCCCATAGTAGCCGCCATCGGCATCCTCAATCCAGGAGGAATGAATGGCCTGCGTCATGATAATCCTGACACCGTCAATTGTAACCCCACCCCCGATATTCAGTGCTTCAGCGGGAACTCCCAGGTCGGCAAGGTACTTCGCCAGTTCATTCGGGGCAACCGTCTTATGTTTCAGTGAAACCGTCTCTCCCAGGTGATCGGCATGGCCATGCGTTACGCAGACGATATCACAATTCGGAGGAGTATCGCCGGACGGGATGAAGGGATCAATTAAGACACGTTTCGATCCCTCGATAAGGATACAGGAATGTCCGTAATATGACAGATACATAGGAAGAAGATCAGGTGAGAGAGTTAAAAAAGTTAGCTGAGATCAATCATCTCAGCTTCGGTTATATCAATTGCATCACCAAGGCTGTCCCTCGTGACGGCAAGAGTCATCTGTTCAGTGAGATCACGATCCTCCATCACATCCCGGATGCGTTCAAGGTAGGGATCAAGGGTGGTATCCCTCTGCTCATCAAGGACATGGCGATACTCCCTGAGGGTGGAAGGGCTGATCCCAAGATGCTCTGAGATCTCCTTCATGGTGAGATTCTGTGCAAGCAGATCATCAAGAACTGCCGGATCAAACGGCATCTTGAAGTCGAGATCCCGGAAGAGCTTCAACCGAACCCGTGCTCTGGCCACTGTTTTTGAGAGTTTCTCATCGCCAAGGCTCCGTGCGATCTCGGTGTCGTTTTTTCCATCATGATAAAGGGTGATCAGCCGCGCAAGCTGTATCGGCTCGAGTTTGGTCTTGAAATGACCTGCATCGAGGATTTCGCGCATGATAAGCGCTATTTCACGTTCAACTGCATCCTGGTCGCGTAATGTCCCGTGGATCTTCTTCATCGGCTCGACGATCTTTGTCTTACTGGTGATATCGGCGAAGAGCTTGAGAAGATCTTTTTGTTTATTGGTGGTAGCCATGTGTATATCGACCTACTCTTATGATCTTCACATCTCATCGGGCTCATACCATAAACAATTTACCTATCCGGAAGAGGAATGGCGCGAGATGGCAATCATATCAAATACCGCCTCATCCAAAGAGTAAGGAAGAGTTGTGTTGCTCAATGGTGGATATATATGAAAAAGTGATCGATCTCTCCCGACGCCGTGGCTATGTCTGGCCATCCGGAGAGATTTATGGGTCTGTAGCCGGTTTTATTGATTATGGGCCCCTCGGCGCGATGATGAAACGCCGGATCGAAGATACCTGGCGGGAGTTCTATGTCATCCGTGAGGGATACTACGAGATTGAATGCCCAACAATCGGGATTGAGCCGATCTATCTCGCCTCCGGGCACCTGAAAGGGTTCTCTGACAAGATGTTTGAATGCCCGCACTGCCATGAGTTCTTCCGGGCAGATCATGTCGCAGAAGAATACGAGATCCAGAATGCCCAGGCACTCTCAAAAGAGCGGCTTGCGGAAGAGTTGAAAGGCAAGACCTGCACCTCCTGCAACAAGCCTCTCGGGGATGTCTCTGTCTTTGATTTCAACCTGATGTTTGGGACATCAATCGGGCCGGGAGGGCAGCGGAAAGGATACCTCCGCCCTGAGACCGCACAGGGGATCTTCACCGACTTCGGACGCCTGCTCAGGTTCTATCGCGACTCCCTCCCCTTTGGAACAGTCCAGATAGGGAGATCCTACAGGAACGAGATCTCGCCCCGGCAGGGCATGATCCGGCTCCGTGAATTCACCCAGGCAGAAGCCGAGATCTTCGTCCACCCGGACGAAAAAGATCACCCGAACTTCTCCCGGTATGCAGAGTACAGGATGCCGCTCTTTGGAATCGAGCAGCAACAGGAAGATACAGAGGCGATCACCCTCACCATGCGTGAGGCAGTTGACAAAGGCCTTGTCGCAAGCGAATATGTCGCATACTACCTTGCTGTTACCCATGACTTCATGATCAAAATCGGCGTTGATCCCACAAAGATCCGGTTCCGCCAGCACCTGCCAGACGAGCGGGCACATTATGCAGCAGACTGCTGGGATGCAGAGTACCATTCAGCCCGGTTTGGCTGGGTGGAAGCGGTTGGAATCGCCGACCGGACAGACTATGATCTCCGGGCTCATGCAGCAGTCTCGGGAGAGAAGATGACCGTCTTCATCCAGTACCAGGAACCCCGTCTCGAAAGAAGATATGCCATTGTTCCGAAGATGGGCAAACTCGGTCCCCGGTTCAAAAACCGGGCAAAAGAGGTCGGGGAGAAGATTGCAGCATCAGTTCCGCAGGATGACGGTACAACAATCGAATTTGATGGGGAGAAAATCTTCATTGAAGCAGACCTCTTTGAGATCAGGGACGAAGAGGTGCTGGTGCGTGGAGAAGAGATCATGCCTCATGTCATCGAACCCAGTTATGGAATAGACCGGCTCTGTTACGCCGTCCTCGAACACTCCTTCTATCAGGACGAGGTCGATGGCGAGGTTCGGACCGTGCTCCGCCTACCCCCGGCAATTGCCCCGGTGCAGGTGGCAGTCTTCCCTCTGATGAACCGTGACGGTCTCGATGAGATCGCACACCAGATCACAGACGCGATCAAGGCTGAGGGGATCCTGGCCGAATATGATGATTCCGGTGCAATCGGAAGGCGTTACCGGAGGCAGGATGAGATCGGAACACCGTATGCGATCACCGTCGACTATGAATCAAAGGACGATGATGCGGTAACGCTCAGGGAACGTGACAGCATGCAGCAGATCAGGATCAGAATTGATGAGATCCCATCCACCATCCGCAAGCTCATCAGGGGCGGGATACCGTTTTCACGGGATTAGATGATGGAGACGATCCAGCACCCCTTCATCAGACCAGATACGGTAGAAAAACGCCAGTACCAGCTCGCAGTCGCGATGAGGGCGCTTGAGGAGAACACACTCGTCGTCCTCCCGACCGGGCTTGGCAAGACGGTGATCGCACTCCTTGTTGCCGCCTCCCGGCTCCTGAATGAGGGGGGCAGGATTCTGATCCTCGCCCCCACAAAACCCCTCGTCGATCAGCATCTCAGGTTTTTTCAGAGCACACTGAACCTGCCAAATCCACAGGATTTGGACTGCATCAGCTTCACCGGCGATACCCCGCCTCCAAAGAGGACACAGCTCTGGGAAGGGTGCCGGGTCTGCTGCGCCACCCCGCAGGTGATCCAGAACGATGTTGAATGCGGCCGCTACACCCTCTCAGATGTCTCTCTTCTGATCGTGGATGAATGCCACCGTGCCGTCGGAAATTATGCCTATACCCATCTTGCAGAACAGTATCTCGAACAGGCAAAAAAACCCCTGATCCTCGGGATGACTGCCTCTCCCGGGAGCGATCAGGCCAGGGTTGACGAGGTCTGTACTCATCTTGGGATCACCCATGTCGAGACACGGGATGAGACCGATCCCGATGTGATCCCCTATATCCACGAGCGGACACTGGAAGTGATCCCGGTTGAGTTGCCGCTGCCGCTGAAACGGATCGTACAGCTTACTGAAGCGATGATAGATAGCCGCCTCGGTACACTTGCATCACTCCAGTACTCGCTCCCAAAACGTGAGGGGCTCTCGATGAAGACACTCTCACAACTCTATGCGACGATCCAGGAACGGATCGCAGCAGGGGATGCACGCGCCTACCAGGCTGCCTCACTCTATGGCGAGATCATGAAACTCCGGCATGCCGTGATCCTTGCAGAGTCACAGGGATCCCGTGCCCTCTCCCTCTATCTCGAAAAACTCAACACCGAAGGGCATTCGAAGAAGGGGAGCAGGGCAAGCCAGCGGATGGTCGCAGATCACCGCTTCACCGAGATGATACGGATCATCACCGGCATATCAGGAGAGATCCATCCGAAAGCCGGTATCACCGCAGATATCATCAGGAATCAGCTGATCGACGATCCTAACAGCAGAATCATCGTCTTTGCAAGCTACCGGGACACGGTTTCGATGCTGGTCGACTACCTGACAGAAGAGGGTATTTCCGCCTGCCGGTTCGTCGGTCAGGCATCAAAACAGAAAGAGAAAGGGCTCTCACAGAAGAAACAGATCGAGGCGATCCAGAGATTCCGGGGAGGGGAGTATCATGTCCTCGTCGCCACTTCAGTCGGAGAAGAGGGGCTTGACATCCCATCCACCGATCTCGTCGTCTTCTATGAGGCGGTGCCATCTGAGATCCGGAGCATCCAGCGGAAAGGGCGGACCGGCAGGAGTGCAGCAGGCAGGATCATCGTCCTCGTCACAAAGGGAACAAGTGATGAGACATTCAGGTGGGTTTCAACACGGCGCGAGAAGGCGATGGCAACCGGAGTGAGGCGCCTTCAGGAGAGAAGTGAAAAAGAAGAGATAAAAGAGGAGATACAGTCGAGTATCGGGAACTATATCACTCTCTCCGAGGATGATGGGGCTCATTGCCCCGGAGAGTCGCAATCGAAAGAGCCCCTTCCCTGATCGCCTGCATATAGAGGAGGCAGCGGGAAGGGTCGGGCTCGTTTGCAATCCTGCCACAGAGCAGTACCATCGCATCTGATATAGAATCTTCCAGGGAGGAGAGGGGTCCTCTCTGCATCTCCTGCACTTCATCCACCCGGGGGGGAGGAGGAGTCTGAACGGGAACTTCCAGAGATTCATTCTGTTCCGGGAGCGTATCCACCGGCAACCCGGATGTTTGGTTAGTAGCTGAAACACCAGCCTGGTCACAGACCACACAGAACCGCTCACCCTTATATTCGAAGAGCGGTGCGTGGCAGACCGGACAGGTCTTTGCCAGCATCTTCGCACCCTTCAGAAGATATTCAGCCATTATCTCATCAATTTCTGCCATAAACACCAGATCTGTATAGGCGGCACATGATGATGAAAGATACTCCTTCATCCATGAAACTATATAAGTCCACAGGGGGAATACTAAAGAGCAAGATGGAGGGTTCCAATTGGCAGAAACAAACAATACAATACGAAGTTGTGTACAGATTTTACAGATGATGAAGGATGATAACACAATTCCAAGGAATATCCGGCGAGTGGCTGACGAGACCATGAGCATCCTCATTGATGAGAAGATGCAGCCCGGTCTCCGTGCGGCAACGGCGATCTCAAAGATTGACGAGGTCAGCACCGATCCGAATATGCCGGTTCACGCACGCACACGGATCTGGGAACTCGTCTCACAACTCGAATCAATTCCACTTGACTGAGATTCAGGGAAGAATCGTCAGCAGAACGCTCCTTTCTCTGGCATGGCGGATATCCAGCTCGCAGAGCACGATCTGCTGCCATGTTCCATTGAGGAGTCTCTTTTCAGCAAACGGAATTGAGAGGGAGGGGCCGATTATCGCCGCCCGTACATGGGATCGGCCATTTCCATCCCCCCACCGGTCATCATGTGCATAGGTTGCATCAGCAGGAGCGATCCGTGATAATGCAGTCCGAAGATCGCTCATCGCACCGGGCTCATATTCAATGGTTGTCAGGGCAGCGGTTGATCCCACCACAAAGAGGTGGACAATCCCTGTATCCGCTCCACTCTTAACAACAGCATCCGAGACAAAAGGGGTGATATCGATGACATCCCCTTCCCCTGAGGTCTTCAGGTGAATGGTAGTCTGAAACATAGAGAGGGGTTATTTCCCCCCCGGTATCTATTCGTTGTGGTCTTCTTCTTCAGAGCCGCCCTCTTCCTGTGAAGTGAGCATCTCCTGGGTGACGATCGCAAACCCGGTGACCCGGTCGCCATCATCGAGCCGGATGATCCGGACCCCTCGGGTGCTTCGTTTCTGGATTGCTACCTCGTTCACACAGGTCCTGATAACAATCCCCGATGCCGTCATGACGATGATCTCATCGGTATCCGAGACAGAACGGGAAGCGACAACCATCCCTGACCTGATATCGGTGACGATGTTCCGGACACCGAGCGTTCCCCTGCCATGGCCGCGGAACTCATCGAAATCGGTCCGTTTGCCATAGCCGTTCTCGGTTATGGTCAGCAGATGATCGTTATGGATGACCGTTACCGCCTGGAGATGATCGCCATTACGGAGCGAGATGCCACGGACACCCATCGCACCCCGGCCGACCGGCCTGACCGCCTCCTCATGGAATCTCAGGCTCTGCCCATGACGGGTTGTGAGGATCAGTTCGCGATCCCCGTCAGTCCATTTCACATCGACGAGACGATCGCCTTCCCTGAGTTTGATCGCATTGATGCCGGTCTGCCTTGGGTGGGAGAACTGATCGAGTGCGATCTTCACAACCGTTCCATTCCTTGTTGCAAAGAAGAGGAACCGATCGTCCCTGAACTCGGTAACCGGAATAACTGCCTGTATCGTCTCGTTATTGATATTCAGAAGATTCACAATTGCCTTGCCACGGGAGGTGCGTGTCCCTTCCGGTATATCATAGACCTTCAGCCAGTATGCCCGTCCCAGATCAGAGATGCAGAGGAGGTAATCATGGGTGGATGCAACAAAGACCGAGCTGATGCAGTCCTCCTCCTTGGTGGACATACCGATGATCCCACGCCCTCCTCTCCGCTGCTGCCGGTAGGTATCAAGCGGCATCCGCTTGATGTAGTTGTGTTCGGTGAGGGCGACAAAGACCTTCTTCTCTTCGATGAGTGCCTCTTTATCAAGGAACTCGGCCGAATGTGCAATCCTGGTCCTTCGTGGATCGCTGAACTTCTCACGGATCTCCCGTGTCTCTTCCTTTACAACCGAGAGGATTGCTGCCTCACTTGAAAGAAGTTCCATGAGCCGTGCAATCTCTGCTTCAAGGGTATTCTTCTCATCCTCAATCTTCTGGCGTTCAAGTGCTGCAAGCCTCCGGAGCTGCATCTTCAGGATCGCATCTGCCTGGATCTCGTCCAGTCCGAACCGGGAGATCAAGGCGACACCCGCCTCTTCCACCGATGCGGATGCCCTGATGGTTGCGATCACCTCATCAATTCTGTCGAGGGCAATTAAGAGGCCAACGAGGATATGGAATCTGTCACGAGCCTTTCTGAGCTCAAATTCCGATCTCCGCCTGACAACCTCCACCCGGTGGGCAAGGAAGTACCTGAGGATCTCTGTGAGCGGCAGCACCTTCGGCTGTCCGTTGACGATAGAGAGGTTTATCACGCCAAAAGTCGTCTGGAGCTGGGTATGCTTATACAGGAGATTCAACACCACCTGGGCATTGATCCCTTTCTTCAGCTCAATGACGATCCGAATACCATCCTTATCAGATTCGTCACGGAGATCGCTGATCCCTTCGATCTTCTTCTCACGTACGAGCTCGGCGATATTCTCGATCATCCGTGCCTTATTCACCTGGTAGGGGATCTCGGTGATGATGATCCGTTCCAGACCCCGCTTGCCGGTCTCGATCTCTGAGACGCCACGGACGATGATCCGTCCGTATCCGGTGGTATAGGCGTTCAGGATGCCGGCAGATCCCATAATCATACCACCGGTCGGGAAATCCGGACCCGGCATGATGGAGAGGATCTCCTGAGGAGAGATCTCCGGATTCTCAATGAACTGCTCAAGAAGAGTGCAGACCTCGCCCAGGTTGTGGGGCGGCATGTTTGTTGCCATTCCAACAGCAATCCCGCTTGTTCCGTTGACAAGAAGGTTTGGGATGCGGGCAGGAAGAACTGTCGGCTCCTGTGTCGAACCATCGAAGTTCGGGATAAAATCGACCGTCTCCTTCTCGATATCGATCAGGAGCGCTTCAGCCGCTTTTGTAAGCCGGGCTTCGGTGTACCTCATCGCCGCAGCAGAATCGCCATCAATCGAGCCGAAGTTTCCCTGCCCTTCAACAAGCATGTATCGGTAGCTGAAGGGCTGGGCCATCTTGACAAGCGTATCGTAGATGGCAGAATCACCGTGAGGATGGTAGTTCTCCATCGTTGCGGCAACCGCCTTTACGGACTTTCTGAAGGGTTTATCAGAGGTGTTCCCTGATCCCCACATCGCATAGAGGGTACGCCTGTGAACCGGTTTCAGCCCGTCGCGGACATCGGGGATCGCACGGCCGATGATGACGCTCATCGCGTAATCGATGTAGCTCTTCTTCATCTCCTCTTCGATTGGAACCGAGATGACCCGTGCCGCTGGCATTGCCGGTTCTTCAGATGTCAAGGTTCTTCACCTCCCCTGCATGGCGTTTGATGAAATCTTTCCTGGCTGAGACGTTCTCGCCCATAAGTTTCTCGAAGATATCATTTGCATGAATCGCATCCTCGATCCTGACCTGTTTTAACACCCTGCGTTCGGGATCCATCGTCGTCTCCCAGAGCTGGGATGCATTCATCTCACCAAGACCCTTGTACCGCTGGACATGGACACCGGTCTCACCCATCTCACTGACCGCCTTATGCATCTCTTCTTCACGGAAGACATAGACTTCCTTCTTTCCCCGTGCAATCCGGTAGAGAGGAGGTTGGGCGAGGTAGATATAGCCGAGATCGATCAGCTCCTTCATGTACCGGTAGAAGAAGGTGAGGAGGAGTGTGCTGATATGAGCACCATCGACATCTGCATCGGTCATGATGATGATTGAGTGGTACCGGGCACGATCGGGATTGAAATGTGTCCCGATACCGGTTCCTATCGCAGATATTAGCGTGTTGATCTCGAGATTCTTTAAGATTTTATGTTCGGTTGCCTTCTCGACATTGAGGATCTTTCCTCTTAGGGGAAGGATCGCCTGGAATCTGCGGTTTCTCCCCTGCTTTGCCGATCCACCTGCCGAATCTCCCTCGACGATATACAGTTCGCTCTTTGAGGGATCGCGTTCTGAGCAGTCGGCAAGCTTGCCGGGAAGGGTGGATGACTCAAGAGTGCTCTTTCTCCGGGCAAGTTCCCGTGCATTGCGTGCCGCTTCCCGGGCACGTGCCGCTGAGGTTGCCTTCTCGGCAATAATCCCGATGATCTTCGGGTTCTCTTCGAAGAATTCGGAGAGGCAGCTGTAGACGAGGGAGTCAACAATGCCACGGACATTGGAGTTGCCAAGCCGCATCTTGGTCTGCCCTTCGAACTGGGGGTTTGCGATCTTGACGCTGATGACGGCGCAGAGCCCCTCACGGACATCATCACCTTTAAAGGAGAAGTCGCCTTTCAGGAGGTTGTTCTTCTTTGCAGACGTGTTGATCGCCCGTGTCAGGGCTGAGCGGAATCCTTCGAGATGGGTGCCGCCTTCCCGGGTATTGACGCTGTTGACGAAGGTGAAGAGAGTTTCACCGTACCCGCTGTTGTACTGGATGGCAACATCCACCTCCATCTTATTCTCTTCATCCTTTCTTGAAATCGAGATAACGTCGGGAAAGAGCGTCTCTTTGCCTTCATTTAAGTATTTGACAAATTCGCTGATCCCGCCTTCATAGTAGAAAGTCTCTCCATCCCCGCTCCGTTTATCAAGAACCCGTATTCTCACGCTGCTGTTTAGGAACGCGAGTTCACGGAGGCGTGAGCTGATGATATCAAAGTCGAAGTGTGTGGTTTCGAAGATGGTTGAATCAGGCTTGAAGGTGATCCGTGTTCCGGTATAGGAGGAGAGATCATCAGTATCCTTTGGTTCATATCCGGATCCAAACCGCTTTCTCAGCCGCTGCCTCAGCTCATCAGGCGATTCCGGCACAGATGATAGGGGCGATACTACAACACCCCGTTCAAACCGCATCGAGTAGATGACTTTGCCACGGAAGACCTCCACAACCATCCACTCGGAGAGGGCGTTTACAACCGAAACACCCACACCATGAAGTCCTCCCGATACCTGGTAGGAGTTCTTATCGAACTTCCCACCGGCATGCAGGATCGTCATGACCACTTCAAGGGCGCTCTTCCCATACTTGGGCATGATATCGATCGGGATTCCACGCCCGTCATCCTCGATGGTACAGGAGCCGTCTGCGTTGATTGAGATATCGATATGGCTGCAATATCCTGCCAGAGCCTCATCGATTGAGTTGTCCACCACCTCATAGATGAGATGGTGCAAACCCCGGCCGTCTGTGCTCCCGATATACATCGCCGGCCGCTCGCGGACCGGACTGAGACCTTCAAGGACGGTGATCTGTTCTGCGTTATATGTAGTACTCATATATGACTCCGATTATGGCAAAATGAAAGGGAAATGCCCGGATACAATTCCTTGCCATATTTTTGCAGACTGGATGGATACCAGCCGCTTTACCAGTATATATTGGTTGTTAAAGATGATATAGCTCTCCCTATCAGACAGATTATTGCCGGAGGTCGCAGTAAAATCAGTCGAATGAACCCAGATCGGGATCCTCAATTCCCAGTTCCCGGTCAACCGCAAGGATAATTTTCCCGATGATCTTTTTTGCCGTCTCAGCATCCGATTTGTCATCGGTCCCGATCTTATGCCAGAGAATAAGTTTCTTCAGCCGCTCGGTCAGTTCAGAGACTTCTGTCCCTTTCAGGGACGGGGGCACGGTCATCTCCGTGACATGATCGGATGCTCCATAGAATGCCTGTTCGGGGGGGAGGGCGAAATGCCTGCTCAGAAGGACGAGGTTCACAACAAATCCTCTGCCAAATTTACTTTCCATAGAAGATCATCTTGCCGCGAGATCTG
This sequence comes from Methanocalculus pumilus, assembly GCF_055382585.1. Lineage (NCBI taxonomy): Archaea > Methanobacteriati > Methanobacteriota > Methanomicrobia > Methanomicrobiales > Methanocalculaceae > Methanocalculus > Methanocalculus pumilus. Next base: position 720,211 of record NZ_AP042393.1, on the reverse strand, counting down.
ATGAATGATGCGGTCATAGGAGGTAGACAGAGAGGGGGAAGATGATGATGAATGGCATGATTATCCCAAGTGCAATCCTGTCAGGAGCAGGGAGAGGTTTCTTTGTGATATAGATATGAGAGGAGCGACCATATCCCCGGCAGAGCATGCTCATATAGGTCCGCTCCCCCTGCTCGAAGGAGCGGAGGAAGAGGGTGCCGATGGTATAGGCTATCGTCGAGAGCCGGTACCGGTAGGAGAGCGCCCGATCATAGGCATTGAAGCAGCGGGTGGCAAGGGCGTCCTGGATACACCCATACATTACCGCAAAGACGAAGAGATATCGGATCGTCATTCCAAGGACCAGGGTAAACTCTGCTGGCAGCCCAAGACGTGCCGCCCCCTCAAGGAGATCGTGCATCGGTGTTGTTCCTGAAAGGAGGATGATGAAGGAGACGCAGACGATGAATTTTGCAGTGAGCATCAGGGCAAACATGAGTGATTCCTCATATACGGCAATCCCAAACGGGAGATCAAGGAGGACGGTGAATTCTGTATAGCGGGGATTTTTAAAGAATATCTGTGCAACGATGATGAAGAATCCAAACGGGAGAATCATGGCAAGACGGATGAGGTAGGTCCTAAGAGATGTCTGTGAGAGTGCAAAGAGGATGAGCAGGAGGAAGAGGAATCCACAGGATACAAGATAAAGATTCTCTTCAAATGGATATGATACAACGGCAATGATCGCTGCAATCGTGATGATCAGCTTTACCCGTGCATCAAGCCGGTGAACAATGCTGTCCCGGTATGACTCCTGCTCAATTGCATAGAGCTCCTCAATCATGGTTGCCTGCCAAATGCCCTGAAGAATGCTGCTTCCGCATCGGTGTACCGGTATGCCATATCGATCTGGACACCGTCTCTTCTGAGGCTCCGGATGAGTCGTGGCAGTGGCGGAACATGGAGACGTGTTGAGTTCAAAAGTTCCTCATGGGAGAAGATCTCGTCAACTGTTCCAGAGCCTGTGATCCTGCCCCGATCCATCACATAGACGAGATCGGCGATCTCAGGCACAAGATCGACCTGGTGAGTCGAGAAGATGATAGTCATCCCGTACTTGTCAGGGAGGGTCTTTAAAAAGGCAAGCAGATCTTCGACTCCGCCGGGATCAAGACCGGCTGTCGGCTCATCGAGCACCAGCACCTGTGGCTCCATCGCCACTACGCCTGCGATGGCGACCCGCTTCTTCTCGCCACCTGAGAGGTGGTGGGGAACGCGGGTGCGGAGATCCTCAAGCCCCAGCATTGCTACAGCGCCGTCCACCCGGTGCGCGACCGTCTCGGGATCGAGCCCGAGGTTCACCGGCCCAAATGCAATATCCTGTTCGACGGTGGGGGAGAAGATCTGGTCATCAGGGTTCTGGAAGACGATCCCGACAAACTTCCTGATATCCGCAATATTCTTCTTTGTAATCGGTTCGCCACGTATCAGCACTTCGCCTGATGTCGGTTTTAAAATGCCGTTGAAGTGCTTGAAGAGGGTGCTTTTTCCCGCCCCATTTGGTCCGAGGAGAGCGATGCTCGTTTTCCGGGGTGCCACAAAGTCAATCCCGTCAAGTGCCCGGACATTGTTTCTATACAGATAACAGAGGTTTCGCGTTTCGATTAAATGCATGGGGAATACGATAAAATAGTAAAAATAAGTAGATAAAGTTTATGATTTCTTCGCCATTGCAAGTTTTCCAATAGCAAGGGCGAGGATGAGGGCGATGATCGTCCCAAGAACTATCACAAGTGCCTCACCGGCAGCACCACCCTCTTCTCCCATCGTATAATCCGGGAATGGAGACTCATAGGAGAAACGCCCCTCCTCTTCTTCATGGATTTCTGCATCTTCAGGTGTATCGCCAAAGAGAACCTTCTGACCCTGCACAACAAGCGCGCTGCTCTCAAGACCGTCAGGATCGCCGGACGCGACAAAGACGGCGACGATTCCGATCAGGATTGCAAAAACCAGGCCGATGATGATAAACTGCTGATTCTTCATGCACCGCTCACCCCCGTCACCGTCTCAGAGAATTCAGGGCGTGCCTGAAGGAGCAGATAGATTGCACCTGCTGTGATTGCCCCTTCGACAATACCGATGATCGCATGGTAGAGCCCCATTGCTGCAAGCCCCGGCACAAGCGGGAAGGTACCGGCAAGCCACATCATCACGGCACAGGCAAGTGCTGCGATGAAACAGGCAAGCCAGGCGGCAATGGCAGCGGATATATAGACGGTCTTCGTTGCCCGGTGTAGCCCCTGGTAAGAGTAGTATCCGATGAAACCGCCGATCACTCCCATAGTGAGGATATTCGCACCCATCGTGGTGAGCCCGCCATCACCGAAGATGATGCCCTGTATGATCAGGACAAGTGTGAGGACGAAGACGGCGGCATAGGGGGAACCGAGCAGGATGGCAACCAGTGCGCCTCCGACCAGATGTCCGCTCGTCCCAAAACCCACCGGGAGGTTGAAGGCCTGGATCGCGAAGATTCCGGCGGAGAGGACCGCTACCATCGGGATTTTATCTTCTGTCAGCTCGTTCCTTGCCCACTTCAGGGCCAGAATAATAAAGATAAGGGCGATGACCCAGTAGATCCCGCCCTGCCAGATTGGCATGAATGCATCAGGTATGTGCATAGTTCACCAGATGACTGTAACACCTAATATGGTTTAAGTATTACGAATTGAACTACATATGAAATCACGTAACACTCCTGAACAGCTGCATCAATCCAAGCCGTCCGAAGAGGGAGAGGAGTTCGGGCTTGAAGAGGAGCCGGCGAATCAGCTTTCCCGGCCGATCCATATCCCCATCCTCCACGATGATCTTTACGATCTCAGGGTCTGAGAGGGCTTTGATTGCTACATCGACATCATCTGAACTCAACCGCCCCCGCATCTCAAAGAGCTTCAGTCCGAGGGCAAGCTCCCGCCCGATATCTGCCTTCCAGAGCCTTTGATAGGTATAGAGTGCCTCGGCAGCGGTATTCTCCACCTCAAAGGCCCGCACGGCAGTTGCTACCGCATGCCGGGCCGATCGGATCCCGGTATAGACGCCACCGCCCGAGGTGGGCTTTGGAAGGCCGGCTGCATCCCCGCAGACCATGAGGCGGTCGGAATAGGTCTTTTCAGGAGGGCCAAGGGGGATTGCGCCCGTGACGCAATGAACGGATGTGTCAGAGTGGTTCCTGATGAAAGCCGAGAACCGTGCAGGGATATCCTTCATCCCGCAGAGGCCGACCCGCGCTCTCGTCCCAGATATCGGGATCACCCAGCCGAAGAAGTCAGGAGAGGCGTCCGGGTGGAGTTCGACGAACCGGGGATCGCAGTCAAGAAGGATATCTGCCTGGATGCCGGTGAGGAGATGTTTTGGCCGGGGCAGGCCGGCCGATCGGGCAATCCCGCTTCTGGGGCCGTCTGCTGCAATGCAGATCCTGTGCGGGACCTCTTCACGTCCATCCACACCCCGTGTCATGATAAGACCGGGTTTTTTCCAATCCGCATAGCATTTCATCCGGATATCGGCACCGGCTGCGGCTGCCGCCTGCACCATCTCGCGGTCAAGTGCGGCACGGTCAACAACATACGCCTTCGTCTTCCCTGCATCAAAGAGGAGTTCACTCCCCTTTCCCGAGACGATCCGGGCGCCCTGTACGGCATTCAGAACAGAACGATCTGTCACTTCGCATTCCGCAAAGGCAGACGAGCTGAGGAGGCCGGCACACTGGACCGGATGCCCGGCTGCGGCATGCTCTTCAATGAGGAGTGTCGAGAGGCCTGATTCGGCAGACAGACGCGCGGCAGTTGCCCCGACAGGCCCTCCCCCGACGACGACGATATCATACATTTGTTACCAGATTTATGTATCTCTGGAAGAGATAAGAGAGGAGTGTCTGTCTGTATGCAGGAGGTGGATGAAGAGCAGTTTCGGGAGATAGATTCAGGCAGGCTATTCCCATTTCACCCCAAAGAGCGGCTCATCGCTTCGCGGTTCCCCCGGCGCCCTGAGCGGGACGACATCCGTCTCCCAGGGGATCTCGCCACCGCTCCTTATAAGGCCGAGCAGTCGTTCGAGCGCAGCAGCTTCCGCCTCTCTCCTCGTTGATGCGCCACCCACCTTCAGGGTCACGGTGACTGTTACCTTCCACTCATCGGGCATACCAGAATCCTCTGGATGAAAAATTGTCCGGGGAAGGTAAATAGGCTCTGGTATCATGAGCAGAACCAGGCCATCCATCAGACATATGGAATCAGGCACTGCCGCCTCATTCAATATGCTGATATAGTATGATTACGAACTGTTCATTGCAATACGGTTCGAAATAGAACTATTATCATCAAAAGGTCGAATTATACAATGAGAGGCATACTGCAATACACCACTGATGAAGGCCATACAAGGTCATTGATCTCCTTGTATGTCCTCCATTCTCTTCACTGTAAACCAAAAACCGGTTATGATCTCCTGAAAGAGATAGAAGAAGTGACTGGCGGATTGTGGGTTCCAAGCAAGGGAACGCTCTATCCATTACTCCACAGCCTCGCCGATGAAGGGCTCATTATAGAAGAAGATACAGGATTACGTGCAAAGACCATTTATACCCTTACCGATGCCGGAGAGGAGGTTCTGGCAGCAACCAAAGCATGCAGAGATCAATCCAGGGAACAGTTACTCCTCCTCAAAACCCTGCATACCAGGATCTTTGGAGAGGAACGTGCGTCTCTCAGGGAGATGATGTGGGAGATACGGGAGTGTATCCATACCCTGCCAGCAGAGAAGCATGATGAAGCACTGGAGATCCTCAGATCATGCAAAAAGAGACTTGGGGAGCTCAGCGGGAAGGGGAGATCCAAATGACTGCGATTCTCGTGGATTCACTCACCAAACGGTTCGGAGACTTTACCGCAGTTGATGCCATCTCCTTTGAGATACCGCAAGGGGAGATCTTCGGCCTCCTCGGCCCAAATGGTGCCGGGAAGACAACCTCCATCTCCATGCTCTCCACACTCCTTGAACCGACATCGGGCAGGGCATTTCTCAATGGGATCGATATCGAAAAGGATCAGGATGGCGTCCGGAAGGCAATAGGGATCGTCTTCCAGGATCAGAGTCTGGATGAGGAGCTGACGGCATGGGAGAATATGGATTTCCATGGCAGGCTCTACCGCATCCCAAAGGCGATCAGGGAAAAAAGGATTGATGAGATGCTTCGGCTCGTCGAACTGGAAGACAGGAAAGACAGCCTTATAAAGACGTATTCAGGCGGCATGCGGCGGCGGCTTGAGATTGCACGGGGCCTTCTGCACGAGCCTTCGGTTCTCTTTCTTGATGAGCCGACACTCGGTCTTGATCCCCAGACCAGAAACCATCTCTGGGAGTATATCCAGAACTTAAACCAGACAAAAGGGATCACCATCATCCTCACCACCCACTACATGGATGAGGCAGACCGGCTCTGCGACCGGGTGGGGATCATCGACCATGGCAGAATCGTTGCGATGGATACACCTGCAAACCTGAAAGCAAGAGTTGGCGAGGATGTCGTCTACATCACATCCCCAGATGCCGGCAGGATTGCAGGCGAGATCAAGGCTCCATGGATTGTCGGTGCAGAACAGTATGACGGGCAGGCGATCATCCGGCTCCACTCAGCAGAAGATCACCTCCTCGAACTCATCGGGTTGATCGGTGGGGACGGCTATACGATTGCATCCATCTCGATCAGGAAACCCACCCTCGAGGATGTCTTCCTCCACTACACAGGCAGGGAGATGCGGCATGAAGAGGCAGGTGCAGCAGATCGGATGCGGATGAAGATGTCGAGGAGGAACTAGCGATGGATATCATCTATACACTCTGGCTGCGGAGTGTGAAGCGTTATATCCGTTCAAAGAGCCGGATCATCGGAAGCCTCGGGATGCCGGTCTTCTTCCTGCTGGCACTTGGATTTGGGCTGAATGAGGTGGTGCAGGTACCGGGAACAACAGGAGAGAATTACATCCAGTTCCTGGTTCCGGGGATCATCTCAATGGCAGTACTCTTCACCTCGATCTTCTCGGGGATCACGATCATCTGGGACAAGCAGTTTGGGTTCCTGAAAGAGACGCTGGTTGCACCGGTCTCACGGCTTGAGATTATGCTCGGCCAGACCGTCGGGGGTGCTACGACAGCCGTCATCCAGGGGGCGTTCATCCTTGTTTTATCGCTCTTTATCGGGATCAGCATTCCCTCCCTTCCGGGTTTTCTCATCGCCTTCCTCTTTATGACGCTGATCGGCATCTGCTTTGCAGCACTCGGCATCGCCATTGCATCAAGGATGGAGGATATGCACGGGTTCCAGCTGATCATGAATTTTGTGATCTTCCCGATCTTCGGCCTCTCAGGCGCACTCTTCCCGATTGAAAGCCTGCCCGGATGGGTGATACCCCTGACACTCCTAAACCCGCTCACCCATGGCGTCGAGGGGATCCGGTATGGGCTCCTCGGCACCTCGGCAATCCATCCGCTTGTATGCCTGGCGGCACTTGGCCTGAGCACGGTGGTGATGATTGTTATCGGGGCATTTCTCTTCAGGAAGGCGTCGGTATAAATTCGTCATCCCCCTCATATGACCAGCCACCCGTTACAAGAACGCTCCCATCAGGAAGGATCACACTGGCATGCCGATCACGTGCATGCCACCCCGCCTCAGGAGTGATCTCGGTCCAGGTGGCACCGGAATCTGATGAATGCCAGAGATCATTAAACCTCACATCATCAGCCCTTCCTCCCATCAGAAGAATGCCCCCATCAGGGAGTGCAACACATCTGATCAATATGCATGGGGAGATGAGGGGGGTAGAGATGAAGAGGCAAATGTGCGCCCAATCAACCGATAGTGCCATTGCACAGTTCCCCGTACACTCTCGTTCTATCACGACGCCCTTTTTCCTTGCGGTAGTACAAAAAGAGGAAGGACGGCCAATAATCGTTTCGTATCTCCTGCACAAGGAACCACGAGAAGATGGATATCCGTATTCAATGTGGATCTCTCATCTCATCCATCAGGATACAATACGGACAATTGCGACCATTTTTTAACTTCGTGGACGAATCTATGAACCCGGAGGAGGGAGAAAGATGGTTGTAAACCCGCTCGTATCCGATATCGGCAATTATGCGATCTGGTTCTTTGTCGTCACCAGCATCGCCGCCATGGGGCTCAACCTGACGGTAGGAGAGATCCTTAGCCCCTGGAAGAAGAAAGGGCTCCTCACCATCTCCCTTGTTGCAAATTTCCTCGCGGTTCCGCTCTTTGCTTTTTTGATCCTGAAGCTCATCCCGCTTGATTCCGGCCTTGCAACCGGCCTTTTAATCGTCGCCGCTGCAGCCGGAGCACCGTCGCTCCCAAAGGCGATCTCGATTGTGAAGGGGGATGTCGCATATGCAGTCGGGCTGACGATGATTCTGATCCTGGCAACCATCCTCTATATGCCGCTCGTTCTGCCGTTCCTGATCGGGGACGTTGCAATCGACAAGACCAACACGATACTCTATCTCATCGTCTTCATGCTCATCCCGCTTATCCTCACGATGGCACTGCGGGCACGGCTGCCGGAGGTGGCAAAACGGCTCCACCCAATCGTCAGCCGGAGTTCTGATCTCTCGATCATCCTCGTTCTCCTCATCTACACCGTCATCCTCTTCACAAGCGACTTCGCTGTTGCCGCCGGTGCCATCCTCGGGCTCCAGGGAGTGTTTGTCGCCATTCTCTTCATCCTCGGATCATTTGCAATCGGCCACCTGATGGGCGGTGCAGACCGGAAGAGGCGCGAAGTCCTCTCCTTTGGCACCGGGTTCCGGAATGTTTCAGCCGCACTCGTCGTCGTCACCGCCAATTTCCAGGATCCCCAGATCATGTTCATGGTGCTCGTGATCGCAATCTTCGGGATCATCTTCATGATGCTCTTTGGCGGAGCGATCTACCGGAGGAAGAGGAAGGAGAGGGTGATACCGAAATTGAGGGTGAGAAGGGGGGAAGCGAAGCAGTGAGAAGGATGGAGCATCCCTATATTATTATTCAAAAGATCTGATAGTGAGCAGAAAAGACTATACAAAAGATAGAATGCTGATATGGGGATTTGAACCCCAGTCGTAGGAGTGAGAGTCCTACATGATTGGCCGACTACACTATATCAGCAAGAATTTGTGCTCTATTCTGTAAGACACAAGAATATTTAACCATTATCATATCATCCGTCCACCCTGCCTTCCGCATCCCCCATATCCCCATATCCTCCACACCTCAACCATCTCTCCTCTATACACCCCGTGCCCTCCCCACATCTCCCATACCTTCCATAGATTCATGTTCACGGAGATGCCATTAATTACGGATGAGTAGCCTCGAAGAGCAGATCCGTGAGATTGAGGATGAGCTCCGGAATACAAAATACAATAAGGCAACCTCCCTCCATATCGGCCGGCTGAAAGCAAAGATAGCAAAGCTGAAGGACGAGGCGGTTTCCCGTGCAATGAAATCGTCCGGGACAGGAGAAGGCTATTCGGTCAAGAAATCCGGCGATGGAACCGTTGTCCTTGTAGGATTTCCGTCTGTTGGTAAATCGACCTTATTAAACCAGCTGACCGGCACAAAGAGCGAGACAGCCGAATATGCATTCACAACCCTTACTGTTGTCCCCGGACTGATGGAGCACAGGGGAGCCAAGATCCAGATCCTGGACATTCCCGGTTTGATCGCCGGTGCCGCGATGGGAAAAGGGCGCGGGAAGGAGGTTATTGCCGTTGTCAGGACGGCTGACCTGATCATCATCTTAGGCGATGTCTTCAATGACCGGCATATCGATGTGCTGGTGAAAGAGCTGTACGATGCCGGGATCAGAATCAACACCCCAAAGCCGGATATCACCATCAAGAAATCCGGCATGGGTGGTGTCCGGCTGAACACTGTTGGCAGTGTCGATCTTAATCTCGAAGAGATCCGGTCAATTCTTGCCGAGAACAAGATCATGAACGCCGATGTCCTGATCAGGGGCAATGTCACCCAGGAAGACTTCATCGATGCGATGATCGGCAACCGCCGCTACATCCCTGCCTTCATTGCAATCAACAAGGTCGATCTTGTCGATGACCAGACAAAGAAGGAGATTGTAAAGCACCTCACAGATCAGTTCGGACAGGCTCCGATCATGATCTCGGCACATTCCGGTTATAATATAGATGCATTAAAAGATGCCATCTATGAACATCTCGGCTTCATCCAGATATTCATGAAACCGCTCGGAGAACCGGCAGATATGGAAGAACCGCTGATCGTCAGGAAGGGGAGCACCGTTGAGGATGTCTGCAACCGCCTCCACCGCGACTTTGTCGAGCGGTTCAGGTATGCAAAAGTCTGGGGCAACTCGGTAAAACACGATGCCCAGCGGGTCAGCCTTCCGCATGTCCTCGCCGATGGCGATATCCTGACAATTGTAACAAAACTCTAAATCCTTTTTTAAAGAGAGAGAACCGCTTCCAGCACTTCAAGCGGGGCATCGGTTAAGACGGCGGTGCCGGAGTAGTGCGCCCGGCTTGCCCCATATCCTTTCTGAAGAAGCCGCTCAAGCAGGGTCTCCATTGCAGGGGGCGACACCCCAAGCCGTTTCGCCTCTTTATGGTAATCATAGTGCGGAAGATTCGGAAGCTCTCCGGCAAGTATCCTCAATAACCGGGAGAGGCGTGCCTTTGACCCAAAGACCATTCCATCCATCCTCTCAAGCAACCGCAGGGCAAGCGCACGGTCGGCGATATCCCCGATCCAGAGCGGTCCAATCGGCAGGAGTGCAACAGAACACCTGGAGCAGGTGCGGCCGGAAGGCAGAAGACCCGCTTCCACCGAGCGGAACGAACACTTCGGGCACTGGTGAATAAACCCAAGCGATGCGAGCGTCCGATCCGCTGCCCGGACCCCCGGCACCATTCGAAGATGTGTCCGGTGAAAATGTTCAAATGAGAAGGAGAGGAGCGGCTCAATACCCCGGTCATATTTCATCGTCTCCCGCGCCACATGCCCAATCAGGATCCTGAGCCCGACCTCGGGATGATAATCGGTATTCATCGGATGAGCTGCATACCGCCGCATCCCCGCCTTCAGATGGGCGCCGCAGAGCGGGGCGGTATCCGTTGCCGTCACAAAGAGATACTTCCGGGCAGACCTGATCGCCGAATCAAGGAACGGTGCCGGGCTCCCGAAGGGATCGAGATCCACCGTATCGAACCGCTCCGTGGATAAGAGGGCGTTTGCATCCCGGTTCACCACCCTGATCGGAGAACCGAGCCGGAGTGCATTTTTTCTCAGAAGTAGAATTGAATCAAAATCGCGGTCATTTGCCACCACCGGGATTCCGCACTCGTTTGCCACCCGGACCGCCCTGACCCCGGTTGCCGCCATCAGATCAAGGTATTGATCGGGACGAAGCTCCTGTAACAGGAGGATGGTGGCATCGCGGTTCAGCTCCATCCGCCGGTTAAAGAAGACCGGTGCTGAGCCGGGGGGGAACTGCGCAGCATCATCCTGCCATGGTATCAGAAACTGCGTTGTACCCTCGACGACCTGCACATAATTCATCAATAATTCTGGTTTTTCGGAAAACTTATACCTTCGTCACCCGAAGTATATAGGTCAGTGGGCATGTGGCCTAGTCAGGATAGGGCGTTAGCCTCCTAAGCTAATGGTCGGGGGTTCAAATCCCTCCATGCCCGTCTCTCTTCTTGAGGAACAGTACATGTCAGATACCGGGGCGTGCCCGGAATGTGGATCACCGCTGATCAGGCGTCTCTCTTCTTGAGGAACAGTACATGTCAGATACCCCTTTGTGAAGATGATCCATACCCGCCTCTCAGAGAGAGCAATGACGAAATAGATCGAGGAACAATACATTTCCAGATGCATCTTCCGGGCATAATCAGGATCATACGGCCGGCAAACGCCACCATCTCAGGGGCAACCGCAATCCTTGCATATTTTATCGCCACCGGAACACTGATCCCCGAAGTGCTCCTCGCAGCAGCAGCAGCACTCCTCATAACTGCCGCCGGAAATACGATCAATGATGCCTGTGATGCGGTAATCGATGCGATCAACCGGCCGGACCGCCCAATCCCATCAGGCGAGCTGAGTGAGAAGACGGCATACCTCTATGCCGCCCTCCTCTTCATGCTGGGGCTCTCAGCCGCTCTCTTTACAAACCCAATCTGCCTTGCAATCGCCATCATCAACAGTATTCTGCTTATCCTCTATGCCCGTATCCTCAAAGGCACCGTTCTCTTTGGGAATATCTCTGTTGCGTATCTCTCGGGGAGCATCTTCCTCTTCGGCGGGGCGCTTGCCGGAGTCGACGGACTGATAATCACGTTACCGCTTGCCGGAATCACCCTCTTTGGAACACTCGCACGTGAGATCTTAAAAGATGCAGAGGATGTGGACGGGGATGCAGCAGGCGGAACAACCACCCTCCCGATGGCAATCGGGATCAGCAGATCCGGGACGATCGCCTTTGGATCTGCTATTATCGCCGTTATCATCAGTTTCATCCCGTTTCTCTGGTGGGGGCTTCCCTACCTTGTCGGGATAGCAGTTGTGGATCTTGCCATCCTCAGATTGGTCTGGCCGACGGTCAGGTGCAGAACACCTGCCTGTATCCGGGAGCTTGGAATCACCACACAGCTGAAGTACATGATGTATATCGCCCTCCTGATCTTTCTGATTGCAAGCGCAATTGATATCTTTATGCCAATGAAATAGTTGGTTAAGGAAGGAGGGGAGATATGAAGATATACAAAGATAAGACAACCTACCTCGCAGAACCGGGATCCTTCTTTGAAGGGAATGTCCAGATACATGGTGATTTTATTGTGCCACAACGGACGCATTTCTGGGGCAGGCTTGTTGTAAACGGCACCCTTGAGATGGGGCCTGAATGTTCGGTCAAAGGGGCAGTCGTCTGTAAAAATGCCATCATCGGGAGAGACAGCAGGATTAAAGGGCCACTTCTCGTGGACGAGAATGCAACAATCTGCGATCGGGCACATCTCCATTCGATCGAAACCGGCGGCGATTTGGTCATCAGGCCCGGTGTGACGGTAGGAGATGTGAAAGCTGAGAATTCAGTCCTGATCTATGGAAAGATCACATCAGGCACTCTTGTGGGGCGAAACGTCAGGATAATCGGCGACTGAAGAGGGATCAATCCCAATCGTCGCAACATCAAAGAGATCGTGCCAGTCAACGATCGTCTCGACACATCCATCCTTTGCCGTCACAACCCCCATTGCAACAAGCCCGATCCGGTTGCACATATCAAGCCCCTCTTTGACCTCCATCAGGCAGCCGACACCGATGATCCCCTTTGGATGATACTTCTGCACCATCCGCTTGATAAAAGTCGATCCCGGTATGATGAAGACATGGTACCCAAGCGCCTTCATCTTCGGGATACCGCCACCAAGTTCGCATCTTCCGCACCCGACACAACGAAGCCCTTCCGGTGTCAGATGGGCGGGGCACTGCGCAGACCTCAGGCACTGTGGCAGAAATACCACCCTCTCGTCTGGAGGGATTGCAGCAAACGCCTGGGTATTCATCCGGTTATCAAGGCGTATTAAGAACCTGAGAAGCTCTCCGGGTTCGATCCCGATTAGGGTACAGATACTCTTCACAAACCCTTCCATCAGGACAAGAAACGGGCGGAGAAGGGCAGGGAAGAAGAGACGTCCTGAACGGATCGAGGTTCCGATCAGGATCGCCATCACAATAGAGATGAAAATCAGAAAGACTGCGACAAAGAGGGTGACCTCCCCAAGCAGGATCATCAGCCGGTTCCAGATCTCATCCTCAAAGAACATATGCAGATTTATATATGACACAGGAGACCTTAGCACCTTGCTTTATGGCATGAGCCAGGGGTGATCAAAAGGATGCCGGATCAGACCCTCTTCTGTTATGAGTGCTGTTATCAGGGAGAATGGTGTTTTGTCAAAGGCATAGTTTAGAACCGGCACAGCATCCGGCACCGTCGTCCTGCCGAAGAGAGAGGCAACCTCCCCGCGTCCACGCTCTTCAACAATGATATCCGCCATCCGGTGCTCTGGATCAAAGGTTGACCGTGGCGCTGCCACATAGAAGGGGATCTGGTGATAAGAGGCAGAGACCGCATGCATGTAGGTTCCAATTTTGTTGAAGACGCCGTCAGTGCAGATCCGATCCGCGCCGACGATCACACAGTCGATCTCTTTTCTCTGCATCAGGTATGCCGCCTCTGAATCGATGATCGTTGTCACCGGAATCCCATCCCGTGAGAGCTCCCATGCCGTCAGCCGCGAGCCCTGGAGGAGGGGGCGGGTCTCGCAGGAGATGACACGGATATTCTTCCCCTCTTCTGATGCAGATCGGATCACTCCAAGCGCCGTTCCCCATGCAGCACAGGCAAGTGCACCTGCATTACAGTGTGTCAGCACCGTGCAGTCATCGGGGAGGAGGGGCGCACCATGGGATCCGATCCTCCGGCAGGTCGCTTCATCCTCATCGGCTATCTGCTCTGCACAGATGAGCGCTCGTTCTGCTGCATCCGCCGGATCGCTCACCGGTCGGATAGCAGAGAGGACCCGGTCAACGCCCCAGGCGAGGTTTACAGCAGTCGGACGCGCAGAGCGGAGCATTGCCGCCTCCTCGTTCACTGAGGCAGAGAAGGCAGATTCCAAACCCCCAAGCGCATTTTTACAGGCAAGGGCAACCCCGTATGCACCGGCAACACCAAGCGCAGGCGCCCCCCTGACCTCAAGCCGCTTGATTGCCTGCACGAGCCTTGGAACATCGGAGCAGACCACTTCACGATACTCTTCAGGAAGGAGGGTCTGCTCGATCAGCCCGACCCCGCCTTCTTCCCACCAGATCGTCCGGCCCCGCATCATTCACCGGCAAGGAGGAGATCACGGGTCGCCCGCATCGCAGCAGCACCCGCCGTCATCACCGAGTCAGGGATATCGCGGGGGGCAGTTACCGTTCCCGCACAGTAGATCCCCGGCCTGATCGTTCCCACCGGGTCGAGCTTCAGATCAGAGGTATTCAGGAAACCATTCTGATCCATTGGTATCCCGAGCCGCTCTGCAATCACCTGCGTATCCGGCACCGGCTCAAACCCGACCGAGAGGACGACGAGATCGGCGTGGAGGTTCACAAACTCTCCGGTCTCGGTATTCTCAAGCGGCAGGATCAGATCGCCCTTCCCCTCGATCACCTCACCAGGGAAACCACGAATCAGGCGGACGCCTGCTGCTTCGGCACGGACACAATACTCTTCATACCCTTTCCCATAGGCGCGGATATCATTGTAGAGGATCGAGACCTCGATATCAGGATAATGCTCAAGGATCAGCATCGCATTCTTCAATGCATACATACAACAGACCGAAGAGCAGTAGGTCCGTTTCAGCTGGATATCGCGGGACCCGACACACTGAACAAAGACAACGGATTGTGGGGTCTTCCCATCAGAGAGGCGGCGGACTTCCCCTCCTGTCGGCCCGCTCGCATTGATCATCCGCTCGAATTCGAGGCTCGTGATCACATCAGGGTAGCGGTTATATCCAAATATCCTCTTCTTCTCGGGATCAAAGAGCTGGTAGCCGGTGGCGATGATGATACTTGCCGCCTCTATAACCTCAGTCCTCTCGCTATCCTGGTGGAGCACCGCCTCTCTCCCGCAGATATCATAGCAGAGTCCGCATTCGATGCAGTGTTCGGCATCACGGACAACGAGATTTGGAACCACCTGGGGATGCGATTTGTAGATCGCCTTTCTGACACCTATTCCGGCATCGAACCGGTTATAGACCTCAACCGGGCAGATATCGACACAGTCTCCGCACCCATTGCAGAGACTCGAATCAACATACCGGGGATGCTGGAGTACCGTCACCCTGAACGCACCGACATCCCCCTCGATCTCCTGTACTTCAGCAAGGGTGCGGATGGTGATGAGCGGGTGCCGCTCAACATCCACCATCTTCGGAGAGAGGATGCACATCGAACAGTCGTTTGTGGGGAATGTCTTGTCGAGCTGTGCCATATGGCCGCCGATACTCGGCTCGCGCTCGATGAGGGTGACAGGTATTCCGTGGTTGGCAACATCCAGCGCCGCCTGGATACCGGCAACACCACCTCCGATAACAACAACTCTACGCATCCAAATACCCCCGTGCAAGATCAACATAAACGATTGCATTCTTCTGAATGGATGCACGCTGCTCGTCAGTCGTCTCCGAGACCACCTTCCCCGGCACCCCGAGGACAACGGAATTTTCCGGGATCACTTTTCCTTCGGTGACAACAGCACCCGCGCCAATGATACTGCCTGAGCCGATCACCGCACCATTCATCACGATAGCACCCATCCCAATCAGCACATCATCTGCGATGGTGCAGCCATGGATTATCGCGCCATGCCCGATCGAGACCCCTGAACCGATTATTGTCGGGCTGCCGGGGCTGCCATGGAGGACGGCATTATCCTGGACATTTGATCGATCCCCCACTACGATACGGACACGATCAGCCCGGATCACCGCTGAAAACCAGACGCTCACATCCTCGCCGAGCACCGCATCACCAACAACCGTTGCGTTATCGGCGATGAATGCGCACCTGCCGGTGGACCCACCATTACACATAAGAGTATATATGTAGAAGGATAGTTGCATGAACGTTATGGTAGGAGGCACCTTTGATCCCCTCCACATCGGTCACAAGGTCCTTCTCAGAAGATCGTTTGAGATCGCCGGAAAAGGAGGCTTTGTGACAATAGGACTCACTTCTGACGAATTTGCATCACGCAAGAGCCATCCGATCCGACCATACAGCATCAGAAAGGATGAGCTGATCGCATGGATTGAGTCGATGTCATTTCCTGCCGGCTACCATGTCGAGTGCCTCGCCGACCGCTTTGGATCGGCATTGAATGAGGACTTTGAGGCGCTTGTTGTCTCTGAAGAGACATTCCCTGTTGCAGAGGAGATCAATTCCCTCCGGCAGGAGATGGGAAGAGAAAAGGTGGATATCTACAAGATCCGCTGTATCATGGCAGATGACGGGAAGATCGTCTCAAGCACCAGGATCTACCGAAAAGAGATCGATCCGGAAGGCCACCTTCTCAGATGATATATGACGCAATATCACGCGTGATGAGGGTGTCGCAGTACCGGCACCGGTATCCCCTCTTCTGGCAGGCAAAAGAGCTCTGAATCGGTTCATTCGCATTTGAGATGCAGCCGGGATTTGGGCATCTGATCACCCCGATCACCTCAGATGGGATCTCAACGCCGATCTTCTCCTTGACCTGATACTCCCTGATGATATTGATACTCGCCCTGGGCGCAATCAGGGAGATCCGGTCGACCTCTTCCTTTAAGAGTTCCCGGTTCTCGATCTTGACGATATCTTTCTTCCCCATCTGACGGCTTTCGACATTGGTTGCCACAGAGAGTTCTTCGGTCGTCCTCCCGGTGATCCCGAGGATCCTGAGGACAGAGAGACCCTCGCCTCCATCGATATGATCGATCACAGTCCCATTCCGGATAGGGCTGATCAGAAGCCCCTCTTCCGGCTTTCTCTTCATAACAACACCTTCTGGAGCATCGCCATCCGGACAGGAACCCCATTTCGTGCCTGCCTGAAATACTGTGCGCAGGGCATTCTGTCAACTGCCGGGTCAATCTCATCCACGCGTGGCAGCGGATGCATCAGGATAAAACGCTCAGGCACATCAGCAAGCATCTCGGGTGTCACCCGGTATCCCGAGGCAACTGATGCATAGGATCCCGGATCAGGGAACCTCTCCCTCTGTATCCGGGTCACATAGAGGACATCGAGGTCAGCAATGATATCTTCCAGATGCTCATGGACAACGATCTTTGTTCCGGTTTCCATGAGATCATGAACGAGGCTTGGAGGGAGCTCAAGGCCTTGCGGAGTGATGGTATGGATGGTGACACCATATCTGGAGAGGGCCGTTGCAAGTGAATGTGCAGTCCGCCCGTACCGGAGATCGCCGAGGAACCCGACATTGATCCCATCAAGCGGCATCGACTGTCTGATGGTAAAGAGATCAAGGAGGGTCTGTGAAGGATGCTGTCCGGCACCGTCACCGGCATTGATCACCGGGACATCGGAAAATTCCGATGCGAGGCGTGCCGCGCCTTCCTTTGGATGCCTGAGGACGATAGCATCGGTATATCCCGAGACAACCCGGATCGTATCTGCGAGAGTTTCGCCTTTTGCAATTGAACTCGCCTCAATGGATCCGAGATTGATCACCTTTCCGCCAAGCCGGAGCATTGCCGATACAAAAGACATCTGTGTCCGGGTGCTTGGTTCAAAAAAGAGATTGGCGAGTATCTTTCCATTGAGGAGATCGGGATCAAAATCACCCTCTTCGATCGCAGATGCGCGATCAAGGATATCATCGATCTCCCCTGTTGAAACCTCGTTTATCGAGATGATATGACGCATAATGATTCCGCCGCAAGGGACCTGTACCTGTCTGTTGATGCGCCATCCAGATAAAACGAGGGGATCACTTCCGGGCAATGGTCAGGAAACCGCTGTGAGCCACACGGGTTGACGGACGGGTGCCACGGGCAGTCCTTGTCAGTTCCCGCTCCATACACTCATAACAGTTGACACCGCCTGAGAAGAGCTCATTGCAGGCATCTATCACCGAGAATGTCTGTTCAAAGAAGGGGGTATACGTCACAAAGAAACCACCCGGAACCAGGAGCGAATGGGCATGGGCGACATGCTCCTTCTGGATCATCATATCCAGGTGGACGATATCATAGGATCCCTCTGCCATGAGGACGTCCGCTGCATGAACGTTGACATTCTCAAGATGCGCATCTGCGATATTCTTCTCTGCAAGGCGGGCAAACTCGGACCGTACCTCATAGGAATCGACCTTTCTTGCAATACCGCCGAAGTAGATGGCGGCAACACCGCTTCCTGTGCCTGCATCCAGCACAGAATCGTTTCTGTTCATGCCGGTATAGGCGATCACCATCCCAATATCCTTTGGGAGCATCGGGGCGCCGCTCCGCTTTCCATGTGTGAAGAGATCAGGTGGGCGGGGCACCCTGATTGTGAAGGCCTTCCCAAGATGGGTCTCTATCCGGTCGCCGGGCATCTTCCCGACAAGATCGGCAAGCTGTATCTCACCGGCATCGGATCCGAATTTCCCCGGACCCGCCCTGAGGTAATACTCCCGCTTCTGCCCAACCAGGATGACGCGATCGCCCTCTTCGATCATTGGCCGCCAAGTTTCATGATCGCTTCTGCAATATCCCCGTTCGTCTCGACAAGGGCAGCTTTTGCGGCATCAGGAGAGACATTCGCCTGCATGGCAACGAGCTCGATATCAGCATCTGTGATCTCGGCCGGAACCGGTGCAGAATCGATCACCCCGGCAGCCTCAAACCTCGGGGTGCCGGTCAGCTGGTAGGTGGTCTGCCCCTGCATCGTCATTGCGACCACCTCGGCATCTTCGAAGATGTAGGTGCCATCTGCTGCTTCGATTGTGACGCGGGTGACCCCCTCGATCGGATCCATCGACATGCCGAGTTTGTTCATCATCTGTTTCATCTTTCGTGGATTCATTCCGCCGGGCATCATCTCTTATCCCTTCCCTGTCGTACTTTTACGGCACCGCCGTACTTAAATTCCAGCATCTCCGATCCGGAGAGGTTTGCCATTCCTGTTGCAAGGAGCAAGTCGTCTTCAGAAACAACAAACACCTCATCCTCTGCGCGGATATTCGGATCTGCGCTGATCACGTGTTTTGCCATCGCTGTTTTTCCGGCTGAGACAAAGGGGACTGCCTCTTCATGCACCACAACCCGGCCCGCCGGGGGCGCGAGGAATGCATGGAGGCGGGCCGCCCCGTCATAACTGAGGGTGAGGCGGCCGTCCTGTGCCCGCACCGTCGCGAGCCTGACCTTCCCCAGCATCACATACCGTATCCTCGATGATGTCGAGTACTGGAAATTACATTCATCGGGGAAGAGTGCATCTCCTGCACCGCGCCCAAACTGAAATTCAGCTATTTTTCGTACCCTGCGCAGACTGGCATGCGAGGATCTCGTCAATTCTTCTGACAAATGTCTCCTCCGTTCCTGCAGGGATATATGCCCCTGCTGCTATTGCATGACCTCCACCGGCACCACCCACAAGCGCGGACGCTTCACAGAGTGCTGCCTGGAGATCGATTCCCGATCGGACAACCCGGTCGACTGTTCTCATCGAGACCTTCACCACATCCGGATCATCGGGCAGGGTGCAGAAGACCATGATCGGAAGCCGCCGATCCAGTTTTGAGAGTGCCATCCCAGCTCCTATCCCGACTATGGTATCGGGGAACTGATCCTGTGTATGGATCCACTGGAAATTCTCTGTTCTGGTGACCCCGGTCCTGATGATATACTGGAAGAGCTCCCGGATCACGCTCCGGTGATGGCGGAGCATCTCCTCTGCCTGCTGGTATATCAGGCCGCGGTCACCCCGGCAGACCGCGCTCCCGATCGCAGGGCGGGCCCATCTGCCGCAGGCATTCAGGAGCGTCGCATATTCAGATGCATTCCTGAGGGGTGATTTCCGGGCTTCATCCGGGAAGATATAGGATTCACCAAAGAGCCGGTCGACCGACTCGCCATGGGCAACCAGCTGTTCGACGAGTGCGGATGCGATCGTTCTCCTCTCATCAGGTGAGAGATCCTCCCAGACCCGCCACTGCCCTTCGGGATCACGGAGCCGGATACCGAGCCGTTCCAGGAAGATCTGCGCCCCATTGGGGTTATTGCTGATCCCCGGCAGAACGGGATCATCACTGTAACTGAGACAGATATGAACCGGGCGCGTGGAGAGGCCATAACAGTTGAGATCGTGGGAGATTGCCATGACATTGCCTGCCTCCACACCGTCAAGCGCGATCTCACGGGCAGGGCCGATGAGCCCGCACCCCTCACGCGCCATCATGTCGCCGACGTTTCCGACAACCGCGAGCTTTGCGAGATCACAGTTGGCATCATTCATCTCCCGTGCCACAAGGTATGCAATCCCTGCGGCTGAGAGTTTTGTGATCCCGTACGGAAGGCAGTTCACCTGACGGTATGCTATCTTTGCAGGCTGGCCGATATGGTGATCGAGGATGAGCACCTCATCATAGGAGAGCCCATGCTCTTCGATCAGGTTCTGCTGTCCGGCACCCAGATCGACAAAGAGTTTTAATGAGTCGTCCTTTGGCACCCATTTCATCATCAATGGTTCAAGCTGCCTGAGGAAGACGGATTCACAGGGGGTTTTCTCCCGCTCGATCGCCTCTTTTAAAATTGCCTCGCTTGCGATGCCGTCAGCATCGATATGCGAGATGATCGTGACGGAATCAGCAGATCTGATGATCTCCGAAGCCTCCAGGAGATCGTCAGTAAAAGCCATACACTAATGTTTTGGATCTCCCAATAGAAGAATGGTGTGTCATGCCATCATGGATAACCACAGAGGCTGAAGAAGAACCGATCAGCATCCTCCGGATGCAGGCGATCGAGAAGAATGCAGAAGCACTCGGCGTCTCCACCGCTCAGATGATGGAGAGTGCAGGAAGAGCGCTTTTGGAGCATGTTCTTGAGCAATTGCCACAAAAGGTGCTCATCCTCTGCGGAAAGGGGAATAACGGAGGTGACGGGTTTGTTGCGGCACGGTATCTCGCCCGCCATACGGACTGCTCCTGTATCTATGTATCGGGTGAGCGGAAGGGCGATTCCATGGCAAATCTCCGGGCACTTCGTGCATGCGGCATCCCCCTCCATGAGGTGTCCTGCAGAGAGGACGTGTATGCCCTCTCCCATCTCTTCGCATCTGCGGATCTGATCCTTGACTGCCTGCTTGGCACCGGTGCGGGCGGGAGCCTTCGCGAACCGATTGCATCCTGCGTTGCGCTGGCAACAAAATCCCCCGCATATATCCTTGCAGCAGATCTCCCGACACCCGGTATCTCCGCAGACGCGATCCTGGCATTCCACAAAAGCAAAGGCATCGCCACAGCCATCGCCGATATCGGAATCCCAATCGAAGCCGAGTGTTTCACGGGACCGGGAGATCTCCTCACCATCCCAAAGAAGCCGGAGAATGCCCATAAGGGATATGGCGGGAAGGTGCTCGTGGTGGGCGGCGGCCCGTACCAGGGTGCGCCGTACCTCACAGGACTTGCCGCACTCCGTGCCGGGGCAGATATCGTCTTTGTGGCAAGCCCAAACGCCCTTGACTGCCCGGACCTGATTCATATCCCCCTCTCAGGCAGAGTCATCGGAGAAGAGGAGAGCGGGCAGTTGATCCGTACTGCACGGGATGCGGATGTAGTGGTGATCGGCCCCGGGCTTGGGGCTGAAAGCCATGATGTCATCCTCAGGGTGGCAGCGGCATCCCGGCGCGCAGTCATCGATGCCGATGCGCTCCGCCTCCCCCTGCCAAAGGGCGGGGAGACGATCTATACCCCGCATCCTGGCGAGTTTGCCCGCGCGTTTGAGGGAGAGCCTGCGGGAGATCCAAAAAAGGATGCGGTAGTTGTCCGGGATACCTGCCCGGAATCGGCTTCGATACTCCTGAAAGGAGAGACCGATATCATCAGTGATGGCAGACAGGTCCGGTTCAACAGGACAGGGGTGGCGGCGATGACGGTCGGCGGTACAGGCGATATCCTGGCAGGAGTGGCAGCCGCCCTCTTCTGCCGGATGCCGGCATTCGAGGCAGCAACAGTCGCCGCATATGCAACCGGCCGTGCCGGGGAGGAGGCGGCGCAGTCAGTTGGTGACGGGCTGATCGCAAGCGATCTTCTTCTGTTCATTGCACAGATACTCTATGGAGACTGAAATTGTATGGTTGAATTCACTCATATCGACGGCGACCATGTCCGGATGATCGATGTCACGGAGAAACCCGACGTGCACAGAAAAGCAACCGCACAGGGGAGGATCTATCTCAGCAGGGAGACATTGAAGGCGATTTCTGAAAAGACGACACGGAAAGGAAACGTCCTTGCAACCGCCGAGATTGCCGCAATTCTTGCCATAAAGGATACATTCCGGATCATTCCGATGTGTCATCCCCTCTCCATAGGCGGAGTATCTGTCGATTTTCTGGAGACTGAGGAGTATATCGAGGCAACCGTCACCGTAAAGACCTATGGAAAGACCGGCATCGAGATGGAGGCGTTGACCGGTGTCTCGGTTGCACTCCTAACCATCTGGGATATGGTAAAGTCCGCTGAGAAGGATGAGTCCGGGCAGTATCCGGGAACCCGGATCGAGGGGATCAGGGTCCTCTCCAAAGAGAAGAGTGCTGCATAACCAGCATCCTTTATGTTCGCAGGAGTTGAAGTATAAAGATCACGGGATATCTCCCGTCAAGGAATGTGGCTTCAACTGAGTTAAGCCGAACCTGGAGTAGACAAATGTCACGATCAATGTATTCGTATGTCCGTGAGGCCTGGAAAAAGCCTGACGAGACCGAGGTAAAGAAACTCCTCTGGCACCGCATGCAGAAATGGCGGCGTGAAGGATCCGTTGTCCGGATCGAACACCCCACGCGGATTGACCGCGCCCGCACCCTTGGATACAAGGCAAAGCAGGGTATCATCGTTGTCCGCGCCCAGGTACGCCGTGGTGGCCGGAGAAAGTCAAGATATGTCCGCGGGCGAAGAACCGCACGGATGGGCATGGCCCGCACCACCGCCGGAAAGAGCATCCAGCGGATGGCAGAAGAGCGTTCTGCACGGCGCTACCCGAACATGGAAGTTCTGAACTCATACTGGGTTGGAGAAGACGGGGTCAGGAAATTCTATGAAGTGATCCTGGTCGATCGGAGCCACCCCGGCATCAGAAGCGACAAGACGCTGAACTGGATCTGCGACCAGAAGAACCGTGTATTCCGTGGCAAGACCTCGGCCGGAATGAAAGGCCGTGGCATGCGCCGCAGGGGTACCGGTACCGAAAAGACACGACCAAGTATCCGCTCACACAAAAACCAGGGGAAATAACCCCACTTTTCTTTTATGACGGTCACGGATGCTTTCATCCATCCCTTTCCCGAGGGTGACTCGACACTTCAACGCATGGCAATGACCGCACGCGAATGCGGTTTTGACACGCTCATTGCAGTCAACCACCACCCATGCGAATATCATGGTGTCCGGATTCTGCAGGGAGTGATCGTATTCGAAGGCACAATGAAGGCGGTCACAAACACAATCCGGCAGAAGAAGCAGGCGATCATCGGGGTTGCCGCAGGTGACGCCACCTTTAACCGGAGCGTTTTGAAGACCCGCGGCGTTCATCTGATCACCGAACTCCACCGGACACAGAGGAATGCATTTGATCAGGTGACAGCAAAGCTTGCCGCAGAGAAACGGATCGCGGTGCACCTCGACATCAGCCAGATCATCTCCTGCCGCGGGCATTCCAGGCAGAAGGTGCTTGCGAGGTACGCCGAGCTCCTTCTCCTCCAGAGGAAGTTTGGATTCTCCTTTGCAATCGGGAGCGGGGCAAAATCAATCCTCGGCCAGCGGACTGTCGGGGAGATGATCCTCCTGACCTCACTCTTTGGGATGACAGAGGAGGAGACGGTTACTGCTCTTGGAACAATCCCCGATCTATTTGAGGATACATCCCGTCCACGGGTGGTTTCATGAAGCATCTCTCCCCCACCCTCCGGGAAAACCGGAGATATGTCCTAACCAGGATCATGCCATCTGATCCCAATCTCGAGATCCGGGAACTCTATTATGCTATCTCAGAGAGTGTCACCTCCCTCTATGGCGATTGTATCGCCGCAGAGGTGCATGCCGCCACGATCCTGCGGGAGGGAGAGTACCTGATTGTGAGATGCAGGAGGGGGCGGGAGAAGGAGCTCTGCTGCGCAATCGCCGCGATCAGATCCATCAACAAAACGCAGATCCGCCTCACCACCATCGCCACATCGGGAACAATTGCGGCTCTCAGAAAGAGGATACGGCCGGAAAAGCAGGGCGATTTGATCACCTGCACCATCAATTCCGGGGAACAGAGCGGCATCATGTATGCCGATGGAAAGATTGACCTTATCAGAAGAGATATGAAAGGTCAGGAATTAGTATATCTCACGAAAGACGATATGGAGAAGTTTCATGCAACCACAACCAAACCAGATGGGATATGACCGGGCGATCACCGTCTTCAGTCCGGACGGCCGCCTCTACCAGGTCGAGTATGCACGTGAAGCAGTGAAGCGGGGAACAACTGCTGTTGGGATCAAATGCAAAGAGGGAGTCATCCTGATCGTCGACAAGCGGGTCAGCTCAAAGCTGCTCGAACCCTCATCAATCGAGAAGATATTCCAGATTGACGCACATATCGGGGTTGCATCCTCCGGCCTTGTCGGCGATGCCCGCGCCCTCGTGGACCGCGCCAGAATCGAGTCGCAGATCAACCGCGTCTCCTATGACGAGGCGATCGATGTCGAGACGCTCGCAAAGAAGCTCTGTGACCATATGCAGACCTACACACAGTTCGGCGGCGCCCGCCCCTATGGAACAGCACTCCTGATCGCAGGTATTGCAGATGGCAGATGCCACCTCTTTGAGACCGACCCCTCAGGCACCCTGCTTGAGTACAAGGCAACCGGTATCGGGATCGGCAGGCCGGCAGTGATGAAGGTCTTTGAAGAGGAGTACAATCCCGAACATTCCTGCAAAGAGGCGATTCTGCTAGGGCTCAGAGCACTCCATGCAGCAACCGAAGGCAAGTTTGATGTGAACACCGTTGAGATCGGCATCGCCTCACTTCAGGCGGGCACATTCAGGAAGATGGAACCTGAAGAAGTTGCAGTCTGTGTCGAGGAGTTCGAGCAGTAGATGGTACTATGATCTCCCTCGATAACGCAGTTGTTGCGCGCCTTGAATCCCATGGCGAACGGTTTGAGATCCTTGTCGATCCCGACCTTGCCCAGAAGATCCGGGAAGGGGAGGAGATCGAGATTGAAAACGTTGTTGCTACAGAGTATATCTACGAGAATGCAGCCCATGCAGAGAGAGTCTCAGACGAAGCCCTGACAAAAGTATTCGGGACCACCGACTTTGAGACAATTGCGCGGGCAATTATCGGGAAAGGAGAGATCCATCTCACCTCGGAACAGAGGAAGGCGCGATCTGAGGAGAAGAAGCGGCAGGTGATCACCTATATCGCCAGAAATGCCATCAATCCCCAGACAGATCTGCCGCACCCCCCACAGCGGATAGAACTCGCACTCGAAGAGGTCAGGATCAATTTTGATCCCTTCAAATCTGTTGATGCCCTGGTGAAAGAGACGGTGAAGGCGCTCAGGCCGATTCTCCCGATCAAGTTCGCCGAGAAGAGGTTCGCCGTGAAGATCCCGCCTGACTATGCAGCACGCGGATATGGCGAGATTGCCGGTGCTGCAATGGTCACAATGGAGCGGGAGGAGTGGCAGGCAGATGGATCCTGGATCTGTATCGCAAAGATCCCGGCAGGCATGCAGGAGGAGTTCTTCTCCCTCGTCAACCGGGTCTCAAAAGGGGATGCCGAGGTCAGGGTCATAGAGTAGCTTAATAGCAATCAATAGCAAATACAATAAGACATCTATCGGAGATTCGAATCATGGCAAAAGGAAAACACAAGGCAAAGGGACGTATTTCGGGAAGTGCAGGACGCTTTGGACCGCGCTACGGTCGATTTATCAGGAAGAGCGTCAATCAGATCGAAAAGATCCAGAGAGCAAAGCACCTCTGTCCCAGATGTGATACGATCTCTGTGAAGCGTGAAGGAACAGGTATCTGGACCTGCAGAAAATGCAATTTCAAGTTCGCAGGCGGTGCATATGCGCCACAGACACCCGGTCTGAAGGTTGCACTCAGGAACATCGACGCATCCATCAAGAAGGAGGCGTAGACTGGCGTGACCGGGTCATACAAATGTGCCCACTGCAAGAGGAAGGTTGAGATAGACGTGAATGTCCGCTGCCCATACTGCGGACACCGTATCCTCTTCAAAGAGCGTGGGGCAGTTATAAAAGACCTCAAGGCCAGATGACGATCCTGACGACATCACGCCGCCCGACCCCTGAGATCCGGGCTTTTGCCCGTGATCTCGCTTTTGCACTCGGGTGCGATCATATGAACAGGGGAAAAACCGGCCTTCGTGATCTCTCCCCCCAGGATCCCGTCATACTTTTTATTGAGAAGCAACAGCAGAAGATCGCTATCCGCCTCGAAGTGGAGGGCGAGATGAAAGGGGAGATCATGCTATCCGGCTGGTCAGTCGGCATCCGTGAGAGAGAGATGCGAAGAGGCATCTTCACAAGCGACCAATCGGTTTATGATCTCCTGAACCGATATGTACCTGTCACAATGGTTCAGAACCAGGACGGGGCAATCACCTTCGACGGCAGGCAGAGACGAGAATATAGGTGTGATCGAGAGCGTCATGATGCATGATACGGAGTTCACCTTTGTCACCCCTCATGCACCCATACTCTACCAGGCACTTGCCCCCGAAGCATCAGACGAAACCGGGGATCGATCAAGTGCCACCATCAGCCTTGAGAACGATCGTCTCACCCTGAAAGTCACCGCCGGCGATATCCCGGCATTGCGGGCCGCGTTGAATATGTGGCTCCGCCTGATAACCATCGCAGAAGAGATGCAGGAGATAGAAAACCATGGAAAACCCTAATATCCCCCAGAAAGTCCAGCAGCAGATCGCACAGCTTCAGCAGATGCAGCAGCAGATGCAGACAATTCTTCAGCAGAAGTCACAGTACGAAATGAGTCTGCGTGAGGCAAAACGTGCGGAAGAAGAGCTGAAAGAGACCGCTGACGATGCCGAGGTCTTCATGACAATCGGTTCAGTGATGGTGCAGCAGACAAAAGAGTATGTCGCAAAAACCCTCGCCGATAAGATCGACACCCTTGAGCTACGGATCAAATCCCTTGAAAAACAGGAAAAAGCGATCGCCGCAAAATTCGAGCAGCTCCAGCAGCAGGTCAGAAGCTCACTCGAAGGGCGTATGCCGGAAGCGGCATAATCACCTTTCATTTATAATCAACATCTTTTCTACTGTCATCTCGCGTATAGCAGAGGCAGGACCTTCGCGTCCGATACCGGATCCCTTCACACCGCCATAGGGCATCTCATCGACCCTGAATGTCGGGATGTCATTCACAAGGAGCGCCCCGACATCGATTCTCCCAAAGGCTTTCCTGACAGTCTCAAGGGAGTCGGTGAAGATGCCTGCCTGGAGCCCATAGTCAGAGGTGTCTGCAATTTTGATTGCTTCATCGACCTCATCAAAAGGATGCAGGAGGATGACCGGGGCAAAGAGTTCCCGGCAGGAGAGATCCTGGGATGGCCCGAGATCGGCAAGCATAGTCGGGTAGAGGAGCGCCCCCTCACGCCTTCCTCCGCAGACGAGGCGGGCGCCGGAATCAACAGCCGACCTAATCAGCGCCTCTGCCCGTGATGCTGCCTCTGCGGAGATCATCGGGCCGATATCAGTCGTGGGATCGGCAGGATCTCCCACCTTCAGCAGGCGGATATGCGAAAGGATCCTCTCTTCCATTCCGGAATAGATAGACCGATGGATGAGAACACGCTGTACCGAGACACAGTTCTGTCCGGCATTTGCAAACCCGCCGGCAACGATCCGCATTGCGGCATAATCAGGATCAGAGTCTTGGCAGACGATCACAGCTGCATTTCCCCCGAGTTCAAGATCGACTGCTTTTCTCCCGGCCCGGTTCTTGATCGCCCAGCCGACATCCGGACTCCCGGTGAAGGAGAGGTAGCCAAAAGAGTCGTCTGCGATGATCTCATCAGCAACCGCTCCGGGTGCCGGGATCACCGAGACCGCTTCTGAGGGATAGCCTGCTGCAAGGATAATCTCAGCCAGGATCAAAGATGAGAGCGGTGTGGCAGTTGCCGGTTTCAGGAGGAACGGGGCGCCGATCGCAATCGCCGGGCCGATCTTATGACAGGCGAGATTGAGTGGATAGTTGAAGGGGGTGATCGCGAGTACCGGGCCTGCCGGCACCCTTGTGAGATACCCGGTATGGCCGGCACCTGCCGGGGTGCGGTCAAGGGGGAGGATTGTGCCATCGACCCGTCCTGCCTCCTCGGCAGAGATCGTGATCGTCTCAATCGCCCGGGTGACCTCGCCATCTGCCACCTTCCGCACCTTGCCGCCTTCTGCGATCAGGGTTGCCACAAGCTCTTCCCTTTGCTCTTCAAGAAGACCGGCAATGGATAGCAGAATCTGCCGCCGGGTATAGAGGGGGAGACTCCGGGTCGTCTCAAATGCTCTTGCTGCTGCCTGTGCACCGTCCCGGAGATCATCTGCTGATCCGAGACAGACAGACGCTACCGTTGTACCGGTATAAGGAGAGATGACATCTGAGATCAGAGGGCTGCTCTTCCACCTTCCGCCTACACAGAATGGTCGTGGATCATCCATGTGAAGAAGAAGGGGGGAGAGAATAAAAAGATCAGGGTGACGTCTGCGTGTACCGGATGAGGTTGATTGCGTTCACCATCGCCTCAGCTGATGCCAGGACGATATCGTCACCTGATGAGCTTGCATCATAGGTTCTGCCCTCAGCATCCTCGACTGTGATCGTCACATGGCCGATCGCATCGGTTCCGCCACTGATCGCCTCGATCCTGAAGTCTTTCATCTGGATACCAATCGGCATCACGCTCAGGACTGCTTTCACCGCAGCATCCACCGGACCGTTCCCAATAGCACTCCCGGCCTTCTCAGTTCCGAGGACACAGGCACGGACACTGGCAGTCGGTATACAGTGGTTCCCGCTCATGACAGCGATATCACGGAGCTCGACAGTCTTTGCAACCGCCTGGATTCCCATCACATCTTCTGCGATCACATAGAGATCGTGATCGGTAACTCTTCTTCCGCGTGCGGATATCGTCTTGATCCGATCGACGATCAGATCCAGCTCGGTGTCTGATGGGTTGATATGGACAAGCGAGAGCATCTGCCGTACCGCGTGCCTGCCGACATGCTTGCCGAGGGCGAGGCGGCGGCGGTGGCCGACCATCTCGGGGGTCATGATCCCCGGCTCGAAGGTCTGGCTGTTTGCCATAATCCCATGGGAATGGATCCCGGATTCATGGGCAAATGCATTATCCCCGACCACCGGCTGGACCGGCAGAATCGGGATACCCGAGTACCTTGATACGAGCCGCGACATCTCGACGAGACGGGTCGTCTCGATCCCGGTCGAAATCCCGTTGATTGATTCCAGAATCATCACCGTCTGGGCGATGTCCGCATTGCCTGCCCGCTCGCCGATCCCATTGACCGTCACCTGCACCTGGGAGGCGCCTGCCTCGACTGCGGTGGTGGTGTTGGCAACGGCGAGGCCAAAATCGTTGTGGCAGTGAAT
Source organism: Methanocalculus pumilus (assembly GCF_055382585.1). Classification (NCBI taxonomy): domain Archaea; kingdom Methanobacteriati; phylum Methanobacteriota; class Methanomicrobia; order Methanomicrobiales; family Methanocalculaceae; genus Methanocalculus; species Methanocalculus pumilus. The sequence goes on along the minus strand of NZ_AP042393.1, from coordinate 690,650 downwards.
ATCGATTGGGATTTTTATCTCCTCTGCAAGTGCCGATATCAGTGCACGCATCTTCGTCGGCGTATAGACACCAACGGTATCAGGGACATTCACAACAGTCGCTCCTGCATCGGCAGCCACCTTGAAGACCTCGATTAAGTACGGGAGATCAGTCCGGGTTGCATCCATCGCCGAGAACATGCACTGGCCGAGGTGATCGCGGACATACCCCACAATCTCTCCTGTGATTGCCAGAACCTCTTCACGGGTCTTTTTGATGGTATTCTCACGCTGGATATCCGATGTCGGAATAAAGACATGCACCATATCGACATCGCAGTCAAGGCAGGTGTTGACATCATCGACCCGTGACCGTGAGAGCCCGCAGATTGCCGCTGAATGTCCTTCAGCTGCAATTCTGGATACGGTCTCCTTCTCCTGCTCTGAAGATGCGGGAAAACCGGCTTCGATCGCGTGTACACCAACCTCCGAGAGGATGCGTGCGATATCCAGTTTCTGTTCAAGGGTGAATGATACACCCGGTGTCTGTTCACCATCCCTCAGGGTGGTGTCAAAAACAGTTACTCTCTTGGGCGACCTGCTTTCAACAAAGAAAGCAATTCCCCACAGAAGCTTTTGCCGTAGGCATACGCATATATTGGAGGTATAAAAAGATAAAGAGTTCTATTGCAGAATTGTCTAAAAAAAAGTGAACGCCCAGATCGGAATTCGAATCCGAGTCGATGCCGTGACAGGGCATCATGATAGGCCACTACACTATCTGGGCACTTTGTGGGTTGATCCCGCCTCCCGGAGTCGAACCGGGGACATCGCGGTAGCCGCGCAGTTCGCCCGCAGGCGATGATCTTACTACAGCCGCGCACTCTACCAGTCTGAGTTAAGGCGGGTAACTGCACTAAATAAAAAGGCTAAGATGACATATAAACATGTCGAATCAGCAAATACGCGCCGATTGAAAGAGGAATGAGCGAATACAGATAATGAAGAGATAAAATCAATAATGAGCAGATATCTGAAGCACAATGGTTTTTCAGGGAGGGTGGGATGAAGACCACTTCATCAATCCGGAAGCTCTCCGCGCAGGGGGTCGCCTCCCCCTTCGTTGACGTTCACTTCAAGACCCGCCCCAAAGACCTTCCTGAGGGTCTGGCTTTCAGATCGAACACCCCATACTTCAAGCATGCAGTCACCCCTCGCCTCAAGATGAAGGAGGATCTGCCCGTTAATATCCCTTGACAGACGGGCATCGCGGATGCGGCCGGCATGAGTGCGATCAAGGTGCTCGGCCATTCTGAGGAAGAGGGAGAGGATACGGATCTGATCCTGCACCACCGGATCGAGGAGGCTGAAGTGATGATCCTTCTTCCGTGGTGCTTTCTTCCGGTGATACCGGGCGATCTCTGCCATGATCCCAACCTCATGCTCATCAAAGCCAACCAGATCCGCGTTTCTGATGATGTAGGCCGAATGGAGATGGTGATCCACAAATGAGATGAAATTGCCGATATCATGGAGATATGCGGCATATAGGAGGAGTGTTCGTTCAGAATAACCATAAGAATGGAGACCGGCTTTTTTTGCCGAGTCGAAGAGACTGGCAGAGAGTCCGACGATTGTAAGTGCGTGAGCCTCATCAATCCGGCAGGATCGCCCCAACTGGACAACACTCCGCTTTCTGGACGATATCTTCTCTGCATGAGGAAAACCGGGTATCCGGGAGAGATATTCCATGAGAAGACCCTCACGCAGCCCATGGGGCGATACCTCGATCTCGACAATCCCAAGCTCTTCCATCATTGTTTCGAGGATCACCGCACCACCGATGATGATATCCGCCCGCTCAGGATTGATCCCAGGCACCTTCCGCCGCTCTTCAAGTGAGAGGGAACAGAGCCGCTCGATCGTCTGCCTGAGATCCTCATACCTGAGGATGTGTGAGGTGGAGGTTCCCGGGAACAGGCGGGATGCGATCTCTGCAAGATTTTGTATGGTGCCTGAACTCCCAAACGCCCTTGAATAGGGAGCTTTCCGAATCCGGGTCAATGGCTGGGCGATGACATTTCTGACAAACTGCTGCATCCGGGCATATTTCTTTAATGAGACCGGACCCTCTTCGCCGGGGCGGAAGAACTGATTTGTCATCCGGATTGACCCAAGCTTCAATGATTCGAGAGTGAGGTAGTCATGCTGGCTGCCGATGATCACCTCGGTTGAGCCTCCCCCGATATCGATAAAGATGGCCCGATCTGTGCCGATATCAATCCCGGATACAACACCCCGGTAGATCAGCCGTGCCTCCTCCTTCCCCGAGACGACCCGGACATCAAGATTCGCCTCCCGGAGGAGCATCTCAAGGAACTGATCGGCATTCCCTGCCTCCCGTGTGGCTGAGGTGGCAACGGCAACAAATTCCTTCACGCCATAGGCAAGGCCGAGATCAACGAAGAGTTTGCAGATGGTGACCCCGCGGCCAATCGCCTCTTCAGAGAGTTCTTCACGGGCAAAACATCCCTCGCCGAGACGGGCAACCTCCTTCTGTTCCGTCAGAATGCTCATCGATCCATTCTGGTTCAGCCTGACAACCAAAAGGCGGATCGAGTTTGTGCCGATATCAATGAATGCGACAATCTCTTCGGATTCAATCATCGGTTCCGTCATTTCGGCTCAAAAGATGTCTGCGTTCGATCAACGGTACATTGAGCAGATATGCCGCCATCGCCACCGGGGCCGATCAGCCTGGCTTCCTCGATCGTGATCCCATGCCGGAGCATGGTGCAGAAGATCGGTGGAAGGCAGGCCTTTTGGATTGCACCTGCCACCAGCTCGATATCATAGGGGATCCTGATATGGCAGACCGAGAAGGGATCTGCTTCAAGGAGGCAGTAGCATGCCCTCGGATCTCCGTCAGCAGGACGGCCGACCGATCCGCAATTGATGAAGAGGCAGTCCGAAACCGTCCGGGTGAAGGGGATATGCGTGTGGGCAGAGATGATTGCATCCACACCCGTTGCCTTTGCATACTCCAGAAGCTCTGTATCAGGCGTATGGGGGTCGATCCGCCCTGTCATGGAACCCGGAGTTCCATGAGTGAGAAGAACGGTCATATCGCCGATACGTGTTCTGATCTCCCGTGGGAGTGAGAGAAGATAGCTCCGGCTCTTTTTTGAGAGCTGTTTTTTTGTCCAGCAGAGCGACTGCATCTTCTCATCACCACGGAGAGCCTTCTTTTTGCAGTCCTTCTTTGTCAGTGAAAGGATCTCAGAATCGATATTGCCGGTAATCCCGGTGATCTTCTTTTTTTCAATCAATTTGATCGTCTCTTCCGGATACGGTCCAAAACCGATTAGATCCCCAAGATGCAGGATATGCGTTGCACCCCTCTGTTCAGCATCAGCAATAACCGCTTCGAGCGCCGGCAGATTTGCATGGATATCCCCAATCAATGCAACCCGGACCGGGGTTCCACCAGGCATCCGGGTCATCCCTGTTCCCCCCATGACAAGGGGCTCAATGATCGTCTGCCTGATATCCTCAATCAGGTTATCCTCCTTCATCCCCTTCCAGTGGAGGGAGAAGAGTCCGTACAACTCGTTCCGCCGGGACCTCCGATCCTCTGCGAGATGCAGCAGGCCGGGCCTGATGAACCTCATAAATCCGGTGTGTCCGAAGAACGACGCAACACGTGCCTCCTCCTCTTCCATAAAGCCGGGAAGGAGATCCAGCCAGACATCACAGTCATGCATATCCCCGAGGAGATCCTGGAGCTTTTTAACAACCTGAATCGGTTTTTTCAGGCCGTCCTGGTAGAGATCAGAGAAGATCTCCATCGTATACCGAAGCCGTTTTGCTGCGATCCGCATCTCATGATGCTCTGCGATCCTGGATGGATCAGGAATATATCGCTCAAATGAGATCAGTTCCTCAATCCGCCTGCTGATCGCACGGTATGCAGCCTCATAGGTAAACCTGCTGTGGATATCGGTTTCATGAAGCCGTCCTGAGACGATCTGATCCCGGCACCAGTCCAGGAGATCGTCTGCAACACCGGACGATTCAAAGGCATCCAAAGATGAGATTACCTCCGGGTGAAGCGCGGCCCGCTTTCCGGTCCACCTGAGAAGCAGGCATTCGATACCGGGCCTGATGAGCGGCTGGAAGGCCGTATCTTCACGCGGAGCAGGGAGAGCAACCCTGCCGGCGATATAGACCCGTATCTTCCAGAGGAGCTCCCGCATCCTCATACGGATGCCCGGTGACGGGGGCAGGGCAGGAACCCCGGCTAAAGGAGCATCGGTTCTCACAAGGACAGTCCGATCCTCTGCCGGTGGCAGGAAGCCTGCATACCAAACGGGAGGGCGCTCATTTGGGAGAGAAGCAAGGTAAGACTGGAGAAGATCGATCTGGACATCGAGATCCCGCGCCGCCCCTAGCGAGCGGGTGATGGAGCGGACACCCCTGTACATCTTTTTGTACATCTTTTTGGAGAAGCAGGGTGCAAAGAGGGGGAGCGCTGCCCGGATACGCCGCGATGCCACCCGCATCCTATGGATATACTCGATATCATCCGAATGCCGGACACCATCTGCCTCGGCCTGAAGATCCTCGGTGAGCTTTCTGAGAATCTCTGCTCCAAAGAGACAGAACCCCTCGTCAGTCTTCTCTTTCTTTCCACCCATGCCAGTCACCCCGGTGTTGAATCAGCCAGTCCTGCGAACTGCAGGATTTCTCTGGACTCTCCGGATGAAGCTTCTCATAACTGCCATCCGTATTCAACCGCCATGATTTTACGTTGTCCGCCAGATGCACCTTCATGATCCTGATGAGAGCGGATCGAATCGCGGCATCCCGCACAGGAAAGAGCACCTCAACCCTCCGCCTGAGGTTCCGCTGCATCATATCTGATGATCCAAGGAGCACCTCGTCATCACCACCGTTATGGAAGTGGTAGATGCGGGCATGTTCAAGGAAACGCCCGACTATTGAGGTGACTTTGATCGTCTCGGATACACCTGCAATACCGGGGCGAAGCGCACAGAGCCCGCGGACATTCAGATCCATTCTCACACCTTCATGTGATGCACGGTACAGCGCCGATATGATCTCAGGGTCAAGGAGCCCGTTCAGCTTCAGTGCGATATACCCATTCTGGTTCGCTCTCTGGCACTCGATCTCACGTTCAATCCGGTCCAGTATCCCCTGCCTGAGGTTGATCGGGGCAACGAGAAGCTTCCGGTACTCCTGTTGCTCCACATAGCCGGTCAGGTGGTTGAAGAGCTCGGTTGCATCAGCCCCGATATCCGGGTCTGCTGTGAGATAGCCGATATCCCCGTAGATGCGGGTGGTGACGGTGTTGTAGTTTCCTGAACTTAAGTGCACATAGCGGTAGATACCATCTGCTTCACGCCTGACGATCATCGCCACCTTCGCATGCACCTTCAGCCGCTCATGCCCATACACGACATGCACCCCTTCCTGTTCGAGAGCCCGCGCCCAGGTGATATTGTTCAGCTCATCGAATTTTGCCTTTAGTTCCAGAACCACCGTCACCTGTTTCCCATGCTGGCGGGCTTTCATCAGGGCATCGACGATCGGGGATCTCTTGTCGATCCGGTACAATGTGATCTTGATCGCAAGGACATCCGGATCGATTGCCGCCTGCCTGAAGAGCCGGACGATCGGGATGAAGCTGTCGTAGGGGTGGTAGAAGAAGATATCACGGGATCGTACCAGATCGAAGATATCCTCTTCATGCGCCAGCGCATCGATGATATAGGGGACAAATGGTTCATCGAGGAGATCGGGGCGGGAGAGATCATGCAGCTGCCAGAGATCATTATGGCCGATAAAACCACTGATACCATAGACATCGCTCTCTTTCAGCCCGAGCTGCTCCGAGAGGAGGAGGATCAGCCGCGGGGGGGTGGCCGGGTCAACTTCAAGCCGGACCGGGACCCCGGTTCGCCTGCATTCGATACTATCCTCAACCGCAGTCAGGAGATCGGATGCATCGTCAATGACCACTTTGATCTCTGCATCCCTCGTCACCCTGAACCGGTATGCACCCTCCACACTCATTCCCGGGAAGAGGGAGCCGAGATGCTCGGCGATCAGATCTTCAAGGAGGATGAAGCGGGATGGTGATCCCCCGCCGTGGGGGCGGACCGGGATGAACCTGCCGAAGGTGAGGGATGGGATCTTTATCCGTGCGAGGTACCGCCGCCCGTCGGCTGAGCCGAGGACGACAGCCAGATTCAGGGAGAGGTTCGAGATGAAGGGGAAGGAGCGGGCTGCATCGATTGCCATCGGGGTGAGGATCGGATAGATCGTCGAGGTAAAATAGTTATGCATCGCCTCTTTTTCATCATCTGTTAATTGAGAGAACAAAACGATTGAGACACCCGCTGCAGAGAGAGCAGGAAGGAGAGAGCCGCTCCATGTCTCCTCATAGAGGCGGTAGAGTTCATCCACCTCCAGCTGGATCTTCCAGAGGAGGTCAGCCGGAGGAATACCATCCGGGGGCAGTTTCCAGATGCCGTCTTTCACCTGGTGGCGGAGCCCGGAGACCCGGACCATAAAGAATTCATCGAGATTGGCACCGCAGATCGCAAGGAACTTCACCTGTTCAAGGAGCGGATGGGTTGTGTCATTTGCCTCTGCCAGCACCCTCCTGTTAAAGGAGAGCCATGAGAGTTCCCGGTTGATATAGTACTCCGGTTTTTCCGGATTGAATGTCCCTTCAGTTGCCATGCCATATCCCCCTGTGCTGGATCATCCATGCCTGTGAGTCGATCGGTTCTGCACCCGGCTCCACCCGGGAATAGCTGCCATCATTGTTCATAAGACGGAGCTTTACTGTATCCTTCAGGTGGATCTGAAGGATCGTTTTGATCACTGCATCCCTGATCGCAGGATCACGTATCGGGTAGAGGATCTCAACCCTGCCATTGAGGTTCCGGGGCATCAGGTCGGCCGATCCGATCAGCACCTCCTCTTCACCCCCGTTTCTGAAATAATAGATCCTGGTATGTTCAAGGAACCGGCCGACAATAGAGGAGACGGTGATAGTGTCTGAAAAACCGGGAATACCCGGCCGGAGGCAGCAGATGCCACGCACCTGGAGGTGGATGACGACCCCTTCCCTCGATGCACGGTAGAGGGCAGCGATGAGATCCGGATCCACGAGTGAATTGCATTTGAAGGCAATGTAGCCATTCCCATATGCCCGGTGAGCATGAATCTCCCGTTCTATCCGGGAGATGAGATCTTCGCGCATCCGACCCATCTTCCCATGAGAGACGAGCAGAGTCCGGTATTCCGTCTTTGCGGAATAGCCTGTGAGGGCATTGAAGAGATCGGCTGCATCCGCAGCAACTTCCGGATCAGCAGTGAAGAGGCCGAGATCGGTATAGACCCGTGCTGTCTGGGCATTGTAGTTGCCGGTTCCAAGATGGGTATAGGTGACAAGACCGGTCGACTCCCGGCGGACGACCATGCAGAGTTTGGCATGCACCTTCAGGCCGATCAACCCATAGACCACATGCACACCGGCCCGTTCAAGTGCCCGTGCCCAGATGATATTATTCTCCTCATCAAAGCGTGCCTTCAGCTCGACTAAGACCGTCACCTGCTTGCCCTGCTCGCGTGCCTCCATCAGTGCCTCTACGATAGGAGAGTTCTGCCCGACACGGTAGAGTGTCTGTTTGATCGCAAGGACATCGGGGTCGCGTGCCGCCTGCCTGATGAAGCTCACCACCGGGATGAAGCTGTCATAGGGGTGATAGAGGAGATAGTCACGCTTCCTGATAGAGCGGAAGATCGTCTTCTCGGAATTGAGCCCCTCCGGAACCGAAGGGAGGAACGGGGCATCTTTCAGTTCGGGAAGGTTGATTCCGGCAAGCTCCATCAGATCGGCCATGCCGAGCGGGCCGGTGCTGGTATCGACCTGCTCGGGGTTGAGCCTGAGTTTGGATGCGAGCATCTCCCGGATCCACTCCGGAATTGAGCTATCCACCTCAAGCCGGACAGGCCTCCCGATTCGCCGGTGCTCCACGCTCTCCTCAATGGTGCTGAGGAGATCCGATGCTTCATCCTCCTCGATCTCAAAGTCCGCATCCCTTGTCACCCTGAATGGGTAGGAGGCAACGACATCCATGCCCGGATAGAGGAGATCAAGATTGTCAGCGATTAATTCTTCCAGCAGAACATACTGGTGTTCCTGCCCGCCGCAATCGCCTGATCCGGGAAGCCTCACAAACCGCTTACCGAGGGTGCGGGGCACCTTCACCCGTGAGAAGAGGCGGCCGCGTTTTGCGTCATTGATGATGACCGCAAGGTTCAATGAGAGGCTCGATATGAAGGGGAAGGGATGGGATACGTCAAAAGCCATCGGCGTTATGATCGGGAAGATCTCCCTGATGAAGATCTCGCGTGCCGCTCTCCTCAGTTCCGGGGAGAGTTCGTCCATCCTCTGGATCCGTATCCCTTCACTTTTCAGTTCGGGAAGGAGATGATCCTTCCAGCAGGTGGTCGCCTCTTTGAGAAGAGGAAGGAGTTCGGATCGGATTCCGGCAATCTGCTCCTTTGCCGAGAGGCCGTCAGGGGGGCGCTCGAGTGCTCCGGCTGCTGCCTGCCGCCAGAGGCCTGATAACCGGATCATCACAAATTCGTCCAGGTTATTTGAAAATATCGAGAGGAATTTGACCCGCTCAAGGAGAGGGTGGTTTTTATCCAGTGCTTCTTCAAGGACCCGCCGGTTGAACTGTATCCACGAGAGCTCGCGGTTATAGAATACTTTCGGAGTATAGAGCAGTACAGAGTCTGAAACACCCTGTTGTGTAGTGCGATCCGTCTCCATGGAGATCACTCGTACCATTGGGCTTGATACAGATAGTTTTTCCCAATAGAGAGGTTGGTTGCCAAAAACCAGATACGATCCAATGACGAGATATGTATGATGATGAGAGAAAAAAATAACACAGAAACCCTGCTCAATTCCAGAACACCGATCCCTGAGCTGATCGAAGCCCTCAGGAATGAAGACAAGACTATCAGGAAAGATGCAGCAGAGATACTCGGCTCTCTTGGAGAAGAGGCGATTCTGCCTCTTTCCGCCCTCCTTGGAGATGAGTGGTGGGTTGTTCGGTACCGTGCCTGTGAGGCGCTTGGACTGATGGAGAAGCCCGATGTATACCCATACCTTCGTGCTGCGGTATCGGATGAGAGGGATCATGTCAGATATATGGCAGCAAAGGGACTTGGCAGACTTGGGATACCGGAAGCGGTATCTGATCTTGAGCCGCTTCTTGAGGATGAGAACCCTTATGTCCGGAAGATGGCAGCCGGGAGCATCGCCCGGCTCAGAGGGTGAAGAAGACGGGCTTCCTGCAGAAGATATCGATCACTCCGTGCCTGATGGTATAGGTTGAGTGGAAGACATTGATCCGGGAAGGCAGGGGAATCCAGGTCTCGTGTTCGTTCACGACAATCGCCACCCGCTCCGGCTCAATCCGTGCATAGGGTGCCGAGGTGAGCATCGTCTCCGGAGGCAGATCTGCGGTAATATAAATCCGGTTCTCAGTCTCGATCATCTCATAGGGGAGATCAGGAGGCTGATGCTCCACCGGAACGAGGAGGTAACCGCCAAAACCTCCTTCGGGACGGAGTATACAGCCGATGATACGGAGGCTTCCCCTCCGGTATGAGCCGTCACCTTCAGGACTGTGGTGCTTCATAGATCCCCTCGATACGGTACCGTTCACCATCCAGGGTGACAATACCCCTCGTGACAAGGGCGGCAAGCGATGCCTGTACCGCAGATGCATCTGTTCCCATCACTTCAACCAGCTCGTCAAAGGTGAGATCCTGGTGAGAGAGGGTGATAATAATATCGAGATCGATATCATGGCCTTTCTCACCCTGATTCATCCTCATGATATCATTCATCGTCGCCTCGATATCCCGCTCAAGGTTCTCTAATGTATCGAGGATACGCTCCCGTGCATATGCCATCCGCCTGAGCATCGAGAGGGATTCGATCAGCCGGAGATCGGCAGATGGCAGGCTTGCGGTACGCTTTTCTCCTTTTGTATTCCTGAGCGAGACGACGATATCAAATTCTGTCTGGAGATAGTAGTATTTCCTCCTCCTCTCATCCTGGAAAAAGCCGATGAGCGCTTCCCGCTCCATCATATTCAGGTGCTCGATCACCGCCTTCGGGGAGAGGATCAGCCGATCGGATATCTCGGTTACAAAGCACGGCTTCTGGCGAAGCAGTTCGATGATACGCCTTCGGTTGCGGTTTCCGAGGATATCAAGGAGGCGGGAGACCTCGATCTGATCAAGCATACTAACATAATGTTAGGATTTTAGATATAAAATAGTTATTATGAGAGCCGGTAGTTCGGGGCCTCATCTGTAATGACAATATCATGTGGATGGCTCTCTTTCATCCCGGCTGCGGTGATCCTGACAAAGCGTGACCGCTTCTTCAGATCCTCGAGTGTCCTTGCACCGGTATAGCCCATTGCGGACTTCAGGCCGCCAACGAGCTGGTACAACACATCCGAGACCTCGCCGACATAGGGGATTGCTCCTTCAACTCCCTCAGGAACAAACTTCGTTGCGCCGATCCCTTTTGCCTGGAAATACCGGTCGCTTGACTGGCCGCCGGTCATGACACCAAGCGATCCCATGCCGCGGTACTGTTTGTACCGCCTGCCTTTGATGACAATGATTCTGCCGGGAGACTCATCGGTTCCTGCGAGCATGCTCCCGACCATGATACAGTCGGCACCAGCCGCAATCGCCTTTGCGACATCGCCTGAGAACCGGATACCGCCATCTGCAATGATCGGTACATCTGCCTCGTGCATCACATCCGCAACCGAGGCGATGGCAGAGATCTGGGGAACACCAACGCCTGCCACAACGCGGGTGGTACAGATGGAGCCGGGCCCGATTCCGACCTTGATCCCGTCCACAACATCAACAAATTCTGATGCCGCCTTCCCGGTGGCAATGTTGCCTGCCACACAGTCGGCTTTTGCGCTCTCCTTGATATCCCGGACAGATTTGACGACATTCATATTATGGCCATGGGCACAGTCGATCACAAGCGCATCCGCACCTGCCTCGTCAAGGAGCATTGCACGTTCAAAATCAAAGGGGCCGACTGCTGCTGCCACCCTCAGTTTCCCATGTTCATCCCGGTTTGCCCGTGGAAACTGCCGTTTCTGAAGGATATCCTGCATGGTGATGATCCCAAGAAGGGAGCCCGTTTTGCTCAAAACCGGCAGCCGCTCAACCTTCTTCATGTACATCAGCTCAAGTGCCTGTTCCGGGGTGACATCCTCACCCACCGTAAAGGGATCGCGGGTCATCACCTGTTCGACAGGATCCTCACCACGCTTCCCGACGATTGCCCGGATATCACGCCTGCTGACGATTCCGATCAACTGGCCATCCTCGACAACCGGGGCTCCGCCGATCCCATGCTCATTCATCAGGCGCTCGACAGAGATGATCGTTGCTTTTGGATCGACATAGAGGACCTGCCGTTCGATGAGATCGTCTGCACGCTTGACAGTCCTGACCATCTCTGCCTCGTCTTCAGCACAGAGGTTTCTGTGGATGACGCCGATTCCCCCTTCACGGGCAAGCGTGATCGCCATCTCATGCTCGGTGACCGTATCCATTGCAGAACTGCAGATCGGGATCGTCAGGGGGATATTCTTCGAGAATCGCGACCGGACATCGGCCTGGCTCGGCTCAACATAGGATTCCGCGGGCTCAAGCAGCACATCATCAAAGGTGAGCGATATGGGGACATTCAACTTCTCTACAAACACTTCAATCAACTCCTGATCATGGCCAGTGCCTTCTCTACAAGCTCAGGCTGGATCGTGCAGGAGCGATCGCCGCCACAGACCATGCCCCTGACACCGATGATATCGGGGTCGATCCGCTTCAGGGATGAGAGATCCTCAAATGCAATCGATCCTGCAAGTGCAGTCTTCATGCCGAGCTGCCTGTTCTCCCGTGTAAACGTGGTGAGATCCGTCTCATCCATGAATGCAAAGGTACTCTTTCCATCTTTTAGTCCTGTATCGATCATCGATACATCGGCACCCTCATCTGCGGCGATTGCAGCCATGTCAAAGGGGGATATCGTCGAGAGCCGCTCATAATCCGAATATGCCGCAATGACGACGGTCTTTTCCGGAAATTCGGGTTTGACAGCCTGAACAACGGCCCGGATCACCTGGCGCGCATCTTCTGCATCCGAAAACATGAGACCTATCTTGACAAAATCGGCTCCGGCACAGGCGGCCCCATATGCCGCAAGTGCGGCTGTTCCGGGCTTTGGAGCAAAATCGCCGATAGCAGCGGAGATCGGCTTTTCTCCTGCGATCTCTTTGATGGACCGGATCACCCAGGGGAAATTTGCACCAAGCGATCCTTCAGCAGGGCGTTTTACATCGACGATGTCAGCAGAAAGAGAAAGTCTGGCCTCTTCCAAAGAACTCGGGCTGACAAGTAATTCCATAGAACTTAATGATCTCCGATGATAATAGTGATTGCGTTATATCATGGAGCTCATTTGTGCAATGGATCTCAAGGGGGGAGAGGTGGTTCACGGGAGAGCAGGAAGGCGCTCTGAATATGCCCCCCTCACCTGGGGTGTCTCACCGACAGCAGAGCCCCGGGGATATATCGAAGCGGTGCGGCCACGATCGGTCTATATTGCCGATCTTGACCGGATCGGAGGCTTTGGATCACATGACGAGACGGTGCTTGGGCTCTCAGATCTCGTCTCCCGCTGCTATATTGACCGGGGGTGCCGGGGACCCACAGATATGCTTGATGCACCCTTCATCACAAATGTCATCGGCACCGAGACCGCAGGAAGCAATCTCGCCGGTTTTTCACGGGGGTACCTGAGCGTGGATGTGAAAGACGGACGCGTTATTCCCGGTGGAGAGGAGCCTGAAGAGATCCTCTCCCGCGCAGAGGAATGGGGGTTCTCGGGCTGCATCTTCCTGCATATCTCAGCAGTCGGTAGCGAGTCCGGGATCAATCGCGCCGGGGCAGAGCGGATCAGATCATGGACAGACCTGCCGCTCCTCTATGGAGGGGGGGTCCGGGACCCTGCAGATCTCGAAACACTCGCCGCAGCCGGATATGACGGGGCGATCATCGCAACTGCGATCCATACCGGGAAGGTGCCACTGGATCTCATCAGGAGGGGATCATTCTGCTGATAACAATCGAAGGAATTGACGGATCAGGGAAGAGCACCCTGGTAGAGAGACTCAAAGGATCATTATCAGATCAGAACTGCCTCTTCACGCGTGAGCCGGGAGCCACCTGGATCGGAACAGCGGTCAGGCAGGCGATTGCGAAAGAAGAAGATCCGATATCAGAAGCCCTGCTCTTTGTTGCCGATCATGCGATGCACCTGAAAACAATTGTCTGCCCCGCTCTTGCAGAGGGGAGAGTGGTGATCTCAGATCGGTTCACGGATTCACGGTTTGCCTACCAGCAGGTGACACTCAAAGGGGTGGTTCCGGATCCCCGCGGGTGGCTCACCGCCCTCCATGATGGCTGGTCCCTCACCCCGGATCTCACCTTCTTGCTGGTGATCCCCCCGGCTGCTGCACTCAGAAGGATCGACAGGGGTGGCCGGCGCGAGCATTTCGAGCGGGAAGAGGTGCTCGCCGCAGTCCAGCAGGAGTATCTCATCCGTGCAGAGGCGGAGCCAAAGCGATTTGTTCTGATTGATGCAGAAGAGGAGATGGAGGCGATCGCCTCCTTTGTAGAAGATGAGATCAGGCGTGTGTGCGGATCGCCATCAGGGCAATCCCGACAGTAAGGAGATCCACCTCTTCTCCCCCGATTGCATAGGAGAAGACCGGGGTGTATGCACCCTCGGGAATTTTGACCTCTGATCCATTCACCATCACAGAATCAATACCTGCTTCAAGTGTTTCAGGCGGGAGCGCCCGGATCGCCTGCATCACGGCATTTGCTTCTTTTCTGAACGTGGGCCCGATAATTCCCATATTGAAGGTGATGTCCGAGAGGACGCGATCAAGATGCGGCTCTTCCGATTTCCATTCGATCTCCGCATTCGTGCACCTCCCGGCATCTCCGCCATCATCGATTTCGATGCCGGGGGTATAGATGGTCACGTGCCCAAGCGGCGCATTCAAGGCAAGACCGGCATCGTGCTTGTATTTTCTCAGTGATGCGACGACAGAGACCAGGAGATTGCCGTTCTCTTCTGCCCCGGTATCTGCATAATCCAGATGAGGCCATTTCTGGTCGATGATCCGGCCTCCTGCAAGGTGGTGGTAGCATTCGCTTGCAAAGAATGGAGTATATGGCGCAAGCAGCCGGCAGAGGGTGTCAAGTGCTGTCTTTAATGTGAAGACGGCACCGGCACGGGATGGAAGATCGGAGTAGAGCCTTCCCTTGACGAGTTCGAGATAGTTGTCTGCCAATGACGACCATGCAAAGTCCCGGATCGCCTTCAATCCCCGATCATACTGGTATGCGTCAAGTGCGTTGGTCACCTCTTCAACAGTTGCTGAGAGTTTTGAGAGGAGCCAGCGATCTGCGAGTTCTGCGGGTGATTCAGCAGAGGTCGGTGCATCTTTTCTGATCTGCGTGAGCGAGAAGCGGACGATATTCCACATCTTCGTCTGGAACCGTGATGCAGCGATGACATCGTTCCAGGAGAAGATGATATCTGATCCCATCGCCGCACCGACTGCTGCCCACTGGCGGAGGGCATCGACACCATAGCGATCGATCAGCTCGTCCGGGGTGATGACATTATTCCTGGACTTTGACATCTTAAACCCGTCTTCCCCAAGCACCATGCCGTTGACCATGATTCCTTCCCATGGCTTCTCTCCGGTTAAGGCAACTGACCTGAGGATGGTATAGAATGCCCATGTCCTGATGATATCATGACCCTGGGGACGGAGCTGGGTGGGATAGGCAGCAGGTGTGGTCTTCCCATCCCACTTTGTAATCACAAGCGGGGAGATGGATGAGTCCATCCAGGTGTCAAGAACATCCGTCTCTCCGGTGAAGTTCGTTGATCCACATTTCGGACATGGTTGTTTTGGTGAATCGACGGTCGGGTCTATGGGAAGATCCTCAGGACCCGGGAGGATCATCTCACCGCATCCTTCACAGAACCAGACCGGGATCGGTGTTGCAAAGAGCCGCTGCCTTGAGATACACCAGTCCCATTCCATCTGGTGTGTCCAGTTCAATAACCGGGTCAGCATATGTTCGGGGTACCAGTTGATCGCTTTGGCTGACGAAATGATCTCATCGGGCTTCACCTTCACAAACCACTGCCGTGCCGAGAGGATCTCAATCGGCGTCTGGCAACGCCAGCAGGTGCCGACCCGCTGGGGCAGTTCCTCCTGCCGTTTCAGAATACCGGATTCCTTCATATCCGAGAGGATCGCTTCCCGGCACTCTCTCGCCGTCATTCCTGCATATCTTCCACAGAGAGCGGTCATTGACCCTTTCTGATCGATTGCGGATCTGAGGTCGAGGTTGTGTGATTTCCACCAGACGACATCCTGCTTGTCCCCAAAGGTGCAGATCATCACAGCACCTGATCCAAATGCCGGATCGACTGCCTCGTCCTCGATCACCGGTACCGGATGAGAAAATATCGGAACAGTGAGGGTCTTTCCCTTCAGGCCGTCATACCGGGAGTCTTCAGGATGGACAGCAACCGCAACACATGCTGCAAGGAGTTCGGGGCGCGTGGTTGCGATCTCAACGCCATCGAAGTCGAAATAGTTGAGGAGCGTGGTGTTCTCGGTGTAGGCAACCTCTGCAAAGGCAATCGCAGTCTCACAGCGGGTACAGAAGTTGACCGGATGCTCGGACTGGTAGATGTAGCCGTCTTGTAGCATCCTCAGAAACGATGCCTGGGTGAGGCCAAAGTACGACTCGTCCATCGTTATGTATTCGTTGCTCCAGTCGACCGAGAAGCCCATCAGCCGGAGGGAATGGCGCATCATCTCAATGTTCTCACGGGTGAGATCGCGGCACATCTGCCGGAACTCTTCCCGGGGAACGTCATTCTTTGTGATCCCATGGATCTCTTCAACTTTTACTTCTGTAGGAAGGCCATGGCAGTCCCATCCCTGGGGGAACATCACATTAAAGCCGCGCATCCGTTTATAGCGGGCAACGATATCCATATAGACCCAGTTCAGTGCATGCCCGATATGCAGGCGGCCTGTCGGGTAGGGAGGGGGGGTATCGATGATATATCGTGGTTCTGCTGATTCCCAGTCAAAATAAAAATCTTCATCACGCCATTGATCGAGCCATCGCCGCTCAACCTCGGCATAATCATAGGTTTTTTTAAGATCCTCGGGTGACGACATTTATAACAGGTTGTCTGCGTCATCTGATATACTGTTCGCACTCTGTTTTGAAGAAGCGTGCGAACCTTCTTCTCTCACAAATCACCAATTCTTTTTATCCATGCAGAATCAGCCACGGCTTCTGGTAGCAACACTCATTGCCATTCTGGGGATACTTGTCTCCCCCTTCGTTCAGCCAGCATGGCTTTTTGCAATCTTTGTCATCTCTTTCTCAGCTGTCCTCTACCTGATCCGGGGAACCCGGTATATTTCACTTGCACTGGGAGGAACAGCCTTCCTCTATGGGATCGGGATCCTCCCTCTTGTTGCATTCGGGGCAACAGTTGCAATCGTCACCCTCGGCGAACTGGCATACCGGGCAGCAGGAGGAGGAAGACGTGCCTACATCCACTATACCGCCGGGGCATTCGCAGGTGCTCTTCTCGTGATGGCATATCTTGGGAGTATCGAGCCGCTGGTGTTGATCATCGGGGTGCTCGTTGCACTGATGCTCAGATCAATCCTCGAAGGACGGGAAGATGCCTATATGATCATCATGCTCGGTGTTGCCATGACGATCTTCCTCTTCATCGAGCTCGATTTCCAGGTAGATATTCTGCTCCTCTTCCTTGCCGCAGCGATCGCGCTTATTTTCGGATATTCATCCTTCCGTGTCGGTGCGGCAGATCTCTCCGGCCTCTTCTCAGGAGCCCTCATAGGAGTATTATTAATCGTCTTTGCCGATGTCCGCTGGTTTTTGGTGATGCTCGCCTTCTTCATCATCGGATCAGCAAGCACCCGGTTCCAGTATGCCCGGAAGAAGACGATGGGGGTCGAACAGGAACGGGGCGGGGCACGGGGCTACAAGAATGCATTCTCTAACGGGCTGGTGGGCACCGGGGCGGCCGTCATCTTCGGCCTGACAGGAGATCCCCTCTGGGCCGCCCTCTTTGTCGGGAGCATCGCAACGGCTACCGCAGATACCGTCGCTTCCGAGATCGGGGTGACCGGGGGGCGGCCCTATATGATCACCACCCTGAAGCAGGTTCCTGAGGGGACAAATGGCGGGGTCACAGTAAAAGGCGAGGCGGCATCGCTCCTTGGCTCCCTCATTATTGCGGCGATCGCCTTTGGCCTTCAGATCATTACGCTCCCTGTCTTCCTCATCTGCATCCTCGCAGGATTCCTCGGGACCAATATCGACAGCGTCATCGGTGCGACTCTTGAGAACCGGGGGATCATAGGAAACGCGGGCACCAACCTCCTTGCCACCTTCGGCGGGGGGTTGTCTGCGGCGGTAATGGTGCTGCTGCTGGTGTAGGAAGCTAAAAAACCAGATCCAATAAAAAGCGGGGAGAGGTATTACCCCCGTCTTTTCTTTGGCTCTTCGTTGATCTGTTTTGGGTTTAAAATTGGGAACGAGTCATTCATCTGGCTATTCAGATGTTTGAATCATTCATTAAGATCTGTTCACTCAGGCGCTTTCCCCACCGCCCCCCCCGTCCTCACATGCTTCGCAGGGAGGTTGTACCGGGTGGCAGCAGATGCAGCGCGGGGAGGGCGGGAAGGCTTTGTGGGCTGCCAGACCACCCATATGAAATAGCGATCAGGCTATTCTTTGAATCTGATTCAGCAGCAATGCCGGCTCAATTCAGTACTTATACCAGCGCCCCTTCTCATCATAGACACCGACCTGCTGCTCGATTTGAGGCACCTCTCCAAGCCGCTGGAAGAAGGCTGCCTTGAAGGCGATGGTGAAGGGCGTTGCGATCAGCGCCCAGATGAAGAGGATGACTGCAGTTGCAAAGAGGGCATCAGGGCCGAGGAGGGCCATCACCTCTTCACCGCTCATTGCGCTGAGCACCTCGGGATCCATTGCGGCGATCCCGCTCATCTTCTCCCAGAGGAGCCCCATCCAGAAAAATGACAGGCCAAAGAGGAGGGTTCCGAGGACGACAATATTCACTACTATGAAGAGGAGGATCTTCCATGCCCGGTAGAGGACAATGGTGATGCTGGATCGGATCGAGTCAAAGATCTTCTCATCTGAGAAGACCGCGAAGCAGTCGTAAAAGTATGTCAGCAGCATGAACGGAATGGTCACACCCATTGCGATGAAGAAGATCATATCCGGAGTCGGGCCCCCTCCCATGATCGCCATTGGGATCATGACCAGAAAGATCGTCACCAATGCTGCAAAGATGATGATGATCAACGGCAGCAGGACCCGGAAATAGTACCCGGTTGCATACCTGAGGAACGTGGCGGGATCTCCTTTCTTCTCCCGTATGATGCCGTAACTCCCGGCGATGATGAAGGGGAGAAGCAGAAATGAAAGGATCTGGATACTGCCCGTTGCAGGAGATTCCATGCCTCCGACAAAAATGTCCCCAGCCGAAACTGCACCTATTATCAATCCTCCAATCCAGAGGAGAGGGAATCGCTTCAACAGCCCGAATGTTTCAAAAAATGCCTCGCGGATCATGGATCACCGGTTCCTCGGCATCGCGATCATCTCACGCACCTGGAGATCAAAGAAGGAGGAGGTATGCGCCGGACGAATCACCGCGGCACAGTCTGCACCGCTTATAGTTCCGCCGACTGCGATCACCTCTTCACTGATCCCGATTGCACCCTGATCTGCTGCCATCAGTACACATTCAACGGCGACCTTCAGCCCGACTGCAACAACCCGCCTGAGCGCCTCTGCGATCGCCTCTGAACGGGAGCCGCCTCCGACCCGCGCGGACCGGGAGAGGGCGCGCTCAAGCCCTGAGAGGGCATGCGTGCCGGTGACGATTGTATGGCCGTCTGCGAGAAGCGATGCTTTTGCATCTTCTGAGAACTCCCAGACACCGGGCTCTGAAAAGCCCACAACATGCGTCACCACAACAAGACGGATCCCTGTGCCTTTCACCGCCTTCTGGAAAGAGAGAGCGGTCGCGCCGGAGGTGCTTGCAAGGACGATTGTGTTGATCTTTTCCTCTTCTGCCCGTGCTACACAGAGCTGGATACAGTCATCGGTGTTCTGTGGTCCGGGGGCGTCGAAGTATGCAGTTTCTCGTGTGATATAGCCCATGCATGTTAATATGCATCGGTCGTACATGTCAATTACGATGATCACGCTTGCACTTGCCGGAAAACCAAACTGTGGAAAGTCGACATTTTTTAAGGCGGCGACACTCGCCGATGTCGAGATCGCAAATTACCCGTTCACCACCATCGATGCAAACCACGGGGTCGCCTATGCCCGCGTACCCTGCCCATGCCGGGAGCTTGGGCTTGAATGCGGCCAGTGTACTGATGGAGTCCGGTTCATCGGGGTGGGGCTTGTGGATGTTGCAGGGCTTGTCCCGGATGCGCATCTTGGAAAAGGGCTTGGAAACCAGTTCCTTGATCATCTCAGATCGGCCGATGCAATCATTCAGGTAGTGGATGCCAGCGGAAGTACCGATGCCGAAGGGAACCCGGTCGACCCCGGATCCCATGACCCGATGGAGGATGTCCGGTTCCTGCGATATGAGATGGCGATGTGGGTCTCAGGTATTATCGAAAAACACCTTCCTCGCCTCGCCCGGGCTGCGCAGGGGAAGGAACCGGCGCTGATCGAGCATCTGGCTGATGCGCTTGCCGGACTGTCGATATCAGCAGAGGATATCAGATCAGCAATTGATACAACCGAGGTGGATCTCTTCAAGGCAGATGCGGATGCCCTCTGCCGGTTCTCTGATGCACTCGTCTCGATCAACAAACCGATGGTGGTACTCCTGAACAAGGCCGATATGGCAACTGACGAGATGCTGAAATCACTGCCGCCTGAGATGATCCGGGCGACGGCGGCAGGTGAGCTTGCGCTTCGAAACGCCGCCGCAGCAGGCCTGATCCGGTATCTTCCGGGAGATTCTGATTTTACTGAGAGTGAGTCTGTTCAGATGACACCACAGCAGAAGAAGGGGCTTGCGATGATCCGGGATCAGATGAAGCGGTTGAATGGAACCGGTGTTCAGCAGGCAGTCAACCATGCGGTCTTCTCGACACTGGAGATGATCGTCGTCTATCCGGTTGAGGACGAGACCCATTTCACCGATGGAAAGGACCGGGTGCTCCCCGATGCCTTCCTGATGAAGAAGGGATCAAATCCCCGTGATCTCGCATTCCGGGTGCATACCGATATCGGGAAGGGGTTCCTGCATGCGATTGATGCACGGACAAAGATGCGGATCAAGGATACCACCGAACTAAAAGACGGAGATATCATCCGGATCGTGAGTGCGGCAAAGTAGGTGAAGGAAACAGGGATTTTCTGCGGGTGAAGACCCGCATCAGGGCGATGAGCCCGGAGATCATACACAAGCCTTATATTAGCTGGATGAAAAGGAGTTATTACGTATGGCTGGCGAGGTCTATCAGGCACAGGTGCTCAAGAACTTCTTCGATACGATCACCGGTACTGACAGGAACCTCACCAGGATCTCAATGTGCGTGGTGACGCTTGCGAAGCTCAAAAGCGAAGATCCCGCCAAAATCACATTTCTTTTGGACCAGATGAGAAAGTCACGGGAGAAGAAGGAACTCTCGATCGATATTCTGGATTATATGGTGGATGCAGCTGTTTCCCTCGATCTCGAAGTTGTCCAGACTGCATTTGGCGTCACCAATGTCAGGCAGCTTGCAGACGAGTTCGGCTCGGTCTCACTCGACTCGTTTTAGAGAAAGGGCATTATACAGTCTTTTTTTCCAATGAGAGAGCCTGCTCTTTATCCTGATTAATAAGGGGGAAGATTGTCCGGTTCAAATGATCAATTCTTTCCATTTGAATTGATCAATAGTGTCCATTTGAAATGGATAGATTTATCATTTTACATGAGTAGTATCGTATATCATGATCCTGAAGAGCGAGCTCAGAAAGATCTTACGATCCCAGAGAGAGGCAATGGGGAGGCGCAAAGTCCGGCGTTATCCGGCAGGATCTTGTACGAGTGAAGCCCCTTCAGAATTTTGCCATTATTATCTCCGGAATCAGGCGGTGCGGAAAAAGCACGCTTCTTGTCCAGTCGATGAAGAGGGAGGAGGAGTTTTACTACCTGAATTTTGAGGATCCCAGGCTTGCTGAGTTTGAACTCAAAGATATTGAAATGCTGGAGGAAGCCTTTTCCGAGGAGTTTCATGAGGCTGATCTCTATTATTTTGACGAGATTCAGAACATCGCAGGCTGGGAATCATATGTCAGATATCTTCTGGAGAATGAGAAAAGGGTGGTGATCACCGGATCGAATGCATCGCTCCTGAGCCGGGAGCTCGGGACAAAGCTGACAGGAAGAAATCTCCGGATCGAGCTCTTTCCATTCTCCTATCGTCAACTACCCCGCCCTAAACGGCGGGGCTTGCAATAGCGGTGTTACCACAGACATTGCAATTTAATCTGCACGAAGGTTGCTCGTAGTTGAGCCTTATTCGTACCGGTCGGTTGACGCGACCGCTACTGATTATCGGCGTCATAACCGAATCACCAGCTACATTTCTCAAATGGTTTAACGCACCATTGACATCCGCATTGATCACGATACCGGAACTGCTCTGATACAGTCCCCGGCTGATACGACGGCATCTTCCATACCATGGTTTCTGGATCGGATCGAGTGCCAGGGCATCAACCTGAGATGTGTACCGTTCATCATGGGAATCGTCAAAGTGTATCCCGAACAGCTCGCATTTTGACTGTAATTTTCGTCGAAATTTCGCATAGGGGATCTGGACGAAATTCTGGTTGTTTCTCGCACCATGATTGATCTCTTGTTTGATCCCATCCCATCGTGGCACAATAATAGTACCGATTTCGTGATCACATGCAAATCTGATGAGATAGGCGACGAACCGGTTCATCGCTTCGTCGATTTTGTTATTTCGTCTGATGAGGAGGCGTGACTGGCGGTGCGTAAACTCCTCGGTTAATCCCTGTTTATCTTTAATCGATTGTAATCGGGCGTTTTCTTTGTTGTACCACCGGTTGATTGATTTTAGATACGTACCATCGATAATCGAGGCAGTCCCGGTAGCAGTGTCAACGATTGTTGCAAAATTGGTAACGCCGAGATCAATCGCAAGATAATGGTCAGGATTAAGATGGGTTGGTTGAAGGGGAACCGTATACGCAAATTCGATCGTGTATACCTTCCCGTTATGGTGTGGCACAATGGTCACCTCACGGATCTGGTTTGGTTGAATCTGTGGCGGGATTTTGAAGGTCAGTTCTTTCCCGGTTAATCCATGCTGTTTTTTAAACAGCCGTGACATGCCGAGAGTGACATATCCATTCCGCATTGTGATATGCGATGCAGGAAATGCCAGTTTGTACCTGCCATTTTTGTCCAGATAGCGTGGAGGTCGTGGTTGACTGCTGAGTTCGCCACAGTGGTACATCCGCATGAGTGCAAAATACGAGATATACGCCTCTTCAACACTCCTGATCGTCTGTTGAGCAACATCACTATGGAGCAGCGGATAGTTCTCATTCTGGCGTGATTGGACATAATTTGAAACATCTTTGTAGGGAAAGTCTTTCTTCCGGGTATAGGGGAGAAATGAACCGACACAGATAGTGACGTTGGCAGCAATATCCGGTCGAACAGTTTGGAAAACCAGAGCATTTTCGCAATATTCGAAGTAATGCTGCCGGGTAGTGTACAATGCAACATTGTACAAATTCTTTGAATGATATGCGAGGGTGTCGATAATGTGATACTGCCGTTGTGACAGTCGTAGATAGTTTGACACCGTTCGAATTACCATTTGATGGATATGGGTTGTACTACAGGATATGGGTTATGGTTCAATTATGGGCGATTCCTCCACGGCATGAATACCGGGGTCTCCTCGCCCTTTTAGATGAATACCTGGATTACATGGAACGTGATGACTCGAAAGTATCGTTTCAGGATTATCTTGCTTCCGGCGGTTTTCCGGAGTTCCTGAGAACAGGAATGGATGAAGTCCTCCAGAATCTTCTGCTGGATATCATTGCGCGGGATATCATCTTCAGGAACCCCGTAAAAAACCCGAGGATAGTAACAGAAATTGCAGTCTATCTTTTGGGAAATAGTGCCAGGGAGTTCACGCTCTCAAAAATACAGAAGATTTTTTCTGCAATTGGATCGGTTACCACCATCGCATCATATGTGGAGCTGCTTGAAGATGCATACATCATCTTCACCCTGCCACGGTTTTCTTATTCCCAGAAAAGCAGGCAGATCAACCCAAAGAAGGTATATGCCATAGATAACGGGCTTATTCGTGCAAATTCAATACAGTTCCCAGACGATCATGGCAGGTTCCTCGAGAACCATGTCTTCCTTGAGCTCAGGAAGCGGTATCGGGAACTCTTCTATTTCCGTGAAAAGGGTGAATGCGATTTTCTCGTTAAATAGAAGACAAAGATCACAAAGGCGATACAGGTCTGCTATTGCCTGACCACCCAGAATAAAAGGCGGGAGATCGAAGGACTGGTAGAAGCGATGGAGTTTTTTGAGCTTGATTGCGGATATATTCTGACGCTGGACCAGGAAGAGGATATTCACGTAGCCGGAAAAAGAATATCAGTTCTTCCGGCTAGGAAATTCTCATATTGAACAGCCATGGGATCATGGATTCCCTCCGTATATGAGAAAGGAGGCTCTTCGCTGATCGGTATGGATTTTAATAGGGATCGAGTCATTCATCTGGCTATCAGGTGTTTGAATCATTCATCAGGATCTGCTCCCTCAGGCGCTGGATATCAAGAAATGATGGACGGTGAAAAAAAATTGAATTCCTGCCTCTTTGAGATTGGTTACCAAATATGCCGAATAGAACCTTGATCGAGGGAGAGAACCACAAAGAGCCCCACCGCCCCGTTCCCGTCCACAAGTGCTTCGCAGGGAGGTTGAACTGGCTGACCGCAGATTGCAGCGCGGGAGGGGCGGGAATGTTTCGGGGGCTGCCAGAGCAGATAAAACCCGATTCGAAGAATCGCCTTTCAGGTTGCTCTGATGAGCAAGGGTTTATCATCTCTGGCATCCCGTTCCCTCGCCACCCCGCCCCCCGATACCCGCGCCACAACTGCTTCAAACTACCCACATAAAATTGCGAAGAGGCAGAAAAAAGAGGTAGTGTCTATCCCTTCCTGATCCGCCACTGAAGCCTCGCCGTCAGGATGATGATCGTCACGGTAAAGAGCACCATCAGCGGGAGTTCCTGTGGGATGTCGCTTGGCAGGATGAAGAAGATCACTGCATACAGCGGAGTGAACATCGAGACGAGATCGCGCCTCGGATCGGCAAATGCCATCCCAAGCAGGAGGAAGGATGCGATGATACATCCCCAGATACCTGGTGCTGCAAGGAAGGGAAGGGGCAGGGTGATGCCAAGCGCGGTGAGTATCACACCGATGATGGCGACACCCGGCGTGAGATACCAGTACCGGTTGATTGTCTCTGCGAAGGGGGGGGTTGGTTTTTTCTGTGCCATTGATACCATTGTTTGTGCTTCGTATTGATATTCAATCGGTTTCTGCGATCGTCCTGAGGCGGGAGACGCCATCGATCTCCTGGATCACTTCACCAACTGCTCGCGGCACATACTCTTCCCAGTCATCTCCATTGAGCATCTTCTGCCGGATCGCCGTTCCGGAGAGGGTCTCCCTGAGGTACATCGGAGGTGACTTGATCGCAATTGATGCTTCTTTAAAGAGCTGGATCACAAGGGGATTTGAGGTATAGCAGATATCAAACGGGGGAGTCATCGAGGTGACATGGGCCACCCAGAGGGCGTTTCTCCTGAGATCCTCGATCGGGATCACATAGAACGGAGATCCGATCCCCTCTAGCGCGCGGGTGATCATCAGTACCCGCTCTCCGGCGGTGAAGGGGTTCTGCATATCATGGGAGAGCTGGGCGCTCCCGACACCGATGATGATCTCGTCAACCTCCTCTGCGATCCCTTCCAGCACCGCCTGGTGGCCGTTATGGTATGGCTGGAAGCGCCCGATATAAAAACCGCGTTTCATTCTCTCTGCACCCCTGAGGCGATCTGTGCGGCAAATGCACCTGCGGTGAAGCCTGCATCGATGTTCACAACAGTAAGCACCGCACAGGACTGGAGCATGCTGGCTAGTGCCGCCTCGCCTTTGCCCATATACCCGTACCCGACCGATACCGGCACCCCGATCACCGGCCTGGCAACAAGCCCTGCAACAACTGCGGGGAGCGTGCCTTCCCTGCCTGCACAGACGACATATGCGTCTGCGTCAAGGAGGGTTTGGAGTGCCGGGAAGAGGCGGTGAATCCCGGCAGCACCGACATCATATGCGGTGAGGGTTCGGCAACCCATCTCTTCTGCGATGATCCGCGCCTCTTCTGCCACCCGGATGTCCGAAGTCCCTGCGGTGATGATCCCGACTGTGCCGCTGTTGACTGGTTTTTCGGTTCCATTCGAGAGGATGACGATCCGTGCATCACGATAGTACTCACAGGTGAGATCGGGTGCGGCTTTTTTGATAGCATCAGCCTGATCAGGTGTTGTTCTGCTCGCAACACACCGGCCGGATGCTTCCACGTACCGCCTCATGATCTCAATGAGATGTGTGGTATCCTTCCCCTCAGCCAGCACCACCTCCGGGATCCCGCAGCGGATCGATCTGCCGAGGTCAAGCCGGGCGACCCCTGCGATCTCCTCCAGGCGGAGTCCGCTGATCTGATCGGCGGCTTCTTCTGGGGAGCATCTCCCGGATCTCACCTCTTCCATGAGATTCAGGATACGTGCATTCAATGGCATGGTCACTATTATCAAGGGACGAGGCGCATAATAAGTTCATTGTATGGATATCCTCTTTCTTGTCACCTGTTTTGGAGCCGCAGTTGTGATATTTCTCTGGATGCGTGATCTCAGAATCTACGGGAGAACCGGACTGCCACTCTACCGGAAGGCAGCACTGCGGGGCGTGATCTGGATGGCTCTTGCCTCTGTTGGGATTGCTTCTGCCTTCTTCGGCCAGCCGTTTCTCGGGGTAGGTCTTATGCTTGCTGCACTCTATCTCCAGGGAAGAGATGAACGGGAGAAGGTATGGACCAGCGAAGGGAACCTGGAGCGGTTCTTCGGCGCAGTGAAGACAAAGAAGAGACAATAAGTAGGTGAGATATCATGATCCAGAAACCACGAGGGACACGGGATTTCTTCCCCGATGAGCTGGAAGCACGAAGGAAGATCGAAGAGACGATGCGGGAGGCAGTCTCCCGCTGGGGGTATCGTGAGGTTTCCACACCTGTGTTTGAGAATCTCGAACTCTTCACCCTCCGGTCCGGTGAGGGTATCATCGGGGAGATGTATGCATTCCAGGATAAAGGCGGCCGCGACCTTGCGCTCCGTCCCGAATTGACAGCTCCGGTCCTCAGGATGTATGTGAATGAGGCAAAGGTGCTGAACAAGCCGGTTCGCTGGTACTATTTTGGAGACTGTTTCCGGTATGAACGGCCGCAGAAGGGGCGTTATAGGCAGTTCTGGCAGTTTGGAATCGAGCTTGTCGGCGCAGATTCTGCGATGGCCGATGCCGAAGTGATGGCAGTCGGCTATGATCTCCTGAAATCTACCGGAGTATCCTTTGAGCTGCGGATCGGCGATCTTGCGATGATGCGGAGCCTGCTTGCCGATCTTGAACCGGATCTCCGGAAGAAGATCCGTGCCTGCCTTGACAAACGTGATTATGGAGCACTTGATGAACTGGGGCTGGAAGGAGATCTGGCCGGATCCTTAACAGCGCTCATCGAGTCGAAGACACTGGATGATGCATTTGCGATCACAGGCAGCATCCCTGAAGAGGAGCGGATCCGCGAAACCTTCGCTATACTTGATGCACATGAGGTGCAGTATGTTCAGAACTTTGGGATCGCCCGCGGCCTCGACTACTATACGGGTTCTGTCTTCGAGGCATTTGCCGAGAATCTCGGTGCAGAGAACCAGATCATGGGTGGGGGAGCCTACCGCCTTGCCCACCTCTTCGGAGGCGAAGAGACACCCTCTGTTGGGTTTGCTATTGGGTTTGACCGCGTGATGGTCTCTCTTGGGGAGCATGAGGTGAAGAGGCCGACAACAGTTGCAGTTGCTGCAACCCCCGAGGGGCGGATCTTTGGGATCACGGTGGCTGCTGCATTCCGGAATGCCGGGATCCGGACGATTGCTGATCTGATGGGAAAGAGCCTCTCTGCACAGCTCTCGCAGGCGGCAAAACATGCAGATTTTGTGGCTGTGATCGGCGGCCGGGAGGCTGAGGCAGGTATGGTGACACTCCGGGATCTCGCATCCGGCAGCCAGCAGACCATATCTCTTGAGGAGGCTGTTGCCGGGGTGGTTGGCAGTGGTACTCGCTGAGGAGCTCGCCAAGCAACAAAAAAGCATCAGTGTTGCGGAGTTCTTTGAGAAGAACAAGCATCTCCTCGGGTTCGACTCCCCGATCCGGGGAATTATCACCACGCTGAAGGAAGCAATCGACAACGCACTCGACGCCTGTGAGGAGGCAGCAGTCCTCCCCGATATCCTTGTGATCATCAGGAAGACCGAATCCGGGACATTCACGATCGCAGTCGAGGATAACGGCCCCGGCATTATGCCCGAGCAGGTGCCCTTTGTCTTTGGAAAGCTCCTGTATGGATCCCGGTTTCACCAGGTGCGGCAGAGCCGGGGGCAGCAGGGGATCGGGATCTCGGCTGCGGTTCTGTATGCGCAGCTGACAAGCGGCATCCCCGCAACAGTGATATCACGCACCAGTGCGAAGACAAAGGCGCATCGGTTCACGCTGATGATCAAAACCCAGACGAATGAGCCGGATGTGCTCTCTCACGAGGAGATCGACTGGTCACTTCCGCATGGCACCAGGATCGAGCTTGAGTTTGCAAGCTCGATCTCGGCAAAAAAAAGGCTGCTTGAGTACCTGAAGTATACTTCAATTGTCAATCCCCATGCCCGGTTCCGGGTCGAGATCGATGGGGAGAGTTCCACCTTTGAACGGGTCTCCGGGGAGGCGCCCCCCTGCCCGCAGTCGATCAAGCCACACCCCTATGGGATCGAGTTTGGAATCCTGAAACGGATGGCTGCTGCCAGTGAGATGACGGTGGATCTCTTTCTTCAGAAGGAGTTCTCCCGTGTCGGGAAGAAGACGGCAGCAGAGATTTTATCTCTTGCAGGGGTGAAAGGAACCGCGGCTGTCTCGAAGCTGGAACCCGCTGATCTGAAGAAACTCCTCACAGCAATGCAGGAGACCAAGATCCCGGCGCCCCCGGCATCTACCTGCCTCTCCCCGATCGGTGAAGATCTGATCCTCTCCGGCCTTGAGAAGGAGTTTGCACTCGATTTTGTGAAGTCACGGAGCCGGGCACCGGGTGTCTTCTCTGGCCATTCGTTTGTGGTGGAGGCGGCAATCGGATATGGCGGTCGGCTTGAGGCAGATGGTGCAGCCCGGATACTGCGGTTTGCCAACCGGGTGCCTTTGCTGTATCAGCAGGGAGCATGTGCAATCACCCAGTCGGTTGCAGCAGTGAACTGGAAGAGCTATGGGATTGCACAGTCCGGCCTCCCGATAGGGCCGATCCTGATCCTTGTGCATATCGCCTCAACGAATGTTCCGTTTACGAGTGAGAGCAAGGATGCAGTCGCTTCGATTCCGGAGATCGAAAAAGAGATCGTTCTTGCACTCCAGGAGCTTGGCCGCGACCTGAAAGCCTTCCTCTCCCGGAGGGATCGGAACCGGATCGCAGAAGATCGTGCCCGTGCAGTCTGTGCAATCATCCCTGATATCGCCCGGAAAGTCGCAGAGATTGTGGAGAAGCCGGTTCCCGAGACTGCCGCTATTGAGGGTCGGATCATGCGGCGGGTTGTCGTGAAACGGGAGCTCCTTGACGGGAAGGTGCAGATTAGGATAGACAATCACACCACAAAACCAATTGAACTGACCCTCTATGATATCTCTCCTGATACGGGTGAGGGTGCAACGATTGCCCCGGACTTTTCATCTGATCTCGACGGCGAGGTGACCAAGTGCTGGCGGGTCACGGTGGAGCCCGCTGCTTCGTGGACAACGGCATATCCGGGTGCCGGGGGCGGGAGCCTGACGGTGCAGGGGATGGATGAGTCGAAGATGGTGGTGATGGATTGTGAGGAGTGAGTGGGGAAAAGAGAGTTGATACTTGGATATGAGTATAAAAATATAAAATATTTCAGACCTGTATTCCTGCACGGGTGAGGGCATCCTTAATGGAGGTGAGTTCCTTTCTGATCTCCTTGAATTCATCATTTAGATATGACCGGGTATCTTTCCTGAGGGACGTGATCTCATCCCGGGTCTCTTTTCCAACCTCAAGCATCAGGTCTTGTTTTTCGAGCATCTGGTCCTGTTTATGTAGCATCTGGTCCTGTTTATGTAGCATCTGATCCTGCTTATCCAACATCTGATCCTGCTTATTCAACATCTGATCCTGTTTATCCAGAGTCTGATCTTGTTTGTTGAGGCTGGTGTCAAGTTTCATATCCATACTATGCAGAACATTCCCGGCATAATCCATCCGCTCAAATGTCTCCAGCTGGATATCTCCCCTGATGATCTCAAAGTCGCTGTATGCTCCTGTGGGCTCTTCCCATTTGACGGTAAACGATTTGACAGCGATGGGGCGCTGGATAATGTTAATCCGGTTGATCAGCTCCAGCAGATCTGATTCTTTCCCTTCTGCAACGATCTCCACCTCTCCGGTCTCCAGGTTTTTTACATACCCGGAGATATCTGTTTCAAATGTCTCATTGTAGACATGCTCCCGATAGCCAACCCGCTGGACACGCCCCTTCGCAATAGCGACAAAACGTTTCATTGTACCTACTATGGAAGAAGAAGATAAAATAGTTTCTTCCGACCGGGGAGCAGAGATGTTAAAATTGAGCATAATTACATCGATTCAGCGTCAGCTGAGCCAGAAATAACCTGAATCTGAAATTGCCTGAATCTGAAATAACCTGAATCTGAAGATGCCCGAGCCAGAAAAATGTTTTGTGACTGACACAATCGATACGAAACAGAGGTCACGGGAATCACAGCCTTTCCTTTGCAGACTCCCGGATCTCCCTGGTTTCTGCTTTCAGCAGATCAAGTACCCCTGCATGCCTTGCATGCTTCAATCCTCCGGCAAACTTCTGTATGTTGCCTGTTTTTCCGGTCAAAGGATACTCCGCTGCTTCTCTCTTTTCTCTCTCTGCTCCATCGTGGGAACTGTCATACGTCTCTGAATAATACTCATCTTCAGACTCGTCTTCCATCTGTTTCACCTTAATCAAATCTTCATGTGCTCAAAACGCCCAGTACTCAACTCAACTCAACTCAATCCTTTCCCCACTCCGGCATCGGTGGCGAACCAGAGCGCCTCCTTGAAGCGATCTTCGCCGTCTCGACCATATGCAGATATTCTTCCCTGGTCAGCGGGAAGTGATGACGGTTTGCAAGGAGCTGGTTGGTCAACTACCCCGCCCTAAAGAGCGTGGCTTGCAATAGCGGTGTTACCACAGACATTGCAATTTAATCTGCACGAAGGTTGCTCGTAGTTGAGCCTTATTCGTACCGGTCGGTTGACGCGACCGCTACTGATTATCGGCGTCATAACCGAATCACCAGCTACATTTCTCAAATGGTTTAACGCACCATTGACATCCGCATTGATCACGATACCGGAACTGCTCTGATACAGTCCCCGGCTGATACGACGGCATCTTCCATACCATGGTTTCTGGATCGGATCGAGTGCCAGGGCATCAACCTGAGATGTGTACCGTTCATCATGGGAATCGTCAAAGTGTATCCCGAACAGCTCGCATTTTGACTGTAATTTTCGTCGAAATTTCGCATAGGGGATCTGGACGAAATTCTGGTTGTTTCTCGCACCATGATTGATCTCTTGTTTGATCCCATCCCATCGTGGCACAATAATGGTACCGATTTCGTGATCACATGCAAATCTGATGAGATAGGCGACGAACCGGTTCATTGCTTCGTTGATTTTGTTATTTCGTCTGATGAGGAGGCGTGACTGGCGGTGCGTAAACTCCTCGGTTAATCCCTGTTTATCTTTAATCGATTGTAATCGGGCGTTTTCTTTGTTGTACCACCGGTTGATTGATTTTAGATACGTACCATCGATAATCGAGGCAGTCCCGGTAGCAGTGTCAACGATTGTTGCAAAATTGGTAACGCCGAGATCAATTGCAAGATAATGGTCAGGATTAAGATGGGTTGGTTGAAGGGGAACCGTATACGCAAATTCGATCGTGTATACCTTCCCGTTATGGTGTGGCACAATGGTCACCTCACGGATCTGGTTTGGTTGAATCTGTGGAGGGATTTTGAATGTCAGTTCTTTCCCGGTTAATCCATGCCGTTTTTTAAACATCCGTGACATGCCGAGAGTGACATAGCCGTTTTGCATCGTGATATGCGATGCAGGAAATGCCAGTTTGTACCGTCCATCCTTCTCCAGATAGCGTGGAGGTCGTGGTTGACTGCTGAGTTCGCCACAGTGGTACATCCGCATGAGTGCAAAATACGAGATATACGCTTCTTCAACACTCCTGATCGTCTGTTGAGCAACATCACTATGGAGCAGCGGATAGTTCTCATTCTGGCGTGATTGGACATAATTTGAAACATCTTTGTAGGGAAAGTCTTTCTTCCGGGTATAGGGGAGAAAGGAACCGATACAGATAGTGATGCTGGATGCAATATCCGGTCGAACAGTTTGGAAAACCAGAGCATTTTCGCAATATTCGAAGTAATGCTGCCGGGTATTGTACAATGCAACATTGTACAAATTCTTTGAATGGTATGCGAGTGTGTCAATAATATGATACTGTCGTTGTGACAGTCGCAGATAGTTTGACACCGTTCGAATTACCATTTGATGGATATGGGTTGTACTACAGGATATGGGTTATGGTTCAATTATGGGCGATTCCTCCACGGCATGAATACCGGGGTCTCCTCGCCCTTTGAGATGAAATTGCAAGGGGCACACTGAATGATATTCTCGGAAAGGTATCTCAGTGGAATGCCATCCCAAAAGAAGAACTACTGCAGATGCTCCGTTAGGGATTCCGTCTCCCTATGCCGGGTTTTCGTGCCCCAGCCCCCCGGTACCCGCGCCGCACCTGCTTCAATTACCCTCAATGATCCGGTTGTTGCATCGGGATCTCTATCCGGGATCTTTTCCCACGTCCCTAAGAATTCTGGAAAAACACAAGCGATCAGAATTTTGGAGAAGAGTCAAAAATATTATGACAATATAATTTATATATCAGAATACCGAATAACCTGCAGATCTGAAAAGCGTGCAATTATTTCAAAATCCTTATCAGCCGTGATGATTTGATCGACATTGGAGGCACAGGCTGTACCTGCAATCAAAATAGCAAGCGCGTTCACAGGAGTTCCTGCAGCCTTCATCCTCGCCGAGATGGCACTCGCATAGTGAGCTGCTGGAAGAGAAAAATCCAGAATCTCAATTTCAGCAAACAATCTCTGAAAGAATTCTTCTTCTTTCTTTGAACGAAGACGCTTGGCCCCGGACATTATCTCATAATACGAGATGACAGAAACAACAGGGATCTCATTCTCCGGAATGAACGATGTGTATTTTTCATCTCTGAAAAAGTCGATAAGAAAAGATGAGTCAAGGAGTATCATATTCTTTCCTTTGCCGACTCGCGAATCACCCGAATCTCTGCTTTCAGTGTATCAAGGTTCTTTGAATTCTTCAAAGCACCGGCGAACTTCCTGATATTCCCTGTTTTATAGGTCAGCAGACGATCTATCACATCGCTGAAACTATCATGCTCTTCTTTCATCTGCCTAAGCATATAATAGGTGTCCTCACGGATGGTGATCGTCTTCATAATATTGTGTATTAAACACGATTATATAAATATTTTACCTTAGCACTGAGAGTGGCAAGTATAAGTCATTTCAGGCGCGATAGCGCCCTAATCCCCATGGCGGTGCGAGCAGCACCGCTCGGTGACCATTTGGATCGCCCACCCCGAGGACAAAAGCGGGGGATTGAGCAGTGCCCCCCCGCGGAGTCGGAGTGGGTCAAGGTTCAATGAAGACCTTTATGTGGAAAAAATCACCATTATTGTCAGGCTATGGGAAATGCCCGAGTGATCCATCAATGAAACCAGATATCCAGTTCATCAAAGAAGAGCCTTCAGAGATAAAACAGATGCTCCATGAGTTGCTTTTACACCATGAAGTGGTAGGAATGATGAAGCTATCGAGCCACTCCCTACACCAGTTTCTTCAGGATGAGCCGGATATATATTTCCTTGATGATGCAAAGATTGTGAATCGATGCAAGGAATATTACTAGTGAAAGGGTTATCAGGATCTTTTCGGAGGGGCGCATACAAGAAAGATACGGGCTTTTATGACATAAATACGAACTATTTTCCATCCAGACAAAAGATTATTACTCTAGAGAAAGAAGATATCAATTATCATGACCAGTTTTGGTGTTGTCATTGAAAAGGACGACGATGGCTATTATGCCCATATACCAGCAATCCAGGGATGCTATGCGCAGGGTGATACCTACGAGGAGGTCCTCACAAATATACAGGAAGTGCTACACCTGATTCTTGAAGAGATTGTGGCATCAGGCCAGAAGATTCCACTCAGCGAGCAGATCAGCTTGACAACCATCGATGTAACAGTGTAGTATTTCATGGTTCGTACACCTCGTATTGATGCCAGAAAGATCTCCTCTGTTATCGAGAGATATGGATACAAAATGATTCGTCAGAGAGGAAGTCACAGAATATACGAGAATTCTGATGGGATCAGGGTAGTTCTTCCTGTTCATTCAGGAGCAATTATTCACCCAAAAATTGTCACCACAATATCACGGGATACTGGGATTCCTATTGAGGAATTCAGTTGAGAAATTGCTTGCTAATTCAGCAATCATATATGAAATGATTCAGAGTATCATCAGGAACCAGTAAAATAATGGGTGGTACTAATTCAGGATGTCGCATACAATATACTCGTTGGCACATTATAATCCAAAAAGCCATTACTTATGGATACCGTTGATTGTCACCCGTTGACAATAGGTTTTTAAGAGCGTTTACTACAGAGGAACCCACATTGAAAGAAATTCCAGAGAGCGATCAGAAGAAGAACACACACACAATCGGCCGCCTCGTTGAGATTGCACAGCAGTGGTACGACCAGATCGCAGATGGCGAGATCCCCTCTATCCGGCTGCCGACCCGGACGAAACAGAATATCACCTATGATGATGCGACCGAGGTCTGGAAGTACGGGGAGAAGGAGAGCACAAGGGCTGCTTCAACTGCCCGGGGTGCCACACATCTCCTGAAGATGGCCTATGTGATCGGGTTTCTGAAAGGGCAGCTCACAGAGAACCGCTCATCAACACTCAGGGAGATGTACTATATCTCGGAGTCCTGGAAGAAGGCGAAGTTCACTGCCCAGGACGAGAGCAACTATCTCGTCGAGGATCTAGAGATTGTCACCGCACTCGAACGCGAAGCATTCCATCTCCGGCCTGAGGAGGATGGGGCGACGATATTCGGGCCGGTCAGGATTCGGGAGACGACCCGCCGTGGTGCCCGCGAGATTCATTGCCGGGATGATGTCGGGGAGGCCGGGTATGCGATCCCAAACAATGTCGGGAGTGTCGAGTTTATCGATCATGACGCGAAGTTTGTCATTGCGATGGAGACCGGCGGTATGTATGCCCGTCTCCAGGAGAATGGCTTTGACGAGGAGTACAACTGTGTCCTCGTCCATCTGAAGGGGCAGCCGGCCCGGTCGACCCGGCGGATGCTGAAGAGGCTGAACGAGGAGCTGAAACTCCCGGTTCTTATCTTCACAGACGGCGACCCCTGGAGTTACCGGATCTATGCCTCGATCGCCTACGGCTCGATCAAGAGTGCGCATATGTCTGATCTCCTGGCCACCCCGGCAGCCCAGTTTGTCGGCGTCCAGCCCTCAGACATCAGGGATTACGATCTCCCCGCCGACACCCTCAGTGAACAGGACATCGCCGCACTCAAGGCGGAGCTGACCGACCCCCGGTTTGCGACAGACTACTGGCGCGAGCAGATCAATCTCCAGCTCTCGATGGGGCTGAAGTCGGAACAGCAGGCATTTGCGGCGAGGGGGCTGGATTTTGTGACGGGAGAGTACCTGCCGAGGAGGTTGAAGGAGATGGGGGTTGTGTGAGAAGTGTTGATATTGAAAATAATCAGAATATTTTAATAATCCTTTTTGCATCTCTTCAACCTATATTCAGCCTTCTTTTGTTCCATTACGTCAAAAACTCGCCTTCCCATCCAGACGATCCATCCCAATAAAAGAAGGGGATACAGTTTCGAGAAAAAAGGTGAACCATATTTTTGGATGATGATCTGTTTCTCCCGGTTCTCAATGTCTGATAATGTGCTTGTTTTAGAGTCCTGATGAAGCCGAAAATCTGCAAGCGGTCCACCCTGAAGATATTGTGTGTCACCATAATTGACAAGACGAATAAAAAGATCCAGATCCATACAAAATCTAAAATTTTTATCAACCCCGCCAGCCTTGATATAAGTATCTTTTCTCCAGAAACACCCGGGCTGAGGCCATTTGCCCAAAGCGGTATTAACCGTCAGGAAACGATTTGGTCGGGCTGCAACTATGGTATAGAGATATTCACTATGTTCATTAATAACACGGACATCTCCATGAACAAAAACTGAATTCGCATTATGATTATTGAAAGCTTCAGCTATCTTTCTGAAGGTGTCAGGCAGGTATCTATCATCGGAGTTGATCCAGGCAAGTATTGTACCAGATGATCGATCAAATCCTTTCGCAATCGCATCAGCCTGCCCCCCATCTTCTTGGGAAACCCAGGAGAGGAAATTTTCATATTTTTTAATAATTGAGATTGTATCATCAGTACTTCCACCATCCATAATACAATACTCAAGATTCGGATAGCCTTGCAGGAGCACCGATCTGATCGTCTCCTCAATAAATACACCCTGATTAAATGATGGTGTAACTATACTTATCTTCGGCCATGGCTTCCCATCCGGCATAACATCAGGCAGCTGAGGCGTCTCTTCTGTCCACGGCCAGCCGGTTCTGCCTTCCGGGGGAGATGGGAGATCGGCAAGGGTTGGGCAACGCATACTCAAGAATCTCTTTACACAAAGATACAGATTCCTATTGAGGGTTGTGGAATAAGGGTAAGTATTCAAATATATAATTTGAAATTAAATAAATCAATATAAAATACTTTCATATACTTTTTTTGTTTGCTTTGCAGATTTACTCCAGCTAAAGTCTTTGGCTCGTTCAAGTCCTTTCATTATTAATTTATCTCTAAACTCTATATCATACAAAATAGCTTCTATTGCATGACTAAGAGAACTTTGATCATTTGTATCGAAATAAATTGCTGCATCTCCACCAATCTCTGGGAATGAACTTGTATTATTTAGGATAGTAGGACACCCACAAGAAAACGCTTCAAGTATTGGAAGACCAAAGCCTTCGTAGAGGGAGGGGAAAACAAAAGCTTCAGCATTCTTATACAATTGTTTTAAAATACAGTCATTTGGTCTGATATGATACACCTTGGATTTTATATTTAATTCTTCAAATAATTTCTTTTCCGAGGGAGTGAATGTTTGACCGCCTGCACAGTAGAGAAACAAATTTTTTTCTTTATTTAGTAACTGAGAAATCGAAGCACAAAATAAACGAAAGTTCTTATAGCCCTCTCTGTTACCAACAAATAAAATATATCTCTTACTAATTATTGAAGGATCTATTTCATTATTTCCATCAACACATTTTACTGTTTTTTCCAATGGATTACCGTGATAAACAACATGGATAAGATTTGAATCAATATCATATAGTTTTATAATATCTTGTTTTGTACTTTCAGAAATTGCTATAATTTTATCAGCTCTTTGAATTAACTGTCTTTTCCATTTCTTAGATCTATCAAAATATGAAAAGTAATCGGGATAGAGCTCATGAATCATATCATGAACAGTCAGAACAAATGGTGTATTTTTAAGATGTTTTAAAAAATAAGGATTATAATAGGTTGGATGAAAGATATCATAGTTCTGTTTTTTTAAAATGTGGGTGGATTCATGAAGATTAATTAATCTTAAATAAATTGAATTTTTGCACAAGCAATTCCACTTGTTTATAAAATTAAGAAAATGTGAATCCTCATACATATTGTTAGACCAATATTTATTCAAAGACTCCTGTGCAAGTAAGTTTTCATTATTTGAAAAACGAAGACCAAGAGAGATATTTAGATCGGCATCTAGTGATAATTCATTCATCAATTCGCAAAAATATCGTGATATTCCACCGTATCTCTGCATAGAAAAAATTTGATGATCATATAATATTTTCAATTAGATATTCCCCCTTTGTTTAAGACTCTCCATATCATCAATTGTTTTACTTTTTAAAATCAATGAAATTATTGGATATACAAACCAATATGAATTTATCAAAATCATAAATAATAAACTATTTATTTTTCTATCTGTAAAAATATGCACATTATTATACGAATAGACATTTAAATTAAAATTTTTAGCTATGAAATTTAATGTATCATGAGAGTAAAATGAAACGTGCTGTCCGTGCTCCAGACCATAATACCACCATTCGCCAGGTTTTGGCGTTGGCGAGGGGAGTAATTGTGTTGAAAAGATTACATTTCTTGAAATGGCAAGTATTTTTTCAATATCGTCAATAGGATTGATAAAATGTTCGAAGCTCTCAAATGATGTCAGTACATCAATTTTTAAATTGTGAATATAATCAAAACCTTGGGCAAAAAGGTTGGGAGTATAAGGATCAAACCAAAATGAATCAAATCCAATATCTCTCATTAAACGAGTTAAAATACCATACCCACCTCCATAATCCAAATGCCTACGGGATTTTGCAAAAAAACAAAATATTAAACATGACGTTATTTTCGAAAGGTAAATATTTCTGGATAAAAGACCAGTATCTGAAACATTAATTGGTTTTTTATAAGCCTCATCTAACCAAACGA
Organism: Methanocalculus pumilus; assembly: GCF_055382585.1. Lineage (NCBI taxonomy): Archaea > Methanobacteriati > Methanobacteriota > Methanomicrobia > Methanomicrobiales > Methanocalculaceae > Methanocalculus > Methanocalculus pumilus. The sequence continues at coordinate 652,081 of NZ_AP042393.1, read as the reverse complement.
TGTTATCTGGACATAAATATTTACATTGCGGACATTGGTAGAATAATGTTGAGTATTTATTGATAACTCGAGCAGAAAAAACATTATCCATTTCGTTTCCACAAATCTTACATTTTTTTCTCATAGAGATCACAATACACGAAATTTTATAAACGTAATAGTCTCAATATTAAAGAGACTATATATTTTCACCCCACATCAGACAACCAGCTTTTTTTTAATTATTACCTAAGGAAAAGTATAATTGTTTTATTTTCTTCAACAATTTCAATAAAATGTTCCCGCCAGAAAATTGTTTTTTCTCAGTATAAAGATCAGCTTCCATATTAGGCATAATATATTCTGGGTGTATGAGAGGGAATATCATCTTTTCAGTTTTCATATTTGACAACCCACTTTTCCCTTTCGTATGAACTGCCTCAGGACCAAATCCAATATTCGTAACTAAATTTTTACAAGGTAAAATTGTAAGTTGGTTTTGTATCCAGCTCATAAATAACCACTGATAATCCCATGTTAAAATGTCGTTTTTATAACATTTATCAAAAATTTTTTTCCAATATTGATAAATAGATCTTTTTGTTAGATAATACCTTAGTAAATGGTTACTACGTATTTCGGGCCATAACATCATATTTGGATCGTAGTTCTTCCATGCACGCCGCCATGAGGCCCAACCCCAAATATGAGTATATCGGGAAAAATAATAACTATAATTATCAACTTTCCTTCCAAATTGAAAATTATTTCCACTAATCATAGCAATTCGATCATCGTCCTTATATTTTTCCAGGAGTTCCTGGCAAAATTGAAAAAAACTTATATCAGGTACGCAATCATCTTCAAGGATTATTCCCATCTCTTCGTTTTCAAAAAACCAGGTTATTGAAGAGCAGATAGACGACTTAATATCAAGATGTTCATTATGATATAATCGGTGAACCTCACAATTCCAATCCACAGATTCAATTAATTTACGGACGACATGCCATTTTTTATTATTCTCAAAATCATCCCTATCAGGAGTATTTTGAGCTAAATATAATTTTTCAGGTTTAATTTGTCTAATCACATTAAAAACCAAGATTGTTGTTTCAGGTCTGCAATATGTAAGAAATAAAACAGGTGTTTTAAATCCATTTACTGGATAGGTTGTATCATTTGATAAAATATTCAATCACCTATAACTGAATCTTCAACACATTTTTTACACACTTCATTTAAATAATATTGTCCCTCTTTGTGAATCTTTCTCAAATTTTTTATTTTATCAGATTTCCAAATCTCAGAGATTGTATTAGATTTAATATTCCCTAATTTTAATTGTTCGCCATAAAATGTACAACAGGGCAATATATCTCCCTCATTATTAATAACCAACTGTTTATACGGAAATGAACATTTAAATCCAATTTGTCTTTTATCTTGAGTGGTTTTACTTCCAACATTTTTACTGCTGATCGGAGGTTTGACCATCTCCTGAATACCTATCATATCTACTTTATCAATCCAATAATCAACGAATGATTCCAACTCACTCTCATTTAATTCGGTACGAACAAAATTAACCCTAATTAATGGAGTCAAAGAGGACATTTTCTTTTTTATATTAATAAGAGTCTCAATATTATTTATTACACGTTCAAAGTTTCCTCCAGGACGAACTAAATTATATGTACTCTCTGTAGTTGCATCAATTGAGATTTGAATTCTCGTTAATCCAGCTTTTATGAATTGTTCCATAACTGTTTTATTCAAAAGAAGGCCATTTGTACTTAAATAAATATCAACCACACCAATTTTATTTGCATAATCAATAAAATCAACAATATCATCCCTGATAAAAGGCTCATTAATGTAATTTAATTTTACCGCCCTCAGCCCTTTTGTTATACCCTCATCTAAAATCTTTTTATAATCATCAAATTCAAACCAAGTATTTCTTCCTTTCCCTTTGTTTGTTTCTGCAGATAGGGGACACATTGGACATTTTAAGTTGCATGATGCATTTAACTCAAAATCAAGTTGTATAGGAAAATCAGTTTCCACTTCCAATCTACTAAGCTGATCATATAATAATCTATATTCATCCCATCTATGAACACCAATGAGATCTCGTAAAAGATCCATAGAATCACGACCAATAATCCCGGTTAATTCATTTGGTCGCAAATCAATTTTTGACTTATTGTTATTCATTAATTACTCCTTCCAAATTCTCCACTTAGGATTGGAATACCATAACTCTTCTAACTCGGTTTTATCTCGTAATGTATCCATACATTTCCAGAAATTTTGATGTTCATAAGCAAATAACTTACCGTCTTTTGCAAGATTTTCTAATGGTTCTTTTTCAAATACAACATTTTCACCATCAGGCAAGTAATCGAATATTCCTGTATTACATACAAAAAACCCTCCATTCACAAGTTGAGTGTTATCGCCATGGAATTTCTCTCGAAATTGTCTGATTTTATTATCATCTCCTAAATCCACTGCACCAAATCTTGATTCAGGATGTACAACCGTCATAGTAATAATCCCGTCATGCGATTCATGAAAATTTATAAGATCATTAATATTGATATCTGCAACAGCATCCCCATATGTTAATAAAAATGGATCCCCGATAAATTTTTTAATTTTTTTTATTCTCGAACCCGTCATTGCCAACTCACCGGTATCGATTAAAGTAATAGACCATGGTTCCGAACATTTTTTGATCATTTTTATTGAATTATCCTTTAAATTTATGACAACATCATTTTGATGAAAACAATAATTTTTAAAATATTCCTTAATCATATATCCTTTATAACCAAGACAAATTACAAAGTCATTAATGCCATAATACGAATATATTTTCATAATATGCCAAAGAATTGGTTTACCTCCAATCTCAACCATAGGTTTTGGTCTAAATCCTGTTTCTTCACTTAATCGGGTGCCTAAACCACCTGCAAGAATAACTGCCTTGAGTGTCATAATTAAACCACTATAAATCAATATATACAACAAATGTTTCAATTCAAGTATTAAACATTCTTTTTCACACCCAACATCATTAGTATTATAATATTAACAACACCCCAAATAACTTATTATCCAAAGAATAATTTTATCTTAATGAAAATAAATGTCCTTTTTAAAACCCTGAGTGGTAATTTTACGTACCAATCAATCCCATTAATCACTCTACATAATACATTAGGACGGATATAAGTTCTCACGCCATCTTTTTCTATCCAGGATATTTTGCTATGAGAGGTCAGTTTTTGATATTTATGGGGAACACCTGATTCAAGCAATCCATATGCATATACAGTGCATGCACGTTTAACAATATCTCGAGGAATTTCATATTTATTCGGCAAATGTCCAAGTTCTGCACTCTCCTTTAATATAGTTAATAATTCATCATGCGATTCTGGTTCAATTGTCCCACCCAGCCCCCGATAAGAAGACACACCCATTAATATAGAGGGTTTTCCCATATAAGCTGCCTCGATGCCAATAGTGCTGCCAAATGTTAGAATGATATCACAGATCTCAATAAGTTCATAAGAACTAATTTTTGAAGAGGGAGGAATATATTTGACATTATATCGTTTTCTAACGATCGCATTTAATTCAATAATTTGATCATTAAATAATTTTTTTAGATTTGGATGAGCCCGTATAATAAATAAAATATTTTCATCTTTTAACCCATTTAATATTTCTTCAATACCATGATTTTGATCAACATAAAATGGATTTATATGTTCAGAAATTGCAACAAATTCATCTTCACTGGATATAAAAATGCCAACTTTTAATCCAGAAAAATCTCTTACATCATTTAATTCGGATGATCCCCTTTTGTGCTTATATGCAAACGGATTTATTTTTCCGCTGAGATCCCCAATCCTATTATTATACCATTCATTGGCAATAATTTGCTTCTGTGCCTCATTATCCTTAGAAGCATCAAATGTTTTTTTGAAATAACCTTGCATATTTATTAAATCATGAGGGTAGGTATTATCAATCAGTATATATTTTCTATAATTTGAACTAACCTCAAAAACTTTTGTATCAATACCAAAATATTGTCCAATTCTTAATGCGGGTCGATATGCAGATATCCGTCCATTAAAAAGGATAAAAACATCAGGATTTTCTTTTAAAATGTGGTTTTTAATTGAAAAATGCACTATAAGCGCATTATTCAATAACTTTTTCGCCATATCTCTATTTTTTTCACTCAATGGAGGTTTTGGATTTCTTGTAAGTGATACCAATTCGCTAAAAGCAGCTAGTCCAACATCACTACCACCAATATCAATAGATTTTAAATCATCCCAAGAGTTAATTGAACATGAAAGCACATCATCGATCACCTTTTGATCAGCAGCATTGATAAACCGGATTCCTTTTAAGACAACCTTTTCAGATTTTAACCAATTATAACCAGCTTTAAGACGGGAGTGACAACACATACATTTTATTTTTCGTATTTTTTGATTATCGGGACATAAAGCCAAATCACCCATACAAGAAATCATCACAACATCATATCCTTTAGCAAGATAATTATCTACAATTTCAAGTTCCGTTTCCAGTCTTGGAAAATATGGAAATGAAGTATATATTAGCATTTTTTTCAATTGAGTCATTATCCCTCTCTTCTCAAACAAACAACTATAAATTCAATCAATTATCCAATTAATATTATTTATTATCATTGAACCAATTATTCAAAATTGTTTAAATCCACCAATTGATCGCTTTCCAACTTTTAACCTCTAAACGAACATATAGCTCCAACATTTTTATCAACATAAAAAATTATCCAACCATCCCCCACTCAACCGCTTCACCCTTCTTCAAATCCCTATTAACCCGCGTCCCCAATAAAACTTCATAATACTTCGGCGCAAGCCCCAGCCCCGGCCGGACGCACCGCAGGTTCTCCCGCGTGAAGACATCCCCGGCCTTCATATCCTCGGCAACATACAGCGAACGCCGGAACATCAGGGATCTCTTCTCCGCCTCAGTCGGCCCATACACCACCCCGCCAAGCGACTGCCAGGCGCGCTCCGTCTCCTCCACCAGCATCCGGAGCTCGGCAGGCTCCATCGAGAAAGCACTATCGACCCCTCCATCGGCGCGGCTGAGCGTGAAGTGCTTCTCGATCACTGTTGCACCATGGGCAACCGCCGCCACCGCCGCGCCGATACCAAGGGTGTGATCGGAGAGCCCGACCTCGCAGCCGAAGAGCTCGCGCATGTGCGGTATGGTGAGGATATTGCTATTTTCGGGGGTTGCGGGGTAGGTGCTCGTGCACTTGAGGAGGATTATGTCCTGGCACCCGGCATCGCGGGCGGTGCGGACCGCCTCATCGAGTTCTGCGATTGATGAATACATACATTTACCATCTTATTAGATCTAAAACATGCGTTAACTAATTAAACCTTGACTTTCCCACTATTACCATTTCATCTGACAATCGAGCCATATCCAATGTGTTTTGAAATAGTGGGATGAATTCACGCAGGGATTGTATTACAGAATCATCACCCAACTTATGAGTCAATTGAGTAACTAATTCATAAGCATCCATGCCAAAATACCATGCGGCAATAATATCAAAATTGCTGTCTACAAATGCTGTTGATAAAGACGAATCGGTAAAACAATGAATATGACCCAGTGGATCCAGATGCCGAATAATACTATCAGAAAAAACACTCTGAACTGTAGTGCTAAAACTATTCCATCGAGGTACTTCTGCAATACACAGTCCCTCTTTACCAGATAGTAGCATGGAAGCGGTTTTTAGCATATCTAATGGATTTGGCACATGTTCAATGACTCCCCAAAAGGTAATTAGTTCATAATCGTAAAATATATTATATTTCTCAAGAAAATCAACATTGATCAAATCAAACCCAAAGTTTTCTTTGCAAAACATCCTGCCAGGTTCACTAATCTCAACTCCTTCAGCTTTGAGACCCAAGTTTCGACATGCCTGAACAAAATGACCACTTCCAGCTCCAACATCTAAAATAGAGCTTGGTTTTCTTCCATAAATTCTTTCGAATTGTTGTATTGCCCAAATTGCTTTTGGTTGTGCAACCTGAGCAATTCGAGTTTCTAATGTTTTTTTATCTGAATAAGTCCTCTGGTAATGCAGATCCTTGGAATAGAAATCATCTAACTCCGCTTTTGACGGTCTTTCCTTGAGGAAAATATGGTGACATATTGAACATTGGACATAAACAGCTCCATAGATATTCATTTTTTCTCGAGAATTAGAAACACAAGAATTACAAATTGGGCAAAATTCAACCTGATACATATCAGTTTTATCACCAAAAAGAGAGGATCTCGTTATTCTTATTTGATTTACATTTTCAGAGAACGTCTTTAAAATATTAATCTTTAAAGAAGTAATATCAATTGGTTTATTAAACTGTACATTAACATCAAATTTTTGTTCACTTTCAGAATCCAAATATACCCATGATTCATCTTGATTCGAATTAGATGGTTCAAAGGGTGTTGTCCTAACCCATTGTTTTTTCATAATGATTCTCCATCGAATGTTTCATAATTTATATACAATCCGCCCTATCATAAATGCCTCAGCAGCTTCTACTCCGACAGTTGCACCTCTCCAGGTGGCAAGGGCCTCGACAGCCTTTAGAGAGCGGGGGTGGGGAAATGGCCGTAATTCCTTTTCATATGCCTGCAAAGCATCCAGTTTTGTGGGAAGAGTGCCAGTTATATCATAGAATACATCCGGGGCAAACATCTGATCAGAACAGGAGGGTCTCCATTCTGTTGATGATGGCACTTCAAAGAAGAGCAACTCTTTCACTGGGCACCCCGGTTGGGGGCGGCATGCCGCAATCACCGCATCATGCACAATCCGATGATCGATATTGACATCTCCGGCATGGTGTGTAAAAACCATTGAAGGGCTATGCTGAGCAATAAATTCCTCGATATGTTTGATAATATCAAGGCGATCAAAGCTATCCAATCGATTATCAGGAAAATTTAATGCTGTGACAGAACTACATCCAAGAATCTTGCAGGCTTTTTCTGAAGCAGCATTACGCGCAGCAAGACGATCAATATTTACATCGCTATAAAATCTATCTCGTGCTGTTTCCCCTTCCGAAATAAAAAGAATTACAATATTATGATTAATTGCCAATCGGGCAAGGGTTCCACCACACCCAAGGACTTCATCATCTGGATGAGCAGCTATAACTGCAATCGTTTTAGTCATCTTTCCTCCTGATGTAAACCTTGGCGCTAATCTCATTCTCAGACATTGTTGCATCAAAAAATTCGAAATGGAAAAAACTTGTTTCTAAAAAGGCTTTTGGATAACCATCTCCATCAAGCATTCTAATATAATCATAGACCAGATTTAATTCATCTAATTCTGATAGATTACCTTCACTTGGATTTCGACGTTTAAAGATTACTGGTTTTCCATTTTGTTCTACTGGCCGAGGATGATGACGTATAATATATATAATCATTTTTTCAATAATCGATGAAGCACGTTGAAGGATATCTTCAACAGTACCGTGGAGGGAAAGAGGACATTTACAATAAATCGGACCGGCATCATATTCTTCGATACATTTTAATGCGGATATTTGCGTATTTTGATGGCCATATAAAATGAGATTTTGTATTGGGGTTCCACCACGACCGTATGGGAGATCAGTTGGATGAAAAATTACACATTCATATTCATTATAGATATCCTCAGGGATTTTCCATGACCAATGAGGAAAAAAAAGGAATTTTGGATTTATTCTTTTAATTTTCTCTATTGTTAACTCTTCAGGAGTTCGTAGACGGATTATATAATAGTTCTTCAAATAATCACGGAGGTTGTTTTCCAGAATATCATTACGAGAATGAGGTGACGCGACAACAATATTATTATTTTTTAAATCACTATTCATGTATATACTCCCAATCTAATCATTTTATCGATTAAAATAAAAATCATACTAAACTATTACTTACCCACTCCTTGCTTAATAAAGAAAATATTATAGAATTATACCATAAACCTTCAAAGTAATGATGATCTCTTAAAGTTCCATCTATTTTAAAACCTGCTTCAGTAAAAAATCTCTTTTTTTTATTATCGAAATCAAAAACTTCAACCCAAATTTTATTTAAACCAAGTTCATTAAAACCATAATCTAATAATAATTTACTTGATTCTTGTGCATAGCCACAATCATCAATATATGATCCATTCCAACCGATGATAAGGTATATTTCTGCATGTCGATGAACCCAATTAATATAACATAATCCACAACTGCCCAACAACTCCTGGGATTCAATATTCTTTATGGAAAACATTATAGTTGATGGATCGTTTAAAACTCTCGATTCATACCAAATCTCTTGCATTGAAGTGTTAATTTCCCGGTATTCCCGGCAATTCATCTTAATTTCAGGAAGATTCCTCCATTCTTTTAACTGAAGTAAATCATCCCTTTCAATTGCTTCAAGATAAATTTTCTCTCCCTTAATCATCTAATTCACTCCAAGTGATATATTGATCTTCATATACTCTCTGATTGAGTTTTTTACCAACAATATCATTTAATTGATAAGGATGTATTCCTTCTTCTTTGAATGGTCGAAGTGGAATTACATCATTTGATGAGAGGATATGACCCTCCTCAAGGTTCTGTTTATAATACAAACCCCTCCTCTGGACAATGAACGATTCTTGTTCATTATCTTCAATTTTTTTATTACCATCCCCAAGTGACATAAATAACTCTGTCGACCTGTCTACCATATCCCGCCAGGTAGCTGGATTCATTGAAAATTTATGATCAGGACCTGTACGTGAATTATCGTCAGTAAAATGTTTTTCGATAACACGAGCACCAAGAGTAATTGCCCCCAATACAGTGGCATGTCCAAAGGTATGATCAGATAAACCAAGTATACATTGAGGATATAATATTCGATACTGTTTCAGCACATTTAAATTAACATATTTGTAGTTTTCTGGATTTGCAGTATAGTTTGTATTACACTGCATAAGAATTAATAAAGGGTTAACAGCTAAAATGCTATTTACTGCACGGACAACATCATCAATCGCTGAAGCCCCAGTTGCGAGAAGAACGGGTTTATTTTTTGTTGCAACGTACTCGAGAAAATCTATCCATGAAATATCCCCTGATCCAATTTTATAGCCATTGAGAAATGGATCTGTGGCATCTACTGAATGATGATCATAGGGTGTAGTAAGATACTCAATTCCAACATCATCACATTTATCTTTTAATAAAGGTGTCCATTCAATAGGTATGCTCGCATCCTGATACACATTATACACAGATTTATTCCAGGAAGACTGATGAGAGAGCTTTTTTCCAATTGATTCAAAACCTCTTTTACTCACAATTGTTGGAGCTGAAAAATTTTGAAATTTTGCACAATCTGCACCAGCCTCTTTGGCCAGTTCAATAAGTTTCAAAGCCCTATCCAGATCTCCATCGTGATTTGCTGCAATATCAGCAATAAAGTACGGAGGAGTATTATGAGATATTTTTTTATTACCAAGCGTAATTACAGGTTGATTCATAATATCACTATATTCTCCCAATAGTATTCATCATAACGGATCATGGTTGACATTTTATTGTTTTTTCGTATTCAGAATCATAAAGGCGTTTAAATTCCTGAAGACTTTCTAATGGGGATCGAATTGATATATTCAGGCTTTTTTTTACCTTTTCATTACTCATACCCATATGCTTCGACCTACATGCCTTAAAGGCAAAATCCTCAACCGAACCCATAATAATCTCTCCAGTTTGAATATCAAAGGTTTTCTGTAGGTTTTTTCCGAATTCGTATTTAGAAATTGATCCTGTTCCACACACATGATAAAGCCCATGAACTTTCTTTTCAACCATTTTTTCGATTATAAAAGTTAAATCATTCACAAGAATCGGAGAGAAATACACATCATTAAATAAAGTCAGGATTTCATCATTTTTTAAGGAATTAAGTATCCATTCCCCAATACTCAATTTTTGACGCATATTATAACCATATATATTCGTTCTTATAACCAAATTATGTTGATATTTGAGGACTTCATTCTCAGCTTCAACCTTGGTTTTACCATAAATATTCAATGGATTAACTGGATCAGTTTCAATATACAGATCCTCCGAAAAACCATCAAAGACCGCATCAGACGAGATAAATACTAGCTGAATATTATAATTATTACAAATTGTTGCTAATTCTTTCGTAATAACCGTATTCAAAACAAATGCTTCATCAGGATTTTCTTCACACCAGTCAACATTAGTTGCCGCTGCACAATGAATAACAGCATCAGGTTTACATGTTTTGATAATTTCTGCTAATTTTTCAAAATTGCGTAGATCAATCTTATGAATATGGACTGATGGAATGTCGATTTGATTGCGATCAATTCCTTCAATAAGATGACATCCAGAGAGCAAATATGCAATATTTCCTCCCAGTAATCCTGCTATCCCTGTAATGAATAATTTCATTGTTTTTCTCACGTTGAATAAGTTCATCGCCAAAACTAATGATATGCCGCAAATAAACGTTCTGCTTGCAACCAATCCTCTAGTGTATCTATATCCTGCACCCTATAACGAGGCAAAATATACGGGATAGCTCTTTCTGAAAATACAATCCTTTCATCCCTCCAAGCTTGTGCGTTACCCCAGTAGAACTGTCCAGCATCATGATATGCCTCCTCAAGATCCTGTGAACGGGTATTAAAATGTTCAGGTTGAAACATTTCAACTCTATTATTATCATTTATTTTGATAGCTCGTTGAATAGGAAATGGAAAACTTGTAACAGAAAAAACATAATCACATGCATTGCTCTGTAACAGGGCTAGCCCCTCTCGAAGATCTAGTGAGGTAACAAAGGGGGCCGTTGCATAAATACAACACACCTGTTCAAATTCTATACCGTGTTCCAAATACCAATCAATTGCATGGTGAATGACGGGGATCGTCCCAATATAATCGTTTGATAATTCAGGTGGGCGATAAAACGGAACTTCGGCTCCATATTTACGAGCTACTTCAGCAATTTTAATATCATCTGTGGATACAATTACCTTATCAAAACAACCACTACCCAGTGCAGCTTCAATTGACCAGGCAAGTATCGGTTTACCACAAAAATCTTTAATATTTTTATGAGGTATTCGTTTACTACCTCCTCGAGCGGGGATTACTGCAAGTCTCATATTTGCACCTGAACCAAATAAATAATTTATTTTTATATTAATAACATATAATCACATTCATCTTTATTAATGCCGTCCGTATGGGATCATTCTAACCCTGAGATATGATTGATATGCTTAATCTCATCAATCGTGAGGAAATGCGGATTCTTCCCTGAATTGTACTCAAAGTCCTGATCAACCGGACTGCCTGTCTCTCCCAGCTTGTTTGTCGTAAAATCAACCTTGTAGGAGTACTGGATTGTTGGCCGGATCACATAGTGATCATCAAACCCAAGCGTGAGATGCGAATCATCCCCGGGGCACATCACCTCATGCAGTTTCTCCCCGGGCCGGATCCCGATGATCCGCTTGGGGAGATCCGGTGCCATGGCAGTCGCCAGATCAACAATCCGAACTGATGGAATCTTCGGCACAAAGAGCTCCCCTCCCTGCATCCGCTCAAAGCCCTTCAGTACAAAATCCACCCCCTGCTGAAGCGTGATCCAGAACCGGGTCATTCGCTCATCAGTAATTGGGAGATGATCTGTGCCATTCTGGATGAGATTCTTGAAGAACGGCACGACCGATCCCCGTGATCCAACCACATTTCCATAGCGCACCACCGAGAACCGGGTCGGATCCTGTCCGGCGATATTATTTGCCGCTACAAAGAGCTTATCCGAGGCGAGCTTGCTTGCGCCATAGAGATTAATCGGGTTTGCCGCCTTATCGGTCGAGAGCGCTATCACCTTCAGCACCTGATTGGCAAGCGCCGCGTGGATCACATTCTCCGCACCATAGACATTTGTCTTGATGCACTCCATGGGGTTATACTCAGCCGCAGGCACCTGCTTCAGGGCGGCAGCGTGAATGACATAATCCACTCCCCGCATCGCCATTGTCAGGCGGTCGCGATCCCGGACATCGCCGATGAAGTAGCGCATGCAGTCCTGGTCGAAGACCTGACTCATCTCGAACTGCTTCAGCTCGTCACGGGAGAAGATGATCACCTTCTTTGGATCATATCGCTCAAGAATAGTCTTGGTGAACTGCTTGCCGAAGGAGCCGGTGCCCCCGGTGATGAGGATTGATTTGTTGGTGAACATGAGTATTACATCCAGTTATAATTGAGATACAGGTTACTTCTATCATTGTATCTCCTTAACAATAATTCTTGAGGGAAAATAGAGGCTGTATCCCCATCCTCAAATCATCATTTCTGAGAACAATATTCACCCCTCATCACCTTTATCGTCAGTGTGACATTCAACACTATCTCAATTTGCTCTCCTGGTTCACACCTCAATCCCTCTCAATACAGGTTTTTTCCACTAAAAGGATCTCTATATCTCTGCCACACAATCCACATTAATCCACATTCTCTGAAATTATCCCCTATAACCCAGCTATCGCTACGCCACCTCCAGGATGTCTTTGGTTCAATCCAGAATGTCTTTGGTTCAAGAACGATCCTATCCCTTTCCTGATACCCAGTTTTATATTGTGCACCAGATTCACAAGTGTCCATTCACAATTGACACCATCCAATCAACAGGTAAGAAACGCACAAAACTTCCGGTTCTCTTTGATAATCCCATATATTGATTCGATCATATACTTTCTCATTCCATACAGCTTCTTTCCTGCCTCCGTGACCAGTTTAGCACCCATAATCTGTTTTGCTACCGCCTCTTTGGTCATCCACTCACCTCTTTCTTTCAGGTGCGCGTCTGCCCATGCAGCGACTAAACCAGCAATGCATGGTACCAATGTGCTGTGGCCCCAACAGATCCGTTGCAGTTCATGGGGATACATACAGTCCTTTGAAATATCGCTCATCTTCTGTTCTCTCCATGGAGAGAGCCTTAATTAAATTTACAGGGGATTACGGATACTATCCCGTCCTCCCGATACTTCGTATAGAATGTGCTGAGATCGAGGTTTTGCAAGAGCTCGTGATAAATAAAGACTTCATCATTGTCATCGAGCCAATCCATCATATCGACCGGAAGGAGAAGCTTCTGTGTGGGGGGAAAATATCTGTGATTATAGTTCTCAGGCATAATGGTTTGTTGTTTCCATACATAATAAATATAATATTGAAGCATTAATTTGATCGTTCATGTGTGAGGAGTTCGTGCAACAGCCTCATCAGTGGAGTTGAAAGAGATGATGAAGAGGGTGGCATAGAGCCTTCGTCCCACCCCCCTCACCTCCCCTCACAGATCCTCTTCACATCAGCCGCCGGGTACCGGAGCGTGATCTCGCTCGTCCTCCCCTTCGCCTGCCTAACCGAGATCCTGATGAGAGCATAGGTGGCAAGCGATCTGAGCTGCTCGTAGAAGGAGGTATAGGAGATGGTGGGTGCGGGGAGCCGGGGGGCGGGATGATGGAGTTCATCCTCCCTCCGGCCATCTTTTCCATCCTTTCCAACCTCTCCGTTTGGACCTTTGTCAGTGGAATATCCCGGTTCGGGCTCGGCACATGCCACCGGCTCTCCGTCTCGCTGCTCCATGACTACCTGCCCCATCGCTCCCTGCTCCATGGCTCGCTCTTGCTCCTCCGACTGCTCGGCTGCCATCACCTCAAGGAGCCGGGAATAGAGCCTCCCCGAGGTCGGGGGCACCGGCTCCCCATACTCCTTCCTGCCAGCCTCTTCTCCCTCCTCGACCATCCCGGCAATCACCGAGAGGAGCCTCCGCTCCTTTTCGGTGAGGACCGAGACGAGGCCCCGGAGGTGGGTTGTGCGGGCATCCCCAAAGGCGGCGGCAACATCCTCTTCGGTGACGGCCGGCCGCCCGGTTCGCTCTGCCCTGAGGATGGAGCGTTTCAGGAGATCAATCCCCACCCGGAGATCCCCCGTCCCTGTTGATGCCGTCATATCAGTGATCAGATCAAGGATCTCCGGTGAGATCACCGCCGGATAGACCGCCTGCCGTGCTCTCTCCCTCAGGATGCCCCGGATCTGGGCGGCTGAATAGGGGGCGAAGAAGACCTCTTCTGAGCAGAGGCTTGAGAAGACCGATGGATCCAGCCTGCGGGAGATATCGAGTGCGAGATCGCTCTCCACCAGGATGACCGAGGCCCGGCAGCCGGGATAGTCGAGATAGATCCGAAGGAGCGAGGAGAGGATCTGGGTATCGGTTCCTTCATGGATCAGGTGGTGGATATCGTCAAGGCAGACCAGGAGGATCGCCTTCTTTGATTGAAGCGCCTTTGCAACAGCATCCATCAGCCGCCTGAGCGGGATGCCGGAGCTCGGGGGGGCATGGCCGACCAGTTCCCGGTAGATTATTGAGAAGACTGCAAATGCTGATCTGTTCTGCTGGCAGTTCACGTACACCGGGATCAGGGTATGTGAGACCTCCCTGAGTTCGGCAAAGAGGTGATGGATACAGGTCGTCTTCCCGGTGGCGGGGAGCCCCCGGCAGAGGATGTTCGCCGGCCGCTGCCCCCGGAGCCCCGGCCTGATCAGGAATGCCAGCTCCTCGAGCTCGGCATCGCGGAAGAGCACCTGGTCGGGGATGTGGTCGCATTCGAGGATATCGGCGTCCTTAAAGAGCGGTTTTTCGGAAAAGGTGAAGTTACGTGAGACAATCTGCGAACTGCTTTCTGATTTCATACCATAAAGAACGCTGTCCAGGTAATAATGGATGAACCGTGCGTCGTGAAAGTGAATTGGGGGGTGAGGGAGAATGATGAACCGACGACAGTGGGGAAATTAAACCGACATTGACACAATCCGCTGCTTCTCCCCTCCGGAGAGCGTCACCCCCAGGTCGCCGACGATTGAGTCGTAGCCGTCACGGAGGGAGGTGATGAAAGCATGTGTGTTGACACGCTCGGCGACCCCGGTGATCTGATCGTATGTGTAGTTGCCACCAAATGTTAGGAAGCTCAAACCATCTTCCCCGCCAGCTGCTCCCGGTACCACTCAATAGTCCTCCGAATACCTTCCGGAAACGCCATCTCAGCTGCAAACCCAAACTCCTGTTTTGCCCGGCTCGTATCCAGGCACCGCCGGGGCTGGCCGTCCGGCTTGGTGGCATCCCAGCGGACCTGGCCGGAGTAGCCGGTGGCTTCGACGATCAGGTCGACAAGATCCCGGATTGAGATCTCCATCCCGGATCCGATGTTCACCGGGTCAGGCTTGTTATACTGTTCTGCTGCCAGGACAATCCCACGGGCGGCATCTGCTGCATAGATGAACTCCCGGGAGGCCGCCCCGGTGCCCCAGACTTCGACCTCGTCACGTCCATCCTGTTCTGCTTCAACAAATTTCTTTATGAGGGCCGGGATCACGTGCGAGCTTGCGGGATCGAAGTTGTCGCCGGGCCCATACAGGTTCACCGGCAGGAGATAGATCGCATTGAATCCATACTGCTGCCGGTATGCCTGGGACTGCACAAGGAGCATCTTCTTTGCAAGTCCATACGGGGCATTCGTCTCCTCGGGATAGCCGTCCCAGAGATCATCTTCGCTGAAGGGAACAGGTGTGAACTTCGGGTATGCACAGACTGTCCCAACGGTGACAAACTTCGAGACGCCTGCCTGCCGTGCCGCCTCAATCAGCTGGATGCCCATCATCGCGTTATCATAGAAGAGGGTGGCAGGGTTCTCCTGGTTGAAGCCGATGCCGCCAACTTTTGCGGCAAGATGGATGACGATATCACACCCGGACACAACATCAACACAGTTCTCAAAGATCCGGAGATCAGTCTCCCTGCTCCGGGGGATCTGTATCTGATCCCTCGACACACCGTGTTTTCCAAGCTGCTCAACAACATAGCTGCCGAGGAATCCGGCGCCACCGGTGAGGAGGATCTGTTTACCTTCCCAGAATGTCATCTTGCAACCCCAATCATAACCACAATCATACTATCCCCTGATGGTTCCACCGGCATCCTCTAACCCGAATTCTCTTACCATCATCTTCTTCCTCCCGGTTTCTGACATCTCAACCTAAAACAACCTACTCGAAGAAATCATGTAGTACTGAAATAACATCATCTGCACCGGATGCAGGAATCCCTGATGAGGACGTCTCATTACCGTTAGTTTGCATCCATCCATATTTATCTGATCCGATACACTCCCGCCACCAGGTACCAGCACAGAGTTCCTCCCAAAGAATCTCCCGGCCATAGCCGCGAGCTGCCACCGCCGATATGAGGGCCGGATCTTCAGAAAAACCCTCTCTTCTGTAGAGCAGAAGGGGGACGCGGGCGAAAACCGCCTCGGAGATGGTGCTGTATCCGCATTTGGTGACGATCAGGTTGCATGCTGCCAGATAGTTCTGTGTCTCCATCTCATCGTTTGGGATTACACAAACACCGCGAAGTCCGCTCGCAGCATGTGAGGAGACGAGCACCCGGATTCCGGCATCAATGGCGTCCTGTACAGTCTTAAGGACAGCCGGGTGGAGGCGGCCCCCGGTGCTGAGGTAGATGAGCGGTTCATCGGGGCCAATGCCAAGCTGCTCACGGATCTGATCTGAGGAGATCGTCACCTCACGGGAGATGAGCCCGATCTCCTTTCTTACCGGGAAGATCTCCATCGGCTCATGAAAAGGGAGCATCAGTGCAGTATCGGCAAGAGCATAGGCACCATGGAGTGTTTTCACTTCAGGAGTCTCTCCAAAGAGTGAACTGAAGATAAAGTGCCAGCTGAAGTTTGAGATCGCAATCCCGGGGATCCCAAGCCTGCTGGCAACAGGGAATGCCTGTGGGACAATATCCGAGATGATGCAATTGATCCCCTCACTTCTGCAGAACTCCTGCTCCCGGCTGATATACGCATCCCAGGATCGGATCCAGTCAGATAAGAGGACTGCTGTCTCCTCCCTGTTGACGGTTGGCCGTTCTGTATCGAGCACGACACCGATATCATTTTTCGTTCTGCTATGGGTACATGATGGCAGGGACGTCTGCATAAAATCATGTGGACCATCAGTCTTTACCGTAATCCTGGCATCAGGCCATTTTGCCAGTATCCGCCGGATGACGGCGATGCTCCGGGCTGCATGCCCCATCCCGTAATCGCTCACAAAGTAGCAGATCGAAGGTGCTTTCATGCAATCTTCATGCGATCTCAGTCAGCCCGCCACCACTTCTCGGGGAAGAACCTGGCAATCATCTCGTCGCCCTCCCCGATCGGCTCAAGCCCGGCAGCCCGGAGATCCGAGTCGACCATGATCCGGACAAGGGCCGGGAATGTCACCTTCGGCTTCCAGCCAAGTTTCGTCTCGCTCTTTTTGGGATCGGCAATCAGCACCTCGACCTCGGTCGGCCGGAAGTACCGGGGATCGATCCTGACATGCTCCTCCACATCCAACCCGGCATAGGCAAATGACTCATGAAGGAATTCATGTACCGAATGGGTCTCGCCTGTGCCGACGACATAATCATCTGGATGATCCTGCTGGAGCATCCGCCACATGCACTCGACATATTCCGGCGCAAAACCCCAGTCACGACGGGCATCAAGGTTTCCGAGGTAGAGGTACTGTTCTTTGCCAGCAAGGATTTTTGCGATCGCACGGGTGATCTTCCTTGTAACAAAAGTCTCGCCACGGCGAGGGGATTCATGGTTGAAGAGGATTCCGTTGCAGGCAAACATATTGTACCCCTCCCGGTAATTCTTCGCCATCCAGTACGCATAGACCTTGGCGCAGGCATAGGGGCTCCGGGGGCAGAGAGGTGTCTCCTCACCCTGCGGGGGTTTTGCTGATCCAAACATCTCACTTGAGGATGCCTGGTAGAACCGGACATCATTGTTGCTCCGCCTGAGCACTTCGAGGAGACGGGTGGTGCCGAGTCCGGTGACATTACCGGTATACTCAGGGGTATCAAAACTCACCCGGACATGGCTCTGGGCGCCGAGATGATAGACCTCATCGGGCCTGATATTATAGATGATATTTGAGATCTGTTCTGAATCGGCAAGATCCCCAAAATGGAGGAAGAGGCGGGCGTCCGGATCATGCGGATCCACATAGATCGGATCGATCCTGCTCGTGTTGAATGTCGATGATCGCCGAACCAGGCCATGCACCTCATATCCCTTGTGCAAAAGGAGTTCTGCGAGATATGAGCCGTCCTGACCGGTGATGCCGGTGATAAATGCTTTTTTTGTCATTATTATTCCTCAATGCAGTATTGGTAATGGAAATTATGCAGAGGTAAGATCATGAGATCCCTATGCTAAAGATATAATCTTACACCCTATCAAAATCATCCTCAAACCTGACAATATCGTCTTCACCCGTATACTCCCCGATCTGCACCTCGATCAATTCAAGTGGCAGGAGCCCCGGATTGGCGAGCCGGTGCACCGTGCCTGCAGGGACATAGGTGGATTCGCCGTTCTTCAGGAGGAAAGTCTCTGTGCCGATCGTCACCTCGGCGGTTCCCTTGACGACGACCCAGTGCTCGCTCCGGTGATGGTGCATCTGGAGCGAGAGGCGGCGACCCGGCTGAACCGAGACACGCTTGATCTTGTAGGTACCACCGCTGTCGCCTTTGCTAACGGGTGTCCCGGCGGAATTCCCCTCGATTCTGCTGTCGCCTGTGCCGCCGCCACTCCTGCTGGCTTCGTGAGCATGTTCGGCATCCCCATCTTCGAGCGTCGTATAGGACCCCCAGGGGCGGTGAACCTGCATGTGGTGGAGGGCACGCTCGTCCCCCTGCTCCTTCAGCTCTTTTGCGATATCACCGACATGTTGTGCCTGGTCGCGGGCGGCAACGAGGATTGCGTCTTTTGTCTCGATGATCGCAAGATTGGAGATGCCGACGGTCGCGATCAGCCGGTTGCCGATGATCAGGTTCCGTTCTGACTTGATCCCGAGATGCTCGCCCCGGACAGCATTCTGATCTCCATTCTTTGGGAACGCGTCATAGAGGGCATCGAAGGTGCCGAGATCATTCCATCCTGATGAGAAGGGAACAACTGCGGCACGATCTGTCTTCTCCATGATGCCGTAGTCGATTGAGATCTTCGGTACCTTCGCATATGCCTCATCAACCAAAAGATCTGAAAAAGCAGAAACAACCTCGCCGGCATACTTCTCTGCCTCGGAGAGGAAGAGGGAGGGGGTGAAGACGAACATCCCGCTGTTCCAGAGGTATCCCGAGGCACAGTACTCCCCGGCAGTCTCACGATCCGGCTTCTCTACAAAGGAATCGACGAGATACCCGTCATCACCAAGCGGGGAGCCGGGGCGGATGTACCCGTACCCGGTATGAGGGGATCCCGGACGCACCCCGAAGACGACAAGATACCGATCTGCCAGGCGGGCGGCTGCATGGAAAGCAGCAAGGAACGCATCATCGGGTTCGATCAGGTGATCGGAGGAGACGACCGCGATACGATCATCAGTTGCGTCTCTACAACTCTCAACAAGCACCTTCACTCCGTAGTAGATCGCAGGGAGCGTATTCTTCCCCACAGGTTCGGTGAGAACCGGGCAGTCGCACCCGATATCGGCGAGCTGATCGCGGATCAGGAACTGGTGATCGCGGTTTGTGATGATGGTGATGTCTGTTGCCGCAGAGAGAAGCAGCTGCCGCTTCACCGTCTTCTGGAAGAGAGACTCCCCGTTGAAGAGCCTGATGAACTGTTTGGGGAACTGCTCGCGGGAGAGGGGGAAGAGGCGGGTGCCGCTACCACCGGCGAGGATGAGGGTTTTCATGAGATAATACAACTCTGGATCCCTATGAGCAACAAACAAACACACCCATCACAAGCATCACATCCATCACAACCATACAGAATCATACGCTGATAATCTCACTCACATACTATGGGCAAAGAGGAGGATAAGTGCTTTGATAAGATTCTGTATCCCCAGAAAACACCACACAAAGAACCTCTCCGATCACTCCTCTTCATCCCCAGACTCTTCCCCACTCTCCTTCTCCTCCTGCCCCAGGTACAACCGATAATACTCCCCCTTCATCTCCAACAACTCCTCATGACTCCCGCTCTCCACAATCCTTCCTGCCTTCAGAACATGGATGACATGGGCATCCTGGATCGTCGATAAACGGTGGGCGATCGTGATCACCGTCATATTCTCAGAAAGCCGCTTGACAGATTCGATGATCCGCTTCTCGGAGATATTATCAAGCGAGCTCGTGGCTTCATCCAGCAGCAGGATCTCCGGTTCCCGCAGAATGATCCGGGCGATCGCGACCCGCTGCCGCTGACCGCCGGAGAGCTTCATCCCCTGGTCGCCGATGATCGTATCATAGCCATGATCAGATCGCATGATGAATTCATGTGCATCGGCACGTTTTGCTGCTGCGATGATCTCCTCATCGGTGCAGTCGAGGCCAAACCGGATATTCTCCTTGATCGAATCATTGTAGATGAAGGTCTCCTGGCCGATGTACCCGAGTGACCGGAGATAGCTTGTGGGGTCGAATTCGTTGATATCCACCCCGTCAATTGCGATCCTGCCGGAATCAGGAGAGTACAGGAGAGCAAGGAGGTTGGCGATCGTGGTCTTGCCGGATCCGGAGTCTCCGACGATGGCAACCGAGGTATTCTTTTCAATTGCAAACGAGAGATCACAAATCGTATCCCCGGCCGCATCCGGGTACCGGAATGTTACCCCTTCAAATGCAATCGATCTCTCAAAAGAGAAGGGGAGGCCACCGCCCCGCCCCCTCTTCTTCTCCCGCTCACTCTCTTCCTGAATGAGTTCAGCATGCACGAGCTCAAGGGCAGGCAGGTACTGAACCATTGAGGTGAGATTAGTCTGTGCCTGGCTTGCTGTTGGCACGAGGCGATATAACGCGAGCATGAATGTTCCAAAGAGACCAATATACGAGAGGAAATCCCCGCCTGTTGAGATATAGAGGACAAGAGCACCAATTGCAATCACCGAGAACATCAGAAAATCATTGATGATGGATGGAAGCTTTCCAAGGGCTGTCACAAAGGTGTATGCCTGCCTGAGCTTTGAAACAGCAGCATCATATTTTTCAGCCCAGAAAGAATGCGATCCCGTGATAAAGATCGTCTTGATCCCGGAGATGAACTCC
Organism: Methanocalculus pumilus; assembly: GCF_055382585.1. NCBI lineage: Archaea > Methanobacteriati > Methanobacteriota > Methanomicrobia > Methanomicrobiales > Methanocalculaceae > Methanocalculus > Methanocalculus pumilus. Next base: position 630,751 of record NZ_AP042393.1, on the reverse strand, counting down.
TGGTAGGCAACCGACTTCTGCATAAGTGCGGTATTCAATGCTGAACTGTTCCGGTAGAGACGGGTAAAGAGCTGCTGCCTGATAAGATATGCATAGATCACTCCGAGAATCACCAGTGCTATCGAGAGCCAGAAGGAGAGATAGATGATAAACAGGAAGTACAGCAGTGCCATCAGGGAGTTCTTGACAAACTCCATGAACTGGTTAATCGCCAGGCCGGACTCTGTCACCGCCCCCTGCCCGATATACAGCAGATCCCCCTGTTTCTTTGCTGCAAAATAACTGTAATCATTACCCATCAGGCGATAGAAGATCCGCCGGTCAAGCGAATCCCGCACCGCTGCAAAGACATAGGCCCCCGAGTAGGCAACGACCCCATAAAATACGGCGATGAATGCGGTTGTTAAAAGGAGCAGCAGTGCCGATGCAAGGAAAGGATGCACCGATGATGGAAGGATCAGATCAAAGAACGTATCAAGCAGCCGGTGCTGGTTCTCAACATCTAGCCCGTAATTGATGATCGGGTAGACGAGTGAGACCCGGAATACTTCCAGTCCCGCCAGTGCGATGACTGCCAGAAGATACAGTGCAAGCATCTTTTTGAAGGGGGCGAAGAGGTAGTAGAGGATGTTGATTGCATTTCTGATGGTCGACACGGATGATCCCCGATTAATTCCTCAGTGTTTGACGGACAGACGTATGTAGTATTCGATTGAATGGAAGAGAGAGTCTGATCAATCATCCGGATCCGGGCAGGGTGCACAATCTTTACCGAATCCGAAAAGAAGCTTCAATGCTGGTTCTTATATAACAATTTCCGGAATTCCTCAGGTGACAGGCTAGCCTGCGATAGTATTGCGAGCAAAACAGTCCGGCCCTATACTCAGGAAATCTGATGAGGGGATTAGATTGTCAAGGATTAGATTCCGGCATTCTCTGCGTGCGACGGATCGGTAATTTCCTCGGGAATTGGTCTGCCGAGTTTTCTGGCAACCTCAATATATCGACTCTTCTCCAAATTTCTGATCACCAAATTCTTTGATTCTTGAGCAAATGTCAGCTGGATATTGTGGTGTCATCCTCACAGCAGATCCCTTTGCACACAAGCGACAGTGAATGAGAAACTGTAGTTGGTTAGGGAGAGACCCAATAACAGGAGTTGGGGCGCGGGAACGCTTCCATCCTCTCGGCGGGGCGGCGAGCCCCGTTCGGTTGGCCATGAGGATCCCCTTCACTGGAGCAGGAAAAGGCAGGGGCATTGAGGAGTGTTTTTCGCCTGGAGAGATAAGGTGAGAGATTATTGTATTATTCTCAGGACTTTGCCGCATTCATAATTCCATAATTTATCAATGCCGTCCTGATCTCCTTTAATTCCATACGCATCTCAGAGATCTCCTTATTGAGATGGTTATCGAGATCACTTCTCATTCCTTTCACTTCGGTGAGCGTCTCTATCTGCAGACCGATCGTCTTTTCTTGTAGGCTGTTCGTCTTCTCCTGAAGGCCAATCGTCTTTTCTTGTAAGCCGATCGTCTTCTCCTGCAGATCGATCGTCTTTCCCTGCAATGAAATGGATGTATCGTGCTTCTCAAGGGAGATATCCTGTTTCCTCTCCATCCGTGAAAAGATAGCAATTGCAGTATCAAATCTCTCTGCAAGTTCTTCTTCCGGAGAGCCTCTGATTACCGTGAAATAAGAATATTCTCCTTTATAATCTTCCTTCACGGTACAAATCTCTTCAATTTCTACCGGATATTCCACATTCCTGATAGCCTGGATAAATGCATCAAGATCGTCTACACGCCCCTCTGCTATGATATGCACATCATATCCTTCAAGGTTCTCGATATACCCGGTAATATGTAATTTTCGGGCAATATTCTGAACAATATGCCGATAGCCAACCCTCTGTACCGCTCCTGAAACCTGTATTGAATATCTGGAGAAGGTATGAGAATCCATAATCAGCATTGAGTTTTCATAACTCAAAGGCTTTTCTATCACACACAAGATGGCTTCACATCACGGCCAGCACGTTATTGACCACGTCTTCATCTGACATACTCCCACGAATAAAGTCGTTGGCTTTCTGCTGCTATGATCGTAAACTCCCGGTATTTATACTTTGTACACCCTTCGACCCGGTGAAGGGGGTCAGCACAATCGTATGGATCATCGTCTTACACCGGTTGTAGAGCCGGAGATCATAATGTGCAAAACGGACGAGATCATCCCGTGATAGGTGAGTCTCTTCTTCCAGATGGAGGATGGTGTTATCTTCCAGCCGGAAGGTGAGATCCATCATGTCATCATGTGTCTCCACCTCTGGAATTTCCGTCTCCATAAACCCGGTGATATGTGGAAGATCAATCCCAAGAAAGTCCAGGAAGCGGATCTCAAAGAGAGAGAAGGCCTCTTTGAAGACGAGATCATAATTCTGATGATTAATCTGCTGCATGTCTGGTACCAGAACTGGGATTGTATCATATGAGTACTCTTCGATTCATTCCAAAGTCTTCTCCAACATATCCACCACCCATCCAAAACCAATACATATGATGATGAATGCCCATTGTACATATGAGATCGGACATGCCCCCCCCACAGAAGACCAGGCACGCGAAGCTGTCAAACGCATAGAAGCTATCGATGGCTTTGATCGCGTCAGGTTCATCTTCCTCTATGGATCAGTTGTAGCAGGGCAGGCAAGGGATGATTCGGATATCGATCTCTGCCTCTGGTATGATGGAGATACAAATCAGGCCGAACGATTCCGGTTTGCATGTATAAAAGAGCTCTCTGATTCGCGGTTTGATATCCAGATCTTTTCACACCTCCCGCTCTACATCAGAATTGAGGTTATCAAAGGCCGCCTCCTCTATGCAAAGGATATGCGTTTTGTATATGACATAGCGTATCACACGATCAAAGAATTTGATATCTTCAAACACCGTTTCTACGACTATATCGGAAAAGAGGCGATGGTATGAGGGGAGAAATGAGTGGTACTGTCAGGGACACACTGATACGGACAAAACTCATCGAAATGGAGGGGAGCGTACTGCTTGTGAAGAAACATCTGCCAAGATCCTTTGAAGATTTTCTTGACATGGGCCTGATGAAAGATGGGATATACAAACGCATCGAAGCTTGCATCAGAAATCGCGGTATGCAGTGCGGCGATGACGGATAAAGACTATAGTAACCTGTTTCTTTCAGGACATACTTCATAAAGTATGCGATACTCACCAACCCGGATCCGATAAAGGGATACCGAACCGCTGAGCTTGCGGGAACTGTGTGGCATCGGGTTTCGCTTAAGGTCTTCGATCGCATTCAGGATTCGTGATATACTCTTGCGTGGTACACTCGCTATATCTTTCTCAACACTTTTCTTTAAGAGAATTTCATACAGTCCCATTACGATTCAGAGCCGCTTTTTCAGTTCTTCAAGTGTGATTGTCGATTCAGTTCTTCTCTCTGCCACCACAGCAAGATCGTGGAGATCTTCCTGCAACTGCTCGTACTCTTCAAGAGGCAGGATGACTGCAATACGATCTCCCCGCTCATCAACAATAAACTGTTCTTTGACTGCACCCATCGTTGTTTCCCTCTTCATGTAAGTAGGATTCGGGAATTATATAAGTGCTGACAATCGCCACATTCCGCAGGAATCTGAGGGGTGACATACCCATCATGAACACAGTAAATCAACTTCTACCTGCATCCAACCACTCCCAGTAAAGAGAAGAGAGGGGTAGATTTATGCAGTTTCCAGCTGAACCGATGCTAGTGTGGCGGAAGGCACACGCTCAGAGATATTGAGGATCTCTATTCCGATCAGATTATTCTCATCATCGTAATCGAGGATGACACCCGGCTTGATCTCTTCTGAATCCTTAATGATGGCATCAGACAGTCGCATATATATAGCATCAGCCTCTTTGTCGATTGTTACTTTCATTGCGCATCCCTCCTGTCAAAGAATAGTGTAATAACACGATGGGGAGATAACTTAGGATTTATAATGACCCGAAGTACTTTTCCCTTTGCATTTGGAATCTCTTTAAGATAATGCACCTCATCCTCCCTTCTTTCTTCAACTCTATCGGGAAAGAGTAAGGTATTCAACACCCATTCTTCTTGAATCATCCGCTCATGCATCATGGATTTAGCATGCTTTGAGAATATCTGGTTGTCAACCATAATAAACAATAGCGATTTTTATGATATGTATAACGGTTCCCATTTCCTTCTCGATCAGTGCCATTCATCGATCCACGCACAGATCATCATAAGCCTCCATTGACAATATCGTAGAATCGAGGACGGATAAACCTAACCACCTTTCTTACCCTGAAAAAATTGGGAGAGCCCCTCTTTCAGATCCTCATCCCTTCCATCACCGCCTGGTACGGCACAGAAATCTCCTGCCCCGTCTCTACAATCCGGTACGGCCCTGTCGCAACAACCACATCATTTGGCCCGGCCTCGGTCGGATATGGCAGCACAAAGACTCCGTCCCGGCTCTCCTGGCGGTACGTGAATGTCCTTCCGGTGTTTGTCTTGATCGGCACCTCGATCATTCCCTCACCCTGCACTGTTGCACCGGGAACAAACTCGAAGATCTTCACGTAGCGGATATCGCCGCCGCTCAGGACATTTGTGGGTGATTCATAGACAAGCCGGAACCGCTGGAGGGCGTCAAGCTCGGTTGAAGAAACAAACATCTCGGGGGTGAGGATCTCCGCACTGTGGTTTGGAGCTGCTGTCTTCTCAAACTCGGCGATGTAGGCCCATGCCTCATCGACCGACTTCGTCTCACCAATACCGATGATCACAGGTGTTGAGCCCGCACCAAGCCCAAGCGAAGATGCCGGTGCAGACTGTACAACCAGTATCTCATTTGGAGTAACCGCTGATCCGTCAAAGACATGGAGCCGCTGGATCATCGTCTGGAAATAGCTCTCCCGCTGGAGCTGTACCTGTGAGTATGAGCCCTCAGACTCCTGATAGAGCATCCGCTTCTGGAATGGGGCAGTCGCATTCACCGGATCATGCCAGGTTGTCATCGCCCAGAACTTGCCGGTTGTCATCTCGATGTCGGTGATGATGTACCGGATTCCGAGTTCATCAAGCTGCGCAGATGCCGCATCAGCATCTGTCTCGATGAAGAAGTCAGCTGCTGTGCCCGCACCTGCCTGGAAGGGGTTTGCATGTGGTATCCGTTTTGAGACAAAAGTGATCCAGTGGCCATAATCCCACCACGAGATCACTCCATATGCTTCAGGAGGATACTCGAATGTTTCACGATCCGATGCAGCAAAGGTTGCACAATAATCAACCCCCGGGTCAGGTGAGTCCTCGCCAAGCCAGGTGAGGGCAGCTTTCCAGTCAGAATTCATGCCTCCCCCGATATTTGAACCAAGATTAATATTGGCAGATACCCCCGACCATGTAAAAAGAAGGGCAATAATAATCGTTCCAACAAGAAGACCGGAGCGGAGAGGGCTTGTACTTTCTGCTTTGGGGACTATCTTCTGTGGCTTCTTCTGTTTCTTCCCTTTCTTTCTCCCATCCACAGAAACCTCAGGAGATACCTCAGGGGGTATAGCCTGCTCTTTTGGTGTCAGGAACTTCTCTAATCCAGTGAGCCTGAGGAGATCACGCCCACCGATCTGCATGGCAGCACCGACTGCAAGAGCGGCCATCAGTGCGATATTTGCAGCCAGATAGTACTCAAAGCGAACCTGCCGGGTGGTTGCAAGGAAGATCAGGGCAAACCAGATTAAGGTAAAAAGTGCCGGAGCATCATTCTGTTTCCAGATACGATACAGAAGATACAGAATACCAACAGCGACAAGGATCCAGCCCCATGAAAAGACAGAGACAGCATTTGCAAACTGCCAGGGCATCGCCTCCTGGATTGTCAGGACTTCTGCCCCCATACCAAAAACATGTGAAAAATGTCCGAGATATCCACGGACAAGATCGGGCAGAGCAAGTAAACCGATCACCAATGCAATGACAAAAACCCCAAGAAGCGATAATGGATAATAATACCATTCGCGGTCAGAAAGGAGTCTGGATATCGCAAAAAGGAGAAGGGATCCGACAATCAGAAGGAAAAATGCAACAATATGTCCTGCTGTATAGGTAATTAATGAGAGACCCGAAAATTGAATACCAAAGGGGATGACCCCTACAATCACCACAAGAAATGTGACGATATTCGTAATGATACAATAGTCAGATGATTCTTTTCGGATATGGTTTATAACAGCCTGAATGGTTGTATATACCGCGACAATAAAAGCAAAGAGCACCATTGTCGACATATTGTAAAAGCCAAGAAGAAACGCAAAACCCGCAAGCACCGGGTAGATCAGAACCGGATTCTTCAGGCTCTTTAGATCTGTAAGGCGCACCCCGCTCTCCTTCAGCTTCATCAACGCTATGATAAAACACAAGCAGAAAAGCGCTGAAAAAAGTGTCTCTGCAATATGGTGATCCACAAAGCCAAAGAGTGAGCGGTACGCATACTGGCCCCCCACAATTGAGATAAAACCAGCAGACACAAGTCCCGTCTTCCAGTCAACAAGCTTTGCGCCAAGCCCATACATCACCGGAACCATTGCAGCAGCCATCAGTGGGGAGAGGAATGATGCAGCATACATCATCTCAGGACGGGTGGATGCACCCATCAGGATACAGAGGAAGGCAGCCATTATCGGGTAGAGAGGGCCCCAGGCAACCTGCTGACCATTTGGGAACTGCGTCATCGGGTCAAACCACGAGTATGATGGGAAATGTGTCACGATCTGTTCTATCTGCCGGAGACTATACCAGGGATCGTTTCCAAGCAGATTCACCCAGTCAGCCGTGACGATTGCAGCAACCGGCAGTGTTCGCGACCAGAATATAAAGAGAGAGAAGGCAATCAGACAGATGGCAATGAAAGAATACCTGATCATCTGTTGTTGTTTGAAATTATTATTTAACTCCTGTGGCATCAGATCAATCTATGCATCCCAGAATAATAAATAGATATGATATCATTAGCGAATGTATCGACCAATTCCACCTCAAATCCGGTTTTCGTCTTTGCTTTCCATATCCTTAATATCACACCGGAAAGAATATGATCATGATTCTGCTGCTCACAGGTCTTTTTCTCATCCTCATTGCGGCTATTCCGTATCTCATTTTTCTTTTTGGAATTCATCTCGGGAAGAGATGTAAACCCATCCCGGAGAGAGGAAAACTCCCCGATATCAGTATCCTGATCCCCGCCTATAATGAAGCAGCAGTCATCAGGAAGAGGATTGCCAACATCAGGGCATCAGATTATCCTCTCGAAAGCTACGAATTAATCCTTGTCGACGACTGTTCATCTGATGACACAGCCGCATTAGCAGAAGAAGCATGCAGGGAGGAAGAGATCGAATACAGAATCCTCAGAAATGAGAGCCGCATGGGAGCGAACAGGACGATCAACAGGGCAATACAGGCAGCACGCCACCAGATTCTGGTGACAACAGATGCGGATGTCATATTCGAGAAACACGCCCTCAGCATACTGATCGCACGTCTCATGAGTGATGAGACGATCGCAGCAGTCTGTGGTGATCTCAGGCCGGTTCCGGGTGATGCATACCGGACATCAAAGATAGAGGGAACATACAGGAACTTCTATGGACGGATGTGTGCCTGGGAGAGTGCAGTGGATTCGACCTATACCTTAAATGGTGCCCTGATAGCCCTGAAGAAAGACCTGGTGCCCCGTATAGATGAGAGAAGAGGTGCAGACGATGCAAATACCGGACTGGAAGCAATACGCCAGGGGTACAGAGCCGTCTATGAAACAGAAGCAGTTGTTTATGAGACGATTCCTGACGACTTCCGGAGCCAGTATCGTCAGAAGACACGAAGGGCAACGCACCTGATCGAAGCGACAATTGATAATATGGATCTCCTGAAACAGAAGCGGCCATTCTCACGCTTCTTTTATCCACTCAGGATCTTCATGTATCTTCTGACCCCTGCGCTCTTCTTCACAGGATCTACCTTTTTTATCATAGGCCTCTTCCTTATGAACCCGCTTGTTGCAATCTCCTTGATCGCTGTCTTTATCGCAATCAGCCTCTTCTGGAAGAGCAATCTCATTACATCCTTTGCAACAAACCAGGCATACCTCCTCAGAGGACTCTTGAATCTGGGGAAAGATATGCGGGTATGGGAGAGTACATCAAAGAAACAATAACCGTTTTGAGAGGAGAGTGAGATGACTATCTCAACAATTCTAGGATCCAGTTGCTCGACTACCGCCTTGTCGAATTCCTCGCATCAATTCCTGAAGATCAGAAGATCAGGGGGGGCATTACAAAATATATCCTGAGAAAGGCAACAAAAGGACTTCTGCCTGAGGCGATCAGGTGCCGGATGGACAAACGTGGCTTCTCAACACCGGAGGAAGTCTGGATGAGGGGGGCAATGCAGCCTGAAATTTTAAAGATCCTCACCTCCCCCTCATTCAGATCACGCCCCTACTGGAATGCAGATGAAGTACATGCAAGCTACTGTGACTTCGTTGATGGACGTTCATCCTATTCAGGCGAACTCTGGCGGATCATCTGCACCGAACTCTGGCTCAGGCAGTGTATTGACATGTACCCGCATGATTAACACGCACAGGCAGGAATAAAGTCCGTACGATGAAAACACACCTGATATACCGGAGATGGAGTTCAGATCGACATCAGAGCCGATCATCCAGCCTGTTTCCACACATCCGAAGGCGAACGGAGATTCGACATCCCCGGAGCCGGGGACGCAGATGGTCGGTTCTTATCCATACTTCTGATCCTTCGATTCAGCTGAATGGTCAGCATGATGGAAGTGAACGCCCCCGGCTATAACCATGAATAGGTGACCCGGCCACCTGTACCAGCAGATCATCCCTCACAGAAAAATAGGTACAGACAACTCCCATCTCTCTGACCAGATCTGCTCTCCTGCTCCGCATCATCTCTCCTGCAATCCTCATCGCCCCGGCACACCCCCTGCCTCTCCATCTCGCTCTCACAGAGCCGCTTCACGTCAGCTGCCGCATACCGGAGGGTGATGGCGCTCGTCTTCCCCCGCCCCTGAACGCTGGTGATCCTGATGAGAGAGTAGCTCTCAAGTGACCGGAGCTGCTCGTAGAAGGAGGTGTAGGAACAGGATGTGTAGGGGAAGAGGGTGGACGAGGGATATGAGGCGGGGAGACACGAGAACAGAAGCCACCCACACACAGAAGAAGCCCCGGGCTGCCCCGGATCATGTCAGGGGAGGGGCGGGGGTGTTGCTTTATGCCGGTAAGGTAATCTCGCCTGCTGCTAATGGGCGGCAACAGATGGTGCCCTGATGCACAGCTTCCATCACGATATCGATCTTTCGTGATGTTTCAGCTGAAAAGTATGCTTCACCACACTGCCTGCAGACATATGCTGGAACATCCCGGATGACAATAACTTCATTTTGAACCCTGGCAATAAATTCGGTTGTTCCTAATGTAAGGGTTCCTTTGCAGAAGCTGCATTTTTCAGGATTCATCCCTCAAGCCTCCTCAACTCTTCCTCAATCTCTTCGACCGTCGGGAAACTGTCCTTCAGGTCGTCGGGGAGGGAATGGACCAGCTCATACTCCGAGACTCCTATGGGCTTTCTGATGTCGCTCAAGGCATACTCGACGACAAGGGCGTCATGATTCTTGCAGAGAAGGATGCCGACCGTTGGTGCGTCTTTTTCCGTCTTCAGCTGCATATCCACCGCCTTCAGATAGAAGTTGAGCTTGCCCGCGTATTCGGGCTCAAAGTCTCCGGTCTTCAGCTCGATGACCACATAGCAGTGCAGCCGGGTATGGTAAAAGAGCAGGTCAAGGAAAAAATCCCGCTCTCCAACGGTGAGCACCCGCTGCTTCCCAACATAGGCAAAGCCTGACCCAAGCTCCAGCAGGAACTGGGTGATATGCTCAATAAGACCTCGTTCCAGTTCTCTCTCGGTATATTCAGGTGAGAGGGAAAGAAAATCAAACTTATAGGGGTCTTTGATTATCTGCTGTGCCAGATCAGACTGCGGTGCGGGAAGGGTTGCAGAGAAATTGGAAATTGCCTTCCCGTCGCGTCGGTAGAGACCGCTTTCAATCTGGTGCGTTAAAACAGTCCTGCTCCAGTTGTTCTCTATCGTTTTTCTGACATAGAAGAGGGCTTCATCTACTGAGCCGCATTTGGAAATGATCACCCGGTTATGCCCCCACGGGATCTGCGTCAAAAGTGGCACAGCCTGTGCCACTTTTTGGTCTTTGGCAGCGGCAGGCAGAACACCCGGCTCAACTTGGTCACAGGATGTGACTGAATTTGATACCTCGCTACCGTAAAACAGGTACCACCGTCGGATATAATTCAGGTTCCCCTTGGAAAATCCCTTCATCTCAGGGAATTCTTTCATTAAATCACGGCTCAGCCGGGCCAGAAATCCGCTTCCCCATGCGGCGGACTGCTGTTTTTCAACAATCTCAGCACCCAGCTGCCAGTAGAACTCCAAAAGGGCGGTGTTCATCGAGACAGCCGCTTTAAGCTGGGCCTGACGCAGTCTCGATTTGATATCCGCAAGCCATACGGCATACTCCCCGCCCGACAGGACAGACGGGGATGAACTCTCATCTTCCGTCATAATAGATCCTTAATTGTCTTCAACACGGCGTTCGTCTCGGCGTCCAGCCTCTCCATCTCGGAAAGGATCTCCTCCGGACTTCTGAGCGGCTCCTCTTCCGGGAGATTCGGGTTCTTCACGCTCAGCCCGAATGTCTCGCAGTGCCATTAAAGATATACTCTATTTCTCACCGGTTATAAAGAAGAGGAACGTAGGGCGAAAGTGTAATGCTCAGAGAGGAGGCAATTACTCCCCCGATTGCGCAGGGAGTCTCCTTGCCCATTCTTGATGAACTGAGATCCGGTATCTCCAAGGACCTTCTGCATCTGACGGCGATCCAGTACAACAGCATAAGCGCGAAGCGCTGCTATCCTCTCGGCGGGGCGGCGAGCCCCGCCTGGTGGCCGAAGGCCGCCTACCCGGGAACCGGAGGGGGTGGGTGGTAGGCGGTGCCCCCCGGAGGGGCGAGGAGTCAATCTCAATTCGGCAGCCTATACCGGCAGATCATCCTTCACAGACAAGCGCTTACAGGCAGCGATCGTTTCCTTTGAGGAATTATTGTCCTACGACATCCTTACTGTAGGCAAACCCCCTGCCCCCTTCACCTGAAGGGGGAATGAGGATAGCAGGGGCGGTCCGGATAAATCGTGGGGGGCGCCGGTACCGGGTGCGGGTGAGGGTAAGCCCAAAGAAGTGCGGTATGAGAGATAGTACTTTAGCGATTGCAGGTGGGTGGTGTTCTTCTTTTCGTACGTGGGGGGGGTGGCAGAGCGCGCTAAAACCGTTTTTACGGATCATATAAGGGCAAATAGGGAGAGATTAAGACTTAATACAGGTGATAAGCAAAGTCATCTGGATCAATCTTAGCCAGTTTCAGAACATTACGTAAGGTTCCCACTCTCAGCTCAGCATGTAATGGCACAACTGTCACTACCTTGCCTTCAACCGTCAATTTAGAGAGCCTTACATGGCTTCCTGCTTGTCCACTCACCGAAAAACCATATTCTTTTGAGAGTATTTTGATTACCTTCTCACCCGAGACAGGTTTAAGCCTGAATCCCATCTGCCACCTCGAATGTGGTGAGAATGGGTCGGTGCCTTGCTTCAAGAGGGCATTCTTCAAGATACAACTCGGTAGCTTCTTTCAGGTTTGCCACTGCCTCCTCAATTGTATCCCCCTGGCTGGCAGTTCCAACCTCAGGACACTCAGCGACATAGACCCCTTCCTCTTTGTAAACCAGGGCTGTCAATGTTTTCATAGGTATCTTCACCAGAATAGCATCATCCCAAATCAAGATAACCGTATCGCTACCCGTGATGGCTGTTTCGCTCTTCTCAATTCTCCGACAAACCCCGGTGCCCTGGCATCACTCTGAGGAGAGCTACGGGGAAGCACGAAACCCGACACCACCCCCGCCTGGTGGCCGAAAGGTCACCTACTCCGGGAAAATGAGGGGGTAGGAGGGTAGGCGGTGCCCCCCGGAGAAGCGAGGGGTCGGTTTAATTCATGGTAAACAAACGAGGGCTTGAATTCCTTTAAATCCTGGAAAAGCCCCAGGGCACCCGCTTTTTACAGCCCGCCATCAATCCACGCCACATAACGCCTGAGCCCCTCGTGAATACGCACCTTCGCAGACCACCCAAGGCCCTGCTTTGCCTTCGCAGCAGCTGCCCAGGTATCCTGCACATCACCCTTCTGCTCTTCGGCATACTCGATCCTCGCCGTTTTGCCTGTTGCACCCTCAATGGCGGCGATTAGATCCCGGACGCTGATCCGGTTGCCGCCGCCGATATTGAAGGTCTCACCACAGACATCACTATTGTTGGCGTCACAGAGAGCCGCCGCGACATTCGCCTCGACCGCATCATCGATATAGGTGAAGTCGCGGGTCTGACTACCATCTCCATAGATGGTGATCGGATCGCCCGCACGAATCGCCCGCACGAACTTGTTGATCCCCATGTCGGGCCGCTGTCGGGGCCCATAGACCGTGAAGTAGCGGAGTGAGACGGTCGGCACCCCATAATTTTTCCAGTAGAGGTAACAGAGGTGCTCGGCGGCGAGTTTTGAGACACCATAGGGGGAGACGGGCTGGAGCATCAGCTCCTCGTGCATCGGGAGCGGGACATCACCATAGACTGATGACGAGGATGAATAAACGAAGCGCTTCAGCTTTGAAGAAGCACCAACATCTGTTGCATAGAAATCCAGCAGCCGCTGGGTCGCCTGGATGTTGTCGCGGGTGTAGATAGCAAAGCTCTTCCCCCAGGATGCCCGGACACCGGCCTGGGCGGCTAGATGAAAGACATAATCGACTGCGGGGAAGGTGGTCATCTCAACAATATCCGCTTCGATGAGGGTGAACCGGGGGTGGGAGCAGGCAGCGGCAAGGTTCTGTTCCTTCAGCTCCCGGTCATAATAGTCTGAGAACCGGTCGATCCCGATCACCTCAAAGCCGTCTGCCAGCAGCCGGTCGGTGAGCGTACTCCCGATGAACCCGGCACAGCCGGTGACGAGGGCTTTCATCTCATCATTCATCTTTCAACAACCCCTTTCAAATACGCAATCAACTCCTCCCGCAGATCATCCTGTTCCAGTGCAACATCAATAATCGCCTCAAGGTACCCCATCCGATCCCCGGTATCATACCGCCGCCCCGAAAACTCGTATGCATAGATATTCTGCCTTCCATTCAAAAGCCGGATCGCATCGGTCAGCTGGATCTCACCGCCGACGCCCCGCTCTGTCGTGTGGAGGCAGTCAAAGATCTCAGGCGTGAAGACATACCGGCCGATGGCACCCATCCGTGATGGCGCATCTTCAAGCTTTGGCTTCTCCACGATATCCTCTAAGAGCGAGAGGGAGTTCTCCAGGGGCTTTCCTCTGATGATACCGTAACTTGAGACCATATCGTCAGTGACAGTCTCGACCGCAAGCACCGAGCAGCGGTACCGGTTGTGGGTATCGATCAGCTGCCGGGTGCAGGGTGTGGTGTTCTTGATGATATCGTCACCGAGAAGAACTGCAAACGGCTCGCCGCTGATATGCTTCTCGGCCCGGAGGACTGCATCGCCGAGCCCGAGCGGTTCCTTCTGCCGGACATAATGGATATCGGCAAGCGAGGAGATATCCCGGACCATCGAAAGCAGGCCGGCATTCTTCGGATTCTTTGCAAGATGCATCTCCAGTTCCGGCGAGTCATCAAAGTAATCCTCGATCGCCCGCTTGCTCCGGCCGGTGATGATGATGATGTCGTCAATCCCTGACGCAAGCGCCTCCTGGACGACATAGTGGATCACCGGGACATCGATGATCGGGAGCATCTCTTTTGGCATCGATTTCGTGACCGGAAGAAACCGGGTGCCGAGTCCTGCTGCCGGGATGACGGCTTTTTTGACGGTCATAAGAGAAAGACCTCCGGTGAATAGGCTGAAGGTGCAGGAGCTAATGGTGAAGGATATGACAGTTCACGATCTGACTGTTCATGAGCAGATATACTATTATAAAGCATCATTTCCATCACTCGATCCCCCTGACAGAACTTCTTGTTGTATCCCATTCATATGAGAGATCACGCACCTTCATGAGCATCTCATTTGTCAACTACCCCGCCCTAAAGGACGGGGCTTGAGGCTCTGCAAAAATTCAGGACACTCGTCTGGGTGGCTGACTTCACACCCCTGTGATTCCAGGATATACCTGGAATCACGTGTTCGCAATTCGATGTTCCTTGCACCGATAAGATCAGAGTGTAACGTATATCCACAACATTTACACGTAAAAGACAAACCATTACGGTTCGATTTGTTAATGTGATAACATCGTGGGCATGTCTGCGAAGTATATTGAGGGTCAATATATTCGACACGAATACCCGCGGTTTTCGCTTTGTATTCGATCATAAAGTGTAACTGATAATATGACCACGATGATTTCTGATACCTGTTTTCTTTACGGGTTTTGTGGATGGTGTTTGTACGGATGCCTGTTAAATCTTCTAATCCGATACAATTAACATTATTATCGAGTGCAAACTGAACAATCTCTTTGGACACGTTATGATTCATATTTGCCATGAGCCGTCTTTCTTTACCTGATATATGTTTCAACATTCGTTTTGCAGATAAAGTGCCTTTGGCTTGTAACCTTGCTCGCATGGATGAATAGATGTTTTTGAGGTTCTTGACTTCTCCACCGCAGAAAAACCTGCATTTGTTGTCTGTGGTGTTGACGACGGCTAACCAGTTCATTCCAACATCAACCCCCATGAATGTGGATGCTGTATCCAATTCGGGGGGATCGGGGATGGTCCTGGATACGGAGAGATGGAAATAATAGCCGTCTTTATGTTTAACAAGTTTCGATGCGGTAAATTCCCATGAACCGTCAAAATACTGTTCGGCAGAAGAATACATGTGGAATGGATATTTTTTTCGACCATCCAATGTGGTGATGCTTACCCATTCTTTCGTGATAGTAAAATCCCGCCTATATGAGAAGGTTACATTTGTGGGACGGTATTGGATCTCCTGCCATTCTGCCTGACCTGTTTTAATCTGTTCTTTCAAGGTTTTGTAGGTTCCTGCTACCTGGCGGCAGATATTACAGGTCATCTGGCTGAGTAATCCGAGGTTTCGTACGTCCTGATAAACCCGTTTTTGGATTTTGTCAGAACCCATAGGCTTACCATGTTCATATACAACAGTGGAAACATAGTTCATCCCTGATGTATAACTTTGGACGAGAGCGTTTAACTCTCCCCCGTAATTATACAACTTTAACGGAATGGTTTTCACTTGTTGCATATAGTATAATTTTCAAGTGACTATATAAAGGTATCTGAGGCAATTCCTCCCCTACCTAAAGGAAGGGGACTCCTTGCCATTTTAGTTGAAATCCTCAAGTGGCAGGCAGGCGGGTTTTGAGAACCCGATCGCTTCGAGAGAGGATGGAATCCTGTATCTGATCAGGTTTCGATCTGATGTCAGAAAAAAATCTGAGTGATAGGCCATCGCATAGGCAAGGTGGGTGCGATCGGTCGGCTCACGGATCATCCGGGTGTCAACTTCTTCCTCTCCCATCTTGAAGCAGAGGATCCGGACAGAATCATTTGGAAAAAGAACTGTGATATTCCATTCATCAAGGAGCTGATTCATACTGGTGATATACTCAAGCCCTTTTTCGTGTTCATGCATCTGGATGAAGGCTTCACCAAGAACCGATATGGAGGTTTGAATCAAATACCCGGCATTTTTAGCATGTTGCAGAGTAGTTCTTGATCGCGTCTCTTCAGCGCAGGTAAAGAAGATCGGTGTATCCAGAAAAATAGTTGGCTTGGTCATGTATTCCTGCAGGTGATGCCTTTCAGCGATCGGAAGGGGTATTCAAAACCGATCGTAGGCGCCTCATATCTTCGAGGTATTCTTCCTCACTCACCGCAAACGAGATCCTACCTCTGGCAACTCCCCCACCGTAGGGTAACATCCCTCTCCTGTAGGGTTTCCCGATTACATCTTCGGGATTGAATTTCTTCTCCGTCATGTTTCTCCTGCTCCTTCTAACTCATATATCATAGAGAAACCAGATAATTCTTTGGAAAAATTCACTGTCTACTCGCTTTGACCCTCGTTCCAATTAAGAGCCTGGTTACGATACAAGACCGAATCACGAATTACCAGCAGACCCCCTCATAGATCGATCCAATCGCTGCTTTCGGAAGCCGCCTGCCATCGATTACCAGCTTCCCCGTATAATCGAGTGCTTCAAACTCCTTCCATTCAGTTATAATGAGGATAGCATCACTTTCGAGCACCTCATCAGCAGACGAGGCATAGGAAATCTCCGGGAAGAGTGATTGGAAGTGTGCTATGGCCAGGGGATCATAGGCGATCACGTCTGCACCCGCATCCTGTAGTGCAGAGACGATTGGGATCGCACGGCTCTCCCGGATATCATCGGTATCCGGCTTGAAGGCGAGGCCGAGCACCCCGATCCTCTTCCCCTTGAGATCCGGGATATGTTTCTTCAGAAGATTAAGGAGCCGTAAGGGCTGGTCTTCGTTCACTGCAATAACACTCGAAAGAATCTTCGGATGAAGACCGGCAGCCTCGGCCTGTGCGATCAGTGCCCGGACATCTTTTGGGAAGCAGGAGCCGCCAAACCCAATCCCTGATCTGAAGAAGGCCGGGTTGATCCGGGCATCCAGCCCCACCCCGGCGAAAACCTCTGCAGTGTCAATACCCATCAATTTACAGAGGTTGCCGATCTCGTTTGCAAAACTGATCTTGGTTGCAAGAAATGCATTGCTCACATACTTGATCATCTCGGCAACCGGGATTGCCACGACCAGCTTCGGGCAGTCAAAGGTGGTATAGAGGGTCTCAAGGACCTCACCAGATCGTGAATCTTCTGCACCGATCACGATCCGATCAGGAGAGAAGACATCTGTGAGCGCTGATCCCTCCTTAAGAAACTCTGGGTTTGACGCAAGCCCGAAGTCACGGAATGCCTCTTTGCCGGATGCTTCTTCAAGTGTCGAACGAACGATTCCCTTCGTCGTTCCTGAGACTACCGTGCTCTTCATCACAACAATATGCCAGCCCTCTTTCTCCCGGAGCACCCGCCCGATATCCCGGCTCGCAGATTCGATGTAACGAAGGTCGATTGAGCCATCCGGGTTCGAGGGTGTCCCAACACAGATGAAGGTGACGTCCGTGTCGCGGATGGCCTGTGCAGTATCTGTAGTGGCTGAGATTCTATGAAGATTCTTTGTCAGCAGCTCATCGAGCCCAGGTTCAAAGATAGGGGAGCGGCCGGCTCTTATGCAATCGAGTTTTGCGGGATCGATATCGACAAATGTGACCTCATTTCCAAGCTCTGCAAAACAGGCACCGGTCACCGCACCGACATAGCCGGTTCCAAGAATTGATATTTTCACAGCAAATCACCGAATATTACTCGTACTCACTACCATACTATCCGGGAGATTATTATTTGTAGATACCGTCTTTTCCCAGACAAAGGGACTGCCACCTATTCAGAAGAGACCGCCAGACCGATAGTTTGACCCGTAGAATGAGCACCCTGAAGAAATAAAACCCATCCAAAAAGCAACCCTCATCATCCACCCCGATCAATAGAATACCCATGCGCTACCTCATCACCGGCGGTGCCGGCTTCATCGGATCAAACCTCGCCGACCATCTCGCAGACAGCCATGAGATCACAATCTTAGATAACCTTGCCACCGGCAGAAAAGAGAACATCGATCATCTCAAAGACCATAAGAACGTCACCATCATCAACGGGAGCATCACCGATCCAGAGTTGATGCACGAGATTACAGAAGGCATGGACGGCATATTCCACCAGGCAGCAATACCCTCAGTCCCCCGCTCGGTAAAGGATCCAATCACCACAAACGAAGCCAATATCACCGGCACCCTCCAGCTCCTCGTCGCAGCGAAAGAAAACGGCGTTCGGAAAGTCGTTGCCGCCTCATCCTCATCTGTCTACGGCGACACCCCCATTCTCCCAAAAGTTGAGACCATGCCGCCAAACCCACTCTCCCCCTATGCTGTCACAAAACTGACTGATGAGTACTATGGAAAAGTCTTCACCGAACTCTATGGCATCCAGACGGTCTTTCTGAGGTACTTCAATGTTTTTGGTCCGCGGCAGGATCCGGCATCCGAGTATGCCGCTGTTATCCCGAAGTTCATTACACGACTCCTGAAGAACGAAAGCCCAACCATCTACGGGGATGGAGAGCAGACACGGGACTTCACCTTCATCGCAGATGTCGTCCAGGCAAACAGAAAAGCAATGGAGAGTGATGCAACCGGCGTCTACAACATCGCCTGTGAAAGAAGGATCAGCCTTAGTGAACTGGCAGAAACCCTTATGGAGATCACGGGCAGCAATCAACCAATCATCTATGAACAACCGCGCGAAGGCGATATCAGGGACTCACTCGCCGACATCTCACGGGCGAAGGCGGCATTTGGCTATGCTCCCGAATATACGCTTGAAGAGGGATTGCGAGAGACAGTGGCGTGGTTTAGGGAACATATTGAGTTATAGTCAAGACATCTCTTTTTCTAATATCAAAGAACTCTTCGGAGAATATCCGGAATTTTTTCCTTTTTACCCAATCTCTCATCCCACCTCCAACAATCAGGAGACATCCCGGTTCACCCACCAGACAAAGAACCATCTCCTCAATCATCTCCATTGATTGCAGAGTCGTCTCCTTATATCTCAACAGATCCTCGTATACGCATGTGTACGCACATGTACGCACAGGAGAAAAGGAAATGAAAACAAAGGCTAAATCGGAAAAATGCCCTTTAACGGAGAGAATACGGAAAAGGATCACTCTCAGTATAGATCCTGATCATCATGAGTTCATCAAGAAAGAAGGTTTTAACGTATCTCGATTCCTCGATACTGCGATAAATGCGCTTAAAACGAATGTTTCGATATCCGAGTTACAAATAACGACCTTTACGACAGCGAATCACGAAAAGAACGAAGAATATGATGGGCCTGTCCGGATTCGAACCGGAGATCTTCGCCGTGTAAGGGCGACGTCATAACCAGCTAGACCACAAGCCCTGTTGTTCCTGAATATATTGCTTTTTTTTTGATTTAAAGCCTGCCGATCAGATGCACTCGTTGAGAAGATCCATCTGAACAATTCGCGGTGATAAACTGGCAAGAGAAAAGGGGAAGACCCTCCCCTCATTACCAGAACACCCACTTCAGAGTAACCCAAACGATTTCAGGGTCACTTCAGGGTTGACCTTGCCTACGTGGTAGACTACACCCTCTGAAAGCTCATTGATCACCACTTCTGCTGGTGAGAAGAGTGAGGTGTCGATCTGGTAGAAGTCGTAGTTGGCTTCCTTGAAGATCTCATTGAATGGCTTGCCATATCCCTTTGATGTGTTGCTTGGGATCTTTTCGAGATAATCTTTGATCTCAGGCGCATTCATCGTCAGGCAGATCCGTCCGTGGTAGATGGTGGCATCGTTTGTAACACCCATCGCAAGTTTCGGGCCGCGTACCGGCGGGATTGGAGCTGTTCCAAACCCGGAGATGATCTTCTTGGTGTCAAAGCCAAGTTCATTCAGCTTGTAGACTGCGGTCTCAACACAGCGGCCGGCGACCTGGATCGAGCCGACAATCGAGGAGGTCGGTGCAACAACAGCTGCTACATTCTCAACCTCGACATTGCAGCCTTCTGCAATCTTCTCCATCACGTCACCGTTTGGCAGGACGTCCGACTCAAGGCAGATGACAGCAACATCAAACTCGTCCTCGTACTCGATCACTTCATAGGTATGCTTCGGCTTCAGTGAGAGAGCACGGGCAGGACCGCTCCCCATTGCGAAGTAGTTCCCGGATTTGATCGTCCAGCCGGCCTTCTGTGCACCAAGACAGGAGATCGCGGGGAAATCCGTGTTGATATCAATGAAAGGCTGGGGGAAGGAACCGATCTCACCCATGCGATACGAGACCTCGCCGAGTCCACCCATGCAGATACGGGTGAAGTATTCACCGGCACCATACCCGCCCGGAACCGAAACACCGCAGTCGACGATCCGTGATCCATTATCCAGTTCGTGGTACGCGACATTCAGGAGATCTGAAATTTCTACAAGCTCTTCAAAAAGATCCAATCCAAGTTCATTTACACTAACCATACAATCCCTCTAGCATCAATTATGAGTTGGGGAGAATAGATAAGAGTTGCCAAATTATCTGAAAACTATCCAAGCCATCTGAAACCTACCCAAGCTCTGCGAGCACCATCTCAGGTTCAAAACGAAGGCCAATCTCCCGGGTCCGGCCGCGGCCCGCACGGTAATCCAGATTGATCAGCCTGATCGTGTCCAGTTTCTGAACGATCTCATAATACCGGGTATAGCCGATCCCCATCTCCTCTTTCACCCGAACATGTACCTCCCCCGCGGACATCCCCGACTCCCCCTCTGACATTGAAGCGATCACGCGGAGAACTGCTTTTTCATCATCCCGGAGCGACCTGATGAGGGAGACGAGATGGAACCGTTCTGAGACCTCATAGGCACGGCAGATATCATCACGGCAGACAGAACGGCGCGCATCCTGCTCTGCCAGGAGACCGGCCCGTTTCAGAAGATCGATACCGACACGGAGATCTCCGCCCCGCATCGTCTGATCAACAACAAGCTGGAGCATCTCCTCGGACAGAACACCGGGATAGAACCCCTGACCCACCCGCATTCTAAGGATCTCTTCCACTTCCGAAGCAGAATAGGGAGAGAAGAAGACCTCGGTCGGCCGGAGGACTGAGGCTACACGGATCTCAAAGACTTTTGAAAAATCAACATCCATATCCGAGAAGATCACGATCACTCCCACCCGGACCGACTCATACTCCTCATGTGCACGGAGCAGAGGATAGAGGACATTGTTTATCTCATTTTCATAGAGCAGGTAGTTTGCATCATCCAGGCAGATAATCAGCGTCAGATCCTCTTTCTGGAGGAGGCGGCAGACCGCATCATAGACCTGTTTGAAGCTGGTCCCGGTCGGCTGCGGCTGATGTCCGGCAAGCCGCTTATAGACCTTGGCAAGGATCGCATACCGGGTGTTGTCGATCTTGCAGTTCACATGGACACAGGCAATCTTTTTCGTATTCTCCTCAATCTCCTCGAAGAGTTTCCGGATCGATGTGGTCTTCCCGGTCCCGGGGGGCCCACGGCAGAGGGAGTTGAGCGGCCGACCCCCACGAAGCGCTGGCTGGATCTGAAATGAGAGAGCAGAAAGCTGCTCTTCCCGGAACCGGAACTCGTCTGGAACAAAATCGATCTCAAAGACCGTCAGATCCCGGAAGAGGGTCTCATCCCACATCAGCAGCTTCTTTGTCAAAAATACCAGCCCCCGGTCACGACCGGTTCATGCACGTTTTACAGAGGGTCTTGTTCATAAAGAGATGGCTCACATCATGCTGGACCTTGTTCACCTCCGCGCCGCAGGCTTCACAGACAAAGGGCTTACCGGCCGGTGATGCCCTACTGGCAGGAGGAGCAGCACCCTCTGGTGACGATGCCAGATCAACAGGAGATGCAGCCTCCGGGACGGGCTCCGGTTCAACAGGGGAGATAGTGTCTTCAGGAGGCACCGCCGTCCCAATCTCCGATTTCTCCCCGGAATCCGGCTCTTCCAGAGGCGGATAATCAGGTGATGGAGGCTGCGGCTCGGGTGTATCCACGCCGGAGAGATCGCGATCCGGCTCCTCCTCACTATATGATTCATCCCCGGGAACCGGACATGAAGCAATACCGATAGTCAGTTCTTCCGATGGAGGCTCATCCCGGAGACGAGAGCCAAAGACCCGGCTCCGGTAATGATCGACGCGCTCTCTCGTCGCCTCATCATCACGCCCG
This sequence comes from Methanocalculus pumilus, assembly GCF_055382585.1. NCBI lineage: Archaea > Methanobacteriati > Methanobacteriota > Methanomicrobia > Methanomicrobiales > Methanocalculaceae > Methanocalculus > Methanocalculus pumilus. Next base: position 608,624 of record NZ_AP042393.1, on the reverse strand, counting down.
ATACCGGAGAGCACACCATCCAGAAATGCGATGAGTTCTGTGGCATCCTCATCCGACTCCACCTCACCGGCCACATCAAACCTGATATTCTCGTAATTATCCAGGTTGATCGTGATGCCGATCGTCATCTGCCTGCGTGTACCCATACAATCACTATCCCCCCGCAGAGGAATATGGTTTGCGGAAGAACCATCCCATCCAAACGCACATAGAAAAGTGGCAGATGATGAGAGTTACCCCCGCTGACATCCCGGATGATGACGCAGGGATCTGATGCCACCTATTCTGAAAAGAGAAGAGGCAGGAGTTCCGGCCCCCTGATCAGCCCGTATGAGCCCTTTTCGGCTTCCCGCTCCGAATAGCTCCCGCACTCATCCTGCCCTTTTCCGAGGACCGCAAAGGGAACAGGATCGGAGGTATGCGTCTTTACGCGAAGCGGAGTCGGATGATCGGGGAGAACGGCAATGATGCCATCAAATTCCGCAAGCGCGATGCCGATTACTTCATCCAGCCGCTCGATCGCCTTCACCTTCTCTTCAAGGCTCCCGAGGTGCCCGGCTTCGTCAGGAGCCTCGACATGCACGTACACGAAATCAAGCCGCTTCAGCGCATCCAGTGCATACCGGATCTTGGCTTCATAATCGGTATCGAGATACCCGGTTGCTCCGGGAACCCTGATCACCTCCATGCGGGCAATTGTCGCAATTCCAAAGAGGAGATCGACTGCTGAGATCATCCCGCCGGATCTCCCGTACTGTTCTTTAAATGACGGAATTTTCGGAGTCTGCCCACCACTCCATGGCCAGATGGAGGTTGCAGGAGATTGTCCCTTCTCAATTCGTTTCAGATTCACCGGGTGGCCGGCAAAGACCTCTGCTGAGACCTCCATGCAATGACGCAGGATATCCGCATCTGCTCCTGTCGGCAGATAGGAATCGATCGGCTGCCCGACGATATCATGCGGAGGGGTGGAGGATGCCCCGCTCCCATGATGAAAGACGAGCAGGTTTCGGTAGCTGATCCCCGGGTAGAGGGTTACGTCATCAAGCTCCTTCTGAAGCGAGACAAAGAGTTCTTTTCCCTCGGAGCTTGAGATATGACCGGAAGAGAAATCCTCCATCACCCCGTCCCGGATCGTCACCAGGTTGCAACGGTATGCGATATCGCCTTCTGCAAGCGCAACACCCATCGAAGCCGCCTCCAGCGGACCGCGCCCGGTATAGTAGAGGGCCGGATCATAGCCGAGGACAGAGAGATTCGCAACATCAGATCCCGGTTCAAAACCCGGAGGTACTGTCTCCAGCAGGCCCATAGTTCCATCCCGGGCAATGGTATCCATGTTCGGGGTCGAGGCATACTCAAGCGGGCTCAACCCACCAAGTGCTTCGATCGGCTCATCTGCCATCCCATCCCCAAGGATAAGGAGGCATTTCCTCTTCATTCCCTCTACTTCCTCCAGATGCATCATTAGTAGATCTGCCGGGAGTATCATTAATAGTCTCTTGAGCGCACATGATCTACTCTGTGAAACCTGACATCTCAATCCGTGAAGCAGCCGGAATCTTTCTCCGCGGCCTCATCATGGGCGGATCCGACATCGTGCCCGGCGTCTCCGGCGGCACCATGGCATTTATCACCGGCATTTACGGGCGGCTCGTCCATGCAATAGCCGCTGTGCGCCCGCATACCGCGATCCGGCTTCTACGGGGAGATATTAGAGGGTTCAAAGATGATGTTCAGGCAGCCGATCCGCTCTTCCTGATCATCCTGCTTGCCGGGATCGGCACCGCCGCCCTCCTGATGTCACGGGCGATCCTGCATATCCTTGAGACCTGGCCGGGCCAGGCATTCGGGCTCTTTCTTGGGATCATCGTAGCATCTGCCGTTGCGATCGCAATCCAGATCGAGTCTGCCAGAAAAAGTGCCATCATCTTCATTGGTGTCGGTTTTGGTGTCGGATACCTGATCGGGAGCATCCCCCCCGGATCATTTGGCCACTCTCTCCCGATGATCTTTCTAACCGGCATGATCGCCCTCTGTGCGATGATCCTCCCCGGGATATCAGGTGCATACCTCACCCTCATCCTCGGCCAGTATGAGTATCTTCTTCAGGCAATCCGGGAGATCTCACTCCCTGAGATCGTCACCTTCATCGCAGGAGGGGCAATAGGCATCCTCCTCTTCTCGCGGGCGCTCCGGTACCTCCTGGATCATTATACCGCCATTCTGCTCGCCTTCCTGACCGGCCTGATGCTCGGATCGACCCGGACATTGTTTGAGCGGATCGGGGAGGCCGGGGGATTCACACCAGAGGTTCTCATCGCGTGTACGACTGGCGTCATCCTGATCGCCGCAGTTGAGCAGATGAGGCGGAAAAAGAGGGATACTATTGTTCACAAAAAATGAGGGAAGGCAGGAATCTTCATCCAGAATATAAAAGAATTGGATGCACCAATGGTTTTTTATCCAAAAGTGGATTTATAATCGCGCAAATTCCTCTAGAGTCAACCCAGCTTCATGAATGATTGCCCGCAGAGTACCTTTTGGAATATCCATACCGGAATGATTTGGAACAACGGTTCTTCGTTTTGTAACAGGATTATACCAGATCTCATGGCTCCCTTTTGCCTGTCTATCAAATACAAAACCTGAAGCTTTTAACTTTCGGATAACTTCACGGGCGGTTAGTGAAGGAAGCCTGGTCATTTGATCATACCGTTACCATGACAGGAATCTTAACATTTTTAATTAGTTTTGTTGAGGAAACAAGATGTTCTGGCAGTGGGTCACCATGTTCAAGATAAGATTCTAACAGTTTGCGGGCGACATCCTGAGCGATCTCCATGGTTTCACTGATGGTCCTTCCCTGAGCAATAAGTCCCTGAATAGTGTCACTTGTTGCCAGGTATCCCCCTTCATCAAGTTTCCTGATAGTAATTGAGAGCATGTATTCGGACATTGTATCTTCCTGAGCCTCACGCTTGTTCTGATATCATATTTCTTTTATTTATATACAATCTTTGCATGAGTCGTATTCCATCGACGTGTAATTACTCATTATACGTAGCCACCATACGTTCCGACTGGGATAGAGAATTATGGTCAGGGATGAGGGTTAAAATGGGAATTGTCTGGGACAGAGATTACACAATCACAATTCAGACAGCCCAGCCCGAACCGCCTCACGGACACTAGCCTCAGATCCGATACCCGGCTTCCATCCAAGCCCCTGAATCTTCTCAACAGAGAGGAGCATCTTCGGGACATCCCCGACCCAGCCGCGATCCCCTCCGGTGAAGGCAAATTCAACATCAGTAAGTCCCATCTCGGAGACAACGATCTCTCCTATCGAGACGACATCGATCCAGTCATCAGAACCGATATTATAGACATTATACAGATCAGGCCCATGCTCTGAGGCATAGATCATCCCGTCCACGCAGGCAGCAACCGAGAGATAAGATTTAGTCTGGGTTCCGTCACCCAGGATCTCCAACCTCTCCGGGTTACTCTTGAGTTTCCTGATGAAGTCAAAGATCACCCCGTGGTTGCTCCGGGGACCGATGATATTGGCGAACCGGAAGACCGATCCTTTCATCTGGTAGGTGTGGCAGTACGACGAGATCATCGCTTCAGACGCGAGCTTGCTTGCACCATAGACCGAGATCGGCACCATCGGCGAATAGTCCTCTGGTGTTGGGATAACCAATGCCTCGCCATAGACAGTTGACGTGGAGGTAAAGACGATCTCAGGTATCTGATGCTCCCGCATCGCCTCAAGGACGTGGATAGTGGCAGTGACATTATTTTCGAATACAGGGAACGGATGTGCCGCACTCCCCCGGACATCGGGATCAGCGGCAAGGTGAAAGATCCGATCTGCTCCCCTGCAGGCACCCTGCCAATCGCCGGAAAGAAGATCGGCTTCGATCAACTCAACCTTTCCCGAATCGATATGCCCTTTGATATGCTCACGGCTCCCTGCTGAGAGCGAATCGATCACACAGACACGATCTCCCCGCTCAACCAGCGCATCAACAAGATGAGATCCGATAAATCCGGCACCACCGGTCACGACACTGAACATTATACACTAATAGGTTGGCCAGACAATTAAGTACCGGTATGTTCATCGGCATCGATCACGGAACAACAGCAATCCGGTTTGCATCTGAGAGCGCCGAGTTTAAAATGAGCCGGAGTGAGGCAAGATCCTTTACAATCCATGATCTCATGCGGCTCTGCCCCCTTGATGAGATAGAGGGGATCGCACTCTGTTACTCGATGGGGGATAATTTCACCGCTATAACCCCGGTTCAAAACCTCACTAACCGCGGAATTGTAACCCGGGAGGGGGCAGGCGAGCATGTCGGCGGCGGCACACGTGTCTTTGACGAGGTCGCGGGATCCGGCATTCCGGCAGTTGCAATACCGGGGATTCACCGTGGGTCTGATACCGATCCAAGATTCAAGATCTATTCACATCAGACGAGCCCCGAGAAGATCGGGATTGCGTACCTGGTTTCACAGGATCTGGGCGGGACCTTTGTTGTCTCCGATACCAGCTCAAATACCGTCACCCTCCTTGTAAAAAACAAAAGAATCATCGGAGCATTCGATGCCTGCATCTTTGCCCCCGGCACCCTCCATGGAGCACTCGATGTCGATGCAATACGGCGGATCGACAGCCACCAGCAGACCGCAAACGAGGCATTCATGCAGGCAGGGGTCAGCTATACCATGCCAATCGATCTTCAGATGAAAACAGTGGCACTCTTTGCCGCAATGGAGATCGCATCCATGCTCCTCCTTGCAAAAGATGCGCTAGTAGCACTTGCAGGATCCTGCGCTCCGATGATAGCAGAAGAGGTGCGATCCCTCATTGGACATGAAATTTCCATCTATGACGAATGGGCAGCAGCACGCGGGCTCTCAATGATTGCAAGGGATATTGCCCGAGGAAAAAGAGAGATTCTCGGAATCCCGGTCAATTTTGATATGATCTGAAAAGTCATTCACCGAATTTGAATCCCCCATGCCGTAATTATATATGATTAATCGTGTAAGATTATATGGGGTTTTTCTTGAGAGAATTACGCATCCATGGAAGAGGAGGACAGGGCTCCGTCACCGCGGCAGAACTCATCGCAGTTGCCGCGTTTCAGGGCGGAGTCTTTGCCCAGGCTTTTCCTGCTTTTGGTGTCGAACGGCGTGGCGCTCCGGTGCAGGCGTTTGTTCGGTTTAGTGACGAGAAGATCCGGCTCCGAAGCCAGGTGTACGAACCTGACTACATCATCGTGCAGGACAGCACGCTGATTGCGGACATCAATGTCTTTGCAGGAATGAAACCGGGAGGAATTGCCATTATCAATACGGAAAAAACCGGCGGCTATTCTGCTCCTGAGGGTGTTTCGACAATTACAATCGATGCAACCAAAATCGCACTCGAAGAGATCGGGCTTCCGATCACAAACACTGCCCTGATGGGTGCTTTTGCCGCCGCAACCGGTGAAATTGAGTTTTCCGCACTGGAAGACGCACTTCGCGGACGATTCGATGGCAAACTCGCCGATACGAATATCAAGGCCTCACAGAGGGCATATGAGATGATTAAAGGAGGCAGCGCATAATGCCGCTCAATATCGGATGCACTGCCCGGCCCGGCAGAGGGCGTGACAACAAAACAGGTTCTTGGCGAGTCTTCTACCCGATCTTTACAAAGGACAAATGTACCGGCTGTGGGATCTGCACGCTGATCTGTCCTGAAGGCTGTATCGAGGTGAAGGGAGAGAAAGAGTATATTCCAGATCTCGACTACTGCAAAGGCTGCGGCCTCTGTGCAGAAGAGTGTCCCGGAGATGCGATCACGATGGAAAAGGAGGAGAAATAATGAAAGAGATACTTGAGGGATCACACGCAGTTGCCGAGGCAACAAGGCTCTGTCGTCCGGAAGTGATCGCCGCATACCCGATCACTCCCCAGACCCATATCGTCGAGGCGCTCGCACAGATGGTGGCTGACTGTCGTCTTCAGTCTGAATATATCTGTGTTGAGAGCGAGTTCTCAGCACTCTCCGCCTGTCTTGGTGCATCTGCTGCGGGGTCCCGCACCTACTCGGCAACCACCTCACAGGGCCTAGCCCTGATGTTTGAGGTCTGTTTCAATGTTGCAGGGATGCGCCTTCCGATCGTGATGACGATCGCAAACCGCGCATTGAGCGCACCACTCTCAATCTGGAATGATCAGCAGGACTCAATCGCACTCCGTGATTCAGGCTGGATCCAGTTCTATGCAGAAGACAACCAGGAGGCACTTGATCTCCATATTCTGGCATACAGAGTCTGTGAGGATCACGAGATCCTCCTCCCGGCATTCGTCTGTTTTGATGGGTTTATCCTTACCCACACCTATGAGCCGGTTGACATGCCATCACAGGAGGAGGTCGATGCCTACCTCCCGGCATTCAACCCATACCAGAAACTCGATGCAAAGGACCCGATATCGTTTGGAATGTACGCAACGCCGGATTACTACCTTGAATTCAGGTACGAGAACCAGCGGGCGATGCTCCGTACAAAAGAGGCGATCCGGAAATATGGCTCTCTCTTTAAAGAGCAGTTCGGAAGGGATTATTCCGGACTCATTGAGGGTTACAAACTTGAAGATGCAGAGACAGCCATCATTGCAATGGGTTCGATCTGCGGAACCGTCAAGGACGCAATCGATGAGATGCGTGCCGATGGTAAAAAGGTCGGACTCCTGAAGATCCGCTGCTACAGGCCATTCCCTGACGAGGAGATTGCAAGCGCTCTCTCCCACATCAAAACTGTTGCGGTGCTTGACAAGAATGTCTCTCTTGGATCAAAAGGTGCAGTTGCACTTGAGGTGAGGGATGCACTCTATGGCTCATCAATCGATGTCTTTGGGTACGTCCTTGGTCTCGGAGGACGGGACATCCGGAAGAAGGATATCAAAGCAATCGTGGATCTTGCCGAGAAGGGATCAGGCGATATGTTCTATGGACTGCGCGAGGAGTTGTTGTAAATGGTTGATAAAACATTAGAGCTGTTCGAGTGCGGCCACCGTGCCTGCGGAGGGTGCGGAGCAGCAAGTGCAGTCAGGATGATCCTGAAAGGGGCAGGCGAAAACACCATCGTTGTCTCTCCAACCGGCTGCCTTGAGGTCTTCTCAACACCCTACCCTGAGACTGCCTGGAAGGTTCCGTGGATTCATTCCCTCTTTGAGAATGCAAGTGCGGTTGCCTCAGGAGTCGAAGCGTCACTGAAAAGACAGGGAAGAAAGGAGAAGGTCATTATCATCGGGGGGGACGGAGCAACCGTCGACATCGGGATGCTCTGCCTCTCCGGCGCCTTTGAGCGGAACCACGATATCACCTATATCTGCTATGACAATGAGGCGTACATGAACACCGGCATCCAGCGATCCGGTGCAACACCCTTTGATGCCAGCACCACCACAAGCCCGGCGGGATCCTGTTCCATGGGAAACAAGCATCAGAAGAAGGATGTTCCTGCAATCCTTGCTGCCCATGGTGCACCCTATGTTGCAACAGCGACCATGGCATACCCGACCGATCTCATGAAGAAGGTCGAAACTGCAGTCAACACACCAGGTGCCTGCTACATCCAGGTGCATGCCCCCTGCTGCACTGGATGGGGTTTTGAGGGGAGTAAGACCCTTGAAGTCGGCAAACTGGCGGTTGAGACAGGACTCTGGGTCAACTACGAGATGGTTGATGGCACTGTTAAGAAAGCCAAGAAAGTAAAACGAAAACCAGTCGAAGAATACCTCTCTGTCCAGAAACGATTCCGCCACCTCTTCAAACCACAGAGGAACGAAGAAGAGATCGCAAAAATACAGGCGATCGCTGATCGAAATGCAGAAAAGTTTGGAATCGATCTCTAACCTATTTTTATCTCTTTCGCCACAATCCCCTCAAAAATAGAACATACTGAGGGAGAACCTAAAAAACAAAGAGGGAGAGAGCCTACTCCCGGGATGCCACCCGCATCAAATAGTAGCCAAAGAGCAGAATGATCATGAGTATAACCCAGATCGTCCCGAATGCAGAGAGGATCACAAACCGCTGTTCGTCATAAAACCTGATCTCAGCATACCGGGTACTCTCCCAGAGGATTGTTGTCTGGTTCTCCCCAACAAGCACACTTCCCCCCTGGCTTACATAGCCAAGGAGAGGATTGTCTACGAAATAGACATCCGGAAGATATACCGTCACATTATACGGCTTTGTGAAGAGAACAGATAACGAGTTGCCATCGAGATCCCCTTCATATGCGATGATATAATCTCCCTCTGGAAAGGTGATCACAGAATTCCTCTGCTCATCATAGGAGACCTCGCCGTAAACACCCATAACCCGTATCTCACGGACGGAGATAGGAACTGCCTCACCAAGGTACCCGGGTTCTGTGAACTGGTAACTATCTGCACCGGTTATTTCCACTGAAGCAGAGTAGCCACTGGCGTTCTCATAAATCGAGAACGTGGCATTCTGCGCAAAGGCAGGCGATGCCAGGATCAGAGCTGCAAGGCAGAGAGCAAGGCAGGTAAGGTGGCATCTATCTCGGTTGGTGGACTGCATTGTTGAATCACCGTCTCTGGATCTTTCAGCAGGTGGCCTGTCACGACACATACGATTCGTTCATCCGGATCGATTGCACCCATCTCTACCAGTTTCTTTATCCCGGCAACCGATGCCGCAGATGCAGGTTCGACCCCGATCCCCTCCATCCGTGCAAGATCCCGCTGCATTGAGAGGATCTCTGCATCGGTGACGGATTCGGCAAGGCCTCCGGTCTCCCGGATTGCCCGAAGTGCCTTCTCCCCATTGACCGGAGCACCAATCCTTATGGCGGTTGCGACAGTGTCCGGGTTTTTATCAGGTACGACTTCAGGGAGATTGCCCTTGATTGCACGGACAACCGGGGCTGACCCTTCTGCCTGGATACCGGTCATCATCGGGAGGGAGTCAATCCAGCCGAGTGACTGCCACTCTGTGAGACCTTTATGCACAGCTGAGATATTACCGGCATTCCCAACAGGAAGGACAAGCCGGTCAGGAAGAGATCCAAGCTGATCAATCACCTCATATCCGATCGTCTTCTGCCCTTCAAGCCGATAGGGGTTTACAGAATTTAAAAGATAGATCCCATGCGAGATGCAGAGCTCATGGACCATCTCGAGGGTGCGGTCAAAATTGCCGGCGACCGAGATAACCCGCGCACCATGCATCAGTGCCTGTGCAATCTTTCCAATTGCAACCTTTCCTGCCGGGAGGAGGACCACTGCCGGGATCCCGGCCCGGGCAGCATAGGCAGCAAGGCTGGCTGAGGTATTGCCGGTGCTTGCGCAGGCGACCATCTTCATATTGAGCTGAAGCGCCATTGAAACCCCAAGTGTCATGCCCCGGTCCTTGAATGAGCCGGTCGGGTTCATCCCTTCATGCTTGGCATAGAGATGCGGAAGACCAAGCGATTCCCCAATCCGTTTCAGATGGTAGAGAGGAGTGCCTCCTTCCTGGAGTGTTACCGGAGGAATTTCAACCGGGAGCAGCTCCCGGTACCGCCAGACTGAAAGGGGTCGGGTTTTGAGATCTGATCTGGAGATTGAGATCTCATCCAGATCATACTCCACCGCAAGGAGATGTCCACATGCAGAACAGGTATACACCACAGAATCGGGAGGATATTCCTTTTTGCAATGGATACAGACGAGACGATGCATATCTACAGATTCGAGCCGAAAGATAATAAGGAGAGGGTATCAGGCCTTGAGATCATACCGTACATCATCCTGGAAAGGGAAACGTCTCCGGACTGATGCAACATAGTCAGCATCCACCTCTGCTACAATACAACCCTCATCCCCGCCTGCGCTGCAGAGGGTTTTTCCGAGGGGATCAACAATTGCCGATCTTCCGCAGTAGTGATCGATTGGGGTTGTTCCGGTGGGGGAGACACCGGCAACATAGTACTGGTTCTCAACTGCACGGGCCTGCAGAAAAAGTGTGAAGACATCAATCCTGCTGCATGGCCACGCTGCCGGAACCAGCATACACTCAACCCCGAGATCGGCATACCGCCTGAAGAGTTCGGGAAACCTCAGGTCATAGCAGATGGCAAGGCCGACCACAAGCCCGTCACAGGAGCAGACCGAGAGGGTGTCTCCGGGCATATAATACTGATCCTCGCCTGCATACCTGAAGAGATGAGTCTTTGCATAGCGTGCATGCACAGAGCCATCAGGAGCTGCAATAAGAGCTGTATTTCGGATACCATCCGGTGACTGTGTCCTCTGCGAACCCACGATCCAGACTCCGTGGTCTTCGGCCATCTGACACCAGGCAGACTCGATCGGACCCCCTTCCTCCTCGGCATACTTGGTTGAGGCAGGATCCCATCCGGTTGCATACTGTTCAGGAAAGAGAACAAGATCAGCACCTGATGCAACTGCACTCCGTATGGCATCGTCTGCATGGGCAAGATTTGTATCTGGTGCCTCCGGAACTGAGCCGAGCTGGGCACAACAGATCTTCACACTATTCACCCTTGCCGGTCTGCTCGGCATATCCTTTCAGAATAACAACGATCGCAACCATTGCTATCAGCATGGCGATGACAAAGAGGACGATCGGAGCAAATGAGATATGATACCCAAGTGTCATCAGGCCGACGATAACTGCACCAATTATCATGCAGAGACCCATGAAGAGGAAGAAGAGATCAAAACTGTCAACGTGTACCATCATAGACCTCCAACAAGAATCGGGAAGGCCTGCTGAAGTCCGGTAATGACGAACTGAACAGCAATTGCGATCAGCATCATACCCATCAGCCTGCCAATGACACGGTACTCCCGCGGCCCGACATATTTTGTGATTATATCAGCATGCTTCATCATATAATAATTCACCAGAATGACAAGGAGGCAGAGGACCAGAATCGCACCCATTGCTATGACTCCAAAATCCTGTGACTCGTTCATCAGCACAATGACGGTCGTGATCGTCCCGGGACCGGCTATCATCGGGATCGCAAGAGGAACCAGACCGATATCATCGGCATCTATCCCCTCATATTTCTCGGTCGCTGTCATCTTTGTCCGTGAAGTCTTCGCATAGACCATCTCCATCCCTATGCCAAAGAGGAGGATGCCGCCTGCAACACGGAATGCCTCAAGCGATATACCAAAGATCTGAAGGATCGCCCCCCCCGCTACAGCGAAGACCAGGATAACTATAAGGGCAACACGATTCGCCTCATATGCCACCTGTATCCGTGCAGCTGCATCCATCGAGTCGGTCAGAGTCACATAGATGAGCGTGACGGCAAGCGGGTTGATGACAATGAAGATGGATGAGAATGACAGCAGGATAAAGGTCAGTAGATCGACCATCATGAGAATTTAGATCTTCTTCCCTTAAGCCAATTGTGGGTCGAAAAAAGAGTGTGTAGGGATTCTGGTTTATTCGTAGATCATCGGTTCAGCAAGAGCAGCATATCCGGTTAGATCAGTGTCATTGAAGTGGATTTTGATCTCGCGCTCTGCCGATGCATCAGAATCCGAGGCATGGATGACATTTCTCCCGATATCAATGGCGAAATCGCCACGGATAGTACCGGGAAGCGCCTCTGCCGGATTGGTTGCACCAACCAGAAGCCTGACGATTGGGACAACATTCTTTCCTTCCCAGACCATCAGGAAGACGGGGCCGCTTGTGATATAGGCCTTCAGACCAGGGAAGAACGGTTTTTCAAGGTGTTCCCGGTACTGTTCCTGGACACGATCATCCGGAAGCGCCTCAAAGCGGGCTGCGACCAGTTTCAGACCTTTCTTCTCAAAGCGGGAGATGATCTCACCGACCAGTCCGCGCTGGACGCCATCGGGTTTGACCATCACAAAGGAGCGCTCCATTAGGAAATCACTCCTTGCCACGGGCTTTCCGGCCCATTGCAGTCCACTCGACGCGGCGTGGGACCCTGCGGAGCCGGTAGTTGCTCTGGCACTTGGAGGAGCAGAAATAAAAGACTGCACCATCTTTCCGTACAAAGAGTTTGCCGGTTCCAGGCTCGAGCTGTTCTCCACAGAAACTGCAGGTGTACTTCTCAACCATCGGCTTCACCGCCTCGATAGCTTCTTTGCTTCACGTTCCGTCTCAAGGAGCATGAGGATATCTCCCTCACGGATCGGCCCGAATGTATTCCGGGTGATGATCCGCCCCTTGTTTGGGCCATCGAGGATACGGCACTTCACCTGGGATGCTTCTCCGTGCATCCCTGTAAGACCAATCACTTCAATGACTTCTGCCGGCGTTCCATTATCAGCCATAGAAGACTCAGCCTCTCAGTGCTTCAACCTGTTTCACAAGCTCTTCGACAATATCCTTGCCTTTGCCGGATTTGACAATTGCAACAGCAGCTGATCCGACATCAAGGCCGCAGGCGGCACCGATCTCGGCCTGTTTGTTAATGAAAATAAACGGTATCTGCTTCTCTGCGCAGAGCGGCGGAAGATGCATCACGATCTCTTCGGGCTCTACGTCACTGCCGATCAGAACAAGCTGGGCAATACCGCGCTCAATAGCTTTTGTTGCTTCATTGGATCCTTTCTTAATCTTTCCGGTGTCCCGTGCAAGTTCAAGTGCTTCAAGTGCATTGTTCTGAAGCTCTTCGGGGACTTCAAACTGTTGGTACATCTTTGACATAGCTCACCTCATTCAGGAGAAGACTGGCTCCTCCTTCATCACTCATCAGCGGTATAAGAACCGATGCTGGCGTAACCATATTATTACACAGAGAAGGGGGATAAAGGTTCGTCTGCAAGACCGATCAGACCACCTGATAGACTGCTGTACCCCCCTCATCAAAGAGAAGAATGAGACCTTTTTTGGGGAGGTTGACCTGGTAGTGTTCTTCTTCAAACGCTCCGACAACGATATGGGTGATCCCATATTCCTGAAGAAGCGCAGGGCTCTTCCCAGGATCCTCATAGAGTGTCCTGACATCTGTTATTCGCTTACTGTACCATCCATCATCTGATCTCCAGACAACCTCGTGGCCGGGCCACCCGAGGATGGTTGGAATGCCTGTAAAGGACGATATGCGGCTGGCATAGGTGTAATCTTCTCCAATAGCTTCAACGATCAGGAGATCGCCTTCAAGAGAGCCGAGGTATCGGATTGCGGCCGCATCACCGGGATGACGGCCTCCCAGCCAGGCCGCGCCATCAAGGGTACCCGACCCATAGCCATAGGTAAGGGGAATAAAGGCCGGGATCAGGAGAAGGCAGAACACCACCCCGGAGATACATATCCATTTCAGAGACAAGGGGATAGTGCGCGGAAGTTGGAGAGATGAAAGCCATCGGCCGGCGATGACAGACGCTGCAAGCCCCATCATCACCCAGGCACCCATATAGAATTTAAAGACCGTATTCATCCGGAAATAGTCAGCACCCATGCTGTCCTTCAGGTAGATCAGCTCACATAATGTGATGATGAGAAGCCCGGCAACTGCCAGGGTATCTTCCCCCCTCCATTCCCGCCGAAGTGCGATCAGGAGAGCTGTAAATACGGCAATACCTGCTGCCCCATAACCTGCGACAAATCCTGCTGCCGGAACAACAAGCAGCCATGGGTACCGGTACAGCACGCGCCAGCCATAGAGAAGAAAGACCCCGATGAAGAAGCCATGGACGAGAAGGAACGAGGTGATCGCACTCCCTTCAGGTACCATTCCAATCCCAAGGATCCCTGAGCCCTCGATGGAGAGGAGAAGCGGTGCATAGGCAAGAATGGAGAGCGGCGGCACCAGCAGAAGCGGAAGCAAGGATTGACGATCCTGCTTTGCATACCGGAGTGCGGTGAGAATCGCCACACCGCAGTAGAAGGGGGCATAGACGAGGACATCCCAGGAGTTCAGTCCGGGCATCGTCCCAAGTGACAGGGCAAGGAGGGCAGCCAGGATAAGCCGTTCCCTCATATCCAGATCACCATACCTGAGGTACATCACCAGGCAGAGGGTGACAAAGAGGATCTGGTTGAAGATACCGAGGATATGCGCATGCGGATCCCCCCAGAAGAAAGAGAATATGGGATATTCATTGATTGTTCCGGCGATAACCCGGGTACTCTCCCAGGGTATCGAGGCAAGTGGTGTGCGAGCGATCAGATGCCAGAGAACGGCGGGGTTTGGGATGAGAAGAATGAGAGCCGGGAGCCATTGGTATTTTGGGAGCAGCAGGTATCCGCATGCAACCGCCGATACAACAGCCATTCCTGCAATGGTTGGGAGCATCAGGTTGAAGACAACTGACGACTCGCCACCCGCAATAATCCCAAGAACCCCGGAGAACCAGTGGCCGAGATAGTAATAGACTGAGAGATCACCACCCGCAAACCAGGGATCAAGAGGCGGAACAACCGGGTTTCTCATAACCGAGGCAAGAAATGCATGATCCATAAACTTCTCGGCAAATGAGATCGCCGGATTGCAGAAACGAACCCAGAGGATATAAAGAAAGCCAAGAAGAAATGCGCCATCCCAGATAAGCTGCGGCAACAGATCCGACCACCTATACTCCCGCCGGATCATCATCAGACCACACAGAAGAACAAAGAAGACTGCGGCAATGGCTACCGGGAGATGAAGATAGCCGAGATACCAGGATATGAGTGAGAAGCAGAGGAGCGAGAGGGGATAGGAGAGAGGATATGCAAGATCCCCAAGTGACCCCCTGAGAGAGGGATAGAGAGAGATCTGGAGGAGCTTCAGAACCAGAATCCAGAGAAGAACAGTTTGTATCTGCACCTCAATGCCGACCATAGATCTCCTTCTTTATATCTCCTGAATATGCCCGTTTCAGGAGTGAGACGGTCCAGTTGCCGAAGTAGTAGATCGAGGCAACACCCCCGACAAGAGTCACCACATTCTTGATGAGATGATCGATAATGGCAATGAGAACCGCAGTTCCTGATGAGACACCTGCAAGCTCAAACGTCATCGCAAGCGCCAGTTCGTAGGTGCCGATACCACCAGGGGTTATCGGCACTGCCTTCACCAGGTTGCCGATGACGATCGCAAGCACGACCACCATGAAGGAGACAGATTCACCAAACATCAGAGCAACCATCATACAGACGAGACAGTCTATGATCCAGATGATAAGAGAGGAGAGAAGAAGGAGGAGGAGTGCCCGCGGGGTCTGGGATACCGATCGGATCTGTGAGAGAACCTCGATCACTTTTGCCAGTATCCGGTTCTCTGATGAGAATTTCCCCGAAAAGACGAGGACAATACCAAAAAGAAGACCGAGAATAAGGACAAGGCCAATAAGCATCGAGAACCAGGGCTCCTGGCCAACAACAAAGGGGAGCGCGATCGCACCAATGAGGGCAATAGTGAGAATATCAAAGACCCGTTCGGTGAGAACCGAGGAAAAACCGACAGTATAAGTAGCCCCCTTCTCATGTTTGAGGATAAGAAGACGGATCAGATCACCCAGCCGTGCGGGGATGATCAGGTTTGCTGTCTGGGAGACAAAGATGCAGGCTATTGAAAATATGGTTCCGACCTGAAGAGAGAGGCGCATCAGAATAAAGCGGTACCGTTCTCCTCTGAGGTACCATGCGAGCAGACAGATAATAACAGCAGGAAGAAGATAGAGTGGATCTGCTTCCCTTGCTGTGATCAGGAGATCGTCCCAGACGCGGGAGAGGAGAAATACGATGATCGCAACTGCAATCAGGGTAGAGACGACAACGGTACTAATCTTTCTCAGCATAAAGACGCCACCTGAGCCTGAGGATCTCTGATCCCATCCCTGTTACATCAGAGAGTTTCACGGTTGTGCCCTTTCCCTGCTGCCACCTGACAGGGAATTCACAGACACGAAATCCATGTCGTTGTGCGAGCACGAGTAGTTCCGTATCCCAGAACCAGTGAGGTGCGTGCACAGATGGCAGGAGTGTTTCAAGACTTTCACGTGAGAATGCCTTGAACCCGCACTGGTGATCATACAGGCGGCTCCCAAGGATCATCCTGACAAGGGCGTTATATCCCCTGCTTGCAATCTCCCTTTTGCTATCCCGATCGATTCTGGATTCCGGCATCAGGCGTGAGCCGGTGGCAACAGCACACCCCAAACGGATTGCATCAACCAGTTCCCTCAGGTGAGCCATATCGGTGGCAAGATCAACATCAAAGTAGCAGAAGATACGGCCTTTTGAGGCATGGAAGGC
Organism: Methanocalculus pumilus; assembly: GCF_055382585.1. Classification (NCBI taxonomy): domain Archaea; kingdom Methanobacteriati; phylum Methanobacteriota; class Methanomicrobia; order Methanomicrobiales; family Methanocalculaceae; genus Methanocalculus; species Methanocalculus pumilus. The sequence goes on along the minus strand of NZ_AP042393.1, from coordinate 592,345 downwards.
ACGGGTGAGCGCCCTTCCCCGCCCAAGCCGCTCATCTGAATGGAGGAGGCGGACACGGGGATCACGCCCTTCCCATTCAAGAACAAGCTCTGCACTCCCGTCATCTGATCCATCCTCTGCCACCAGCAGTTCGAAAGAACCGGTGATCTCCTCAAGCCTGCGGATAGATTCGGGAATGGCAGTTTCGAGTGCAGATCGATCATTATAGACAGGGATGACCGCTGTTACCTCACACCCCGTCAATCCGACCACTCCATCACACGCCGGGCTATCTCCTCGCCTGCCCGGATTGATCCTTCCATGCTCCGTTCAGGATAATTCTCAGGAGAGAACATCCCGGCAATGAAGAGGCCGGGCGCCGGGTTTGGATCCGGGATCATTGATTTATATCCGGTCACATAGACCGGACCTGCAAATGGTTCGATCCTGAGGCGATGCCAGTGAATATGCTCACGCGGGATCTCAAATCTGGTGCAGAAGTCAGATAACATGACCTCTTCGCAGTCTTCCGGGGGATCACCTGAGAAGTACGAGGCAATGTAGACGATATGCTCACCGTACCGATCAAATGGAACAAGGTTGGTATGGGTTATGACCGCCCCATATGGTGCAGGATCACCCATATTGACCCAGTAGATGCCATCGGTCGGATCAGAAGAGGTAGCAAGGGTGAGGCAGGCGGAACCCTGGTAGGGAAGAGGAGTGAGCGGGATGGAGCATATTCGTGCAGTCTCCTGTGGAGGAAGGGTCGATATGAGACAGTCATACCGGGTGCCATCCACAATCCAGCCCCCTTCGTCAGGAGTTGCAGAGACAACCTGATGGCAGGTCACAACCCTGCATCCTCCTGCATTCAGGCGCAGGAGAAGGCCATCGATCAGCCGGATAAAGCCGCCCTTCAGATACCCCAGCCGCTCACCTTCGGGGCCGCGATCCGATCTGATCGCAATCCGGCTCACAAGCCAGGCAGCAGATACCTCATCTCTCTGATCCCCGAATTTGGATCGCAACAATGGTTCAAAGAAGGAAGAGTAGATCCGCTCACCCAGGCGATCAATACAGTATTCCCGGGCAGAGATGGAATCCAGCTCCTCACGATCTACGGATCTGGACCTGAGGACAAAGAAGGCGAGCCGGATCTTCTCAAAAAAAGAGAGGAGAGGATACCGGGCGATCTGGAGGGGTGTTGTAAGGGGGTAAATCCGTTGATTTTCCACATATCCTGTGCTCCCTTTCTGCCACTCGAGATCCCGGAGAAGATCAAGTTCATCAAGAAGAGAGAGGAGGTGGGAATCGCCTGAGAAGCAATGATGATACAGTGACTCTATAGCATAATCGGGGAGATTATAGGAGGAGAGGCATCCTCCTAGATCTTCGCTCATCTCAAGAAGCGTCACCGTATGATTCCCTGAAAGGCGAAGTGCAGCTGAAAGCCCGGTGAGTCCTCCACCGATTACGCAAATATGCATGCATCTTATGTGATATCAGGGAGCATAAGAAAGTTTTTGAATCTTTCCATCATATAAACTAAGAAGCCATAAATACAGGAGATACTAAAGGTAAAACCATTAGTGTGGATGGTGTCATCTAAATGCGGGTATTTTTCATTGGATTTGGACAGGCAGGAGGCAAAATTGTCGATATGTTTCTTGCCCAGGACAGGAAACTGCAACAGGGCAGCTTCCGCGGTATTGCCGTTAATACGGCAAGAACCGACCTTATGGGCCTCAAACATATAGAAATGAAAGACAGGCTCCTCATTGGCCAGACAGTTGTAAAGGGGCATGGTGTTGGAACAGACAATGTAACCGGCGCAAAAATTGCGGCAGATGAGATAGACACCATCATTAATGCGATCGACACTCGCGGAACACATGATATCGATGCTTTTGTTGTCGTCGCAGGGCTTGGTGGAGGTACCGGATCCGGTGGCACTCCGGTGCTCTGCCGACACTTAAAACGCATCTATCGTGAACCGGTCTATGCACTTGGTATGATCCCGGCACCTGAAGAAGGCCGGCTCTATTCATACAATGCTGCCCGCAGTCTTGCCACACTCGTAAATGAAGCCGACAACACCTTCATCTTCGACAACAGTGCATGGAAGAATGAAGGAGAAAGTGTCAAGAGTGCCTATGAGCGGCTGAATGAAGAACTTGTCAGGAGATTCGGCGTTCTCTTCCGCGCTGGCGAGGTCGGAAAACTTGGCGTCGGCGAGATGGTCGTTGACTCTTCAGAGATCATCAACACGCTCAGGGGAGGCGGAATATCCACTATCGGGTACGCCATTTCTGACGTGATCACCAAAAGCAAGCAAAAGAAAGGTCTCTTTGCGGGATTTGGCAAGAAAGATAAGGCTGAAAGTGCCCTCACCGGCGAGGACAAATCAGCAAAGATCATCGGACTTGTCAGAAGAGCCATGCTCGGCAGACTGACACTCCCCTGTGATTATACGACAGCCGAGCGGGCGCTGGTTCTTGTTGCAGGACCTCCTGACGAGATGGACAGGAAGGGTGTTGAGAAATCCAAATCCTGGGTGGAAGAGAACATCGCAGGGGTTGAGGTCCGTGGAGGCGACTACCCGCTTGAATCAAACTATATCGCCGCTGTGGTCGTCCTTGCGACCATCGGGAATGCCCCACGGATTACCGAACTCCTTGAAGTGGCTAAAGAAACAAAACAGGACGTTATAAAATCCAAAGACAGGCAATCGACCATGTTTGAGGATGCGATCGATCCGCTCTTTGAATGAGGAGATGAAGATGAAGATACGGGTACTACTTACTATACTGCTCGCCTGCTGTGCACTCTGTGCTGTTTCTGCAACAGCTATCACCGTACAGCCCCCAACAGGCTTGCCAACAGGAGATCTCACTCCAGGAACGAGAGTGAACATCGAAACGACAATAACAAACTTCATATCTGCATCCGGAACAACATTTCCTGGATCAGACACACTACAATTCTATACAGATCTGGATTCTCCCAAGTGGAATATCGCTATTGTGTTGAACAGTATTGAAAATCCCCGTCCTGTTGAGAGTGGTAGAACGGTTAGAATATCAGGTTTTGACCTGGAATATCCCTCAACAAGCGAATTAAAAGTTCGTGTCAGCCTTGAGGGCGTGGCACCTGACGTTTCAGCAACCTCAGATAAGACAGTCATGCGCATTCGCCAGCTTGATTCAAGTGATAATGTTCGACCGAATGGGGAGGAGCTCTTCACTAAAAAAGTGATAAACCCGGCAGAAGTACAAACAGAAATTGCCTCAACAAAAACAGAACTTCAAATATTTATGAATGAGATAGATGAGGCAAAAGCACGGGGTGCTGACACCACCGAAGCATACACAAAATACACCACTGCCCAGACTGCATTGCAGAGTGCTGAAGTAGCAGGTAACAATGCGGGACTCGCCCAGTCAAACCTGAATTCAGCACAGGCCGCAATAGCTGATGGACGGGCGCTCCTTGAGCGGGCAGTTGTTCAGCACGCGATCACCAGTGCAGAGAGCACTCTTGCAGAGATTGATGGAGTGCTTAATTATTTTACCACGAATAAAAGCATGGGATCTGACGCACGTGTGGTATTACTCTCATCAAAACGGCAGAGTGTCAAGAACCAGATTGATACTGCAAAGGGAAACTATGATACAAACAACCTGGCTCTGGCAGAGCGGCAGGCAGACGATGCCCTTGCGGAGGGAAAGAGTGTTCTTGCCGAAGCACGGGAATTGCAGGAGCAGGTCGAATCACTCCCCGTCTTTGTTGATCCCGGTCAGCCATACCTCTGGATTATTCTTGGTGCGATTGCCATCATCGTGATTGGATTTGTCGTTATGAAGAAACGAAATGCATGGGATGAGCTTGGATAATTAATCCAACCTATTTTTAACTCATTTCAATAATACCTGCACCTCTTTTTCATTACCAAATAGAGAAAACTGACTATTCCAGTATTGTTATACCTCTCCGGATTCTCAAGAACTGGTATCATTGGATGGAATTTCTGCACATACGGACGATATATCCAGTGAGAAAATAGTGAAGTTTTCTTGTTCTCCTGAGGTTGTTTCGACCAAAATGAAGGTAAGAAGAGAGAGAGAGAGAGAGAGGAGGGGAAGCAATCAACAACATTCCGGATGAGAAAACCCATCAGACAGAAGCAGCAGATCTGAATATATCATAGCGCTTACTCCCCACTTCAACATGACGGGTGAAATAATACCGGATAAGATCTCCCTTCACCTCATAATAGGTTACCCAGTAGCTGTGTTTGAGGGTCGTCTTCTCAAATCCAGGGATGTCATCATAACTATCCTGGTCATGAGTGATGATCAGGTCAAAGTTTCCTGCCATGAGGGAGCCCTTGTTGGACTTCCCTCCAAAATACGTGATCTTTGACCAGCGATCCGCATCGCGATAATACCAGTTGAGCGGCCATATGGTATCTGTGGCAACAGCAATCCGATCCGATTCATCCATCCATTGCATAACAAGACGGAGATCTTCAGAGTTCTGCACCTGTACAATCGGCTCGGCGATATCACCGGGAGTGAATGCCACATGAAGCGTCATTCCGAGGAGGAAGACGGCACCCACTGCCACAATAACCATCTTCAGGCGGTCAAGCCTGAAAGTAGCAACAAAGACCATCGGGAGCAGCTGGTGCAGGATGAGCCAGGGGACTTTCTCACCGATATAGGCATAGACGGCAAGAGATGCAATCATCCACCAGATAGAGAACCTGATGAACTCTGTCTTTGGATCATAAGCGACACCGGGATCAGGCCGCCTGAGGGACGATGATATACGTTCAATCACAGTTGAGGAGAAGGGAGATGCCGATGACTTATCCCCGGTTCCTGAGTTGCGTTCCGGATCATTTGAATGCAGTTTCAGGGACGTCGTGTTTGCGGCGATAAATCCAAAGAGACCCATGCCTGCAAGCAGGATGATCGGCACCTCATAGAGGACGAAGAGTATCAGGTAGAAGAACCATGGTCCACCAAGCCGCTGAACCTCATGCATCCCGGTCCAGTGGGAGATTGCCATCTGGCCGGCTTGCAGGACAATCTCCGGGTGTGCTCCAAACGACGAGTAGAAGAGGGCAATAATGCCCCCTGCAAGAGCTGCTGAAAGCAGGATATCCCTCTTCCACGTCCGGGGGAAGACAAGACGCCGTGTCCATAGGCAATAGAGGAGATATATTCCAAAGATGACAAGGACGATCGGCATATTCTCCTTGCTTGACATCCCAAGGGCTGCTGCAAGCCCTGCAACAAGGGCAAACCTGAGCTTCCCTGAGTTGAAGTACGCAAGGGCGGCAACAACCAGCAGAAGCGAGAAGAACGCGATGAAGATATCATTTCGGAGGAATCTCGAAAAATAAACCATGCTCGGAGAGAGTGCCAGGAATAATGCCGCAACAAGCATCTGCTTCCCATCAAGATATCCCATTCTATAAAGGGGATAGACAAGTGCAACAAGCAGGGTTCCAAGGAGTGCCGGGAAGAGCCGGCCGACAAGATCAAAATCCCCAAAGATCGAAAAAAGACCTGCGGTTACATAAAAGAGGAAGGGTCCATGGAAGACTGGATCATAGATATAGGTGCCTTTTGTCAGCAGTTGGTATGCAAACCAGGCATGTACCGCCTCGTCATGGTGATATAACTTCAGATCCAGAAATGCAAACCGCAGGATCAGGGTTGCCAGAAGAATACAAATGAAGAGCGACTCCGGTTGGAGGAGCCGATGATAAAATTGGGTATCTGATGCGGCTTTCATGCCGCTATCTCACGATGATCAGCCCTCAAGGACAATCTCAATGCCGATGTCCTTGGGTACCTGAATTCGCATCAGCTGGCGGAGTGCACGCTCGTCTGCATCGATATCGATGAGGCGTTTGTGAACACGCATCTGCCAGCGATCCCAGGTTGCTGTTCCTTCTCCATCAGGGCTCTTCCGGATAGGAACAACGAGGCGCTTCGTTGGAAGCGATATCGGACCTGCAAGATTGACACCGGTTCGTTCGGCGATCTCACGAATCCGGGAGCAGACCGACTCGAGTTTGTTATAATCGGTCCCGGTAAGGCGTATTCTGGCTTTTTGCATAGGGAGTCACCGTAAAAAAAGATGAGAATTATCTCATCTGCTTTGGTTTGATATCGAGAACAATACCTGCAGCAATGGTGGATCCCATATCACGGACAGCGAACCTGCCGAGCTGCGGAAGCTCCTTTGCCTTCTCAATGACGAGTGGGCGGGTGGGGACGATCTTTACAATTGCAGCATCGCCAGCTTTGAGGAAAGCAGGGTTCTCTTCCTTGACCTGACCGCTTCTTGGGTCGAGCTTCTTCTGAAGCTCAAGGAAGGTGCATGCAACCTGTGCGGTGTGGCAGTGGAAGACCGGAGTGTATCCAACAGAGAGGACACTTGGGTGCTGAAGAACAACAACCTGTGCAGTGAATTCCTCTGCCACTGTCGGGGGTGCATCAACCGGACCACAGACATCGCCACGGCGGATATCGTTCTTTGCGATACCACGGACGTTGAAACCGACATTATCACCGGGGAGAGCCTGTGCGTGCTCTTCGTGGTGCATCTCGATGGATTTAACCTCGCCTTCCTTGTTAGCGGGCATGAACGAGACCTTCATTCCCTTCTTCAGGATACCGGTCTCGATACGGCCGACTGGAACGGTTCCGATACCGGAGATGGTATAGACATCCTGAATCGGGAGACGGAGCGGCTTGTCGGTTGGCTTCTCGGGTTCTTTCAGGGTGTCGAGTGCTTCAAGAAGTGTCGGGCCGGTATACCATGGGGTCTCCGGGGACTTCTTGGAGACATTCACGCCGGTGAATGAACTCATTGGGATGACAATGGTATCATCGGGTTTGAATCCAACGATCTTGATGAGATCAAAGAGCTGTGATTTTACCTCATCAAACCGCTTCTGATCATATTTCACTACATCCATCTTATTGACAGCAATGATCAGCTGGTTGATACCAAGTGTCCGTGCAAGGAAGACGTGCTCCTTTGTCTGCTCCATCGGGCCGTCAGGCGCTGCAACAACAAGTACTGCGGCATCTGCCTGTGATGCACCGGTGATCATGTTTTTGACGAAATCACGGTGGCCAGGACAGTCGACGACGGTAAAGTAGAACTTTGCAGTGTCGAACCTCTTGTGGGCGATATCGATCGTGATACCACGCTCACGCTCCTCTTTGAGGTTATCCATAACCCATGCAAACTCAAAGGAACCCTTGCCCTTTGACTCTGCTTCTTTCTTGTATCCATCAATAACATGCTGGGGCACACTGCCGGTCTCATAGAGAAGGCGACCGACAGTGGTTGACTTCCCGTGGTCAATGTGGCCGATAACGGCTAAATTCATGTGTGGCTTTTCTGCTGCCATTCTCAATCCTCCACTCATTCAAGGACAATCATGCGTACATTCAGTCCAATGCGAGTATACTAGATTGGAAAGAGAACTATATAAAATATTTCTCTTAATTTGGGTTAATTCCCAAAAGAAGCGATACAATGATGAACTATCCACACCTATCCTCACCTGATGAAGACATTACCGTTCATTCGAGGCAAAAATGACCGTATCACAGTCGAGTGCGCGACTGAAGAAGTATCGATCCATACCAGATGTGTTCATTGCATCCACTGTGCAGGCATTATGGATGGAAAGCGGCTCGTCCCCAACCCCTATGCGCAGGAGTTCAAAAAGCAGGGGCGCGGATCGGGGAATGCATTTGAACTTCTGACTGCCCAGACCATGTTCAACACCATTGTCGCCAATCCATCGGCCAATGCAATAGAATGTAATGATGAAAAGGGAGAAGGGTTTCATCCGTTCTGGGTACGGTAAACCAGCCCGGGATCATTTACAGCGCTATCAGCAGTGAGAGGAGAACCACAGCGCGGACGATCTCATTTGCTGACCCGACGAGATCACCATTGATCCCGCCAAACAACTGCTCTCCGGAAAAGAGCAGAAACAATGTGGTAGCCGATGCACCAAATAGTGCTGAGACCACTGCGATTGGAGGGATGGGGAGCAGGAAGAGCGGAAGGGTCAGCAGCCATGCAACTGCTACAAACCATGGGCGGCTGCGCCAGAAGAGATAGCTGTGGATACCCTCCCGAAACGGCCGCCCAATGCAGGTTAGTGATGCCATCGACGCTTTTGCTGCAACCTCCGCTATCAGCACCGCAATCGGTATGATTGCAAGTGATGCAAGTGCGCCAAACGAGATGAGCGTGATGGAGAGGCCAAGGGCAACCCCACCCGCCCCAACCTGCCGATCAGTAAGGGCGCGGATTCGTATTTCCCTGCTCCCATGAGCCATCAGGCCATCACCGAGATCAAGGAGACCATCAAAGTGGTTACAGCCCGAGAGAAGAAGCAGGAGCCCGAGGGCGACAGCCGCTGCTGCAAGGGGATAAGGGATGAAGAACAGGGGGATCGCCGCCAGCCCGCCGATCAGGTACCCGGCAACCGGGTAGAGATATGAACGGGTGGCAAATGCATCAAAATCAGCCGATCTCCCGATAGGGAGGATCGTCGTAAACTGGAGCAGTGCCCGGATCCCCTCGATGAGGCTCATTGACTATCACTATAGAGTTTTGAGGTGCATCCGGCGATAAGTCCCGCAACGGCATCATCGAGGAAGGGACCCAGTGTCGAGAGAATCCCCGGTTTTTTCTGATCATACCGGGTGAACTCAAACCGGGCATAGGTACCTGCAATCACCTCTGCTATCGCCATTCCAATGATCTCATCAGCCAGGAGAAATACCGGATCGTCAGCAATCTCAGAGTCTTTTCTCTTCGCATACAGCTCATCCTCAAGCAGGATCGCAGAGAGCAGCAGTGCAGAGACATTCGGATCTGCAAATGCGCGCCTTATATTCTGTTCAAGCTGCAAACGTCCGTCTTCTGGGGAGAGCCCATGGGGGACATACAGCTCCATTGCGGCATCCAGTATCGCATCCATCAAAACACCTGCGCGACCCAGGCGTTCTTCGATCTCAAACATAGCGATCATTATCTTTGAAGCATACCATACTTAACGTATATGGCGTTTCTTTCAGAGGATATCAGCTATTCACCAGAAAGACCGGTCTTTGCCCCGATACTTGCAAATACCATGCTCTCAACAGTTCCCGGTATCTCCGGTGCAGGACCCTCACCCGAGAAGACCCTCTTCACCCCGATTCTCGATTCTGAACTGATCGTAAATGGCAGGATCACCAGTATGCCGATCCGCCCCGATACCCCGACCGGCTGCCCGACACCTGCCACAATCACCCGCGCGATGATGCAGCTGACAGGGCTCACCCCTTTCTTCATTAATGCCGGGCTCGCACATCCCCCGACAATTCCCACGTTTGATTTCTATGGAAGAGGCGGAGGAGATCCGCGCAAAGGGGCGGCTGTCCCGGATGCAGAGTCACTATATCTCAAAGGGGAGCAGCTTGGATCCCTCCTCTCAAACCTCTCGGATATGCTGGTGATAGGGGAATGTGTCCCGGGGGGAACCACCACAGCACTCTGTGTCCTCCGCGCCCTTGGATTCCCTGCCCGGGTCTCAAGCAGCATGATTCAAAATCCGCATTCACAGAAGGAGGAGATTGCTGAATTGATCACCAGACGACTGAGAGACGAGGGGATAACAGAGCCGCTTGATATCGTCTCGGCAACAGGAGATCCGATGATGCCGGTTGCCTGCGGCATGATCAAAGGGTTCTCAGGTGATGTGGTTCTTGCCGGGGGCACACAGATGCTTTCTGTTGCTGCTGTTGCCAAAGGGCTTGGTCTGCACATTCCCCGTGTTGTCACAACAGTCTATGTCCGCGACGATCCATCGGCAAACTTCCCCGAGACAGCAGACGCAATCGGCGTTACTCCAATCTATGTCGATCCGGATTTTGGAGAACTCGGCCATAGCGGACTTGCCAGATACTGTATCGGGGAGGTGAAGGAAGGAATGGGGGCAGGCGGCGCGATGTTCCTTGCCGCAACACTTGGCCATTCACCATCCAGGATCAGGGAGGCGATTCTCCAGACAATATCCGCATATTCCTGAAGAGATAAGAGGGGTAAGAGCCAATACTAAGCAGAATATGCAACCCCTCTTTGTCATCAATAATTACGGGCAGTTCAATCACCTCATCCACAGGATGCTCCGCGACCTCGATATTGAGGTGAAGATGATCCCAAATACGACTTTACCGTCTGAAGTTGAGGAAGGGTGCCGGGGGATCATTCTCGGAGGGGGACCAAGCATCGACCGGATTGGGCGCTGTCCCGACTATCTTGAACTCGATCTGCCGGTTCTTGGCATCTGCCTCGGCCACCAGCTGATCGCGCAGTCACTCGGTGGCGAGATCGGACCTGGAGAGAGCGGAGGATATGGTGGCCTTGATGTGACGATCCAAAACCATAGCAGCATACTCAAAGGATACCCCGACACCATTCATGTCTGGGCATCCCATGCCGATGAGGTGAAGCGGGCACCGGAAGATTTTGAGATCCTTGCCACCTCATCGATCTGCAAAGTCGAGGCGATGGGAAGCACTGAAAAACGGATCTTTAGCCTGCAATGGCATCCGGAAGTGAGCCATACTGAGAATGGATCTCTGATCTACAAGAATTTCAACAGGATATGCACAGAATAGAAGCTATCAGCCACAAGATCAGGACAAACGGCTTTCAGTGCCTGCAATGCGGGGCATGCTGCCGGGGTGATGAGCAAACGAGCAGGGTGATCGTCTCGCCTCCCGAGATTGACTGGATCATTGAAGCTACCGGACTGGAGAGGGACGGGATTGTTGTGCCATATCCCGAATACATCGAGTCAGTTGAAGGGGGATGGTTTACCTTCGAGTGGTGCCTGAAGAATGAGGACGGAAGATGCATCTTTCTGGATGAAGATGGGCGATGCTCTATCTATTCTGCACGACCATGGATCTGCCGGACATACCCGTTTGCACTTGACGGCGATACGATAACAATCTCCGAATGTCCCGGGATCGGGGAGGAGATTACTCCGGAAGAGGCAGACGCACTCGCTTCATGCCTCCTGAAGAGGCAGGAAGCAGAAGATGAGGAGGAGAACGCCGTTCTGAAGATCTTCTCCTCTCATACAATCCCTGTAGGAAAAAATGTTGTCTTTGACAGCAGAGGAATGTGGAGTATTCATGGGTGAGTTGAGGATTGTTGGAACTGCGCATGTTTCGCAGAAGAGTATCGATGAGGTAACTGCAGCCATCGCTGAGTTCGAACCCGACATCATTGCTGTGGAGCTGGATGCGCCACGCTATGCAGCATTAAAACAGCAGGAGAATGAGGTTCAGGAAACAAAGATATCCGATATCCTTCAATCCGGTAACATGACCCAGATGCTCATCCAGTGGGTGCTCGCCTATGTCCAGAGAAAGATCGGTATGAACGTCGGCATCGAACCGGGTGCCGAGATGAAAGAGGCGATCCGCCTTGCCGAGGAGAAGCAGATCAGGGTCGCCCTCATCGATCGGGATATCAGGATCACCCTCTCCCGGTTCTGGAGCGGGATGACAATCAGGGAAAAGTTCAGGATGATCTATGCCCTCGCCATCTCTGTCACGGGAGTTTCCGGCGAAGAGCTGGATATTGATTCATTGACTGATCAGGATATTGTCACCCTTGCGCTTGAAGAGTTCCGGAGGTTCTCTCCAAATGGAGCAAAAGCCCTCATTGACGAGCGGGATGCCTATCTCGCCCAGAGCCTCATTCCACTCCTAAAGGGTGAGGAGCGTGTCCTGGCAGTAATCGGCGCAGGGCATCTTGCGGGCGTTACCAGATACCTGAGCAATCCGGAAACCCTTCCCTCACTACAGTCACTCACCGCTGAGATCCGCCGCCGTCCCTGGGGAAAGATCATCGGGGTTGGTGTGCTCATCCTCTTCCTCTCCCTCATCACTGCAATCCTCTTCTCAGGTGTCGGAACCGATGTTCTGATCACCGCATTTGCCTGGTGGGTTATCATCAACGGGACACTGGCAGCACTTGGAACCCTCCTTGCACGGGGACACCCCATCTCTGCCATAGTCGCCTTCTCAGCTGCATGGCTCACCTCCCTCAATCCGCTGCTTGCTGCCGGATGGTTTGCCGCAATTGTCGAGGCAAAGATCAGGAAACCCGCAGTATCCGACTTTAAAGCCATCAGTTCCGCTGAGAGCATCTCCGAGATGAGCGGGATACCCCTCTTCCGGGTTGTGCTTGTCGCAGCACTCGCAAATGTCGGGAGCACGCTTGGGACATTCCTCTATTTCATCTTCATCTTCCCGCTGCTTGGGATCGATCCGACGGTTTTGATCACCGAAGGTTTCTCGAATATATGGTCGACCATTTTGGGCCTTTTCTAAAGAGACCCGATACCCCCACCTTAGAAACTATCAAGAGTCTGAAGCCTCCATTGATCGGATATGATACAGAGAGAAATACTGAGAAGGATCATCCATTTTGGGTGTATCTTCATTCTGGCCCTCTTCTTCATCACCCCGGCACATGCCGCCATATCTGACATCCCAGCTGGCGGTACGGTATTTATTGGTGAAGAGGGGCTCGACATTACTGCATGCGGTGTTGCAGATGGGGATACCCTCGGGTGGTTTGCAGCAGGGGGATCACCCACCACAGGCAGCCCTACCATAACCATTCAGGTAAGTGATGCTACTTCATTCTATGTAGCACCTCAGACATTCCAGGGGAAAACCGGAACATGGTACAATATGGGAACCAACAGTCCGGCAATTATTGTAGCCGATCCAAACCTTGGGATAAGGGTTTATGATGTTGACTATGGGCAGATAGACAGGACAGGGCTCTGGGTGCCGATGGATTTTGAACTTCAGTTCCGTATTGAGACAAATCTGCATGCAATGGCAGTACGCCCCGGGGTTGCCGGAGCACCAATAGAGGTGCGTGTCAACCAAAAAGATGGCATAGAATATTCTACCTTAACAAACCGTGCAGGTGTTGCAACACCCCTCCTTTTTGCAGTTGATAGAAATCCCTACATGACCGGACCGGTCTGGTATCCGGATGCAGGATACTCACGCGGCGTTTATGATTTTTATGCCTTCTGCAATGCCAATAACATGAAAGACAACTACAATGTCGTCGGAAAAACAATAACTCCCCTCAGTGAGACGGTTTCACTATCAAAGACTACAACCACGACACCTGCCTCCACGCAGACACCAATCCCAACACCCAAACCCACAACTCTTGCAACACCGTTTCCCACTGTGGCAACACCAACACCCGCTCCAACGCCCGTTGCAACACAGGAGTCTACTGCTACACCCATTCCTGAACCAACCGCAGCACCTCTTGCCCTGGCAACATCCCTCGGTGCACTTGCATTGATCACCCGCCTCCACCTGCGTAACAAATAACCCTGAGAAAAGCACTCTGATCTACTATGATCCAGAATAAAAACATCGCCAATTTCGGCGTCACCATCATTCAGGCACGGCACAGCATCAGGCACTTCAAGGACACTCCTATTCCGGACGAGATCATCAGGAAAGTCCTTGAATGTGCAAAATCTGCTCCATCTGCAAAGAATATCCAGCCTTGGCTCTTTGGAACAATCAAGGACAAGGCGCTCAGGGAGGAGATTGCAAACCTCGCCACCAACGGTAAGTTTATCGCCGAGGCACCCGTCTGCTTTGCCGTCTTTGGCGAGCGCGACCAGCAGTATGTGGTTGAAGACTGCTGTGCTGCAACAGAAAACATCCTCATTGCCCTGACTGGATATGGTATCGGATCCTGCTGGGTTGCAGGGGAAGGGAAAGAGTATGCAGAGCCGATCAGAAAACTCCTCGGTGTTCCGGACAATTACAAGCTCATCTCGCTGATTGCCGCAGGTGAAGCAGAGACTGAAGGGTTTGTCCTCGCAAAGAAGAAGAACCTCTCTGATATCACCTTCACAGACCGGTATGGATCCGAGTGATCTGATCCGGCCCTCTCTCTTTTAAACAGCTTTTAAGCCGGATGAAGACCACAATTGTAAAGTATGAAATCCTCGATTCTTCAGGTTGCACTTGATATCCTCGATCTCAGCCGCGCCTATGCGATTGCTGACGAAGCAATTGCCGGTGGAGCCGATTGGATCGAGATCGGAACACCGCTCATCAAGAGCGAGGGGATGAGCGCTGTTTCGGAGATACAAAAACACCATCCCGATACCACCATCATTGCCGATATGAAGATCAGCGATACCGGGGCGCTTGAAGTTGAGATGGCAGCAAAAGCGGGCGCAAAAGTCATCTGCATCCTGGCCGAATCCGATGATGCGGTCATCAGGGAGGCGGTGAAGGCAGCAGATCTCTATGGGGTGCGGCTGATGGGGGATATGATGAATGTCGCAGATCCCGTAGCCCGCGCCCGTGAGCTCGAGGAGATGGGTGTGCATATCATCAATGCCCATGTCGGGATCGATCAGCAGATGATCGGGAAAGATTCTCTCGACTTACTTGAGCAACTCACCGGAGCAGTCTCCATCCCGATTGCCGCTGCCGGAGGGCTTGATGCGGCGCGGGCAGCGCAGGCAGTTGCACATGGGGCGGCGATTGTCATCATCGGCGGTGCAATCATCAGATCAGCCGATGTAACCAGATCGACCAGGGAGATCCGATCTGCAATCGATACGCCGGTGAAGGCCACGTTCCGGAAGGTCGATCGGAATGAGGAGATCCGGCGGATGCTGACGCTTGTCTCATCCTCAAATGTCTCAGATGCAATGCACCGAAAAGGCGCAATGAGCGGACTCATACGGTATGCGGGAGAGGGGAAGATGATCGGCCGGGCAGTCACCGTCCAGACCTTTGCCGGAGACTGGGCAAAGCCTGTTGAGGCAATTGACCATGCACAACCGGGGGATGTGATCGTGATCAATAACAGCCGGGACAGAACCATCGCCCCCTGGGGAGAACTGGCAACACTCTCATGCCAGAATAAGGGTGTTGCTGGCGTTATCATCGACGGGGCGGTCCGCGACCTTGACGATATCCTCGAAATGACAATTCCCATCTATGCAACAGCAGCAGTCCCAAATGCCGGTGAGCCGAAAGGGTTTGGTGAGATCAATCCTGAGATCCGGTGCTGTGGACAGGCGGTTCGTCCGGGGGACTGGATCATTGGGGATGCAAGCGGTGTCGTCGTCATTCCAAAGGAGCATGCCTATGAGATCAGCCGCCGCGCAGTTGAGGTCTTTAAAACCGAAGAGCGGCTCCGCGAAGAGATACGGAGGGGATCAACCCTCTCGGTTGTGATGGATCTGCTCAGGTGGGAGAAGCAGTAAACATCTGCCTACAATACCTGACAACCACCTGTTTTTTACGATTTCAGAGTGAATATACATCCATACCCGGATACAGGTTTTTTTCCGATACATGCGATGGCTGGCATCCGGTTTCAGTATGGCTCATGAAGGAACGGGCAGGATGGAACAGGAATGTTGAGTGAAGGGCGTGAAACATTAAAAGAGGTCATTCAGGCAGTGGCACCCATTGCCCTCATCGTATTGATCGTCCTTGCAGTTCTCACCAGTTCACCAGTTTCAGATCTGGTCAACTATTGCCTGGGAGTCATCATGCTCACTGCCGGCATTACTCTCTTCCTGATTGGGGTGAATAACGGTCTTCTTCCGATGGGTGAGGCGATCGGATCTGACCTTCCAAAACACGGATCAATCTACCTTGTAATCTTTGTTGCCTTTTTAATCGGGTTCCTTGCAACAGTCGCAGAGCCGGATGTGCGTGTGCTGACGAATATGGTCGAGATGGTCTCAAATGGTGGAATCGCACGCGATCCGATGATCCTCTCAATTGCAGCAGGTGTTGGGATCTTCGTCGCACTTGCGATGCTCAGGATCGTCGTTGGTGTTCCCATTACCTGGCTCTTTACCGGCGGGTACCTGCTTGTGATCCTTCTGGCATTAGTTACTCCGGCAGATTACCTGCAGATCGCCTTTGATGCAGGGGGGGTGACGACGGGACCGCTCACAGTCCCCTTCATCCTCGCTCTTGGAATCGGCCTGAGCTCTGTTCTTGCCGGTAGATCAGCACTGACAGACGGATTCGGTTTAATCGGACTTGCGTCAATCGGCCCGATCATCGGCATTATGCTCCTTGGGATTCTGGTATGATAGCCGAACTCGTCATATTCAACGGTATTGCGGAAGTCATCCAGGATGCAGTCATTGCACTCATCCCACTCTCAATCTTCTTCATCCTATTTCAGGTGACGTACCTGAAACTCCCGATGGGGCATGTGATCAACCTCTTTAAAGGGATCTTCTTCACCCTCATCGGGATGATCCTCTTCCTCCAGGGCGTCCATATCGCATTCATCCCGGCAGGAGATGCGATCGGATCATTCTTCAGCGCTATTGGGAAAGCATGGATTCTCATCCCGTTTGGATTCATTCTCGGAATGCTGGCAACCTATGCTGAGCCTGCAGTCCGAATCCTCAGTACCCAGGTTGAACAATCCTCAAGCGGTTTTATCAGGGGAACACTGATCCTCTATACCCTCTCCATCGGTGTTGGGATCGCCGTTGCACTCGGGATGGCGCGGATCGTCATCGGGTTTTCGTTTCTTCCCCTCATAATTATCGGATATGCAATTGCCATCATCCTCCTCTGGCTCTCGGATCGGGACTTTGTTGCAATCGCCTTTGACTCAGGCGGTGTTGCAACAGGACCAATGGCAGTCACTTTCCTAATGGCACTTGCTGTTGGTGTTGCAGCAGGAATTGAAGGGCGGGATCCGATCATCGACGGTTTCGGACTGATCGCGTTAATCGCCCTTGCCCCAATCCTCTCCATTCTAGTACTTGGGATCTACTTCAGAATCAAAAAGGTGAATTCATCATGATCTGTGAAGGCTATAAAGAACTCATTGTAACAATTGTTAAAAAAGGCTGGTCACGACAGGTGATCGAGGCATCCAGAAGAGCAGGTGCATCAGGCGGCACCATTATTCCCGGTCGTGGAACCGGCATTCATGAGATGCAGACACTGCTTGGGATCAGGATTGAACCTGAAAAGGAGATTATCCTGACAATCGTCAGTCCCGAGCAGACCGATACGATCCTTGAGGCGATCGTATCGGCAGCGGAACTTGATAAACCGGGCAACGGGATCGCCTTTGTCATCAATCTCGACAAAGTCGCAGGCCGCGTCCATATGTTCACAAAAGAAGAGGAGGAATAGGACTACCCAAGATCGCTCTCTCTCAGGAGGGAGCCGCCTGCTGCCTGAATCTTTGAGATTGCCTCACCGGCCTGGCTCACCCTCAGAATCAGCACCGCGGCTTCTCTGCCGGAATAAGCATACGCATACTCGATATTAATCCCGGCATCACCGAGGATCTGTGCCACCGCATGGAGACCTCCAGGCTCATCCTTCATTCGAACAGCAATCACATCGGTGAACTGGACGGCAAACCCGAGTTTTTCAAGGACAGATCGGGCATCATCGGGTTTGTCAACGAGTGCACGGACAACCCCGAAACTGTTTGCCTCTGCAATTGAAAAGGCATAAATATTCACATTACTCTTCTCGAGCGCCTCTGCGATAGCCGCGAGCCGCCCGGGTTTGTTCTCCGAAAAGATGGAGATCTGTTTGATGATATAGTCTCCCTGCATCAGAATACCCTCCTGTCGATGACACGTTTTGCTTTCCCCTCAAACCGGGGTAATGATCCCGGTTCAGAGAGATCGACCTGTACCGCCACATTCAGGGCGTTTTTCAAGGTATGCTCAACCTTTCGTTTGATGTTGATGAGATCATTGATCTTATCAGATAATGCCTCCGGTGCCATCTCGACACGGACAAGCATATCATCGAGTGATCCCTTCCGATCGACCTCGATCATGAAATGGCCTGATAACTCCGGTATGCTTAAGATCGCATGCTCAACGGCTGAGGGGAAGACATTGATGCCCCGGATGATCAGCATATCATCAACCCGCCCGGAGATCCGCTTAATACGGGGATGTGTCCTGCCACAGGGGCAGGGTTCATCCAGAATCTGTGTCAGATCCCCAATACGGTACCGGATCATCGGAAGTGCCTCTTTCTGGAGGACGGTCATGACGAGCTCGCCATGTTCACCGGGCGGGAGCGGCTCGCCAGTCTCCGGATCGATGATCTCGGGGATTGCTATATCACCCCAGATATGAATTCCCTTCTGTTCAGAACATTCTGAGAACATCGGGCCCGATATCTCGCTTGTGCCGTAGATATCATAGGCGCGGACACCCATCGTCTCGTAGATCCGGTTTCGCATCGTCTCTGACCAGGGTTCTGCACCGATGATAGCTGACCTGAGCTGGGTATCCTTCTGGATCGATACCCCCATCCGCTCGGCCGCATCGCCGATATGGATCAGGTACGATGGCGTGCAGGCGATGGCGGTCGCCTTTAGGTCCTGCATCAGTTCGATCTGCCGCTCGGTGTTCCCGACACTGGTTGGAAGAACCGTTGCCCCGATCCGCTCGGCACCATAGTGCAGGCCAAGCCCCCCGGTGAAGAGTCCATACCCATAGGAGACCTGGATCACATCCCCTTTCCCAATCCCGCAGGAGGTGAGTCCACGTGCAAGGGATGTCGTCCAGAGGTCAAGATCTTTCTGGGTATATCCGACAACCGTCGGTTTGCCGGTTGTTCCCGATGATACATGGTACCGGACAAGTTCGTTTTGTGGAGCACAGAAGAGCTTGTCCGGGTAATTGTCCCGGAGGTCACTTTTGTACATGAAGGGGAGAAGCCGGATATCCGCAAGTGTTTTGATATCATCGGGATGAACGTTTGCCTGCTTCATCCGGGCATGATAGAAATCCGAGAAGCTGTACAACCGGTATACGAGGGTCTTCAGGAACCGGTACTGGACTTTTTCGAGTTCTGCTTTTGGCATCTCCTCGATCCGCGGATCCCAGGAATGCATCAGAGATCACCCCTCCGATCCACAACACGTTTGGCTTTTCCTTCAAACCGCGGCAGCGATCCGGGTTCCACAAGCCGGACAGTGGTTCTGAGAGAGAGTGCATCATGCAGCTTCCGTGAGATCATCATCTGGAGGCCGACGAGACCATCCAGTTCACCCGAGAACGCCTGGCGGTTCATCTCAACATCGATTGTCATCTCATCAAGATGGTTTTTCCGGTCAACATATACCATATACTGATCACCCACCTCGGGGATTCCAAGGAGCACATGCTCGATCTGGGAGGGGAAGACATTGATTCCGCGTATCACCAGCATATCGTCGCTCCTCCCCATAATACGTGCGATACGCCGTCCCCGTCCGCAGGGGCAGTCATCCTCAAGGATCATGGTGATATCGCCGGTCCTGTACCTGAGGAGCGGCATCGCCTCCTTTGAGAGGGAGGTGATCACAAGCTCACCCTTCTCACCGGGTCCAAGGGTCTCCCCGGTCTTTGGATTAATGATCTCGGAGAGGAAACAGTCCTCCCATATATGAAGGCCATTCTGTTCCGGGCACTCGAAGGCAACACCGGGTCCAAACATCTCGCTCATCCCGTAACTGTCATAGGCATTAATCGAGAGGCGTGACTCAAGCTCCTGCCGCATCGTCTCAGACCACGCCTCTGCCCCAAAGACCCCGATCCTGAGCGTGGGAAGTGAAGTGCCCATCTGCTCAATCACTTCGGTGATATGGAGAGCATATCCGGGTGTGCAATGGATTGATGTAACTCCAAAGTCGTTGATCATCTCGATCTGGCGTTTTGTGTTTCCGGTGGCGCTTGGAATCACCATCATTCCCATCAGTTCCGCGCCATAATGGAAGCCAAGTCCGCCTGTGAAGAGACCGTAATTTACTGCATTCTGAAAGGTATCCTCAGGTGTTAAGCCCACCATCGTCAGGTTCCGGGCGATCAGATCTGCCCATGCCGCCAGATCATGGCGCGTATATCCGACAACAGTCGGTTTGCCGGTTGTGCCGGATGTCGTATGAATCCGGACAATATCCCGCCTTGGAACAGCAAAGAACCCAAACGGATAGCCCTCACGAAGATCGGTTTTATAGGTAAAGGGCAGTTTCCTGACATCATCGGGAGTATGGATTGAATCAGCAGACAGACCCTCCGCGCGGAGTTTGTTTTTAAAGAAGGGAACTTTTTCAGCCTGCGAAATCGTCCATTTCAACCTTTTTAACTGGAGTTCTTCGAGGTCTCTTCCACGAAGGGTTTCCATCTCTTTATTCCAGAACATTGCTATCCCTGTATGAAGTCTTGTTTGCGGTATGACGCATTAGACTTTGTCAGATGTTGACACGGCACATGGAGTATCTGAACAATGTTTATATGCTACAAAAAGAACGAAAATATGATACATATGGTCGATAAAGCAGGGCTTGGAAGCCTTATCGCAGGAATTGTACTTATTCTTCTCGGAGGATATGGGATTTACCTGTACATCCCCGAGGTGATCGTGGTGCTGAAAGGATCGCTTGGGATCATCGCCGTCCTTATCGGCTTATTCCTCTCCGTGATCGGGTTCTTCATAATGAAAGAGTGAGAGGTTATCTGACCGCAGGCCAGATATACTTCTCTTCTGCCTCAAGAACAACTCCGGTTGGCAGATTTGCCCTGACATGGATTCTTCCGATGCCACGATCGGAATCGGCAAGGGAGAGTTCACTATAGGGAATCCATATTCCACGGAGAGGATAATTCCCTTCAGGAATTGAACGGGTAATTGTGGCATATCCCCGGTAGAGCATTTTTGGAGATATCTGTTGATTCTGACGGTTAGTTTCCGGAGTGTATACGGTAACCTGCATGGATATGGATGTCCCATCAAAACTGACAGGGCGGTTCATGGAATCTAAAAAACAGTACTTGACAACCAGCCCATCCATGTTATGGAAGCCATCACAATCCAGTGTCTCAGCCCATACGTTCATTCGGACAATGGAACTGAGTCCACCAGCAGAAGGAGAATTCGACTGAGCATATCCCGGCTCCGGCGAAGCAGGGTCACCCTGTTGAGGCTCATACGCAGTGGGATACGAGGTTGCCGGGATCTGTTCACCAGGATCATTCTGCACCGGGAGAATGCCGGTACATCCGGCAGATACAGAGAAGGCAATGAGAATAAATAATCCAATAATATGGAAGCGATTCATACTGGCAGATGAGCAGTATCAGAAGATAAGTATTCTCTTCAGCAGGGTTTGATGAGGTGACAGGCAGAATATGATACCAATGGACACCCCTGAATGGATCACCACATTCATCACCTCATATGCATCCGGAAAAAATTACCATTCAATCCTCTCCCTATACCCAGATAATATCGAGCTGCTTTCCAGAGTAAAAGAAGGAATCGGGGCAACTGAAGCAGTCGCAATGACCGATACCCCGGCAGCCGGATCAGCGGATGGAATAGAAGTCATCTGGGGGGATCCCATTTTAATTCTTAATGGTTGGACCCGTGTATTCGATCTTGTTCTGCTCTTCCCCCGGAAACCTGCCTCAGTTTTTGATCTGCTCTTCACCTCAGCACGCCGTATCTCAGATAGCGGGGCTCTTATTGCTCTTGTTCACACGGAGTTCTTTCGGGAGAGCAGGATAATCCAAAAGCTCTCAGAATCGGGATTTTTCTGCGAGGCGGCACTTACCCTGAGATTGGATTCCTCGCTAAAGGCAGAGAAGGAAGAAGAGCTGCTCATCATCATCCGGAGGGGGGAGAGAGAGATGATCATGGCAGGAGAACTCAACCCTGATGTTGAACGACACAGGATCCTCCTTCAGAATCTTCAAAATCAGAAGAATGGAAAAAGACCTGAGCTAGGATTTTTCATCAGAAGAACCGGGTACAGAAGCCTGCATGAGATACTCCTTGAAGAGCGTATCAGCAAACTGGCAGAAGAGCATGGAGCACCCCGTGTTCCATTCTCGGGTATCACAAGGTCGATTTCAACTGGTGCCTGCGGAACACTACAGGATGCCGGTAGGAGGATCTACCTGCCTTATTCACCGGCTGCACCTCCGGTTATCTCGCATGAAGATCTGAGCGTCCCCCCTTCAGATGCCGCATGCATCCTGCTCCGCACCGGAACAGTCGAGCCTGAATACCTGATACACTTCTTCCAGACAGCACTTGGCCGGGCCATCCGCGAGCTTATGATGAGAAGATCCGGAACAATTCAACATTTCGCCAGCACTCTTGCAGAGACAGAGATCTACCTCCCACCCCCGCAGATCCAGGCAGAGGTGATTGCTATCAACGCCTCGATCGAGTCGGCAAGAGATCGGCTTGGATCGATCCAGAGAGAACTCTGGAGGCGCCCACACTCCACGCGATCGGTGCTTGGCCAGCTCGAAAGACTGAGAGAAGGGGAGGGGATCATCGAATGGATGGAGACTCTCCCGTTTCCACTCGCATCCATACTCTGGATCTATCATGCAGAAGAGACTCCTGCTAAGAAGGTCAGCCACCTCCTCCATTTTTTTGAGGCATCTGCTGAGTTTATCGCTGCCATTCTTCTCTCAGCACTTGATCCGATCCTGAGAGGAGAAGAGTTCGACCTCCTGGATGAGAATCCGGAGTTCCGTGATACCTACAGAAATGCCACCTTCCGCAGCTGGATCATCCTCTGCCGGAGAGCCGCCCGGCAGGTACGAAAGAAGATCGCAGGAGATAACGGGTATGACGAGATGGCAAGGCTCTTTGGCAACCCTGACCGTGAATTCATCGACATGGTGACGAGCAAGAGGCTCTTTGCCCTTCTTGACGAAGTTGCCGATCTGAGAAACGACTGGAAAGGGCATGGGGGTATCACAGGAAAGAGAGATGATGAAGAACAGCTTGCCACGCTGGAGAGACTCCTTGAACGGTTCCGGGAAGGTATCAGGGATCGTTTCAAGAATATGCAGGTTATTCTTCCCGGCGCAGCTGTTTACCGGGACGGGATCTTCTCCTGCCAGGTGCAGTCCGTCACCGGAACAAGGGCTCGGTTTCCGGGTATGAGTATCACCTCACTCATCCCCCTTGATTTGGGATCCCTCTACCTCTATTCGGGGAGGGGTGGAGAGCCGATGAAGATCCTCCCCTTCTTCCGCCTGATCTTTCATCCGGAAACCGGCGAGCCCGCCTGGTACTTCTATAACCGGATAGAGGGGATGCGGGTTCGGTGGATATCATACCATTATGAAGCCGAATCTGAGTTTGAAGAAGAGGATGAAGAGGTATATGAAATGCTCAAAGATTGTGGACTGATCACCGGGGAGTAGAGGTGCCACCATACAGAACGCTCCGGCTTGAAGGAGATGCCCTCCCATTCGATCTTGACAGGACACTTGCCTGCGGGCAGGTATTCCTGTGGGAGAAACGGGGGGACTGGTGGTGCGGGATTCTTGACCAGAAGCCTGTCCGGATCAGGCAGGATGGAGATCTCCTTCATTTCTCAGGAGCACCAGAAGAAGAGATCATCAGCTATTTTGATCTGGAACTGGATCTTGAAGAGATACTTGCCGGCTTTCCTGACGATCCGATCCTTTTGCAGGCGATCGATTCCGCATACGGTCTTCGGATCATCCGGCAGCCTGCATGGGAGTGTACCGCTTCCTATATTGTGGCAACATTTGCGAATATTCCGGGGATTCAAACACGCTTAAAACTCCTCTGCGAAAAATTTGGAGAGAGGATCGAGGATGGGCGCGCTGCCTTTCCCTCCCCGGAAAAGCTTGCTGCATCCCCACTCTGC
Source organism: Methanocalculus pumilus (assembly GCF_055382585.1). Lineage (NCBI taxonomy): Archaea > Methanobacteriati > Methanobacteriota > Methanomicrobia > Methanomicrobiales > Methanocalculaceae > Methanocalculus > Methanocalculus pumilus. The sequence continues at coordinate 568,537 of NZ_AP042393.1, read as the reverse complement.
GATATACGGAGCTGCCGCGTCGGATACAGGGACAAATACCTCTGCGGAACCGCAACAATGGTATCTGCCGATCCAAAGTGGGTGGAGCGGATTTCTACTCTCCCGTACAGGGAGGCGCGAAAAGAACTTCTCGGATTTCCTGGTGTCGGGAAGAAGGTTGCGGATTGTATCCTCCTCTTTGCCTTCCACCGGTTTGAGGCTGTCCCGGTGGATGTCTGGATCGACCGGATCATGCGTACACACTACCTTGAAGAAGATAAACGATATTCATATGACAGAATTGCAGATGCCGCCCGGCGGATCTTCGGCCCCAATGCGGGCTATGCCCAGGAATATCTCTTTGCCGCACGGGAGATGATTCAGGAGATACGAAAAAAGTGAGGGGAATTATGTTCCGACATCCCAGGAGGACATGTAATCCGCCTGCTCTTTGGTGAGGGTATCGATTGCGCATCCAAGTGCTGCGAGTTTGATCTTTGCGATCTGCTCGTCGATTGCAGTCGGTACCTCGTGAACACCGGGTGCCAGATCACGCCCTTTCTTCACCATATACTCAGTCGATAAAGCCTGCACCGCAAAGGAGAGATCCATCACCTCGATCGGGTGGCCCATTCCCTTCGGGACAGCGAGATTTACAAGACGCCCTTCTGCAAGGACATGGAGGGTCCGATCGCCAAATGTATACGAGTCGATCCCATCACGCCGTGCAATGGAATCCGCATTTGTTTCAAGATACCCGATATCGATCTCGACATTGAAATGGCCTGCGTTACAGAGTATTGCCCCATTCTTCATGAGTGTGAAGTCTGATTCTGTAAGGACACCGAAGTTGCCGGTTGTTGTGACAAAGAGCTCCCCAATCGGTGCAGCTTCACGCATCGTCATCACATCAAAACCATCGAAATGCGCCTGGAGAGCACGGCGTGGATCGATCTCTGTCACAATCACCCGTGCACCCAGTGCCCGCGCCTTTGTAGCAAGGCCACGGCCGCAGTATCCGTATCCGGCAACAACCACATGCTTTCCTGCAATCATGCAGTTTGTTGTTGCCATGATCGCAGTCAGCGCGCTCTCTCCGGTGCCGTGGACATTGTCAAAGAAGTGCTTCATCGGCGTATCGTTGACAGCAACCACCGGGAAGAGGAGTTTCTTCTCTTTTTCCATTGCCTTTAAGCGGTGGATACCCGTTGTCGTCTCCTCGCAGCCACCGAGCACATGAGGCAGGATATCGCGCCTGCCGGTATGGAGGCGATGGATTAAGTCCATCCCGTCGTCGATGGTAATAGATGGTTTTGCATCAAGTACCTGGTCGATTGCCGCATAATATTCCTCAAGGGAACAGGCACGCTTTGCATGGCAGTGGATACCGGATTCCCTGAGAAAATCAGCAACATCGTCCTGTGTTGAGAGTGGGTTGCAACCGGTGATATGCACCTCGGCACCTCCGGCAACAAGCGTTCTCACAAGAACAGCAGTCTTTGCCTCGACATGGAGAGCCATCCCAATCACGATGCCTTTCAGCGGCTGTTCTTTGATGAACCTCTCCCGGATCTCGCCGAGAACCGGCATATATTGTTCCGCCCAGCGGATCTTTGCTTCACCAGTATGCATAGTATAACCCTGTCAGTATCAGTTGGACGCAAGATCTCTTAATAACCCCGAAAGAAAGCAGACGCTTGATAACCGGATGCGACATATAGTCTGTTGATGGCACTGACACGCAGGATCATTCCATGCCTTGACTTAAAGGACGGAAGGGTCGTCAAAGGGACACATTTTGAGGGGCTCAGGGATGCCGGGGACCCGGTTGAGCTGGCGGCACGCTATAATGAACAGGGGGCAGACGAAGTCGTCTTCCTCGATATCACAGCCTCGAAAGAGAAGAGGAAGACGATCATCGATCTCATCTCCCGCGCCGCAGATCAACTCTTCCTCCCCCTCACAGTCGGGGGCGGGATCAGCAGAACAGAGGATATCACCGCCATTCTCAGGGCGGGAGCAGATAAGGTCTCGATGAACACAGCAGCAGTGCTCAATCCAACGATCATATCAGAAGGTGCAACAGCATTTGGGACTCAGTGCATTGTGCTCGCAATGGATGTCCGGAGAAATTTCGAGCATCAGGACGGGAGAACAGAGATTCGTCTGCCGGATGGTTCCACCTGCTGGTATGAGGTTGTAACCCATGGCGGGAGCAGGCCAACCGGGATCGATGCAATCCAGTGGGCGCAGGAGGCAGAAGAACGGGGCGCAGGTGAGATTCTGCTCACCTCGATGGAGACGGACGGCACCAAAGAAGGGTTTGATATTCCAATCACCGAAGCTGTTGCATCAGCAACACATATCCCGGTTGTTGCATCCGGAGGGGTGGGGACACTTGAACATTTCTATGATGGGTTTGTTTTCGGGAAAGCCGATGCCTGCCTTGCTGCATCTGTCTTTCATTTTGGCGAATTCACAATCAGGGATGTAAAAGAGTATCTTGCCGGCCGGGGAGTCCCGGTACGGCTCTGATATACAATCATAGGAACGGTCTCAGATCGATCTCAAACCCGATCACCGGATGTTCGAGATCGAATGCCACAATTGCATCGGGGTGAATCTCCCCGAAACAGCCTATTTTTTCCGATCCATTCATGATAGCACCCTGCCTTCCTGAAAGGAAAGCAGGATCCTCAGATTCGGCAATGGTGAGTCTGTCAATACCCATTTCCCGCAGAATTGCATCCACAATCGCATAGATCTCTGAGAAGTCCGCTGCGGGATGGATGGCAGCGCATGCCATCTTCTGGTAGGTGAGCGCACCATCATTCACATCACCGACTGTGAAGATCCGTTGAGGTAGTTCACGGTGTTTATTCAGCTGAAGGATCTCAAGGAGCATCGGCAGGAGATCGGTTCTGATGATGGTGTTCTCGATTGAGATCGGGTGGAGCACCTTCAGTGCAGCATCAGATCGTGGCCGCTGCATCTGATCATAGCTGACTCGTTCGTTTGTCAGGGTAAACGGCATCACTTCCGTGTAGCCAAGACCAATTGCAATCCCGGAGACAATACGGGCAAGGCGGCTTATGGGGTCCTCTGTTCCGATGGTGAAGGTGGGGGGAAGAGTAGCCGGGAACCGGTCGAACCCATATGCAATGGCAACATCCTCAAAGATATCCCAGTCATGCATGATATCCGCCCGATAGCAGGGGATGGTTACCCGCACCTTTGATCCTTCAAGAGGAACAGCTCCAAAACGCATCTTCTCAAGAAGCGGAACGATCGATTCCGGTGTGAGCGGAACACCAATGAGCCGTGCACATTCATCACAGTCAATAATCCGCTCAACCGGTGCCAGCGAGGGGGTCTTCTGCCCGTCAATTGTGACCGATTCAATCGTTCCGCCGGCTTCTGCAAAGGCAGAGCAGATGATCGCTACCGTATTCTGTACCGCCCTCTCATCGGTGCCGGTGACATCAAGGAGGATATCGGTGGTATCTGACGTGACCCGTGTCAGTTCCCCATTGATGATCGGGGGAAATGAGAGAACCTGATCGTTCGCATCGACGATCAATGGGAATCGGTCGAAATGCTCGACAATACCTGCATATGCCCTTCCTTTTGGATGAACGGATAAGATTTGATCCATCGTCATCGGCTCGGTATAATCGAGGGGCACAAACTGCCGATCACGTGGAGATGCAATGTACCTGAATGGAGGTTGTACCGTTGAGAGATCATGAACCCCGATTGCAACCTTGGATCGCCCACGCCCAATCGCCCAGTGTAACGCTTCCTGGAGCGCCATCACCGATTCGATCGAGGCATCGTCAAAACGGAGGTTTCGGATCACCGCCGATCCAAGCACCGGGCGGATCCCGGCAAGGCCGGAATCGACAGAGAATGTAATCTCAGATTCCAGAACCGGGTATTCGGGCAGCCCTGTCTCGATCCCGAGAAAGCCCCGCATTGCCCGTGCAACCCCTTCGACTGAGTAGAGATCGGTTCTGTCAGGGAAGAACTCGACATCGGCATGATCCTCTTCAATCCGTTCGATATCAGATCCGATCATCGGCAGGGCTTTTAGGATCGTATCCTTATCGGTTTTTGTGAGGCGCTCGAGATACTCATAATTCAGTGTAATAATTGCCATTCCTAGATCCTCCGGTATGAGGGAGTATTTCGGATCCAGTCGATATCGCTCTTATAGAGCTGCCGGAGATCTTTCAAGCCCAGCCGGAGCATCGCAACTCGCGAGATGCCAAGGCCCCATGCAAGAACAGGATGTGTGATCCCAAACGGCGAGGTCACCTCTTCACGGAAGATCCCTGCACCTCCAAGCTCCACCCATCCAAGGCCATCTACCCAGACCTCAGGCTCGACAGAGGGTTCCGTGTAGGGGAAGTACGCAGGCCGGAACCTGACATCCGGGAACCCCATCCGGTGATAGAACTCTTTTAAGAACCCGAGAAGATGGCTGAAGGTGACACCCTCATCCATCACGATCCCCTCAAGCTGTTCGAACTCGGCAAGGTGGGTTGGGTCAATTGATTCACGCCGATAAACTCGTGAGAGGGAGAAGGCCTTAACCGGGGGCTCCGGATGTGCTGCGAGATACTGGATCGAGAGGGCAGTTGAATGGGTTCTGAGAACAGAGCCTTCAGCCTTCGTCTTATCCCAGGAGCCGCCCCAACCTGTCGATGATGTGCTACCACCATGCTCGTGCATATCACGTATCTTCTCCCATCCATCCGGGAGAGGCGAGGTGAGATCAAGGTAGAAGGTATCCTGCATCTCACGCGCAGGATGGTCCTGCGGCTGAAAGAGGGCATCGAAGTTCCAGAAGACGCTCTGGACGATGTTTCCTGAAAACTCCGAGAATCCCATTTCAAGGAGGAGGGTTCGCACCTCGTCCAGTATCAGGCGATATGGATGCGGTTTGCCGGGATATATTCTTCTTGGAGGGGTAGCCAGGCTGTAGCGGCGGAGCGCTTCATTTCGCCAGGAACCTGAGAGGATCTGCTCACGGGTAAGCGTACCAACTTCAGGACGGAGATCGATTCCTGCATCAATAAGTTTCCTGCCATCGGGTGTGATCTCAATGATCCATCGCACCTGCTCATGCACGGTGACCAGACCCCGTGATTTCAGCTCACCGCAGTCATCCAGATCCGTAACACCAGCAGCAATCTTTTTGAGTGCAAGCTCTTCAGTGCTCTCAGGAGTTGAATCAGCCTTCTTTGCGATCCCGCGATCTATTGTGATCCAGTTATTCTTCCGCATCCAGCCGATTGCCACCTTTGCAAGAGGGTGCCGGGAGAGTTCTCCCATCGGGATTTCTCCAACGATGCTCTCGACGACCTGCCGTTCGGGAAGACCATCTCTGGCATAAGCATCTCCCTCTTCAGTAAGCTGGAATTCTTCCTTCACCTCGCGGTTAACCTGGACAAGTCCTCTGCCTGCGGCAAGGTGTGCCCACTGAACAACTGCCGCGGCATCTGTTGAGAGCTCATCTGCAAGGATCGATGCCTCTGCTGAGCCATGCTCCCCAAGCACGGCCAGAAGGCGTTTTTCATTTGCGGTCAGTTCCATCTATTACACCACCATATGGGAGACAGCATCCCTCTTCTCTTTGAAGTCCGAGAGGAATTCTTTCACCCGTTCGAATGTTGCCTTCTTGCATGCACCGCAGAGGAGTGAGCCTGAAAGGCACTGTGTCCGGATATCAAGGAGTTCTTCGTCATCTGGAACCATATGGAAGAGATTTAAGAGATAGACCGGGCAGCTGTCAGGCTCCCCTCCAAGCCGGACCTGCTCTTCTTTCGTCATCCTTCCTCCGGTGAGGGCTCCCATCACCTTCCGTTTCACATCAGAATCGGATTCATCGAACCAGAAGAGAGAATCAGGCACACTGCTTGACATCTTCCCCCCCTGCAGTCCCTGCATGAAGGAGTGGTACGTCGAGGAGGGGGTGATGAAGCCATAACCGCCTTCCGCAACCTCAATTGCACGGACTTTCTCAGAGACAGAGAGGTAGTCTGCACCGGGGATATCAACATGCCCCTCATACCGTTTTGATCCGGGGAATGCCGCAGCAATCGCATCCATTGCATGAACAGGGGCATTCTTTGACCTGACACTGATGACAGCACCCTGATCCAGCACCGTGAACCATCGCATCTTATGTGCGATATCACGGGTGAGCCGCATATGCGGATCCTGATCGATTCCGACCGGAACAACTGTTGGCGCTGGTCCTTCCATCAGCTGCGGGTACAGGATATCCGCAACCTGTGTGGCAACCGAGTCTGCATGGGCAAGCGCAGTCTCCTGTGAGAATCCATAGATCGCCTGGAGATCCGAGAAGTTGATCTTAATTGCCGCTTCAAATGCAAGATCCTTCAGCCGCTCGTTTTCGCTCTGATAGTAAGTTACTCCTTCAAAGCCGAGTGCATAGAGGCATTCGAGATATTCACGCCCATATTGTTTGCAGGCATCCCACGAGAGGCCGCGGACCGCATGCGCCTCGCGATCTGCGATTGCAACATACCCGGATCCCCCCTGTTCGACATGCCAGACCACCTCACGCATCACCATCAGGTGACCGAGGTGGGGATGGCCGGATGGCATGAACCCCGTCATTACATTAAACCGGGAGCCGGAGATGATCGCATCAACAATCGGACCATAATCCCGGTGACCGACAACAATCTTCCGCCGGAAGAATGGGGGCTGGCTCTTCAGTATCTTTACCACATCTTCAACTGGTGCGATCCCAAATTCAGCAAAGAGGCGATCGATATCAACGCTCTGGTTGCTTGACCAGGGGTTTATTCCGGATTCCATAACGGTACTCTCACAACTTTATCCGTGCAAACTCGATGTACACGATCTCTTCATTCTGTACACAGGCAAACAACATCTTCTTTTTCACGCTATGGGCCATCCTGACTGACCGTGAGATGGTGGATATCGGGATCTCGGCACCTTCCCTGATTGCGTGGACAAGCATCTCTGAGTGGGTATTGCTCTCGGTATAAACCCTGAAATGGTGGCCGAATTTGTAGCCCGTCCTTGGGGTGTACCCAAGCGACCTGAGCCTGGAATAGACAGTGAGCTTCTCCTTCAGCTCATCATCGGAACAGAGGGCAGATACAAAATAGGTGGATCGATCGATTGTTGTTTCTGAGAGGGTAAGTGTCCCCTGATCAAGGAGATACAGTACCTCAGGTGGAGAGAGGATGAGCCGATCCTGATCGAGGCGTGTTCCAAACCACTGTTTCTCAAGGAGAGCAGCTCCTTCCCCGAAGACCATGGCGGACGAGCCCGCAGGAACAGCAACAACCCCTGATTCAAAAGGTGTAGCATCGCGGGCTTTGGGGCGGTGAAACCTGATATCATAGTAGGTCAGTTCCTCTTCATCATCGACAACTGCAAGTAGGAAATTCTTCCTCATATGCTCGGCGGTTGCCACTTCGCGGATGAGAACCGGAAAAGCAACCGGATCCCGTTCGGAGAGGACACGAATAAGGTACTGGGTCGTCCCCTTCCCCGGCCGCTGGCCACGCCTGAAGACCCGGAAGTCATGCGGGCCCGGCTGGATGACATATCCCCGTTCGCGGATGTCACGATATACAATAAAGGATCTGAGAAAATTTGCTCCGGTCTCCGGATGATTCAACGACTGCATCAGGAGTGAATCGAAATCATAGCCTTCAACATCCAGTTTGCCCCGCTGGATGAGGTAGAGTGCCTCCTCAACAGAGAGGGTAAGCCCTGATTCGCCGGTGCGCCCGTACCCGCTCTGCTCATAGAGTGATATGCCATCTGGCCCTGTCCGGATAGATGTTCCATCAAATGTTGCCTTCACTGCCTCTGGTATTGGTGGTGATCCAAGATAAACACACTTCTGAAGAAGAAACGCTTTCTTAGATTCTGAAGAATAGTATACTGTAATAGAGTGATACCATGAATGGAACGGAAAAAATCCTGCGAGGAGCAGGATGGGCGCTCCTCCTGGCAGTATGCATATCCGGTTTATTCGGATCAGTAACTGCAGGAGAGTTTTTATCGGAAAAAAAGATGGATATAACCTATTCCCTCGCTACATATACGGACATCTTTGTAATCGAAGAAGCAAATGACGGGGGTTTTTTGATCGGAGGTCATGCATACAGATCAGATAGGGAAGAACAGGCGTTTCTTTTCAAGGCTGATTCAGAGGGGAACAGAATCTGGTCAGATACGTACAAAGGCAAACGGATCGTTGCACTACATGAGCTTGAGGATGGCAGAATAATAGTTGCCTCAGTTGACGAATGGGTTAACCCTGACAGCCCCACTGCAGCAATGACTGGAGCCGGCTACCTGATGATGCTCGATCAGAATGGCGATCTCATCTGGAATAAAAAACTTGTTGGAGATGCACCTGCAACAATCATTGTACAGGATGAGGAGATTCTCCTCGCAGGGTGGACCTGGTCACCTGCTGATGATCCCGAGGAAATCAGTGGATTTCTTACCAGTTATAGCCCGGATGGAGAGCTATTGGACGTAACCACCTATGATGGAGTATCGATTCATGATATGCTAAAGACAGATGATGGTGGGTTTCTTCTGGTTGGCAATACCGGAGATCCTGTTGAAACAATTAACGTCCGATACGGTCACCTGACAAAGATTGATTCTTCCGGTGAGATACAATGGCGAGAGATATTTGATGAACGTTCACTCTTTGCGATCACCAGAATGGATAACGGGTATCTGATCGTTGGTGGAACCCACCCATATGGCTATTCCGAAGGTGAAGCATGGGCACTTGGGGTTTCAGAGGATGGAGATCTGATCTGGGAAGAAAAACTCCAGGGATATGCGACCTATGGAATTGCACCGTTTGGGGAACATTTTCTGGTTGCTGGTGCAACCGGACCATCAAACCCCTTTATCGCCATTCTTGGTTCTAATGGCACAGTTATCGAGTCTGAACGCATGCTTGATAATGATGGAAGGTTCACAGCGGTGACAACTCTTTCCGGGAACAGGGTTGCAGTTGGGGGATGGTCCCGCCATACCGGAGATGTGGAGGGCTGGCTACTCGTCTTTAAACCAGATGAAGAACCAGAACCAACAGAATCCCCGGGCTTTGGCATCCTTGCAGCTGCTTTTGGAACGCTCGCTGCAGCCGCCATCATATGTAAAAGAAAAAGAGATTAACCCGCCAGTTCCCTGACTCTGGCGATATTGCCGATGTCATCACGGGTATCATCCTCCGGAGTCTCCATGATGAAAGGGAGGGTCCGGAGGCGGGGGTGATGGAGGATGGATCGGATCCCCTCCTCCCCAATCTGGCCAAGGCCGATATGTTCGTGCCGGTCAAGACCGGATCCAAGTATTCCTTTTGTATCATTAAGATGAATGACCGAGAGGAGATCGAGACCGATCTCAGAATCAAACCGATCAAATGTCTCTCCAACAAGATCAGGTGTCCTGAGATCATATCCTGCCGCAAAGGCATGGCAGGTATCAAAACAGACTTTTATCCTCTTCTGATCCTGGATTTTTCCGATGATATCCCCGATATCCGCAAGATCGCTCCCGACCGAATTCTTCTCCCCGGCAGTATTCTCAAGGAGAAGGAAGACCCCTTCAGGTGCATCTTCAAGTGCGAAATTGATCGCCTCAGCCACCCGCCGTCTGCCATCCTCTTTTCCCAAAGGGCCATGATGCCCAAGGTGCGTTACCAGAAACGGGATCTGGAGAGCGGCACACCTCGATAGTTCAACCGAGAGGCTCTCAACCGATTGGGAGTATATGTTCTCCTTCTCAGAGGCGAAATTAGGAAGATACGGCATATGGACAACAGCAGGACCGATTTCCGACTCCTGCATTGCTTTGATAAAGACGGAGGCAGAGTCATCGGTCAGGGGTTTGTAGCTCCAGCCCCGGGGATTGCGTGAGAATATCTGAAAGGTGTCGCATCCCCGCTCGGTAGCGCGGGATACGGCACGGTCGATCGAGCCTGCGATCGAGACATGGACGCCGACGGTTACCATACTGGTATACTACTCCGGCAGATGAAGAAAAGATATGGGAAAAGGCAGTCCGCCCGGGATCAGATCCCAAGCTCGTCTTTTACTGCTTCCCCAAATGATTCCGTGGTTGCAGTCCCTCCGAGATCGGGAGTCTTGATCCCGCGCCGGATAACAGCCTGGAGGGCAGCTTCGATATGCCCGGCATCATCCCGGAACCCGAGGTGTTCAAGGAGCATGGCACCGCTCCTGATCGCAGCAACCGGGTTTGCAATTCCCTGCCCTGCGATATCCGGTGCCGATCCATGTACCGGTTCAAAGAGCGCATATCGATCCCCGATATTGGCCGAGGGGAGCATCCCCAATCCGCCTACAAGATACCCGGCAACGTCAGAGAGGATATCCCCGAAGATGTTTGTGGTAACGATGACACCATACCTTGCAGGATGGACGAGAACGTCAAGGGCAAGTGAATCGATGTAGCATGCCTCAAAGGAGATGCCTGCTTTTGCTGCTTCATGACAGCAGATATCACGGAAGAGCACGTCGGATTTGATGACATTTGCCTTGTTCCCGATCGTCAGGAGGCAGCCGCGCTCCCCTGCAAGCCTGATTGCGGCCCGTGCAATCCGCCTGCTCCCCTCAACCGAGACGACACGGACGGTGCAGGCGCGATCCTTCTCCCGCCATTCGATACCGGAGTACAGACCCTCGGAGTTCTCCCTCACGATCATGATATCAAACAATTCACCCTTCACCGGACGGAGGTTTGCATAGAGATCAAGTGCCTGCCGGATTCCGAGGATGACCGACTGGTAACAGGGATCCGGGGGCGTGGTGATCGCACCAAAAAGGATCGCATCTGCGCTTTTCAATGCAGTGATATCATCGTCTGTGCACGCGACACCACTCTTCTGCCATCTGGCATATCCGACCTCCACCTCAAATGAGTCAAATTCCGGGTGGAGCGATTCTATGATATCCCAGGCAACCGGGATCACCTCCTGCCCGATCCCATCGCCCGGCACGAGTGCTATTTTGGTCATTGCTTCCTTCTCCAGAGCTCCATCATCTTATAGACTGCATCAAGAACCATCTTCGGTGATGCACCCCAGTGGACGACCGCACCAAAATAGCCATTATATATCCCTACCCCACTCCGTTCCTTCCTGCAGCATCGTGCGATAAATGGCTCCTGCGATACAGAGGAGAGCGGACAGATATCAATGGAAGTGAAGTTGTTTCCATAACACTCCTGATAGAGTTGCCTTCCGGTCAGGCAGCCTGCCACCCGCTCCCCTCCCTCCATCGGATCCATGTCAAGGGTCTTCTCAAATCCTCCTGCCCGACAGGGAAAGACATCGGCATCAATTCTGGAGATATCCCGGACATGATGATCAAAGACGCAGTTCAGCTCTCCAAGAAGCCCCTCTTCTTCAAGGCTCTCGATCGTCACCGAGAGATTGGCCCGTGGGGGCCTGATATCATAGACATGCACAGTTTCAAAGAGAGAGAGATCGGGATCCAGGACGAAGTTCATATGTTCGTCCATTGCCCCAAAGATCGTGCAGCGTTTTCCTGTTGAGAGGGCACGCCTGACCATACCCGCACGATTGTGCTGGTTCACCCGTTCAGAGTACATTACTGTCTCGTCTACGGTTGCGAGCACCTCCTCATGGAGGATCTTCCGCATCATTCCGGTGCCATCGGGATCAGGTGTCACCTTGAGAAGTTCAAACCCGTCCCGAACCCGCCGGACAAGGTATTCGGAGAGGAAGTATACTTTGTCTCCGACAGGCTTTTCAAAGGCATGGCCGACCACCTTGCATTCAGGCGGGAATATCATGCCTTCCCCCTCCAGTATGGGACCAGACCCCCGGCATCCAGAATGTCACGCATCCGGGGCGAGAGCGGGGTGAAGGAAGAGCGGGTCCCTGCCACCTCTATCACCCCTTCATCGAGGTTGATTGCGATCTGATCGCCATCCCGGCAGGCGAGATCCGCCTCAAGCACCGGCAGGCCGACATTGATTGCATTCCTGAAGAAGATGCGGGCAAAGAGAGGGGAGACGACTGCAACGACACCAGCTTCCCTGAGCGCAACGGCTGCCTGTTCGCGTGATGAGCCGCACCCGAAGTTCCTCCCGGCAACAATGACCGCACCGGATAATCTACCGGCAAGCAAGGGATCGAGATCTTCAAAGACATGTGCCCCCCAGACAGACCGATCCTTTGTCCTGAGGTACCGTCCGGCAATGACGAGATCAGTGTCGATATCTGGTCCAAGGCAGACAGCCTGCCCTGTAATCATACCAGCACCTCCGGATCAGTGATGCATCCGGCAAGTGCAGTTGCAGCTGCGGTGGATGGTGAGGCAAGGTAGATCAAGCCTCCAACTCCCATCCGGTTTTTAAAGTTGCGGTTCGCAGTGGAGAGACAGACCTCGCCATCCCCAAGAACACCGTTATGCATACCAAGGCAGGGGCCGCATCCGGGAGAAATCACTATACAGCCAGCAGCAATGAGATCGGCAAAGATACCATCCCGTGTGGCACGAAGAAGCACATCCCGTGATGCAGGAACGACTATTGTCCGTACCTTCACCTGCCTGCCACGGACGATATCTGAAAATTTCTTCAGATCGCTGTAGCGCCCGTTTGTGCAGGTGCCAAGGAGCACCTGATCCACCTCGGTTCCTGCGAGATCAGCGACCGGCCGGCCCGAGTCGACCCTGTGGGGAGGGGCGACGAGAGGAACGATTTCATCGAGATCGATTGTCACCTCCCTGTGGTAGCTACAGTCTGAAGGGATCTGGAGATCGATTGAATGTCCATATGACCCAAGGTATTCCCGGCAGATGGGATCAGCAGAGAAGATCGCGTTCTTTGCTCCCGTCTCAACACCCATGTTGCAGATGCAGAGCCGATCCTCCATAGGAAGTGTTGCAGCACCCTCGCCCCTATATTCAAGGGCGCAGTATGTCGCACCTTCCATTCCAAGACACGACACAACAGAGAGAGCGAGATCTTTTGCCTCTGCGGCACCGGAAAGCATTCCCTCAAGCGTGATGCCGATCGTCTCAGGCACACGGAACCAGGTCTCACCAGAGGCCCAGATCGCGGCCATATCGGTTGCACCGACACCTGTGGCAAAGGCACCGAATGCTCCTCCCGTGCAGGAGTGGGAATCAGCTCCCACCACCACCTCACCGGGAAGGATACACCCCTCACTCATAATCTGGTGGCAGATGCCACCACCGCAGTCAGAGAATTGCATTCCTACAGAGCGTGTATACTGCCTGAGTTCACGCTGGAGGTCAGCGGTGAGCCCGGTATTTGCAGGGCAGATATGATCGAAGAGAACCGAGATCTGCTCCGGGTTCATGCCAGCCGGAACATCCATCGAACGGAATGCCTCAAGGGTGAGGATACCGGTACCATCATGTACATACGCACGATCCACCCTCCGATCAACGTATTCTCCGGCACTTCCACCAAGAATCCTTTCAGTGAGCGTCTGAGTCATGCGAGAACCTCCAGTTCAGCCTGATGAATAAGCTGGAGGAGGATATCATGAGTGATGCAGCATTTGTGCTCGCCCCTCGCCTTCACCTGATCCAGAATCCAGCAGATCTGTTCTTCCCCAAGATCATGCCCCATTGACTGTAAAATATGTGCAATCGCTTTTTTGCCGGTATGCTTACCGAGAAGGTAATGCCGTTCCCCACCAACCAGGTTGGGATGGATATACTCGTACGTTGATGAATCCTCAATGAGTGCAGCGATGTGAATCCCGGATTCATGGGCAAAGGCATGTTCTCCAACAATCGATTTTATCTTTGGAACCGGTATTTTGGACGCATCTGAGACCACCCTGCTGAGCTTCAGGAGGTGTGAGAGATCGTAGCGATCAACACCTCCCTTGAATCGCAGGGCGCAGAGCACTTCTTCAAGTGATGCATTTCCTGCCCGCTCCCCGATACCATTCACAGTCGTATGAAGCTGGTATGCCCCCCGTTCAGCAGCAGTGATGGTATTTGCAGCAGCACAGCCCATATCATCATGGCAGTGGATGCAGAGCGGGATCGGAAGATCGACAACGAGGGATTCTATTATGCCTGCCATTTCAAGAGGTGTGAGGCAGCCTACCGTATCTGCATAAGAGACATAATTTGCTCCATATTCGGCACCTTTCAGATACATCTCACGGAGAAATGCGATATCTGTCCTTGAAGCATCTTCTGCGGCAAAACGCACCTGGATACCATGATCATGGGCGTACTCAACCATTCTGAGTGCCTGTTCGAGGACCTCTTCACGGGGTTTTTTGTACTTGATCCGCATATGAAGGTCTGACGTTGCGATGAAGATGCTGATCATATCGACATCGCACCCGATAGCGCAATCCACATCCGCCTTCAGTGCCCGTGAGAGGCAGCAGATCCGTGCATCAAGACCCATATGGGAGAGATCACGGACACACCCCGCTTCGTTATGAGAGACTATCGGAAAACCGGCTTCAATGACATCGACACCGATCTCATCAAGGAGATCGGCGATCCGGCATTTCTCTTCCGAAGAGAACGATACACCCGGGGTCTGTTCGCCATCCCGGAGGGTTACATCACAGATCTCAACATTCCACTTTTTCATATGCTGCTTCCTCCGGGCATCTTCCACGGACAATGATCACCTTCTGGCCGGTTTCCGGAATACATAACGCTTCTGAGAGGCTTTCAGTATCTTCTGCCGGGATCTCAAGTGGATCCGCCCATGACAGATATGGTTTGATATCAGGGACAAACTGGCCTCCTGTCATTGCCATCCGGCTGTTGGCAAGGACGATTAACAGAATAGGAATATCCTTCTCCCTGCAGTCGATCAGGCTGTTTATGCCGGAGTGGAGAAGAGCACCGTCACCGATAACAGCAACCCCTGTACTCTGTGCGGCAACGGCAATAGACGAGCCAAGACAATAGCTGGCAATACCGAGCGAGTACGGAGGATTCATCAGGAGGAATGAGCATCCGATATCCGGGATCACCTGCATCTTCCGCTCTTTCATAAGCGAAAAGAGTGGTTTGAAGGGGCAGCCGGAACAGAATGTCCGGAAAAACCCACGATCGGTGAAACGCTCCAATGAACGTCCTGCCTGTGGGGGGAGCAGCTGCTGGTGTTCCCTCACAAATGGCCTTCCGATCTCGATGATCCGTGATCCGGCCGGGACCGGGGGGGGCGGATAGGGAATTGCAATATGAGACTCACCCCCGACTGCGCCAACGCCGATCTCTTTGGCACCGCCTTTGATCCGATTGAGTGGTGAGCGCTCTGCCCATGCAAAGAGTCCGGCAGTCCCCTTATCAGCCCTGGTAATCCGGCCTGCGATTGTGAGATCAGAATCGGCAAGCCTGCCATGCCGTATCATCTGGACTGCTTCTATCGGCTGGATCTCCTCGTTCAGGAGGGTTGGGGTGATGCGGAGAATAGCCACCCGTGAGAAACGTTCTGATGCCTCAAAAGCAGCTGCTACGGCAGCAGATAGTGTCTCTCTATCAGGCTCGATCACCGGGCATTGTGCAAGTTCGCCGAAATACCGGGAGTCTTGGGCATTTTGGGAGAATAAAGCCTCGGGATCGTCACCAGCAATGATGACAACGCCGGATACAAGGCCCTGTGTTGTCGCATTGATAAGGGGATCGCAGAGGGCATTCATCCCGACATGTTTCACAATCACACAGGAACGTCGCCCGGAGAGAGAATCTCCAAGTGCATATTCAAGGGCGGTCTTCTCGTTTATGACCATCAGGGCAGAGACACAATCACCAATCTCTGTCACCGGATACCCCGGTACGGTATAGATGGTATCAACACAATCTCTCAGGGCTTCTGCTACGGCTTCATATCCTTTCATTCATAATCCCTCCCGGGAACAATATCACAGCCTGTGCAATACGTGCACATCGTGCGGGCTTTTGTTGTATCCAGACCTGCTTTCTTCAGGGCATCATAGTGGACATCAGCAATTCTGAGCAGGCGTTCGGCTGACGGCCGCCTGTATGATGCAACTGCTACTGCCGGGGTGAGCGGCCGGATGACCGGAATGACACCACGTCCTGTAAGCAGCCGGATGCAGCTTTCCATCTCTTCATCAGTCTCGCCAAGACCGAGGATCACATTCGAGTAGACCCTGTCACGTCCGAAGAGGGCAACGGAGCTGTCAAGCGAATCGATGATTTCATCCCATGAGAGTCCGGGGCACATCTCCCCAAAGAGTGCGGGTGTTGCCGCTTCAAGATTAAATTTCACCTCGCTGACACCTTCGGAATAGAGAAGATCGGGAGTATGGGGGGTGGGGTAGATCGAAACCCCGATTGGTACATCCTGTTTTCCGATCCGCTTCAGCACCTCAGTTACCCGATGCTCTTCGTCTTCAATGGAACCGACAACCCCGCTTGTGATTGATATTGCATCGATCCGATCCCTGGCAGATTCAATCATCTTTGCAATCTCTTCAGGAGTTTTCACCCGCCCCTCGTTGAGCGGCACCGGGCAGTACCTGCAGGAGAAGATGCACCGGCCGGAAACGGTGATATATGCCTGGCGCGGGCAGTGAAGGGCAGGCTGCTCAAGGATACCGGTTGTTTCTATGTTGCCAAACACAAGGTGAACCTGCCCATCGCCGTCGTGCCTGATTTCAACAGGAGAGTCTGAAGAGACAGACAGCCTGACCCGTTTCCCACCCTTAGAGAAGAAGATCGAGCCCGCACCCCCGGCTCCGGGACCTGCTGCGGAAGATTCGATATAGCCGGATGCATCCACTCCGGTGAGCCTGCATGAACCGATGGCGAGGAGTTCCGCCTTCAGTTCGACCCATCGCATAATTCCAAAGCCTCCTCAAATCTGGTTATAAACGGGATCGCTGCAACCGCACCGATCAGGCCACGGCCGGAGAGCCGGACATCAAGGAGGGGAAGAAGAGTATCCAGTTCAGAACGGGTGATCTCGCCCCGCTTTACCTTCCATGCGTACTCTTCAAGAGGGGAGGGATCAAATCCGGTGTATGCGGCCATACCGGTCTCATCCGAGAGGGTATGTTCACGCAATAATTTCTCGAAGCGATCGATGCATCCGGCCGGGTCCGATGTCGCAAACTCGCATGCCACCGCAACACAGTTCTTTGTCCTGAATACAACTGGGTAGAGCTGTACGATTGTGTGGGAGAGATACCGGGTCTTCTCGTCCTCAATAGAACGGGCAATATTATGGCAGAGCGTCCAGGTGGCACCGGCTTCCGGCGTATCAGTATCATCTACACCGATGATGAGACGTTGAAGCCTTGGTAGCACAATCCGTGAGCCAGCCACCTTCCCACCCCCGCAGGGATCTGATTCCGACCGGATCACCCCGGTCGCGTTTGCACGGCAGATGGATGCCCCAACACCGCCACCACCCATGCCGAGATAGGTGATACCGATCTCGTTCTCAGATACCGCCACCCGGGCGATCCCTGCCGGAAATCGGGATCCAACAAGGTCGAGATCGACTGCTCCGGGAGAGAGGAGATACCGGGTTGTCTGTCCGACTGTCCGCACCTGCTGCACAAGAGGGCTCTGTCCATAATGTCGCTTCACCCACATTGCACCGCCGATACAGTCAAACCGCTCGATAAGCTCAACTGCTGTACCATCATCTGATGCGATCGCAAGGATCTCAGGATAAATTATCGAATAGGGATCATGAGTATGCTTCATAAAAACCCGCCATACCTATCTGGAAAATACATGAAAGACGATATACTCCTATTATACATGCTACACAGGTGTAGAGATCCCATCCATCCGATACAAACGGATACCTCAGTGAACTGGTAACCAGGGCTGAATAACTGGTGGAGTGAGTGAGATAGGCACATATCCTGCAACCGAAATTTTCGTTAACAGGATAATCGGCTGCAACAGAATATAAGGTGATCGATCGCAGACGGGAGAAAAAAGATTAGAAGAGTTCGTGAAGCTGGAACTTGAATGGTCCAAGAGAGCCGCCATAATTTCCGGCTGTAATCTGCTTCACACCAGGCACCTTGCAGGCAGCTTTCACACCGGCTGCCATTGCCGCTTTCACTGAGGCTTCGTCAACACCATCAATGACTATCTCATAGATTGCACCGATTCCGGCTGGAACACCGGTACCTTCAACCTTCTCACGGATTGTCGGGCAGAATGCCTCGTTTGTGGATGCTCCCATGAACTTGTATTTGTTGCTTCCGACCTTTGAACCGCTGGAAACGACACCGCCCGGGAACGGAGTGATGACACCCGGCACATCCGCGATAGCATCAACTGCTGCTTCTGCTGCAACGAGTGCACTCATCTGGTTCTCTCCCATTATCAGGAAGTTCCCACCTGCAACACCCTTGACTGCTCCATATTCCTCTTCAATAATGAAGTCACCACCCATGATCGGAATGGACCAGCATTCGCGGCCACCGACGGTGACTTTGGATTCAAAGCCGTCTCCAAAGAAGTGGAGCTTTACCGGAAGTTTTTCTTCGGCATCAAGCCCGTTGAAGGCAGCAGTTGTTGGTGCGGTAAGGATGCACTCTGCAATACGCTCAACAAGCTGTTCCTTGAGCTTCTTCTTACCGACACAGATGAGTATTGCATATCCCGGCCGTCCATCAGGAGTTTCGTCGGCAGGAACGAACCGCTCGATGCCTGCCTCTGCAGGACATCCGATCGTTGATGTGGCAAAACCGGTTGCTTCAACTGCTGCCTTGTATGCCCATTCCTTTGTGACTGCTGTTACTATGACACGGGAGACCCAGGTGGGGAATCCCTCTGCGTAGGTATTGTCGATGATGACACCGTTGTATTCCATAGAAACACCTTCTATATGAGTATGTGAGGGAGATGGATATAAGAAGATTTCTTTTTCATCCGGCACCCCATCTGGCAGTTTGAAAAACATGTATCTGGAACAGAGAAGGGGGAGATAGTAAAAAATGTGTCAATCAGGAAGACAGCGAACGGATAAAAATTTTAAGTAAATTATCGATATATTATTTAATAGAACTATCTGATCTGAAGCAAAAAGAATCCTTCACAATACAATGTTTTCGCAAAATAAGCATAATTTAAAGATATAAATGAGAGAGATGGGCGGCATCCCAGTATAATAACAACAGTATAAAAAAACCGGAAAAGCGCATAGAATATGCTATTCATTCAGAGTCTGTCCCATTTCACAGTGGCATTATTAACCACTATCCATTAATATCAACTCACTATCAGGAATGTTTGTAGTATAATGAATTAAGAAAGTTTATCTATCTTATCTAACAACCATTTCAGTAATCGATTAAAATCGATAGAAAGGCTGGTGCTGATAGCATGGCGTTTGCAATGCATATCAATTTGGAGCGTTGTACTGGTTGTAACAATTGTGTTGTTGCATGCCCGGTAAACGCATTGGAGCTGTACACAGTTGATCCGGTCACAAAAGACAAGATCTACCTTGTTCAGGACGGAAAGGCGATTGTTCTTGACGTCAAAAACGAGCTCTGCGCCGGATGCGGCGTGTGCGTTGAGGCATGTCCTTACGATGTCATTCGACTGGTAGGACCGTGGGAGACGAACCGGGCACCTGTTGAGGGTGTCGGAGCTCACCACTAAATGGAGGAGAAGAGAGGGATTCATCAATGGCTATGAGCAATTTGTTTCCAAAATTCTCCAGGACAAGAGAAGGTGTCAGGGTCGTAATGGAGCAGCGTCTCCTGAAACAGACCAATCACCTGATCTTAGACAGCGAAACCTGCACGGGATGCGGCATATGTGTCGATGCCTGTCCGGAAGAGGCAATCTCTCTGGGACTGGTCGGCGCCGTTCGCAGAGGAGTAGTTTCAACCGTCGATGATGCACCTGTTAGCATCGAGGCGGAGAAATGCTCCTACTGTGGCGTATGCGTCATTATGTGCCCGTTCAATGCGCTGAGCCTGGAGATAGACGGCGAAGAGAAACTCCCGATTCTTGAGAAGGAAGGGTTCCCAGAGTACGATATGGTCACAACGATCGATGACGAGAAATGTGTCCGATGTACTATCTGTGACGAGGTCTGTCCACGAGAAGCGATCGACCGCGATGTTCCATTATTTGAAGGAGCAGACGATGAAGGGCTTCTTCGGCAGAATGCACTCACTGCAAAGACCGAGTTTGTGGTTGATGACGAGAAGTGCAACTACTGTGGCATCTGTGGTGCACTCTGTCCCGCAATCGATGTCAAGCACAAACCCTTCACGGCAGAAACCGGAACCGTGGATGGCAAGGTTGTCTGGGATGAAGATCTCTGCGACGCCTGCAAGGTCTGTGTCGAGGCATGTCCGGAAGAGGCAATCACCGTCGAAAGGACAGTCGAGTCAAAGAAACTGCCCGGTAAGGTTGCAATTGTCCAAGAGGACTGTTGTACCTGTACCTGGTGTTCACAGAACTGTCCGGAAGAGGCGATCACTGTCGAGAAGATCTTCGAGGGAGATATCACCTTCAATGCAGAGAAATGCCCATCCGGGTGTTCAACCTGTGTCGAGGTCTGCCCCTGTAATGCGATTTATCTGCCGACACCCAGGCCCGCAAAGGATCTGAAACGCGAACTTGAACCCGTCATTGCAGTGAACAAGGATTTCTGCATGTTCTGTGGCGCCTGTGTCAATGCCTGTCCCGGCGAGGATATTATTATACTGAGGCGGACCGGCATCCGGGTCAAAGGAAAAGAGACCGACCTGTTCAACAAGATCAAAGCGAAGCTTCTGACTCCACGGACATCACAGGTGCGTGAAGATGCAGATAAGGCCGGAGAAGTCCAGCTGAAGGCATTGGAGACGGCGTGAGGTTTCATTATGGCAAAAGCAAAGGGTTACTCCGATGAAAACCTGTCTGTCCGTCTGGCAGACCGGTATTACCGCACAGAAGATGCATCACCTGATTTTCTCAAGAATGTCGAGAAGATAGGGATGACAATTGCACACATGTGCTACCAGTGTGGCACCTGTACAGGGTCATGCCCCTCGGCACCGAGAAGCTCATACCGGATCAGGAAGTTTGTCCGGCGGGCAGTGCTCGGGCTCGAGAACGATTCGCTCACCGACCCGGACCTCTGGCTCTGCACAACCTGTTATTCGTGCACCGACCGGTGTCCACGGGATATCGCACCGACCGATATTATCATGGCAATGAGAAATCTGGCATTCAAACGCGAGATTGTGCCACGGAACTTCTTAAACACCGTCCAGTTCATATACAAGACAGGACATGGTGTCCCCAATAACGATGTGAACCGTGCAGCACGTGTCAGACTCGGACTTGAAGCCGAGCCGGAGACCACAGCAAAATATGCTGAGTTTATACCGGGTATCCAGAAGATTCTCGACCACTACGGCCTGAAAGATAAAGCAGATGAAATTCTGGCGGAGGGTCAGTAATGTCAGGAAAGACACACCAATACGCATTTTTCCTCGGGTGTATCGCACCGAACCGGTATCCCGGTATCGAGTCCGCAGCCATTAAAACCAGCAGAAATCTCGGGATCGAACTCCTCCCACTGAAGGGCGCATCATGCTGTCCTGCACCGGGAGCATTCGGCTCGATCGATCTCAAAGTATGGTACGCAATGGCTGCACGCAACCTTGTCCTTGCAGAGCAGATGAATACCGATATCGCACTCATCTGCAATGGATGTTACAAGTCAATCTGGGAAGTAAACCACAAACTCAAACACCATGACGAACTCAGGGATGACGTCAACGAGGTCTTGAAAGAGATCGACATGGAGTTCAAGGGAACGATCAATGTCCGCCACCTTGCCGAGATCTATTATGATGAGAAGATCTGTGGCGTGGCAAAGCTCGCAGACAGTATCACAACACCACTCAAAGGAGTGAAGATTGCCGTCCATTATGGATGCCACCTGCTCAAGCCACGCAAAGAGCGTGAGTTTGAAGCGGAAGGTGTCGGCGATACCGAGAACCCGATGTGGATGGAGGAGCTTGTTGCTGCACTGGGTGCAGAACCGGTGCAGTACCGGAACAAGATGCAGTGCTGTGGTGCCGGTGGCGGTGTGCGTGGATATGATATTGCACATGCACTTGACATCACAAACGAGAAGCTGATCAACATGAACGAGGCGGGAGCCGACGCAATAACCGAGGTCTGCCCGTTCTGCCAGCTTCAGTTTGACCGTGGTCAGATCGAGATCAAAGAGAAGTTCGGTGTTGAATGGAAAATTCCTGTTCTCCACTACAACGAACTGCTCGGCCTTGCACAGGGGATGAGCCCGCAGGATCTTGCACTTGATCTCCATGGGATCTCCTGTGAACCTTTCCTGAACAAACTCCAGTGAGGTGTACTATGGTTGATGAAACAAAATCACAAAAACCAAGAGTCGGTGTGTATATCTGCCACTGTGGTACCAACATCGCTGGTTCCATTGATATCAAGGAACTGCAGGATTTTGCACAGACGATTCCAAATGTCGTTTTGGCAGACGAATACCAGTACATGTGTTCGACACCCGGCCAGAAGAAGATCGAAGATGCGATCAAAGAACATGATCTCACCGGGATTGTCGTTGCGGCATGTTCACCACGGCTGCACGAACCGACGTTCCGTACCGCGACAAAAGAGGGTGGACTGAACCCGTTCAGGTTCGAGATGGCAAACATCCGCGAACAGAACTCGTGGGTACATATGCATGACCGCCAGGGAGCAACGGATAAGGCAAAGGATGCACTCAAAATGGCGGTGGCCAAGGCATCGCTCCTTGAAGACCTGTTCCCAAAGTCGGTACCGGTCGAGCATTCCGCAATGGTTGTCGGCGCAGGTGTCGGTGGTATCCAGGCAGCACTCGATCTTGCAAGCTCGGGGATCAAGACCTATCTCATCGAGAAGGCACCCACAATCGGCGGCAGGATGTCACAACTCGACAAGACGTTCCCGACACTCGACTGTTCACAGTGTATCCTGACACCCAAGATGGTGGATGTCGGCAGGCACCCAAACATCGAGCTGATGACGTATACCGAGGTCGAGAAGGTCGAGGGATACATCGGCAACTTCGATATCACACTCAGGAAGAAAGCACGAGGTGTCCTCACACCGGCCGAGGCTGAGGCACGCGGGATCGTCGGTGGAGGATGCAACGGATGCGGAGACTGTGATGCGGTCTGTCCCGTTATCAAGCCGAATCCGTTCGAGATGGGGATGGCACCCAGAAAGGCGATCTATATCTACCACCCGCAGGTTGTACCGCTTATCTACACGATAGATTTCGATTCATGTGTGAAATGCGAACTCTGTGTTGATATCTGCGGCGAGAAGAAGGCGATCGATCTCGAACAGGAAGACGAGTTTGTCACCGTCAAGGTCGGTACCGCTGTGCTTGCAGTCGGATACGAACTCTTCCCGATCGAGAAGAAGACCGAGTGGGGATACAAACGGTATGATAACGTCATCACTTCACTCGAATTCGAGCGGCTCATCTGTGCGTCCGGACCAACCGGCGGCAAGGTGATACGGCCGAGCGATGGAGAGACACCAAAGAAGATCGGGTTTGTCCTCTGTGCAGGGTCACGTGACAACACCGGGATCGGCAAGCCATATTGCAGCAGGTTCTGCTGTATGTATTCGCTGAAACATGCACATCAGCTGCATGAGAAGATTCCCGGATCACAGTCGTATCTCTTCTACATGGATATCCGATCGTTTGGAAAGATGTACGAGGAGTTCTATTACCGTATCCAGGATGAGGGAGCGAAGTTCATCCGGGGACGTGTGGCCAAGATTGAAGAGGATCCCATCAACAAGAATCTCTACGTCATGACCGAAGATACACTCCTCGGCCAGCCGGTCAATATCGAACTCGATATGGTTGTACTGGCATCAGCAGTCGTGCCAACCGAAGAGACCAATGTGACACGCAAACTCTTTGGCGTATCACAGTCCATGGACGGATGGCTCCTCGAGGCTCACCCGAAGCTGAACCCCTGTGGAACAACCACAGCAGGCGTATTCCTCGCAGGGGTCTGCCAGGGACCAAAGGATATCCCCGATACCGTGGCACAGGCAGAAGGAGCAGCAGCAGCAGCATCGATTCCGATTCATGTCGGAGAGGTCGAGCTCGAACCATACTTTGCCATGTGTATTGAAGAGAAGTGTGCAGGATGCGGGATGTGTGTGAACCTCTGCCCATATGCGGCACTTGATCTCGTCGAGAAGAACGGACGAACCGTGATGCAGGTCACAGAAGCGAAATGTAAAGGATGCGGGACCTGCGGAGGGTTCTGCCCGGGTGGTGCTATCTGGATGCAGCATTTTGCTACACCACAGATTGTTGCACAGATTGATGCGTTCCTCCTTGGAGGTGAGCAGTAAATGACTGATGAATGGAAACCAAAGATTCTCGGCATCATCTGCAACTGGTGTTCCTATGCAGGAGCAGACCTCGCAGGAAGTGCAAGGACACAATACCCACCCGATATCAGGACGATAAGGGTCATGTGTACCGGGCGTGTCGATACCCTCTTCATCATGAAGGCGTTTGCAAACGGTGCAGATGGTGTGCTCGTTTCAGGATGCCACTTCGGTGACTGCCACTACCTTGAAGGGAACTTCAAGGCGGCAAAGAGGATGTTCCTCATAAAGAGTGTCCTCAAGAACATGGGTATCGAAGACAAAAGGTTCAGAATGACATTTGTCTCGGCATCTGAGGGTGCAAAGTGGGCAAAGGTCGTAGAAGATGTCGTCAGGACAGTAACAGAACTCGGGCCAAGCCCGCTGAAGGAGTTTCGGCAGTAGAGGGAGGGAGTAAGCGTGACCAAGATTTTACTGAACCTTATCACCGGACGTACCATTCAGCAGGGTGTCTCGATGGAAGGCGGCAAAGAAAAGAAGGCCTATACAAAGGCATGCGGCATCATCGAGATGGATCCCTCCGACATGAAGAAGCTGAACGTCTGGAAGAACACCAATGTCCGCGTTACAAGCGAATTTGGAACTGTCATCGTGAAGGCTGTCGAGGCAACCCAGGGTCCACACCCTGGCCTTGCTTATATTCCGATGGGACCCTGGGCAAACATGGTTGTTGACCCAAATACCTACTCAATGGGTATGCCGACATTCAAGGGAGTTCCTATTGAAGTCGAAGTAGCAACCAACGAGCCGATCTTTGACTCCCAGGAACTTGTCCGCAAGGCATGCGGACTCAAGGTGTGAGGAAAGTCTATGGCAAATATCGTATCTGATGTAATATGCCCCTTCTGCGGGACACTCTGCGACGACCTTGAGGTCGAGCTGAGTGACGACGGCAAGAAGATCCTCGAGGTCTATCATGCCTGCGCAATCGGTGCAGAGAAGTTCCTCCACTCGCAGGCCGAGGACCGGATCACCCGGCCCCGGATGATGCAGGAAGATGGAACCACCAAAGAGGTCTCCTACGAGGAAGCGGCAAAATATACCGCAAAGATCCTCTGCGAAGCAAAGAAACCCCTGATGTATGGATGGTCCTCAACCTCCTGCGAGGCGCAGAGTGTCGGCCATTCGATTGCAGAAGCTGTCGGCGGTATCGTCGACAACACCGCAACCGTCTGCCACGGCAGCTCGCTCATCGCCGTCCAGGATGTCGGAATTCCCTCATGCACACTCGGCGAGGCAATGAACCGTGCCGACCGTGTCGTCTTCTGGGGATGCAACCCGGCACATGCTCATCCCCGGCACATGTCGAGATACTCGGTCTATCCCCGTGGATTCTTCACCGGGAAAGGGTCAAAGAGCAGGAAAGTCTTTGTGATTGACCCGAGGAAGACCGATACCGCATCGCTTGCCGATGTGCATCTCCAGCTTGAGCAGGGCCGCGATTACGAACTCCTCTCGGCGCTCCGTGTCGCGTTCCGTGGCGAGAAGCTGCCTGATTTCGTTGCAGGCATCCCAAAAGACCAGATCTATGAAGCAGCCGATCTCCTGAAGAGCGGCCGGTTTGTGATCATCTACTTCGGGATGGGTGTGACCCAGTCACTTGGAAAGAATCACAACATCGATATGGCAATCTCAGTCACCCGTGACTTAAATGATTACACAAAAGCCGCCATCATGCCGATGCGGGGCCACTACAACGTTACCGGCTCCGGCGAAGTGCTCGGCTGGCAGTACGGGTTCCCGTTCTGTGTTGATCTGTCACGCGGTATTGCCCGGTATAACCCCGGTGAGACCAGTTCAAATGATCTGCTGGTCAGGGGTGAGGTTGATGCAGTCTTTGTGCTCGGCTCAGATCCCGGCGCACACTTCCCGATCGGATCAGTGAAGAAGATCTCAGAGCTGCCTTCAGTTGCAATCGATCCCCACCTCACCCCGACGACCGCGGTCTGTAAACTCCATGTACCGGTCGCCTTCGTCGGTGTCGAGGTTGGTGGCTGTTGTTATCGTATGGACAATGTCCCGATCGAGTCAAGGAAGGTTGTTGACCCGCCGGAAGGCATGCTCACCGACCAGGAGTTCCTCGAGATGGTGCTCGCTGAAGTCAGGAAATGCAAGGGAGTGTAGACCACAATGGCAGAATACCTTATCAAAAACGGTTTTGTCTTCGACCCGGTCCAGGGAATCAACGGAGATAAGAAAGATATCGCCATCAAAGACGGAAAAATTGTCGAGAGTGTCGGCGCTTCAGCAAAGGTGATCGATGCTGCCGGGAAGACCGTGATGGCTGGCGGCGTGGATATCCATGCCCATGTTGCCGGACCGAAGGTGAATATCGGCCGGAACTTCCGTCCTGAAGATAAGAGACAGGCAACCTACGAACCCGGCAAGGGCATCAAGCGGATGTCCGGCGGGTTCTCGGTACCGACCGTCTTCAAGACAGGCTACAAATATGCAGATATGGGGTATACCACCGTCATGGAAGCGGCGATGCCCCCGTTCTATGCAAAACATGTCCATGAAGAGATGCGGGATACCCCGATCATTGACCAGGGTGCCTACCCGGTGTTTGGGAACAACTGGTTTGTCCTCGAATACCTCAAAAATGGCGAAGCTGAGAACACTGCGGCATATATCGCATGGCTGCTTCGGATGACGAAGGGTTTTGCGATAAAATGCGTCAACCCCGGCGGTACCGAAGCCTGGGGCTGGGGTCTGAACTGTACAAGTGTCCATGACCCGGTACCCTACTTTGATATCACCCCTGCTGAGATTGTGAAAGGGTTAATCGATGCAAACGAATACCTCAGGCTCCCGCACAGCATGCATGTGCACGGCAACAATCTCGGCAACCCCGGAAACTACGAGACCACCCTTGATACCCTGAAACTTGCTGAAGGTATCCCGGCGAAGAACGACTTTGGTCGTGAACAGGTGCTCCACCACACCCATATCCAGTTCCATTCGTATGGCGGTACCACCTGGGGCGATTTCGAGTCAAAAGCAAAAGAAATCGCCGATTACGTCAACTCTCAGAAGAACATCACCTGTGATATCGGGTTTGTGACGCTGGATGAGACGACGACGATGACTGCTGACGGTCCGTTTGAACACCATCTCTGTGAGCTGAACCACCTGAAATGGGCAAACACAGATGTCGAGCTCGAGACGGGCTCCGGTGTTGTGCCGTATGTCTACAGCCCCGATGTCTTTGTCTGCGGTATCCAGTGGGCGATCGGTCTTGAGATCGCGCTCCTTGCAAAGGATTCCATGCGGTTCCACATGACGACCGATCATCCGAATGCAGGTCCCTTCACCCGGTATCCCCGCGTGATGAAATGGCTGATGAGCGCAAAGGCCCGTGACGAGGTGTTTGCGGGGATGAAGAACGAGGACAAGGTCCGTGACAGAACCGGCCTGAGCACGATGGATCGCGAACTCTCGCTCTATGAGATCGCGATGATGACCCGTGCAGGAACGGCAAAGGCACTGGGCCTCTCCCATATGTATGGTTCACTGACACCCGGACTCTGCGGCGATGTCGCCATCTACGATTACAACCCCGAGACAGCATCTGATCCCGAAGCAATCGAGACGGCATTTAGCAATGCTGCGTTCCTCTTCAAGCAGGGCGAGCTGATCATCAATGACGGCGAGATCGTCTCCAACGGCAACAAGAGAACACTCTGGGTGGATGTGAAGACGAATGAGAACACGCAGGTCGAGCGCGATATCGCCCTGAAGTTCAACAAGTTCTACACAGTCTCCCAGAAGAACTACGAGGTCTATGCACACCACTATGTGCCAAACCCGTACGTATTCGAGATCGATGCAACACAGTGAGGTGGGTGAAGAATGGATACTGTAACATTAACCATCAAAGAACAGCCCCCGCTGTATCTTGAGGCTGAGGTCTTCAACCCCGATGCACTTGCGGGCAGGAAGGCCGATGATATCGCTGCACTTCCCCTTGCAATGGGAAACACAACCTGCAAGGTCGGAGACTACTTTACTGTCACCGGAAGCGGTGGAGCAACCGCAGCAGAGACGAAAGTCGTTGTGAACGGAGATCTTACCAAGGTGAAGTACATCGGCGCACACATGAGTGCCGGTGAAGTTGTCATCAACGGCAATGCCGACATGTATGTCGGTGCCTGGATGATCGGCGGAAAGATCACTGCAAAAGGCAATATCGGCCACTTTGCCGCAACCGCCATGAAGGGCGGAGAGATTATCGTCGAAGGCGATGCAGGCAACTACCTCGCCGCCGCATATCGTGGTGACTGGAGGGGGATGCAGGGCGGACGGATTCACGTCAAAGGCAATGCAGGATCCGACATCGGTTATTACATGATGGGCGGAGAGATCGTCATCGACGGCAATGTCGATGTCCATGTCATGACCCATGCAGATGGCGGAAAGACTGTCATCAAAGGCAATGCCAAGAGCCGCCTTGGCGGACAGATGGTTCGGGGAGAGATCTATCTCTTCGGATCCGTCGATGTCATGATGCCGGGCTTCAACTATGTCGGTGATGTCGAGCTTGAGGTTGAGGGAGTCACAGCAACGTTCGCGGAGTACATCGGCGACACTGGCGAACGGCACCCAAAGTCCAAGGGCAAGATGATCTACGGCAAGATCTATATCAAGAAATAAATAATTACACCCAATTTTTTTACTTTTCCACGATAAAATCACTCATTTTGGGGATTATAATCACTGCCCTCTTTGTCCACACAATTCGCGAGAACTGGAGGACATCGATATTTATGAAACAATAAAAATTTAAATTCGGCAAAAAGCCCATTAAATTAATTTAATCAATCCTTTTACAGAATAGTGACGGTACATTTTATCAAATATTAATAATTAACCATACAGTCATATGAAATAATAACTTTACACCATTAACATTTTTGGATTCAGGCTTAATACAGCCATCATTTAACCAATATTAACCTCCAAATAGAGATTTTGAGTTCAAATTAGTTAATTAGATATAGTTAACTTATATTCTAAATTGATCACGAAGATTTATCTGTATTATCCCACAACATGATCAGTAATCGATTAAAATCGATAGAAAGGCTGGTGCTGATAGCATGGCGTTTGCAATGCATATCAATTTGGAGCGTTGTACTGGTTGTAACAATTGTGTTGTTG
The DNA here is from genome assembly GCF_055382585.1 of Methanocalculus pumilus. Classification (NCBI taxonomy): domain Archaea; kingdom Methanobacteriati; phylum Methanobacteriota; class Methanomicrobia; order Methanomicrobiales; family Methanocalculaceae; genus Methanocalculus; species Methanocalculus pumilus. Next base: position 538,910 of record NZ_AP042393.1, on the reverse strand, counting down.
CATGCCCGGTAAACGCATTGGAGCTGTACACAGTTGATCCTGTCACCAACGACAAGATCTACAGTGTCCGGGACGGAAAGGCGATTGTTCTTGACGTCAATAACGAGCTCTGCGCCGGATGCGGCGTGTGCGTTGAGGCATGTCCTTACGATGTCATTCGACTGGTAGGACCGTGGGAGACGAACCGGGCACCTGTTGAGGGTGTCGGAGCTCACCACTAAATGGAGGAGAAGAGAGGGATTCATCAATGGCTATGAGCAATTTGTTTCCAAAATTCTCCAGGACAAGAGAAGGTGTCAGGGTCGTAATGGAGCAGAGACTCCTGAAACAGACCAACCACCTGATCTTAGACAGCGAAACCTGCACGGGATGCGGCATATGTGTCGATGCCTGTCCGGAAGAGGCAATCTCTCTGGGACTGGTCGGCGCCGTTCGCAGAGGAGTAGTTTCAACCGTCGATGATGCACCAGTTAGCATCGAGGCGGAGAAATGCTCGTACTGTGGCGTATGCGTCATTATGTGCCCGTTCAATGCGCTGAGCCTGGAGATAGACGGCGAAGAGAAACTCCCGATTCTTGAGAAGGAAGGGTTCCCAGAGTACGATATGGTCACAACGATCGATGACGAGAAATGTGTCCGATGTACTATCTGTGACGAGGTCTGTCCACGAGAAGCGATCGACCGCGATGTTCCATTATTTGAAGGAGCAGACGACGAAGGGCTTCTTCGGCAGAATGCACTCACTGCAAAGACCGAGTTTGTGGTTGATGACGAGAAGTGCAACTACTGTGGCATCTGTGGTGCACTCTGTCCCGCAATCGATGTCAAGCACAAACCCTTCACGGCAGAAACCGGAACCGTGGATGGCGAGGTTGTCTGGGATGAAGATCTCTGCGACGCCTGCAAGGTCTGTGTCGAGGCATGTCCGGAAGAGGCAATCACCGTCGAAAGGACAGTCGAGTCAAAGAAACTGCCCGGTAAGGTTGCAATTGTCCAAGAGGACTGTTGTACCTGTACCTGGTGTTCACAGAACTGTCCGGAAGAGGCGATCACTGTCGAGAAGATCTTCGAGGGAGATATCACCTTCAATGCAGAGAAATGCCCATCCGGGTGTTCAACCTGTGTCGAGGTCTGCCCCTGTAATGCGATTTATCTGCCGACACCCAGGCCCGCAAAGGATCTGAAACGCGAACTTGAACCCGTCATTGCAGTGAACAAGGATTTCTGCATGTTCTGTGGCGCCTGTGTCAATGCCTGTCCCGGCGAGGATATTATTATACTGAGGCGGACCGGCATCCGGGTCAAAGGAAAAGAGACCGACCTGTTCAACAAGATCAAAGCGAAGCTTCTGACTCCACGGACATCACAGGTGCGTGAAGATGCAGATAAGGCCGGAGAAGTCCAGCTGAAGGCATTGGAGACGGCGTGAGGTTTCATTATGGCAAAAGCAAAGGGTTACTCCGATGAAAACCTGTCTGTCCGTCTGGCAGACCGGTATTACCGCACAGAAGATGCATCACCTGATTTTCTCAAGAATGTCGAGAAGATAGGGATGACAATTGCACACATGTGCTACCAGTGTGGCACCTGTACAGGGTCATGCCCCTCGGCACCGAGAAGCTCATACCGGATCAGGAAGTTTGTCCGGCGGGCAGTGCTCGGGCTCGAGAACGATTCGCTCACCGACCCGGACCTCTGGCTCTGCACAACCTGTTATTCGTGCACCGACCGGTGTCCACGGGATATCGCACCGACCGATATTATCATGGCAATGAGAAATCTGGCATTCAAACGCGAGATTGTGCCACGGAACTTCTTAAACACCGTCCAGTTCATATACAAGACAGGACATGGTGTCCCCAATAACGATGTGAACCGTGCAGCACGTGTCAGACTCGGACTTGAAGCCGAGCCGGAGACCACAGCAAAATATGCTGAGTTTATACCGGGTATCCAGAAGATTCTCGACCACTACGGCCTGAAAGATAAAGCAGATGAAATTCTGGCGGAGGGTCAGTAATGTCAGGAAAGACACACCAATACGCATTTTTCCTCGGGTGTATCGCACCGAACCGGTATCCCGGTATCGAGTCCGCAGCCATTAAAACCAGCAGAAATCTCGGGATCGAACTCCTCCCACTGAAGGGCGCATCATGCTGTCCTGCACCGGGAGCATTCGGCTCGATCGATCTCAAAGTATGGTACGCAATGGCTGCACGCAACCTTGTCCTTGCAGAGCAGATGAATACCGATATCGCACTCATCTGCAATGGATGTTACAAGTCAATCTGGGAAGTAAACCACAAACTCAAACACCATGACGAACTCCGCGATGACGTCAACGAGGTCTTGAAAGAGATCGACATGGAGTTCAAGGGAACGATCAATGTCCGCCACCTTGCCGAGATCTATTATGATGAGAAGATCTGTGGCGTGGCAAAGCTCGCAGACAGTATCACAACACCACTCAAAGGAGTGAAGATTGCCGTCCATTATGGATGCCACCTGCTCAAGCCACGCAAAGAGCGTGAGTTTGAAGCGGAAGGTGTCGGCGATACCGAGAACCCGATGTGGATGGAGGAGCTTGTTGCTGCACTGGGTGCAGAACCGGTGCAGTACCGGAACAAGATGCAGTGCTGTGGTGCCGGTGGCGGTGTGCGTGGATATGATATTGCACATGCACTTGACATCACAAACGAGAAGCTGATCAACATGAACGAGGCGGGAGCCGACGCAATAACCGAGGTCTGCCCGTTCTGCCAGCTTCAGTTTGACCGTGGTCAGATCGAGATCAAAGAGAAGTTCGGTGTTGAATGGAAAATTCCTGTTCTCCACTACAACGAACTGCTCGGCCTTGCACAGGGGATGAGCCCGCAGGATCTTGCACTTGATCTCCATGGGATCTCCTGTGAACCTTTCCTGAACAAACTCCAGTGAGGTGTACTATGGTTGATGAAACAAAATCACAAAAACCAAGAGTCGGTGTGTATATCTGCCACTGTGGTACCAACATCGCTGGTTCCATTGATATCAAGGAACTGCAGGATTTTGCACAGACGATTCCAAATGTCGTTTTGGCAGACGAATACCAGTACATGTGTTCGACACCCGGCCAGAAGAAGATCGAAGATGCGATCAAAGAACATGATCTCACCGGGATTGTCGTTGCGGCATGTTCACCACGGCTGCACGAACCGACGTTCCGTACCGCGACAAAAGAGGGTGGACTGAACCCGTTCAGGTTCGAGATGGCAAACATCCGCGAACAGAACTCGTGGGTACATATGCATGACCGCCAGGGAGCAACGGATAAGGCAAAGGATGCGATCAGGATGGCAGTTGCCAAGGCATCGCTCCTTGAAGACCTGTTCCCAAAGTCGGTACCGGTCGAGCATTCCGCAATGGTTGTCGGCGCAGGTGTCGGTGGTATCCAGGCAGCACTCGATCTTGCAAGCTCGGGGATCAAGACCTATCTCATCGAGAAGGCACCCACAATCGGCGGCAGGATGTCACAACTCGACAAGACGTTCCCGACACTCGACTGTTCACAGTGTATCCTGACACCCAAGATGGTGGATGTCGGCAGGCACCCAAACATCGAGCTGATGACGTATACCGAGGTCGAGAAGGTCGAGGGATACATCGGCAACTTCGATATCACACTCAGGAAGAAAGCACGAGGTGTCCTCACACCGGCCGAGGCTGAGGCACGCGGGATCGTCGGTGGAGGATGCAACGGATGCGGAGACTGTGATGCGGTCTGTCCCGTTATCAAGCCGAATCCGTTCGAGATGGGGATGGCACCCAGAAAGGCGATCTATATCTACCACCCGCAGGTTGTACCGCTTATCTACACGATAGATTTCGATTCATGTGTGAAATGCGAACTCTGTGTTGATATCTGCGGCGAGAAGAAGGCGATCGATCTCGAACAGGAAGACGAGTTTGTCACCGTCAAGGTCGGTACCGCTGTGCTTGCAGTCGGATACGAACTCTTCCCGATCGAGAAGAAGACCGAGTGGGGATACAAACGGTATGATAACGTCATCACTTCACTCGAATTCGAGCGGCTCATCTGTGCGTCCGGACCAACCGGCGGCAAGGTGATACGGCCGAGCGATGGAGAGACACCAAAGAAGATCGGGTTTGTCCTCTGTGCAGGGTCACGTGACAACACCGGGATCGGCAAGCCATATTGCAGCAGGTTCTGCTGTATGTATTCGCTGAAACATGCACATCAGCTGCATGAGAAGATTCCCGGATCACAGTCGTATCTCTTCTACATGGATATCCGATCGTTTGGAAAGATGTACGAGGAGTTCTATTACCGTATCCAGGATGAGGGAGCGAAGTTCATCCGGGGACGTGTGGCCAAGATTGAAGAGGATCCAATCACGAAGAACCCACATGTTCTCACTGAAGACACGCTGCTTGGCCAGCCGGTCGATATCGAACTCGATATGGTTGTACTGGCATCTGCGGTCCAGCCAACGGAAGAGACAAACCATGTACGCCACCTCTTCGGTGTGTCACAGTCCATGGACGGATGGCTCCTCGAGGCTCACCCGAAGCTGAACCCCTGTGGAACAACCACAGCAGGCGTATTCCTCGCAGGGGTCTGCCAGGGACCAAAGGATATCCCCGATACCGTGGCACAGGCAGAAGGAGCAGCAGCAGCAGCATCGATTCCGATTCATGTCGGAGAGGTCGAGCTCGAACCATACTTTGCCATGTGTATTGAAGAGAAGTGTGCAGGATGCGGGATGTGTGTGAACCTCTGCCCATATGCGGCACTTGATCTCGTCGAGAAGAACGGACGAACCGTGATGCAGGTCACAGAAGCGAAATGTAAAGGATGCGGGACCTGCGGAGGGTTCTGCCCGGGTGGTGCTATCTGGATGCAGCATTTTGCTACACCACAGATTGTTGCACAGATTGATGCGTTCCTCCTTGGAGGTGAGCAGTAAATGACTGATGAATGGAAACCAAAGATTCTCGGCATCATCTGCAACTGGTGTTCCTATGCAGGAGCAGACCTCGCAGGAAGTGCAAGGACACAATACCCACCCGATATCAGGACGATAAGGGTCATGTGTACCGGGCGTGTCGATACCCTCTTCATCATGAAGGCGTTTGCAAACGGTGCAGATGGTGTGCTCGTTTCAGGATGCCACTTCGGTGACTGCCACTACCTTGAAGGGAACTTCAAGGCGGCAAAGAGGATGTTCCTCATAAAGAGTGTCCTCAAGAACATGGGTATCGAAGACAAAAGGTTCAGAATGACATTTGTCTCGGCATCTGAGGGTGCAAAGTGGGCAAAGGTCGTAGAAGATGTCGTCAGGACAGTAACAGAACTCGGGCCAAGCCCGCTGAAGGAGTTTCGGCAGTAGAGGGAGGGTGAAATATGACGAAAAAGATCGTGCTGAATATGATCACACAGCGATCCATTGAAGAGGGAGTGGCCATGGAAAAAGGGAAGACCACTCCAGAATATTTCAAGGCCTGTTCGATTGTTGAGATGAATCCTGAGGATATGAAGAAACTCGGCATATGGAAAAATACCAATGTCCTTGTGAAGAGCGAGGTGGGGGAAGTCATTGTGACGGCAATTGAACCGACGCAGTTCTGCCCTCCCGGACTTGCACATATCCGACAGGGAGTATGGGCAAATCAGGTAGTACCCCCCCGAACCCAGTCAACCGGAACACCACAGTACAGTGGTTTTCCGGTGACAATCGAACCCGCAATTAATGAAAAAGTGAAGACGGCTCTCGAACTTGTTCAGGGGGCTGTCGGGCTCTGGAAAGGAGGTAATTAACTATGCCAAAATGGATCACCCAGGTCGGATGCCCTTATTGTGGGGCATCCTGTGATGACCTAGAAGTTCTTGTCTCTGATGACGGAAAGAGAGTCCTTGAAACCCGAAATGCGTGTGCAATTGGAAATGAAATCTTCCACCATGCCCAAAGCCCCAGCCGTCCGAAGCTGCCCAGAATGAGGCAGCCTGATGGCAGTATGAAGGAAGTTTCATATGATGAAGCCATCGATTATACCGCAAAGACACTGCTCGCCGCGAAGAAGCCCCTTATTTACGGCTTTGGATCGACAAACTGCGAGGGTATGAGTGCAGTTGCGCGTGTTGCAGAAAAAGGAGGGGCGGTCCTTGACAACTGTGCCTCGATCTGCCATGGACCTTCGTTCCTTGCCATCTTTGACAACGGCTACCCAAGCTGTACCCTTGGAGAAGTAAAGAACAGGGCTGATGTGGTCGTATTCTGGGGCTGCAATCCGATGCATGCCCACCCGCGCCACACCTCCAGATATTCAATCTTCCCAAGAGGAACCTTTACTGCCAAAGGCCAGATGACCCGGACTATTATCAGCGTGGATCCAAGGGAGACTGAGACGGCCAAACTGGCTGACCACCATCTGATGGTGAAGCAGGGGCAGGATTATGACCTCTTTGATGCATTCAGGACCGTAATCCGCGGACATGACATCCCTGATGAAGTTGCCGGAATCCCAAAGAAAAGAATTGTGGATGCGGCTAAAGTCATGAAGAACGCCCGTTTCGTCATGATCTTCTTCGGGATGGGATGTACCCATACTGATGGGAGGAATCATAATGTCGATATTGCAATCAGCCTGACCCGTGACCTGAATGCCCATACAAAGGCCTCGATTATGGCAATGCGTGGACATTACAACATTGCAGGACCCGGCCAGGTATGGTCATGGCAGTTTGGCTTCCCATATTGTATCGATCTCTCCAAGGGAACCCATGCACACATGAATCCGGGTGAGACAAGTTCCATTGATCTTGCAATGAGAGGCGAGGTTGACTGCTTTGTGAATGTCGGAACAGATGCAGGGGCACATTTCCCGATTCGAGCCGTCGAGCAGCTGAAGAAGCATCCGTTTATCACCGTCGATCCAAACATCTGCATGGCAAGTGAGATCTCTGATCTTCATATCCCTGTCCGGGTTGTCGGGGTAGAAGAGCCAGGAGTTGTCTACCGGATGGATAACGTTCCAATCCAGTTCAAGAAGGTCGTTGACGGACCCGAGGGAGTTCCAAGCGATGAAGAACTGTTCGACAGAGTCTATGAACGGATGTGCGAACTCACCGAGACCGAACCAATCTGGCTCCTTGCAAAAGATCATGCGAAGGCAGCAACCAATGCGGAGCAGTAAATATGGCGGAAATACTGATCAAAAATGGATTTGTAATTGATCCGACCCGCAACATCAATGGAGATGTAACAGATATCGCCATTAAGGATGGTCAGATTGTTGAGAGTGTTGGATCAAATGCAAAGGTCATTGATGCCAGTGGAAAGGTGGTAATGGCCGGTGGCGTGGATATCCACGCCCATGTTGCAGGACCAAAAGTGAATGTCGGCCGCCTGATGAGGCCTGAGGATAAACTCTTCAAGAGCCCTCATGCCCAGAAAAACTACCGTATGGAGAGTGGTTTTTCGATTCCAAGCACCTTTAAAACCGGGTATGACTATGCGAGGATGGGATATGCCTTCGTTATGGAGGCTGCAATGCCCCCGCTCCATTCACCTCACGTGCATGAGGAAATTCATGATACGCCAATTATCGATCAGGCAGCACTTCCGGTCTTTGCAAACAACTGGTTTGTGTTTGAATATCTGAGAAACGGCGAGATCGAGAATACCGCAGCCTATATTGCATGGCTTCTCAAGGCGACAAAAGGGTATGGAATAAAAGTCGTCAACCCCGGCGGCACAGCAGCATGGGCCTGGGGATTAAACTGCCTGACTCTTAACGATCCGGTACCGTACTTTGATATCACTCCGGCTGAGATCATCACCGGCCTGATGAAGACAAACGAGTATCTTGGATTGCCACATTCGATGCATATACACCAGAACGATCTTGGAAATCCCGGTAACTACGAGATTACCCTGGAGTCACTCCGTCTTGCAGAAGGGGTTGCGGCAAAGAATAACTTTGGACGCGACACTGTTATGCATTCCACCCACATCCAGTTCCATTCATATGGTGGAGACTCCTGGGGGACTTTCGAGTCGAAAGCCCGGGAAGTCATGGATTATGTCAACAAGCAGAAGAATATCAGCATTGATCTTGGCTGTGTGACACTTGATGAAACCACAACCATGACCGCCGACGGACCATTTGAGCACCACATCACCAACTTAAACCATCTGAAATGGGCAAATACCGATGTGGAGGTTGAGACTGCCGCCGGAGTTGTTCCCTATGTCTATGACAAGAACATCAAAGTAAGTGGCATCCAGTGGGCAATCGGCCTTGAGATGGGCTTGTATGCCGCTGATCCAATGCGGACATTCATCACCACTGATCATCCAAATGCTGGTCCCTTCACCCGTTATCCACGGATCATCAAATGGCTGATGAGCAAGCAGGCCAGGGAAGAGACCCTCGAATCATTCAAGTATACCGACAAGGTAATTGATGCAACAAATATCCATTCCATAGACAGGGAACTCTCACTCTTTGAGATTGCCCAGATGACAAGAGCCGGCCCTGCGAAGGCACTTGGTCTCTCCAGTATGTTCGGCGGGCTTGGTGTGGGAATGGATGCCAATGTTGGTATCTTTGACCTGAATGTTAAGGACATGCCATCTGATCCGGAAGCAATCGAGAACGCTTTTGCCCGGGCATGCTGGTTCATCAAATCCGGAGAGATTATTGTGAAGGATGGCGATATCGTCAGCCATGGCAACAAGAGAACGATCTGGGTGAAGCCGAATGTTGCAGAGAATCCGCAGGTCATACGGGATATTCAGGATAAATTCCTGAAGGACTATACCGTTGGATCTGACACGTACCAGGTACGGGATTATCTGGCTCCAAACCCCTACGTGATAGAATTTGATGTGGAGGCCTGAGGTGCATTATGGCTCAGATTACATTAAAACCAACGAAAGTGCCTGAACTCTATCTTGAGTGCTATAATATCACCCCTGATGCGTTCGCTGGAAAGTCGCTGAAGCAGATTGCAGATCTGGATGCACATGAGGGAAAAACAAAAGTAACACTTGGTGATTACTTTGAGATCGCCGGGCAGTCCGGAAACACGGCTGAAGAGACGGCTATACTCATTGATGGAGATTGTTCCAGAATTAAGTATATCGGCAACAAAATGACTGCCGGATCCATCACTGTAAAGGGAAACGCCGATATGTATGTCGGCGGATGGATGAAAGGTGGAAAGATCCATGTTATGGGGAATGTTGACTCATTCTGCGGCATTGCAATGGAAGGAGGAGAGATCGTTGTCGAAGGCAACGCCCAGAACCATGTCGGGTGCGCATATCGTGGCGACTGGCGCGGCATGAGGGGAGGAACAATCCGAATCAGGGGAAGCGCTGGAAATGACATCGGGACATTTATGCTCGGGGGAACCATCATCATCGAGAAAGATGCCTTCATCCATGTTTCAACCCACGCAGAAGGTGGAACAGTTGTCATCAAAGGCAATGTCCAGGGGCGTGTAGGAGGGCAGATGGTAAAAGGAGACATTTATGTCCTTGGATCTGTCCAGTACATGCTCCCGGGATTCAAAAAAGTGGGTTCTGTCGAGCAGAAGATAGATGGAACTGAGGCAACCTTCACCCATTATATAGGCGATCTCGGAGAACGCCATCCGAAATCCAAGGGAAAGGAAGTGTATGCAAATCTCTATGTTCAGGAAGCTTGAACATACACTTTTTTTAACAAAATCCGAGGGTTTCCCCCTCAATACAGTAAAACAAATCAACCAGCAATCAGGTGATCTATGACCAATCCCGGGAAAGAATTCATGGAAAATACCAGCTATCCGGACTTCTCAACATTTGATATGATATTGAGAGTTCCAGAGCCGCGAAAGGAAAATTCCATTCCAGAAGATGCAAAGATAATAAAACTGCCAAGTCCAAAACGGATCAAATTCCCGGAGGTTTCTGCACGGGATGCACTTGAATATTGGGAGCCTGTCGAGTTCTTCTCACGATCGTCCATGAACCTGAAGGAACTCTCCTACCTGCTCTGGTGTATGCAGGGAGTTAAAACTGTTCAGGACAGGGAGACAATAATAAGAAATGTACCCTCATCCGGGAGACGGTACCCGATAAATACCTATTTTGTTGCCGGGGAAATTGAGGGGATTCCAACAGGCCTGTACCAGTATATACCTTCAAAACATCAGATTGTATTACTCAGAGAGGATTCTGACCTCCCATTTGCCATGGGTACTGCCAGCATGAATTTCAAGATGATCACCCGTGCTCCGGTGACCTTCATCTGGACAGCAGTTCCCTACCGATCAGTATGGGCACTTGGTAACAGAGGATACCGGAATGTCCTGATTGAAGCAGGACACGTCTGCCAGGCCCTGATTATGGCATCTGCAAGTATCGATTATAAAGTCCATCCAATCGATCTCTTCCACGATCAAATGGTTACACAGCTGATAGGTAATGATCCAAATTCAGAATGGCCACTTTATATAGCTGCAGTCGGAAAGACGGTTCCTGAATATTAGGATTTAGCAAAGACAGACCGATCATGATCAGCGGAACAAGCGATACAAATATTTCTGAAATTCAAGGCATAGCTTCCAATACGAGGGAAAATGAGAAGTTCCAGCTGGATCTACGACTTGGTATCCCGCATGCCAAGCTGCCTGGAGCACTCGAATGGTGGGGTGGAGATTCCGGATTATGCAGGAGATCGGATCAACATCCCTATCTTGTCGGAGCTGTTATCTCAGGAGATGAATGGTGCAGTCTGAAAGATATCATGATCGCTGTTTCATATGCATGCCAGAGATCCGGACAGATTCAGGTATCGGCATTTGAAACTCCTGTTGTTTCCGGAGAGGATAGTGTTTCCTTCTATCTTTTCCACCCAAATCCAGGCTTACGTTCGTTTTTCTATTATCTCTCCCGGACAATACCGATAAGTCTCGGAGGGAATACATTTGCGGATGCAATGGTATCAGGAATCCCTGCAACTATGACAACCATCCCGCCATTAGTGCCTGAAAATGACGTGAGAGTAGCAATTCGCCTGAATAAAAGGGTAAAAAACAGAATAGCAGAAAGCAGAAAGAAATCCGGAGATGCACGTACTCTCTATCCCCATGATCTTCCTCGCAAGCCCGTCCGGATTGACATTCTGAGGATGGTTCTGCGGAGGGACAGGAAAACTGTTGCTGAATACGATCTGCCACTTGATCGCTGGCTCACACCTCTTCAGGCTGTTCAACGAAAAAACGCACGCAGAACCCTCCGGGAATATAGAATTCAAAGGGGATATCAGATAACAAGGCCGCATAAACGGGATGATGGAGAGATCTTCACGATCAGTGATCTCCACCTTGGTCATGAAAACAGCATTCCCCGCTATAAGCGACCGTTTTTACAGAGTGATCCCGGAGAGATGAATCGTATTCTCATCCGGAACTGGAACTGGACCGTAAAAAAGACCGACAGAGTACTATTCCTTGGAGATCTTGCCTATAAGAGTCTGAACCCGGCCGAATATTATCTTGACCAGCTGAATGGAAGGATAAGCTTTCTTGAAGGAAACCACGATCCCTACCGGCCATTTATGTCTCATTGCCTTCTTATGCAATACCGGGAGATCCCATATCTTTTTATTCACGATCCAGAGGAGCTCATCAGGCCGTTTGATGGATGGGTGATTCATGGTCATGTACATAACAAGGATCTTACCCGGTATCCTTTCTTCAATCCAAAAACAAAAACAATCAACGTGAGCGCTGAAATGATTGGCTATCGCCCAATCCCGATGAGTGAGATCGATGATCTCGTAAAGACAATGGATGAAACCATGACATTCCGTGAGCTTATGCCGGTTCATACACTATCTCCCCTCAATCCCAAAGAACAACTCTGATACAACAACACACGAGGTAACCATGTCAGTCAGACCTGAGATCGAAAACAAACTTGAAAAAAGTGGAGGAGTTATATCCGAGCTGAATAAAGAATGCCGGATAGTTCGTCTCCGAATACCAGGGGGAATCATTTCCCCTGATCAGCTGGTAGCAGTAGGAAAAGCCGCTAAAAAAATTGGTATTGATACTGTTCACCTGACGATACGCCAGACAATAGAAATACCCCACGTCCCATCTGATAAAATCCCCGGACTTCTCAGGGATCTTGAGAAACAAGAGGTGTTCCTAGGGGCAGAATATGAAGAGGTTGTGAATATTACTGCCTGTCCGGGGACTGACAGATGCCGTTTTTCCATCATTGATACACGAAATATCCTATTCCAGCTTGATAAAAATCATCATGGGCGGGATATGCCAATCAGGGTTCGTATCGCCATCTCTTCATGCCCAAACGGCTGCACAAGCGAACGGGCAAGTGAGATCGGCATCACCGGTCTTCGCACTCCGATTCGGAACGAGGGATTATGCACGGGATGCGGGACATGTGCACATACCTGCAAAGAGAAAGCGATTATAATGGTCAATGGTTCTCTGCACCTGGACGAATCACTCTGTGTGAACTGTGGAATGTGCATTGACTCCTGCCCGTTCCACATCATCAAAGGCCACCCCCCCCGGTATATGATCACAGTGGGAGGACGGCGGGGACGCCATATGGTGCAGGGAAGGGAGCTTATTGTGGTGGATTCGGAAGAAAAGGCTGTAGCTGTTGTGGAACGGGTTATTGACTGGATATACAGATTTGCCTATAGCGGAAAGATTCTTACAAATCAGATGGATGCCATGAAATTTACAGATTTTCAAAACCGGATACAGCGAGATTTTCCATCATTCACAACAGAATGAACAACACACAAAAGAGGTGTACATATGAACAACAACCAACAAATCAGAGACAGAGAGGTTATCTATCGCCCAATCGGTGTTGTCAGAACAGAGTTCACCGAACAGGAACAAACACCAATCCAGGGAATTTTTAATAATGCCATTGGAACGATTGAACTCTTACCGGAGTTTGAAGAGGGGCTGACTGAGATCGAATCGTTCAGCCACCTCATTCTCCTGTACCATTTTGACAGGGCAGATGGATATTCCCTCTTACAGCGGCCCTTTCTCGACAATGAACATGCACGAGGCATCTTTGCAATCCGGCATTTCAAGCGGCCAAATCCAATTGGAATCTCAATAGTCCGACTGCTTGAAGTCAAAGGAAATATACTGCGGATACAGGGCGTTGATATCCTTGATGGGACACCCCTCCTTGATATCAAGCCGTATGTCCACCAGTTTGATAACCGTGAAGAGGTATCAAGCGGATGGGTCGATAGCCAGCATCTGGATGAGATTTCTGACTGGAACTGCACTCCAAAAGAGCTGAGGAATCGCAAGCGAACGAATATCGGCTGATACTCTACTGACACTCTCCTTTTTCATTATATGCGATGAAGAGGGGGCATTTTCGAGGGAAAAACATGAAAATGATGATGAACAGTGGGAGAACGATCAAACAGGGGGAACAACTGTATTATAAAGAGAGTTCTGAATACTCCAAGCAGACATCACTCTGCTTCATACACCCGGCTGATCTCTTCGATATGGGGATTGAAGATGGAGATAATGTCGAGATAGAGACAGTCACTGGAAAAACCGTTTTTAAAACTGTTGCATCTCCGGATGTTGCCCCAGGGGAGGTTTTTCTCCCATGTGGTCCATATGCAAATTTTATCCTGCCCCCGGGTACACACTCGGTCGGCGCCCCCGATTTTAAAACACTCATGGTGGAGATCCGGCCAACATCAAAAGAACTGGTATCCGCATGGGATCTGCTTGAGGAGGAGGGGGGAATCAGATATGACCAGCCTTCGAGTGGATGTCCAACCATCTCTCCTGAAGGCACAACAACAGTACAGGACGTTACATGCCCTCTTTGCGGGTGCCTCTGCGACGATATTAAACTGACACTTCAGAACAACCGCGTTGTGGCTTGTCAAAATGCCTGTTCTGTTGGAAATGCCAAATTCTTAGCTCAAAATCGCCTCATGAAACCAATCAAAAAGGTTGGAGACGCATGGGAAGAGACCAGCTATGAGGAGGCGATACAATACACAGCAGACGTTCTCAGGAATGCAAAACGGCCTTTGCTCTTTGGATGGAGTGGAACACACAGTGAGGCGCAATGTGCGGGCATCAAAATTGCAGAATGTATCGGAGGCATCATCGATAACTGTTCTTCTGAATGCCATGGCCCTTCAATAATGGCGATCCAGGAGGTTGGGCATCCCGGATGTACGCTTGGTCAGGTGCGTCACCGTGCTGATGTTGTCGTCTATTGGGGTGCCAATCCACTTGCAGCCCATCCACGGCATTTAAGCCGATATTCAACCTTTTCTGACAGCCACTTTCTGGAAAATGCCAGTTGTGACAGAACAATAATCGTCGTCGATGTGAGGGAGTCCGAAACTGCAAAGGTTGCCGATGAATTCATCCAGATAAAATCCGGTGGTGACTATGCAGTATTTTCTGCCCTCAGGGCCATTATCCTTGGGAAAGAGGGCGTTCTTCCTGACAGCGTTGCCGGGGTTCCAAAAGATACATTAATCAACCTCGCCCGGACATTACTCAACGCAAAATTCGGAGCATTTTTCACCGGTATCGGACTAACTCAATCCAGGGGAAAATATAAAAATGTCAGAAACGCAATCGAACTCATTGATGAACTAAACCGGCACACAAAATATACTCTCACCCCGATGCGTGGCCACTGGAATGTCAATGGAACCAATCAGACTTTTACTTTCCTGACCGGGTATCCGTATGCTGTTGATTTTGCCCGGGGAGTCACCTATTTTAATCCCGGTGAAACCTCTGCCATTGATCTGCTCGCAAGGAAAGAGGTTGATGCATGTGTGATCATCGGAAGCGATCCGGGTGCCCATTTCCCACGAGCCTGTAATGAACACCTTGCAACAATCCCAACAATTGTTATCGACCCCTTCCCGATAATGAGTACAGCTGTTGCCACCCTTCACATACCGGTTGCGATGACAGGAGTTGATGCGGAGGGAATTGCATACCGGATGGATACTGTACCGCTCATGGTCAAAAAGGTGATGGACTCCATCCAACCCGATGATGCTGAATTACTCAGACGGATCCTAAAAGCAATACAGGAGGAAAATGCACAACAAACAGCTACTCAAGCTTCAGAGATCGATGCCCAATCCACAGTCATACCGGTTGATGATGGCCGCCGCCCCCACCTGTCGGAATCATGAAATACTCATTTTTCTGCATATGATCGGCTCTGGTATGCGAACATGCACAAACCGGATCTGATGAAAAAAATAACCACATTCATTTAACCCATTCATTCACCCCATCCAATCAACAACAAACACTATACAAATCCAATGGAAACCATCGGATTTTGTGTAAACAACGTTCACTTAATATAAATAAATATTTAATTCATTTAAGAAAATTTATTACAACTAAATTGATACATATGGATTATGTTAAAAATAATGAACAAAAACACCTGCCTCCTTATACTCATTCTTCTGGCAGCATCCCTCATCATTGCCGGATGTACCGGAATACAGGGAGAAGAGAAGCCAGTTGAAACTGGAGCACAGGGAGAATTGATTGTATATACAGCAGCATCACTGACCGGAGTATCAAAAGATCTCGGCAGTGAATTTGAGAGCAGGTATCCCGGTACAAAGATCACGTTTAATCTCGCAGGAACCCAGACCATTAAAAACCAGATCCAAATGGGAGCTTACGCCGATGTCTTCATGTCAGCTTCAACCCGCTATACAAATGAGTTAATGGGTGGAGGATACCTGGTAAATGATACCGTCAAAAAATTTACTTCTAATTATATCGTCATCATTGTTCCGTCAGGAAATCCAGGGAATATACAATCGTACACTGATCTCACAAGGCCAGGACTAAAGATTGCCATGGGAACCGAAGAGGTGCCGGTAGGTATCAATACCCGTATTGTTCTCGATAAGCTGTCCGCTTCACCTGATACTCCTGATGGATGGAAAGACGCTGTATTTCAGAATGTTGTCACCTACGAGACAACCGAGCCGGGTGTTGTAACCAAGGTCAGCCTCGGTGAGGTGGATGCAGGATTTGTGTACGAATCATCGTTCAGTGCAGCAAAAACCGGCAGTCTTGAACTCATTCCGATCCCCGGGGAATACAATGCACTCCAGATTTATACCCTTGGTATTCTGACAGACAGCACAAATAAAAAGACAGGTGAGATGTTCATTGAGTTTATCCTCTCAGATGAGGGGCAGAAGATCCTGAAAGATTATGGCTTTACATCAATCTCCACCACCTGATTTTTGATTACGTTCGAATGAACAACAGACCTGATGTTATGCGGCTGACAATGGAGATATGGTTTGGGCGGGGAGTTGGTGCATTCCTCATTCTTATTGTCTGCCTCTTTCTCTCGCTACCTCTCATCGCCCTTCTGCTACGGGTTACACCTGAACTGCTGATCACCTATATCCCGAATGAAACCGTACAAAAAGCGCTCTGGCTCAGCATTACGACATCAATCATCTCAATGGCCATCGTGATTCTGATAGGAACACCGGCTGCCTACTTTCATTCCCGAACATGCTACCTGGGAAAATCGTTCGTTGACACACTCATCGATCTCCCCCTTGTCCTTCCTCCGGCAGTGGCTGGTCTTGCACTTCTCCTCCTCTTTGGGAGAACCGGGCTCCTTGGGAAGTACCTGAATATGATCGGAATTGATATTGCATTCACGACCATCGCCGTTATTCTGGCACAGATCTTCGTTGCCTCACCATTCTACATCAGGCAGGCAAAAGCACTCTTCGAACAGCTGGATCCTGCATACGAAGAGACGGCAAAGACACTTGGTTCATCATCCCTGCGGACATTTCTCTTCATCATTCTGCCACTCTGTGCAACCGGACTCACCTCCGGCGCGATCATGACATTTGCCCGTGCACTCGGGGAATTTGGGGCAACCATTATGTTCGCAGGAAATCTGCCCGGCATTACCCAGACGATGCCCCTTGCCATATATGCTGCTATGCAGGGAGATTTCGATGTGGCAATCACAATCTCAGTTCTGCTTGTAGCGATATCACTTACAATCATGCTGACTGTCAGACTACTGACCGAGAAATGGAGGTACAATGTTTAAATTCGCTGCCAGAAAAGAACTCAGGGATTTCACCCTTGATCTCTCCCTTCAGGTTGCAGATGGGGAGATCATGGTTCTGATGGGTGGAAACGGTGCCGGAAAAACGACTGTTCTAAGGCTGACAGCAGGACTGCTCACCCCGGATGCCGGAATGATAGAAACCAAAAAGAAGATTCTCTATCATCATCAGTCAAAGATCAATTGTCCGGTACAGAACAGGAATATCGGGTATGTCTTTCAGAATGCAGCAGTGTTTCCGCATATGAGTGTCTATGATAATGTCGCATTCGGACTGAGAGCCCGTCGCGTCGATTCTCAGACACTAACCAATCGGACAGACGAATGGATGGACCGCCTTGCCATATCCGATCTTGCAACAGTCCATGCAGGCCACCTCTCAGGCGGGCAGATGCAACGTGTCGCCCTTGCCCGTGCCATGGTCATCGAACCGGATCTCCTGATGCTTGATGAGCCATTTACCGCACTTGATCAAAAAAACCAGATTGCTGTCAGGGAGTGGATCTCTCTCTGTGTACGTGAGCAGAATATTCCCTGCCTGCTGGTAACCCATAATCCCGGCGATGCTGAAGCAGTGGGCGATTCCGTCTGCGTCATCGATCGCGGCCGGATTTTTGAGGATGATAATATTTGCAGATATTCTGATAATGCCGCATGAAAGCAGACGCAATTGCCGGAAATTCGAGAATACCGGCAGATATGGATAACCCGGACCATATCGAAGATAAACCCACATATAGTTTATGAGGAGAGAAACACCTGGATTCCCAAGCCAGATGATCAACAGGAACACCAACTTTGATCACCATCAAAAACGTTTCGCTCTCAATCTCTGAACGGTACAGGAAGATCCACCAGTTGTAAGGAGGAGTATTTGCTACAGATACAGGATATATCCAAGGATATGGGGGAATTCTTCCTTGATTCCATCTCTCTTGATATTCGAAAAGGAGAGTATATTGTGATCCTTGGTCCGACCGGAGCGGGAAAAACAATCCTTCTTGAAACTGTTGCAGGTATTTATGAGCCTGATTGCGGCAGTATCCTACTGGAAGGCAATGACATTACACACAAACCTCCAAAGAACCGGAATATTAGTATGGTCTATCAGGATTACATGCTCTTCCCTCACCTCACAGTGAGGGAGAATATCGGATTCGGACTGAAATCAAAGAAGGTTCCTACAGAGGAGATAGCAAAGGCGGTGTTGAAGTACGCGGAGATACTCCATATCGACCACCTTCTCAACCGTTATCCAGATACACTCTCCGGAGGTGAACAACAGCGGACAGCTATTGCACGGGCGATGGTGATGAAACCCCGGGCGCTCCTTCTGGATGAGCCACTCAGCGCACTTGATGCAAAGACCAGGGAAATGCTCAGGAAAGAACTGAGATCCCTCCACAGGATCACACGAACAACCATTATCCATATCACCCATAACTTCGAGGAGGTCTTCGATCTCGCGGATCGTATTGCCATCATGAATAAAGGGAGGATCATTCAGGTAGGGACACCAGATGAGATCTTCAGAAAGCCAAAGAACCATTTTGTCGCAGAATTTGTTGGTGCCACCAACATATTCAAAGGAACATCAATCGTTGAGAATGGAATTGCCCATGTCACAATTGGAAACATTGTGATCAGGGCACACTCAGAAGAGGAGGGAAATGTGTATATCTCGGTTCGCCCGGAAGAGATCCTGGTCTCAACAACGCCTATTGCTTCTCCTGTCAGGAACACTTTTTCCGGAACGATCCGCGAAGTCCACCATTGCGGTGCGATGAACAGGCTTATTGTTGACATCGGAGTCGAATGTGTTGTTGCAATCACACGGCAGGGCTTTGAAGAGGCAAATCTTACCACCGGCGATTCGGTCTTCATTGCATTCAAAGCAACGTCTGTGCATATATTTTCCGGGAAAGGAGCCTAACCAAAGAGAAATAAACATGAGCCACAGGCAGTATACTTTGCCCTCCACTTTTTATTGATATCGAAGGAGACCAGCTCTTCAGAAACAGGTTATTTGTACACTTTTTGGATGATGCGGATTCAGATCACTCTGAGATCAAATCCGGGCAAAATGATCATGAATGACTGGTTCGCGCGGGGGTAGTTTTTATCAGGATAAATTGAAGGTTCAATTAACCCCCAACACCAAAACAGAATCTGAAAAGATCTGAATAAACTGACACGATCTCCTTCTTTCATTATTCTTAACCAGGTTAAATGAATATTATTAATAAATATCATATAGAAAACATTAAATTTTAAAGAAATGACGAGATCCTTATGAATAACAAACGAATTGCATCTATTGTAATCCTGCTGTTAATGGGATTGTCCCTCTCTGCAGGATGCCTCACAGCGTTCTCACAGGAACATGAAAGCTCATCCGGCGAGCAGACACTCCTTGTCTATTCAGGCGCCGGACTGAGTGCTCCGATGAAAGCCATCAAGACAGCATTTGAAGAAGAACATGGAGTGACAATCGAATATAGTTTCGGAGGAAGCGGAACACTGCTACCCCAGATGGAGATTACACAAAAAGGAGATCTCTTTATTGCAGGCGGCATGCCAGCATATGAGGCTGCATTGAAGAAGGGGCTTGTCACCGATTGTGAGCTTGTTGCATACCATGTCCCGATTATCGTCACCCCTAAAGGAAACCCGGCTCAGATCAGATCAATCGAAGATCTTGGCAAACCAGGCATTAAAGTTGCATTAGGAGATGCAAATGCAACAGCTGTTGGAAAGCAGGCAAATAAAATTCTTCAAAATAAGGGGATTCTTCAGGAAGTGAATAAAAATGTCGTCGCCAGAACCGCCACCGTCAATGAGCTCGTCACATATATCACTCTGGGTACTGCCGATGTGGCGATCATGATGGAGGATCTCTTTAATCCCGAAACCATGGATTGCATCAGATTATCAAATGAGGATAATGTTATCTCTGTCATTCCTATCAGTGTCTTGACATTTTCTGAGAAAAAAGACATGGCAGAGATATTCCTTGAATTTGTTTTATCAGATACAGGAAAACAAATATTTGCCGATCATAACTTCGTTCCCTATCCGGATCCGCAGTACGGCACCATTTCACTATAATAACAGATGAAAGAAGTGGAGCATGCACCAGAGATGAAATCCAATCTCCGTTTTATTTTCATTATTATAATACTCTCAATCTCAATCAGCACGGTTATCATCCTTGGAAACCTCATCTGGTCCGTTGAGCCAGGAGATCTGATCAGGAACCTGGCTGACCATGAGATCCTTTTTGCAATAGAACTGAGCGTACTCACCGGACTCATCTCCACAGCTCTCTGCCTCTGCGCTGCAATCCCGGCAGCTTATGCACTTGCACGTTTCGATTTTAGAGGGAAACGGATTTTGAGTACCGTAACCAATGTACCTCTCACCCTCCCGCCACTCGTAGCAGGCATAGCCTTATTGATGTTTTTCGCCACAAACCCGGCTGGAAAAGTGCTTGAGGATTTTGGAGTGCATGTCATATTCACTCCTCTTGGTATCATTGTCGCACAGTTTTTTGTGAATGTCCCATACCTCATCAGAGTGCTCAACGGAACTTTTTCCGGCATCAATCCACGATACGAACATATTGCACGAACCCTTGGATGCACTGATGCCGGAGCCTTCTGGAGAGTTACGCTTCCGATGGCACGAAGAGGGATTCTATCCGGAACCGTTATCACATGGTCAAAAGCGATGGGAGAATTTGGCGCAGTGTTGATGCTCGCCGGTGCAACACAGATGAAAACCGAGACGCTTCCAATTGCCCTATTCATCAATATGTCTACAGGAGATCTGAATATGGCGATCGCCGCCGCTACAATACTTATGGGTATCTCCCTTGTCGTCCTTATCATCTTTGATTATCTGGAAAACGGCAAGTCCACCCATTGGTGAGGATCAACACTCCCGAAATACAAAGACTCATATAAAAGGGAGTGGTATTGTTCACACCTTATCATAAACAATATACATTAGTAAATAGAAATATATTATCAACAGGTGTATTCGGATGGTTCTGTTCTTTGAAGTAATTAGGGTTGATGAAGCAATAGACATAATCCGGACTATCACGCCAACATTAGACCTGGAAACAGTACCATTACTGGAAAGCCTTGGCCGTGTCACAGCATCCGATATCACCTCATCCGAAGATATACCTGGTTTCAGGCGATCGATAAAAGACGGATATGCGGTTCGATCACAGGATATAAGAACTGCCTCTGAAGTATCCCCCGCAATCCTGAAAAAACTCAGACCCACCACAATGGGTTTTCAAAATGAAGTCAGAACCATCAATGAGGGCGAATGTATGTATATACCAACCGGTGCGGAGTTACCGGGTGGTGCTGATGCAGTTGTGATGGTTGAATATACCGAGGGGGCAGGACCCCGGGTAGTCATCACAAAAAGCGTAAAACCAAACGAAAACGTTCTTCTCCCGGATGAAGACTTCAGAATTGGTGAAAGACTCATTCAGCAGGGAACCACCATCTCCCCGCGTGAGATTGGAGTGTTGGCTGCGAGCGGAGTCTTTTCGGTTCCGGTCATAAGAAAGCCCGTTATTGGAATTATCTCGACAGGGATAGAATTGGTTGAAACAACAGCAAATCCTCGCAGAGGGGAAGTGAGAGACGTAAATTCCTGGGTTATTGCCGCCTTTCTAACAGAACACGGCGGCATACCAAAGATGTACGGGATTGTCAGGGACGATCCTGAAGAAGGGTATTCCATCCTCTCAACGGCTCTTGATGAATGTGATGCCGTCCTGATATCAGGCGGAAGTTCCAAGGATACAAAGGATATTACCGCATCAATAATTACCCGTTTGGGAAAGATTCTCGCCCACGGGCTTGCTCTTGCACCGGGAAAACCGACAATCATTGGTACATGCAGGGGAAAGCCTGTTATCGGAGTCCCGGGACATCCCTCATCCACCTATATCGTGCTGAATGTGCTCGCCACTCCTATGATTGCACAGTTTTCCGGCACCACCAGATTCAGGCCTGCTACCGGATATGGCAGATTACAGGAGAACATCACCTCCGAGCGTGGAAGAGAAGAGTGGTTCAGGGTTGCACGAAGCGGAGATACCATCACCCCTCTTCCCGGAAAATCCGGGCTTGTGAGAACACTTGTGGAAAGTGATGGTTTCATTCGCATTCCACAGGATAAAGAAGGAATAGAAGCTGGTGAAGGGGTTGAGGTGATCTACTGGTGAAACGGTACCTCTCACTTACCAGCATGGAGGAAGCGCTAAATATCCTTAAAAAGAGCTTTTGCCATCCTGAAAAAAGTGAAGCGATCCCTGTAACTAAATCAGGAGGTAGACTCACCATAAAACCACTCTATTCTTCTTTCACCGTTCCAAACACGGATGTATCTACAATGGATGGATATGCAGTATCTGCGGAAGACTTTGCTGATGCATCAGATAGAAACCCTGTCATGTTATGTGGCGAAGTCTGGGTCAATACCGGCAACAGCATTCCACCTGGATATAACGCAGTTATAGCAGTTGAAGATGTATATTCAGACAATGGGAACCTCTTCACCAGAAATACCGTACTTCAGGGGCAGAATATCAGAAAGATGGGATCTGAGATACAGAAAGAGAGAATGATCCTGCCATCGGGCCATTGTATCCGAAAATACGATATCGCCCCCCTTGTGACCTATGGCATTACATCAGTTGATGTTGCGAGCATTTCTGTCGGTTTGATCCCAACAGGAAGTGAACTCGTCTCTTCCGGAATGATCCCGGGTCCGGGGCAGGTTGTTGAGAGCAATACGGTGATGGCAGACGTGTGGCTCAGCGGAATCGGGGTAGCATGCAGACGCTATCCCATCACAGGAGATCAACCAGAAAGCATCAAAAATGCCATAGAAGAGGCAGTTTCAGAGAATGATCTGATCATCATTTCTGCCGGCACCTCCGCCGGATCACGGGATTACACTGCCCGGATACTAACAGAAATCGGGGAGATTCTTGTCCACGGTATTGCCATGATACCAGGCAAACCAACAATTATCGGCAGAGTCTCCGGGAAACCGGTCATCGGACTCCCGGGATCTCCACAAGCTGCCCAGACAGTCCTCAGAGAACTTGTTATCCCCCTTTGCACTGAATGGGGTATGTCAGGTAATGATGATAACCAATGTACTGTTCGCCTGACACAGGCAATTACATCAGAGACAGGATTTGATGAGTTTGTGCCACTTATCATTGGAAACCTCAATAATGAAATGGTTGCTTCTCCCCTCTCAAGAGCCCCGGGTATGCAACGATCAGCACTTACTGCAAATGGATACATCCATATTCCACAACATATCGAAGGGTATCAGGCAGGAAGTATCGTCGATATTCATCTTACCGGTAAACGAAGCGAAGTTGAACGGAGCTTACTATTATCCGGCCAATATCATCCATACCTCGACTGGCTTTCAAATTGTATCAGCAACAGACACATTTCATTGTATGTGAGGAATTCTGGCATTTTGGGAGGGATACTCTCACTCCGAAAAAAAGCCTGCCATGCAACCCCGCTCAGTTTTTATGGATCATCAGGCTGTGCACAGATACCCTATATTACCGATTATTTTGACAAGGGAGAACTTGCCACACTCCACATTGCACAAAAGCAGTATGGAATTCTCTCATGTAATTCACTGGATACCATTGGATCAGATAAAATACGGTTTATTGAGGATACAGAAAAGGTATTGCCACAAACTCTTCTTCACCATCTTCATACCAGGTTTGATGCCCACAATCTGGTCACCATAACCGATAAAGAGATCACACAAAGACAAACGCCGGCGGAAGCAGTACGGCAAAATCTTGCCGATATATGTATTGGAGATCAAAAGACAGCTGATCTCCATAACCTTTGCTTTACACCTCTCGAAACCAAACAGTTTGAGATCCTCCTGATGAAGGGCCATTCTGAGGATTACAGAATTCAGCAACTCATTGAGTCAGTACGCACGAGCACACTCATCCAGCAATTGCATGATGCCGGTTATGATACGTCCGGGACAGGTACTATCGAGGAGATCCGGTAAGCGACAACATACCAGAGAATGGTGCCCTTGTTCGTAAACGAAGATCAACAATTTGCTCTTCTACTAATCAAACCAACGTGAAGAAAACGGTGAAAAAATATTGGAGTTTTTCTCCATTCTCCATTGCAGTTATTCTCTGAAGATATTGTCAAAGATCTGGTCTGAGCCGGTGTCATCAAGACGCTTCCGCTCGACTTTCTCTTCAGCATAAGCAAGAACCGGAGGCTCCATGTTGATACCCGGAGTAAAGCCGTACATCTTCTCCAGTTCAACCTGCTGGGCGTGCATGAAGAGTGTATTTGGAATCTCCATCGGGCAGTTCTCTTCGCACTGGCCACAGTTCACACAGGAGTCAGAGATATGGGCAAACCGGATCATATGGAACATGAAGTCCGGCGGGATCTGGCCTGGCTTGACAAGATACGGTTTCTTGGTACTGCATTCGACACAGTAACAGATCGGGCAGTTCTCAATACAGGCATAACATTTGATACACCGTGAGGTCTCCTTCATGATGAACTGAAGGCGTTCACGACCGATTCCAAGTGCTTCGAAGTCATGCTTCCGCCACTTATCCCCGAGCTTCAGCATTGCTCCTTCGACTTTGGCACGGATTGCAAGACCTTTTGGATCTGCTGCCGAGGTTTCCAGAGCGCCGGCCTTAACAGCACGGTCAACGAGGTTTGCACCCTTATCAGAGCAGACCTCGACAAAAGTAGCCTTTCCTGCCTTGTCACCGATGACACCCCAGTTTCCGCAGGCAAGATCGGCCTGACGGGGGATCTTCATCTTGCACCGGCGGCAGTTGCTTCTCCGGCCATATCCCTCTTCTTCAAGCTCGTCGATGGAGATACCCTTGTGGCCACCCTCATACTCGATGATGAACTGGCCCTTGTCGATCTCTTCCTTATGGACCGAGTTTGGATCAACCTCATACTTTTCAGCAATCATCTTCCGGGCAAGAACCGGTGGAACAGTTCCACCACAGTTGACACCGATCATGATGATGTTGTCAAGGTTTACCTGATTGCGTTTTGCCAGTTCATAAAACGCCATTGCATCACAGCCTTTCACTGTGACACCTAGTTTCATGTTAAAAGCACCATCAAGGTATTTCTTCACAAGTTTTGAGACAAGAAGTGTTCCGCAGTGAAGTGATCCTGCTGATCCGCCGATCTCTTCGGGATTGGTGATGATTGTTGGCACAGCATCATAGAGATCAGCCCCTTTCTTAATGGCAAGAACCGCATCAACGATCTTGTTCTCAAGGGCATACTTTAAGAGTGCAGTAACTGCGCCACCGCATTCGGCTTTCTCAAGAAGGCCGGAATCCGGGGTCCATGCATACAGCATATCGCCTTTTGCTACCATCGTAATCAGGCCTCCTCAATCTTTTCAATAGCCACAGCACAGTGTTTCAGCTCAGGCATCTTCGAGAGCGGATCAAGAGCGGTATTGGTCAGTTTGTTTGCAGGAGCATTGCCATAGTGCATTGACATGTACAGAACGCCGGGTGCAACATCGGTGCCGACATGGGCAATGGTATCGGTCTCACCACGACGGCTCCGGATGTGAATCTTCTCACCATCTTTGATGTTCAGCCGTTTGGCATCCTCCACATTCATCTGGATAAAGCCTTCCGGTGCATCATAATGCAGTGCGGCGCACCGGTCAGTCTGTGTCCGGGTGTGATAGTGGAAGATAATCCGGCCGGTCATCAGGGTGAACGGATACTCGGCATCTGCAACTTCGGCTGGTTCGCGGTATTCGATACCGAAGAAGGCGCCAAGCCCGTCTGCTGAAGAGAACTTTTCACGGTGCAGGATCGGGGTGCCCGGGTGATCGTCTGCCGGACACGGCCAGTGAACCGATTCGGGTTTCTCCATACGGGCATAGCTGATACCAGCCATAGACGGGGTGACTCGCCGGACATCATTCCAGATATCCTCGGCAGATTTGAAGTCAAAGCCATGGATGCCAAGCTTCTCTGCAAGCATCACAAAGATCTCCCAGTCAGCTTTTGCATTGCCGGGGGGATCAACTGCTTTTCTCACACGGTTGATACGGCGTTCACCGCTCGTAAAGGTACCATCCTTCTCGGCAAAGCTGGCACCGGGAAGAACAACATCCGCAAACTCGCAGGTCTCGGTCCAGAAGATATCCTGCACAACCAGGAAGTCAAGCTTTTCAAGCGAACGCATCACATGGTTTGAATCTGGATACGAGACGACCGGGTTCAGAGCGAACATGTACATCGCCTTGATCGGGTCCCCGCACTGGGTGATCTGCTCGGTGAGCGTGACACCATATTCAGATGCAAGTCCGGTGACACCCCAGAGCTCCTCCATCTTCTTCCGGGTAGCTTCATCCTCGCATTTCTGGTATCCTGAGAAGACATTCGGATATGCCCCCA
The DNA here is from genome assembly GCF_055382585.1 of Methanocalculus pumilus. NCBI lineage: Archaea > Methanobacteriati > Methanobacteriota > Methanomicrobia > Methanomicrobiales > Methanocalculaceae > Methanocalculus > Methanocalculus pumilus. The sequence goes on along the minus strand of NZ_AP042393.1, from coordinate 512,201 downwards.
TGTCACAGGCGCCCTGCACATTGTTCTGGCCACGGAGCGGGTTTACACCGACGCCGGGACGGCCGATATTGCCGCAGAGCATCGAAAGGTTCCCAAGAGAACGGACGTTGTCTGTTCCTGTGGTTAATTCAGTGATACCAAGGCAGTAGATGATGACTGCATTCTTTGCGGCAGCATACTTCAGAGCAAGCTCCCTGACCCTCTCAGTCGGTACACCGGTGACAGACTCGACATCCGCATACTGCTCAACGGTCTTCTTCAGGTCTTCAAATCCTTTCGTCCGCTTCTCGATGAACTCCTTGTCGTGCTTTCCTTCTTTGATGATCCAGTACATCATCGAGTTGATCAGCGCAATATGGGTCGAGGGATTATATTGAAGCCATTCATCTGCCAGACGGGCGGTAGGGGTAAACCGGGGGTCAGCAACGATGATCGGAATGCCCTTTAATTTTGCCTGGGCAATACGCCTCCCGGCAAGGGGGTGGGCTTCAACTGCATTCGATCCAACCATTAAGATCAGATCGGAGTTCAGAACGTCCTCAAACGGGTTGGTGGCAGCACCTGAACCAAAGGAAAGAGATAATCCGGCAACAGACGGACCATGGCAGATACGGGCACAGTTGTCGATGTTGTTCGTCTTGAACGCAACACGAGCCAGTTTCTGAAGTGCATAACACTCCTCGTTCGGTGTCCGGCACGAGACATGGAAACCAAGAGCCTTGGGCCCTCCCTTCTCATAAGCCTCAGTGAACTTCGAGGCAACGAGATCAAGTGCCTCGTCCCAGCTCGCTTCGACAAACTTCCCGTCCTTCTTGATCAACGGGCTTGTCAGCCTGTCAGGGCTGTGCACAAACTCCCAGCAGGTCATACCTTTTGGACAGAGTTTGCCTTCGTTGACAGGTGAGCGCTTAAAAGGCTCGACACCGACAACTTTCCCATTATTCACAACGAGGTTCAGTCCGCAGCCAACACCGCAATAGGGGCAGGTGGTTGGGACATACCTCATCATTTCTGTATTATCACTCATGCCTATTCTCCGTTCTATTGATCTTCAGGCACCGATGGGACACCCTTTGAGATCAAGTATAACTCTATTCTTTGAATATATAAACATAAAGTACCAGAATATTCATATAAGTTCAATTGATTTGATTAACATTTTCAACTTCGATTGACTTCTCACCCGCTTCGCTTTTTAAACCATACAATGCCGCGCAAAACCAAAATATAAAACAATAACCATAATTATATATAGGATCGGTATGAGAGCGCTTTCAATCCATTCATAGCACCCAAAAAGCCTTAATGTGAGAATAATACAAGAGATAAGAGATTCAAATTGGATTTTGCAGACCTGAAGAAGAAATCCGGATACAACCAGAAAACTCTGTTATCTGGCCGGATATGAGTATTAATTTAATTTTATAAAAAATATGCGGGAAAAATCCCGGGAACCATTTTCTTTTTTTCGCACAGGCACCTAATTTTTATATGGTGCTTCACCGAATTTTGGAATATATGTAGCATCCGCCTCTACCCTGATCGCATGGGAGAAGAGGGCAAGTGGGATTTCCATCGGGCATAGTTCCTCACACTGGCCGCAGTTCACACAGGAATCAGAGATATGGGCAAACCTGCGCATATGGAACATCGGCTTCGGGGGAAGCTGGCCAACAGGAACCATAGTCGTCCCAGAAGTAAGTTCAATTGAAATCGGTTGGCAGACCGGACAGTTGTCAATGCAGGAATAGCATTTGATACACCGGGATGTTTCATCTCTGATGGTATCCCACAGATTCTCTGATAAGGCATGGAAATCATGCTTTCTCCACTTTTCACCAAGTTTCAGCATTGCTCCTTCGACTTTGGCACGGATTGCAAGGCCTTTTGGATCTGCTGCCGAGGTTTCCAGAGCACCTGCCTTTACAGCACCATCAACGAGTTTTGCACCCTTATCAGAGCAGACCTCGACAAAAGTAGCCTTTCCTGCCTTGTCACCAATGACGCCCCAGTTTCCACAGGCAAGATCGGCCTGACGGGGGATCTTATAGAGACACCGGCGGCAGTTGCTTCTCCGGCCATATCCCTCTTCTTCAAGCTCGTCGATGGAGATGCCCTTGTGACCGCCCTCATACTCGATGATGAACTGGCCCTTGTCGATCTCTTCCTTGCGAACAGTATTTGAATCGATACCAAATTTCTCGCCGATCATCTTTCGGGCAGTTACAGGATTAACTGTCCCACCACAGTTGACACCAATCATGATGATGTTGTCAAGGTTGATCAGATCTCTTTTGGCAAGTTCAATGATACCCATCAGGTCGCATCCTTTTACCGTGATACCGAGCTTCTGGTTCTTTGCTCCATCAAGATATTTTGTAATCAGCTTCGAGACAAGAAGTGTTCCGCAGTGAAGTGATCCTGCTGATCCGCCGATCTCTTCGGGATTGGTGATGATTGTTGGCACAGCATCATAGAGATCAGCCCCTTTCTTAATGGCAAGAACCGCATCAACGATCTTGTTCTCAAGGGCATACTTTAAGAGTGCTGTGACTGCGCCACCGCATTCGGCTTTCTCAAGAAGGCCGGAATCGGGTGTCCATGCATACAGCATATCGCCTTTTGCTACCATCGTAATCAGGCCTCCTCAATCTTTTCAATAGCCACAGCACAGTGTTTCAGCTCAGGCATCTTCGAGAGCGGATCAAGAGCGGTGTTGGTCAGTTTGTTTGCAGGAGCATTGCCATAGTGCATTGACATGTACAGAACGCCGGGTGCAACATCGGTGCCGACATGGGCAATGGTATCGGTCTCACCACGACGGCTCCGGATGTGGATCTTCTCACCATCTTTGATGTTCAGCCGTTTGGCATCCTCCACATTCATCTGGATAAAGCCTTCCGGTGCATCATAATGCAGTGCGGCGCACCGGTCAGTCTGTGTCCGGGTGTGATAGTGGAAGATAATCCGGCCGGTCATCAGGGTGAACGGATACTCGGCATCTGCAACTTCGGCTGGTTCGCGGTATTCGATACCGAAGAAGGCGCCAAGCCCGTCTGCTGAAGAGAACTTTTCACGGTGCAGGATCGGGGTGCCCGGGTGATCGTCTGCCGGACACGGCCAGTGAACCGATTCGGGTTTCTCCATACGGGCATAGCTGATACCGGCCATAGACGGGGTGACTCGCCGGACATCATTCCAGATATCCTCGGCAGATTTGAAGTCAAAGCCATGGATGCCAAGCTTCTCTGCAAGCATCACAAAGATCTCCCAGTCAGCTTTTGCATTGCCGGGGGGATCAACTGCTTTTCTCACACGGTTGATACGGCGTTCACCGCTCGTAAAGGTACCATCCTTCTCGGCAAAGCTGGCACCGGGAAGAACAACATCCGCAAACTCGCAGGTCTCGGTCCAGAAGATATCCTGCACAACCAGGAAGTCAAGCTTTTCAAGCGAACGCATCACATGGTTTGAATCTGGATACGAGACGACCGGGTTCAGAGCGAACATGTACATCGCCTTGATCGGGTCCCCGCACTGGGTGATCTGCTCGGTGAGCGTGACACCATATTCAGATGCAAGTCCGGTGACACCCCAGAGCTCCTCCATCTTCTTCCGGGTAGCTTCATCCTCGCATTTCTGGTATCCTGAGAAGACATTCGGATATGCCCCCATGTCACAGGCGCCCTGCACATTGTTCTGGCCACGGAGCGGGTTTACACCGACGCCGGGACGGCCGATATTGCCGCAGAGCATCGAAAGGTTCCCAAGAGAACGGACGTTGTCTGTTCCTGTGGTTAATTCAGTGATACCAAGGCAGTAGATGATGACTGCATTCTTTGCGGCAGCATACTTCAGAGCAAGCTCCCTGACCCTCTCAGTCGGTACACCGGTGACAGACTCGACATCCGCATACTGCTCAACGGTCTTCTTCAGGTCTTCAAATCCTTTTGTCCGCTTCTCGATGAACTCCTTGTCGTGCTTTCCTTCTTTGATGATCCAGTACATCATCGAGTTGATCAGCGCAATATGGGTCGAGGGATTATATTGAAGCCATTCATCTGCCAGACGGGCGGTAGGGGTAAACCGGGGGTCAGCAACGATGATCGGAATGCCCTTTAATTTTGCCTGGGCAATACGCCTCCCGGCAAGGGGGTGGGCTTCAACTGCATTCGATCCAACCATTAAGATCAGATCGGAGTTCAGAACGTCCTCAAACGGGTTGGTGGCAGCACCTGAACCAAAGGAAAGAGATAATCCGGCAACAGACGGACCATGGCAGATACGGGCACAGTTGTCGATGTTGTTCGTCTTGAACGCAACACGAGCCAGTTTCTGAAGTGCGTAACACTCCTCGTTCGGTGTCCGGCACGAGACATGGAAACCAAGAGCCTTGGGCCCTCCCTTCTCATAAGCCTCAGTGAACTTCGAGGCAACGAGATCAAGTGCCTCGTCCCAGCTTGCTTCGACAAACTTCCCGTCCTTCTTGATCAACGGGCTTGTCAGCCTGTCAGGGCTGTGCACAAACTCCCAGCAGGTCATACCTTTTGGACAGAGTTTGCCTTCGTTGACAGGTGAGCGCTTAAAAGGCTCGACACCGACAACTTTCCCATTACTCACAACGAGGTTCAGCCCGCAGCCAACACCGCAATAGGGGCAGGTGGTTGGGACATACCTCATCATTTCTGTATTATCACTCATGCCTATTCTCCAAAACTATGATCTAAAATGATTGCTCCATCACTTTGAGATCAATCGTACTCAGAATAACGACATATAAAAACAATACATAATTTTTAAATAAAAAGTAAAATTAACCCAATGTACTAATAAAAAGGTATCTCACACACACCATCATCCGGGCGCGGATCCTATGCGCGCTTGTGTTATTCTCAATTTAAAGACGTACGGAAATCTATATATATAAATTTAAAAAAGCCCATTTTATCTATATTAACATTGTTAAGGACCGAACCCGGCTCCAATTATCCTGCCCCCCATATACCATACAATCAATTTGAGCATGACACCTATCCTGACACTATGGAGAGAAGAGGAAGAAGAGCAGGTACAAAAGGAGAATTAACCCGAAATCCCGGTTAATGTCAGGAAGTTACCTATATCGAAAAGATATTATGATGTACTTATCAAATAGTTGAGCTATGTTGACACTCGACATACTTCCGGAAATAGAGTCATTAATGGACAAACAAGGTGTAAACCCTCAAACAAAGGAACATTTATTAAAATGCAGTCGTTTCCACACCTTTTCAGCACCAGGGCTTCTCATCGGAGTATATATGACAGAATATGCTCTCGAACTGCTCAAGGCACAACCAGATGAGATTCTCTATGCAGTCAGTGAAACACACAAATGTGCACCGGATGCATTACAGATCATCGCCGGTTGCACCGTAGGGAACAACCGGCTGAGAGTCATTCCCATAGGCAGATTTGCAATCACAGTCAACCGCAAATCCTGGGATCCGGAAGTTGAAGGTGTGCGGGTGTTTGTTGATCTCGAAAAGCTCAAACACTATCCGATAATTCATGCATGGTTTACCAATGATCCCTCATTCGATCACCATGGCAATGTAATGCCGCTTCTTGAGGAGATCTTTGCTGCAGGGAGGAAGATTCTGAGTAATGAAAAGGTGATGGTTACGACTGAAACCAAGAAGAAATGGAGATCGGTAACCTGTACGATCTGTGGAGAAACAGTGCCGGACTATCTGGCAGACGGAGATCGTTGCATCAGCTGTGCAGGTATGAACTATTTCCGAACAATCTGAATAAAAAACCTTTTTTTGGATGGGCTGAATAATGAGGGACAGAGCATTGAAGGGCACGCCATCCTTAAGATAATAAATTAAGCACAAAGCCCACTACCAGCCACCTCTTTTCAGAGACAGGAATCTGCACCCCGAATTCTGTTCATGCCTGAATAAATAACCGCCCGTGGTCTCCGGACAAAACCGGCAACAGTGATATTCAGTTTGTTAGCTATGTCAATGCCAGAACTAAACGGTGCATTATTTGATATGATAAGAGGGATACCAACGCGATAGGCTTTCCGGATCATGCCGGCAGGAAGCCTGCCGCTGCATGTCAGAGAACAGGTGGAGAGTGAAGCGCCCTTTATCAGTGCCTTTCCGATTGCTTTGTCAATTGCAGTATGTCTCCCCATATCCTCAGCATATGCAACCAGATCTCCATTAGTTGAAAGAATAAGGGCAGAGTGGGTGCCCCCGGTTTTTTTCCAGGTGTTTGAGAGATCATGCAATACATCAACTGCTGAGAAAACCGCGTCAATAGGGAAGACACACCCTTCTGGAAGAGCGGGAGCCTCTTCGTCGGATCTTTTGGCATTCTCCACCCCTCCGGAACTCCCAACTTCCAGATCATGAACATTCATATAAGCCGCATCGGATCTGGTCCGTATATCTATCGACAGATCGTCGATACTAATCGAGTCAATCTCATGAATCCCCTGTAAAAAACCTTCATCAATGATGAAGCCAACTGCAAATTCCAGAAGATCATCGGGGGTTGCCACCATGGTGGTACAATGCTCTCCATTCAGAAGCAGGCGCACCCGCCCTTCAATACAGAGAGAGACGGTATCTGAGAGAAATCCGGATCCATCAAATGCAATAACAGGATAATCGCGTGTCAGAACGCATTCTCCCCCGGAAGATCTGAATATTTTCAGATCCATTGTATCATTCATCAAATAGAGTATGGAGAGATAGCTTCATGATTGTTTCTTTCCATTTTGTTAACCACATTCAATAAACCAGTATATTGTAAAGAGTTATTATACGGCTAATCGAGGAGATCTGGCGATAAGCCAATGAAGAAACAAATAAAAATGAATCTAAATTTTGTTAAAAAAAACTCATGTGGGATCTCTCCCACAGAGACATTCAACCGTTTATTCCTTGAATACGTTGTCAAAGATCTGGTCTGAGCCGGTGTCATCAAGACGCTTCCGCTCAACCTTCTCCTCGGCATATGCAAGAACCGGTGGGTCCATGTTGATACCGGGTGTGAAGCCGAACATCTTCTGAAGCTCGACCTGCTGGGCGTGCATGAAGAGTGCATTTGGAATATCCATTGCACAGAGTTCCTCGCACTGGCCGCAGTTGACACAGGAGTCTGCAACATGGGCAAACCGGATCATGTGGAACATCGGGCCTGGCGGAACCTGTCCGGGTGTGACGAGGTGCGGCTTCCTGGTGCTGCACTCAACACAGTAGCAGATCGGGCAGTTCTCGATACATGCATAGCATTTGATACAACGGGAAGTCTCCTTCATGATCGTCTCAAGGCGTGCACGGCCTTCGCCGAGTGCCTCAAAGTCATGCTTGCGCCACTTGTCGCCGAGTTTCAGCATCGCGCCTTCAACTTTGGCACGGATTGCAAGGCCTTTTGGATCTGCTGCGGAGGTCGCAAGAGCTCCTGCCTTAACCGCTCCATCAACGAGGTTCGCACCTTTCTCGGAGCAGACCTCGACAAAGGTTGCCTTTCCGGCCTTCTCACCAATGACACCCCAGTTACCGCAGGCAAGATCTGCCTGGCGGGGAATCTTCATCTTGCACCGGCGGCAGTTGCTCCTCCGGCCATATCCCTCTTCTTCCAGCTCATCAATTGAGATGCCCTTGTGCTGTCCATCCTTTGTGACAATGATGAACTGGCCCTTGTCGATCTCCTCTTTCACGACATCGGCAGGGTCAACCTCGAACTTCTCCTTGATCATCTTTCGGGCAACAACCGGCGAGACAGTCCCACCACAGTTAACACCGATCATGATGACGTTATCGAGATTGATCTGGTTCCTCTTGGCAAGCTCATAGAATGCCATTGCATCGCATCCCTTTACGGGGACGGCGATCTTCATGTTGTTTGCACCGCCGAGGTACTTCTTGATCATCTTTGGGATAAGGAGCGTACCGCAGTGGAGTGAACCGGCAGAGCCCACGATCTCAGCAGGATCGGTGATGAGTTCGAGTGTTGCATCGTAGATGTCCGCACCCTTCTTAACAGCAAGGACACCATCGACCATCTTGCTCTCAAGCGCGTACTTCAGGAGCGTGGATACTGCTCCTCCGCACTCACCCTTCTCTGCAAGTTCGGATTCCTTTGCCCATGCATAGAGCATATCGCCTTTTGCTACCATCGTAATCAGGCCTCCTGTATCTTCTCAATCTTTATAGCACAGGCCTTGAACTCCGGAATCTTTGCGATCGGGTCAAGTGCGTTGTTGGTCAGGACGTTTGCCGCACATTCTGCGAAGTGGAACGGCATGAACATCACACCCTTCATAATCTCCTTTGTCACGCGGGCAGGCACTTTGATCTCGCCACGGCGGGTTTTGGCAATTACCATCTCGCCATCAACAACACCGAGATCTTTTGCATCTTCAGTATTGATCTCGATCCAGCCGGTTGGAACCTCGCTCTCAAGCGAGATTGAACGCCGGGTCATCGAACCGGTATGCCAGTGGAACAGGTTCCTGCCGGTTGTGAAGATATACGGGTATTCGGCATCCGGAACTTCGGCCGGGTACTTGAACTCGATCGGGAAGAAGACACCAAGCCCATCGGGATGTGAGAATTTGCCGATATGCAGGATCGGGGTGCCGGGGTGGTCGCCTGCCGGGCAGGGCCAGTGCAGCGCTTCGGGTTTGCGGAGACGTTCGTAGTTCATACCGCCATAGGATGGCGTGACCTTGGCGATCTCGGTGAAGACATCTTCAGCACTCTGCCAGGGGAACTGTGCGGCATATCCCATCTTTGCCGAGAGTTCGGCGAGGATCTGCCAGTCGAGTTTTGCATCGCCCGGCGGGTCCTGGGCTTTCCGCCACATCTGGACACGCCGCTCAGTCGAGGTCTGGGTGCCGTCCTTTTCTGCATAGCAGGTCGCCGGAAGCACAACATCGGCAAGCTGGGCGGTCTCGGTCAGGAAGATATCCTGGACAACGAGGAACTCAAGGCTTTTTATCGCATGTTCGACATGTGTCAGGTCGGGGTCGGAGAGCATCGGGTTCTCGCCCATGATGTACATCGCTTTCAGTTCACCGGGTTTCTCAGTTAGGACATCCATCATGGTGGTGACTTCATACCCGTTCTTTGGTTCACAGATACCATCGGGGAAGCCCCAGGCATCGGAGAACTTCTTGTGGGCGGCTTCGTCGATCACTTTCTGATAACCGGTGAAGACGACCGGGAGTGCTCCCATATCACAGGCGCCCTGCACATTGTTCTGGCCACGGAGCGCGTTCACGCCGGCACCGGCTTTGCCGAGGTTGCCGGTCAGCATCTGGATGTTGGCAACGGATTTGACATTGTCCACACCGGTGGTGTGCTGCGTGATACCCATCGAGTACAGGATTGCTGTGGCACCGGATTTCGCGATCCACTCGGCGGCGGTCTTCAGCTGGTCGACCGGGATGCCGGAGATCTTCGAGACGTTCTCGAGGCTGTAGTCGGGCTTCATCACGACTTCTTTCATCGCTTCGAAGTCTTTTGTCCGGTTGGCGATGAAATCCTTGTCTTCCCAGCCGTTTCGGATGATCTCCTGCATCAGACCGTTCAGAATTGCGACATCACTGCCGGATCTAAACTGCAGGTACAGGTCGGCCTGTTTGCCGGTCGGGGTGAGACGGGGATCGGCGTAGATGATCTTCGCGCCGTTCTTCTTTGCCTGCATGACTCTCCGGCCGATCAGCGGGTGCTGTTCAAAGGTGTTGCTCCCGATGATGAAGACACATTTCGAGTCGGCGATGTCACCGATAGAGTTGGTCATTGCACCGGAGCCGAATGTCGCGGCAAGGCCGGCAACGGTCGAGGCGTGGCAGAGACGGGCACAGTGGTCGATGTGACGGGTCTTTAAGACACCACGGGCGAACTTCATGATCGCGTAGTTGTCCTCGTTCGAGGTTCTCGCGGAGGCAAGGACCGCCATCTCATCGGGCTTGTACGACTTCAGCTTCTGGGCGATGAGGTCATATGCCTCGTCCCAGCCGGCTTCGACGAACTTCCCGTCTTTCTTGATCAGCGGGGTGTTCAGACGATCTTCGCGGTTCACGAACTCGTGGGCATAGATACCCTTTGGACAGAGTTTTCCCTCATTGACAGGGGAACGCTGATAGGGGGCAACGCCCGTTACCTTGCCGTCGACGACGACGAGGTTGAATGTGCAGCCTGTCCCGCAGTACGGGCAGGTCGTTGGTACATACTTCATTTCCATGGTTAACTTACCTCGGATAACTGATAGTATGCCGACCAGACTATTTATACATAGCCATTTTTCTCCAAAAAGTGATGAATAACGGTGGAAACCGGAGGGAGAGGAGATGGAGAGAGACAATACTAATTGTTCAACCACACCACCTACACACCAGATGATTGTCATCCACATCTTCGGGAGATCAAATTCCGGCAAGACAACCCTGATCGAAGCACTATGCAGGAGGCTTGCCGGGAGAGGGCGGATCGAGACGATAAAACATAGCGGACACCACCCGCTTGCCCTGGAGGAGGGGAAAGACACCACACTCCATTACCAGGCAGGTGCATCCGGAGCCTGCGCAATAGATGAAGAGAAGAGCATCCTGATCCTTGCAGATGAACGCCTCACCAACGCTCTCGATGCCGCATCGGAGAGGGGAGCGGCATTCTGCATCGTTGAGGGATTCAAGAACGTCCCCCTGCCGGGCATTGCACTTGGAGATGTCGGGGGCGATCACATCCTCATGAGGAACCCGACTGTTGAAGAGATCCTCATGAACCTTGACCGGTTTCCGACATGGACCACCCCAAAAACTCTTCTGGACAGGCTTCTGGATTATGCCGGACCAGAATCATCCGGCAGTATGCTGATCCTTTATGGAGCTGACGAAGATGCACTCAGGGTTGCCGCTGAGGCGGCACGCAGAGCCCCCGGCATCACCGGAGCAGAAGGGAGATTACTGCACATCGGATACGGAGATGCATTTTGTGACACAAAAGGATGCCTCGCCATAGCAGGAACCACCCCACGATCCGTGACACAAGCCCTCACCCGGTGTGCAGACCTCCTCAGTGATGCAGAAGATGACAGGAATTATTAGGATAGAGACGAAGGAGATATCGTATGGAGATTGAGCGAGACACCGGAATGCATACCCGCGGAGGTGTGATCACCGAGAGGAACAGCGATTTCTGCACAGTCAGGATCAGGCTTCCGGCAGGAATCATCAATCCGCAGCAACTGTCAGGGATTGCACGGATCACAAAGAAATATGGAGCAGGCACCGCCCATCTCACCACCCGGCAGACGATGGAGATCCCGCATGTCAAAATCGAAGATCTCGAGAAACTTGGAAGAGCACTTGAAGCAAACGGCACACCCGTTGGTGCCGAGCGGGAAGAGATCGTCAATATCACCGCATGCCCCGGAACAGACCGGTGCAGGCTTGCCAATATCGACTCTATCGGGATTGCTCTTGAGACAGACAGGAAGTATTTTGCCAAAAATATGCCGGTAAGGGTCAGGATTGCAGTATCTGCCTGCCCAAACAGCTGTGTATCAGAGCGGCTCTGTGAGATTGGCATTACAGGAGTACAGCAGCCGATAAGAAACCCCGGACTCTGCACAGGCTGCGGTACCTGCGTCAATTTCTGTAAGGAAGGTGCTCTTGTCGTGAAAAGTGGTGATATCATCCTTGATCGCCAGAAGTGCATCGACTGTGGAAACTGCATCCATATCTGCCCGTTCCATATCATCAAAGGGGATCCTCCCGCATACCTGATCACCATCGGCGGCAAGCGTGGTAGGCACCCAAAGGCAGGCCGCCCCCTTGTTACCGTGACAACAATAGAGGACTTACATACCGTCATCGACATGGTCGTCACCTGGATCTACCGGAAGGCATGGGACGGCCGCCTTCTTGGGGATCAGCTCGATGAGATCGGGTTTGACACACTCAAAAAGGATGTTCTCAAGAGGATTCAACCGGAGCACGTCGTATCCGGCCCGGAGATTCCATGAACATCAGGAGCGCAGTGAGTTGTAGGATGAGGAGTTGGTATTACAACATACATAGTTGTACAAAAACCTCTTTTTTATCATACTAGTGTTCGGTGAAAAACTGAAATTAGTTCCTATATTTGAATATTACCCCATTTTTTATTTTTATTTTACTTTTTTAAATAATATATCCCCGGAAGATGAAAAGACAACACTTATATTCTGAGATACGAGATTATTCAATGTCCCAGAGGGGACGTGCCAATCATTACCAGTACCCAATTCAGTGACGTCTTTTAGCATTCAGTATTCAATGACCGGAATGTATCAAATCAAATAATAATTGGAGGAAAAATTATGGCAAAATATACAGACACAATCGACCTGTATGACGACAACGGCAAGCTCCTGAAGAGCAATGTCGCCCTTTCGAAGGTCAGCCCGCTGACCAACCCGGCGATCCTGAAACTCGTCAACCTCACCAAGAGGACAGTCGCAGTGAACCTCGGTGGAATCGAAGCAGCACTCAAGACCGGCAAGATCGGCAAACACCAGCAGATCCTTGGCCGTGAACTTGACCTTGACATCGTCAAGAATGCTGACGCAGTCACCGCAAGGATCAAGGAGATGGTGCAGGTCGCAGACGGCGATGACACCAAGATCAACACCTACGGCGGAGGGAAGCTCCTCCTCGTTCAGGCACCAACTGCACGGCTGACTGCAGCATCCACCTATGATGCAGCAATCACGGCAGTAGCATCCGCAACAACCTATGCCATCATGGACCAGTTCAATGTCGGCATGTTTGATGCAAACACCGTCAAGGCAGCTGTCTGGGGTACCTACCCGCAGACCATGGACATGGCAGGAGCAGGAGTTCAGTCTATCCTTTCCATCCCACAGAACAACGAAGGTCTCGGCTATGCGCTCAGGAACATCCCGGCAAACCACGCCGTCATGATGACCCACAAGAACGCAATGCAGGGTGCAGCACTCTCATCCACCTTCGAGCAGGCTGGAGAGTTCGAGATGGGCGCCGCAATCGGCCCATTCGAGCGTGCACAGATGCTCCTCTACGCCTACCAGGGACTGAATGCAAACAACCTCGTCTATGACCTCGTCAAGAAGAATGGCCAGACCGGAACTGTTGGTACCGTCGTCCAGTCGCTTGTTGAGCGTGCAATCGAAGACAAGGTTATCACACCAGGAAAGAAGGGCGGTTACTTCCAGTTCTATGACACGAAGGACCCGATGCTCTGGAATGCATATGCAGCAGCAGGTACCCTTGCCGCAACCATGGTCAACTGTGGTGCCGGCCGATTTGCACAGGCAGTCTCTTCAACACTCCTGTACTTCAACGACCTGCTTGAGCACGAAACCGGTCTCCCAGGCTGTGACTACGGCCGTGTAATGGGTGTAGCAGTCGGTTTCTCCTTCTTCAGCCACTCGATCTACGGTGGTGGAGGCCCCGGTATCTTCAACGGCAACCACGTCGTCACAAGGCACGCAGCCGGTGTTGGTATCCCCTGTATCGTTGCCGCATGTGCACTTGATGCAGGAACCCAGATGTTCTCACCAGAGTCAACCTCGAAGATCTACCAGGACACCTACGGCCAGATCGAAGAATTTGCAAAGCCAATCCAGGCAATTGCAAAGGCTGTATAAACCAGTCTCAAATCAAGGATTCAAATGGCAGAAACCAGTTATCCCCAGATACGAATCGTCCCCGCACGTTTCCTCAACCCCGATACTGCAGAGGCTCTCTTAAATGAGATCCTCTCAAAAACCGGTATCCGGCGGATCATCTTAAACGGTCCCCGCGTACCGGAGACCGTTCCATACGGCCCTGCCCGGGGCACTCCGAATGTGATTGCCCAGAGGAGGGAGATCGAAGTCCAGGGTGAGACGATTAAACTCCAGGTACAGGTAGGAACTATCCTCATGGAACTTGAGGATGCAACACCCATACCGGAGATTCGAAAGGCATGCGAGACGATTCTTACGAACTTCCCATTCACTCTCCAGGAGGGCAGATTCATGCGCTCCAGTATGACCATGACCGACTATGCAAAGTACGGTATCGTCGAAGACGAACGTATCCTCGGCATGGTTGACCCAAAGAGCAAAACCCGACCGATCATCCTGCAGGGGAACAGATAACATGCCAATAGGACGTGTGACACAGGTCGTCGACTGCCGCCAGTCCATGGGGATGGGCAAAGGTGGATCGCTCGCACAGCGCGGGACGATCTCCGAATGCCGGTACCCGGACGTCATCGTGGTGGCAATGTCTCCCGGACGGAGGCATGTGACTAAGCCGATCTGCGATATCACGTCAGCACTCAGGCAGCAGGGGGTCGAATACAGCGTAAGTACCCTGGTGTTGAACGCGGGCAGCGGCATCCCCGCTGATGCAGGAAACGCAGGCGGAGCGGCCATCGGTGCAAATTTCGGCTTGAATTACCGTGAGATCGAACAGATCGAACGGCATAAAGTCGCAGTCCTTCACCATGGCAATGTTCGATCGCACGTTGTTCATAAAGTCAGAAGCATACTCGAATCGTGCGACATCAAAGCGGTCGTCGTCTCTCAGGCGCCGATCGATTACGAGGATCTCGCACGGGAAGGAGTAAAGACCGCCTATGTGATGCCCTCCGCAGATGCAATACGGACGAAAGGAACTGTTGTTGCAATCGTGAGTGGAGTAACACGCGGGCAGACGCCTACACGGGAGAAACTGGCAGCTGTTATCCGCGAAGTACTACGAACAATGAAGGAGAACTCCTTCACTGAGGTGAATTAATTTATGGCATACAAACCACAGTATGGCCCGGGAACCTCCAAGGTCGCCGAAAACCGGCGGAACCAGATGAACCCGGCAGTAAAACTCGAAAAGATTCGTGATGTTACCGATGAGGACGTTGTTCTTATCCTCGGACACCGCGCACCAGGTCAGGCATACCCAAGTGCACACCCACCACTCGCAGAGCAGGGTGAGCCGGACTGCCCGATCAGAAAGATTGTCGCCCCGACTGAGGGAGCAAAGGCAGGAGACCGCGTCCGGTATGTCCAGTTCGCAGACTCGATGCAGAATGCACCATGCCACCCATACCAGAGAACCTACACCGAATCATACCGCTTCCGTGGTATCGACCCGGGTACACTCTCAGGCCGTCAGATCGTCGAGTGCCGTGAGCGTGACCTTGAGCAGATCTCAAAGGAACTCATCAACACAAACCTCTTCGACCCGGCACGTACAGGTATCCGTGGCGCAACAGTGCACGGACACTCGCTCCGTCTCGCAGAGGACGGCATGCTGTTTGATATGCTTCAGAGGTGCATCCTCGACAAAGACGGCATCGTCAAGTACGTCAAAGACCAGATCGGAACTCCGCTCGACAAGAAGGTTGCAGTCGGTAAGCCCATGGACGAGAAATGGCTCGGCGAGAACACGACCATCTTCCACGTCCTCGGCGGGAACCCCTACAGGAATGACGCAGAGTACATTGAGTACATCCAGCGTATCCACAGCCTGAGAACAAAATACGGATACATGCCCAAGGAGTGATAAAAGATGGCAAAAATTGAGAGAGCACAGAAACTCTTCCTGAAGGCACTGAAGGAGAAGTTCCCGGGACAGGATGTAGAATCCCAGAAAGCCAAGTTCTATGCATTTGACGGCCTCAACCAGTCTCCCCGTAAGAAGGAGTTCATGGCTGAGAACGCAAAGATCGTCAAAGAGCGTGGCATTGACATGTATGACCCCGCACGGTGCCACCTTGGTGGTATCCCGATGGGTCAGCGCCAGCTGATGACCTACGAGGTCTCAGGAACCGGCACCTTCGTTGAGGGTGACGACCTCCACTTCGTCAACAACGCTGCCATGCAGCAGTTCTGGGACGACATCAGGAGAACCGTTATCGTCAACATGGACCTTGCCCACCAGACCCTCCAGAAGCGTCTTGGCAAGGAAGTTACACCAGAGACGATCAACGAATACCTCCACGTTGTCAACCACGCAATGCCCGGAGCAGCCGTTGTTCAGGAACACATGGTCGAGACCCACCCTGCACTCACTGACGACTGTTACGTCAAGGTCTTCACCGGAGACTCCGAGCTTGCTGACGACATCGAGCCGCAGTTCCTCCTCAACGTCGAGAAGCTCTTCCCGAAGAAGCAGGCAGAAACCCTGATGGGCGCAGTCGGCAAGTCCATGTGGCAGTGTGTCCACATCCCGACAACCGTCTCCCGCACCTGTGATGGTGGAACAACCTCCCGGTGGTCCGCCATGCAGATCGGCATGTCCTTCATCGGTGCATACCGGATGTGCGCAGGCGAAGCAGCAGTCGCTGACCTCTCCTACGCAGCAAAGCACGCTGGTGTCATCCAGATGTCCTCACACCTGCCAGCCCGCCGTGCCCGTGGTCCAAACGAGCCAGGTGGTATCCTGTTTGGCAACTTCGCCGACATGATCCAGGCAGACCGGAAGTATCCAAATGACCCCGCAAAGGCAGCCCTTGAGGTTGTCGGTGCAGGAACAATGCTCTTCGACCAGATCTGGCTCGGCTCCTACATGTCCGGTGGTGTCGGATTCACCCAGTATGCAACAGCAGCATACACCGACAACATCCTCGATGAGTTCACCTACTACGGTATGGACTACATCAAAGACAAGTACAAGGTCGACTGGCAGAACCCGAATTCAAAGGACAAGGTCAAGCCAACCCAGGAAGTCGTCAACGACATCGCAACCGAGGTTAACCTCAACGGTATGGAACAGTACGAACAGTACCCGACCATGATGGAAGACCACTTCGGCGGTTCCCAGCGTGCCGGTGTCCTGGCAGCAGCCTGCGGTCTCTCGACCTCAATTGCAACCGGTCACTCAAACGCCGGTCTGAACGGCTGGTACCTCTCGATGCTCATGCACAAAGAGGGATGGTCACGTCTCGGATTCTTCGGCTACGACCTGCAGGACCAGTGCGGTTCAGCAAACACCCTCTCTGTCCGGCCTGATGAAGGCTGTATCGGCGAGTTCCGTGGACCGAACTACCCCAACTACGCAATGAACGTCGGCCACCAGGGAGAATATGCAGCTATCGTCGGTGGTGCACACTACGGACGTGGCGACGCATTCTCACTCTCCCCACTCATCAAGATCTGCTTCGCAGACCCAGCCCTGAAGTTCGACTTCGCCGAGCCAAGGAAGGAGTTTGCACGCGGTGCGATCCGCGAGTTCATGCCAGCAGGCGAGCGCTCGCTCATCATCCCCGCAAAGTAAATCCTCTAAACCAAACTTTTTTTTCACTAATGAAAGATGTTCTGAAATACGGGTCGGAAATTCAGAGCCATTCCCTGAAAAGGAGAGTGACGATGCCCGCTTTCAGCAATATTTCGAAACCTTTAACTCAATCACTATCAAGTCTTTTATATCTACACGTAGTACTCCGACTCTGGAGAAGCAGCGCTGATCGAACACTCTCATACTCTTATAGATCAAGGGAGAATCTCACATGGAGAACATCGTATTAAGTATTGGAGTAGCAGCATTTGCGGGAGCGCTTGCCACTGTGGCAGGGGCAGCCGAAGATACCGAATCCAATATCGGATCTCAGGGTGACCCGAACTCACAGGTTCAGCTCGCACCGCAGATGGGATACATGCACCGTATCTTCAATAAGGCTGTGGCAGGTGAGCCACCATCCTGGGCTCTCTGGATCGCTCTTGGTGCGGGTATTGCATGGGCCTTTATGGCAATGAACGTCAATCCGGTTCTTGCTATCATTCTTGGTAGCGTACTGGCATCGTTTGTCCAGGGCGTCTATGCAACCACCGCATATCTTGGCAGGACTGCAAGTCTCGCCAAGTTCGGGCAGCCGGTCTATGTTGATATCCTGAAATCGGTTACACCCGTTACAACAGCTCACGCATTTGTTGCGATATTTGCAACGGTAACAATCTGTTACCTGATGAACGCCGTACTCGGCCATCCGTTCCCGCTTCCGATCCTCGGTATTATCTGGGGTATCGCACTTGGAGCCGCCGGATCCGCCGTTGGAAACCCGTATTACGGGAAAGAACGCCAGTACCAGAACCAGAAGTTCGGAGCCGGTGTCCCTATCTCAGCATCCGGAAACATCGTCCGATATGCCGAGGCAGGCGAAAGAAGCTCACTCGACAATGGCTGGTTCACAGCAAAGTACGCAGGACCTGCATCAGGAGTCTGTTTTGGCCTGATCGTCTTCTTCGAACTCTGGAGACACCTCATCTTCGAACACTATTTCGGAGGATGGGGCTCGGTCATTGTTGGAGCAATCATCGTTCTTCTCATTACGATCATGGCACGGTACATCGAAGTCTGGGCACGCAAGACCTATGGCCCATACTCGGCACCAGAGAAAAAACATGACGAGGAGGCAGCATAATGTCAGCAATCGCAGCTAAACCCGCCGCCGGCGCAGGAATGCCAAAGGGCGCAGCAGCAATCGCAATTGTATTACTGCTCGTTGTTGTCGGTATCGGGTACTATATGACCATGACAGGCTTCTTCACGATGGCCGTTTTCTATTCATTAATCGGCATCATCATCGGCGGAATGCTTGTTACGTTCAGTGTCCACCTTGTTCCGGTCGGTGGAGCACCCGCCGCAATGGGCCAGGCACCAGGTATTGCTACCGGTGTTACTATGCTCGCAGCAGGTGCCGGTCTTGCCGGTCTCTTCAAGGGAGCATGGGCAGCCCAGTTCGGCTACCTTCCGGCACTCGGAACGGGAGCTATCGGAGGCGCACTGCTGATGGCGCTCACCTGTATGTTCGTCAATGTAACGTACGTCTATGGTATGGGCATTCCATCAGCATCCGGAAAGGTCAGGAACGATCCCATAACCGGCGACTCACAGGACGAGTACAAGAGCCAGGGAACCGAAGGTCACGGCCTGCCGTTCATCTCCTATGTTGGTGGTGTTCTTGGCGGTCTTATCGGAGGTTTTGGCGGAACACTGATTTACATCTCGCTCTATGATGCATACTTAAACGGGCTTCCTACACTGATGGACGGAACCACCGAGAGCATCATGCCGATTGCAGTCAGTGTAGCAGGTATCTTTGCCATCGGTATGTTCCTTGTCAACGCTGTCCTTACCGCGTACAACATCACCGGTACAATCGAGGGTCCGCATGATCCCAAGTTCAAGCGGTTCCCACGGGCTATCGTAGCCAGTGCGGTTGCATCAGCATTAACCGGACTGCTGGCACTGTTGATCATCGTACCGATGCCAATCTGAGGTGAAGAAGATGACAGTAAAAGTTGAAGCATCCGCAGACTCAATCCCCCACAACACCCTGTTGATTGTCGGATTAATCGGATCGATCGTCTGCATCTACCTGACATACCTCAATACCATCACCGGACTTGATATCTTCTCGTTCTTCGGCGGTATTGGCGCAATCATCGCCCTCATCTGGGGTACGAGCACCATCAAGAGGCTCTGCAGCTACGGTATCGGAACAGGTGTTCCATCCGCAGGCATGGTCGCATTTGGTGCAGGTATCATCGCAATGCTCGTTGGAACAAAATTCGGCTTATTCTCTCCACTTGCAGCTCTTGTTATTGCACTCGTCTCAGGTGCCATCTTTGGTTTCCTTGCAGACAGCGTGCTGAACATGAAGATCCCGGTGCTCGTTCAGTCCTTAGCTGAACTCTCGATCATCGGAGCACTCACTATCATGGGATTCACTGCAATGGCAACCGGAGACTTTACCTTCGGAGTCCTGACAGCAGGAACGATCAGCATCTTCGGATTCGCAATCCCTGCCGCACAGGCATCATTTGTCGGTGGAGGCATTACCGCAGTTACGTTCATGCTCGGAGCCATCGCCATTCAGCACCCCTTCAATGCAGCACTTGGTCCATCCAACACACAGGATCGGACACTGATGCTCGCAGCAGAGTGCGGGTTCCTCTCAATGATCATGATGGCAATCATCTCGTTTGCGTTCATATCAATGGGATCTGCACTCCTGGGACTCCTGATTGCACTCATCGGATGGGGCTACACCTACGCACAGTTCATCGAACTCTCAAAGCGCGATGCAGCCGCATGGCTTGATGCCAAGATGATCGTGGAGACCGAGGCCTAAACCGGAGGTGAAAGACATGGGATATGTTCTTGTATTACCTGAGTTCGGCCTCGTTGCCGATCCGGTTCTCGGATTTGTGACGACAGCCGGAGAGTCCTACCAGCCGATCATCGATCAGGTTGTTGAACTCGATAAGGTCGCAGATGACCTGGTCAACATGCTCTCTGGTGAAGGAAACCTTATGAACAGCTACCCCGGCCGTGACAAAACACTTGTCTATGCCGGTGGAGTTACTGCATTCTGGTATGGCCTTGCAGTCGGACTGCTGATTGCAGCCATCGTAGCGTTCCAGTACCTGAGGTGAGGAAAGATGGCAGATAAGAAATCACCGGCAAGCGGATGGCCAACCGTCAAGGGAGATTACCATTCAGGCGACGCAAACAGCTGTGTAGCTGTTGTCACCATGGGATCCCACCTTGATGAATCAGGCATCTGTGCAAGCGGAGCTGCATTATGCGGATCATGCAAGACCGAGAACCTCGGGCTTGAGAAGATCATCGCAAACATCATCTCAAACCCCAATATCAGGTTCGTACTCCTCTGTGGTACAGAGGTCAAGGGACACTTAAGCGGCCAGTCACTTGACGCACTCCATAAAGGAGGCGTTTCAGGTGGAAAGATCGTCGGCGCAGAGGGAGCTATTCCCTTCATCGAAAACCTCGACGATGCTGCAATCAAGCGTTTCCAGGAACAGGTCGAACTCGTCAACATCATGGAGACTGAGGACGTCGGCAAGATTAAAGCCAAGATCGCTGAACTCGCGGGCCGTGACCCGGGAGCATTTGCCGCTGACCCGATGGTTATCGAGGTCAAGGAGGCAGGTGGAGCAGGTGGCGAAGAATCAACCGGCGAAGTCAAACCGCTCTCTGGAGAACTTGCACTGATCCACGCCCGGATGAAGATCATCCAGGGAATGGTCACCGATATCGGGTACCGTGACAGGTTCGCAGCAGGCGTATACTCTGGAAAAATCGAAGGGCTGATGATTGGTCTTGTGGTAATATTTACCATTCTTGGATTCCTTCTGATGGGGTGAGTAAAATGGCAGGTTCAAGCATCAGAATGACATCAATTGACAACATGGCTGAGAACATCCGATACAAGGCGCAGATCATCGCCAGGACCAACAAACTTGATTCTGGAATTATGGCTGCCGGAATGCCTGGATTTATCGCCGGGCTTCTCCTTGCCTTGATCTTCGTGATGGTACCGATCCTGGTTCTGGGGTGAATAAAGATGGCAGATAAGAAATCACCGGCAAGCGGATGGCCAACGGTCAAGGGAGATTACCATTCAGGCGACGCAAACAGCTGTGTAGCTGTTGTCACCATGGGATCCCACCTTGATGAATCAGGCATCTGTGCAAGCGGAGCTGCATTATGCGGATCATGCAAGACCGAGAACCTCGGGCTTGAAAAGATCATCGCAAACATCATCTCAAACCCCAATATCAGGTTCGTACTCCTCTGTGGTACAGAGGTCAAGGGACACTTAAGCGGCCAGTCACTTGACGCACTCCACAAAGGAGGCGTTTCAGGTGGAAAGATCGTCGGCGCAGAGGGAGCTATTCCCTTCATCGAAAACCTCGACGATGCTGCAATCAAGCGTTTCCAGGAACAGGTCGAACTCGTCAACATCATGGAGACTGAGGACGTCGGCAAGATTAACGCCAAGATCGCTGAACTCGCGGGCCGTGACCCGGGAGCATTTGCCGCTGACCCGATGGTTATCGAGGTCAAGGAAGCAGGCGGAGGCGGCCTTGAGACTTCAGTTGCCGGAGCGAACCCCCAGTACCTTGAGATTGAAAAACGGCTCGATGTAATTGAGAAGAAGATCGAATTTGCAGACGCAGAGATTGCCCAGAGGGTGGGCAGGAAGATCGGACGCGACATAGGCATCCTCTATGGCCTTGTAGCAGGGCTCATCGTCTTCATCATGCTGCTTATGCTCCTTCCGAAAATTAGTATGCTCTAAGTGAGGTGTTCCAACTATGTTCAGGTTTGAGAAAGAACAGACCGTTCTCGACTTTAATGGAATCAAGATCGGTGGACAGCCAGGCGAATACCCAAGGGTACTCGGCGCATCCATCTTTTACAACAAGCACGAGACCGTGCTTGACGATCACACAGGAAAGATTGACAAACCAAAGGCAGAAGCGCTCTGGAACCGCTGTATGGAGTTGTACGATATCACCGGCAACCCATACTTCATCCAGATTATTGCCGAATATGGCGAGGCGTTCGAGAGCTATTTCAGCTGGTTTGACAGTATCGACAACAAGACCCCCTTCCTGATGGACTCATCAGCACCATCGGCACTTGCCCATGCATGTGAGTACGTTACAGAAGTCGGCCTTGCTGACCGTGCAATCTACAACTCAATCAATGGTTCGATCCCGCAGGAGAACATCGACGCACTTGCTGCATCTGATGTCAACTCCGCGATCGTCCTCGCCTTCAACCCCGGCGACCTTTCAGTCGTCGGACGTGAGAAGGTGCTCGTTGAGGGAGGCGTTGCCGGTCAGGCAAAGGGAATGCTCCAGATCGCAGAAGAGGCAGGAATCACCCGGCCGATCCTCGACACTGCAGCAACCCCGCTCGGCATCGGCTCAGGCGGTTCATTCCGTGAGATCCTTGCATGCAAGGCAATTCACGGTCTCCCAACCGGTGGTGCATACCACAACATGACTGTGTCATGGACATGGCTGAAGCGCTGGAGAAAGAATGTCCTTGCCGAACAGTATGCAGGTAAGGATGTGCTCCTCGAGCAGATGGCACATCACCACTTCGGTGGATTCGAGGGTATCAGGCAGACTGCATGGGCTGCACCTGACATCGGGTGCAACATCATGGCAATGACCCTTGGTGCCGATTTAATCATGTTCGGACCAATCGAGAATTGTGAAGGGATGGCAACGACTGCCGCATTCACCGACATCGTGCTTGCTGAGGCATGCCGTGAACTCGGTGGAGATGTGCAGGATCCAAACCACCCCATTATGAGACTCGTATAAAACGAGAATCATTGGTGGAAATTCATTCCACCCTTTCTTATTTTTTAGAATATTGAAGAAGACATTCAGTAGCTTTTTTAATATCAGATCCCTGTTTCCGTACTTCTGCAAGGTAGAGATCAAATGTCCGATCATCTGCCATCGAGAATACCGGCTTGTTGAGATCGGCATGGAGCATCAGGTCAAAGGCACGCGCTTCTGCAACAGACAGCCCAAGAGCCTTATATTCACCCGTATGCGGTAGGTATACAGGGTTTTCATCCTGAGGTGTGGTAAGAACAAGATCTGCAAGCGGTGTTTTGGGAATCGGCTCTGCGGCGCTCACAAAGACATCGTCCAGTGAGAGTTCCTCAATGAGATCTTTTGTCTTCTGGTAATCATCTTCGGATTCACCGGGATATCCCACAATGAAACTCCCCGCCACTTTCAGCCCATGGTCACGGCAGCGCCTCACCGCTTCCCTCACCTGATCGACATCTGCCCCTTTCCGCATCTTTCTGAGAATGGCTTCACTCCCGGATTCAATTCCAAAAAAGACCCACCCGATGGTATAGTCACGGATCGCATCCAGCACCTCGTCAGTGATGCAATCTACCCGGATATCCGGGGAGGAGAGGTTCTTTGGACCCATTATTCCTGCAATACCCTTTAAGAGTGCGACAAAAGCTGGGACATTCATCCTCCCCTGTTCTGAAGCATAGAGCGATCCGGTACCCCCCGATATTGAGATCCGATGCGCACCGGCATCTTTGAATGCCTGCACTTCAGTGAGAATAGCCTCAATGCTCCGGCTTCTGATCTCCTGCCCGAAGTACCGGGGAACCTGGCAGAATCCGCATCCACCGATACATCCACGGTGCGTCTCAATATACACATTCGCACCCCTGACATTCTGTTCACCGATATCGGCGGGGATCAGGGGAAGAGGGCGCGTCATTGGAGATGGAGGAGATGGGCCCGTAGTGACCATCACCTCATCTTCCATATAGGCAATCCCCGGTATTTCAGGCGAAGGGCCATCTGCCACAAGGCGTGGCGTCGTTATTTCACCTTCCCCTACAACAACTGCATCCGGCGATAATTCTCCCAAAACCATTGCCGGATGTGAAGATACCGGACCTCCAACATAACACCTGCCGCCAAGCTTTTTCCGGGCACCTATCACCTTTTTTATCCGCTCATCGAGAAGATGCTGGGTGGAATAGAGGGAGAGGAGCAGGATATCCGTATCTGTATCTTCGACAAAACGTGATATGGAGACATCGTGTCCCTGCTCTCTGAGCACTCCGCCGATCACCATTGCGCCATAGGTGATGATATCCGGAGAGATAACCTTGATCCTCATAATATGGGATTATTTGAAAGGACACAAGCATAAACAATCCGGGTTGTTAGTACGATCCATACCTTTTTGCCATTATGCGCATATGAGTACTTATTACCAAAACCAGGTGATACAAAATGCCAGGATTTGACAGAACAGGACCCCGCGGCATGGGGCCACTAACTGGACGGCGTTTGGGGCGCTGTGTTGCCCCGGCACCAGATGTACAGAGTGAAGAACAGACAGAAAGACAAGTAGTCTACGGACTCGGAAGAGGCGGAATCCCACGCGGAGGCGGCAGGGGATTTGGCAGAGGATGGATACAAAGGCGATTTCCGTAAACATATAATGATTGGCAACTACAAACAATTCGAATTGTCATACCTCCTCATATCCCCTCTTTATTTGAATATGCATATTCCTGAGAATAGCAAAGTAGCAATGCACTTCATCGGGAATGATAGAAAGATTTAAGTATTTATGAGCATATGAGTACTTATTACCAAAACCAGGTGATACAAAATGCCAGGATTAGATGGAATGGGGCCCCAGGGTATGGGGCCAATGACCGGAAGGCGCATGGGGCGCTGTGTTGCCCCGGCACCTGACGCACAGAGTGCAGTACAGACTGAAAGACCAATCTACGGACTCGGAAGAGGCGGTCTGCCACGCGGATGCGGCAGAGGTTTCGGAGGAGGGCGTATGCGTGGAGGGAGATTCTTCCAGCAGGCAGACCAGACGGAGGTGCAAGAGTGAAGATAGCAATTGCAATGGATGGAACACGAGTGTCTGAGCATTTCGGGCACTGCCAGAAATATGCGATATTTACTGTTCAGAATTCCATGATTATCCGGGGCGATGATCTTGACAGCCCCGGACATGAACCGGGAAAGCTCCCCCGATTCCTTGCAGAGCATGGCGCAAACCTTGTGATTGCAGGAGGGATGGGACCACGTGCAATAGATCTCTTCCATGAGAACGGGATCGATGTCATACTCGGTGCCTCAGGAGATGTCGATGCCGTAGCACAGGCATATATCCGCGGGGATCTCACAACCGGACAGAGCACATGCCATCATGGCCCTGATGACGAATGTGGCCACGATGAGAAAGAAGGAGCAATCATCTGCATTACTGCACAGGCTCCAGGTGTGGATGCACCCTTTGAAGATCGGTTTGGACGTGCTCCATACTTCATCATTCTTAACCTGAAGACAGGTGCAGTTGAATCGGTTCCAAATGCTTTTGCAGAGGCTTCTGGCGGCGTTGGTCCACGGGCAGTTTCAATTGTAGTCGATCATGGAGCACAGTATCTCATAACCGGGCAGATGGGGGGCAATGCCGCTGAGGCGCTTGTAGCGAGTGGGATTAAAGCTTATTCCTACCGCGGCGGCGGCACGGTTGCTGATGCAGTGAAGGCATTTCTTGCAGGAAATCTCCCCTCAATCTCCTGATCCTTTGCTTATGAAGATCGCAATTGCAAGCGGAAAAGGAGGAACCGGTAAGAGCACAGTGGTGGCCAATCTTGCCTTTTCACTTGCAGAGAGGCAACCCTTAGCCGTTGTCGACTGCGATGTTGAGGAGCCGAACCTCCACCTCTTCTTTCCTTCACCATCAGAGGATCTGCCGGTAATGGTACAGATCCCTGAAATTGATACAACACGATGCACACACTGTGGAGCATGCGGTGAGTTCTGCCGCTATGGTGCGCTGACCATCTTCAAGGATCGCCACCTCTTTCTTCCCGAGCTCTGCCACTCGTGCGGAGGATGTGAGATTGTCTGTCCGGTTGGAGCCATCAATGAAATTGGGAGGCAGATTGGAATCGTACAGATACGAAAACCCACATCTGGACTCACCCTGATTACCGGCGTATTACAGGAAGGAGAAGTACAGGCGCCACCTGTTATCAGGATGGCAAAAGATCAGGCAGAAGGACATCCGCTCATCCTCTACGATGCTTCACCGGGAATTGCATGCCCTGTGATCGAAACACTTGATGGCGTGGATTTTTGCATATTTGTCACCGAACCAACTCCGTTTGGCATCCATGATCTCACACTTGCGTTGGGTGTTACAAAGGAGCTTGGGATTCCTTCCGGTGTTGTGATAAACCGCAGTGATGGAGATGATGGTATTGTCAGGGATTTCTGCGCAGAACATTCACTTCCAGTCCTTATGACAATACCATTTGACCGGACAATAGCTGCCATCCAGAACAAAGGCAACCTTATCGCACGCGAACTTCCGGAGTGGAGAGAACAGTTCATCGAACTCTTCAATTCGGTGATCAGAGCGAAGGAGGGAGTACAATGATCAGGATTGCAGTGATCAGTGGGAAAGGAGGAACAGGGAAGACGATGGTCACCTGTGCACTCGCAGATACCAATACCCGAAAACAGGTGCTGGCAGACTGCGATGTTGATGCAGCCAACCTCGAACTCCTCCTCTCACCCACACGGCTCACCACTGAGCCGTTTGCCGGTCTTGATGTTGCACGAATCGATCCCGATCGCTGTTTGGGATGTGGAGTCTGTGTCAACACCTGTGCCTTCGGCGCTATCAAAATGGACGACGATCGGGCAGAAGTGAGCTCCCTCCATTGCGAGGGGTGCGGCCTCTGCTGTTTCGTCTGTCCGGAAGGTGCTGCGGTGATGGA
Source organism: Methanocalculus pumilus (assembly GCF_055382585.1). Taxonomy (NCBI): domain Archaea; kingdom Methanobacteriati; phylum Methanobacteriota; class Methanomicrobia; order Methanomicrobiales; family Methanocalculaceae; genus Methanocalculus; species Methanocalculus pumilus. The sequence continues at coordinate 485,055 of NZ_AP042393.1, read as the reverse complement.
AAGGAGGGTCTGCGGCGAGATCTACACCTCTTCAACAGCATATGGACCGCTCGTCCATGCCCGGCTCTTCCCCGGATCAGGCACATCCGGACTCCTCGTCCATGAAGTAAAGAAAAGGGCACTCACTATCGATCCATCTGCCGAGGTACTCCTCGTCGACGGCCCACCAGGGATCGGCTGTCCCCTTATCTCCACGATCAGCGGGATGAATGCAGTACTGATCGTCACTGAGCCGAGCGTTTCCGCCCTCCATGACTGCAAACGCCTGGTGACCGTCTGCCGCCGGTTTAACCTATCCATCCTCCTGCTGATTAACCGGTTTGACCTCCTTGATGAGATCACCCACGAGATCGAGTCATATGCAGACGAAGAGGGAATCGGAATTGTTGGGAAAATTCCCTTTGACGCTGCTGTTGTCAAAGCGGTCAGGCAGGGCATCCCGATCACAAGAGCCGATAGTCCGGCATCGAAAGCCATCTCCGGAGTCTGGGAACAGATTAGATTCAAACTTGATATGCCATGACTCCACAACAGGACGGAAGAGGATGCTGCGGAAAGCGGCGTGGACGGCCACGGGTTGCCCGGATGATCGATGATGAGGGGCAATTCAGATGTTTTGCACCCCTCTGCGGAGACCAGACAATCCAGGAAGAGCAGATCCTCCTGCTGCCGGAAGAGCTGGAGGTGTTGAGGCTTGTTGATCTCCTCGGTCTTGAACAGGAGGCTGCAGCCGCTACCCTTGGCATCTCACGAAAGACCCTCTGGCGTGATCTCCATGAAGCACGGAGAAAAGTTGCCGATGCACTCGTCTATGGAAAGACCATCCGTGTGCTTGGCTGTCTGCGTCAGGATGCAGCAGACTGTCCTCCATATCATCAGTCTGAGTGAAGACGGCATAATCCCCTCAGATACTTTTTTCTGAACTATTTCTTCACCCATCTGGTGGAGAGAGTGATATAGCTGTATAACTAACTCTGATACATGGAACAGGCCGGAGGCATTGGAGAGGTATTCCCGGATTATTTTGTGATACAAGAGGAGATCAGATCGAAAAAGCCGGATGAGGCTGAGTCACTGTTTGGGGAGATCCTGCTTCAGACCATCTTCCTCAGGAGGGTGGAGACCGATCCCGCATTCCGATGGAGTATCTGCATCAGAATCTCTTCAGATGAAATATTATCCGAGATGCTGCGCCGGACCATCACCCGTCTCCTCACTGGATCAGAAGAGAACAGAGAAGAGGGCCTTCTCCGTCTACGAATGATGGAACAGAACCCGGATGCCATCTGCATGCTCTTTGCAGAGGAGACCGGCCTTCCGCTTCACTACTGGCAGACGAAGAGAGCCGGATTGTTGTATCAGACAATTTCATTCCCAACTGCACTCCAGACCTCACCTCCTGAAAGGCCAAAACTCCTCCACCCGATGGATCAGGCAATCATAACCTCCTTCAGAGATGAGGCGGACGCTGGTGTCAACATAATAGATCCCGAAGATCCATCATTCCCTGGAAGAATCACAGACGCCATTACTTCCATAGCCTGCCACTCCTTCCTCATATTATCTTATGAAGAGAGGCTCTCCATTCTGAACAGGCGATATCCGGAAGATGGGTGGGAGCCGCTCATCTCTGCGCTGATGATCTTCGAGCCGTCTGCAGAGGCATTGCTTGTTGGAGCACGGCATTGTGCTGCAACACATCAAATTGTTGCTGCACGGAGCCTGTATTCCCTTGCATGCAGCCGTGCAGAGGAGCAAAAAATCAGACAGCTCAGTTACCGGGAGATGGGACTTCTATCCCGGAACATCGGTGAGCATGAACGTGCATTCTCAGAGTTCCAGTCTGCACTCGAAGCCGCCCGTGAAAGAGGGGAAGACGCCCGATCATTTCAGGATGAGCTGATCTACCTCTGTGAAGCCGCCGAGAAGCTTGGCTTATCAGCAGAGGGGGATACCATCTTCGATCGCCTCATCTCGATCGCCCGGGATAGGGAGGGTGAAGAGCGGGTGCACCTGCTCATGCAGATAGCCACATCATGCCGGCGATCGGGATGGTTTGATCGCGAATATGCCCTTATTGAAGATCTGATCGGGGAGGAAGAATGCAGCGATGCAGTCTTTGCACGATTGGATACCCTGAACCGGGCGATGAGAGGAGATGGGACACTTGATTCTGCCCTCCTCGCAGATCTGGAAGCTGGTGCAGAAGCAGAGTATACCGCTCTCCGCGGCATCCTCGCTTTCGGCGCATTCCAGTTCGATGACGCCCTTACCTGGTTCAATGCCTCGGTCTCCATTCAGAACAGCCCCGAAACCCGCCTCTGGAGAGCGAGGGCTGCATGGTATGCCGATAAACCCCCTATAGATTTATCTTCAGACAAGGATGACCGCCTTGAAACCCGGATCATATCCGGGGTGCTCAGGAAAGAGAGTATCAGGGATATTATCAGAATGATCCCGGTTGGCAGGGAGGATGAGGCATATGATGCCATCCTTGTCCTTCTTGAATGGATAAGAGGAGATAGAGTCACGGAAAGGATCAGAACAATCATGGAAGAGATCCAGCACCTGCCTGTGCCACAGGAAGAGAGAGCGCGGCTGCTCAGGATACTGGCAAAAGTGCTCTCAGAATGCGGCATCCCCGATGCAGTACCAATCTTTCGAAAAGCCCTCAGGATAACGACATCAAAAGAGTCGCGTGCCGGTATCCTCTCTGAGATCGGATACTGGTACGAAACCCATGGGCAACCAAAGAAGGCAGCGGAGGCATATATGCGTGCAGTCGCACTTCACCAGGAGTTTCCCGGAGGGTGGGCAGGGGTTGCCCGGACAAACGCGCAGCAGGGAGAGTACGATGCCGCAGTGGAGGCGATAAACACCGCCATCCGGTACCTCCCCGAAAGAGAAGAGTACCGGATGATCCAGATTCTGCTTAATAACCGGATCGGAACTGATGGACTTGAACCTCAATTACAGGAAAAGATTGATGCCATTGATCGCACCCTGTTTACCTGGAGAGATGCTGTACCCTCATCAATTGCAGAGCGGTACCGGGCAGTGATCCAACCCAATGCCGCCACAAGAGAAGAGCCCTTGTATTCCTCAGGGGCACCGGAGATGATGACGGCTGAAGAGGTGCTCACCATACGAAACAGCGCAATCCAAGCGTTACAGGGTTGAAATAGAGGAGTAGATCAAGGATGAGTAATAAAAGATCCCGGCTATGACGCCACCCCCGCCTGGATGTGAAGAGAGATGAAACGCCTCATCACCGTAATCACAATTGCCCTTGCCATCTACATCCTGGTGACCTTTATCGGAATCCCTTCAGGAGAGACGGATCCTGTGGAGTCGGTGGGACATGCACCACAGGCGCTGAACATCCTCGCGATTCTGCCGTTGAGCGGGGATGATATGGATCTGGGTGCCGCGCAGCAGTATGGTATCAGCCGGGGTACAATCCAGCCGAGGGATCAGCCGATTAACCTCCATATTGAGGATTCACGCGGTGACCCGGACCATGCAGTGGCAATCCTCAGAGAGCGGAGGAACACAATTGCCATTCATGCACTCATCATATCAGGAAGCGACTGCGTTCTGGCAACAGCTCCCTATGCCGAGGAATGGGGCATCCCGATGGCTGCCATTAATGCCCCATTACAACACGGAGTGGAGAGAGGCAGAACAGTAATCAGCTTTTCACCGCCAATAGCAACAGAGATCGATTCAATCGCTCCATTCATCTCCAATTATTCTGATGTCGCCTTTATTTACCCCGATACCGGGGAGGGAAGGGAGAGGGCAGAGCAGATACGAAGCATTCCAAACCTGCGGAATCTCCGGCTGATCGAGTATACACAGGAGCACAAAGATTATTCAGATCTGATGTACCCACTCCGGGTAAATCCCCCTGAGATCTTCATCATCTATGGTGAGACGCAGGTTCCGGCGATCATATCTGCAATCCGGAGCAGGGGGGCACACCCCGTTATTCTTATCTGGGAACGCGCCGGTGTGAGGCTGCTGGAGGAGGCTCCAAAGCTCGCAGACGGTGTCTTTGTCATCGCACCGGGAACAGATCCAGCCCACCCTGTCTTTTCAGGTGTTGACGAACTGCCAATCCGGATGGTTGCAGGAACTATCGCTGAGTCATATGATGCTGCATATACCCTTTCAACCGGCATCGCATCCTGTGAAGGAACAATAGAATGCATCATGGGATGGTTCTGGAACAGGAGATACAAAGGGGCACTTGGCAACGTTTCATTCAATGAGAGACGAGAAGCAAACTATCCCTATGAAATCCGGCAGATCCGGAGAGGAGAGATGGAGACAGTTGGAACGATCACCGCACCAAAAAGAACTGTTTTTATACGTATCAATACCGGTGAGGCAGATCCATGGTTTGTTTCAGACGTGAAGAAAGGGGTGGAACCGGCACTCAGTATTATCAACGAACAGACAAACATTGCACTCCCGCTTGCACGGACAACAGGAATCCCTTCCATCTTTGATGCAAGAGTAGAGGCAGTGTATGATGGAGAGGATATTTCAGATGGTTTGCAGATCATCGGATCTGTCTTCATCACTCCTGATGGAAAGACTGCTGTCTCCAGTGGAATGAACAATCAAAAACGAGAGATCGGAATTGATACTGAAGCATATATCAATCTCTGCTTTGACCTCCTCGACAGAGAGAGGGAGACTGAAACAGACCGTTCAATTTCTCTCCTCTCAGGATCAGCCGAAGATCCGGAGGGTATGATCGTTCGCACTATTGCAGAATCCCGTGGATACCAGATTCCAGCAGACATAACCTATAACGAAAGGGAGGAGATATCCTCAGCAATAGATTCGATCATAGCCATTGCGCCGGATACCCCTCTCTTCGTCTCAGTAAAAACGCCAGAGGAAGCAGTTGACATTCAGCGATATATATGGAGAGTTGGATATACACCCGATCTTATCTTTACACTAGGGGATGCCTGGAAATCCGAATCATTCATCAGGAGAGGAGCTCTCTTCTCCGAAGGCATTATTGCCGGATCCATATTCAGAAGAGAGAGCCTCGGCGAGGTTCAGGTAATCCGTAGTGTAAACAGCCTGATGGTGCGGCAGACCGGACAGGAGATCAATGACATCACTGCCCGTGCATTCACCGGCGTCATGATGGTTGCCGATGCAACAGATCGGGCTCTGAAGACCGATCAACCATCTATTCAACAAGTCCTCCAAAGAGCGATGATGACACCCGAATACGGTGCACTTTATGAGGGAACCACCATTCTGGTGCAGATGAAAAACAGAGTGTACAGAACAATTCCGTCAACCTGATGAGGACATAAAATCAAAGTACCCGATAGGAACAAAGAGAAGAGAGGAGGAGTGGAATCTGCCATGCCGCGTGAACTGACACCCTATGACATAGAGATACTGAGAAAACTTGCGCCAGAATGTGAAGACTTAATCTGCAATGGTTCAAGAACCGAGTTCCAATCCATTATCCCACCGGTTGCCAACCACTACTCAACAGATGAGAAGGATTTTGAAAGCCGTGTAAACCGGCTCACCGATGAAGAGCTTGAGTACCTGATCGAACAGATGCGAACAGGAAGTGAGAGTGTCAGCTGCATCTCACCATACTTCTTCTCAGTACTCCTTAATCTGGTTAATCAGCGGTTGTCAAAGAGAACGGCACAGGAACTCCTTTCAATCTATGAAAATGATGAAGGGTGTGGATAAGAGGCTCAATAGACCTCTTCGCGCATCTCAAGAACCGAGAGAATCCGTTGCTGCTGTTCTGTTCCCCGTGTGCAGAAGAATTCCTTCTCAAACCCTACATCCCGGTAGATGGAACAGTCAGGGCATCTACATCCACTGCTCTCATCAGTGATGCACCCCTCCCGGCTCTTCCCGATTGTGCAGAATGCACGATCGCCTGCCTTCTCAGCACATTCACGGTATGTCGGACAGGCTGGACAGATACAGTGCTCTTTTCGTGTCAGAATAATCCCTGCCCGCTCAGCCGGACTCAGTACAAGAGGATGATCAGTGACAAGAGCCAGATACTTCTCAAATTTGGTTATATCCATAACAGGAATCCCTCATCTACCAAGTGGGATCAGAAGGTGAAAAAGGTTGTGTCAGAAGGAAGGTCACTATTGATTAGTGGTTTTGGAGATCGTTTATTGCCGTCTTCACGATGATAACAAGAGATTCACGTCCAAACCGCTCTGAATTGAGTACCATATCATAACAGGAGAGATCCCGGATATCGATCCCATAGTAGGTATGGTACCGCTGTGCTTCTGATCGTTCCCGCTCGATTGTCACCGCTGTTGCAGTATCTCCATCCTGAATATCACGAGCGGCGATCCTCTTCGAACGGCATTCCGGGCTTGCGGTCAGCCAGATCCTGAGATCGGCATTCTCCACCATTCTTCCGGCAAGCCGCCCTTCTATAATGATATTATCTGAACTCATCCCGATCTCTTTCTGCCGTTCATCGATAAGCCGGTCAATTGAAGGATCGCTCTCAGCAAGACGCCCAAATTCCGCAAGATCCATATTCCGCTCTTCTGCACAGGCACGAAATACTTCGCCCGCAGAGATGAAGGTAAAACCAAGATCCCTTGCAAGTGCTTTTCCAAGAGAGGTTGTTCCACTGCCGGGAAGGCCGCTGATGGTGATTCTCATCAGATACCCCCGATATTGAGGGCTTTCCTGATCACCTGGCTGACCGTGAGTGAGCAGATCATATACCAGAGAATCCATGCAGGGAGGATCCAGACAGCCATCTCATTTAAGCCGATGATACCAATAAACGGAAAAACGATGGCGGTATCCATTGTAAGTGCAGCACCCAGATCCATTCCGTGAAGCCGGTAGAGGAGCCAGAAGAAGATAGGAACCGTGATGAGGATGATATATGCCATCGGCTTGAACTGCTGCTGGGACATCTCAAGCTGATCCTTCATCATGGCATCACGTTTTGCCTCAAGCTTCTTGATTGCTTTTTCATCACCAGCAAGCTGGGCTTCACGGAACTTCATCTGGAACTCTTTCATCTTCGCCTGCACTTCCTGCATCTTCTCATAGTCGATGGTGTACTTCTGAATCAGTGAAGAGTACAGACCGGTTGCCGAGGAGAGGAAGAGGAGAACCGCAAAGAACGGCATTCCAAAGGTATCGGTGAGAGGGCCGAGTACAGTATCGATCACCTCTGCTATACCATCCCGTATCCACTCCACTGCATATGCCATCATCAGGCCAAAGGCCAGTATGAAGGCAATATAGGTTCCGTACTTCTTCATCAGGTTCAGCATCGTTCACTTCCACTATTTCAGCACTGCGACAAGGGCCTTGACACTCTGTTCAAGGAGATGATCGGCATTGGTGACTATCGCAACCGTGCATCCGGTGAGCATTGCATATGCAGTGGCAAATGACCGGTTCATCTGCTGATGCTCGCGGATCGAACCGGCACCTTCCATATCCCTGACACGTGATGCATCAGAGAGACGGCGGAGGAGGATCTGGTCATCATCTGTCTCAACAAGCACGATCGTATCGGGCATGAGAGCGGTGAGCACCCATTCGGGAAGGCCGGCAAGGTATCCTGCCGGGGTCTTCACGGATGCATGGGTATCAATGATGACATTCCCATCAATTGCTGCCATCTTCTCAGCTGCAAGTTTCTGGAGGCGTTTCTGGACAATCCGATCGAGTTTGCGCATCTGGTCACGATCTTCTGCGAGCCCCTCGGACTGCGCGACCTCGAACATAAAGGAACCAAAATTGATATTCTGGTAGGAGATCCCTTCTGCGGTGAGGGCCTCCATTGCCTGATTAATGACTGTTGTCTTCCCGACACCGGGAACCCCGGTGATGATAATCTTCTTTCCTGCCATGATCTTTTTCACTCCTTTCCAAAGAACGGCCTCATGAACGGATACATCTCCATGATCTGTTCGCTTGCAATCTGCTCGTACATGCGATAGACGATACTCACCGCAAGCAAAAGACCGGTTCCTCCAACGGCACCGATGACACCGAAGAGGTTTGCAGCAACCGAAAGGAGACCGACAAAGACACCGCCTATGACCGTCACACGCGGAATATAGCGGTCAAGGTACCGTTCGAGCACCTGGGGATTACGGCGGTATCCGGGGATATGCATACCACTGTTCTGGATCTGCCGTGCAACATGCTTTGAATCAAGCCCTGCCGTCTTCACCCAGAAGAGGGCAAAGATTGCACCGCCGACAACCATGATTGTTACATCTATGCCAAGGCGTACTATAACTTCCCATGGAGCATGGCCGAGATCGCTCATCCACCACATCCAGTCCTGGGGACTGTTGATCGGTGCAAGGAAGTACATGATTCCATCAACTGGTTGTGTCCCGTCAAAGCGCCCGAATATCGTAATCCCCATGCTTGAGAGGAACATCCCAAACATCTGGACATTCGCCTGAAGGACACGGACAAGGATCATCGGGAGCACACTTGCGTAAATGAGCTTGACAGGGAATTTTGCTCTTGAACCCCTGACATTTGCATGGGCAAGGGGGATCTCAATCCGTGTCGATTCGACATATACAATCACCAGGAAGATGATCACGGTTGTAAGAAGCGCAATCATATCCGTTGTGAAGTACTGGAGGAAATTCCCGCCATCGAATACAATAGCAAAGAGACGCGGGAAGAAACCTACAGGATACTGATCTGTCACCGGCGTCCAGTTAAAGAACCCGTTAATAATACCCTGGGATACACTTGCGACGATGAAGAGACCAACACCTGATCCGATTCCCCATTTCGTCACAACCTCATCCATAAAGAAGATCAGAACACCGCCAAGGCAGATCTGCAGGAAGATCAGGAATGAAACTGCCGATAAACTGCCTCCAAAGAATGCTGCTGCAATAGCTGGATCGGGCTGGAGGAAACCACCAACAAGATTTGGTGCTGCCTGTAGGACGATCATCACAAGGATAAGAAGCTTCTGGAGCCCCATGTACATAACCTGCCCACGGGCATCGGACGTATCGAGGGGGATCAGATCTGCGCCTTTCAGAAGCTGAAGGACAATAGATGCCGTCACAATCGGACCAATACCCACATGAAGAATAGATCCGCTCTCACCTGCAAGAAGTGCACGATAGAACTGGAAGATATCCACAGAGTCAGGTGCAAGTCCAAAGACAGGAATGTTTGTCAGAACAAAATACAGAAGCAGAATAGCAAGTGTCCAGATTAACTTATTTTTAAAATGGACATGCCCTTCCGGTGCCCTCACCGCAGGCATCCTTGCCAGCAGAGGCTCCATTCGATCCAGCAGTTCTCCCATAGGTCACCAAAAAAATTAAATGGCCAATGCCTGGCCACCGAGCTCTTCGATCTTTGCCTTCGCACGCTCAGAGAATTCCATAGCCGTAATATTCATCTTATGATGAACCCGGCCACCTCCAAGGATCTTCTCGATGCCGAGATTGGCTGCATCAAGTGTGACGCATCCATTCTCCTCACGGGCAATGCCCTGCACAACCAGCATGGGAATCATCTGATCGATCTCACCGATATCAAGGACAGAAACCTCGACTGATGTTGGTGAGATGAAACCATGTTTTCCTTCACGCTTGCCAAGAAGGTGGAACCGGGTGAAGTTATGGTCACGCCATCCTGCTGCACCACGGCCACCCCTGTTTCCTGCTCCACGGCGGTTCTTATGCGTTCCACCGCCACAGGTTCTCGAACCACGATATTTAGATCGCTTATTGACTGGCATCGCGAATTCACCTCATCTTATACAGGAGAGAGTTAATCTCCCTTCCATAATAGCCAAGCGCTCCACCCTGGTTAAAGGTCCGCTTGATGGTCTTATATCCCTTTCTCGGGGGGTGCATTCTGAGCACCGGTTTGAGTTCGGGGATATCCTTCAGCTTCACTTTACCTTCTGCAAGGTCTTCTGCGAGTTCGCTGACACTTCCATACTCTGATGCACTCTTCAGGTACTCATCGGTGAGAGGTTTGTTGCCAAGGAGGCGGCCGCGTGTCCTGAGAATCGTCTCAAGCGTCCCGGCATCAACCTCTCCGTAGGCAACAAAGTCCTTCACTTTCCGGATCATCCCGAGGTACTCGGGAGTCTCAGGGATGAGGACACAATGGTTGATATGGTGGAGACGAAGCATCTTCAGCGTCTCTTTGATCTCGTGGCGGGTATTGACGACGCCGCGCACCTGCACGACTGCGTACATTAGTGCCGACCTCCCCCGATACGAATCATATTCGTCTCTTTCAATGCCTCAAAGGTTGCCTTTGCATAGTTGAGGGTCGTCCGGGTGTTTCCTTTTGTCATCACCCAGACATCCTTCATGCCTGCAAGATCAAGCACCTTCTTTCCTATCTCACCGGTCACAAGGCCGATGCCCTGTGGTGCGGGCTTCAGGGTGACACGGACACTCCCTGCCTTTCCTTCCACCTGCATGGGTATCGAGTGCGGATTGCTGCATCCACATTCCCAGCTTCCACAGCCACGCCGCACTTTGATGATGTTCAGTTTTGCTGAAACAATCGCCTTACGGATGGCGGTGCCGACCTGGACATCCTTGCCCTGGCCAAAGCCGATGTAGCCGTCACGGTTTCCGACGACAACAACTGCACGGAACTTAATCCGCCTGCCAGAGTCAGTCATCCTCTGCATCATATCGATGGAGAGCACTTCATCACTGAGATCAGGGATGAATGCGTCCACGATACCTGCCTCCTTGATCGGGCGGCCACTGTTGAGTACATCTTCAAGAGATGCATACTCGCCTGCAGCTACTGCTGTACCAAGGCCGGTGACAGGGATCCATTCCTCACGTTCAAATGCCATGTCACTCAAGCTCCTTCATAATGGCATCCGCCACTTCTTCCACATTTGCAACAAGATTGCCTGCCCGATCGGGGGCATATTCAGCGATTGTAACACCCTTGACACGGTCTTCATCCGGGAGGATCTCTTCACCATGTGGGATATCAAATCCGGCCTCAACCGCTCCTTTCAGAGCAGCAAAGACCCGTGCACCTTTTGTTGCACGATTCAAACCAATATCGAGGATACCGCCCTCATACCCTGCTTTCTGGGCACGGACCGCACAGAGCATGCCTGTGAGGTATGCAGCCGGTGTATTGCCGGTGTATCCGGTATATCCGAACTTCGAGAGTTCGCCGCTGGTTGCCGATACAAGTGTCCGGTCTCCGGTCATCTCAGCTACAACAAGCTGAACGATGATCTGGCGGGATGTCTTCCTGACAACGAACCGTGGCCTTCTTGAGATGATAAGACGCATCCGCTGATAGTAATCGGTTCTTCCTTCCTTCCGTCTCCTGAACGGGACGAAATATCGCGCACCTGTCGCCATATCAGTTCACCTTCTCCTTGTGCAGCTCAATGTTCTGTTTCAGGTGTGATACATTCCTGAACTGGCCACCTGCTGCACGCCTGTAGAATTTCCGGTATACCGAGCGGTCAATTGTGCCGTTGTCACGCATCTCACGGAGCATCGTGCGCTGGGCACGGATCTTCTGGATCCAGACCCGCTTTGATGGAGTCCGGGCACCCTGTGCACCTCTCCTGCGACCATGCCCTTTGCAGTGGCCATAGGCGCGCTTGATGATACGGAGGCGTGCTCGTCCACGGCTGACACCTTTCTTCTGATGAGCCGTAATTGCACCGTCACCGATGAGATTCCTGATATCCTCACGCGATACCGCATTGGTTATCTCATCGATCTGATCGGGATTGAACCAGACACGGTTCTCACCACATTTAAGAATTGCAGCTGCAATCCGCCTCTGGGATGCCAGATCACTCATCGTCTGTCACCTCATCATCAGAGACCTGTTCGTCCTCGAGATCCTCGTCGACCTCAGGCTCCTCTGCGGCAATTACTTTCGGGTTTAAGACTTTGAACCCGCCGGCGAGTGCTCTCTCCTGAATCTCCATCCGCTTCTTCATCCCAACTGTTCCACCAATCCGGATTGCAGTGGTTTCTGCGTCAAGAGACTCAAGTGTGGCAACTGTCATAACGAGAGCTTCCTTCATCCCACATGGGTGGAAGCCACGGACAGCAACCGGACCTGCAAATCCCGGGGCCGGGATTCTGCCCTTTGCTTTCTTCTGTTTCCGCTGTTTGCTCTGACCGCCGCGGGGTCTGCGCCAGACATCGTCAAGCTTGTCTTTTGCATGCAGGCACTGGCGTTGAAAATTTCCCCGTTTTGCATGGCGATCACGAATCAGCCTCTTAATAGCAACCATCTGGATCACGCCCTCTCCACTCTGTATATGCCATCCTGGAAGACACGCGGATCACGTTTCCTGATCTTTGTTGCCTTCTCGATGTTGGCTGCGGTGTTACCCACCTTCTCCTTGTCAATCCCTGTCACGAAGACTTCGTCTGAACCCAGCTTCACGGTGACGCCTTCTGGAATCTTTGCGCTCCGTACCATCTTTTCACCAAGGAAATTTCCTATCTCAAGGATTCCCGGGTGAAGTTTGAGCTGGATCGGGAAGTGACTGTAGACAACCTTCATTGAGAGCTCATACCCTTCAGTTACACCGGTGCACATATTGCGGATGTGGGAAGCAAATGTCCCGACCATCGCATATACCGTCTTCCGGTTGGATGGTGTGCTGATCGTAACGGCTCCATCTTCAATAGAGACGGAGATGTTTGGATAGTAGAAGGATCGCTGAAGCTCACCCTTTGGACCTTTGACGACGATCATATCGCCATCAATAGAGACCTGAACCGAGTCGGGGATCAGAATATTTTCTGTGTGTACCATCTTCAGTGCACCTCAGTAAACATACCCGATCAGCTGGCCGCCAATTCCGGCTTTTCTCGCCTGTTCATGAGACAGAACACCCTGTGAGGTGGTCAGCATCAGGAGGCCAAAGCCTTTGGCAGGCAGGTACCGTGTCTCCCACGATTCCATGTCTTCCGTCTTTACTGCAAAGCGGGGCGATATTGCGCCGCACTTATTGATCCGGCCTGTCAGCTGGATTGAGAAACGGCCTCCACGGCCATCATCAATGTATTCAAAGCCGGCGATGTATCCGTTCTCCTGCATGATACCGAGCATCGCACCAAAGAGTCTGGAGGCGGGTTCTACCGTTACCTCAAGCCTGCCTGCATCGCCTGCATTCTTGATGGCGCTCATCGCATCGGCAATAATATTCTGTTGTGTCATTCTCCGGCCACCTAGTTCATCTTCTTAAAGCCCATCGTCGGAGCCCATTCGCGGAAGCACTGGCGGCAGAACATGATATTGTATCTTCGCACAAGACCCTGCTTACGTCCGCACATCTGGCATTTGTTGCTCCCATAGCTGACTTTCTTCTGAGGAGCCTTTGTCTTCTCTGCCATTATTCTACCACCTCGACATTGAAACGTTCCTTCATAAACGACATGGCTTCTTCTTTCTTCACATGCTGTTTTGTCGGAAGCTTCATCTTCTGTGCAGCCCGCCGCGCAATTCTGACGCCTTTCTTCTCGATGACGACATTGATATCCATACCATAGATACCGATCTGCGGATCATAGGACTGGCCCGGATAATCTGTGTGTTCTTCGATCCCAAAACCGAAGTTTCCATTCTGATCGAACCGGGTCGCATCGATCTTATTTCCAATGATATCAAGCGAGGTTTTCAGGAACGCTTCAGCCTTATCCCCTCTCAGGGTGAGTTTGCACCCCATTGACTGTCCTTTCCGAAGGCCAAAGGCAGGGACTGTTCGTTTTGCGATGGTCCGGACGGATGTTGCGCCGCCGCAGATCTCCTTCATGAGCGCCTCTGCCTTCATAAGCTTGTCTCCGCCTTCGCCGACACTCATATGGACAACGATCTTATCGACATAGAGCTCCTGCATCCCGGTCATACGGTAATCCCCCAAATACCAAGTGATGGCTCCTCGCGCCCGACCATAAAGATATACGGCTCGATCGTCTCGAATACCTCACCAGTTGAGAGTTCCTCAAGGCTGACACGGTTTGGGACACTTCCCTGCACCGGGATCATTTCACGAATCCTGGCTACCCTGCCGGAGTGCTGGCCGCCAACGACCATTGCAACATTTCCGACTGCATAGGGGAAGTGATCGGTGATCTCAAAGCGGGTATCGGAATCGACGCCGAGTTTCAGGACAACCGAATCCTTCGGCCGGTAGGAGTTGTCAGCGACAAGATTTGCTCCGAAGAGGAGGTTTAACTGGACTTTTCCACCTGGAAGGGTGGTCTTGTTTCTGATCTTTGAGAGACGGATCTTTGCTGCCTCTGCATCGACCTCGGATGCTGCAAATCGTCCACGCTTGTCAAGGAGCATGATGTAATGCTTCCCGATTGCAGGGAACGAGATGATATCAAAGACTCCGATTCCAATATGCGGATCTGTACAGATCCTGCCATTCACCACAACCTGGCGGTCATGAAGGATCTGTTTGACCTCCTTCATGTTTCTGGCAAGGTTCATGTGATCCCGCATCCAGACGGCAATCGGGAGCGCACCTGCATTATGAGGTCCGGGGGCTGTTGCCGGGGAGTAAGTACTGACTTTTCTTTCGATACTCCAGGAACCCGGAGCAACTATACGCTTCATATGTGCCATTATTCCTTCACCCCGAGACGTTCCGTGCGCTTTGGATCTTTCAGGTTAAGTTTTGTGATCATTACCTTTGAGGGATCGAGCGGGCGGGCAACTTCAGTGCCATCCGCTTTCTTCACGGTAACGCCATGAACCTGTATCGCTAAACGCTTCAAATCGATTCCATCGACAACACCGGTTTTTCCGGCATGCTCACCACGAAGCACCTTTACGGTATCTCCGGTTACAACCCTGAAGTGACGGCGGCCATGCTTTTCACGAAGCTCAGGTGAGAGCATCGCATGGAGAAGCGAACCACGGAGGTGAATCGGTGCATTGTACCGGATCTTCCGCTGTTTTCTTGGCTGACTGCTTGCTATTCGCACCATAAAGCACCTCAGATGATGATCGTCGCCATAGACGCGATCTTTGGGAACCGTGCGGCAACTTCACGTGCAACCGGGCCTTTAATCTCGGTACCACGGGGATCGCCATTTTCATTGATGAGAACCATCGCGTTCTCCTCGAATGAGACACGGAGGCCGCCTGGCCTTCTAAATTCTTTCTTCTGCCGTACTACAACTGCTTTGACGAGTTTTTTGCGCATGTCAGGAGTCCCTTTCTTGACAGAGACGGTTGCAATATCACCAAGCCCGAGTTTGGGCTGACGCCTTCGCACACCATGGTATCTGTCAACCGAGACAACCTCAACAACACGCGCACCGGTGTTATCAGCGCAGACCATTCGCGACCCGGTCTGGAGTGCGCGGGGTATTTTCGATCCGAGCGCCCTCATGCTGATTTCACCTCAACAACGACGAAATGCGTCGTCTTGTTCAGAGGCCTGCACTCCGCTACCTTCACCTCGTCTCCAACCTTCACATGAAGGCAGGGGGTGATGTGGGCATGGAGCTTGGAAGAGCGCTTCTCATACCGATCGTACTTCCTGATGAAGTGCAGGTATTCGCGCTCGACCACAACAGTCCCTTTCATCTTCTCGCTCACGACTTTGCCGGTAATCACCTGGCCGCGCACCGGCAAAGTGCCATGAAACGGGCAATCATCTTCGTTGCATTCCTGTGTCGGGAGTGCAACATTCAACCCAATGTTTCGTGCCATTAACAACCCTCATTTTCTGATGCGCATGGTGATCCGCTTCTCGGGCCGGCCGATAATCGTCGACCCGGAGAGTTCCACCTGCACCCTGTCCGGGAGGGTAACCCGGAATATAGTATGTTTCTTCGGAACATGCTTTAATCCGACGGGTGTCAGGATTGAAATCATGTTCTTCGTCTCATCGACGATCATACCCGATATTCCCTCCTGGGCAGGGTTTGTCGCATGCACAACCAGAACGTTCCGTCCGATGAACTCGTGACGAAGAACGTTTTCTGGCGTGATCATACTCTTCTTCTCTTATTCTGCTCGGTTTTTATCCGGGCAATGGTTCTTCGGAGTTCGCGGATCTGGCCCGGGTTATCCGGGGCACCGCCAGCACTGACCTTACCGTACTGCTGAATGAGTTCGGTTCTGAGTTTGCTCTCCTGTTCGATCAGTTCGACATCCGAAAACTCTGCCACTTCACGAGCGCGGAAGATTGCCATCAGAGATCCTCCCTCTCATATACGTCTTCAGGTAAGGAGACTGACTCGAGTTCCCGATCGATATCGTCACCAATATCGCCGACATCCTCAACAATAATCTCCTGCGGCTCAGGTGGAGCTGCGGGTGGAACAATTTCAAACTGGTCAGGAATACGTGCACCTGGCGGAATGAGTTTCACCTGGACACCAATGGTGCCAAGCTTTTTGATAGCCACAGCATATCCGGTCTCGACGATGCTGATTGCAGGCTCGCCGGAGTGTTTGATGTATCCTTCGACAAACTTCTGCACACGGGAACGTGATCCGGTCAGTTTTCCTGCGATGATCACTTCACACCCAAGAGCACCGGATTCCATCACACGGCGGATGACGCTTGTTCCGGCCTTCCTGAAGTACCAGCCGCGTTCAAGAGCATTTGCGAGCCTTTCTGCGAGAATCTGCGCATTCAGGTTGGGGTTTTCGACCTGTTGAACCTCCACCTGTGGAGACTCAATGCCATAGATTGTCTGGAGATCAGAGGTGATCTGACGGACAAGCTTGCCACCTTTCCCGATAACAATACCGGGTTTCTCGGCAAAGATTGCAACCTGGGTTCCGATTGGAGTCCTGAAGATATCCATGCCTCCATATCCTGCTCTCTTCAGCTCTTTCCGTAAGAACGCTTCAACACGGACTTTCCGGACGCCTTCTGAGATGAACTTCTTTTCTCCTGACATTATTCCTCAACCTCCCTCACAATCACTTCGATAGTGACGGTTTCACGGGCTTTTGGAGTCGCACGCCCCATTGCACGGGGGAAGATAGCTTTCATGGATCGACCCCTGTTTGCTGCGGCATGGACGATCTCGAGGTTTTCTGTTGAGAGCCCGGCATATTCTGCATTCTTCTTCACCGATTCAAGGAGGCGGATGTACTCGTGTGATGCCTTCACGGGGAAGCGACCCTGACAGACAACGCCTGTGAGGCTCTTCTGGTGAGCGACATTGTGCTTAAACCGCCTGAAGGGAATCGCTTTCTTCTTCGCGACAACCTGATGCAGGTACTCAAGTGCCGAATCTACATCCTTGTGCCTGATGAAGTTCGCAATCTCAATGGCGTGTTTTGGGGAGCAGTTCAGCTCGTTTGCTTTGGCTCGCGCGATATTCTCGCCTTCGAGCTTCATGATATAATCTGTTCGTGCCATAGAGATCACTTCAGGGGAACGTACTTACTCGACCGGGTTGCACCGATACCGGCACTTCCGTGTGAGATCTTCCGCCGGGTCTGGGCAAACTCTCCAAGATAATGGAAGACACCCTCAACCGGGATTTCGACCCGCTGAAACTCTTTTCCAGTGTAAATCTCGATCGTCTTTCCAACCATTTCAGGGAGAATGACCATCGCACGGCTGTGTGTCCTGATCTTCTCATCGCCGGAACGGATCTTCTCAAGGAGGTTCTCTTCATCCCGGGTCATTCCACGCTGCATCTTCCTTCGGGCGCGGCATGGCATGATCGGAATGAGATCATTGATCGACATCTCCTGGAGGGCTGGAATTGTATACCCATGATAGGTAAACTCCTCACGCCGTCTCGGCATTCGCTTAACTTGTTTCTTTGCCATTATCCGATCACCTCTTGTATCCGGTTCTCCGTGCGGCAACATGCCCGACCTTCCGCCCTGGCGATGTGCCACGCGATACGGTCTTTGGCCTTCCGGGATGCTGGTGCCCACCGCCACCAAATGGGTGGTCGATGACGTTCATTGCAACACCACGAACACGTGGCCACCGGGTTGCCTGGGTTTTTACTTTGTGGAAGACTTTTCCGGCCTTCACATAGGGCTTCTCACTTCTGCCGCCACCTGCAACAATGCCGATGGTAGCACGGCAGTGGCTGTTGAACCATTTGATTGCCCCGCTTGGCATCCGGATACCAACCCGGTCCTCGGATTTTCCGATGACCTGTGCCTGAACACCGCTTGAACGGACGAACTTGCCGCCGTCGTTTGGACGTGCCTCGACATTGCAGACCGCAGCCCCTGTCGGGATATCCCGGAGAAGGAGGGTGTTTCCGTTTCTTACTGCTGCATCGGATCCAATCTCAATGACATCGTCAACTCCCATACCTTCTGTGACAAGAAGATACGTCTTCTCGCCATCTTCAAGGGCAACACGGGCAATTGGTGCATGGCGTGCCGGATCGTGTTCGATATCGATGATCGTTCCACGAACCGTCTTATCGCCGGTGCCGGGATGCTTGAGATCTGATTTGTACTTGTGTGATGGGGCGCGATACGTTGGGCCTCCCTTACCACGCGCCTGACTGCTGATTCTATGTCCCATCTCAAATCACCTACACGATTCCAAGACGGCTCAGGATTTCTTCTGCGGCTCTGTCATCTTCAAAGCTCACAATGGCCTTCTTGGTTCCTTTATTCGTCATCAGGGTCCGAACCTCGGTGACGGCCTTTCCAAATGTCTTCTCGATGTCACGAGAGATCATCTCCTTGTTGGCCTCTTTTCTGACGATGAAGACGAGTTTATTCTCATTTTCGAGGATCGCCATTGCCTTTTCCGTAACAGAAGGATGATTCAGAACCATCTCAGTTCACCTCCGATAGCTGCTTCAGTGCCGATTCAGTCCAGACGGTGAGGCGGCCTGCATGGGTGCCCGGAGCAAGGAGTTCGGCATTGAGTTCATGAACAGATACCGAGTCGACACCGGGAAGGTTGGCTGCTGCACGGAGAGGAGTCTCTGAAGTGACGATTAAGAGGCTCTTCCTCTGTTTCATTCCCCTTCCACGAAGGTTGCCGCGGCCCGGCTTTCTGTTTCTGCTGAGCTTTGATCTGATCACGTCACCCATCAGGCCAAGTGATTCGAGGACAGCGATGACTTCGGCTGTGCGCTCGATCTTCTCAAAAGAGTCATCAACGACCGAGATAACATCCTGCTCAAAGAGGTGTCCGCGTGCCCTGACAAGGTCGGGGTTTGCCGTTGCTGCTATGGCTGAACGGATGGCGATTGCCTTCTCTTTCTTATTGATCTTCTCAACCAGGTGTTTCGCGGTAACCGGCGGATGGCATGCCCTGCCGCCGCGTGCCTGTGGAACTTTCGCTGCACGTGAGCCGTTTTTGATACGCGGGATCTGCGATGCACCCCTGCCTGAGCCCCAGCTTGCTGCAGAGGTCCTCATTCCTGCAAAGGGATCGGTGCCATGCGGCTGGTACCGGGTGCTCTGAAGTGCCAGAACCGCCCGCTTGATGATATCAGGACGGTACGGTGTGCTGAAAGCATCCGGAAGGTCAATCTCCTTCAGGGGCGAGCCGTCTAATGTTTTTACTGCTGCTTTCATCTCTTATTCACCCCTGCTTACTCTTCTGGCTGACATATTCGACAACCGGAACCCGTACCTGGTGCTCACCCAGACGGATTGCTGGACGGAACCTGATGATCCGCTTTACCGGACCAGGGATTGAACCTTTAATCAGGACATAGTTGTTCCTGACAAGTCCATAGTGAAGGAATCCGCCCTCGGGGTTGATATCTTCTGTTTCCTGGCCGATCTTGATGATCCGCTTGTTATATTCTGTCCTCTGCTGGTATCCCATCTGACCGACGTTTGGCACCTGCCAGCGGACATGGTGGGGCGTCCATGGACCAAGCGTACCGATATGGCGTTCCTTCTTGCCACGGGAATGTTTCCGCTTCCTGAGGCTGATACCCCAGCGTTTCACAGTTCCCTGTGTCCCTTTGCCTGTCGTGATGGCGGTAATGTCAGCATATGCCCCCTCATTCAGGACTGAAGCAAAATCAACTTCAGTTCCAAGGAGAGACTGTGCATAGGCAAAACGCTCTGCCATTGTACCACCTGCAACACGGATCTCCATCAGATCCGGAACCTTCTTCGGAACACCGGAGATGATCTCAGGGGTGGTGTGCATCAGGAGCATAATCTCAACGACTGAATCGGCAGAAACCGCTTCATTGATCGCGTTGAGTGTTCCCTCGCGATCGTGGTTCTTCGGCATCGTGATCCTGCCAGCGAGGGTTTCGCTCAGCGAATCTGCCCAGACCTCGGTCATCGGATGTTTTCCATAGGTATCTTTGCGGTACGCGCGGATGGCGGCAACCTTCATTGACGGGACCTCAACCACCGTAACAGGGGTCATGATATCCTTCCCCTCGCTTGGGCTGCTCTTGTGGTCGTCAACCATGATGACATGGGTCATGCCAACCTTATACCCTGCAAATCCCTGTAATACCGGTGAACCGGAATATTCTGGCCAGGATTTGTACT
Source organism: Methanocalculus pumilus (assembly GCF_055382585.1). Taxonomy (NCBI): domain Archaea; kingdom Methanobacteriati; phylum Methanobacteriota; class Methanomicrobia; order Methanomicrobiales; family Methanocalculaceae; genus Methanocalculus; species Methanocalculus pumilus. Next base: position 464,545 of record NZ_AP042393.1, on the reverse strand, counting down.
TTGGAACTTCACTCTTTGCTCGTTTCCTTGGGCTGAATGCAAGTGAACCTGAGCGTGGCCTGTGAGTTTTCGGCATGTATTCTTCAATCCTTCAAGTCTATCTATCTGGACTTCATTTCAAAAGTCCATTCTTCACCGCTCTATCATCCCGATGGGGAGAGATGAGCGGGATACGTTGGTAGGAACAGTATGGGAAGAGATCTGGCACCTGACGATTGAGTGTGGATGAAAAATGCCATCTACGGAATATTCTTTCCGGAGATCTCAATTTCTCATCAGAACTGAGTTGTTCTGCTCGTTTTATCAGATTATTTTTCTCTCTAAGAGTTCCTGACCCATACCGCGCTTCCCGGATGATCGGGAAATGGGCTCGACGATGCGTTGGCCCGGCGCGTGTAATCAGACCTGCTTATGGTCGTCTCGTTGCGAATTGTTCGCAACATTCATCAACCTGCCATCAAGACAGCAGGGTGAATGATCTCTTCGCGCAGATGAATACGGTGATAGTACCCGGTCCATTCTGTGACAGCCTGATCCGGCTCCCTATACTATTGACAGGAAGAGATTATAAAGATAATGAAGAATAGGGAATGAACCGGGCAGGTTCATTCAAAGAAGAGATCCCCTTTATCGTTGATGTAAACCTGTATTGTATCCTGAACATACCGGGCATGTATCTTATTGGGGTTTGCGTCTTTTACCCGGTTGATGAGCGTGACCGTGTCGTACCGAACCTTGATCCCACATCTCTCGGCTTCTTCATAGATAGTATTGATCGCTTCAAGGAGATCCTCTTCTGCTGTTATGGTGCAGAGCTCCCTGGCATCCAGTGTATTCACAAAATCAAGTGTCTCACGTGCACGCCTGATATTCTCTGTTGCCGACTTCTCGATTGTGCAGACATTTGCTTTTGAAGTATTGATCAGATCTGCAATCTGCTGCTGGGTCATTCCCTGTTTTCTATACCTGAGTACTTCTTTCTGCCGCTCGGTAAGGAGGCCGTCTTTCATTAATGTACTATATAGCGCCACAAGTTTAAACATTTTACCTTAACTGACTTCCTCACAGGTGATTCATTAAAAGCAGTTTCAAAATGTTTATATGCCTTTTTATCAAAAAAGGAAGTGTTCTCAAATTTTTTGAGAGGTGTAATTCTATGGTAGTAAAAGTAGGCATAGCAAAACTTGGCAATATCGCCTCCGGTGTCATGGCCGAGCTGCTCCTTGACGAGCGTGCAGACCGTGAAGACATGCAGACCTTCATGGCAACCTCCGGTACCAAACTTCAGCCTGAAGATATCGACCGTGTCGTCACCAACATGAAGGCATGGGGACCGGACTTCTGTGTCGTTGTCTCACCAAATGGTGTTCTTCCCGGACCAACCGGTGCACGTGAGGAACTTGCAAAGGCAGGAATCCCCGTTGTTGTCATCACCGATGACATCACCACCAAGAAAGAGCAGTTTGATGCACTGAAGGCAAGCAGCTTCGGCTACATCATCATGAAGGCCGATGCAATGATCGGTGCCCGCCGTGAATTCCTTGACCCCGTCGAGATGGCTGACTACAACGGCAACCTCGTGAAGGTTCTTGCACTCACCGGCGCATTCACCAAACTCCAGGTGGAGCTCGACAAGGTGATCGACCAGGTGAAGGCAGGCAAGAAGGGTGCAGACCTCGTCCTCCCGAAGGTTGTCATGACCTCCGACAAGGCAGTTGATGGAGCATTCAACAACCCCTACGCAATGGCAAAGGCACGTGCAGCATATGAGATTGCACAGTCTGTTGCAGGCGTCAATGTGAAGGGCTGTTTCATGACAAAGGAATGGGAGAAGTACATTCCGATCGTCTGTTCAGCACACGAAATGATGCGCCAGGCAGCAGCCCTCTGTGACGAGGCACGTGAGCTTGAGAAGGGAGCAGACTGCATCATCAGAAGCCCCCATAAGAAAGACGGCGTCATCGTCACCAAGACAAAGCTGATCAGCAAGCCAGAATAAACCCACTCACTTCTTTTTTCACTGACGCACAATCCGGAGCGTTGCATCTGTACCTGAAATCTGATATCCCACCATTCATCTGGTATGCAGTATATCGAAATTGACAGGATTAGAGACCGATATTTTTACGGATATCCTCAGGAAGGGTCATAACAACCGGTTCACGGCAGATCCGCTCCATAAAGGCTGAGTCACTGATGGATTTTGGATTTGGATTGATCCGGGCAATCATGGTGCAGAACGCGCACATCCCATCATGGGCAAAATGACCGTTTTTCTGGAAGAATATACCCATATTGAATGCATACAGACCAAAAGACCGGTAGAGATCGATTACCCGCCTGATATCCCTCCCAAGAGTATCAGTCATGGTGAAGATATCTTCAAGAGTCCTGATCGGTAGTATCCCCCGGATTTCACACTCTCCTATTGGAACCGGGCTTGCATACCAGAAGATCTCATCACCAAAGAGATGACGGGGGCCATCTTCTTCCTCCTCCCTGACACACTTCCAGTAATCTCCGGATGCCGTCTGTGCAGATGCCAGAAGATAGTCTGCACAGAGACTGACCGGCCGGTTGTCAGCCATTCCCTGCATATGAGGGTGGAGCATACTTGCACCAGCAGATGGAAGGAAGTTCCAGTGGATCGATGGGTACCCGGGGTGATCCATGAGTGATTTGGCTGATCCGATGAGTGCATCGGAGAGCTGGCGGGGTGAAAATGATTCTACCATATGAGCTTCTGTGATCACTGTCACGGTATGGCGATCGGCAAACGGGTAGAGGTTTGGAAAGGTCACACTCTCACCAGATTCGATCCAGGTGCCATCTGAAAAACCCGATGTCGAAGTAAAGATCTGTTCCCGGCAGAAAGGACATTCCGGGTCGTTATCATGATGTGTGGGGCGAGTAGCACCGGCGTTGATTCCACGGGTTCCCCGGAAAGGGCTGATCCTGGAGGAGATGCCTGTTGCGAATTCCGTCCTGTAACTGATCACAGAGCCTGGGACATGGATCTCTGATGTGGAGAAGAACGACACGATAGAAGGGTGATCTAAAGAGGCTAAAAAGGTTTTGAAAAAATTGTGAGAGAGATATGAATATTCCTGTATCAGGAATATTATACGACGTACTTGCCGAGGAGCCGGATCGAGTTGACCATGTCGGGTCCGAGCGGGGAGCCGAAGATGATCTGGGTGACACCGGATTTCGTTAAGTCCTCACACTTCTGTTTAACAACGTCAGGGGTACCTGCAATGGTGAATGCATCGATCTCGGCATCGCCGACGAGCCCGCCGACGGTCTTGAAGTCGAATCTTGAGAGGGCTTCCTTGATCTTTGCGACATTGTTCAGGTCAAGGCCATGGCGCTCAAGGAGTGCAGGTGGCGATCCTGCGGCGATGAATGCGGCAACAATCTTTGCTGCATTGCGCGCCTTCTTCTCGCTCATATCGATGGACATTGCGGTGTATGCACCGATATCGAATCCTTTCTTGTCCACCTTTTCACAGGCGGCTTTGATGATTGGGATTGCAGCTTCGAAGTCTTTTGGATTTGAAGCGTTGATGAGTGCACCATCTCCGATTGTGCCTGCAAGTTCAAGGACCTTTGGACCCTGTGCTCCGATGTAGATCGGAATACCCTTCTTGCCGGGGAGCTGGACACCGGTGAGCTTTGCACCGTCATAGTCGAAGAACTCAAGACCGGCCTTCTTCACTTCAACTCCAGAGCAGAGTGCACGGATCTGGGTGACAGCCTCGTTCAGGCGGGAGACGGGCTTGACAGGGTTAATTGCGAGTTTCGGGAGTGTGGACAGGTCACCAGGACCAATACCAAGGACTGCGCGTCCATCTGAAATCTCGTTTAATGTGCATGCAAATGATGCCATCGCCGCTGGTGTGTCGGTGAAGGCGTTCATGATACCCGGACCCATCTTCAGTTCACTTGTTGCTGCCGCAATCTGCGCAAGAATTGGGTAGCAGTGTCTGTTGTTGTAGTGGTTGGTAATCCAGGCAAAGTCAATATCTTTCGTCTCTGCAAGTTTGCAGTAGTTTACTACCTGCTTTACAGAGAGGTTTCCAGGGACGAATTCAATTCCATAGCTCAAGGTAAATTCACCTCAGTGAGTTGTTTCACACACACACTTATAATCATTATCATTTCACCCTGATACTGCTCACACAGCAGGAAAATCCCGGCGCAGAATGGTCGGAAAAGAGGGTTTCCGAGATGAAGGTCTGGTTAACCCGGAGTGAAAGGCTTTATGTCTTCGGGATAATATGAGAATACCAGTATCATGGACGCAGCCACTCCGCTGCTCTATGCATTGATGGATTAATCAGATATGAAAGCACTTATCATCGGACTTGGTGGAGCCGGATCACGGATCACCGATATTCTCTATGAACATGACAGAAGGAGTGGGACCAGCAGTGTGCTGGCTGTCGCTATAGATACCGATCTCGCAAGTATAAAGGATCTGAATTACATTCCCCATACACAACGGATTGTTCTTCCCATGCTTGATGACACCACTGATCATATCGATGGAGAGATCCTCGATGTTGCGGAGATGATCCAGCATATCCAGCAATCCAACACTGTTGAGATTGATGCAGTCATCATATGCTGCGGCCTTGGCGGAAGGCATGCAGATGCCATCCCACTGCTTGTCGAAAAGATCAGGGATTCGTTTTATGAACCGGTTGTCAGTATCCTGACACTCCCCATGCGGGATGAGGGAAGACGGATCTCTGCTCGGGCAGCAGACCAGATCGAGGCGATTGAGCCTGTTGTTGACGGCTGCATCATCTTTGACAATGAGACCTGGTACCGGAAGATTGCAACCGAACTTCTCAGGCTTGAACGGACAAATGAAGCCGGAGGAGAGGATCATGCAGGAAATGAGGTATCAGATGGATATGAGATGATTGATGACGAACACCTCAGCCGGACTCCACTGAATCCACGCGAACGAAACAATCTTCTTAATGAGCGTATTGCCCGTCGTTTCGGGCTGCTGCTCCGTGCCGGAGAGTTTGTCGAGGGAGGACGGCCTGTTGCAGAGGTGGTTCTGGATGCAGGCGAAGTGATCAATACCATCTCAGGCATGGGCATGGTGGCCATCGGATACTCAACCGAGATGATCCAAAAGCCAAAATTTTCACTCCTGAACAGACTGAAGAGAGATTATTCAGATTTTGAAGAGGGGCATCTCCGGGCATCACGGGTTGTCGAGCTTGCGAAGCGAGCGATCTACCAGGAGATATCCGTTCCCTGCGATCTTACCAGTGCGGATAAGGCGCTCATTCTGATCGCAGGACCATCTGAAGAACTCTCAATGAAAGGATTTCAGAATGTCAGGAAGTGGATTGACCGGAGTATCAGCGGCCTTGAGATGCGTGCCGGGGACTATCCGGTTCTGAGCACAAAATATGTCGGTGTGATCATCGTCCTTGCCGGTATCAAGAATATCCCGCGGATTCATGAGCTGAAAGAGATACGGGATATCTGCCGGCAGGAAGAGAGAGAGGAGAGGATGCGTGAGGAAGCCCTCAGATTAGAGCAGGAGCAGTATATGCGGGAGAAAGAAGAGATGGAACGGGCCGCACGGGAACGGGCTGAACGTGCAGCCCTTCTCCAGAAAGATTTTATCTGGGATGATGAGGAGGACGAGGTACAGTTCATCGCACATGACGAAATCCCAATGGGCAGAGATGATCAAACCGGGATAGCCTTTGCAGCAGAAGAGCGAAGATTGGATGAATGGGAGAGTATCTCCGGGGAAACTCAGGTGAATGGGAATAAGGAGGTGATCCTTCCGGGACGCGGGGAGAGAAAGGCCGAGAAGAAACTCGCCCTCCCGGGAAGGCAGGCGAAAGAGGTGGCTGATATCTCGCGCCAGACGATGATTGGGGGGCCGGTGAAGCCAAATGACCGGTCGATGGATGCCGGTGCCATCCGGATGAAGGATGCCCCGGCAGAAAAAGGGCGCTATGAAGTTGATCCCGCACAGGGTGCCTTCTCTCTCCCCTCCAACGTCCGGGCACGGGACGATTCGTTTGAGGCAAAGGCAATCGCCCTGAAATCCCATTTCTCCCGTCCAAGCGATACTGCGTTTGAGGGAGGAGAGATCAACGTCAGGAGAGCCGCATCCCGGCCAAATGACGATGCGCTGATCGGACGCGGGCGTATTGGTGTCAGCAACACCGCAAGGCCCGATGATTCGGCATACATCGGTCGAACAGGGTCAATCCGGGTTGGAAAACAGCCTGCACCAAAAGATGATGTCGCAGGCGGCCCTGTCAACCGGAATCTGCCCCGGCCGCGTGATGAAGTGAAGAGCCGTTCCAGGTTTGTGGTCATTGGCGGGAGTTCATCAACGGAACAGGAGTCCGATGACGATGATGACGGGATCACCTGGATATAGAAGAGGAGAGAGGAGGTACTCTTAAGAAGTGCACCCCTGCGTTATTCTGAAAGGAACCGGGATATCGGGATTGTGCCTGCACCAATCTCTGTCTTCATTCTGATTCCGGATTCATATGCCCTGCCGATCAGGTTCATCCCGCTATAGATGACAATGGATGACTGGTAGGGATCTTTTGGGATATTCATAATCCCTGAACCTGCGGCAACCGGGAGATGGAAGCCGTTCTGCCTGAGCGACTCCATGATCTCATCAGCCTTCTCCATTGCAGTTATAGGAATATTCCTGATATTGGCAAGGGCAACCCCATCTCCGGTCCGGATCAGGTTGCCTATTGAGACCATCTCCGCATACAGGAAGAGCTGCAGCGGGTCGATCGTCGTCCCCTTATATCCGATGAGGTGGTTGAAACCCAGAGGAATTCGCTGTTTGTGGTTGAGACATCCCCCATATGCCATCCTGACCGGGATGCCATTATGCTGGAAGACCCCATCCATCGTGATGCTGCAGATGGTCATGAAACCGGTATGCCCTTTTGGAACCCGTGGATCATTAGTTCTCTCGGCATAGGTCCCAAAGAAACCAATATCCGCAGAGATCGTCTCATCAAATGCTGAGCGCACAGAATCAAGATCTTCATTTCTCACATAGGAGAGGTTATAGGCGACATCGCCCGTGCATGTTGTCGGATCAAATGTGCTCCTGAAGGCAAGCCTCTCCAGCCGCGAGATGACAAAACCGATCCGATCGCTGACAAGTGCGCTCTCACTCTCGGCAATCCCGAGGTTGGTCAGGACCCGCCCCCGGTTCCCGATCTTCCGGGTAAATCCGAGCTCATCAAGATGATGGAGATAATACTGGACTGCCCGATCGGAGAGGACAAAACCCTGTTCGGCCATCCGCTCGGAGAGGTGTTTTGCACCCATTGGATCCCGCGAATCCCTGAGGATTCTGAGGATCTCAAGGCATTTGCGTTCTGTTCCAGGATCAGTCTCGCGCATGCACTATACCTCTGCTATCCTGGTAGCGGCCTGAATAGAGTTCATCCCCGCCACTGACTTCATGGAAGATCATCTGGACGATACGGGTATTTTGAGGTACAAGAATATCCTCTCCTCCCATGTTTGTACAGCAGAGGGTGAGCTGCCCCCGAAATCCGGGGTCGATATACCCTGCACCGAGGAGGAGACCCCGCCTTCCATAGGAAGAACGGCCTCTGAGGGTTGCGGCGAGATCGGAAGGCAGCTCAACCCATTCAAGAGTTGGGACAAGCGTGCACTGACCCCGGATGAGATTCACTTCTTCTGCCACCCTGAGATCATAGGAGGCGGGCTGGAGGCAGGCGTCTTCAAAGGGACGAATCACCAGATCGCCGTCTCTGCTGTCATCACCAAGCCTCTTTCGGATCACTCCCGCTGATAACACCATATGATATCATATCGGCGGAAGAGATGAAAAAGAGTGGGGGATTGATGATGTGAAGGGTGGAACTGAACCGGAGGGTGTTGGCGGGGCGGGTTCGGACGGGTGCCCGTGTTCCTCAGCATTGAAATAGGATTTCGGCATATACTAATACAGCAATTCTGGATCTATGGGGTAGAGGATATCCTCTTGGGCTTCGAACCCAAGGACCCGGGTTCGATTCCCGGTGGATCCGTTCATTTTTCATTGTGTTTTGGAACGATCATTCGATTCTGATATATGCCTGATCGGGGTCAAAACCGATATCAAACACTCTCTGTACATCGCTGTCCGGTGATCCATCTGCCCATGCGTCCACTCTCACCAGACATTTACCCGAGAGTCCGGATACATCAATTGAATAATACTGGGTTTGGGATAATAGGGGACCTGAATCAGAAATTACCGTGCCCGCGACCGTCCACTCATACGTGCCAATGTCACCAAATCTGGCATAGACTATCGGATCGACGACTGTATACCGGACCTGTTGTGTTACTCTGTCACTCCCGCCATAGGTGAGATCCCATGCAAGGGGGAGGATATCGGTCACGGGACCAGGCTCGGTTGTCCTGAGGTTCTTCACCTCAAGTTCAGGCTGATCCAGCCCGATGACGTCGATTGGCGGGATCACGCTGATGAGGGTTGTCGGGAGGGTGAGGGTGTCTCCTTCGAAATTGACCGATGCGGCAGGGCCGAATACTTCAAATGTCCCGTCTTTGATGAGGCGGAGCTGGTATTCTGCTTTCCAGAGATCATGGAGATAGATAGTGCCTATATCAAAGGAGAGGGTATAGGGTGGCGGGGTGATCCCAAGCCAGTCAGCTGTCTGATCGATCTCCTTCGGATAGCCTTCAACCCATATGATCTCCCCTCCTTTCGTATTGTAGTGAGATACCGTTGTCTCTGGCAGATACTCGAAGAGATCGCCTCCCTGATACACAGTCATATTAATCTCGATATTGTCATGGGAGAGATGAAGCGTGGTATTTACCCCGGCTTCTGTAATCAGCTCACCTGCAATCTGCGTATAGACGGCTGTTAAATCCTCTTCATTGCCTGCCCAGACATAGCTGCCGCCGGTTGCTTCCGAAAGAATGGTGATATCCTGCACCACCCTCGGGGCGAGGTCCGCGGAAAATCCGATTGTGTATACCCGCACCTGTTCGTCCGGGGTGCCGCTCATCGCATAGACGGACATATTCTGGTTCGTATGCTGCCCGTCAAGAGAGACGGAGCCCGGTTCCCAGTTATAGGTATACCCAAAAAGGAAATTTCTTGGCCAATATATTTCAACTCCCAGAGATCCCGTTGGCTCAGGAAGATCACTATACCATTCATAACCCTCATCCCTTTGATCACTACCCATGGCAGTCTCTCTGAAGTAGCATTCAGGTGGATTAAAAGAGTAAGTTGATCCCCTCCAGGGATATGGATCAGTATCAGGAAAACCAATCCCCTTTGCGAGCGGAGATCCATGGAGGTTCCAGTCCCCATCCCCCATCAGGATCACCGCCTTCACTGCTCTTAGCCTTCCTTCCTCTTTCAGGTGCCTGATGCCCTCATAATATCCCCGCCGCATAATTGTTGCCCCATTTGCCGACAGCCCATCAATTGCAGCGTTTACTGTCGCTGGATCATCGGTGAGCGGCTGGAGAAGGGTGGCGGTGGAGGAGAAGGATACTACTGCGACACGATCTCTCCCCGATTCAAGATCCATCTGTGCGACGAATTCTTTTGCGGCATTTCTGGCTGCCGCCATCCGGTCTGGCGGTACATCCGTTTTCGTCATGCTGCCTGATGTGTCGATAACAAGCACCACATCAACGGGGTCAGGCTGGAGCGCCCACCCGTCACCGATGATCGTCACCGTCACATTGATCGTCTCGTTCACGGCGACCGTCTCCGGTTCGACCATGGTGCTGATGCTCAGGAAGGGATAGTTCTTCCAGGAGACAGAGACCGTCTTCTCCTCACCTTCCCAGACAGCAGCTATGACCGCGGTGCCGGTTGCATTCTTACTATAGCCGGGGTGATCCGGATCGAGTGTGAATCCCGAAGGGGAGAACCGGACAATCGCTAACCCGTCGTCATTTGTGACTGCTTCTGTTCCATCCAGTGATGCATCGCTTGTTGTGATGTAGTCGCCGCAATCAACCGACTGGATAGAAAAGCTGACCGTCTCGCCGGGCACCGGGTTTCCCCGTGCATCGATCACCTTTGCCCGGATATCAGCCGTGATTCCTGAGTCCAGATCTGCGCTTGGTATCACCTGAGGGTTTGCGGTCAGCAGCATCGCCACCGGTTCGGTATGGTAGAACTGCAGGGCTACGGTATCATGGACTGCCTCGTTATCAACGGCAGTGCAGGTGATGATAACCTCGCCGACGGTAATCACCGGGCCATAGCTGATCCGGATCTCCCCGGCACTGCTCGTGGAATGTAATGTAGTAGTTGTTCCGGTGCCAGCAGTGGCGGTGAACTGAATACTCCTGTTCCCTGCACAGTTCCCATACTCATCATAGAATCTATAAAAGAGATCGATCTTTGATGCTCCATCTGCCGGAGCATACAGGGGGGATGCAGAGGGATAACGATAGACAGAGTGTGGGGTTCCATCAGCAATTGCGGTGATTGTTATCCACCGGGAAGGGATGAGTGGTGGGGATGGATCGATCAGGATCACATGATCGACGGGTTCTGTTTCGAGCCCGAGGCTTGTATTCACAAATCCCTCTGCATCTACCGGGACAGAGACGGTTGCACCGGTTTCACCTTCATGGAAGAAAACTGCGTTCCCTCCGGGGGAGGTGACCGTCATCGTCACATACTCAGGAGATAGCGATAGTGCCGTTTCCCTTCGGTTATCAACGGGGTTCCCATAGCCATCTATGAGCTGCAGGGAGATGGGCACCGTTGCGCCGACAGTCGCCTCCTGCGAATAGGAGACAGAGTCGATTGCCACGGGTTCGCCATGATCGACAGACTGGATGAGATCGGCTTCGATTATCTCCAACTCATCCCCTGACTGATACCAGGCTTCAACCCTTATGGTAGCGTCCCCGCTTGTTGTACCGGGGATGAAAGAGACGGTGCCCACCCCTGCACCATCGGTTGCAGGAGAAGGGTTTGCAAGAGATCCGGTATCTGGGTCAGAGAGTGAGAAGGTGAGCGGAACACCGGGGAGAGGCATGCTCTGATTATACACCACTGCTGTAATTGTTGCAGGTGTGGATGATCCTGCCACCAGCCATTCCGTATCGGTTGTGATGACGATCTCATCAGGAATCAGGGCTGCTGCCGGTGCTGCTCCGGCTGCTGCGATGATGAGAAGAAGAATGAGCAGCCGGGATGAAGAGTTCATACCATACTGTCACCGATTCCGGTATTTAATAATTTGTGATTTCGACCATTTTTTAAAAAAAGCAGGAATGAGTTTGAATATGCCTGAAAGGCTACCAGCTTTTGAATTTTTTGATCTGCTTTCCCTTCTGCATTCTCATCCTGATGAGATAGACGCCCCCTGCTATGATGATCAGCACCAGTGCGATACCGCCGATCAAAACAGGGCTTATCTGTGATTCAAGGGTGATGGTAACAGATTCCTGCTGCCCGTCCACCGGCACGACAAGTCTCACGCTCCCTTCGTGGTACCCGTCCTTTGCCGCAGAGAGGACGTATTCTGAGCCTGGTTGAAGGTTGATAAAGAGGAGACCGGATCCGTCAGTAGTTCCCTTGATGACACCACCAGCAGAGATGGTTGCTCCTGATATGACTGAGTGTAAGGCATCTGCAACCAGTACCCTGACCGGAACCGAAGAATAGGAGAGATCCACGGCAAAGTCAATTGATCCATCCGAGATGGTGATCTCACGGCTATATGGTTCAAAACCGCTCTTTCTGATCTCAAGGAGATAGGTTCCGGCAGTGAGACTCCCAAGAGATGCCCTCCCATACCCATCAGTCTTCCTAAGCAGAGTGCCATCCAGATAGACATCTGCTCCCTCTACCACTTTCTTATCAGGGTCAAAGACCGAGACAAAGGGTGAGTAGTAGTCTTTTGAGAGTGCAATCGAGAGCACCTGCTGATCGCCGGAGATATACTGCCTAACCGAGTACGGGTGGTATTCGGGTTTCTTCACAGTTATTTGATATTCATAGCCTTTCCTGAGATTATAGGAGAAGATACCATCATCCCGTGTCGTGCCCCGGACAATCCCGTCGACGGTGATCTCTGCCCCCTGAATGGGATCGCCGGTCTCTTCGTCGGTGATCCTGAATGCAAACCGATCACCCCGCTCCATCACCACCGAGACCTCACGGGATGCACCCGAGAGCTGGACCGATGTTTCTGCATCACGATAATCAAGAGCGGTGATTCTGATCTGGTAGGTCTCCCCGTCTGCAAGGGTGAAGATTGCCCTTCCATTCGATCCAGTCTCTTCGGTCTTCTCTGATGAAGGCCCAACAACCCTCACAATCGCATTCCTGAGCGGGGCGATGTTCTCGTCATAGACGAGAACGGTCAGCAACGCAGAGCTCCGGGTAAGAGTTATGGTTCGGGTAGTCTCAGATCGCTGGACATTCACCGAACGGCTCTCATACCCGCTTTTGGTGACCCTGAGGATGAAGTTCTCTGTACCAGGGTGGGTATAGGAGAGATAGCCGGTTGAACTGGTGCTCCCGATATAACTATCATCAATATAGACAGCCGCATCCGGGATCCGGAGTCCTTCCGAATCCTCGACATAGATGTTGAGGGTGACTACCGCCTGTGCTGTAGAGGCGAGTGCCAGAAGCAGGATGAGGCTGAGCAGAAGACGCATAGCACGCATATACAGGTTATTATTGGTTTCTCACCTATTAGTGCATCGGTGTCTGCCAGCGGTTCCCCGGCACCCGGTCGATCAGCATTCCTTCAACAGCTATCGGCATGAGGCGGCGGCCTTCTTCAAGTGCCTTCTGGAGCCGCCATCCGCGGTCTGCATAGATGGTGAAGATCGGCTCTCCCTTCTTCACGTGCTGCCCCTGTTTCTTATGGAACAAGAGCCCTGCGCCGTGATCGTGCGGGGCGCCAGCTGCGCGCGCAATGGTGATCAGCGCCCGGTTATCCATCTCGATAACGTACCCTGTTTCGGGAGCATTGATGCTGAAGGAGTGATCACCGGGCAAGAGATCCTCAGCTGTTACACCGGGATCACCGCCCTGAGTCTCGATCACCTTCTGCATCATCAGATCGGCTTTGCCAGATGAGAGGAGGTCAAGTGCTGCCTCTGTTCCAGTGCCATACTGCACCTTGCCCGCCATCTCAAGTGCAATCCCTGCGATTGCGGCGCTCTTCTGGATGAGTGATTCGGGACCTGAGCCTCCTTTTAAGACGGAGAGTGCTTCTGCGACTTCAAGATTGACGCCGATAGAGTGGCCGATTGGAGTCTCGCCATAGGTGAGTGCGCACTCGACTTTCATCCCGAGCCGATCCCCAAGTTCCATGAAGTCGCGGGCGAGCTTCCGTCCCTCCTCAACAGTGGTGACTTTGGCATCCCTGCCAACGGGGATGTCGATGACGACGAGATCGGCGCCGACTGCGAACTTCTTTGCCATCACCGAGGCGAGCATCTGGCCATGGGGATCGATCTTGAGCGGGTATTCATAGAGGATGATCTTGTCATCTGCGGGGGCGATGTTTGTGGCACCCCCCCAGACGATGGCGCCCCCGACCTTCTCGGTCATCTCCTGTAGCTCAGATCCGGTGAAGGTGACGGGAGCGATTGCTTCCATCAGGTCAGCTGTCCCGCCTGCGCCGGTGATCGCACGCGAGCTGGTTTTTGGACATTTCAGGCCCGCTGCCATGATGATCGGAACCACAAGCAGGGTGATCTTGTTTCCTGGGACACCGCCGATTGAGTGTTTGTCAACGATCGGGTGCGAGGCAAAGGAGAGCTGTTCACCGGTTGATACGGTTGAACGGGTGAGATACTCGATCTCGTCCATATCAAGACCGTTGATGTAGGTACCGACCAGGTACGCACTGATCTCGCCGGGGGAGAGGGTATCGTCGACGATCTCCCGGACGATCGACCGGGTCTCCTCCATTGAGAGTTTACCGCCGTCCATCTTCTTCTTGATGAAATCAATCGAGGCAGGCCTCCCGACAGCCCGGATCTCGAGTGGTTCGCCCCCTTCAAGGGCGAGCCGCCGGTTCGTCACCTGGTAGACGCCGGCTGTTCCCTGTGGCAGCAGGGTGGCGGTTGTTGTTACAAATGCCTGGGCGGCGGTCTTCTTCTCTTCATTGATCACCTCGACGCGATCCCCGTCCAGGACCCCGATGGTGCGGGCGTCGTCCCGGTTCAGGAGGATGCCCCGGTATTCGATATCAAGCACTTTTCCAGAGAGACGAACCATAGATCACACTATCCTTTGAATCTTTCCGGTAGTAACCGGCATATGATAAGAGGATCTGGTTGGCGAAAGGGATAAGGGTTGCCGGAAGAAGGATTTCCGGGTTTGGGCGGGAGAGTGGGAAGTGTCAGGGGAGATTTTTGAGGAGAGAGGAGGAGGAAGATTGGAAGAGGAGGGGTGAGGGAATGATCCGGCATTGCCATAATGGCTTAATAGTGCTGGATGCAATGCTTCAATCAGGAGAGTTGGATTGTTTTATGCCAGAGACACATCTTCGCTATACCGCAACTATGGAAAAGAATGAAGACGGAGGATATACCGTAACAGTACCCCTTCTTCCGGGATGTATACGTGAAGGATCAAACTGGGAAGAGGCATTACGTCATATCGAGGAGGCAATTGCCGGGTATATTGAAGTTGCCGGAAAGCCTGGAAAAGCTATTCATGTAGAATAACCCGCTTTTGCTACGTTAATTGGACAACAAAAGCTCCACAAGCTCTTCTCTCTCCTGAATACACCTGATATCATCAAGGAGACGCCGTTTCTTTTCGTGCTCGATCATCTCTTCAATAACCCCGGAGAGCGTCATTCCGGGTTTACGCAGATGAAGGAGATCTTCTACGATATCCTCCCTGAGAATAATCTGTTTTGGAGCCTTCATGAGAATAGTGAAATATGGTTTTCAATCAGGGATAGTGATTCCGGTAGGAGAACAAACGCTGAAGAGATCCCACAAAGAAAGAAACCACGAAAAACGCAGAACTACAGTTTAACAAGAGAAGAGCTATCGCTCACCTGTTTTGTTCTGACAAAGAAAAAGAAAAATTAGGGTTGGTTAGGTTTAGTCCCTGCGAAGAACGAGGAACGCTACCGCACCAAGTCCTGCAATCGCTACAAGCGCACCAAATCCGGGTGATGCCGGGGTTGCCGGAACTTCGGTTGCTGGTGGCTGGGTTGCCGGTGGTGTGGTTGGCACCGGGGTTGCAGGTGGCTGGGTTACCGGGACAGCTTCAAGAACATTGAAGTTGGCGGTTGTTGAGGCATCTGCTTCGATTGATTCAACGGTGACGATATACTCGTCAGCTTTGAAAGCGGAGGCATCAACTTCGAATGACCAGGTGTTGTAGCCTGCATCGCCCTTCATAACCTTTACAGTTCCGGATGCACCTGAGAATCCAGTTGCCTGAGTCTTCTCGGTTGGCTGGAATGCAGAGGAGGTGACTTCAACGAGGAGATCGTTGTCAACACCAAGGTTTGTGGTTCCTGTGATGGTGAAGGTCGAACCAACGGTCTTGTCGCCGATAGTGTCGACCCGGATCCATGGCTCTTCAACGAGGAAGGTCAGCTTGGTGTAGGTGTCATCGACATTCGGGTTGTTCAGAAGCTGAATGAGCGCTTCTGCTGCATCAGATCCCTGGAGACGGCCTGGACCAACAACCGGGAAGTAGTCAGTGGATGCAATACCTGCTGCGGGAACAATTCCGAGCATTGTTGCATAGGTTCTTCCTACAACTGAGACAGTATCTTCAACAACATCGAAGCGGTTGTTGCCCATTGGGTGCTGCACAACGACGAAGTACTGGCCGGAGGCCATGGCCGTGGTTGCTGCACTTGTCAGCTCATACTCGAAGCTTGAATCATCTTCGACGGTCTGAGTGTCACGAACATAGAAGTTGCGTCCGAGAACCCAGATTGCAACACCCGGAGAGGGGTTACCTTCTGCATTACCGCGGATGAACAATTTGTCACCCTTTGCGACTGAGGACTGCGAGGCAGTTGCTGAGACGAAGCCCTTGCGGATCACAACTGAGACGGTTTCGTACTTGTTGTTTGCAAGGTTGTTCTTGTCTCTTGAGTCGGCAACGGCGTAGATAGTGTAGGTGCCAGCATCAAGTGCAAGTCCGGAGGTGTCCCACTTGTACTCCCATGTGTCGTCACCCTTTACATTGCGGACGACAAAGCCGGTACCAGTTCCAAGAGCACCATCAACGACGGCAACTGCCGGGTTTGTCAGCTGTGCACCATTGTTGGCGAGGTTTGGACCGGTGATGAAGAGGTACACATTGGATGAGTCAGTGTTGGTACCTGAGAGGGTTACTTCTTCGCCGATATAGTAGCTCCGGTCACCTGATGCGGTGATGGTAACTGCACCCTTCTCGACACGGACCTTTACTTCATCGTAGTCACCAGAGGGACCAGGTGCTACATAGCGGTCTGTCCGAATGGTAAAGCTCTGATCTTTGGTCGTCTGGGCTGTTGAAAAACCAATAGTCCTCTTTCCAGAGGTATCGGTATTCACCATTGCATAGAACGGAGAGCCAGCTACAAGACCACCTGGAACATCTGCTCCAACAGTCTGGGCTGCGGTGAAACTATATGCACCAGCATTACGACCAGCAGATCCTGCACCTGTATCAAGACTAACACCCTGCTGTCCAGCTTTGATCTGTGGGGTTTCAGGTGGAAGGAGTGTTGAGGTTCCCTTCACCCAGAGGACATAGTTGGTGCTTGGACGACCCTCGATTGTTACAGCGAAATCGTTGTTGCGGACAACGGTGTCCATGTTTGAGGTGATGACAAGATCATCATCTGAAATGGTGATCGAATAGGTCTTTGAAATGGTCTTGCCTACGACATCATAGTTGTCGTTCATGCTGTTTACATTACAGTCAACCTTAAATGTGTAGGTACCACGTGGATAGTTCGCATTGCCAACATCCCAGACACCTGTCGAACCGACAGCACCAGTAACGATGAACGGGTTCGAGTTGACAATTATTGCTGAAACAGGAATTAATGCACCAGTGTCATCAACAAGTGAGGTATAGACGTTACCGCCGGGTCCTGTGACACGGACGCGAACTGTTGCTCCAGTGGTTACCGGAGCAGTAGTACGCTGGGTGAACGCATCAAGGTTGGTGTCGATCCTGAATCGAAGGACATCAGTTCCTTTTACGACAGTACCGTCATTCTTAATGTCACCAGCAACATCGATGATCTTAACATCGAGTGCCGGATCAGCAACAATGAATGCAAGTGGCGTACCTGCTGCCTGACGGTACCATGCACCAACCTGCATGCTTGGATCTACATAGAAATTCGCTGGGTTCGATACAACAATTGTTGCTGACGGAGCGCCAGTACCGGGGGTAGATCCTGCGGCATACCAGCCGAGGGTGTCACCGGCAACAACGCCGGTAGCAGCAATATTGATCCCCTCTTCACCACGGAAGACAGTGTCACCTGCTGCTGCGATGACGTTGTCAGCCGCTGCAGCCGGGAGCACTACAACCATAGCGAGTGCAAGGAACGCAATAAGTGCGATCGTTAATCTCTTAGTCATTAATTATTTCCTCCTTTTGTTCAGTTTGAACAATTCAATTACCTTACAAGCACAGATGACGACCTTCGACATATGCCGAAATCGGTTTCAACGTGCTGCATACTCCGATCAACGGAATATGCTTCCTTATTAGATGTAGACTTAATATATCCTTTGTGGTCGGGCGCGTTTTTAAGAAGTCATAATGAAAAACAGGGCGCGGGCAATCGAGGAGAGCCGTAAGATCTGACGAGTTTGATCACCGGGATCTCCACACAACAGATCATCTCTCCATCTGGATAGAAAAGGGCGCTGGTATACTTGCAAGAACATACCGAAAGACACCCCCCCAAACACTCTATCGCACTATTACTATCTACCCCCCGCACCATTAGTATGATCATGAAGATCATCCGTGCTGCAAGCCTTGGCCGTGCCCACGAACTCATCATCAAACACATCCTTGAGAAAGGGAGAGAGCGGCGAACCGAGAACGGCGAGGAGACACTTGAGACTGACGAGATTGCACTCCGGGTGGAGAATCCGCTTACTGAGCCGATGGCAAGCGGTCAATCGCGGTTCAAAAAGGCTTTTCTGGAGAGCTATGCAGACGGCCTGATCAATGGATCAGATTCCGTCTTTGAATATGACTACCATTCCCGCCTCTTTGACTGGGGGCAGGGGCTCAAACTCAAGGAAGGCGACATCCATGCAGACCAGATCAGGTACATTATAGAGAAGCTAAAGAATGAGCCGGTCAGCAGGCGGGCAGTCGCTGTCACCTGGAACCCTGCAATTGATGAAACACTCAACGACTGCCCCTGCCTCCAGCTGATCCAGTGCGTCATCCGGAAGGGGCAGGAGGAGGGAGATGCCCCGCTCCTTGATATGAAGGTCATCTTCCGATCAAACGACATGCTCTCGGCAGCTGGTGCTAATATGTATGCACTGGCACGCCTCCAACAGTCTATTGCAGACGCAGTCGGCGTGCCAGTTGGAGCATACACCCATATCTCGCTTGTCCCGCACATCTATTATAAGAGGGATGTTGCCGACATCCCCCCGTTCTGTGGAGAGGGAACGCTGATCCGGCCGCAGGAAACTGTCTGTGCAGCATGCAGGGGATGCCGGAGAGCTGATGAGATATAACCCATTTACTGCCTTTTCTTTCAGATTATTGCTATAATCCTGCTTTTTTGTTCATTCCTCAGAATAGAATCTCATTGTGTGGATTTCATGCGGGATACAGGATCACTTATTGAAGAAAAACTCCCTGAAGACCCCACCGGACCGGGGATTTCCGTCAGGTTCATTAATCATCAGGAATCACATATTATGGCACAATAGTCCGGTAGTGTAGCGGTCAATCATGGGGGACTCTGGATCCCCCGACAGCAGTTCGAATCTGCTCCGGACTACTTCTTTCTTTTCGGTTAGAATCTTTTTCAAATAATGCCCATTCTGCCCTTTTCACAACACTTCAGGAAGCCCTAAAATAGCTTTCATTATATCCATAATAACGAAATTCACCCCTATTTTTAAGTTTTTCAATTGATCAGCGGGATACAATACTGCTTTGAAACAAGAGAGAATCTACACCCATGAATCCATCCAATCGATCTGCGATAAACCATATACGAGTTTATGAAGAGAAGAGAATGAAAGAAGAGAATGAAAGAAGAGAATGAAAGAAGAGAATGAAAGAAGAGAATGAAAGAAGAGAATGAAAGAAGAGAATGAAAGAAGAGAGAATAGAAGATACAATGAAAACACAAGAATTACAGAAAATCGAAAGGCTATCAGAGCCAGATGAAGGATCACAAGAGATTTTTCTGAGTTCGATTATTGAACAATTACCATCTCAGCCAATACACCCTGAGCAACAAACTCATCAATATGGTGATATCCTCATCCTTTCACCGGTGAAATACACGCCTTATCCATCATCTCAAACATCGGAAGCAGATCAAGATACTGTGTCAGAACATCTGCCTCAAAAGAGATCCGTTCATCCTCATCACGGGCAAAAACAAGTCGGCCGCTCCGTACCACCTCATAGAGGAAGCGAACGGGAGCACCATTGAGAAGACGAAGATCAACCTCACACCGAGGAGTAATACGTTGTTCTATAACAGAGGCAATTCGCATACCATATTTGAAGTACTCATAGGGTTTTCTCTCCCCTGACACCAGAACCCCAATATTAATATCATTAAATCGATTGCTTTTCAGAAATGAGCCGAAAATATACACCACAATAACATCAGCAGTGAGTTCCAGGTCGCAAGCGAAGACTTGAGCGATCTCACCGATAATCCGTTCCCTCGCCCGCTCATCCAGATCATGTCTACCAGAATTACCCTGTTGGGAGAGTGATGTCATACGCAATACTTCTTCAACATACTATTATCGGAAGCCATATTAATATAAGCCAGAAAATATCGAAATCACTCCAGTGATTCGCCTCATTCAAGCCCCAGATCACGCTTCAGCTCTTCATGGGTGACGAACCCACCCCGTTCAATCTCTTCCAGTGAATCCCGGATTTCGGCAATCTCCTCATCAGTGAGAGTTTCATCATCCACTTCACTCTCAATATTAACTTCAGCTTGAAGCATATAGGCAGTATTTCGCACCATAACAAATAAATTTTCAGTAACAGGAAAGATTATACCCTGAAGGGTGACCCGGCTTTCATCCCTGGCCCGATAACCAGGGTCTCCCCGTTCCACCCCCTCCAACCCGTATGATAAACTCAAAAGATCAGGCCATGAGAAAACAATTGTCCTGAATGAACCTTCATTGGTCAGCGGAGAGCCATAATAGAACTATGGAGAATCATCGGACTCGGCATCCCCCTGCATCTCAACAATCTCAGCGTATATTTCCTCAAGATCCTCACTAAGCCACTTGTTTCGCTCCTCCGTATAATCCCCTTTCCCATGATCAAACATCTGAAGGAAACGTATCATATCCACCGGACCCAGGGTTTTATAGAGAGCCTGAATCCCTTCGACATGGATCTCATGCAGCGTTTTCACTTTCATCATCCACCACCCCCTGATACCATTGAGCAGGATTAACAACCTTTACTGTAGAGATATCACTATACCTACTCATAATGTTTTTCAACTTATCATCTGTAGTTATAAAAACATCTACACCCGCACGTTCAGCACAAGAGAGATGTAATGCATCAAGGGCTTTTATGCCATACCCCATGAATAATTCAGCCCTTTTCTTAATTGCCCCATCGACCATAATACAAATATCTGCACGATCCCTAAGATTACTCAGATATTGATTTTTTTGACCATCAATAATTTTTGAAACCTCATAGATAATTGCATAACTCCATATCAATGTCCAATCAACCGAACAGCGATGAAGTATAGCAATAACCGCCTCACTCTCATACCTGATTCGCGGAACAAGCTGATCATCAAAAGGTCGGCATAGACAGCAAACATCAAGATATATTTTCACAGTAAAACCCCATTATGCCAGTAATTCATCCCCCATTCTGGATTAATGATTCTCTTAATACCAAGCCCCCCATTCACGCCAGAAATGCAGCGATAATCCCGGACAGAAAGATCCCGTCAAACGTCCCGGCACCCCCGATCGAGACAATAGGCGCCCCGAGAGATCCGATCTTCCTGAGATTTAAGAGATCAGCCCCAAGAAGTGTTCCGACTGTTCCGCTCACATAGGCAATGATGGCGGCATTCAACCCAAAGCCACCGGCAAGCAGGATCCCGCAAAAAAGAGCAGCAAGCGGCGGCAGGAAGAACGGCGTCCCTATACCGACACCGGGGATCAGCCGTGCATACCGGTTGACGACGAGAGTAACAGCAAGAGCTCCCACACAGGCGAAGGTGAAGAGCCGGAGATCACCCATCCCGATAAGGGCGTAAAAGAGGAGATACACCGATATAAGGACAGGAATCACTGCACCGCCGAGATTCACCGCCACCTGTGTCACCCTGGCAGGCGGCTGCACCTTATACATCCCATCATAGAGTGAGGGGGCAAACTGGCGCCCCTCAGGACGCCTCAACACATCAGGCGCCTCTTCCCGGATCGTCGTCACCGGGATATTCACCAGGCTCCCGATCAGGATCAGCAGGAGAAGCCCGATCGCCTGGAACCACGAGAACCCGAGGTTTGTCAGGGCACCTCCGACAATACCGAGAAGTAGAAGCGGCATTAAGAGGATAAGTGCTCCAAAGAGGATGATCACCATCAGGATAGAGAAGGGATTGAAGAATACATATCGGGGCATTGGCAGACGATCCTTATAATTTGTATAATCCATTCTCTTGCATCAGCAGTATTATTAGAGTATCGATGGAGGCGATAGGGCTGTACCCGGAGATTGCCGGAGTGCAGGCTTTTCTTGAGAGGATGAAGCAGGGCGGGATCCAGCCAGACACCACCACCATAAACCCACATGCAGTTTATTGGCGAAAATGCAAACCTGAGTAAGACCGCTCTTTTTTGTAGAGATTTGAACCCTAAATCCATAAATACAATTCAGAAAGCCGTTAAAAGGAACAAAACAGACAACTGGGAGAGAGAGATCTCCATGTAGCAAGAATCATTATCATGCACAAGATCATATTTACCAATAATCCATAGGAGAGTGATGAGTGATGCCACAAAGACCAGAGGATATACCCAAAACATGGACGGTTCACTCCATTATCCAGAAGATCCAGAAAGCCAAGCCCGATTTACAACGGCGTTACCCGATAAAAGAGATAGCCATCTTTGGATCATTCGCACGAAACGAACAAACAGAAGAAAGTGATCTTGATATCCTGGTGGCATTTGAAAGACCCATTGGCTGGGATGTCGTCGACCTGAAAGACGAACTCGAAGATATCCTCAACAGAGACGTCGATCTTGTTCTGAAAGGCGGCATAGCCACACGGCCACGCCTGATGAGCTATATCGAAAAGGATGCCATATATGCCTGAGCGTGACCTTTTAATCATCTTAGATGATATCCTTAAGGCTATCAATCTCATCGAACAATATACCAACGACCTCTCTATCGGAGAATTCCAAAAAGATACAAAAACCAGAGATGCAACTTTACGAAATCTGGAGATTATCGGTGAAGCATGTAAGTTGGTCCCTGAAACCATCAAGGATAGGTATAACGAGATCCCATGGAAGAAAATAATCGGTCTTCGAAATATTGTACTTCACAAATATTTTGGGGTGGATCTTGATTTGATATGGTATATCATCACTATTCAACTCCCAGAGCTAAAACATGAAATATACCTCGTAAGAGATGCTATCAACAATAACACAGGAAATCTCCCTTAATCTAAAAAAAAAGGCATTATCAGACTGAATCTTTCAGACATCCAACACCACACACAATCGCTGCATGGTCATGATGATACGGCTCAAGCCAGCAGGTATTCAGGATAGAAAGCCCTGCACCTTCCAAACGCTCGATCGTCTCGGCAAAGACCTCTTCCGGCGTCCTCCGGATATCAACAGACCTCGTCTTCAGCATCAGAATCGCCGCAATCCCGCCATCGATCCCGGCCCCCCGCTTTAGAAACGGCAGGTGCTTAATCAGAATCCCCGCCTGATCGGGCTGGGCAACATCCTGATACAGCAGGTCAACCTCTTCCAGAAACGGCGCATATCTGTCCGGGCGGGTTGCATCGCCTGCGATCGGAACAATATTTTTCCGCTTCTCTGCAACCACCAGCAGATCCCGCAGGGGCCGTGGAGCAAACTCAACCGCATACACACAATCCACATAATCGGCCACATGCGAGACAGTGGTCCCGTTTGCAGCACCAAGATAGAGGACTTTCATTTCCGCCGCAAGATCCAGAGACTCATCCAGCATACAGAGGGCGGCAAGCTTTGAACGGTAGGGATCCCAGACCCGGTACCCTTTCACCATCCGCTCATTATAGACCCCGCCTGCACCCGGCGAGACGAGTTGTCCATCAATTCGAATCATTCAGATCCACCACCTGCAATTCCATCAATCAACGCCTGTGCCGACGAGAGGAAGCCGGGATCCGCCTCCCCACGATAGAAGTCGATTCTGGCCGCAATCGCAAGCTTTGCAGCAAGCACCCGGGCAACCCTCCCCCGGATCTCGCGGGGAGCATTATGCACCCGGCGGTGCTGGAAGATGATCCCGTGTTTTGGGGAGGGCGAGTTCCCCCGGATATGGGAGAAGAGTGCGGCCTCAGCCCCGATCACCTGGACAGAACTGCCGGGCATCCGGGCAAGCTTCTCAAGCCCCCCGGCACGGGCCATGATACGTGCCGCAACAAGGCCGCCGACAAGCTCGCTTGTGTTTGGGATCACCAGTGCCGCGAGCCGTGAGACATCAGCGGCAAGTGATGTCCGGGCGGCAATCAGCCCTTCAAGCTCATCAGCCATTCCTCGCAGGGGACGGGATCTGCTCCGCCTGATCTTCGGAAGAACCCGCCTCACCGAACCCTGCCTCCCTTTCTGTGAGAATGCCGGGTTCGTCACCTGGTACCATTCAACCAGCCGCTCGGAGAGGAGATTGATCACCTCATCCAACTGGTCGAGCATCCTGACCATCTGGAGGAGTTCTGCATCCTTCCCCGATGCCGCCGCCTCGATCACCCCCTGTGCCTGGAGAATGGTGACCTCCCGGAGCTGCCGGATATATGCAGCACGATCAGGGAAGATGCCGCTTCCTTCGATCAGAGCGGGCGTAAGAGGGTGGTATACCTGCATATTGGTCTTTAATGACTCCACCCTCGCCAGCAGCTCAGCCGGTGACCCGCGGGAAGGAACAAAAACCCCCCCATCATCTACGCTCCCGCACCAGTACTCCGTCATTGCAGAAGAGATGATACCTCAGCACCTATATATCCGGCGACCGAATCTTTGGGTATGATCATCGAGGCGGCACTCTTTGTAGTCGGCATCATACTCCTTGTGAAGGGTGCGGACCTCTTTGTCGGCGGGGGGAGCGGGCTCGCCTCACGGTTTGGGATCACCCCGTCACTCATCGGGTTCACTGTTGTTGCATTCGGAACCTCGCTGCCTGAGTTCGTCGTCAGCATGAATGCAGGCCTGACCGGCAACCCCGAAATCGCAACCGGAAACATCATCGGGAGCAATATAGCCAATATCGCGCTTGTACTGGCGATCTGCGGGTTGCTCAACCCCCATGCACTCAACAGGCATGATCCTGCCAACAGCGGGGTGAAGAGACAGGCTCTGATGATGCTTGCGGCAACCGCCCTCTTTGTTGCTTTTGGATGGTCCGGGACCCTCTTCGTACCAGCAGGAGCCATATTCCTGATCGCATTTATCCTAATCCTGAGATCACTCTGGAGAAAAGGCAGGATCGAGGGGGAAATACCCATTTTGGCAAAAGGCAGCCTCGATTATATCCTGACTGCAGGAGGGATTATCGCAGTCATCATCGGCGCACAACTTGTTGTCACCTCCGCTGTCGGAATTGCAACCGCCCTTGGGATCTCTGCTTTTGTGATCGGGATGACCATCGTCGCCATCGGCACCTCGCTACCTGAGCTTGCCACCTCAGCCGCGGCAATTCTGAAAGGCGAATCCGGTATCTCGGTTGGCAACCTGCTTGGGAGCAACATCTTCAACCTCCTCTTCGTGATGGGGATCATCGCCCTGATTGTCCCTATCCAGGTAGCAGAAATAGGAGATCTCCTGATAATGGCAGTCTTCTCGGCAGCCGCAATCCCCCTCATCTATGCAGGCGAACGGGTAAAACGCCTTATATCGGCTGTTGTTCTCATCGGGTACTTCGCCTATATCGGGATACTGGCAGGTCTCATCTAAAAGAGTGGAAGCCCAAGAACCGACCAGACGATGATCGGAACCATGATCGCCCCCATGCAGAAGACCCGTTGCACCGAGACCATCGGGGGCACCGTCCCGATTGCGGTTGCAAGCGCGAGGATCAGGAGCCCAAATGGCCCCGTCACAAGAGCGGTCAATGCCACAAGGAAGATGATGACCGTGAGATTCAGCCGCCTGACATTCAGGGCTGCCAGGTACCGTGAGCCTTTTGAGAAGAGAATTGTCAGCGGATACGCAGCCACCGCAGCGAGACAGGCAGCAAGCATGATCCCGGCAAGCGGCGGCAGTTCATCTGTTGCGATTGCCACCATCGCACCGTTCCGGGCCCGCGAAAGGGCATAGAGGGCGGCGATACCGAGGAACGCATTTGCCGTATTCGCCGCACCGGTTGCAAGGATATACCCCCTCCCATTCCGGGTATATGAGATAAATGAGGCAAGTACCGCGTTTGCGGTTGCATTTGAGAAACCGGGCATCCACCCGACGACTGCACCCGCAACCGAACCGGCAGCAGCAGCCCCGGCGATCTCCCGCCGCTCCATCCTGATCCCCCGGTATATCTGCTCGGGGATTGTGCCTGTTGCTCCTTTCAGGAGGATCGGCAGTCCAAAGAGGCCGGTTAAGAGCGGGAGGAGGAGCGGGCTCCCGCCGGGGAGCACCTGCCAGGAGAGGTATGAATAGGCAAGCGTGAATGAACCGAGGATCCCCGATGCGATGAAGACAACAGCCGCCCATTCCGGCGCCTCTGACCTTACCACCAGCACCCCGGCAACCATCAGCAGGAGCAGGCCGATCCACCAGTCAAGGTACGGCTGGAGCGGAGGCAGGAGAGAGAAGAAGAGCGGAAAGAGCAGCAGCCCGAATGCGGCACCCGCAGCAGATCCAAGTGCCGAGATCCGGACCGCCTCCTCACCAAGCCCTTTCATGCAGAGATCATGCGCAGGCAGCACCGCAATCGCAGTATCTGGATCGGGCACGCCGAGGAAGGTGGAAGGAACTGCATCAAGGAAGGTATGCGTGATCAGGGTTGCTGTGACAGATGCTGCAAAGACGGCAGGACCAAAGAGGAGAAGGAGTGCCGGATGCACCCCGAGCAGGATACCTGCCATCGTGTTTGAATGGATCCCCGGCGTACACCCACTGATGGTACCGAGTACCACACCGATTGCCGCTCCGATCAGGATCCCATCCATCATGCGAAGATGAAGGTTGAACCAGAGAAGACAAGAATATCATGCATCCGTCCCTATAGAGATCAATGATCATTGCGATAACCAGGCTTCCGGAGAAGGCAGGCAGGGATCGGGCTACCTGTGAGCAATACGGCCATTCCTGCCGGATTGTCTCACCTCTGGCTGCAGATGTCTATGACAACCAGATCCAGGCGTTTGTGCTGGAGGCAAACCGCGGCGCCTTCGACTGCATCTTCTTCACCAGCGCGCTTCCTGCCGAGCGGATTGCCCCGCTGCTCGAAACAGATGCCCGGATCATCGCAATCGGACCCCAGACTGCCCGGATGCTGGAGAAGGAAGGGCTGAAGGTCGAAACGCTCCCCACATACTATTCCCGGGATTTTGTGCCCTACCTCGGCGACTGGATTGAGGGGAAGGCGATCGGCATTCCCCGTGCCGATGTCCCAAACCCCACCCTCATTCAGGGCATTGAAGATGCCGGAGGCACGGCATATGAGTACCGGTGCTATGGGCTTGTTCCGACGCATACACCACTTGACACAGATGGGGCAGATGCGATCCTCTTTACAAGCGCAAACTCATTTCTGATGGCTGTCTGGGAGAAGAATGCAGATATCATCCCGATTGCAATCGGGGATATCACCGCAGACGCAATGCGGAAAGGGGGAGTGGAGCCGGCGGTTATCGGTGACGGATCTCTTGCCGGAACCCTTGAAGCACTGAATACCTACCTGAGAGTGAAGAGATCATGACCGGAGACAAACAGACCACCATACAGTCAGGAATAGTCATCATCGATAAGCCGCCCGGCCCCACCAGCCACGAGGTTGCCGCCTGGGTGCGGGATATCCTCGGTGTCAGTACCGGGCAGGGAGGGACCCTTGACCCGATGGTCTCCGGCATCCTGATCGTGATGCTTGGAAAGGCTGCCAAGATCGCAGAGCATCTCCTCGCCCATGATAAGGAGTATATCTGCCTCCTGAAGCTGCATGGCGATGTAGCCGAAGACGAGATCCGGGAGGTGGTCAGCAGCTTCTGTGGCAGGGTCTACCAGCGCCCCCCACGCCGGAGTGCTGTGAAGCGGGCGCTCCGTATCAGGACACTCCATGAGATCGAGGTGCTGGATATCGAAGGGCGGCTTGTCCTCTTCCGGGTGCGGTGCGAGGCAGGCACCTACATCAGAACACTCTGCGTCCATATCGGCCTCGCACTCGGAGTGCGGGGGCAGATGGTCGAGCTCCGGCGCACACTCTCGGGAGGATTCGGAGAAGCAGATGCACATACCCTCCATGAACTTGCAGACGCAAAAGCCGCAGCAGATGAAGGGGATCCAGAACCGCTTAAGCAGATGATCCTCCCGGTGGAGCGGGCAGTTGCCGATCTTCCATCGATTACCATCAGGAGTTCTGCCGTTGATGCGATATGCCGGGGCGCACAGCTTGCAGGCGCCGGGGTTCTCTCCTGCAAAACATTTGCAAAAGGGGACACGGTTGCGCTGATGACCGAAGCGGGCGAATGTATCGGCCTTGGCACCGCCCGTATTCCGTCAGAGAAATGCGTGCCAGGGAAAAAAGGCTTTGTTGCACGCCCAAAATCGATCCTGATGGAGCCCGGCAGGTACCCCCGGGGCTGGAAGAAGAAGAGCAGGATTAAGTAATACCCGGAACAATTAATTTACTGCATCTTTTGCTGAGGTAGTCTAGCGGAAAGGCGCGAGGCTGGAAACCTCGTGAGGCGTTTGTCTCTCGGGAGTTCAAATCTCCCCCTCAGCGTTTTGAAATCACTTTTCTGTACAACCTGATCATTCATTCATTATTCACGATCCCCCGCCCTTTCTCAGCCAGACATACTGTTTCTCTAACTCAAGGTATGATACCTTAGGAGAGGAGGAAGACTGCTAAGTCAGGTTAGATTGACTTACATGGCTTTGTGGCATCTGACATACTCCCACGACTAAAGTCATGGGGTTCTGACGTTGCTTAGACATTCTTCAAGCATTGCGTCGTGGGGTATCAGTGCTCCCATCGTGTACATCTCTTTCTGTACACGATCAACCATGCCCTTTTGACGGAGTGCGATATTGAATGCCGCATTCACATCAGCATGATCAACGTGCCCGCAGACCGGACACTTAAACTCCTTTCCTCGCCGTTGACCTCTTCCATCACACCGAGAGCAATCTTGCGAGGTGTATGCTGGATCAATGTAGAGGACAGGAACGCCGAGCAGCTTGGCTTTGTATTCCACAAACTGTTGTAGTTGATAAAACGACCAACTGTGCAGGGCGTATTTGAATGAACGGTGTTGTTTCCTCGTCTTGCGGATACCGGTCAGATCCTCAAATACGAGTGCTGCGTCTTGATCCTTTGCCATATCGACAACCTTGCGGCTAATTTTATGGTTCAGATCCTTGACGATACGGGACTCACGATCTTTGATCGCTTTCAGTTTGCGGAACTTTCCTTGCTTCTGAAGGCGTTTTCTGATCACGGAGTATTTCCGGTGCGTGTGGATTGCCTTCTTACCAAGTTTCTCGATCTTTCCGGTATCAGGATTCGCTGCTACCGCCACATGCCCCGTAGTGTTCCGATCAACCCCGATAAACTGTCGAGGTATCATATCCGGTTCTTCCAAGACGGTACATGACACATAGGCGTAGTTGGCATCAATCTCAATCTGATTAACCTTCTCGAACTCTGGAAACTGGTAGTTGAGAGTCAATTTCAACGGGACAACCCGGATTGTTCGAGTATCTCGATCCACTTTGATTGACTGTCCCGGTACAACCAGATTGACGTTCCGTACTCGCTTGATTGTCTTCTGGCTTCCATACTTCTTGAGGATCTGGTTTGAGATGGCTGATTTTAATCCAATCTCTTTGACTGCAGCGGACGAACGGCATTTCGGATTTCTAACTGCAAACTCCGCTACAGCAAACGCTTTCTTTAATTCATCGCTTAAATCGCGGTTGTGCCGGAGTTTGTAGGTTAAGATCATGTTAATTCCGCTTCTGGTCTTCGATATATTTTTTCACAACATCTTCAGAGATGTGTCCGCATGATTCAACATAGTAGCTACGAGTCCACAATGACGGCAAACGAGTTCTCAATATCTCGAACTCCTGTCGGAGTGTCCTTGATGTATACCCTTTGAACTGCTGTACGATCCAGTGTGGGCTTGCAGTAGGTTTTGTTTTGACAAACAAATGGAGGTGATCGGGCATTATCTCCATTGTTTCGATGACAACTCCGATCTCATCTGCCTTCTCCCTGAGAAGAACTTCTAACCTGTCAGATACCGGAGATTCGAGAACTTTACGTCGATATTTAGGGCACCATATGATATGGTATCCGATGTTGTATACTGTTGTATCTGAGTGCGTCCACCGTTCTTTTGCCATCCATATAATAATATGAGTGGATAATAGATATTGTTTGTGGTTGGCATTGACGCATTCATCCCACGACTAAAGTCATGGGCTTTCTGCTGCTATGGTCGTAAGTCATGCCTGGTTGCGTTAGAGAGAGGTGTAATCGTCTAAGTCAACATAGGTTGACTTACAAGACACTTTTATAGTATTACACATTGAAATACCACATATGGGAAAATATTCCGATCATCGGGCAGGGGTTTTCGTCCGCCAGAAAGGCGGATATGAAGCCTTTATCCCCCATTCTTTACCCCCCGGGGATCTGGTTTTCGATGAGGGACTTCTCTATCTGTTATCGAAAGCCGACGGAGCTCTGGCCCGCCTTGACGGAGTCACCCAGGTACTCCCAAACCCCGATCTCTTTGTGGCGATGTACATCAAGAAAGAGGCATTGTTAAGTTCCCAGATTGAGGGAACGCAGGCATCACTTCAGGGAGTTCTTGAATTCGAAGCCCATATGCGGCCAAAAGACGACATCAACGAGATACAGGAGGTATTGAATTACATAAAAGCACTTCATCATGGTATAGAGAAACTGGAGTTCTCGCCACTCACTCTGGATCTGATCAATGAGATTCATCGCTTTTTAATTCACGGAACACGGGGATCGCATAAACTTCCGGGTCAGCTACGGCATGTTCAGAACTGGATCGGTCTACCGGGAGGGACGATTCAGGATGCGGTATTTGTTCCTCCTCCACCAGAGCAGGTCCCAGAATTAATGCAGGATCTTGAACGTTTTATCCAGAACGATGATAAAACGCCGAGGCTGATCAAGGCCGCTCTCATTCACGCCCAATTGGAAACAATCCATCCATATCTGGATGGTAACGGAAGAATGGGCCGTTTGATGATCACGTTTTACCTCTGCTCAAAAGGTGTTCTGGCAAGGCCATTGTTGTATCTTAGTTATTACCTGAAGAGATATCGGGAGGATTACTATACACTCCTTAATGGTATCCGGTATCAGGGGAATTGGGAAGCATGGCTGGCTTTCTTCCTTCAGGGAGTCATTGACGTATCTAATAACTCTATTGAAACAGCAAAGAAAATTATCCAGCTCAAGGAGACGCTGATTGAAAGGTTGCTGGAGAACAATATCGGCGGCGTGCATGCGGTAAAGCTGATCGATACACTCTTTGATCGCCCGATCATCACGATCGGGCAGGTGACAGAGGAGTTACGAATAAGCCGCCAGTCTGCAACCAATCTCGTGGGGAAATTTGAGAAAATTGGAATACTGGAAGAGATTACCGGGAAAGAACGATATAAGCAGTATATGTTTGTGGACTATGTCAGGATAATCGAGGAGGGAACACGGATATAACTCTCTTTGAGCATCAATATCCCGCCAGTAGATAATGTATTGGGATCGGAAAGTTTTACCCCAAAACCCGGATAAAACGCCTTTGCATATCTAAATCTATAATTGTACAGACCCGCAGAACCCCCCTCAATCCTTCCTCCTCTCCACCATCCCCTTCACCCGCTCCCCCTCCTCAGTCAGCCGGTAGATGATCCAGGTACCGGACTGCTCCCCCGCGATCAGGCCTGCCTTCTTCAGGATGGAGAGATGGTATGAAAGCCGGGAATCTGAGATTTCGAGAACAGAGCGGATCACACAGACACAGAGTGGCTGTACTGCTAGCAGGGCAAGAATTTTCAGCCTGAAAGGGTCAGCCAGGGCACGGAAGAGGGAGGCGGCAGCCCGGGCTTCATCATCCTCAGGCAGATGGGAAACAAGCCCCCCAAGGCCCCCTGAAGCGTTGAGGGATGCTTCGACCTCCGGCGGAATGCCACATCCCTTTCCAGGCACAGCCACACCACTGCACTCGTCTTTCGGTACGCCTGCCATACTTCAAATGAATATGAAATACCATCAGATAAGCATTTCGAGCGGGTATGAGTTAAGGGAACGCTGATGCCAGCCACAGATATTTCAACATATGTTGAAATAGAAGCCTTTTTATTTCAGAACGACCGATATGATTTCAAGAGGTTTTGAAATAATGAGTTCGTCCATTCCATTCAAACGTAATGTTGCGAACCCCAGACCTCCCGGAGAAAGACAGGATATGATTCAGAGGATGCATTCAGCCAGGAGAAAACCATGATTGACCTCTTCATCGGCTCCCTTATGATGGGATGGACGACACTCGCAGAATACCTCGCTGAGCATGTCGTCACCTGCCTCATCCCGGCGTTCTTCATCGCCGGAGGAATCGCCGCCTTCATCAGAAAGGATGCCATTCTGAAGTACTTCAGCCCGGATGCGCCGAAAAAGATCGCGTACGGGATTGCATCAGTTTCAGGCACTGTCCTTGCCGTCTGCTCCTGCACCATCCTTCCGATGTTCGCAGGCCTCTTCAAGCGGGGAAGCGGGATTGGGCCTGCCATCACCTTCGTCTATGCAGGACCGGCGATCAACATCCTGGCAATTGTGTATACCGCAAAAGTGCTCGGCTTTGATCTCGGCCTTGCACGGGCCGCCTTTGCGATCATTCTTGCTATTGCAATCGGCCTGATCATGGCAGCGCTCTTCAGATCAGATGATGACGCAACAAAGAAGAAGATGGCGGCGATGCCACCGGCACCCGCATCTGAGGAGGAACGGCCTCAGTGGATCGTCCCACTCTTCTTCATCCTCTTAATCGGCATCCTGATCACAGGTACAGCACAGATTGACTGGATGATCAAGTTCCCGATAATCTATGCCCTCACTCTCGGGGTGGCATATCTTCTGATATACTTCTTCCAGAGAGACGAAGTGA
The DNA here is from genome assembly GCF_055382585.1 of Methanocalculus pumilus. Lineage (NCBI taxonomy): Archaea > Methanobacteriati > Methanobacteriota > Methanomicrobia > Methanomicrobiales > Methanocalculaceae > Methanocalculus > Methanocalculus pumilus. The sequence goes on along the minus strand of NZ_AP042393.1, from coordinate 431,675 downwards.
CCGAGTGGGGATGGGAGACATGGGATCTCACAAAGAAGATCTTTCCGATCCTCCTCATCGGAACATTTGCCCTCGGGATGCTCGCCTTCTTCCTCCCCCCGGAGACTTTCGCGCCATTCTTCGGGACGAACACACTTCAATCGAACCTGCTTGCCTCATTCGTCGGTACCATCCTCTATATGCCGACACTCCTTGAGGTGCCGGTGATCGGAACGACATTCGGATACACATCAGGAGTGATGGCGGGGGGGCCGGCACTTGCCCTCCTTCTTTCAGGACCTAGCGTCAGCCTGCCGTCGCTCCTCGTCATCTCACGGATAATGGGGATGAAGAAGACTATCGTCTATGCAATCCTTGTGATCGTCTTCTCGGCCCTTGCAGGGTTTACCTATGGACTTATTATCGGGTGAAGAGAGATGGCAGAGATGAAAAAGCCATGCTGTGCGGCTGAGGCGATGCGAAGGATCAGGCAGATCGATGTTGGCGGCATAAACGTCGGGCTTACGATGCTTGATGATGCAATTCATGAGGTGGCTCGGATGAACCTTATCAAAGATGAAGAGATTGCAGACGAACTGATGAAAAGATTGAGAATATACAATTATATCCCAAATGCCGCAGAACAGCAGTACCGCTCTGCAACTTTAAGAGAATACACACACGAGGTTAGATTATGAAGATTGAAGTCCTTGGAACCGGATGCATGAAATGTAAACGCCTTGCAAAGAATGTCGAAAAAGCAGTCGCTGAACTCGGCATATCAGCAGACATTGTGAAGGTAGAGGATATCACCGCGATCATGGAGCGGGATGTGATGCTGACACCCGCACTTATGATTGATGGAGAACTGAAGATCTCCGGACGGGTTGCCGATGTGGCTGAATTAAAAGAACTCCTCGGAGGTGCGTAAGAATGGCAGAACAGCCGACCTGTTCATGTGGAACGACTGATGAACTGACCGTTAAACGGATCATCTTCCCTTGCGCGGGAGTTGCAAATGTCGGCCAGATCACAAACGCCGCCGCCATCCAACTCACTGAAGAGGGATACGGCGGGGCAGCCTGCGTTGCGCTCCTTGCCACCGGGGCAGACGGCCTCCTGAAGAATATCGAATCAGCAGATGAGATACTCATCCTTGACGGCTGTCCTGTTCAGTGTGCAAAAACAATTGCAGAAGACCAGAAGATACCCATCAACCAGCATATCATCGTAACCGATCTCGGCATTACAAAAGCCGGATCCAGGGAGTATACCGATGACGATGTTGAGATGATCGTCTCTGCTGCCTGGGAAGGGAAAGGTAAGAGCAGAGTGCACCAGTGCGGATCCGGATGCGGGTGCAGGTGAGACAAGGATAATTGTGATGCGGGGAGACGGCAATGGAGACCAGAAAGCTGAGTACCTTTGAAAAATACCTCACCCTCTGGGTGGGGCTCTGTATCATCGGTGGAATAGCCCTTGGGAGGCTGGCACCCGGGGTTGCCATGACCCTCGATTCTTTCTCCGTATACCAGATCTCAATCCCAATCGCAATCGCCCTCTTCTTCATGATGTACCCAATCATGGTGAAGATCGACTTTGGCGAGGTCATGAAGGCGGCAAAGACCCCAAAACCGGTTGCCCTTACCCTCTTTGTCAACTGGGCGATCAAGCCTTTCACGATGTTTGCGATCGCCACCTTCTTCCTCGGGTACCTCTTCGTCGACTTCCTGCCGGGAACCGAGATCCTCCTTGATGGGAGTGAGGTGTACCTCTACCAGAGTTATATCGCAGGCTGTATCCTCCTTGGAATTGCACCCTGCACGGCAATGGTTTTGATGTGGGGCTATCTTGCAAAAGGAAACCAGGGGCTCACCCTTGTGATGGTGGCAATTAATTCGCTTCTGATGCTCTTCCTCTATGCACCGCTTGGCGGTTTCCTCCTCGGAGTTGCCGCAATGCCGATTCCCTGGGAGACGATCCTCCTCTCGGTTGCTGTTTATGTCGCCCTCCCCGTTGCCGCCGGATACCTGACACGCCGGTGGATTCTGCAGGTGAAAGGAAAAGCATGGTTTGAGACAAAATTCCTCCATTATTTAACACCCGTCTCGATCATCGCCCTTCTTGGAACACTAGTTCTCCTCTTCAGTTTCAAAGGGGATGTGATCGTAGAGAATCCGCTGACAATCCTCTGGATTGCAATCCCGCTGACGATACAGACGATCCTGATCTTTGTCATCAGCTACTTCTTCCTCGCCAGAAGCCTGAAGCTCCCCTATGAGGATGCAGCACCTGCGGGTCTTATAGGGGCATCAAACCACTTTGAGGTGGCAATAGCAACCGCAGTAATCCTCTTTGGGCTCTCCTCGGGTGCGGCACTGGCAACCGTTGTCGGGGTACTGATTGAGGTGCCACTGATGCTGATGCTGGTGAAGATATGCTTACGAACACAGGGACTATTCAGGAGTGATACAGAATGAAAAAAATACTCTTTGTCTGTACCCATAACGCAGGCCGCTCCCAGATGGCTGAGGGGTATGTAAATGCAACGTATAGCGACCGCTACACTGCATTCTCTGCCGGATCAGAGCCGGCTGGCCAGGTGAACCCGCTCGTAATAAAGGCGATGCTGGAGATCGGAGTCGACATCTCGAATGCAAAACCGAAGCTGATCGATGAGTTTGACGGCAACGAAATGGATCTGCTCATCACCCTCTGCGACTCCGGCACCTGCCCACTCTTCCCCTGGGCAAAGGAGACGATTCACCAGACCTTCCCCGACCCAAAGGCGATCTCCGGGACTGACGAAGAACGCCTCGCTACCATACGGGCGATCCGCGATGCAATCACCGGCTGGATCGATAAAACACTCGGACAGGCATAGGAATGGCATATACCATCATCACCTGCTCCGGGATCTCAAATACCGGGAAACTCACCACCCGGTGTGCCGCGAACCTTCAGCAGAGATACGCTAGCGATATCGACTGTTGCATTCCCGCAACACAGGAGACTGAAGCAATCGATGAGGCACTCCGGGATGCAGAAGAACTCCTCATAATCGACGGATGCAGCGACTGCTGTGCACTGAAGAAGATTCAGCATTCCGGGCGACACCCGGATCACCATATCATCGCAACCGAATGTGGGATTGTTAAAAATGGGATGGAAGAGCCGCATTTTTCAGAGATAGAAGAGCTCACTGCGGTTCTTTTGAATAGAATACGGTCAAAAAGGGGATGAACCATCCACCCCTTTATGACATCTACTTTACAATCATTACCGGGCAGGCGGCATGCTGTGCCACCTTCTGGCTGACACTCCCAAGGACAGCCCCTTTCAGTGAGCCAAGCCCCCGGCTCCCCATGACGATCAGCCCGGCTTTTGTCTTCTCTGCGATCTTGATGATCTCTAGTGCCGGGGCACCCATACTCACCTCAAGGGTATAGGCAGTTCCGGAGTTTTTGATATAGTCGAGTGTCTGCCCGGCAACCGCATGAGCATCCTCGATGAGAAGGGTATGGACATCAAAATCTGCCTTCATGATGCGTGACTGTGACGGCGGATTGGGCGAGGCATAGACAACCACCAGTGAAGAGCCGGCAATTTCCCTGACAAGCCCACAGGCAGACTCGGCTGCCCGCCTCGCATTCTCTGAGCCATCTATTGCAAGCAGTATTGTTTTAAACATAATTCCTCCGCGCCGGTATTATGCAGGCCATAATGTGCAGAATATCAGAGCTCCGTGTGGTACCTCAAGGAACGCGAGTCCATAAAACCATGTCGGAGCACCTTCTTTTCCGGATGCAGGATACCTTCAAGTGGAGAGGTAACCATATAAATTGAACTCCCTCAATGAAAAGATACACACGATTCGTCAGAAATTACTGATCAGAAACAAGAGGATATCCCGTGAATTTAAACAATCCCCTTTCTTTCAACGCGCTGAAAAAAACATGGCTCTCGAATATCCGGGGCGATACGCTTGCCGGTATGACGGTTGCACTGGCCCTCATCCCCGAGGCGATCGCCTTCTCCATCATAGCCGGTGTCGACCCGATGGTCGGTTTGTATGCTTCATTCTGTATTGCCGTTGTCATCGCCTTTGCAGGCGGAAGGCCCGGGATGATCTCAGGAGCAACCGGGGCAATGGCACTTGTCATGGTGATTCTTGTCCGGGATTACGGGCTCGAATATCTCCTCGCTGCCACCATCCTGACCGGGATAGTACAACTGGCACTGGGATTCCTCAATGTCGGGCGGCTTGTGAAGTTCATCCCCTATTCTGTCGTTCTCGGGTTCATCAATGCACTCGCCATCCTCATCTTCCTCTCACAGATCCCGTTCCTCATCGGGGTATCCCTTGCAGTCTACATCCTCGTTGCGATCACAATCGCGATCATCCTCATCCTTCCAAGACTCACAAAAGCAGTTCCTCCGGCACTCGTCGCAATCATCGTCGCCACTGTGATCGCAGTTCTCCTGAAACTTGACATGCTCACTGTCGGCGGTATGGGCGAGATCACCCGATCTCTCCCGCTCTTCCACCTGCCAGAAATACCGCTCACCCTTGAGACGCTGCTGATCATCCTCCCTTACTCAATAACCCTCGTCATCGTCGGGCTGCTCGAATCCCTCCTCACCGCCTCGATCGTCGATGAAATGACCGATACACCAAGTGATAAAGACAGGGAAGTTCGCGGACAGGGGCTTGCAAACTGTGTTGCCGGCTTCTTCGGAGGGATGGCAGGATGTGCAATGATCGGGCAATCGATGATCAATATCAAATCAGGTGCAACCGGCAGGCTCTCATCGCTTGTGGCAGGCGTATTCCTGATAATCCTCATCATCGTCTTTGGGGATATCGTCTCGATCATCCCGATGGCAGCACTCGTCGGCGTCATGATCGTCGTTGCCTTCAGCACCTTCGAATGGGATTCGATCAAAACCATCCATAAGATACCCCGTGGCGATGCCGCTGTTATGATCGTCACTGTCGCCATCGTCGTCTATACCCATGATCTGGCAAAAGGAGTTATTTCCGGAGTAATTCTTGCCCTCCTCATCTTCGGGTGGAAGATCTCGGTCATCTCGGCAACCTCGACCATCAGGAAGGATGGCGTAAAGGTGTACCTGATGAAAGGCCAGCTCTTCTTCGGCACCATGTCGGCGTTTATGGATCTCTTCGACTACACAAATGACCCGGAGAGGATTGAGATAGACTTCTCGAATTCACATATCTGGGACCAGTCCGGGGTTGAAGCGATCACGCGGGCGATCCACCGGTACCAGCAGCAGGGAAAATCAGTTTATGTGATCGGACTGAATCCGGAGAGCCAGGAGACACTCGATCGCGGTTTCTCCTGATACGGGTGGGGATGCGGACTGACCTCCCCACCCGCCATCAGGGAAACATTTGATGCCACCCAAAACAGATCAGGTATCATGGTTGAGATACGCATTGCCAGCTGGGAGAGCAGGCTTTTTGCATGGATCATCGATATCATCCTCATATACGCCCTGGTCGCAGTCATAGAATCAACAATATCCACCCTTACCGGGTGGAGTCCTCAGGTTTTTGCACTTGCCCTGCCTGTTCTTGCCGGCTTATCTGTCCCGTTTGCATCCAACACCGTGCTATTGTTCCTGTACTGGACGATCATGGAAGGGACAAACGGCCAGTCTGTCGGGAAGATGGTCTTGAACCTCAGGCTCACCGATCGAGCCGGTGACGCAGCGGGCATTCCAAAAGCAGCACTTTCAGCATTTGGAAAGGCATTCCTCCTCCCCCTCGACTGCCTGATCGGGTGGTTTGCAATGGAGAAGACCGGCCTTAGGCTCTTCAACCGCCTCTCGGATACAATCGTGATCAGATGCGATTACACGCCGCCGGACGGTGTCACCTATATCCATGAAGACGACTGATTCAAGTGGTTTTAGGAGAAAGAGAATCACATGCAGGGGAGAACAATCACCTACTCAAAGAACGTCTTCCTTCCGCTGACATCAGTCTGCCATAACCGCTGCGGCTACTGTTCTTTCAGAAAGCCTGTTGGAGACGGCTGCCTTATGGCTCCGGAAGAGGTCCGTGAGATACTCCGTCTGGGTGCTGAGGCAGGCTGTACCGAGGCGCTCTTCACCTTCGGCGAGCGGCCGGGCGAGGAGGAAGGATTCGAACGCTACCTGAGCGAGATTGGCTATGGCGACATCCTTGACTACTGCTTTGACCTCTGCAGGGAGGCAATCGCTCTTGGCCTCCTTCCCCACACAAACGCAGGCATCATGACCGCTGACGAGCTTGCCCGCTTCAGGACGGTGAATGCAAGCATGGGACTGATGCTTGAGACTACAGCAAGAATACCTGCGCATGCCAATTCACCGGGAAAAGATCCTGATGTGAGAATCCGGATGCTCGAAGATGCGGGACGGCTGAAGATCCCCTTCACAACAGGGCTTCTGGTTGGGATCGGAGAGACATCAGCAGATCGAAGAGAATCTCTTGGAACAATAGCTTCAATTCACCGGAGTTATGGCCATATCCAGGAAGTGATCATCCAGAACTTCTGCCCAAAACCCGGCACCCCGATGGGCGAAGACGGAACTGTCACAAAGGAAGAGTTTGCAGAGACAATCCGGATGGCGCGCGCGATCCTTCCAGAGGATGTGAGTGTTCAGATACCACCAAACCTTGCGGATGCCCGGTATTTCCTGAAATGCGGAGTAAATGACCTCGGCGGCGTCTCCCCGGTGACTGTCGACTACATCAACCCGGAACATCCGTGGCCGGAGATCGAGCGGCTCAAGGAGATTGCAGCCGGATATACGCTCCGGGAGCGGCTCTGCATCTATCCCCGGTACATCAAAAGAGGGTGGTTCGATCCGGCACTCGCACCACTTATCATGCAGCTTGACAAACAGGTACAGGAGTATCACCTATGACCCAGGGCGACATTCTCTACAGTGGAAAGGCTAAGACCATCTTCCTCTCTGAAAAGCCAGACGAATTGATCGTTTCATTTCGTGACGATATCACGGCATTTGACGGCGGCAAGAAGGATCAGCTGGAAGGCAAGGGCGCCTCGAACGCCGGTGTTTCGGCATTCATCTTCGGGCTCCTTGAAGAAGCCGGAGTTAAAACTCATTTCATCCGGATGGAAGATCCAATAACGATGCGGGTCCGGAAACTCACGATGATCCCGCTTGAGGTGATCGTCAGGAACCGTGCCGCCGGATCAATTGTCAGGAACTATCCCTTCACCGAGGGGCAGTACTTTAACCCGCCTGTCGTCGTCACCGACTATAAGGATGATACGCGGCATGATCCGATGATTAATGACGATATCATCGTTGCACTGGGCCTCCTCACCCATGAGGAGATTGCCGCTGTGAAGGCATCCGCCCTGAAGGTGAATGAGGTAATGAGGGCATTCTTTGATGGAATCGGCCTTGATCTCGTTGATTTCAAGATCGAGTACGGCAGGTATGGCGATACCATCCTGCTCGGCGATGAGATCAGCATGGATTCGATGAGGCTCTGGGAGAAAGGCACAATGAAGTCCATGGACAAGGATGTCTACAGGTTTGAGAAAGGGGATGTCATGGAGGCATACCGTGCCGTATCGGCCAGGATAACCGGGAGTAAGGGGCTATGAAATTCGAGGTTGTCATTACAATCAGCTTAAAGGAAGGGATGTTGAACCCCGAGGCAGAGGCCATCCAGCGTGCAATTGCGCACCTTGGATTTGGAGTAGACCACCTCCGGAAGAGAGACCAGTACAGGATCACCCTTGATGCCGTTGATAAGCAGGAGGCCCAAAAGATTGCCGGATCCATCTGTGAACGGCTCCTTGCAAACCCGGTGATCCACACATACGAGATTGAGGTCATCTGATGCGGGCGGCGGTCATCCAGTTCGGGGGGAGCAACTGTGACCGTGACGTCGTGCATGTGATCGAAGAGGTCTGTGGTGCCGACGCCGATCTGGTCTGGTATAAGGATGGGTTGAATAGAGCTTACGACGCCATAGTCCTCCCGGGAGGTTTCAGTTATGGCGACTATCTCCGAGCAGGTGCAATCGCTGCCCGGACACCGATCATGGCCGATATCATCAGGGCAGCTGAAAAAGGATGCCTCGTCCTTGGGATCTGCAACGGAGCGCAGATCGCAGCTGAAAGCGGCCTGATCCCCGGCGTCTTCACCATCAATGCCTATCCGAAGTTCCTCTGCAAGCCGGCATATCTCAGGGTTGAGAATACCACCTCCCCCTTCACCCGGCTCTATTCCGAGGGCGAGGTTGTGAGGTTCCCGATTGCCCACAAGGAAGGCCGCTACATCATCCCGGCAGGGGAACTGAAACGGCTTGAGAAGGAGAAGAGAATCGCATTCCGGTTCTGCGACGAGGCCGGAAACGTCACCATATCTGCAAACCCAAATGGCGCAACCGGCAATATCACCGGCGTCCTCTCGGAGAAGGAGAATGTCCTTGTCATGATGCCGCATCCCGAGCGGGCAGCTGAAGAGATCCTGGGATCAGCTGACGGGAAGAAGATCTTCGATTCGATGATTGCTTATGTGGAAGAGTCCTAGGAGATCGTAAGCATGGATGAACTTGAGGCTGCCCGGCTGATCCGGGACTGGGTAAAACGATATGCGGCAGAGAATAATCTGAAACTCAATTCCGATCCCAAACAGCTTGACGCGGTCATCAGGGGGCTTGCCCGCAGGATGGTCAGGAATGGCGAGCGGTACTGCCCATGCAGGGTTATGAGCGGGGATCCCGATGTGGATAAACAGATCATCTGCCCCTGCATCTACCATAAGGATGAGATTGAGAGGGACGGGCACTGCCACTGCAATCTCTTCTTCAGGGAATGATATCAGGCATTCCCTCTACCACTTTTATTTTATTTCTGAGAAGATGCCTGCCCGGGAGCGGTGCAATCCCCTTAACCCTTTTGATCATCTCAGCCTGAGATCTTCGCGGCGTGATACGCGGAACGCATGGATAATCGCATAGATCCCCACAATCACCGCAGCACCGTATCCGAGCAGGGCAATAATCTCGCCATAGGGGATCGTTGACCCGGAGGCAAGGAGCAGGAGAGATGATCCGATCACAACCGACGAGACGATCAGCCCCACCATGATCCGATCAGTTGAGCGATCCATCGTCTCCTGAAGCCGCCGGATATCATGTGCAACCACATCGATCCGGATCTTCCCCTCACTCACCTTCTTCAGGGCTGAGGAGACCTGATCCGGGATCCGGAGAAGTGTCCGAAACGAACCAATCCCGGTTGAAACCTCTTTTTTGAGAGTATCATAGGAGAAATACTGCTCTTTTACAAGTATCTCAAGGTACGGACGGACCCGGTCGGTAAAACAGAACGAAGGATCAAGCGCAAGCGCAATCTCACTCACCATCCCGATCACTTTCAGGAGCCGCATCAGCTCTCCGGGAACCTGGAGCTGGTACTTTCTCAGGATCTCAGAGAGTTCGATCGCCATCTTCGAGAAATCATACTGCTGAACCTCATAATCTGCGTAGTCGAGCAGGAGAACATACAGATCATCACGGAAGAGCTCTCTGTATTCATCTGAAACTATCACGCCGAGATCGGCAAATGCAGAGATACAGGCTTCTACATCAGTATTCACAATCCCGGAGAGAAGCCTGATGAATGTCTCCCGCCGCTCCGGCCTGAGCACCATGCAGATCCCAAAATCAAGGAATGCGAGATCGCCATTCTCCATGACAAGCAGGTTGCCGGGGTGGGGATCGCCATGGAAGAAACCATCAATCATGATCTGTTTGATATATGCAGCAAAGCCGCGTTCTGCAATGACCACCGGATCATGACCCATATCCCTGATGGACTCAACATCATCGATCCGGACACCCTCGATATAATCCATCGTCAGTACCCGTCGTGAACTGGCATTCCAGTGGATAAGGGGAACCCTTATGCCCTCTAATTCAGCCATATTTCTCCGGATGCGTTCGGCATTCTTTCCATCACGGGTGAAATCCAGCTCTTTTCGGATCTGGCCTGCAAATTCACGGACGAGGCCGGTCGGATTAAACAGACGATAATCCGGCGATACCACCTCAATCCGCTCAGCGAGCGAGGAGAGGATGAGGAGATCGGTCTCGATAACCTCGTCGATCTTCGGACGCTGGATCTTCACCGCAACCTGTGTTCCATCGGCCAGCACTCCCCGGTGCACCTGTGAGAGCGAGGCGGCGGCAACCGGGTATTGTGCAAGGTTGAGAAAGATCTCCCTCCAGCCAGGAAGAGACTCATCAAGGAGAGGTTCAATCTCAGGAAACAAAAGGGGGGGCACCTGATCCTGGAGCTTACTGAGTTCATCAATCAGATCGGGAGGGAAGAGTTCACGCCGGGTGCTCATGATCTGGCCAAATTTTATGAATGTCGGGCCAAGCTCCTCAAATACGATGCGGATCCGCTCATAGACCGATATTGAAGGCGAATCCTCTCCCGCCCTGAATTTAAAGCCACGTCCGGGTAGACCGGGAAAGAGTTCATCGACAACGATCCCAAACCCGTGCTTCACCAGAATATCGGCAATCTGGGCATACCGTTTCATCCCCGCAAGCATAGCAATCAGCATTGGATTGCTCTCCTGCATAAAAGGTGTTGTGGAGGGGATCAGTCAGTGGCAACCGGAGATCTGGGAAGAGCCAGGGAGAGGAGGGCAGCCAGGATCAATGGAACCGCAAGGGCAAAGAGTGCCGTGTAGAGATCTGTGATATCGGCTGCAATTCCTATAACTGCCACACCAAGCCCGCCTGCTCCGATTGAAAATCCGAGGAGGAGACCGGATGCCAGGCCGACTCTTCCGGGAAGATACTCCTGTGCCATCGTCACCGTCACCGAGAAGGTCGACCAGGTCAGGTAGCCGATGACGAGCATCAGGAGGAGCGCCACCCATCCGGTTGTGGTGAAGAAGAGAATATACGGGACGATACAGGCAAAGAGTCCGATGATCGTCACCTCCTTCTTTCCGTACCTGTCAGAGAGGAAACCCCCGGTCACCTGGCCGACAACCCCGGCAAGGAGCATCAGCGTGAGCATCGTGTTTGCAAAGACGATCGATACCCCGGATGTGACGATCAGGTATGCGGGGAAGAATGCAACAGACGACATGATCACCCATGACCGGAGAGCGGCGATGGTGACGATCAGGCTGACCGGCCCAAGAGGGATCTTCGTCTGCGTGACCGGGACGGTTCTGGCTATCTTCTCCTGTTCAGTTCCTCTTGTCAGGTAATAGAGGAACGCAGCTGTCAGAAGGCCGGGGATTGCGATCAGGGTGAGCGCAGTCATCCCTCCAAACCCGATAAGGATACCGACGATTACAGGCCCTATCGCAAAACCGAGGTTTCCGCCGGTGACAAAGATCGAGGTGAGATAACCCCGGTTTCTGTCTGTTGTTTCACCATGCACCCGGAGGAGGGCGGAAGGGTGGAAGAGGGCATGGGAGATCCCGGCGGCTGCTGCAAAGATGATGAGGAGATAGTAGTCCTGTACTACCCCATAGAGACCGATACAGATTGAGCTCGTCAGGATACAGAGCCAGATCGGAGCCGACCACCCGCTCCGGTCAGAGAGCCAGCCGACGACCGGCTGGAAGAGTGATGAGGTGATCTGGAAGACACTGACGAGAAGGCCCGCAAGGAAGTATCCTATTCCCGGATAGAGGATCAACAGAGGAATAAGCGCCGGAATCACCGGACTGTAGAGATCGATGACAATATGGCCGAAGGTATACCCGGCAATGGGACGGGGGATTTTTATCATTTATATGCGCCTCAGACAGACAATTTCGACCGGGATCTCGAGGAGATCCCGGGAATGGAAGGAGAACATTCTTTTTATTGGAAACAACGCTGATACCGCGCCGACGATCTCGGCCCTGCCCCTGATATACGAAGCGAGAAACGGCATCGTGCCCGCATTAAAGATTCCATAGGTGACAGGTGCGATCCTGAGAGCAGCATCGATGAACGGCCTGTCCGCATGCTCGCTTTGTGCACCAAACGGCGGGTTCATCACCACGGTATCAAAGGATTCTCTCATAGATCTGATGTCATCTGCGATAAACCTGCAGTCTGCTGAGAGTTTCTCTGCATTCTCACGGGCAGCGGCAACGAGGCGGGCATCCCCTTCCACGCCAACCACCTCGTCCGCACCGAGGAGTGCCGCACCGATCGAGAGGATGCCGGTTCCTGATCCAAGATCACAGACAGAACACCCCTCGATATCTCCTGCAAGATACGCATCAAAGAGGAGCCGTGCCGCAAGTGGGGCAGGAGTCATGTACTGCTCCTGTGCCGGATCGGGATTTGGGATGCCGGCAACCCGTTCCAGTTTGATCTCGAGTGTTCTGAGTTTCATGACCGGATCTCATCTATTTCGTAGTCATCCCACTCCCGCCTGCCACAGAGGATCTCAAATTCAGGTGGCGAAAGGACCGGAACCGGGAAACGGACCTGATCATCGAGTCCGAGGCGGGGGCAGGCAGTATTGACATAACAGGGGAAACCGAGATTTTGGAGCTGATCGGCTGTCACCTCGCGGAGGAGGACGATCTCCGCACGTGGGTGTAGCGAGAGGAGCTCTTCTGCCAGTTTCATCCGGTTCTGCCCGCATTTCTGCGAGACGATGATCCCAAAACGGTCAGCTGATCGAGCTTTTTCGATAACTGCAAACCGTCTTCTGAGGGGGCGATCGGTCTCGACAACACCTGCTTCTCCGGTATAAGGGTCAAGGGATATGACAGGGACTCTGCCTGCAATCCCTGATCCGATCGCATGGAAGACGCCTGTTCCAAGATAGAGGAGGCAGTCTGCTGCCGTCTCCCGTGCTGCCGTATAGGTGCAGCCGAGGACCTGCCCCGGAAGCGGAGTCCGTGGTGAGGCTGGTGCAATCACCGGGATGAACCCATGCTTTTTGAGTTCTTCTGCTAGCAGGGGAAGCGAGTTTGCATGTTGTGCGGTTGAGATGAGACCGATTTTCTTCCCTGTCAGCAGGGGAAGCACGGAGTCAAGGGGGGGGATCTGTTCAGGCTGGAGGATCGGCTCGACAAGCACCCGTGGATGATCCAGAAGTGGCGTATGCCCGAAATGGATCAGGATATCGGCATACTCAAGTGCATCAAGGGCGAGATCGCATGCCCCGTAACAGGGATCCCCTGAGATGATCACCGAATATCCCTCTGCCCGGAGGGCTTCGGCAAGGACGGGGAGCTCCCTCTTCAGGCCTTCAGGGGCCTGGAGGGCGATTTTCCTGACAGAAAGGGATCGTACCCGTTCAATGATATCAGTAATAGGAATCAAGGACATGTACGCCGTCTTTGTCAACGTCAATGGTGACCAGGGATTTGTATGGCCGCCCGATATCCGGGTTGCCTCGGTTGATCACAAAACAGAGATCAGCCACTTCGGCACCTGTTGATTCAATTGCTGGAAGAAGTGCCCGTATCGTGCCGCCGGTGCTGATCACATCGTCGATGAATGCGATCCGGTCGCCTTCAAAGACACTGTTCAAATAGAGCGTTCCTTTCGAGTACCCGGTCGTCTGGCCGATCACCACCTCGCCGGGGAGCTTGTATTCACGTTTCCTGACGATGGTGTAGGGGATATCGGTCATCAGGGAGAGGACGGTTCCGATATGGATACCCATCGCCTCGCTGACGACGAGCTTATTGACATTTTTCAGATCAAGCGCCTTGAAGAGGGCACATGCCACATCCCTGAGCAGATTTGGTTCAACGAGCGGAACACCATCGGTTATCGGGTGAATAAAATAGCTGTACTCACCCCGCTGTACGATCGGACAGGTTTCCAGAGATCTCTTGAGTACTTCAAGCATGAGATTCACCAATTGTTTCTAAAAATGATTCCACAACATCCCGTGTCACATGGGGCATCAGCACCGTGCGCATATGGCCCCATCGTGTCCGGGATACCCGCCAGCCAGCAGGCGTGAGGGGGCAGTCAAAGGTGGCGACATTCACATCCGGTGTAACGGCACGCAGATACCCATATGCCTCCATCCCTTCGATGAGGCGGCGGGTATTCTCCATGCACCCCTTCACGAGTGCAGAGAGCCCTTCACGGCCAAGATACCGGAGGACAGCATACGCACTTGCCACAGGCGCACCGGGGCGGGTTCCCGCCAGCGTGCATTCCTTCTTCACCGTCAGGTACGGGGTATCGACATTCAGGCATCCAAACGCCTCCGGGTTCCGGAGGAGGAGTGCGCCACAGGGGATGGTGCTCATACCCATCTTATGCGGATCAACCGAGATGCTCGAGACCGATGGAACCAGGAAGTCCCATGGTGCAAGACCTGAGAGGAAGGGTGCAACGAGGCCCCCGAATGCGGCATCAACATGGAAGAAGATCCCGTTCTCGGCTGCCACCGATCCGATCTCTTTGACCGGATCGATCATCCCGTATTCGGTGGTCCCGACGACCGAGACGATTGCGACCGTATTGGTATCAACTGCTTCATTGACGGAGACGGGATCCATCCTGTAGTTGCTGTCAAGCGGAACCGAACGCATCTCAAGCCCGAGCATATCACATGCCTTATCAAAGGAGAAGTGTGCTGATGCAGGGATGATGACATTGGGTTTTTCAACAGGTTTCTGTTTCTTTGCAATCCTGAGTGCCTGGATATTCGACTCGGTTCCACCTGACGTGGCATATCCGCCTGCGCCGCTATGGTGGAGGAGATCGCCAAGCATCCTGATCAGTTCATCCTCAAGCCCCATTGTTCCGGGGAAGAGACCCGGATCTCCAAGGTTCGTCTCGATGAACTGCATATGTGCACGGATTGCAACCGGGTGGGGTTGTGTACACATTGATGAGAGAATCCGGCCGTACTTCAGGTCCTCTTCCCTGACAGAAGAGAGATAAGAGAAGAGTTCCTCCTCAGAAGAACCGTTCTCCTTCATTTCCACCCTTCGAGAACGCCATATCAAGAACCATCCGCTTTTCGGTCCGGGCTGCTGCCTCACGGATCGCCTGTACTGCATCGATATTCGCAGAGACGCTGCGGATTCCATGTTCGACAAGCCAGGCAACCATCTTCGGATCAGATCCTGCCTGCCCGCAGATGGAGCATTCAACACCTGCCGCACGGCACCGGCGTATTGCGTAGTCGATCAGCCGGAGGACTGCCGGGTGCGTCGGTTCGTACATTGACGCAACATGTTCGTTGTTCCGGTCAACCGCAAGGGTGTACTGGACGAGATCATTTGTTCCAAATGAGGCGAATTTGATACCGGCCTGGATGAACTCATCGATCATGATGGCTGATGAGGGAACCTCAACCATGATACCGAGGGTAACAGATTCCACAGGAACGCCCCATCCACGGAGGAGTTCTTTTGCCTGGATAAACTCCCGCGGGTGGTTGACAAGCGGGAACATCAGGCCAAGGTTCTCGTACCCGGACTTCCAGAGCCGCTTGAATGCCTCGATCTGGAGCCTGAACTGTTCTGGCGCTCCGAGATCGCGGCGGATTCCGCGCCATCCGAGCATCGGGTTGTGCTCGATCGGCTCATCCTCTCCGCCTTCCATATTGCGGAACTCATCAGTCGGTGCATCCAGTGTCCTGACCCAGACGGGTTTTCCGGGGAATGCATCGAGGATGGTCTTGATACCATCATAGAGTTCTGCGATAAATTCCTCTTCCTTATTATTGGCAATGAACCACTGGGGAGTCCGGTTTAAGCCCAGGATCAGGTGTTCGATCCTGAGGAGCCCGACACCATCTGCGCCGGTGGCAGCTGCCCGCTGTGCCGCCTCGGGGAGCGAGACATTCACCTTGACAAGTGTTGCCGTGACGATTGGGGCTGATCCTGCCTGCACAACAGTGGGAGTATCCTCATGGGCTTTCTGAACCTCACCCTCATAGACGATCCCCTTGTCACCGTCGATGGTGACGATCTGGCCGTCTTTGAGTGTTGAAGTGGCCTTCTTTGTCCCGACAACAGCGGGCGTTCCCAGTTCGCGGGAGACGATTGCCGCATGGCAGGTCATTCCGCCTTCATCGGTGATGATCCCCTTCACCCGCCGCATGGCAGGCACCATATCAGGGTTCGTCATCTTTGCAACGAGAATATCGCCTTCCTTCACCGATCCCGAATCCTTCACGCTCTGAATGATGGCAACCCTGCCGGTTGCAATACCGGGGGATGCACCCTGCCCCTCAATGAGGATCTTCCCTGAACCTGTGGAGGCATCAGCCTTCTTCTGCGAGGATGAAGCGGGTTTGATCGTGGTGATCGGGCGTGACTGAAGGATATAGACATCATCACCAACAATGCCCCATTCAATATCCTGCGGGGTGCCATAGTGATCCTCGGAGAGTTTGCCGAGGGCGGCGAGACGTCCTATCTCCTTTTCAGAGAGGACACGGGCATTCTTCCTCTTCTCAGAGATGGGAACTTCCTTTGTGCCTTTCCTGCCGTCAGGTATGATCTCGGTCTCCTTGCTGGCGATGATCGTATCAACGACCTTCTGCTTTGACTGGTCAAAGACATAATTGTCAGGTGATACAGAGCCGGATACTACCGCCTCCCCAAGCCCCCATGATCCTTCGATGATGGTGAGAGATTCACCGGTGACCGGATGGGAGGTGAAGAGCACACCAGCCTTCTCAGAGAAGATAAGCTGCTGAATCACAACTGCAATATTGACGCTTCTGTCATCAAAGCCCTGCTTGGAACGGTAGTATACTGCCCGTGCCCCATACAGCGATGCCCAGCATTTCTGGACCGCTTCGATCACATCATCTTCACCGAGGATGTTCAGGAACGTCTCCTGCTGCCCGGCAAAGCTTGCATCTGGAAGATCTTCTGCGGTTGCACTTGACCTGACTGCAACAACAGAACCCTCACCCATACGTGCATACGCAGATTTGATGTCTGCGATCATATGATCGGGAATCGGAACTGACATGATGAGGTCCTGGGCCTTTGCCGCAGCAGACTCCAGTGCGCTGTTATCATCCACATCAAGTCCCTCAAGGATCGAATAGAGCGATTCTTCAAGCCCGGTCTCTACAAGAAAACGGCGGAAAGCCTGGGCTGTCACGACATAAGCCTTGGGTACCGGCAGGCCGATTGAGGACATCTCGCCAAGGGATGCCCCCTTGCCACCAACCGATGGCAGATCGTTCTTTCTTATCTCCTCTAGCCAGAGAATGTTCGGCGCGTCCTTCATAGCATCTCAGGTATGAATCGACCCGAAGATACATAAAAGAGGGTGAAGGTGTTCACCTGGAATCCCGGTAAGAACAACCATCATTACCTCTGGGTTATATAATCGTACTCGGGTTTCACATGAGTTATAACGTCCTTGTCAGTGATCCGCTGGCTGAAGAGGGTATAGAAATACTGAAAAATTTCTGTAACGTCGATGAAAAGATCGGGCTCTCCGAGGACGAGCTGGTCGGCATAATCGGCAACTATGACGCACTCGTCGTCAGATCAGGAACCGAGGTCACCGCACGGGTCATCGAAGCAGCAACAAAGATGAAGTATATCGGCCGGGCCGGTGCCGGGGTCGACAATATCGATACGGATGCCGCAACCCGGAAAGGTATCATCGTCGCAAATGCTCCTGAAGGAAACACCCTCGCCGCAACAGAGCACACAATGGCGATGATGCTCTCGCTTGCCCGGAGGATTCCATCTGCAAACGCCTCTCTCAAGAAAGGTGAGTGGAAGCGGTCGAAGTTCATGGGTGTCGAGATGAACGAGAAGACGCTCGGTGTCGTCGGCTTCGGCCGTATCGGGCGGGAAGTGGCACAGCGTGCCCAGTCCTTCAATATGCGGGTGGTTGCCTACGATCCCTTCATCACGCCTGAGCGCGGTGCGCAGTTTGGTGTCGAGATGATGAGTGTCGAGGATCTCTTCAAGGTCGCCGATGTGATCACTGTTCATACGCCGCTCATCAAGGAGACGAAGCACCTGGTGAATGCTGCCTCGATTGCAACGATGAAAGACGGGGTCCGGATCATCAACTGTGCGCGAGGAGGTATCATTGATGAGAAAGCGCTTGCCGATGCAGTTGCTAGCGGGAAGGTTGCCGGTGCGGCACTTGATGTCTTTGAGGAGGAGCCTCCGACCGAATCTCCGCTCCTTGGGCTTGACAATGTCGTTGTCACCCCGCATCTCGGGGCAAGCACTGTCGAGGCGCAGAAGAATGTCGCCATCTCGATTGCACACCAGTGCATCGATGTGTTAAAAGGCGGGGCCGCGAAGTATGTCGTGAATGCGCCGATGATCCCAACAGAGCTCCAGGAGACTATCGAGCCGTATGCCCGGCTTGCCGAGAAGATGGGGCGGCTTGTCTCGCAGATTGTCAGCGGCGCAATAACAAAGGTTGAGGTGACCTATGCAGGCGATCTCATCGAGATGCGGCAGAACCTCAAGTTTGTGACCCGGATGGCGATCAAAGGCATCCTTGACCCGGTTCTCCAGCGGCCGGTCAATATCGTGAATGCCGAGTTCGTTGCACGGGAGCGGGGGATCGCCGTTGCCGAGACGATGACCGAGGAGTCTCACGGATTTAAGAACCTAATCAGCATCACTGTCCGGACAAAAGACGGCGAAGAGACGATCAGCGGATCGGTCTTTGGGAAGAAGCGGGTGCGGATCGTTGAGATCGGCTCGTTCACGATGGATCTCGTTCCCGAGGGCTCAGTCGTCATCTCCCGCCATGTCGATCGCCCCGGCGTCATCGGGCCTGCCGCAACGGTCCTTGGCAAACAATCAATCAATATTGCCGGGATGCAGGTCGGCCGGGTGAGTGCCGGAGAAGAGGCGCTCATGGTGCTGAATGTGGACTCGGATGTTCCCGAGAATGTCATGGACGAGCTGAGGGCGGTCCCCGGCATCATCTCGGCAACATTTGCAACGCTCTGAGGACGGAACCGTAAACAGGGAAGAGAGCTCTAGTGGATCATACATATCACTGGAGCAAAAACCAATTCTTTTATACTGCAAAAGCCAATATCGTAAGGTCGCAAGGCATTGGGCTCGTGGTCTAGCTGGTTATGACGTCGCCTTGACATGGCGGAGGTCCTGAGTTCGAATCTCAGCGGGCCCATCTTCTTTTCGGGATTTGAGGTCTTAATACTGCTATTTTCTTTTTAGAATAATTATTAGACTGTACGCACATACGTACACATTCACCATAAAGGCACTATCTCAGAGAAAAGATGCCCTCTTCAAATGGAACAACCGGTTGCTCCACACGGAATCCCCAATTATGAAAAAAGTAATTATCCCCTGACCGCCGCCACAACAGCCGGTGACCGTGCCCCACCCTTCAGGTAGATGACGCCGCACTTCTTTGAGCGGGTGAGGAGCTTTTGTAGATCGTCGTCATCGATCTCGATCCCATCGTGGCCGCTTCTGTAGACAATCCGGTATCCAAGCTCCACAAGCCGGTCAGTGACCCATTCAGGCTCTTCTGCAAAGAGGAAGGGATGGATCTCGACGATGATCGCACGGGGGCGGATTGCCATCGATCTGAGTATCTCCACTTCTGATCCTTCGCAATCAAGTTCAAGAATATCGCAGTCCGGGATCTCATCCGGTGAAACATGATCTGCATTCGCAAAATCCCCGCCATAGACATCGATATGCGGGCCGACGACCGCGTGGTGGATGGTACAGATCCCGCTGATGCCTTCCCGTGCACAGAGCGTGGTGAGCCGGCCGGCGGCCCGGTCTCCCCCTTCGTAGACCTGCACTGAGCCGGATCTCCCCACCTTCTTTGCCGCAGTGACCGCTGTTACACCGTCTCCTCCACCGATGATAACAACCCGGTCACCGGTTTGTGTGAGCCGGTGATGGGCGTCGGCTATCCCCTTTTCAGAGAGGCCGTTTGCGGAGACATACCGGCAGGCACCGAAGAAGAGATCGACAAAATCATTATACTTGTAGATTGTGTGTGCGTACCGTAACAGACTCATACCGGAGTTCTCCTGACAGTCCGGTTGCGCCATCCAGCCTGATTCCTGTCCGGGGCGCACCGGCAACAGTTGTGGCTTTTATATACACCGTACAGACGTATCACATTTCCGCTTTCGAGCGTGATCGCATACCCCGGACAGAATATTCCGATGGGGGAGGCCTGCCCTTAAGCTTGCCCTCAATTATGCGAATGTTGCGCAGACAGAGATTGGGGGTGCCTTCTCATCCGTTACCTTCAAGTGCATGAAAGAGGGAAGAGAGGATAACGGAGAGGGAGAGACAGAATTGCCCGCTCCGGATATCTGCACCCAGAAGGTGCATCTCCATACCAGGAGAAATACAGGAGGAAGAACAGAATGGAAGGAGAAGCAAAGTACACATTACCGGACCTGCCCTATGCAGCAGATGCACTTGAGCCGTATATCTCAAAGGAACAGCTCACCATACACCATGACAAGCACCACATGGCATATGTGAACGGCGCCAATGCCAACCTTGCCGCACTGGATGAAGGGAGGAAGAAGGGAACAGACCCCAACATGAAACCGGTCCTAAAAGATCTCTCATGGAACTTCGGGGGCCACTATCTCCACTCGCTCTTCTGGGCAAACCTGGCTCCCGCCGGAAAAGGCGGCGGAGGGGAGCCGACAGGGGCGGCAGCTGAAAAGATCAAAACCGGCTTTGGCAGCTTTGCACGGTTCAAGGCAGAATTCACCCAGGCAGCAGCCAGTGTCGAAGGATCAGGATGGGCAGCCCTCATCGAATGCCCGCTCACAAAAACGCTCCAGATCATGCAGGTTGAGAAGCACAACACCAATGTCTTCCCGGCATGCAAGGTGCTGATGGTGCTTGATCTCTTTGAGCATGCCTACTATATCGATTACAAAAATGATCGCGGGGCATTCATCGGTGCCTTCTGGAATATCGTGAACTGGGACGAGGTAAACCGAAGGCTCTGATTGTTCGGAACAACTACCGGATAGGTGGATGGAAAGGCATTGTACCATTCACCCTTTTATGGACGGGGCGCCAACGATCTTTCTGATGAACGGAAAGACCAGATTTTTCATATGCCTGCTTGGTCTGCTGGCAGCATTCCTGCTCATCGCAGGCTGCACGGGAGCGGGACCAACAGCAGGTGACGGCGATACCGTAAAGGTTCACTATACAGGCACCCTCTCCAACGGAACCACCTTCGACAGCTCTGCCGGAGGAGAGCCTTTTGAGTTTACTCTTGGAACCGGGCAGGTCATAACCGGCTTTAATAATGCTGTTTTGGGAATGGCTGTTGGTGAAGAGAAGACCGTGACAATCCCGGTCGAAGAGGCATATGGGTATTATGACGAGGATCTGATCCTGGTTGTTCCAAGGGAGATGGTGCCCGACGAGATCGCAGTTGTCGGTACATCCCTCTATCAGCCAAGGGGAACAATCATCCATGTTGACGATGAGGTCGTTATGATCGATCAGAACCACCGCCTTGTAGGAGAGGAACTGACGTTTACCATCACCCTCGTTGAGATCCTCTGAGCCACAATACTCACTTTTTTTCTCATCCAATTTCAAACAAAAACAGAAAATAATCAACCAGAGAGTTTTTTGAGAGAGAACTACCCATCCGAACCTTCAGGTAAAGGTGTATGACAATGAGGGGATCAGAACTTTTATAAAGGTAAACTCATACCAGAGAATACGATCTCATAGGAGTATAACTATGAATTCACCACTTTCTGAACAGGGAAGGATAAGGAGAATCCATAAAGAACTTATCACATTCATAGGCATCACTTTTTTTCTCACATATGCCTACAATCTCTGGCTTATCCTTGCATTTGGGACAATCAATAATGTTCCACCCTACAGCACCCTCGTCCAGATGATGATACCTGCATTGGTGGCAATATTCTGTATCTGTATCTTCCGGGATCAAACCCTTTCGCCATCTGTAAAGCTGTTTTTTGCACTCGTCTTTATCAATGCCGCAGTATTTCTCTGGGAGATGGGCATATCACCGATCTTAGCGGTTACACTCTTTGAACTGCCGATCTACCGGTTCATGCCCACCCTCTCCATTATTGTTTCATCCATCAGCGTCCTGATTCTGATTGCAATGAACCTCGTACAAAAGAGTCGGGAGGAGCTCTACCCCGCCGGACTATCCTTCGGACACGGCCCGAAATGGTACGGCATCATTCCCGTCCTCTTCGGGATGCTCTTTTTTGCAGTCTATTTCCTGAATCATATCTCCAATTCCGGGGATCCCATTTTGGAATTCAGCCTCGAGGCGTTTACCACAGCCCTTTGTATTAATTTATTCATCGGTTTTCTGGTAGGATGGCAGTTCTACTTCGGTGAAGAGTATGGATGGAGAATCTACTTGCAGGATCGACTATTTACTATCCTCGGAGGATTGAAGGGAGTGATAGTGATCGGGATAATCTGGGGCCTATGGCACAGCGGCCTGATCCTGATGGGGATGAACTATCCTGGCCAGCCAATACTCGGTAATAGTATAATGATTCTCTTCGCAATCGTGATGGGAGTTTTCTATTCCATTGCAGTCCTGAAAACAGGGAGTGTCTGGATTGCAGTCATACTGCACCTGATCACGGATACCATGGAGCCACTTGCATGGCTGTATCTCTCGTATCCGTCAGATATGATAAACTCGTTTGGAACGGGAATATACGGAGTTGCCATTCTCGGCATCATAGCGATCTTCCTCCTTCTCAGGCTCGACATCTGGGAAAAAGCCAGTACTCTTGTAGCTAAAAGGCTGTCTGGGCAAAATTATGAGCACAAACACGCTCACACGGGAGCAAAGGACGTTTAGAAGCTTCAGTTGATCCGGGAATCAGAAGAACCATATCAGACGGAGTCTATCAATAGTACACGAAAGTTACAGGAGGCATAAACCATGGATACCATAATCGAGGAAGGCTTTACCCGTCTCACCGAGACGATAGCGGAGCTTGGAGAGAGAAGAGGGGCACTGGAAACAGAGATACTCTCAGATCTCTCAGGACTTCTTGAGAAGATGGCAACCCTCGCAACCCCGCTTGTCGGAACGCTTGGAAACCAGTTCCTTGAGAGGAGCAAGCAGGACAGCAAGGGTGAGCTCTATGACACCGTCCATTATGAGAAGAAGATGATCGTCATCGGCCGTGCAGAAGAGCCGGTACACTACCGGCCCGATGATCCGAAGAAGTCGGTGCAGAAACAGTTCTGCCTCCTCACCGAGGATGGGGTCCTTGCAGAACTCATGTATTCTGATGACGGGTTCATCATCGACAGCTACCTAAACCCGCTTACACCCGGAGAAGCAATCGATCTCTATGGGCCTGAGCTGCTCTTCATGCTCTACCGGGCACTCCACGACTATGGAAACCTGCAGGAAGAGCTGGTTGTGGCACTTGACACAACACTCGCCTTCATCCAGCAAAAAGAAGAATAATTTCCCTTATTTTTTCCATCCAAAGATCGGGAACATCGGTTTGAGGGGATCATATGCTGCTCCGTCAACACTTGAGATCGGATATGAGTTCTCAATAACCGAGTCGCTCTCCACAGGTGAATACCTGACAACCACCTTCGCCTGCTGAATCATCTTTTCGAGCGTGAAGATCTCCTCTTCATCAGGCTGGATCTCTTTGAAATCAAATTCGATATCAAGCGGAACAAGTGCGACATGGATCTTTCTGGCGGGTGCGGTCCCGATATTTCGAACGATTATTGACTTTGCATCTTCAGACAGCGAGCAGACAACATGAGGCAGGTATGCCGCATCCTGCATGATCCAGAGCATCATATACACGACGCCAACAACAACTGCAACACCAAGAGCGAGGAAGATATCAATGAATGCAGACGCAATACAGGCGATCGCACCGATGATGATGAGTAGAGATTGCCGCGAATCCATAGAGACATTCTATGCTCAGAGAATATAAGCAATAGCAATTCGATCGAACAAGAAAAAGAAAAGTGGGCCCGATGCGATTCGAACGCATGACCTCTCGGTTATCAGCCGAGCGCACCACCGGGCTATGCTACGGGCCCAGATGTTACCTTAATACATTCTCAGTTACTGCATTTATAGATTGTCAATTTCCTTCTGCCGGGCTTCGGAAGATCACACCCCCCGGGATTGAGGTTCCGGTACATTTCCGAACGTTTTGTTATTTATGGTGAGAGGACGACACATGTACCATTAAGCGAGCCGGAGGAAGACATGGAACGAAAATATCTCCTCGGAAACCTTGCAATCGCACACGCATGCAGGGAAGCGGGCGTTGATTTTGTCAGCGGTTATCCGGGAACACCATCATCTGAAGTCATTGAAAGCCTGAGAACGGTAGCAGATGAGATCCCCCACCTGGAATGGTCGGTAAATGAGAAGGTCGCATTCGAGAATGCCCTTGGAGCTGCCTGGTGCGGGTGCCGCGCCCTTGTGACGATGAAGCATGTCGGCGTCAATGTTGCAGCTGATCCCCTGATGACGAGCAGCTACACAGGCGTCACCGGCGGCTTTGTGCTGCTGGCAGCAGACGATCCCTTTGCCCACAGCTCACAGAACGAACAGGATTCGCGGATCTATGCAGGATTTGCAAAGATTCCCTGTATCGACCCCTCGGGCATACAGGAGGCGCATGACGGGATGAAGCGGGCATTTGGCCTCTCCGAAGAGTTCGGCCTTCCCGTGATGGTCCGCCCCACCACCCGGATCTGCCACAGCAAGGGCGATATCGCACTCGGTGAGCTGGCAACCGAACACCGTGTCGGAACATTCACCAAAAATCCAAGGCAGTATGTCGTTATCCCCGCACACACCCGGATCCTGCACAGGCTTTTGAATGAGAAACAGCCCGGCATAAAGAAGCGGCTCATCGAAGAGGGCTTCAATACACAGATCATCCGGGGCAAAAAAGCAGTGATCGCCGGCGGGATCAGTGCCGCCTATGCCCGTGAAGTCGTCCCGGATGATGTCTCAATCGCCACAATCGGGGCATATCCGATTGATGAGGAGTGGCTGAAGGCATTCGTCTCCGCTCATACCGAGATCCTGGTGATTGAGGAGATGATGCCTGTTATTGAAGGAGCTGTCCTCGAAGTTGCCTGCGGCCAGGCGATCTATGGCAAGAAGAACGGCTATCTCCCCTATGAGGGCGAATTCTCCCCGGCAGTCATCGCAGGTGCGCTGAAGAAGGCCGGATTTATCAGCGGCGAGCTCTATCCTGCTGTCACCCCGGCAGAGAACCTCCCGGTAAGGCCCCCGATCCTCTGTGCAGGCTGTATGCACCGATCCACCTTCTATTCGATGAAGAAGGTCTTCAAAGACGGGATCTTTCCAAGCGATATCGGGTGCTATACGCTCGGCCTCCAGCTCGGCGCAGTCGATACCACCATCTGCATGGGCGCATCCATCACCGTTGCAAGCGGGATCAATCTCTGTGGAGAGGAGCGCGATGTGGTCTGCACCATCGGTGACTCGACCTTCCTCCATACAGGCGTAAACGGGCTCATCAACGCAGTCTATAATGGTGCGGATATGGTCGTGGTCATCCTGGACAACCGGATCACCGCGATGACCGGACACCAGCCAAACCCGAATACCGGAAAGACTGCATGCGGCGTGGACAGCCCCCCGCTCTCACTTGAAGCACTCTGCCGCTCCTGCGGCGTATCATTTGTCGAAACGGTCGATCCCTATGATCTCACGCTCCTGCTCGATACGATGAAGAAGGCAAAAGAGGAGAAGGGCGTCCGGGTGATCATCGCCCGCCAGCCCTGCATCATCGTTGCCAAACGCGAAGGGATGAAACGCCGCCGCTTCATGGTGGAGACCGAGACCTGCACCGGCTGCCAGCTCTGCGTCAAATACGGATGCCCGGCAATCGAGTTCCATGATGAGAAGGCATCCATAAACGACCTCTGCAGCGGATGTGCGGTCTGTGCCGACATCTGTCCTGCGGGTGCGATCCGGCGGGAGGTGAAGAGATGAAGACGGGTTTTGATATCATGATCGTCGGCATCGGCGGCCAGGGAACGATCCTCGCCTCAAACGTACTCGGGGAGGCATGCCTTGTCGAGGGACGGAGCGTTCGGGGAGCAGAGACGCATGGCATGGCCCAGAGAGGCGGCTCGGTCGAGAGCCAGATCCGGATCGACTGCGGGTTCGGCCCGCTCATCGTACCGGGAACAGCAGATCTTCTGATCGCCTTTGATCTTCTGGAAGCGGTCAGGTACCGGCATTTCCTGAAAGAGGGTGGAGAGATGATCGTGAACAACCAGCTCGTCCTCCCGACATCCACCTTCACCTCAGGGCAGGCACCACCCACAGAGGACGACATCATCGGCATGCTGAAGGGATGGAAGGTATCAATTGTTGACGCAACCGCGATTGCAACCGCGGCAGGAAGCCCACTGGCTGCAAATATCGCACTCCTCGGTGCAGCATCCCACAACATCCCCCTCGGCCTTGAATCGCTCCTTGAAGGGGTCAGGCGGTGTGTTCCGAAGAAGACGATCCCGATCAATGAGAAGGCATTCCTGGATGGCAGGGCAGAAGTAGCTCCCTGAAAACCCTTTTTTTTACAGAAATAATAGCATTCAAGCGCTCTTTTCACCGAAATATTTATCAACCCATTCTTTCCTAACGGGGATGACGGAGGAGTTGATCGATAATGCCATACAAAAACATTGATGAGTTACCAGATTCTGTAAAAGATAATCTCCCCAATCATGCTCAGGAGATATATATGGCGGCTTTTAACAACGCATGGGACGAATATCGCGACCCTGAGAAAAGGCGGAATGATGCATCCCGTGAAGAAACTGCGCATCGGGTTGCCTGGGCTGCTGTAAAGAACAAATATGAGAAAGACGAAGAAACAGGTAACTGGAAGAAAAAGAGCGATTGAAAACCCATTTTTAAAAAATAAAGAGAGAAAACGAATGGACCCGGCGGGATTTGAACCCGCGGCCTCTACGTTGCGAACATAGCGATCTACCCCTGATCTACGAGCCCCTGGCAAAAAGATTAGAGAATTATCTCTATATCTAACTTCTCTGCCAGTTCCTTATATCTGTTCCGAATCGTGACCTCGGTGACGCCCGCAACCTCGGCAACCTCACGCTGGGTCCGCCGCTCGCCCGAGAGGATCGAGCTGATATAGATGGCGGCAGCCGCAACACCGGTCGGCCCCCGTCCGCTCGTCAGTTCACGCTCTCCTGCCTGCCTGAGGATCTCAACGGCACGGCTCTGCACCTCACCCTTCAGGGTCAGGCCCGAGCAGAATCTCGGCACATAGTCGATCGGGGAGGTGGGGAGGAGCTTGAGGCCGAGTTCACGGGAGATGAACCGGTATGTCCTGCCGATCTCTTTCCTCGATACACGGGATACCTCGGCAATCTCGTCAAGGGTACGCGGCACACTGCACTGGCGGCAGGCTGCATAGAGGGCTGCTGCTGCAACACCTTCTATTGAACGGCCACGGATCAGGTTCTTGTCAACAGCATCACGGTAGACGACCGCTGCGGTTTCACGGACGTTTCGTGGAAGACCGAGGGCAGATGCCATCCTGTCAAGTTCGGAGAGGGCGAATGCGAGGTTCCGCTCGGTTGCATTCGAGACACGGATACGCCGCTGCCACTTCCTGAGACGGTACAGCTGTGCACGGTTCTTCGAGGAGATGGCACGGCCATAGCTGTCACGGTTCCTCCAGTCGATCATCGTCGAGAGACCCTTGTCGTGGATGGTAAAGGTCATCGGTGCACCGACACGGGAACGCTTCATCCGCTGGTCGTGGTCAAATGCACGCCATTCGGGACCGCGGTCAATGAAGTCGTCATCAAGCACAAGCCCGCATCCCTGGCAGACGAGTTCGGCCCGCTCATAATCGTGGATGAGCTGCCTGCCTCCACACTCGGGGCAGACAGTCTGGATATGCTCCTCGTGCTTCTGCTTCTCGACAACCACCTCTTTCTGGCGTAATTTCTGTGCTTCTCTCTCGGATTTTAGCTGTTTTAACTTCTCTATCTCCTGCATTTGTTCACCTTCTCCTTCACAAAGAGCTTCTCCCCTTCCAAGACACGGCAATCGTTCCTGCATACGATCGTCGCATAGGGAGCAGCAATATTTCCAAATAAATCAACGATCCGCCCTACCGGTTTCATACGGCTGTCCACCACATCACAGAAGAGCGGAGGCAGCTGGCCCGCATCACACGTGGCAACCAGAAGACGATCACTACAATTACGGTGTATCCGACCTGCAAATTTCAAGTTTCAGCCTCAAATGGAAGATCCGAATACAATTCGGAAACTTTATATAATTATATATTGGTTGTTTGCCATATATAAAAGTATCGACAACCTATAAAAGTCAGAAGCGGTGGAATATACTTCTCTCGGGGCTGAGCACCCGGAGAGCCTCCTCTTCGGTAAGACCCGCACCACGGGCGACAAGCCACCTGCTTTCCTTATTGAGGAGATCACGCGGCTCATGGGCATCAGACTGTACGATCAGTTCGCAGCCGAGCTCGCGTCCAACCATAACGACATGGCCATTTGTCCTGTTATGCCCGTTCCTTGACGTGATCTCAAGATATACCCCGTGATCTGCTGCAATCTGTGCATCTTCACGAGAGATCAGGCCGGGATGTGCAAGAATATCAACATCCGGGCAGGAGACCGCTGCGTGATTTGTTCCCGGAGCCACCGGCTCGACGACCGTCTCACCATGCACAAGAACGACATCTGCCCCCATCTCCTTTGCCTCACGCGCAATTCCCGTGATCTCTTCCGGAGGCACATGGGTGATCTCAACACCACAGAGGAGATTGACATCAAAGAGCGACGCAGACTTCTTCAGGCGGTTGACAGCACCGATCACCTCCAGAAGGTTGGTCGCATCGACGTGATCCGAGATGGCAACAGTTGAATAGCCAAGAACCGCCATCCTCCGGACCATCTCGATGGGAAGCATATCGCCGTCAGAGAGGGTGCTGTGGCAATGGAAATCGTACATGCCGATCATGATTTCTCCACCATTTTTTGTGCAACCTTTTTGATCAGCGATTCCTTGCTCCCTTTCCACTCAAGGACAACACGGCCTTCTCTCCTGAACCAGTGTGCAGGGTGGGAATTTGGCTCAATCACAACATTGGTGGCACCAGTTCTCCGGGCTGCACGCTCAATATCCTGGATTTTTGGAGACTTCAGTGCATGCTCACGATCAACTCTTCTCCCTTCGGCACGTGTCAGGGAGTGGTTGAAGTAACAGGGGTACAGGATCCGGCGCGTTCCCATACCTACTAGATTCGCGATGAACCTATAAACAGATCACGCCAAGTACCTCTATGCATCATATCGACATCCATATGGAGAAAGATATTTTTGATGGGAATACCCGTCTTGCCGGGGCAAATGCACGCCACCTCAAAGACCACGGCATCAGGGCCTTTGATCTCCTCGGAGCCATTGGCTCCGGAAAGACCGCGCTCATTGAGAAGCTGGTGCCGCTTCTGCGTGCGCGTGGACTCTCGCCGGGAGCCATTGCAGGCGATGTCTATGGCGATGACGATTTTCAGCGGATTGTGAAGACCGGCATCCCGGCATATAATGCAAATACCGGAAAAGAATGCCATCTTGACGCGCATCTTGTCGAACATGGCCTTCAACATCTCCCCCTTGACGATATCGACATCCTCTTCATCGAGAATGTGGGGAACATGGTCTGCCCGACAGACTTCCAGCTCGGTGCAGAGAAGAGGATCATCGTCATCAGCTCAACAGAAGGCGATGATGTCGTCAACAAGCATCCGATGATGTTTCGGGGTGGCGACATAGCAGTCATCAACAAAGTCGATCTTGCGCCGCTTGTGGGATCCAACCTTGATAGGATGGAAGCGGACATCCGAAAATACAACCCGGAAATGCCAATATTCCGGACAAACCTGAAGACCGGCGATGGTACGGAGGCACTCCTCGATGCCATCCTTGCTGAATAGCCGGTCACAGAAGAACCCAAACTTAAATATCTCGTAAAGTGATATATAGAGAACTCCACTTGGGAAAACCCATACGCGAGATACTATCAGATACGAGGAGAATCAATGCTCTGGCAAGGAAGATCAGTTCGAAAACCATCTGGCGGACGTTACCATTCCGCACAAGGTAAGAAGCGTTTTGAGATCGGAAGATCTCCGGCAGACACCGTCGTCGGAACCACCCGCATCCGCATCATCCGCACCCGTGGCGGCAACAGCAAGGTACGGGCACTCCGTGCAGAATTCGCTTCTGTCTCAGACAGAAAGACAGGAATTACAAAGAAGGTCGCCATTGAGAAGGTTGAGTCAAATACCGCAAACCCGAACTATGTCCGGAGAAATCTTCTCACGAAAGGCGCGATCATAAAGACAGAGATCGGGCGCGCCCAGATCATCTCCCGCCCAAGCCAGGACGGCACCGTCAACGCCGTTTTGATCGAATAAACCAATAAAACCCTTTTTTCATTTTTTCAAGAGAGCGACAGCCAGACAGAGTAACTTCCCCAGAGTGAACAGATCAGGTATCCGGTGAAGGCGCATCGGATATCGAGGCAGAGAGTTTAAGCTATGTATCATCCCATATACGAGTATTATGCGTCGTATCTCCTACCAGTTTCCAAACCGTTGTGATCTCGCCTTCGATCACGATGTTCCGTTCTCCCGTGCAGTCTCGTCAATATGTAGTATGGACGGAAAACAGACAAATTTCAGGACGGATCTTGGCCTCTTCAAACGTGAGATCAAAGTTGAGATCGCCTCAGAGAAGACAGGGTTTGAACCTGTCAGAACAGACAACGAGTTTCTGAGAGGAATCAGTGAGCGTGCAGACTTCACATTCAGGGTCAGAGACACCCTCTTAAAAGGTGACGGGCGGTATCCCGCGGCAGACTATACGTTCCTCCTCAGAATTGATGACAAAGGAGGCAGGATTGAATGCTTCATCGTCCATGAGGGGAGATCAGGCGAGATCGACTCACTGGATCTGAAGAACCTGCTGAAAGGTGCACTCAGTTGAGCCTCAAAACAGTCGTGGCAGCAGCCTTCAGGCATCTGAGAAAAGAGCGGCTTCAAAAGATTGAGTTCATCTATTACATCTCAATTGACCGCAAATGGATGAATAAGGATCAGGCTGCGCTCCTTCTTGAACGGGCACGCGACGAGGGCCTGATCACCCTCGTGGAGGGTGCATGGGTTCCGGCATTCGATCCCGCCGAAGTGGAGATCCCGCTTGGGTTCAAGCCCTCAGCAGAGGTGCTTGAAAAACATGATCCGGTTGAACGGCTCGTTGCTGAGATTGCACAGAAGGCAGGAGCCGATACGAAATCTATCTACGCCGAGATGAACAGGATCATTTCAGATTCGTTCCATGGCAACCTGATGCCGGAAGCCGCAGTCGTGATCCTTGCCCGGAGATACAACGTACCTTTTGGGAAGTACAGAGCCGAACTCACCGATCAGCTCATCGAAAAATCACCGGAAAAAACAGAATAGAGAGGAGGCTTACTCTTCAGCCTTCTCTTCTTTTGGTTTAAAGATGTCAGCAAGAGGAGTAGTTCCGTATTCGACGACCTTCACATTGACCTGGACAAAGTCCTGTGTGATCTCTGATCCGCGGACGGTCTTTCGTCTCCGCTGACCCTTCTTAGTTGGATTAAAACCAACACCGCCTCCAATGAGGAGATGGCGGCGGGAGGATCCTGGAAGCCCCTTGCGTGCGGGAATTCCGGTTTTGTCACTGCCTCCGGTGATCTCAACGCGATACCCGGCAAGACCGATTGTGCTACCGTCTATCTGGGACGAAATTGCCTTTCCGATAAAGGCACCAGCAGCACCTCCACCAGCTACAGTATTGTAGGAGCGGCCGGTCTGTGGATCTGATACAACAATTTTTAAATCAACCATGTATTGAAACAACTCCTCGTTCTATTTCGAAACCGAAGTACCCATATTGTTTGAGTGTCCGGGTTTATACTACTTACCCCAGAACGGATTCTCCTTCCTCCTGATCATTACATACTCAGAGAGGGCTTCCTGGGAACTGATATTAATATGAGAGAGCATCTCGGTCTCAAGCACCTTCACATGCCGTTCAGGGATCTGGACATAGAGTGTATCCCCGACATTGATCTGCCTGCCAACCGTCGGGCCATCTATAGAGACGGCAATCTCCATTCCTTCTGTCGCCTCGGTGACGGTTTCACCTTTATCCTGCATCATCTTTATCGACCCGACAGTGCGGCCGTCAGGTGCCATAAGGTCAACCTTCGGCCTGAGAAGTCCGGCGAGAATCCGTACCCCGACAACAGCAGGCCCGCTCTGCCTGAAGACACAGTTGGGGAGGAGCTGGAACTTTGCAGGCATGACCACGGCCTCAAACTGCCGGGCCTTCTGGCGCCTGATCTGCTCATCGCGCCATTCAATATAGTCATCAATAACCCGGTAGATGATATCCCCGGAGAAGACGACGATATCTGAATACCGGCTATCCTTCAGCATCTCGGAGACATCAGGAAGGATATCGGTATTGAAGCAGAGGATCACCTTATGGAGAGGATCGCGCATCGTCTCAAGCTCGATGATATCATGCCTGCTGACAGGACCCACATCGGCACGCATGATCCCGATCTCCTTTGCCTCCAGTTCCTTTGAGAGTGCTTCAAGCGCCCCGATCGTATCGGCTTTGATACTGATCCCAATGCCCGATAGGGAGATGTTTGCATCCTGCATCTCTGCATCGATTGCATCGATCACCTCCTGGCGGTTCCCTTTCACTACCCTGAGGGGCGATCCCGAGATCACATCATCAAGATTTGGGGCAGAGAGCTTGATTCCGGCTGCCGCGGTCACGGACTTCACCCGTTCGAACCGATCCTCGATTAAGATCTCCTTCATCGGCCTTGGCTTGAGGAGTGAGCGGATCTTTGTGACGATACACCCGTTTGATCCGGCAACAGCAATCTCATCACCGACTGAGAGGGTACCATCATAGAGGATCAGGTCAAGGGTCATCCCAAGACCCCGCTCTTCCTTCACTTCAAGCACAGTTCCCTGTCCGGGACCATCAGCTGTGATCCTGAGTGACTCGGTGAGGTACCGCTGGGCAAGACCGATCATCACCATCAGGAGATCCGGCACACCCTCGCCTGTGATCCCCGAAGACGGAACAATGGCAATATTGCGTGCAAAATCCCTGACACGATCGTAGCGTTCCGAATTGAACCCAAGATCCGAGAGCGTCCCGACAAGCTCATACAGGCGGGTTTCGAGAATGCCCTGCACCCGTTCATTCTGTTTGGCAAATGTCTTCTGGAAGGGTTCATTCTCGTGGACACGCCATCCCGGTATCCGGTCCACCTTCGTTGCCGCAATGACAAACGGAGTCTTGCAGTTTTTCAGGATCTGGAGTGCTTCCTGGGTCTGCTGCTTGAACCCCTCGTTGATATCAATAACAAGGATGGCAATCTCCGCAAGTGCCCCGCCCCGCGCCCGAAGGGTGGTGAAGGCGCGGTGGCCGGGAGTATCAATGAAGAGGAGACCGGGGATATTGATCTCGGTTGCAGCCGAAACCCCGCTCATCTCGCGTATTGATTCAATCGGTATCAGCGTTGCCCCGATATGCTGGGTGATGGCTCCGGCTTCCGAATCCACAACCTGGGAGCCCCGGATCTTATCCAGAAGCGATGTCTTGCCGTGGTCGACATGGCCGAGTACACAGACGATCGGCGTTCTGATATTCTTCTTTGCCATTTCTCCATCTCCCTCCGAAAAGCCGTTATATACCGGATAACCCGGAAAAGTGATAGTCTATAACGCATTCGGAGTATTAATATTCTTTTGAGAACCCTTCTTTATAAATCCGGTATGAGAGACCAGCAGGGGGCAATCCGTTAGGTTAAATAATGTTTACCATCAATTATAATGAGCATTTATGCTAGGGTAGGGTAGCTGGACATCCTATAGGACTGTGGATCCTTTGACCCGGGTTCGAGTCCCGGCCCTGGCCTGAATCACCTTTTTATACAATTCATCTGTTTTAGGATCTCCTCTTTCTGTATCATACATACAAGGTACAGATCTTTCACACGTCGCCCTCGCCTCATACCGTTATCTATAAGAGCCCATGCGCTCTTTCATCGCTATGAGATGAAGAAGGTGCATCTCATCATTTTGGAGTGGATGAATATGTCTGATGGAACAAAAAAGCCAAAGCCGCAGCTTGTAGGTGAAAGGATTGAAACCTGCGAACTTGATAGGGCGAAGATGTCGCTCATGAACCCAAAAGTGATTCACGAGAAGGTGGAGGAGCGGACGATCGATGAGCTGGCCAAGAAGACGATTGAGCACTGCCTGAAAGAAGGTATCGAGACCGTCTGGGACAGGAGCGAGATGCAGGAGCCACACTGTAAATGGTGTGCAACCGGCCTCTCCTGTAGCCGGTGCACGATGGGGCCATGCCGGATCATCCCTGAGCGGAACCGCGTCCGGGGCGTCTGCGGGGCAGATGCCGATCTGATTGTTGCCCGGAACCTGCTCGACATGTGTGCAACCGGGGCTGCATCCCATTCCGATCACGGGAGGGAGATTGTAGAGACACTATTGCTGGTAGGGAAAGGGGAAAGCAGCGGCTATTCTATTAAAGACACTGAAAAGCTGTTTGCCATTGCAGAAGAGTATAATATCCCGACTGACCGTGCGGCAATCGAGGTGGCACACGATCTTGCTCTTGCTTTCCTTGAGGAGTTCGGGACGATCAAGGGCGAGATCGAACTCTGCCGGAGAGCCCCGGATGCAACGTATGCCATCTGGGAGCAGGCTGGCATCCTACCGCGTGGTATTGACCGGGAGATTGTTGAGGCGATGCACCGCGTCCATATGGGGGTCGGGGCACACTACCCCACGATGCTCCTCCATGGACTCAGGGCATCACTTGGAGACGGATGGGGTGGATCGATGATGGGCACAGAGGTATCCGACATCCTCTTTGGCACCCCGACACCGGTTGAGTCGATGATGAATCTCGGCGTCCTCAAAGAGGATCAGGTGAATATCACACTCCACGGACATAATCCGATGTTATCGGAGGTGATCGTTGAGGCTGCAGAGAGCGAGGCAATGCTGGCACTGGCAAAGAAGAACGGAGCAGACGGCATCAACCTCATCGGCCTCTGCTGTACCGGCAACGAACTGTTGATGCGGCGCGGTATCCCGATGGCAGGCAACCACTTCAACCAGGAGCTTGTGATCGCAACAGGTGCGCTCGATGCGATGATCGTCGATTACCAGTGCATCTTCCCGTCACTTCCGCGAACAGCAAGCTGCTTCCATACCAAGATCATCTCAACAAGCCCAAAAGCAAAGATACCCGGATCCTATTATGTCGAGTTCTCACCTGAGAATGCCACCGGAGCGGCTGAAACAATTGTCAGAACAGCAGTTGAGAACTTCAAAAACAGGGAGCCGGAGAAGATCTTCATACCCGGAAAACCTGTTGCAGTAACAGCAGGCTTCTCTGTGGAGGCGATCACAGCGGCACTCGGGGGAACCCTTCAGCCGCTTGTTGACGCGATTGCAAGCGGAAAGATCCGGGGCGCTGTTGGGATCGTCGGATGCAATAACCCAAAGATCAAGCATGATTATGGCCATGTAACCCTGGCAAAGGAGTTGATCAAGCATGATATCCTCTGTGTCGAGACCGGATGTGCGGCTGTTGCATCAGGAAAAGCAGGCCTTCTCACACCCGATGCCTGTTTCCTTGCAGGGGACGGGCTGAAAGGGATCTGCAAAGCCGTTGGTATCCCGCCGGTGCTCCACATGGGATCCTGCGTGGACTGCTCACGAATCCTTGTCCTTCTGGCAGCTCTTGCAAATACCCTCGGTGTCGGCATCCACCAGCTCCCGGTCGCAGGTGCTGCACCCGAATGGTATTCGCCAAAAGCAGTCGCGATCGGATCCTACTTCGTGGCATCCGGCGTCTACACCGTGCTCGGACCGATGCCCAATATCAGCGGAAGCCCCGCGGTTGTCGATCTCCTCACAAACGGGCTGGAGGGCATCATACATGCGAAGTTTGCGGTCGAGCCCGATCCATTGAAGGCAGCAGAACTGATC
Source organism: Methanocalculus pumilus (assembly GCF_055382585.1). Classification (NCBI taxonomy): domain Archaea; kingdom Methanobacteriati; phylum Methanobacteriota; class Methanomicrobia; order Methanomicrobiales; family Methanocalculaceae; genus Methanocalculus; species Methanocalculus pumilus. Next base: position 395,517 of record NZ_AP042393.1, on the reverse strand, counting down.
ATCACGCATATCGAAGAGAAGAGGAAGGCGCTTGGCATCTGAGATGAAACAGACGGCTCAGCTGGGAAGACGGAAAATTCAGGGGCCGTTATCCGGTCTCCGGGTGATTGTCACCGGAAAAGGGGGTGTCGGGAAGACCACCTTTACCGCCCTCCTTGCAGGTGAACTGAGACGAAGAGGCTTCTCAGTGCTTGCGATCGATTCCGATCCACAGGAAGATCTCGCATATTCACTCGGATTCTCTTCCGCTGAGATTGTACCGGTAACAAAGAACAGGGCATATCTTGAGGAGAAGGTCGGATCCAAAGGGATCATCAATCTCAACCCCGATCTCTCGGATATTGTCACACGCTGTGGCATTAGAAGAGCAGACGGGATCGGCCTCCTCGTCATGGGAACTGTGGACTCTGCCGGTGGGGGCTGCCTCTGCCCTGAAAATACCATCATCAGGAGTATCGCGAGGCAGGTTCGCGTAAAGGATGGTGAGGCGATCCTGATGGACACCCCGGCCGGACTTGAGCATTTCGGCCGTGGACTTGGCAGAGGCTTCTCGCACCTGATCGCAGTATCCGAGCCGACCGCACAGGCACTCAGAACTGCATGCAGGACCGCCGAACTCGCAGGCGAACTTGGCATTCAAAACCGGTTCCTTGTCATCAATAAAATTCGGAATGAAGAAGATTTCCGGAGATCTCGTGAGATTCTCGGCGATACAGACCTTTTTGTAGAGGTTTTCAGGCTTCCGTATGATGAAAGGCTCCCCGGACAGAAAGAACTGACAGAACTCACAGCCGGAGAGGATAGTCCGCTCACAGAAGCAATCGCAGGGATCGCCACCCTGCTGATGAAAAAAGAGAGGGAATGATTATTCAGACAAGCGTTGCCGAGATGATCTTCACTTCCGTCTTTGGACGGTCATTGGCATCGGTCTTCGTCTTGCCGATGGCATTGACAACATCGATCCCGTCCACAACCTGCCCAAAGACAGGGTGTTTTGCGTCGAGGTAGGTGTTGTCAACCAGGTTGATGAAGAACTGACTGCCGCCGGTGTTCGGTCCGGCGTTTGCCATGGCAATCGTCCCGCGGAGATTCTTCCTCTTTGGTGAGAACTCATCTTTGATGGTGTATCCGGGCCCGCCGGTACCTGTGCCTTTCGGATCGCCGCCCTGGATCATAAATCCGGGAATCACCCGATGAAAGACGATCCCATCATAAAAACCCTTCTTCACAAGGCTCGCAAAGTTCCCGGCTGTCACCGGCATATCATCAAAGAGCTCGATGGTGATATCGCCCATCGTCGTCTTCAGGAGAACCTTCTGTCCACTCTGTACATCAGTCATGTATACAGAATATGCGATTGTTATCGATAATGCTTCTCAAGAGTACCCATACCCTTTTTTATGGCTCAGGACAAGTGGAGCGTGTATGGTGCGATCGATCCGGATAGTCGCCGCCTTTCATGAAGAAGCGGTCGGGAAGATGCAATGATCCGGACCCTCCTCCTCTCACTCATTCTCCTCGCCGGGGTATGCGGGATCGCAGCAGCACTTGAGGAAGAGAGCCTTGAGGAGTTCTTCAACCACCACATAGCCAGGGATCTGGAGGAGCCCGGTATCTTTGGTGCGGTTATTGCAGTCGTTGTGGACGGTGAGATCATTGCCCTCCTCGGATACGGATTCGCAGATGAAGAGGGAACATACCCGCTCGATCCTGAGGACACGCTCCTTCCGATCGGTTCAGTCACAAAACTCTTCACCTGGGAGGCGGCACTCCGGCTGGCAGAACAGGGGATGCTCGATCTCGATTCGGATCTCAATAGTTACCTGCCAGAACCAGTGATCCCCGACACTTATGCCGAACTAATAACGCTCAACCACCTGATGACCCATACATCCGGTCTGGATGAAGTGGCAGTCGGCATCTTCACACAGAATCCTCTGGAGATACTCCCCGCATTGGAAACCTATACAAAAACGCAGCCGGTGCGGGTTCGTGAGCCGGGCAGGATCGCCTCATACTCGAATATCGGCGCTCTCCTCGCCGGAGCGGTGATCGAGGAGGTGAGCGGCACCCCCTATCAGAAATATATCGAGCAGGAGATCCTCACCCCATACGGGATGGAGGCAACAACAGTACGTGAACCCCTCCCGGATCATCTCGAAGCCAGATCCCCCGGTACCATCCTCACCGAAGGCATCCCAACCTACTCACGGTATCCCCCGGCAGGCGGCATGCATACGACTGCGCATGATATGGGGCTCTATATGATCCATGCACTGGAAGCAGGAGAAGATGCCCATCCCCGAGTCTTCTCCCATGACAAACGGCTTTCAGGGATCACCCGGGGAGGCTATTTTGAGCGCTCCCATGGAGAGAGACGGGTTCTCTGGCATGCCGGGGATGTTCCCGGAACGTCCACCCTTCTTGCCCTCGTCCCTGACGAGAACCTCGGGATCTTTATCTGCTATACAGGAGCAGGAGGATCAGAAGAACGCTTTCTGCTTCTGCATACCTTCCTCGATACATATCTCCGTGCAGAGGAAGAAGAGCCCTTTCCATACCGGGAGGAATCAACAAGGGCCAATGCAGGAACATACATCTCTTCACGTGCTCCTGTTGCCGGATTTGAAAGGATACTGCTCATCATCGGACGGGGGCAGCTGTCGATACAGGTTCATTCGGATGGTGACAGGATAAGGATCGGAGATTCTGTCTACCAGGAGGTGGAGCCGGGCTATTTTATCGGGGTGAATACCTATGAAAAGCTTGTCTTCGCAGAAACAGAAGGTGAAAACTGGATGTTCATGGACAGCATCCCTTCGATTGGCTGGAAGCGGGCAGGCTGGCCTGATGATCCGGAGCTCAACTACCTTCTCCTCCTCTTCTTTGCAGGAGTCTTCCTCTCCGGGGCCGTTATCGGGGGAAAAAGGGCATTTGAAACGACTAATCCACTTCAGAAGCAGGGATACATCCTGATCGCCCTTGTTTCAGGAACGGCGATCCTCTTCATGCTCCTCTTCTTTGGCACTATCAGGATAGTCGGCATACTCTTTGGTCTCCCGCCCGGATTTGGTGCGATACGCTGCATACCGGCTGTCACGGCATTGCTGACGGCATGTCTGATCCTCCATATCATCCGAAACAGGCAGAAGAGGGAGATTGATGGGGTGTTCATCGGAGCTGTGGCAGTCTTCTTCCTGCTCTGGCTCTATTCCTGGAACCTGTTGCTCCCGGTTTAGGAGCGGATCAGGCGCCGCCCCTTTTCAGTCAGGAGAAAACGCATGGGCAGTTCCTGAGAACTGCATTTGCACCCGCTGCAACAGGCACAGAGAGGGGATGGTTCTCCGGGGGTGCATGCGATATCCCCGGCGATATAGCCCATATGCTCCATCATCCTGAGCCGTTCACGGAGCTGATCAAGAGAGATGCCAAGATCGGCAGCAAGCAGGGGGACTGCAACCCCTCCTTCTGCAAGTTTCAAAAGAATATCCTTAAACATTTAATCCCTCAGGAGTCCGGCAGAGAACTCCCTGCCCCATGCAATGAACCCAAAAAGGGCAATGACTGCAAGGTAGAGCTGCGGTACAACCGCTTCCCGAATCATTTCAAAGGTGATCTCCTCGCCTTCAAAGAGGGCGATAGTGACAAACCCAGCACCAGTCGAGAGGAGCCAGATCAACCCAAAGACGAGAGCAAGGGCGATCCCGACATGCAGGTATGCAACACCCTCATGGATGCCTTTTGAGAGCTCACGGTATCCGAAGATAAGGGTGAGTCCGATCACAACTGAAACAAAGCCCGTCGCCGGATCGCCTGAGATCCCAAGAGGCTCAAAGATTTCTATCTCCGGAGATATCAGGGCTATGAATGCAGCCACACCCGCAATAAGATACAGGAGTCCAAGGAACCCTGCAAACAACTGTTTCCTGTATTCCGACATCGTTATGCACCTCCGAGGAAGTATCCGGCGAGATGGAAGGTGACAAACGCCAGTATCCATGCCACCAACAGTCCATATACAACCGAGAACCCGGCCCAGCGCCAGGATCCGGTCTCTTTTTTAATAACTGCGAGTGTTGCCAGACAGGGCATATACAGGAGGACAAAGACCATCACCGCAAGGGCTCCTGCCATCGAGAGGGCGGGATCTGCAAGCAGTGCATCCGAGAGGGCGGCTGATCCCTCGTCTGCCCCATAGAGGACACCGAGCGAACTGACGACTATTTCCTTGGCAATGAAGCCGAAGAGGAGTGCAACGGCGATCTTCCAGTCAAGGCCAAGCGGTGCAACGAGCGGTTCAAGTACATGCCCGATCATCCCGGCGAAACTCTCCTCGCTTCCATACCCGACACCGGCGGGGTATGAAGCGAGGAACCAGACAATTAATGAACCGATAAGAATGATTCCACCAGCCTTCTTCAGGTAGGTCGATCCCTTCTCCCACATATTCAGCATCGCGTTCTTCACAGTCGGAATCCGGTACGGGGGCATCTCCATGATGAATGGTGACGACTCACCCGGAAGGACTGTGCTCCTGAAGAGTTTTGCCGAGAGGATCGCTACAAGGATACCAAGAGCATAGAGGCCGAAGATCACATTTCCTGCATCCCTTCCGAAGAAGACCCCTGCAAAGAGGATATACACAGGAAGACGGGCACCACAGGAGATGAACGGGTTTACCAGGATGGTGATGAGCCGGTCACGTTCATCCTCGATCGTGCGGGTCGACATGATCGCAGGGACATTACATCCAAAACCCATCAGCATCGGGATGAATGACTTGCCGGGCAACCCTATCGCATACATCAGCCGATCCATGATGAAGGCGGCTCGGGCAAGATACCCGCTCCCTTCAAGGATCGAAAGGATCAGGAAGAGGATGAAGATATTGGGAACAAAGACGAGCACACCGCCGACCCCGCCGATCACCCCGTCTCCAAGGAGGGAGGCAAGCCATTCATTTCCAATTGAACCTGCAACCACTTCACCGAGCCAGCCGAAGACATATTCTATTCCCTCCATAAAGGGCTCGGCTACTGCGAAAGTGAGCTGGAATGCCCCCCACATCAGGGCGAGGAAGATCGGAATGCCGAGGTACTTGTTGGTGACGACACGATCGATCATATCCGATCCGGTCATCTTCCTGACAGAGATTGTGCATGCCTGCGGGAGGATCGCACCTATTGCCTCGTACCGCTTATCAGCGAGAAGTGCTTCATATTCATCAAGATCAATCTGCTCTATTTTCTCATTTACCGCATCTGCAACACTGCTTCCGTTGATTAACCGCAGAACATCCGCATCTCCTTCGATTGCCCGGACAGCAAGCCAGCGGAGCGGATATCCGCCTGCAAGAGCCGGATCATCGTCAAGAATCCTGACGATATCCGAGATATGGGCTTCAGCATCATCTCCATACCCTATGGTATGGGTATGCTTCCCGCCTTGTGCGGCAATTTTGATGATTGAATCAAGGAGCTCGTCAAGCCCCCTTCCGCTTGTTCCAACCGTCCGGACAACCGACATTGCAAGGAGTTCCGAGAGGCGTTTCTCATCGATGGTATCGCCCCGCCCCTCCGCCACATCAACCATATTCAGGGCGATGATGACCGGGCGGCCGAGTTCGGCAAGCTGCATCGTCAGGTAGAGGTTCCGTTCAAGGTTTGAAGCATCCAATACCTGGACAACGACATCCGGGCGATCCTGAGTGATGAAATTCCGGGCGATCACCTCATCTGCCGAGTATGCGGTGAGGCTGTAGGTGCCAGGGAGATCGGTCACTTCAATTGAAGTGCCTGCATGCTCGCATCTCCCTGTCTTCTTCTCGACGGTTACACCGGGCCAGTTCCCGACATGCTGGCGTGAGCCGGTTAAGGTATTGAAGACGGTCGTCTTCCCGACATTCGGGTTTCCGGTTAAGGCAACCGAGATCGTCTTCTTCATCGGGCTGCCACCTCCGGTGCAATCAGGACTTTCATCGCCATCCCGCGGGAGAGGGCATACCGGCAGCCGCAGACAGAGACGATGATCGATCCACGGTCACGGGTAACAACCGTTACATTCGCCCCAGGGACAAGACCGAGTGCATAGAGGCGAAGGCGTTGCACCTCGCCTGCATGGACGCCCGTAATCTTCCCGGCAGTTCCGGGAGAGAGAAGAGAGAGGGGGCAGGATGCCATTCTCACTCCGCCTCCATCACAACTTCGATACATGCGGCATCCCCTTTCCGGATGGAGAGGTTGTAGCCTTTGACCCGGAACTCAACCGGATCGCCGAGAGGGGCAACCCGGATCGACTCGATGATGGCACCCGGAATGATGCCCATCTCTAACAGCCGCTTTCTGAGATGCCCCTTCGCTTTGACACTCACAATCCGTGCCTTATCTCCGGATATGACCGTGTCAAGGGTAACTGGTGAGTGATCTGGTGAACTCATTACCAGTTTGTTCTGTTGTTTGGTAGGGATAACCCCGAGTCGAAGAAGATTCGAAAAGAGAGGAGAATACAGAAAAGTATTCGGTTTTTATAGGAAAACCGAAGATCCTGATTACAAACTACAGGCGGTTTGCCAGCACCGGAAGCGCCGCCCCGATCCGGGGGTCATGGAGGCGCTTTCCCTCAATTCCAAGAGCCTCCCAGATGACCGCCTCAACCACAAGATAGACACGGCAGTCGGTTCTGAGACACCCGCAGACTGCATCACGGCCCCGTCCGGCAGCTGCGTGGAGATGGAGGGAGGGGCCTTCCTCACCCGGATAGATGGTGGCGGTGCCGAGGCACTCCCAGCCACCTTCAATCTGCTCCCTATGCGGCACCGGGGGGATCACCGCCTCCTCAGGGCCGGTTACCAGCCCTGCAGAATTGAGCGCTCCAAGAAAGGAGATAACGCCGTGGCTGATCTGCTGCTCCTGTACAAATGAACGGACCGATTCGATCAGATCCTCGCCATCATCAAAACGGAGGAAGAAGACCCGGCCAACTGTGCCTTCCGAATACTGCATACAGAGTAGTGTGCATCTGATCGTGGTTATGGTTTGGGATTTTTGGATCAATAGAGGTAAGAACCTCAGGATCAGTACCTCATCATAATGAATACCGGTCATGAGATCCACCCGCTTGGCGCAACCGAGATCGCTCTTCGTATCGGTGAGATCGAGGTTTATACCGGGGATTTGTCTCCCTTCCAGAAAGTACTCCTTGGAACGGACGGGTCAGTCACCCATCTCCTCTCGCTTGCAACCGAGTCGAATGTGGGGGTGAAGACCCGGCTTCAGGAGGTCCTCCCCGCAGATCATGAGGTTGCAGAACTGCTTGATATCTCTCCGGATGACCCGGTGAACCACCGGATAGTCGATCTCGGTATTGGTGAGGAAGGGCGGCCGCTCATCTATGCCATCTCATACACCCCGATCAACCGGCTTGCTCCTGAGATGAGAGCTGATATGATGAAGGCCGATATTCCGATCGGAATCATCCTCAAAAAACATAAAATAGAATCCCGCCGCGAGATCCTGACGATCGATTCATATCCGGCAGACGAGCATCTCGCCGCAGTCTTCGGCATTCTTCCGGGTGAGCCGCTCTTTGCCCGGCGGTATCGGATCATCCACAAAGACGAGCCCCTCATGGTGATCACCGAGATCTTTTCGTCAGGTACATTCTCAGATACAAAGCGGGTCATCGTGGATACCCCATCCCGCCTTCATATCGGCTTGATTGACTTAAACGGGAGCATCGGCCGCGTTGACGGGGGAGTCGGGATCACCCTTGACCGGCCGCATCTCCTCATCGAGGCGCGTGCTGCCGGCCGGATTTCGGTGCATGGAGGGGATGAGGAGAGCAGGCGGCGTGCGGCAGAGGCAGCAGCTGCTGTGATCGAACACTTCGGGCTCACCGGCGGTGCCACAATCATCCTCCATACCCTCCTCCCCCGCCACTCGGGGCTTGGGAGCGGAACACAGATTGCACTTGCAGCAGGAAAGGCGGTGGCAGAGCTCTTCGGAAGAGAGGCAACAGCACTGGATCTTGCCCGGATAACCGGCCGTGGAGGGACATCCGGCATTGGAACGGCCGCTTTTGATGACGGGGGAATCATCATCGACGGGGGCCACAGGTTCGGACCGGATCAGGAGAAGACTGTTTTTAAGCCTTCATCTGCCTCACGCGGGGTGAAACCGGCGCCGGTCATATTCCGGCATCCATTCCCCGAAGACTGGGGAATCCTGCTTGTCACGCCGGAGACAGAGCCCGGCGCCTCGGAGGATGCCGAGGTGGATATCTTCTCTGAATACTGCCCGGTGCCGCTTGCCGAAGTGCAGGAGATCTGCCATCTCGTGATGATGCAGATGCTCCCCTCTGTTGTCGAGGGGGATATCAGGCGGTTTGGGGCGGCGGTGAACCGGATGCAGGAGATCGGTTTCAAACGGGTGGAAGCATCACTCCAGCCGGAGAACCTCCGGAACCTCCCCGCCCTGCTCTGTGAGGCAGGGGCATACGGGGCGGGCCTCTCCTCATTTGGACCGACAGTCTATGCGATCATCGACAGGGGCGATACACAGGTTGCGGAGGCCGCCCGGCGTGCACTTGAAGGGATTGGCGGCACTGTTGAGGAGGTCTCCGCGAGGAACAGGGGAGCGATTGTGAGGATGGGGTGAGACAGATGTTCATCATCGGCCATCGGGGTGCCCGTGCCACCCGTCCTGAGAATACCATCGCTGCCCTCAGGGAGGGGAGCAGGTGGGCAGACTATGTCGAGGTGGATGTACGGATCAGCCGGGATGGTATTTTGGTTGTAATCCACGATCCAACCCTTGACCGGACAACAGACGGATCCGGTTTTGTCCGGGATTATACCCTCGCTGAGCTGAAGGCACTGGATGCCGGGGAGGACGAGCCGATCCCGACACTCGCAGAGGTGCTCGCCCTTGATCTTGGTGAATGCGGGCTTGTGATCGAGCTGAAGGAGGGGGGATACGAAGATCAGGTTGCTGCGATGATTCGGGAAGCGGGGCTTTCGAAGGTGCTGGTCGCCTCATTTGATGCAGACTGCCTCCGCCGGATCGCTCCCCTGCTCCCTGATGCCGAAATCGGGTACATCTTCCGGTCTCCCGGTGCTGATTTGGTCCGGGTGGCGGCATCGATCCCGGCATCATATATCCTTCTGCGGTTTATTGATGTGACAGAGGAGCTGGTCGGGGCAGCAGGGAACGCTAATCTCAGAACCTTTCTATGGACCCTCAATTCTGAAAAGGAGTTCGAAGAAGCCTCCAAAATCGGAGTTGACGGGATAGTAACAGATGATCCGCATTCAGCACGGACATTCTTCGGCTCATTGAGGAATGTAAGAGATGCAGAACAGGCTTGATTGGATTCCAAGTACCAACACCCCGGCAGCAAAAACAGATATTCGGGTGAGACAATAGAGAGCTATGCGAAAAGCGGTTTTTTCGGCAGGAGTCATTCTTCTCATGCTACTTGCAGTATCCGGATGTACTGCTCCGGGGGAATCCGTAGAGAATGATCCGGTTCCAACACTGCAGACGATTACTGCAAGTGAGGCGATCCTCCTGATTGGATCAGATCCCACACTTACAATCATCGATGTCAGAAGAGCTGATGAGTATGCTGCCGGGCATATCCCCGGCGCAGTGAATATCGATATCTCCTCATCATTTGCTGATGAGGCGGGGAGGCTCGATCGGGATGGATCGTATCTCATCTACTGTGCAGCAGGCGTACGGGGAGAATCTGCTCTCAAAATAATGGGAGATCTTGGTTTCACCAAGGTCTATAATCTTGGAGGAGGGATCTCCGCCTGGCAGAGGGCCGGGGGAGCCATCGTCAGGTGAAGAGGAAGATCATGTTCTTCTGAGCAGATCTGAGAGGAGAGCCAGATACCGTAAGGCAGTCAACCCGACATTTACCGGATCAAGCCTTGCCGCCTCTTTCATTGAGGTTTCTGCCTCCTGTATCTGCCCAAGAGTGTGAAGGGCAATACTTCGATAGAACCACGTATTTGCATTTTCAGGATTATATTTGAGGGCATTTTCAAAGGATTCAAGCGCTTCGACATACTTGTGAGAGTCCATCAGAGCCCGTCCATGAAAATGCCAGGCATACCCGCTATCTGGATCGAGTGAGAGAGTTTGCTCAAAAAGAGGGAGGGCTTCTTCTGGCCGCCCCAGCTCCACCAGCGCCGCACCCATGGCATTCTGGAAATTCAGATCGCCTGGCCATCTCTTCCGACCCTCCTCTGCCGCCCTGAGTGCCTCATCGAACCGCCTTGCTTGTTTCAGGGAATCACACCAGAGAAGGAATTCTCTCTTTGAATTCCGTGGATCCTGATCGGTTTTTGGTGCAGAAACTGAAGAGATAACTGGTTTCTTCAGCCGTTCCCGTGCATTACGAAGGGCAGGATTATCCGGATCGATCTCCTCTGCCTTCGCAAGTGAGGCAGCCGCCTCCTCATCCCTGCCCATCTCATGCAGGAGCAGACCACGGTTGATCCAGGCAGCGGCATCAAGCGGGTGTATCGCAATTGAGCGATCAAACGACTCGATCGCCTCCTGATCACGTTCGAGGCAGACGAGGGCGGCCGCACGCTTCATCCAGAATCCGGCATGATCCGGCCTCTTCTTCAGGATTTCATCATAGGTACGAAGAGCCTCTTGATATTTTCCGGTATTCAGGGCAATCTCTGCCCGTTCGATCTTTCTCTGAAGCACTTTCGGGTTGATATGTATACGCCTCCGCAGATCTCAGTTTTTACTGCCGCCTGATAATACTGATGATACCATATGTTCAATTCCCTCGGCCATTTAACCAGACGCACTGGCAGATGGTGGGCAGAAGAAACTATTTGGAATCTGCCGTCATTGGAATCGTTGATACAAGACCAGAATGAGAATGAAAATAAAAGAGAACGATAGAGGAGATTACCATGAAACAGAAAAGCTGGAAAGAACGATCGGTTCTCGCCCTGATCCTGCTGATTGCGATCCTGGGAATACCTGCAATAGCCGCCGCCTCAGTGTCGGGATCACTCCATACAACAGCAAAAGGCGATAGCGTCTTCATCGAAGGGCATGCGTACGGAAGCCCCAGTGCGGGTGTTGCAGTCTGGATATTCGGGCACAACTACTACCTCCGGGATACGCAGCAGGTCGAAACTGATGGAAGCTTCTCATACGAGCTCACCGGCACGCGGACAAATCAGATGGCATCGGGGCAGTATTTCGTCGTCGTCCAGCACCCGATGGCAAATAACCGGTTCGATGTGATCGAGGATACAACCACGACTGCCGGTACAACCTATGTGCGGATGAGAGGGAGTGTGGCAACATTGGGTGCGGATGTCTTCATATCAGAAGGGGCCGGCCGCCTCCAGGGATCCAATGCAGCAGAAGCCCTCATTCGCCTTCTGGACAACCAGAATATCGACGATACCTACATGAGATGGACGTTTCTCATTGAAGATCCCCGGATCGAAATCGACCCGATTGATACCATATATACCGCAGAGAGGTTTATGATCACGGGAAGAACGAACCTGGCTGTTGGAAATGATCTCCTCGTCGAGGTCGTATCATCAGCATTTGGACACACCAGCAAGACAAAACCGGAGCCCTTCTCAGGAGCCTCCGGGATAGCAAAGGTGGTTCCGGGCGACGCCTTCTCACAGAGGTTCTTCTTTGAGGTCGACCCGGCTGCGTTCCTCCCTGATGAGTACACGATCAAGGTTACGTCGCTGAAGACAGATCAGGCGGCCACCACAACCATCACTGTGCTCGAGGGGAAGCCGCCGGCAGAAGAACCGGCTGTAGTACCCCCGGCACCAATACCAGCCATAGACGAGCCGGAGATCCCGACACCTGCACCTGAGCCTGAAAAGAGCCCGCTCATCTATGCAACCATAGCTGCTCTTCTGGCAGTTGTACTGTTTACAGTGAGGAGGAGGTGAGGGAGGGGAAGCAGGAGTAGGTGAGACCATTCCTTTGATTACAGCAAAAACATAAAGGTTTTCAACAACCATTTAGCAAGTATCTTCAGTACCATAGAATACAAAGTCCGGCGAATGACGACCTGGATCACCACCCGTGCCCGGACTGTTATATATAATCCCATGAGATGATGACAGTAAAGCCTTATATCCCCGAAGAATTGCCCCCGAATACAATCAACTGGGAGAGCCATATCCCGCAGATAGCATCAGCAAACCGTGCTCTTGCCCGGTACGACGGGATTCTCAATGCAATCCCAAACCCCGAACTCCTCCTCTCCCCACTCCTGACACAGGAAGCAGTGATCTCATCGCGAATCGAGGGCACACAGGCATCGCTTAAGGATGTCATGAAGTTTGAGGCAAACCCAAAAGATCCGATCAGCGATGCAAGCCTTGCTGACATCCAGGAGATCATCAATTATCGGGAAGCACTTCGTACAGCGGTTGACGCCCTTAAATCCCAAAGTCTGGACATACCACTTATCTGCAATCTGCACAGGATTCTCCTGACAGGCAGCCGCGGTATGAACCGTGAACCAGGATGCATCCGCTCAATCCAGAATTTTATCGGGCGGGATGCAGATATTGAGCATGCAATCTTTGTCCCGCCCTCACCAGATAGTGTGTTAAAAGTGCTTGCAGACTGGGAAAGCTACCTGAACTCTGAGGAGAAGGATGTTCTTGTCCAGTTATCAATACTCAAAGCACAATTTGAACTTATTCACCCATTCTCCGATGGAAACGGACGTATAGGCCGAATGCTTGTCCCGCTGATTCTGTACAAAAAAGCACTGATAGGAAGCCCCATGTTCTATATCAGTGACTATCTTGAGAGGAACAGACCACTCTATTACGAACGGCTCCTTGCCATTTCACGGGATCGGGACTGGAACGGATGGATTGCATTCTTTCTCCATGCCATTGAGGAGCAGGCGGAAACCAACGGCAGAAAAGCAAGGACAATTCTGGATCTCCATAATGAGATGAAACAGACAATTCCAGAGATAACACGATCGCAGTATGCCGTTGCCGCAATCGATGCCCTCTTCAGAACACCAATCTTCACTCCATCTGAATTTTACGACCAAACAGGAATCCCAAAGAAAACAGCGAATCGGATACTTCAACAACTCCGTGAAGAGGAGATCATTACCATCCTGGCTGAAGGAAGCGGGCGCCGTGCTACAACCTATCTCTTCCCCCGTCTGATTGCCATAACAGAAGGAGACAGACTGTAGGAGAGGATAATAGCAGTCACGATTACCGAACCAGCATATGTTACAGAACGAAACCGTTCTTATCCCTGATACCTTTTTCAGCCACCGGATCATTTCGAAAAACCAGGCCGCCGGGATATGTTGTGGGCCACCTACGATCCACAAAGGCTTTTGTGGGACGTGAACAGAATAATATGTCCCACAAATCAGATTGTGGGACATACGTGACATACAATAACAGAATCACCGGTTCACCGAAGAAGCCAGCCTATAACTTGCCGATTGTTGGATCTGGCGATAGTAGCAGTAATTCCCGGTAAAATTTGCAGGGAGGTGAAAACTGGAGCAATCCCACCACCCCCAAAAATCATCAATCATAGTCGACAGTTTTATCATATATCATCCACTATAATCGATAGATGGATGAGAGAATAGAGATCGCACTGGAGAGCCAGAATCCCTGGTGGTCTTCAGGAGAGTTTGAAACAGGAGTCGACCGGCTCTCCAGATTCCCCCAGATCGAGCGGTACCTGTCAATACGGGAGGTTCTTTTAATCGTTGGTGCACGAAGAACCGGAAAGTCGACCCTCGTCTATCAGATAATCCGATCTCTCCTTGATCAGGGTGTCGAAAGGAAGGCGATCCTCTACATCAATCTTGACGAACCCCTCTTCCTCTCAATGGCAGATGATCCAACCCTCCTCAGCTCTGTTGTTGAAGGACATCTCACACGCCATGGAAAGGTACAACGCCTCTATCTCTGTATTGATGAGATCCAGAACTACTCGTACTGGGCTCCCGCCATAAAGACATTGTATGATACAAAGAGCAGCATCAAGTGTATCCTTACCGGTTCGGTATCAACACTCCTCAGGCAGGAGATGAGTACACGCCTCTCCGGGCGCCACTTCTCTATGACCGTGTATCCCCTCACATTTTCGGAATGCCTCGCTTTTCAAAAGAATGAGCACCCAACCATTATGCAGAAGAGGAAGGCATTTGGCGAATACCTGAAGTACGGCGGTTTTCCTCGTGTCGTCCTTGAGCCCGATGAGGGCATGAAGATGGAGATCCTGAAGAACTACTATGAGACGATCTATCTCAAGGATATCATCCTTCCAAACAGAATCCGGAAGAACAGCGAGATTATCGATCTCCTCTACTACCTGATATCAAATACCGGCACCCTCCTCTCGTACAATAAAATCGCAGAAACCTTACAGATCTCAACAGACACCGTCCAGGAATATATCGAATATGCGGAGAACGCATTCCTTCTCTTCACACTGATGAAGTATGACTACTCACTCAAAAAACAGCTTGCAAATCCAAAGAAGATCTATGCGATCGATCCGGGTCTTATCAATGCTGTTTCATTTGCATTTTCTGAGAACAGAGGGAGGCTGATTGAGAATGTCATCTTCATGACCCTCAAGCGAGCATATGAGTCAATATACTATCATAAAGGCCAGTACGAGTGCGATTTCCTGGTGAGTGTGGACAGGCAGATCACCCATGCCGTTCAGGTGACACAATCCCTAAAAGAGCCAAAAACACGGGAGAGGGAGATCAGGGGGCTATTAGAAGCGATGGAGACCTATGGCCTGCCAGAGGGAACCATCATTACCGAGTATGAGTCAGAAGAGATCGAGACTGACGGGAGAAGAATTCATGTCATCCCATGTTATGCATGGCTCACCCGGAATGGTCGGATCTTTTGAAGCCCAACTTTGCCATTTGAAAAGAAATACGTGTGTTCTTAGTGATGTTTGAATCGACCAAAATACAAACAAAACTAAGAACCCAAACTACGGAGTTTATGTACACTACTCCTTTGAAACCTTCGAGTGGTAAAGAGGTCGTTCATACCAAGTGCTACCACTTTTTCACTGAGATCCTTCATCTACATGGGCGAGGAGACCCCAGCATTCATGCTGGTGAGGAATCGCCTGTATACGCCCATTTAGATGAATCTCTGATACCCCTGAAGATCTCTTACATTCTCTCAAATATGACTGCAATCACCGGTTTAAGCATATATTGACCCGAACCCGTCCGGATGACCGACTGCTCTACATTAAAGTCAAGCGTGAGTTTATGAGTCTCATCCTCTTCGAGGACAAAACCTCTATTCAGCTTCAGCACCCCACTTGGAACAGCAAGAATATACTCAGTATCATCAACTGTGATCGTCCCTGAATCGATCTTCAGTCGGATCTGTGTGTAATTACCCGGACTCATCGTCTTCTGACCAATTACCTTACTCACGTTGATGTATTGCATCAGATCAACCGTCTGGATCTCATCGACAACAATCGTCCACCCAGCCGTTCCAGTATCATCAGATTCGGTTGCATTCTCCTCTTCATCATCTTCAATAACAATTTGATTATCAGATGCCCGGTGAACACTCACCTCGCTGATATTCAGCCATAGATGGGTGATCGTACCAAAATCGGTGGTCTTGGGAGCATCCTTAACCGCGATGATAAGCGTAGATTCTCCTACAGGAGCGGTCAGGCACCCTGTAATGACGACAGATGCGATAATGATAATAACCAATGCAACATATTTTGTTTGTTTCATCGATACATTCACCTCTTACTAAACGATATATTAAAACAGCTTCATTAAGGAGATATAATCATTAAACCAGCGACAATAATCATCCGGAACCGTCATTTCAATCGGGAAATTACCCGACTGTAATTGCCTGTACAGTTCAGATCGTCCCCTTGCGGAAGGATCCGGATCGAATAGAACACTCATCCACTGCATATACCCACAATTAATAAAGCATTTTTTAATAGGACCACGAGAATAAAAGACTTTCCTTCAATTCCAAAAAAGCTAACATAACAAATCTTCTGTAAAATTTACAATCCTCACCTCTTGAAGTGAAAGAGCTGATTTAGGACTTTTACGAGAACAATTGAGCCAAGTGGATCAAAAGTAAATGAACGAAAACACCCTCTTGCCGCAATTCTTAAGGCGCGTAATCTTTAGCTCCCCCTCAAATAAATCCAACAAAAAAATGATATTCATTATGGAAAATAATGATAATGTATGGACTCGTCGTGATTCGAACACGAGATCTTCGCCGTGTGAAGGCGACGTCATAACCAGCTAGACCACGAGTCCCGGTACTCTTATTCTATTCTTCATCCTTGGGGATAAGGCTTTTCAAAAATGATATGGATCTGGTTCAAACCGAGATGGAGAGGATATCAGACCCCTCAAAGCGGCGTATACTCTCCCGTCACCTCGCTCAGGTACACGCCTGATCCCAGCCACCACTCATCATTCACCGGGAGGACATACCCAATCTTCAGCTCCTCGCGGTTCCCTTCATCGGGGTTTGGCCAGATGAAGACAACAAAACCGCCACCCTCCCCGGCAGTTGTGGCAAGGGCTTCTATGGTCCGCATCCCATATATGTCCTCTCTATCATAGAGGTTTGATCCGATCTTCTCAGGGAGATAGGGATGTCCGATCAGGGTGCCGTCATACGTGTATGCATAGAGATAATGACCATTGGCATTCACAAACCGGCCACCTAGATCCGATATCTCTGCAAGGGCCGCCTCATTCCCTTCCGAGAGGGCATATGCGGCCCCGTCCTCAACAAGTGTAATCATATCGCCGATAACCCCGGGATACCCTTCACCGGGACTGAGATCGGCGAGGGCAACACCGGATCCGATCCACCAGCCCTCGCCTGCCGGGAGGACATACCCGAGCTTCGGCTCATAGGTTGCATATGCCGCCTCATCAATTCCGCCCCCAGAGGGCTTCGGATAGAGATAGGTGATGAATCCGCCGCCCCTGGCCGCGACATCCCGACCCAAACGGATCACCGGGAGGCCCCGGCTGTCAGTCCAGCCGGATCGATTTAGCCCGACACTCCCCGGCTCATAGGGGTGGGCGAGCAGGATGCAGTCATTATCATAGGCATAGATGTAGCGACCATTGATGGTGTACAAACCTTCCGGATCGCCAAACTCAGACAAAGCCTCATCTTTCCCGGCAACTGCCGCATATGAGACCGCATCCTGCATATATGACTCCAATGTCGCCATAACCATTGCAGCATACCGATCCTCTTCAATTGGAGTAGATTGATCAACATCAGAGGGAGGAATAACCGGTATTTGCTCCTCTTCAGCAACACAACCCGCACAGGCGAGCAGCACAATCAGGCAGAGACCCATAATCCAGCATTTCATTACATGATGATCAGGGAGAAGAGGCGAAAAAGATAACGATTATGAAGCTGGTGAAAATTAAAC
Organism: Methanocalculus pumilus; assembly: GCF_055382585.1. Classification (NCBI taxonomy): domain Archaea; kingdom Methanobacteriati; phylum Methanobacteriota; class Methanomicrobia; order Methanomicrobiales; family Methanocalculaceae; genus Methanocalculus; species Methanocalculus pumilus. Next base: position 378,010 of record NZ_AP042393.1, on the reverse strand, counting down.
CGACATTGACACCCCTCTGCGATAACTTGACATGAATTATTATCAGAGTCTGGATTAAAAGAGAGGTATTGATTATAAGATCCCTAATTCAGAATAGATTTTCACCAAATCTTTCTTTTGCAAGTTACAACCCAACTTTGCCATTAACAAGAAATATATGTGTTCTTAGTGATGTTTGAATTGAACCAAAATGCAAACAAAACTAAGAACTAATCAGATTGAACCGAATGAGAATATATCCTTTCCTATCGGTACCCTTCTTCTCGTTGAAAGGCTGTATGAAACCCTGAATTTATCCTCTGTTTTCGGGAAACACAAGACAAGAGGTATCGACATCAATAATCTGCTTCAAGCTCTTGTCAGCTACAAAATGACGGATAACTTCAGCATAAAGCGGTCTCACGAATGGATCAACCGGCCTGAAGTGCTTACCGAATTCTCTCTCCCATCATTCAGTGAAAGAACACTCTACCGTGTCCTTGAAACCCTTGGTGCCAACCGTGAAGAGATCATCTCCGATATCCAGGACATCCTGTTTGAGAGGTATGAATTTGAGCATACAAACATCAACATGGACTGGACCAGCATTGTTCTTCATGGTACCAAGGCTCCGCTTGGAAAGTATGGCTACAGTCGTGATCATCGGCCAGATAAAAAACAGATCACCGTTGGTGTCACAGAACTTGCCGACCCGATCAATGTCCCGATTGGGCTGACAATCGAACCCGGCAATCTCAATGATCAGATCCACTTCAAGAAGACCTATCAGCAATCAAGCGGCAGTCTCAGAGAGGGTTCTCTGGTAATATTTGATAAAGGAGCGAACAGTGTCGCCAATATCCAGATGATCCGGGCAGATAATATGCAGTACATCACCGGAAAGAAGCTCAACAAGAGCGACGACAAGATAATCGCCAAATTTGAGACATATAATCCTCAGATGGTTGATGAGGAATCTGGGACCCGCGGGATTAAAATCGAGAAACCGAACAGTATCAATTATCTCTACTTCTCAGAAAAACTGCAGAAAGAGCAGCTGGAATCCAGAGCCCGAAAAGTTGTGCGAGAGATAAAAGAAGCGAAAGCCATTCAGGAGAGTATTGACAAGAATAAGGGTCTTCCAAAGCGATTCCGGATAAACAATCTTCTTGTTGATGTGGATTACTCCATCCAGACAAAGCTGATTGAACTCTCCGAAGATGATGCCGTCAGGCTTCTTGAAGATAAGTTCATCACCGGCAGAGAGGGATTCTTCTGCCTGAAATCGAGTAAGAATTTGACACTTACTGAAGCCCTTCTGACCTATCGAAAAAAGGACTCGATCGAGAAGATATTCAACTCTCTCAAGAACGAGATCGAGATAAAACCATTGCGCGTATGGACTGATAACAGCATTTACGGTGCTTTAATCATTGGGTTTCTTGCACAGTTATTCATCTCACTGGTCCGATTTGAGATCCCGGAACTAAAGCATACGTCAACGAAATTCATCAAAAAGGCGCTATCGAATTTGACAGTTACGGTTGATTCGTGGATGAGGAAGACAAAAAGGTTCATTCACTCCAATTTTGATGCCATCAACACGATGATTTTACGGCATAATTGGACGGTTACATGAAGTTTTGATGGGAAAATCGTCAACTGTCAAATACAGTTTCCCGATGAAATTCTGGAAAAATTAGATCACGATAGCGGATGCTCTCATTGGGTGGCTGAACCCAAAGTGGCAAACTTAGGTTACAATCAATAACACCTTCAAACTGAGGTTTCGTCAGTGAGATTTGTTTTGCCATTTTACCAATTAAATGATCGCTGACTTCTGCATTCCCATGACTAACTTTCGTATGAATCGAGGTTTTTTTATTGTCATGATAAAATATGAGTACTTTATGATCAGTATTTACTTTTTTAAATCCTTTTTTAGAAGAGCCCTCTGTATTTTAGTATTATTCCGTGAAGACATTAAGAATCCTCACCAAATATTTTTATAAAATGATTTCTCAATTTAATGGCGTCTTCAGTTAAATTTGTGAGTTCTTCATTAACATACTCATTGTATAAAGTTTTCAATTCATTATTGATTTCTTCCATCCCATCCTTCAAATTTGATGCAACAGCCAGAAGATTCAATTCCTCATTCTCTATTATATAACTATCACTTTCGTCTTCATATTCAGCTTTAATTTTTAGGGGATGGACAAGTTTTTTGATATTACCCTCCCCAAAGTCGACTTCAGACAACTGTAGGAAATCTATTATCTCTAGAGCTTTTTGTTCAGAGAATTCTATAGACAATTTATTTTTTTCTTGTTCGATCATGCCAGTTATTGCGACAAGTTTTGTTAAATTACTAGAGATTATATCTTGCATTTCTGATCCAAATTTACAGGTTACTTCCCCGTCGGGGGTATCGATAATGCATTTACGTTTTCTATCAACCCTGACATCAATTAATCTGCCAACAATTTTACCCAGATATTTCTCAGGTTGCTTCTTAATCGCCTGTTGGATAATAGGTTTTCTCAATGGATCAAACTTTATTTTATGTTCATTGAATACAATATTTAGTAAAAACCGGGATTTCTCATCGGGCCAAATAGAATCAAGTATCTGAAGACAACGATGTACCCTAAATTCATCAGGCATAATATTAAAAACATTTGATGCAATATCGTCTTTATCTGATGATATCTCAATTATCTCTTGTGTGATTTTCAAAGCACGTTCGCCTATAGTACCTTGATCAGGTAAGTCTGGAAATGGAAGTGGTATTTGTGTATCGGCAAGCCCTATTGTTGCACTAAAACTACTATAATTTAAATTAATTATGACTAGATCACATCTCTTTTTTACTGAGTTAGGAAAATTTCCACCTGTACGATATTTATTCCCTTCAACAAAATCGCCCGCGATATACATGATAGTCTGAAGGGATTGCAGATAATCCGCAATAATTGAAATCGAGACCTCAGATTGTGATTTGTTCTTTGGCGCAATATACACCTCAATTTTCGTTGTATTTTCTTCCATAAGCCCTACAAACCATAATTTAATAAAAGATTTTCCAGATAAATGTTTGATATTCAGGGCGAACCCCATTTTAATTTGTTTTGCTATAACTGCTCCTTTCTGAGCCCGCCTTTATCAGAAAGTACTGACTTACTACCACGAGGGTAAATGGAACCGGCTTAGGCTTATATTTTATGCATGTTCACCCAAACCCATCAAATATCTCGCTCTGCCTAGAGATCCCTCTTAATTGCCTGGCAGCTGATGTTGCTACACAATCAACCGACTGGCAGATAGGCTCTCTTGCCATGCACAACACCCCGAACATAAATCCTCTGCATCGGGGCCTTACCCCGGTGGCAGGGCAGGGAACGCGGAAACGTATGATCCAGTTAAAGGATACGAAAGCGCGAGCGTCCTCAGCCGCATGACCGTGGGAAAAAGGGAAGGAGGTTATAATGAAACGATCCAAAAAAAACCAGACGAAACCAAACCCGCCTGATCGCTGATATCGGAAGCATTAAAGAGCCGCTTAGCATCAGTGAGTTCCGCAATACCCAGATCCAGATCCAAGAACATGACCGCTGTATCCATCGATATCAGCTGCGGATCCGGTCAAGAAATTCTGGTTATAATCAGGCTATTGAACCTGATATCTCAATGCATCGACCGGGAATTGAACCCGGGCTATTGGCTTGGAAGGCCAAAGTCATACCACTAGACCATCGATGCGATGCGTCTTTTATGTTCTCGTTGAAGAGATTTAAGGATTACGTAATTGCATCCCAACCGGGATGGGAAAAGAGGGGTTACCAGCCACCCCTGATCTCCTCATTCAGCTTCTCAAGTGCCGCAATCCGCTTCTCAAGAGGCGGGTGGGTCGAGAAGAGCTCCATTAAGGACTGGCCTGAGAGGGCAGGGATGATGAAGAAGGCGTTTGCACCCTCCACCTCCTGCTTCTTCTTCCGCGGCACTGCATCCATTCTGTTGCTGATCTTCATAAGGGCACTCTGAAGCGCCTTTGGATTATTGGTGATATATGCCGCACCACGATCTGCTGTGAACTCACGGTACCGCGAGAGCGTCCTGATCAGGAGCGTTGCCGCCACCCAGACGAGGATCGCAACGATCCATGCGATGATCCATGGGTTGCCGTCACGCCGGTCAAAGAGGGAAGCAAAGAGTGCGTTCTGGATGATCAGGGAAGCCACCATCGCCAGGAAACTGGCAATAGTCAGGGTCATCACGTCACGGTTCCTGATATGCGAGAGTTCGTGTGCAACGACCGCCTCAAGCTCCTCCTTCGAGAGAAGCCGCATGATCGAATCGGTGACCGCCACGACACCATGCTTTGGACTGCGCCCGGTTGCAAATGCATTTGGCACCGGGGACTGCATGATCGCAATCCTCGGTTTTGGGATATCGGCTGTCGCACAGAGCCGCTCAACCATTCGGTGGAGTTCCGGGTACTCGTCCTCGTCAACCACCCTTGCACCGGTACTCATCAAGACCAGCTTGTCTGAGAAGAAGTACTGTGAGAAGGCCATCACAAAGGCAATACCTATCAGAAGCTGAAGGGACAGCCCCAGAACCGCCTGTAGCACGGTGAGGAAGATGAGGTACACGAGGAGCAGGAGTGCCCAGGTGAAGATCATCCTCATGGTGAGGCCATAGTCGCGCTTCCATTTCATACCCTTATCTTTGCCTTCCGCCTTCATAATACCTGCGAACAAGACCATTCACGGTACCATAAATCAAGAGAATATTAGTAAGATCAGCGCACCTAATACGATTGAGGAATCAGATGCAACTCGATGAAGTGACGATCAGCAGGGCAATACTGGATACACATGCGGAGATCTTTTCGAGATACCTCGATCTCGACATCGCCATTGTAGGTGGCGGCCCCTCAGGTCTCGTCTGTGCCGCCCTTGCTGCAGAAGATGGGAGGAAGGTCGCCGTCATCGAGAAGAAACTCTCTGTCGGCGGGGGGATGTGGGGAGGCGGGATGACCTTTCCGCGGATTGTGGTCCAGGAGGAGGGGAAACGGCTCCTCGATCAGTTTGGGATCAGATCAAGGGCATACAAACCCGGCTACCATGTCGCATCTTCAGTTGAGTCTGTTGCTAAATTAACCGCAGCAGCCTGTGATGCAGGTGCAGAATTTTTTAACCTCACCTCGGTTGAAGATGTCGTCATCAAAGGAGACGGTCGGGTATCGGGTCTCGTCATCACTTCAACACCCGTTGAGATGACCGGGCTCCATGTCGATCCGCTCACCCTTTCAGCAAAAGTGACCGTCGATGCTACCGGCCATGACGCCGTCGTCGCCCACTGCGTCCTCAGGAAGGGTGGCGACATCATAATCCATGGAGAGAGTTTCATGTGGGCAGAGCAGGCAGAGACGAATATCATCAGCCATACCCGCGAGATCTTTCCGGGCCTCATTGCCTGTGGGATGGCGGCAAATGCAGTCGCAGGCGAAGCGCGGATGGGACCCGTCTTCGGCGGGATGCTCCTCTCCGGAGAACATGCAGCCATCCTTGCCAGGGAAGCATCTGATCGGATGTGAGGGAGGAATGAGACGATGGAATCGATGGAACAGGATATGGACGAAGGGCTTGCAGATCTCGCCTTTGGCATCTTTACAATATACTTTGGAAAGGCTATGGAAGCAGCAGAGAGACCCCTCTTTCTGCTTCTCTCCAATGAAGATGAGCTCGTAACCTGCTGCCAGAAGACCTTTGCAGAATTCAGCGGTGAATACCCCGACCTTGCAGACACAATCCTGTCAAAAATCGGCGGATGTGATGAGATCTGCTGCCTCTACCAGATGGGGGAGGGCATTCTTCCATCAGAGACACATAAGATGCACTGGATCATCCAGGATGCACCCGGCATCCATCCCGATGCCGTCAATGCAGAAGATGCGGGAAAATGGCTCATCTTCCTCCCACGGGATCAGGCAGATGCCATCTGGACGCTGATCCGGGATGCAACCTGGGAAGGAACCCTCGGCATCTCGGCAAAGGTGAGCACCATCAAAGAGAACCCGCAATCACGTGATGACCGGCTTGTCATCTATGTCTATACGAGCGACTGGAAAGACGTTGATGAGGTGATGCGGGTGCGGGAGAGGCTGAAAACCTTTGGGATCACCGATCGTATCGGGTACAAGCGGAATATCGAAACCTTTGCCGGAGAGTACAGCTCTGCCGGAAAAAGAGTGACCTATTACAACGCGTAAAAAATAGATGAGCGGAGGAGATTATGCCTTCCGTTCCTTGTTCTTCGTTCGGAGCTGGTTTGAACCGCATTTCCGGCAGGTAGATGCGCGGATTGCGTTTCGGGCATTGCATTTCATGCAGACCTTGACATTGAGGAGTCGTGCTTCAGCTTCTGGAAAACGTGCCATAGTAAACACCAAGAGATATGCTTCTTATAAGTGGAAGTTCCGACCTCTTAACCATTGTTGTATTCAGTCCATCGTGGAGGCGAACCAGTCCCGGAAAAGAGCGAGAGCTTTTCCCCTGTGTGAGACAGCGCTCTTCTCAGAGAGTGGGTATTCAGCAAGCGAACGGCCTCCCAGGAGGAAGATCGGATCGTAGCCAAACCCTCCACTCCCCCGTGGCGCCTCAAGGATCTCGCCATAAATCCTGCCAGAGAAGGTTTGTATCCCATCCTCCGATGCATACGCGATAACAGTCTCAAAATATGCCGACCGATCCAAAACCCCGTCCATCAGCCTGAGGATGCCGGGATTGCCGATCGTCTTCATGCAGTATGCAGCACAGGTGCCGGGAAAGCCATTCAATGCCGAAATGAAGAACCCGGTATCATCAACAATCAGAGGCTTCTTCAGCTGATCCCATGCAGATCTGGCTTTCTCATAGGCAACTGCAGTGACCTCCTCATGCCGGATCTCAGGGAGATCGAGATTCACATGCTCGATCTCGGCAATACCTGAGAAGAACGAGGCGATCTCATCTGCCTTGTGAAGGTTGCCGGTGACAGCCGTGATGATCAGAGATACCGCCCCCGCAGCTCAATCTCATGCTCCCTGACCAAAACATCGTCCGCTCCTGAGAAGGTGCTCCGGTACCCCTTCACGAATGCCTCCTTCAGCTCCTCTGCATCCTCACGGGTACTCTCGAGCGTCTGGAAGATGACATGGAGATCGACACCACGCGCCTCTATCTCGGAGGTGATCTGCGAGAGCCCGAAGTCGATCAGGACGATCTGATCGCCTCTTTTTATCATATTGCTCGTCGTCAGGTCACCATGTGCGATCCCGCCGGAGTGAAGCTTCCCGATCATTGCACCGGCCATCTCCGCAGATGAGCGATCAAGGGCATACTTTAAGGTCTCACCCTCGATCAACTCCATGACGATGGTATCTTCAGTCAGATCCGCAATCACCGGAGTAGGCACACCGGCGCGACGTGCAGATGCGATGATCCGTGCCTCGGCACGGGTCCTCTCCCGTATCAGTTCGGCATCAAGGACAGGATGGCGGTACCCCTTCTTCAGGCGATACTTCCGGGCAACAGCGCCGTTGAGATCAACCTCGGCTTCAGCTCCACGGAGCAGCTGATCGGCCTCCTTTCGATCAAAGATCGACCCGGCTTCATTCCTCCAGGTTACCTCCACCTGATCAGACCGGTAACACGGGTTCACACCGGATGCAGGGACAGAAATCGTCTGCCCGCTCTCGAGCATGATCCTCCCGGTATAGGCGATCATTGCCCCGTTATCGCCCATGTATTTCCGCTCGGGAACGGCAAATGATGCGCCCCGCTCTTCGCACATGATCCTGAGCATCTCCTGAAGCCGGGAGTTCACACCGACACCACCGACCAGGATCGCCTGATCCTTGCCGGTATGGGCAAGTGCCCGCTCCGTGACCTCCACACACATGGCAAACGCCGTCTCCTGAAGGCTGTAACAGACATCAGAAAGAGAAGCAGGGGAATCTTTTGCTGCGGACACAAGCCCGGAGAAGGCAAGATCCATCCCCTTCACCGTGTAGGGGAGGGGAATATAGGATCCCTCTTTTGCAAGATTCTCGACAATCGGTCCTCCCGGATGGGGAAGATTGTGATGGCGTGCAAACTTGTCAAGGGCATTGCCTATCCCGATATCAAGGGTCTCGCCGAAGATGCGGTACCTGCCATTGAGGTAGCCGAGCACCTGTGTATTCGCACCGCTCGCATAGAGCACAATCGGATCATCATATCCGGTTGCAAACCGCCCAATCTCGATATGTGCAACACAATGGTTGACACCAATAAGCGGAACCCCAAGACGGAGCGCCAGTGAGCGTGCAGCGGTTCCAACAGTCCTGAGGCAGGGGCCAAGGCCGGGACCCTGTGAGAACGCCACACCGGTGATCTCATCTGCATCAGCAAGAGCAGATGCGATCACATCCTTTAACACAGCCGCATGATGCCTTGCCGCTTCCCGCGGGTGAATCCCTCCCTGTGGAGGTGAGTACGCAGAAGACGACAGGCTGACAAGATCATCATCAAAAACAGCGGCACTGAGGTTCCATGCAGTTCCCTCAATACCCAGTACCTGCCCTACATGAGGCATGTATCAGTTACTTGTTGAATTCGGTAAAACCACACTTGCCGCAGGACACACGGTCAGAGTGTGTGGCAAGAAAAACACCGGGTCCACAGCGGGGGCAGTGGCGTTTCTGTGAAACTGCCTTGTCACCCTCGATAGCATAGTGCTTGTAACGACCATCAGCCATTATTACTCCTCCGCTTCTGCCTTTGGCTGGCCTCGGGCGATGAGGTACTCGCGTTCCGTCCGATCACGGGCTTCCGGTGAGTCGTAGATTCTTGCAAGGCCTTTTCCGACACATGAACCATAATGGGTCTTGATTGAATCAAGTGCCATCTTCTCCTCATTCGCATTCAGAAGAGCACCGAGCTTTCCAATGATCTCTTTTCTTGACGGAGTTGCGCCGTCAAACGTCAGGGTGAACTCCACCTCATTTCTCAGCAGGAGTTCGTTTCTGGTATTGGCTGTTATCTGAATATCCATCGGTATCCCAGAATTATTATCATGGTAGTTATTTAATACTGGCGTTCTCACTGGTGAAATATGAGAGGAGAACCTGCGCCTCTTCGCGGGCAGCGTCATCAATCTCCCTGAGGACAACCCCCTCACCCGGCTGGCCATAGAGCACAAGGGCACCGAGGGGGGCTGCAATAACCAGTGGAATAACCGCAAGATCCTCCTCGCCGTCAACAAATACAAGAGCAGGAGGATCTGCAAGGGCACGGCGAAGCCCGGCGATCAGATCAGGGGTGATCATTCCGGCGGGATTAGTCACCCTGATGTGGCTTGCGCCCGCATAAAGAGGAGTTCTGAGAAAGGGGGAGCGCATTGTGTATCCATCGATAACTGCGATATCAGGATAGATGCCGCGCGAGAGAAGAGAGTCTGTCACCACATCCCCGACGGTATACACCACCCTTCCGGAGAGGAGTGGTATAACCTCGCTCATATCCGGGAAGAGGATTCCAAACGGTCTCCTGAAGAGATCGCGGAACTCGTCCTGAAGACGGAGCATCAACGAACCTTCAGAGCATACCTTCCGGGAAGGTCGATGTTCATCTTTTCTGCGATCTCAGATTGTTTTGGATCGATGATGACGACATACCCCTGCCAGTCGGTCGAGAGATTGGAATCGCCACAGATGATACAGGACTCCTTATCCGAATCAAGCACCCTGTGGCACTGCCTGCATACCTTATCCTGTTTCTTACGCGCGGGCATCGGCATTCCTCTCGGCAAGCTGCTTCGTTTGCTCGTCTTCAAGCCACTGCGCGGTTCCAAGACCTGCCTGTCGCATCGTCAGTCCAATCTTGCTCTCACGGGGCTCACGCTCATTTAATGAGAGGGAGACGATACGTGCCCTGACAACATCCCCGACACCGATCGTCCGGTTCGTCTCCTGGCAGACGAGGCGTGAGTTCTTCTCATCGTGATTGATATAATCATCTGAGATCTGGCTCACATGCAGCATTGCATCGATTGGACCAAGGCTCACAAAGGCACCGAATCCTGTTGTTTCGACAACAATCCCCTCAACAATCTCCTGAAGAGCGATCCGGAGCGCAAGTGCCTCGAAATTGACATCATAGTACACCGCACCATCACCGGGAATAATCTCACCCTCTCCAATCTCATCGATATCGGTGACGACGATGAAGATCCCGATCTCCTTATCAATACTCCCTTCGAGCTGCTCCTGGAGAACATCAAGGAGAACAACACGGAGATCCTCACCAAGGCGGTGGGCAGGAACCCGTACCTTATCGGCTAGTTTCAGCTTGTAATACATATTCCATACCTACTTTCTGATCAATTCCAATCGTTTCTGATTTCTTAATACTATTACCGCGATCCCCTTTTGAAGGAGGAGTTCTTTTAATTTTCTGTCATTTGTCAGAACCGGGACACCGAGAGATTCGGCCTGAAGGGCAACAATCTCATCGACAGGTGCCAGGATATCATATGGCGGAAGAACCCTGCATTCCCGGACAAGGGCAAGTCCGAAGCGGGCAGCCGCCGCGGATTTTCCCCTGCCTTGGGAGAGCGCCCGCAGTTCATTCACCACTTCTGACGGAACAACCGGTTCAAATGCTCCAAAGATCTCCTGCAGACAGGAGAATATATCCACACCTGAACGGGAGGGGATCAGCAGGGCATTTGTATCCAGAAGGACACTTACTCTGTCAGAACCCCCATCCCGATAAGCCGCCATCGTCCACCTACCTGCCTTGAGATCGCAATCCGGGATCCAACCTCTGCACAGACAGGGCGTTTCAGGACCACTTCGACGGAGTTCTTCTTTGTTCCGTAAACAACACCCACCGTCACTGCTGTTCCAACAGAGAGCATCAGGGGTTCCTTGTGTTTCAGCGGCTCGATCACCTGCTCCGAAGTGGCACCGACAACCCGCTCCATCAGGGTGACATCAAACCTGAGTTTTTCCCAGACCGGCGGGAGCTTGCCCGGGTGTCCTGCAACCTGCCCGACAAGAGTGTCGCTCTTTGTAATCGCCGGATCGAGTTTCGTCCCGATACCGGTAAGGCCACCAGGTGTTGCCACGGCGATCTTCTTTGACCCCATATGCATCGAACTGATTTTGGTCCGGATAGGCTCCCATTTCGTCTTATTCTCGATGGTATGCTGGCGTCCGGGACGGATCTCGATCTCTTCGCCATCATGGAGCAGACCCCTGATGAGTGATCCGCCGATGACACCGCCACGAATATCCTTCCATCGCGAACCCGGTTTGTTGATATCAAAGGAGCGCGCGATTAAAAGGACAGGAGGCTGATCCGGATCACGATCGGTATCGGGAATAGTCTCATTCAAAACTGCGATGAGTGAGGAATAATTGATCCCTTTCTGCGCTGAAACAGGAATGATTGGTGCATTCTCTGCAACAGTGCCCTGGATGAATTTTCTTATCTGCTTGTAATTCTCAAGCGCTGCCTGCTGGGTAACCACATCGATCTTGTTCTGGACAATGACGATGCGCGTAATCCCGGTCAGCTCAAGTGCCATTAAGTGCTCTTTTGTCTGTGGCTGCGGGCAGGGTTCATTGGCTGCAATGACGAGCATTGCACCATCCATAATGGCAGAACCGGACAACATTGTTGCCATCAGGGTTTCGTGCCCCGGTGCATCCACAAAGGAGACCGAACGGATGGGTTCTGTTTTACCACCACACACCGGACATTTCTCAGATGCAGAATATGCATCCTCCTCAGGACAGGTGAGGCAACGGTAAAATGTTGCATCAGCATAGCCGAGGCGGATCGATATCCCCCTCTTCAATTCTTCACTATGGCGATCAGTCCATGTGCCGGTTATCCCCGAGACGAGCGTCGTCTTCCCGTGGTCGACATGGCCGACAACGCCTATATTGACACTTGGTATTGTTGGATCATGCAAAGAAACTCAAACCTCCTTAGCCTATATAATCGTTCTTCTCATAGATAATATCTCAGTGCCCGGGTGTTCCCCTACCGCTGGTGTACCGCTCTTTATCAAGACTCATGGGATACAATGTATGTCATTACCATGAGGGTTTTTCCGAAATAGTAATATTGTTGCAAGCAATAGATACAGGTAGGAACGCATATGACCGGAGATTCAGAATTATCCCGAATTGGAATATCACTCCCAAAGAACCTGCTTGACACATTTGATGATATTATAAACATGCGTGGGTACTCATCCCGGTCTGAGGGGATCAGGGATGCGATCAGGAGCTATATCACCTACTACCAGTGGATGTCTGATGTGAAAGGGGAGCGTCAGGGTGTCATCACGATGGTGTACGATCATGAACACCGGGGCCTGATCCAGACACTCACCGAGATCCAGCACGAATATATGACCGTGATTCAGGCATCCCTCCACTCCCATGTCACCCACGATCGCTGCCTTGAGGTGATACTGGTCAGAGGGGATGGCGGGGATCTGAAAAATATTGCCGAACGGTTGATGGCACAAAAAGGTGTGGAATCAGTCAAGCTGACAACAATTCCGGTAAAGGATAAAATCTGAAGACTATCCCCCGCCTTCACAGCTTCCGTCAACATTGAGCCAGGCGCTCTCTGCTGCCACAGCATCACGGAGACGCTCTTCGGTAATAGACTCCCGTGCATCTCTCTTTACCTTCACCACCTTCCCCTCCCTCAGCTCAACCGGAGTGAGAAGATCGATTCTGTAGAGGAGATCAGTTCTGTCGATGCAGCCAAAGAGGATACCCCCAATCTCTTCTATCCGGGTAATTGTTCCAACTGTTCCGGTCCTCCCGTACCGTACCGCCTGCCCCGGGATGATCTCTGTTGCCATACCGGGTTACTCGATTTCAAAGCGGATAAAAGTATTGATGGTGCCAACTCATATCAGTACCCGTTGCAGGAGTTTTACTATCCTCATGGTGCTTGCCTGCGGCTTTCCGGGCGAAGGAGCAGAGATTGGATCTCCCTTCAGCGCAGAGAAGATAGAGGAGAGGGATCTCCCCATCGACGGACCGTATCCACCTTCAAGCACAAGGGCAACCGGCAGATCGAGTGCATCGGTGATGGTCCGTGTCAGTATCCCAAAATCCCGAGGTGTAAGATGCATACCGGCAAGCGGATCGTCGCTGAGACCGTCCTGTCCCGAGGAGATGATCAGGGCATCCGGCCTGAACCTGAGAATTGCAGGGATGAAGACATCCCTGAGAAGAGAGAGATAATCCCAAATAGTGCCACCAGGCAAAATCGGTGCATTCAGGTTATAACCTTTCCCGGCACCTGATCCGATCTCATCAATCCATCCGGTCCTCGGAAAACTGTTGCTCTGGTGGATCGACATCACAAGGACGCGATCACTGGTATAGAATGCCTTCTGGGTTCCGTTCCCGTGATGCACATCCCAGTCCAGAATAGCAACCCGATCATACTCTTTGAGGAGTGAGGCAGCCGCAATTGCCGCACTATTGAAGAGGCAGAATCCCATTGCACGATCGGGTTCGGCATGGTGTCCCGGGGGGCGGACCAGAGCAAATGATCGTTCGCCATCCATGGCACGCTCAGCGGCAAAGATCGCCGAACCAGCCGCATACGATGCCACCTCATATGAATGGGAGGTGACATAGGTATCGGGATCGATGAACCTCACACCACCAAACTCCGAGAGCTGGGAAATCATCCTTACATGAGCCGGCGTATGAACGAGTTCAAGTTCCTCCACCCCGGCTAACACGGGAGGATGGATCATAACCCCATCCGGAATAGATTCCCGGAGTGTGTCCAGCCGGAGAGCACATTCCGGATGATTATCGAGGTGGTGGAGGAAGAATATCTCCCCCGATACTGCTGAGGTTTTCGGCATTACGATACACTATTCCTCAATTTGGGATAAATAGCTTTCATTCTCCTCTTCACAAGAGAAGGTGCATCCTTCACTCCACCGTTACACTCTTTGCAAGATTTCTCGGCTTGTCGATGTCGCATCCGAGTGCATCGGCGACATGGTATGCGAGACGCTGGAGAATGACTGAGACCATTGCTATGCCTGCCACCTCATGTGAGGGGGAGAGCGGGATGAAGATATCGGCGATCTCAGGCAGTTCAAAATCCCCTGCAGTACCGATCCCGATCACGGGTGCCCCGCGTGCCTTGATCTCCTTGATATTTGAGATCATCACTGCATAGGTCTTCCCCGGCATCGCAAGAGCAACAACCGGAGTATCAGGCGAGAGAAGAGCGAAAGGACCATGTTTCAGCTCTCCCGCAGCATACCCCTCTGCATGAATATAGGAGATCTCCTTCATCTTCAGGGCACCTTCAAGGGCAACAGGATAGTAGAAACCGCGGCCAATGAAGAAGATCGAATGTGCCTTCCTGCAGATTGAGACCGCCTCGTCGATTGGAACAGTGAGCGTCTCCTCTATCCCGACATTGACCCGGTCAAGGGCCTCTTCCAGTGCAGAATCATCAGATAAACTGCCTGCGATCTGGAGGGCAGCTGCAAGCTGTGCGATGAACGACTTTGTTGCTGCAACACTGATCTCGGGACCGGCACGGGTATAGATGGTCGCATCGGCAATTCTCGTCACAGATGATCCAACCACATTGGTGATCGCGATCGTCGGGCATCCCCATGCCTTTGCCATCTTCAGGGCAGCCAGGGTATCTGCCGTCTCCCCGGACTGGGTAATCCCGATCACCGGATCCTTCAGGGGGGGAGTATAATATTTGAATTCAGATCCGATCTCCACCCGCACCGGGATGCCGCAGTAGGTCTCGATCAGGTATTTACAGAGGAGGGCTGCATGATAGGAGGAGCCGCAGGCAACCACCATTATGCTCATCCTGCTCCTGACAAGGTATGCAAGGGCATCAGGAGATTCCCTCACCGCATGAATTGTGTTGTAGAAGACCTGCGGCTGTTCGAAGATCTCTTTCTGCATAAAATGAGAGAACCCGCCTTTCCGGGCATCCTGGATATCCCAGTCCACTTCTTCAACGGGTCTGTCAACCAGCTGGCCATCATGAGTTATCGTGTACTCTGATCGGCTGAGAACGGCATAATCGCCATCCTCCAGATAGATCACTCTCCGTGTATGATCGATCAGAGGTGTGACATCCGATGCACAGAAGAACTCCCGATCTCCCACCCCGATCACAAGCGGGCTTGCCATCCGTGCAGCGATAATCCGGTCATCCCCCTCGGCAATCACGAGGATGGCATATGATCCCTCAAGAAGTGGGAGGACTGCCCGGACAGCAACAGCGAGATCGCCCTTATACTGCTCCTCCACCAGGTGGGCAATCACCTCGGTATCGGTATCTGAACTGAATATGTGGCCACGGGCAGTGAGATCACGCCTGAGTTCTGCATAATTTTCAATGATCCCGTTATGCACAACAGCAATTTTTCCGGTACAGTCGGGATGAGGGTGGGCATTCTGATCATTCGGGATACCATGAGTTGCCCAGCGGGTATGGCCGATCCCGATCGTTCCCGGCAAAGCGGCTGCACCGGAACCTCCATCTGATATCCGGCCGCTCTTTTTCGAGATGTGAAGGGTATTGTTCTTTGTGGCAAGGCCAAATGAGTCGTACCCCCGGTACTCAAGCCGCTTCAATCCCTCGATCACAATACCAGCGGCTTTCCTTCGACCGATATACCCGACGATCCCGCACATTCAGATCACCTGCGAACCGTCAGGAATCACTCCTTCAAGCCGCCTGCCGGATTGAACCCGGCAATTGTTCCCGAGGATACATCCTTTCAGGACAACAGAAGACTCCAGTGAGACACCCTCGCCGATGATGGCGCCGAAGGTTCCATGGTGGAGCATCTTCGCATCGCTCTCGCCAAGAGGGAAAAGCCCTTCAGCAGTGATCGTTGAGAGATGATCCAGAATAGTGCATCGTTCCCCGATTACCGAATCCACGACCCTGGAATGTGAACCGATCCGGACGTCATCCATGATGATCGAGTTTTCAAGAACGGTGAAAGGCTCGATTGTGACACGGTTGCCGATGCTTACATCAGGCCCGATGACGACGTTCGGTCCGATGGCGGTGCCCTCCCCGATCCGGACCGGACCGGTGATACAGCAGCCGGGCCCGATTCTGCTCCCTGCTCCAATCGAGACTCTGCCGCTGATCGTGACAAGCCGGCTGATCGTCCCGCTGCGGAAGGATTCATTTGTCTGGAGCAGGTGGCGGTTCTGTCCGAGGAGATCCCAGGCATGAATGGCATCATACCATTGGCCGTCCCGGACTGCCCGGACGGGGATACCGTCTCCTATCATGCGTATGAGCAGATCCGAGAGATCCGCTTCCCTGATGGATCTGATCACCTCCGGGGTGAAGAGGTAGAGGCCGCTGCTCACAAGACAGGGACCTTTTTCATCAGGTTTTTCGAAGAAGTCCGTGACGATACCATCCTGCATCCGGACAACACCATAATGGGAAGGAGAGAGCGAGCCGGAGACCATGATTGCGTTGCCTTCTGTTCCCATCGCCTCGATGGAGGCAGCATCCACGTAATTATCCCCTGAGAGGACGAGGGTCGTCTCATGAATCAGGGGAGCCGCAGTAGCAAGTGCATGGGCGGATCCAAGCTGCTTCTCCTGGACAACCACCCTGACTTCGTGCTCGAGGGTATTGAGATGCCGGATCACCTGTTCTCTCCGGTATCCGGCGACAACAATGATATCCCGTATTCCTGCCTTCAGAAGAGCCTCGATACAATAATCGATTAAGGGACGGTTCCCGACGGGGATCAATGCCTTCGGCCGGTTCTTTGTCAATGGGCGGAGCCGCCACCCCTCGCCGCCTGCCAGAATTACTGCCTGCATCCACGCTCACCTCGACACGATCGTCTCATCATCACACACACCCTCGACAAATGAATGGGGCGCAATCCTGCACCCGGATCCGATACTCGAGCCGGTATTCACCGAACAGTTGATCCCAAAGAGGACATCATCCCCGATGACTGCACCGAACTTCTTTCTTCCGGTCATGACTCCTCCGACCTGCACGATGCCGGAGTCGTGCCTGAGATTGGCAATTTTTGTCCCTGCACCGAAATTGCACCCGGATCCGATCACGCTGTCACCGATATAATTAAAATGCGGGATCTTTGTTCCATTCAGGATAACGGAGTTCTTGATTTCGACCGCATGACCGATATGGCAGGAATCCCCGATCGCAGTCTTCGGCCTGATATAGGCATGCGGACCGATGATACAGTCCTTCCCGATGATGCAGGGGCCTTCGATATAGCTCCCCGACCTGATGGTTGTCCCTTCCCCGATGACAACCGCACCCTTGATGACCGCTCCTTCCTCAACGGTTCCGGCAATCTCTTCCTTCAGATCGGTGAGAAGGAGCTCGTGTGCTGCGAGGATATCCCAGGGATACCCGACATCCATCCACGTATGGAGCGTGAGAGCAGAGAGCATTCCTTCATTGATATACTCCATCAATGCGTCGGTTAATTCGTATTCTCCCCGCCGCGAGAGGCCGATTGCTTCGATCCGTCCGAAGATCTCAAGAGGGAAGAGATAAGCACCGGCATTGATCATCCTGCTTTTTGGGTTCTTCGACTTCTCCTCAAGGCTGACCACCCGATCACCCTCAAGCAGAACCACCCCGTACTCCTCAGGGTGATCGGCTTCCGAGACGCCAAGTGCCGGGACCTGCATAGTACAGAGCGCCCGGATTTCGTCAGATCCGAGTATCATATCGCCATTCATCATCAGGAAGTTTCCTGATACGAGCCCCTCTGCTGATCGAAGTGCATCGGCGGTTCCAAGCTGATGCCTCTGGACGACATAGTCGATCTCAACACCAAGGGCAGTTCCATCACCGAAGTACTCCCTGACCGCCTGTTCGCCATACCCAACGACCAGGATAAAACGCCTGATCCCAGCCTCATGGGCTGCAAGGATGAGGTGTTCGAGCATGGGACGATTGGCGAGTGGGATCATCACCTTTGGACGGCTGGTCGTCAGGGGACGCATCCGCTTCCCTTCGCCTGCCGCAAGAAGAATACATTCTGTTACCGGTTCCATCAGGAGACCTCCCCAAGTACTTTTTTCAATCGATCCTCTCCTTCAGAGAGGAGTTTCTCTGCGATATCCTTTGTCTTTCCTTCTGCAGTCACCCTCACCTTTGGTTCAGTTCCGCTTGCCCGGATCAGGTACCAGCCATCTTCCTGCTCAACCCGGATGCCATCTGTTGGCACCTCCGCGCCAAGAGATCGGAGTGCTGCTTCACCATGCATAGTCGCAAGAGATGATCGAAGGATCGGATAAACCGGCATGGTATCGACTTCTTCGGCAACATCCCATTCACCGGCAATCTCGCAGAAGAGGGCTGCGGCATAGATCCCATCAGGGCAGAGGGAGTGGGCGGGGAAGATCCAGCTTCCCGAGGGCTCGCCCCCGAGGCTCCCCCAGGAGAGGAGGGCTTCGGAGACATAGCTGTCCCCGACAGGTGTGCGCCTGACAGTCGCAACCTCCTCTATCGCCATCGAGGCATCGACTGTGGTGACCACCTCATGGAGATCGAGATACCGGGCAAAGAGCATCAGGAGGTGTTCACCTGAAACAAACCGGCCCCGGTTATCAAAAGCAACACACCGATCCGCATCGCCATCATGGGCAATACCGCATGAAGCGCCTGATTTCCTGATGATCGCAGGCATATAGGAGAGGTTTTCGGGGAGGGGTTCTGAGGGGCGGGGGAAGGTTCCCGTTGGATCGCAGTTGAGGCAGACGGTCTTCAGGCCTGCCTCATCCAGAAGGGAGGGGGTTATTTGGGATCCCGCCCCTCCACCGCAGTCCAGCACAACCGTCATGCCTTCCTGAGGTGAGAGAGACGCGAGTATGACATCGGAGTGGGGTGTTATGATATCCGCATCTCTCCGGGAGCCAATGGCCTCCCAGTCCGTCCAGCCAGGGTTCTCAAGTGACTCCTCCATCTGCTTCTGCTGGGCAATGGTAAAGGATGAGCCATCCGGATTAAAGAGTTTCAGTCCGTTATATATCTCAGGATTATGCGATGCGGTCACCATGCAGGCTGCATCGGCTTCCCGTGCTGCATAGGCGACAGTCGGTGTCGGTGCGATGCCGCCGGCGATGACATCCGCCCCGGAGGAGAGGATACCGGAGATGAGGGATTGGGTAAGAATATCCCGTGTGGTCCGTGTATCACTCCCGAGAACCACACATTTCCTGCCGGCACCAAGAGAGGCGCCAGCCCTGAGAGAGAGATCAAGGAGGGTTCTCCCATACTGCATCCTGATACCGGATGAACCAAAGAGCATACTGAAGATGTGATTTTGATGGTATTATGGTTACTCATCTGCCAAACGGGCACCAGTGTTTCAGATCGAGGAGTGTGGCCACTCCTGCGGTCGACGGACCCATATAGACGATCTCTTTCGTCTCAAGGAACTCTTCCTGAATAGCAATCCCTTCATCGGTGATAAAACCGTCGCCGGCGATGATGATGATATCCGCATCCTCCGGACGATCGACGATCCTCCCGGGGAAGAGATCCGGGATAAGGTTGAGATCCCCGACAGGATAGATCTTTCCGGAATCATAAAACCTCTGGAGGAGCTCCTGGCATTCCAGGCGATCCGAGGGGGAGCATGCATGGAGTTTGCGTGATATACAGGCAAACCCTGTGACAACATTGATGATTGCTGCGGCCGCCGCCCGTGTCTTCAGTTTCTTCAGTGGCGCCCCATACAGGAATGAGACCTTCGTCTTGGTTTCAAGCGGATCTGTCGTCACCATCTCTGCTGTCCTTCCGCCATACACAGCCTCGAGGCAGACGCCTTTTGGATACTGGCATACCGGCACATCGGAGTTTATCCAGAGGGAGACGACCCCATCGTCGCAACCGCTCCCCTCAAGCTTTTCTTTGAGTTTGTGTACTGCATCGTGAATGACTGTCATGGCATCATCTCTTCAGAATCAATGAGGAGCACCCGAGCCGGTGATCCGTCGATACCCTTCAATAGTAAAGGCAGGGCAACCATCATATATACTCCTTCCGGGATAGCGTCCAGCCTGAGGAGTTCGATGATCACCACACCAGCACGGAGAAGGATCCGGTGAACCGAGCCGTCACCCTCCGGGGATTCAATCGACGGGGCATCGGTTCCAGTCACCGATATGCCCCGCTCCACCATACAGCGGGCAGCCTCTTCGGTCAGGTACCCATACTCATCAGGATATGTGGGAGACCAGCCTGAGCGGAGGATCAGGCGGCTTGTTCCGGCCGGGAGGGCTTCCGTGATATCCCCTGAAAGCGGGCCTTTTGGAGTATTCAATACAAGACATGGACCCATACAGAGATCTGGCGGGATCTGGTCGATCGACTGCCCATCCGGAAGATAGTGAAGAGGTGCATCGATATGGGTGCCGGAATGGCTTCCCATGCCGATTCCGGTAATCCGGATCCCACCTTCCTCTTCAGGCTTAAATTCAACCGGTGGATCGCCGGGATATCGATACCCCTCTACTGAGAGAGGATGGGTTGCATCATAGATCTTCATTCTGCC
The DNA here is from genome assembly GCF_055382585.1 of Methanocalculus pumilus. NCBI lineage: Archaea > Methanobacteriati > Methanobacteriota > Methanomicrobia > Methanomicrobiales > Methanocalculaceae > Methanocalculus > Methanocalculus pumilus. The sequence continues at coordinate 357,379 of NZ_AP042393.1, read as the reverse complement.
ACCCGTACTCTCCGATAAGCGGTACAAACCTGACCGGCTCAAATGTTTCTCTCTCGAATTCATCACCATGGCGCGTGATCCTGATAAGATGCTGGATATTTCGATCCCCGACAGGTGCCACAAGGCGTCCGCCATCCGCCAGCTGGGAGAGAAGCGGAGACGGGAGAGAGGGGGCAGCTGCGGTCACCAGAATGGCATCATAGGGGGCTTCTTCCGGGTACCCGGCGGTCCCGTCACGGATAACGATTCTGACACCATCAATTTCTGCCCGCCTGAGATTCTCCTCTGCCCGCCGGGCAACCTCCGTGATACGCTCAATAGAGATGACATGACCGGTAATTACGGCGATCAGTGCTGCCTGGTACCCGCTTCCGGTCCCGATCTCAAGGACGGAGTCACCCGGCTTCAGTTGGAGAAGCGCGGTCATCCCGGCAACGATATAGGGCTGGGAGATGGTCTGGCCATGCCCGATCGGGAGCGGGTGATCGCGGTATGCATCCCTCTCAAGATCAGGAGGAACAAAGAGGTGGCGGGGCACCTCTTCCATTGCAACAAGAACCCGTTCGTCTGTTATCCCGCGGGATCGGATCTGGTCGTTGACCATTGATCGCCGATCTGAGACAAACGGGTCATCCATCTCAGAATCCCTTCTCGGCCGCGTCAATTGCAGCATCGATCTGGGTCTGGAGGCTTTCGGGAAGGCCGCTGATCTTCACATCAAGGAATCCGCGGATGATCGTTGCAGTCGCTTCGTCCTCATCGAGGCCCCGTGCCATCAGGTACTCGATCTCATCCCGTGCAATCTTGCCGACTGCTGCTTCATGAGAGAGTTCACAGTCCACAACCCGCCCTTCAATCTCGGGGATCGCATGGATGATTCCATCTTTGAGGATTAATGCCCGGCACTCGATATGGCCCTTTGTATCCTTCACAGAACCGAGGATATGGCCACGTGAGATGATGGTGCCGCCGGTAGTTATTGCCCGTGTGATCAGTTCAGCCGTTGCACCCTTCGCAGAGAGGATGGCACGGGAGCCGGTATCGAGATGGGAGCCGGGCGTTGCAAGCATGATACTCGAGAATCGTGCAACTGCACCATCTCCCCTGAGTTCTGCTGTCGGGTACATCTGCACCTTCTTTGCCGGAACCATGCAGACGTAGTTCGAGAGGAAGATACCCCGCTCCTCAACAATTGCCACACTCCGGGGATAGACCTCGATCGATTCACCCCAGGTATGGATCATCGTGGAGGTGACCTTTGCATCTTTCCCGACATAGATCTCGGTCACCCCGTAATGTGCACCGTTCTTCGTCTTCATCGAGCTGGCACAGCCGGCTATCAGGTGGAGCTCGGCACCCTCTTCGGCGATGATGATATTGTGGACATACTGGATGTCATCTTTTGCCAGAAAGAGGCATGTCTGAAGGGGGAAGGTGGTCTGGCTGCCTTTCCGTGCAATGATGACATAGCCTTTCGGTTCACGGGCGGCAACATACTGCGTAATCTCGTCCTTGTCACGCGGCACCGCCTTCCAGTAATAGTCTTCAAGCCACGCATACTTTTCAAGCGCATCTGAGAGAGCCAGGATCTCAATGCCTTTCGTATCGGTTGAGGCATGGTGGATATGCTCATCCACCTGGAGGAAACTCCCGGATCTCCCTTCAAGGGATCCCGTCTGAAGACCGGTCATCTCGATCCGCTTCAGATCATCCTCTCCGAGATCTGAATATCCCTTCATACTCTCTGGCATTCGATACACTCCTTGTATCCTTTACTCTGGACGCTTTTTAAGATCTCACGCGGGTTGCCATGGCATTTGAAGGTGCCCTCACACATCACATGCCCGAAATCCGCATCGATATAATCGAGGATATATCCGGTATGGGTGATGATCAGGCCGCTCTTCTTCCGGTTCACGATATGCTTATCCTTCTCGACAAGGGCAGCGATCGCGTTTCCAACAAGAGTCATGTTCTCAAGATCAACACCGCTCTCCGGCTCATCGAGCATCACAAGATCGGGTTGCTGGATCATCAGCTGCAGGACCTCACTCCGCTTGATCTCACCGCCGGAGAACCCCTTGTTGATATCCCGCTCAAGGAAGGTATCCATATTCATATGCCGTGCATACTCATCGACACGCTCAGTGTCGCCGCCGGAGGTGACCGAAAGCAGCTTCCCGAGTTTCAGTCCCGATACAGTCGGAGGGCGCTGGAAGAGGAGGCCGATCCCAAGGCGTGCCCGTTCATGAATCGGGACATGGGTAATATCATGATCCTTATAAATGAGCGAGCCTTCCGTGATGCGCGAGCTGTCAAAGCCCATGATCGCACGGAGAAGGGTCGTCTTCCCGGAGCCATTCGGCCCCATGAGGACATGCGTCTCTCCCTCCTTTATCGTGAGATTGATATCGTGGAGTACCTCTCTCCCCTCAACCTCGACATGAAGGTCTTCTATAACGAGCATTTGAAATCATGATGTATTCGATTGACAGGATGAAAAAGGCTTGTTTTGGGGGATCAAAAGAGACGGAAACAAGACATTCTCATATTTCAAGGAGAGAACGGGCTTTCTATGCAGGCTGTTGCCACCAGTCTTCACTTTCGCGCCCCGCCCGGAGGATATTCATATCGTCACCCAAAAGAAGAGATCATGACAGAGATGACCTTCATCTATCTCGCCCGCAGGGCAGAGTACTATGCAGAGAAGATCCAGAACAACACTGCCATTCTGCAGCAGAGAGGCATGCAGCAGGTTCAGGAGAGAGAGCGCTATCCCTCCCCGCCCGGCCGGATCATCATCGCCTGATCCGGGGTGCCTCTTTGATAGTCTGATTCTGACCTCTTCCACCACTCTTTTCAAATCAGCGAATAGTACAGAGATTCTTCTCTGCACACTCCATCATCAGCGGATAATAATTATGGACATATTCTTTCACCATCCGGCGTGCTGAAAAGACCGGAGGTATGGTCTTCATAGACTCTTTCATCATTGCCACCCATCCATGAGGTATGCCATCCATTGACCTTGTATAATAGAGCGGCGCTATCTCACTCTCGATGAGCCGGTAGAGTTCATCAGCATCCTGTGGTGTCCGATCCCCTTTCACCTCGCCAGCTCCAAACACCCATCCGTTTCTGCCGTTATACCCTTCACACCACCATCCATCCAGGATACTGCAGTGCAGCACCCCGTTCATTGCCGCCTTCATTCCGCTCGTCCCTGAAGCTTCCATCGGTGGGAGAGGGGTGTTCAGCCAGACATCAACGCCATGAACCATATACTGTGCAATCTGCTCGCCATAATTTTCGATGACAGCAATCCTACCGGCTATCTCGGGCTTTTCGGCAAGCTGATAGATCCGCTGCAGAATCTTCTTCCCCTCTTGATCATCGGGATGCGCTTTTCCGGCAAATACGATCTGAACAGGATACCAGGGGTTATTCAGGATGCTGGCAAGGCGGGATACATCATGAAGGAGGAGATCGGCCCTTTTATAGGTCGAAAAACGGCGGGCAAACCCGATTGTGAGAACACTCGGGTTGAGGAGCATCCCTTCAGCCACAAGGTTCTCAGGTCCCTCCATCCCCTGCGCCCATTTTCTCCGTTTATATTCACGTATCCTGTTGAAGAGTTTTATCTTCAGCCTCATATGCAGCTCCCATAGTTCACGATCGGGGATCTCATCGACCACCTCCCAGATCTCCCTGTTATCATGCTCGTGCTGCCAATGAGGGCATATCCGGGTGAAATAGCCGTTTAGGAGCATCTCCATCCTGGGGTTGAGCCAGGTGGGAAGATGCACCCCGTTTGTGATCGCGTCAATCGGTATCTCATCATCATTCCGATCCGGCCAGCAGGATCTCCACATATCCCGTGTCACCCCGGCATGCCGGCGTGAAACTGCATTATGGAACCTGGAGAGCCGGAGTGCAAGGGCAGTCATGTTGAAGCCCTCATTCGGACGAACCGGGTGCCTACCCAGCGCCAGGAACTCATCCCGCGTGATACCAAGCGCCTGAATGTAGTGGCCCAGATGACGTTCGACCAGCACAGGATCATAGATATCATGTCCGGCAGGAACCGGCGTATGGGTGGTGAAGAGAGTGAGCCCGCGGATTTTTTCAAAGGCCTCATGCACGGGTACACCCTCTTCCACATGTTCACGTGCAAGTTCGAGGAGAGCAAACGCAGAGTGCCCCTCATTCAGATGGATTCCTGATACGTTGATTCCAAGCATTCTGAGGAGATGGCGGCCACCGATGCCAAGGACAATCTGCTGTAAGAGCCGCATCTCCCGGTCACCTGTATAGAGGTGTGAGGAGATACTGCGCCTCTTTGGATCATTCTTCGGTATATCGGTATCAAGAAGATAGAGCGGGACCCTCCCGACATCAACCCTCCATACGGCAACATAGATCGCCGGATCGATGTCAGGCACCTTGATGATCAGGTGTCTCCCGTGTTCATCCCGTACCCGTTTGATCGGCGTGAGATCGCGGTTTAATGGGAGGGTGATCTCCTCCTGCCATCCATCAACACGGATATGCTGATGGAGGTATCCCTGTGAGTACATAAACCCAATCCCGACAACCGGCACATTCAGGTCAGAACACTCCTTCAGGTGATCGCCTGCAAGAAAACCCAGTCCTCCGGCATAAAAGGGAAGCGAATGGTGAAGGCCGTACTCGGCGGAGAAGTACGCGATATTGAACGGGCCTTTCTGGTAATGTTCCCCAAACCATCCCTTCCTCTGCCGCATATAGGATTCAAGCCTCGCCATAATGATATCATAGTCACGGAGATACCGGGGATTTTTACTTGCGGCCTCAAGATACCTGTATGGGATCTCCCGAAGCATCCTGACGGGATTATGCACGCTTTCACGCCATGCCTCCCAGTTCAGCTGTTTGAAAAGCGTTCTGGCCTCGGGGTGCCAGCTCCACCAGAGGTTATAGGCAAGTTCGCCCAGCCCGGAGATTCGATCCGGAAGAGTGAAGAGCCGCTCACCTGTCAATTCACCATGGATCATCAGCCTTCTATTGATCGATTCAGGTACTTATGTGATTGTACAGATCCTCTCATTCCAGACGTCCATATGTTTCAGTATACTGGCGCAGGCGTATGGCGGTCTCTTCAGCAGGCCAGTCCTTATGAAGACGCCAGAGCCAGTTCCCTTTTTCTGTTCCCGGACGATTCATGCGTGCCTCTGACCCAAGGTTCAGGAGATCCTGGATGGGAATGATCGCATACCTGGCAACTGACGAGAATGCAAGCCTTATGAAGAGATCTGACACTTCATCTTTTTCAATTACCCTGCCTGCATACCGGTTGAGGTATGAACGCTCAGCTTTGGTTGCATCATCCACAAACCAGCCTTTCACCGGGGGATTATCATGGGTCCCGGTATAGGCAACCGCATTCTCAGGATGATTAAAAGGGAGATGGGGATTGTCCGTCTCCCCGCCAAAAGCAAACTGGAGAACCCGCATCCCCGGGATATTCGCCCGCTTCATCAGGGTGCGTACCGGTTGATCGATCACCCCGAGGTCCTCAGCGATCAGATTATCATCCCCAAATCTCTTCCTGATGGCATCAATGAGCGCTTCTCCCGGAGCGGGGAGCCAGCGGCCTTTTACAGCAGTCCGGCACTCGTTCGGTATTGCCCAGTATGCCGAGAGCCCCCGGAAGTGATCGATTCGTACCAGATCGTAGAGGGAGAGGGCCCGCCCAATCCTTGAGAGCCACCAGGAGAATCCCTCCTGCTGGTGCTCTTCCCAGCGGTAGAGGGGATTGCCCCAGCGTTGTCCGGTTCTGCTGAAATAATCGGGAGGAACACCTGCAACATCGATCGGTGTGCCATCGGCATCCAGGCAGAAGAGGTGTTGATGGGCCCATACATCCGCGCTGTCGTGGGTGGGATATATGGGCATATCTCCGAGAATTTGGATCCCATTTGATCCTGCATGAGATCGAAGCGCGTCCCATTGCCTGGTAAAGAGCCACTGGATCACCTCTATCTTCTGTATTTTATCCACGTACCGCTCTTCTGCCTCCCCAAGTGCCAGTCTGTCCCTGATACGAAACAGGCGATCCCACAAGATCCAGGGCAGACCATTGTGGCGTTCCTTAAGGATGCAGAAGAGGGCATAATCTGGCAGCCATTCCTTGTTTTGAGCAGAAAAATCCTCGACTTCCTCCCGGAAGCCCCCTTTCAAAGCCCGCTCCACTGCACGGCCAAGGAGGAGTTTCCGAGCTTCTTCTGCTTCATAGTAGCGTACCCGATCAACCGGGAGTGCAGCAAGTCTGCATTCTTCCCCGGTTATCAGATCCTCATCCGCAAGAGCCGAAAGGCTGATCAGGAGCGGATTTCCTGCAAATGAGGAGTTCGCATAGTATGGCGATCCGTCGGGGCCAACCGGGTGCAGGGGAAGAACCTGCCAGATTCCCAAGCGGGCGCTCCTGAGGTGATCGATAAAGCCTGTTGCAGCAGGGCCGAAGTCACCGATCCCATGTGGTGAGGGGAGAGCGGATACCGGAAGGATTACGCCGCTTCTTCGGCGGGAGTTCATATCTTCACCCCGAGGAACCGCCCGATCTCCTCTATCTGTTCGGGAAGCGAATGGTACCGGCGATCTCCTGGTTTTCCATTCCCAACCGGCATATATGCATCCCTCAATTGAATAAATGCGTTCTGCGCCTCCCAAAGAGACGGGTTGAGGGAGAGGGCAGTTATGATATTCAGAATCCCGAGTATCGATGCCATAATGGAGGCATCTCCGGGACTGCCCAGGAGATCCTGAAGGAGAATGCAGAGGCGGGATCCTGCTACCATCGATATCTTCTCCTTTTCAGGAGGGATTGCAAAACGTTGCATGGCATCGGAGATGCGGGACAGCTCCACTGGATCGGGGCATTCACTCTCAAGGGCTACGATGAGGTCGCGGTTTAGAATATGCCCTACCGGACCTGCTATTGCGGCTGGGATTGGCATCTCCAGCATATGCATCGCCTCCATCAGTGGAAGATACCGACTATAGATATCCTGAAATGAATCTTCAATCCTCCCGATACTGGCATTTAAGATCAGACTGACAATTGTGCGGGCTTCATCGCGGAGAAGATCTCTCCCCCGGATGCACCCCTCGCCAAACCAGCGCGTGAGCTCATCATAGAATGAAGATGCCGGATCACGCCAGGCAGCACATACCGCATCGCGGATCTCGTAGAACGCCTTCTCGCCCGCATATGGCGCAACACCTGCAAGAAGATTCGGGCCTCCGGGATAGGCTGCCGCATAGATGAATTCCTTTGATTCACATGTCAGGAGTGACTGGACCCTGGCTGTCCCCACAGCAATCCGCCGCTGCTCTTCCTGCTCCCGACAATCCAAAAACCGGGTCACCCTGTAGATTGCGTGCATGCTTGTATCAGGATAGGGGCAGAAGAGCGACGTGAGTGCAAAGTGTCCACACACCTTCCTCAGATCCGTCACATGCGGAAGAACACGGCTTTGCCATACCGAGGCGCCATCGGAATAGCCGGTGGTATTTGCTTTTGCCTGGGCAAGAATAGAGAGGAGATCGGCAGTTGGATCGTCACCACCTGTTGAATGATAGAGCTGAAGTGCCCGTGCCGCATACCACATCACCTGTACCGCCTCTATTCCGGCGATATCATCAAAGAACCAACCGCAGCTGGTATACATCAGCATCAGGTTTCGTTGCATCTCAAGGAGTTCGAGCAGAAGAACCTGCTCTTCGTCATCCAGGGAGTGAGAGGCGTGTTTTTCAAAGAACGCCCCTCTCATATGCCGGCTCCGGTCATTGATGATACTGATGTATTCATTCCTCGCAGCCCATGGATCCAGGAGGAGCGGGGATGCAACACGCTCATAATGGATGCAGGCACGATCGCGGAGGAGATCGAATGCACGGCGGAGATACTTTCTCCACTCAAATGACCAGCCGGGATGGGCACCTGTTGAACAGGTGCATCCACCTTTCCAACGGGAGAGCGAATGCGGGCAGCTCCATGCGGTATTCTCCCTGATCTCTATCTCCTGAAGAGGGGGATGCAGGGAGAGGTATTCGCCATAGACCGTCAGTTGTATGCCCTCTTCTCTGATCCGTGAGAGGCAGTATGCAAGCGCCATCTCACCGAAACGGAAGTGATGCCCATAGGTCTCCCCGTCAATTGCAAAGTGTACGAGCTGATCCTCATCCCTTCCGTCAAATGCCCCGGCAAGGCGTGCCAAAAGCCTGTGTCCGTCCACAAGAAGGTTGCCAAATGCCACCTCGTGGGCAATGCCAACATCATTGAGAAAAACCGCAATATCCTGCCCTTCACCCAGATCCACCCGGTATGGCACCTTCGGATCGATCCATCCACCGGTAAGAGAGGTCCACGTGCCATTCTGGTCTCTCACCCTGGCCACCTGGTGGGGTTCCAGGATCACGTACCGGATTCCTTCAGCTGCCATGATACGAAGCGTCTCCAGATCGACCGCCATTTCAGGGAGCCACATCCCTTCAGGCTCCCTCCCGAACCGGTCAAGGAAGTCCTCTACACCCCAGCGGACCTGGGTTTCTTTATCGCGTTTGTTTGCAAGCGGCATGATCATATGATTGTAACACTGGGCGATTGCGGGGCCATGCCCCCTGAAATGGTTCGATCCAATCCAGTCGGCTTCAATGAGTGCAAGATAGGTATTTGGGTGATTATCCTCAAGCCATGAGAGGAGTGTGGGGCCTGCATTATAGCTGATCATGGAATAATTGTTCACTATTCTCGTGATCAGGCCATCTTCATCGAGGATCCTGGCGGCGGAGTTTGGCGCATAGCATTCGGCGGTGATCCGCTCGTTCCAGTCATGGTACGGGTATGCCGAATCCTGTACCTCTATCCTCTCGAACCAGGGGTTCTCCCGTGGGGGCTGATAGAAATGGCCATGGATACAGGCAAAACGGCTCATGATCCACCTCTCTGTGGTCTGAGAATTATGGCTCCAAGCGGCGGGAGTGTAAGGGAGAGGGAGTATGGGGAGTTATGCCACGGCCAATCGTCTGCCATCACAGAACCGTTATTCCCGCAGTTGCTCCCACCATAGAAGCCCGAATCGGTGTTGATCACCTCTTTCCACAAACCCCCTTCAGGCACACCGATCCGGTATCCATACCTGGGAACCGGTGTAAAATTGCAGATACAGGCAACCGGGGCTTCTGCATCGGCTCTCCTGAGATATGCAATCACGCTCTGTTCCCAATCACCGTGATCGATCCATGAGAATCCTTCACTTCTGTCATCAGCACGATGAAGCGAAGGTTCACTCCGGTAGAGATGGTTGAGATCTGCAACTAATGTTCTGATACCCCTGTGCATGTCACCAGAGAGGAGATGCCAGTCGAGGCTTGATTCGTGATCCCATTCACGCAACTGGGCAAATTCATCCCCCATAAAGAGGAGCTTTCGGCCCGGATGGGTGTACATATACCCATAGAGAAGCCTGAGATTAGCAAACTGCTGCCACCAGTCGCCGGGCATCTTTTTGATCAGCGACCCCTTGCCATAGACCACCTCATCATGGGAGAGCGGGAGGAGATAGTTTTCAGTGAATGCATAGATGATCGAGAAGGTCAGGTTATCATGATGATGCCGCCGGTGGATCGGGTCTCTCTTCATGTACTGAAGCGTATCATGCATCCATCCCATATTCCATTTCAGGCCAAATCCGAGGCCCCCTGCAAAAGTCGGGCGGGTGACCATCGGCCATGCCGTTGACTCTTCTGCGATCATCTGAACATCAGGAAACGCACCATAGACCGTCTCATTCAGTGATCGCAGAAACCGTATTGCCTCCAGATTCTCTTTTCCGCCAAACATATTCGGCACCCATTCACCTGAAGTCCGGGCATAATCGAGGTAGAGCATCGAGGCAACCCCATCCACTCTCAGGCCATCTGCATGATAGCGATCAAGCCAGAACCGGGCACTGGAGAGGAGGAAGGAACGAACCTCGTTCCGACCATAATTAAAGATACAGCTCTGCCATTCCGGGTGGAACCCCTGTTTCGGGTCGGCGTGTTCATAACAATGCGACCCGTCAAAGAGGGCAAGCGCATGGGAATCCGAGGGGAAATGAGAGGGGACCCAGTCCAGAATCACACCGATTCCGTTCTGGTGAAGGTGATCGATCAGGTACATCAGGTCTTCAGGCGGGCCGTATCTGGCCGTGGGCGCGAAGTATCCGGTTGTCTGGTAGCCCCACGATCCATAGAACGGGTGTTCCATCACCGGCAGGAACTCGACATGGGTAAACCCCATCTCATGGATATATTCCGAGAGGAGTGGAGCCATCTCCCGGTACCCGAGCATCCGCCCCCCATCTTCGGGGACACGCCGCCACGATCCGATATGGAGTTCATAGATCGAAAGGGGGGCATCAAGAGCATTTGTGGAGATGCGCTCCTCCATCCATGCCCGATCCCCCCAGGCATAGGAGAGGGAGGTGATCCTGGAAGCTGTCTTTGGAGGCTCTTCCCAGGCAAAGCAGAGAGGATCGCCTTTGAAGAGTACCTTCCCGGATGATGTTTCTATTGCATACTTGTAGATCGAGCCGATCTCAATCTCATCAACTGACCCCTCCCAGATCCCCGAGCTGTCCCAGCGAGGGGAGAGGGGATCAATACCAGGTGTCCAGTTATTCTGATCTGTTATAACAGATACGCTCCGGGCTTCGGGAGCCCATACTGAGAAGTGCACCCCGCCCCGTGAGGGATGCGATCCAAGGCACTCATAGATGCGGGCGTGTGATCCCTCCTTAAAGAGATAGATATCATAATCGGTCAGGTTTCTCCCATCCATGACCATAGTCCCCCAGAATCAGCATAGTGGAGGCTTAAGCACCTTCACATATACATGGTTGAGCTTCTCTGTCACCCTCTTCCAGTTAAACTGATCCATCACCTTCTGCCTGCCTGCAATCCCCATTGAGATGAGGAAATCCGGATTGTTGAGCGAGTAGCAGATCGCCCATGCAATCGGCTCAGGTGCCGGAGGTACCTTAATCCCATCGACAAGGTTCTCGATGTTCATCGAGAGGCCGCCCACATCAGATGCAACCACTCCCTTACCGGCACTCCATGCTTCGGTGAGCACGAGGCCGAAGGGTTCGTTTCTGCTCGGGATACAGATAAGGTCAGCCGCATTCAGGAGTTCGAGATGTTCGAGATCAGAGACATAGCCGGTAAATTGTACCGGAAGGCCACGCGATCGTTCCTGCAGGACAGGCAGCATATCACCTTTGCCTGCGAAGATGAACCTGACATCCTCCCTTTTGGCAAGCACGTGCGGGATTGCATCAAGCAGGATATCCGGGCCTTTCTGCCATCCGATACGGCCGACAAAGAGGACGAGCGGGGCGAGTTTATGGATTCCATATCTTTGTTTGATGAGCCCGGGGACAACATCCAGCATGTAGAGAGACGGATCTGTCCCATTCGGAATGATGGATATCTTCCAATCAGGAACATCATAGAGCCACATAAGTTCCACTTTCATCACCTTTGAGACAGTTATGATCTCGCGGGCAAGGGAGGCCATCGAACGTTCGATCCCGGATATCTCGATAAATTCTTTCCATCCACCAAAAGAACCCCCGTTTCTTCCATACTCTGTTGAATGGAACGTGAGAACAGTCACCCGGTCCTGGAACTGCCGGAGTGTCTGGTAAAAATGCCAGTCATGGAAATGGAGCAGGTCAAAGGGAGGGTCGTCAAACTCGAGGAACCGTTTTATTGCCTCTTCGCTCATCTCCCTGCAATGGGAGAGAATATCGGTCTGGTGTGGGGAGAGGGAGTGGAAGTGTACGCCATTCTTTGTAAAATCCTCTTTTCCTCTCGTAAAGTAGTGAATCTCATGTGTTTTCGCCAGCTCTTCGGCAAGATATGTTGCAGCCGGGGCGAGCCCGCCAACCTTCTCCGTATAGACGGATTCCCAGGCAAAGAAAGCTATTTTAAGCGATTCCATAAGAACTGAATCCTCTCTATAACTGCTTTCTGTATATCCTCACGATCCGTCAGCGGATGGATCGCGTCGGCAAGTTTTGTGTCATGGATCACATCCCGTATCCAGTGTTCAAAATCCAGGCGCTCGCAATGGTGGAGAATGCATTCATCAGTTGCCACATCGAGAAGTTTGACAAACTCTTCCAGTGAATGGGCAGAGAAGCCCTCCCTGTGATATGGGGTGCAGAAATGGAATGCCTGATTTGGGGGAATGCAGCGGAGAATGCGGGCAGCGGTCTTTGCCCTGACAAAACCGATCTGATCCTCTTCAAATCTACAAAGAGCCGCGATATAATCAGAAAAGTACCGGTACGCATCCGCCTGTGTCCGGTGATCTGTCAACATCCCGCATGATCCTGATGTGGTTGCCATCTGCGAGAAGTGATCACGTGCCTGGAAACGCCGGAGGGTCGTTCTGTCTGGAACCCACCGTCCCGCAGCCTTGAGAGCCTCAAGAGCTGTGCATTGCATCATATTGACCGGCCATGCACCCGATGCGGTTTCGATAAGTTCATCCGGGATCTGATCCGGTGAAATGGCCTGTGCGGCCGCCTCCGAAGGCAGGATACTGCGGACGCCAGTATCATGGAGTGCTGCGGGTAATCCTTCAAGAAATGCGAATATACCTGTTTCTTGCTGGAAACGACCACCAAAAACCTCCATATCGACCATAATATGGGCGATACCCTCCCTGATTTCGGAGAGCCAGCCGGCATAAGTACAAGGAGAGAGGGGATGATGTACCCAGTCCACCTCTCCCCACCGAAGGGCGATATCATCCGAAAGTTCGCAATGCCTGATTAAAACAGGCATCCCACCAGCCTGATAACTCTTCAGGGGATCTATAAAAGGAGTGTTTTTCCCAAACACATCGGTATAGACAGCCGGGATGCCCATCTTCGTTGCTGCTGTGATCACAGTCCAGTTGAATATCGAATCGGTTGCAACCAGTATCGTCGGCCTTTGTCCGGAAAAGTCCTCCATCGCTCTTTGGTGCATCTCAACCTGGTGCTGGTACTCCTCAACCTCCCCGAAGAGAGCCACTACAGAACAATAGTACGATTCGGTCAGGAGTTCTGCCTGCCTGTGGCTGGCGGCATCCCGGAGCAGATCGCAGAGATCCGGCTCAGATCCCTCCAGGTATTCAAGGAGGACAGCCGACAACAGCAGGCCGCAGCTGAAGCCTTCATCCATCATCCGGATCAGGCATTCTGTTGCCGGGATATAACAGGAACGCGAGAGGTGCCGGATCCGTCTCTCTTCATCAGGGGAAGGGAATGAAGAAGGATCTTGTTCACCTGTCTTCACCCCCGAAGCATAGAGGGAATCCACCCGCTGCTGATGGCGAAGAACAAAGCTCATGCAGACCTGTGGAACACCGGATACCTCACCGGGCATGAGGAGGGATAAGGAGTGTTTACTATATATAATATTTTACCATAATTATTTGCCAAACAACTCCTTCAGATGCGCTATTGAAGGCAGGATCATATCCGGTTGAACCCCCGACTCCCGCACAACCACAGGCGAATATTTACCGGTTTTTACAAGTACTCCAACAAGCCCTGCGTTCTGTGCACCACCCACATCTGTTCTGATATCGTCCCCAATCATCGCAGTCTTCCCAGGCTCTGCACCCATCATCGTACATGCGGAGAGGAAAGCATCAGGCGAGGGCTTGCCCATCACCATTGCGGTTCTTCCGGTGGCATACTCAAGTGCCGCGACAAACGGTCCGGCAGCAAGAGTGAGGCCGTCTTCAGCCATCCAGTACCGGTCCCGCTCAAGGGCGATGAAGAGGGCACCATCGTTGATCTCGCGGAACGCCTCATTCAGGACGCTGAAGGTGAACCCTGATCCTGCATCACCGATGATCACGGCTTCTGCGCCAGCCGGGGCTTCGGTGATCCCCGCCTCGGAAAACTCCGATCTTGCGGCATCTGTCATCAGGAGGCGGCAGGCGCTGATACCTTTCTCTTCAAGGAGCCGGAGTGCAGAAACGACCGGGGTTGCGATCTGATCGACTCGTATACTGAACCCGGCCTGGTTGAGCCGCTCCGCAATCTGCCTCCTGCTCCGCTGGGTCGAGTTCGAGACGAACCGATGGGGGATTCTCTGATCTTCAAGCCAGTGGATGGCCTCAGGTGCGCCGGGGATCGGCACGCCGCCGACTGCCAGCACCCCGTCAAGATCTATGAGAAGTGCCTGTATCTGCATAAAATACCCCCTGTGCCAGTATGTTCGCGGAACGAGATGAGAGGCGCCATGAAGATACTCGTTCCTCTTCTGCAATAAGCCGTTTGAAGTTCACTTTCACGCCCCGCTCAAGGGTTTTATCTCAGATCACCCGGATGAGTACATATGGGACGATCTGCGGGTGCCTTTGTGGATGCAGGTTCTTTCTGGCGGCAGAGGATTAGTGCTACACCCGGCTATTCCGTCATCGAACATGACAACCGGTTCCGGGCACATATCGCTCGATCCGCAGTCTTCGCATCCGCATACCAGAGATGCATGGAGAATCGCGATGCACTCCTCCGAACCTATGCGGGATCTGACCTCGCTGATATCTGCAAGGGAACCGAGGTGGAGACGGATGAGGGGATCTGCCTCAGGATCACCGAAGAGCATGACCATCAGCAGTTCCCGCTTCATCCGGCAGAGGTAAAAGAGCACCTGGTTAGAAGGCTCAGGCTTATACCCGGTATCGGGCCTGCCACCGAACAGCTGCTTATCAGGAAAGGGTGCAGGACGATCCGTGATCTCCGGCATATCAGGCGGTTCCAAAAGGATGCAGAAGAGGTCCTTCGTATCATTGAAAGCAAGGATTATCGAGCAGTTGCCGCTTTAATCGCAGGGAGGATGGGGCGGACACATCCCGACATCATCATGGCATCCGCCTTCTCGCCGGATGAGCGGTTCTGTTTTCTGGATATCGAGACGCTCGGTGTCTTCTCCCGCCCGGTCTTTCTGATCGGATCGGCTGAACTCAGGGGTGGCCGGATCTGCTTTCACCAGTTCCTCGCCCGCGATATCGACGAGGAGCTCCCTGCACTCCTTGCCTGGAGAGATTCGGTGCCACAGGATGCAACAGTCATCAGTTATAACGGGAGATCCTTTGATCTCCCATATCTGGCAGACCGGTTCGCCTATTATGGTATAGAACATGAAATTGCCAGAGACCAGATCGATCTCCTCCATATCACCCGGAGGATGCAGAGGAGTACGCTTCCCGACTGCCGTCTCGGCACAGTCGAAGAGGAGCTGCTCGGGATCGAGAGGGGATCAGATCTTCCGGGGGCCCTTGTTCCCGAATTCTATGATATCTACCGGAGAACAAAGAATCCGGGGCCCCTTCTGCCGGTGCTGAAGCATAACCGGCAGGATGTCCTCTCGCTCATCGAACTCCTCCGATTCTACCGGGAGATGGCAGGGTGAGTTCCTCCCCGCTCCTCAGATCCTTTCAGGAACGGTACGGGTACCCGGATGATGCGCTCTTCATCAAAACGCTGCCGGGACGGGAGGCGCAGTATGCGGAGGTGCCAAATCGGCTTCACCCCCGCCTGAAAGAGTATCTCGCCAGATCAGGGATCAAACCCTATATCCACCAGGCCCTGGCATATGAAGCCCTCGCTGATGGTGAGGATATCATCCTTGCAACCCCGACTGCGTCAGGGAAGACCCTCGCCTTTGCCCTCCCGATCATCGACCGCCTCCTCACCGATTCCGATGCCCGTGCCCTGCTGCTCTACCCCACAAAGGCGCTTGCCCGCGACCAGCTCAGGGCATTCCAGGAGATCGATGCTGCGATCGGAGGGGGGATGCGGCCCGCCGTCTATGATGGCGACACCCCCCGCGATGCCCGCCCCGGCATCCGGGCAAAGTCACGGATCATCATCTCGAATATGCATGAGATACACCATATACTCCCCTGGCGGCGGCAGTGGGCAGATTTCTTCGCCGGGCTCTCCTTCATTGTAATCGACGAGGCACACCGGTACCGGGGGGTCTTCGGCTCGCATATCGCCCTTCTGATCCGGCGTCTTCTGCGTGTCCTCGCATTCTATGATGCCAATCCCGCATTCATCCTGGCAACAGCCACACTCGGCAACCCGGAGGAGTTTGGTGAGCAACTCACCGGCAGAGCATGCCGCCTCATCAGTGAGGACGGATCTCCACAGAATGAGCGGGCAATCGTCTTCTATAACCCCTATGCCCGCGACCCGACGGCATCTCTCGTCTCCGAAACAACCGATCTCTTCTCCGCTTCAATACGCAAGGGGTACCAGACGATCTGCTTCTCATCGTCCCGGCGTCTTGCCGAGGTGATTGCGCTCAGGGCCCGCGAGGAATTTCCAGCCGGAGAAGCTCAGGAGACAACGATTTGTGCCTACCGTGCCGGGTATCTCGCAGATGAACGGCGGGAGATCGAGTCAGCGGTGAAGGAGGGGAATATCCGGGGTATCGTATCGACAAATGCACTCGAGCTCGGAGTGGATATCGGCACCCTCGACTCGGTGGTGATGGCAGGGTATCCCGGTACCACCCTCTCCTTCTGGCAGCAGGCAGGGCGTGCCGGAAGGAGCGGAAGAGAGAGCCTTGTCGCAATGGTTGCCCGGTACGATCCGATCGACCAGTTCTATATGCACCACCCGGACCGGTTCTTTGAGACTGCATACGAGCATGCGGCAATCGACTGCAGAAACCCGATCGCCCTCTCAGGACATCTCCTCTGTGCGGCAGCCGAGGTGCCGATACGCGATTCTGACTGCCGGTATTTCGGAGCAGAGATGAACGACTATCTTGCAACCCTCATAGAACAGGAGATCCTGGCAGAAACAAAGCGGGGGATCGTCTATGCCGGCTCCTCGCGGGCATCTGAGCTCGTCTCCCTCTCGGGTTCGGCATCAGGTGGATACCGGATCACCCATAACGGCCATCTGATCGAGACGATGGATGATTCACAGGCATATCGCGAGGCATATCCGGGTGCGATCATCCTCCACCAGGGTGAGAGCTACATTGTGCGATCGGTGAACCGCGAGGATCACCAGATCCGGGTTGAGGCGGCTGATCTCGATTACCATACCCGCCCCCTGATGAAGAAAAGTGTCGAGGTCGGCACGATTGAAAGGAGCGTCTCCCACGGAGGCTTCACCATCTCATCTGCCGGGGTGACCGTCACCGAAGAGCTCTATGGATACCGTATCGTCAGGTATGACCGGGTGATCGGATCTGCCGAGGTTGATGCACCCCCGCTCTCATTCCCGACACAGGGGCTTCTGATCGCAATTGATGAGAATATCTTAGCAGACGGGCGCATCGGCGATCCGGATGGCGCCCTCCATGCCGCCGAACATGCCCTGATCGCGGCAATGCCCGGTGTTGTCATCTGTGATCGGTATGATATCGGCGGCATCTCGACTGCCTGTCATCCGGCAACGGAAGGCCCTGCGATCATCATCTATGACGGCTATATCGGGGGGGCAGGGCTCTCTCAGAAGGCATATGATCTGGTTTTCCGGGTTGCCTCGCTTGCAGAAGCGATCGTCAGCGAGTGCCGGTGCACTGACGGATGCCCCGCCTGCATCTTCTCGCCAAAGTGCGGCAATGATAACCAGCCGCTCGATAAGGCAGGTGCCAGGGTATTGCTCGGTTCTCTTTGTGAGAGGATGAAAGGGGCAGAACCGATGCCTTCATAATTCATAAATGTAAATAGTTTTTTACATTTTGGTGTACCATGCATGCGATCAGGGCAGAGAACCTCAGTAAATCCTTTGATGGGCGGATGGTTCTGGACAATGTATCATTCTCTGTTGAGAAGGGCGATATCTTCGGGTATCTCGGACCAAACGGGGCAGGAAAGACAACAACGATCAACCTCTTCCTCGGACTCCTCACACCCGATGGCGGGACGGCTACGGTGAACGGTGCCGATCTGGGATCAGATGACGAGGCACGGCGGCGAATCGGGGTGCTCTTTGAGAATAACGGTTTTTCAGAACGGCAGAGTGCCTATGAGAACCTCAGGTACTATGCCCTGCTCTATGGGATGGATGATCCGGATCACAGGGTGGATGAGCTGCTCGGGATGATCGGCATGGCCGACCGTGCATATGATCCCGTCGGCACCTTCTCAACCGGCATGAAGCGGAAGCTCGGGATCGCACGTGCGATCCTCCACAAGCCCGAGATTCTCTTCCTTGATGAGCCATCATCCGGCCTCGACCCCGATGCCCAGCGGATGGTGCGGGATCTGATCCTCTCCCTCTCTGTATCCGGGGGAATGACCGTCTTCATCAACTCGCATCATCTCGATGAGGTGCAGCGGATCTGCACCCGTGTGGCGATCCTTGCCAGAGGGCGGATCCGGGCAGAGGATTCTGTTGCCCGGCTCACTGCCTCCGGAAATGAATCATCGATCTGGATCGCCTTTGAGGAAGGGGAGGTATCAGAAGATATGCTTCTGGCAGTTCATGCCCTTCCGATGGTAGAGAGAGCGGAGCGGGAGGGAGAGGGGATCATCTGCACCCTCACAGGAGAGGGAAGAGTACCCGATCTCATCTCTGCCCTCGTGGCAGCAGGATTTCGGATCGAGGAGGCAAAGAAGCGATCCGCAAACCTCGAGGAGATCTATCTCAGGTATGTCCATTCTGGAGAGGAGGCGGCATGAACGAACTGCGTACGATCGCACGGAAGGAATTTCTCCAGGCGATCACCAACAAGGGGGTCCTGATTGCCGCGTTCATCTTTGCGATCTGGTTCCCGGTATTCACCACCCTCGGCATACTGGCAGGCATCTCAGGCGATCCCGGCACGGCTCTTGCCGGCCATCTTGCAAGCCTCTCGGTGGTGCTTGCGATCTTCATGGGATATCTCTTCTCTTCAGATGCCTTCTTCCGCGAGAAGAAGGACGGGACGATCCTGACCCTCCTCTGTGCCCCCGTCTCCCTCCGTCAGATCTGGGAGGGCAAAGTCCTCGGCGTCGCAACAGCTGCATATGGGATGACGCTCCTCTCTGTCCTGATCACCGTGGCAGTCGCCTTCGCCTTCTCACCTGTCGGGATCACCCTCCCCTGGCTTCTGCTCGTGCATCTCGTAATCATCCTCCCAATCTATGCCGCAGCATCCGCAGGTATCATCGGAGCCGCACAGCTCTACCTCGGAATGCGTGAAAACCAGTTCCTCGGGATGGGTTTTGTCTTCCTCTTCATCTTCCTCGTCTTCGGACTCCAGACATTCATCTCCCCTGAAAGCGGGATCACCATCCGGAACGAACTCTTCTTCGGAGTTCCCGGCCTCGTGCTGCTTCTGCTTGGAAGGAGATGGGCAGGAAGGCTCTCAAAAGAGCGAATTGTCAGGACAATAGCGTGATTTAAAAAAAGAAATGAGGATTTGCCTCTGGAAAGTAAGGATCTGCGAAGGGATCTCTTACTCTTCCCTGACCCTGCTCTCCACCGTCATGAAGATCGGGCCACGGAGATCGATCTTCTTCCGGTTATCGGTGACAAAGCGCATCGCATGATCGGCGATTTTGATATTCACATCTGATGGGAGTTTTGCCATCTTCACCTGCACAGTTGTCCCTTCCCCGCACCGTGCCGCCTCCTCGATCCGGGCGGCTGCGAGAAGGGCGACAGAATCGATGAACCGGATGCCGGTTTCGATGCCATTTGCCCTGATATTCGCAAACTTCTCGGTATCGGGCACCCCGAGGATCGCACCCTCATGGATGAAGACCTCGTTTCCGCAGGCAGGCCCAAGGAGCTTTGAATTCTCTTCAGGTTCAATGACAGCAACATCGAGTGCTGTTCCTGCAATCTCGCCTGACCAGACGGGGAATGAGCAGGGGGATGGCACTGCCGCATGTTCTGTGGCAACTGCTGCGATTGCCGTTGCAAGGACGCGGCCTGCTTCTGTTGACGGCTCTTCCCGGACAGAGACTGCCCGTGCGAGATCCCGATCGGTGAGGGTCGGGGGATAGAACTGGCCGAAACTGAGCTTTCTGACATCATCTGCCTGGTGGAGGATCATCGCCAACCGCTCGACGCCAAGGCCGAGGTTCATCACCGGGATACCGACTCCGTACTCACCGAGTGCGGATGGCGAGTAGATCCCAAAGGTCGCCACCTCCACCCAGTCATGCACCGGGTGGCGTGCATACACCTCAGTCTGGGTGCCGGGCATGTAGTACTTCGACCGCTTCTCATCCGGCCTGAACTCAAAGTCGGTGAATCCAAAGGCTGAGAGGAGTCCTTCTGCCACCGCCATCCCCTCATCAAGGGTGACATCCTCGCCTGCGACGATACAGGATGCCGAATGGTAGCTCATCAGCCGGGTTGCCCCCTCCTCCTGCTCCCGCCGGAAACACCGGTCAATCGAGAACATCCGGATCGGGTGGGGGTTCCTCATCCAGCATTCGCCAAGGGACATGAACCAGCCTGAGGTCATGTGTGAGCGGAGGGTGGATCGGGATGACTCGGGTGCGAGTTCCCGGAACTCGGGGAAGACGGAATCGAGGATATGCACCACAGTCGCATCATCGATTTCAAGCACCACCGAGAGTTCGTGCGTGAGATCATCGCCATCAAAGTCACCCTTCTTATACCGATGCAGGCAGGTGCGGAGCGCCTCTTCTTTCTCTGCATCAATGGGTTTGCCGGTGATCCCCTCGATCCCCTCGATCTGTTTCCGTGCGATCCCGACATTTGGCCGCGGCAGGCCGCCGAGATAGAAGACGCGATCCAGAACAGCCATCGCTTCGGGACCGAACTGCCGGTATACCTCCTGTTCCTCGACGATCACCGGGTTCATCGCCTCATCAAAGCCCATTGAAAGGTATGCCTGCCTGAGCTTCTGGATGGTATCAAAGACCGGGTGTGGGCGGGCGCGCCGGTATGTATACCGCGGGTACTGCCGTGATACCGGCGGTGTGGAGAGCACCTTCGGCCCGTCATACCATGCCCCTTCAAAATCCTCTTTCGAGCGTTTCCTGAACTCTTCTGCATCAAACTTCATAGATCCTCCTCAAGACAGACAACCCGTGATACCGGACTCTCGTCCCGGATCCGGTACCCTGCCGATTCCGCTATCTTCTCCGCAAAGGAGCGGACATAGGCATGTTCAGGCATCTGATCCATTGATAATCTGCTTCGACTGTATCCAAGATACATATATCCTTTGACCTCGACAAAGTCCGGATGGGCATCAGCAATGATCCGCCCATATGCCCCGGGCGAATGATCATTCAATCCCTTCACCAGCGTCACCCGGACAGCCGATCTCCGGGACGACAGAAGTGAGAGGCTCTGGAGCACCTGCTCCCAGTAATCACCTTTTGGTCGGCAGAGCATCGTATAGGTCTCCTCATCCGGCGCATCCAGCGATATATAGAGCTGTGTCGGATAGAGTTTCTCCACCACCTCCGGACGGGTTCCGTTTGAGACGACAAAGACGGTATACCCGTTCTCTTTGAAGAGATCGACAAGAGCCGGGAGCTGTGAATAACAGGTCGGCTCACCGGAGAGAGAGATTGCCACCTGGTTCGGCGTCTCGGAAGCCGCCTGCCACCGCTCAGGAGTTACATCCGGGTGCGGCTTGTATCCGGCAAGCCCCTTCTTATGGAGTTTTTGGGCTGCTCCCAGGATCACCCCGGGTGCAAGTTCCACCTCCTCTATAACCTCATGCTCCATCGAACGCCAGCAGAAGAGGCATCGCTGGTTGCAGCGGAGTGTCGGGGTCATCTGGATGCACCGGTGGCTCTCGATCCCGTAGAACTGGTGTTTATAGCACATATCCCCGCCGCGGAGCGCCCGTTTGCTCCACATGCAGGGCTTTACCGCGGCAGACGAATCAGGAGAGAAGAAGAGGTATCCCTGCTTCCGCAGGGCATCACATGCTTTCGAGCGCATCGATTCCAAGGGTCTGCAGGGCTTCCCGAAGGGTGTTCCGTGTTGCGTCAACCAGCGCAAGCCTGGCATCACGGCTCTTCCCTTCGGCTTTTAAGACCGGAACAAACCGGTAGAAAGAATTGAAGAGATCCGCACAATCCCGGACATAGGTGGCGAGGAGATGGGGGCGGAGATCCGAGACGACAGAATCAAGCACTGCCGGGAACCGGGCAATAGCTTTTGCAAGCGCAATCTCATGGGGATCCTCATACTCATAGATCCCGTCAAACTCACCTGCCTTTGCCAGGATCGAGCATGCCCGTGCATGGGCATACTGGATATAGGGGGCGCTCTGCCGTTCGAAATCAAGTGCCTGCTTCCAGTCAAAGACGGTGCTCTTCTCTGGCGAGACCCGGACGATATCGTACCGGATTGCGCCAACGGCAACAGATCTCGCGATCGCCTGCCGTTCTTCATCTGTTAGCTCCGGCCTCCGTTTCGTCACCTCCTCAAATGCCCTGATGGTGACCTCTTCAATCAGCTCGTCTGCGGAGATGAACTTCCCTGCACGGGTGCTCATCGACCCTTCCGGCAGGGAGACAAACTCGAAATGCAGGATCTCGGGTGCACGCTCACCCATCAGCCTGAGTGTCGAGGAGAGCTGGGCTCCGATCAGCTTGTGATCTGCTCCCAGCACATCAATGATCCGGTCATAGTTTGCGTTCTTCCAGATATGGTACGCGAGATCCCGGGCAGCATACACACTTGTCCCATCGCCACGCCTGAGGATGTACTTCTTCTCAATCCCATATGCCGAGAGGTTCACGGAGAAGAGTTCTCCATCATCCTCTCCCTCATCCATGCGGGAGAGGTGATCGAGCACGCGGTGCATATCCCCGATCCTGACAAAGGTGCTCTCCCGGACATACCGGTCATGCACCACATTCAGATCAGCGAGGGTCTCTTTGATCCCATCGATACAGGTATCGACCGCCTCACGGAAGGCCTGTTCAACATCCTTCCCTCCACGTTCGATCTCCTGCATCAGCCGCTCGATCTCACGGTTGATCGACTCATCCTTCTCGATCTCGCGGTTTGCCTGGATATAGACGCGGGCAATGAAGTGATCACCCTTCTCGCCATCTTTTCTGGCAATACCAAGTGTCTGAAGACCCCAGACGACAATTGCGATCTGGCGGCCCATATCATTCACATAATACTGCACCTCAAGCGGATACCCGGCCTTCCGAAACGTCCGTGCAAGCGTGTCGCCGATGATGGTATTCCTGATATGGCCGACATGGAGGGGTCCGTTTGGGTTGGCACTGGTATGCTCGATCATGACCCGTTCATGCCGTTTGGGAAGCGAACCATACCCGGATTCACGTGCCAGTTGAACTGACTTTCCGATATAGTCACTACCAAAGGTGAAGTTCAGGTATGGCCCGACAGCAGCAACCGAGATACCATCCATCTCCGGGTGGGCTTTCAGCTTCTCCAGAAGATCCTGTGCAATGATCGCTGGTGACTTCTTCTCTTTTTTGGCGCAGGCAAACGCAATCGTGGATGCGATATCCGCATGGTCGCCGCCATCGACAAGGAGAGGATCCTCCTCCCCGGTGTATGCCATCAGGACCCGTCCAATCAGGTCAATTGTTTCCAGGTACATTATAACCCCGTCCGGTACCGCAGGATCGCAGCAATTCCGCCAAACGCATTGTAGAGCATTGCCCCTTCCTCAAAATCATCCGAGATGATCTCAACTTTTGTGCTGCTCTGGTCGGCGAGAGTCGTCAGCTCATCGATGATATCTGTTTCTTCCTCAAGGAAGAGGGGTGAGGTGCATTTCGGGCAGTTGCCGAAATCAAGATTCGAGGTCTTCTTTCCCGGCTCGATCTGGATCGTCCGCTCCTCGCTATAATTACATGCCCCGCACCTGATCAGGAGGCGGACCTCACGGAGTCTTGTTGAGAGGAGGAGGATATCGACAGCCCCGGCTTCGAGATTCTTCCTGATGCTCGACTCACCATAGGCTGCAAGGCCGTCGTCTTTGGTGAGCTCCTTGAAGAACTTTGTCATGATGTTCTTCTCCTTCATCAGGTCAACACCCTTCAGGGCATCAGCAGCGGCATCGACGAGTTCCGAGAGCCCGCTCTCGTTTGTGTAGGCGACATCAAAGAGGCCGATCATCCGCTTCTTCACCTCATGGTGGAGATAGTCTCCATCGGCAAACTCCTCTTTGGTGGGGGTCGGGCCGCCGATGAGGAGCCCCTTGAAACGGTTGAAGAAATCCTTCTCAGCAAGGAACGTCTCGCTGGCCCGCTCTCCGACCTTCTTATAGAATTCATTGATTGCGATCAGCCTGAGACGCTCAAAACGTGCTGCCGACTGGCCGCCTTTCCGCTGTTTGCCCGGAACAGTCGAGGTGGTTCCATTGATAGGCTCAATCCGGTTGCCACGAAGGAATCCCCAGTAGGCTTCGCGGCGATCGAGGACAAGCAGGCCATAGACAAACTTCTCCTCAAGCATCAGCCTGAGTGGTTCCAGCTCGAAGTTTGAGCTGCACCGGTACATATAGGTGCCAAGCGGCTCAGGCGGCTCAACGATTATTGTCTCAAATGTGCTCCTGTCTCCTCCGACATTAACGGCACCTGAGAAGACCGCCATCCCGTTTGGTGGCGGGGTTTTATAGCTCTTCAGGCGCGAGAGGATCGAAGATAGAGCGCTCTGCACATTCGTCTTCGTCTGCTTGCTCTTGATGTTTGCGCACTGCCCAAACTCATCGCGGAGCTGTGCAGTTACATCGTATATCTGCTTATCTGGAGGAATATAGAGGGAGATCAGCTCGGTTCCGCTCCCCTCTTTCTCTTCAAGACGTTCGAGCATCTTCTTGAACTCGTACCGTCGGCGTGCCTCATCCTTCTCGGTCTGTACTGTTTCGGCCATGGGGGTATGTCACCATTATAAAATGGGTAATTATTGTTCTTCTGCTCCAATAAAGATGATTATTGGGCATTATCTCTTCTGTCTGCACCTGAAAAGAAGAGCAATCGTCTTAGCATCGATTATCCTCCCGTCATGCGCCATAGATTCTGCCTCCTTCCGGGGGAGGCAGACGACATCGATCACCTCATCGTCATCGGGCTTGAAGTTGTCTGCCGGTGAAAGGGTTCGTGCCTCATACAGGTGGATCACCTCATCGGTGAAGCCGGGGGAGGTCATGAGGACACCACGGGGGATGAGTTCATCAGAGCGCATCCGCGTCTCTTCGATCAGCTCCCGCGATGCCGTCTCTTCGGGCAGTTCGCCTTCCTCCATCGTCCCGGCCGGCGCTTCATAGATGTAATCGCCAATTGCCGGGCGGAACTGGCGGATCAGGTAACAGTCATCGCCATCGCATGGCAGCATCGCAACAGCACCGCCGGGGTGGACGATGATCGTCTCCTTTGTCCTGCCGTTTGGGAGATCGATGGTCTTCAGCTCAACAAAGAGGCGCTTTCCCCGGTAGATGATCGTCAAGGGCGCCTCCGGTATGAGATCGGATCAGATCTGCCGACGGCACGAAATGCCTCAAGCCGATAGTGGCAGGAGGAACAGGTGCCGCAGGCGAGATCATCATTCTGATAGCAGGACCAGGTCTCTTCATAGGGAACAGCGAGATCAAAACCCACCTTCAGGATCTCCGCCTTGTTCATCCCGACAAACGGGGCCATCAGCCGGATAGGCTTCTCTGACATCGTCCCGAGGTCGATGACCGACTGGAATGCCCGGATAAATTCCGCCCTGCAGTCCGGATACCCGATATAGTCGCCTGCCTGCACACCGATGAAGATCGCATCACCCCCCCGCGCCTCGCAGAAGCTGGTGGCGATTGCAAGGAGATTGGCATTCCTGAATGGTACATAGGTATTCGGACGCTCTTCGGGAGATTCCTCAAATTTTTCCACCTCGATTCCCATATCAGTGAGGCTGCTTGCCCCAAAGGCTTTGAAATAGTCAAGCGAGATGACGACAGGAGGCTCTGCACCAAGGAGTGTAGCAATCTTCTGCGCGCACCGAAGTTCCCGTGATTCTGTCCTCTGCCCATAGGTGATGTGGAGAGGGAGGATATCATATCCCATATTCTTTGCATAGTAGGCAAGGGTGGCCGAGTCCATCCCGCCTGAGAGGAGACATACTGCTTTCATTTATTGCACCCCGATCTGCTTATGAAGCTGGAGCTGGAGACGGACGGGGAGATTCCACTCCATCAGCACCTCTGCAATTCGTCTGTAATTCGATCCATAGACAGGCGAGATGTAGATCTCACCCCTGATCGGAATAGATCGGATCTGTTCATATACATAATCGAGATCCGCATCATCCGCCACGACACATTTGACAGAATCTGTCGGCCTGATATCAGCAAGAAGACTGAGATCGCTTCGCTCACCTGATGAGGGGCATTTCACATCCATGCAGATGGAAGCATATGGCTGTGTCTGGCCAAAGGGAATGGTTCCGTTCGTCTCGATATCGATTATATACCCTTTTGCAGAGAGTTCTCGTAAAAGAGGAAGAAGCTCATCCTGCCGGAGGAGTGGTTCCCCCCCTGTCACACAGAGGTACCGGATCCCGGTTTCTTCTATCTTTTTCAGGATATCGCCTGTAGTGAGATCTTCGCCTGCAAGCGGATCCCGCGCATCCGGGGTATCGCACCAGCGGCAGTTGAGGTTGCATCCGGCGAGCCTGAGGAAACAGCAGCCGAGACCCTGGTTTCTCCCTTCACCCTGAAGACTCGGAAAGATCTCACAGACCTGCATATTCAGCGTTCAACCTCTGAATAACAGCCATCAGACTCCCAGACCCGTACACGGACTACCCGGCAGTCAAGCCCCATTGAGCGGCAGGCTTCATCGATCATATCGGCAATCTCAACAGTCAGAAGTTCGCTTGTCGGATCTCCATGCGTGGTGACGACATCCTGGAACTGCGAGAGGCATTCCACCATCGGATCATCTTTGTTGAGGATCACCTGGTGGTCATAGCATTCGACCAGCTTTTTTATGCAATTATAATCAATCAGGATCTGCGTTGCTGCATCCACATTCCCCTCAAGCCAGACCTCGGTGCGCCATCGGTGGCCATGGAGACGGGCGCATTTCCCATCATAATTGATGAGACGGTGGCTTGCATCGAAGTGGACCTCCTTGTATATGCGGACTGACATGTTGTTACCAATTGGAGAAGAGAACGTATAAGGTTATTATTAGAGACCACTCATGAATGTAGGAACGAGTGGCTTGCGGATAGTATAATAAAACACTTCCGCGCAATATGTATTCCAGATTCTGGAGTATCCACCGGATCAAAAACCAGAAAATAGAGGTCTATACATGGGACAGGGAAAATTTGCAGCGAGAAAACTCCAGCGCGACTCAAAGAAGTTCCGTTGGAGCGATTCCAGATATGCACGACGTGCACTTGAACTGAAACTGAAGGCTGACCCGCTGAAGGGATCACCCCAGGGCCGCGGTATCGTCCTCGAAAAAGTCGGTGTTGAGGCAAAACAGCCAAACTCTGCCATCAGGAAGTGCGTCCGTGTGCAGCTGATCAAAAATGGCCGTCAGGTGACCGCATTTGCAGTCGGCGACGGTGCCATCAACTTCATCGATGAACACGATGAAGTGACGATTGAGGGAATCGGCGGTCGTATGGGACGTTCCATGGGAGATATCCCAGGGGTTCGTTTCGTCGTGACCGCTGTGAACAATGTCTCCCTCCATGAGCTTGTCATGGGACGCAAGGAGAAGGCGCGCAGGTGAGTTGGATGACGGAAGAAGCAGAGACAAAACAGAGTGTGGTCCTCCTCTTTAACAAATGGGACCCATCAGAAGTTGTCATCAATGATCCCGGCCTTGAGCGGTACGTGAGTTTCAAGACGATGGCTGTTCCGCACAGCTGTGGACGGCTCACCCAGCAGCAGTTCACCAAATCCTCAATGGCAATCGTTGAGCGGCTGATCAACCGCCTGATGCAGGTCGAGCACAATACCGGAAAGAAGCAGCTCTGCACCAGGATTGTGATGGATGCATTCGATATCATCCACACAAAGACCAAGCAGAACCCGATCCAGGTTCTCGTCGATGCAGTCGCAAATGCCGGACCCCGTGAAGAGACGGTCCGTCTGAAGTACGGTGGTATCAACGTGCCAAAGTCTGTTGACACCGCTCCGATCCGAAGGGTGAACACCGCAATGAAATATATCGCAACCGGCGTCTGGAAGGGATCCCACAAAAAGAAGCGCTCGGCAGCCCAGGTGCTTGCCGATGAGCTGATCGCCGCATCAAAAGGCGACTCGAAATGTTTCTCTGTCGGTAAGAAGGAAGAGGTCGAGCGGATTGCAAAGTCCGCCCGCTAATCAATACTTTTTTTGGTGAATTATGTCACGCGGCAAAAAGATGGTGGAGAAAGTTTCGGAGCTGATGGACAAGCCCGAATTTATCCGTAACATTGGTATCGTTGCACACATCGACCATGGGAAGACCACATTCTCTGATAATCTCCTCTCCGGAGCAGGGATGATCTCAGAGGAGCTCTCAGGCAGACAGCTCTTCATGGACTCCGATGAGGAAGAGCAGGCTCGTGGAATTACAATCGATGCATCGAACGTCTCGATGGTCCACGAGTACGCCGGGAATGAGTTCCTGATCAACATGATCGATACCCCCGGCCACGTCGACTTCGGTGGCGACGTCACGAGGGCAATGCGTGCAGTCGATGGTGCTATTGTTCTCGTCGATGCAGTCGAAGGGCCGATGCCCCAGACCGAGACTGTTCTCCGGCAGGCACTGAAAGAGGGTGTCAGGCCGGTACTCTTCATCAACAAAGTCGACCGCCTCATCAACGAGCTGAAGGTCGACCCGCAGGAGATGATGATCCGTCTTGGCCGTGTCATCGACAAGGTCAACAAACTGATCAAAGGGATGAACGAGAAGATGTACACCGAAGGCGGATGGAAGCTCGATGCAGCAACCGGAACCGTCGCCTTTGGATCTGCGCTCTACAACTGGGCCGTCTCAATTCCCTACATGCAGAAGAGCGGCGTCTCCTTCAAGGAGGTCATCGACAAGTGCAATGCAGGTGACATGAAAGCACTTGCAAAGTCAAGCCCGCTTCACGAAGTGATCCTTGATATCGTCGTCAAGCACCTTCCAAACCCAATCGACGCACAGAAACGGCGTATCCCGATCATCTGGCATGGTGACAAGGAATCTCCCGAAGGAAAGGCGATGCTCACCTGCGACCCGAAAGGCCCCGTTGCCATGATGGTCACCGATATCTCCTTTGATCCCCACGCAGGCGAGGTGGCAACAGGCCGTCTCTTCTCCGGGAAACTCACCCGTGGGATGGAGCTCTTTGTTGTCGGAACGGCTGGAAAGGGCAACCGCCTCCAGCAGGTCGGCATCTTCATGGGTCCAAGCCGTGTCGAGGTCGAACAGATCGTCGGCGGTAACATCGCAGCTGTAACCGGCTTAAAGGATGCAATTGTCGGATCAACAGTCACCTCCAGCAAAGAGATGACACCATTTGAGTCGCTGAAGCACTACTCAGAACCTGTCATGACAGTTGCAGTCGAGGCAAAGAACATGAAGGATCTCCCCAAACTGGTTGAGGTTCTTCGCCAGGTCGCAAAGGAAGATCCGACGATACGTGTCAACATCAATGAAGAGACCGGTGAGCACTTAATCGCCGGTATGGGAGAACTCCACCTTGAGGTTATTACCGGCCGTATCCGCCGTGACAAGAACGTCGATATCGTGACGTCTGAGCCTATCGTCGTCTACCGTGAGACTGTCACCACAAAGGCCGGTCCTGTCGAAGGGAAGTCTCCAAACCGCCACAACCGGTTCTATATCGAGGTTGAACCCCTTGACCAGGCTATTGTTGATGCAATCCAGAACGGCGATGTCTCGATGAACATGAACCAGATCGAGCGGCGTGATGTGCTTGTTGGCCTTGGCATGGATAAGGATGAGGCAAAGAATGTCAAGGATATCTACACCACCAATATCTTCATCGACATGACGAAGGGTATCCAGTACCTGAACGAGACGATGGAACTGATCCTTGACGGCCTCCACGAAGCCCTTGATGGCGGCCCGCTCGCAGACGAGCAGGTGCAGAACATCAAGATCCGGCTGATGGATGTGAAGCTCCACGAGGATGCTATCCACCGTGGCCCTGCACAGGTGATCCCGGCAGTGAGAGCTGCTGTGAAAGCTGCATGCCTGATGGCAAATGACCAGCTCCTCGAGCCTGTCCAGAAGATCCAGATCACTGTCCCGCAGGACCAGATGGGAGCGGCAATCTCCCAGATCCAGGGTCGGCGCGGACAGCTCACCACCACAGATTCCGAAGGCGACCAGATTGTGGTCAACGGCACTGCCCCGGTTGCAGAACTCTTCGGGTTCGCAGGCGACCTCAGGTCGGCAACCGAAGGACGTGCAATGTGGAGTACCGAGTTTGCCGGGTTCCAGCTGGTTCCTGCAAGCCTTGTCAATGATGTTGTGATGAGCATCCGGAAGCGGAAAGGTCTGAAGGAACAGATCCCAACACCAGCCGACTACCTCGCATAAGAGGGATCACCTCCACCCTGTCCTTTTTTTGATCGTTCTCTTATCAACAGAGCGACATTTATCTATCTCTTTGGCAAAGGGATGAGTATGGCAATTGACTGGTACAATGAATTTGTTGACCCAAGCTATACCCCCGCAGAGGATGATATCATCTGTCTCTTCTCCTGCACCCCGGCATCAGGGATCAGTATGAAGGAAGCAGCAGGCAGGGTTGCCTCTGAAAGCTCCACGGGGACATGGACAACCCTCTATTCCCTCCCGCCGAGGATGAGGGATCTCCAGGCAACCGCCTTTGAGATAGACGGACCATACCTGAAGATCGCCTATCCGATCGGTCTCTGGGAAGAGGGGAATGCCATCCAGCTCTTAAGCGGTATCGCCGGGAATATCTTCGGTATGAAAGCAGTCGACCAGCTCAGGCTGATCGATGCAACGCTGCCAGAGGCATATCTGCGAAACTTCGATGGCCCGCATTTCGGCAATGACGGGATCAGGAAGCTGATGAAGATCCATGGCCGCCCCCTGACCGGAGCAGTGCCAAAACCAAAGATCGGGTTCTCTGCTGCCGAACATGCAGAGATTGGGTTTGAGACATGGATGGGAGGGTTTGATTTTGTCAAGGATGATGAGAATCTCACCTCCACCTCCTTCAACCGGTTCGATGACCGGGTGGCCGCCCTCACAGAGAAACGTGATAAAGCTGAGCAGATCACAGGCGAGAAGAAGTCCGCCTTCATCAACATCACCGCTGATACCGAGACGATGAAACAGCGGGCAGATCTGCTCGCAGCCAACGGCTGGAATTATGCGATGATCGATGTGGTCGTCGCCGGGTTTGCCGCTGTCATGACGCTCCGTGATTACTGTTCAGACCTTGGCCTTGCAATACATGCCCACCGTGCGATGCACGCAGCATTTGACCGCAATCCCCACCATGGGATCACCATGCAGTTCCTTGCGAAGATGATGCGTCTGATCGGCGTTTCGCAGATCCATACCGGAACAGCAGTCGGAAAGCTCGTCGGTACCTCTCAGGAAGCGAAAGTGCTCGCAGATGTCCTGCGGGAGGAGAAGGTGCAGGCAGTTCCCGGGATGGCGCTTGAACAGAACTGGGGCCATATCAAAAGTGCCTTCCCGGTCTCTTCAGGCGGTCTTCACCCCGGACTTGTCCCCGATGTCCTTGACATCTATGGAGAAGAACTCGTGCTCCTCGTATCAGGCGGGATTCACGGCCACCCGGACGGCACCCGTGCCGGGGCAGCTGCCACCATGCAGGCGATAGAGGCATGGCAGGACGGCCTCTCACTGGAAGAGAAGGCAGCAGGGGCACCCGAGCTCGCACGAGCCCTTGAGAAGTGGGGCGCCTATAAGCCAATGTGAACTACCCCACCCTGAAGGATGGGGCTTCCTGCTTCATGGACAATACTTGCATCACAGAGATGTGACGTAGAGGTATCGACTCCACAGGCTCAAAGGGATGTTCCATCCCCACGCGGTGAATATTCACCGCAGCATTGTAATCTCTATCGGCAACATACCCACAGTACGGGCATTCATGGACTCTCTCAGAAAGGGTCTTTTTCACGATGCTTCCACAATTCGCGCAAATTTGTGATGTATTTCGGGGATCGACTTTGATCACTTGTGTACCAGCACTCTCAGCCTTGTAACCAAGATATGAATAGAATCGTCCCCATGAAACATCGTGAATGCTCCTGTGCAGCCCTTTTGAACTCCTTTTCTCCTTCAGACCTTTGATATCCAGGTCTTCGATGCAGATCGTTGTATACCTGTCAACGTAGCTCCGGGAGAGTTTGTGAAGAAAATCTCTCTTCTGGTTCGTAATATGATCATGCGCCTTCTCCAGTTTGCTCTTTGCCTTTTTCCAGTTCTTCGAAAAGCGCTGTTTTCGCGCAACGCTTCTTTGTAACTTCCTGATTGTATTCAGCGAGCGCTCATAGAACCGGGGATTCTCGATCACTGTACCATCACTATCAACGGCAAATGAGTTCAGACCAACATCAATGCCAACAGATCGCCCTTCATGCATTGACTCGGAGACTGCCTCTGCTTCTGCCTGCTCTGCCTGGATGATCACAAACCACTTATCACCGGACCGGGTGATGAGGACACCTTTCACCGATCCGGTGTATGGTCGGTACATCGTAAAGGGAACTGTTCCGATCTTAGAGAACGTGATCGTGCTCTGCTCTGAGTCGATCCAAAACCCGGACTGATTATAGTTGAGGGTCCGAAATCGGGATGCGCTCTTGAATCGAAGTTTCCCAATCTTTCGTCCTCTCTTTTTCATCTGCGAGAGTGCGGCGATGTTACTCCAGAGAGAATAGTTCACCATCTGAAGCACTTTCGAGTACACACCTTTGAGAAACGGATTATCCTGTTTCAGCGTGACGATCCGTGCCTGTGTTCCTCGCATGGTTGGCCGGATCCCGTTCTCCCGCATGACATTACATTCTTCGAGAAGTCTGTTATAGAGCCACCTGCACGTATCGAGTGCGGCATTCAGCTTTGCCTCAGTGGCCGCATCAGGATATGCCCGATACTTGTAGGAGATAATCATTCACTTCTCCAGTTGAGAGTCAACATACTCTTTCAGAGCATCAAGGCTTACCTGTCCCGATGTTACAAGGAAATACGACGGGGACCAGAATGAGTCGCCCCTTAGAAGATTCTTTGTTTCAGGGAACTCCTGACGTAGTCTTCGGGATGATACGCCCTTGATCACGTTCGCAACATTGACGAGGTTTGTTTTCGGGGTTGCCCTGAACAGAAGGTGATAGTGATCTTCTGCGGGTTCATGAGCAACCACCTCTATACCCAATTCTTCCGACAGGTTCCACACAATATCTTTCAAACGTTCCCGAATCTCGTTTGAATATAACGCTTTTTGGCGATACTTCACAACCATCACCAGATGATAGTAGAGAGCATAGACAGAATGTGCAGATTTATCGAGTTTATATTTCATATGGGATATGAAATAATAGTAAATCCAAGATGATATATCTATCGTAGAGAGGAAGGGCGGCTCCGCTTTCATCCCCGGCCTGAAGACCGGGGACTTCCTGCTCCACCCCCTTCACCCCCGCGAGTTAAAAAGATTATACCGTTCTTTCCTCTCTGTCGGGATCCGAAATTCTCATCCTTTTTCTCAGTGCCATCCCCTCTGCAATCAGGTAGATGCCGATAAGGAGGGCAATCCCTGCCAGGAGATACATCAGGATCGCGATGATTGCTTCCGGTGCAATGATCGTCATAAACGCAACGGCAAGCGAGA
Source organism: Methanocalculus pumilus (assembly GCF_055382585.1). Classification (NCBI taxonomy): domain Archaea; kingdom Methanobacteriati; phylum Methanobacteriota; class Methanomicrobia; order Methanomicrobiales; family Methanocalculaceae; genus Methanocalculus; species Methanocalculus pumilus. The sequence goes on along the minus strand of NZ_AP042393.1, from coordinate 323,507 downwards.
GGATACCAACCGCAAGCCGCAGCCAGAACCTCTCAGGCACAGCTTTTTTCCCCCTTAAAACCCTTTTCAGTGAGATCCAGGCACTTGCAAAGGTCCATATCGCCAGGACAAAAAGGAAGGTTCCTGCAAGTTCATCCGGTTCAGAGAAGAATGTGCTGAGAGCAAGAAGAGCAATCCCAAGCCCGATAACAAAACGCCCAATCGATCGCAGTCGAAATGGCCTGATTACAAACGCAGACCTCAGGAAAGGATAAGAAAGAGCCAGGAAGAGGAGAGGGATGATGAGCCGGGTGAGGCTGTCAAATGTGATGAATGGTTCAGTAAGTATGTGGATGCCAAAGAGGAGCATGAAGATGCCGCAGAAGAAAACGAGCTTCCAGGCTCGTGTCTGCTCCGAGAGCACTTCTGAAGTATCCCGCACAAAAGCCTTTTTTGAATCGATCAGGAGAGCGGAGATGGTATCTATCACCATCAGGACGAGCGGGGCATCATCTGCAAGATGCAGAACCGGATGCTCTTTTGGATCATAGCGGTCAAGGTGCACCCGGTATTCTGTGACAGTCTCATGCAGGTGGTACTGGCCGAACCGGTAGCTTGCAAGGGTTCCGGGGGAGGGGATATTCATGCGGGAGAGAACCCAGTTCTCAGAAAGTGGAGAGGCAACCCCGCTCTTTGGCACCACCACCTCCCAGACACCTTCATGGAGGGGTTCGAGGAGATCTTCAAGCCTCTGCATATCTGAAAATATCACCGGGTTTGTATTTCTGCATATCTATTGGAAAAATATTTTCCCATTAATAACATTTATTAATAAATAAAATGAATTGGAATGTAAAACAGATGGGAGAATTAGAATGGAAGTGAAAGAAAAAGATATTTACCTTTTTCTCGTGGTGGTAGGGGTAACAATAATACTCGGTACTTTTATAATTTATGCAGTGGATGACTACAATTGGAACAAAAAAATGGAGGATGCAAAAGCATCACCGTATTCTATAGGTCCTTCTGTATCTCTTATTTTTCTGCAGCCATCTTTGCAAATCAAGCCTATTGCTTATGGATCTATTTGCCTTCTTGGGGGAATCGTAGGCTATTTCTGGTTATTGATTAAGAAGAAAGAAGATTTAAGAGGAGGAAACAATTAGGGGGTAGATAAAACAATTAAAAAAATTGTAACGGGTCAGCCATACCTCATATAAAGGGAAAAGGATCTAGTGTCATGTCAAACTTCAAAAGTCGGGTAAAGGCGAGATAGCTTCACTCGTGCATCCTCAGTCGTGAACTGCCAATTTATCCGACTATCTTTGTTATTTCGGGATTCTTCCCATGCTTTAACCTCTCTCTGGACAACCTCAATACTGTCTATCCTTCGATCAAGGCACTGGCTGGTGAGAACGCTCAGCTCTATTTCTGCCATATTTAGCCAACTTCCATGTTTTGGCGTATAGACAAACTCAAACCGATCCCAGAGACTCTTGGCTATTTCGGGAGGATAGGTTTCATAGAGTGATCCCGGTCCATGTGTATTCAGATTATCCATAACCAGGGTAATTGTATCTGCATCTTCATATTGGGCAGCAATATCCCGCAGGAATTCGGCCCAATCCTGCTTGGTTCTTCGATGAGTTATTTTTACCAATCGTTTCCCGGCAAGAGGTTCACACGCGATGAAAATATTACATGTGCCACAACGGCGATACTCATAATCATGTCTGGCAGGATATCCTGGTGTACAGGGTATTGATTGTCGAGTTTCAGAAATGAGTTGTTTTGGGGATTCATCCATGCAAACAACTGGATGTTGTGAATCAAAGGGTCGCTTATACACATCCAGAACCCGTTCCATTTGAGCAACGAAATTACCGTTCTGGTTAGGAGGTATTACCCACGCCTGATTTCGCCACGGTTTGAGTTCGTTTTTTTAAAACCTGACGAACGGCTTCATGAGATATTGTGTCAACGTACTCAAGTTCAACCATTTTATCTGCCAGCAATCGAAGTGACCATCTGGAATAGCCCTCTGGCGGTTCACTGCAACTCAAAGCAATTAATCGAGCTTCGAAATCACCGTCGGTCTTTTTGTCATAGATCCTATCAGGTTTTTTCTTTGTCAGTGCCTCATCAAGACCTTCCAGAACAAATCTGCTTTTTACACGGTCGATTTTTCTCATACTGATATTCAGAACGCGAGATATTTCTTCATTTGTTGAACGCTGTGTCTGGTGCTCGCCCTCATCACATGCAAGGAGGATGAGGGCATTCAGAACTGCTTGAGATGATTGTTTACCTTTAGAGGAGAGGGCTTTAAGGGTATCACGTTCTTCCTTGGTGAGAGTCACAACATATTTTCTCATTACATATTATACTACGTTCATCATATAATAAAGTTACGACATTTTAGAATTGACATGATACTAGAAGGTGACTGATGGGATCTCAGTCACCGTTACGCTTGTCGGATCGATCATGAAGAACATGAGCCCGAGGACTACCAGGATGACGATGACGATCACCGGAAGGAGCACTGCAATCAATGCCCGGATCGTTGATATCCCATGGTACTCGCGGATACCCATTACCATCAGGATAAAGCCCCAGATACCTGCTAAGAGGCCGATTAAGGGAATCCACCCAATAGCCGCAGAAGGTGTCTCAGCAAGTGCAAAGGCACGCACCGTTGCGGTATAATCGCCTTTGCCGCCGACGATCTTCGCACAGATATGGATGATGGCACCGGCGATCAACAGTGCTATCGTCCCGAAGATGACGAGTGCTATGATAAAGGAGATTATCATAACGATATCCGCACCTGGGGATAAGGGAATCGGAAGGATTGGGCCGATAATTTGTTCAATGATTGTTGTCAGTACCGAGTAGATGAAGATGACAATCAAAAAGTAGATGATTGAATCTGTGAGCGTTCCGGAACTGCTCTTCCGGATCGTTTCGCCGGGGGATGTGATCATCCCGCGGAATGTCTCAATGAAAGGGAGTGACATAGAGAAAACTGATATTACCCTATAAATACCCTTGCCATGGTCTGAATGTGTTATGGGGATGAAAAGCCGCTGTACTCCCCAATTCTTACAATATGCTCTTCAAATGATCCTCTTGTATAGACCATCACCCGCACCGGCTCGCCCTTCCGGAAGCGCCGGAGTGCCTGATCATAGATCTTCCTGACATGCCTGAGGTTCTGCTCGTCGAAGTACAAGGAGATCGCTTCCCAGAAGCCGATCTGCTGCCGGACAAAGTCCAGTTCATAGGAGAGGACCTGGTTAGCGATCGTTGTTGCCTCTTCTTCAGTGATCTCACCGTGATATTCCCCGTGTTCTCCAAGGCCGGATATCTGCCGCCAGTCCACCACCCCATTGGCATCAGGTTCCCGGTGAAGCATATAGGGGTAGATGCGGCAGATCGAGAACCGATTCTCATAGATTTCGCACCGGTTGCCTGCATCCAGAAAGAGACACCGCCCGTCCTCATGGACTTTCAAGGCATATCCCGAGACATACAGAGTGCCATTTGAATCGCCATATTCAAAATCAGGCGCCGGAATAAGGGCTTTGGGATGATGGGTTCGGAGATAGGGGAGATCGCGATCAAGGAGGAAGACATGGCCGTTATAGGATGCGGTGCAGCATCGCCCGCATCCGTCACAGGAGAACCCGACATCCCGGATGATCTCTATAAGCCTATCTTCCTGATATGAGAGCAGCGCCGATTCTTCCTCCCTGAGGGTAAGAATGCGGTTTGTGGCAGGATCGCTTCGGCTCATTGTTCAGAATAAATTATTCATTTGGAGGGAGCAGAGCCCGGATATAAGGATCATAACGCACCCCGACACAGGAGGCGCATTCCAGCTTACCGACAGCTATTATCTCTGCTGAGACCATATCATCCTCAAGGAGAAGCAACCCTTCTTCTTCAATAACCCTGTAAAACTGTTCAATCTCAAGGTAAGGGCGTGCCTTTGGCGGTAATACAGAAAAACCCACAATATCATCCTGCATTGTTGACGAGCGGGCTATTCTTTCATCAAAGAAGAGATATACCGCGATTCCGTACTGTTCATGGATGGTCTTCAGCCTTGAAAGCGGTATCAGCTCACCAGGGATAACACCAAGGGATTCACACTTTTCGCCAACCGAATTCCCGGCTATCCTGCTGTATGCATTCAATGTGCCTGTATCTCCGGAGGGTTCTGTCATGGCTTTCCTGTACTTCTGTATCCTGAGAAAATAAAGGATCGGTTCAGGTATCAGATGAGAAAGACCGTCAGAAAGATGGTAAAAGCGATCGCTGATGCAAGGAGGATGCCATATGCTGCATTGGAGGATTGCCGGACCGCCTCCGGATACATCGTGATAAGAGTAGAGAGCCGGATCTCCTTCTCTCTCCGCCTTTCAGGATTGAATGAAAGGGGCATAGATATCGCATGTGAAAGGATATCCACTGCCATGAGAGGGTTTTTTGAGAACCATGAAGCTCCGTTCACACACATCAAGAGATCCCGAGATGCTGTTCTGGAGACGGGGGAGGAGGGTATGGGAGAGGTAGAGGACACCACGCCCTCCGGCACGATAGAGATCCATCATATCGGGGGGAATATAGGTCGGCTTTTGAATCATGCTCCTCACGATCCTGAGGTTCAGCAGCACTGCAGCAAAGATGAGGATCATCTCAAAAATATGCGTGATGCTGAAGATATCATGGGTGACCGGATAGGGGAGGATCGAGAAGAGGATCCATGGATAGACACCATATATGATACAGGCAGATGCGGTCATCACCATTGCAATGAGCATTGGAACCGGAGGGTCACGTGTGACCAGATCAAGCTTCTCCTTTATGAACGCATAGTAGTTCAGTTTCACAAAGGAGAGGAAGGTACCGATCGATCCGATCAGAAGGAGCAACTCAAGGGTTAAAAGACCGCTCTCAGCAGCCGCTCCGACGATCATCTCCTTGCTGACATAGCCGTTGAACCCCGGTACACCTGCAATGGCAGCAGATGCTATCAGGGAGACATAGAAGGTGATCGGCATCTGTTTCCCAAGACCACCGAGTTCGGAGAGGCGGTGTCTGCCGGTCTGGTAGTTGAAGAGATGGGCAACACCTCCGTTCAAGGCGAGTGTGGTGCCGATACCAACCGCAGCAACCATGTACCCGACCTGGCTGATCACATGGTAGGAGAGGAGCATCCGCATATCGTCCTGAAGGATCGCAAAGACAAGCCCATAGACGACCATGATCGCTCCCAGGTACATCACCGCCTCAGAACCGGGGAGGGTGCGTGCCAGCAGGTACACCGCTGCCTTGGTCGTGAAGATGCAGAGGATGACCGATCCCACAATCGATGCCTTTGAATATGATTCGGGAAGCCAGGCATGGAGCGGGATGATCGCGGCATTCATTCCGATCCCGATGATGAAGAGGAGGGCAGCAGTGCCGGGGGCGGCCAGGCCGATCTGAAGCGAACCGGTTTCAGCAAACTGAACAGCGATAGCTGCCAGGAGGAAGACCCCTCCGAGGATATGCATCAGGGCATACCGATACCCGGCACCCTGTGAACCCTCATATCCATGCCATATGAGGGCAAGTGAGGAGAGGGCGAGCAACTCCCAGAAGATGAAGAGAGTGATGAAGTCGCCTGCATAGACGATCCCCATTCCTGAGGCGACCTGAACCAGTAATGCCATCTGGTGGGAGATACGCTCCTCCTGGCTCGAGTAGATGACGGCAAGGACACTGATTCCTGCAAAGATATAACCAACCACCCGTGACAGTCCGTCAACCAAGAGGAGGGAGAGCTCTATTCCGGGGAGAAGCTGAAGAACCGGCACCACCATCCCGTATTCCTGAAGGCTGATTGCGGCAAGCCCGGTTATTGTGACAAAGAGCATCCACTCATGCCGCACCCTCTTTGGGAGGAGAGGGAGGAGGGCGGCACCTATGATATAGATGAGGAAGGGAGGGATGGCAATCATGAGTGCTGCCTCCTGAAGAGTGAGAGCATCCGCTCCTGCATCGGGTGCCTCATCTTCTGCCCGATAACTCGTCTCATGGTATCAGTCCTTCACTTCAGCCGGAAAACTGCCTGATTGTACATACACCCGACTCATCGTGAATGAGAAGGTTGTGGATTATAACCGGATTCGCGGCATTGTGGATCGCAAGTCAGACCCTTATGCAGCACCTGCCGGTTTCATCTATCGTCAGGAGAGAAGAGGGGCAGACGATACTCTGTGATACTGTCTCTGTCAATTCGATGCATGAACAGTGAGAGACTCATGATGATACATATACCTGACAGATAATAAGTTTAACCCGATGAAAAAAGCGCCAAATATCACACAGATACCTCATTTGAGACATTATTTGTCATTTCAGGATTTCCCAATCCGGTTTTTCCGGGTAGGGTTACCCTGCATGAATGAATAGCATTAAGGAGCTGTATGGATGACCAGATACTGAAATACGATGAAAAATCCGTTCCACGTGATGATCATACCAACCCTCGGATGCCCCTCCAACTGTGCTTACTGCTGGAGTTCCGAGGAGGGATCGCCTGTCATGTCCATGGATACGATCCACGATATCGTCAGGTGGCTGAAGAGTTTCAGGACCGATCCCGTCACCTTCACCTTTCACGGGGGGGAGCCGCTCCTTGCGGGTGCGGATTTTTACCGTCAGGCACTCCCGATCCTTGCAGGGGGGCTCTCAGAAATCACCCCTGATTTTGCACTCCAGTCTAATCTCTGGCGGATGACACCGGAGATTGCAGACGCCCTTGCCGCATACCATGTCCCGATTGGATCATCAATTGACGGGCCGCAGGAGATAAACGATCCACAGAGAGGAGACGGCTACTATGAGAAGACTATGAGAGGGTATGAGATTGCGAGATCGCATGGGCTGACGGTCCGTTTCATCTGCACCTTCACAAATAAGTCGGTCCTGCATAAGGAAGAGATCTTCAACTTCTTCATGGAGAATGGCTTCCCGATGAAGCTCCACCCTGCCCTCCCCTCTCTCCGGGGCGACCAGCCGCAGGAATGGGCACTTCCGCCTGAAGAGTACGGGGAGCTCCTCGTCTTTCTGCTTGACCGGTATCTTGAGAACATCGACCGCTCTGAGGTGATGAATATCAACGATCTCGTCAAATGCGTCTTCACGAGGCACGGAACGGTCTGCACCTATGTCGACTGCATGGCAAACACCTTTGCAATCGGCCCGGACGGCGGGATCTATCCCTGCTACCGGTTTGTGGGGATGCCGGAGTATCTGATGGGGAATGTTGCTGACTGCCCGTCCCTTGAGGAGCTCGCAGAGTCAAAGGCATGGAAGCTGATGCAGGAGTACAAAACTTATGTCGATTCTGCATGCGGGGACTGCTCACACATCCGGTACTGCCGGGGGGGATGCCCATACAATGCGATTGCACCAACCGAGGGGCGGATCGAAGGGGTTGATCCCCACTGCACCGCATATAAGCGGATCTTTGAAGAGATCAATCTTCGGATGAACAATGAGATGTTTGAGACACCCCCTGTGAGTGCCCGGCGGAGGCAGCGGGCAAAACCGGGTGTCATGGCGCTTGTGCAGAAGATCGTCTCAAAATAACGGAAAAAGGTTTCCTCTCCTCCCCTATTTTATCAGATCAAAGAGGAAATACAGAAACGCGATGATACTGATGAAGATGATCCCATACCCGCCACCCCAGATCGAGATCTGTTCGTCCGGGTACTGATCCCTCATGTGGGAAAGCCGATCTTCATATGCCCTTGTTTTTGATGGATCGGAGAATGCCCGGACAAAGGGCAGTGCAATGCTCCGGAATGCGATCTGGCAGGCAACCGGGGGGTTGGAAGCGATGGTTCTGAGAGCAGAAACGAAGCGCTGAAGGCAAGCACCAATCAGATCAGCCCCATGAACAAGCGGGTTTTTGGCAATCCATGCAACCAGTCTCCCTGCCCGGATATAGAGTGAGTCAATATCTCTTTCAAATCCATGCCAGGGCTTTCGAAGGGGCCGGATAATCAGCAGGAGAACTCCGGCACCAGCAAAGATCAGAGCCGATTCCAGGAGATGTGAGGGTGCAAACGGATGGGCTGCGGTCATCCCGGGCAGGAGACTGGTCAGAAGGGTCGGGAAGAGACCGATGACAATACAGAGAAGGGCGGTTGCAGCCATTGCAATCATCATCAGGGTGGGGGCATCCTCAGGAAGCCGCCCTTCCTTCGTGCCGGAGACCGGCCTGAAGAAGCCGAGGTAGAGGAGACGGAAGACATAGATGACAGTGATGACTGCTGAGGCCATGAGAAGGGGAGCAAGGTATGGGACTGCTCCGGCTGCTTCGATCACCATCCCCTTGCTGACAGCACCGTTCAGACCCGGCACACCGGCAAGGGCAAGACCACCGATCACTGCACAGACTGTGGTCTTTGGCATCGTCCGTGCAAGACCCCCAAGTTCCGAAAGGCGGCCCGTGCCCGTCCTCATGATCACAGCACCGGCTGCCATGAAGAGGAGCGACTTGAAGAGGATATCATTGACGAGATGTGCGAGTCCGGCATCGATCCCGGCAACTGTTCCCACCCCGATTGCCGCAACCATATAGCCCCCCTGGCTGATGATCGAGTACGAGAGGAGGCGCCGGATATCATCCTGCATGAGGGCATAGACGGCACCATAGAGTGCCATCGCCCCGCCCATATATGCAACTGCGGCTCCCCACCCGCCAATCGCGGCAAGGAGGAAGACCGCCGCTTTTGTCGTGAAGATACAGAGGGCAACTGACCCGACGACTGATGCCCGCGGATACGCATCACCGACCCATGTATGGAGGGGAATGAATGCGGCATTCACGCCGATCCCGATAAAGAGCAGCAGGAAGCCGATGCCATCTCCCACCGACCCGATTGCCGCAGTTCCTGTTGTGACAATAGTGAAGACAATTCCCCCGAGGAGACAGGCACCGCCGAAGATATGGAAGAGGAGGTACCTGTACCCGGCACCAGATGAATTTTGATCCGTTGAAGACCAGATGATCGATAAGGAGGCAAGCGCAAGGAGCTCCCAGAAGACAAAGACCGTGATCAGATCGCCTGCATAGACGATCCCAAGTGCCGCGGCAACTGATGCGAGGATGCCGATCGTTTCTATCCGGGGGAGATCGCGGTATGCTGCATAGATAATAACCAGGAACCCTGCTGTTGCAAAGATGATACCGGCAAGCTGCCGCATCGGGTCGGTCGTCAGGAGGATCGTCTCGATGCCGGGGATGATCGAAACCACCAGATCGGGGGAGCCCGAGCCGATCAGAAGCACCATGATAAGCCCTGCTGCACCCAGGAGAACCGTCCAGCACTTCCGTGCAGCTCCTCTCAGGATAGGAACGAGGAGAAGACCGATGAGAAAGAGAAATGCCGGAGGAATTTCGATCATGGCAGCACCTGGTGAGTGATCTCGGCAATCGCGATCTCTATGAGATCCATAAACGGCATTGACGGGAAGAAGAAGATCAACACCGATACGCCCGCAGTCAGGACGATCGGAACGAGCATCGTGAGCGGGGGTTCACGGACTGATTCGAGGGCCCCGGGATCGTCTGGAGTCTCAAAGAGCATCGTGTAGATGATCGGGAAGAAATATGCCGCATTTAAGACGGCACTTACAATGATCACAAGGAGGAGGATTGGCACCCCGCCCTCCACCGCACCAAGTGCAAGGTAGATCTTGCTGATGATGCCTGCAAGCGGGGGAAGGCCGCAGATGCCGATTGCAGCAGCTGCAAACATGACTGCGGTCACCGGCATCTTCCTCCCGATCCCTTTCATCTCAGAGATAGACTCCTTCCCGGCAGAGACGATGACCGCACCAGCAACAAAGAAGAGGGTGATCTTCAGGAATGCATGGATCGGTATATGCGCCATTGCCCCGGTCATCCCGGCGATCGAGAGCATCGAAACGCCAAGCAGGATATAGGAGAGCTGGCTCACCGTCGAGTAGGCAAGCCGACGTTTCAGGTTATCCTCGGCAAGTGCGAAGAGGGAGGCGACGATTATCGTAAATGAGGCGATCACCGCAAGAAGGGTGCCAAGCCCAAGCATTGCCATCAGATCCATCCCAAAGACCCACCCGGCAATCCTGACAATCCCAAAGACTCCGGCGGTGACGACCGCAACTGCATGGAGGAACGCAGAGACCGGGGTTGGGGCAACCATTGCCGCAGGGAGCCATCCGTGGAGCGGCATCCATGCCGCCTTCACAAAGCCGACCATGAAGAGGATGAAGAGGATCTGGAGCGTGAGTGCGGATCCCGATCCCACAAGGAACCCTCCTGCCACAAAATCGGTAGTTCCGGTGAGGATATAGGTCAGGATGACCGCAGCAAGGAGGAAGATGCCACCGATTAAGAGGTAGGCAAGGTATTTCCTTCCTGCTTTCATCGCCTCCGGTGTCTCGACATGGACAACAAGCGGATAGGTGATGATCGTCAGGATCTCATAGAATATGAAGAGTGTCAGAAGATTTGCCGAGAATGCGATCCCAATTGCAGCAGCTATTGCAACGGCGAGACAGAAGAAGAACCTCGTCTGGGCATGCTCTTTCAGGGCCCGCATGTACCCGATTGCATAGAATGAATTCAGGAGGAATAGAGACGCTGCAACGAGCGCAAAGACCATCCCGAATGCATCCACCTTCAGGGCAAAGTCACCGCCCGGCACCATCGGAAGGAGCGTGTAGGTAAACCGGTTTCCGGCAAGCACCCCGGGGAGCATCAGAAGGACTGATGCGAGCATCGCAGATGCCGCTGTGATCGTGACACCCTCGCGGAGATTCTCATATCGCCCTGTTGCCAGTATCAGAACCGATGCGAGGAGTGGGATTGCGATCACAACAGCAGGGAGTACCCATTCGATATCCGCCATCTCAGGCACCTCCAAGGAGCAGGAGTGCGGCAGGGGCGACTGCCTGCATCAGCACCTCTACGAAGATGCCAAATATGAGACAGAGGAGGGCAAGGCCGACCATCGGGGCAAGCATCGAGAGAGGGGCTTCGCGTTCTGCCGTTTGAGTGGCATGATCCTCGTCGTGCCCTCCGTGCGGATCGCCGAAGTAGGCGATCTCGATGAAACGCCAGATATAGATAGCGGCAAGGAGGGATCCGACCAGGAGCACCGCCGCATATGGCCAGAGCCCGGCTTCAAATGCCCCGAGCACCAGGTAGTATTTGCTCATGAACCCAATCGTCGGGGGAATCCCGATCATCGATGCTCCGGCAAGCGCAAAGGCGGCACAGGATATCGGCATCGTCTTTGAGAGGCCTTTCATGTCGCTTAAGCGGGAAGTACCCATCCGGTAGATGATCACCCCTGCCACCATGAAGAGGCAGCCTTTCATCACCGCATGGCCGAGGATATGCAGGATTCCACCTTCGAGCGCAATCTCGTTTGCAACACCAAGTGCGAACATGATATACCCAATCTGGCTGACGCTTGAGTATGCCAGCATCCGCTTCAGATCCTCCTGGGCAATTGCGAGTACCGCACCCGCAACAATCGCCACCGTTGACATCAGGAGGATGAAGCCGGTCACCGGGAAGCTGTCGATGATGTATGCTGTCGTAAAGACCGTGAAGAGGATGCGGAAGAGTGCATAGACACTCACCTTTGCCATCACCGTCGAGATGAGCACAGTCACCGCCGAGGGTGATTCTGAATAGGCATCAGGGAGCCAGAGGTGGAGGGGGAAGAATGCCACCTTTATCGAGAAGCCGATCATCAGGAAGAGGAATGCCGAATGGACTGTTGCAAGATGGTACGATGCCGGAAGCATCACTGCAAGCTCTGCCATATTCAGTGTCCCGGTCGCGACATAGAGGTTGCCGATCCCAAGAAGGATGAAACCGGCTGCAATTGAGCCGAGGATCAGGTAGTTGAAGCTTGCCACATAGGAGTGGGACTTGCGTGAAGAGGCGATCAGGGTATATGCTGCGATTGAGGATATCTCCAGGAAGACATAGAGATTGAAGAGATCGCCCGTTATTGTCATTCCCACAAGCCCGGTGACGAGGAGCTGGAAGAGGACATAGAAGGAGACGATCTTATCAGGGGTAATCTCCTTCCCGACACTCCGCCGTGCATAGATGATCGTCGCAGAAGCAAGAAGCAGGATAGTAACGAGTATAAAACCGTTGAAGCTGTCGATGACGAGCTCGATCCCAAGCGGGGGAGCCCAGTTTCCAAGATGGTACCGGATGGTTCCTCCATCAAGCACCTGCAGAAGAATGGCTACTGAAGCTGCAAACTGGGAGAGGATCGTGATGAGTGCTATCGGGTAGCAGAACCTCCGGTCATACCATCCGGCAGCAAGTATCAGAAGCGATGCGAGGATCGGGATTGCAACCAGCAGGACCGGAATATGATTGATGAGGGTCATCGTTTCCTCACCGCCTGCATCAGGTCATCCTCATCGAGAACACCGTACTCCTCGTAGATACGGACGATTAACGAGAGAGCAACAGCTGTCACACTCACCCCGACGACGATTGCGGTTAGGATCAGGACATGCGGAAGAGGATTCACATAGAGGGCATGTACTCCTTCAGCCGTGTAGATGGGGGCAGTGCCGCCCCGGACTTCGGCAAACGAGATATAGAAGAGGAATATCGCCGTCTGGAAGATGTTCAGCCCGATGATCTTCTTCACCAGGTTCTGTTTGGCAATCAGGGCATACAGCCCGATCAGCATCAGGATGATTGCCATCCAGTAGTTGTACCGGGAGAGGAAGAGTTCATAGAACGGCTCAATCATGATGATTCCTCCCCGTTTCCTGCGATATCATAGATGATCGAGACCATCGCCGCCATGACAGCGATCCCGATTCCGGCTTCAACCAGATCGATCAGTATGCCATGGAAGTGCGGGATCCCAAGTGCCGCTTCTATTGCAGCGTATTCGAGGAAGTTGCCTCCCATAAGGAGAGCCAGAAATCCTATTCCCGCATAGATGGCAATTCCGATCACAGATAGCCACATGATGCCCCTGTTGTCGATCCGGCGGCGGACATTCGCCATTCCAAAGGCGATGATCATCAGGATGAATGAAGCGGCAAAGACGACACCGCCCTGGAAGCCGCCACCTGCCCCGGATGCGCCATGGACGATCACATAGAGGGCAAATACCTGGATGAAGGGCACCGTAAGCCGGGATACCGTCCTGATGACGACATTCTCCATCATAGCCGCCCACCCCTTCGCAGCAGCAGGGCTACCGAAATACCGGCTGTGAAGATCACGACAACCTCCCCGAGCGTATCAAAGCCTCGATAGCTGGCCAGTATCGCCGTCACAATATTGTCGATGCCGATATCCGGAAGGACGGAATCCACATAGAGCTCTCCGGTATACTGAGTTGCCGGAGCATCCGGATCACCAAACGCAGGCATATCCTCTACTGCCCAGAAGAGGATGATACCGATGAAAAGGACCGCGATGAGTGCTTTCGTCTTCAATCTGATGAACTCCTTCTGGTTCGTGTTATGGCTGCAATAAAGAGCACAGTCGTAATTCCGGCACCGACAGTCGCTTCGGTGAAAGCAACATCAACAGCATTCATCTCTGCCCAGAGTACCGTCATGATCAGCGAATATGCGGAGAGTATGATCGTTGCATGAAGGAGATCCTTCACCGTGATCGCGGCGACTGCACAGATGATCATGAAGAGGAGGAGGGCAAAGTCAAGGGCCCAGATCATTGCCGTTCATCCCCCTTCTTCCAGGGTTTTACCCCACGCGTATGGGCAACATTCACAAGTGCATGAACAGCTGTCGGGGATGAGATGAAGATGAAGATTGCAAGGAGGAGCAGCTTCACCGAGATGAGCGTCATTCCTTCGTATAGGATGAAGCCGATCAGCATCATTCCCTCCCCGAGCGTATCGCACTTGCCGCTTGCATGGGCACGGGTATAGAAATCAGGCAGCCTGATCAGCCCGACTGCACCGACGACCATGAAGAAGAGGCCGATTCCGATACAGATGAGGGCAAGGATATTCAGAATGTTCAGGATATGGATCCCCTCCTGAGGTACTTGGCGATTGCAAGGGTTGCGATGAAGTTGATCATCGCATAGACGATCGAGATATCCAGGAAGAGCGGCCGCTCGTAGATAAAGCCGATGATCACAAGGAGGATGATCGTCTTGGTACCAATGGTATTCACTGCGATCAACCGGTTCTCAACACCGGGTCCAAAGACCACACGGTAGAGGCAGAGGAAGATCGTCAGGATCAGAATGATCCCGCTTGCGAGGAAGATATTGATCATGGCCCTTCACCAAATATCTTTGAAAGCCTCTTCTGGATACTCCGGTTCTGCAGGAGATCCTCTTCTGAAACGCTCCTGACCAGTGCATGCACAGTAAAACGCCCTCCTTCAACAGCCACGGTAACGGTGCCGGGTGTAAGGGTCATGGCATTTGCGAATGCAGTCCTCAGGACATCGCCTGAAAACCCGGTATCGACGGTAAGAATCTCCGGATCGATCGGCATCTTCGGATGCAGAATCCGGTACGCAACATCAAGGTTCGCATAGAGGATCTCCAGCATCAGCCTCGGGAGGAAGAGAAGGAATCGGATGAATATGCGTCCTGATTGGATGAGGCTCCGATCAGATCGGAGGATGAGATCCCCGGATATGAGCGTCACAATCCCACAGCAGATGATCCCGGCCCCGATATGAAAGAGATCGAAGTATCCTGACAGTATATACCAGAAGATCAGAAGGATCATAAAGATCACGATCATTTTTCCTGGTGAAGACCGCCTATTCTCTGAAGATATTCCAAACCCTCCGGAAGAATCGTTTCTTTTACATTGGAGAATGGTATTTATAAACCTGTGTTTCCTATGGTTCTCCCGGAGAAAGACTATGACCACGATAACCACATTAAGCGGTGTCCCAGGCATACTCAGGCCCTTTAAGGAGTACCTGAAAGAAAAGAGCCTCCCTGAAGGATCGCAGATCGTCTACTATGGCTGTGCCGGAACCTGCACCCCGTTTGTCGAGCTGCTCGCCTTTGCAACGCGCGATATGAATCTGAAACATCTCTTTGTTCCGCTCTTTGATGAGAAGAGTGCCCGTATGTTAAAGCCCGTCTCCGGTGTCGGCATGCAGGCGGGAGAGGGTGCGGCAGTGCACCCGGCAATCATTGTCCTGATGGGCGGCCTTGCCATGCCGGGAGTACCATCAACAATTGACGAGGCAAAAGAGGTCATATCAAAACATGGTGTTCCGGTGGCAGGCGTCTGTTTCCAGAGCATGTTTGAAAAATCCGGCTGGCTTCAGGAGATCTCTTTTGAGCTTCTGATCGACGCGAAGATCGACCCGGTGACAATTACCAGAAAAGAGTAAGGGGTATCCGGCATGTCAGCCTATGCAGGTGAGGTTCCTCTCACGCATATCCGGGAGGAGAACCATCATCAGGCTTCAGGGCGAACCGTTTTGCAAACGACTGGATATCATCCCCATACCTCCCGATCATCTCCTGATCAAAGGCTTCTGCCGGGAGTTTCTTCACCTCGTTCATCATGATCAGGGTCAGCTGGAAGAGTGATTCGGGGGTCATCTTCAGGTGTGCGATCGTCCCGTTGTACTGGGCAAGGCGGAGTTCAATCATCCAGCTCTGCTCGCCTTCCCGCCTGAAGGTATTGATATCAGCTGTGAACCAGTCTTCATCCAGGGATCCGACCGAGAGGGCATATGCCTCCTGCACACGGTTTCCATAGAGCGCAGTGAGATGCTGGAGAACAGCTATTGCTTCGGTCTCTTCCTCCCCCTCACCCACCTGCTTTTTTATATCGGTAAAGAAGGCAGCAGCATTGATATGGCAGGCGGTTGCTACAACCATCGTTGAACTGTGGCCGAGGATCATCGTCAGGGCATTGACGATCCTGGAGAATGTCCGGCGATCGGTCATATCAACAAGATGGTACTCGAAGACATCCCGGATCTGCTCGATCAGTCCGGGGTTTTTCCGGATACTCTCGCCAAATATCTTCAGATCGCGGATGAATGCATCGGGTACCATGCTTCCGTTCTCAGGTGCATCGGGAGCCTCATCTCCGCCGGCATCTGTTTCTTCCTCTGAAACAGGCATATCCGGAACATGATCTTCCGGAAGAACGGGATCTTCTGGAAGAGCAGCATCTTCTTCAACGATATCATCTGCCATTGCTGATATGTAGATGCAGTATCTTTAAACCCCTTTTCTTCTGTTCCTGTGACAAAAGAGGGGACGAACAAAAAAAAAAGATTAGATGTATGGGTTCCGAAGCGCCTTTCCGACTCCGTACTCAGTTGCACGGGACTCAAGGTACTTCTGGTTCTTTGTGACCTTATCGTTCGCGAGCTTTGTGACGAGTTCGAGGCCTGGTTTGACAGAGTCAATCGGCTTTGTCTCAAATGCGCCTGCTGCGATCGCCTTTGCCCAGATGTCATCACCTTTTCCTGACCTGACGAAGACCGTCGACCAGCCGTCGGGTGTTCCGACTGAGCCGGTTGAGATATCAGCCAGGTTTGCGACATAGTCGAGGCAGACGTGGCAGCCTGGCTGCTCGTACTTGTGGGTGACCTTCAGCGGGAGCTGAACGGTTGCACCGCGCTCGGTGTAGATCCAGAACTTGCCCTTTCCGATATCAAGCTTTGAGACGTTTTCAAGAGCGGTCGCACCATGGTCTTCCACGAGCTGGAGGATACCCTGGTAGGGGAAGTTCTCCATGCAGAAGATACCGACTGCGAGGGCGATCTTGTCCGCAACATCACGAAGGCCGATAGGATAGAGCTGGCCCTTCCTGAGTGCCTGCATCTGGCAGGGGGTGCCAACAACACCGACCTTGTCAAGTCCATAGCTCCGGGTCACCTCTTTAATAAGTGACATATTCGGGGAGATGGCGTAGCGGGTGCCACGTGCTGCGAGGAGTTCCTCACGGGTGGTCGCAACCATCGGCTCGGGTTTGAATGGCTCATCGCTCTGACCTGCGACGATCGCACCGTCAATGATGCCAGCATCAAGTGCATAAGCAAAGAGCTGGGTGACAATGCCGCCGTCCTGTGATTTGCGGAGAATATCGGGGTCTGTGCTGCGTGCAGCAACAGCCTGTTTGTAGTTACCAAGTACCATTTCTTCTCCCTCCTCAGGGCTGCATAGCAGCATCTATTGCTTCCATGATACCCTCATACTGGTTGACCACATCGAAGCTGAAGAAGCTCCGTGGACACTGGGCATAGCATGCTCCGCATTTGATACAGAGATCGCGCTCGATCTGTGGTCTGCCATATTGCATGGTGATTGCACGTACCGGGCAGGCTGCTGCACATGAGCCACAGCCCATGCAGAGACCCTGGTTGATCACCTGGGTCATGATGTCGCATCCGCAGGCTTCTGTGCCTGCCTTTGCAAGGTTCATCATGGGTGTCAGGTATGCACCTGCAAGCGCCTTCTGCTCATCGTTTCCTTTCAGCAGCAGGTACGCCATAACACAGACGTTTCTGATCTGCTGCGGGGTCGGTGCACATCCGGGGATGTAGACATCCACATCGATCAGGTCACCGATTGGCAGATACGACTCGTGCTGGGGCTGGTTCTGCTGGCCACCACGGCAGAATCTGGTGATGTTGCCATAGCAGGCGCAGGCACCGAGTGCAACGACGATCTTCGCGTTCTTTCGGGTCTCGATGATCTCCTCGACTGCAATGTGATCCTGAATACAGACAGATCCCTCAACGAGGGCTACATCCATCTCTGGGATATGCCGGACATCTGCTAATGTGAGACAGTAGACGAGGTCCGCATATTTGTCAAGAATTGTTAACAATCCTTCATAGTTATCTGCAAAGGACACAAGGCACCCGGTACAACCGCTCATGTGCACGTGTCCTACAGTAATCTTATCAGCCACTGGCTTCTCCTCCTTTGGTTCTTTTATGATTGACGCCTTCTTTTCGACAATTACGTCAGCCGGTTTATCAGCCGGTTTTTGATCCTGCTTTTCCCCACCGACGTCGTGTTTACCGAATAACAGGGCCTTCAGGGATTCAAGTATTCCCATTGTTCACCCCTATTTCCTTCAATACAACCTGAATCGTCAGGGGTATAGCATCCTCGACCTCAGTTGAAATGCCTATTTCAACATCGGGGGCGGGTACGTTCTTTGGCTGGCACCCGATTACGGTGATATCCACCTTATCCTTCAGCCGGTGCAGAGGTTCAGTAAGATCCCAAGAATGGGCATCACGGTAGCTGCCCGGAGGCAGATCCTCGATCCGGAGCTTTGTAAGCGTTCCGGGCTCAGCACCAAAATCGACGATATCGATGATAATGAGCTTTTTCGTGACTCCGTTGTCGAGCATGGTAAAACAGAAATGGGGGCCACCAAGGCCCACATCAACCGCTTTCACATTGTCGGGGAGAGAGATCTCCTTCAACCGCTCCACAACTTCCGGTCCATAGCCGTCATCACCAAACAGCATGTTGCCGCAGCCGGCGATGACAATCTCGGGGTACAGCTCATCCATGAACGCACTCACTCGAGGAGTTTCTCTGCAACGAGCCTCTTGTCTTCGTCTATGACGATCATGTGGGTTGCACAGGAGACACAGGGATCATAGGCACGCATGATGACCTCGGCGAGCTGCCAGGGTGCACCAGTGAGTGCACGGCTGCAGGTGGGGAAGTTCCAGGTGGTCGGGACAAGCATCGAGAAGAACTCGACTTTGCCATTCCTGACCTTTGCAAGGTGAACGTCACAGCCTCGCGGGGCTTCGTTTGCTGCCCATCCGATGGAACCGTCACCCTGCGGGATGACATCTGCTACAACCGGAGCCGAGCAGTCGATAGCGTCTGCTGCCTCAATCATCTTGTACACAGCATCCATGTATTCCATCTGCCGTGCGATCTGCAGGCCGATTGCACCCTTCTCGTCATAGTTCTTGAACTGAACCAGACGGGCACGGGGACCGACCTCGACGGGCTGGCCGTCATAGAGCGGAACACCGGTGCAGGCTTCCATCTGTGGCCAGGCCTTGGTGCCTGCCTTTGTGGTGCCGCCGACCGGGTATGATGGGTCTTCGAGTGTGATCTCTTCCTCACCCATGTACCAGTCCCATGGCCGGACTTCAGTCCAGCGCTCGGGGAACCAGCGGGGGCATTCGTCCAGTGAGCTGCTTCCGTAACACGGGTCTGCTGCCATGTATCCCTGGTTGTGGTATCCGAGATCCTTTGGAATAGGAATCTCTTTGCCACCGACTTCTGCCCAGTCACGCTTCTGGTAGTTCCTGAGGATTGCAATCATGAACTCCATCTGCTCGCGTGCAAGGGGGAGTGCCATCTTTGCAAGATCAACAACCTTTGCCCTTGCCCGTGGGGTAATGTTCTTGTACATACCGCCGACACGGGGGTTTGATGGGTGGATTGCTTCGCCGCCGACGATCTCGCCGATCGTCTGGCCGACCATACGGAGAGTCTGAAGGCGTTTTGCAACGCTTCTGACCGGCTCTTCTGGTGTGAAGGGGTTAATCTTTGTGTCTGTTCCGGGTAAGTACATATCCGGCAGGGTCAGGATGTTATGCAGTGCATGGCTGTGCAGCCTGTTTGCGCACTGGAGAATCAGCCTGAGAAGATATGCATCCTCTGGGATCTCACATCCGATCGATGCTTCCATCGCTTCTGTTGCTGCGAGGGTGTGTGCAATCGGACAGATACCACAGACACGTGATGCGATCTTTGGAACCTGCTCCATCGTCTTACCGATGGCAAGCTTTTCAACACCCCTGACAGGAGTAATGGAGAGCCAGTCTCCGCGCTCGATGATGCCGTCGTCATTGACTTTCAACACGAGCTTGGAATGGCCTTCATGCCTTGTGGTTGGGGAAACTTCTACTACTTTCGACAATGTTATCGCCTCATCCAAAATGTGGTGGTCGATCTGCTATACGTCAATATTTATCCTGTGCGGTTAATGACACGTACATGAAAGTACGCTAAAGTGAATTAGAACGATATCGTTAATTATAGTTTGTGATATTACCCTCCAATATATTGTAAATTATATCGATAAAATAACAAATAGTACTACAATATTTGGCATTATAGCGACATTACCGGAACCCTGCTAAAATAATAAGAATATCCCCGCTTTTTTGTTAAAAATTACGTATGCGCTTTTTTTACGGCATATTTAACCCAGACTGCGACGATATGAGAGAGATAGCATTATAAATAGTTTACCCACAATTATTTAATACCAATAAACTGGTCGTTTATAAGAATAGCAGATACACTTCCAAAGAAGGAATAGAAGATCAAAAAACAAGAAGAGAGGAGAATATGAGTATGGAAGGAGGGAGAAAAACACCCGCCCATGCCTGATCTCCCGGATTATTCACAGTTTAATTCTGCATACAGCTCGGCAAGGGTTGCATGCCGTTCTGCATAGGCATCATGCTGGTGGATACTCTCCTCGTTTGTCTGGCGGATGGTGATCCGGGCATCAGCCGGAAGATGGCCGAAGGTACTGACTACCTTCTTTGCCATGACACGGACACAATCCTCGACAAATCTCGGGTTCTTGTGAGCTTCCATCACCACGAAACTCTCATCACCACGTTTGAGGAGTTCATAGATCCTGGCACTCATGGAATCTTTGAGGACATCGATCACATCTTCAAGCGGAACATGCTGATCGTCATCTGTCTCGATACAGAGGAAACCTTTGCCACGCTGGTTGTGGGTTGCCATCGGAACCTCGTCAAAGAATTTTTCTATCTTGTCCTTTTCCATATCAAGTGATTCAAGCACCATCATGGCATGATCCTTCATGATATTCTGGGCACAGGGACAGGCGGTCATGCCGGTTACTTCTGCCCCGATGCTCTTCCTGATGATCGGCTGGCGGCTTGTCCGCTGGGCAATCGCACGGGCATGCACCGTAACCACTTCATGGCACGGCGTCTGGGTGACCGGCGTCTCCCTCTTCACCATGTAGGCGCTCTCCATCCGGACCTCGGTTCTCTCGGCGTACTCATGGCGATCAAGGAGTTTTCGTGCAACCCTGCTACAGACCTCCTCGATCTCCTTCACCTCGCCACCGATTGCCTCCTGGAGCACATCGTCGATCACTTCAAAATTCCGTGAGAGGTTTGCACCTTTCAGGGAGCCGGGGAGATCAACGAAGATATCAAACTTCGATATAAAGATCGCCGGACGTTTCCCGACACGTGCTACTTCCACGAGTTTTCGTACATTCCTGACACCCACCCGGCTCAGGTTGATCCGGATATCGGGGATAGTGGACTGAATATCAGACAGTTCCATGCGAAAAGACCTCTATCATTATATCTTCTTCACAGAAGATCAAGCTATAAAAGTACAGTCAGGTATGAGCCTGAGTATAATATATTTATGTAGGCTCGCACCGCATTACGTATTGGTAAAGCTATGGTCCAGAAGTACTATGACGCAGACGCCGATCTCTCTCATTTAAAAGGAAAGACGATCGCCGTGATCGGCTACGGCTCACAGGGCCGCGGCCAGGCTTTGAATCTTCGTGACAGCGGACTCGATGTTATCATCGGCCTCCGCCCAGGCAAGAGCTGGGATGAGGCGAAGAAAGACGGGTTTACTGTCCTTACCGTTGCCGAGGCTGTAAAGAAAGCCGATCTGGTCCAGATTCTCCTTCCTGACGAGAGCCAGGCGGCTGTCTTCAGGTCAGAGATTGCAGGGAACCTCAAAAAGGGTGCATCGCTGGTCTTCTCACATGGATTCAACATTCATTTCGGCCAGATCGTCCCGCCGGAGACGGTGAATGTCTTCATGGTCGCTCCGAAAGGGCCCGGATTCATGGTCAGGAGAACCTACACCGAAGGCATGGGCGTTCCCGCACTCATCGCAGTGTACCAGGATATCTCAGGCGATGCCCGCGCACTTGCGCTCGCCTATGCAAAAGGCATCGGTGCCACCCGTGCAATGGTGCTCGAAACAACATTCCGTGAAGAGACCGAGACCGATCTCTTTGGAGAACAGGCAGTTCTCTGCGGGGGTATCACCTCGCTGATCAGGGCAGGGTATGAGACCCTCGTCGATGCCGGGTACAGCCCGGAGATGGCGTACCTTGAGGTTCTCCACGAGACGAAACTGATCATCGACCTCATCTACGAAGGCGGATTCACCAAGATGCGCAAATACATCAGCAACACCGCCCAGTATGGGGATATCACCCGGGGACCCCGTGTCATCGGACCCGAGAGCAGGATGGAGATGGAGGAGATCCTCTCTGAGATCCAGAACGGCACCTTTGCAAAAGAGTGGATCCTTGAGAATATGGTGGGCAGGCCCGTCTTCAATGCATTGACCCGTGCCGATGAAGAGCACGAGATCGAGCATATCGGGGCAGAACTGAGGAAGGATATGCCCCAGTTCAAGAACCTTTAATCTTTTTTTTCCATATTTTTATATAGTACCAGATCCCATAACGCAGAGTATGAAGATCCTCTGCATCTACCATAGCGAGACCGGCAACACCCATTCTGTGATGGAAACACTCTCAAAAGCCACAGGAGCAGACCTGATCAGGGTTCGTGATCTTGCCGGATACGGAAAGACAACAATGTACCTGCTTGGCGCTCCTCGCGCACGAAAGGGAGACATTGCCGCAATCGATCCGGATGCAATCGATCTCTCCGTTTATGACCTCGTCATCCTCGGATCCCCGGTCTGGGCATCCCGCCCGACACCTGCTGCAAACGCAATGATACGGGCGCTCGAGAACTGTTCAGGAAAGAAAGTAGTGCTCGTCTGCACCTCACGGAGCACTCCCGGCGAGACGCTCACGCTCATGGAGACACATGCAAAGGAACGCGGAATGGAAGTCGTTGGCAGTTTCCATGTCGGCTTTTCGGTCCGGGGCGTCAGAAATGAAGAAGAGATGGCCGCCCTTATACAGGCGGTCACTGAGTTGGCGGAAGCCTAATCGATCCGCATCAGATCCGTGATGGTTTTGGAAGCCTCCCGCAGGTCGGCTTGAGCGAGGACGACTTCTTCACCACCTGATCTGATCCTGAGTGCATCGCCACCGACATTTCCAAGGATCATATGCGGGATGCCTTTGAGAGCAGCAGGATCATCAACTGCCGCCAGGAAACGGGCATAAGATTCCGAGAAGAGTGCTGCAACCGGATCGCCCTCTATCGAGACCGAAGAGCAGGGGGCGATCTTTGCAAGAGCAGTGAGAAGCCCGCCACGGGAAAGGTCAGTTACTGCACGCAGCACATTTTTCCTGACGAGATCACGGACTGTTACAACCGTCTCGACATCCCCGGTTGCAGGAGCCGGGCCGCCGCATCCGGTGACACAATCAAGAATTGATCCGCCGAGATCAGGGGAGGTTGTTCCAAGAAGAACAAGGGTTGCACCCTCTTGTGGCGGGGTGAAGGTGCGGAGATCGCCCTTTCCAATCATCCCGAGCATCGGAGTGGGCTTGATCCGGGTATCAAATTCATCACTCTCATTGTAGAGGGAGACATTCCCGCCGACGATCGGGACATCAAGACGGCGGCACATCTCTCCCATCCCAAGGATCGATTCCTCGATCTGCCAGCTGATCTCCGGGTGCACCGGGCTTGCAAAGTTTAAGCAGTCAACGATACAGAGCGGATCGGCTCCATAGCAGGCAAGGTTTGAAGCATTCTCAAGAACGGCATTCGCTGTCCCATCACGCGGTGAAAGAGAGATATGCCGGGGATTGCAGCCGCAGGTGAAGTAGAGGCCGCTTCCATCAAGCCGGAGCACCGCAGCATCGGGGCCGAGGGAGACGGTCCTGAGCTGGACGTCATGATCGTACTGGGAGAAGACCCAGTCCTTTGCCGCACACTCGGGGTGAGTGAGCACCTTCAGGCAGAGTGTGCGGAGATCCTCTTCAGGGCGGCGGAAAGGCTCTTCTGCATGATATGCCTTCGTCTCCCAGCGGCAGGCGGGAGTGCCGCCGACGAGAAGATCGATCGGGAGATCGCAGACGGTTCTTCCATTGAACTCAATGATATAACGGGGCTCTGCGATCACCTCTCCGACATCTGCCCAGGCAAGATCATACTTTTCGGCGATCGCCCCGATCAGAGCCACATCCTCTGGTGCGACCTCGGCGAGCATCCGCTCCTGTGATTCGGCGAGCATGATCTCAACCTCATTCATCCCTGTCTCACGGAGGGGGACGCGATCTGCACTGATCCGGGCACCGAATGTGCTTGACATCTCGCTTGACGCACCGGCAAACCCGGCCGCGCCGAGGTCACGGCAGGCGAGCACCTTCCCGGTTGCGCACATCTCCATCGTCGCCTCGATGAGGAGCTTCTCGGTATAGGGATCACCCACCTGCACGCTCGGGCGATCTTCTGCTTCCGAATCCTCACTCAGATCCCGTGAGGCAAAGGAGGCTCCGCCCAGCCCGTCGCGGCCCGTCCGTGAGCCATAGAGGATGAGATGGTTACCGGGCTTTTGTACCCTGCCGGTGATGATATGTTCAGGGTCAACGACACCGACAGCAACAACATTGACAAGCGGGTTGCCCTGGTAACTCTCGTCAAAGATGAGATCTCCCCTGACAACCGGCACCCCGATACAGTTCCCGTAATCCCCGATACCGGAGACGACATGCTCAAAGAGGTGGCGCGTCTTCTCGGAATCGAGGGTTCCAAAACAGAGGGGATCCATCAGGGCAATAGGGCGGGCACCCATCGAGATGATATCCCGGATAATGCCCCCGACACCGGTTGCGGCACCATCATAGGGGTCAACATAGCTTGGATGGTTATGGCTCTCCATCCCGATCGCAAGCGCGGTCTTCTCATTGTATCTGACAATAGCAGCATCGTCTCCCGGCCCGATGATGACGTTTCTCCCCTCTGTCGGGAGAGTCTTCAGAAGAGCCCGTGTTGAACGATAGCTACAGTGTTCACTCCAGAGGTTCTCAAAAGCGACCGCCTCAAGGGGGGTGATATCCCGTCCGAGGCGTGAGCGGATGATCGTGAGATCTTCGGCGGACAGCATTCCTTAGAGGTCATCTTTGGAGAAGAAATAAGGATCACTCTCCCTGCCCATACTACACTTTTTAGCACTATGACCCCCATATACTCTGCATGGTCGATAGTTACGAGGATCTCCTGAAGAAGGCATATACCGGCATCACCGAACCATCGGATACGGGGGAGCGGTTTGTCGTGCCGCCGGTCAAATCATACCCCGAAGGAAAGACGACGATCCTTGAAAATTTCATGGATATTGTCGGGACACTGAACCGGGAACCCGATCATGTGATGAAATTCATGCTCGGGGAGCTTGGAACTGCCGGTAAGATTGACGGAACCCGTGCAATCTTTAATGGCAAATTTGAAACAGATGTCCTTGAAGCGATCGTCAGGAATTACATCGACGATTATGTCATCTGTTCCGAGTGCGGGCGGCCCGATACCCGGCTTGTCAAGGATGATCGTATCCAGATGCTCCGGTGTGATGCCTGCGGCAGCCACCGTCCGGTGAGAAAGCGGCGTGCACGGACCGAGGTGAAGGGAACCAGCCTGGAAGAGGGGATGGAGCTTGAAGTGGAGATCGAGTCGGTCAGCCGCCGTGGTGACGGGGTTGCCAAGGTGGGTAAATATATCCTCTATGTCACCAACGGAAAACCAGGGCAGAAGATCAAAGTCAAGATAACAAAGATATCAGGTCAGGTTGCATTCACCCAGCGGGTGTAATGCGTCAGGTCTTTTTTTCAACCCAGTTACGTAAAAGAGAGTTTTTCCGGGATCCAATGCTCTCTCCAAAGCATCAGATCCGGATATGGTATCGAAGACTTCTCCTGAAAAGAACACCTTATGCAGATTGTACCTGTGTCAGCAGTTCGTCACAGGAGCGGCTGATCCGCTCGCATGCTTCCCTGATGATTGTGACAGGATCCTTACTGCCGTCGGTTGTGACGAGGAGTTCGGGGTCAGAGAACTGGTACTCGATCTGATATTTGGCAACATCAACGGCCGGATCTTTCAGGATCTCATCGGTCAGAAGATTCATAAAGGTGTGTTTCTCTGAAACTAACACCATTTTGACCTTATTTTTTTCAAGCTCAAGAATTTTTATGTTCATACTGTATATCAATTGGCAGGGAGACTATATAGCCATTAGCGGAGCCCGAGATCAAAGGTCTCCATATCATATGCCGAATACGGCTGATCCCATGAGACCATATGGCTTAGGTGTACACACCTGAGTTCTTTTGGTTTCAGCTCATCTGCGAGGTCAAGCGCATCGGTATAGTTCATATGTTTTGAGATCGTCAGGTGCGACGGCGCCATGGCATCAAGGATGAGAAGATCCGCATCCCTCATACAATCGATACTCTGTTTAGGGATCCCCCTGCGCGTATCTGACGAATAGACGAGGACAGAATCACCGGATTCAATCCGAACACCATATGTCGGAGCGCCGGGGTGGTCAACCGGGAAGAGGGTGATTGAGAGATCGAAGAGGGTAAACGGCTGATAGGGCAGTACTGGATGCCCGGGTGAGGGGAGGAATGAAAAAACATTGCTACAATAATCGAGCACTTCCGGTGCCGCATACATGGCAGGCGGTTTCTGAATCCGGTAAAAATCCCCAAATCCCATGAAATGGTCGTAATGGCCATGGGTCCAGATTCCGGCATCAATATGCGGGGATCCGGCATACAGGAGCTGTCTGCGGAGGTCAGGGGTGGTGTCTATGAGCAGGTGGTGTGAACCAGTCTCGATTAAGAGGGATGTCCTGAGCCGTTCCCTGCCTTCCTTCCATGCCTGTATGCAGTGATCGCAGTTGCACCCGATCTTGGGTGTGCCGATGGCATCACCGGTTCCAAGGAAGGTAACCCTCATGCCCCGATCCATCCGGTCTTCCGAAGCGCATTCCTCCGGTCCACAAGGAGCATCCCCTGTTCAATATCAATATCGGCAATCTCGTCCCGCCCATCAAGAAGAGCGGCCATGACTGCTTCTTTTATCATCAGGCGAAGATCAGCACCTGTGAAGCCCTCGGTTCTGGCTGCGAGGAGCGGGATATCAGGAACAATCCGGAGGCTCCGGGTGATCGTAACCAGGATCGCCTCCCGCATGGATGCGTCTGGTATGGTGAAGGGGACTGCGTCATCGAACCTTCTCCAGGCAGCCTCGTCAAGGATTCCCGGGTGGTTTGTCGCCCCGATGAAGAGTACTTCTGATTTGACCAGGCTGATCTGGTCGATGCTCTTCAGAAGCGTATTGACCGCCCGCTTCATCGCACCGTGATCATCTGAATCCCGTGTGCGTGCCACATAATCGAACTCATCAATGAAGAGGATGCAGGGAGACAGCCGTTTTGCTATCTCAAAGATCCTGTCAATATTCTTTGATGTCTCTCCAAGGTACTGGGAGGTGATCATCGAGAGGCGGGCCTCGAGGATCGGCATATGCAGCTCACGTGCAAGCGAGAGCGCAAACGAGGTTTTTCCGGT
This sequence comes from Methanocalculus pumilus, assembly GCF_055382585.1. Lineage (NCBI taxonomy): Archaea > Methanobacteriati > Methanobacteriota > Methanomicrobia > Methanomicrobiales > Methanocalculaceae > Methanocalculus > Methanocalculus pumilus. The sequence goes on along the minus strand of NZ_AP042393.1, from coordinate 295,935 downwards.
TCCGGGAGGTCCGACAAAGAGGAGCCGGCCAACCTGGTAGATCTGATGGGTTTTCAGGAACTGGCGATTTTTCAGCGCAACCCTGATCTTTTCGATCACTTCACGCTGTTCCGGGGTGGCAACAAAGGTCTCAAATGACTCTTCGATCTCTTCAGGCGCATAGATTGCAACAAGCCCGAGTGCATCGCGGATCTCCTCGGATTCGACCTTCAGGGCATCGATCCGTGGCTGGAGAAACGCACGGCTGTCTTCATAGAGCGGATTTTGTGCAGAGGCATCCCTGTACCTGATCTCACCTGCCCCGCTCTTCTCATAATAGAGGGCAAGAACCGGATTTGAGGCTGCCAGATCCCTGCCACCACGGTCAAGGAACCAGCGGGCCGCCGGATCGAGTGCGGTCACCGAGAGGCGCTGGCCGAAGTCATCGAACCCGATGAAAGGATTCGATGAGACAAACGTATGAGCCTCTTCAATTCCGAGAGCTCGCTTTGCCAGGCTGTTGCTCACAATGAGCGGCCGTTTGAGATCCGGTCCGTTCTTGCCGATGCTAAACGCCTCGCGGCATGCAGGGGTAAGATCTGCAATGCCGAGGGATTCCTCACGGTTGACGATCTCTGCGGTGAGAAGGAGCTCCATGAGCCGGAGGGTGGTCTGATCAGCCATCTGCATGTGTTAACCTTATTTATTATCCGGGAATCGGAATAAGAGTATCTCTACTTCGTGGTGACGATGCATCCATCTTCAGTGACGATGATCGTATGCTCTGCCTGGGATACAAGCGACCCCGGAACATCCTGGAGGACAGGGTACGATCGGAGCACACCCTGCCTGATAAGTGCGGTCAGTGCGAGATCGGCGCGATCAGTTTTCAGCCATCGCCGGGCAAAGGGGAGGCCGCGGCGATCCCGTATCTCTTCGAGGATCTTTCTTCCGGCGGGGATTCTCACTGGTTTTACTGCAATCTGGGAGAATATCTCGACTCTTGAGCCCTCGGTGACGCGGCCATGGCCGGTTGATGCAAACGGCTCAATCGCGATTGCCATCCCCTCCTTCAGGAGAGTGCCGCCTCCGGATCCGATGTTTGGAACAGATGGTGAAGCATGCAGAGAGTAGAGGTCAAGGCCGTGGCCTGTGAGGTTTGCAACCGGCTGGAATCCGCGTGAGACGATCGCCTCCTGGATCGCAGCCCCCAATTCGCCTGCACGAACACCGGGTTTTGCAAGCGAGAGCGCTGCATTCAGTGCTGCGCGCGATGCCTCGACCAACAGGGGATGATCCCCGAGATCGACGGTGAGTGCGGTATCTGCGATACACCCGTCGATATGAATACCAATGTCGAGCTTGACCAGATCGCCTGCTGCAAAGGTGCGTTCATCAGAGGGTCCTGCCGTATCATGTGCGGCTGCTTCATTCAGGGAGAGGTTTGGGGGGAACGCAATTCCTGCCCCTTCCTCATGGATCATGGTGCAGACGCAATCGGCCACCCCGGCAAGGGTTGCGCCGGGGACAATCATGCGTGCACCTTTCTGCAGAATCTTCTTCGCGAGCCTGCCGGATTGTATGTACTGATCTATCATCTCATCGTTCATATGCAGAAGACCTCCGGGAACCGGGTGATTCGTTCATAGCCACCATCTGTGACAAGAGCCATATCCTCAATACGCACCCCGCCGATCCCGGGATAATATAAACCCGGCTCAATGGTGACGACATTGCCCGCGGCAAGCGCCCCACCCCGTGCGCTGAGGGACGGGGCTTCATGGACCTCAAGTCCGACACCATGGCCAAGGCTATGGACAAAACCATCCGGCTCTGTCCCATATCCTGCATCTGCGAAGAGGGAGACGACTGCCTGGTAGAGAGTGGAGCCATCTGCGCCTGCCCTGAGGAGGGAGAAGGCAAGCGTTTGTGCATCAGATACCGCGGCATACATCTCCCGGATCTCAGGAGTTGGTTCTCCCCGGACAACCGTCCTTGTCATATCGGCGAAGTATCCGGTCTCTTCATTCTGCGGGAAGATATCGATGATGATTGGAGCGTTGGCTGCAATGGGACCGGTTCCCCTGAGATGCACCACAGATGTCTCACTGCCCGAGGAAACGATCGTATCAACACCCCGGCACCCGTGTTTCAGGAGTGTTGCGTGGATAGCATACCTGACATCTTCTGAGGTGAGGATCTTTCCTTCCGGGGTCACCAGTAGTTCTCCTGTGGGTTTTGACCTCCTGATCAGGGCAAGCGCTGTTTCGAGCGCATCTTCTGCTGCTGCCTGCGAGTTTTGCATCATGGCGATCTCTGATGCGGACTTCTGCGACCGCATGGCAGAGAGGGCATCCATCTCCACGTCCACCGGCTGGTGCGCTTCAATCGCCTTTGCAAGGCCGAGGGGAAACTCGGGCGGGACAAGAATCGGGCCGCCTGCCAGATCAGCTATCACCCGGCCCGTTGCCTTCAGGGGATCAGGCTCTTCCTTCAGAATATCAAAAAAACCTGCATCTGCCCGGCTTATGACGGTGCATGGCGACTCAAGGGCAGCCCGTTCCACCTCCATTGCAGGAACAACAATGATGCCCTCTTCATTCAGGCGTTTCATATAGATGACCGGATCGCTCGTCCGAAATGAGGTCAGATACCTGACATTTGCATCTGATGAGGTGCCATATGCGGCATATGCCCTGGAACCGGTAGTTGCCAGAGCCTGATCGAGAGCATTCATTCTATACGTATTTGCCATCAGAGAAGATGTATCTTCGGAAAGGGGGCATCGGCATACCGTGATTCGGCACGGGTCCGGGCGGCATCGGCACGGGCAATGGCTTCCCCAGCATTCGAGGCGAGTGTATTGGCACTCTCAAGGTACGAGAGCGCTTCTGCAGTATCTCCTCTTCCGCTGTCTGCAAGATCAAGATACTGGCTTAATGCCGCAAGACGCCCCTTGAATGCATTCTGTACATTCCACATCTCTTCATCATAGAGACGAAGATCAGAGGCAACCCCGACAGCCCATTCGCCGCGGCTCCCTTCAAGGGTTCGGGCATAGTCTGAAAACCTGCTGACTGCCCCGGTGAGCACCCAGTGCTTATCTGACAGTTCTGCCAGGAAGGCCTCTTCGCGGGCAATCTGTGTCCTGAGCGTCCGTGGATTCGGGGTATCTCCGGCAAGTTCAACGTTCCAGAGATCGATGCCGATTGTGTAGACGAGGAGGTAGTTGTCAAGGGATGCACGGTGGAGGGGGATGGATTGCATGCAGTCATCCCAGAGGGAATCGAGATCATCATCGGAGACGCAGCCTGCGGTACTGAGAGCTGCCAGTACCAGAATGATGATCAGAAGTGTCACCCAGGCAGAAGAATGTCCCCGCATATCCTGACAGAAGAGTAGTAATTATCACTATAAATCAATATCTTCTCAATTCAAACGGTTTCCCGGCATCACACCTCCAGAAGGCGTTTCTCTGGATTGGATATGCCACTCGTCAACTACCCCCCCCTAAAGGACGGGGCTTGAATAATGTACAGGCAGCAGATTGATTGAACGCTGACAGGCGGTGCATGACATAGCATGGCAGGGCATATATTCTGTGAAGACCATACCTGCATATGGAAGAATCGGCAAAACAGGTCTTCAAGATCAAGTATATTACCGTCGTGATACTTCTCAATATCTTCTTATTTGCCGCTGCTGCCGCAGTTGCAATCTTCTTCATCGTTCCGGCAGAGGCCGGATACAAAAATCCGGTGTTGATCGTCCTCATGATAATCGCAGTCCTCTCCGGATTGTTTACGAAGAAGCACTACTTCGCCACAAAGGATTGGCTTGAGATTCACGCAAAACCCAAAGAATCACCCGATTCAGATGAGAGTTCCTGAGTGGAAGAGGATTGGAAACGAATATACCAGAATTGAGAGATGAGTGGGATAGAGGGATCTGGCAGATGGTGAGGGATGCTCATGCTTGAAAAGCTCCGTGACGAGATTGAACTGATCGAACGGCACCTGTCAATAGCCCGTGCGGTTATCGAGCATGAGCCGATCGGGATCATCAAGCTCGCAGAAGTGCTGAACCAGCCACAGCACCGGGTGCGGTATTCCCTCCGCGTCCTCGAGCAGATGGGGTACATTCGCGCGTCTTCCACGGGTGCATATGCGACCCCGGAGATGCGGGAGATGCTGAGGGGAATCCCTGATGAGCTGGATGCATTCATCCGGGCTCTCGAGGATATGAAACGGGGACAGGTTAACAATCTTTAAGTTCTGGCACTGGCAATGTAATTAGGCAACTTGAGTGCCGCCATAACTCAGTTGGTAGAGTGGCTGGCTGTTAACCAGCATGTCACAGGTTCGAGTCCTGTTGGCGGCGTATCCCTTCTTTTGTTTAACGCCTACACGGAAATTTACGGTTTTACAGTTTATTTCCACTCCTTATAACAACCCCAATCGTATGGGGTATCGGAAGGAGCAAAAATGATTGAGAAAGTCAGTTTTTCCAAAACGGATGAACAGCACAAGAAATACTGAGAAGAAGGTATCTCAAACCGAATTGTGGCAGGTGACATGACTTATGAAGACGCGGATCTGATTCGCGATTTTGTCAACAATCTCCGTGCAACAATCAACATCGGGGAGGCGCGGGCGTATAAAATCACAAATCCATTAAGCAACGTCACCCGCTTTATCAAAACGCCATTCATGGATAACTCACTAAGAGATATCTAGGCGGCGGTATCTGCGAAAAGACCATCTTTAACCGTGTTCCGGTTGAGCAGATCCAAAACCTTTGTTCAGTTAATGAATTGAAGCCACCATCGCGGCAACAGATTAGTGATGACTCTTTTTCCTCGTTTTGTTCTATTGAAAAGTGCGGTTGGGGTTTTCCTTAGAATAGAATAATGGTGAGCTTGAACGTTGTGGATCAGGTTTGGCGCTCTTGGATGGATTTTAGGAGATACATGCTTATGACTAAGATGAGAATTTTTATTATAGTTTAGGAGGATTCTTATTCATTGAGTTCTCCTAACACACCTAAACCAATAAAGAACATATATATATGGCTTTTTACTTAAAACGATACTGTGACTTTATATGTACAACAATCTTGGTGGCATGTTGAGGAGATGTACTACCCAACTCAAGCTCGAAAGATACGCCAAGTAATGGACATTTTTACCGATGATAGCTATATGGAGCTAGATTTACCCAAAATAGATAAAAGTAAAAATTTTACATTTGTTGGCTTAAAAACTATAGCAAGAAATGCAAATAACAAAGAAATTGCATTCATTGAGACTATCTCTAATGGCGATATCAAATATCTGCTTAATCTAAATCCAATTGATATGTATCCAGACGCTCCAACACAATACAAGAACCAATATAATGAGGATTTTTTGAAACATATCAAGCTTGAAATTGAATATATTTTAACAGATATTGAGATAGATACAGCAGTTAAATCTCCATGGCTATCTGATACTATTCCATTCATTGAAAACATATTAACATTAAAAGTCCCTTTAATAGCAAAGATAATTAGAGGAATCTTTCAAACTAAGATAACAACCATAACAATGTACGGCAATATACAACCAGAATTTTATATTACTTTACCAAAAGGTTGGAACATAATGGAGACTAAAAAGAGTCAGGATATTAATAGCTATATAGTGATGTTACAAAAATACAAAAATGGAGAATTTTATGAGGATTTACAATTGGAAAGACCTTTTATCAATATAATCGATAGAAAAAAGAAATATAATTTCATTGCAACCACATCATATAGTGAAGTAGAGAAAGATCATAAGGATAACCAAATTAAATATAATTTCACCTATGCATCAATACTATCCTTTGAAATAAAATTTTTTACGATAATACCTTTTGCTTTCATATTAATGGATAGTTTTTTTATTTATAAAGCAATAAAAAATCATTTAAATGAAGTATCTCCATTAACTGTGGCACTTGGAACAGGCATCCTAATTGCTTTTTTATCATACTCATATTTTTATTTTAATTTAGGGCAAGAAGGGTACGTAATTCCATTAGAGAAGCTCTATTATGTTGCACTGTTTCTAACACTCGTAACAGCAGTTTTGATCATATGCAAATCCATCGCATAGAATATCATGATGCCACAAGCAGTAATTGAAAAATGGGAATAAAACGAGGGTTTTTCCATGAATTTTCATAAAAAACAAAGGATTATTTGTTTTCCTTTTTTCGTACAATAGACTGACCACTAAACAATTTTTCTCGAAACTTAGGATCCTTAGGCGTTGGTTCCGACCCCATTAGAGGAATCTTATCAGTTTTCCATTCTAACATTCCGTGCGGTTTGCCACATCTCATCATGAATTTTCCCCCATTTTAATCTTCACTAAACCCATTTAGTGTGTATATCTCTACCTGTCATGATGATAAAACTTACTATTTTCAATATCTTATTATATATTTATATTCAGTCTAAACCCCCCATAACAATTAGTTTTCAGTTATATAGGTTTGAAAAACCTCTTTTGCTTATTACTTTCACCAAAATACTTATATTGCTCGGTTTTTTCCCCCTCATCATTAAAACGCTTTGTCAAATTCGCAATAAATTCCTCTCTGAGGGAGGAGTAATTTTTTTTCTCTCTATGTACATGAACCGTCACCAATATTATCAATCATTATTTTATTAAGTTTTTTATGTGTTCTCCCTTGTTTTATTTCAGCATTATAAATGTCATTTAAAACACAAAAATCAGCTTCATCAATTTTTTTGATAGTATCCGTAATTCCCTGTAAATTTAATTAAGGCTCTGTACCAAGTTAGAATTACAAAAGAGGAACAGAGCCATGGATATATACGATTTAGCAGAAGATTATCTTTCCGATCCAAACGGTGCAATGCAGACCCTGCTGACCACCTTCATGAACATGGTTATGCGCTGTGAGGCTGAGCAGCAAGCCGGAGCAGGGTATTATGAGCGTTCTGAACACCGGACTGCCACACGGAACGGGTATTCAGAACGAGGTTTAAAAACACGATACGGCGACATACGGCTTCAAAAACCTGAGTTTCGTGAGAAGCCATTCCAGACAATTATCTTTGAGCGATACTCACGAGTTGAACGCGCTCTTATTCTTGCAATCACCGAGTCGTATATCAACGGTGTCTCGACCCGAAAGATCAATGAAACGATGAAACACTTCGGGATCACCAACATCTGTCCGGATACTGTCTCCAGGATGGCCAAGGAACTTGACGGTGTTGTACAAGAATTCAGAAATCGTCCAATCGAGCATTCTTTCCCGTATTTAATCGTTGATGCAACGTATCTCAAGGTCCGTCGCGGTACCCGTGTTGTATCTCAGGCTCTTCTCATCACAGCCGGGATCCGGGAGGATGGGTTCCGTGAGATACTCAGTATCGACCTGATGGACAGCGAAGGTGAAGCCTTCTGGTACGAACATTTTGAGATGCTCAAGGAGCGTGGTCTCCACGGAGTACAACTTCTCATCTCTGATGGACACACAGGGATTCAGAATGCAGTTCAACGAGCTTTTCTCGGTTCTAGCTGGCAGATGTGTCATGTCCATATGCACAGGATCATCAAATCCAAGGGGATCAGGAGGTGCGATATAAAAATCGTTGTTGAGATTGTCAGAAATGGAATTCAGGGAGATTTCCAGGCTCTCCAGAGTGCCATACAACAGTTGGAAGAGATGGGATACAAGAGTGCTGCGGCAAGTCTTGAACGGTTCTCTACGGACCTTCTCAACTACCAGGCGTTTCCTGAAGAGCACTGGAAACGTCTCAGGACAACGAATATGCTGGAACGCGTGAATCTTGAGATTAAGAGGAGATCACGAAGTATTGGGGCGTTTCCAAATGGTGATTCAGCGATGCGTCTTATAGGGTCGATCCTGATTGATATCAATGAAGACTGGCTCTGTGGCAAACGATACCTGACGATATCGCCTCCTGTCGATGAGATGACCAGATCGCCCAGAGAATGTCCTGCAGCTGTTCAATAGTCCTGTCCACGAACTGCCGTTGAATCCCCGCAGAAAAGGAATGACGGGTGACTGGTGCCCTGTGGCTGCATGTGGTCGGGGGTGGGTGAGCCCACCCCCTTGTCGTGAGGATAGCCCGCTGTACTGGCAGAGACTTTGCGACAGTCAATTGTTGCACATAATGTTTAATATAGAAGAGATCGAATTGATGTTAGGTACAGGTCTTGCCTAATTTACAGGGAGATACTGACACAACCTTTTTTTGCATCCTTCCCCATGGATTAATATTACTAATTCCGTTTCCTTCCCCACACCTTGAGCAACTTCTGCATTTCTTTTTGCTTTATAAACATCATAGATTGTTGTCTGTAAAGAGTCGTTTTTGTCATGTTTTTGAAACATCAAAGTATTAACTGCTTGTATTTGACCAGAACCAATCGCATGGAAATTCATATCTCGATAATTTGCATACGTCATTTCAGATATTTCTGATATGTTTGCTTTGCCATCATTAAAACCTGCAAGTAATACCGAGGATCTTAACTTATACTTCATATTTCTCTGCATTATTTCCTCAATCAATGTATTTGCGAAGTTTTCTTTTGCTGCCTTTGTAAAATCATCCCAATGCAACCCGTATAGATCCAAAACATGATCCTGAAAAAGTTCTTTCCGTTTTTCCTTGAAATTCTTTTTTATTTGCTCTTTTATTTCTAAATAGTTTAAATTTTTTTCAGGCATTTGAATTAAATCATCAAAGAATAATGGAATACCAGACAGCATCGCGATCAAATTATTATTTAATTCTTTATATTTTGAAATTGTGTGCTCAAATTGCCCCAAGCTACCCATTGTCACCATGTGATCTGTAGCTGCCACAATTATTTCATTTCCATTATGTCTACCAATAGCGGCTATACATATTGTCATTTTTAATCATTTTTTTAATGGAGTAAAGTGTTATATTTTTATCCATTCATGTCCAGTGCGTTGTCAGTCGATCGATCCTTATAATCTGAACTCCCGGAAATCATAGTCACATGATTCCAGGTGCCTACAAATACCTGGAATTCAGACTTGAAATCGTGCCCCACGCAGGCACATATATTGTCCCATATCGTGAGAAAAGCCAAACTCTTAACGCAGGGGAGATAATGAGATAACAATGGCTGCAATCTTTCTCTATGTCACAGACACGCTCGCGGACTGGGAGTGTGGACACGTTCTTGCCGAACTCCATTCAGGGCGGTACTTGAAGGATCCGGCTTCTCGTTACGATCTTGTCCTCTGCGGCAGGACAATGGACCCGGTAACCACGATGGGCGGGCTGTATATGGCACCGAAGGTTCTTTTTCAGGATATCCGGCCCGGGGCCGGGGATCTGGTGCTCCTGCCCGGTTCAGACACCTGGCTTGACCCGGTGCAGGCCCCGATACTTGAAAAGGTCCGGATGCTGCTCGATGAGGGCGTGGTTGTTGCCGCAATCTGCGGGGCTACGATGGCCCTTGCCAATGCCGGACTGCTGGATAAACGCAGCCACACCAGCAATGATAAAGCGGCACTCAAAATGTGCTGCCCAGGCTACAGTGGCGAAGAGTTTTACGTAAGCGAACCTGCAGTTACAGACGGAAACCTGATCACGGCAGGCAGCTTTGCACCGATAGAATTTGCCACCCACATATTCAGAAGACTGGACGTGATGAGCACAGAAACCCTCACCGCATGGCACGGGCTCTTCACAACACGAAAACCCGGGTTTTTTTACGCACTCATGGAATCGCTCCCAAAAAGAGCCAAAGCCCCGTAACGAGCACAATCAGGAAGTCGGCTGAACCTTTCACCTGCTCACCATATAGGAAGGACTCCCTCACACAGGCATGTGGATTGAATATCAGAAAAGGATTTCATTGTCCCGGTAAGTGGATAGCCCGATCAGGAATAAAAAATAAGGGGAGTCTCTCTCAACTCCTTTTCAGCACATCGATTGTAATAGAGATAGGATTGCTCACAACCGAGTAGATGACTTCCATCTCATCAGGACCGGTAAGGTACCCGGAAGAATACCCCCCGTCTCCATCTGCTCCCCCACTCTGGACCATGGTTATTGTCCTGCCGTCACGGCCGATCACCCCGGCAAACGGAACGCTCTCCCATCCTAATTGCTCAGAAAAGGTTGCCTCTCCCGAAAATACCCGGTCTTTCTGTTCAGTGATCCTGAGAGTCAGGGTATACCCGGAATAGTCGGTATACCCGATTCCATCCACATACCCGGTCATCGTGCCGGTCCAATCCCCGATAAGGTTTGGAGTCGGGATATCAGCTGCAACAGTGCTCTGATCGGAGCTGGTGGTACATCCACAGAACAACACGGCTGCCAGAAGAATACCAGCACACAAGATAGTTTTCATTTCCATACATCTGTATAGAATCGAGAAAGGAGATAAATATGATCAATCAGCGCAAACGGCAGGTAACGTAATTGTAGAACCGGGAAGAGTTTTCTGCATAATTATATGGCTTCCCTTCTGCCTGACTTCTGAAAAACCATGTTTTTCAAGAATGGTGCGGACATCCTTTCCCGATAGTACACGAAGTTTAGCCAACAGCCACATCCATCCGTGTGATATAGATCTCCCCGTGGAACCGTGACAAAAATCTCCTGCGGAGAAGCGGTTTCAAAAAAGAGCTCCAATGCTTCATGAAGGTTATTTTTGGCTTCTTCTACAGTACCACCCTGGCTTGCAATGTCGTATTCCGGGCAGAATGAAACATAGCCATCGCCCTCCTTTTCTATAATGGCTGTAAGCTGTTTTTGCATATTTTTTATCTCCCAGATTTTGTAATAATATCTTTCACTACAACATAAAAATTCCCTATCTCGGGTGATGTGTCAAGAGTGTGCCCTGCTGGACCCTGTTGGATAATGGACATTTATCAGGCAGTATTGGAGATCTTCTTTTTGAGGTCTGTCCACTATCTAACTGGTTTACCGAAACATCCCTCTCCATTGCGTTCATCCTCCCGAAAGAAATGAGTAATAGAATCAGAACCGAACCCCTTAACTCCGAGAAGGATAGATATTCAGGTGAGTTTATGTCCGATCCTGGCGCCAGCACCCCGATCCGTATCCTCTATATCGATGACGAACCGGCACTCCTCGAGCTGACAAAACTCTTCCTTGAAGAGAAAGGCAGGTATTCAGTCGATACCCTCGAAGATTCTCTTGAGGCGATGGAGATTATCATGGATGGCGACTATGACGCAGTCGTCTCAGATTACCAGATGCCGTCAAAGGACGGGATTACTCTCTTAAAGGAGCTCCGGGAGACCGGATCAACTATTCCCTTCATCATCTTCACCGGAAAGGGGAGGGAGGATATCGTCATCGAGGCACTGAACAATGGTGCCGACTTCTACCTCCAGAAAGGCGGCAACCCCCGTGCCCAGTTTGCAGAGCTTTCCCACCAGATAGAGATGGCTGTTGCCTCAAGGAGAGCTGAGAAGAAGATTGCCGAGAGCCTTGATGAGCTGAATGCCGCATATGAACAGCTCACTGCCAGTGAAGAAGAGCTCAGATCAAGTTTCGATGAGCTTGCGGTACGGGAGCAGGAGATCAAGAGGAGCAAGCAGAGGCTGTCTGATATCATCAACTTCCTCCCTGACGCCACATTTGCGATCGATTCGGATGGCACTGTTATCGCCTGGAACAAGGCCATCGAGGAGATGACCGGGATCGAAGCAGAGGAGGTGCTGGGGAAGGGCAATTATGAATACTCACTTCTCATCTATGGAGAGAGAAGACCTCTTCTCATCGACTATGTCCTCAAAGGAGAGCTTGACGATATACAGAGGCATTACCCGGAGATTCACAAGAAAGGCGAGAATGTGATCATCGAGACCGATTCCACCCGGATGATGGGGGAAAATAGGGTAATCTGGGCAACCGCATCACGGTTCTATGATGAGAATGGAGAGGTAGCCGGCGCCATCGAATCAATGCGGGATATAACCAAACAGCGGAAACAGGAACTTGAACTGCTCGCCATGCATGAAGAGCTGGCATCAACAGAGGAGGAGATCCGCCAGCACCTGGATGAGGCGATCACAGCGCAGGAGAAACTCAGGAAGAGCGAGGAGCGGTACCGGGGCATCTTCGAGAAGACCGGCTCTGCACTTGCCATCTTCGGGCAGGATCTGACGATCCTAAAAATCAATTCCCTCTTTGAGGAGCTCTCGGGCTATTCTGCCGCTGAGATCGAGGGGAAGCTCAAAATAACTGCATTCATTCATCCAGAGGATATCGGTCGGATAATTGAGTATCATCATGCACGCCACCAGAATGGTGAGGTTCCACTCAGCTACGAGTTCCGGTTCATCAGGCGGAACGGGGAGGAGCGGATCATCCTCATCTCAATCGGGGTTTTACCAGAAGAACGGCACTCCATCGCCTCACTTGTGGATATCACCGAATGGAGGCGTGCTGAAGAAGAATTAATGACCCGTGAGAAGATCCTCTCAAAGATAATGGAGATTCTCCCGATCGGGCTCTGGTTTGCAGATAGTGAAGGGAAACTCACCATGGGGAACCCGGCAGGCATTGCCATCTGGGGTGGAGAACCCCACGTGGGGAGAGAAGAGTATGGGATCTTCAAAGCCCGCAGGTACCCCTCAGGTGAAGAGATCGCACCTGACGACTGGGCACTTACCCACAGTATACGTGATCGGGCAACCATCACCGATGAGCTCCTCGAGATCGACTGTTTTGACGGCAAAAAACGCCTCATATACAATTATACCGCACCGGTGATCCTTGATGACGGAACACTGAAAGGTGCGATCATCGTCAACCGTGATGTTACCGAGGAGAAACAGGCAGAGGAGGCACTAAGGCTCTCCAATAAAAAGATCCGCCTTCTGTCAGGTGTCACCCGGCACGATGTCAGAAACCAGATGATGGCTATTGACGGGTATATCGAGCTCATAAAAGAAGAGAAACCTGACAGACTGATTGCAGATTATCTCCAGAATATCATTCACTCCCTCGAACAGATCGAAAAGTGTTTTGAATTTATGAAGGAATACGAAAAAATCGGAACGAGCGGGGCAAAATGGCAGGAGATCAACTCTTCGCTTGAACCGCTCGCCGGATCCAAAATTCCGATCACAAACACCTGCCCAAACCTTTCGATCATCGCCGATCCCCTCCTCACCAAGGTCTTCTCAAATCTTCTGGACAACACCATCCGGCATGCAGAGGAGGCAACGGAGATCACCATATCCTGTGAGGAGCGGGATGGAAACCTGAGGATCGTCTGGGAAGATGACGGACCTGGCATCCCTGACACCATGAAAGAGCGGATTTTTGAATATAAATGTGGAAAGAACAATGGGTACGGCCTCTACCTGGTTCGGGAGATCCTTGGAATCACCGGGATCACGATACATGAGGAAGGGATCGCAGGCGAGGGCGCACGGTTTGTGCTCGTTGTTCCGGCAGGCAGATGGAAGATCGGATAGAAGAATCCGCTCTTCTCTTCCATATCACTTTTCCCTTCAGACAGGCAATATATACCAGCATGAATCATTACGGAGCAGCACTCCTTGGCAGGGTGCGATCAACCCGGCCGCTCATTCACCATATCACCAATACCGTCACAATCAATGACTGCGCAAATGCAACCCTTGCCATCGGTGCAGCACCGGTGATGGCAGGTGCAATCGAAGAGGTTGCCGAGATGGCGGGGATTGCAGGCGCCCTTGTTCTCAATATCGGAACCCTCACACCCGCACAGGTAGATGCGATGGTTGCCGCAGGAAAAACCGCAAATGCACATGGCATCCCGGTGATCCTTGACCCGGTCGGGGTCGGGGCAACAACACTCAGGACAGAGAGTGCGGAGAGGATTCTGGATGAATGCAGGGTTGCGATCCTGAAAGGAAACGCCGGTGAGATCGGTGTCCTTGCCGGGAGCGGCGGCACTGTCAGGGGGGTTGATTCGGGTGGCTGTACCGGGGACCCCATTGAGGTTGCCCTTCGGTGTTTTGGGAGATGGAACACAGCCGTTGCCATGACCGGAGAGACCGATATCGTCTGCGGGAATGGTGAGGCGTACCTGATTCGAAACGGAAGCCCGATGATGGAGCGGCTCTCTGGGACCGGCTGTATGGCGGCATCTGTTGTGGGGGCGTTTGCAGCCGCAGGCGACGATCCGGTGAAGTCCGCAGCAGCCGCACTCATCGCATTCGGGCTTGCCGGGGAGCGGGGGGCAGAAGGTGCCCGGGGACCATATTCTTTCAGGACCGCACTCTTTGACGAACTCGCATCACTGACACCGGAGACGGTATCGGCTGAGGCACAGGTGGAGCAGTACCGTGGCATATGATCTCTACGTCATCACCGACGAGCAGATCGGGAGGGGGAGATCCCATACCGAACTCGCCCGGATGGCGCTTCTTGGCGGAGCAGATATCATCCAGCTCCGTGACAAGAGGATGGATTCCGCATCCCTCTACCGGACAGCAACAGAGATTCTGGCCCTGACCAGAGATTCTGGTGCATGCTTCATCATGAATGACCGGCTTGATATCGCGCTTGCCGCCGGAGCAGACGGGGTTCATCTCGGCCAGCAGGATATGCCGGTTGCCGAGGCACGCAGGATTGTTCCCAGAGACTTTATCATCGGCTCTTCGGTCGGGTCAGTTGAGGAAGCGATACAGGCAGAGATATCAGGTGCCAATTACCTCGCACTCAGCCCGGTCTTTGCAACCACCTCTAAAGATGATGCCGGATGCGGGCACGGCCTTTCAACACTGGGCGCCATCCGTGCCGCAACCCGCCTTCCACTTGTAGCAATCGGGGGGATCACACGGGAGAATATCGGGTCTGTGATCGGTGCCGGGGCAGATGGTGCCGCCGTCATCTCTGCGGTTGTCGGAGAGGAAGATGTCGCAGCAGCAGCAGCAGAACTGAAACGGCAGATTACTGCGGCAAAAAATCCTGGCAGAACACCCCCTGTTCAACAGAAGGTGTGATTGCACATTTGGCCCGGCCTGTGATTGGCATTATCGGAGGCGGGCCGGCAGGACTCTTCTCTGCTGCGACCATCAGATCAGAGGGAAGCCGGATCATCCTCTTTGAGAAGAAGAGAGAGACGGGGAGAAAACTCCTAATCACCGGATCCGGGCGGTGCAATATCACGCATGGAGGCGATATTCGCAGTTTTTTTGAACATTACGGTGAGAACGGGGCTTTTCTGAAACCTGCACTCAGGAATTTTACGAACCGGGATCTGACCGCCTTCTTTGAAGAGCGGGGATGCCTACTCTATACAGATGAGAACGAGAAGGTATTCCCGGTATCTGAAAAGGCAGATGATATCCTCTCTCTTCTGATGGCCGCATGCCGGGAGAACGGGGTGATCTTCAGGCAGAACAGCCAGGTTCGTGCCGTGGAGCGCCAAGGAAACAGCTTTCTGATCAGGACAGATGAACAGGAGGTGCTGGTCGATATACTCGTCATTGCAACCGGCGGTGCATCATACCCATCAACCGGATCAACAGGTGACGGGTACCGCTTTGCCGAATCCCTCGGCCACCGGATCATTGGGATTGGACCCGCCCTTGCCCCGGTACACCCACAGCAGTATCCGTTTTCAGATCTCGCCGGGATCTCTTTTGATGATATTTGGGTCTCGATCCTCAGGGAGAAAAAGATTGTTCGGAGAGTGGCAGGGGATCTCCTCTTTACGCATAACGGCTTCTCAGGCCCTGTAATCCTGCATGCATCCCGGTACATCAGGGATGGCGACAGCCTCAGCATCGCATTTCTCCCGGAGAAAGAGAGGGAGGCGATCGCATCTCTTATCACCCATGGAACACAGGCATATGGGAAGCGGCTCGTGAAGACGATCCTCTCAGAACTACCCCTTCCTGCACGCTTCATCCAGCGCCTCACCGAAGAGGCGGGGCTGTCACCGGACATGACCGTTGCCCACCTCACAAAAGAGAAGAGGAAGATACTCCTTTCGCTCCTCACAGGCTGGATATTTCAGATCAAAACAGTCGGCGGGTTTGACGTTGCAATGGCTACCCGCGGGGGCGTTGCACTTGAGGAGGTCAACAACAAAACGATGGAATCAAGGCTTCTTCCAGATCTCTATTTTATCGGAGAGGTGCTCGATATCGACGGCGATACCGGGGGATACAACCTTCAGGCGGCATTCTCAACCGCATATGCAGCTGCGGAATCAATCTCGGCAAAAACAGAAAAAATTTAGATATTCGAGAAACGGAGCCTGATCTCACCGGGATCCAGGTGACGGGCTGCCATCAGGGCGGAGATGATCGCATCCGAATAGGCGAGCGCCACCATCTCAAAGGCTGATCCCCTCCCGATAGGAACCGAAACCGAGCGGTACTGTCCTGAGATCTGCCTCACCTCATACTCAGGTGGAAGATCAGCACTATTCCCGGACGATTCACCGAGATCGATGACCAGATCAACATAACCGGCAGCATGCGATTCCGGGTTCGCGGTGATAAGGCAGGACCAGCCTCCAAGTTCACGCACCTTCTCAGCAGCGCTCACCACCGACTTCGTCTCGCCGGAACCTGAGAAGATGACAAGCATATCACCGGATTCAAAGGCAGGGGTGATCGTCTCACCGATCACATAACAGGGGAACCCAAGATGCATCAGCCGTATCGCAAACGCCTTGGCAACCAGCCCTGATCTCCCGGCGCCGGTGACATAAATCCTTCTGCCTGAGAGTATCTCGGAGATGAACTGCCGTGATTCCTCCTCATCGACCACCTCGGCCACACGGATGATCATCTCCGCCGTCTTCAGCATATAATCCGATATCTTCTCATTATCCCCGGTCATGTCTGATCAATTCTGGATCATGACGGGGTATGAGGATATCGGTCATCCCGGTCATCAGGATAAATGCCAGGGGAAGAGACTGGATCTCTCCAGTTACAGTTACACCACAAAAAATTTTGGGGATGAATAGACGGTTAAAATACCATTAAACACCTATTGTCCCCCTCTTCAAAGGTAAGGAGGAGATAGATTTCCCCGGGATCATAAGAGTGTTACTGGTACTCGACCGGCTGTGACTGACGGGGGAGCCCGCCTTTGAAATGCTGCTGTATCCGGGAATAGTATTCAATAAGCCGTTCATTCATCGTCGGCCGTACCTTCTCCATCGCCGCTTCGAAGTGGCGGGTGGAGACAACCGATACGCCTTCACGCATCGCAAGCATCCCTGCCTCACGGCAGAGCCCTTCGAGATCGGATCCGACATACCCCGCGGTCCGGGCTGCAACTGTCCCGATGATCGCATCCCGTGCGGGATCAGGAGACTGCTGATTGAACCGGGAGGCCAGATCGTGGATGAGTCTCCGGATCTCGCTCCTCTTCAATCCTGCCCCTTCCTTCTTCGGCATTTCAGAGGCTGCTTCCCGGATTGCATCGGCGGTGATCTCTTTTCCTTCTCCAATTGACTCGAATATCTTCTCTATACAGCCATATCCACAGCCTTCAAGGAGAGTGATGAACTCTTCAATCGTTCCTCCTTCAATCGGCATGCTCCTCATATGGATCCAGAGGATTCTTTTCCGATCCTCTTCATCAGGCTCCCCGATATAGACGAGCCTATCAAACCTGCCGGGCCGGAGAAGTGCCGGATCGACAATATCCGGCCTGTTGGTTGCCCCCATCACGATCACATCGCGGATATCTTCGATTCCGTCGATCTCGGTTAGGATCTGGTTTAAAACACTCTCGATGGTATGATTGGAATCCCCGCCCCCGCGAACCGGGGTGAGGGCATCCATCTCATCAAAGAAGATGATCGAAGGTGCCACCTGCCGGGCCTTCTTGAAGATCTCACGAACCGCCCGTTCGCTCTCCCCCACCCATTTGGAGAGGAGCTGGGGGCCTTTGATCGGGATGAAGTTCGCACCGGACTCGGTTGCAACGGCCTTTGCAATCAGGGTCTTCCCGGTACCGGGAGGGCCATAGAGGAGGATGCCTTTTGGAGACTGGATCCCAAGCTCCTCGAACTTATCCTTCTCGGTGAGGGGAAGCTCGACTGCCTCCCGGATCTCCTGCCTGGCAGTAGCAAGGCCGCCCACATCAGACCACGTGATATTGGTTCCCTCAAGCATCACCTCACGCATCGCCGAGGGGAAGACCTCACGCTGTGCTTCGCGGAAATCATCAGAAGTCACCTTCAGTTTATCAAGTACTTCCTGGGGTACCGAGTCCTGTTCGAGATCGATATCGGGCAGATATCGCCTCAGGGCTCGGATCGCAGCTTCCCGTGCAAGTGCAGCGAGATCAGCCCCGACAAAACCATGTGTCCGGCCGGCGATCAGATCGATCCGAACACCTTCGTCAATCGGCATGCCGCGGGTATGGATATTTAAAATCTCCTGCCGGTCCGCATGCGGCGGCACCCCGATCTCGATCTCGCGGTCGAACCTGCCCGGCCTCCTGAGAGCGGGATCGATCGCATCCAGCCGGTTGGTTGCGCCGATCACAACAACCTGCCCGCGTTCCTCAAGCCCGTCCATCATCGTCAGCAGCTGGGCAACCACCCGCCGCTCAACCTCCCCGGTCACATCCTCACGTTTTGGTGCAATCGAGTCGAGTTCATCGATGAAGATGATCGAGGGTGCGTTCTCGTTTGCCTCCTCGAAGACCTCGCGGAGCCGCTGTTCGGATTCGCCATAATACTTCGAGATCACTTCAGGCCCTGC
The DNA here is from genome assembly GCF_055382585.1 of Methanocalculus pumilus. NCBI lineage: Archaea > Methanobacteriati > Methanobacteriota > Methanomicrobia > Methanomicrobiales > Methanocalculaceae > Methanocalculus > Methanocalculus pumilus. The sequence goes on along the minus strand of NZ_AP042393.1, from coordinate 277,168 downwards.
AATCGAGATGAAGTTCGCACCCGATTCATTGGCAACCGCCCGTGCAATCAGGGTCTTTCCGGTACCGGGAGGCCCATACAGGAGAACACCCTTCGGCGGCTCGATCCCAAGGGTCTTGAAGAGTTCGGGATGGCGTATCGGGAGCTCGATCGTCTCCCTGAGCCGCTGGAGCTCGTCTTTTAATCCGCCGATATCCTCGTAGCTGATCCGCTTCAACCCCTCAAATCCGGGGGCGGGTTTGTCGGATACAGTGATTGTTGTATTTCTGGTGATGATCACAGCATCCTCAGGTTCAAGGGAGATCACCTTGAACTCGATCAGCTGGGGGATCATCATCGCACGGATCGGAACCACATCGCCAATTGAGACCGGATAGTTGATCAGACCCTGTGCAGCATGCTCCATATGAATGGTCAGGTGTGGGGGCAGGTTCTCGGGTGGCGCGATCAACACCTCTTTTGCCTCGATCACCGCCTCCACTTTCGAGATCTTCACCCGGTCGCCGATGGTGACGGCGGCATTCTCACGGGTGAATTTGTCGATCCGGATCTTCTGCTGATCCCAGTCTTTCGCCATCGCACGCCAGACCTTTGCGAGCGTCTCCTTCTTCCCCTCGACTTTGATCAGATCGCCGGGGGAGACACGGAGTGCGAGCATCGTCTCTGGATCGAGGCGTGCCTTCCCTCCACCCAGATCTTCAGGATAGGCCGAATCGACCTTCAGGTACACTTCAGGCATTACTTTATTGTCAACGGTGCCCGGACATATAAGTAGTGTTTCTTCGATGCGGACGATCCTCTTTGACCCGGTGAATGGTGCTGCGGGAGATATGATCACAGGAGCCCTCCTTGCCGCTGGTGCTGATGAGGAGGCGGTGATCCGGGCGATGGCCTCACTTGTCGGAAAACCGGAGATATCGCGGGTTTCACGGTGTGGCATCGAAGCGACATACCTGAGGACGCATGCGGGGGAGAGCACCCGGACGCTGGAGGAGGTCCTCTTTCGCCTCAGGGAAGCTGATGCGACAGCCGGGGTAAAGGAGATGGCGGCGCGGATCTTTTCAAGAATCCATGATGCCGAGACCCGCGTCCATGGAGACCATGCCCATTTCCACGAGGTCGGAGCAGATGACGCGATTGCGGATGTGATCGGGGCATGCACCGCCCTCCTCTCCCTTAAACCGGATGCTGTCGCAGTCCTCCCAATCCCGCTTGGCAGGGGGACGATCCGATGCGCTCATGGCATCATGCCGGTTCCGGCACCGGCAACTGCGTATATCCTTGAAAATTCCGGGCTTCCCACCAGAAGGACAGAAGAAGAGACAGGGGAGCTGGTCACCCCGACAGGGGCTGCACTTCTCGCAGAATTTCTGGCAGCCTTTCCGGGAGGAGACACGGACGGCACCATCGCCGCAGTCGGGTATGGTGCCGGTACACGAGACCCACAAGACCGTCCGAATCTCCTCCGTGTGATGATCCTTGAGAACAGAGAGAGCCTCCCGGCGGTTGATATCCTGGAGACGAATGTCGACGATGTCGATGGCGAGGTGATCGCCTATACAATCGCCCGTCTCCACCGCGAAGGTGCACGGGATGCATCAGCCATTCCGATCATCATGAAGAAGGGAAGGCCCGGTCATCTGATCCGGGTGATCTGCCGCAGGGAGGATTCGGAGCGGCTTGCAGGCGTCATGGCAGAAGAGCTGGGGACGCTTGGAGTCCGGTGCATCCCGTCTGTTCACCGGTTCATTGCGGATCGGTTGGTGATCACCATCCGGATACCGGAAGGAGACGAGATTCCCGTGAAGATCGGATACTCACAGGGAAAGATCATCTCCGTAAAAGCAGAGTTCGATGCTGCCTCCGCTGCTGCCAAGCGTCATGGGCTGAGCGTCAGGGATGTGAAGAGGAGAGCCGAGGAGATCGCATATCGGGAGCTGAATGGGTGGAGAGAGGACGCGTAAGCACAGGTAGCCCGGATCTGGACCGTATCCTCGGTGGAGGCCTTGAGAGGCAGATGATCACCCAGATCTATGGAGAGCCGGGGAGCGGCAAAAGCACGCTCGCCATCATGGCAGCGGTTGCCACCCTGAAGGAGGGTGCCGGGGTCATCTTCTTTGATACCGAAGGCTTCTCACCCGATCGGTTCGTCCAGATCTGCGGTGGCGAGGATGCTGCCCCGGAACTTGCCACCCGGCTCTACCTGTATGAGCCGATCGATTTTGCCGAACAGGGGCTGATGATCATTGAATCACAGAAGATCTTCACAAAACAGAGGATCGGTTTAATCGTGATGGATTCGGCAACCGCACTCTACAGATCAGAACTGGAGAAGCGGGGCGATGTGCAGCGGATGCTTGGAAAACAGATGATTGAGATCCTGGCAATTGCGCGAAAAAACCAGGTTCCGGTCTTAATAACCAACCAGGTGTACATGGATCCGTCAACCGGCAGATTCTCCGGTCTCGGGGGAACGACCCTCTCACATATCTCAAAGGCGATCATCAGGATCGAACGGAGAGACAGCACCCGCCGGGCGATTGTGATGAAGCATCGATCCCGCCCGGAAGGGGAATCATTTGATTTTACCATTACAGAAGATGGGATTCGTTCCTGCTGAGTGCGGATGCGGAAAGAAGCTTTCTGGCTATTTCATGCAGGATGTTAGAGATCCGGCTTTTCCTCAGGGGAATAGAGAGGCCGGGGAATTGATCCCGACACAACATCCGGGCATGAGGGGTGATTGAAGCACGTGCGGCGCGGGTATCGGGGGGCGGGTTGTCGAAGAATGAGGCTGACAGAGATGATAAAACCTTGCTTATCAGAGCAACCTGAAGGGCGATTCATCAGAATCGGGTTTTTATCTCCTCTGGCAGCCCACAAAACATTCCCGCCCCCTCACGTGCTGCATGTGCGGGGCCACCCATGACAACCTCCCTGCGAAGCACATGCGGCGCGGGTATCGGGGCGGTGGGAATTTGCACGGTTTCTTCTCCATGAACCGGTTTTATGAAGGCATATTCTACGCCTGAGTCAACAGATCACAATGCATGATTAAAACACCGTATGGCCCGATGATAACCTGTTCCCTATTAATAAACAACACGGATCAGCAACGAGCCGAAAAAAAAGTATAATCCCGGGATCTCCCGGAATCAGCGAATATACCTCTTTCTTCAGAGCTCGATCATCCCGATGAAGACGGCTTCGGCGGGCCCGGTCATGGTAACCGTATCGCCAAACCGAATCCGGAGCGGGCCACCCTTCGTCTCAACAATACAATCGCTCGTAACATAGCCGAGCTTGTGGGCAACCGCCGCAGATGCTGTTGCACCGGTTCCGCATGACCAGGTCTCGGCCTCAACACCCCGCTCGAATGTCCTGATCCTGAGAAGGTTCTGATCAACCTTCTCAACCAGGTTGACATTCGCACCTTTTGGGAAGGTGGGATGGTTCCGGATGGTGGGTCCAAGCTTCATCAGATCGATCGCCCCGATCTCATCGACAAAGACGACCGCATGGGGAACACCGGTATTGGCGGCATAGACCTGGTAGGTGCTGATATGCTCCGAGTAATCATCTTCGCCTGTGCCGGTGGCGGGGATCCCGCTCCTGGTAAATACAGGGGTGGGCATTGTGATCGTTGCATAGAACTCATCATTCTGGTATCCAAGGGTAACCGGCATAATACCGGCGAGCGTCTCGACGGTGCTCTCCTCCTTGATATAGTCATGATCATATGCATACCGTGCAAGGCAGCGGATCCCGTTTCCGCACATCTCTGCTTCAGACTCGTCAGGCTGGAAGAGGCGCATTTTGACATCCGCAGATTCGGACTTTGAGATGAAGAGGACACCATCGCCCCCGATACCAAACCGGCGGTCACAGAAGAGCATCGCAAAAGCGGCTTTCATCTCTTCAGGAATGATCTCGTTCTCCATCTCATCGATCAGGATGAAATCATTGCCATTTCCCTGTAATTTTACAAATTGTACTCCCATGAACATCTCCTCAAGTAATCTTCTCATTTACCTTGTCCGGGGAGCTATAAAATATATCATCCATTGAATCGGGAGAGGATCCTGTATCCGGATACCTCAGACACCGGGAGATCCAATCATCGAAAGATCCCATCCGAGATGATCCCTGATGATAAACGGGGCATATGATGGGGGAATAAGGCCCGTCTCTGTCACGATTCCATCGATATATGCTGCCGGTGTCACGTCAAAGACCGGATTTCGAACTCTTACAAAGGGGAGCGCAGATGCAATATCATCGGCAAGCACCTCAGAGCCCGGCCGCTCCTCGATCGGGATGGTATGCCCGGCGAGGGTGCGGGGTGCAAACTTGTAGGTCTCGGCAGCAACGATCATCCGGGTACGCGCCTCGTCTGCAGCAAGGGCGATCTGGGATGTCCCGATCTTGTTGATGACACTCCCATCAGAACAGACTGCATCCGCTCCGGTGATCGCTATATCGACATCATTGATGAAGGCTCGGACAGCTGAATCGACGATATAGTGTGTCGGGATTTCGTGCTGGTTCAGCACCCTGATAGTCAGGAGACCCTGGTTCCAGGGCCTGACTTCGGTTGCATACACCTCAATATCTTTTCCCTGCTGCTTTGCCTCGATGATACAGGCGAGTGCCGCCTCAGAGTTGCAGTGGGTTAGGATCACATCTCCGTTTCTGATCTGGTTCGCCCCAATTGATGCTATCATTGCAACCGCCTCTTCAGATGACCGGATGAAGGCATCTGCATTTCTTTGGATAATACCGCGCGCATCTTCCACACCTGCTGCATCCTCAAGACCCCGCATGACGATATGAATCGCATTGGGGAGGGAGACGGCTGTCGGGCGGGTGGAACGGAGGAGAGCTGCTGCCCGGTTCATCTCTTCACAAAAAGCAGCCTTCTCTGTTGTTTCTGTTGCCCTGGCATGGTCCCTGAGTGCTCCTGCTGCTGCACGCGCAATCCGTCCGGCACCCCGTATCTCCATCGAGCGGATGGCATCTGCTGTCCTGATCAGTGGCATATATCAATCGACGGTACTTATCATTGATAAAGGTGGCTTTTGGATGACGATCGCAGTAGTCTTTGACAGTGCCGGGACACTCCTCCATACCTACCGGGTTGCAAAAGAGATTGCAACAGGAGAGATCATCGAGGAGATAGAGACAACCACTCTCACCTTTGATGATCCCGATCGAATCCTGGTGCTTCTCCATGTACACTCCGAGGATGTCATTAAAGCAGACAAAGACGAGCTTCTCTCAGCATTTCTCTGCAGGAAAAAAATCGAATTTGGGATATCCTGTGGGCGCCGCGTGATCACCCAGGATGAAGTGGCTGATATCCTCTATCATGAAGAGTATGCCGCTGTTGGCGATCTCCAGGAGACGATCCGCAGTGTCTGGAACCGGTGCAGCCATATCAAGCCGGTGATAGCGATCAACTCGGGCGTGATCCTCAATATCAGAAGCAGGATGATTGAATATACAATCACTGCCGGGGGGAGCCCTTTTCCCGGTGCAAAAGAGACGATCACCCGACTTCACCAGATGGGGATTGCCACCTTCATCGCCTCCGGGGACAGGGGATCAAAACTTGAGCGGATGGGAGATCATCTCGGCATCCCGCATGACAGGATCTTCGGCGTTGCCACACCGACGATGAAGGCGGAGATCGTACGGAGATTAAAAGACAATTATGATACCGTCCTGATGGTAGGAGACGGGATCAATGATCTCCGGGCAATGAGGGAGGCGGATATTGCCATCCTCTCGGAACAGCAGCCCGGTGAGCGGATTGAAGCTCTGGAAGCTGCTGCCAACTATAGGATTCATGAACTTAATGAAGTGATCGCAATCATTGAAGAGATATTGCGATCAGATCCGGGGAAGACTGTTCACATATAAAGACTAATATGCTCCTTCTTCTACATACTACTCAAGAGGCTGCTTCATGAAACCCTTTATCTCAGTCGAAAACCTCTGCATGGACTTTAATGGCACGAGAGTACTCAATAACATCAATCTTGAGATCTCAGAAGGAGAAACCGTCGGTATCATCGGCAGGAGCGGTGCAGGAAAGACCGTCCTGATTCATCTGATCCGTGGAATTGATCAACCGCCGACTGAGGGGCGGATCATCTATCACATCTCGGAATGTGATTCCTGCGGTCGGATCGAGCTTGCAAGCAAGGCTGGATCCTCATGTTCCCGCTGTAACGCAGGAACCCTGAAAGAGAAGGATATAGATCTCTGGAATGATGATGATTTATTAAAACGCCATCTGATGCAGAGAACCGCCATCATGTTCCAGCGGACATTTGCGCTGTATGGAAATGACCGTGTCATCGAGAATGTTATCAGGGCACTCGAAGATACCGGATATCCCTCAGGAAAAGTAGTATCACGGGCAGCAGATCTCCTCGATGAGGTGAGGCTCTCGCACAGGATGATGCATATTGCCCGTGATCTCTCCGGCGGTGAGAAGCAGCGTGTGGTTCTTGCGCGCCAGCTTGCAAAAGAGCCGTTCCTCCTCTTTGCCGATGAACCAACCGCAACCCTTGACCCGAAGATGGCTCGTGTCGTACATGAGATGTTGAAAAAGGCTGCGAGTTCGGCATCAATGGGGATGATCATCACCTCCCACTTTGCCCAGGCAATCAAGGATGTCGCTGACCGTGCGATCCTCATTGCAGACGGCGAGATCACCGCCAGTGGATCCCCGGAGGAGGTGATCACCACCTTCATGAAAGACCACCATGATGATGAGGTCTTTGAAGCACCTGAGTTTGGAAATGTCCTCATCCGGTCTGAAAACTTAAAAAAACGATATATATCTGTTGACAGGGGTGTGATCCGGGCCGTTGACGGGGTCGATTTTGAGATCCGGGAGAAGGAGATCTTCGGCATCATCGGGACAAGCGGTGCAGGAAAGACGACACTCTCACGGATTATTTCGGGGATCCTTGAGCCGACAAGCGGCAGGCTCGATATCAAGATCGGTGATGAATGGGTCGATATGACCCGCCCGGGATACCAGTTCCGCGGGCGTGCCAAGATGTACATCGGCCTCCTCCACCAGGAATACGACCTCTTCCCACATAGATCCGTCCTTGACAACCTGACAGACTCAATCGGTCTTGAGTTTCCAAAGGAGCTTGCTATCAGGAAGGCGATGATCACCCTGAAGATGGCAGGCTTCACTGAAGAGAAAGGGCGGGCAATCCTGAACCGGCATCCGGATTCCCTCTCTGAAGGGGAACGCCACCGTGTTGCGCTGGCACAGGTCCTGATACGTGAGCCGAAGATCATCATCCTCGATGAGCCGACCGGCACCATGGATCCGATCACAAAAGTCGATGTGAAACACTCGATCCTTCATTCACGTGAGGAGATGGACGAAACCTTTGTTATCGTCTCACATGACATGGAATTTGTGCAGGAGGTCTGCGATCGCGCTGCACTGATGCGTGGAGGCAAGATCGTTGCTATCGGCCCGACACAGGAGATTATGGATCTTCTTACCGCAGAAGAACGCGACATTATGAGTAAGGCGGTTGCAGGAGCATAGCATGGTCAGGGTCACTCTGGATGGCACGGCAATCCAGGCAGATGATGGAGCATGCCTGAGGGATATCCTTTTCGATCACAACCCTGCATTATCTCTTGCAATCATCAGGCCCGGTGTCGTTTCGGAAGAGGCAACACGCCATTTCCGGATCACCACCACCAAAGGGGAGTTTGTTGCCGAGATCCCGGATGGCAGCGTGAGCCTTCCCGATCCGCATGATGCATCATTCAACCCGGCTCTCCACTGGTCTGACCGGTACGCCGCGGCATTTGGGCCTTTCCCATCCGATTTCAACCCTTCACGCCGCCCTTCCCGGTATGCACGCGGCGATATCCTGATCGGGTGTGGAGGCTATGATACACAACGCTCGTACCTGATCGTATCAAGGAAAGAACATCAGGCAGATCACGGTGCAGCAGAAGGCGGGGGGATCATCGGCCGTGTTGTTGCCGGGCGTGGTGCAGTCGACAGGCTTGATACCGGAGATCGGATCACCGGGATCGAACGGATCATCAGCTGGGCTGATAGCACCCATACGATTACGACAACCGATCTCTCCCTCCCTCTTGAAGAGGGGATGGAGATCATCTCCCATATCCGTATCCGGGCAGACGGCTACTCCGAGGAGGATATTGATACTACGATTGCTGATTCGGTGGATCACCTCCTCTTCTCCCTGCAATCCGGAATCTTTCATGCAGAGAGAACCACATCCACTCATTGCATGGATGCGCATCTCGGACGCATGGATATCAGGCATGAACAGAAAGCCCCCCGGCGTGAAGGTGCGGTAACCGCACGTACAAAAGGGAAGCTCTCCGGTGCGATCTATATCTACCGCGATGATGTGGCAACGAGTCCGCACCACACCGTCATCGGGCAGGTGACTCATGGGATCGAACTCATCAGGCTGATCTCAGAGGGAGAATCATGTGCTGTTCTCTGTGAACCGGAGCGGTTCGATCTGCTGGGTATGCATCTTGGAGAAGCCCTCTCATATGCTGAGAAACGGGGCATCTCTCTGAATGCTGATTCTGAGAACACCACACGGGTTATCATCAGCCAGGAGCCTGGCACCACCCTCCAGGTGCTGAAAGAGAAGCAGGTGACCGTCACAACGATGGATCAGAATGATATCATCGATATCACGCTCTTTGATGAGAAGGCCCCCCGCACCGTCGATATATTCCGCAGGTTCACCGGGCTGAAGCGGTACTCGATCGGGATGCTCCCGTTCTTCTTCAGTTTCGATGATGTCTGGCTCTTTGAACCGGATATCCCCGAGAAGATCAACATCATACCGGAAAATACACCGGTTGGTTCTGTTCCGAAACGCTCTCTTGGGATGACGAACGCCTCCCGGAGAGGGGCCGGGCTTGTCGGGGTGCGTGAATCGGAGAATGCCGAGTTCGGGCCGACCGCAGAGCCTTTTGAGGGAACAAACATCATCGGAACCATACATGATCCGGAGAAGCTTGGGAAGCTCAAGGAAGGAGAGCCCGTCTATATCAGGGAGGTGAAGAGATGAAAGAGTACAATCCCGAGTATGTCGGCACCGAGACAAAATATGTCTTCGTCGAATCGCCGACAACCACCCCGCAGGATCTTGCTATCGCCGCCTACGAGGTTGCGATGGGCATTATGATCAAGGAGACCTGTTTCGGGGTGCAGGTTACCGGAACCCCGGACGAAGTTGCGAGGGTGGTTGAACGGCTCCGGAAGCTGGATCCCTTCCATATCTTCATCAAGGACAGGGGATTTCCTCCGGGAGATCCGCGGCGATGCAGGGCAAATCTCGGGGGGTCAAGACCCGGATACCTCGGACATGAATACGAGATCGGACTTTCGCGATTTATTTCACACGGACTGAAAGAGACGGATACCATGAAACAAGAAGAACTGAAGAAGATTGCACAGCCTTTCAAACGGGAGCCACCCCTCGATATTGAGGAGCTCTCATCCATCATCGGGGAGGAGACCTGATTATGGCGAAGATCTTCATCTATCCGGCAACAAGCCTGATGCTCTCGGACCTCGTCGCACGATTTGGGCATAAGCCGCTTGGATCTGCACTTTCAGTCCGCGAACATATCCAGGCAGGAGGTTTTGATTCCCCGCCACTCCAGATTACGCCTGAAGACCCCAAGAAGGGGCTTCACTGGGCAGCGGTTGAGGTGCCTTCAGGAGTACGGGGGCGGATGTCGCTGTACGGACCCCTGGTTGAAGAGGCAGATGCAGCAATCATCATTGAGGAATCTGACTTTGCCTTCGGCTGCATGGGATGTGCACGGACAAACGAGCTGCTCATATTCCTCCTGAAACAGAAGGGAATACCAGTCCTTGAGCTGTCTTACCCAAAGACACAAGATGAGGGAGTCACTTTCGTCGCTTCCATCAAGGCATTCCTCGCAGAACTCGGGGGTGAGAAGGCATGAGCAGGCCGGTGCGTATCGCCCAGCTCACCTGCGGTGCCGATTATTCCGGTGTCCAGAACGAGATCGCAAAGGCGGCACGGTCAGTTGATGCTGAAGTCTTCTACCCCGACATCTCACTCAATGATCTGCGACGGGATTTCGATTCATTTGGGCTGAATGTGAAGAGCCCGGATCTGAAGCTCGCCATTGCACGGGCAAAAGCACTGGTCACCGGGAAGGTGGAGGCGGATGCAGTCTTCATCGGAAGCTGTTTTAGGTGTGCCGAAGCTGCAATCGTCAGGACAGAACTCAGGCGGTACATCCATATGAACTCAACCCTTCCGGTCGTCTCGTACTCATTTACGGAGCGGACGTCCTCAGGGACTCTCCTGACACGGATGGAGGCGCTCACAACAATAGCACGCCGGCGTGCCCTCCTCGCACGTGAGGAGCAGACCGGGATCACAATGGGCGTCGACTCGGGCTCATCCACGACGAAATGTGTCGTGATGAAGGAGAACGAGATCATCGGAACCGGTTGGGAGCCGACGACCGAGGTGCTCCGATCCTCGGATATGGTTGTTGAAGCGGCACTCGCCGAAGCCGGCCTCACGATAAATGATATCGAGGCGATAGGAACAACCGGGTACGGACGGTTCCTGATCGGGAAACACCTCAATGCCGATCTCATCCAGGAAGAGCTGACTGTCAACTCAAAAGGTGCCGTCTATCTTGCTGATACCCAGCACGGTCCTGCAACCGTCATTGATATCGGAGGCATGGATAACAAGGCGATCTCGGTGATGGACGGGATCCCCGGCACCTTCACAATGGGCGGCATCTGTGCGGGGGCGAGCGGAAGGTTCCTTGAGATGACTGCAAAACGGCTTGGTGTCGATATCACAGAGCTTGGACCGCTTGCAATGAAAGGTGTGTCGGGTGGCGTCCCGATGAACAGCTACTGCATCGTCTTTGGAACGCAGAGCCTGGTGAATGCCCTTGCAGCAGGCAGCACACCCGAAGATGTGGCAGCAGCTGCCTGCCACTCGGTTGCCGAACAGGTCTTCGAACAGCAGCTCCAGGAGGTCGATATCCGGGAACCGGTGATCATGGTTGGGGGAACTTCGCTGATCCAGGGTCTTGTCAGGGCGATGGGAGAGCTCCTCCAGACCGAGATCGTCGTTCCGCACCACTCGCAGTATATCGGTGCCACGGGAGCCGCACTCCTTGCATCCGGGTTTGTTGACAGGAAGAAGGAGTGAATTGCCATGACGTTGCTGGATGCGTTTGAGGTCGAATGTTTTGAAGAGACAGGCAGGGACTTCTACAAGCAGATCACCGAGACCGTCCTCTCAGACCACAACCTCACGGCGGTCATCTCAAAACTCCGGATCTTCATCGATCCGAGGATACCGATCTTTGTTGCTGTCGGGACGATCCGTGATGCGGGTGCTGCCGTCAGGATCTCTGATATCGGATCGATCCAGATGCAGGGCAATGATACAGTCATCTCCATCCGGGATGAGACCTATCTCGCACAATTCCTCACCCACCTGTATGGGATCTTCGGGCATGATCATGTCGATCAGCCCGATCGGTTCACAGTCATCATCTCGGATGTTCCGATCCCACAGGACTTCGAGAAGATCGAGATTGTGAACCGTGCCGATACCGTGCTCCGTGACTTAATCTACGCGATGACGGTGATCGCACCCGAGGGCTTTAAGGTACGGAGGGAATCCTATGGAAAACGGCAGTTCTTCTATGCCGCAAGTGAGAACACGCTCCCCGAACATATCGTCGGGGATCTGGTATCTGCACAGTTTAAGCTGATCGGGGAGGAGATGGTATGATCCTTGTTCCGATCACCTATACGGGAGGCGTGTACCGGCATGACGAGGTTATTGACTATATCGAGGATCTCGGCGGATACATCATCCAGAAACATGAGATGGCACAGGAGATGGTGCTTCAGGCATTCATCCCAAAAGATGATATCGGACGGTTCACCGCATTCACAAAGCCGCTCGCCGGAGAGGTGGCCGAATCGCCGCTTGTCGGCTGTGAGATAGCCGTCGTCATCCCGAGCCTTGAGATCCATCACCTCCCCCATTCCGCCTGCGATATTGCCGAATATCTCAGGACTGTCGGCGCCAAGACGAATATGGTCGGCCTGGCACGCGGCTTTGGGAAGCGGATCTCACAGCTGAATGATGAGGAGCAGGATGTGATCAATGAGCACGATCTTGCCATCTATGTCCTCGGCAACTTCGAGACCTGTATCGAGCAGAAGTTCAACGGGCTCAGGCGGGGTGTGAATGTCCCGATCATCCTGACCGGGGCACCCCCACTCGAGGCACTGAAACGGATCACCGATCCCCCGGCAGCAGGCTATGTGGGCAACCTCGGCAGGTTCATGCACAGGACACGGACCGAGGCTGATATCGGACGGCTTGATGCGGTGGTCGAAGAGACTGCACGGGTATTAAATGAGATCCGGGACGAGATCGCCCATGACCCCCTCTCGGTCTCTCCTGCCAGATTAAAGGAGGTGATCGAAAATGGTGTCCCGGAGATTCATGAGGTCTATTCCCCAACCCCGGTCACCGTACAGCTTACCGGACTTCGGATAAAACTGCCGTTTGATCAGTATCATGATACTATCAGATCGCTTCCTGTTGAGGAGGATGTGACGATCGGTGATACCGCATGGATTGTACCGTCACGAATGCGTGACTACATATTGGTGCAGATCAAACCTTTTTCAGAGACTCATATCGTGGTGTAGATGGAGATGGATTTCGAGGATATTATTCAGCATATCAAAGAAGATGGATCAGAGGAGACCGCTAGGGTCTGGCTTGAACAGATCGAGCAGGAGTATGGCACCGTCCCCCTGATATTCCAGCGGATGAGCGAGAAGCCCGAGGTACTCATCTCACATCTCCTGTACAAAGGGTCAGTCACACAACTCTCGAAACTCGAACCAAAAGTGGTCGAACTGATCAGCATGGCGGTTGGTGCCGTATTGAAATGCAGCCACTGTGTCGAGTACCACATGCGTGCAGCCCAGTCCAAAGGCGCAACACGGGAAGAGATCCTGGAGGCTGTGCTGATTGCTGGACTCCTCGCCAATGCCGCAGTCCTGGCAGATGCATACCGGGTCGTGAATGGATCCTGCGATGCATCATGCGATCTCTCCGGGGTTCCGGAGAAGCCGCAGAAGATCTGACACTATAACAGATCACTATTATCTTTCTCATCCAATCCGATCTAAAGTGAATCATGTTTTATCCGGCGGGGTGAGGAGGAGGGGTTCACTTCAGCCTGACTCTTTGAGCCGATCAAATGCTGCTTTGATCAGCATGATATATTCTGATCCGAGATCCTTTGGATTCACAAACGGTATATCAATTGATATATTGAGGGGCGGGACAACTCCCATTGCTGTCTCGTTTCCTTGCCCATTCTCATCTGCTCCAATATCTTCTGTCAGGGCGGCAGGAGACGGTGTCGGTTTCAGGACGGTGATATAGTCCTCTTCCAGGTGCCAGTCTGATCCATCTTTGTTTTTGATGGTCAGCATAACAGAGTAGGTGCCTTCTTCTGTGTAGGTGTGGGTTGGATGCCGCTCTGAACTGCCGGAACCATCGCCAAACTCCCATCGCCATTCTTCAGGACCGCCGATTGAGCGATCCGAAAACCGGATGGTGAGGGGAGCGTTTCCAAATGTTTTTTCTGCATCAAAGGCAGCAGTCGGCTGATCCCGTACAACGATATACCCGGCGCGGGTGAGTGATCCCGCAACATTCGTTCCTGAAGCGGTGAGTTGTACCCGGAATGTTCCGGGGTGGGTATAGGTATGGGTCGGGTTCTGCTGGATGGAACTCCGTCCATCACCAAAATCCCATCGCCACTGGTTCGGGCTGCCGCCGGAGAGATCGGTGAAGTTTACGGTGAATGGTGCCGCACCTTTCTGCTGGTCTGCAGCAAAGTCGACAACCGGATTGACATCTGTTGTAATGAGATTATTCTTTGTGATGGTTGCAGTACCGTATTTATTCTCTGCCTTCAGAGTTACCGTATAGGTTCCCTTTTTTGTGTAGGTATGCGAGGGGTGCTGGAGAGTCGAGGTTGAGCCATCACCAAAATCCCAGTACCAGGAGGTGATATCACCGGTGGATTCATCGGTAAACCGGACGGTGAGCGGGAGCTCGCCGCTTGTCCTGTCAACGGAAAAGAGAGCAACCGGTGGAGTGGTGACGGTGATATGATTTGAGAAGGTCTTGGTGAACCTCCCGGCGGGGTTCTCGATTGCGAGGGTGACGGAGTAGGATCCCGGCTCCGTATAGGTATGTACCACTGTCTGGCCGGTTCCCGTTGCCCCGTCACCAAATGTCCAGTGCCAGTTTGTCGGAAGGTGTTGTGACGTATCCCTGAAGATGACGGTGAGAGGGGCTGTTCCGGTTACAGGAGATGCCTCAAACTCCGGTACCGGCACAAAATCACTCTCATAGATCATCACATCATAGGGATTGCTCTGGAAATTCTGTCCGTCAACCATCGTGTAGAGGACTGCACGGTAGGTGCCGGCACGATCGAAGGTTTGTGTCACCACCCTGCCACTCCCAACCATCGGCGTGGCAGACGAGGGATCCCCCACCCTCGCAAACTGCCATGACCATTCAGCCACGTCCGTCTCGTTTCCAAAGACCGATCCGGTGAAGGTGATGGTGCCCGGAACGACTGCTGAGGTGGTGTCACTTGCGATCATCACATTCACAGCAGATGCGGTCTGGCAGATGAGGAAGGCCAGGAAGAGGAGGGAGATGAGAAGAGAACGCCTCATAGAACTCCTCCCGAGAGGAGAATGCCCGCAAAGAGGGCGGCACCGTAACTGGCAACCGGGGGAAAGAGGGAGGCGGGCATCGAGAAGTCAAACGTACTCCTGAGTGCGCCTGAGAGTATCAGAATCGACCATATCCCGGCGATAAAGAGTCCTGCAACAGGAAGAAGCCCGATTATTCCAATGGGAAGGACAGCGTAGAGCGTTATCCGGAGCAGCCTCCCGAAACTCCCCTCAACCCGTCCGGTGATCAGAAATGCGAGGAACGCAGCGATCAGAACCGCCACTCCTGCTGCGATCAGGGTTGTGATGGTGAAGACTGCCATAGTCGCAGGGTCGGTGATCAGTTCAGAGATGACCGGATAGAGAGCTGGATCAATTCCGGCATATCCAGCTAGATAGCTGATAATCCCGATGGTACCGAGGATACAGACGAGCATTGAGGTGAGGAAGAAGGTGAGCGGGAGCGGGAGGGGATCGTCCTGAAACCTCCCCGCACCCGATGGTACGAACAGAAATGTCAGCAGGCGGCCATATTCACGCTTCGGGCGGGGGGTGAGGGGATCGTCTGATCCGGTATAAAGAACATATTCCGAGAGTCCCCTCCAGTTATGATCCGGGGAGAGGCGGACACCGCAGGTGTCGCACCACGGGCTTTCCGGCGCAATAAGCGTCTGGCAGACCGGGCACCGGCATACAGGAGGCGGCGGTTTGTAATCATCTTCCGGAGGTGGAGGAATCTCCTCCTCATCCTCTTCCTCCGATTCTTCTTCGGGTTCATCCACCGTCTCAGCCTGGCACTCATGAACGGCAGATTCCAGATCATCATACTCCCCCTCGATCATGGGGGGAGGGGTTTCATCTGCGGTGAGATACTCAATCCAGGTATCACGCTCGTCTTCTTCCTCAAAGACGATGATCCGGTGGAAGATCTCTTTCTCCCTTGAGATGAGCGAGATGGTGACTGCCGGCATCCCAAAGAGATCGATTGTGGGGGATGCATCAAGGATCTGTGATGAACGGAACTCTTCCCGTACCGACACCGAGGTGCCGCCACCTTCATAGATGATGAGTCTTTTTGAGGTGAGAAGGAGGCCGACCTGTTCATTATCCATCAGGAGTTCGGATCTCTGGCAGATCGGATATTCTGTTTTTGCAGGAGGCCGTCCTCCCTTTGAAAGAGTCTCAGGCCTGCTCCCTGCTGTGCCGTCGATGATCTCCTGAACCCGTACAATGAACCTGTCCCGCTCAAATGAACCCCCTTTCTCTGAAGGGAAACAGAGGATCAGGCGCCGGATGCCACTTCCGGTTGCAATGGCAAGGACCGCAGACTGGTGGCCGTCCGGTGTAAACTCAGGAACGATATCGAAGAGATCAGATCTCTGAAATTCACGGGGTGCGCCTTCACCTGTTTCCGGGATCAGGCAGATCCGGTCGAAATAGAGATCGGATCTGAAGGGGATATCCTTGATGGTGATGCCGGTGAATGAACAGAAGGGAGCGGCAGGAACTTTTTTTTTGGCAGGGGTCTCCTGTCCGCAGGCACGGATCCCCCGGATATCACGGATCATGCTGAACACCCGGTCACGTGCAGATGATCCACCTGCATCACCCGGGAAGGAGAGGATCATCCGCCTGATACCACCGGAAGTGCTGATATCAAGGGCGAGGGAGGGGGAATCTCCATTTCCGGGTTCCAACTCCACCCCGGCAATGGCAGAGAGGGGGAAACCTGACCGGTTTCCTGCTCCATCTCCGGATGTCAATGTGATCCCGGAGGGGTCAATCCCGATAGCATACCGCTCACCCTTGATCAGAACACCGGAAAAGATCTGAACATTCTTTGTGGCAATACCAGCAGGCGAATCACCGTTGCCCTGAATAATCGCCCGGATCAGGGCTTCAAGACTGTCACGACTCTGGGTACCACCTGCCCATTGGGGAAAGGAAAGGACCATACGCCGGATACCACCGGGGGTGTTGATCGCAAGGGCGAGGGCGGGAAGGCCTTCGCTATCGATCTCGGGGACTGCATCGAAGAGGGCATCACGGGAAAATTCCCTGACTCTTCCTGTTTTTGATTCGGGCTCGAGCCGGACGATGCCGCGAGCTGCCGAGACGGTGAAGGGTTCATTCTTGATTGAGACACCGGAGAACCTGTGACCCGGCTGATTCCCCTGTGCTGCGCTGTCGCCTTCCATTATCTAATTATTATATATACTCATTGCACAGATAAGTCCTTTCTCCCCGGTTATCATCCGCCCCTGTTTTGATCACGGCTGTATGATAAGGGTTTATGTTTGTACTCCTCCAACAGAGAGTATGAGCGGTGATATCATTGCCTGATGACGATTCGATCAGGATACCCGAGATTGCGAGCCTTCTCTTTCTGTCAGAAGACCTGGTACGGCAGTATGCAGACGAATTCAATGACTTTCTTCCGCATCGGACGATCGGAAAAGTCAGGATCTATGAACAGAGTGCCCTCAAACGGTTCCGTGTGATCGCCGATCTGAGATCACAGGGATTAAGCCATGAGGGGATTGTCGCAGTTCTCCGCGGTGGAAAACCCCTCCACGAGATCGGGATGGATGAAGAGAGAGAGAAGAAGCAGGGAGAGGTACGATCAGCAACCCCGCCACCTTCCCCACAGGGATCTGATCTGCTGGATGAGATCGTCATCGCCTCCCGGCGGGCCGGGGAGAGGACAAACGCAATCGATCACCGGCTTGGAGCCATCCGTGAAAGCATGGCAGCAGATACCAGCCTGATCCTCCGTGAGATTGCCAGTCTCCGGGAAGAGGTCGCCCTCTCGCGATCGGAACTGAGAACACTCTGGTCACAGGTGAGGGAGCTTGAAGAGGATCTCAGGGAGCGGGATCTCAGAAAGTCCTGGCTTGAACGGGTGGCAAAACGGTTCTCCCGTTAAGGAGTTATCCTCCAGTTGATGACCACCTCGCGGGAGAAGAGGGTGGTGAAGAGATCGGATCGCTCCAGTGCATATTCGCATTCAAGGTACCCCTCGCTCCGTGATGAGCAGTGGAGGATCACCTCATCCTCACCTATCGTGGCGGTGATGGTATCGACAAGAGACTGGTGGGAGCGATCAAGGCCGTCTGCGATCCTGAGGAGGGAGGCGAGCTTCTGCACGAGCTCCCGGTCTCCCGGATTTAGTTCAGCAAACCGCCTTTGCCGGAGGGAGGGCGGAGATCTTCTATGATACCGGATAAGTAGTGCAATCATCTCCCGCTCATCCCTCTTCAGGGGAAGGGAGGTGTCAGATCTGACCATACGGGCTCCGGTCTTGTTATGGGCACCGCCCGGCTGGCTCCACCCGATATCATGAAGGAGGCTTGCTGCCTGGAGGAGGAAGCGCTCCTCTCCCAGAAGGCCGTGCAGGGGAGTGAGCTCGTCGAAGAGCATGAGGGCATTCTTCATCACCTGTTCGTCATGATCCTGATCCGGGGTGTATTTTGCGGCAAAAGCGCGTATCATCTCAAGCCTGCCACTTATGGAACCATCTCCGGAGATGGTGTTCAGCTGCATTCTCCTGCACCTCACCTCAACCTTGACCCGGTAAGATATATAGGCTTCTCCGGGCAGGGGCGTGATCGCGAGATATGAGAGGGGAAGCCGGATGATCCGGTATCATCTCTTTTTTGTAGGTCCGCACCGATCTGATAGAGGAGATATGCAACCCGCAGACATACAGCCGGATTCTATAACCGGGATTCGGAATAAACGGGTCTACATCGAGACCTACGGGTGCACCTATAATTACGGCGATACAGAAAAGATCAGGATCATTCTGGAGTCACAGGGGTGCGTTATTACCCGGTCTCCCGATGATGCAGACTGCATTCTCATCAATACCTGTATTGTGATCGAAAAAACAGAACGGGAGATGAGGAAGAGGATCGCCGAATGCCGGGATCGGAACCTCTTCGTCACCGGCTGCCTCCCGAAGATCGATCCGGATTGCGGGGGATTCGTGATCGATCCGGATACCATTCACTACCATTTCCAGAAGACAGGGGTTCACCCCTCCGGGAACCCTGCCATTCTCCAGGTGGCACAGGGATGCCCGGGCCATTGCACCTACTGTATCACCCGGAAAGCCAGGGGGCCGCTTCTGAGCCATCCCCTGGAAGAGATTGTCAATGAGCTTGAAGGACTGGTGAGAGAGGGTGCTGTCGAGGTGCAGCTGACAGCACAGGATCTCTCTGCATGGGGGATGGATCGGGGGGAGAGCCTCGCCGGACTGCTGGAGGCGATCGGGAGGGTGCCGGGATCGTACCGGGTGCGGCTTGGGATGATGAACCCGGACACCCTCATGCCGATCCTCGATGCTGTCCTTGATGCCTGCAGAAGTGAGCAGATCTTTTCATTCTTTCATATCCCGGTGCAATCCGGATCAGATTCGGTACTCGGGCAGATGGGACGGCGGTACTGCCGTGATGATGTGATTGCGATTGTCCGTGAAATCCGTTCAAGATTCCCCTCTGCCCGGATCTCAACCGATATCATCTGCGGGTTTCCTGGTGAGACAGATGAAGACTTTGCAGAGACGATCGATCTCCTCCGCGCAATTGGGCCTGAGAAGATCAATATCACCCGGTACTCGAACCGGCCGGGAACACCGGCTGCCAGCAGGGCTGATATGCCGGATCGGTTCAAGAAGGACCGATCCCGGCTGGCAACTGCGGTTGCGGGTGAGATCTTTGATCGAATCTATACCACATTCATCGGAGAGGAACTGGACGTTATCGTCACCGAAGTTCTGCAGGAAGGTTCAGTCACCGCTCGGGATTCTGCATACCGGCCGGTGATCATCAGTGAGAACCTATCGATCGGAACCAGATGCCGTGTGCGGATCACCGGCCATCGCCGCCATTACCTGGTGGGGACGCGGATCAGCTGATTACTCCATCTGAAATTTTACTCGACCGAAAATTTTTCTTTATTCAGAGTGTAGTTCTGATATGCAATCCGGAGAAGATGAGGTATCGCCACGGAAGGCAGAGTACCTGAAATATATCCTTGAATCTGGCGGATGCGTAAAAACAACAGATATTGCCAATAATTTTGGCATATCGCCATCAACCGGAACCAAGGCGATCCGTGAGATGGCGGAGGCTGGGCTTCTGATCCATTTGCCATATGCAGGAGCCACCCTTACCGAAAAAGGAGAGCATATTGCACATTTTATCCAGAGAAGGCATCGAATACTGACGCTCCTCTTTTCCCACTATGGTTTTACCCCAGGTGAAGCCTGTGCCGAGGTGAAGAGTTTTGAACATCATGTCTCAAGAGATGCGGTGAACCGGATCTGCGCCTCACTGGGCCACCCGATGATGTCGGTCTGCGGGCGGATCGAACACGAGGAGGGATGTTGCATTGAGCCGGCAGAATGATTCCCTGCGGTATCCGGGGATTTTTGCCATTGCTTTGATCCTTATTGCATGCCTCTCCTCAGGATGTGTAGAACCAAAGAGTGCCGAAGATGATGGAAGGATTCCGGTAGCGGTGACGATCCTTCCGATGAAAGAGATCGCTTCTGCGATCGGCGGGGACAGGATCACTGTAACCGTGGTTGTACCGCCTGGAACCGAACCCCATACCTTCGAGCCGACACCTGCCCGGATCGCGTCTATCGCAGAATCCCGGATCTTCTTCAGGGTGGGTTTGGGGCTGCTTCCTTTTGAGGACCGGCTTGTCAGCCGCCTCTCATCCCAGAACCCTGACCTGCTTGTTGTTGATCTCTCAGAAGGAATTGACTTAATCAAAGGAGATGCAGGGCATGATCACGAGGAGAGCCATCATTCAACGGAATCGGCAGATCCCCATATCTGGCTCTCGCCCAAAAACGGTGCCCTGATGGCAGCAACAATCGCACGTACACTCATTGCAATCGATCCGGAGGGGGAGGCGATCTATCAGCAGAACCTCGATGAATACCAGAAGAGAACGGCTTCTGTGGATGCAGAGGTGCGTGAGATACTGGGCACCCTCCCGGGCCGCCGGTTCATCGTAACCCATGATGCCTGGGGATACTTTGCCCGGGAGTACGATCTCGAGCAGGTTGCGGTTCATATCGGCGGGAAGGAGCCGACCGCGAGGGAGATACAGGAGATTATCAGAATCGCCGTTGAAGACGGAATCAGAATCGTCTGTGTCGAACCGCAGTTTTCGGAGAGATCCGCCCGTGTCATTGCTGCCGATATAAACGGAGATGTGGTCGTAATCGATCCCCTGCCGGAGGCATACCTTGAGAACTTTATCAGGGTCGCAGAAGCACTTCAGGGAGGCTACAGATGACTGCTGCCCTCCGCCTGAATGACGTAAAAGTCTGCTATGGCAGGCATGTTGCCATCGAAAATGTCACCTGGGAGGTGGAAGAGCATGATTTTGCTGCCATTATAGGGCCAAACGGCGGCGGGAAGACCACCCTCCTCAGGGCAATCCTCGGCCTCCTTCCACTCGCGGCAGGGAGCATCAGTATCTTCGGCCATCCGCCTTCGGAAGGCCGTGATCAGATCGGGTATGTCCCGCAGTTCCATACCTTCGACTTCTCCTTTCCGATCACCGTCTCGGAGATGATCCTCCAGAGCCGGCTCCCACAGAAGAGGAGATTTCTGTCGGGATACTCAGAGGAGGATTACCGGGCAATGGAGAGGGCCATGGATCTGATCGGACTCTCGGGGCTTTCGGATCACCCGATTGCCGATCTCTCGGGTGGCCAGCAGCAGCGGGCAATCATTGCACGGGCACTTGCAGGCGAACCGCGTCTCCTCATCCTCGATGAGCCGACCGTCTACATCGATGCTCCGGCAGAAGAGCTCTTCTTCTCGCTTATCGGGAAACTCCGGGAGACGATGGCCGTGATCATCGTCACCCATGATATCAGTGCAATATCCGGGCAGGTGAACAGAATCGCCTGTTTAAACCGCCGGCTGTATACGCATGGGGATGCGACCATCACCGAAGATATGCTCACGTCGGTGTATGGGTGCCCGGTTGATCTGATCGCCCACGGTCTTCCCCATCGTGTCCTCCGCGATCATCGGGGTGGTCGGGATGATTGAGATCCTCGGATTTGGATTCTTCCAGAATGCCATTGTAGCCGGGATTCTTGCCGCTATTGCCTGTGGTATTGTCGGGAGCTTTGTTGTGGTCAGTCGGATGGCAGCAACAAGCGGAGGTATCTCCCATGCCGCATTCGGGGGAGTCGGGCTTGGGTTCTTCCTCGGCATCGACCCCCTGATCGGTGCGATAATCTTCACTATCGGTGCAGCCTGCATTCTCTGGTACCTGAATGTCCGCGAGATGCAGGAGACCGATACGATCACCGCCGCAGTCTGGGCTGTCGGGATGGCGCTTGGTATCATCTTCATCTCCATAACACCCGGATATCCCCCGGATCTCTTCAGTTATCTCTTCGGAAACATCCTTCTTGTTCCATCAACAGACATCATCCTGATGGCACTCCTGCTTGGAGTGATACTGGCAGTTGTGATCACCCTCTTCCCCCGGCTTGTGGCAGTCACCTTCGATCCCGAATATGCAGCGGTGATGGGGCTGCCGGTTTCAGCGCTGAAGCTGGTGCTCTTCCTCTTAATCGCACTTACAATCGTCCCTCTCATCTCGGTAGTCGGGATCATCCTGGTGATTGCGTTATTGACGCTCCCCGCGGCAACTGCACGCCTGTATACACAATCACTCAAAACGATGATGATAACAGCAGTGCTGATCGGCGTTGTAACGGTCCTTATCGGGATCGCCCTCTCCTATGCATCCAATCTCCCCTCAGGCGCAACGATCATCATTCTCGGGGCAGCAATCTATGGAGGCGCCCTTGCCGGGCGGCACCTCCAGTTGTCCTGAGGGATCAGATCTCAAGTGCTTCCATATCCTGGAGAAATGGCATCAGTGTGGTGATGTACCTGCGTTGCCTGCCTGCAATAGTCATCTCACCGCACGCGATCACCTCAAGGATCAGTGGCAGCTCCTTAAGCTTATCCCGGAATTGTGGATCCTGGCTGGCAGCAAAGGCAATAAACTTCTCAAGTACTATAAAGGGGCGCTCATACTCGGGAACAGCCTTAAAATCCTCCATATCTTTCTGAAGTGTTGAGTTCCGGGCAAGATCCTCTTCAAAATAGAGATACATATCAATGCCATACCGGGAGCCGAGCTCCTCAAGCTCCAGTATATCGACCTTCTCACCTGGCGCAACTGCAAAAGTGTTGCATTCACCATCTCTCTTCGTCTCCATAGCCAATAGGTTTGAACCTGAACCTTATGAGAGTCACGATTCCACAATCGGAAACCTGTATCCTCTTCTCCGGGGCAGAAAGGATCAACACCTTTATGTAGGCATGGATGAAAGTGCCGTTTAGGTGTGTGACTGATGGCAGAGATGGATGAAGAGGGGACCAAAAAAGAAGAGCTTTTCTTTCAGCTGATAACGCTTCTCCAGACAGGAACGTTAAATTTCCGGTGGCGGGCAGCTGAGGCGCTTGGAAAAGAGGGAGATCTCCGGGCGGTCGGACCCCTAATCGAGGCGTTATCTGATGAGTATGCGGATGTCAGCTGGCTGGCAGCAAAATCACTCGGCCAGCTCGGTGATCCCGAGGCGGTGCCCCACTTACTCGAACTTCTGAAACATGAGGATAAATGGAACCGCCTTGGTGCTCTCATCGGACTTGCCGGGATCGGCGATCAACGGGCAGTAGAGCCGATTTCCGATCTACTGAAGAATGATACTGAACAAATAGTCAGAAAGGAGGCAGCAAAGGCACTTTCCAGAATCGGAGGCGATGCTGCAGGGAAAGCGCTGGAGAGGATGAAGGAGGGAGAGGATGAGGATGAGGTGGTGCGAAAAGCCGTTCTCGATGCACTGAAGGCGATGAAAGAGAAGAAATCAAAAAAGATTAAATAACTTATTTTTCCATCCCATCTCATTTTTAGGCTTCTTTTCCCTTCCATCCCTCTCCCGGAACGGGGAGGTTCCAAAAAGGAATACTAATATTCTCTGACTCCTTAATGTTGAAGGAATGAAGAAAGAGATCGGGAAGATTATTGGCATACTGGTTTTTATAGCAGTACTCCTTGCTCCAGTAGATCCGGCAATTATCCCGGTTGATGCGCGATACGTTGCTGCCGTCACACTCCTGATGGCAATCTTCTGGGTAACAGAGGCAGTTCCCCTTGAAGTGACAGCACTTCTTCCGATCATTCTCTTCCCGCTTCTTGGCGTCCTCTCGATACGGGAAGCAACAACCCCGTATGCAGATCCGGTCATCTTCCTCTTCCTCGGCGGATTTATCATCGCGATGTCGATGCAGAGATGGGGATTGCACAGGAGGATTGCACTCTCCATCATCAATATCGTCGGAACAAGCCCCAGGCGTCTCGTTCTTGGGTTCATGGTTGCAACCGGATTCCTCTCGATGTGGATCTCAAATACCGCAACCGCGATGATGATGATCCCAATCGCCATTGCGATCATCGCCACTGTGATGCCCTCGGTGAACGCCAAACTTGATGAGATGAACGAAGAGCAGCGTGACTTTGCAGGATGCCTTGTTATTGCAGTTGCCTATGCCGCAAACATTGGAGGCATTGCCACTATCATCGGATCGCCTCCAAACGGGATCTTCATCGCACAGATGAAGGTTCTCTTCCCCCTGGCACCAACAATCGACTTCTTCACCTGGATGAAGTTCGGTGTCCCTCTTGCCGCGATCTTCATACCGATCGTCTGGCTCTGGCTGATTAAAGTCCCCTACCGCCACCTGCCACAGAAACTCTCTCAGGCAAAGGACGTTATCGAACAGGAGATGGAGGAGCTCGGGCCGATGAGCAGAGGTGAAAAATGGACGCTCTTCGTCTTCCTCCTCACTGCATTCAGCTGGATTTTTGCTTCCACCAAGGTGATCGGAGGCACAACCATCCCCGGCCTTGACCAGGTCTTCCCCGGAATCAATGATACGGTGATTGCAATCTTTGGAGCACTCCTCCTCTTCTTCCTTCCCGTTGATATGAAGAAAGGGATCTTCACCATGAACTGGGAATGGGCACAGAAGATCCCCTGGGGCATTCTCATCCTCTTTGGCGGGGGTCTCTGTTTATCTGCTGCATTTATCTCAAGCGGCCTTGCAAAGCTGATCGTCAACTCCTTCACGATGCTCTCGCTCCTCCCGATCGTGGCAATCGTGCTGATCGTGGCAATCGCAGTCTCCCTCTTAACCGAGGTCTCCTCAAATACCGCTATTGCATCGGTGATGATGCCGATTATGGCCGTAACAGCGATCTCCATGGGAATCCATCCCTACATACTGATGCTGACTGCCGCAGTCTGTGCCTCTCTTGCATTCATGCTTCCCGTCGCCACCCCGCCAAATGCAGTTGCCTATGGAACAGGGTATATCGATATGAAGACACTCTTCAAATCAGGATGGGCTCTGAACCTGATGGGTGTCGTCTTCTGGACATTCTTCCTCTTCACTGTTGTGATCTGGGCGATCGGATTTACCCCGGATCTCCCGGCATGGGCAGTAAACCCCTGATCTCTCCATCACCCTTATCTATGGAGAGAGCAATAGCCTGCATATGTCACGTATTACGATTAAAGACGATGAGAGCCTTTCTGCCGGAGCCGGTGTCGAGGGGCGGCATCAGAAGAAGGGTTTTGATACCGATATCGAAGGCGAACGGGGGAAGAAGAAAAAGAAACAGGGTTTTGGCAGCCTGAAGTTCGATACCCAGAAGAATGCCGATATCTTCGAATCAGAACCCCGTTAACCGGGGATGAGGTCGGATCCCTTTTGAATGATTATCTCTCTTTCACCATCATAGGTCGAGAGAAGACCATAGACGGTGATCTGATCGCCGATCCTGAGGGGAGGAGGATCAATTCCCCCAGGAATAAAGACTTTTACATCCGAGAGGATGATGATTGTATGGCCGCCGCTCCAGGTGGCCCTGATATCATCTATTGTTCCTGAACACACAACCAGTTTCCCATCAGGAAGAGCGGGATCATAGGGATGTGAGAAGAACGCAGGACCTGCTCCCTGGATGGCAAGATGAAAGACCAGGATCACCAGAAGAGAAACCACAATAAGAATACCTGCCTTCTTTTCCGCAGGAGTTGCCATTCCAGAAAGGTCTACCTGATCTCTTATGAAGCGATAGGTTGATATGTTAACAGCGTTAACATACTGGTATGCACCCCCATATGCTACCACCTTCCTCGCAGAAGGTTCTTCACCTTCTCCAACAGGGTGGTTCGATGACACATAAGGATATAGTCAAAGAGAGCAGCCTTGCACCCCGGACAGTCCGGTATGCACTCAAGCGGCTGAAGGAACAGGGACTCATCCTTGAAAAGTTCAACTTCCGGGACGCACGACAGATCATCTACGAATGCAGGATTGCAGATAGCCAGAGGGCTACGGCATGAAAGAGCCGCTCTGCGATATCACCCACTGTGACGAACTGGCACGGAACGTGCTTCCCCGGATGAGGGCGGAGCTAGTGTACCGGCTTGTGAACGGACAGGGTGTGAGGCAGAGCGAAGTTTCCCGCCGTCTCGGTATATCCCGCGCCGCCATATCACAGTATCTCAGCAGGAAGCGTGGATCCAAAGAGATAGAACTCTCTGATGATATCGCTGCCATGCTTGACAGATGGGCATTTGCCGTGATGAACGAAGAGGAGTCTTCCGCAATCACCATCTGTGATATCTGCAATTGCACAAAGAAAAAGAAAAAATTACCCTAATCTTTTCTGATCCGCTTTCCCAGGATAATTCCCGCAAAGAAGAGCAGGATGGCAACAGCGATCATTGGTTTAGGCCATTCCTCCGGGATTTGGGCGAATATCTGACCTGCCGGGCGATAGTCGTTCTTCCAGTCCTCTTCAAAGACCCGCAGGTAGTATGCGGCGGCATCAGGATGCCTGATGATGACCCCCGCCTCCCGGTTGTTCATGGGAGAGTTCTCATTCCAGTTGATGCTCGATACAAGAACGGCATTTCCATCCACGATCACTCCTTTGGTGTGGATCTTCGTGATCCCGGCACGATCTCCCTGATATAACCGTGCTTCAAGCGGAAGATCTGCTCCTTCCGCATGCCTGTTGATGAATGCCACCATCTCATCATTATCAGCATCACCCTCAATATTGAACCAGCTGGCATCAAGGATGATCCGGACGTCTACTCCGCGGCGAGCAGCATCAATGGCGGCATCCAGCCATGGATTGGGTGCATTCTTCGTCCAGTTGCTGATGTATGCCTGCTGAATCTCAACCGTCCGGGTTGCTCCTGCGATCATCTCCGGAACCAGGTGGGAGGTATCTGGCGAGAGCACCGGGATTACCGTTGCACCTTCGATGAAGAGGGGGCTGTAGCGTTGTGTATGGGCATCGGATGTACCCGGGGCAGGAATCTCTGCGTTCCGTGCAGGAGAGATCGGGACGACATCCCTCCCGATGCTGTCTTCGGAATAGACCATCCCGAAATAGTCTGCAAGCCGGGAATCATGTATCCAGACCCCCCATCCCCGGTTGCCGGCATATCCGGGGAGAGGCATCCCGCTCTCCTTGATATTTTCGCTCGTTATAAGGAGAGATTCAGAATCAATGATAAGATACTTTGAGTGGAGGAAGCGATACCTCGATCTCTCACCTCCGGAAACACCCATATAATCGACAGCAATTCCACTCTGGTTCATGACAGTAAGGAGGGCAGATTGTTCCGGGGAGACGCCGCCGACCGGAGATCCCTCCATGAGAATCCGGATCACGACACCCCGCTTCTGCGCATCCATGAGGAGCTTGCCGATTCCCGGATGCGTGAATTCGTATACGCTCACCTCAATTGAGCGTTCTGCTGAAGATATCGCTTCTTCCATCACCTCAAAGGCTGAGTCGGGGGAGACGAAGAGGGTGGCAGAGACGCCTTCAATATGGATCGGTGAAAAATCGCTCTGCCCGATCAGAAACGGGCGCGGGTTCCAGACGCCATCGACGATCCGGTGGATCTGCCCTTCACGCGGCTTTACGTCTCGTGGCCAGGCGATCTCAAACTGCCTTGTGCCGCGATACCAGAGCTCTATCTCATCCTCTGTATTTGCCAGGATGAACCGATCCATATGGATGAGATTTGGAACGTTATCTGTCGATTGTTCCCATTCAAAATCCGGATAAATCCCATGGGTGGTTTTGTATGCCTCTGCCTGACGGGCAAGAACGAGATCCCCATTGATCCGGGTCCCGGGTGGGAAGCTGAGTGTTCCTTCACCATCGGTGATCGTCCAGCCTTCCAGGCTCCCCTGCCCGGTGAGGATGATGAATTCATCGGGATCATAGGGGAGGTAGGGATCCGGGCAGAACGCGGTGACGGTGATCCCGGCGGTGGCAGCAGCAGGGATGAAGAAGAGAATAAAGAGGAGAAGGATGAGGGGCGTACGCATGGAGAGTTTTCGATCTATTCCTTTATTGCCGTCACGGTTTTATTCTTCATATGGATGGGTATGTGGTGAAGGTTGGGGGAAGCCTCGCCGATATGCTGCCGGAACTGGTTCCGATACTTCTCGAGTCTAAAAAGAGGCTCCTGATCGTTCCCGGAGGTGGAGCCGGAGCCGATGCAGTCCGTCTGATCGATCCCGGTCCCGATGCCGCGCACTGGATGGCAATCTCGGCAATGGAGCAGTATGGCCACAGAATCGCATCGTTTGGCATCCCCGCAGTTGATCAACCGGGGGAGAACAACAGGACGTCGGTCCTCCTGCCATACTGTCTTCTCAGAAGAGAAGATCCCCTTCCACACACGTGGGATGTGACATCCGATACCATCGCCGCATGGGTTGCATGGCGATCAGGACTCCCTTTGATCGTCCTCAAATCAGTTGATGGACTGATATTGGATGGAATAAAGATTGATATCGTCACAGAACCCATCGCAACCGATACTGTTGATACTGCCTTCCTTCCCTTCATCCTCGAGCATAACGTGAGGGCTGCTGTTGTGAACGGCCGAAAAGAGGGGAAGCTCCGACTGGCACTTTCCGGGGATTTTTCCCAGGGCACCTATATCCCCGCCCGGACAGAGGGATTATAACCGATTGATCCCAACCATATAAGAGAGTCCGACTATGTCAACAGTAAAGTGCACGTCATGCCATGCCCCGCTCGCTGAGCGAGGTGCTACCGAATTTAAATGTCCAGAGTGCTCCGAGGTTATCCGCCGGTGTGCCAGGTGCAGATTACAGAGCATACCATATGTCTGCCAGAAGTGCGGATTCCAGGGGCCCTGAATATGGGAGCAGTAGCAGTTATTCTGAAAGTGATGCCGGAATCGACCGATGTTGATCTCGAGGCGTTAAAACAGGCGATCCGTGAGAAGATCCCGGGCGTCTCAGATATCAGGGACGAGCCTATCGGGTTTGGCCTTGTTGCATTAAAGGTTGCAACGGTCATCCAGGATGAAGAAGGCGCAACAGAAGGGATTGAATCACAATTTAATGATATCCCTGGAATCGACCGTGTAGAGATCGTCGATCTCAGCCGGATGATCTAAATTTACTTTTTTTTGAAGAATTATTCTGAGGAATGATAGCTCTCTTCGAGTAACTCGAAGACATGATGCGTAACTTCACGAATCTGTTCGGTTGAGTTACGGAATGCCTCAAGCTCATCTTCAGATAGCTTGATTGGTACAGGAAATGCTCCACCCCGCGTGATCCGTGCAGGAACACCGATACAGACACTCCCGATATCATGCACCTCCTTCTGGATGAATGCTGAGACGGTTAATATCCTGTGTTCATCCTCAACAATCGTCCTGATGATGGTGGCAATCGCATCGCCCGGACCATAGACGGTTGATCCTTTGTTCCGGATGATCAGCGATCCGCTCGTCTTTACCCGCTCCATCATCTCCTCTTTGGGGATGTGCGAGAAGGCCGGCAGGTTGTTAATCTGGATACCGCCGATCGTTGTTGCAGACCAGAGAGGCACCATCGAATCGCCATGTTCTCCGATGATCCGTGTGTGGACTTCCGAGACATGGACATTAAAGAACTCTGCAATACAGGATTTCAGCCGCATCGAGTCAAGGTGCGTCCCAAGCCCGAATACCCGGTGTGGCGGGAGGTTTGAGTACCTGAGGGCAACTGCGGTCATGACATCGACCGGGTTTGAAATGACAAAGAGAAGTGTTTCCGATGCGTTTCTACCGATCTTCTCCGCATATCCTGCGACAATCCGTGCATTATCGACTGCGAGATCGAGCCTGTTCTGATCGGACTTTCTGGCAGCACCCGATGCCAGTATTATGATCTCAGATCCACGGAGATCTTTCTCATCACAACTCCATGAGATACGGGTATTGGTTCCGCGTGCCGCAAATGAATCTTTGAGATCGCG
Source organism: Methanocalculus pumilus (assembly GCF_055382585.1). Classification (NCBI taxonomy): domain Archaea; kingdom Methanobacteriati; phylum Methanobacteriota; class Methanomicrobia; order Methanomicrobiales; family Methanocalculaceae; genus Methanocalculus; species Methanocalculus pumilus. The sequence goes on along the minus strand of NZ_AP042393.1, from coordinate 246,889 downwards.
GGCCAGCCCTTCAAGGTACAGCTGGTTTCCATCACGGCCAAAGAGGCTCACCTCTTTCACATGCGGAATCTGGGATATCGCATGGGCTGCATATGAACCAACCTGGCCTGTCGCTCCGATGATCGTTACTTTCACCATAGAAATCAGCATATTGGGAACGCGTCATCGGTCGACAGCACATACCGCCGTTCCACAGACCTCCCTTCTCCACCCCGCTACCCTATGGGCGCCAGACGTCTGCGGTAAGTCTGCTCCCTTCCGGGCCTGAACCGGTACCCGCAGCAACAGGCCTCACCCCCCTCCGGAGGATTGGTCCCTGGCCGTTGACCTCATAGGACGAGGCTTCTACGTCGGAAGATACTGCTTCCCGGAAGCTGCCTCAGCCTTCCTCAGACTTCGCCCCCCGCATGTCGACGGTTTCGGGTGACAGGTGACGTCTAACCACCCGGGCTAGTTCCCGTAAATCATAGGTTTTTTTATGGGATAAATACATCCCCATGGTTTTTTGCTTTCCACTCACTGATGGTCTCCTCCACCATATCACGGGAGGCCTTGTCAAAGAGATCGATGACTGTCAGGACATTTCCCTCGGGGATATGAGGTGAGAGAAGCCGGTAATCGCCCTGATAGACCTCTGCCGAGATTCCGCCACGGGCGGTTGCAACAAGATGGGGTTCACTCCTCACCGGCGTATCCGCCATCGCAGTATAACTCTCGAATATCTCCACATCATCAATCCCAAGGTAGGCATGATTCACCTTGAGATTGAATGCGGTCCAGAATGCAGCTGCATACCAGGCATCATTGAAGATCAGGTTCTGCACGCCGAGCCGTGCGGCTACAATACCGAGTGTGCCGCCCCCGCAGCAGGCATCAACAAAGGTCTTCGGCCGTTTTGTAAAGACCTTCCGATCCACAGAGATGATCTTTGGATTTACCGGGCGTGGGAATTCGATATGCATCATTGATGACTGTTTGTAAATGACGATCGGGCCGACCTGGGTTGCAAAGATGTTTGCCCTGACATCACAGCCTGCAAGGAGGGTATGCGTCTTTGGAGGAAGATCCGAATCGGGATCGGTGATGCCGGGTATGATATGATTGTCCTGAATAATCCCCCTGACTTCCGGGACTTCGGCGACGATACGTTCTGCGGTTTTTTTGCTGAACTGATCGGTGAGGAGGACGAGCGAGTGACGGGGCAGGTATGGCGCCTCATGCAGGACAAAACCAGGATTAATAAGCGGGGTGCCGACCTCCTTTAGAGGCTCGGAACCGGTGAGATCCCCTTCCTCAACACCAATCCTATACATCACCGCATACACATCATCAATGAACCGCTTCCCGCATGAACAGGTATCGGGAGGGATATAATCGGGGGGAGGGCTTTTCTTGTCAAGATGCCTGCCCCTGCACCGGGGACAGGGCGAGAAGATCGTCTCCATCGTATTGATCAGGTCAAAGGCATCGGAGACGCAGTCATCACCACAAACCGGGCACTTCATACACCCCACTTGGAGCGGGAGAAGATAAAGGATCAGCATCTTGTGGATTGAGGGGGGATGCACGATTGCTCCGGATTGAATGGAGAATAGAAGAAAAATGCAGTTTTTTTATGGCAACCCGTGATCCGGGAAGGTATGCGAAGAGGGATCGGAGGGGTTTTGTATGCGCGCCTATTGCACTAAATCCAGTCAGATTCGGAAGAGAACTTTATCAGTAGAGCTGCCAGATGATCGATACCTGAGGTGATGTGAGAGTGAGCCAGATAAAAGAGGAGATCCTACGTGAGTTAAACGATCTCCCACCCGGTACATGCCATGAAGTCCTTGACTTCATCCGTTTTCTCAAATCCCGGAGTCGACGAAACATTCCGGAAACTGTCACCGTACGTGAGTCGACACTCATTCAGGACTGGCTTTTACCCGAGGAGGATGAAGCATGGAGCGGATTATAAGAGATGGGCCTGATGCGATTTGAACGCATGACCGCCCGGTTATGAGCCGGGCGCTCTAACCAACTAAGCTACAGGCCCTGTTCTGGATCACATTACCAGAGAACAGGTGTGGCAATGTACCAGTATCTGTTGACCCATAAACTAAAAAAGATGTATGATGGAAGGTTGTTCTGCCTTCCAATGGATTCGGCTCAGCCGAAGATCCAGCTGAAGAATCCCTTCTTCTGCTCTTCAATAATCGCCCTCTCTTTGAGGCGGCGCTGCTCCTCCTCCATCAAATCGAGCTGTTCAAGGAGGATCGTTCTGAGTTCGGGATCGGTTGATGAGTTTGTCAGGATGATACCATGTATCTCTTCTATCCGCCGCTCATTCTCTTCTGCCTGTACCCTGATCCGCTGAGCCGCCTCCCTGTCACCGCCGAAGAGCGACAGCATGATACCGGATCTCTGCTCCATTGCCACCTCATCTCCCCACTGGGAATTCACCGAGGCATTGTACTCACGGGCAACTTCGGCAACGAACGGACCGATACCGGTCATGTTCTCAGCGGCAAGGAGGGCGAAGACGGCATTCCTGACCTGATTCTCATGGGCATACCGTGCCCGTGCATGCGAGGGGAGCGCCTGTGCCTCTTCTGCCTGTATCTGCTGTCGGGTGCGGATCATCTCTCTCAGTTTCGCCGGATTCTCCGGATGCTGGGAGGTGTTTGCTAAAACTCTCACACTGACTGTTGCACCCGGCGATTCCACCGGAGGACCGGCCTGTGCAGACGTTACAGACAGAGGCCCCACAGACTGGTTCTCCGTGTCATCCGGCGGACCCCGTGTGCCCGCCACCTGATCCGGCCTCCCCCCCTGCTCTGCAGCAACAGCAGGAGCTGCGGCGGCAAGAAGGAGGAAGAGGCAGAGAATAATTGACAGATGTTTCATACACCCCTATTTATACTGAGAGACATATAAACATTCTCCCGGAGAAGGGAGAGCGGGGAGATTCCGGATAAGAGAGTTAGTATCTCCCGGTTCCAGTCACCATATCCCCCTGCATCTCATTCCACCCGTCATGCGGGCCTCTGAGTTGGAGTGACGAGAGCTGGGAGTAGCCATTCCCGCTCCATCCCAGGCTCCACCACTCGTTGCTGCCTGAGAACCGAACCCAGATCTCGACACTTGTGTCTGGAGAGGACTCATAGGAGAGATACACAGGGCTTGTGATTGCAGTACAGGGGGAGGGATCCCTGCCCATGCCCATGATGCTGCATCCACCTTCAGAGGGGGTGAAAGGGAGGAGGGGTTCGGTTCCTTCCGGATGCTTCGTCTGAATGGTCCTGCCGGGATCATACCGGATACCGAAACTCTCCGGCATCAGGATCGGTGTCTCTTCGCTGTAGTGATCGGATGGCGGCATTGTGGGGGGAAGGATCTCCTGATCCGGCTCGATTGCAATCGGCATCCCGCGATATTCAGGAATCATTCTGTCTGCTTTGATCGAGAGGAATCGCGTTTCATCGATGGTGACAATCTCAGCCTCCCAGCCATCCGGTATGCCATAGAAGTCAGAAAGGAGGGGATCAAATCCCGTGGAGGGATACGGGAGGAGGAGCGTCACATTGTACAGGGGTTCTGTGAAGCCGATTGTCGCCTCGTACGAGTAGCTGCTCTGGTAAGAATCAAGTGATTCGGGTGAGCCGCAGCAGCCGGCGGCGAGGATGCAGATGATGCAGAAGAGAGCGGGGAGAATAATTCTCATGGAAAAAGATTGAATTCCTCCGGGAAAAGTGTTGTTGATCGGGTTGTGAAGATGCCAGAAGATTCCCGCAGGTATTATCTGATGCAGCGGGGATCCATAGCTACACCGATGGGTTCGTTGCCGGAGTTTATCAGGATCAGCCCGACATCCAGGTGATCACCTCTATCTTGCAGATGATGCAGCCGGTTATGCCATGCCAAAAGAGGCTGGTGTCATTAACCGCAGGACGCATGAGCGGGGAGCCGGTCTGGTATTTGTTGTTGCGGGGGGGCGGTATCGGGGCGATACGTGCGGCATTCAGTTCTGCCTCAGTGACCGCATCAGGATATGCCCGATACTTGTAGGAGATAATCATTCACTTCTCCAGTTGAGAGTCAACATACTCTTTCAGAGCATCAAGGCTCACCTGTCCCGATGTTGCAAGGAATACGACGGGGACCAGAACGAGTCCCCCCAGCAGATTCCTGGTTTCAGGGAACTCCTGACGCAGTCTTCGGGATGATACGCCCTTGATTAAATAAAAAGAGGGTTTGGTTTGAGGGTTTTATTCCGTCGTCCTGCCGTCGAAATGCTCGTGTGCAGCTTCTGCTTCTGCCTTTGTTTTATGGATCGTCTTATCCTGGTGTTCTGGGGGGGAGTAGATGGTGTATAATTTCAGATCGGCTGTTTGTGAGGTGTTGATCACGTTATGTTCTGCTCCGGCAGGAACAATAACGGCACTGCCGTCTTTGACTGCATGTGAAACACCATCGATGACGACCTTTCCTTCGCCCTCCTCGAAGCGGAAGAACTGGTCGATATCGTCATGCACCTCTGATCCGATCTCCTCGCCGGCTTTTAAGCACATCAGCACAAGCTGGCTGTACTTCCCGGTATACAGGACTCTCCTGAAATCAGTGTTCTTTACGGTCTCTGTCTCAATATCTGCTGCAAATCCTTTCTTCATATTTTTTATCCTCCATATGATAACGGCTGGGCCGTTAAGATACCACTAGGACGGATGATCATATCATGGTTTTGGAATTGGCAAATCCCCGGCGCTTTTACTTTCAAACTCAGCGTACGGTGTTTATTGTATCCCTTGCAGATTTTGAGATACAACACAGATCAGGTGATGTGAATGAATGTTTCCACACCAGAAATCCAGGAGATCGGTGCGAGAGAGGTCGCATCTGTCTCATTCACCGGAAATTATCCTGGGAATGCAAGCGTCTTTGAAAAGCTGTTTGGTACGCTCTGCGGATTGGGCAGGCGAGGATGATCAGGATGAAGAAGAGGATCTGGGTGATATCCAAGAAACCTGATAAGAGGAGAAATATACTGAGCAGAATGTTGAGTATGATGCAGATGACAAACACAAGGGCGACCCGCGGATCAATTGGGAGGTACATATCCCGCCTCCAGAGAAGATCGATGAGAGAGGAGAGCTCACAAGGAATCGGCGTAGTCTGTCAATAGGAGATGGAAGGGATAATATCTGCTTTGATGAAGGATCATCGGGAGATCGATCAAAAGCATGGATATCCCTTACGTCGATAATTCAGCCATTCGAAGCCCATTTGCAACAGCAAGCAGTTCGGATGCCTCGTGCAGTATCACCGCTACCGAAACGCTCATAATCCCAAGTGCGGCTGCCGGTATCATAAGGCCCAGGACGAGGCAGGAGAAGATGATATTCTGCCTGATGATCGAACGTGATCTCTTTCCATACCGGATTGCATCGGGGATTCCGCCGAGATCATCTGCCATAAGTGCAACATCAGCCGCCTCGATCGCAACATCACTCCCGATTGCACCCATAGCAATCCCGACGGTCGCCTCTGCGAGTGCAGGAGCATCATTGATCCCATCACCCACCATCGCAACCCCGCCATACCTCTTTTTCAGGCGGCGAATCTCAGCTATCTTCTCCTCAGGCAGAAGGCCGGATCGAACCTCGGCGATGCCGAGCGGAGATGCAACTGCATCTGCTGTTTCTGCTGTGTCGCCGGTGAGCATGATGACAGCGATACCCATCTTCCTGAGTTCTTCAAAGGCTGCTTGTGCCTCAGGGCGGAGATTGTCACGGAGGGCGATAGCGCCATAGACCTCTTCTCCGGTACCGACGAGAACAACAGTTTTGCCTTCTCTCCTGAGGGTATCAATCAATGATATCTGGATGGGAGTGACGGGGAAGATATCCGGCCGGCCGACAGAGATCCGCTCTCCCCCTATCACTGCATGGACACCGGCGCCGTTTGTTATACAGTCATCAGTTATCTCGAAGAGAGCGTATCTGTGATCAGATGCAGCCTTCTGTATTGCTCGTGCAAGGGGGTGGATCGAGCAGCTTTCAACCGATGCGGCATACCTGAGGATTTCCTCCTCGCTTTTTGTAAAGGATATGATATCGGTTATGCCAGGAGTCCCGGTTGTGAGCGTACCGGTCTTATCAAAAGCAACCGCACTGATGGACCCGAGATTTTCCAGGTGGATTCCACCTTTGATGAGAAGCCCCCGCCGCCCCGCAGTACCGATACCGGCAGCAATGGCAACCGGGGTTGAGATGACAAGGGCACAGGGTGCTGCTGCAATGAGGAGAACGATGGCACGGTACAGGTACTCATCCCATCCATACCCGAGTGTTCCAGGAACAATGACAAGAAGGATAGCTCCAATAAAGACAAGCGGGGTGTATCGTTCACCAAACCGTTCTATAAACCTCTGTGTCCTCCCTTTCCTCTCCTGTGCCTCCTGAACAAGGTGAATCATTCGGGCGATCGAATTATCGGAACAGGGTGCCGTCACCTCCACAGTCAGCATCCCGGTATGGTTCCCGGTGGCCGCATAGACCAGATCGCCGAAAGAGCGGTGAACAGGAAGAGATTCACCAGTTACCGCCGCCTCATCAACATCGGAGCTACCGGATATGATGATGCCATCAGTTGGGATCGCCTCTCCGGGGCGGACTACAAAGCGATCGCCGGGAAGCAGCTCCCCGGCAGGGATGGTTGTTTCTCTTCCATCGCGGATCACCCGTGCCTCTTTGGGGGCAAGCTTCAGAAGCTCCCGGATCGATGAGTGGGTCTTTGCGATGGTATACTCCTCGATACCTTCGGCAATCCCATAGAGAACAACAAGAATCGCCGCCTCATCAAAGAGGCCGAGTATTATTGCACCGGCTGTGGCTGCGATCATCAGAAACTCGATCCCGATCCTTTGGTGATGGAAGAGTTCCTCCACTCCTTCCCGTGCCCAGTGATAGCCGCCAAGGAGGATGGCGATCCCAAAGAGTGGAAGCCCAAGCCACCCATCTATGACTGATAGAGAAAGGAGAATGACATTAATCAGCACCAGCGCCCCCGCCAGAAGAGCATTCCTCAGCTGAGGATAGAGATACCAGGGCCCGTTATATTCGATATGACAACAGCAATGTCCCATGAACAACCTCGAACTTCATCTATAGAACCAGATACACTTTTTATACCAATAAACCAGAACGTTACCCTGAAGAGAGGTGATTTCCCTGACTGAATCCAGTTACCCCGATGATATCTGCTTCTGCCCGCTCTATGGACTCCTTGATGTGATAGGAAAGAAATGGGCGCTTTTGATCATAGCACTCCTTGGCAATGACCATGAGATGGGCTTTAATATGCTCAGGAAGTCCCTCACCGGGATCAGCCCGAAGACTCTTTCAGATACGCTCAAACGCCTTGAAGAGAACGGGATCGTCCATCGCAGGGTTGAGGGGACATCACCTCCGACAGTCAGGTATACGCTGACGCCGGATGGGTGCAGCCTGAGGGAGCTCTTAATCCCGATGCTCCGCTGGGTTGCAGATCATGGAGGGCATGAGGCGGACTGGTGCCCGGTAAGGTCGCATCCGGGGCTGAATAAGAACCAATAATTCGTTTTTCAGAGGGCACTGATAGTTCCATGGGATATGGCGTAGATTCATCTCAGCCACCCGGTTCGAGATTCATAGAACAAGATTTATTATTCATGGTACCAATTCACAGATATGCGATCCCCCGGATCCGCTGATCAGTCGATCTCTCTCCTTTTCGTGGATGACGAGCCGGCGCTCCTTGAGATTGGAAAGGCATTTCTTGAGCGGAGCGCCGGGATCCGGGTTGATACAGAGGAGACGGCAATTGATGCACTTCGCCTGCTGGAGACGCAATCCTATGATGCAATCGTCTCCGATTACCAGATGCCGGAGATGGACGGGATCGCATTTTTACGGGTCCTGAGGGGGAGGGGCGACTCAACCCCGTTCATCATCTTCACCGGAAAAGGGCGGGAAGATGTCGTCATCGAAGCATTTGAGGCGGGCGCAGATTTCTATATTCAGAAAGGCGGCGATCCGAAGTCACAGTTTGCCGAACTTGAGAGGAAAGTACGAAAGGCGGTTGATCTCCACCGGGCAGAGAGTGCAATCAGGGAGAGCGAGGAGAAGTACCGGCTCATCGCAGAGAATACCGCAGATACGATATGGATCGCTGATCTCAACCTCAAAATCCAGTATATAAGCCCCTCTGTCCAAAAGATGTGGGGATATACCCCGGAGGAGGTGATGGGGCAGTCCTTACAGGAGATGCTGACGCCCGGGTCATTTGAATCGGTACAGAAACAATTTGCCGGGGAGATGGCGCTTGAAGCTACAGGAGAGGCAGATCCTGAGAGGACGATTCACATAGAGTTTGAGAAGTACCGGAAAGATGGATCGACGATACTGGTTGAGAATGCAGTCCGGTTCCTCCGGGATCGGGATGGGCAGCCGACCGGTATTATCGGGGTATCACGGGATATCACCGAGTGGAGGAGAGCGGAAAAAGAGAGAGAGAGGAATGAATACCGTTTTTCACTCCTGGCAAACCAGACCCGCGCCTATATCTGGGAAGTGGATTCAAAGGGGCTCTTTACATCAATCGGTCCGGAGTCCGAGGCGATAATCGGGTATATGCCGGATGAGATCGTTGGGAAGCTGCATTTTTTCGACCTGCATCCTGAGGAGAACCGTGAGGAGTTCAAACGAGCCGTAATGGAGGTTTTTGCCCGGGGAGAGCCGTTACGAGAGTTTGAACATAGTGCCATACGGAAGTCAGGGGAACTCTTCTGGATCAGCACAAGCGGAATTCCACTTGTTGACGATTCCGGCAACCTTATTGGGTACTGGGGAACCGATACCGATATCACCGAAAGAAAACTCGCAGAAGATGCCCTGCGGACCGCCAACAAGAAACTCCAGATACTCTCGGGCATCACCCGCCATGATATCCAGAACAAGATTATGGTCCTTCAGGCGTACCTCGACCTGACGAGACCGGAGGTTGATGATCCAAAGCTCTCGCAATACCTGAGTGAGATCGACAGGGCAGGCAATGAGATCCAGCGGCAGATCGAGTTCACCCGCACCTATCAGGAGCTCGGTGTGGAGCGGGCGGCATGGTATGCACTCAAAGACCTCATTGCGACAAAATACGGCTCCAAATTGCCTTCTTTTGCCGATTGCATCGGTTATCGGGTGCTTGCCGATCCGATGATCGAGAAGGTCTTTGAAAATCTCATGGATAATACCCTCCGGCATGCCGAAGGGGCGAGCCGGGTGGAGATCCGATGCGAGGAACGGGAAAGGCAGCTTGTTATCATCTGGGAAGATGATGGCCCTGGAATCCCTGATGATCTGAAGGAGCGGATCTTCGAACGGGGTTATGGAGAGAATACCGGACTTGGGCTCTTCCTCTCTCGGGAGATCCTGGCAATCACCGGGATTACCATTAGAGAGACCGGAGAATATGGAAGAGGAGCGAGGTTTGAGATGGTGGTGCCTAGAGGGGGATGGGGGAAGATTAAGGCTGAGATCTGATCCCTTTCTCTGCCGCAAACAGATCTTCGTTACTCCATCTTCTCCTCAGAACCCCTCCGGCTCCACCGCGTTCCACCGGGCTCTCCCCCTCCGGATGAAGTACCATGCCGGAATAGCAAGGAGGACTGCCAGATAGGCATAGTCAGCGTTTGAGTACCCGGCTGCTGTCAGGAGGGCAATGGCGATCCCGACCAGAACGAGGTATGTAGCGAGTACTTTTACATCATAGACGAGCACGTTCGGGGAGAGCCCTGAGAGCCAGACCATCACTGCTGTTGCATAGAAGGAGACCGAGAGTGAGAGGATAACAGAGGGTACCAGATAGATCCCATCTCCTGAGAAGATCGCTACAACAATAATAAAGAGGGCCGGGATCACCTGGAGGATCGCGAATGTGGTGATTTTGCCAGTAATGATCGTGCTGACATCAATTGGAAGGCAGGCATATGAGCTGACGCTGTCGAACATGGTCACCCACGTATACATCGTCGATGCGATGACGCCGGTTGTGATCGCGATTAAGAAGATGAGACCCTGTGGCGGCAGAAAATCAGCGAGCAGGGAGAGGAAGAACCAGATCACGAGGAGCGGAAGGATGAATGAGAAGATCGTCTGGCCGATGAGGCTCCCGCTCCGATAGAGATCAAGGAGATCCTTTGCAACAAGCGGGGAGTTTTGGAGTATGGAGAGCCTTTTCAACAGGGGGGTGAATGCATCGGTATATCTCTTTGCAGAACCGGGAGAGACCGGCTCGAAGAGGAGTGTTGCGCTTGCGAAGAGGAGGAGAAGAACGAGCATTGCAAGGAGAAGGCTCGCAACCGAAGGCGCGTTATAGATGAGCAGAGGCGGGAAGAAGAGGGCCGGGTTAATCGCAGTCACAAGAACAGTTCCCCCGATACCAATGAAGAGGAGGATAAGAAGGATCCAGAAGATTGCCTTCGATCGTGCATAGACTGACGAGAGGAAGAAGATACCACAGAGACCGAAGAGGAACGAGAGTGTCAGTGTTGTGAGGAGCAGGAGAGCTGAGAGAATCGGAACCCCTGTAAAGGGTGATGCCAGGATATACCCGAATCCAAACGGAAGAACCCAGAGGAGGAAATAGTAGACGGTATCCTTAACCACAAAATTCAGGAAGATGATCATCTCTGAGATCGGCAGGCTCCGTGCAGAATAGGCAAGGAGGCTCACCTGCCCGAACCGCCGGTTCATCACTTCGCTGCCAAGCAGCCCAAACCCCCCGACCATCACGCCAAGCATCAGGTAGCTTGCGTGGATGATCAGCGTGAGGTATCCGGGAGGAAGGGAGATCTGGATTACTGGTATCAGAAACGAAGCCATGAACGCGATCCCAAAGATCATCACTGGAAAAAGGGCAAACGAGAGGCTTCCAAAGATCGTGGAATGCATCCGCCACTCCTCTTTCATCATTGCGATAAAGAGATCAAGCATGGTAGCCCTTCCTGACAAGCGAGAGGAAGAAGGAGGGGAGATCTGTTCCATCTGCGATCAGTTCGGCAACAGGGCCGCAATGAAGCAGTTTTCCCTTATGGAGAATGGCAAACTCCGAACAGATCTCCTCTGCCACCTCGAGGATATGGGTTGAGAGAAATATCGTCCTTCCGTTCTTCACATAATCAACAAGATATTCCTTGATGAGATCCTGCATGATCGGATCGAAGTTGATGAGCGGTTCGTCTATGAGTGCGAGAATTGGTTCATGAAGAAATGCCTGGGCAAACATCAGCTTCTGCCGTGTGCCACGTGAGAGATCCTTACACAGGACATCTTTCTTATCTGCAAAATCGAGGAAATCGAACCACCAGTCTGCCTTCTCTGCACAATCCGGGATCTTCCTGACGGCTCCAACGAAGGCAAGGTATTCCATTGCCGAGAGGAAACTCGGGGGCGTCTCCTGTTCGGGGATGATCCCAATTCCCCTCCTCACCCCGACAGGATCTGCAACCACATCAATTCCGAGGACTGAGGCGGAGCCGGCGGTTGGTTGTACCTGCCCGGTCAGCATCTTGATCATCGTTGTTTTCCCGGAACCATTTGGTCCAAGCAACCCAAAGAGTGCTCCTTCCTGAACATCCAGAGAGATGCAATCAACGGCGCGAAGATCGCCATAGTCTTTGACCAGATCGGTTGCTCTGATGACGGTGGACATGCTGACTGCTCCTTTTCTTCTGAGTGTGGTTCTTATTTTGAGAGATAAAAAGGTATCTTGTGCAGGGATTCCTGTGAGGAGGGTAGGTTGGGGGGGCGTTGCCAGGGGTAGTAATTCCACCTCTTATGTTCAAATATGATCTCCAGACATGTTATTCCCGTCATCACATTCCTCCTCAGAATAGGCATCCTCCTCAGAGAGCATGCTGCCGATTGCCATCTCATATGCCCTCTTCCTCGCTGCCGGATAGACCGGGAGGAGAATATCTACGGGATCAGCTCCCCGGATGGTGAAGGGGGCCTCTCCGCAGAGCTGCAATGCCGCAAACTCCGCCTCCAAACCGTCGGTGATGGAGAAGGCGATCTCAGCCGGTTCACCCTCATTCTTCCAGAACCGATCTGCTGTAACCGCTGCTCCTGCCTTTGCACCCACTGTTCTTCCCAATCCGGTAGCAGCGGCTTCACCCTCCCCTGACCGGGAGAGGGGATCACTGCCGCCTGCCGGGGAGCCTGTAGAAGCCTGTGTGGGGTGCTCATCAGACACCTTCTTCCTCCTGGAGCGGAGAGCTGCCAGCACCTCATCTTTCGTCTTGCCCCTGAGTTGAAAGATCAGGAACGGATCATTATCAAACCGCTCGGCAAGGAGATAATAGGCAGCGGCGATATGCTTGCAGGGATTCTCCCAGTCCGGGCAGGAGCAGGCCGTCGTGATATCCTTATGTGAATCCGGGAAGAGAGATAACCCGGTCTTTCCAACGATCTCCTCGATCTCGGCAGGAACTTCCCCTGCAAGGAGCTGTGCCGAGTAGAGCGCTTCTGAGGCCATCGTATCGAAGATCCGCGTCCATTCACTCTCGGTAAAAGACCGGAGCCGGATCGAGACCGAGTACGGTGACCTCCGGGAGCCCTGCACCTTTGACTCCACGCAGCCATTTTGGATCAGAAGGCTGATCACCTGCCCTTTCCGGGCATATGAACGGCCCCGCTGGAGCCGGGCGGCATTCCCCATCCGTTCAAGTGCGGAGATGAACCGTTTCGACCACCATTTGTCTCCGATAGCCCCCCGTTTGCTCTTTGCTTTTATTCCATTCTTCACCGCAATCGGCGAGGTCTTCTCATATGATGGATACCAGTAGCTCATGAGAACGCCTCCTTCCTGAGCATGAGGAGATCACGCAGTTCATCATCAGAGAGGGTTGAGATCCAGTCTTCCCCGCCGGAGAGGATCGATCCGGCAAGTTTCTTCTTCCCTTCGATCACCTCGTCGATCTGCTCTTCCAGTGTGCCGCCCGTGATCATCATCCTGACCTGCACATCCCGCGTCTGCCCGATCCGAAATGCCCTGTCGGTCGCCTGGTTTTCAACCGCAGGATTCCACCAGCGATCGAGATGGAAGACATGGTTTGCAGCCGTCAGGTTCAGCCCGGTGCCGCCAGCTTTCAGGGAGAGGAGGAAGATCGGCGGGCCGCCATCTCCCTGGAACCGCTTCACCATCGCATCACGCTCCTTCGTGGGAGTGCCGCCATGGAGGAAGAGGACCGGGACATTGCACCGCTCAGTGATCAGATCTATGAGCCGTTCTCCAAATGAAGGGAACTGGGTGAAGATGAGTGCCCGTTCCCCGGCATCCAGCACTTCCTCAAGCATCTCGAGAAGCCGTGTGCATTTTCCGGATCGATCACAGGATGCCACGGTATCCTGCTGGAAGAGTGCCGGGTGGTTGCAGATCTGCTTCAGCTTCATCAGGGCAGAGAGGACAAGACCTTTCCGTTCGATCCCTTCCCGATCCTTCACCATACCGAGAAGTTCAAGCACCACCCCCTCGTAGAGGCTCGCCTGTTCGGGGGTTAAGGTACAGTAGACCTTCATCTCCATCTTCTCCGGGAGATCGGATATGATCGTCTTGTCCGTCTTCATCCTCCTCAGGACAAACGGGCGGATCAGGGTTCTGAGCTGGCTCGTTCGTTCGGGATCATTAAACCGCTCGATTGGTGCGGCATACTGCTCCTTAAATGCCCTCATTGAGCCGAGGTATCCGGGATTTAAGAACTCCATAATGGACCAGAGCTCGATGAGCCGGTTCTCAACAGGGGTTCCGGTGAGGGCGATCTTATGATCTGCTGCAAGCGATCTGACCGCCCGTGCCTGTTTTGTCTGGGGGTTCTTGATATTCTGTGCCTCATCGATGATGATCGCCTTCCATGAATGGGATTTAATCTCCTCAAGATCACGGACGACGAGCGGATAGGTGGTGATCGTCACATCAGCATCGCCGAGGAGGGCTGTATCGCGGGCAGAACCGTGATGGGTGTGGATTCTGAGAGTCGGTGCAAACCGCTGGATCTCATGCCTCCAGTTGCCGACAAGTGAGGTGGGGCAGATGATCAGGGCAGGCAGAACCTCCTCCTGCCAGGCAAGAAGATAGGCGATGATCTGGATCGTCTTCCCAAGCCCCATATCATCGGCAAGGCATGCGCCGATCCCGTTTCGGGTGAGGTACGAGAGCCAGGCAAGCCCCTGTTCCTGGTAGGGGCGAAGGGTTCCCCGGAATGTGGATGGCACGGGAACCGGGGCCATTTCGCCCTTCTCAGAGAGGAGCCATCCCATCCAGCCATCGGTATCGACGAACTCCGCAACCGGCAGATCGGGATCTGCGCCTGAGGAGAGCCTGAGGAGATCGCCTACGCTCATTGTGCCGAATCTCCTCTCAAAGGCCCTTTTAGCCTTCTCGATCCCGGATTCATCGATGGAGACCCATTGCCCATGCATCTGGATGAGCGGGATCTTCTGCCGCATCAACTCATCAAACTCTTCAGGCGTGAGTTCGGTATCTCCGAGTGCAACCTTCCACGAGTACGAGGCGATACTCCTGAGGCCGAACCGCCCTTCTGATTCGGTTTTTGTAACCGAGACCTTGACCGAGGGTTTTACCCCGGTCTTCTTCCACCAGGCGGGGAGGATGACAGAGTACCCGGCATCGATGAGGAGAGGGGCTGCCCCGGTGAGAAAACCATATGCACCGGAAGTATCAAGCGACAGAGCCATCGGCCGTGCAGTTTTTAAGCCTGCCTTCAGTTCCGGGTAGATCCGGGCAGCCATACCGAGTTCTGTGAGGAGTATATCCGCAGGATCTTCTCGCGAGGTAATGGTGGCGGTGCCGTTCCAGATATCTTCCGCAGGGATGAGGCAAGACGAGGTATCCGGATCGGCGAGATTGAAGGTGAGCTTCCACCGCTTCTCTCCGGGTTGTGGATCTTCAAGCAGGAAGCAGCCCCTAAGTATAGTGTCTTCCTTATGGGTTCTGGAATGGAGGGAGCCAGAATCGATCCACTCCCGTACAATCATCCTGAATGCTGTTGTATCGTCTGCTTCATCCGGAAGGGAGGTTGGTGTCCCGGAGAGCTGCTGTATCCATGCCTCTTCGGGGAGGGGGATCTTCCTCTTCCGGCCACGTTTTGGGGGGAGGAGATCGAGATTGGCTATCCCCGAAGATACTATGTCATGGACTGCATGGTTGAGGAATGAGGTGATGAGGGCCGCATCATCGATCCCATCCCCGGCCCAGATCCGGCAGGCGGGGGGGCATGTCCTGAGAACCGCATCAAGCCGGTTTGTATCCTGGATGAGTGCCTCCCACCCGGCAGGGCCGGGGAGGAATGCACCATGAATGACAAGATCGCATGCATATCGTGCCGCCGACGACCAGAACCGGAGTGTTCTCCCAACCGGAAGCTCTGAAGGCAGATCTGCCAGATCCGAAAGCGAGAGCGGGAGAGAGAGCACAGGGACAGTGAACGGGGCCAGGATTGTGGATATATCCTGCGCCGATCCATCCCCACATTCAGGGGAGGGGAGAGGAAACGATCCCGATGATGGAAGGAGGAGGGTGGCTGAATCACTCTCATCTGCTGGTGATTTATCGATTGGATACCCGATACCGGGTATTATGCTATAGAGCGACAACCTGTCTGCTGCAAACGGGTGCGGGCGAACCGGGGGGATCTTCGGCCGCCGCCCCCGCTTCTTCTCTCCCTTGCGTGGGGCGGTGGTATCTTCACCCCAGACCCGGATGACTCCGGGGCAGTCTGGCGTCCAGAAACCATGGAGGATAATCATGCACAAGACCTGATCCTGTCAAAATGACCGTTCTTTCAGGAGGCCATGCCAGGAACCATAGCCGGAATGATCCTCCGTTTCATTCTAACTTTTCCGTAAGGGATGATAAGATCTCTGAAATGGAATGCAGGGGAGAGGAGATATGGGTGTGTGGCTGAGGAGACACGTGAGAGAATGAGGTGTAAGGGGTGGGTACATTGAGATCCACTCTGAATGTTCACCCAAAACCCACCAGAAACGCCGTCACCGGCAGAACCTCAATTCTAACTCCATCAGCCATCATTGTCTTCTGCTGGTGTTCGGTGATGATCATCCCTTCCGTCAGGCCGAACTTTTTACAGGCCATGACGAGAGCGGCGACCTCCCGTTCCATATTCTTGTCATGCAGCTCATAGCAGACCTGGTATGCACCGGTGATCCTGCCCTTCTCCTGCGTGATAAAATCGCATTCATACCCCCCTTCATTCAGAAAGAAGAGACCTGTCCCCTGCCCCCGGCGGACGAACTCATTGAAGACGATATTCTCGTATAAACGGCCGATATTCTCGGAGAAGAGGAAAGAAACTGCATTGACAAAACCGGTATCGATGCAATAATATTTCACATCACTTCTCAGCTGTTTCTTCAGGGAGTGATCATAATTTCGAAGCTCCGCTATCATGTAGGTTGCTTTGAGGTAATCGACATAATCGGATACGGTGGCATAGTTGTACGAAAGCGCCTTACTGATACTGTTCACACTGTTCTGTTTCGTATCATTTGTCAGGATGTATTCAACGAGTTTCTTCAGCATATCATAGTTTTTCAGACCATAGCGTGCCAGAATATCATGCAAAAGGATCGTGTTAAAATACGACAGAAGCTCTTCCTTCTTCAGATCCTCATCAACAAGGACGACCTTTGGAAAACCACCATATCTCAGGTAATTATCAAAAAGCTGATTAATCTCTCTCCTTTTCGTTGAGTAATCAGCGATAGTCCGGCATTCAATGCCATTGAAAGAGAGAAATTCCCAAAATCTGAGAGGATAGACGGCAATCTGAAGATATCTCCCGCTGATCGATGATGCCACCTCGCCGGAGAGGAGCTTTGATGAAGAACCGGTGATATAGATCGTCGCCTTCTTCAGATCATGGGCTTTCCTGACCCACTTCTCCCATCGGTCAACATTCTGCACCTCGTCAAGGAAGAGGAAGACCTCGCCGTCAGGGTTGATCGCTTCCCTGTATGTCTCAAGAAGAAGATCGAGGGTATCAGGATCTGCATCTTCAGAGAGCCTGGGATCTTCAAAATTGATATACAAAAGCTCTTTCTTATCACGGCTCTCTGCAAGTGCTTCCATCTCCTGTTTCAAAAGCGTTGATTTTCCGCTCCTCCGTATTCCTGTCAGGACGACGATCTCTTTCGATCTCCTGTACCGCTCAAGGATGGAACGATATGCCGGTCGTTGCACATATGTTTCAAAGTCCCGATTCCAGTAGTTCCATTCCCCGAGGATCTCAAGGATCGCGAGTTTTGACAGCCCCTGCATCATGCACCTCTACGATACTATTGTGCCGGGGGGATGATAAAACTTATAGTATACTGAAAGTTTTTCAGGCTTTTTATTATAGTATACTATAAGTTCATGCTCCGAACCCCAACAATAATTATATCTATAATAATTACAACCATAATCATTATGAAATTCTATGGCAGGACAGAGGAGCTCAAGCTGATGGAGCACCTCTATGCACAGAGCCCATCTTTCCTCGTCGTCACCGGCAGGCGGCGGGTTGGAAAGACAGAGCTGATCCTTGAGTTCTGCAAAGAGAAGCCTGCCATCTACTTCTATGTGGATGCAAACAAGAGCATCGGGAGCCTGCTGGATGAATTCTCCCGGCTGATGAGGGAGACCCTGAATCTCCCCGGCTACATCAGGTTCGAGACCCCGGAAGCCTTCCTTGAATTCCTCTTCGCGTACAGGGAGCCGCTTGTTGTCGTCTTCGATGAGTTCCAGCGGTTCCAGAAGATTGATCCCTCCTTCATCTCACAGCTCCAGCGGTGCTGGGATACCTCAAGGCGAAACTCCGGACTCTTCATCATTGTATCGGGATCATCGGTCGGCATGATCCGTGAGATCTTCCTCTCAGGCGGCGCCCCCCTCTTCAAGCGGGCAGACACTATCCTTACCCTCAAGCCATTCGGACCGCAGGACTGCCTCGCTATCCTCAGCGATATCGGGGTGTTGGAACCAGATGATCGCCTCGATCTCTACCTCCTCTTTGGTGGTACCATCTATTACTATACATATCTTGAGAAGTTCGGGTGCACGGATATGGAGAGTGCACTCAATCGTCTGCTTCTTAATAACTTTGCTCCGCTTGCACAGGAGATGAGGGATATCGTTGTCGAGGAGTTCGGCCGCGAACATACAACCTATTATGAGATACTCTCTGCAATCGCCTCAGGGAAACAATCGCATAAAGAGATAGCGGATGCCATCCATATCGCCCCTACATCACTTCCCACCTATCTCCGGGATCTTGTCAATCTCCTCGGAATCATCGAGTATCGCACCCCCGTCACCGAGAAGGGCAGGCGCTCGAAGATGGGCAGGTACATCCTATCAGATAACTTCTTCCGGCTCTATGCCCGCTACATCTACAGGAACAGAAGCCTCTACCAGTCCGGCCGCTATGAGAAGCTGCTGAACCTGATCAAAGATGAGTGGAAGGGCTTCTCCGGGTTTGCATTTGAAGAGATGGTGCGAACCCTTCTCAGGGAACGTCTCATCACGGAATATGATGCAGTCGGCTCATGGTGGAACCGCCGGGGCGACGAGATCGATCTCCTCGCAATATCCGAGGAGGCAGATCTTGCAATTGAGATCAAGAACACGGCACTCACCCGCTCCGAGGCATATTCCATTCTCACGTCATTAAAAGCAAAACTACCCGCAGTGAAGGGGCTCTCCTACCAGGTAACGCTTGGCGTTGTTGCCCGGGAGATTGAAGATGTCGCAGAGTTTCGGAACGAGGGGTTTTACTGTATGGAGCTTTTGGAGATGCTGGAGCAGATGTGAAAAAAGATGGATCAAATGGAACCCTCTTCACTTCACAGATTATGGCGA
This sequence comes from Methanocalculus pumilus, assembly GCF_055382585.1. Taxonomy (NCBI): domain Archaea; kingdom Methanobacteriati; phylum Methanobacteriota; class Methanomicrobia; order Methanomicrobiales; family Methanocalculaceae; genus Methanocalculus; species Methanocalculus pumilus. The sequence goes on along the minus strand of NZ_AP042393.1, from coordinate 227,938 downwards.
GGGGAGTGTATTTTGAATAGATAATACAATATGATGGCAAATGCATGGTTTTTCATGGACACTACAACATTGAGAGATTCTACGAAAAAATCGTATAATCTACCAATACCATTATCTCTCAGGAGATCTGAGTATAGTATATGCTGATAGAATATAGTGTGGAAAACTTCCGTTCCATCTCTGAAAAGACAACATTCAGCATGGTACCTTCGAAAGAGAGGAAGAAGGCGGAGAACTTAATCCGGGTTGATGGAGTTCCGGGGGTTACCAAGTTACTAAAAAGCGCTGTCATTTTTGGAGCGAATGCATCAGGAAAGACAAACCAGATCCGCGCTCTTAACCTGATGCAATTTATTGTTCGTATGTCCCGAAATTTCAATAAAGGAGATAAAATCCCATATTTTCCATTCATCCTGAATTCTGAGTATGCAGAGAAACCAACAACTTTCTCACTTAACTTCATCATCGATGAAACTGAATACCGCTATTCATTCTCCTATAATGCAGATGAAATAATATCCGAAGAACTCGTGTATTTCAAAGGAAAAAGCGAAAAGACGATCTTTATCCGGGATCAAAACAATCTCCAGACATACCAGGATGATGATGAGCAACAGGGGCTTTTTCGCCACACAGGAAATAATGTCCTCTTCCTCTCAAAAGCAAATAATGAATACAAACCCTTTGGACCGGTATTTAAGTGGTTTAATGAAAATTTAAATTATCTGGATTCCATCATGGATATTGGTGACCGATACACGATTAACTACATGAACAGATCACAGGAGAATAAGGATAAAATAATTAATCTGCTAAATTTTGCCGATTTTGATATTCATGATGTATCAGGCACTATAAAAACCCTGAAGAGAACAGATATTCCCGATATCATCATTCAATTCATTGAAAAAGATACGAAAAAACCTCTTCCTGATGGAGCTATAATGACATCAGAATTAAAGAGCGTACATACCCGGGATGACGGCCATCAGATCACAAATACATTCTCCGAATTTGAATCTGCTGGAACCCAGATCTTCTTTAACCTGCTTGGATTATTCCTGGATGCATTTGAGAATCATCAGCGAGTCCTTATTATTGACGAGTTTGATACACGGCTCCACCCGGATTTAATCACGTACATCTTCCGTCTCTTCCATAGCAATAAGATCAACAGGATGAATTCACAGTTGATTGTAACTACCCATAATACGCGGCTTTTATCAGCCGATATCTTCCGAAGGGAACAGATCTGGTTTACTGAAAAGAAGAAACAAACCAGAAACACCGATCTGTATTCCCTTTTTGATTACGAAAAGAGGCTGGATCGGTCAATAGAGAAGAACTACTTTTCAGGAAGGTACGGGGGATTGCCGGATATCATGGAAAGGGGGTTGTAATGTGGTACGTACGCGACGATCCCAGCTGCGACCATTAAGAACCTTGCTCATCATCTTCTCTGACGGAGAGACAGAACTCAATTATTTCGAATTGAAGAAGAGAGAGATTCATGGAAATCGGAATATCAGAATCGTAACGGTACAACCAAACATCAAATCCCCATCCCAATACATCAAATATGCCGAGGGTTACATTCAAACACATTTACCCCCTCTAAATGGCCAGGACAGGATATTCTGTGTGTTTGATGTAGATACCCTTTCAGATTCGGAGATAGAGAAGGCTCAAAAGCAGCTGGAGTTACATAAGACACTGAGATCCCATATGCAGTTTGTCCATTCAAATCCCGATTTTGAAGTATGGCTCCTGCTCCACTATCGATATCTTCAGGGTAAACTCGGATCACAAGAGGCAATAACCAAACTCCGTGAGTTTGAAAAGGAATACACAAAACCCAATGTCGGAGAGATATTTGATAATTTAATCAGGAATGAACATCGGGCATTGGAAAACGCTCTAAAGCTCAGGCAATATCATCAGGGTAACGAGTCGAACCTCTTCTCCACCCGGACAAACCCATATACTAATGTCGATGAAATCGTGCTATTTATTAATTCTATAAGAGAATAACCCTCTCAAAGTAAGAAGGTGGGAAGTCTACAAGCAGATACTGCTACTTGATAAGAATCGAGCCTGATATCCTGATGCGAGTGGCAGGAGTCGAACCTGCGAACCCCTACGGGAATCGATCTTGAGTCGATCACCTTTGGCCTCTCGGTAACACTCGCACTGAAGGAGATATATTTGCGCTCCAATGCAAAAAACATTCCTCGATCTACATAAAAACCGCTAGCAACTACATAAAATCCGCAAGCCCCAGCTGGAGCTTCTGCTCTTCCCCGAATGTCGAGTTGATCGAGGCGTCGATCACGGCAATCCGCTGCTTTGTGTACTCGGAGACCTTAAACTGCTCGCAGATCGAGAGCGATGCCGCCAGGTATTTCTTCACCGATCCTTCCGAGACGGTGGCGATGATCTTGTTCCCGCACCGGCATTTCCCGGCAAGCGGCATCCGCCGGAACTTCGACCCACACCGGGCGCACCGGAACCCCTGTTTTGAGAAGGCATTTAAGTTCCCGATCATATCGCGGATAAAATGCGTCGTCAGGACACGCTCTGCGAGATCATCCTCATCCACGGCCCGGATCATTCTCGCAAGGAGAAGTTCCGCATCCAGCTTATCTACCATCGACCCAAGCCGCGTATACATCGTTGTGGCGGGCCCTGCCGAGATATCGGTCGTATCATGGGTGAACGAGAACCCTTCATACTGGCCGGGGGTGCCGATCCGGTTCTCCACGTGATCCACCACGCCCTCAAGCTCCTTTGGTGCCGTGTAGGTGAGGCAGGCCTCGTACACAGAGAGCGGGTAGCGGCTCATCAGATCCACGTTCAGCGTCTCCTTATCAACCTCGCTTGGATCGATCCGGCTCGTCAGCACAAGCGGTGCATCCATCGAGCCGCCCCGTGTCTCCGGCAGAAACGACCGCGAGAAGTTGATTAAGCCATCCAGAAGCAGCATCACGCAGTCCTCATCACCATCGCACTGGCCGCAGAAGATCCCGTTTGCATGGAGGGTGTGATCATCTGCCACCGTCAGACAGTACACCCGGTCATCAAGGCAGGGGACAGGATCAGCAGATTTGATCGTATCAGCAATCACCATTCCCCCTTCCAGCACCGGCACCCGTGCCCCCGGCTTCACCTCAAGTGCCCGTATCTTTTTGAGATATGCACAATCCCAGACCACCATCGCATGATCAGGCGTTACCGCGAGCTTTTTCCCCCGTTCTGTCTCAAAGAGGATGAGATGTGCCGGGGCACGGTGTACCGAGACCGAGGTGACCTTCCGCATCTTCTGGTTTCCGTTTGTATCCACTGCGATCAACATGTGGGGGGATGCCGGATCTGAATAGAAGGTCCCGAGCCGGTCGCATCCCGGCTGCGAGATGTCGAAGTTCTCAATGACAAACTCCCGGATCGGCATCTTCTTCCAGCCGGACTGCCCGTACACCTCGATCTCGGTATCGCCGTGGAAACAGTTCCGCCGTTTTGCCGCATGGAAGAAGGGGTGTGCATACCCGACAAGTGCCTTCGAGTATCCGATCAGCCGGGCAAGCACACCCGCACTCGTATGCGGAGCAAGCCCGATTAAGAGCTGGCCGACGAGATCCTGAGGCTTCTCTGCATTATAGAACCGGGGCAGTCCGTACACCTTCTCAAGGAGATCATCCATAAACCCTGCCACCTTCAGGAGATACTCGCCGCAATCCTCTGAGACGAGGATATCCTGCGGTCTCAGCTCACAGATCTGCTCGCTATCCACCAGATCCCTCCCCTCATAATCCTTCAGGTATCCAAGCTCACGGAGCCTCTCAGGCGACACCCCGATCTCGGAGGGCCGGAAATGGGTGAGGGGGAGATCGATCATATCGTAGCGGACGGTTCCGTCCTTGAAGACGAAGAGATCCCGGACCGCCCGGAGGATCCCCTTCTCGATCGGCTCAACCGAACGATCCCGTGATATCAACCCTTTTACGCCCTTCAGGAGCTTCAGGTCTGATTGAACCATCCCGAGAGTGGTAAGCGCCGATTCATACTCCTTTTTGATATTCACCTCAACCTCAAAGTTGCAGGTGAGGGGGGCATCGCACCGGGGACAGCGGTCACCATCTGTCACCTCCTTGTTGCAGTGAACACAACGGAAGACCGGCAATGTATGTCCGCCGCAGGGACATTGGTTCCAGAAGGTTTTTTCGCCACAGACGGTGCACCGCCGCTCACCCACCTCGATTGAGATCTGCCCCTGCGTCTCGATATCGATATAGAGATCCCCATCCCCCATCGTCTCCTGCCGCCGCTTTGCGCCCGCACCCTGGAAAGAACGCCGGGCACCGCCATCGTTTCCGATCGGGAAGAGGGCATGCGGTGCCGTCTTCATCTTCCTTGGGGCGGATTTTCCGGGCCGGCCCATCCTGCCGCCGATCCGGGTTCCTGCCTTTGAACGGAGCTTGAACCCGCTCAGGTGAGCTGCACAGGGAAGGCCGTTTGTGCAATCAGGCAGGCTCTCCCATCCGGGGCGGCGCGAGAGATCGAGGCCGAGTCCGAGGCAGGCGAGGAATGAGTAGCAGGTACGAAGAACGATCTCATCCCCTTCCACGATGTGTGGAACAAGCGTCTCCTCGATCAGCCCTTTTACCTCGGGATCATACCGGACCCTCAGTACGCCATCTTCCATCCGTCCACGCTCCACCACCAGATCAGCGAGCCGGCAGAACTGCTCATGAGTGAGATCATCAAAATACCAGGTATAGTCGGGATGAAGATATGCACCATTCAGTGCAAAACTGATCGCCTCCATCTCATCTGCGGGATGCCGGGGGCCGCCCTCCTGGAGCCACCACTCCTCGCAGTATGAGGGAGGGATCAGCGGATGGTTATTCTCAAGAAACTCCCCGTAACTGATTAAGATCTCACCGACATCAAGGATATACTCGATCTCGTTTGCAACCGCCTTTGCCTCCTTCTCGGAATCGATCCGCCGAACCTCTCCTGATCTGAGCCGGACCGTCGGCCCTTCGATCGAATCGACCGGCACGATCCCGGCCGCCTTTCCGGGACGCTCCACCTTCATCTGGGTGCCGGGGGAGAGATACTCTCCGAGGATGTACATCGTTGCAGGATGAAGTCCGCCCGCGGCAAGCCCGGTATTTCTCGCACGGCCAAGCCGGAGCCGGAACCCTCCTTTCCGCATCGGGTAGGCAAAGACAGGCCTCCCGGCGATGGTATCCTGTATGAACTTGTCTTTGGGCTTGATCCCCTGCACCACCTCATCATCACCTGATTTTGCGCCGGAGACGAGCTGATCGAGCCACTCCCACCCCTTCATCTTCATCTTTCTGACATTCTTCTGGACTTTCGGGGCCTTCAGGGCGAGCCCTTCTGCAATAACAAGCGCCATCCCGCCGCGGACGGCATTCGTCTCCACCCGCTCAAGGTTCCGGTACCCCGATACCTCCTCTTTTTCGGTCGGCTCGCCATCGATACAGACCGGGCAGTTCCCGATGATCAGCCGAAGCTCTGCGTCAGTCGGTGCATACTGGAGGCTCAGGATATTATTGTATTGCCTGATCTCCTCGATATATCGCTCGATCTCATTCTGGCGCGGGATATACCGGTTGATCCCAAGCGCCTGCCGTACATAATCGCCGACAAGGACCGAGAGTGCCTGTGCGGTACCACCGGCTGACCTGATCGGTCCGGCATAATAGATCCTGAGGTACTCGGAACCGTCATCGTTTTTGCCAAACCCCACCTTCGCAATCCCTTCCTTTGGGGCAGAGACGACACCTTCTGTTAAAAGAGCCATCGAACACCGGATCGCGTGATCAACCACCTCCTCACGCGATGTCTCCCCAAACTTCCGGGCAACAAAATCATCCCCGATCTTAAGCGCTGCTTCCTCACGGGACATCCCCGATTCCAGTTCACGGATCCGTGCCGCCACACCGGGGATCTCAAGGAGCGCTTCAACCCGATCGGCGAGATCGCTTGCGATTGGGATCTCAGGGGTTATTGTCGGATCAACACCCTGTGATCGTGCCTCCTTAGCTATCGAGAGGGCCTCCTCAAGCTGACGGTTCAGGGAAGCAAGATAGGCTTCCATCGCTTGTGACATCGCCGGGAGCTCCATAGCTCTTTTTACCGCTCTTCTTCTGAAAGAAGTGTTAGTATCCCTTCTTCACCCATCCTGAAGAGGACGAGCCCGGCTGAGTTCCGAAGGAAGGGATCGTCCCCCTCAGATGCCTCTTTCAGTGCAGGCATGGCAGGCTCACCGATCCGGCAGAGTGCCAGTGCCGCTGCCCCCCGGACTGTGACTTCGTCATCTACGAGCAGCCCAACAAGGAGCGGTATTGCCGCTTCACCCATAGCAGCAATTGATGCGGTCAGATACCGCCGTACCTCGGGATCGTCAGAACTCCTGATCGCTTTGATCACCGGCTCAAATGCAGGAAGACCCATCCGGGCAATGGCACGTGCAAGGTACCACCGCATCGTCTGCGGCGCCTCCCCGAGTGCAGAGACGATCTCCGGTACCACATCAGGGCCAAGAGCGGCAAGTGCCTCCTCTGCTGATCGCCGGGCAGCAAGATCGGGCTCGCTGACCGCCTTCTTCAGGGCAAGGATCGCCATCCTACCAGTCATAGGTATCCCCGGGCTTCGGCTTGCCGACCTTCGTATCCGGCTCTACCTCCTGGAAGGGAATCTCCTTTATCGGGGGGGAGCCTCTTACTGCTTTCATATCGGTCTTGAGGATATTATTAAACCAGAGCTCCCGCTGCGGGAAGGGTATCTGGATCCCGTTCTTCTCAAGCTCAACCTTGATCTTCCAGAGGAGCTCTGTCCGGAGCCCCCACCAGTAGAGGGAGGGGGCCCAGATCTTTATCACGATATTGACACTCGAATCATCGAGATTATCCACATAGACCGACGGGCCGGGGCTTTTCAGTGCATACGGCTCTTTCTCGATCATCGCTTTGATGATTGCGATCGCCTTCTTCGCATCATCCTGATACCGTATACCGATTGTGTAATCAAACCGGCGTGCCGGGTGGATCACCAGATTCGTGATATCGCTTGTGAAGATCTTGGAGTTTGGAACCCGGACATAGATACCATCATATGTCCGGACAATCGTCGACATGATCTGGATCTTCTGGACTGTCGCGGTCAGCGATCCGATAGAGATATTGTCCCCGATCTTGATCGGCCGCTCAAAGAGGAGGAAAATTCCAGATACCAGGTTTGCAACGATATTCTGGGTGGCAAACGCAACAGCGACTGCGATGATACCTCCTGCAACAAAGAGGCCGGAGAGATCAAAGTGGAGATAGGGGAGGATACTGAGGAGCACCACAATATAGATACAGTATGAGACGAGGGTGATCATCAGATCGAGATCAGGTTTTGAAACCCTCTCACCGAAACTCCGTTTCAGCCATATCCTGACGATCCGCACAATAATAACACCAGCAATGGCGATGATCGCGACCCAGATGATGTCGAACAGGGTGATCTCCCCCAGAACAGGTTTCGAAAGAATATTAAAAGCCGAAATATCGGTACTTTCTACCAGATCAGTGGCATTACTCATCTATACCAGCCCCTCATCCATCGCATAGTACGCCAGTGTATCAACACCTGCGAGCTTCCGCGAGTAATAGAGCTCGATCGACTTCTGCATACCGGTCCGGATTGGCTTATCCTCAAATGCGGTATAGGCAAGCATCGGCTTGACAATCTTCATTCCGGCACTCATCGAGACGAGATCGTTATCATAGTAGATCTTCATCCCATAGTTCTCAAAGACGACCCGGGATACCTCTACCCAGTTCTTTGTCGAATTCATCAGATCCAGCTCAACAACTCCATACAGGCTTGGATCCGGTTCAGGGCGCCTGAGTAAGACCTCGCTCCAGTGATACCGGGTGATCACGCCGGAATCGGTCGGTCCATAGAGAGAGTACTTCTGCGGAATCCTTGAGAAGATATCGATGCACCGGTACGCATCGTTCTTCATGAGGAAGACCGCGATCTCGATCGGAAAGGTGACATAAATCCTGCGTGTTGCCTCAGGCTCGATATCGATCGGCTCGAACCGGATCTCAAGGAAACGGGTCACCTCATCCGGCAGGTTCAAAGGCTCAACGGGGTTTATGATCACCGTTCCGGATTCGGAGGCGATGATCCGCTCCACAACCGTTCCCCCAAGGTTGCGGTGATACCGGAGACAATCGTCCTCTTTTGAAAAACAGACTTTCAGGTCATCCTTCTCGATGCAAAATTCGTACCCATATTTCCCGTACACAGGAGTGATCTGGTATTCCCCAGCCAATAAAGGTTACCCAGTATCAGGGATATTTAACAAAAAAAGGACGTATAATCCATTTATTCCGATTCCACCATCCCTAACTCTTCGATGAAGGGAAGAAGTGATGGATCTGCGAGTTCTTCAAGAGAAGATGCAAGCTGCATACGCTGGTTGGAATCTGCATCCGCAAAGATCCCGGTGATGGCTTCAGCAAGGCCCCGCTCAAGCAGAAGAGCACGCCGATCCTCAGGAGAAGCAGATGTGAGGGTCTCCAGGAGCGGGGGGATGGCCGGAGATCCAATCTTTGCAAGCGACATCGCAGCTTCGAGGCTGATCATATCGACAGGATCAAAGAGAGCATCGATGAGAGGCGGGATCACCTGATCTGATCCGATCTCCCCAAGAGCGACAACAACAGCAGCCCTGATCGCCGGATCAGGGGATGAAAGAGACTCGGTAAGGCCGGTGATCGCCGGATCCCCAATCGATCCGAGTGCCAGTGCAACCCGGCTCCGGACATAGGCATCGGGATCAGAGAGGCGTGCGATCAGTGGGGCAACAGCCCGCGGATCCCCGATCTCGCCGAGGGCAATGGCGACCTTCCACCGGACATCATCGTCAGGATCATCAAGGAGCGTGATCAGGGGTCCTACGGCAGGCGTACCTATCCGGGCAAGCGCTTCTGCCGCCTTCCACCGAAGCCCCGAATAGGCATCGCTCTGCAGGGATTCAACAAGGAGTTCGATCGCACGGGGATCGCGGAGGAGGCCGAGGGCATCGATTGCCAGATAGCGCTGATCCAGCTCGCCATGTGCAAGGACATTCAGAAGAGCAGGGAGATCGCCCCTCTTCCTCATCTTCACGATATCGTCCTCGCTCACCATCATCGCCCGCACCCGGTACATCCTCTCCTCAAGTGCCTCCTTCACCTGCTCTTCCCTGATAAATGCAGAGAAGAGATACCCTGAGAGAATCCCGGTAGTGATGAACGAACCTGCACGGAGAATTGCATCCGTCGTCACCGTTCCCGTAAGCACAAACTCCGCGTAGAGATGCACAACTGCAAGATACCCCCCGGCGAGAACCCCATAGTACCTGAAAAAGAAGGCAGATACGATGATGATGATATAGTAGAGATGAGTATAGGTCGAAACAATGCCATATCCGGAATGAAAGATCAGCTCTGCTGCTGAGGCAAGGAGGAGGGCAAGGAGGACAATGGCGATCTGGAGATTCCGGTCTCCGGGCTGATCCATACCTTTCTATCATGCATTGTGGGATATATGTCCATCGAAAGGGCCACAAAACGATGATTCAGGAAAGCATGGGTCACCCGTTCGGGAGCAGGCGTTTCACCAACTGATCATTCGGAGATTTGGGAAAAAACCAATCATGTTTGGGATCACCTCATCTCTCCCAAACTACAGAGATTAGAATAGCGACCCGCAGTCCCCGGCAAATGGGGAAGTAGTGGGGATTTGAGGGGGGTTCGCAGGACAGAACAGACAGGAGGTGAAGAAAAGAAGAAGATCTTACCATCCCGGACGAAGGCTTGCGGAGGCCCTGCTGTCCGGGCTATTCAATGGAATACCATCACTTCAGCCAATGGTTACCAAAACCTCATCCAGGTGCCCCGATATGATATGCTGAATGCACCAGCCACCGGGCACTCTTCTCCGTTCTCCCTTTTGAGTTTATATCCCGGTTCTTACGCTTAATCCGAATACTTTTCGGGCGACATACTTATCAACCAAATACCAGATATATCATCAGTTCAGGAGATTATTGTATATGCAGCACCGGCACCAGGGAGGCGAACATTCTATACATCCCAGAAACAGAGGAAGTAGTGTGAAGAACCTCTCACGAAAGGCAGAAGACTATCTCGAAGCAATCTATCGGGTAACAAGCACCAAGGGATATGCCCGGACAAAAGATGTCGCCCATGAACTCGGAGTCAGGCCTTCAACCGTTGTTGAGATGTTCCGAAAACTCCACTCCTTCGGCTTAATCGAGTACCGGAGATACGAAGGGGTTGTCCTCCTGCCGGAAGGCGAGGCGATCGGGAGATCGGTTCATCTCCGCCATGAGACCCTCAAGGAGTTTCTTCTCCTCCTGAAAGTGCCGGAATCTGTTGCCGAGAAGGATGCCTGTTTCATGGAGCACGAACTGCATCCCGAGACGATCCAGCAGATCCGTTCCCTCCTCGACTGTTTCGGTTCAGATAAAGAAGCAGCAGAAACCTTAAAACGCCACCTGACCGCAGCCCGGCTCTCCCGTTCCTGAGGCAACCTTTTTTATTCTATCCACCATATCAGCAGTTGTTCTCAATGGATACCGGCATCCTGCTTGTTGGGATTGTCCTTCTTGTCACGATCATCCTCTTTGTGAGTGACCGTGTCAGGATCGATCTCGTCGCAATCGGCGCTGCAATTGCCCTTGCGTGGCTCGGCCTCATCACACCAATGGAGGCGGTATCAGGCTTTGCCTCAAATGCGGTGATGGCGATGGCAGGGGTGATGATCCTCGGCTATGGGATCGAGAGGACCGGTATCACCTCCAGACTGGCCCGCTCGATCGTCCGGTATGCCGGAAGAGAAGAGCGGCGTGTCAGCTCAACGATCGGGATCACAGTCGGCCTCCTCTCCTCGGTGATGCAGAATATCGGGGCAGCCGCCCTCTTCCTCCCGGCGATGAGAAGGATCAGCAGACAGACAAAGATCCCGGTATCCCGGCTGATGATGCCGATGGGGTTTGCCGCCATCCTCGGTGGGAGCATCACGATGATCGGCTCCGGCCCCCTGATCGTCTTAAACGACCTTCTCAGGCAGTCAGGTGCAGAACCCTTCGGCCTCTTCGCCGTCACCCCGATCGGTCTTGCCCTTTTAATCGCCGGGGTTGCAGTCTTTGCCTTCTTTGGGAACACCCTCCTCCCGAAGAAAGAGGAGAGTCCGGCCGGCCCGACTGTGGCAGAGATCTGGGGGATCGATCACCCGGTGCTGACCTGCACACTCCCCCCAAAATCCCCCTTTGTAGGGAAGACCCGTGAAGAGGCATTCTTCAAGATCAGGTACGGGCTCGACCTCCTCGCGGTCAGAACCTACAAGGATATCACAGTCGCCCCGTCACGCTCAACCCGTCTCGAGCCTTCTCAGGAGCTGGCATTCCTCGGATCTGCTGAGAACTTCCAGAGGTTTATCGAGGATTCAGGCTGTATCCCCACCATCGACGACAGCAGGCTGAAAGAGATACTGGATGGTGAAGGATATGGATTTGCGGAGCTGACGGTCCGGCCAAAGGCGTCCATCATCGGGAAGACCCCGCGTGAGATCAGGTTCCGGCAGCAGTTCTCGATCGAGCCGATCCTCCATGTCTGCGGGGAGACTGAGAACCGGGCCGACTTCTCGGATATCCCGTTTGCAGCCGGCGACACCATCGTTGCCTTCGGCTCATGGGATACACTCCGCGTTCTTGCCGGAAACCGCGATCTGATCCTGCTCACTCATCCCGAAGGCGAGGAGATGCGGCATAGCAAGGGCACACTCGCAGTTTTTATCTTCGCCGGAGCGCTTGCCCTCACCATGACAGGGGTCCCCCTCTCGCTCGCACTCCTCACCGGTGCCGCGGGAATGGTGATCACTGGAGTCCTCTCGATCGATGAGGCATACCGGGCCATCGAATGGAAGACGGTCGTTCTGATCGCAGGGCTGATTCCGCTTGGGATCGCGATGGAGAAGTCCGGAGCAGCCGCTCTCATCGCCGGATCTCTTACAGAAGCGCTCATCGGCACCCACCCGATTGTGATCCTCGCAGCGGTTGCTGTGCTTGCGACGGTGCTCTCACTGATCATTTCAAATGTCGCCGCAACCGTCCTGCTGGTGCCGCTCGTGATGCTCACCGGTTCCGGGACCGGGATCGAGCCGACCGCCCTTGCACTCCTCGTGGCAGTCTGTGCCTCAAACTCCTTCATCCTCCCGACCCACCAGGTAAACGCCCTCCTGATGGGTCCGGGGGGATACAATACAAGGGACTATCTCAAAGCCGGCAGTGTGATGACAGTAATCTTCATTGTAATCGCCACAACACTCATTTACCTCTTCGTCGCATAGAGGAGTTGAAGCGTCTATGATCATCCAGCATTTTTTTACTCCCGGCATCGCCCACAGCTCCTATATTGTTGCCGGGAACAAGGCATGTGCCGTCATCGACCCGTCACGGGATATCGGACGCTACATCGAATATGCATCCCGGAACAACCTGAAGATCACCCATATCCTCGAGACGCACCTGCATGCGGATTTTGTCTCGGGCCATCTCGATCTCGCTGATCTGACCGGTGCTCCAATCTATGCACCAAAATCAGGGAATTGTGCCTTCCCACACACCCCTGTTGCCGAAGGCGATAGAATCGATCTTGAAGATATCAGGTTTGCGGTGATCGATACCGCAGGCCACACCCCTGAGCATATCTCCTATATCGCCACCGATCTCGCCCGTGGCGAGACACCGGTTGCCCTCTTCCCGGGCGACACCCTCTTTGTCGGGGATGTCGGGAGGCCGGATCTCTTCCCCGGTCGGGCAGAGGAACTCGCATCTTCCCTCTATGAAAACCTGCATACCAAGATCATGACCCTTCCGGGTGAGGTTGAAGTCTATCCCGCACACGGCATGGGGTCTCTCTGCGGGCGGGCGATGGCGGCAAAGCGGACGAGCACGATCGGGTACGAGAAGAAGTACAATTACGCCCTTCTGATTAAGACAAAAGAGGAGTTTATCAATGCACTCACTTCAGACATGCCCGCAGCACCGGACCATTTCGCCCGCTGTTCTGCGATCAACAGGAAGGGGCCGGAATTGATGCGAAAACTCAGGCAGCCTGTCCCCATTGAACCGAAAGATTTCTCCGAAAAGATCAAAGGTGGTGCACTGCTGCTGGATGTCCGGAGCTATCCCGCATTCTCTGGTATGCATATCCCAAACGCCTGGCATATCGATCTCTCCGGCAGCTTTGCCACGCAGGCGGGCTGGGTGCTCCCACCGGATCAGGAGATTGTTCTGGTCATCGAGGGGAAGCAGCAGGCAGAGGAAGCCGCCCTCCAGCTGAGGCGTGTCGGGTTTGACACCATCAGCGGATTCCTTGAAGGCGGGATGCTTGCCTGGGGAACTGCGGCATTCCCGATCTCACGGGTGCCGGTGATTTCGCCTGAAGAGGCGAATATGCTCGTACAAAGCGGCAAGGCGACCTTAATCGATGTAAGGTCACAGGAGGAATGGGATCTCGCACATGCAGAAAAGTCGATTCATATCCCCTGGCATGATCTCAGGACCCGCTCTACAGAGCTGAAGGAGGACCAGCAGTACATCGTCATGTGCCGGGGCGGGCAGCGGGCGAGCATTGCCGCAAGCATCCTGAAGATGCATGATATCAGCCATGTCATGAACCTCGGCGGAGGCTATACCGCATACAGCCGGGCCGGGTTTGCACCGTTTCCGTTAAAGGTGAAATGAAAAGGTGATGAAAATGATAGAATGGTTTACAGCGGCGACATGGTCGCCCTATATCGTCGGAGCAGGAATTGGTATCCTTATATGGCTCACCTTCCTCCTCTCAGACCGGCCCCTCGGGGCATCGACTGCCTATGCAAAGACCGCCGGTATGGTGGAGACGGCAATCTCACGGGAGAAGGCCGAATCTATGGCATATTACCAGAAGATCACTCCAACCATTGACTGGCAGTGGATTATTGTGATCGGGATTGTGATCGGGGGATTCATCTCCGCATACATCTCCGGCACCTTCTCCCTGCTGACGGTGCCGCCGCTCTTTGCAGGGGCATTCGGAACAGATGCCCTGCTCAGGGCGGGAGTTGCCCTCCTCGGTGGCATCCTGATGGGGCTTGGCGCCCGGTGGGCAGGCGGCTGCACCTCGGGGCACGGCATATCCGGCACACTCCAGCTCGCTCTTGCCAGCTGGGTGGCGGTGATCTTCTTCTTCATCGGCGGCATCCTTGTTGCCGGGATGATCTATGGGTTCGCATTCCTCTGAGGTGGCAGATATGGCATTTGATGAACTGAGATCCAATACAAAAGCCCAGATTCTTCTCGGACTTATCTTCGGGATCATCTTCGGCTTCCTCCTCCAGAAGGGAGGGGTTGCCAGCTATGATGTGATCCTCGGCCAGCTCCTTCTTACCGACTTCACGGTTGTGAAGGTGATGATGACCGCGATTCTGGTTGGGATGATCGGAGTGTACGCGATGAAGGCAGCAGGACTTGTCCATCTCCACACAAAACTGGGGTCAGTGGGAGCCACCATCATAGGCGGCCTGATCTTTGGTGCCGGTTTCGCCATCCTCGGGTACTGCCCCGGTACCGCAGCAGCCGCTGTTGGCTCCGGTGCATTTGATGCACTCGTCGGGATGATCGGAATAGTAATAGGCGCAGGTATCTTCGCCAGGCTCTATCCCCGGCTTGACAGGACAGTCCTAAACAAAGGAGTCTTCCCGGCAGAAACAATACCGGAACTCCTCGGAATCAGGGCACGGTTTATTGTTCCGGTTGTCGCAGTGTTGATCGTGGGAATCCTGTACCTCCTCCAGGCAATCGGGTTCTAAAAGGAGAGATCAGACAGAATCCTGCTCCACCCTCCCTTCAAGGGTGACCCAAAAGATGAGAAAATAGGTATCTGGAGGGATTATTCAGTGGCGACCCGGACACAGTCTTGAATCGTCCCAAGCCGCGGAACAACCCCGCACATCGCCGGGAGATAGGAGAAGGCTTTCCCTGAATTCGTCATCACAGAGCCGAGCTTATCGGTTGCCGGGGAGACGACCATGCAGGTATCTGCATAGACATGGGCGCCTGAACGATCGATTATGGTGACGAGATCCCGGTGATCATTCATCATCTCTTCTGAAACGAAGACGAAGAACGGCTTTTTAACCTTCTTCCCGGCGAGGAGATCTGCGACAGTTCGCAGTTCATCCTCTGAGAGATGGGGGCAGCCGACTGCAACCGCATTCACCTCGATATCCGAGAAGACAGAGAGTACATCTGAGACGGCGATCTCGATCGTCTCCTTCTCATCCACCGAAAACGACTTCTTAAAGAACGGCACCCGTGCCTCGGGGGTGATATCCTCAACATGGAAGAGGGCGACTGCCCCTGTTGCCGCCATTGCCGCTCCAAGCGCCTTTAAGCGGTCGCGGTTTGGCCGCAGCCCCCGGAGATACGGAACCCGGTTTCCCACTTCCTTTCCTGCAACAAACCCAAGCGCCCCGTACTCTGCCGGACCCCAGTCCTTTGCCGCCGCCGGATCATCAAGGGTGATGATCAGATCCGGCAGGCGGTTCTTCATGATATGCAGTCCATATTCGGGGGTCTTCCCGATCAATGCGGACGCAAGAGCCGAGGGTCCCCCTTCCCGGTTCGTCCGGGCACCAAGCACCGAGTTTGCATAGGCAACCGCAGACGACTCGGACCAGGCGAGATGGTCGCCATACTGCACGATCTGGTGATAGTAAGGTGTGCAGGTGCAGGTGAGACGGATCCCAAGCCGTTTATAGGCATTCAGGATCTCCTCCTGTTTCTTTGCGAAGTGATCCTCGATCCCCATATCCCTCCAGTCATCCCTCGGCATCCCGATTGGGTTTAGGAATGCCGGAACAACCGCACGGGCATCAAGCCCCTCCAGCCATTCAAGGCCCGCATCACCGATCGTCTTGTATGATGCCCCGCTCACCTGGACGCTCGATACCGGGATCAGCCGCTCTGCATCATATATCTTTCCAAGGGCGATTAAGATCTCAAGCATCACCCTCCGTGTCTCTCCAAACTCCCCTGAAAGGATCTCTTCATCTGATCTGTCAAGCTCCATTATGCATCCCATCCTGCTCTGATATACTCATCTTCCTGTCCAACAGGCATTGTTGCATCCACCCCGACCTTCACATTCAGGCCGTCTGCAATCCGGGACGGATCAAGTGATGAACCCCGGACACCTGAGATCACCATGATGTCGCAATCGCCCCGGACACGGGTTGCTATCGCAAACTCGACATCCTCCGGATCATGGATCGCAATGTCGGGATCAACGATGACCACATGTTTCAGCGAGGTATGTGCGGCAAACGCCGCCATGATAGCATTCTTCCCGTCTCCTTCCGTCTGCTTCTCGATCTGCACCACAGCATGGAGGTAACCCGCTCCCCCACGTGTCAGGAGGACATCCTTCACTTTTGTCACCCCGGCAACAGCCTGGTAGATCCGCGGCTCATAGGGGGCGCCCATCAGGAGGCGGTGTTCGGCACCTGCCGGGAGAATCCCGTGGTAGATCGGATCACTTTTTGTTGCAACCCCGGTGATCTCGATCACCGGCTGGTTCCGGATAGGGTCGTAGGTGCCGGTGATATCGACAAAAGGCCCTTCTGCGGCAGTTTCTGCTGTCAGGTATCCTTCCAAAACATACTCGGCATCAGGCACGCGGACGCCGTTTGAAAGTGTCTTCACGCCGATCTCACCGCCAAGCAGTTCCGAGGCATATGCAAGCTCTTTTCCGGTAGGAACACGGGTGCATGAGGCGAATGTCACTGCCGGATGAACACCGATTACAATTCCGATGGGAAGCTTTCTGCCTGCTGCATGGGCTGCCTTCATCAGCTGGTAGGTATGCCGCCCCTCAACGATCCTGGCAACCAGCCGATCCCCTCCGGCAACAAGCATCCGGTGGATGGCGGCATTCTCCACCCCGCCGAAGGAGGAGAAGACAATTCCCGCGGTGATATAGGCACCCGCATCCTTTGGGAAATGGGTCATCACCGGGATCTCGCTGAGATCGGGTGCGGATGTCGCAAGAGAACCCTCATCGATCACTCTACCGTCATACCGGCACCCGGCAAGTTGCGGAACCATACCCTTTGGATCCATTCCGAGGGCAAGCGCCAGGGTCTCCCGGTTTGCAGTGAGGTTCATCACACCACGATGCCCTCCACTGAGATGATGGAAGAGGAGCGGCTCGTCTGTCTGATATGCCATCTGTGCCGCTTCAAAGGTCGTCTGCACCTCTTCATCTATCTCTTTCAGGAGACCCGCTTCCCGCAGGCTCTCGATAAATTCACGCATGGAATCCACCCCATCGGGATCCAATCGAATGCTCGATTCCAAGGTGATCAAGAATCCGTGAGACGATCATATCCGCCAGATCCTCGATCGTCTCCGGTTTCTGGTAGAATGGTGGCGATGCGGGGAGGATTGTCGCACCGGCATCATGGGCAGCAAGCATATTCTGGAGATGCACCCGCGAGTACGGCGTCTCACGCGGCACCAGGATCAGCGGGCGCCGTTCCTTCAGGCAGACATCGGCAGCTCTTCCGATCAGGGTATCTGAGATCCCATGTGCGATTCCGGCAAGCGACTTCATCGAGCAGGGCACAACCACCATCCCGTCGAACCGGAATGATCCGCTTGCGATCGCCGCTGCCAGATCCGAATTTTCCTCAACGATAACCCTGACATTCGAAAACGAGATCCCTTCAAGGTCTGCAATCGTCTCCGCGGTTCCGCTCACCACCAGGTGCACCCGGCACTCTTTCTCAAGTTCCATTAAAAGCCGTTCTGCATAGATCATGCCGCTTGCGCCGGTCACCCCGACAACCAGTTCCTTCATGGTACCTCTCCCCTCTCATCTTCTGTTTCTATTGGAAGCTTATCTTGTTTTGTTGCCGGACGGATCGAGAGCACCTCTGCTGCTGCAAGAGCGACCGCTTCACGGTGCTCCTGTGGGCAGTAGATGCCAAGCCGCCACTGTGATCGCCGGATCTCATTCATTCCCCGGATCAGAGGCGATATCTCATCCAGCGAGACGACGTCATGCCGGTTCCGCACCAGCACCCCTATCACCATGTCGGTGGGAAACCCGGGTATATCCACACAGACCTCATGTGATGCGACACCGGCATGTGAGGCGATCTCTTCTGCCAGCGTAAAAGAGGCGCTTAGATCCGGCTGGGGGATACGGGCACGGTTGATTGACCCAACCCCCACATACACGGCCCGCTTGTAGAGATTCCGGGTCAGGAGACGATGGATCATCTCTTGTGCAATCCCGCTTTCGGACTCCCGAAACGCCTGGATACATTCGGAATCATCCATTGCCACCAGCAGGTCCGGGTCACCGCCACTTACGCAATGTTCATGTGCGGCAATGAGGAACATCCGTTCAGCTATCCGGGATACATGATGAAAATAGACGGCAGGCCGCATGAGGGTTCGTGCAACCAGGAGCGATTCTGCCGCCTGAACGCCGGAATCATCCAGAATAAGGCCTGATGGCGTCAGGACCGTGCTCCTGATGATCCGGTGGGAATCGACCGCACCATAGGGAACCCCTGTGTAGTGGGCATCCCGGTGCAGGTAATCCATCCGGTCGACATCCAGTTCCCCGTGGATCGCTCCTGAGAGCCGGTGATTACCCCCGATCACGGCGGCAACCTCACCGGGATCAAGGCCGGTTGCCGCAAGTGCTGATGAAGCAGAGGGCTCTTTGAGCAGATCATTGACAACATCATGGCCATAGCCGCAGATCGACTCCATCAACGGCTCGATCGCATGTGAGAACGGCCCGTGACCGATATCATGCAGGAGAGCGGATGCCCGGAGAAGGAGTGAATCATCCTGATCAAGAGAGAGATGGTTACAGAGGCGTGTCGCCAGGTGCATCGTCCCGAGTGCATGTTCGAACCGGGTATGGTTTGCACCCGGATAGACGAGGAATGAGAAGCCGAGCTGCCGGATCATCCTGAGCCGCTGGAGGGCGGGGGTGTCAAGGAGGAGACGGATCGGATCATCCACCTCGATATCCCCATGGACCGGATCCTTGATCATCTTGGATCGCATGGATCCTGGAGCCGGTGCCCCTTGTGTATGCATAGTGAGATCTATGAGGCACGAGAGGTATTATATACCCCTCCCCGCCAGCTGCCATGCGGAACCCGGATTTCAAAGGCAGCACCCCCAAGAGTGCCAGAGACAGCTTTGATCGAGATCCCGGTGATCGAGAGGATCTCACTGATCAGGAAGAGGCCAAGACCGGTACCCTTCCCCGCCCCATACTCGAAGAGATGGGATTGTAGTGATGAATCGATCCCATCCCCGTCATCTTCGAGACAGATACAGAGCTCACCTTCTGCCTCACGGCATGTGGCCCGGAACCGGGACACCAAGTCCCCGCCATACTTGCCGGAGTTATCAACAAGGTTGTATACCACCTTCTCAAGGAGAGGATCACAATAGATCTCATATCCCGATACCTCGTTCTCAAGCGTGATCCCATCAGGGTTCCTGGCATCAAAACCCCGGTTGATCACCTCCCTGAGATCCTGCCAGATGGGGCCATGCACCCCGACCCTCTGGTAATCCTGGGTGAATGCAGAGATCCTGTGGATCCGCTCGATGGTTGCCTCAAGGCCTGCACAGTACCCGGCTGCCTCCAGATCGGGGATCTGATCCTTCATCAGTTCCGTGTATGCCGAGAGGATGTTGAGCTGGTTGAAGATATCATGGCGTGTTACGCTCTGGAGGAGGTTGAGTTTCTCATTTGAACGGGAGAGCTCCTCTTCCATCTCCCGCCTGCGGGTGATATCATAGATCGATGCCTCGATGATGGAGCAGCCGGTCTCTCCGATCCTGTGTTTGATCACCTCATGCACCCATCGGATACTGCCATCCCGATGAATGATCCGGTAATCTGCACTGAAACGGTCACCGGGAGTATCGTAGAGGGTATTATAGCGTTCAATGATACCTGTTGCATCGTCAGGATGGATCAGCGATGACCATGAGGGGTTGCCTTTGCCGATCTCATCAGGCTGGTATCCGGTGATCCCGGTGACGGCACCATGGAGGAAGACGGGTTCTCCTTCAACAAACCGGTAGACGATACCGTCAACTACCCCGCCCTAAAGAGCGGGGCTTGCAATAGCGGTGTTACCACAGACATTGCAATTTAATCTGCACGAAGGTTGCTCGTAGTTGAGCCTTATTCGTACCGGCCGGTTGACGCGACCGCTACTGATTATCGGCGTCATAACCGAATCACCAGCTACATTTCTCAAATGGTTTAACGCACCATTGACATCCGCATTGATCACGATACCGGAACTACTCTGGTACAGTCCCCGGCTGATACGACGGCATCTTCCATACCATGGTTTCTGGATCGGATCGAGTGCCAGAGCATCAACCTGAGATGTGTACCGTTCATCATGGGAATCGTCAAAGTGTATCCCGAACAGCTCGCATTTTGACTGTAATTTTCGTCGAAATTTCGCATAGGGGATCTGGACGAAATTCTGGTTGTTTCTCGCACCATGATTGATCTCTTGTTTGATCCCATACCATCGTGGCACAATAATGGTACCGATTTCGTGATCACATGCAAATTTGATAAGATATGCGACGAACCGGTTCATTGCTTCGTCGATTTTGTTATTTCGTCTGATGAGGAGGCGTGACTGGCGGTGCGTAAACTCCTCGGTTAATCCCTGTTTATCTTTAATCGATTGTAATCGGGCGTTTTCTTTGTTGTACCACCGGTTGATTGATTTTAGATACGTACCATCGATAATTGAGGCAGTCCCGGTAGCAGTGTCAACGATTGTTGCAAAATTGGTAACGCCGAGATCAATCGCAAGATAATGGTCAGGATTAAGACGTGTTGGTTGAAGGGGAACCGTATACGCAAATTCGATCGTGTATACCTTCCCGTTATGGTGTGGAACAATAGTCACTTCACGGATCTGGTTTGGTTGAATGTGTGGAGGGATTTTGAATGTAAGTTCTTTCCCGGTTAATCCATGCCGTTTTTTAAACATCCGTGACATGCCGAGAGTGACATACCCATTCCGCATCGTGATATGCGATGCAGGAAATGCCAGTTTGTACCGTCCATCCTTCTCCAGATAGCGTGGAGGTCGTGGTTGGCTGCTGAGTTCGCCACAGTGGTACATCCGTATGAGTGCAAAATACGAGGTGTACGCTTCTTCAACACTCCTGATCGTCTGTTGAGCAACATCACTATGGAGCAGCGGATAGTTCTCATTCTGGCGTGATTGGACATAATTTGAAACATCTTTGTAGGGAAAGTCTTTCTTCCGGGTATAGGGGAGAAAGGAACCGATACAGATAGTGATGCTGGATGCAATATCCGGTCGAACCGTTCGAAAGATCGCAGCGTTTTCACAATACTCCTGGTAATGTTGCCGGGTATTGTACAATGCAACATTGTACAAATTCTTTGAATGGTATGCGAGTGTGTCAATAATATGATACTGTCGTTGTGACAGTCGCAGATAGTTTGACACCGTTCGAATTACCATTTGATGCATATGGGTTGTACTACAGGATATGGGTTATGGTTCAATTATGGGCGATTCCTCCCCGGCATGAATGCCGGGGTCTCCTCGCCCTTTTAGATGAAAATGCTGGAGGAACGAGCGGTGCATCTCCTCGCTCTCGGCAAGCTTCCGTTCTGCTTCCTTCCGCAGTGAGATATCCCGGATCATGGCGATATAGCCCTTCCCCTCCGGTGTGGCAACGGGTGCAACCGTCAGATCCGCCCAGAAGACGCTGCCACCCTTCCTGACGTAGCGTTTCTCCACCCGGTAGATCGGCAGCTTCCCCTGCATCATATCCAAAAGTCCGCGTTCGTTTCCGGGAACGTCATCGGGGTGAGTGATATCCCTGAAAGAGAAGAATAAGAGCTCGTCCCTCGAATACCCGATCATCCGGGAGAAGGCAGGGTTTGCTTCGATGATCATGTAATCTGGACCTGCGAGGACAATGCCCACAGGCCCGTGCTCAAAGATACCCCGAAACCGGGCTTCGCTTTCAGCAAGCGCCCGGTGATCAGAATCACGCTTTATTGCAGCTGCGATGATCCGGGCTGCGATCTCAAGCGCCTGGATCTCCATCTGGCTCCAGACCCGTGCATGACGGCATTCATCAAAACCGATGAAACCGGAAAGATTTCCGGAAACGAAGATCGGGACGATAATAATCGATTGCGTATCCGGAGATGCAATCCGGACCAGTTCACCAAAGGATCCGAGATCGTTCAGCGACCCTGCGATCGTCTCTCCACGGAGGAAGAGAGGGAGGACCTGCCCATAGATTGTGCCATCCAGATGATCCGGTTTACCTGCAGAGATACCCGGAACGGCCCACTCGCCTTTCAGCCAGGCACTTGGGAGATGACCTCTCCAGTCAATCATATAGAGGTATGCCCTCGATGCATCCGACGCCTCCCCGAGCCTCCTGATCACGGCATCTATCCGGCTCTCCCAGTCTCCTTGTGAAAGGAAACAGGATGCTGCATACCCGACCGCTTCAAGGATGCGATCGCGTGATGCAATCTCCTTCTCATGCTCAATCGTTTCAGTTATATCCCGTCCGATACCCTCGATGATCAGATCTCCGGTCTCCGGATAGGTGATTATGGCATTCTTCGTCTCGATCACCCGGATCGATCCATCCTTTGCCCTGAGGTGAAAGGTGTATGTACACTCCCCATCTTCCGGGGCTAAATCCCTGAAGAGACTGCAATCATCCTCTGGAAGGATCCGGATGAACAATGAGCGATCATCGGCAAACTCGTCAGGGGTGTAGCCGAGTATAGTGCGAACAGATCTCGAGATAAAGAGTACCTCGGGGTGGCCTCTGCGCGGCACCCGAAGCCGATAGACGAGATCATCGGTTTTTTCGGCAAAGAACGTAAGATAAGGAGCGTGATATACATCCATAATTGCTGGAGTTCTATCATGGATGATGGTCATATGATACGAAAAACCTGCCTATATTGGATCACCCGCAAAGGCTCTTCACTTCTGAAGAAGAGATCATCTGTATGATTACTCTCCTCTCGGGGGGCACCGGAACCCCGAAGCTGATCCGGGGCATGCGGCAGGTGCTCCATGACTCCGAACTCTCTGTCATCGTCAACACCGCCGAGGATGTCTGGATCTCCGGAAACCACCTCTCCCCCGATATCGATACCGTGCTATACCTCTTTGCAGGCATCCTGAACACAGAGACATGGTGGGGGATCCGGGGCGATAGCCTTGAGACGAACCGGTACCTGGAGCGGATCGGGATGCCCGAATCAATCACAATCGGCGACCGGGACCGGGGCATCCATATCGCACGCGGCAACCTCCTTCGGGAGGGAAAGACACTCACCGAAGCAACAGCTGAAATCGCTGCTGCCCTTGGTGTCGAAGCAACTGTTCTCCCGATGTGTGACACACCTGTTGCAACCCATGTGGCAACAGAGAAGGGTCCGATGCATTTCCAGGAGTACTGGGTAGCCCATCGGGGCAATGTCGAGATCTCGGGGATCATCCGTGATTTTGAGAGACCTCCGGTTGCAACCGATGCCGTCATCGAAACCATTCAGAAGAGTGATTCCGTGATCATCGGCCCATCAAACCCGGTGACAAGCATCGGGCCGATCCTTGAGTGTGAAGGAGTCAGGGATGCACTCAGCGAAGTATTTGTCATTGCAATCAGCCCGTTCATCGGGAGCCGTCCCATATCCGGCCCGGCTGCGGCCCTGATGAAAGCCTGGGGAAAGACTCCCGATTCACGGGGAACACGTGAGGCATACGGGGATATCGTCGATCTCTTTGTACAGGATATTGATGATGGGATCGAGTGCGAGGGGAGCCTCCGGCTGAATACAATGATGACATCGCAGAAACAGAGCGAATCCCTTGCCTGGGATCTGCTTTCGATCATCCGGGGGCAGAGATAGAAGATTGCAGCAGAGCAGCCAAAGAGGTAATTATATACCCACCATCAGACGATTACTTCACAGAGAGGTAGTTTATGGGTCTATTTGGATGGTTCAGATCAAGGGACGGAAAGAAAGCCGTGGAGAGTACAGAAGCTGCCGAAGAATCACATCTTCCGCGTCTTTCACTTGATGATTCGCTCGGAAACCCTGATCCCGAGGTTCGGATCACTGCGGTTCATTCGATTACCGGTATCGGCGCTCCGGCAATCCCGCTGCTGATCAACACGCTCAGTGATGAGAGCTGGAGGGTGCGGAGAGCTGCCGGTACTGGTCTTGCCGGGATCGGGCTGCCGGCGGTCGAGCCGATGATCCTGGCCCTCGATGGGGCGAGGACGGATGTAAAGAGAGAGATCATACGGGCACTTACCCTCATCGGCAACCCGGCGTTTCCCGCACTTGTAGCAGCACTCGACAACCCGTCTGCCGATATCCGATCCGGCGCAGTCGGCGCAATCGCCCGGATAAATGCACCAGAGCGTGGGGAAGCACTCACCAAAGCTCTCAGCGATTCCGAACAGTCAGTCCGGGCGGCAGCAGCCGAAGCCTTCGGCCATCTTCCTGACGAGCAGGGGATCCCGGTTCTGCTCAGGCTCCTTGCCGATCCCGTCGAGAAAGTCCGAAATGCTGCGATAAAAGCCTGTATCCAGATAGGGAAACCTGCTGTTGCCCCGCTGATCAGAACCCTTGAGGGATCCGGACCTGAGATCAGAATCTATGCCGAAGAGGCACTGATTGGGATCGGATCTGCCGGGAGGACAGAGGTAATCGAGCTGTTGCATCACGAGAACCCGGGGATGCGCCAGTCCGGTGTTCGTATCCTCGGCGGGATCAGGGATTTAAATACGGTCTCACACCTTGTCGGTGCACTTGCAGACTCCGATCCCGAGGTGAGGAACGCTGCTATTGCCGCACTCTCTGGCTTTGGGAAGTCGGCACTCCCCGAGATCACCGCTGCGTTCGAGAATGCCGATCTCCGTGTCCGGGAAGGTGCAATGGAGATCCTTGCAGGTATGGGCGAGCCTGCGATTCCATCACTGGTTGTGTACCTGAAGAGCGAAGATCCATCCGTCAAAAAGCGTGCGGCAGTGATCCTTGGTGAGATCGGGAGCTTTGAAGCACACGAGCCCCTCACCGATCTCCTCCATGACAGCGATCCTTCTGTCCGCCGTGAGGCATTCGAGGCGATCGAACAGATAAAAAGAAGGTGAGGCTACTTCTGTTTTCTCCGGACCTTCATCGCATTGATCTGTGAACTGAGAAAACCCGGACTTTCAAGGGGAAATACCCCCTCTTTTACAGAACGGACATCCTCAACAGAGTAGAAAGCATTTGGGTTGAAATGTTTGATCAGGTCGATCACTTCGGTCATGCGGGACCTGTTGATGACACAGAAGATCAGTTTGACCGCCCCGGTCGCACCTTCGGCATTGATCGAGGTGATACCGAAGTTCTTCTGTTTTAATGCCTCGACCAGCTGGGTTGCATCACGGTTTGTGATCACCCGTACAATCACCTGCCCGATAGAGAGGCGATCTTCAAGGATGATACCCAGATAATTGCCGAGCGCAAACCCAAGCCCGTACGCAATATAAGCGGCCGGGTTATTCAGGTTCTTCATGATCTCCCCGATGGCAAGGAGCCAGATGATCACCTCAAAGAACCCAAGTGCTGGTGCAAGGAACCGGTACCCCCGGGCAACAAAGATGATCCGGAGGGTTCCCATGCTGACATCGACGATACGTGCGATGACGATGAAGAGGGGGATGAGAACCCAGGTATAGAGATCTGTAAAAGGAATACCGATGATCTCCATATTCTGACCTCCCTGAAAAAAGTTGGATGCTGATTATCCAAAATCAGAGGACAAAGACAGCGGCTGCAATGACGGTCACCCATCTGCCGTCCGCATCACCTTCTGCAGACTGGCAGATATGGGTCGTCTTGATGATCTTTCCACTCGCCTTATAGATCTGTTCCCGTTCCTGCCATGCCTTATCGGGATCAAACTCGATTCCGAGTGTTGTTGCAAGCATCGTTGCGGCGAGATCCTCAGCATATTCTCCTGAGACAAATGCAGTCTCACCATACGCATGGTGTTCTGAGAGGTACCCGTACTCGTTTGCATCTTTTGGGAGTGCCAGTCCGATTGCAGCAGATAACAGGCGGTTTGGCTCGTTCGTCTCATTCCGTGCCATCACACAGTAGACGATCTCGCCAGCATTGAGTTCTTTGAGACCATCTTCGGGGGAGACGATCGTTGCGTTTGGAGGGAAGATACTCGAGACATAGACGAGATTATACTTCTCGATCCCTGCCTTCCTGAGTGCAAGCTCAAATGAGGCGAGTTTGTCTTTATGGACACCAACCCCTTTTGTAAAGAATACCTTTGAGGGAACAACCATATGCATCATTCGAACTGATGAGAGTTTAAACTTTGTCCGGTGAAAACCGCATTATTCATCCCATACGAGGTGTGATCCCACCCCAACGGGTGTGATTGCGTGGTGGTGGGAGAGTGCAATGGTTGCGGGAAGCCCGGTACAATGACAGGGATAGATAACTCCGATATCCAACTCTGCACACCATCGGGAGACTTCATCTATCCTGGCCGGGGTTGCAGAATAGAGGTGAAAGCCCCCGATGATTGCTGCAACCCGTTCATCTCCGCAGACACTCCGCGCATATGCAACCGTATGCTCGATCCCGGCATGAGTGCAGCCACAGATGAGCACAAGGCCGTCATCCCCATGATAGACGAGGCAGGAATCCTCGATGACGGGATCGGGTACCCACCCGTTTCTGGTCTGGATAGCGGCACTGCTCTGTGCAGTCCGTTTTGGATCGGTCCTTGGGATCTCACCGAGGAAGGTGATCCGATCGGAGACGTTCTGCGGAGAGACGGAGGTCTTCACCTCCCCAAACATTGAGAGATACTCAGGCGAGACCGGGCAGCCGACATCTCCTCCTTCTTTTGCCTTCTTCCTCCCGAAGGTCGCCGGATGGGTGATGAAGAGAGGCTCTTTGGCTGGTCTTCCCTCGATTCCTGCCCTGATATGGTGGGCGGCAAGTGAGGGGAGGCCGCCGGTATGATCGATATGCCCGTGTGAGAGGACGACTGCATCAAGATCAAGGAGATCGATACCCATTGCAGCGGAATTCTCAAGGAAAAGACCCGAATACCCGCAGTCAAAGAGGAGGCGGGCATCGCCATCCTCAATATACAATGAAAGCCCGGGTTCACTCCGGAAGTACCGGTCAATCAAGGTGGTGTTCTCGATGATCACGGTCAACTTCATATACACACGTTGTGCTCTTTCAGACGAAAGCCTCTTTCATACCGGGGGCGATGAAATGAATATGTTCAGACGAGGAGCTTTCTGCATTACCCTGCTGCTCCTTCTGGTCTCCTCTGCCGGAGCCTTCTTTGTGGAGAGTGCTGAGGGAGTGCCGGAAGGGTATCCCGTCTATGGTGAGGAGATGGATCTTGAGATACATATCACCTTCCCGGGACTTGATACTCTCTCATTCCCCTCTCAAGACACGCTTGAGCTCAAAACAGATCTCACAAATCCCCGCTGGACGGTTGATATGCACCGATCGGGTGGCGTGAGCACCCTGAGGCAGAGTAGTAAGAGCAGGGAGAGGATCCCGGGCTGGGAGCTCTCGTATCCGGCCGGCGATGATATCGCCCTGACTATCCGTGTATCAGGTACCGTTCCCCTGCTGGCTGAGCCGGGGAGCGTCACTATTCTTTCAGTACGCCAGCTTGACGGCTCCTATACGCTCCGCGGGGAGAACGAGTACCTGATCGCACAGACGGCATATCCTGCTGGAAGCGTCCCCTCAGGCACCCCGCCTGATCCGGTGGTCGCCGCCCCATCCCCGCCGGATCTCTCGGCGTTCACGGCGTCAGGGCGATCAACCACCCCGGCCGGACTCCTTAATCCCGGAGAGACGACAACGCTCAGGACATACCTCTACTTCGACAGAATCCCGCACACCACGTTTCCAACAAGTGATACGCTCCGGCTAGAGACCAGGTTAATAAATGCGACATGGGCGGTCAGCATCCACAAGGGGGGAGCAGAACTCGTACGAAACCCCCGGAGCGGCTATTTCTATACCATCCCCGGTTTTGAGCTCTCCTATCCGGCACGAGAGAGCCTCGGGCTCTCTGTTGCTGTCACCGGAGTAGTGCCCGCCGGGACAACTGCGCCGCTCCTCGGGATCACCCAGTGCGGGCCTGACGGCTATGTGAGGGAGGGTGCGATCTTCACTCATCCCGCAGGGGTTGCCGCGATCATCCCGACAGAGACTCCGGCACCAACCGATCTGCCCACCCAGGTGCCAACAGTCACCCCGGCCACCACACAACCAGGAACAGAGAGCCCGACACCCCTGCCGATACCGGAGATGACCCCGCTCCCACCACCTCCAAAAGGCGAGATCTTCCCTGATGGGATCACCATTGATGGCATTCTCAATCTCGTCCTGGAACTCATCGATCATGGAACACTCTTTGTCAACCGGTTGATGCCGCTCATTGAACGGATCGCCGGGATCGG
The DNA here is from genome assembly GCF_055382585.1 of Methanocalculus pumilus. Lineage (NCBI taxonomy): Archaea > Methanobacteriati > Methanobacteriota > Methanomicrobia > Methanomicrobiales > Methanocalculaceae > Methanocalculus > Methanocalculus pumilus. Next base: position 199,194 of record NZ_AP042393.1, on the reverse strand, counting down.
ATCATAAGCAATCCTTTATTAAAGAAGAAAGGAGAAAGAATCGTCATGGCAACCGAATCCGGGAGCATGCCATCCAGGAGAAAGAACGGACATCCCCTGATCCTCTTTGTCGATGATAACGAGGTGCTCAGGAGGATCATAACCGAGGTGCTGGAGGGACGGTGCGGGTATACTGTCATCACCGCAGACGGGGGGAGAGCCTGCCTCGATACCCTCGCCGATATCAGGCCGGATATGATCCTCCTCGATATCATGATGGAACCGATGGATGGGTGGGATATTCTCAGGGAGATCCGCTCAATCCCCGAATACCAGACGATACCTATTGTTCTCATGACCGGCAAGATGTTCCTCCCCAGAGAGATGCTCGCCTATGGACCCCATATCTGCGGCTGGATTAAAAAGCCGATCAGGATGGAACCCTTCACAAAGGCCATACAGCAGATTTTTACCGAGCTTTCCGAGGATGAGAAGGTTGCTGAAGAGATGAAAGGGACGGCATCTCCGGAGGAGCGGCAGAGAATCGCCCTGCACCGCCGCCGCCTCAGGGTGCTCCGCCAGATCTATGAGGGGATCAATGCCCAGTGTGTTACACCAGCAGGTGATTCCTGTGAAGGGTGGATTGAGGATATCAAAGAGATGGATGAACTGATCGCACAGGAAGAGGAATGGTGCAGGGTTTTAGGCATTCCCTGAAATGAGGAGAGACCTTCCCTTCCATCAAGAATCCGGATCAAAACTCATTCTTCAAGGACAGTATCCACAAAGGTGGAGAGCTGCATCAGGAGATCGGGATCAAGCCCTTTTTCTGCTGCGAGGAAGACCCCCGCCACTCCGGCGAGGCGGAGGCGGTTTGTTACGAAATGCATGAATTTTGAGATGTTCTGGGTGGGGAGGTAGATCAGCATCGTCGATACCGAGTCAAGGATGATGCAGGCTTTTTTCCCTTCCATCTTCTTCAGGATGGTGGTGACGGCAATTCCCATATCAGTCAGGTTTGAGGGGTGGTTGATATAGGTCGTCATCGGATCGGAATCAGGCTCCTTTCCAAGGGAGTACCGGGTGATCGCATCGATATACCAGACTGATTCTGGATCGATTCCGGCTTTTTCGTAGAGCATTCTCAAAATCGGCGAAGGCTGGTTGGTGGTGATGACGATTGCGTCATATCCTCCATCGATGATCTCACCCACCAGCTGGATCGAGGCCTTCTTCATATCTTTTGGCTCTGCAAGGAGGAGATAGATCTCCCCCTCTTCGATCAGATGAGGAGCTGTTGCATCAGACATGGTTACTCCAGGAGGAATGCCCGGTATGCTTCAGGAATATCTCCGCCCTCTCCCGTGAGAGCGGCATTGAGTTCCCGGATCGTCTCTGCAATCTGTGCCAGGTGGGTCATCTGCACCCTCAGCCGGAGAGCGGCACTATCACAATTGAGGGTATTATCTTCGAACATTCCGAGTATATCCTCGATATTCTCCCGCACAACCTCAACAGGCATCTTCAGTCGGGCTGTCGCTTCCCTGATATATTCGATCATCGTCCGTTGCGCCTTCTTCACCTCTGTGACATCCCGGACCAGAAGCGAGAAGCCTTCACCACCAAAGAGCGGCGTTACAGAGATGATCACGTCATGCTCCATTCCCCGGCGATCCCTCAGGACAGCGGAGATGACCGCATGATCAGATTGTGAGAGCGCCTCTGCGATCCGATCTTCACCCTCCTTCAGATTGATCAGATCCAGAATCGGCGCATCAAGGGCATCCTTCTCCGGAATGCCGGTCATCTCTTCTGCTGCTTTGTTCCATGAGAGTATGGTGCCGGAGACGGAGACGCTGATGATCGCCTCCTGTGAAGTCTGCACGATCGTCGAGAGGAGCCGCATCTGCGACTCAGATCGCTTCTGTTCGGTCATGTCACGGATCACAATGATGGTATGGGGACGGTTTTTGATCGTTACCGTTGAGATGTTGAGTTCGGCCGGGATCAGACTGCCATCCTTTCTTCTGGCATCAAGCTCATAGGAGCCGGTCTTTGCAAGCACCGACTGCCATCTGTTGCGGTCAGTCTCCGGCGAAACGAGATCGATGACCGTGCTGCCTCTTGCCTCCTGCTTCTGATACAGAAATATCCGCTCTGCCGCCGGATTCCAGTACGTAATGATTCCGTCTTCGTCCAGAAGGATGATCCCGTTATATGCTGCTGATGTGATCCCGTGGAAGAGCTCCTCTCGTTCACGGAGCTGCCGTTTGTTTTGAACCTTATCGGTGATATCCACCCCGACAGCCACATACCCGGTGATGGTGCTGCCGGGTGATCTGACTTCGCTTGTGTTCCATGAGATATGCTTCTCTCTGCCATCCTCTGTGATGATCCTGGTCTCAAAGTTCCGCAGATATGCCTCTTCCTCGATCACATCTCTGATCAGCTTCGTGATCTCTTTCCGGTACCCGGGATCCGGATACAGCCGCTTCCAGACTTTATTCTCTCCTATAACCTCCCGGGCAGGATAGCCGGTGATCTGTTCGGCAGCAACATTCCAGAAGAGGATCGTTCCATCCGGGGCGAGGAAGGTAACCAGAGCATTCATCCGTTCGATGATCGTCTGGTGAAAGAGGGCAAGATCGGCAGTCATCATATATCGATCGATGATTGGGAGAGAGGTAGATATATTTAACCCTGTAATCAGTATCTCCGATCGAAAATAAGTGAGCGGCACAGTGCCCTCGATTCGCGGCACAATGGCAGTCAGTTAAGACCTATCGATGGCTCCCTGATGATCCACCGACCAACACCCCCATGCAACTGTGACATGGAGATGGCAACCGAGCACCTATCGTGGCTCTTTATATCGAGCAGCGCAGAGTTCGTACATCTCCAGTAAGAACTGTTTAAAACTCACCTCATCTTTGTACAGCACGATCCAGAGCAGCTGGAGCACCTGTTCATACGCGAAGTAAAAGAACCGGATTCGTGGATCCTTTGATTTCGAGGAGATTCTCGCTTCATCCTGCACCCGGAAACCGGTTTCGATTCTCCATCGTTTCTTGTAGGTTGGAATAACATATTCCAGATCAATAGACTCCTGATTCGTAGCAAATGCCCAATCATATGACTTTTCAGACTTTTTATCGAATATCTGCTTGAGAAGTGCGAGTGTTGTCTCCCCTCGAAACATCGTCTTGTCTTTATTGACCTCGAGTTCATATCGGATCTTTTTCTTCTCTCCAATATCCAGCAATTCTATCTCTTTTTTGATTTTCTCGTTTTTTGGAGCGAAAATCAGATACGGCACCTCGGCATGTGTCAGAGTCAGCATCAGATCTTTGCTAAAGAATCCCCGGTCAAATACCGTGAGTTCAACGGAATTCACCAGTGGTTCAACCAGAGCAAGACACCAGGTCACCGTTGTTGCCATATTATGGCCAAGATGCACAGGAACTGATAAAAGCGGAATCTTCTGGGGAATATCAGAATTGATGATGGCGCATGAGAGGAACTTAAACTTCCCGGTAACCCCATGTTCACCAGTATATCCATGTATCCAGAACCCCTGAACATCACCATAAAAATCTTCTTCGGTATAATCAAAGGCTAAAACAACGTTTTTATTGGCAAGATCAAATCGTGTACCCAGTCGCTCGACCGTCATCCGATACTGCCAGACAATGTGTGATGTCGTGACATTCTTGATGGCGAGATGGAGTGAATCTGCCCTGTTGCCGACGGTTTCGATATAGGTATTTGCAACCGCTGCTTTGAGGAGGTCCCGGTTATACTGGAATCCGGAGAGTGTCGGTCCTTTAAACGGGAGTTGCAGTGCCCTATCGACGAATGTATCGAGTGTTTTAAGCGTCCTGAACAATCGTGCATCACTGAGTTTCATAGTATTACCAGGTAGACCATTCTGTCCAGGTATTCCTTGGGGCAGTCCACTTTTGCGCTATTCCCGAATTTAGTTACTTTTCGAATGAGAAATCCCTGAATATTCTCGATCTCGATCCGGGTAGCAGGATTTAGCTCAACTTTCTTCATTGGATATACAATGGATATCCATAATATTTAAATCTTGCTGGCGACCGACCTGTTACAGAGGTTCGAAAAGAAGATGTGTTAGTTCAAGTGGAAGTCATGGATCCCTTTCGGAGATACTGGTAATTGCCGGGTTGCATCCCTGAGGACACAAACCTCTTCACCTTATACGAAGTACCAGTACTGGATTTTATGCGCATACCAATACGAGACGTAACACCCACACTTGAGCGGGCAACAATCGCCGGATGGGTTCATGAAGAGCGGGACCTTGGGGGTCTTGCCTTCTTCCTGATCCGGGATCGAAGCGGTATCATGCAGGTGACGGTTCCAAAGAAGAAAGTCCCTGAAGATGTCCTGATTGCAATAAAAGAGGTATCACGGGAGTCTGTGGTCCGGGTCTCCGGGATCATCAAGGCAACCGAAAAGGCGCCCGGCGGGCGGGAGCTTGTTCCTGATCAATTTGAGATCCTGGCAAAGGCGGCCTCCCCGCTCCCCCTTGATGTCGCCGAGAAGGTGCCTGCCGAGATCGATACCCGGCTCGATGCCCGGTTCCTCGATGTCAGGCGGCCGAGGATTGCTGCAATCTTCTCGATCCGCTCCCGCGTGATGGAGGCAACCCACAGCTTCCTCTTCAGGGAGGAGTTCCTCCAGATCACTACCCCGAAGGTGGTGGCAGCTGCAACCGAAGGGGGCACCGAACTCTTCCCGATCGCATATTTTGAGAAGGAGGCATTCCTGAGCCAGAGCCCGCAGCTCTACAAGCAGATGATGATGGCAGCAGGCTGCGAGAAGGTCTTTGAGATCGGCCCGATCTTCAGGGCTGAAGAGCATAACACAAACAGGCACTTAAACGAGGCAACCTCGATCGATGTCGAGGTTTCGTTTGCCGATCATACCGATGTGATGGTGCTCCTTGAAAAGCTCATGCACGAGATCTATTCTTCGGTTGCAGAGAACTGCACTACCGAGCTTGAACTCCTCGGAATCCCTGATCTCCAGGTGCCTGGGAAGTCGCTTCCCCGCCTCCCCTATGCAGAAGCAATCGAGATTGCCGCCAGAAAGATGGAAGAGCCGATCGCATACGGCGACGATCTCGGAACCGCATCCGAGCGGGCGATCGGCGAGGAGATGGGCACCCACTACTTCATCACCGAGTGGCCGACCGCCATCCGGCCGTACTATGCGATGCCGTCTGCTGCCGATCCTTCGATCTGCAATGCATTCGACCTGATGCACCCGAAGATGGAGCTCTCATCCGGTGCACAACGGTGCCATGTCTATGACCAGCTGGTTGCGCAGATCAAGTCCAAAGGGCTCTCCCCCGAAGGGTTCGAGTTCTATTTGAAGCCCTTCCAGTACGGGATGCCGCCGCATGCCGGCTGGGGTCTTGGTGCCGAGCGGCTCGTCATGACGATCTGTAATCTCCAGAATATCCGTGAAGCGGTCCTCTTCCCACGCGATCGCCACCGGGTCACCCCATAAGCCATGTCTTCGCCTCTCTTCGATCCCGGCATGATCCTCCCGACAACCGTTGTCGGGAGCTTCCCCGCAGTGAAGGGAAGAGGGCTCTCCGCCGTCCTCGACCCCTATAAACATGCTGTACGGTTTGCTGTTTCCGAGCAGATCCGGGCCGGGATTGATATCATCTCCGATGGGCAGGTCCGGGAGGGGATGATCCAGGCATTCACGGGAAAGCTGCCCGGTATACGGGATGACTCCGTCATCTCGTCTGTGCAGGCAGCGCCAACCGGGATCACCGTCTCAGATACCCGGTATGCACTCACACAGACCCGGAAGGTCAAAGGCATCCTCACCGGCCCCTCGTCAATTGCCCATGCACTCCGAATCCAGACGCCAACATACCGGAACCGGGAGGAGCTTGTGATCGATATTGCGCATGCCCTCGCCGCAGAAGGAGAGGCGCTCGCACGGGAAGGGGCCTGTATCATCCAGATCGATGAGCCGATCCTCTCAACAGGAGCTGCCGATATCGCAACCGGGGCAGAGGCGATTGGAATCATCGCAGAAAAGGTGGATCTCCCGGTCTGCCTGCATGTCTGCGGGCCGCTTGAGGAGATCATCGATCACCTCCTCAGGCTGCCGGTTGCGATCCTGGATATCGAGGCCGCGACCCAGCCGGAGAATCTTGAGATCTTCACTGATAAAGACCTTAAAGGAAAGATGGTCGGCTGCGGGTGTGTCGCCTCCTCTGACCATGAGGTTGAGCCGGTCGACCTGATCCGGCAACGCATCGAGAGATGCATCGAGATATTCTCGCATGATACAATCCTGATCGACCCGGACTGCGGGCTTCGGATGCATACGCCGGAGGGGGCATTTGCCAAGCTCTCCCGGATGTGCGAGGCGGCACAACTGGTGCGGGGAGAGTATCTGTAGGGTGGGGGTGTAAAAAAGCAGGCTTGAAGGAGATTTCAGGATCCGGAGCAGACTGTTCAGTCCTCGAAGAAGGACAGTTCTCTCCCATTCCTATCACAAAAATCATACAGTAACTCAACCAGGGTGTCATAATAGCCCCACCCCATGCCTGATGCCATATCAACAATTTTTTCAAGTTTGGGTAGAAAATGGTCGACTATACCATCAGGCTGTGAGTCAAGCTCTTCTGTAATCTTCTCAAACATTCTTTCAAGGCTGAGATAGAAGTTTTCCCACATATCACCATACGCGACCGTGTACTTTGTGCCCATCTCAACATAATGGGTCATGAGTTCTAATTTCCCGACCATATCGTTTGTTGCCTTAAAATAACTGGATATAACCCTTTTTCCGGCAGAGAAATTCACACTCCTTCGCCCTGTTATGGGCGGATACAGTGCATCTGAGATTTTTTTACAGTAAGGCTCAAGAGACGCCTCTCCTGTCGGGTAACGGGAGTGGAGAAACGTTTTATTATCCTTATTCAGCCTGTATAGATCACCTATCAGTTTTATCAGTTCCTTCTTCTCTTTCTCTGAAAGAACGTTCTTTACATCGCTCCATGCCATTTTCTTCGGTTCTGTCATAGCCCGGTTTGATAATTACTGAATTCTTCCTGCTTTCAGACACGTCATTGATGACACTCTGGTGCTAAAAGCCCCACACTTCATCCATATCCTCAATATCTTCATCAAGATATCTCTCCATAGTTGCAATCCATTCCGGCTTCTCCTCTTTTATTGTTTCTTTCAGTTCAGTGAACTCCTCTTTGGTAATCTCACCTTTCTCAAACATAAACTGATAGAACTTCTTCAGGCTTGAAGCATTCTCATTTATTGCCGAAATACCACTCCAGGGACCTTTTTTGATAAACCAGAATCCCAGATACATGCTAATCTCATTGACACCATCCCGGGCATCAAGGTCTTCATAGTACAGCAGAAACACATTTATGTAAAAATCGACATTTTGAAGATGCTTTTCAATGGTTCTTGGAGTAAGTTCCTTTTTTGTGAGATACTCCCTGAATTCGGCAAGAAGGTTTTTGTTATATGATTTGATAGCATCATTTTCGTCTTCGTAATCTTCAGAGGACATAATCATGAGATCCCTGATTTATTCGGTACTATAAACATTCTTTATTCATACATAAATGTCACTCTGTTCTCAAACGTCGGACTCGAAATCCGGCTCTTCGTGAATCTGATTGGTTTTTATAGATGCGACCCATCATCCGGCTATCAGGTATATACAACCCTTTAGTATCTCCTGAGCTTTAACGCAGGAATACCTTCAAAATGATGATCCCGCGTCACAATCTCACTATCATATCCAAGTGCTATTGAGGCGATCAGCTCATCAAAATCTCCAACAGGTTTACCTTCCTTCCTCAATCTTGCAGAGAGAGCTCCAAAGATCCTATATGTCTCGTTATTAATGTTCTCGGTAATGAGATGCTGTGTGATCGCTTCCACCTCTTCCAGGTTTTTTTCCGGGGATGATGAAAAATAAGCACCTCTATACAATTCGAGAATGGTGATCGATGTTGTTGCAGGAGTCAGTCCTTCCTTCTCAATTGTTTCCAATACCCTGAGCGCCTCGGGTTTGTGTCGGATCAGATCAATGATGAATGAGGTGTCAAGTACCGGCATCAAAGTCGACCTCTCGCATCCTGGCTTTTCTCATCTCCCGGGAGGCCTCTTCAATCGAATCTGCAAGCTCCTGATTTGGACCAAGCTCTTTGAGTATTTCAGAGAGCTTTTTCCTGGGGGGAGTAAATCTGAGGATTACTTCTGAGAAACTCATTCCCGTCCCACCTTTCAACCTGGAGAGACGCTCATAGGCATCATCACTGATGCTTATTGTTTTAGTTCCCATATCTGTGTATGTGTATGTATGTGCATATAATATCAACGATTGGGAGAAGAAAGTGGAATGCAAGACAAGATCTCAAGGAAGGGGAAAAGAGTGGTATTCTTTTATTCCATCTGAATCAGGAGGTGTTTCTCATCACACCACCCTTGACGTCGTCGAGAGCTCGATCCCTTCCCCGGTGATCACAAAGGGAACCGTCCGGTCAGGGATCCGCATGCCCCGGTACTTCATGATCTGGAGCCTGCGTTCGATCTGGGACTGGTGGATCTCGGCTGTCAGCCGGATCACAATATCTGCCTGCCTGAAGATGAGCGCCTCTTCATAGGGGGTATGGAGGCCTTCATACAGTGTGCAGAGGAGGCAGCCGCCATCCTTCCTGAAGGCAGCGGTTGCGGTCGTGAGGAGCCGGAGTGCCTGGGCAATGCCCCGGTCAAGGATGAGGGTCGAGAGTGAATCGACAACCGCGGCATCCCCCCGGATATCATGGGCGAGATCCTCAATAGAGAGGCCGGCTGCCGGGATGATCCCATCGCTCACCTCCTCATCAAGCATGAGGTACACCCCGGCATTGGCTCTGGCAAACTGGGCTGCGAGGCCATCCATCCCGGAGAGGGGGGATCCGTACATGATGATCCGGCTCCCGGCCATGTACCCGCCACCGATGACCGGATCAAGTCCGGGAACGCCGCTTGCTCTCAAATCACCCATTCCTCCATTCTAGTTATAGTCCGATGATCTGGATCGCCGCCACACCAGCCGCAAGAACAAGAGCGGCAGAGAGGACAAGCCCGTCAAGGGCGCCGACCGATATTGCTCCGGTCTCGGCTTTCCCACGGCGGTATCCACGCATATCGATGGTCAGCCCGAGGGTATCAGCCTTTCCAAGAGAATTTAAGATGAGGGGAAGAATCACCGGCTTCAGCCCACGGACTTTTCCCATCAGCCCGTCGCCGGGTGCATACCCGCGGGCAAGCTGCGCCTCACTGATACGGATGCCTTCCCTCTGGAGGGTCGGGATGAACCTAAGCGCTATCAAAAACATCAGGGTATAGTCGATCGGCATCTTCAGCTGCCGGAGCGTGGTGACGAGCTCTGCTGGTTTTGTAGAGACGACGAGGAGCTGGAATGCAAAAAGCATCACCGCAAACCGGAGCGATAGGATGGTGCCAAAGAGGAGGGCTCCGGCAGTCACCGGCAGGGCGCCTCCGATGATCGGCACTGCTGGCGGGATCAGCGGGAAGAACACCTCCCCCGCCGGCATCGTCAGCACCGTGAAGAAGACAAGCATTATCCCAAGAACGAGGAGGAGTGGGATCTGTTCAGTGAGCCCACGCCCAAGCCCTCCTGCCCATGCAGCCAAAAAGACGACGACCAGAAGGAATCCAAGCAGCAGAGGATCGCTTGTCATGACGGCGAGGATGACGAGGATCACCGTGAAGAGGAGTTTTGTGATCGGATGTACCCGGTGGAATACCCCGTTTCCGGGGATATACTGCATAATTTCCTGCATATTTTTATGCCTCCGTGGTAGAGATGATTTTTCCATCACTCATCTTCAGTACCCGGTCTGCAAATGTCGTTGCAAGATTCGGATTATGCGTGATCATCACAATCCCATGCCCCTCATCAGAGAGCCGCATCAAAATTTCCATGATCTGGAGTGATTCTGCAAGATCCAGTCCGGTTGTCGGCTCGTCAAGGACAAAGACCTCCTGTCCCATCGCAACGACGCAGGCGAGGGCAAGCCGCTGCCGCTCGCCCCGTGAGAGGTGGCGGGGATTGGTATCCTCTTTTCCGGCAAGCCCGACTTCATTGAGGACATCAGCGATGGAGCTCTGGTCTTTCCCGATATTCTTCAGCCCAAACGCGATCTCCTTTCTGACAGTATCCTCAAAGAGCATCGTATCGGGGTTCTGGAAGACGAGTCCGGTATGCCGGGAGAGGACAGAGATGGAGTGGCCGTTGCAGGGGGTCCCGGCGATTGTGAGGGTTCCTTCTGTCGGCTTCAGAAGACCATTGAAATGCTTCACGAGGGTGGTCTTGCCAGACCCGTTCTCCCCCACAATCGCGATGATCTCGCCTTTATGGAGCGTGAAGTCAACACCGTCAACTGCACGGAGATCATCATAGCAGTGAACCAGCCTTTCTGCCTCGATGAGGGGTGCACCACCTGTCTTCCGGGGCCGTTTGGTGATCGGGGGAAGAGCATCCCGGATGATCCGGGAGACTTCTTCCGGGGTGCCTGATGCGGTGATCGCCCCATCCTCCACCAGCACGCAGGTATCTGCATACTCTGCCGCCTCATCGATCATATGCTCGACAAGGACAATCGTCTTCCCATCATCTGCAAGCTTCCGCAGGATGGAGAAGATCAGGGTGCGTGCCTCCTCATCCAGTTCAGAGGTCGCCTCATCCAGGATGAGGACATTTGTTCCGAGGGCAAGGGTTGCGGCAAGCGCCGCTTTCTGCTTCTGCCCGCCCGAGAGGGTATAGGGGGCACGGTCAGCGAGATGGGAGATCTCCAGGAGATCGAGGATCCTGACGAGTTCGGATTCTGCCTCCTGTTTTGAGAGGCCGCTGTTCTCGAGGCTCGTCATCACCTCTTCCCCGACAGTGGTGAAGATCAGCTGTGCGTCGGCATCATCAAAGACCATCGAGACGGTATGGGAGAGCTCTTCAATCCCATCATACTCCATCATATCCCGGCCCGCAATCACAATCGATCCGGTGGAGGTGCCGGTATAGATATGCGAGAGGATACCCGACATGGCCCGGCAGAGGGTGGTCTTGCCCGCACCCGATGGGCCGGTGACAAGCGTCATCGAACCCTCCGGAAGAGAGAGGGAGATATCCCGGAGTACCGGGTGCTCCCTGTTCCGATAGGTGTAGCTGAAATGGTCTATCCTGATCATCAGTTACCTCTCAAGGACCCGTGAGGCGGCGGGGTAGAGCATCGAGACGATGATCCCGTTCACCACCGCGGTGATGACGACGATCGGAACAACTGCCATCACAAAGCCGGTAAGGGTCACTGCCTGTGCGAGCATTCCCGGCGCTGCGAGGAGCAGGATGACGACGACCCCGACAAAGGAGAGGCCTGAGGCAAGGGTCGCAACGAGGGTGGTGATTCCGGGTGCTGCGAGCTTCATCCTGTCTTTCAGTGCCATGAAGACGAGTATACAGACGACCGCCCCGATTGGTTCTGATATGAGGTTTGCAGGCGGGAAGATCGAATGGCTGATCAAAGCCGATATCAGGCCGGCGATGACACCTATCCCGAGAGCTTCACTGATCTTTGGGACGACCAGTATGATCGCAAGCGAGTAAAACGCGATCACAAGGTTCGCGACGATCGGGCCCGGTATGACGAGCGACATGTACCGTACAATGGCTCCTGCTGCAAGCAGGATGCCGACAAGTGCTATATCTCTTGATTTCATGATAATCTCTCTCTGGTATATTCTTCTCTGAGTGTTTTCCGCATCAGTTTCCACCCGTTCTTCCTTGGGAGGGAATCGGTCACGAAAACTTCCCTCGGCACCTTGTATCCTGCAAGATGGGAGCGGCAGTATTCGATGATATCATCTCGTGTGATCGTTTCCCCCTCCTTTGGGACGACTGCTGCAACCGGGATCTCGCCCCTTCGCGGATCCGGAACCCCGAAGATGGCGGCATCTGCAACAGACGGGTGCCTGAGGAGGATATCCTCCACCTCGGTCGGGTAGATCTTCCAGCCCGACATGATGATCATATCCTTTTTGCGATCTGTTATGGAGAGGCGGCCTTCTGTATCGATGAACCCGATGTCGCCGGTCAAAAACCAGCCTGATTCGAGGAAGGCCTCTTCGGTCTCCTCTTTCATCCCATAGTACCCAAGGGCGACTGCGGGGCCACGGAGGGCCACTTCCCCCTCTTCTCCGACCGGGAGGATTTTTGTGGGATCATCGGAATCGACGATTTGTACCTCAGAATAGCCGACCGGGTGGCCGACTGAGAGGAACCGGTCTGCAAACGAATAGTCTGCTGCCCGGATGGCTGTGCCGGTCCCGATCACGATCGTCTCCGAGAGGCCGTACGCATTGATGATCGGAATATCGAACCGCTCATGGAACGGCTTCCAGACCTCGGGATGGAGGGGGCCGCCGCCTGAGATGATCTCTCTGGCTGATCTGAGTCGCTCTTCTGTTCCGGGTGGTGAAGTGAGGAGGGAATGGATCACCGGCGGCATCCCTGCAAGGACGGTGACTCCGTATTCTTCTGTCAGCGTGAGGTAGGCTTCGAGATCGAAGCGTTCCATCACAACAAAGGTTGCCCCCGCCTTCAGTGCTGCTATTCCCCATGATATGCCGACATGGCCCATCGGGTAGATGCCGAGATAGACATCATCCGGTGTGAGGGCAAGTGCCTCTGCCTCGGCATCGAGGGCCGCCATCCATCCGCCATGGGTGAGCATCGCTCCCTTCGGCCTTCCGGTTGTTCCGGAGGTATACTGGATCTGGCAGAGATCAGTGGGCGAGCAGTTCACGGGGGAGATTACTGGTACTGCCTCCCGCAGTACAGGCCAGGGAACCGTGCCCTCAGGTGCATCGTGAGTCGAGATGATGGTGATTTCGGGGATCGCTTCTGCCACCTTCACCCCTTCCGGATCGGTGATAACAACACGTGCACCGGAGTTTGCCACCGCATAGGCGAGCTCATCCCGCGTATAGACCCGGCCGGTCGGGACAGCGACTGCCCCGATCCGCCATGCCGCGAAGTACCCGATCAGGTACTCGGCGGAGCTCTCCAGGTAGATGACGATCCGGTCGCCCTTCAAAACACCAAGCGAGGTGAAGAGCGAGGCGAGAGAAGAGGTGGCATCCAGGAGATCCCGCATTGAATAGGACTCGCCCCGTGTGGGGACGATCAGGGCGGGTTTTTCTGATCGGGCCGCCCCGATATCAAGAAATGCGGTGATGTTTGGCACGTAAAATTCTCCATTATTGTAGTATAATGTATATATTTGTACAATTCAGATATAAAAGAAGAGGTTCTGATCAGGCTGATCGGTGGAGTTTTCGCCGTTCCGCAAGCCCGAACCCGCAGATCACGCGGATCGAATCCGGGAACGATGCATCGAGATTCCGATCCCCTGAATCGATATGGAGCCTGGGCGTTGCCCTCAGCTTGCCGGGTGTTGCGACGACGATGAGGTTCTTATCTCCGATTTTCCCGAGGATCTCAGGTGTGATCACCTGGGTGCCCCTCCCGATGATGAAGCCCTGGGAGCCGATCGGGCTGATGATGAGGCGTGTATCCGGGTGATCCCGGAGAAATTCAAGGATGGAGTTTGCATCGCCGTCACGGAGGATGAGGCTGCCTTCCGAATAGGCATCGAAGCCGAGGAGGGTGCATTCCAGATCCATTGCATCTGCAATCGCTTCTGTCGTCGATCCGGGACCGAGGATGAAAGGTCGGGGGGAGGCGAGGACGCCTGCCATGAAGTTGGCAATCTCCTGCCGATCCTCATCATCGTTTTCGGTTGTGAAGACCGTCTCTTTTGCATGCTGGACATAACCTGCCCGGTACGGTGTCCTTGCGATCCCATAGAGCCGGGTGCTGAGGCGGCCGTCCCGGTATGCCTCCTCATCGACATCCAGCACCTCGGCATCACGGAGCGGGAGTGATCCGGCCTCCCGGATCAGGGCGGCGGCTGCGATAGGATCATTTGCAAAGACGGCGGAGTACATCTTCACCCCAGTTGGTATCCCGAGGATCGAAATCGTTCTTCCGACAGCCCCGAGGATATCACGGGCGGTGCCGTCGCCGCCTGCAAAGACGATTATGTCTGCTCCTGCTTCTTTGAATGCAGCTGCGGCACGGCGCGTATCCTCTGCCGTGGTCGGGTCACCGGATTCGTGGAGGACGGTAAACGCTTTGATCCCGCATTCCCTGAGTGCATCCTCGCCCATTGCACCTGAGGCGGTGAGGAAGGAGAGTGTGTCGTTTTGGAGCAGGGATAGGGTCTCCTTTGTACGGATGGCAGAACAGGGGGTTGCCCCCCGTGCACGTGCCTCTCCTGAGAGTCCGTCGGTTCCTTTCAGCCCGACGGTGCCCCCCATCCCGGCGATCGGGTTGATCAGAAGCCCGATTGTCGGTGTCATCCTCTCTGTTTCGGGAGGTTTGCGAGCGATTCTTTGATCAGGTCGTCGGGGCAGTCGTAATCGATGATCCCGCCTGCAAGGTAGGCATCATATGCGGACATATCGAAGTGGCCGTGGCCGGAGTTGCAGAAGAGAATCGTCTTCGGATCCCCTGTCTTCCTGCATTCAAGGGCGGCATCGATTGCCCCTTTCACCGCATGGGCTGCCTCTGGGGCGATGATGATCCCTTCTGTCCGGGCAAAGGTGATGGCTGCTTCAAAGACCTCGTTCTGGAGGTACGATCGCGGCGTGATGATACCGTCATGGACGAGGCGGGAGACGATCGGGGAGTCGCCATGGTACCGGAGCCCCCCTGCATGGAGTGCCGGGGGGATGAAATCATGGCCGAGGGTGTACATCTTCAGCATCGGGGTGAGTCCCGCAACATCGCCGTAATCGTATTCATAGAGCCCCCGTGTAAGGGTCGGGCAGGCAGCCGGCTCGACACCGATGATCTCGGTATCTTTTGCCTTTCCTGTGAGGATATCCCCTGCGAAGGGGAAGCTTATCCCGGCGAAGTTTGATCCGCCGCCGACGCTGCCGATGACATAATCCGGGTACAGCTCCTCCATTGCAAGCTGTTCACGTGCTTCGAGACCCATGATCGTCTGGTGGAGACAGACGTGGTTTAAGACTGATCCGAGCGAGTAGTGGGTGTTTGCATGGGTGGCTGCGTCTTCGACTGCTTCTGAGATAGCGATCCCAAGCGATCCCGAGGTATTGGGATCTTTCTCAAGGATTGCCCGTCCTGACGCGGTCTTCGGGCTTGGGCTTGGTATACATTCTGCGCCCCAGACCTCCATCATTGATTTCCGGTAGGGCTTCTGATAGTAGCTCGAACTGACCATATAGACCGTGCATTCGAGATCAAAGAGGCTCGTTGCAAAGGCTAAAGCGGAACCCCACTGCCCGGCGCCGGTCTCGGTGGCGATCCGCTCGATCCCTTCCTTCATATTGTAGTATGCCTGTGGAACAGCGGTGTTTGGCTTGTGGCTGCCTGCGGGGCTGACACCTTCCCACTTGTAGTAGATCTTTGCAGGCGTCTTCAAGAACTTCTCAAGCCGGTGAGCCCGGATCAAGGGGGATGGCCTCCAGATCTGGAGAATCTCCCGGACCTCATCGGGGATCTGGATATTCTTCTGCCGGCTCATCTCCTGGCCGATCAGCTCCATCGGGAAGATGGGGGCTAAGTCTTCAGGACCTGCCGGCTTTCCGGTTCCCGGGTGGAGCGGCGGTTCAAGGGGAGAGGGGAGATCCGCCTGGATATTGTACCAGGCTTTTGGAAGGCTCTCCTCGTCGAGGTAGATCTTGGTCTGCATCATATTCCTCCAATTAAATACATCATTGTTCTGTGATGTATGAATATGTACATCAGAGCAATAAAGGTATCTCTGATCAGCCCAGTCTCTTCTTCTTCAGTTGTGTCTTTACCCGTCCATTTCCTGACAGAATGAGCTTTTTATCCCAGATGAGAGTCTTTATCGCCTCTTTTACCTCATCACCGTCCCAGTCCGATGCGATACCAAATGCCGGAAGTTGGGCGTGAGCCGGTTTTTTTGACGAGCCGGTGAGAATGGCTGCTGCGGTATCAATACCAAATCTTCCCGAGATGGATGCGATACCTCTCCTGATCCGGCCTTCCAGGTTCAGTTTTCCAGATACACAGATATCGCAGTTTCCACAGCTCATCTCCGGATAGTCTTCACCAAAGACATTGAGGAGACTCCGGCGGCGGCAGGTGGTGCTCTCGCACCATGCCTGCATGGTGCTGAGTTTGTTGATTCTAATCGAGAGATCGGTGTGGCTTGTGTACTCCTTTTCTATCAGTTTTTTTGAGATGGCGAAGTCCTGTTTTGAGTAGAAGAGGAGGGATTCGGCTGGCTTTCCGTCTCTCCCCGCTCTTCCGCTCTCCTGGTAGAAGGACTCGATATCCTTTGGAGGATGGAAATGGACGACGAACCGGACATCAGGCTTGTCGATCCCCATTCCAAAGGCGACAGTTGCCGCGATCACCGGCACCTGGTTCTTCAGAAAAGCATCCTGCACCCGTGAACGTTCATTGCCGGAGAGACCGGCGTGGTAGGACTGCGCCAGGATATGCCGTCTCCTGAGTTTTGCTGCGATCTCGTCTGCGGCATTCCTTGACCGGCAGTAGATGATCCCCGGCTGCTTCGGATGGTTTCCGATGAAGAGGGCAAGGCGGCGGAACCGCTCATCTTCGCTCTTCTCCATAATCACGGTATACCGGATATTTTCGCGGTCAAAGCCGCCGACATACCGTTTGGGAGATCTGAGATGCAGCTGGGTGATGATATCATCCCGCACCTCTTCTGTGGCGGTTGCGGTGAGGGCGATGATCGGGGTTTTCGGGAAGAGATCGCGGATGAGGGAGAGGGAACGGTAATCTTTCCTGAACTGATGGCCCCACTGGGAGATGCAGTGCGCCTCGTCGATTGCAAAGAGTTTCGGGTTGATTCTCCTAAGGAGTTCCTGGAATGCCGGCAGGCTGAGTCGTTCGGGTGAGACATAGAGGATCGTGATCGATCCGTCTGTCAGTTCGGCTTCGACCGCCTTTCTCTGGTCATAGGTCTGGTTCGAGGTGAGGAGAGCAGCACTGATTCCCTGCCGGTTCATGTCATCGACCTGGTCTTTCATCAGGGCTATAAGTGGGGAGACGACGACGGTGGTGCCGCCGAGGAGGACGGCGGGGAGCTGGTAACAGAGGGATTTGCCGCCGCCGGTTGCCATGACGGCGAGGACGTCCCTGCCTGCAAGGAGGTCTTCTACGATCCTCTCCTGGTTGGGCCGGAATGTGGTGTGGCCAAAGAATGCTTCAAGGGTCTTCTGGCAGGAGGTCTCTGCCTTCATGGCATCTCCCTGAGGTTTTTGTACTCAATATAGCTGATGAGTACACACCAGAGGAGAGCGATGATGGCAGGGACAAGAATGAAGAGGAAGATATGATCGGGATAGAATACGCCAAAAAGGGTGAGACCTGCTGCGATACGGAAGATATTTGCGCTCCTCTGGTGTGTCCGGACCCAGACCTCGTCGCTCTTCATCGTCCAGGGGGTCCGAATCCCCATCATTTTATTCCTTTTCATTATCCGGGGGAGGATGATCGAGATACCGAGAGAGAAGAGGGCGAAGAGGATCGGGAAGAAGAATGCCGGATCGACGGGGTAGCCGAGGATGGTCAGGCTCTGGAAGATCTGGATTGCAAGGAGGAGGGCGAGGACGAGGGCGATGAACCAGCCGGTTGCCCTCCGTGTCTTTGTGTCTCCTGAGCCGAGGTGCCTGAGCAAGGCTCCGAGGATGAGGGCGGTTGCGAGGAGGATTGCAGGGATGATGGCGAGCCCAAATGCCGCATCTGACCATGCGTCAGGTTCGCCCCCGATATTCCAGTGGGTTGGGATCTGCTCCGGGGCTGCCGGATAGATGAGGACTGCTATGAGGAGTGATGCGGCGATGATGATGAGTGTGGCGATCCGGTGGGCTTCCATTGTCTTGTACTTCCTGTTGATCGCACAGCATGAAAAGGGATACTGTCCGGAGAGCAAGAGGGAGAGCGGATGGTTGAGTGTACTCAACTGATTTATACCACAATACCACAATCAACCCGTATGCATACCCGAAGAGAAGGAAAGGTTTCCGTCCCCGGCGGCGAGGTCGGATACAGTATTGCAAGCGGTGATACGCCCGGCATCCCGCTCCTCCTGGTGCACGGAGGGCCGGGGGGGAGTTATGATGCATTTGAGCCGTTCCTTTCTCTGGCACAATCCCGGCCGGTGATCTGCTATGACCAGCTCGGTTCATACCGCTCACCCGCACCTGTTGATGATTCGCTTCTGTCGCCTGAGCGGTTCGCAGATGAGCTGCATGTGGTCAGAACGGCGCTTACATCGGGAAGAGTCCATATCCTCGGCCATTCATTCGGGGCGATGGTCCTGCTTGCGTATATCGAAAAGTATGGGCAGGAGGATATCGCCTCACTGACACTCGCCGGGCCCCTGATCTCGTCACCTCGCTGGGAGGCAGACCAGCGGCGGCTGCTCGCCGGGATGCCGCCGGATACACGGGCGGTGATCGAGATGCACGAGTCATGCGAGGTCTATGATTCGCCCGCATACCAGGAGGCGATGATGGCGTACTACCGCCGCCACCTCTGCCGGATGGATCCCTGGCCGGACTGCCTGATGCGGATGTTCGAATATATGGCAGCCCCGATCTATCTTGCAATGTGGGGGCCGTCCGAGTTCACGGTCCGGGGGAGCCTGCGGGAGAAGAATCTGACGAATATCCTGCCAGAGCTCCGGTTGCCGGTGCTTTTTACCTGCGGCGAGTTTGATGAGGCAACACCCCAAACGGTCCGGGATTTTGCGGATATGACAGAGGGAGCGGTGATGAAGGTCTTTGCCGGGGCCTCACATATGCATTTCCTTGAGGCGGAAGAGGAGTATATGGCGGTGCTCTCGGCTTTTCTTGAGGGGGCGGAGCAGTAGAAAACCCGGAAGATCAAAGAACAAAGGAGCTGGCAGAAAGAAGAGAGAGAATTATGCCTGCTTCACGAGCAGGTAGATGCCCCCCAGGGCTGAGAGTGAGGCGAGGATATTGATGATTGAGAGCGTGTCATCTCCAGATCCCATCATCGAGGTGATATCGTAGACTGCAAAGAGCAGGAATGCAAGGGCAAAGAGGTATCCTGCCTCTATCTTCAGTCTGTACCCCACATAGCATCCGATGATGACGATAATCAACTGGATGGCGATAGAAACCGGGGTGAGTATCCCGGCAAGTGCCATAGTCTGGAATACGGCTTTTCAAGTATTTATCTGTTGATCATTGGGAAGATATCCCCCGTATGCTTCCATTGCTTCCCCGTACATACATTCACAGACTTACCCAGATTTTCGCAGACCTTGAATCGACAGCAGGAACTCTCTTTTCGTCATTTGCGGGATTTCTAAAGAGGGGATGGAGGTGAGTGAGGATGAAAATCGTGCTGACCGGGGATGACTCCTGATTGCAAAAAAAAAATGACAGGGGGGGTTACCTATCTCTTGTACTAGTACTGCTCACAACAATAACACGATCTTTTTCCTTTGCTTTTTTCTGCCCGGGAAGCCGCACAAACACTCACACCATGCACGGTGAGGCTCTATATACCGGGGAGGGCGACCCTGAAGGGAGCAGAAACGGGCTGAGCAGAAGAGCGTTTTCCATCAGAAGGAGTGGACGCTCTGAAAACCAAAGAATAGCCAACACGAATAACACGATAGCAGTTGTTGTCCGGTGGATGCCCGCCCCCCTGACCCGTTTTTTTGATCCTGGAAAAAACACTCACACCCCGCACGGCTAACGCCTTTTATCGATCTCTGCAAACAGGATTGTATGCAGAGAACAGATGTGAAAGAGAAGTGCTCAGGATTTCAAAATGATATTCCGGGCATAGAAGCCATCCTTTGGGAAGAACGCCATCTGAAAGGGAGACCGGTTGCGGGAGATGAGCCATCTGCGGGAGAGAACGTTATCGGGGGGATCTGCTGATGGCCTTCACGAAATCCCTCTCCCTTGCCGATCATCTCCATCCCTATCTCGAATCCTACCATGCAGAAGGCCGATCCATCTCGGCACTCGCCTCCCGGCTCTTCACCGAGTACTTCACCGGGGCATCGGCGATGTATGGAAGTGCCGGAACAGCCGGTATCGGCGGGGCAAACGGGCCCTATGGAGCTGCCGGAGAGGAAGAAAAAGCTATGGCCGGAAAGATGGCCGGCATCCGGTACGCCCTGATACAGCAGGATCTAAATCGCGTCAGGGCCGAGATTGAAGCCATCGAGCAGGAGCTGAACCAGGCGAACACCACCTTCCAGGCGGCAGCCGAGCACAGGAACGCCCGGAGAGACCAGCAGGAAACCCTGCTCAGGGAAGAGATCAGCCGCGAGTTTGCCGACATCACGGGCGAATGGGGTGGTGCGAGTGTAGGTGCAGCAGGCGAATTAGGTGCAGATCCAGAGAAAAGAAAGCAGGCGGCCGCCCGCTACCGTGCCTGGGCCCGGGGCCTCCTCCTTGAGGGATCTGATCCGATCAGCATCATCAACCACCGGATTGCCGCCATCGCCACCCGCACCGGCCGTCCGGCGGCCGAGGTCAGGGAGGCGGTGTACCGGCACCTGCCGGGGATCGGGGAGGTGGTGTGAGGGAGGGAGGAATAATAAACGAATATTTTCGCGGTGCTACCGTAATTCTTAAATAATCACCTTTTAAATCGATAGTAATTATGATGAGAGTGCTTTTTGATACAAATATCTTCATTTTACGAGAAGAAGATCAAGTACTTTCTACCGACCTTGCGGATCTCCAACGTCACCTCACTGAGCTCAAAGCAGAGATTCTTATCCATCCTTTATCTATTTCTGAATTGAAAAATGATAAAGATACAAAACGGCGGGATGTAAACCTATCTAAAATACGAGCATATTCGACTCTTGAGAAACCTCCATTTCCAAAGGAAGAGGATTGTTTTAGTACCGTTATTGGATCTTCAAAAAGTGATCACGACAGGGTTGATAATGCTCTTCTCTTCTGTGTATATCGAAATGCGGTCGATTTCCTTTTAACAGAAGATCGAGAGATACACAAAAAAGCCCAGTTACTTGAAATTGAAGACCGTGTTTTTCTTGTCACCGAAGCTCTTGATTTTATAAAAACCATTCTCCCACCAAAAATCCAAGTCTCTACTCCACCGGCTCTTACACAAGAACAAGTCTATAATCTTGATATTCAAGATCCAATTTTTCACTCTTTGATTAAGGATTACCCAGAATTTCAAGATTGGTTTGCTAAAATATCCCGTGAAGGGAGGAGTTGTTATGTTAACCGACGATCTGATGGTAGTATCGGCGCACTTCTTATTTATAAAATTGAAGACGAAGAGATTCCAACAGATCCACCTTTACCACAAAAGAAGCGGCTCAAAATTGCTACATTGAAAGTAACTCATGTCGGGTACAAAATTGGTGAATTACTTATAAAAACAGCAGTTGATATCGCTCTTAAACATGATTTGGACGAGGTTTATTTAACACACTATATTGAGGAGGAAGATCGTCTTGTTGAATTAATTGGAGATTTTGGTTTTTATCAAGCCGGAGTTCTTAAAAAAGAACGAAGTGAGCCGGTATTCATCAAACATCTTAAACCAACCGAAGCAACATTATCTCTCTTAGAACCTTCTGAAATCTCAAAGAAATATTACCCAAGCTATTATGATGGGGCTCTGGTGAATAAAATTATTATACCAATCCAACCAGCTTTCCACAACAAGCTGTTTACAGATTTTGAACGCGGCAGGCAAAGTCTCCTTTTTGAACACAATGGAGAGTTTGTAACAGAAGGTAACACCATAAAAAAAGCATATTTAACCCAGAGTCGAATTCAGAAAATTAATCCAGGAGATATTCTTCTTTTCTATCGATCACGTGACATGCATTCCATTACTTCAATTGGAGTCGTTGACCAGTTTCATCCAAATATCTCTCCTGAAGAGATAATGCGAATTATTGGCAAAAGAAGTGTCTATTCCAAGGATGATATTGGGAGATTAACAAAAAACCAATCCATCATTCTATTCAGACATCATTTTCATTTTAAAAACAGTATTCAGCTTAAAAACATGCTGCAAGCTAGAATTCTTAAGGGGGCACCACAAGCTCCAA
The DNA here is from genome assembly GCF_055382585.1 of Methanocalculus pumilus. NCBI lineage: Archaea > Methanobacteriati > Methanobacteriota > Methanomicrobia > Methanomicrobiales > Methanocalculaceae > Methanocalculus > Methanocalculus pumilus. The sequence goes on along the minus strand of NZ_AP042393.1, from coordinate 176,948 downwards.
TGCAGATCAATCAAGCCGCATATGAATGGATAATTAATCAGGGTGATATAGATGAGAGTTTTACTTTCCATTAAACCAAAATTTGCAGATAGGATCATGGCAGGATCAAAAAAATTCGAGTTCCGAAAGGTAATCTTCAGACATCCTGATGTCCATGAGATTGTCATCTATTCAAGCAGCCCGGTGAAGAAGATTGTCGGTACATGTACTATCCGATCTGTGGTCGAACATGATCCTCTCGCCCTCTGGGAACATTGCAAGGAGGCAGCCGGGATAGGTGAGGAAGATTTCTTCTCATATTTTGAAGGGAGGAAGAGAGGATATGCCATTGAGATTGGAAAGACAGATCCCCTTGAAAGACCGGTTGATCCGAAGGTCTGCGATCCGGAGTTTATACCCCCTCAATCATTCCAATATGTGGATGATACCTTCTATTCAAAGATCAAGAACGCAGCATGAATGTGTAAATGAGCATTTTCCATTAATAGAGCGTCATTTTTTCATCCAATATTTTGATTCCGAATTGAAATAATAGTCTTTAAGGCATGCGAAGAGAGAGTGATAGTATTCAACGGGATTTCCTTCTTAAAGACAATCATAACAGGATAAAAAGGAAGACAGCAGATTCGGATTGTGACAGATCTTCTGATTAATAATTTCGGATAATCCCCTGAGGGAGAGTCAGATGGAATCAAATCAACTCAACTGGATTGCCAACTTCATCTGGGGTATTGCAGATGATGTCCTGCGTGACCTCTATGTCCGGGGCAAGTACCGTGATGTGATCCTGCCGATGACGGTTCTCCGCCGTCTGGATGCGGTACTTGAACCGACCAAGCAGGCGGTTCTTAAAATGAAAGAACAGCTTGATACTGCGGGTATAGTGCATCAGGATGCTGCACTCAGGCAGGCTGCCGGTCAGGCATTCTATAATACCTCCCCGTTTACCCTGAAAGATCTGAGAAGCCGTGCCAGCCAGCAACAGCTGAAGGCTGATTTTGAGGCATATCTCGATGGTTTCTCACCAAATGTTCAGGATATTCTCGAAAAATTTGAATTTAGAAACCAGATCCCCCGCCTCACAAGGGCTGATGCTATTGGCACCCTTATTGAGAAGTTCCTCTCTCCTGATGTGAACCTGAGCCCAAATCCTGTTGTTAACGGAGACGGAACCGTCAAACAACCGGGCCTTGACAACCATGCGATGGGTACGGTCTTTGAAGAGCTTGTCCGGCGTTTCAATGAGGAGAATAATGAAGAAGCAGGCGAACACTGGACACCCCGTGATGCCGTCAAGCTGATGGCCCGTCTTATCTTCCTCCCGGTGGTCGACCGGATCGGGGATGGAACCTACCTCCTCTATGATGGCGCCTGCGGAACCGGCGGTATGCTCACGATTGCAGAAGAGACTTTGAAGGAGCTTGCTGGTTCGCAGGGAATAAAGGTCTCAACACATCTCTATGGACAGGAGATCAATGCCGAGACCTATGCAATAGCAAAAGCGGATCTGCTCCTGAAGGGAGAGGGTGAAGCGGCAGATAATATCATCGGCGGACCGGAATTCTCAACACTCGCAAATGATGCGTTCCCCTCATTCCATTTTGATTTCATGCTCAGTAATCCCCCTTATGGAAAAAGCTGGAAGAGCGATCTCGAACGGATGGGTGGAAAAACCGGCATCAAAGATCCAAGGTTCATCATCAGGCATGCGGGAGAGCCGGAATATTCCCTGATCACCAGATCATCTGATGGTCAGCTCCTCTTCCTTGTAAACATGCTCTCCAAGATGAAGCATGACACACCCCTTGGAAGCCGGATTGCGGAAGTCCATAATGGCAGTTCGCTCTTCACCGGCGATGCAGGTCAGGGAGAGAGCAATATCAGGCGTTGGATCATCGAGAATGACTGGCTCGAAGCAATTGTTGCCCTGCCCCTGAATATGTTCTATAACACCGGTATTGCCACCTATATCTGGGTGCTGACGAACCGGAAGCCGGAACACCGGAAGGGAAAGATTCAGCTGATCGATGCCACACAATGGTATAAGCCACTTCGGAAGAACCTTGGGAAGAAGAACTGCTACCTCTCTGAAGAGGACTGCGGAAAGATCCTCGATACATTCCTTGCATTTGAGGAGACAGAGCAGAGTAAGATATTCCCAAATGCAGCCTTCGGGTACTGGAAGGTGACGGTGGAGCGGCCCCTCCGGCTGAAGGGAATTGATCCCGGACAGGCATATAAGGCAGCAGAGATCAAGAAGCTGAAAGAGAGCTGCGAGAAGGCCGATGATGCTCCGGCAGTGATTAAGAAGATCCACAAGAAGGGCACAGAACCCGACCCCCTCCGGGGGCTCTTCCCAACAACGATCAATGGAAAGCCCGCTGTTGTGGAGTACGAACCCGATAGCGATCTCCGGGACACCGAGCAGATACCGCTCCTTGAAGAAGGGGGCATCGAGGCGTTCCTGAAGCGGGAAGTCCTGCCCTATGCCCCGGATGCCTGGTATCAGGAGGGGAGCGTAAGGATTGGCTATGAGATCAGCTTCACCCGCCACTTCTACAAGCCAAAGCCGATGAGGACACTGGAGGAGATCCGGGCCGATATCCTGGCACTGGAGAAGGAGACGGAAGGGCTGCTTGAGGAGATTGTTGGGTCAAGCGAGGGGATGTAATGACTTCAGAAGTAAAAAAGGATGAGCAGATTATCAAATGTCGCGACGATATTCAGCCAGTTTATTTTAAAAAAATTCATGAGACGGGCTCAATTAAAAATGAGTTTATTTTAGTTGAGGGATCCAGCTGCTCATGGACAACTGCAGATAATACTTTTAATCAGGATACATTACGGTCGCGTATTGAACCATGGCTAACCTCTCTTTTTCAATCTGAGCACCTTTCACTACTGATTGGATCCGGATTGACCCATGCTATCCATCAAATGGCAACCAATGAGACGTTGCCTGGAATGAATACTGTCTCTTTTGATATTTTTAACGAAGAAATTCAAAAGGAAGCAAAGCGGACGGCGTCTACTTCTGGACGAAAAGGTGGTAACATTGAGGATCAGATTCGTGTAGCCAATGAATGTCTTCGTGGTCTTGAAATATTTGCATCAACAAAACCAGAGGATTTACCTGTACATCTACATTATAAAAAATTACGTACCAGTTTAAATCGTGTTCTTGATGATTTTACTGCTTCCATTCTCGCAGGGGAGAACGGTATCGTTTCAGCTGATGAGAAATGTCGAGAGGTTGCCTTTAATTATCTTGTAAGTTTTTTGATGAGTTTTGCCAGCAGGACAGGAACGCGAGATCGGTTGCATATCTTCACGACGAATTATGATCGTTGTATTGAAGCAGGTGCAGATATTGCAGGATTACGTCTTATTGACCGTTTTATTGGAACATTAAACCCTATATTCCGTTCTTCGAGACTTGATGTCGATATGCACTATAATCCTCCGGGAATCAGAGGAGAACCAAGATATCTTGAAGGTATAGCTCGTTTTACGAAACTGCACGGCTCTATCGACTGGGTTGATTGTAATCAAACCATTCAACGAATTGGACTTCCTTTTGGGGCGGAGAGCATTGATCCATACCTAAATGCACCAGGATTAAAGGGAATTGGATCGATGCAGCTCATGGTGTATCCAAATTCCTCCAAAGATCAAGAGACTGCTTTATATCCATATGTTGAATTGTTCCGTGATTTTGCCGCAGCAACATGTCGGCCAAACAGTACATTAGTATGTTATGGCTATAGCTTCGGTGATGAACACATCAATCGCGTGATCAAAGATATGCTGACTATTCCATCAGCCCATTTAGTCGTAATAGCACGTGGGGACTCACTTTCCCGAATAAAAAAATTATATGAGGAATTAGGTAGATCCGCTCAAATCACACTTTTAATTGGGGATCATCTCGGGGATTTACAAACCCTTGTCGATCATTATCTCCCAAAACCAGCTATAGACAAGACAACCTTCAGGATGGCCAAATTACTTCAAAACAGGTATGGGTCAGAAACAGGAAATGTCACCATAAATAAACCTGATGAACAAGGAGAGCAGATGCCATGAGCCTTTCCCCATATGAACATTCCGACTGTCTTCGAATTGGAATTGTTGATTTCGTATCTCCAAGTGAAATAAAAGTCGCCCTCGATATTGAAACACCAGACTCAATGGCATTAAATGCTGGTGGGCCTCGATCATTTCCACGTGTCAACAGCTACGTATTGATTCCTGTTGACGATGCTTTTCTTGTCGGCCAAATTGGATGGCTGACTGTTGAGCGTTCGGCATTTCCAAAAAGGCAAGGGATGCAAGACTTCGGCCTTGTTGATCTACCATATCCCTTACGGAAACTAAGTCTTAACCCGTTGGGTACATTACGTAAAAAAACAGCAAAGAAAGCTGGAGACCCGGATCGGTATGTATTTCGAAGAGGGGCTGATGCGTTGCCATCAGTTGGTGAAAATGTTCTTCTTCCAACAGAGACGCAACTCCGGTCAATTGTCGAATCTGGTGAGGGAGGGCGAATTAAAATAGGTACAAGCCCCCTTGCAGGAGATGCAGAGGTAAAAGTAGATCCTAATCAATTATTTGGGCGACATCTTGCTGTTCTTGGCAATACAGGGAGTGGAAAATCATGTTCCATTGCTGGATTGATTAGATGGAGCCTTGAAGCAGCTCAGAAAGCTAGAGAAAGTGATGAAGAAATCGAATCTAAAATTCCCAACTCCAGATTTATTATCCTTGATCCAAATGGGGAGTATTCCCGTGCTTTTTGTGATTGTAATGATATCAAGGCTCGTATATTCAAAATTAATCCAAAAAAAGATAGTGAAGAAATCCAACTTACCGTTCCATGTTGGTTTTGGAATAGTACTGAGTGGTGTACATTCACTCAGGCAACTTCAAAGACACAAAAACCCCTTTTAGTACGAGCTTTACGTGAAGTTAAGGCAGGTAGAGTTGAAATTGAAGAATCCACTGAAGAGGAGCAAAAGCTATCATTACGGAAATATTTATCATCAACATTAATCACATTGCAACGCAATCTTCGATCAGGGGAAATTAAGACAGGATCTCATAAATTTGGCCACATTTTAGATGCTTACAAGAAAGATATAGATAATAAAAAGGTTTTATTTCAAAACCACTATCTACATGAAATAACTATTTCTATGGACATTGCCTTACAAGCAACTTTCAATCCATTTCCTGATCAAAAAACGGGTGAATTAGTCAAGAATTATCGACCTTTTACTGAAGAACAGATTGAAGCAATTATTATAAATATAAAAAAATCATTAGAGACGCTTGGAGGAATAATTTATCAAGAGGGACCTGATGAGGATATACCTCTGTTTTTTAAGGGTTCGGATTTAGCGGATCACCTTGAAATTTTGGCAATTCAGGAAAATGCCAGTCAATATCTGGATTTTCTGATTACAAGAATCCGTATTTTACTTTCAGACTCTAGAATGAATGACATAATTGGATGTGAAAATGAAGTTGTTTTCGAAGATTGGCTATCAAATATTATAGGTCTAGACAAAGCTGAAAATGGTTGCGTATCAATTATCGATCTATCTCTAGTACCAACAGAGGTTGTTCATGTTGTAACCGCAGTGATTGCCCGTATCGTCTTCGAGGCACTTCAACGACATACGAAAGCCAATGGCGCTGCACTTCCTACCGTGCTTGTTATGGAGGAAGCACACACTTTTATCAAACGATACAAATCCGATCCTGATAATCAAGATGCCTCCACAGTCTGCTGTGAAGTGTTCGAAAGAATTGCACGTGAGGGTCGGAAATTCGGATTAGGACTGGTTCTCTCATCTCAACGACCCTCAGAACTATCACCAACTGTTCTTTCACAATGTAATACCTTTCTGCTACATAGAATAACCAATGATCGTGATCAGGAGTTGGTTCATAAACTCGTTCCCGATAACCTCAGGGGGCTTCTCCGCGATCTACCATTATTACCTTCCCAGAGTGCAATTCTCCTTGGATGGGCTACTGAATTACCCGTCATAGTCAAAATGAATGACTTGCCCAAACACCATCAACCACAATCTGATGATTCAGATTTCTGGGGGGCATGGACAGGAAAGGATGTGGAAGGTAAACCGGTTACATGCAATATCAATTGGAAACCCATCGCTGATGAGTGGCAAGGTCGACCTAATACTACGAATCAAGGAGATGAATCATGATCGCTGATCTTCACCCCTATCCTTCCTACAAAGACTCTGGGGTGGAGTGGCTTGGGGATGTGCCGAGGCATTGGAGTATCAACTCTCTCAGACGAAAACTCAAGCCATATGATGGGATCAAGATTGGACCATTTGGTAGCCAACTGAAACTTGAAGAAATGTCAACGAATGGATATAAAGTATACACACAAGCTAATGTTATCACAAAAAATTTTAATTATGGTACAAAATTCATCACCAAACAAAAATATGATGAGCTTAATGCTTGTGAAATAAAATCAAACGATATTGTTGTTACGATGATGGGAACAAGTGGACGTTGTGCCCTCGTACCAAAAGACGCTCCAATTGGAGTAATGGATTCACACCTACTTAGATTAAGGTTTAATAATGATCTTGACCTTCGGTTTCTTGCTTTTATAATTGATGAAGCACCTTATTTGAAGCAGCAAATTTTTATCGCAGGAAAAGGTTCAATCATGCATGGTCTAAACTCCAATATGATTAAAAACCTTTCTCTAGCTATACCTCCCCTCTCCGAACAAACCGCCATCGTCCGCTACCTTGACTACATGGATCGCCGCATCCGGCGCTATATCAACGCCAAAAAGAAGCTGATTGCGCTCCTTGAAGAAGAGAAGCAGGCAATCATCCATAACGCCGTCACCCGTGGCCTTGATCCGGATGTCCGGCTCAAGCCCTCAGGGGTGGAGTGGCTTGGAGATGTGCCGGAGCATTGGGAATTGCTCCGCTTTAAATCAGTTATGAAGAATGTAGTTGAGCAAACATCTGAAGCCTATAGTGATGATCCTTATATTGCTCTTGAGAATGTAGAAAGCTGGACCGGACGCTTAAAAAATCTTAATAATGAAATAGTATTTGATAGTACGGTTAAAAGATTTCAAAAGGGAGATGTTCTTTTTGGGAAATTGCGTCCATACCTTGCAAAAGTCACTCAACCAGATAGCAATGGAGTCTGTGTAGGAGAATTTTTTGTTCTTCGTCCGTATAATGCCGGTATTAATGTATCTTTCATGGAGAGACTCCTTCGATCTAAACCAATAATTGATGCGATAAACAATACAACCTACGGTGCAAAAATGCCCCGGGCAAATTGGCATTTTGTTGGTGGAATGATTGTTTGCATCCCTCCGCTCCCTGAACAGGTCGCCATCGTTTACTATCTTGATAAAGAAACAGATATTATCGATGAAACAATCACCCGTACTCACCGCCAGATCACCCTCCTCCAGGAATACCGCACCCGCCTCATTGCCGATGTCGTCACCGGGAAGCTGGATGTCCGGGAGGCGGCGGCACATCTGCCTGAGGAGAGCGGGGAGAGCGATATGAGCGAACCCCTTGATGAACTGAATAGCATGATCGATGATGAAACCTCTCCTGAAGAGATGGAGTGTGAGTGTGAATCCGATGAGGCAGAAGCATGATCGCCCACAGGGATGAGAAATACTATCAGGGGATCATCCGGGAGCTCATCCGGTATGCCCATGAGCCGGAGTGGGCCGAGTTCAAGGTCAATAACCATAACCCGGAGGAGATCGGGGAGTATATCTCCGCACTCTCCAATGCCGCCGCCCTGAATGGCAAGACCCATGGCTATCTGATCTGGGGTATTGAGGATAAGAGCCATGCAATCGTCGGGACGGACTTTTATCCTTCCTTGGAGAAGAGGGGTAATGAACCGCTGGAAAACTGGCTTTTGCACAATCTTAACCCAAAGATCGATTTTGGCTTCTATGAGGCAGAGATTGATGGGAAACATCTTGTCCTCCTGGTGATTGAACGTGCCTTCCGTCATCCCTTGCGCTTCAAGAGCAAAGGTTTTATCAGGGTTGGATCTGTGAAGAAACTCCTCAAAGATGCACCGGATAGGGAGCGTAACCTCTGGCGTGCCTTAGACCAGATCCCATTCGAAGAGAGGATAACAGCTGAACGAGTGGAGGGTGCTGATGTGCTCCGGCTTCTCGATTATTCAGCATACTTTGATCTTCTCGACATACCGCTTCCATCAAATCGGGATGGAATACTTGAAGCTCTGGCAAAAGACAACCTGATCCGCCCCTCTGATGCCGGGGGATATGACGTTACAAACCTCGGAGCGATATTGCTCGCCAAAAAACTCTCCGAATTTCGTAAACTTAACCGAAAAATACTCAGGATTATCAGGTATCATGGAACCGGAAGGACCGAGGCAGAGCGAGAGATTGAGATAGACAAGGGTTATGGAAATGGCTTCTCTGAGATTACTACACAGATCAAGAGCCTGCTGCCATCAAATGAGATAATTGGAGAGGCTCTGCGTAAGACTGTTCTGATGTATCCAGAGATTGCAGTTCGTGAGCTTGTCGCAAATGCCCTGATACATCAGGATTTTTATGCTACCGGAACCAACCCGATGATTGAAATCTTCTCAAACCGGATTGAGATCACAAATCCAGGAGAACCTCTGGTGGACACCCGGCGTTTTGTAGATGCGCCACCAACCTCACGAAATGAGCAGTTGGCATCAATGATGCGGAGGTTCAATCTCTGTGAAGAACGTGGCAGTGGTATCGACAAAGTCCTATTTCAAGTCGAGCTCTACCAGCTTCCAGCACCATTGTTTGAGGTCCCTCCGGGATTTACCAGAGCATTACTCTTTGCTCCGCGGCCTCTCTCTGAAATGAACAGGGATGATCGAATACGAGCAGTCTATCAACATGCCTGCCTCAGATATATGAATCATGAAACTCTGGTAAATTCCTCCGTTAGAGGACGCTTTGGGCTTGAAAAGAAAAGTAAATCTTCAGCCTCACGATATATAAAAGAAGCTCTGGATGCAGGTATGATTAAGTTAGTCAATCCAGAAGCATCTCACAGACAAAAAGAATATGTTCCATACTGGGTATAACATAAATGTTCCAACAGACCCCAATTTTTTGATGTACTACCTTAGTTGCACGGCAGTTCCACATCTGAATCTATTTCGATGATTCTTATTCTGTTTTAAAAAAGAGACGAAATCCTTGTTGCAGGGATTTGTAAAGTGGGTTTTAAGGGTTTTTTTGAAGGCCGGAATTGAAACACTTTTTAGTTGCACGGTAGTTCCACATCTGAATCTATTTCGATGATTCTTATTCTGTTTCAAAAAAGAGACGAAATCCTTGTTGCAGGGATTTGTAAAGTGGGTTTTAAGGGTTTTTTTGAAGGCCGGAATTGAAACATTTTTTAGTTGCACGGTAGTTCCACATCTGAATCTATTTCGATGATTCTTATTCTGTTTCAAAAAAGAGACGAAATCCTTGTTGCAGGGATTTGTAAAGTGGGTTTTAAGGGTTTTTTTGAAGGCCGGAATTGAAACACTTTTTAGTTGCACGGTAGTTCCACATCTGAATCTATTTCGACGATTCTTATTCTGTTTTAAAAAAGAGACGAAATCCTTGTTGCAGGGATTTGTAAAGGGAGGTTTAAGGGCTCTTTTTGAAGGCCGGAATTGAAACACTTTTTAGTTGCACGGTAGTTCCACATCTGAATCTATTTCGATGATTCTTATTCTGTTTCAAAAAAGAGACGAAATCCTTGTTGCAGGGATTTGTAAAGTGGGTTTTAAGGGCTCTTTTTGAAGGCCGGAATTGAAACACTTTTTAGTTGCACGGTAGTTCCACATCTGAATCTATTTCGATGATTCTTATTCTGTTTCAAAAAAGAGACGAAATCCTTGTTGCAGGGATTTGTAAAGTGGGTTTTAAGGGCTCTTTTTGAAGGCCGGAATTGAAACACTTTTTAGTTGCACGGTAGTTCCACATCTGAATCTATTTCGATGATTCTTATTCTGTTTTAAAAAAGAGACGAAATCCTTGTTGCAGGGATTTGTAAAGTGGGTTTTAAGGGCTCTTTTTGAAGGCCGGAATTGAAACACTTTTTAGTTGCACGGTAGTTCCACATCTGAATCTATTTCGACGATTCTTATTCTGTTTTAAAAAAGAGACGAAATCCTTGTTGCAGGGATTTGTAAAGGGAGGTTTAAGGGCTCTTTTTGAAGGCCGGAATTCAAACACTTTTTAGTTGCACGGCAGTTCCACATCTGAATCTATTTCGATGATTCTTATTCTGTTTCAAAAAAGAGACGAAATCCTTGTTGCAGAAAAAAACTTCATGCATATTTATCCCTCTATTCTACTACTTGTTGAATGTGTTTTATTTCACGGCATCCAAATCACAGGGTAAGCACACTACTCTCTCAATAAAACCGTAAATATAAAGCCTGCTCTCGCTAACTGGAGATAGGGGAGGGGAATGTTTACAAACACAACAGAAAGGGGGCTCGAAGAGCTGATCTGCACCGCACTCACCGGAGCCCCCTGCAATAGCGGAGGAGTTGTTGTTGAACGACCGGCAGCATATGGAGCTGGGTGGATCTGTGGCGATCCGTCGGATTATGATCGTGAATACTGTGTCGATATCACCCAGCTCCGCACCTTCCTGAACAAGACGCAGCCAAACGTGGCTGAGACCCTCGCTCTGGATACTGACGGAAATACCAGGAGAAAGTTTCTTTCGCGCTTGCAGGGTGAGATAAGCAAAAGGGGAACAATCGACGTCCTCAGGCACGGGATTAAGGACGGGCCATACCATATCGACCTCTTCTATGGCACCCCCTCTCCCGGCAATGCTGCTGCAAAGGAGCGTTTCGATGCAAACTGCTTCTCTGTCACAAGGCAGCTCAGGTATAGCCGGGATAATACGCAACACGCCCTAGATCTTGGACTCTTCATCAACGGCCTTCCGATTGCTACGTTTGAACTCAAAAACAGCCTCACAAAGCAGACTGTCGAAGATGCCATCCAGCAGTACCGCCGGGATCGTGACCCCCGAGAGAAGCTCTTTGAGTTTGGTCGCTGTGTGGTTCACTTTGCACTTGATGAACACGAAGTCCGTTTCTGCACCCATCTTCAGGGTAAATCCTCGTGGTTTTTGCCCTTCAACAAGGGATGGAATGACGGGGCAGGCAATCCACCCAATCCAAACGGGCTCAAGACCGATTATCTCTGGAAACAGGTCCTCACACGACGGGGTCTTACGAACATCCTTGAAAATTATGCACAGATCACCGAGATCAAAGATGATAAGACCGGAAAGAAAAAGAGGGTGCAGATATGGCCCCGGTTCCATCAGCTTGATGTTGTGCGCAAACTCCTTGCAGATGCTGAAAAACATGGGGTGGGGAAGCGATACCTGATTCAGCATTCGGCCGGCAGTGGGAAATCAAACTCCATCGCCTGGCTTGCTCATCAGCTTATCAGGCGTGAGAAGGACGAAAAACCGATCTTCGACTCAATCCTCGTTGTGACAGATCGCCGAATCCTTGACCAGCAGATCCAGGCAACCATCAGGCAGTTCGCACAGGTGAAGGCAACAGTTGGCCATGCAGAACATTCAAGCGACCTGCGCCAGTTCATAGAGAGCGGCAAGAAGATTATAATCACGACCATCCAGAAGTTTCCCTTTATACTTGATGAGATCGGTTCTACCCAGCGGAGCAGAAACTTTGCTATCATTATTGATGAAGCCCATTCCAGCCAGGGGGGGAAAACTTCAGCTGCAATCTCCCGTGCACTCTCGGCCAATGGAGCCGAGGAGGAAGAGGAGACAATTGAAGATACTATCAACCGCATGATGGAGGCAAGAAAACTCCTCCCCAATGCCAGTTATTTTGCCTTCACAGCGACACCCAAAAATAAAACGCTTGAGATCTTTGGCGAACCGGTGCCACAGCCGGATGCAATAGTGAAACACATACCTTTCCACAGCTACACCATGAAACAGGCAATCCAGGAGGGCTTCATTCTGGATGTTCTCAAATATTATACACCGGTGAACAGCTACTATCGCCTGATTAAAACAGTGGAGGGTGATCCGGAATACGACATTAAGAAAGCACGAAAAAAACTCAGGCGGTATGTTGAGAGTCATGACTACGCTATCCGGCTCAAAGCTGAGATCATGGTCGATCACTTCCATGAGCAGGTCATTTCACTCAGGAAGATCGACGGAATGGCACGGGCAATGGTCGTCACCAGTGGCGTAGAGCGTGCCATCCAGTATTTCCATGCGATTAAACAGTACCTTGAAGAGAGGAAGAGCCCGTACAAAGCTATCGTTGCATTTTCCGGGGAGCACGACTATGGCGGCTTACCGGTAACAGAGGCATCCCTCAATGGGTTTCCATCAAACAAGATCGCAGAAGAGATCCAGAATGAACCCTACAGATTCCTGATCTGTGCCGATAAATTCCAGACCGGATATGACGAGCCCCTGATGCATACCATGTATGTTGATAAAATGCTCTCCGGCATCAAGGCAGTACAGACGCTTTCACGCCTAAACCGTGCACATCCGAAGAAGCATGATGTCTTTGTCCTTGACTTCATGAATGATATTGATACGATCCGGGATGCCTTCTCAGACTATTACCGCACAACTATACTGAGCGAGGAGACAGATCCAAACAAGCTTCACGATCTAAAAAATGATCTTGACTCATTTCAGGTCTATTCCACTTCTGAGATAGATGAGCTTGTAGCCCTCTACCTGAGAGGAGCAGATCGTGACAGGCTTGATCCGATCCTTGATGCAAGTGTCGCCATATATCGGGAAGAACTTGATGAAGATGGACAGATAGATTTTAAAAGTAAAGCCAAGGCATTTGCCCGGACATATGGTTTCCTCGCATCGATTCTGCCATATACCAATGCGGAATGGGAGAAGCTCTCGATATTTCTAAATTTTCTGATACCTAAACTGCCAGCACCAAGAGAGGAGGATCTCTCAAAAGGTATCCTCGAAGCAATAGACATGGACAGTTACCGCTCAGAAAAGCAGGCGGTCGTCAGGATCCAGCTCCCCGATAGTGATGCCGAGATCGAGCCTGTACCGGCATCTGGCGGTGGCAGAAAGATCGAACCTGAGATAGATCGCCTCTCAAATATCATCCGGACATTCAATGATCAGTTTGGGAACTATCCCTGGACTGACGCTGATCGGGTGGAGAAAATGATCACAGAGGAAATACCTGCCAGAGTCGCCGCCGATCCAGCCTATCAGAACGCGAAAAAGAATTCAGATAAGCAGAATGCAAGAATTGAGCATGATAAGGCACTTGCACGGGTGATGACAGCAGTCCTGAAAGATGATACTGAACTCTTCAAGCAGTTCATGGACAATGAAGCATTCAAGCGATGGCTGACAGATACGATCTTTGGGCTGACATATGAGGAAGGAGCAACTGCATAAAGAGTGTGTTCAAACCATCCTCTCCCCCATCCCAACCAGCTGGACAAACGCCCTGCAACCCAGCCCAACACCACCATGCAAGCACCGTGCAAGTACCGCGCAGGCTGAGCCGGTAAAAGAGTCCACCATATTCCAATTTTAAAGCCACTTAAAGCCAATTGAGCCAGGATAAACGCTCCTTTCATCACCACCTAACAGGAGGGAAAACCACAAACTACACTATAATTTTAGCGAAAGCACCATGCAAGTAGCATGCAAGCACCGTGCAAGCACCGTGCAAGCACCGCGCAAGTACCGCGCAAGCTGAGACGGTAAAAGAAACCTCCATATTCCAATTTTAAAGCCCCCTAAAGCCAAATTAACCCATATTCACGCCACTTTCATCACCACCTAACAGGAGGGAAAACCACAAATTACACGATAATTTTAGCGAAAGCACCATGCAAGTAGCATGCAAGTACCGCGCAGGTACCGCGCAGGCTGAGCCGGTAAAAGAATCCCCCATATTCCAATTTTAAAGCTTCTTAAAGCCAATTGAACCCGGATTAACGCTCCTTTACCACCACCTAACAGGAGGGAAAAACCACAAATTACACGATAATTATAGCGCAAGCACCATGCAAGTAGCGTGCAAGTACCATGCAAGCTGAGCCGGTAAGAGTATCCCCCCTTCTCCAATTATTGCGACAGTTTAGAGAGAATTGAGCTCACCTAAACCGCCATTTCATCACTACCAGACAGGATGAACACCCCACAAGTACCGCACAAGTACCCCACAAATACCCCGCAGGTACCCCGCAGGTACCCCGCAGGTACCCCGTAAGCTGATCCGCTAAATTCCCCTCCCTCTCCTATTCCCCTGATACCATGGGGACGATTGAAATCACATTCACTCCCCTCGGATCACCGCCAAAGGGGAGGAACACCCCACAAGTACTCAACAAGCTACCCCACATGCACCCCACAAGTTACCCCCCAAATCCCTCAATCGCCAAAAACCACTATCGTGAAAACCAGATACACCAACCGCCAGCAAATCACCGGCGAAAACCATCACCAGACACCCACACCAACCCACCCACCAAAACCAAAGGATCAGATCACATGGCCGAACAGATATTCATCGTCGGGGGCGAGGTCGAGCCCCCCTACTTCATCGGCAGGGATGAGGAGGTGAGCCGGATCAGGCTCGATCTCCTCTCCCGGGCACAGCATAACGTCATCATCGGCCCACGCCGGATCGGGAAGACCTCGCTCCTGAAAAATCTCAGGACGAGCATCGGGGGCGAGGTCCTCTTCGTCCAGGTGAACTGCCGGATGATCACCCACCCGGCCGACTTCTTCAGGATCACCTCACGGGCAATGGTCGAAGCCTATGAGGAGAAGCACCGGGCAAAGGGGCTTGCACGGAAGTTCTCTGATATCTTCAAGGCAACAATCACCCGTGCCACCCGATCAATTGCAGAGATTGGAGGGAGTATCGAGCATATCGGAGAGATATACCTCCGTTTCCGGGAGAACGAGGTGAGCGAGCCCGAGCTCATCGAAGAGACCTTTGCATTCATCGGAGACCTGGCAGACGAGAGCAGAGAGCAGATCGTCATCGCCTTTGACGAGTTCCAGGAGCTGAGCAGATTCAATCCCGCGATCTTCAGCCTCTTCAAGACCCATATGGACAGCCGGCCGGATGTGCGGTACATCTTCTCGGGATCTTCAGTTGCACTCCTGAACAAGGTCTTCCTGAAACCGGACTCGCCCCTCTACCTGATGGCAGCAAAAGTCCGGCTCGAGCCGATCGGAGAGGAGGCAGTCAGCAGGTACATCCGCTCCCGGCTATTAATGCAGAAGATCACAATCACTGGCGATGCCCTTCACACCCTCTACAGCTACACTGACGGATTCCCATTCTATTTCCAGAAGATGGGATTCTTACTGTACCAGCATGCCATCCTTGAAGGGAGGGATACGGTCACCTCAGATGACACAGAGCTCGCATTCTCCTCCATGCTTGATGAGTTCGACAGCGAGTTTGAATCACGATACTCATGCAAGTTCAGCAGGCAGCAGCAGGATATCCTGAAGTACCTCTCTGCCGCAAGGACCCGCAGGCTGAAAGAGATAGCGGCAGATATGGAGACGCAGTCATCCTCGCTCACCGCCTCGATGAGAGATCTCACCAATACCATGACCATCGACAAGCCCGGCGAGGGGAGGTATGGCATACTCGACTCTGTCTTCCGGGTATGGATTGCCCGGAATATCCTCGGGAATTATGAGTAATATCATCCGGGAGTCGCCAGCAGATACGAGGAAATGGGCCAATGTCAGTTTACTTTTCCCATGTTTCATCGGGATAAAATTCCCCAGATCCGTCGGAATAAAACTCCCCACCCTCCACCAGCAGAAGGGCACACATGAGGAGATGCTGCCCAAAAAAATCGCCAAAAGAAAGAATAAAAACTCATAAAAGGGAAAAGGAGGAGATCCCCTCGCCTTTTTCGCTCAGCTCAGGGCTGCTATTGTGTCTGCCCAGTCCTCGACTGCTGCAAGGATTGCCTCGTCATCATAGCCGGTCAGCCGGACGGCCTTTCTCCCAAACGTGAGGGTATAGTTCTCGCCATTTGGATCGCGGCACTTCAGCTGGCAGGAGTATGAATCCCTGTTCTGGTCACGCTCCGGTGTCCCACCGACGGCTGCCGTGAGTGCTGCATCTGCGAGGACGGCATCCGCTGCCGCATTCATCCCGGCGGTTGTTCCGGCGGTGACGGCTGCTGCACCGACCTTTTTGCCATCATCAAGGTACACGATCCGGGCGGTATACTGCTCGCGGCCACGGACCACGCCCGGGATCGTCTCGCCGCCGGACTCGTACGGCACACAGCCGAAGGGGTTGTTCTCAAGTACATGCGCAACCACAGCCTCAAGGGCCGCGGTATCAACAAGCGGTGCCGGAAGGTCCCGGACCGCGGTCTTGTTGCTCCGTATCTGTTCGAAATCTACTGCCATTGTGGTGGCTCCTGCCGGGCAGGGGGGGTTCTGCATAAGAAGGCAGCCCGCCCCACTCCTGCTCCGGCACATCATATGTCAGAGACAGGGGCAATGGGGCTGAGCGGAGTGTGCGGGGCGTGAGTGTTTTTAGTTTCAGCAGAAGCGAGGAACGACAGTCTGGCGGAGGTTGGAAGCACCCCTAAAAAGCCAGCTACTTCACGCCCAATTGGCTGGCCTGTCATCAAACCTTCACTTTCACATTGCGATCGGGACATTTATCATAACATGTGCATCAACTACTACTCAGGTACATGATCTCTCACGCCGCCCAATCCGGAACTCCCGAACACAATCTTCCTGAAAAGACACTCTATGCCAATCAATCAAATATAGACAGGCAACTGGAATCATTTATTCATCCGGAAATTGCGGCAGTTGCCGGGGAGATGGGGCAACGTGCAATACCATTCATTGCCAAAGATCAAATCCTGATGAAAGAGATCGAAGCACTCTCTGCAAGCATCCCGACAGCTCACCGTTTTATCAATACAGACTGCCGAAACCTTGGATACATACCTGACGAGAGCGTTCATCTGGTCGTTACCTCACCACCATACTGGATACTGAAAACGTACCCTGAAAAAGAATCGCAGCTTGGGCAGATCGGAGATTATGATAAGTTCCTTGAAGAACTCGATCGCGTCTGGCAGCATATCCATCGGATCCTTGTTCCGGGGGGGCGGCTGGTCATCGTCGTCGGCGATGTCTGCCTCCCACGCAGAAGTACCGGGCGGCATAGTGTAATGCCACTCCATGCTTCAATACAGGAGCACTGCCGGTTGATCGGGTTTGATAATCTTGCACCGATCATCTGGTATAAGATCGCCAATGCCTCCTTTGAGTCGCAATCTCCGGGATCGTTCCTGGGAAAACCCTATGAGCCTAACGCCATAGTCAAGAATGATATCGAGTACATCCTCTTCCAGAGAAAGCCGGGGGGATACCGAAAGACTACCCACACAGCCCGGCTACTCTCAATCATCTCTGAAGAGAACCAGAAGATATGGTTCAGGCAGATTTGGGATCTGAAAGGAGCATCCACCCGCAATCATCCGGCACCATACCCATTGGAACTGGCAGAGCGGCTCATCAGAATGTTCTCCTTTGTCGGCGATACCATTCTCGATCCCTTTGGTGGCACCGGCACAACTGCCCTGGCAGCAGCACGATGGGGGCGGAACAGTATCAGCATTGAGATCGAAGAGGAGTATCACTCGATGCAGATTGAACGTTTTAACCAAAAATATCAACAATCCCATCTATTTTAAGAGGAGACAACTATGAGACAGGCTCATATTCAGGAGAGCGGTTCCTAAGATCACTCATCTCCCATCTCCATACGTTTTATCCCATTCACTAATGGGAGTAGAACAAAAAAACCAGAGAGAGGAGATGATAAACCTCCCCGGATCGTGCCATTGTTTTCCGCACAGAAAATATTAGTTTTTATAGGGGGCAGACCCCAGTTTCGGATTGTATGTCGCATCGCATTCCACCCTGACTGCATGGGAGAAGAGCGCAAGCGGGATATCCATCGGGCATAATTCCTCGCACTGGCCGCAGTTGATACAGGAATCCGAGATATGGGCAAACCTCCGCATGTGGAACATCGGATTCGGCGGAATCTGACCGGTTGGGACCATCGTGGTTGCCTTCTTCAGTTCAGCTTCATTTGGAAGGCAGACCGGGCAGTTTTCGATGCAGGAGTAGCATTTGATGCAGCGGGAGGTCTCCTCCTTGATCGAGTCCCAGAGATCCCCTGAGAGTGCCGAGAAATCCTTCTTCCTCCACTTCTCACCGAGCTTCAGCATTGCGCCTTCGACCTTGCCACGGATCGCAATCCCCTTCGGATCAGCCGGAGCGGTTGCAAGTGCGCCCGAGGCAGTTGCTTCTTCAACAAGGTTTGCACCCTTCTCGGAGCAGACCTCAACAAAGGTTGCCTTTCCGGCCTTCTCACCAATAACCCCCCAGTTACCACAGGCAAGATCTGCCTGGCGGGGGACTTTGTAGAGGCAGCGCCGGCAGTTTGTCCTCCGGCCATATCCCTCATCTTCCAGCTCATCAATGGAGATACCCTGGTGGGAGCCGTCTTTTTTGATGATGATGAACTGACCCTTGTCGATCTCCTCTTTCACGACATCGGCGGGATTTGTCCCGAACTTCTCTCTGATCATCTTCGTCGCATCGACCGGGGAGACCGAGCCTCCGCAGTTGAGTCCGATCAGATAGAGATTGTCGAGATTGATCTTCTCCCGCTTTGCGAGTTCAAGGATACCCATCGTATCGCACCCTTTCACCGGCAGGGCGAGTTTCATGCCATTTGCTCCCTCAAGATATTTTGTCAGGATCTTTGAGAGGAGGAGTGTTCCGCAGTGGAGCGAGCCGGCTGCCTTCTCAACCTCGGCGGGATCGGTCACGATCTCAACCGTTGCATCATAGATGTCAGATCCCTTCTTTACCACAAGGACGCCATCGACCATCCTGCTCTCAAGTGCATACTTCAGGAGCGTGGATACTGCTCCGCCGCATTCGCCTTTCTGGACACACTCTTCTGTTGATGCCCATGCATAGAGCATATCGCCTTTTGCTACCATCTTCAGGCCTCCTGTATCTTCTCAATTTTTATTGCACAGGCCTTGAACTCCGGAATCTTTGCGATCGGGTCAAGTGCATTGTTGGTCAGGATGTTTGCCGCACATTCTGCGAAGTGGAACGGCATGAACATCACACCCTTCATGATCTCCTTTGTCACGCGGGCAGGCACCCTGATCTCACCACGGCGGGTTTTGGCAATTACCATCTCGCCGTCGACAACACCGAGATCTTTTGCATCTTCAGAATTGATCTCGATCCAGCCGGTTGGAACCTCACTCTCAAGCGAGATTGAACGGCGGGTCATGCCACCAGTATGCCAGTGGAACAGGTTCCTGCCGGTTGTGAAGACATAGGGGTATTCGGCATCCGGAACTTCGGCCGGGTACCTGAACTCGATCGGGGAGAAGACACCCAGACCATCGGGGTGCGAGAACTTGCCGATATGCAGGATCGGGGTCCCAGGGTGATCTTCTGCCGGGCAGGGCCAGTGGAGCGCTTCGGGCTTGTTCAGACGCTCGTAGTTCATACCCGCATAGGACGGGGTGACCTGAGCGATCTCGGTGAAGACATCTTCGGCACTCTGCCAGGGGAACTGTGCTGCATATCCCATCTTCGCCGCGAGTTCGGCAAAGATCTGCCAGTCGAGTTTTGCCTGGCCCGGCGGGTCCTGGGCTTTCCGGAACCGCTGGACACGCCGTTCGGTCGAGGTCTGGGTGCCGTCCTTCTCGGCGTAACAGGTCGCCGGAAGCACGACATCGGCAAGCTGGGCGGTCTCGGTCAGGAAGATATCCTGCACGACAAGGAACTCGAGGTTCTTGATTGCATGTTCGACATGCGTCAGGTCGGGGTCGGAGAGCATCGGGTTCTCGCCCATGATATACATCGCTTTCAGTTCACCGGGTTTCTCGGTTAAGACATCCATCATGGTGGTGACTTCATACCCGTTCTTTGGTTCACAGATACCGTCAGGGAAGCCCCAGGCGTCGGAGAACTTCTTGTGGGCGGCTTCATCGATCACCTTCTGGTAACCGGTGAAGACGACCGGGAGTGCTCCCATGTCACAGGCGCCCTGCACGTTGTTCTGGCCACGGAGCGCGTTCACGCCGGCACCAGGTTTCCCGAGGTTGCCGCAGAGCATCTGGATGTTGGCAACGGATTTGACGTTGTCCACACCGGTGGTGTGCTGCGTGATACCCATAGAATACAGGATTGCTGTGGCACCGGATGTCGCGATCCACTCGGCGGCAGTCTTCAGCTGGTCGACCGGGATGCCGGAGATCTTCGAGACGTTCTCGAGGCTGTAGTCGGGCTTCATCACGACTTCTTTCATCGCTTCAAAGTCTTTTGTACGGGTGGTGATGAAGTCCTTGTCTTCCCAGCCGTTTCGGATGATCTCCTGCATCAGACCGTTCAGAATAGCGACATCGCTGCCGGATCTAAACTGCAGGTACAGGTCAGCCTGTTTGCCGGTAGGGGTCAGACGGGGATCGGCATAGATGATCTTCGCGCCGTTCTTCTTTGCCTGCATGACTCTCCGGCCGATCAGCGGGTGCTGTTCGAAGGTGTTGCTCCCGATGATGAAGACGCATTTAGACTGGGCGATGTCACCGATCGAGTTGGTCATCGCACCGGAGCCGAATGTAGCGGCAAGACCGGCAACGGTCGAGGCGTGGCAGAGACGGGCGCAGTGGTCGATGTGACGGGTCTTTAAGACACCGCGGGCGAACTTCATGATCGCATAGTTGTCCTCGTTCGAGGTTCTCGCGGAGGCAAGAGCGGCCATCTCATCGGGCTTGTACGTCTTCAGTTTCTGGGCGATGAGCTCATATGCCTCGTCCCAGCTCGCTTCGACGAACTTCCCGTCCTTTTTGATCAGCGGGGTGGTCAGACGGTCTTCACTGTTGATGAATTCATGGGCATACACACCCTTTGGACAGAGCTTCCCTTCATTGACAGGGGAGCGGTGGTAGGGGGCAACGCCTGTTACCTTGCCGTCAACGACGACGAGGTTCATGCTGCAGCCTGTCCCGCAATACGGGCAGGTCGTTGGTACATACTTCATTTCCATAGGTTTTACCTCGGATATGTGAGAGGTGACAGATTCAGAGCTTAAAGTTGTTGGTTTACCATTCAGGCAATTTTAAAGGAGATTTTCGGGTTTACTAAACATAATTAACCTCTTTTACTGGATGTGACAAAAGTAGCAGGAGAGGCGACGTAAGGAGAGGGGCACTTTCCATCCGGGAGCAGATCAGATCGGGAGGAGACCATTTCGCGGAGGTATCGCTTTTTAGAGGTCTATTTAAAGATAATAATAAACCTTATAAGCCATGTTTTGACAGCATATAAACCAAACAGGTACTGCGCGTTGGATGGCACCTTCATTCAACGATCAATACGAGTAATTACGGCAGATTGCACTCTTTGGAAATACCATAAAATGCAGAAAAAAGTTCAGATGCGGCGGGGTGATCGCGGAAAAGGATAGCCGCACCTGAGAAGATGCCATCATAACTCACAGAGCAAAAGCGGAAAGGGAGGATATATCCCGGGACTGGGGGCAGAAAAGATACAAAATGACGATCTATCCCTGAATCTTTTGATATAAAAAGAAATATAATGAGGATTTTCCTCCCATGGAGAAAGGAGAGGGGGTTTTTAGTAGCTGAAAAATAATCCGGCTACTGCCACCCTATCTGTACTCCGGGTTTGGATGATCGAACCTGCATCCGGCCGCCCAGGCACTCCTCTGGTTGCCGTGGGGCGGAATGCCCCCCATATCCTTCAGCATCCGTGCCATATGCATCAGGTTCCATGTCATAAATGTGGTGTTGCGGTTTGTAAAGTCGTTCTCCGGCCCGCCGGATCCGGGATCAAGGTACGACGGCCCCGGACCGATCTCACCAAGCCATCCGGCATCGGCCTGTGGCGGGATAACAAAGCCAAGATGCTGGAGAGAATAGAGGATCCCCATCCCGCAATGCTTTGCTCCGTCTTCATTGCCGGTGATCAGACAGCCTCCGGTCCGCCCGTAGTATGCATACTGTCCATGCTCATTCAGCTCACCGGACTGGCCATACAGCCTCTCGATCACTTTCTGGCAGACCGAGCTCTTTTCGCCAAGCCAAATGGGGGAACAGAGGAGAAGGATATCCGCATCCATCACCTTCCTGAACAGAACGGGCCAGTCATCCTTCTCCCATCCATGCTCCTTCATATCAGGATAAACCCCATAGGCGATATCGTAATCAACCGCCCTGATCACCTCGACCTCAACACGGTTCTTCTCTAAAATCGCCTTTGATATCCTGATCAACCCCTCTGTATGAGAGAGATCCGGCGTTTTCTTCAATGTGCAGTTGATAAACAACGCCTTCAGATCAGAAAAGTCCCATCTGCTCTCTTCACACTCTTTTATCTGTTGCTTATTGAGAATCGTCTCGTCCATCATCTCTCCCCCTGTGTTACTCTGTCTGCACTGTATCAAAGGGCATATTTAATATAATCGGTCATGCAGCCTTTCCATTGTTTTATTCATGCAGATCTTCCACAAACCTCCGGATCATATCAACACCGTTGATCATTCGTGGAGCTGCATTCCGGACAAACTGTGAACATTCCTCCTGCGTCCCTGGCTTTGATTGCTGGTACAGATCCAGTGCCCGTGCACCATCGTAATCAACGAATGCAATCCGGGAGGAGAAGTTATCCTGCGGCATCATGATCGCATCCCCGCTCACCGTCGCCACATGATAGGGATGCGAGAGGAGAGCATGCTGGAGATCGTTGGCAGTTTGGATTCCCTTCTTCTGCAGGGCTGGTTTCAGCTCATTCATATCCATGAGGAAGTAAAATGCACCCTCCGGCCGGGTGGTGGTTATTCCGGGAATGTTGGAGAATGCTGCTGCAAAATATTCACCCATCATCCGGTGAATATCCCGGGTCATCTTGAAATATCGTTCAATAGCCGGATTTGGGGAGTATGCAGTCACTGCTGCATACTGGACCGGTGTGGTGATATTCGTATAGAGCGTTGCAGCGAGTTTTGCAAAATCCATGGCCATCTTCTCTGAACATGAAGATGGAAGGATACATGCTCCGAACCGGTATCCGGCTGAAGAGCGATCCTTGGAGAGCCCTCCGGTCACAAAGCAGCCTTCAGGATAGACCACTCCCATGGAGACGAAGTTCCCGATCTCATAGGTTGTGAGGGCATAGATCTCATCTGCAAGCACGAGGCATCCTCTCCTCCGGCAGATATCTGTGATCTCTTTCAGCTCCTGATGATTGTAGAGCGCCCCGGTCGGATTGTTGGGATTGTTGAGGAGAAGGATATGCTGACCATCAACAATATTCTCAAGCAGGTTATCGAGATCATGTGGATCGATCTTATAGCCGTTCTCCGGGCGTGTGGAGAGTATATGGTACGGCTTCCCAAGGAACCGCAGCTGGGGAGCATATCCGATCCATGACGGGGACGGGAGAATGACTGAACCGCTCACCATAGAGAAGATCAGAAACATCAGTTCCTTGGAACCATTCCCGACGATCACCCTGTCTGCATCAGCCTCAATACCGAAGTGTCGTGCATAAAAACCGGAGATCGCTTCACGAACCTCCGGAGTGCCGGCCGCATCGACATAGTGGCCCTGCGTTGCATTGGCGATTAAGGCATCAGATATCGGCTCTGGTATGGGAAAAGGTGACTGGCCGAACGCAAATCCGAAGAACTCTTCATTGCATCCATGCAATGAACACTTTTTTCGCTGCTCCCGGAGCATGAGCCCGATACGCACATTCTCCGGCATGGTTATGGTATCAACTCTCGGATCGGCGTTAATCGTCATTCTGTTCATCATAGCCTCATCTGCGATGACATAGTATAAAAAAAGTGTATCAACATCTCTTCTTCCAAAAACCTCTACCCGGTATTCCCGAGGGTTTCAATTGGCGATCAGAGGGAGGTGAAAGTACATGAGCCAAAAAAGAAAGAGGGGGGGGGAGTTAGTATTCCGCGGCTCTCCTGAATACGAGGGTTGCTATCCCCTCTGTATCAAAGAGGGTCAGGGTATCGCCATCAATCCTAAACATTGCCACATCGGCGAGGAGCGAGAAGTACCTGCTCTCCTGCTCCATCAGTTCTTCCGGCATACAGTAGACCAGTGTCTGGATCGGTGTTCCAATCTTCAGTCTTCCATCTTCTGAAAC
Organism: Methanocalculus pumilus; assembly: GCF_055382585.1. Taxonomy (NCBI): domain Archaea; kingdom Methanobacteriati; phylum Methanobacteriota; class Methanomicrobia; order Methanomicrobiales; family Methanocalculaceae; genus Methanocalculus; species Methanocalculus pumilus. The sequence continues at coordinate 152,568 of NZ_AP042393.1, read as the reverse complement.
CTCGTATGCTGCCGAATAGCTGTTGCATCCACCGGTGCCGCCGACAGAACCGTTATCAAAGATGGCGGTCACTGCACGGTCTTGGAGGACGGTTGTCTGCGATCCATCTTCAGTGATCGATTCGAGCATCCATTTTCCGCTCTCAAGGGTTATTTCATTGGGTTTTGGATGGAAGACCAGCCTGGCATTTCCCTCGTCATCAAAGAAGGTGAGGGTTTCTGATCCAATCTCATATGATGAGATCTCGCCGAGTGTTGCAAGGTACTGCTGCTCCTGCTCCATCACCCCTGCTTCACCACAGTACATCTTCGTCGATCCGATTCCGGAGATTGCAATTTTGTCTCCGGAAACGTCATAGGATCCGAAGTACCGGTTGCATCCGGCAGAGCCGCTGAGTGTTTCTTCTTCGAAGGTGAGGGAGATTGTGGTCCCGCTCAGAACCGAGAAGGCGGTTCCATCTTTCGATCTGATCGTCCCAAGCTCCCATGCTGTCCCCGGCAGGGCAGGAGCAATGGACGCCTTCTCCGGAACCTTCGCAAAGATCAGGCTCGGTTCCCCGTCTGCATCAGAGAGGGTCAGGGTATCGCCATCAATCCGGGCCGATGCCGCTTCCCCGAGGAGCGAGAGATAGAGATGCTCCTGCTCCATCACACCCGCCTCCCCGCAGTACATCAGGGTGGAGCCGATCCCATCAATGGCTATTCTGTCCCCATCAAGGGTGTAGCCGCCGAAATAGAGGTTGCACCCGGCAGTGCCGCCGAGGCTCTCCTCATCAAAGACGAGGGTGATCGTTGTTCCCTCAACAAGGTTCACCGAGGTGATCGCAATCGCGGTCAGTTCCCATTCTGTTCCGGGAAGGGCCAGCTCAACCCGTTCATCCGGGGAGCCCTGCTGATCCCCCACACATCCGGCAACCGCGAGGCACGCTGCCAGAAAGAGGCATGCAAGTATTGGAAGTAACTTCATATGATCTGATCTGGCGGTGAAGATGAAAAGTTCATCGTAAGCTTCAACTTTTTTCGCATCAATGAGAAGCCCGGTTTCATCAAAAGGAGGAAAGCCGGGAGAGAATGATTCATTCCAAATCTTTCTCCCCAGCTCGCGGCAGAAGCCGCCTCTCCATCCACGAAAACGATGCATCAAGGAAGAGGGCAATTCCGATCGCAGGCAGGGCACCGGAGAGCATCTTCATCATATTCACCCCGGCAAGCCCTTCAAAGACGAGCGAGCCAAGTCCGCCGCTCCCGATCATCGCGGTCAGTATAGCGACACTGTTTGCCAGGATCGCCGCAAACTTCACCCCGGCAAAGATGGCGGGATAGGCGTTGGGGAGCCGGACATACCGGATGATATCCCATGCCGAGAGGCCGATCCCCTCAGCCGAGGCTATCAGCGCCGGATCAACAGATGAGAGGCCGATCCAGGTATTCTTAATTATTGGGAGGAGTGCCCGGAGGATGATCGCAACAATTGCCGGCCAGAACCCGATCCCGATCAGGGGAACCACTATCGCCACAACCGCCAAAGTCGGTACCGCCTGCATCAGGTTTGCCAGCGTCATCACGATCTTCTGGAGATTCCTGCTGTACAGGGCGAGAATAGCAAGCGGAATACCAAGCGCGATACTCACAAAGAGTGCGGTATAGGCAAGAACGATATGCTGGATGATCGGGGTCAGCAGGAGATCGCTCACCATGATCCAAACCTCCTCTTCAGCGAAGCCTCAATTCCACCGGCGATGCCATCCAGGATCACCGCAAGGATCCCAACCCAGATCCCGGCGACAAAGATGATATCCGGCCTAATCAGGTTGATCCCGGTCTGGAGGGGGGCACCAAGGCCCCCTGCCCCGAAGATACCGCCGAGTGTCACGATCCCCATCGTGAAGACGATCGCGATCCTGATCCCACCGGCGATCATCGGGAATGCCAGCGGAAACCTGACCTTCAGGAGGATGAATCGTTCGGAGAGGCCCATTGCCCGGCCTACCTCAAGGAGATCAGGACTCACAGAGATGAGGCCGGTATAGGTGTTCCGTGCGATCGGGAGGATCGAGTAGAGGACACAGGCGATGATCGTCGGGACGGTGCCGATCCCGGCAAGCGGGATGAGCAGGACGAGGAGTGCGATATCGGGGAATGTCTCAATGGCATTTAGGGAAGAGAAGACGGGAGGGGCATACCGTCTTTGCCGGTAGAGGAGGAGTCCGATTGCCACACCCACGGCGATCGCAGCGATAAGCGCAATAGAGAAGATCCAGAGATGCTCTATTGTCCGTTCGGTGAGGTGGTAGGTGATCCAGACAGCCGTGATCTCATCTATCACCAGAACAACCCCTATCAGACAAGCCGGCTGATCAGATCGTCCGGCAGAAGCAGCCCTGCCGGCTCCCCATCCTCCATAACAAGACCCAGAGAGACTGAGGCGGCCTTCATCTCTTCAAGGGCAGAGAGGAGAGAAGCATCCATGGAGAGGAAGAATGGCGGATCTGTTGCTCCCAGAACCGTTTTCACCTCATCCCTCCTCTGGAGAAGGGTGGAGAGCTGCAGAACAGAGAAGGAGGAGGCTCTCTCCCTCACAACGGCGACCTTTGATCCGCTCTGTACCATCACCTCGATTGCCGACTGAACCGGCATCTCTCCTGATACAATTGGAGAAGCAGGAACCATCATATCCGATACGGTGAGTGACGCGATATGCCCAAAGAGGCGATCAGATCCTACGAGATCAGAGACCATCGCGTCTGCCGGATTCAGGATGAGATCCCGCGGAGTACCGAGCTGGACGATCCGCCCTTCATGCATGATCGCGATCCGATCACCGAGCCGGAACGCCTCATTGATATCATGGGTCACAAAGACGATCGTCTTGCCGATATCCTCCTTGATCCCGATGAACTCATCCTGGAGCTGCCGCCTGAGAAGCGGATCAAGCGCTCCAAACGGCTCATCCATCAGCAGGAGGGGAGGGTTCATTACAAGGGCACGGGCAAGGCCGACCCGCTGCTGCTGACCGCCTGAGAGCTCCTTTGGATACCGGTCCATGAACTGATCGGGGGGGAGATGGACGAGGGTGAGGAGTTCTGCAACCCGTGATTCGATCTCCCCCCTGCTCCATCCCTCAATTGTCGGGAGAAGACCGATATTCTCACGGATCGTCATGTGGGGGAAGAGACCGATCTGCTGGATCACATATCCGATATTCTTCCGCAGCACGATCCCATCGATCGTCTGGGTATCAATCCCGTTGATTCTGATCGTCCCCTCATCGGGATCGATTAAGCGGTTGATCATCCTGAGGGTGGTCGTCTTCCCTGACCCTGAACCCCCGATCAGGATGAGGAGTTCGCCACCCCTGATATCAAGGCTGATCCCATCAACTGCAACCGTCTCGCCAAACCTCTTCGTTATCCCATGGATATTGATTGTATCGATACGATCAAACGGCCGTTTCAGAATTACACCAGCTCCCTGAATGAGTATGGCAGAATAAAAATCAGGAGGAGATTAATCCCTCTCTCCTGAGATAGTCACGGGCGATATCCCTGGCTTCACGCTTGTCATTATCAAATTCGGCATTTAATGCCCTCATCTCATCAGTATCAATCCGGTTATCGAGCAGAGAGAGGGCAGAGACAAGCCGTTCATCTGATGCGAGATCAGATCTCAGAAGGAGCATCGTCTCATAGGGTGGCAGTGCCGCCTTATCATCCTGAAGCACCCTCAGGGAATAGAGATCGACCCGTGAATCGGTGGTATATGGCGGGATCGCCTGCACCTGATCGTTTGCGATCGCTTCGTACATCAGGGTCGGCGACATCGGTCTGACATCCGCAAATGTGAGACCATAGACCTCCTTCAGCCCCGGAAGACCATCTTCGCGTTCATGGAAGACGAGATCGGATCCAAAGACGAGGGTTTCAGCATGAGGCACCAGGTCGCTGATGGTTCTGAGGTTCTTCTCGTCAGCATATGACTCTTTGACTGCGATGGCATAGTCGTTCCTGAAGCCAAGCCTGAAGAGGACATCAATCCCTTCTGCTGCAAGGCCGTCCTTCACCTGCTGGTAGACGAAATCCGGCTCCCACGTCTCAGGCGGCTCAAGCTTCAACAGCTGTGAGTAGGCAGTACCGGTATATTCGACATAGACATCAACCTGCCCCCTTTTGATCCCCTCAAAAAGGGTCGCATCATTCATCCCTGACCGGATATCTGTCCGATATCCCTCTTCCTCAAGGAGAAGGGCAATCATATGGGCAAGGATATACTGCTCATTGAACGGCTTCCCGCCGATCACAATCGTCTCCTCTTTACCGGTACCATCAGATCCCATGCACCCGGCCATAAAACAGGCGATTACCAGAAGGGCAGCAAGCCCCACATACATGAATGTTTTCTCAAACATCATACCACAGGAGAGAGAGGGCAGGAGAGGATATAGTATTTTTGATATGGACGAACAAAATTCCGGCCTGCAAAATTGGGAGAAGAAAAGTGATTTATTCTGTTTTCGGCAGAGCACAGGTGGCACAGACAGTCTTCCCATTCACCGTCTGCATCTTTGCATCCGCCACCGGCTCCCCGCAGTCCGGGCAGATGACAGTTGTAAAGATTCGGGCCTTTTCGGGCGGATTGAACGAAACCTCGGTGACGGTGAGGATCTCGTCCTGCGGGATGGCGAGCACTGCGTCGGTTGCCTCTGCCATCAGCTCATAGAACCGCTTCTCTTCAGGCTCAGTCGCAGTGCCGGAGAAGACCTTCTTCCGCAGGGCATCCATCTCTTCCCTGTCTGGCGCATCGCGGTTCTTGATCAGGATCCTCACCGCTCTGTTCTTCTCACGGGAATAGAAGGTGAAGACATGCTTGCCATAATCATGGATGATCAGGTTTCCCTTCCCGGCAGTGCAGCCGGTGACAAGCTGGATTGCGTCAACACCGCAGGCATTGGTCTCGGCAACTGTTACAAGCTCCTCATCATAGGGGCGGGCAACAGAAAGCGCCTGCATTGCGGCAAGGGCGGCACGGTATCCGGTTGCAAGGCCGGGGCATGAGTGGCCATGGAATTTCACACACTCTTCAAATGCCGGGTATTTTCCCGACGACATCATCTGGTGATCATGAGTTTCACACATAAGTACTACCTTCTTTCTCTGTTGGTATCTTCGTTTTCTTTCCATTCCCATTTCCGTTGCAGAGGCATCGGGGGATGACACAAGGAACCCCTTCAAGCTCCCCGATCATCACCGGGACGCCGTAAACCGCCTCTATCTCGTCGGCTGTGATAACATTCTTATCGCCACAGGTGTGGATGGACTGATCCTTTAAGAGGATGAACCGATCTGCATACCGAAGGGCCGTATTTAAGTCATGCATCGTCATCACGACAGCAATGTTGTGCTCTGTGACGATATGGGTGATCCGATGCAAAATCTCGATCTGGTTCTTCAGATCAAGCGCACTCGTCGGCTCGTCCAGCAGAAGGATCTTCGGCTCCTGGACAAACGCCCGTGCAATCGCGATCATCTGGAGTTCGCCTCCGCTCATCTCATCGATGTAGTGGAGGCGGAGCCGCTCGATCCCAAATGTCCGGAATGCCGCCTCGACGATCCGGAGATCCTTCTCAGAAACATTCCACCCGATATGCGGCCTCCTGCCAAGGAGGACGGCATCAAAGCCGGTTAATCTGCCGGTCTCCACCCGCTGGGGAACATAGCCGATCCGCCGTGCTATCTCCATCAGTTCAAGCGAATCAATCATATCGCCGCAGACAGAGACTGCACCCTGCTTCGGGACAAGGATCCGGTTTAAGCACTTGAGGAGGGTCGTTTTCCCGACGCCGTTTGGGCCGAGGATCGCAACAATCTCGCCCTCGTTGATGGAGAAGGCGATCTCGTCGAGGATCCCCTTGTTCCGGTACATAAACTTCAGTTCATCAACATTGAGGATCATCGGTGATACCCCCGGAGCAGCAGGTAGATGAAGACCGGAGCACCCATGAACGCCGTCAGGATGGCAACCGGGAGGACATAGGGTGCGACAATCAGCCGGGCAACGGTATCAGATACGAGGAGGAGGAGGGCACCCATCACAATTGAACCCGGAATCAGGTACCGCTGCTCGTCGCCTATGATCCGCCTGACCATATGCGGGCAGACAAGCCCGACAAAACCGATCACGCCGAGGAACGAGACGAGGACAGCTGTGACAAGGGCAGCAACGATCATGCCGACATTCCTGAGCCGCTCGACATTCACCCCAAGCCCCTTTGCCGTCTCGTCACCGGCATCCATCGCATTGTAGTTCCACCGGTTTGCGATGAAGTAGATACAGGCAACGATCACAACCGCCCCCATCAGGTAGACTTCAGACCATCCGGCACGCCCGACATCGCCGAATGTCCAGTGGACAACCGCGGCAAGCTGTGCATCATCTGAGAAATACTGGAGGAACATCACCCCTGCGGTAAAGAGCGAGGAGAGTGCGACACCGGCGAGGATCACGACCTCCGGCGATGAAGCCTTGATCTTTGCGATCGCGATGATCGCAACGGTTGCGAGCATGCAGAAGATGAAGGCACAGATGGTTGTTACATAGGGATTATTGATGATCACCGCACCCGCAGTCGTCGAGGTCATCCTGCCGGTGCCAAGGAAGATGATAGCAACCGCCGCACCAAACGCACCCGCATTTGAGATACCAAGGGTAAAAGGGGAGGCAAGCGGGTTTCTCAGTATCGACTGCATCGCAACCCCGGCAACCGCAAGCCCCGCTCCGCAGATGATCGCCGCAAGCGCCTGGGGGAGCCGGATATTCCAGATGATCCGATCCCACTTGTCGGTGAGGTTCTGGCCGATCAGTGTGAGAAAGACCTCAGAGGGAGGAATGTGTACAGCCCCGACCGAGATCGAGAGGATGAGCATGAAGAAGAGGGCGAGAATCCCACCAAGTATCCAGAGAACCTTCCGGCGGGTATATTTCTGGTAATCTTCGGGGAGCTCGCCATCTGCGAAATGCAATGGATTATCCACCCCTGATCTCTGCCTGTATTGTGCCGGAGATGCCCCGGAGTCCGGCTGGTTGGTTATGGAGTAATTTAATACGAATTTTAATATTCATTATACTCCCTCAGATCAATGTAGGATAAAGGACTAAATAAGAATATCCTTTTTGAATTTGTTATGAATCGAGTATGTCTCTGTAACCAACATACGGCATTTACTGGAAAATAAGCAATAATTAGCATATTTTGGTGAAAAAATGGCGAAAGGCCGTTACATACCATGCAGCAAAAGAAGCAGTTATCTCAGGAGAACCCCAAGTCACCAGAGGCAGGAGGAGCAGATGAAATATCGGCATATCTTTGGCCCGGTAGCATCGCACCGGCTCGGCAGATCGCTTGGGATCGATCTCATCCCGTATAAGACCTGTTCATACAACTGCGTCTATTGCGAATGCGGGGAGACCACCATGCAGACGGTTCAGCGGGCCGCATTCATCCCAGAAGACGAGGTGATGGAAGAACTCAGGAGCCTCCTCTCCACAAGCCCGGATCTCGACTCGGTCACTTTTGCCGGATCAGGTGAGCCGACCCTCTCACTCTCACTTGGAAACGTGATTGCGATGGTAAAAAAGGAGTTTCCTGCATACACTATCAGTGTTCTCACAAACGGGAGCCTCCTCACCCGCCCGGATGTGAGGGGAGAGCTGATGGCAGCAGACCGGGTGATACCCACACTCACCTCGGCAAAACAGGAGACATTTGAAGCGATCCACCGCCCCCATCCATCCCTCTCGATCGACGCAATCATCAAAGGGATGGAAGAGTTCAGGCGGGAGTACCGGGGTGAGATCTGGCTTGAGGTCTTCATCATTCCGGGGATTAATACGACAGATGAAGAGCTCGCCCTGCTCAGTGACGCAATCAAAACGATCAATCCCGATCGCGTACAGCTGAACACGCTCGACCGCCCCGCCCCGGAGAGCTGGGTGAAGGCGGCATCTGAAACCGACCTCAACAGGATACGGTTGCTCCTTGGAGAAGAGATCACTCAGATCATCAACCTTTCACCGCCGGTTTCGGGATCAGCGGGCGTACTGGGGGAGGAGAAAGAGATGATCAGCGCGATGCTCTCCCGCCGGCCCTCGACAATTGAGGATATTATTACACTCACCGGCATGTCCGGCGGCGAGGTGGCGAAGATTCTGCGTGATCTTGAGAAGGCAGAAGAGATCAGGTCATACCGGGGCGCCCGCGGCACTTTTTACAGCAGTACGCTCCCTGATGAATCGGATCCGAAGGAAGAAGAGAACCACTGAAGACACCATTGCACGAAAAGAGGGGAGATAGGGAGATCTTTTCTCAGATCGATACAGGATGGAATCCGAAGTTGTTGAACTGGCTGTTCAGCTCGGAAAAGACCGGTTTTCCGACGAAGAAGGCCATGATCTCCTCACCCTTCTCTACAGGATCGATATCCTCAAACCTGTCGGGATAGAGCACCTTGCCAATATAGTAGGCATTTGAAAGGACAGTTTCATAGTTGGTGTTATAGAAATTGTACGGAAGCACTCCATACACCCGTCCCTCTTTCACGGCAGAGAGCCCCTTGAGAGCCGGATCATCCCTCAGCTGCCCGACAGCGCCTTCATTATCCATCCGGGTTGTACCCGCATCAATGAAGATATAGTCGGGATCCCAGTCCACGATCGCCTCTTTTGCAACATCGGCATGTGCTGTCCCGAGGCCGGATGCGACATTATCTGCATGCACCCAGAGGAATGGGGAATATGCCGGTTCTGTGGAGATAATACCCTGAGCCCCTGCATAGCTTACTCCCCCGACATAGACCCGCTTCCGTTCTTCAGGAGAGATATCACCGGTACGCGCCTCAAGATCAGCTATCGTCGCCTCAATGTATGCGATCACCTCTTCGGCACGGGCATCGTGTCCGATCGTTTTGCCCATCACCCGGAGGGCGGTGTACATCTCGGTTTTTTCGGCTTCGTTTCTCAGCGAACCATAGGCAAACCCGACCACCGGAACACCGGTTTTACTCTCGAGATCATCTATTTCAGCAATACTTGTGCCATATGCAGTCCCGCTTGATCCTCCTTTGAAGACGAGATCAGGGCCGATGGCGATGATCTTCTCGGGATCATCCTTTCCACGGTACTCACCAAAGAGCGGGAGATCCTTCAGCCAGCTACTGTGCACCAGTGCATAGGGACGCCCTTCAACTTCCCTTCCCTGCTTCTCGATGCTGTCGACACCGGCAACCAGATCCTCACCCTGGAGGTACACAAGGTACCGGAGCGTGCCTGAGCCTGAACAGAGGACGCTCTCTACGGGTTGCGGGATCGTCACGATCCGGCCGAAACCGTCGGTCAGGGTCATCTCTTTTTGCTCAGCCGTTTGATCAGCGGAGGGGCCGGCTTCACCGACGCATCCCGCAACTGCGAGGAGTGCAATGAGAAGCACTCCAGATATGATACAAAACATGCGATTTTTCATAACATCACATCACAAGAAAATTGTAATAGGGATTATTTTAACATACCTATTTGTAATTTTATAGTGTTTTGTGTTACATTAATTGAATATTGTAAAATAATTTTGAAAAAAACTATAATCAGCAAGCACCCACTAAAAGAAATACAGTAAGGGCAGATACGGTGGAGAGACGAATGCCAGATACAGATCATCAGGAAGACGCGATCATCGCAACAGATCTCAGGAAGACCTTCTCCGATATCGTCGCAGTTGACTCGATCTCGTTCTCGGTTGCACGAGGAGAGATATTCGGATTCCTCGGCCAAAATGGTGCAGGGAAGACGACGACTGTCAGGATGCTCACCGGGGTGATGCAGCCGGACGGCGGATCTGCTGTGATCTTCGGCCACGATATCGTATCTTCCCCGATCCGGGCAAAACAGCGATGCGGGGTGGTGCCTGAAACCGCAAATGCCTATACCGACATCTCTGCCTGGCAGAACCTGATGCTGATGGGAGAGCTCTATGGCGTCCCGCGGCGGTATGCGGAGGAGCGGGCAGAAACACTCCTTCAAAACCTCGGCCTGCTTGAACGGCGCGATCAGAAGGTGCAGGGCTTTTCAAAAGGGATGAAACAGCGGCTGATCCTTGCCATGGCACTCCTCCATGAACCGGATCTCCTCTTCCTTGACGAGCCGACCTCCGGACTTGATGTCCAGAGCACCCACCTGATCACACACATGCTCAGGGAGCTGAATGATGGCGGCACCACCATCTTCCTCACGACCCATAACATGGGAGAAGCAAACCAGCTCTGCAACCGGATCGCGATCATGCGGAGGGGGCAGATAGCTGCCATCGACTCGCCCGAGCGGCTGAAGATGGCGATAGAACGGCTGCATACCATCGAGGTCAGTTTCGATCCGGCCGGATCGGCTGAGGATCTCGCTACTCTCCCGGGGATCGAGTCCGCCCGCCGGGAGGGGGATAAATGGGTGATCATGACAGGGGATGTCGATTCCACCATCCACGCTATTTCCACATACGGAGCAGAAAAGGGAGTTACGATTCAGATGCTCAGGACGCTGGCACCAACACTGGATGAAGCCTTCCTCAGGCTCACGGGAGCTGATTCCACATGAATCCGGAGAACATCACCGAACAGGCAAAACGGGCCTTTGCGATTGCGAAGAAGGATATCCGGATCTACTATGCGAAAGGGCCGGTTGTCATCTTCGGACTCTTCATGCCGCTCTTCCTCTTCCTGGCATTTGCAGCCGGAAACCGGGGATTGTCGATGCCTTTTCTCATCTCGGGGCTTTTAGCGATGACGATCTTCTTCACGGCAACCGCTGTCTCGCCTGTGATCCAGCCCTGGGAAGCCCAGGCACGGACCTTAGAGCGGCTGATCGCCTGCCCGGTGACAATGAAGACCCTGATCGCAGGGGATATGTTTGCTTCTGTTATCTTCGGGATTGGAATCACCGTAGTCCCGATTGGAATCGGGGTGATCTTCGGGATCATCCCTCTCCACCCCTTCATACTCGCAGCCGGGATCATCCTCGCCTCGATCTGCTTCTCGGCGCTCGGACTCCTCCTCTCGACACCGGCGACGAATGTGCCATCAAACATCATGATGCTCTCCTCCCTCCTGAAGTTCCCGCTCATCTTCATCAGCGGCGTCTTCATCCCGGTGGAGCAGCTGCCATTCGCAGGGCAGGTACTTGCGGTATGCTCACCCCTCACCTATTTCACTGATATCGCCCGCTACTGCATCATGGGAACAGAGACTTTTCCGCTGTTCGTCAACTTCGCGGCACTGGCGGTGTTCTCCGTACTCTTCACCGCTGTTGCGATCAGGCTTCATGCACGAACCATAAGCAGGCGGATCTGAGAGAGACCAGAGTCCTGAGTGGAAAAAGAAGAGAGGGGATCAGATCTGTATCTGTGAGAACCCGAGGTTTCCATACTGGCTGTTTATGAGCTCAAAGACCGGCTCTCCCAGCAGGAAGGAATAGATCTCATCTGCTTTTTCTGCCGGATCGATATCCTCAAACCGGTCGGGATAGAGAACCTTCCCGACAAAATATGCATTTGCAAGCACAGTTCCGTGATTCACATTATAAAAGTTGTACGGGAGGACTCCATAGACCCTGCCTTCCTTCACCGCAGTGAGCCCTTTCAGTGCGGGATCATGCTTCAGCTGCCCGATTGCACCTTCATCATCCAAGGTCATGGTATTCACATCGATGAAAAGATACTCGGGATCCCAGTCCACAAGGGCCTCCTTTGCAACATCGGCATGTCCAATCCCAAGGCCACCCGCGACATTATCCGCATGCACCCAGAGGAATGGGGGATATGCAGGCTCGGTTGAGATGATGCCCTGGTTTCCGGCACTGCTGACACCGCCAATATAAACCCGCTTCTGTTCTGTTACCGGGATATCGCCGGTGCGTGATTCGAGATCCGCCATCGTATCTTCGATATAGGCGATCACCGCTTCAGCCCGATCCTCTCTGCCAAGAACCGTTCCCATCAGGCGGAGGGCAGTTACCATCTCTTCCTTCTCGGCATCGTTTCTGAGGGAGCCATAGGGGAACGCAACGACCGGCAGCCCGGTCTTCTGCTGGAGCGTATCTGCTTCGGGACCGCTTGTGGCATAGGAGGATCCGGTTGAGCCGGTCTTGAAGACGAGATCAGGGTTGAGTGCAATGATCTTCTCGGGATCATCCTTTCCACGCAGCTCCCCAAAGAGGGGGAGGGTCATCAGATAATCGCGATGAATGAGAGCATAGGGCCTCCCCTCTAACTCCCGATAATTCTTATCCTGGCTGTCTACACCGATGATCCTGTCAGTGCTCTCCAGGTACACGGCATACCGGAGACCGCCTGATCCCGAACAGAGGATACTCTCAACCGGGTATGGTACAGGAACAGATCTCCCGAATCCATCGGTGACGGTGATCTCCGATTCGGAAGAGCCGGCAGCCGGGGCATCTGTCGTACATCCGGCAACTGCAAGGAGGGAAAGAAGCACCGCCCCACAGAGAATAATAAGAATACGGCTATTCATAACACCACATCGTATGAGGATACGAGATACGCTTACTTAAACACACCTATTTGGTCTTGAATAGAATGAGGGGTGATAAATATTTTTGAATTTTAACAAAGTGTGTGGTGTGCACTCATCAGAACGAATGAACACAGCAGCGAGGCAATCAGGCGTAGTATTAAGCCGACACGCTCCCTACCCTGTTTTATAAGAAATACGGAGTATCATGGTGAGCAATCAGTCAAAGAGCATACCCTTTATCGCCCTCACTATAACGACAGCGATCTGTATCATCATCACCCTCTATTCCCTCTCAATCGGCTGGTTCATCATCCACCAGAACCTCTTCTATATCCCGATCATCATCGCGTGTGTCTACTATTACAAACGCGGGCTTCTCTTCTCCATCCTGCTTGCCGGACTCTATTTCATCCTCTTTGCCGCAACAACCGCCGATCCCGCCCTTCTGCAGGGGGCGGCCATCAGGGTGCTCTTATTCATCCTGATCGCAGGCGTGATCACCTACCTCTCGATGCAGAGAGCCGAGCTTGCCACGCAGCTCAGCCTGTCAAATGACGAGCTGACGGCAACAAACGAAGAGCTGCTGGCATCTGAAGAGGAGATCAGATCCCATGTCGATGAGCTGTATTCAGCGCAGCAGATCATCACTGACACAAAGGACCGATACCTCACACTCTTTGAGGCGGCAGGCGATGCGATCTTCCTCCATGAGATCGATGCAGACGGCATGCCCGGAAAATTCAACGAGGTGAACGGACGGGCATGCGAGAGCCTCGGCTATACACGGGAAGAGCTGCTCGGGCTCACCGTCATCGATATCGCCGGGGAGAAGGCGATCCGCGAGGCACCGGATAGAATGCAGGAGCTCCTGGAGCAGGGGCATTCCATATTCGAGTCCGATCATAAGAGAAAAGATGGCTCAACGTTCCCGGTTGAGGTCAGCTCACGCGTCATCAGGCATCCGGATGAAACCCTCATCCTCTCGGTGGTCCGTGATATCAGCGAACGGAAAGCCGCAGAAGAGGCGCTCAGACAGATGGAAGAGGAGAAATCCACCGTCCTCAATTCAATGCCGGTGATGCTCGCATACTTAAACCCCGACCTGACCATCCGGTATGCGAACCTGGCATCGGCCGCATCTGTCGGAATGAGCCAGCAGGATCTGATCGGACGTCACTGCTTTGAGATATGGCATGGGCGGACAGACGCCTGCGAGAAATGCCCGGTGATCAGCTCACTGACGAGCAATAGGATCGAGGAGGGGGAGGTGCAGATCCCGGACGGGCGAATCTTCCATCTGAAGGGCTGCCCGGTCTATGATGATGACGGGAACTTCGAAGGGATCATCGAGTTCGGGATGGATATCACCAGGCAGAAGGAAGCAGAGGATGCACTCAGGCTGACCAGCGAAAAGCTCCAGATCCTTTCGAGCATCACCCGCCATGATATCCTCAATCATATCACCACCGTCCTCGGTTTCCTTGAGTTCGCGGAAGGGATGAGTGTCGATGAAACACAGGCTCACTACCTCGATCGTATCAAGACTGCATCCAAAAACATCCAGCGTGCAATCGAGTTCACACGGGAGTACGAGAACCTCGGGATCGATGAGCCCAGATGGCTTCAGCTCACCAGCCTGATCAACACAGTATCTCAGCAACAACTCCCAATCCAGAATGACTGTCAGGAAGTCCGGATCTTTGCAGACCCGATGATTGAGAAGGTCTTTGAAAACCTCTATGACAACACCCTCCGGCATGCAGAAGGAGCAACCGGGATTTTGATACACTGCAAGCCAGATGACGGGGATCTTCTGATCATCTGGGAGGATGACGGCCCGGGTGTTCCTGAGGAGATGAAAGAGAAGATATTTGAGCGGGGATTTGGGAAGAATACCGGTTTTGGGCTCTTCCTCAGCCGCGAGATCCTTGGGATCACCGGAACCACCATCACCGAGAACGGCATACCCGGCGAGGGGGCGAGGTTTGAGATCAGGGTCTGGAAAGGGCGTTTTGAGAGAGCAGCATGATCGTGAATTTATCATTCCGGGCCATTACATGAATAATGCTATTCACCATTCGGTTGGAAAAACCAGCAACGATCTCTGATCACAAGATCTTTTATAAAAAAAGATCCATCATAAATAGTAAATTCATTTAGGGGTTTTCATTGGAGAGAAGAGACTGATGAGTACTGCCAGGATATTGATCGTTGAGGATGAAGCCGTCACCGCGATGGCAATCAGAAAGCATCTGACGAATCTTGGATATTCCGTCTGTGGGATCGCTCCAAATGCAGAGCTCGCAGTCCAAAAGGCGATGGAAGAGATGCCTGATCTGATCCTGATGGATATCAGGCTCGCAGGCAGGAGAACCGGCATTGACGCGGCAGTTGAGATCAAAGCCAGAAGTGAAATCCCCGTCATTTACCTGACTGCCTTCTCAAATGACGACTATATCAGAGAGGCAAAAAAGACCGAGCCATACGGGTATATCCTGAAACCGGTCCGGGAACAGGAGCTGAAGACCACCATCGAGATGGCATTGTACAAGCATGCCATGGAGAAGAAACTCAGGCGGTCTGAGGAGGAGAAGGCGACCATTCTTGATGCGATGCCGGTGATGCTCACCTACATCAATTCCGATTATACCATCAGGTACGCAAACAGGGTGGCAGCAGCCTCTGCCCAAAAGAAGCCAAATGATTTCATCGGATCCCGTTGCCAGGAGATATGGCGGGAGAATGACTCTGGGTGCGGGGACTGTCCGGTGCTCAGAACATTCGAAACAGGCAGGATCGAGGAGGGTGATGTCACGCTTCCGGACGGGAGGATCTTCCACCTGAAGGGCTGCCCGGTCTATAATGAGTTCGGAGATCCCGATGGAGCCATCATCTTCGGGATGGATATCACAGAGGAGAAGGCAGCAGCCGAAGCCCTCTCTCTCGCACAGCGGAAGCTCCAGATCCTCTCAAGTATTACCCGCCATGATATCTTAAACGAGATCACCATGATCATCGGCTACCTTGGAATACTACAATGTAGCGTGGATGAGAGGGGTGATCCAGAGGAGAGATACTATACCGACAGGATTATGGGAGCATCCCAGAACATCAGGCGGCAGATCGACTTCACCGACCAGTACGAGGAGCTCGGCGTGAAGGAGCCGCAATGGCTTTCACTCCATGATCTGATAAGAAAGATTCCACAAGGCGACATTCCAATCAGGAGTGACTGCCAGGAGATATCGATCTATGCAGATCTCATGGCAGAGAAGGTCTTCTCTAACCTCTATGACAACACGATCCGGCATTCAGAGGGTGCAACCGGGATCAAAATTCATTGCAGGAGAGAGGAAGGCGATCTCGTCATACTCTGGGAAGATGACGGGGAAGGCATTCCGGAAGCTCATAAAGAGAAGATATTTGCCCATAGTTTTGGCAAGAATACCGGTTTTGGGCTTTTCTTCTCCCGCGAGATCCTCGGAATCACCAATATCACCATCCATGAAACCGGAATTCCAGGTAAAGGGGCACGTTTTGAGATCCGGGTGCCGGAAGGGCGATACAGGATACAAGACTAAGCAGGTGTTCTGGTCTCCTCCTGTAGAGAAGAGCTCATCCTGATAGGCTACCTTCATTGTTGATTGGATTCAGACATAGTACAAGCAAAGCCCGGAGTTTCATCAGATGGGGACTATTATTGAAGATGCAACAGAAGGAAAGATACCTCCAGCCGTCACAGCCGCAGCAGAGAGAGAAGGGCTCGATTTGGATCCTCTCCTACAGCATATCGCGAATGGCAGTGCCACGGTTATGGTTGGCGGGAAGAGGGCTGTTGGGATCGGCAGGGGATTCTCTGCAAAAGTGAATGTCAATATCGGCACCTCAACAGCTCGATCGGATCTTTCGGCCGAGCTCGCGAAGGCATCAATTGCCGAACGATATGGAGCAGACACCTTAACCGATCTCTCGATGGGGGGAGATATCAGGGAGATCCGGGCCGCGATCCTGAGGGAGACGGCACTCCCCCTGACAACTGTTCCTATCTACCAGGCAGTCGTGGATGCCGGGGGGATAGACTGCCTGGATGGGGATTTCATTCTTGATACATTCAGAAGCCATGCAGCAGAAGGGGTGAGTTCCTGTGTCCTCCACATGACTGACAAAAAGACCCTCGAAGCACTCGGAAGGAGCCAGAGGGTACTCGGTGTTGTCTCAAAAGGCGGATCCATGACCGCCGCATACATGCTTCATTCGGGGCGTGAAAATCCGTTCCTCGAATATTTTGACGAGGTGATGGAGATTGCCAGGAAGCATGAGATCATTATCTCACTCGGAAATACCATGCGGGGGGGGAGTATCGTGGATGGCGGGGATGCCGCCGCCGCAGTTGAGCGGAAGCAGAATATCGGGATTGCAGACCGCTGCCATCAGCATGGCGTCCAGGTGATCGTGGAAGGCTGTGGCGGCCATGTCAGGATAGACCGCATCCCCGTCTGTGTCAGGCTCTACAAGGATGCATCTCCCTATCCCCTCTTTGTTGCAGGGCCCCTTGCCACAGACAGGGCAGTCGGCCACGATGAGATCGCAGGATCAATCGGGGCATCCGTTGCAGTCTCTGCGGGTGCAGATTATCTCTGTGCGATCACCCCGGCTGAGCATATCGGCCTCCCGACAGAGGAAGAGGTGAAGGAGGGGCTGATCGCCTTTAAGATTGCCGCCCATATCGGCGATACCGTCAGGCTGGGATCAGATGATCTCGATGCAGCACTCTCGGCATGCCGGGCAGAGCTCGACTGGAAGGGCCAGATCGAAGAGGCGATCGATCCCGAGCGGCTCAGTGCACGGGTTCCTGATTCCGGCCCCTGCTCGATGTGCGGCGATTACTGCGCTATAAAGATTATGCGGGAGTATCTCTCCCGAAGCGATTAGATCCGGATCAGTTCGTACTCTGATGTACCAAGGCCGATCTTCTCTCCATGCCGGATCTGTGTCCTGATCGGGATCTCAGGCCAGACTCCTGCAAACTTATCCTCGCCGGGAGCATGGTGCGTGGCAAGCCGGGTTCCGGCAAACCCCTGTTGGCCGTCGATTAAATCCAGGCTTGCGGCATCGATTGCCACCGGATCGGCTGAGGCGAGTATCCCGATATCCGGGACGATCGGCCGGTCGCTGAAGGGGGCACAGTCGCAGTCGGGGGTAATCCTGAGGAGGAAGTTCAGGTACAGCACCTTCTCCGGGAAGAGGGAGGCGGCACCGAGGGCATATTCGGCAAGACGTTCCGAGAGATGTGCGGCATCACGGACGTAATCAAAGTAGATTGCAGATTCAGGGCAGGTCTCAACGCAGATACCGCACCCGATACAGTTGTCGGGATCAATTCTGGCGGCACCTTCAAAGGCGATCGCCTTTTCGGGGCAGGACGAGACGCAGCCCCCGCACCCCTCGCAGTCATCTTCCCTGACGATTGCGGGCATCGCACGGTGCTGTTCCCGTTTCCCTTCAGCTGAGGCGCACCCCATCGCGAGGTTCTTGATCGCCCCCCCAAACCCGGCAACCGCATGGCCTTTCACATGCGAGACGACGATCAGAGCATCCGCATCAGCAATCCCAGCAGCAATCCGGGTCTCCTTCAGGTGCACGCCAGGAATCTCCACCACGATATCGTTCTTTGACCGCAGGCCATCTGCGATGAAGACCGGGGCGCCGATCACCTCAGACCCAAATCCGTGCCTGATCGCAAGCGCCAGGTGATAAACAGCATCATGCCTCATCCCCCGGTAGAGGGTGTTTGTATCGGTCACAAACGGCACCCCGCCCGCCTCCTTCACCTTCGAAACAACCTGCCTGATATAGAGGGGCGAGACGAAGCTGTCGCACCCCTCTTCACCAAAATGGGTCTTCACGGCAACAAGCCCCTGCTCGGGGATTTTCTCATTCAACCCTGCCTCATCAAGGAGCCGCAGGCACTTTGCCTGGAGGCTCTCGCCACAACATCCCGCCTCGGAAGAGACGAAAAACACCTTAACTGCCATGGGAAAAGATGGGGCGTTCATGAGAGAAGATACTTGGGGAGGGGGGGGATCTTTTGGGGGAGCGGGGTGGCAAATTGAGAACCAAAATAACTTCACAATCATCGTATATTTCCCCAATTACACTAGGGCGAATAGTTAAAAAATGCGGTTTATTCGGATTATTTTCTGGATATTAGCCCAAAATATGTTTTAAATTTCCCCAATTAACCCCCAATACTCCCAATGATAAGAAGATAATGAGAAATGGATTCCCCATAATCATAATCGATATTCTGATGCGAGAATCCAACGTGAACCACGGGTTTTTCCAATCGTCTCTATAATCCCCCTTTTGCGCATATCCTTAAGGAGATCTTTGATATACTGACGCTTCTGTTCTTCAGTTAATGCATCCGATACTTTACCCAGCAATAGTTTTTCAATTGTTCTTCGATCCGCTTCTCCGTACTTTTTCAGATATTCAATAACCATATCTTTGAAATACTGTTTATCAAAGGAGCGTTTCCTGATGTAATCCTCCTTTGTATCAGTTTCAACAGCGACCTTTTCTGAAACATAAAGATTCGGGCGTCGCCCTTCAATCAGTTTCTTTGATCTAAGGGATTTTACCTCTGAATCCGAGAGACGATATCCCTTCTGAACTTTATCAAGGGCAATGACATCCAGCATATCAAGATCTTTATGCCGAATCAGCATCCGGGTATATCTAGGATCAATTACCTTACCAGTGATACGCACACTGACTCTTGTGGGATCGGTCAGATCGTAGTCAGGAAGCGGGAAGTTGCGCTCTCTCTGTGACCGGAACATCCGTTTGATGCCACTTCCGACCGTATCAATCATGTTCAGTTTCACCATCGCTTCTACGAGGAGCTGGTTTCGATAATAGTCGGGTGGTCTATCTCCTGTGATGAGAGATTCAATAGAGCCGGGGATGAACGTGCCTCGATTGGTAAAAAGCAGGTAATCTTCACCTTCAACAACTGAAACCCGTGCCGCCTGAAGATAATCCTGATGTGCAATACAATTATGGAGCGTCTCCCTCATCACCCAGGGATCATATTGCGACAATTCGATGGGAAAAAGGGTCTCATCGGTCATATACCGATAGGTGAGGTTTCGGATCCTGGCAAAGACCTGATCAACTGCGAGGATAAACGGAGGACCAAAATGGGCATAATCTTTCTCGATACCGGCTGCATCCTTTAATATCCAGGTGATCTGAGCAACCAGAGGAGAGAGATGATGCGTTGATTCACTCCTGCCAAGGAGAATGATCGCTGCATTAGTGATCCCTCCATTAAAAATAAGCCCGATTCGATTCAGGAACTCCCTGTCAGACCATCGATCTATCTCATTAGATAATTGGGAGTGCTTGTTCCTGTATTCATCACGGGCAAATGCAATCGCCTCCTGATCAAGATCGTCGAATGTGGCATTCTCAATAACCTCAGCAGACCAGTCAATGGGTTTGTTATTCCGAATCCTATCGATCTCAGCAATCGAAAGAAGGTCAATGGATTCATGAGTACGACCAAATGTTCGACCCCTCCACATGGTGGGAATACCTCGGGGGGCCGGTGGAATCTCAAACAGGATCACCCGACCATCCGGGTGATTCAGTTCATGAATTGCGGTAAAGGTTAACAGATGGTTTGTTCCCTTTTGAATTTCTGTTTTCAGCCTCTCAAGACCAGGTGGGGTACTTCGATAGTTCGTTCCAACAACTCTTCGTGGCAGGGAGTCGGTTATCCCAAAGACAAGCCAGCCTGACTCTTTATTATTGAGATTCGCCTCATTGCTCAATGCAGAGAAATACCGACCTAACTTATCGGAGTCGTAATCTGTTTTTGCTTCCTTGAACTCAACCCATTCGGTTTCGGAGGGAAGATTCATGAGATCATTCAAAATATCAAGTAATTGTCCACTCATATCAAATCCCCCACTCACAATAATCGATTCCGATGGAATAACTCTTAGAATCAATAATCCCAATCTTTCTGATTGAGAGATTGAGGAAGAAAAGCCAAATAGTTATCTATTCAATAACCGAATCAGCCATATTCATCATCGCAAAGAAGAATCATAGAACAGAGAGAGGGTACGTCATGAGAAGAGTCTTTTCAACGGTTTACCAGTTCAAAATCGAACTCCTTGAGATCAAGCCATCCATCTGGCGGAGGGTGCAGATCGCCTCAACCAGCAGTTTCCGTGATCTCCACTATGCCATCGTCGATTCGTTTGGATGGGAGGATTATCACCTCCATGATTTCCTTATCAGGGATCCATATAGCGGAGAAGAAAAGCTGATCACCGATATGACAAACGAATTGCCGGAAGGCCAGGTGGTCTGTTACGATGAACGGAAGGAGAAGATCAGGTGGTATTTCCGGAAGCCCGGCAGGACGGCCCTGTATGAATATGATTTCGGAGATGACTGGCATCACAGGGTCATCTTTGAGGAGGAGCTTCCACGACAGGGAGACGGTATGTATCCCCGGTGCATCGACGGGAGGTGCCATTGCCCGCCTGAGGATGTCGGGGGTGTAAGCGGATATGCAGAGTTTCTCCGTGCCATGGCAAATCCCCGGCATAAAGAGCACAAATCCTACAAGGAATGGTGGGGAGGGCCATTCGATCCCGAGGAGTTCGATCCGGCGAAGGTCAGGTTCCGGGATCCGGTCTACCCGGAGAGGTTCATTGAGGATTACTGGTGATGGAGGGTTTGGGTTTTTTTTTTGGAAGCCTGCACCACCCGGAGATCGCGGAAACGGAACACTCTCGAATTCCTCGACATCTGGGAGCACTCCAACAACCCGGATTTCAAACCCATCGAATTCGATGGGATTAGAAAACTTGTGGTTTTGAACAGTTTTGTTTCAACCGCCAGGCGCTGGATTGAACGAACCTGGGCTATTGTCACTCTCTCCGAACACCGATCGCCGGTGAATTGGATAAAGATTCAGTTATTTCCATTCTGGAAACAACTGCGGTTGATGGCAAAACCAAGACAACCTTTCAAAGAGTTCAGACACCTGCATCACTGTCAGGTACCGGATCAACTGCTACCATGCTACATACCAAACCGGTTATCCTTCTCCTGATAACAAAAGATCAAAACCCCCACCCCCTCCCTACTAAGGCAATACTTTAAGTAAATCTGGATTCCATACTTTAGCAGATACTCGCGTGCCGGATGCCTGGTGGCCACCATTATGATATTCCAACGTGGGGGATAAAGAGGTAGATTTTCTGACTGATAACAATAAACGAACCGGAGAACCAGAAGGGGTTGTACGTGTACGAATTCCGAACAGACGCCTGAAAGAACAGTTTGCTATTGCAGACCTGATGCTTGGGTCAAACCATATCCGTGTCAGGTGTGGCGATGGCGTCACCCGGATGGGCAGGATCAAAGGCAAGATCAAGAAGCGTGTCTGGATCCGCGAAGGTGATATCCTAATCGTCATCCCATGGTCATTCCAGGATGAAAAGGCCGACATCATCTATCGCTACACCAAACCCCAGGTAGACTGGCTCAGGGCACATAACTACCTCTGAACTCCTTTTTTGAACCTAAAAACCTGTTATGGTAATAACGGTTCTCTTTATGACGAGCCTCTTAACATTCGAACGGAGATAGCCGCCCGCTCCATCTGAAGTCATCTCAAGCCTCCCGGTCATGTAGTTACCCCATGCAACTGAGTAGTCATCTCCGGGATCGGGGGAGTACCGGACATTGACAGTCACATTAATCTCCGGGGGATACTTGATTTCCGTCGTCTCGATATCAGTAACCTTCATCTCGATCCTCCCGACACCGGCAAGCGCTCGCTCCCTCTCTGTTTCTATCTCGATAAAGGAGAGGATCAGGGTATTTGATGAGTTGTCATAATACCAGCGTGGCTCGGTGATCATCGCCGATCCGCTGCCAAGCTCGGGGCGGGTGAGGACGGCGCCGTTCTCGATGGTGATCCTGGTACGATCGAGATCCGAGACATACCGGATCTGCCCTACTTGACCGTTATACTTCGAATCGCCGTCGATCAGCACCTCAAATGTGCCTGATGCCTCCGTCACAAAGAGCACTCCTCCCTGCACCTGTAATGCCGTCTCCTTGTAAGGAACCATCTTGTAGCTGATCGATTTCAGATCGTTCTGGAGCACGATCATCGTCTGCTCCATATTCCTCATATCAGCACTCCCCTGTCCGGTAACAAGAAGTGGGAAGCCATAGAGGACAACAATTGCAATCCCAAGCACAACTATCGAGAAGATCAGGATGAATCCGATCGCCTCAGAGACCCCCTCATCATTCTTCATCAATCAGACACCCCCTGAATCATAGATCACCCGGTTCAGCCCCCCGCCGGTCGTCGTTCCCCGGACAGCCCGTGTCGCCCCGATCCCGGCAAGCGAGATCACCGTCTCTGTCCGATCGCCTTTCACGAGAATCTCCTGATCCACCCCCTGACGCCGGACCGTGATGATATACCCTTCTCCAAGGACATCATAGGGGATATCAATATCCGAGACAATTGATCCATTCACCGGTGCAATCGTATAGATATCAACGATCCGAACAGACATCCCGTTCCCGATATCGACATAACTATGATAGGTAAACCGCTCGGCGGGCTTGACCATCAGAGAATCGTTTACCAGGATCATCACCGAGACGAGCAGCACCATCAAAACGCCGGTGATGATGATGTAGCCGATCAGGTTTGCAACCGCATCAGACGAGGAATGTCTCTTCATACTCACATACTCCATTATTGAACCGTATCGTCACCATCATGGCAGGCTGAACACCAACCATGATCGGGGATCGCGAGAGATCAACGATAGCATGATTCTTTTCCAATGATATACGTCGTATATCTTCACGAATAAGATCCCAGGCACCTTCATCCAGCTCTGCTGATCGGAACACTTCTCCCCTGAGATCCCGGATCTCATGTTTTGGGAACTCAAGCACCCCTTCTGCCGTTGTCTGCCCGACCAGTGTCGCCTGGCTGATGATCACCATCAGGAAGAGGAGGGCGATGCTGATCAGAAATCCCATAAGGACGATCCACTGCCCGTCATCGTTCATCCCCGCCACAGGATCACCTCCAGAAGTACCATCTGCTCTCTCTTAGGAACCGGAGGGTGAAAAGGATGCATGGAATCCAGATGCACCCATCTAGTCACCCGGATTGCCGGATCATAGCCTGTGTAGGGGGCACTAGCCGTATGATCTGCAGAACTGGTAAAAGCCAGCTGTTTCACCCTATCATCAGCAACAACCCGGTATGAGATGGTCGCATTATACTGCACCGGATCATCCGGGGCAAACGATCGTTCCCTGAGAAGCGGATAGAAGGCATTATGGAAACCCGCTCCGCCATCCCCGCTGTTGAGCAGAAGCTCAAGCTGTGTCTCCCCACCCGGCTCAACCGGCATATCCAGCACTGCCAGTGCATCGGCACCGAGCTGCTCAAGGAGCATATCATCGATGTGGGTATCCCCCGGCGTATAGACGGAGACGGACTGGAGCACGATTGCTGCGGTTGCAATCATCAGGAGCCCTGCTGCCAGCCCCTCAATGGTATAGAGGGATCCATTATCATTCACTACCATACCGCCACCTCGAGAATACCCTGTTTTGGATCGGGGAATGTTGCATTCCGGTAATCATAGACATGAGTCCCCATGATCAGCGTCGGCGGGTGGTTAACATCATCAGCAAAGTCGAAGGTGATAGTGATCGTATCAGACAGCCTCCAGGGCGTTTCCGGAACCGGATTGAGCGTGAAATTGAGGGATGTATTCAAAGTGGCCGGGAGGGTTGTCTTGAAGCCATCAAGCCAGATATCATATGCCGGAAAGGTGATCGGGACATCATTACGGAAGATGATGACCCGACTCAGGTTTGCTTTGTCCGATTCAGATTTGGCCGATCCATTTACGTATTTAGAAAAATTCAGGATCTCAATCTGGATTGGATCAGTCCTCGGATCGATCCTGAAGAGCGGATCAACCGATGGATCCACGAGCTGATTCATCTGTAGATCAACCGAGAACCGCTGGGGCGGGGTTTCATTTCCGGTATAATTAAACGTCTGATTGAAATAACCATCAACCACCAGCCTGGACGGCTCCTTCACCACCACCACCCTCCGCACCGATCCGTAGAGATCCGGAGGGTTTAGGCCGATCGAGTATTCAGGGCGGAAGATCTGATCTTCATCACGCATCGTCAGGGTGATATTGAACGAGTACGGATAATCACCAAAGAGCAGTGCACGGCGATAATCATCCGGATAGGTGAAAAAACTCTTATTAAAAAAACGTTCCACCTTTCCTTTCGAGAGGATATGGGCAGACCCCGGTTCAACCGAGAGCCCCATCCTTATCACATCACCCGGATCTGCCTTCAGCTCCCAGACAGGGGATGAAGGCGAGGCGGCCATTCCGGGATCTTCGACCAGGATCACCCCGGTCCGGTAGGCGACCGCATCATAATCGATCCTGCTCGACTGGACCGAGAAGAGTGTATGGGGGATCATCGCTGCAACAAAGATGAATGCGATGATGAAGATGGTGAAACCAATAAGAAAATCAAAGGTTGCAACCGCATCATCCTTCATTCCGCTCCCTCCGAAAAGATCACAAGGGGCACCGGTTGATCCGGAAACGGAAACTCCTCCGGATTGATTGGGGCGCCGGGGACCGTCCCTTCCCATATCGAAGAACGTACCCCGTCCGCTGTTACAAAGAGGAAGAGGAAGCCTCCCTCGGGGTCGGTTGCAAGAATGATCCAGGAGGCGGCCATGCCATCGGGGAGGAGATCCCGGCCGATGATCAGGTATATCGGCGGCTCTGCATAGGTGAGGGCTTCGTCAAGGCTGATCCGCATCTGGAAGGAGGGAGGCGCTTCATAAACCATTTGATCAGACGGAGCGTCTCCTCCGGGAGCCATGACACAGCCGGTGGCAGAGATCAGGAGTATCGCAAGGGTCAGAAGGTACAGCCGGAGCACAAGAGATTCATCTCATTCAAATGGTAAGAGCTTTTGGGAAAAAATATGAAGGGAACCACCCGTGCTCCCTATTCGTCAATCATATGAATAACAAGACCTGAGAGAAGTTTTGGTTCAAACCAGGTCGATTTGGGCGGCATAATCATATCATTGTCTGCAATATCGCAGATCGAATCAACGCCAATCGGCTGCATCAGGATCGCAAACGCATACTCGCCCGAATCAACCCCACTGATCAGATCAGCAATCGGAAGGGCGCCACCCATAAACGCAAGCCGCTCATCGCCTCGTGGATCGGTGATCCCAAGCATCGGGGAGAGGACCTTCTCCTGGAGGATCGAGACATCGAGCCGGGCAATCGCATCTGCCGAGGGATCAAATGGTCTCGTCAGCTCATAGAACCGGCCCCCGATAAAGAGGTGCATGATATGGTGATCCGCCAAATCGAAAGCCGGAGGAATGGAAGAGGCCAGCGTATCCACAGAGTCCAGTTCCCGGATCGAAAAGATCTCCCCGAGCCTCTGGAGGAAAGTATCCTCTGTCATCCCGGCTAAATCACGGACGAGTCGGGAATACCCATGAATCAGGACGGAATCATGGGCAAAGAGGATGCCCATGAAACGGCTGGCTTCCGGATTAGCGTCCCCGCGTTCACTCCGGCGCTCATAGACATTGACAGCACTCTTTGCCCGGTGATGGCCATCCGCAATATAGAGGGATGGCACATCTGCAAAGGTTCCGGTGATCTTTTTGATCAGATCGGGATCGGTGATCGGATAGATCCGGTGCACCGCACCCGACTTCGTCCTCGTCTCTGCGACCGGCTCTCCGTTTGCCTGCGAGGCGATGAGATCGTGGATACCTTTTGTATCACGGTAGAGGAGGAAGACCTGCCCCGTATTCGCACCGACAGTATCGATATGCCGTGTCCGATCCTCCTCCTTATCGTACCGGGTAAGCTCATGCCGTTTCACGACCTTATTCTGGTACTCGGAGACCCCGATGCATGCAACAAGGCCGGTAAAAACCCGGCCCTCATCCTCCACCTGGTACACCGAGTAGCTCTCTGCAGAATCCTGCCTGAGGAGGCCCTCTGCCTGCATCTCATCAAAGACCGCGCGGGCACGGGCATAGACCGCATCATCATAGGGATTGAGATCTGGGAGTTCTGCATCGGATCGGATCACCCGGAGAAAACTCTTATTGTTTTCAAAAATACATGCCGCCGCCTCGTCCCTACTGACAACATCGTAGGGAACGGATGCAATAGCGGCAGACTCCTCCGCTGCCGGACGGAGGGCTCTGAACGGATAGATGGAAACCATGGAAAACTCCACGTAGGTGTAGGTGCTATACTCTATTGAAAGATGGTGACTGCAGGTTTTCATCCGGAACATGGGATCACCTTTCTGATCCGGAGGGCAAATCCAGGCGACATCCCCGCGATCGTCCCCCTTGAAGTGAAGGCATTCACTGATCCCTGGGGAGAGAGCGGTATTCGTGAAGCTATGGAGATGTACCTCTCCTCATTCTTTGTGGCAGTTGCTCACGGGACGATCATCGGCTTCTGCGGGGGCGGGATCGAGGATACAGGGGATGTGATCTATGGGCATCTCTGCACCCTCGCCGTGGCAGACGAGTACCGCCACAGGGGGGTTGGCCGGGAACTGCTCCGCTGGATCGAGGATGACCTCCGCCAGAAAGGAGCCGCAGCCATCCAGCTCGAGGTGAGGATCTCAAACCAGAATGCGATCGCCTTCTACAAAAGGCTCGGATACCAGGAGATCTTCTGCTATGACAGCTATTACAAGGATGGCGAAGACGGCCTCGTCATGATGAGATGGTTCTCCACATAAAATGTCAGGATGCATCCTTATTATCTCCCGGAGAAGAGATCCTACTTGTTATGTTCTCACGCCGGATCTTTGAGACTGATTTTGCAGAAGCGCTTGACGAGGAGCTGAAGAGGAGGGATATGACGATCCGTGAACTCTCGGAGAAGACCGGTATTCCCCCCGCAACACTCTATAAGATCGCTTCAGGGGAACGGGATCCCCGGCTCTCGACTGTCCGGCGGATCGTTGCCGCCCTTGAGCCGCATGAAGGAACATTCATCGCCGTTGTTGCGGCAAAGTTCCTGCTCGACGAGATCGAGGGAGCACGGGTATCAATCGGAGGAAAAGAGGTGATCATGAAAGGATATGCCGCAAATTCGATCGACGAGTGCATGATGGCAGCGGTCGAAGCGAAGAAGGATGGGGCCTCAGGGATCATCTGTGCCCCGATCATCGCCTCCATCATCGAGAAGATCGTCGATATTCCGGTCGCTATTCTGAAACCGCATCCCGATACCGTCATTGATGCTGCGAACATCATTGCCCGGCGGATCGAGAGGATCGGTGGCGGGCAATTCCGGACCTGATCTCCCGCACAGCCTCTCCCACAAAGAGGGCAGGATCATCCGGGTTCCTCTCGATCGCCCCGGAGATCACCGATCCGGCAATCACGGCATCTGCTCCGGCTGCTGCTGCTTCATAGGCTGTGTCGGCGGATCCGATCCCAAACCCGACTGCAACCGGAAGCATAGTACTCTTCTTCACCTCCAAGACCCGATCCCCCAGATCATCCGGGAGATGCTGCCGTGTTCCGGTGACACCGGGTGCCGAGACGAGATAGAGGAATCCCCGGCCGACCCCCCCGATCATCGCTCTCCGTTCCGGCGGTGTGTTCGGGGCGATGATATAGATCGGATCGATCTTCTTCTGAGAGAGGAGTAATCCTCCTTCCTCAGGCGGCATATCCACAATCAGTATCCCGTCTGCTCCCGCAGCCGCGGCATCAGAGAGGAATTTTGCCTCACCCCTGACAATTGCCGGGTTAGCATAGGTCATCAGGCAGATCGGGATATCGCTCTCTCTCCTCAGCGCCCGAATGAGCTGGAAGACACCTTCGATGCCAATCCCACCCCGGATAGCCCGTTCATGGGCACGCGAGATCACGGGACCGTCGGCAACCGGGTTTGTGTTTGGAATGATCAGCTCGATCATATCGGCACCGGATTCGATCATCGACAGAATAACCTCAAGCGAGAGTTCCGGGGTCGGATCACCGGCCACGGTGCAGGCGATCAGGAGGGGAGAGTTCCCCTGATGAAACGCCTCTTCGATCCGGGTCATGCCCCGCCTCCGGGGACAGTGCCAAGATCCTTGTCCCCGCGGCCCGAGAGGGTGACTGCAATCAGGCTGCCCCGGTCCATCTCTTCTGCAAGTCGGAGTGCCGCAGCAACCGCGTGTGCAGACTCAAGTGCCGGGATGATCCCCTCTTTCCTTGAGAGGAGCCGGAATGCAGCGAGGGCTTCGTTGTCGGTAACCGTCACATATTCTGCCCTGCCGATATCACGGAGATGGGCATGTTCGGGCCCGACGCCCGGATAATCGAGCCCGGCCGAGATGCTGTGCGTCGGGGAGATCCGTCCTTCTGCATCCTGGAGGACCGAGGTGAAGGCTCCATGGAGCACCCCCCGGGTTCCACAGGAGAGGGAGGCGCCATGATCGCCTGGGCTGAGGCTCCGCCCCCCCGCCTCTGCCCCGATCAACCGTACCGTGGTATCAAGGAGCGGGAAGAAGGTCCCGATCGCATTTGATCCCCCGCCGACACAGGCGACAGCCGCATCAGGGAGCCTTCCTTCCAGTGCAAGCGACTGATGATACAGCTCCCTGCCGATGACAGACTGGAAATCACGCACCAGTCTCGGGAACGGGTCAGGCCCGACACAGGATCCGATCAGGTAATGCGAGGTCTCTGCGGTGGCAGCCCAGTCCCGGAGCGCGCAATCGACGGCATCGGAGAGGGTGGCAGATCCGCCTGATACCGGGGTGACAGTGGCACCAAGAAGCTCCATCCGTGCAACATTCAGCGCCTGCCGCTCCATATCGACTGCACCCATGAAGACCTCGACCGGGAGGCCGAGGACTGCTCCCGCCATGGCGGTTGCCACCCCGTGCTGGCCTGCCCCGGTCTCTGCGATCAGCCGTTCTTTTCCGGAACGCTTCGCAAGGAGCGCCTGTCCAAGTGTGTTGTTGATCTTATGGGCACCGCCATGAAGCAGATCCTCCCGTTTCAGGCAGATTCCAACCCCCGTCTCTCTCCCGAGGTTCCTGCAGAGGTAGAGCGGTGTCTCTCTCCCGGCATAGCGGGTGAGGAGTGCTGTAAGCTCTGCCTGTGCATCGGAATCCTCCCTGAAGATGGCATATGATTCAGCAAGCTCCCTGAGAGGTTCGATCAAAATCTCAGGAGCATACCTCCCCCCGTACTCCCCAAACCTCATAGCAAGCACCCCCGACAGGCAGCAACAAAAGCCTGCACCCGGTGCATATCCTTCACGCCCGGAGATGATTCAACGCCGCTTGAGACATCGACACCGGCTGGATGGAGCGATTGGATCACGCCCGCAACAGATGAATGCGTGAGCCCGCCTGATACCAACACAGGAACCGTTGCTTCTTCAATCGCAGCTTCTGCCACCACAGTGTCAAGCATAACTCCCCTGCCATGCGAGAGATCAAGGAGGAGGCGGTCGGCATCTTCTGGAGGCAGGCTGATCCCATCCCAGCCCGAGACAGAGATGAACCGGTCCGGTACATTCAGCGGATGATAGGTCTGGATCGCATCCGGTGAGAGGCGGCAGATCTCCCGCAGATAGGCAGGTGACCTTGTGGTGGTGACGCAGACCGTCTCCACCCTTCCGGCAATCGCCTTAAGAATTGCCTCAGCCCTCCGCGTGGTAACTGATCGTTGTGAATCGGTATAGAGGATGATGCCGATCGCATCTGCTCCGGCAGATACCGCAAGCCTGGCATCGGCGGGAGAGGTGATCCCGCAGATCTTCACGTACATGCAAACGCCTCCGTCGCCTCCCTCGGATCCGCAGCTGACGCGATCGAGGTCCCGATTAATACACCCATACAGGTCTTCATCGCCTCCTCCACCTCGGCCGGAGTCGAGATCCCGCTCATCGCAATCGGGATTTTGCCTGCTGCCCTGATTGCCGGGGCGATCCGGGCAGAAGTGCCGGGATCGATCTGAAGTGTCCTGAGATTGCGGTTATTGATCCCGATGAGTGAGGCCCGTGTGGCAATGGCATCTTCTGCTTCACCGGCGGAGAAGACCTCGACAAGCGGCTCAAGACCGCATTCGATCGCGTAATCGACAGATGCAGGGAGATCGTCCCCGAGGACAGAAGCGATCAGGAGAACCGCATCCGCACCAAGGGCCCGGCTCTCCCGGATCTGGCGCGGGTGTACCAGGATATCCTTTCTGAGGAGGGGGAGGCTCACATGCCTCCGCACCTCTCCTATGAAGGAGGGATCGCCGGCAAAGACCGTCGGCTCGGTCAGAACCGAGATCGCAACCGCACCACCCGCCGCCATTGCAGCCGCAAGCCGTCCCGGAGGCAGGGTTGCACCGGTCGGCCCCCCCGGCGAGGCGTACTTCACCTCACCGATCACCGCAGGCGACCGGGAGAGGAGCGCCCGCTTCAGGCTTCGGACGGAGAAGAAATCCCGCGGAAACGTATCCGGTAGTTTGGCAGCCCGCTGATGTGATGACGCGATAAGTGCATCCAGGATCATTCAGGCACCCCCGTTGATCTCCGCAAGAAGCCTGAGTGATTCAAGAGCCCTTCCCGAATCGATTGCATCTTCTGCCATTTTCAGGGCAGAGGAGAAGGTTGCTGATCCTTCCCCGGCGAGAATCGCCCCCGCAGCATTCAGGAGGACGATATCACGGGCAGGCCCCTCGCCGCCGTGAAGCACCCGGCTGATGATCGCAGCACTCTCTTCCGGGCTTCCTGCAACCAGCAGCTCGCGTGGCGCTTCAGCAAGGCCGAGATCAGCTGCATTCAGCGTATAATAATCGATCTGACCTGAAGAGAGCTCGCAGATCCGGTTCTCCCCTGTAAGGGAGAGCTCATCCAGCTGATCCCCCGAGACGACCAGCGCCTTCTTAACCCCGAGTGCCTGGAGCGCCTCTGCCATCGGACCGAGGAGGGCGGGATCGGCGACACCAATGATCCGGTTGATCGGGCCTGCCGGATTGCAGAGGGGGCCTGAGATATTGAGGATCGTCCTGAATCCAAGCTCTGAACGCAACCCCGAAAGGGTCTTTAAGGCAGGATGGTACGTCGGGGCAGAGAGAAAGGCAATATTTGCTTCCTGAAAGGATCGGATCACCTGTTCTTCAGAAGCATCGATAGAGACACCGAGTGCGGTGAGGAGATCCGCAGAACCCGACCTGCCTGTCTGCGCACGGTTCCCGTGCTTTATGACAGGAATTCCTGCACCAGCCGCGACAAATGCGGCGGCGGTGCTGATATTAAACGTCATCGAGTGGTCGCCGCCAGTTCCGCAGGTATCAACCGCACGATCTGATCCGGGGATCACAATCGTTCTTGCATGGGAGAGGAGCACCGATGCACAGGTGGCGAGATCCTCTCCTGTCAGGGTGCGGTTCCTCAGTGCATAGAGGAACGCTCCTGCCTGTGCAGGTGTTGCTGACCCCGATATGAGATCGTCAAAGGCAAGGCCGAGTCCTCCCTGCGGCAGGGGGGCATCCTCTGCCATCGCAACGCAGACTTCCTGGATCATGCGATCCCTCCATCAAGGAATGCGGCGATGAGGCGGTTTCCCATCCCGGTGAGGAGACTCTCGGGATGGAACTGCACCCCTTCGATCGGAAAGCGGCGGTGGCGGACACCCATCGGAAGGTGGTCGTCAAGGGAGTATGCGGTGATCATCAGATCCTCCGGGAGAGAACCTTCATCAAGAACAAGAGAATGGTACCGGACAGCCGGAAACGGATTCTGAAGACCGGAGTAGATCCCGGAGCCATTATGGGAGATCTCCGAGACCTCCCCATGCACCGGGCGTGGGGCATGGATGATCCGCCCGCCGGTAGCAGAGCAGATCGCCTGGTGCCCGAGGCAGACGCCGAGTGTCGGGACCGTCTTTGAGAGGGTGGCAAGGATTTCCATCGGGAGTGCCATATCCCCGGGTTTTCCGGGTCCCGGTGAGAGGATGATCCGATCAGGCTCCTCCTTCTCCACAGCCTCACATGAGCGGTCTGCGGGGATCACCACCGGATCGGCTCCGAGGCTCCCCACAAGCTGGAGGAGGTTATAGCTGAAGCTGTCAAAACAGTCCACGATTACGACCTTCATGCTGATTCCTTCCCGGCTGAGTCGATGGCACGGAGACAGGCTTCCGCCTTAATGGCGGTCTCATCGAATTCGCGGTCAGGATCTGATCCCGCGACGATCCCGGCCCCCGCCTGCACCGATGCAACACCATCCCTGACAACAACGGTCCTGATTGCAATTGCAAATGCGAATGCCGATCTCCCGGCATACCCGACTGCACCGGCATAGATCCCACGGGGTTCCTGCTCCAGTTCTGCGATCAGCTCCATTGCACGCTTCTTCGGGGCTCCCGTTACAGTGCCTGCGGGAAAACAGGATCGGAGCGCATCATAGCCATCAGCTCCGAAAGCTGCCTCTGCCGTCACCGTTGATACGATATGCTGGACTTTTGGGTACTTCGCCACCTCCGCATACCGGGGAACCGAGACAGATCCAAACGCTGCGACCCTCCCGATATCGTTCCGTGCAAGGTCAACAAGCATCAGGTGTTCTGACCGCTCTTTTTTATCGGCAAGCAGATCTGCTGCGAGCGCTTCATCCTCATCCGGGTTGCAGCCCCGCGGCCGTGTGCCTGCAATCGGGACGGTGGTAAGGGTGCTCCCACTGGCTGCAACCAGCATCTCCGGGCTCTCTCCTGCCACCTGTTCGTCACCGAAATCGAGGAAATATCCATAACAGGTGGGGTTCTGTGACCGGAGAGCGGAATAGATCCTGAGGGGATCGCCGGTGAACGGGAGCTGTATCTTCCTGGAGAGGACTGCCTGATAGCAGTCGCCATCAACGATATGGGATTTGAGCTGCCTGACGCCATCAGTAAAGAGTGGGCGCTCCATCGTGGTGCTCGAATCTGTTGGTAGATCACCTGTTGGTGGTGGAGAAAGTGAGAGATCACGCGATAGGAGGACTGCGGCCATCATCTGGATCCGGCTTTTTGCCTCTTCATCCATCTCACGTGAGAAGAGCGTGATCCCGTTTCGATCGATGGAGACGGCATCACGGCATGAGAGGAACCTGCCCCCGCCTTCGTACCTGAGATATCCGGCAGGGGAGAAGGGGGGATCGGCTGCCAGTGCCCTGAGAGCATCATAAGGATCACCCGGACAATCCAGTACTTCAGATCCAATCCCGACCATTACCGGAAGGCCGGGGAATTCGAGAATATAACCGGGGCCTTCAGCAAGCGCCCGGTAGACCGCAACCGGATCTGCTCCCTTTATCGGGAGGAATAATCCGGGTGCGGCGGGTGCCAGTCCGATGGCATCACCGTTTTGTGTACTTCTGTTTGCATATACTCTGGTAAGTTCTGTATATATTTATACATTGTTGATCATATTTGTCCAATAGACTGACACACATCTTAATAATCACCTGGTTATACTTCACTACCATGACAGAGAGAAATGTCTTTGACGGAATTCTGGAGCACCTCAGGACAATGGTCTCTTCAGATATCCTGGTCTCAAATCCGATTGTATCAGGAGATAGATCGATCTTCACCATCTCTTCAGTTGGATTTGGATTTGGCGGAGGGGAGGGAAAAGCCGCAGATGGTGCAGGTACCGGCGGTGGTGCCGGAGCGGGTGTCACCCCGGTTGCGGTGATGGTCATTCACCAGAACATTCCGGGACCCGAGGGGATCCAGATCTTTACTCTGGGAAAGAAGGGTGAGGTCGCACAGGCGATCTCGACTGCCGCAGAATCCCTCCCCTCGGTGATCGAGGCGATCCGGGGATCCAAGAAAGAGTGAATGGATTTCTACCCCATACTCCTCGCATTCGCATGCCTTGGGGGGGGAGCAACAGTCGTCCTGGTATCGTTCTGTCTCACCCTGATCGGATCTATAAGCCCCAAAGGATGGTCTGCCGGGGGGGGTCTCGGCCCAATCACCCTCCTCCTTCTCCCAAAACGGACTCTTGAGCTTTGGCTCTTTGAGAGGCTCGTGTACACGTATATCATCCCGGAAGAGGAGGAACGTGCAGTAGATGAGGAAGAAGATGAAGGCAGTGACATTCTGAAGAAGGCAGAGGAAGAGACCGGTTTTCCCCTCTCTGCCCTGTTGAAGCTTCCAATATCAATCGACTCGGTTACAATCAGCGGCAGGTTCGGAACCGGCGATGCCGGTGAGACAGGGAAGCTCTATGGTTGGGCTGCTGCCCTCCGGGGAGCACTCCGGACAACCCGGATTCACCTCAATGTTACCCCGGATTTTGCATATGCAGGATGGTCGGCGAAGATCAGGATACGAATCAGGGTACGATCGATTTTACATTTGGTGTTTGCACTTGTCCCATTTGTGAGAGGATACCTGCCTCCAACACATAGAACTTAAATATTTTGATCGCATCTTTTCACATGTGTGTGATACACTATGACAGATGATGAAATGAAGAAAGAAGAACCGAAGGTGACACAGGATCCCCTGACTGCTCCGGCCAGCACCCCGGCACCCGCTCCGGAAGAAAAACCAAAACCCGCTCCGGAACCAACGGTCAGCCATGAGAAGGAGACGATCCACGAGATCCGGTACATGGATAAACCTGAGAAGAAGAAGAGCAGCAAACTGAAGATCATCGGGGTGCTCATCCTGATCCTCCTCATCGGTGCGGTCGCCGTCTTCGCCACGCTGAACGTGACGATGTATGCTCCGGTGGAGGGGCAGACATACCCCTATACCACCACCTATGATGTCTGGTTCCCGCTTGGAAAGACCGTGAATGTCGGCGGGATCGATATGGTCGCCCTCTCCACCCAGGATGAGATGTTGATCGCAGTTGACGGGCAGACCGAAAAACTGGATGTGGGAGAGGATAAGCTGATATCTGTGAGGCGTGCGGTTGTGAAGACGCTTGGTATCACCGTCGTCGACACGAACTTCCAGATATACCTCACCTATCGCGGACTCTCTGACCAGGAAACGGCAAACTTCTTCCTTGCAGTGAAGACATCAGAACAGGTGCCGCAATTTATCGTGAATCTCCTCCTTCCGAAGGATATCCAGGCGGTCCCCGCCTAACCACCCAACCATTTTTTCTCCGATCCTAAACCGGTCGGCCTCATTCCTGAGCTTCTGATCTGCCTTTTCTGATCTGGTGAGAGGATAAAACAGAAGGCCAGAGTCCACGTCCCAGAGGATCAGTGGATCAGGAGGGGCTGCCGGGATCCGATCCCCTTCTTCAGTGAGAAGCGTGCTGATCCGCTCCGAAGGGATTACACCTGCACCCGCTGCAAGGAGAAGGGTTGCCATCCCCCGGACCATATTCCAGAGGAAACTCTCTCCAGTCACCTCAAAGACGATCAGGCCATCCTCTCTGAAGATCCGTGCTGAGAGGATACGCCGCATCGGATCCCGCCCCTCCTCCACCCGTGCAATTCTTCGGAAATCATGGAGCCCGACAAAACGGGATGCAGCCTCCTCCATCAGATGTGGATCAAGACCCTCGTGTGTGAAGAGGTACCGGTATGTCCGGCTTTTTGCCTGGTACCGGGGATTGAAATCATCAGGAACCTCCGCCCAGCCGGTTGCCTGGCAGTCATAGGGGAGCATCCGGTTTAAAGAAGAGACGATACGCTCAGGATAAGGTGTTGTGAAGGCGACCACCTGCCCCCGTGCTGAGACACCCGCATCGGTCCTCCCGGCAGAGACAAATCCCGCAGAACGGAAATCTTCAAAAAGGTGGAGGCGGAGGCAGGTGTCGATGAGCACCCCCTCAACAGTTCTGGTATCAGGCTGCTGCTGTGAACCTGAGAATCGCCGCCCGGGATAGCTGATCCGAAGAGCGATTCTCACCGGCGAAGGTTCGGTATCCGCCGTTGCAACCTCCTCCATGTGCTTTTGAGGGACTGGTGGGTATAGGTGCGAAGCGGCGTCATCCGGCAGGAGGCGATGGTCTTCCCCTGGCAGATGGCGTGTAGGATCGAATCCACTGTTGGCTCTGCTTCAATAAGCGTCGAGCCGTACCCGACATACCGCCAGTGGTGGGCATCACTCCCCCCGATACAGGGCTTCCCAAACCTTTTGGCAAGCCGTGCCGCTTTCTGGTTTGCTGCACCGACGATATACCGGGAGTTGAATGCCTCCACAGCATCAACAAGGGCAAGAGCATCTTTCAGCTTCAGCCCGACACCATGCCGCCACATATGGAACGGATGGGGCAGGATCGTCACTCCGCCCATCTGCCCTGCGATCGCAATCGTCTGCCTGACAGATAATCCGGCAGGAATCGGATCCATCACCCCGAGGACGAGAAGATGCCCCTCTTTTGTCGAGACCTCAATTCCAGGTATGATCAATACATTCGTCTTCAGTTCAAGCGCATATCTGGCACCGGTAACGGTATCATGATCGGTGATCGCGATCACATCAAGGCCGATCTCCTCAGCCCTCCTGAGGATATCCTCAACACGGCTCTCACCGTCACGCGAATGATTGGTATGAATATGGAGGTCACACCGGAGCATCATTGATACTCACTATTCTCACGCCAAGATAAAGAAACCCATCTATTCCTGCCAATCAGGCAGGTGATCTCTGAAAAGAAAAACATAATTCCGCTTATTGCACTCTTTTCCGGGAAAAGGAAGGTCATATCAGATGAATTAAGTGGGGCATCAGGGCTACTTCCCACCAGAGCTGATGCTCTTCAGCCGCATGCCCGGACCATCCCTGATTCTTTTCACACCCTCCGCCTGCGCGGATAGGTTCCTTTTGGAATCTGAATGATGATATCGCCCAGAATGTAACAACCCAGTGCAGCAAGAATGATTGCCGTAATCGGGAGGTTCAGAAGAGTGCCGAATGCAAAGGCTAGTACGCATGCAGCCAGAATCGTCATGAATCGAAGCACCCACCGGGGCGGACTATCCATAGATGTGATTTTGTATGCACCTTCATAAAGGTTTCCCGGAGGTTCGCCGGGAGATTTTCAGATATGAAACAATATACAGGGTTCTGGTTTCGGAGAGGTTATCTGTCTTGAGATCAATACAATTAAAGACAAATTTTATAATTCCATGATACTATGAACCCTACCGATCAGTCCATCCATAAGGGGGTATCCATACTCACCGGTGATCCGAAGAAGGCGATTATTGCTCTCTCAATTCCGGTCATCATTGCAATGCTTCTCCAGTCCATCTACAACCTTGTCGATGCGATCTGGGTGGCAGGACTTGGAGAAGATGCACTCGCCGCAGTCGGGTTTGTCACGCCGCTCTTCCTGATCCTGATAGGGCTCGGGAACGGGCTTGGCGCCGGTGTCAGTTCCGCCATAGCCAGGCGGATCGGAGCCGGGGATCGGAGGGGTGCTGACCGGGCAGCGATGCAGGGGATAGGACTCATCCTGATCATCTCGGCCCTGATCACTCCGTTTCTGGTCTTCTGGGCAGAACCGATCGCCGCACTTCTTGGTGCCGGGGATGCAACGGCACTGACTGCCGAGTATGCGAGGATCGTCTTTGCAGGAACTCCGTTCCTCCTCTTCGCCTCCATCTCCTATGCGATCTTCAATGCAGAGGGATCAACAAAGAAGACGATGTATGCGATGGGTGCATCGGCTGTGATCAACTGTATCCTCGACCCGATCCTGATCTACCCGATGGGGCTTGGGGTTGCAGGTGCTGCGTGGGCAACCCTCATCTCGATCCTCATGGTATCAGCCCTGATCTTCTACTGGCTCTTTATCGAGCGCTCCACCTATGTCACCCTGAGGAGATCAGAGATCCGGCCCGAGCGGGAGATAGCAATGGATATCATCAAAGTCGGCATCCCCGGGAGCCTCCAGTTCGTGATGATGTCGGCGGTTGCGATCTTGATCAACGCCCTCCTGGTGACCACCAGCGGGACCGATGCGGTTGCTGTGTATACAGCGGGATGGAGGGTAGTACTCTTTTCGATCATTCCTCTGATCGGGATCTCAATCGCCACGGTATCTATTGCCGGTGCATCCTATGGAGCACGGAATTTTGAGAGAGTGCATTCAGTACACACAATCGCCCTTGGATACGGAGTTCTCATCTCCCTCATCCTGACCGCCGCCACCTGGCTGCTCGCACCATACCTTGCAATCATCTTCACCTATTCACCTGAGAGTGCGCATCTCGCACCGGGTATCACAGCATTCCTCAGGACGATCTGCTGGTTCTTCCCCTTTGTCCCGGCAGGTATGTTCTCTTCCGCCATCTTCCAGGGAACAGGCAGAGGGGTATCGGCACTGATCCTGGAATTTTTCAGAAATATCGTCTTTATCGCAGTCTTCATCTGGATACTCGGCATATCATTCTCCTATGGCGAGGTCGGGATCTGGTGGGGGGTTGTTGCCGGAAACACCTGCGGCGGCTTCTTTAGCCTCTTCTGGGTGAGGTGGTACATCAAAAGACTGATTCGGTACCAATGAGGGGGTTGTCCGGTGATGTATAAAGAGGAACCTCTATTGCCTTAAAATGGAGATCTCTGGTATGAATACCATGCTTGAAGAGATCCGATCCACCCTGAAGGAGAGATCAGATCCGGCACTCGCAGACAGTGGGAGGCGGTTCTTTAAAGAGGAGATTACCACCTACGGCATGAAGACCGCCGAGGTGACAAAAATTGCCAGATCCTATCTCCCTGCCCTGAAAAAAATGGAGAAAGATGAGATATTCTCCCTCTCCGAGGACCTCTTCTCCTCCGGCTACCTGGAAGAATCATTCATAGCATCCAAATGGCTGCCACATTTCAGCGATCGGTTCGAGCCCGCAGATCTGATCATCTTCGAGGACTGGATCGAGAGTTATATAACCAACTGGGCAACCTGCGACACCTTCTGCAACCATACCGTCGGCGATCTCCTGATGAAATACCCGGACTGCACAAAACGGCTCTATAGATGGGCAGAATCTGAGAACCGGTGGCTCAGGCGCGCTGCCGCCGTCTCACTGATCGTCCCTGCAAAGAAGGGGGAGTTCCTTGAAGAAGCATTCAAAATCGCAGATATCCTCTTCGAGGATACTGATGATCTGGTGCAGAAAGGATACGGGTGGCTCTTAAAGGAGGAGAGCCGGACGCACCGGGATGAGGTCTTCGCCTATGTCCAGGCAAAGAAGAGGACGATGCCCCGGACGGCTCTCCGGTACGCAATCGAGCTGATGCCGCAGGAGATGCGGAAAGAGGCGATGAAGAGGGACTGGAGATAATGGATAACACTACAGGATTCGTACAGTCCTTCTCTCTACCCCACATCCATCCCTGCCTGATGGTTTGGCAGGGAATCACAGACTCGTAAAAAACCTAGAAGAATCGATCAAAATCATAACTTTCGAACTTACCTCGTATCTTCTTCATGGGAAGAAGATCTGCATCAAGGAAATCATCACCTCTTACCCGCAGCGGGCTCTTCTTCGGCGTTTTCCCATTTCGTTTCTGCTTTCGATTATATCTCTTTGGATCTTTTACAGCCAGGTACTCTGGTACATCCGGGAAGCCCCCGAAATATTCTTCCTGATACAGGATATCCCGTGAAAACCGCGTATTCCGTCGCGACATCTCTCTCACTTGACAATATCAGAGTTGTATTATGAAATTCATAAATTTTTCCCTCTCCATAGATCGGGAGATATCAATCGCCTTCTTATCTATGCCGGTGTCTGAGGAGGGGCTAAAACCCCACCTCTATCAGCCCTTCTGAAAGACCAGTGATCGATTCGCCGCCACCGGGCCTGACCAGGAAGGTATTCTCCACCCCGACCATGCCGACACCAGAGACCCCGATCTTCGGCTCAAGGGCGATCGCCATCCCCACGCTGAGCGGTTCATCAAACCCTTCTGCGAGGACCGGATACTCATCAACCTCAAGACCAACGCCATGGCCGAGGAAGGGAACCTGCCGGCCGGCATACCCCATGAAGTCCTTCTGGTATTTCTCAGGAATATCCGCAATCACCGTCCGGTAGATGTCTCTTGGGATGACACCGGGGCGGAGGAGGGACGCCATCTCCTGTTGGATCTCAAGGCAGGTACGATGCGCCTCAACTGCCCGCTCCGGGAGGGGGGCGCCGAACTGGTAGACGGCTGTCTTATCGGTATGGTAGCCTTCATACCCGCATCCGACATCGAGGAAGACGAGATCGCCCTTCCCAAGCTTCCGGTCATGCGATCCAAGGAGCGGTACTGCGGCTGAGAGCCCGACTGCCCCGCCGGGACCATTGAACGAGGTGGAGGCAAGGGAATGTTCGCCAAATGCGATCTGGCCGAGGACGATCTCGTTTCCGAACATCGAGAACCTGACGATCCCGTGGTGTCCTTCTGCAATCAGGGCAGAATGGAGCTCGCACCCAAGATCCGCCTCGCTCATCCCTTCCCGCAGGATCAAAGGGACGATATCGTCAAGGACATGCCGGTGGATCTCACCTGACTTTCTCATGAGATCGATCTCATAGGAACTCTTCACTGCCCTGACATACGCGATCTGCTTATCGAGAGAGGCGAAGCTTTTTGCGGGAATATGCTTTCTGAACCTCTCAAGGAGTGCGATTGGTACCAGTTCAGCCTCAATATAGCAGGTATCCGGGACTTTCCCCATCTCTTTTGCCAGATCCCGGAAGCTCTGCATCGGACGGATATCAGGAAAAAGGGATTCTGCCCGTGCCCGTTCATAGCTCCTTCTCACCCAGTATACCGGATCGCCGTTGCGGGGTATCAGGAGGACACCATCCTGCATGGTGCCGGAGAAGTAGTACTGGTTGACTCTCCCAAAAAATGCTGCCATCTCCCATTCCGGGAAATCACACTCCATCCGCTGCCTGAAACGCTTCAGACGGTCTTGTTCTTCCGATACCGGTACCTTCGCCTGCATGTGAAGTATGTTTGCAGGGTGACTACTTGAGTCTCACGCCGGATTCGATCACCGCCCAATGCGACTCATCCGGGAGAAGAAGTGGAAAAGGGGATGGAAGGGGTGAATCGTTGGATCAGATCATCCGGAGGCATTCCGCAGTTGTTATGATCGAGACCCCGATTGCCGCCATATCCCGGAGATTTGCCTCGTGAATCTCCGGTGTTGCCGCGGCGACGGCATCTGAGACGAGGACGGTATCATATCCATATGCC
The DNA here is from genome assembly GCF_055382585.1 of Methanocalculus pumilus. NCBI lineage: Archaea > Methanobacteriati > Methanobacteriota > Methanomicrobia > Methanomicrobiales > Methanocalculaceae > Methanocalculus > Methanocalculus pumilus. The sequence continues at coordinate 110,661 of NZ_AP042393.1, read as the reverse complement.
ATCGCATCAAAGACAGTCGTCCTGATGCAGTTTGGCGTCTGTATTCCGACAACAACAACCCTTTCAACGTCAAGCGAGCGGAGGAGGAGATCGAGATCGGTTCCGAGAAACCCGCTCATCCGCGTCTTTGACAGGATATGTTCGCCGGGAATCGGGGCAATTGCATCGATCACCTCTGCTCCTTTTGTCCCGGCAACTGCAAACGGGGTTTTCGAAAAGATCTCTCTTCTGAAAGACTCGACATCGGATCCGCCGGGGCGGTGGATGCGCAGAACATGAATCACCGGGAGCTTCTGCTCCCTGAAATGGTCCAGGATGGATCTGAGGGGTGCAATGATCGCATCAGCCCCTGCGACACGGAGAATAGCAGAATCCCCCACAAAATCATTCTGCATATCGATGATCAACAGTGCAGTCTTCTTCATGATGATCTGGTTTTTGTCGGCTGATTCTGATAGACTTTTGGATCACCATCCGGCATCTTGATGTGCTGGAGGGTTAGAGAGTGTATCAGGTGCGAATCGTGACGACAGATGAGGCAACTGCCCCCGAAAACGAGGAGATCATAGACGAGATCACCGGGACATTCCAGGGAACACAGGTGATCGATTTTGCCTATGAATATGACTGCACCACCACCCGCGGTGTCCGGCTCTGGTTCACCGATCTTCGGTTAAGATCGACCGATGCCCTCCCGATCACCCTCGATTGCGGCGGGTTCTGCCTTGAGGACAGGAGCGATCTCGGTGAAGGAGGGATTGCTCTTTTCATACGGGGAAGCCGCTACAGCCCGGATTCTGAGGCGGGAATCGACCAGATCGATTCGGTGATCAGGCGGGATCTCCTGACACTCTTTGATGCTGCGGTTCTCGTTGATATCGACGGGCTCAGGTATGGCGAGATCCCCTGCCTCGAAGAGGAGCAAATAGCCTTCTATCCCTTAAAAGCAGATGCCATTCACTTCAGGACACCCGAAGGGATCCCCTTCCTCTTCAGATCGGAAGGATTCTGCAGGACAAACCCCGTTCATAAGACAAAGGCATGGATCGTCTTTGATACCCTGCTTGCGGTCGATTCGGAAGGCAACTGCGAACTCGTCTCTGATGACTTCTATAACGAATTTCTGGGCGAAGCTGAAGAGTCCCTATAGAAGGAAGTCAGTCTCCACAGGGGTTTGAGCCTTAAGCTCAATACAGGGTACTTTAATATTTTCAGAACCAGTATGGATGAATATGATCAGGGTTGCCATCAACGGGTATGGAACAATCGGCAAACGTGTCGCCGATGCAGTCACCTGCCAGCCGGATATGACGGTCATCGGGGTATCAAAGACAAAACCCTCTGCCGAGGCATATATCGCTAAAGAACGGAAATTCCCCCTTTATATAGCCGATATCTCGAAGAAGGAGGCCTTTGAGAAGGCTGGTATTCCGGTTGCAGGAACGGTTGAAGAGATGCTGTCTGCCTGCGACATCGTCGTGGACGCAACACCGGGCGGCATCGGTGCAAAGAATCGCGCCCTCTATGAAAAGGCCGGAATCAAGGCGATCTGGCAGGGTGGCGAGGATCACGAGGTGGCAGGCTTCTCCTTCTCCTCATCATGCAATTTCAAGGACGCTATCGGGCGGGATTATGCCCGTGTCGTCTCCTGCAATACAACAGGGCTCTGCCGGATCATCAGGCTCGTTGACGGTGAGTTTGGTGTCAAAAAGGTGAGGGCAACGATGATCCGGCGCGGCGGCGATCCCGGTGATATCAAGCGGGGTCCAATCGACGCGATCGTCTTAAATCCGGTCACCATCCCCTCCCACCACGGTCCCGATGTCCAGTCTGTGCTACCGGATATCAGGATCACCACCACCGCCCTCATCGTCCCGACGACGATGATGCATATGCATGTTGTACAGATGGATCTGAAGCGGCCGGGGACACGGGAGCGGATCATCGAGCTGATCAGTAAGAATCCGAGGATCGGGCTTGTGCGAAGAGAGACCGGGATCACCTCCACGGCTGAGCTTAAGGAGTATGTGATGGATCTCGGCAGGCCGAGATCAGATCTCTGGGAGAACGGGGTCTTTGAGGGCTCGATCTCAGTTGACGGAGACGATCTCTGCCTCTTCCAGGCGATCCACCAGGAGGCGGATGTCGTTGTTGAGACGATCGACTGTATCCGGGCAATGATGGGAACAATTACTGTTCCTGAAGAGTCGATAGCGCTCACCAACCACTCACTCGGGTTCACGCCGATTAGGTGAAACTGTTCCGGAGAAAAGAGAAGGCGGCCACCCACAGGGGAGCGGAGCATCCCGTTCCCACACTATTTTTCCCACCATCTTAAACACCTCAGAGGGTCAATAGTATGCTATGGATCCATATGATCTCGTGGCACGGAATACCGTTGAAATCATCACGGAAGAGGAACTTCGGAGCACCCTTGCAGAACCAGTAAAGCGGGTCTATGCCGGATACGAACCATCAGGGGAGATCCATCTCGGCCATCTCGTCACCATCAATAAGCTGATCGATATGAAAGAGGCCGGATTCCATGTGATCGTCCTCTTAGCAGACCTCCATGCCTTCCTGAACCGGAAAGGAACACTGGAAGAGGTGAGGGAGCTTGCCGAGTATAACCGGGCCTGTATGGAGGCGGTCGGCCTGAAAGGTGCTGAATTTGTGATCGGAACCGATCTCCAGCTGAACCCAAAATACCAGCTCAATGTGCTTGAGCTCTCCCAGCAGGTGACCCTGAACCGGGCAACGCGGAGTATGGATGAGGTCGGACGGACCATGGAGAACCCGACTGTCTCACAGATGGTCTACCCAATCATGCAGATGGTTGATATTGCCGCACTGGATGTCGATGCCGCAGTCGGGGGGATCGACCAGCGGAAGATCCATATGCTCGCCCGCGAACATCTCGGTGCCATCGGCAGGAAACCCCCGGTATGTGTCCATACACCGATCGTGCAGGGGCTTGACGGGAAGAAGATGTCCTCGTCAGCAGGGAACGTCGTCTCTGTTGCAGATTCCGAGGAGGAGATCAGGAAGAAGATCAGGAAGGCCTTCTGTCCCCCCGAGACCGCAGAAAACCCGATCATCGAGATCTTCTGCCATCATATCTTCCCCCGCCTCGGAAGAGTCGAGATCAGGCGGCCCGAGAAATATGGCGGAGACCGCGAATTTGATTCATTTGCTTCACTTGAGGCGGCATATGCAGCCGGGGAGATCCACGCGATGGATCTGAAGAATGCCTGTGCGGAAGGTCTCGTCGAGGTGCTCGCACCGGCATATGAGTTCATCATGAGCTGCAAGCGGGGATAGAGACGATGGGAAGACGGGGAGAGGAGACGAAGAAGACTGATGATCGGATCGAAGCGCTCGATCGGAAGCTCTCGGAACTTGGGATCCGGATTCGGGATGATGATCAGCGGAAAGTCCTAGATGAGGTCTTTGATGATGTCACCCTCCTTGCTCTCTACAAATTCGCAAACAAAAAGGTGATCACCGCCATCGGCGGATCCATATCAACAGGAAAAGAGGCGAATGTCTTCGCTGCAGAGCGGGGAGAGGGAGAAGACTGTGTCATCAAGATATACCGGATCCGGACCGGGAACTTCAATGCGATGAGTGATTATATCCTGGGTGACCCCCGCTTTTCGAATATCAGGAAGACGAAGAAGAATATCATCTTTGCCTGGACAAAGAAGGAGTATTCAAACCTTAATCGGGCGCAGGAAGCGGGTCTTCCTGTCCCGGAGCCGATCGCCTTTGACCGGAATATCCTGATCATGGGATTCCTCGGGGAAGACGGGGTTCCCTATCCCCAACTCAGGCTTGATCCCCCTGACGATCCAAAGGCAGCATACAGAGAGTGCCTCGATCTCATCACCCGGCTTTACCAGAAGGCACGGCTTGTCCACGGGGATCTCTCAGAGTACAATATCTTAAGCGGCGGCGGCCGGCTCTGGCTCATCGATATGGGCCAGGCAGTAACACCGGATCATCCATCCGCCCACCGTTTCCTCTTTCGGGATATCCAGAATATCAACAGGTATTTTGGGAATCGATGCACCATACTCGATGAACACGAGATCCTCAGGGGGATCGTTGGTGAAGATTTCTTCACACCATAAAAAGTAACCATAAAGAGAATCAGCCATGACAATGCAGGAACTGAAAGTGGCATCCGATCGGATCGGTGTCATTATTGGAAAAGGCGGTGCAACCCGCAAAGCCATCGAAGAGAAGGCCGAAGTTGCGATCACAATCGACAGCACAGAAGGACTGGTCACCATCGAGGGAGAGGACGCAGTCGGCGTACTCCGGGCAACAGAAGTGGTCCGGGCTCTTGGACGGGGATTCTCTCCGGAGCGGGCATTCCACCTCTTTGATGATGAGGATATCCTCCTTGATATCATCGATCTCTCGAATGTCGCCGATACACCCCAGAAGATGAACCGGATCAGGGGACGGATCATCGGCCGTGATGGGAAGGCACGCGGCCAGATCGAGAATATGACCCAGACCCAAATCTCAATCTACGGAAAGACGGTTGGTATTATCGGGCTCCCCGAGCCGGTTCAGACTGCCCGCAAAGGGATCGAGATGCTCGTCGAGGGATCCGATCATGCGAATGTCTTTGCATTCCTTGAACGGAGAAAGAAAGAGGCGAAAGAGGATCTGATCAGTTACTATTACTGACGATTGTAGAACTCGGTGTTACCGGCACCTGTTTGGGTGCCCGGCAATACTGGAGCCTTTGCAGAAATAAATGAGTATTTCGGTATAATATTGCGGATGGAGCCATCAGGGGAGAGGGTTTGGGATTTCCACAATCCCCTGATAAAGATTTCGAAGTGATCGGTGTGCGAAAAGAGGTTTCCAATGGAAATAAAGGGGTTCGCGAGGTTGCTTTCGATTCGCTCCCGATCCCACCGGCTCTGAGAGAGAAGTACTACGCAGCCGGAATCCGATCCCTCTACCCGCCCCAGCAAGCCTGCGTTGAAGAGGGGCTTTTTCTTGGAAAAAACCTCATTATAAGCATTCCTACCGCGAGTGGCAAGACCCTTGTTGCCGAGATGGCGATGCACCACCAGATTGCATCAGGTGGAAAATGCCTCTATGTTGTCCCGCTGAAAGCCCTTGCCAGCGAGAAGTTCGAGGACTTCTCAGGGAAGGGGGTCAGAATCGGGATCGCAACCGGTGACTTTGACAGAAAAGACGAGAACCTCGGGAGGACCGATATCATCGTCGCCACCTCCGAGAAGGTGGACTCGCTCCTCAGGAATAAGACAGGATGGATCAGCAAAATCACCCTCCTCGTCATCGACGAGATGCACCTGATCGGGGATGAGGGGCGGGGAGCAACCCTCGAGATGGTGATCACAACGATGCGGAACAGAAATCCTGATCTCCAGGTGATCGGGCTCTCCGCAACAATAGGAAACCCAAAAGAGCTGGCGGGCTGGCTCTCGGCCGGACTCGTCCAGTCTGAATGGCGGCCGGTCGATCTCAGGGAAGGTGTCTATTTCAAGGGGCAGATATGGTTTGATGGAAGCGAGAGGAAGGTCCCTTCTGTCAAAAAGGAGGCGGACACGAACCTCTGCCTGGATACCATTCAGGAAGGCGGCCAGGCCCTCGTCTTCGTCTCGTCACGGAGGAATGCAGAGGGGGCTGCCAAGCGGATCGCCTCTGCCCTCAGGCTGGAGGAACCCGTCTTAAACGATATCGCCGATCAGATCCTCGGGAATGATGACACCGGGATTACACAGACACTTGCACTCTGTATCAGGAGCGGCGCTGCCTTCCACCATGCAGGCCTCTCACGGGATGCAAGAAGGCTTGTAGAGGAGGGTTTTCGGAAGGGCTCCATCCGGGTGATCGCCTCCACCCCGACCCTTGCTGCGGGGCTGAACCTCCCTGCCCGGCGTGTCATCATCAACAGCCTTCACCGGTTCGTCCCCGGCGAGGGGCAGGTCGCAATACCTGTCCGGGAGTACCGCCAGATGGCAGGGCGGGCCGGGAGGCCGGGGCTGGATCCCTATGGCGAGGCGGTTTTGATCGGAAAGAGCGAGTCTGCCGTCAAAGAGCTCTTCGATGAGTTCATCACTGCACCTGCTGAAGAGATCGATTCGCAGTGTGCAAAGAAATCAACACTCCTCTCCCGGATCCTGGCACTGGTGGCAAGCGGTGAGGCAACGGACAATGACGCGATCCTCTCTTTCTTCAAGGGGAGTTTCTATGCGTTCCGTCACCGGAACCTGAGTTACCTCACCCGGATATGTAGCCGGGTCACTCGGGAGCTTGAGGAGATGGGGATGATTGTCGATCTGGGGAGCCGGATCGAGGCAACAGAGTATGGCGGGCTCACTTCAAGGCTCTATCTTGATCCGAGATCCTCGGTGATGATCGCTTCTGCATTCCATGAGCGGGAGACGGTCACCCCCTTTGGTATCCTCCATCTCCTCTCAGCCACACCCGATATGTTTCGGCTCTTCCTGAGATCCTCAGATGAGGAGCTGATCGGACATGTTCTCGAAGAGCAGGGGGATGAGATCCTGATCGGGGAGGGGGAGCATATCTTCCCCTGGCTTGGATACGATGATTTTTACCAGGCGATCAAGACCGCCCTTGTCCTCCAGGACTGGATACGGGAGGTCCCAATCGAGATGATCGCCGAGCGGTACTCGATCGGCCCCGGTGATATCCACGGCCTCGTTGACGGGATCGGGTGGCTCGTCCACGGTGCCCGTGAGATCTGCAGGCGGGAGATGCCCGCTCTCAAAAAGGATGTCGCTGATCTCGAGATCAGGATTCGGCACGGAGTCAAAGAAGAACTCCTCCCCTTAATCAGGCTCCGGGGGATCGGCCGTGTCCGTGCACGTTCCCTCTTCAACAGCGGCTATACCACCCCTGCCGAGGTTGCTGATGCGGGAGTTGCGAAGATTGCACGGATCATCGGTCAGAAGACCGCAGAATCGATTATCGATCAGATCCAAAAAGGTGCCGGAAAAAACAGCAGAGATGACGGTGATCCCCGGGAGGAAGGTTTCGGGAGGGAGAGAGAGAAGGAGAGACTCCGTCGCGATCCCGGATCAGGAGAGGGGAGCAAGGAGAAGGGGAGGGGAAGGAGGAGAAATGGTGCAGAAGATAGGGAAGGAGGCAATAATGAAAGAAAGAGCAGACAACAGACGATACTCGATTACTGGGAGAGCTGAGTAGTCATGAAAGAGAAGGGGATCATAGGGATCATATGACGGAGGATAGGGTGCAGGAACGTGAAGCAGGAGCCACTCTGCCGGAACCTGCGCAGAACCCGGATCAGGAATATGAGGTGAGGATGGCCCGGATGGAGATTGTATCGGTTCCAGGCCATCTTGCAGAACTGAGGAGAGCAGCTGATCAGGCCGGTGTCCGGATCATCTGCATGAATGCGGAGATGATGGCCGGAAGGAGACACGCAGAAGAGGCGATCCGGCAGGCTCTCCGTGCCGAAGAAGAAGGTTCAATGACCGCACGCAGCCTTGAGATGGAGGTGCTCCTCTATGCATCAGGCCAGCGGCAGACGAGTATTGCGATGGGGTTTGGGCTTCATGAAGGCGGGATGCTCGCCTGGATCGGGATGGTGCACCCCTCTGAAGAGGCATGGACGATGATCGGGGATCTGATCAGGCCTTGCCCGGATGAGAATGAGGTGCCTGCAGGCCGGATCCCGACCCTCCAGAAGCTCTATTCGATCACTGATGAAGAGATTGGAACAGTCGGGAGAGAGCGGATCGCCGATCTGGTGATCGAGAGGACCGCTCTTCTGAACATCCTGAAGTAATTTTTTGAATGTTTCTCAATTCCTGTGGCTATAGGCTGATAGATCAGTTATCAGGGGATATCACCTGGAGATGGCATGTGAGATGATATGCCGGATCTGGGGGATGATGATCTCTTCAACCGCAAGCCGGACCGCCTTTGTGGATCCCGGGATACAGAAGACCGCTCTTCCCTGGATCACTCCTGCTGTTGCCCGTGAGAGAATGACTGCGGTTCCAACTTCAGCAATACTCTTCTGCCGGAAGATCTCGCCAAATCCATCCATCACCTTCTCAAAATGGGGAGTAACAGCTTCGATTGTTCTATCATCCGGGGTAAGGCCGGTGCCGCCGGTGAAGACAATGCAGTTTGCCACAGAAAGCGCCTCATCAAGTGCCGCTCTGATCGCCTCGTCCTGATCCGGGACAATTCTGTAGAAGGATACCGGTATTCCGGCTCCTGAAAAGAGGTCGGTTGCGGTTTTGCCGGATGTATCATCTGCCTCTTTTCTGGTGGTCGATACGGTGATCACCGCTCCGGTGATGGTGATCTCTTTCTCATGATGACTGCTCATAGGAGAGAATGGATCGTTTGTTGTTATCTGATCTTCGATATGAAGAGGTGATGCCTGTATTGGAAGGGGATAGAGGAGAGAGATGAGAGATACGATCAGGTGGTTCGAAGGGGGGATGCTGATAAATCGCATATGCATCTCCATCTCATTACCCCGGGAACTGCCCTGGATCTTGTATCTATCCATGGTAGAGACGGGATTTTGCCTGGAGTTCCAGTGGAAATCAAGGGGTTCATTATCTGAGGGAATTGATCCCCAATTGTCAGACATACCCGGAAAAAAAACAAATTAATAAACTTTCTAGGGGAAATAATCCATATTTAGGGTTATTTTTTTCGATGAGCCAAGGTGATGATAAAGAGGGGGGATTCGATGATGATGATTGGTGATTAGAAAGGAGTTTAGGGGTACCCCTTTGTTTCCACTGGAGAAAATAATGGAGGGGGGAGGTTGGGATTGAGGTTGGGATTGAGATTGAGGTTGGGGTTGGGATTGAGATTGAGAGAGGAGGAGAAGAAAAAAGAGATCAGATCAGGCTAGAGTTAGGTTACGTTAGGTTAGGGGTTAAGAGAGGGAGAGGGATCATCATGGATGATCATTACAGGTGTTGAAATTAATCCAGTTAAATATTTATAAACAAAATAAAATTGTGTGGTTAAAAGTAATTTCATTACGTTTATATAGTATTAAAGTCTAATATGAAAATGGCTTCTTCTGTTATCTGTTTTTATATCATTTTTCTTCTAAGCGGCTGTTTTCTCTTCTGTTTTGGAAAAAAGGTTAAAAATTAAGTATTTTATTCTTTGTCCACTGTCTTCCTCTTCCTCTCCCTCTTCCTCTCCCTTTTCCTCTCCCTCTTCCTCTTCCTTTTCCTTTTCCTTTTCCTCTCCCTTTTCCTTTTCCTTTTCCTTTTCCTCTTCTTCTTCCTCTTCCTCTTCCTCTTCCTCTTCCTCTTCCTCTTCCTCCCTTTTCTTCCTACCCAAAAATCTCCCCTTCTCCCCCCCATTTCCACCAAAAAAACTCCAGTCGAAATAATAGGGAGGGGGTTAACCAATCTCCCTGAAAAACCGCATATTACTCCAGATCTTCTCCCTTCTCAGCATCTCTCCTCAGATACTCCGTTTTTCTTCCTTCTCCTCCTCCCTCCTGATACATCCAGTGGCAATCCAAAATAGAGCAAAATTATCATTCCATTCAGTCTTTAAGAACCAAAAATGCTCCTTATTCCTATAGATCCCATTTCCACTCGAAATAAAGGGGTTATAGAAAATCCTGAAAAATCGGAAAATCCCCTGTTCCTCATCTTATCCATTCTGGTTGCAGCTAATCCCACTTCATCTGGTCACGCATGATCCCATATCCCCACAATACAGATTATACATCTGACAGGAGATCCTGCCATGCAACAGATCCTGTCACATAAACATCTGATACATCTGTTTATGTCTGGTTCCATGTGATATCTCCAGTGGAAATAGTGGGGTTTAATATCCAGTAGTGAATCATATAATCTCAGCTTCAGTGAGCGGTTCGATGGTTGATCCGTATCAGGGGATGTGATTATGAGTGGACGATGAAGGCAACAGATCAATGGGTCTTTTTAAAAAATACCTCGGAAACAATAAAATTTTCAAGAACCGTGAGATACTCAGGCATAGCTACCGGCCACAGACACTTCCCCACCGAACACCCCAGATTGATTCCATCGCAGCGGTTCTCGCACCCTCACTGCATAACGAAACCCCCTCAAATATATTGATCTATGGCAAGACCGGTACCGGAAAAACAGCATCTGTCCGGTATGTCGGCGCCGAACTTGAGAATGCCGGAAGCCACTTAAACACCACCTGCCGCGTGGTTCACTTAAACTGCGAGGTGATCGATACCCAGTACCGGGTGCTTGCCCAGATTGCCAAACTTGTTGAGAATGTGGATGATCTCAGCTCTGACCGGACACGGACTCATATCCCGATGACCGGATGGCCGACCGATCAGGTCTATGCTGAACTGAAGAATATCCTGGAGAACTCAGGCGGGGTTCTCGTCATCATCCTTGACGAGATCGACAAGCTCGTCAAGAAGAGCGGGGATGAGACACTCTATAACCTCACCCGTATCAACTCCGATCTCGAACGCTCCAAGGTCTGCATCATCGGCATCTCAAATGATCTCAGGTTCACCGATTTCCTTGATCCACGGGTCCTCTCCTCCCTCTCGGAGGAAGAGATCGTCTTCCCCCCCTATAATGCCCCCCAACTCGTCGATATCTTAAAACAGCGTGCAGATGATGCATTTGTCCCGGGAGCACTTGATGACAATGTCATCCCGCTCTGTGCGGCGCTTGCCGCGCAGGAGCATGGTGATGCCCGCCGTGCACTCGATCTCCTCCGTGTCTCAGGAGAACTCGCCGATCGGGAGAGCGAAAGTTCGGTGACTGAGAAGCATGTCCGCCTGGCACAGGACAAGATCGAGACCGACAGCATGGTGGAATGCATCGCCACCCTCCCCACGCAGAGCAAGGTTGTCCTCTATGCGATGCTGCTTCTGTACCGGATCAACCAGAAGATCTTCACAAGCGGAGAAGTGATGCGGCTGTACCGTGAGGTGACCCGTGAGATCTCCCTAGAAACCCTGACCCACCGCCGGGTGACCGATCTCATCAGTGAATTAAATATGCTTGGTGTCATATCTACACGTGTCATATCAAAGGGAAGATATGGACGGACAAAAGAGATATCCTTTGATACCTCAACGGATCGTATCTGGGATGTTGTCCTGAAGGATCCTCGTCTTGTAGAGCATAATATCTCCAGATTTAATGAAGAGCAAGCCGGTAAACTCTTTAGGTGAGTAGAGTATGGATGAAAAAAACAGGGAGATCCTAAGGGTCCTGGAATCCGATTCGCGGATCGGTACCAAGGATCTTGGAACGATGTTGAATCTGTCAACACATGATATTGCGACACGGATCGCCGAAATGGAGAAGGCCGGGATTATCCGCAAGTATACTGCCGTCATCGACTGGAAGAAAGCAGGTGACGATGGCGTCACCGCAGTTGTTGAGGTGAAGGTCAGCCCGGAGAGCGAATTTGGGTATGATCGGATCGCAGACCGTGTTGCCAGGTTCCCTGAAGTAAAGTCGCTCCGGCTTGTCACCGGCAGCTATGATCTTCAGCTGATCGTCTGCGGCAGGACGATGCAGGAAGTCTCGGAGTTCGTCTCCGGCCAGATCGCCTCCCTCGATAGCATCAGGGAGACGGTGACCCATATCGTTATGAAAACATACAAGGAGTATGGCTGTGAGTTACAGAGAAGTGAAGGGGTCGAACGCCTCCCCTATAGTTTCTGAGAAGGGACGCAATCGCCCGCAGAGGAGCTTTGTTTCAGAGCGGGCGGAGATGATTCCCCCCTCCGGGATCCGGAAGTTCTTCGATCTTCTCCTCACGATGAATGATGTGATCTCACTTGGTGTGGGTGAACCGGATTTCAATACCCCATGGAACGTCTCTGTTGCCGGTATCGATTCGATCGAACGGGGTGCAACGGCATACACCTCCAACAAGGGTCTGGAAGATCTCCGGGATCTCGTCTCATCCTACCTCATCTCGCGGTACGGGACGAGCTATGATCCACAGAATGAGATCATCATCACAGGCGGCGTCTCCGAAGGCCTTGATCTCGCAGTCAGGACGGTCGTTGATCCGGGTGACGAGGTTCTTGTGGCCGATCCCTGTTATGTCTCCTACAGCCCCTGCGTGATGCTGGCAGGAGGCATCCCGGTTCCCCTCCCCTGCCCGGCAGAGGACGAGTTCCGGGTCACCCCGGAAGCCCTGATGGAGAGGATCACAAAGAAGACCAAAGTCGTGATGCTCAACTTCCCCAACAACCCGACAGGGGGCGTAATGAAACGGGGAGATCTCGAAGCGATCAGTGATATCATCGTGGATCACGATCTCCTCCTCATCTCCGATGAGATCTATTCCGAACTCACCTATGAGGGCAGGCATGTCTCACCGGCATCACTTGATTCCCTCTGGGAGCGGACAATCACCTTAAACGGGTTCTCAAAGGCGTACTCGATGACCGGGTGGAGGGTCGGGTACTTCTGTGCACCTCCTGAGATCACGAGTGCAGCACTCAAGATCCACCAGTATGTGATGCTCTGCGCACCGACGATGTCCCAGTTTGCTGCAATCGAGGCGCTGAAACATGCAGAGGATTCAAAAGACCGGATGGTTGCCGAATTCCGGATGCGGCGAAACCTCTTTGTGGCAGGATTGAACAGAATCGGCCTCCCCTGCCACCTTCCAAAGGGCGCATTCTATGCCTTCCCCTCGATCGAATCAACCGGCCTCTCGGATGAAGAGTTCGCCGAGCGGCTTCTGGTCGAACAGCAGGTCGCGGTGGCTCCCGGCAGTGCATTCGGCCCGTCGGGTATAGGCCATATCAGATGTGCCTATGCGGTCTCACGGGATGATCTGGGTGAAGCGGTCAAGAGGATTGGGGAGTTTATCGAGTCGCTCTAAAACTCGGCTCTCCTTTCTGATTATCCACAGTGCATCCTGAATAATCCAAAACCCCCTAACCCTTTCTCATTGTACCTTTCGTCAGAGGGGATCCGGATCAGAGGTATAATTGGATTAGAGATCCAATGAGAGACTATGCTCGCCGAGCAGGAGATCATTGCCAGGTTCTGTGAAGCCGGCCATCTGGTCGATCCGACAGTTGTCTCCTACCTCAGGGAGCGGGGAGATCCGGCTCTTATTTCAGGTATTCTTTCCGGTATCAGGAAAGATTGCGTTGTTGTCCTCCCCTCCCATATCCCTTCGCTCACCCCGAAGAGGGATGGGATCAGGTTCACAGCCGATCCCCTCCTTGAGGTGGTTGAGGGGATGGAAGGATCAGCTGGTCCGGTCCGGCAGATCGAGGATTATGTCTCTCTCTTCAGGAGCCGGTACGATTGTCTTGGCTCTCTCATCAGGAAACGATCCGGTGCGATCCCGATCGAGGCGCTGACTCACTCCTCCCGGTTCCGCGACAGCGAGGTCACCATCATCGGTATAGTGATTGATGTGAAGTCGACTGCAAAAGGGCACCGGATCCTTGAACTGGAAGATCCAACCGGAACGATGCCGGTTCTCTTCAATAATGGAAGAGATGGCTTTTCCGATGCAGAGCGGATCGTCCCCGATGAGGTGATTGGTGTTCGTGGCAAACTCTCTCCTGAAGGGAAACTCTTCTATGCAGATCAGCTCTTCCGCCCTGATGTTCCGGTTCAGCATGCCCCCTATACCCCGAAAAACTCCGGAAAAGTGGCACTTATATCGGATATCCATTTCGGGTCCGATACCTTTCTCCAGGAGCCCTGGGAGCGGTTCTGTGACTGGATCTCTGCTGCTGACGATATCAGCTACCTCCTTGTTGCAGGTGATCTGGTTGATGGGATCGGAATCTACCCGGGCCAGGAGAAAGAGCTGACCATCCCCAATATCTATGAACAATATGACCGGCTCGGCGAGATGCTCCAGACGCTCCCTTCCTCGCTTGGGATCGTCCTTGCACCCGGAAACCACGATGTTGTCCGGGGGGCAGAACCCCAGCCGGTGATCCCGCCTGAGTTCCGGTCACAGTTTCCAAAGAACTGTACGTTTGTGGAGAACCCGGCCGCCGTCTCGATCCACGGCGCCCGTGTGCTGATGTACCATGGACGGAGCATCGATGATCTGATCGGGATGATTCCGGGAGCACGGTATGAGGCGCCGGCAGAGATGATGGAGGCGATGCTGAAACGTCGCCACCTTGCCCCGACGTACGGGCGGAGGACACCGATCCTTGCAACCGAAAAAGACCGTCTCTTAATCGATCCCGTCCCCGAGATCCTCCATACCGGGCATGTCCATATCACCGGCATCTCCCGGTACCGCGGTGTCCTTGCCGTAAATGCCGGGGCCTGGCAGTCACAGACCGCCTTCCAGAAACAGATGAATATCAACCCGACCCCCGGCCAGGCGGTTGTCGTCGATCTCGAACAGATGGAGCCACAGATCTACGACTTCCTCTCCTGATCCCCTCACAATCGACCTGGATAATCTGGCATACCCGGTTGGAAGAGGGCGTGCCCTCCTGATGGCAGGTGATTTTGATGGTGCGGAGGAATGCTTCAATGTAGCTCTCATCCGCAATCCCGCTCATCCTGATGCCCTCATGACACGGGCGTCCGCCCTCCTGTCAGAGGGGCGGTACCAGGAGGCGATTGTGGATCTCGATTCGCTGATCGCTGTAAATCCTGAGAATGCAGCGTTCAGGATGTACCGGGGCGATGCATACATGTTCATCACCATGAACCATGAAACCGGGATGAGATCGATGAAAGGTGTGGATCAGATCATGAGATCTGGCGGAGAACATGCACAGCTTGCATCAGATGCCTACCAGAAAGCCTCAGAGGATTATATGAAAGCGATGGAGCTCAATCCCCTTCTGACACCAGCGCAGGCAACCCGTATGATGGCCCATGCAGAGAATCAGGTTGAAACATTTGGGATGATCCTCTCCCAACTCTGAGTTTTCCCGCCATACGCACCCCTCCGCGCGCCGGGTTTATTCTCCCGAATAAGAGTTCGTTGATAGACGTAATCAACCAGATAAATTCCATATGATATATATGGTTCTCGATCCTTCTTCTATGGAAGGCATACTGAACACATTGGAGGTACCTTAACTATGGATCTTATCTACCTGGCACCTGTTGCTGCCCTTATCGCCCTTGCATTTGCAGGGTACTCCTTCATGATGGTGAAGAGAGAGGGGACAGGAACAGAGGTGATGCAGAAGATCGCCGCCGCGATTCATCTCGGCGCGATGGTCTATCTGAACCGCCAGTACCGTGCAATTGCAGTTTTTGTCGTTGTGCTGGCGATTGTTTTGGCAATCGGAATATCACCCCTCACCGCAGCATGTTTCATCCTCGGTGCGGTTCTATCGGCAACCGCCGGATACATCGGAATGTATACGGCAACCGCAGCGAATGTAAGAACCACAAACGCCGCCCGCCGGGGTATTGCAGAGGCATTCAGGGTCTCATTCTCAAGCGGGTCTGTTATGGGCATGGCCGTTGTGGGCCTTGGTCTCTTTGGACTCTCTGTCGCCTACCTCGCCCTCTCCGCAATGGGTCTTCCCCAGGAGACTGTCCTCTCGACTGTAACAGGTTTTGGTCTTGGAGCATCCTCGATTGCACTCTTCGCCCGTGTCGGCGGAGGTATCTTCACAAAAGCAGCTGACGTTGGTGCAGATCTCGTCGGGAAAGTCGAGGCAGGTATCCCCGAGGATGACCCGAGAAACCCTGCCGTCATTGCAGACAATGTCGGTGACAATGTCGGCGATGTTGCCGGTATGGGTGCAGACCTCTACGAGAGCTACGTCGGCTCGATCATCGCTGCGATGGTCCTTGGTATCACCGCAGTCCATACCGAGATGTATGCCGGTCTCGACCCGATGCAGCTTGTCCTCCTCCCGATGATGATCGCCGCACTCGGTATCTTCTCGGCAATCATCGGTTCATTCTTTGTCAGGACAAACAAAACCGAGTCCAGCGCCATTCACATGGCCTTCAACAAAGGTCTGATTGTTGCAATTATCCTTGTTGTGCTTGCAACGTACTTCCTCGTCACAACCCTGATTGGACCTGCGTATGTTGGCATCTTCTATGCCGCAATTGCCGGTCTCGTTGCAGGATTTGCAATCGGTCTCATCACCGAATATTACACATCCTATGACAGGGCACCGACACTCTCGATCGCCAAATCCGCCCAGACCGGATCCGCAACAACAATCATCAGCGGATTTGCAAAGGGCATGGAATCGACTGTTTTCCCGGTCTTCTTCGTTTCAATTGCAATCGTCATCTCCTACCAGTTTGCAGGCCTCTATGGTATTGCAATCGCCGCAGTCGGTATGCTCTCGACGCTTGGAATCTCCCTTGCAGTTGATGCATATGGCCCGGTCGCAGACAATGCCGGTGGTATTGCTGAGATGTCACACCAGGATCCAAAGGTCAGGAAGATCACCGACACCCTTGATGCAGTCGGCAACACCACCGCCGCAATCGGAAAGGGCTTTGCAATCGGCTCAGCCGCCTTAACCGCACTTGCCCTCTTCTCCGCATACACCCTTGCAGTCGGGCTTAACATCATCGATGTCACGAACCCGATGGTCTTCGTCGGCATGCTTATTGGTGCCATGCTTCCATTCCTCTTCTGCGCACTCACCATGACTGCAGTCGGAAAGGCAGCATATGAGATTGTTCTCGAAGTCCGCCGCCAGTTCAAGGAGATCCCCGGACTGATGGAGGAGAAAGCTGATCCGGATTACGCATCCTGTATCGCAATCTCCACAAACTCCGCACTCCGTGAGATGATCGCACCCGGCGTCCTCGCTGTAGCAGCACCGCTCCTTGTCGGATACTTCCTTGGCCCCGCAGCTCTTGGCGGTCTCCTTGCAGGATCCCTTGTTGCAGGGTTCTGTCTTGCAATCACCATGGCAAACGCCGGTGGTGCATGGGACAATGCAAAGAAATATATCGAACAGGGTCACTATGGTGGAAAGGGATCCGATGCCCACAAGGCAGCAGTCGTCGGCGACACCGTCGGTGACCCCTTCAAAGACACCTCAGGTCCTGCCATCAACATCCTGCTGAAGCTGATGTCGATGGTGGCACTCGTCTTTGCCCCGCTCCTCATCCTCGTCTGAGGATGATAACCTAACTTTTTTTCTCTCTTCTTCCGTTTTCCTGGAAAATCCTGGTAGATTGTGATCGTGTGCAGATTGCGAAAAATATCGCAGTTATCGCCATCTATAAGGTCATTATGATATCATCTCTACTCTCAGGACGTGACTGATATGAAGAAGATACTTATCCCCCTCCTCCTTCTCCTCATCGGCCTCTCTGCCTCGGCAGGCTGTATGATGGCAGAATCAGGCTATAATTCGGGCCCGGTGATGACTGAGTCGGTTGCTGTCTATGACAGACACATAGCAGAAGAGTACCAGGCAGCCTATCCCGATCAGAAGGTGATCAGAGATGCCTGGGTCCGCCTCCGGTCCTCTGATGCGAAGGCCGCCTCTGAGGAGATCACCGCAATCGCAGCCCGTTACCATGGCCGTATCCAGTCACTCTCACTCACTTCAGGCGGGATGAGAGATGGCCGCGAGCAGTTCTCCGCACATATTGTTCTCAGGGTGCCTTCGGATTCATTTGAAGCTGTCATGCAGGAGATCGAATCTGTCGGCACACTCACCCAGCGTGAGGTAAAAAGCCGTGATGTGACTGCTGAATATACTGATCTCCATGCCGAGAAACGGGCTCTTGAGAACCAGGTGAACCGTCTCACCGAGATCCTTGGAAAAGCCGGGACCGTTGAAGAGATCCTGAAGGTTCAGACTGCGATTGATTCTGCACAGCTGAACCTTGACCGGGTAACCGGCAGGCTGAAGCTGCTTGAGTCACAGATCGATGAAGCGACCATCACCGTATCAATCAGGGAAGGGGAACCGCTTGGGATCGATTCAGGGTTCTCGATTACCAGTGTCATAAACACCGGCATTGCTGCGTTCCTCTTTATGATCGGGATCATTATCGTTGCCGTCTTTGCACTTCTCCCGCTTGTGGTAATCGGCGGGGTTGCCTGGCATATAGTCAAAAAGAGAAGAGGATAGGAGAAAAATCCTCTTATAATTTTATCGTCCGGAGTGCCATCCGCATCTCAAGGCTGAGATCAAAATTTTTCACAGAATGGGTGAGCCAGCCTGAGGAGACGAGATCGATCTCGCATCCGGCATAGGATCCGGCATTTGCCGGGGTGATGCCCCCGGAGAGCTCAAGCCTGACACGTTCCCGAAGACCGCCGTCTTTGAGGAGCCGGACAGTCGCCATCACGGTCTTTGGATCCATATTGTCGAGCATGATGATATCCGCACCAGCAGCCGCAGCAGTACATGCATCTTCAGGTGTCTCCACCTCCACCTCGATCACCCGGTATTGTGATAGGTTCCGTGCACGGGCTACTGCCTCCTCAATACCGACGATGGCGAGGTGATTATCCTTGATCAGAACAGCATCTGAGAGGGAGTTCCGGTGGGGATCCCCTCCACCGAGGATGATCGCTTTTTTGTCAAAGAACCGCAGTCCGGGTGCAGTCTTTCTTGTTCCGGCGATCCGGGATCCCGGCATCACCGAATCGATCAGGGCAGAAAAGCGACGGGTAGCGGTTGCGATCCCGGACATCCTCCCCATGAGGTTCAGCACTGTCCGTTCTGCAAGGAGTATCCCATGAACAGGTCCGTCAATATCGAGGATCTGCTGCCCCGGATCAATCCAGTCCCCATCACGTGCAAGAGCTCGTGCTTCCACTCCGCATTCGGCAAAGAGGAAGATCGCCTCTTCAAGCCCTCCGATAACCCCGGTCTCGCGGGAGAGGATCGCAGCCCTTCCCTCAGTATCCGGGATAATTGATCCGGTGGTGATATCGCCATAGGGTGCGTCTTCAGCAAGAAAACGCCGGAGTAATTCATGCTGTATCATGCACTCTTCTCCAAAACAGCCATCATTGCCTCGACCGCCTTTCTGGCAGGCATTGCGATTTCATCAGGGATGTTCACCTCGTGGATACCATCACGCAGTGACCGATGGAGATCTTCGATCGTCGTCTTCTTCATATCCTTGCAGATTGCATCCGGATCGACATGGAACTGCCGGTCGGGGTGGAGTTTTTTGAGCCGGTATCCCATCTCCCGTTCGGTGCAGACGAACCACTCATCGCATTCAGATGCATGCTGTACCATGCCGCCGGTTGACGCAATCAGGTCAGAGTCTGCCTGGATCTTTGGGGGGCATTCGGGATGGCAGACGATCCGCCACCCTTTCGACCTTGCCTCCCGGATCTGATCCTCTGTGAAGGCGCAATGGACATAACAGTGGCCCTCAGCCGGGAGCGGGATAATATGTTTCTCAGGCACCTTTTTTTGTACAAAGGATGCAAGATTGGCATCCGGTCCAAAGAGGATCGTCTCTGCATCGAGTGACCGGACAACGGCTTCTGCATTTGCTGAAGTACAGGTGATATCTGCGGCCGCCTTCACCTCCACACTCGAGTTCACATAGACGACAACCGCAGCACCCGGATACTTCTCTCGTGCCTCGTGAATCATTTCGGGTGTGAGGAAGTCGGAGAGCGGACACCCGGCATCAGGTGCAGGGAGCAGGACAGTCTTTTCCGGAGAGAGGAGTTTTGCAGTCTCTGCCATGAACCGGACTCCGCAGACAACCAGCACCGGTTCAGTTGCCCCTGCTGCTTTGATCGCGAGTTCAAGGCTGTCGCCGACGATATCCGCAACATCCTGGATCTCTGCTGGCTGGTAGTTATGGGCAAGGATAAGGGCGTTTCCGGCGACTTTTAACTCTTGAATTTCGTCCAGGATCGTCATGTTCCGATCACCAGCGGGTTATCGAGATTCTTTAACAGGGAGAGGATAGAGAGGGCGGCAAGATAGCTTGTTGCAGGATTATTGGGGCTTGGAAGATTCCTCACCCGGATGTATGCATCGCCAAAATCACCTTCGATGAAGATCTCATGGGTGTTTCGGTCAGCTTCAGGATCAACCCAGAGTTCAACATCAACCTCACGCCCTGCTGCTAACGTGAGTGCTTCTGAGACATTGGTGTTCTTTGGATAGTTCCTGATACATTCGTTGGCTTTTCCTGAGAAGATCATCATCGGTTTTTCAGCTTCAATATTGAGTGATCTGGGGCTTTTTGTTGTCCTGAGGAGGAAGGTGGAGATCCCCGATATCTGTCCGACCTTGATGTTGTCCAGCCCCATCACCGCACCGGAGGGGATATAGATCTTCTTTTTCTTCTCTTTTGCGCAGGCGACAAGCCTCTCGCAGAAGGCAGAATCCGAGAGTGCTCCGACACTCATCACCACAAAATCACGGCCTGAGAGGAGGATCCTCTCTCCGTACTCCTGCGCGGCTGTAACCGAGGCGGCCTCGACGACAATATCAAAATCAGCTGATAAAAATGCGTTAAAATCTGTGAAAGGGATGGCACCGGATGCAGCTGCAAGTTCGTCTGCCCTCCCCTCAATCTGGTCAAAGACTGCTATAATCGAGAAACCATTCTGGTTCTTCGCGATGATATGGCCGATATTCCCGCAACCAAGCAGCCCGATCCTGATCATTGGTATTGTTATTGCATTTTCCCGGTATAAACGGTTCTGATCCGGATCAAACCGGTAATCATCCTGCTCTTCTTCGGGATGACAGATGCCCTGTTGCTACCATCTCTCTCCCTTCTCTTCTTTATTGCTTCTTCTCTTTCTTTGCTCTCTTCTTCTCCTCACGTCTCCTCTTTTTCTTCTCTTTCTTCGCTCTCTTCTTCTCCTTCTTTGCCCTTTTATCCTCTTTCTCCCCGATATTCACGGCTTTGCCTGCTTTCTCCTGAATCCCGGCATGGATCATGACCAGCATCATCTTGAACCGGGTGGTCGGCTGTACCGCATGGGGAATCTTTGCGGGCATGATGATCATCTCACCCTCTCTCAGATAATGCGAAGACCCGGCGATCGTAATCTCCGCCTCCCCGTCGAGAGCAAAAGCCAGAGCATCAAAAGGGGCTGTGTGCTCGGAGAGACCCTGCCCCTCGTCAAAGGCAAAGAGGGTGACAGTGCCCTCACGGCTCATGATCAGTGTCCGGCTGGCAATTGTATCCTCCTTGTAGATGATCATATCACGTGGCATGATCGCTCTTCCGATGATGGATTCCTTCTCACCTTCAGGCATACAGAATGCGATTGGTGTTTGAGAGTATGAACGTTATGGCATACCGCCATCACTCAGTTTAATCATCCATATACTGCTATATAGGTCTTAAAATTGGATGTTTTGATCAGAATGGATTCCAATTGAGGTTTCCCCTGTAGTGGGGGCGTTCCCTGAATAATAGTATTTAAATATAGCGTACATATGTCCATAAAAATCGCTCGAAATCAGAATCAGGATTATTATATTAATTATTCCGTTCATTTTAAGGAATATGGTATCATAGTACTCTGGTGAGTTGAAATTAATATGGAATTATCTGCCCAGATACCAAAACAAAATGAACAGTACACTGATATAGATCAGGATGCACCCCAGTGGAAAGACTGGAGATGGCAGATCGCCCATACGGTCCGGGATCTGAAAACTGTTGAGAAGGTGCTTGGGATCACGTTTCCGCCAGAAGAGCGGAAGAAGCTTGAAGAGACGATACAAAAATTCCCCCTCGCGGCAACCCCCTATTACCTCTCCCTGATCAAAACAGAAGACTATGCCCAGGATCCCATCTTCCTCCAGGCAATACCTACACCTGATGAACTGATCGTTGAAGAGTGTGAACTTGAGGATCCGCTGGCAGAGGAGAGCGACAGCCCGGTTCCCGGGATCACCCACCGCTATCCCGATCGGGTTCTCTTCCTCGTCTCAAATGTCTGTGCAATGTACTGCCGCCACTGTACGCGGAAGCGGCGTGTCGGTGACCGTGACCGTGTTCCGACCTGGGAGGAGATGGAAGCAGGCATCGCCTATATCCGTGAACATCCCGAGGTCCGTGACGTCCTCCTCTCGGGCGGCGATCCCCTGATGCTCCCCGATGAGCTGATTGACCGTATCCTGACCGAACTCAGGGCAATTCCTCATGTTGAGGTGATCAGGATCGGATCCAGAACCCCGGTTGTCCTTCCCTTCAGGATCACCGATAAACTCGTCTCTGTTCTGAAGAAACACCAGCCGATCTGGCTGAACACACACTTCAATCACCCACAGGAGATCACCCCCACCGCCGAGCGGGCACTGGCAAAACTTGCCGATGCCGGAATTCCGCTCGGCAACCAGTCGGTCCTCCTTGCGGGTGTGAATGACTGCCCGAGGATCATGAAGGCGCTCGTCCAGAAACTGGTGAAAAACCGGGTCAGGCCATACTACCTCTACCAGTGCGATCTATCTGAAGGACTCTCGCATTTCAGGACCCCGGTCGGGAAGGGGATCGAGATCATCGAGAACTTAATCGGCCATACCAGCGGATTTGCTGTTCCCACCTATGTGATAGATGCACCCGGTGGCGGCGGGAAGATCCCGGTGATGCCCACCTATCTTATATCATATTCGACCAACAAGGTGATTCTCAGGAACTATGAAGGCGTGATCACAACCTACCGGGAGCCGGACCACTATACCACGATCTTCTGCGATCGCAACTGCAAAGACTGCTCGCTCCAGCTGAACCTGAAAGGGGGTGAAGAGCAGCATGTTGTCGGTATCGCCCGGCTCCTCTCGGATTATGACGAGGCAACAGCCCTTGTTCCTGTAGATTCGGAACGGATGGCACGGAGAGATGACGAAGAGGAGTGATCCCATAATCAGGGTGGGGCAGAGCATCATCCAGCATGGCCCACATAACAACCGCATATATCTGATGCGGCTGGATCCGGATGACGTTGATCATGTACTTGCATGGATCGAAGAGACCCTTGAAAAAGAACGCTATACCAAAGTATTCGCAAAAGTCCCTGCAACCTCTGCCCCGGCATTCCTGAAGGAAGGCTTTACTGTCGAGGCTGAGATCCCGGGCTTCTATCCGGATGGTACAGCCTGCTTCTTCCTGGGAAAGTACACCGATCCTGCACGGCAGAAGTACAATGGATCGGGGGTTTCAGAAACCCTCGAGATCTCGTGGCAGCGTGCAGGAACCGGCCATCAACCCTTGCAGGAAGGATGCACGATCAGGGAGGCGTCCGTATCTGATGTAAAATCGCTTGCAGAGATCTATGCTTCGGTCTTTCCAACATATCCGTTCCCGATCGATGATCCGGATTATCTCACAGATGCGATTGTGAGCGGGGATGTCCGGTTCTTCCTCCTCTGTGACGGGGATGAGATCGTGGCTGCTTCTTCGGCTGAGCTTGATTCATCATCAAAAACGGTTGAGATGACCGATTTTGCCACCCTCCCCTCGGCACGGGGGGCAGGTGCTGCCGGTGCCCTCCTTGCCCATATGGAAGAAACCGTCTTCAAGGATGGTTTCCATCTTGCGTATACGATCTGCCGGGGCGAGGAGCCTCCGGTGAATATCCTCTTTGCCCGGGGAGGGTACCACTATGCAGGCACCCTGCCGAATAATACCCAGATCGGGGGAGGATTCGAGAGCATGAATGTCTGGTACAAGCCTCTTACGTCTGGCTTTTCGTAGCATTTACTAGTTCTATCCCATCATCAAGGGTGGCGACCATATCACCGACATAGGTCTCGTTTGAGAGTCCGATCAGATCCATTGCACTGGTGAAGATCTCAATCAACTCCCTCCCGAGCTCAACAAGCCATTCAACAAACTGCATCATCGACTCCGCCGATCCAAGGGGGGCAGTGGGGTACTCTGCTGCCGAGGCGGTTATGGCACCAATTGGGGAGAGGAGCAGGATGATGGCGATAATGATCAATGCCCTTTTCATAGACCAAAACTGATCTCTCCGATAGCATAATATAATTTCCCGCAAGGGACGAGGAAACCCGGCTATCAATAGTATTATCATACCTAAATCCTCAACTACCATTGAATGGCAGATGCGAATCCCAAATCACCTCCAATAAGCATCCTTTACGTTGATGATGAGCCCGCGCTCCTTGAAACCTGCAGGCTCTATCTTCAGGAGTACAATGACCTCACTGTAACCACCTGCCAGAGTGCCGTGGAGGCGATCGATCTCCTCAGGATGCGATCTTTCGATGCAATCGTTGCTGATTACGATATGCCGGATATGGATGGGATCGCTCTTCTAAAACACCTCAGAAAAGAGGGGAATACAACCCCCTTCATCATCTTCACGGGAAAAGGGTGTGAGGAGGTGGTGATCGAGGCGCTCAACTGCGGAGCGGACTTTTATATTCAGAAGATCGGGGAGCCTTCCTTCATCTTCCATGATCTCTTCAGAAAGGTGACCTATGCAGTTGCCAGAATGAGGAGCGAGATCGCACTGAATGAGAGCGAAGAATGGTACCGTGCCGTTGTCGAGACCCAGAGCGAGTTAATCTGCCGTTTTCTACCCGATGGCACGCACCTCTTTGTGAATGATGCATACTGCCGCTACTTCGGCCTTGATCGTGAGGTAATTATCGGCAACCGGTTTATGCCGGTGATCTACCCTGCTGATCGTGACAGGGTTAAGGGATTCCTCTTCTCATTGACAAAAGAAAACCCGGTCGGATCCATCGATCAGCGGATCATCATGCCTGATAACAAAGTACTCTGGCAGCGATGGAATACCAGGGCAATATTTGATGAAGATGGGCAGATCATCGAATACCAGTCAGTCGGAAGGGATATAACTTCCGAGAAAGAGACTCAGGAGAAACTGAGTGCAAATGCAGAACGAGCGAAACGGCAGCGGAAGGCAATAGCAGATCTTGCCCTTGATGACGCGATCCTCTCCGGGGATATGAAGACTGCCCTCACAAAGATCACGAAGATCGTATCAGAGACACTTGAAACCAGAAGGGTGGGAATATGGACTTTTTCAAAGGACGGCTCCCGTCTCCAATGCCTCTCACTTTATGATGCAGATGAGAAGAGACAGAATAATGGGATAACTCTGAAGACAGATGAATACCCTCGTTATTTTGATACTCTCAGGAGAAAGCACAGGCTCTGTGTCGAGGATATCTCCTCAGATTCAAGGATTAGTGAGCTGAAGGAAGGCTATCTTGATCCTCTTGGGATCTCTGCCATGCTTGATGTCGCTATTCTGAAGGATGGCAGCCTGATCGGCATCCTCTGCCTTGAAGAGATGGGAGCTCCGCGGAGATGGCATGCTGATGAGGAAGGGTTTGCAAATATTGCCGCATCCATCATTGCCCAGCTCTTTGAAAGTGCTGAACGAAGACAGGCAGAAGAGGCACTTGTTGAGAGCGAGGAGCGTTTCAGGAGCCTCGCCGAGCATGCCATAGATATTATCTATCGGATTGATCTGATGCCGGAGATCCATTTTACCTATGTGAATCCTGTTATAGAAGAGGTATCAGGATATGCCCCCCAGGATTTTTATGATGATCCCGGGCTTGCAACGAGGATTGTTCACCCCGATGATCGCCCTCTTCTCGAATCGTTCCTCTCTGCAGAGTCGTCCGGGATACCGTGCAGACTCCGCTGGATTAGAAAGGACGGTGAGGTGATCTGGATCGAACAGCGGATTGTCCCGATTCATGATAAGGAAGGTGCCCGGATTGCAATCGAAGGGATCGTACGTGATATTACCGAGATAAGGCAGGCAGAGCAGGAGGCGCTTCTTGAGACTGATACACGTTATCGGTCACTCTTTTCCTCAATGCATGACGGGTACGCACGTCTTCAGCTGACCAGGGATTTTGATGGAAAACCGTCAGATCTCAGGATAATTGAATTAAACCTTACAATGGAGATGATCACCGGTCTCTCTGCCGAGAAGGCCATCGGCAGAACTCTCCTTGAGGCACTCCCGGATCTCGAACCCGCCTGGAGAGAACGGCTCCATACAACAGCAGATTCCGGTGAGCCCCAGGTGGTTGAATACCATCATCCGGGGCTGGATAGTGATTATGAGGTACTGGTATATTCCCCAAAAAGTCACTCATGACCCTATAGGGGTCACATGCAATAGATGAAAACTGGTGAGTAATCATTAAGTTTCCTGGGTTGTATCACCTCATGGGGATGACAAGACCTATCTTTCCTTGGGCCTTCTGAACCCGTGAAAAAGTCTGGTCTTATTTCTTCGAACATGCAATTGTGCTTCGAGCACGTATATCAGAGTGACCACATATTCTGTCATCCCCACACTAATGGAGGTGATACACAATGTTTCCTCGGGTCGATAGCGCCTGTGGCATTGATGTCCATCGGTCAAAACTCACGGCCACTATCATTGATGCTTCTGGTTCTTATGAGACAAAAAACTATTCTACCCAACTTCCTGATCTGATCAGGTTACGTGATTGGATTGTTGAGAATAACTGTTCTCGTGTGCTTATGGAGGCAACGGGCGTCTACTGGGTGCCGGTTTACACCATACTTGAACATGCTGTACCAACGTTTGTTGCAAATCCATACTTCATTAAATACGTCCCCTCTTCAAAGACAGATACTAAAGATGCCGTATGGATTGCTGAAATCTGTTTGGAAGGGCACTTCAAAGCTTCGTATATTCCTGAAGAGAGAGTTCGAGATTATCGTGATCTCTGCCGTTCCTATAAGAATTTAGTGAAAGAACGAACACGATATAGAAATCGAATCCACACCATTCTCTCACGGGCAGGTATTCGGATCACCCCAGTCATTTCCGATCTCTTTGGTAAGAGTGGTCTCATCATTCTTGACGGACTGGTCAAGAGAAAGACATTTGATGAGATATTTGCACAACTCTCTCATCCCGGCATCGTGAAGAAGAGAGAGAAGATTGAAGCTGCTATTTGCGGGGAATTAACGGAGAACGATATATTTGGCATTCAGTCTGCACATCGCATGCTTCAGCAGATTGAGAAGGAGATAGATATCCATCTGTCACGTATGGTTGACCTGTTTGAGAATGATCCAGAGCAGATCAATATCCTTCTCAGCATTCCAGGAATTCAACTTCAGTCAGCATCGATGATACTTGCCGAAATTGGTGATGTAACCCGATTCCACTCAGCCAAACAAATAGTGCGTTATGCAGGTCTTGATCCACGTGTTTCTGAATCTGCCGGTAAAACACGGATGGGATCCATCAGTAAACAAGGGAATAAACATCTCAGAACATATCTGGTCGAGTGCGCTTCAGCGTTGTCCAGAAGCAAGGATAACATGTTTCGTCAGTTCTATGAGCGGATTAAACGGAAGAAAGGACATAAGCAAGCAGTCGTAGCGGTGGCTCGAAAGTTGCTGACCATCATCCATCATCTGCTGACAAACAAGGAGATGTACGAAGATCCACTTATGACAAAACCAAAGCAGATCAAAATACCAAAACTCAAAACACGCCAACCCATCAACCTTACCAATGCATCTCAGATGCTCAAGAGTGTGATGGCAGGGATTGCAGTAAAGACAAAAACAATTGATGTATATCCACACACTTAAGTGGCAGATGACATTGATTTAAAAAAATAGGTGATGTTTTCATATCAGAGGGGAATGTGCTCTGCTCTTTCATGATATCACCGAGAAGAAGAAGCGGGAAGAAGAGATGGAACACTCACTCCGGGAGAAGGAGACCCTTCTTAAAGAGATCCATCACCGGGTCAAGAACAATATGCAGGTGATCTCAAGCCTCCTCATGCTCCAGAGAGAGAATATACCTGACCCGCGTATGCGTGAACTCTTCAGGGAGAGCGAGAACCGTGTCTTCTCAATCGCTCTTGTTCATGAAAAGCTGTATAGGTCAGAGAATCTCTCGCGTATTCATTATGGCGAGTACCTTGAGATGATGGGGGATCATATTCTGGCTTCACGGAATATCAGCTCTGAGATGATCACCCTGAAGATTGATGCATCTGATATCTATCTCCCTATCGATAATGCAGTCCCCCTCAGCCTGATCACCAATGAACTCCTGACAAACTCCTTAAAGCATGCCTTTCCCGATGGGAGGAAGGGAACCATCAGGATCAATCTTCAGAAGAGGGGGGGAGATATCCTGTACCAGTTCAGTGATGATGGCATCGGATTTTCCCCCGATATCGACTTTAAGAATACCACAACACTCGGGATGGAGCTTGTGAACAACCTTGTCATGCAGCTGATGGGCACTATTTCGCTGTATCGTGACGGGGGAACCAGGTTTGAGATCGTCTTTCCCCTAAAATCCAATGGAGAGGATGAATAATGAGTGAAGCAACCATAATGATCGTTGAAGATGAAGCCGTCACCGCAATGGCTTTGAAGAGAAGCCTGACAAATATGGGTTATTCAGTCTGTGGGGTCTTTCCAACCGGGGAACTGGCCGTCCAGAAGGCAGCCGAACTGAAGCCTGACCTGATCCTGATGGATATCAAGCTTGCAGGAAAGATGACAGGGATCAATGCAGCCGCAGAAATCCGGGCAACAAGCACAGTTCCTGTCATCTACCTGACGGCATTTTCAGACGATCGGGTGGTGAATGCCGCAAAGGTGACCGGGCCGTTTGGCTATATCCTGAAACCGGTCCGGGAGCAGGAGCTGAAGACGACCATCGAGACGGCATTGTACAAGCATGCGATGGATATGAATCTCAGGGAGCATCAGGAGACGATTCGTGTCCTTCTGAATGCAACGCCGGATATGCACTTCTTAATCGATACTGAGAAATCGATCCTCATGGCAAACCAGGCTCTTGCAAAAAAAGCGGGAAAAACGGTGAAAGAGCTTGTCGGCTCAAATGTGTACGATCTGGTCTCCTCGGGCTGCCTCTCCCCGAGGATGGCCGGTCATTCAATTCAGCCTGGACAGAGCAGAGGAGAGACATTTATCGAGCATTTGAACGAGCACTGGTACGATGTCGGGATCTATCCAATCGTAAGTCCGAAAGGCACCATAACAAAATATGCGATTCAAATCCATGATATCACCCGAATAAAGTTTATGGAAGAGAAACTCAGGCAGAATGAAGAGTTCTTCAAATCAATAATCGATGATGTTGCGGATGTTATCGTTATCCTCAACGATGACGGTACGCTCCGCCAGGAAAGCCCCTCATTGAACAGATACCTCGGATATTCAGAAGAGAATAATCCAGGTAAGAGACTCTGGAATTATATCCATGACGACAGCCATGCTGCAGCAGAGAAGCTCTTTCATGATCTTGGGAAAAACCCGCTTGGCGTTCAACCCTTCTCTCTGGAATTCAGATCAGCTGATGGAAAGCCTGTCTCTATCCGGGGAATCCTCAGTGATCATTCAGATGATTCTGATTACCTCTTTGAGGGACTGGTCATGACCGGATGGGTGAGGAAAGAGCAGAAATAATCGGATCTGAATCATTTGAAAGAATAGTATTATTTCCTGTGAATGCTGAAAAAAGTCTCTATGCCAAACTCCGTGGATTCTCCGATCAGGATTCTGTATGTTGATGACGAACCCGGGCTCCTGATCATCGGTAAGAAACATCTGGAGAAGAGCGGGGATTTTCTGGTTACAGGATGCGAGAGTGCCCTGGATGCGATAGCTACCCTGAAAAAAGAGCACTATGATGCGATCATCTCGGATTTTCAGATGCCAAAATGCGATGGCATCTCTTTTCTAAAATATCTTCGGAAGAAAGGGGATGAGACGCCCTTTATTATTCTGACGGGAAAAGGCCGGGAAGAGGTGGTGATCGAAGCACTGAACAACGGGGCGGACTTCTATCTTGAGAAGGGCGGAGATCTCAGGGCACAGTTTGCTGAACTCATCAATATTATCAGGTACGCTGCATCAAAGAAGAGGAGTGAGGATGCACTCAGGGAGAGTGAGGAGCGGTATAGGAATGTCGTTCTGGACCAGATCGAACTGATCTGCCGGTTTGCTGTAGATGGAACGGTTCTCTTTGCAAATGATGCCTATTGCCGGTATTTCGGGGTTCCCTGTAAAGAGATCATCGGGAGCAGGTTCAAGCCGGTGATTCATCCGGATGATTCAGGGAAGGTTAATCGTCTCTTCTCTTCGCTCACACAGGATAATCCGAATGGAACTATCGACCAGCGGACGATCATGCCTGATGGGCGTATCCTCTGGCAGCGATGGGACACAAGGGCGATCTTTGATGAAAATGGTTCAATCCGGGAATTCCAGTCTGTCGGGCGGGATATAACCGATCTGATGGAACGGGATCTGGAACTGAAGAGGGCGAATGAAGAGATCCTTGCTTCATACGAGGAACTGACAGCGATTGAAGAGGAACTTCGGGAACAGTACGATGAGCTGAAGAGAACCGAAACTGCTCTTCTGAAGAGCGAGGGTCTTCAGCGTCTTATCCTCCAATCGCTTCCGGATTTTCTAATCAGGCTTGATCGGGAAGGGACATATCTTGATATCCTCAATTATCAGGAAGATCTGCTGATTCTCCCAAAAGACGAAGTGATCGGCCGCCGGGTAACAGAGGTGATATCCGGGGAGATTGGAGTTCAGATGATTCAGGGGGTCCGATCGGCAATAGACAAAAATGAATTACAGACCCTGGAATACACCCTCTCTGTCCCGGCGGGAATATGCCATTTTGAAGCAAGGATTGTTCCCTACACAGAGAATGAAGTGATCGCTCTTATTCGTGATATCACTGATAAAAGGAAGGCAGAGGAAGCGGTTATTGAGAGCGAGAAACGCTACCGCTCACTTTTTGAGTCCATGCATGATGGGTATGTCCTCCACCGGGTGCGTCCTGATCCGGATGATGGTGGTGCTGTTATTCACATTCTTGATGCCAATCCCTCTTTTGAAAAGCTGATTGGAGAGCCACGCAATCAGGTTGTCGGGAAGCTGCTCACCGAAGTCCTTCCTGATGCAGATCCGAATCTCTTCCAAAAGATTGCACATACAGCTAAAACCGGAGAATCAGAGGTCTTTGAGATCCGGTTGAATGATCCCGTGCGGTACTTTAGTGTCTCCGCATACAGCCCGGGAGCAGGTGAGTGTGCCACACTCTTCCATGATATCACTGAAAAGAAGATGCGGGATGAAGAGACGAAGCAATCTCTCCGGGAAAAAGAGCTCCTCCTAAAAGAGATCCATCACCGCGTGAAAAATAACATGCAGGTGATCTCAAGCCTGCTGATGCTCCAGAAAGAGACGATCTCCGATCCGGAGATGCGGGAGCTCTTCTCCCAGAGCGAGAGCCGGGTCTATTCGATCGCCCTTGTTCACGAGAAACTCTACCAGTCAGAGAATCTCTCACGGATCGAGTACGGGGAATACCTCTCAATGATGGGAGATTATATTTTATCGTCCCGTCAGGTGAAAGCAGGAACCATTGCCCTTGATATCCATGCAGATGGCATTTATCTCTCAATTGATAAGGCTGTCCCGCTCAGCCTGATCACCAATGAATTACTGACGAATTCACTGAAGCATGCCTTTCCTGATGGCATGAAAGGCACCATTACAATTTATGTGGAGAAGAAGGAGAATACAATCATATATCGGTTTTCTGATGACGGAATCGGGTTTCCAGAAGATATCGACTTTGAGAATACCACAACACTCGGGATGCAGCTTGTCACGAGCCTCGTCAACCAGCTGCTTGGGACAATAAATCTCAGGCGGGAGAAGGGAACTGCCTATGAGATCGTTTTTCCGGTTGATCCGGAGGAAGATGAGACTGTTGAATAGTGGTTCTTTGGAATGAACGTGTTCATTGCAGCAGTGTTCTTATTAAACCCTTCATCCAAAATGTACACCAATGACAGAATATTTTGCCTTCACTGAACTCGATTCAGCGATCAGGCGCACTAGGGATCTCCTCTGGCCTTTCCGGAAAGGAATCTGGTTCCGTATCGCTCTTATTGCCCTCTTCATCGGCTGGGGGGGAGCTGGTTTTCCGCAGCCGACATGGTCTTCAGGCAGCAGCACCACGTCAGATGATCTCCCCATGGTTTTTATGCCCGAGGCTTTGCCTGATATGGCAGGTTTGATCATTGCTATCGTCCTCCTGATCATAGCTCTTGCCCTAATCTTCATGCTGATTGGATCGATCTTCCAGTTCGTCTTTGTTGACTGCATACGAACGGGGAACGTGAAGATACGGGAATACTTTGCCCCGCGTGCCGGGATGGGTATCAGGCTCTTCCTCTTCCAGATTGGAATTGCAGTTCTCTTCCTCGTACTTCTCGCAGCACTTATCATACCATTTATCATTCTGGCCGGGGGTATCGCGGGTCCGGCAGGTGGCATCTCACTGGGACTTGCCCTCATCCTCTTCTTCCCGATCCTCATTGTACTTGCAATCATCGTCGGGATAATTCAGCTGATCACGATTGATTTCGTTGTGCCGATCATGATCCAGAAGGACTGTGGGGTGATTGATGGGTGGAAAGAGTTCTATTCGATCATCAGCAGACAGTGGATGCAGGGGATCATCTATCTGGTTGTCAGGTTCCTCGCGGCACTGGGCGGAGGGTTTGTTATCATTATCCTGACACTACTGGCGCTTGGGATCGTTGCCATTCCTTTCGCAATCGTTGGCTTCATCCTGTATGCCGCGATGCAGATGGCGAACTTTTCGTTCCTCCTTCTCCTCCTCATCCCATACCTGATCATCGCAATTCCGGTAGTTCTCCTGATCTCAGTACCCTTCATCACCTTCTTCCGCACCTACTCGCTTGCAGTGCTTGGCAGGCTCGATTCAGGCTATGCTCTCCTTCCGGAAGAAGAGCAGGCAACCAGGTGATCATCTCCCCTCACCTTTTTTGCCACAACCTGACTATACTCTGGACATGAGGAAGTCCCATGCACCCTGATGAGATCGAAAGAATTGCCCAGTCACAGCTCCCCCTGATGAACCCGGTCACGCCAGAGATGATCAAGAGGGCAGGAGAGCTTGCTGCGATCAGCTCAGGCGATGTTGTCTACGATATCGGCTGCGGAAACGGCACCCTTCTCTCCCTCTGGCATGATGCATATGGTATCCGGGGAACCGGTATCGAACTGAGAAAAGAATCGGCTGCCGCTGCAAAGAGAGCAGTTGAAGAAAAAGGGGCGGTAGATCAGATTCAGATTCTTGAAGGCGATGCCGCAGCATGGGAGCCGGATGAACAATCAGACTGTACTGTTGCAATCGGCTCTGCCTTCATCTTCGGGGGTGTAGTGCCTGCCCTCGCTCATTGCGAATCAATCACCAGACCCGGCGGGAGTATTGTCATCGGGGATCGCTACTGGCAGAGCGCCTCTGTTCCGCCGGAATTTGCGGTCCAGTGGCAGGAGATCCCAACCGAATATGGTCTTGTTGCCGCCGCCCGTGATCTCGGGCTCAGGTTACGGGCTGTGATCAGGGCATCTCCTGATGACCATGACCGCTACGAGAGCGCTATCTGGCGGCAGTGCATTGAATGGCTTGATGAACACCCTTCACACCCTGAGCGGGAGGAGATTGAGGAGTACCTCTGCAAAATCCAGGATGAATATCTCGTCTATGGAAGGGAAGCCTTTGGATGGGCATTATGGATATTTGGAAAGGATGCCGAATGATGTTCCGGGGGAGTCAGCCTGGTATTTGAATGCAGCCAGTGCGGCGACTGTTGCAGCCATCTCGGTCTTGTCCATATCATAGAAGCCGATCTCGGCAATCTCCGCTATATTGTATTGAACCGTTATTCCGGCGAGAGGACAACTGTCACGATCGATTCCGATAAAACCGCCCTCTTTTTGGATAAGAATCGTAAGAAGAGCACCTTTCTGGATCGCCCGGAAGCATGCCCCTTCTTCCGGTTCATCCCTGAGGAAGAGAAAGGCTACTGCTCTGTCCATGCAACACGACCTGAAATATGCCGCGATTATGGATGCTGGCGCATGCTCATCCTTGATAGTAGCGGGAGGCGGGCAGGCCGAATCATGGAATCCCGCCATCTCGGATCAGATGATCCGATTCTCCTTGAAATCTTTGCAGAAAGATCTCATCTTCTGGAGACATTATCTGATCTGGATTGGGATGATGCGGTCATCAGGATGATCAGATCAGCAGGGTATCTGGTGCGTACCTGAGCGGGTCTTTTATTTTCCAAACGACAATAGATCGGAGTGCAGATCCAAACAGCCCTTCCCGCGCAAATCACCTCCTTCCGAAGGCGGATTGCAGAACGCTTCTTCTTTCTAGGCCCGGTCTTCATCCTTGCACTTGAGGTATCCGGGGAATCGGGGCTTGTTGAGATCATCAATGCGGGACTCCATACCGGCTATGGCCTCCTCTGGGTCTTTGCAGTCGCGCTCATCTATAAGTATGCCTTTGCATACGGGATCGCCCGCTATACCCTCTCCACGGGAAAGACGATCTTCTCGGGCCTTCGTTCAATTCCGGGACCACGGAACTGGGAAGTCACTTTCATCACGATCATCTATATCCTCGAGATGCTTGCATATGGTGGTTTCCTCATCATCGCAGCGCATTTCCTCTATTACCTGCTTCCCTTCGATATTCCGATACAGCTGATTGCGATTGCAACCCTCGCCATGATCCTCCTTCTCCTCTGGAAAGGCAGCTATGAACGGCTGGAAAAGGTGATCATAGGGATGATGATCCTCCTCTTCATCGGTATCCTCTTCAGCCTCTTTGCCCTCCATGTTCCGATAACCGGGGTTGCAGAAGGATTTATTCCGTACCTGGATCCCCATCAGTATATTGAGATCATGGCCCTCCTCGGAGCGGTTGGTGCCGGATTGAACCTCCTCCTCTATTCGGTCTGGCTTCATGAGAAGACCGGAGGAAAGCCCTGCACCACCGATCTTCCCGAGAAGATGCGGATCGTCCGGACCGATCTACTCATTGGATTTGGGCTTATCGCCTTGATGAGCTTTGTATTCCTGGCGATTGGTGCCAATTACAGCCATTCATTCCATGCCATCGATGAAGGTGTCATCTCGGCCATTGCCGTCTCAACCCATCTCTTTGTGACAATCCCCCTCGCAGCGCCGGTATTCATCCTCTCTTCGTTCATTCTGCTTGCAGGTGCAGCAATCTCCGGGATGGACGGGCGTGCGCGTGCAGTCTGCGGTATCCTCCGGGAAGCAGGCGGTATTCAGATACCGGCAAAGAAACTGTACCGGCTGATCCTCCTTGCCTTCTCTTGTATCATCCTTGCTTCAATCTATATCGGAAGCCCGGAAGCCGTAATCAAGCATGTCTCTGTGATCTCATCGATCCTCTTTGCGGTCATCGGCTTTGCCCTCATCTATATTGATAACAATCTTCCACGGGGGCACCGGGGATCCCGCATCTGGCTTGCCGTCATGGCGATCGGTTCAGGAGTATTCCTCCTTGTTGCACTTCTTGAAGAGGCGACGATCCTTGCATTTGGGGTGCCGTTGATGGAACGGCTCGCAATGGTTCTCCTCGTCCTCTTCGTCTTTGTCAGATCAGATCTTGCCTCGGCATACAGGAGAGGGGTTGCGACAAAAACCGATCTCCTCTGGCTGATCCTCATCTTTGGAGCACTCTCGATATACGGGACATTCCGGGGTTTCAACTTTGAAGGTGTCCTCCTGAACTTCCGTGATCTCGGGCCGATCATCGCCGGACTCATCGGCGGTCCCATAGCTGGTGCGGCAGCCGGACTCATCGGTGGTCTCTACCGGTATTCGCTTGGGGGCTGGACCGCTCTTCCCTGTGCGGTTGCAACGATCATTGCCGGGGTACTGGGCGGTGTTGTCGGGAGGCGGTGGTTGCCGCTCACTCCGCTCCGTCTTGCTATCCTCGGGGTGGCAGTAGAAGCGCTCCATATTCTTGTTATACTACCCATTCTTACAATTGGCACCCCTTTTCCAGAGGTTCTGGATGTTATTCGCGCAACATTGCTCCCGATGTCGGTGGTAACAGCAGCCGGGCTGATCCTGTACCTTGTGATTGAGAACCAGTACAGGAAAGAGATTGATATGAAGGATCTCGTCTCCTGGATCAGAAAAGAGATTGATCCCGAGCTTGAGACTGAGAAGGATGATCTGTAGATCAGAGGTACTCAGCCTGCACAGAAAGTACTCCTGCACTATCGACCGCTGCTGCATACTCTGCAAGCGGCTCCGCATTCACCTCGAGGAACCGGATACCAAACGGCACTTTTGAGAGGATCAGCTCTGCCTGATCGCGCTCCCCGAGGATGATCAATGCAGCGGCAAGTGCCTCGACTGATGAGAGGATAAAGGGTTTTCCGAAATTGACCGGGTTTGCTGCGACAAGGAACGGAAGCGCCCTCCGCCCCCGGAAGATCGAGAGCTCTTCCCGTTCAAGCACCTCCCATGAACAGTCGAGGGCGGTGATCGAACGGACCCATCTCCTATCAGCTGGTGAGATGACAACCCCGGCGGTAGGGTCAAGGAGGAGCGTTCCCTTTGGCACCTGCCGGAAAGATGGGAGAACCCTGACAAACCCATACCGCTCAAGTCGCTTAATGGTACACTTCCTGGGATCACAGGTGTTGTCGCGGTACGAGATGAGAGGTATCATGACAGTACTATCTTGCGCTTCATATCACATCAAGCACCGCGATCAATCCATCAATGATCAGTACCAATACTGACACTATGTATGTGATGGTTGCACCCTGTATCCTCGATCCCTCACTTCGGGCTGAGGGGATCACACAGGATGAGGATCTCAGGGCATATGCTGCATGCCTGAAACGGTGCTCGGCATTCGGGCTAGAGGTTGTTCCGCTCCCCTGCGCAGAGACACTCTATCTCGGAAAGAATCGTGTTCCCGGGACATTTACAGAGCGGCTGAATACCCCGGAATTCGAACTCTTAATTGACCGGCTTGAGATTGAGGTGCGACAGATCATTCTCCAGCGGGGGGAGCCGCTCTGCATCATCGGGGCAGATTCTTCCCCTGCCTGCGGCGTGAACACCACCTGGTACAGCCCTGAAGAAAAAGTAAATCACCGCGGTGTTTTTCTCTCCCGTTTCCCGGAAATCCCGGCTATTGATGCGTTTGATTTTGCCCGGTACCGTGTGTACCTTGCCGCCCCCCTCTTTACAGAAGCGGAACGAAAGTATAATGAATTGATCAGGGATCTGCTTGCAACCCACTGCTTTGAGGTCTATCTTCCCCAGGAGGCAGGTGATGACTCGGCGTCACGGGATCATGATGCGATGGAGGAGATCTTCACCTCTCATTGCCAGGCATTGAAAGCAGCTGACTGGGTGGTTGCCATTGTTGATGGTGCCGATGCCGATTCAGGCACTGCATGGGAGATGGGGTATGCGTATGCAAACGGAAAACCGGTCATCTCGCTCAGGACAGATTTCAGGAAAACCGGTCATAACGAGCATGTGAACCTGATGCTGGAGCGATCATCTGTTGTGGTCACCAGTAAAGAGGATCTGCCGCACGCACTCATCTCCCCGCTTCACCACTGAATAAGTTCTGTTTTGTTGCCATCAGGATCTCCCCGACAGCCCGGAAGAGATCCTCGATCTCATTGAAGACCGGTACCCTGCCTCTCCTGAGTACCGGAAAGCCGGGCTTCACCGAATCCCCTCCGGGAAGGGCAGCAACCACCATATTTGCTGTATGCTCTGAAAACCGGACGATCTCAAGTGCAAGCTGCTTTGGGTCTGCTATTGCGGTCGGAGCTGAAATGATGATTGCGCAATCCCAGAAATCCTGGTTCTTCAGGAGAATATCAAAGGCCTTTGCAAACCGTCCTGTGGTCGAATCCCCTATCATATCGATCGGGTTTCTGCCACTCCATCCCGGCGGGAGGATTGTATCCATCTCGGCACGCACCCCGTCCGGGAGCATGACGAGATCGATTCTGTTTCTCTCTGCATAATCTGATGAGAGGACAGCAAAACCACCTGCACTCGTCACGACAACTGCCCGGTTCCCTCGTGGATAGCCCTGCCCTGAGAGTATTGTCCCGATCTGGAACGCGGATCTGATCGAGTCGGCAGGTACCACTCCTCCCTGCCGAAATGCCGCACGATAGGTCTGGTAGTCCCCGGCAAGGGATCCGGTATGGGATGCCGCTGCTGCCCTCCCGATCCGGGATCTCCCGGCCTTGATCGCCACCACCGGTTTCTCTTTTGATATCCGGGAGACTGTCTCAAGGAAACGTTTACCTTCGCGTATCTCCTCGATATAGAGAATGATCACAGAGGTATTCTCATCCTGTGCGAGGAGATCGATGTAATCGACAAAACTGATATCTGACTGGTTTCCGGCACTGATAATAGCAGAAAACCCGATCTCCTCCTGAATGCTCCAGTCCACAATCGTTGTGATCAATGCCCCGCTCTGTGAGATGAATCCAAAAGGCCCGGGGTTTGCAGAATTGTTACTGAAGGTTGTATTGATCTGTTCGGGTGGCACCATGATCCCGAGGCTGTTTGGCCCGATGATCCGAAGCCCGTTCTTTCTCGCAATGCTGACGATCTCCTCTTCGAGCTGTCTTCCCTCCTCTCCGGACTCCCGGAACCCAAATGAGATGATGACCGCAGTTCTGACATTCTTTAGGGCACAATCCGAGATGATCGACGGCACCACCTGCGCCGGCACCGCAATCACTGCCATATCAACCGCTTCAGGAATATCTGTGACCTTCTGATATGCCTTCCTCCCGAGGATCTCTTCATGTCTGGGGTTCACCGGATAGAGCGATCCCTGAAATGAGAGGAGATTTCTTGTGATTGTATAGCCGATCTTCCTCTGGTCAGGGCTTGCGCCGATGACCGCAATTGACCGGGGCTTCAGTATAGCGGGATCAAGTGGCAAAAGAGCCCTCTCCTCCTGCCCGTGCTGCTCCCCTTCAATGAACCGGGCATCAACTGCGATACAGCCATCCTCATAGAGGATAAGGGGGTTGATATCAAATTCGGTGAACTCAGGGTGATCGAGGAAGAGATCAGCTGCTGCCGCGATCACATCGATAAGCGCCTCCTCGTCCCGTGGAGGCTCATCACGGAACCCCTGTATCAGCCGATACCCTTTGATCTCCCGGATCATAGACCTGATCTCATCCCTCCCTACCGGGAGGACCCGGATCGAAGTATCCCTGAGTATCTCCACGAGTTTTCCCCCGAGCCCGCAGGTGATCGTCTTTCCAAATGCCGGATCGGTTGCTCCCCCGATCAGGATCTCGAGTCCCGGTGCCGCCTCCTCCTCGATCCGCACCCCGGTGATCTCAGCATCCGGCCGGAGATCCACTGCCCTTTCGATCAGCCCGGCATATCCCTCTCTGAGTTCCCTTTCATCCGTGATTCCGAGCAGAACCCCACCAACATCGCTCTTATGGAGGATATCCGGGGACTCGATCTTCAGTACAACCGGATACCCGATCCTTTGGGCGATAGAAGCCGCTTCGTCTTCGTCTCTCGCCAGATCGTCCTGTGGTACCGGTATGCCGTATTCGGAGAGGATCGAATACGCATCCTGCCCGGATATATGCCTCCCTGTCATAGCTACTCCGGAATAGGTCGGCAAGGCTTTTTACCTTATCCCGGAGATGGCAGAATACGAATGTTTGTGGTGCTTGAGATCCTGATCCTTCTTCTTGTTGCAAAAGCTTCAGGAGAACTTGTCGAGCGGGCCGGATATCCCGCACTCGTCGGCGAGATCACAGCCGGCCTGATCCTCGGCCCCTCACTTCTGGGAATCATCGAGCCAAACGAGGTGATTGGAGCCTTATCGGATCTCGGGCTGATCGTCCTCCTCTTCCTCTCTGGCATTGAGACCGATCTCAAGAACCTCGCCTCAGCAGAAAAAGCCGGCACATTAACCGCTCTCTTTGGTGTTGCTATCCCGTTCGCTTCAGGTTTCGGTCTTGGATACCTCATTGGGATGGATCTGATCACCTCTGTCTTCCTCGGGATCGCGCTTGCCATCACCTCAATCGGGATATCAGTCCGGGCACTTGTTGATGAACATGCCCTCTCGTCCCCGATTGGAAGTATCATCATCACAAGCGCCGTCATTGATGATCTGATTGGTATTCTCCTGCTTGCAACGCTTTCAGCCTTTGCCCTTGGCGGCGGGTTTGCCTCGGTTGCCGGCACTGCCATACTGGGTCTCATCTTCCTCACCTTCATGGTGACCGGAGGCCGTCGTATCCTCGGGCGGTTGTATGCAAAGGTGCGGCGGCATGCCTCTCATGAGACTGCGTATTCGGCGAGTCTCATCATCGCTTTTTCCTCTGCTGCCGTAAGCCATATTATCGGCCTTCATCTTGCTATCGGTGCCTTTTTTGCAGGGCTTGCACTGAGTGATCGGATTCGGCCTGATCGAACGATAGAGGGGAGCCTCTCGGATCTGGGGCTTGGATTTCTTATCACCATCTTCTTCGCATCAATCGGCCTTTCGCTGACGCTCTCTGCTGAAACATTCCTTGATCCCCTTCTTCTTCCGCTTGTTCTGGTTGCTTTCTCAGGAAAGATCATCGGCGGCTATATCGGATCCAGGCCATTTCTCCCCGATTCCGTAAGTGCTCTCATCGTCGGTATAGGACTCTGTCCACGTGGAGAGGTGGCGCTTGTCGTTGCAACGATTGCACTCTCTGCCGGAATCATCACCGCGGCACTCTACACGACAGTGACGGTCATGGTGATAGCGACGGTATTGATCGCTCCCTTCTTCTTCAGGATAGGATTCAAAGCTCTCCGGAGATCCGAAGATGCT
This sequence comes from Methanocalculus pumilus, assembly GCF_055382585.1. Classification (NCBI taxonomy): domain Archaea; kingdom Methanobacteriati; phylum Methanobacteriota; class Methanomicrobia; order Methanomicrobiales; family Methanocalculaceae; genus Methanocalculus; species Methanocalculus pumilus. The sequence goes on along the minus strand of NZ_AP042393.1, from coordinate 69,918 downwards.
GTATAATCCGGCAGATTTCAATTCGCCCTACCACTCTGTTTTGAGGGTCAACGACAATGAGATCACCATGCCGGTTACGTTGCATTAACTGCATTGCATTCAGGATAGAATCATCTTCATGAATGGTAATATGCTCCCTGCTCATCAGATCCCTTGCGGTTGCCCCCTCCTTCTTCAGGTGGCAGGTGATGCATCGTGTAGATCCTGATCCCCGTATCCCGACTGTCGGCAGAATGGATCCGATCAGATCAAGGGGGGTGATGATCCCAAGGAACCCTCCCTCCGGTGTCGTTACCGGAATATCCCCACACCCTTCAACCGAACCTAATTCGATGAGATCGCGTATTGGAGTATCAGGCAAAATCGTTTGTGAGATCGGTGTCATGATCGATCGGACTGTATCTGATCGATCATCAACTGGTGGTACCATCTGTCTCAGTCCGGCAGATTGTACCTGATTGGAAAAAAAGGTTCGTATTGGTTATCTCCGCTTTGCAACAAAGAGGAGAACTCCAAGAAGTCCGACTGCTCCGATAACAGCAAACGGAAGGCTGCCTGAGGGTGTCGGTGCCGGTGGTGCCGGCTGCGGGGTGAGAGTTGCAGATACTGGCGTTGTCTGTCCGGATGTCACTTCAAATGAACTCATCCAGTCACTGTATCCTGACATCTTCAGGGTGATCGAGTGGGTTCCCGCAGCGAGATCCGGTACCAGTACCGGAGAATAGCCGCGGAATAGGTTGTCAACATACACTTCGGCGCCGGATGGCCCTGACATGACATTTGCCTTGCCGGTTGTTGCCGGAGCAGTCTGTGGTGTCAGTGTTCCGCTGACATATTTGATCCCGCCGCCGGTGACCGAGATAGATGTGGTGTAGTCATAGTACCCGGGCTTTCTCAGCATGAGCGAGTGGGTTCCGGTTGAAACCCCGACGATATCAAAGTAATCGTTCGGATAGGTGTTGCCCTGGAAGTTACCATCAAGGTAGATCGATGCGCCCGAGGGGTACGACTGGACTGAAACCGAGCCGGTTGTTGGGGTGCTTGGGGATAGGACAACATTCTTGGTTGTTGTCTGGCCGGAATAGATCTGCACTGTTTGTGTGGATTTCTGGTATCCTGAGAGCCTGAGTTCGAGGGTGTGAGCCCCGACGACGAGATTACCGACAGTCATCGGTGTGTACCCGCGGTATGAACCGTCAACATAGACATCGGCTCCGGAAGGGCTTGAGGTGACCGTCAGGTACCCTGTTGTCTGGGGGGTGGGTGAGAGGCTTGCATAGATATCGGTGGTCTGCCCGGAATATGCGGTATAGACAGCAGAGTATGCATCATATCCCGGATATTCCACCTGAACACGGTGTGTCGTCCCGGCGGTCACCCGGGTGGTCACCGGTGTCGATCCGACATAATGGCCGTCTACCCGGACCGTTGCACCATGGGGACTTGAGTCAATAGAGAAATACCCGTCCTGAACCGGTGTTGGTGTCGGTGCGATCTGCTCAAGTGTCACATGGACGTATTCGGTCTGTCCCGCTGAAGGGTGTGGTGCAGAGACGGTTTTTGCCTTGTAACCATCTTTCGAGACGATGATCGATCCGGGCGGTGTGCCGGTGGTATATACTTTGATCTCAACCGGTGTTGTTCCTTCATAATGTCCATCCAGGTTTACATCAGCTCCGGTTGGATCCGAAGTGACAGAAATAATCCCGACATCCCCGCCGAGCTGGGCGGAGGCGGGTATGGCTGCAAAGAGCAGTGTAGTAATTACAGCCATTACAATCAAACGCATCATTAGCATGGGAAATCCCGATATACGAAACGAAATATGCATATATATAATTAACGGATTTGATCTCCCCGGGATCAATTTATAAGAGATGGATGGCGTACATACATCCAATACGGACTGTATCTTCTGGCTTTTCCAGATGTTGAGGCAGGTGATTGAAGAATGGATGATATCGAAATTGTGGAATTTGAGCTTGGAGGGGAGCACTATGCACTCGATATCCAGCTTGTCCGTGAGATCGTCGAGATGAAACCAATCACAGAGATTCCACGCACCCCCCCTTATATCAAGGGGATTATGAACCTCCGTGGTGAGATCACAACCATTCTCTCATTAAACCACCTCCTCTCCATCGCCGATCAGAGCGATGGTGAACGGAAGATCATCGTCCTTATTCCCGATGCCTCCCAGGGCTCAAATGTCGGCATGATCGTTGATGATGTCCACTCGGTGATGCATGTTCCGGAATCTGATATCGATCTCTCCTGCGAGGGGTACGGTGACAGGGTAGCGGATTATCTTCGTGGTATAATCAAAATACCAAAAGAAGGCTATGAAGAAGAGACTGAACGCCTCCTCCTCTGGCTTGACATGAAACGGCTTCTTGACAGCTTCTTTGCTGATGCCCAGCAGGGCTAATGCCTTTGTCTATATCCTATACAGAGTGCAGCTCCAATGAGTGCAGGAACCCATCCTGATGCTTCAGGTGTCTCTGGAATGGTTTCTATTGGCAGGGGTGTTGGTGCCTCAATCTGCCTGAGCGTCTGTTCGATCGAGGTGGTATAACCCTCATAGATCATTACATTCATCCCAAACGGATGGTAGCCCTCATGCGAGATGTCAACTGCATATCCTCCGACAGGAAGGGAGATACCAAGCGGCGTCTCTCCGGCATATTCACCATCAATCTCAACGCGTGAGCCATATGGTTCAACCGTCACCTGGAGTGATCCCCGCTCTTCTGATGCAAAGGATGCGGTGATCCCGCCGGTTCTGAGCGTCACCGGAATGATCTTGTATGACGCATCCCGGAGATTGCGCCTGTCCACTGCCCGGTCGACCGCATAAACGGTGTAGGTTCCGGCATCAAGACCAGTCCCGGCGGTATTCCATTTGTATTCCCATCTCCCAGATGAGGAGACTTTAGCGGTGGTAAACTGGCCATCGGCTGCTCTCAATGAAGGGTTATGCAGGGTGACTCCGGCGGAATCGAGGTTTGGCCCGGTCACATAGAGGTAGATGGTTGTGGCTCCGGGGGCAGAACCAGCGAGTGTGATCGTCTCGCCGGTCACTGCTTCAAGGGCGGCTCCGCCTGGTACGAGAAGGGCTGCGATCATGATCGCGGCGAATAGAATCCGGTTCATATAATGATCTATAGCGCTTCCCTGATAATGCAGTTTCTCTTTTCCCAGGAGGAACGAGTGCATCCGTACCATGGCCGATCAGATCTCCCCGTTTAGAGCGGAACAGCCCTTCCCTGACAAGCGGGGCATTCTCCGGATCCATGAACCTGAGGAAAGCCCGCTGGATTGTTCTCTCCCTCTCTTTCGGGATATGCACCTTCTTCATCGTCTTTGGATCGATTCCGGTATGGTACATGGTTGTTGATCTGGTCATCGGTGTGGGGGTGAAGTCCTGCACCTGCTCGGGAGCAAGCCCCGTTCTTTTGATGTAGCAGGCCAGATCGATCATATCAGGAATGGTACATCCCGGGTGTGAGCTGATCCAGTAGGGGATCAGGTACTGTTTCTTCTTCTCTTCAGGCTGGTTCTCATGAAAGACCCTTCTGAACTCTTCGAAAGCTGATATGCCGGGCTTGTTCATCAGTTCCAGAACATGCGGGCTGATATGCTCGGGTGCAACCTTCAGCTGGCCTGAGACATGGTGGTGGACAAGCTCCCGGATATACCCGGATCGATCGGCAAGCGCGAGATCGAACCGCACTCCGGAGCCACAGAAGACGTGTTTTATCCCCGGCATCTCCCGGAGCCGCTTAAGGAGTGATACCAGTGCGCCATGATCGGTTGAGAGGCTTTTGCAGTCCGGCCCGCAGGATCGGTCAGGGCATGTGCCGGCAGTCTTCCAGAGGTTGCAGGAGAGGCCGTACATATTCGCAGACGGCCCTCCGACATCCTGGATCGTGCCCCGGAACGCTTTCATCCTGCTGATCCGATCCACCTCATTTGCAATCGACTCCTCGCTCCGGCTTGAGACGATCCTCCCCTGGTGATGGGCGAGTGCACAGAAGGAGCAGTCTCCAAAACAGCCACGGTGACTGATGACCGAGAACCGGACCGGCTCAAGTGCAGGTATCGGCTCCCTGTACAGGGGATGGGCGGCGCGTGCAAACGGATGATCGTAGATGGCATCCAGCTCTGCTGTATCGGGGGGCATAGCCGGGGGATTCTGGATAACGACCGTCTTTGGATGTGGCTGGGCTACTGCACGCCCCTTAACCGGGTCCTGTTCCCTGGCATGGGCGGCAAATGCTTCTGCATACCAAACTGTACTCTCCCTCACCTCCGGATAACCCGGAAGAATCACAAAACCCTCCTGCTCGGAGATCTTCCATTCAGAAACCGGCATCGTCTGGCAGGTGCCGGGGATATCCCGGATGGATCGGATCGGATCCCCTGCACTCATCCGATCGGCGATCAGCCGCAGGGTTCGCTCACCCATCCCATAGACGAGCAGGTCTGCCGGGGCATCTGCCAGTATGGACTGCCTCACTGAATCCGACCAGAAATCATAGTGTGCAAACCGTCTGAGGCTCGCCTCGATCCCCCCGATCACAATCGGGGTGTTCCGGAAGAGTGACCTGAGTTTGTTCGTGTAGACGATCGTCGCTCGATCGGGCCTTTTCAATCTCCCCCCGGGCGAATAGGCGTCCTTCTGTCGGCGTTTTTTATTCGGGGTCTGCGCATTCACCATCGAGTCGACATTTCCGGCAGATACGGCAAAGAAGAGCCGGGGGGTGCCGAGTGCCAGGAAATCCTCGTCCTTTTGCCAGTCCGGCTGCGGGATGATCCCGACGGTATACCCGGCTGACCAGAGGTTCCGGCCGAGGATCGCAGCGGCAAAAGAGGGATGATCCACATATGCATCGCCTGAGACGATGATGATGTCAAAAGAATCGATCCCGAGTTTCTCTTTCTCCTTCCCGGTGATGGGGAGGAAGCGGGGCTCTTCAACAAGATTGCGGGTCATGTGAGGCCGGTATCCCTGGCCCGGCGGAGTGTCAGGATGAATGCCGATCCCTCCTCCTGCCTTCCGGCAATCCTGTCAGTTACCCGGATAGATCCACCATACCGCTCAGCCAGTGTCATGCAGATATAGAGCCCTATTCCAAGCCCCTTCTTCTTTGATCCGATCCTCAGGTTCCTGGTAAAGAGCTGTTCTTTCTCTGCATCCGAAATCCCTGGTCCGTTGTCTTCAATAGTGACAATCACCTCATCTTCTTCTTCTCTGACAGAAACTCCGATCATTGAGCCGTCTCCTCCGTATTTCATCACATTACTGAAGAGATTAAAGAAGATCCCGGAGAGAAGCTCATCTGCATAGACGACTGCACCAGATGGTGTAAACCGGATATCAACCCCTACCGGAATCGCCCTTTGAATAACAGGATCGAGTGGGATCGGCCTCTGGCTCTCATCTCCTCCCTCGCGGATCGATCGGATCATCATCACATTCCGATGGATCTCCGCTGCGGTGTCGAGTGCGGATCTGATAATACCTATATATCTCTCCCTCTCCTCGTCATCCGCATCCTTCAGGAGTTCAAGGCCTCCCCCAATGATCATATGGGCATTATTGACATCATGGACGAGAATATCAAGGAAGAGATGTGCCAGATCGTTTGCCGTCTTCAGTTCATCCCGCATCATTCCTGACCGGATGGCACCGCCTATCTCTCTCCCGATGCTTATCAGGAGGGACTGTTCATCTGAATCAAACCCCTCCCTTCCCTCTGAGAAGAGATTGATTGAACCGTGAACCGTCTCGTCAGATATGAGCGGGATGATCCCAACAGCAGTCGGAAAGTTCAGATCAGTGACCTCCCCGATACCGATGATGCCCGATGCCTCTTTGTCACGGATCTCGCAGAAGATGGGCTCTCCCCTCTTGTATACCGTAGTATATGGTTCTTTTGTTGTGGGAAGGCAGATATGCACTCTACGTACCGGGCAGCCGGGCAGACTCCCCCTGCTGACTGCAAGATGCGCTTTGCCCGCATCGGGGCGGGTGGTATAGATGGCAATGAGTGTATTCTCAAAGAGTGCATGAAGTTCGTCCGCTGCAACAGCGAGCGCATCCTCAATCTTCTCTTCGGTATGCATCGCGAGGATTACGGTGTTGGTCATCTGGAGGAGGCGGTACTAGGAAGCAACTTTCTTTTGTGCATCAATAAGGGGGGTAATATCTCTGACATACTCCCACGACTAAAGTCGTGGGGTTCTGACGTTGCTTAGGCATTCTTCAAGCATTGCGTCGTGGGGTATCAGTGCTCCCATCGTGTACATCTCTTTCTGTACATGATCAATCATGCTTTTTTGACGGAGTGCGATATTGAATGCCGCATTCACATCAGCATGATCAACGTGCCCGCAGACCGGACACTTAAACTCCTTTCCTCGCCGTTGACCTCTTCCATCACACCGAGAGCAATCTTGCGAGGTGTATGCTGGATCAATGTAGAGGACAGGAACGCCGAGCAGCTTGGCTTTGTATTCTACAAACTGTTGTAGTTGATAAAACGACCAACTGTGCAGGGCGTATTTGAACGAACGGTGTTGTTTCCTCGTCTTGCGGATACCGTCCAGATCCTCAAATACGAGTGCTGCGTCTTGATCTTTTGCCATATCGACAACCTTGCGGCTAATTTTATGGTTCAGATCCTTGACGATACGGGACTCACGATCTTTGATCACTTTCAGTCTGCGGAACTTTCCTTGTTTCTGAAGGCGTTTTCGGATCGCGGAGTATTTCCGGTGCGTGTGGAGTGCCTTCTTACCAAGTTTCTCGATCTTCCCGGTATCAGGATTCGCTACTACCGCCACATGCCCCGTGGTGTTCCGATCAACCCCGATAAACTGTCTGGGCATCATCTCCGGTTCTTCCATGACGGTACAGGACACATAGGCGTATTCGGCATCAATCTCGATCTGATTAACCTTCTCGAACTCTGGAAACTGGTAGTTGAGAGTCAATTTCAACGGGACAACCCGGATTGTTCGAGCATCTCGATCCACTTTGATTGACTGTCCCGGTACAACCAGATTGACGTTCCGTACCCGTTTGATTGTCTTCTGGCTTCCATACTTCTTGAGGATCTGGTTTGAGAGGGCTGATTTTAATCCAATCTCTTTGACCGCAGCGGACGAACGGCATTTCGGATTTCTAACTGAAAACTCCGCTACAGCAAACGCTTTCTTTAATTCATCGCTGAAATCGCGGTTGTGCCGGAGTTTGTAGGTTAAGATCATGTTAATTCCGCTTCTGGTCTTCGATATATTTTTTCACAACATCTTCAGAGATGTGTCCGCATGATTCAACATAGTAGCTACGAGTCCACAATGACGGCAAACGAGTTCTCAATATCTCGAACTCCTGGCGGAGTGTCCTTGATGTATATCTTTTGAACTGCTGTACGATCCAGTGTGGACTTGCAGTAGGTTTTGTTTTGACAAACAAATGGAGGTGATCGGGCATTATTTCCATTGTTTCGATGACAACTCCGATCTCATCTGCCTTCTCCCTGAGAAGAACTTCTAACCTGTCAGATACCGGAGATTCGAGGACTCTACGTCGATATTTCGGGCACCATATGATATGGTATCCGATGTTGTATACCGTTGTATCTGAGTGCGTCCACCGCTCTTTTGCCATCTATATAATTATATGAGCGGATAATAGATATTGTTTGTGGTTCGGCATTGACGCATTCATCCCACGACTAAAGTCGTGGGCTTTCTGCTGCTATGATCGTAATAATCGCCATAATCCGATTTCGTTCCCCGATCTTAATCGGTGTTAAGATCACCTCTGTCTTTCTCTCGATCCCTCCGGCAGCCGTATATATCCACCCAAATTTTATTGGTCCCCGTTCCAGCTGAGAGAGCATTATCTTCATTTGTTCAACAGAGGACTCTTCACCCGGTTGCATGGCAGGGGAGAGATCCGCTGGTCTTCTCCCGATCAGCTTATCAGATGCTATCCCGAAGAATTCTCCTGAGGCAGCATTTGCCCGTGAAATCGTTCCATTTTCCAGAATGAGGATACATTGCGGGGAGGATTCAAAGCACTCATCGAGAAACAGATACTCTTGATCCCGGAATGAGGCATCCGCTTGAGTGCCATATTTTGGTTTTGCCTCATGGTATACCGGATCAATCCTCTCTTTGTTAATAATGATTGAACTTCGTTCTTCTGGAGTAAAAACATTCTGGAGGCTTTCTTCCTATCCTCTCCACAAGCATCAGAAGGAAAGGGCATATGATGAGAAGAGCATGGAGATGGATAATTCTGAGGGTGTGTGAAATTTGTTCCTTCTCATTTATTTCTGGATACCTGAAGTATCTGGAGAGATAATGTCCGGTACCTTCTCGTCGGTGATATCGGTTATAATGGAGAGGACATACCGCATCTGCCCGGTACTTGAGAAGATTGGTATCTTCTTCGTCTGGATCATCCGTGGTTCTGAACCTTGATTTCGTGAGAACTGCTGTATTGCAAGCAGGCTCTTATGTGTTGCTTCGACTTCCCTGGTTGTCTCTGCCCAGAAAGCGGCAAATTCTTCAGGAAAGATACGATCGGGTTTCTTGCCCGCAAGGAACTCACGGGGAAACCCGATAAACTCTTCTGCCGCATGATTAAAGAAGACGAGCGTATGTTCATCCAGCTCTTCAACAGCTACCACATCGGGGATATTCTCAACAATTGATGTGAGAAAATCCTTCCACTGACGGACATGCTTGACAGCACGGTTCCTCTCTGATACATTCCGAAATGCACCCCGGTACCCGAGGAGTACCGGATGGCCGTCTGCATCATGGATGATGATCGGGTTTCCAGAGAGCTCAATTGCGATTGCTTCACCATCCGGCTTCAGAAAGCTGCATTCGACAAGCGGCCATGCAGATCGGGCAGATATGGATGGTTGTATCGTTCGGAGAAAGCGCTTCTTCTCATCATCTTTCATAAAGTCGGTAAAACGGCACCCGATCATCTCATCAGGGGAGAGGCCGCAGACCGTCTCTGCACGGGGACTGATGTAGGTGATCGCCCCTTTCTCATCGGCTGCCCAGATCACGTCACTGATATCGGAGACGAGTGTCCGGAACATCTCTTCACTCTGCCTGAGTTTCTCCTCAGCCCTGACCTGGTCGGTGATCTCTTCAAGGATGATCGTAATGCCGGGTCCCCCGTTATCAAAGACGGTCTGGATGATCTTCTGGCGGAAGAAGTGTTCGTCTGTACCTCTCATCAGCCGGATCACCTCTCCTGATCCGCTCTTTCTCCCGGGATCATTGATCTTAGCCATAAGATCCGGGTGGGAGAAGATGGCAAGCCTGGTCTCTTCCAGGGGAAATCCGATCGTCTCCTCACGGGTAGTTCTGCAGAAGGTGAGGATCTGATCGTTTGCCTGGATGATCCGCCCTTCAGCATCCAGTATCATGACCAGGTCCGAGGAGCTGTTGAGCATCGCGTGTATCGGTACCCGCTGGGAGAGGAAGTAGACTTTTGCCTTCCCAAATGTCCGTTTATCAACCTGCCCTGCAACAAGGAGCATATCGAGGTACCGTGCAGCGGTATTGCGGTTGATACCAAGAGAAGAGGCGATCTCGCCGACGGACATTCCGCGCGGATTGCTCCTGAGGAGTTCGGTGATCCGGCTCATTTCCGCGGGGTACGAATGCATCATAGTAGGTATTGCCTGTTTCGGATAAATGTATTTCGACATTGCTGTGCATCAAAATTAGCATTAATGCCGAGCATTGAGAGAAATATTTATATTCTCAATTGACATTTGTAGTAATGGACAACCGTGAATCCCATGGATTCCGGTATCGCCCATCCATCCAGATGAAGGCGTGCGTCCTGCCCCGGGTGCAGCCGCCCTCAAGAATTCAAAGGTTCAGACATTCATTCCATAGTGTCCGGCTACACACCTCTCAATCGATCGAAATACGCGTCAATCGATAACTACCCGGACAGTCATTTGGTTGCACCGGGGCACGCCACCTTCCACACCAGCCACTATATCCTGTGCCGTGCGGGCATGTACAAATCCCCTTTCTCCTCCTTTTCATTTTTATAAAAGGAAAAATCAGATGATATTGTATTTTGTCGTCCTCTGGAGGAGACGCCGTCCGATATCTGTTGATATCCTCTCCATCGTCTTTGGATCAAGGTATCCGGCCTCTGCCCCTCCTGCTTCAACCGAGACATCATCAGAAAACATCGTCCCGCCGAGATCGTCCCCGCCTGATGCGAGAGCGATCTGGGTGAGCTTGATCCCGAATTTCCCCCATGGAACCTGGATATGATCGAAGTTATCAAGGAAGAGCCGTGAAACGGCGATCATCAGGAGATCTTCCCTGCCTGTTGCGCCGGCTGGTGCAAGTCCTTTCTCATAGAGCTTTGTATTCTGGTGGAGGTAGGAGAGAGGGACAAGCTCGGTGAAACCCCCGGTCTCGTCCTGTATCGATCGCAGAATGTCCAGATGGGTGATCCGATCGGCCGGGGTTTCAGAAGATCCGTACATGATCGTTGATGTACTTCTCATCCCGATACTATGTGCCTCTTTGATGATTTTGACCCATGTGGCTGTATCGACCTTTGCCGGGCAGATCACTTTTCGTACGCTGTCAACGAGTATCTCTGCCGCGGTTCCCTGAAGGGTTCCAAGTCCTGCATCCTTCAGCCGCCCAAGTGCCTCGCGGGTAGAAATTCCACTTTTTCCGGCGATATAGGCGACCTCATCCGGGCTGGCTGTATGAATATCAATACCTGGCGCCTCATCATGGACGGTCTGTATAATCTCTGCATAACTCTCCATCGTGTAATCCGGGTGGACACCCGAGAGGAGGCAGATCTCGGTGATATCCCGGGAGAGGGCGAGTTTCACCTTCTGCCGGATGCGGTCCGGGTCATCAAAGAAGGCGTCAGGATCGCTCTTTCTCCGCCCGAATGCACAGAACCCGCAGAGGTTTTTGCAGATATTGGTGATATGGATATTCTGGTTTCTGACATAGGTGACGACATCGCCGACCTTCTCCTCCCGGAGCTCGTCTGCTGCGCAGCAGATGGTAAAAATATCCCGACCGGTTGCCTTCAGCAGATGGAGCCCCTCCTCATAAGAAAGCCGGTGGCCGCCCAGGCAGTCATCAAGCAGTTGGTTCGTCCAAATCATGATTTTACCTTTTAGTTATTCTCTCTCCGCCTTGAGGCGATCAATTCCTGTATAATAATAATCGCGATGATGAGTATCGCAAATTCAACAATATGCAATGGGAGATAGCCAACCAGCGGAATGGAAAATACCGCCTTGCCGATGATCCATTCATCCCTGACGGGCTCGATTCTGCCGATACCGGGGTGTGTTGTCACCTGATCGATCACCTGGTTGTTGTCGCCTTTTGTGATGATGCCGCCATGCGGATTCTGAAACGCAAGTTCATTTTCTGCGACCTCTGCATCGATCCTAACCAGAGCACGGTGGATGATCGGGTGGATACTATCATATCCATTTGGCCTGAAGACGATGACATCGCCAGGATGGCCAAATGAGCTATGCCCGGACGCCACCCCCTCTTCTGCGGTGATCAGAGATCCAAACCGGTCAGGTGCAACAACAAAGACGAGATCGCCGATCTGCATCTCGGGGAGCATGCTCCCGGATTCTACAGCCACTACTGCCGGCCATGTTCCGGATGCCAGAAAGAGGATGAGTGCCACACCTCCGACAACACATGCAACCCAGAGGAGATCACGGGCAAGTGAAACCGCCGGATGATCGCTCTCTCTGAACCGGCTGATGAGGGACTTCTCCTCAGGTTCTGGTCTTTGGGCCCTCTTTGATAGAGTCATCTGTGTCTAGTGTATGTCCCGGCTCGTTCTTGATGTTTTCTTATTGGATGAGAAAAACCACTGTCGCGATTATTTTCTGTGGGGAACTATTTTATCAGCTACCTCAACAGACATGTACTGATACGTCTATGCCCTGTACAATTATTGTTGGTGGCTTTTTTGGCGATGAGGGGAAAGGTAAGATCGTTGCCCACATCGCCCATCAGGATCACCCGACTATCATCTCCCGTGGTGGCGTCGGGCCAAACGCCGGCCACACTGTTTTAGTGGGAGATAAGGAATATGGTGTCCGGATGGTTCCATCCGGTTTCGTCTACGAAAAAGCCGATCTCTGTATCGGGTCTGGTGTCCTTGTTGATCCAAGAGTCTTTCTGCATGAGGTTGATCTGGTCGGGGCATCCGGCAGGATCTATATCGATGGACGGTGCGGGGTCATTGAAGAGGAGCATATTACCCGCGACAGGGAGAGCGAGCATCTCTCAAAGAAGATTGGGAGCACCGGATCCGGGTGTGGGCCGGCAAATGCCGACCGGGTACTCAGGATATCCCGGCAGGCAAAAGACCTCCCTGAACTCGCCCCCTATATCGTCGATGTTGCAGAGAAGGTGAATGTCGCAATTAAGAACGGTGAAAACGTCATCCTTGAAGGAACCCAGGGTTTTGGGATCTCACTTTACTTTGGAACCTACCCGTATGTCACAAGCAAAGATACCTCTGCATCCCAGATTGCAGCAGACTGCGGGGTCGGGCCGACACAGATTGATGATGTGATCGTCGTCTTCAAGGCATTCCCGACACGGGTCGGCGAAGGACCCTTCTCAACCGAGATGAGCTTTGACAAATCCCATGAGATGGGGATTGTTGAGTATGGGACTGTCACCCACAGGGAGCGGCGGATCGGGAACTGGGATGGCCAGATGGCAAGATATTCTGCCATGATCAATGGCTGCACCCAGGTTGCGATCACCGGTATCGATCGGGTTGATCCCGCCTGTTTTGGAGTCACAGAGTACGATCAGCTTACAGAGACCGCAAAGGTTTTCATCCGGCAGGTAGAGGAAGATGTTGGAAGCCCAGTGACTATCATCTCAACCGGGCCGGAACTTTCACAAATTATAGATCTGAGGACGAAACGATGAAGCGATGGCTGATGGATATTCTCTGCTGCCCGGTCTGCAAAGGCGATATCATCCTGACAGTGACCGAGGAGAATGAAGAAGAGATCATCGAAGGAAGCCTCAGGTGTGAAGCCTGCCAGCTTGACTATCCGATCCATGAGGGAATACCAAACCTCCTCCCTCCTGAGTCGGCAACCGAATAGGAGTCTCTGATCGAATGACTGTCGTTGATGTGCATCTGAACCGCCGGGGGGTCAATACCATCGAACTCTCCGCACGTGAAGCCCCGGTGGATGCAGGCAGCGACCTGTCCATTCGATTGAAAAATTATGGCTCTCCAACCCATGCCACGATACGGACACAGAACGGGCATGGCTTTACCGATTTCCTCCATGAAAATCTCTACGTGGATGGTGATATTGAGTACAGTATACCGATACGCGATTCTTCAGGGGATGGTGTCTTTGATCTTGAATTCATCACCGGATATGGCGCCAGAACAACCCGGATGAAGGTCGTGGTGAGCAAGGCATGCCCGGTTTGTATTCCTGAGGATGATGAAGAGGTGATGGAAGAGGAGCAGGTAACAAGGAATATGCCTCATATGCTCACCCTGATCCCCTGTATCATCGCCTGCATCACCTATCTCGTCTGGCTCTCCTTCCGTGGTGCCACGCTTGCACCGGTTGATGCATTCGTCACCGTTTTTATTATACTTCTTCTCCTGATTGGGGTCGTCACCGCATGCCGCTCTCCGGAACCATCCTGGTAGCGGCCCTTCTCATTGACCGTTGTATCGGGGATCCGCATACCCCGTACCATCCGGTTGCCCTCCTTGGACGTTTTGTCGCATGGTGGGGGCGGCCGTCAGCATACCGGCGACGTCTCCATCGCATCGCCGGCTGCCTCTTCTGGCTGGTGACGATCCTCCTCTTCACGCTCCCGTTCCTTCTCTTTGATCAGCTGGTGAGGGGATATGAAATATGGTGGTTCTACCTGCTCGCAGCACCGTTTCTCCTGAAGAGTACCTTTGCATGGAGATCCCTCGAAGAACATGCATTCTCGGTGGAAGAGGGGCTCAGATCAGATCCTGATGCCGGGAGATCTGCTGTCTCGATGATGGTATCCCGGAAGACTGCCACACTCACCGATGAGCAGGTCCGGTCTGCTGCATATGAATCGGTTTCCGAGAACCTTGTCGACTCAATCATTGCCCCTCTCTTCTGGTTTGCAGTTCTCGGCCTCCCCGGAGCCGCAATGTACCGTGCAGCCAACACAATGGATGCGATGCTCGGGTACCGGGATGAACGGGAGGCAATCGGCTGGTTCTCTGCCCGTGCAGATGACGTGCTCTCCTATATCCCTGCACGGATCGCCGGCTTTCTCCTTATGGTATGGTTTTGCCTCCGGGGCCGGGGGAGAGCAGCTCTTTCTATTCTCAGACGGGATGCAAAGAAGAGGCCGGGTTTTAATGGCGGCATTCCGATGGCGCTCGTTGCGGGCGGCTGCGGGATTGTGTTTGATAAGCCGGATGGATACCGGATCGGGGACTCTCTCCACTCCCTTGAAGAGGGGGGAAGATGCGTGATCGCTGCTGTGCGGGGTGCGACTGTGATCTTTTCGCTCCTCCTGATCCTCCTGTCTCTCTCTTCTTTTCTTCTATCCGGTGATATTCTCCCCCTGATCCCTCTTATCTGACGGAATATAAAAAATAGAGTGTATTTATCGGTGGAATATCTGTCTTCTCGCATTTGGATGAAAACCCCTTCTACCGCCATGCTATAATTTATCGGTTCAACTGATCCATATAAACCCATGATTCTTGAAGAGCTGAAGTTTGGAACAGAGCTTCTGAAACGGGGTTTTGCATCCATGCAGAAGGGGGGCGTCATCATGGATGTTGTCTCCGCTGAGCAGGCGGTGATCGCAGAGAATGCAGGTGCAGTTGCGGTGATGGCACTCGAACGGGTCCCTGCTGATATCAGGAAAGCCGGGGGTGTCTCCCGGATGGCAGATCCGACAAAGATCGTCGAGATAACAGAAGCCGTCTCGATCCCGGTGATGGCAAAGGTCAGGATCGGCCACTTTGTCGAGGCACAGGTGCTCCAGGAGCTTGGTGTCGATATGATCGATGAGTCCGAGGTGCTGACACCGGCAGATGAGGAGTTCCATGTGGACAAGAAGGCATTCTCGGTGCCGTTTGTCTGTGGTGCCCGGAACCTTGGCGAGGCGCTCAGGCGGATCAATGAAGGGGCTGCCATGATCCGGACAAAGGGAGAAGCAGGCACTGGAAATGTCGTCGAGGCGGTCCGTCACATGCGGGCGATCCAGTCTGAGATCCGGATGCTGAAAGGGATGGATGATCAGGAACGGGCAGGGTATGCCCGGAAGATCGAAGCCCCGTTCGAGCTGGTTCTGGATGTGGCAAACCGCGGACGGCTCCCTGTTGTAAACTTCTCGGCAGGCGGAATCGCAACCCCATCAGATGCAGCACTGATGATGCAGCTTGGTGCAGACGGTGTCTTTGTCGGCTCAGGGATCTTCAAATCAGAAAACCCTGAGAAGATGGCAAAAGCGATCGTCGAGACCGTCCATCATTTCAATGATCCAAAGGTGATCGCAGAGGTAAGCCGTGGACTCGGCGAGGCTATGCCGGGTATTGATGTCCATACCTTAACTCCGGATGAGAGGTTGCAGACACGTGGCTGGTAAGATCGGTGTCCTTGCCCTTCAGGGCGACGTATCTGAGCATGTAACTGCATTCGAAGATGCGCTTGGCCCGGATGGAGAGGTATCCCTCTTCCGGGATGCATCCGATATCAACCGGTTTGACGGGATCGCACTCCCCGGTGGTGAATCAACGACCATCATGCGGCTGATCCAGAAGGCGGGGATGTTCCGCCCCCTTCAGCAGTATGAGGGGGGGATCTTTGCCACCTGTGCCGGGATGGTGCTGCTTGCATCCGAGGTGCAGGATGACAGCCTCTTTGAACCGCTTGGTGTGATGGATATGACCGTGAAGCGGAATGCCTTTGGCCGCCAAAGGGAGTCGTTTGAGGCTGATATCGAATGTGCAGGTCTTGAAACACCCTTCCATGCGGTCTTCATCCGGGCGCCTGTTGTTACCCGTGTAGGGTATGGAACCGAGGTGCTTGCATCCCTCCCGCAGGGGTACGTTGCAATCCGGCACGGCCTACACATGGCCTTTTCATTCCACCCCGAACTTGGTGGAGACCTGAGGTTCCACCGGCTCTTCCTTGAAAGGCTCGGCCTCTGAATTGTTCAGAGGAGTTCGAGCGCTTCTTTTCCAGTCATTCCGATGACGATGCCACGTTTTGTGGCGGGAATGTTTACTTCCTTCACCATCGCATCCAGGATCTCATCGATGGTGGCAATAGATGGTCCAGCAACCGGTTTCATCTTCGCTGCAGGGGTACCGAACCGCTCAAGTGCAGCGATATCAAAAGCGCCGCACCCGATCATCCCTTCTTCAGTTGTTATGAAGACGAGGTTCACCGAGCCAACGGGTATTGCGTATCCTTCTGCTGACTGGTTATTGAGTTGAATTGTCGTATGGATCAAATCTCTTCACTCGTGTTTAATCATCCAGTGTTCCGAAATAGGAGACGATCCGATCTGCTATCGTCTTTGCAGAGCTCATGGCGAGCGTATCGGATCGGACATCGCCCGGCAGGTATCCTCTTCCGATGATGTGGCCAAGGTATCCGAATTCATGGGTTGAGAGGAATGCCTCAAGGGTTTCAAGTGCCCGTGTACCGCCTTTATCGGCACAGATGGTGATTGCCACAGCTTTTCGCCCGGCAAGCTGCCGGTCATGATAAAGCGAGTATGTACGATCGATCAGGTTCTTCACCTGTCCCGAGACATCAAAGTAATAGGTGGGAGATCCGATCACAAGGAGGTCCGCGTGGATCATCTTCTCTGCGATCTCCGGCCAGTCATCGTTTTTAATCGTGCACCACTTCTCTTCCTTGCATTTCTCGCACCCGATACAGGGATGGATCTCTTTTCCTGCAAGGGTGATGTACTCAGTCGGTATCCCTTTCTCAGAGATATGGCTGAGCACCTCCTGAACAAGGATGGCGGTGTTTCCCCCCGCCCTCATACTCCCGGAAATCCCAAGAACCTTCATAGGGGTATCCTTTGTCTGGTATGACTAATACCTTGTGATCGCGGCTACAAGACCAATAGATACAAATGCCCGAGCCACTGCTTCTGTCGGATCATCCGGCCGTACAAAGAGATGGGATCTGCATCTGCAATCAGAAGATCCAAACCGTGGGATAAAATCACCCCCGATCGCCTCTGCCAGGTAACATTCGAACCGCGATGTGGTGGCTGCCGACACACTCGCAATAAGTGAGATTCCCCTGTCCTGAAGGAGATAATCGATATGCCAGTGCGGCTTCCGAATCTCCTGTGATAGTGTGAGATGGCGCTGTACCCGGATGAGGCCGCCCGGACCAAGCGCAGATCCCACATAGATGAGGTATCCTTCGGGCAGGATGATGTCGCCAAGTGCCCCCACCCGGATCGTTTTGCCATCAGACCTGAGGATCAGGGCATAGATCCCTTTATCCATAGTATGTTCTGAGGCTCTGCTGCGTGGCGAGGAGGTGCCTCTTAGCACCTTCTGGCACCGGCCGCTCATGCCCCGGATAGAGCCCTTCCACGTCAAGGGGTGCCAGCCTGTCGACTGAAGCCCTCAGTTCGGAGGCACTTCCGCCGGGGAAGTCTGTCCTTCCGAATGAGCCTCCTGGAAAGACGGTATCACCGGAGATGAGTGCGCGTTCTGCTTCATCATAGAGGCAGATACTTCCCCTTGTATGACCCGGGGTATGGATTACAAGGAGATCGCCTATCCGGTCACCGTCAGCGAGTATCCGATCCGGTAGTACCATGGGGGGGCGTGCACCGAAATTAAATGAGAGGCTCTCTACTTCAGATCGAAGAGCGATTGCATCCTCTTCATGGATATAGACCTCTGCCCCGGTCATCGCCTGAATCTCTGCGAGATGCGCGGTATGGTCGAAATGGCCGTGCGTCAGAATGATTCTTTTAATCTGGTCGGAAAACCGCTCAAGCGCCATTGGAAAAACTCCGGCATCGATCAGCACCTCGCCGATGATATAGGAGTTCGCCTGCCAGCCGCTACCGGGAATCCACTGGATTGGCATGCAGGATAATAAGCTCTCCAGACAGATGGTTCTTATGCACTCACTCATCAGGCAGTGCCAATCCGGCCTGCCTTCAGGGCTGAACGATCTGGCAGCAACAGAAGGCATCCCTCCGGAAAAGATGGCAAAGTCCATTGCCTGCGGGCGTATGGTTGTTCCTGCCAACCAGCGGCGTGAGATCAGCCCTGCTGCTATTGGAGAAGGGTGCCGTGTCAAGGTGAATGTGAACATCGGCACCTCACAGGGGCGGTGTGATCAGGATCTTGAGATGAGGAAGGCTGAGGCAGCCCTCTTCGCGGGTGCCGATGCCCTGATGGATCTCTCGACAGCAGGGGATCTTACGGCGATCCGAAAGAAGATCCTCTCGCTGCCGGTGCCGGTTGGGACCGTTCCCATCTATGAGGCGATCAGGCGGGCGGGATCAGCTGCTGATCTCACCGCCGATATCCTCTTCTCGGTGATCAGGGATCAATGCCGGCAGGGCGTGGATTTCCTGACCCTCCATTGCGGGGTGAACAAGGATGCACTTGAAGCCCTCAGGATCGATCCCCGGATGCTTGGTGTCGTATCACGGGGCGGGGCATTCCATGTGGCATGGATGGTAGCAACCGGTGAAGAGAACCCGCTCTACGCAGAGTATGACTACCTGCTTGAGATACTCAAAGAAGATGATGTCACGATCAGCCTGGGTGATGGGATGCGGCCAGGCGCCCTTGTCGACAGCGGCCGCCTTGCCAAGACGACCGAATACTTAACCCTCGGAAAGCTTGCCCGCGGTGCCCTTGATGCGGGTGTCCAGCGGATGATCGAGGGGCCCGGCCATATCCCGATCAACGAGGTCGCATGGAATGTGAAGGTGATCAAAGAGGTGACCGATCATGCACCCCTGTACCTCCTCGGCCCCCTCGTCACCGATATCGCGACCGGATATGATCATGTAGTAGGCGCAATCGGTGGTGCGATCGCCGCATCTTCCGGAGCAGACTTCCTCTGCATGGTCTCGCCCGCAGAGCACCTTGCGCTCCCCAATGTCGAAGAGATCATCGAGGGGACGCGGGTTGCCAGGATCGCCGCCCATGTCGGGGATATCACCCGGCGGGGGGGTGTGAGCGGGTCTCCCGAGGAGATTCGGATGGCTGTTGCACGGCGGGACCTCGACTGGGAGGCGCAGTATGCCGAGATGCTCTTCCCCGACTATGCCCGTTCGATCCATGACCGTGACTCCGAGCGGGAGACCTGCTCGATGTGTGGGGATCTCTGTGCTGTGAAGATGGTGCGGGATCTCCTGCAGAAAAAGGAATAAGTGGGTCTGGGGATTGCCTTATGCAACCCCGAGAATCCGCGCGGCAAGGTGTGCGGCGTTCTCGCCACCGTCGACTGCGACACAGGCGACGGGTACACCTTTTGGCATCTGAACGATCGAGAGAAGGGCATCGAGGCCACCCATCTGTTTCCCGGCGACCGGGACACCAATGACGGGTCTTTTGGTTTTTGAGGCGATAACGCCGGGAAGAGCGGCGGACATCCCGGCGATTCCGATGAAGACCTTTGCATCGCTTTCCCTGACATACTGAATAAGCAGTTCGGGGTCACGATGGGCAGATATTACCTTCTTCTCATAACTCAGGCCATATTCATCGAGTGTTGCGCAGACTTTGCGAACGATCGCTTCGTCTGATTGGGATCCTGCGATGACAGCTACGTCGACCATAGGCTTCACTATCTATTAAGAGGTTTATCTTCTTATAGTACGGACGATCAGGATGCAGAACGAAATACTCCTTATGATGCCCGGGCCGGTGCCTATGCCGGAACGGGTGAAAAATGCGATGAGCCGTCAGGCGATTAATCATCGCGGCGAAGAGTTTGGCGGGGTTTATGCAGACTGCGTCAGGGTGTTGAAACCCTTTTTCGGGACCAAAAACGAGATCTTTATCCTGAGCGGATCGGGGACCGCGGGTATGGAGGCGGCGATTGCCAATATTGGTGTCGGCAAAAAGATCGTCTCGCTGGTAAATGGCAAGTTCGGTGAGCGGCTTGCGGAGATTAGCGGCCGTTATGGGGAACTGACTGCAATCGAGTCGGAATGGGGGCACCCGCTTGGGCTGGATGCACTTGCAGAGGCGCTTGAGAACGGTGCCGAAGTCGTAACGATGGTCCATAACGAGACTTCAGCCGGTATCCTCAATCCCGCCGCAGAAGTTGGGAAGCTTGCCCGGAAGCACGATGCCCTCTTCATCATGGATGGAATCACCTCCATCGGCGGCGATCATGTGGCAGCAGATGAGTGGGGAGCAGATATTGCAATCGTCGGCTCACAGAAATGCCTTGCCGCCCCGGCAGGACTCTCTGCGGTATCGGTCTCGGAGCGGGCATGGGAACGCCTCTCAGAGAAACGCCCATATTATCTTGATCTGAAGGCATACCGGAAGGCTGCATCGAAGAAGCCGATGGAGACCCCCTATACTCCGGCAGTTCCGCTCTTCTTTGCATTCCGTGAGGCATGCCTCATCGCAGAAGAGGAGGGTCTGGAAAACCGTATTGCGAGGCACCGGAGACTTGCGGATGCGGTGCGTGCCGCGGCAGCTGCCTGGGGGCTTGAACTGCTGCCGGTATCGGATGCACTCCACTCGCCATCCAACACGGCAACCGCGATTCTGTATCCGGATGGAATCAGCGACTCCGATCTCCGTTCCGGTGTGAAGAAGACCGGTATCCAGATCGCAGGCGGCCAGGATCGGTTGAAAGGAAAGATCTTCAGGATCGGAACGATGGGTGCAGTCGGCACCTATGAAGTGCTTGCAACACTGGCAGCGGTGCAGGGCACCCTTCAGAAACTTGGATATACCCCGGCGGCAGATGGTGTTTCAGCCGCCCTTGAGGTGCTGGTATGAAGATAGGGATCGCAGACACGACCTTCGCACGGGTGAATATGGGTGCAGCAGCAATCGATGAGCTCAAGCGCCATGCCACCGTCAGTATCGAGCGGTATACAGTGCCCGGGATTAAGGATCTCCCGGTTGCCTGCAAGAAGCTTATTGAAGAACGTGGCTGTGATCTCGTGATGGCACTCGGGATGCCGGGCGGGAAGGATAAGGATAAACTCTGCGCACATGAGGCATCGCAGGGCCTTCAGCTCGCCATGCTGATGACAAACAAGCATATCATCGAGGTCTTCGTCCATGAGGATGAGGCAGAAGATGATCGCGAGCTTGCGTGGCTCCTTGAACAGAGGACACGGGAGCATGCAGTAAATGCCGTCAAGCTGCTCTTCTACCCACGGGAGCTTGAACGGGATGCGGGCACCGGACAGCGGCAGGGATTTCCAGATGCTGGTCCCGCACGACAATAGGAGATGATGATTCTATGACAATTAAACTCGGATTTGTGGTTGCGGAGTTCAACCGTGACATTACCTACATGATGGAGATTGAGGCAGAAGAGCACGCAAAGTTCCTTGGAGCCGAGGTGATTGAGCGGTCATATGTTCCCGGAGCCTATGACATGCCGCTTGCCATCAAGAAGATGCTCAAAGACGGAAATGTCGATGCGGTTGTAACAATCGGCTGTGTGATCGAGGGTGCAACCGGCCATGACCAGATTGTGGTTCAGCATGCATCCCGGAAGATCATCGATCTCTCCCTTGAGTTCGAGAAACCGGTTGCCCTTGGCATCTCAGGACCCGGTATGACCCGGCTCGAGGCGCAGGAGCGGGTTGACTATGCCCGGAGAGCTGTTGAATCCGCAGTGAAGCTTGTCCAGCGATTGGCATGAGAAATCTTTCAAGGGCGATTGGTGCGATCACGCCGTCGGCGACGATGGCGATCGCCGATCGGGCAAAAGCGATGATACGGGATGGGATCGATGTGATCAGCCTCTCTATAGGAGAGCCTGATTTCCCGACACCTCAGCATATCACTGATGCGGCGATCGATGCCTTGCAGAGGGGAGAGACGCACTATGCCCCCTCACGCGGGATTCCCGAACTGCTGGAGGCGGTTGCTGAAAAATTCTCGACCGAGAATGCAATCCCCGCGTCACCGGCTGATTGTATCGTGACTGCCGGGGCAAAGGATGCGATCCGGCTCCTCTGCCAGGCGGTGCTGAACCCCGGTGATGAAGCCATCATCCTTGACCCTTCCTGGGTCTCGTATGAGCCCTGTATCCGGATGGCCGGGGGAAAAGCCGTCCACTATCCGCTTGACCCTGTTACCTTCCAGCCCCGGGAGTCGCTTGCGGAGGCGATCACCCCTGCAACCAGGATGATCATCGTGAATACGCCATCGAACCCGACAGGATCGATCCTGACACGTTCATCGCTTGGGATGATTGCGGATCTCTGTTCTGATCACGATCTCCTTGCACTTTCAGATGAGATCTATGAGAAGCTCGTCTATGATGGAGCAGAGCATATCTCGCTTGCTTCAATTCACGACATGGCAGAGCGAACCGTTACGGTAAACGGGTTCTCAAAGGCGTATGCGATGACCGGCTGGCGGCTTGGGTATGCGGCCGGTCCGTCGCAGGTGATCAATTACATGAACCGGATCCAGCAGCACTCGGTCTCCCATCCGACGACCTTTGTGATGTGGGGCGGTGTTGCTGCATTGAAGGGCGATCAGTCCTGTGTTGCAGAGATGCGGGATGAGTTTGCCAGACGCAGGAGTTTTGTCATCTCACGGCTCAGGCAGGCCGGGTTTGCATGTGCGCCAGCTGACGGCGCCTTCTATGCGTTTGCTAATGTCGGCGGCGATGACAGTGCTGTTGCCTCAGAATGGCTTGAGGAGAAGCATGTTGCCGTGACGCCGGGATCGGCGTTCTGTGCGCCTGGTTGGGTGCGGATGAGCTATGCGACATCGATGGAACGGCTGGAAGAGGCGCTGGAGAGGGTGTGTGGGGAGTGAGGAGATTTGTCTCATCCCGCTTGATGAGGATTTTACAATTATTCATTGGCATTATAATAATTTTATATATCTTTTACTTTATTGGTACGAATGGTATAATTACTACATTAGAAAATGCCTCCATTCTTCTTATTATCTGTGCCATGTGTTGTTATTTTTTGAACAACCTGATAATGGCTTATAGACTTAAGTTGGTAATTGAAGAGATTGGGCAAAAAATTCGTTTTAAATTCGTTTTTTTATCTCATATGGCAGGAATGCTTCTTTCGGATGTAACTCCGATGAGAAGCGGATATGTATACACAGCATATCAACTTCATCAAAGGAATGTTCCACTCAGAAGTGGCATTGCAGGAATAACCAGTACATTCCTGTACGATCTCCTATTTAAATTAGGTTTGGCGATTATTGGTTTGTCCCTTCTTTACTACACCCTTTTCGGGGAGGATATTCTTTTTGTTAGTGTTGGGGTTGTTATATTTCTTTCATTTATAATACTCATTTATGGTATTCTGATGTATCCTCCGGAATGGGTACATAATCTCTTTCACCAAAGGGAGATAACAAAAAAAGCACTTGATCTTGGTGCGGAAAGCAAAAAAATTCAGAGATTATTACCTGCTATTCTACTCGTTAGCGTTGTAGGATGGCTATTAAGAGGACTGGAATGGTTTTTTTTGGTATTATCAATTGGGATATTTTCCCTTTCAATTATCGACTGTCTTTTCCTGAATCCAACCCTGACACTCCTCTCAATGGTTCCTTTGACACCTGCCGGTCTGGGATTACAGGAAGCGGGTATAGCTAGTGTAATGGTAGCTTTGGGCGTCTCTCTGGCGATGGGAGTATCTTTCTCATTGCTACTGCGAATAACTGAATTATCTGTGGATTCAATTGGTCTTATTTATCTCCTGAAACGAACGGATAATTCATCTTTATTAGATTTCTATAACTCAATAGATGGAGATATAGATGAACAAGCTTACCATTCTGATCTCCTTGTTCAACGGTTTTTCCAAAGAAGGAAAACGTCAGCAATTGAAGAACATCTGCGATTAGAAAAGGGGCAGATTCTTCTGGATATTGCATGTGGCAGTGGGGTTCAGATCAGAGAGATTTGCAGGGATAAGGCTGGAGTAGCAATTGGTATTGATGCAAATATAAATGCGGTCAGATATGCACGTAGCCGATCAAAATCAAATGAAGATTTTTTAATTGCAGATGCATCGTATCTTCCCTTTAAAAATGAAGCTTTTAATCGGATTATATGTGCTGAGATTATTGAGCACTTAATCGATCCAGGTCCAACATTATCTGAGTCCTATAGGATTCTTAAAGAGAATGGCCGCTTGGTAATTACAACGCCAAATGAACGGTCAATCTGGGGGGTGTATGAATTACTATGGGATCTCTTTGGAAGGGGTCGTAATTATGGTGAGACACATCTAAAATTTTATAATCGAAGAGATATGAATCAACTTTTCTCATCTTTTGCCGGTGTGAATTGTATGACCTACCTCTGTTTCTCTCCTTTTATTGCACTGGTTGGATCTGAACGATTACTCGCGTTATGGGTCAGAATTGATCGAATCCTGGAAAGAATTGGAATGGGTGTACTTCTGGTTGTTTCTGGTGATAAAAAGGTGGGACAAAAGGATAATCATATTATGAATCATGAATAATCTCATAATGTTGCAATATGAAACCATTCGATCAAACCAGTAACATGGAAAATGAGGTTAATAAAAAAAAGATTAATTCAATTATAATATTTTCTCTTCCAATAATCTCTCTAATTATTATCTTTGGTTTTACTCTGGTTCAACGTGGTATTTTTATAAGTGAGTGGCATGACACTCTTGCAAATGCAATGCCATATCTATTTCTGGCAGACAATCCTATGGCTTTATGGAATAATGCATGGATTTCTGGTTTTCCTGAAATTGCATCTCCAATGTCTGATCGCTTCTATCCATTCTCCCTTCCGTTATTCATGTTTTTTCAGGATATTTTTATATTAAACTGGGTTATCCTTGCTCATCTCTTTGTTTCATTTGGTACATCTTATCTATTATTCTCCCTCATGAGAAAAGATGCAGAAATTCCCTCATATGTTATACCCATTTTTGCCCTTTTGTATATGCTATCCGGTGTGATGCTTGCCAGAGTGTATGCAGGGCATATCTTTATTATCTATGCTCTGGCGTGGATCCCACTACTTTATTACTCTTATTTTAAAATTGTGAGATATTCTGAAAGAACGATAATAAATATTCTTCTTTTTTCTGCTTCTTCTCTTTTAATTCTATTCTCGGCAAGCGTATATTATCTTTTCTTTGCATATTTCTTTATTTTACTACTGTTCCTTTATGACTGTCATCGTACCTTTGATATACGCTCCCTCTCTGCTTTGGCATTGGGCTTTGTGGTTTTTCTTCTGGTTGGTGCTATCAAGATCCTCCCCGGATTGGAGGTTTCTGGTCAGGTGATCAGACAGGATATTATCGATCCATTATCGAATGGAGGTTCGATCGAAAGCGCTCTTGGCTCCTTTATTTTTGGGACTCCGATCAATAAAGGTTACGATATCTCAGGAATGGTTTTTGGCTTTCATGAATCGATTGTCCTGATAGGAATTATTCCTTTATTCTTAATTCTTCTGGGTTTTATTTATGGTAAAAAAACATGGAGTGCTCCGGTATTCCTTGCTTTTTGTATATCATTGATATGGGCTGCTGGGGGGAAAACCCTCTTTTACTTTGTCCATTTGCTCCCTATCCTTGATACTTTTAGATGTCCCGGCAGGATATTTGCTCCTCTCTTACCCCTCCTTCTTATTATTGGAATTTTTGGGTTAACGTACTTATTGTCAAGAATTGATCGCAATGAGCCACTACCATTTGGTGATGAAGAGAAAAAACGCCTACTTTATGGAATAGGTATTATTGCATTTTTAAAATTGATGGAATTACCATATCAGGAGGCAGTCACCATCGAATCTGCTATAGCAGTTGGAATGGTTGCTATAATTCTTGGAATCATAGTGACAAAGAAGAGTCAACCAAAGGCTATCGTGGGTATTCTTGGATTATTTTTTATAATTAATGTTTATGTAATTAATCTCACATATAAATTGTTTGATATATCTGTTGTTGCCCGCTCTCTACTTATTGGTTTTATCTTGTTACTTTCAATATATTATCTCTCTCAAGGAACTCAATTTACAAAAAATACAACAATTCTGGTTATTTTTTTAGTGATTGGTGTTACACTATCTATTGCTGGAAACATTAGTTATGTTACTCCATCTGATCCCAATTTTGATGAAAGCCCGGCCATTGCAATTATTGATCAGATTCTTCAAGATGAAAGTGATAATCCTCAAATATGGGTAATGACGACCGGTTGGCCAATTATGAATATTGATATGACTTATCTGTTTATTCAGTCAGGTATTCATCCAGTAAGGGCATATTATGCATATTATTTGAAAACAACTCTTTCCCCATTTTATACAATTGGAGAGATCACATATTCAACGGCAGACTACATTATTGACGATGGCATCAGACAGAGTGGTGAGGCGAATATAGATGATCCAACATTTTTTGCAGGCGGAGTTCCTGTCCTTCGTTCTGATAATGTGCTGCCGAATGTATTCATTCTCCGGAATGAGGAAGTGATTCCTGTAAATTATGAACGTTTTACACCTGATGAGGTTATTGTCTCTGGTGAATTCCTTCCGGATGATATTGTTGTACTAAAGACAGCGTACTATGAGGGCTGGGAAATAAATGGTGAGAAAGCACAACCAATTGGAAATATGGTTGCTTTACAGTTAACTGATGTAACGCCAACGGTACGCTTTTCATTTGGATCACCCAATTATACTTTAGCATTTTCATTAACAATTATCGGATTATTGTGTGCAATTGCTATTTTTGTCAAACGAAGGACTATAGATGCATATTTGACGGGTCAGCCAGATAAGGAAAATAAATCAAAAAAAGTGAAAAGAAAGAAGTAAAAATGGAACTGGTGTATATGCACGATCCAGAAATAATTCTCTTTTTTCAAGGCGCGATATTAATAATCTTGTAAACCCCACACTCTTTATGGGAAAGAAGATAAGATCTGAAAAAAGATCTGCTCATGCTCAACAGAATAATTCTACTCCTCAAACCCCCTCTTCTCTAAAAGAATCTCTCCTCTCCAGTCGCCCCCTCCAGCTTGTCCTTCTTCTGACAATAGCTGGCCTCTTCCTCCGCCTCTACCAGCTCGGATTCAATTCCCTCTGGCTTGATGAAGCATCCACTATAGGCTTTGCCCGTCATTCTCTTGCAGAGATCTGGGGGTTCACCGCATCCGGCGAGTTCAATCCACCGCTCTTCTACTGGATGGAGCATATTATGCTCATCTTCGGTGAGAGCGAGGTTGTACTACGCCTTCTGCCTGCACTATTTGGCGCGCTCACAATCCCTCTCTTCTATCTCGTCGGCCGCGAGCTGATTGATGATCAGACCGGGATCATTGCAGCGGCACTGCTCGTTGTATCTCCATTCCATATCTTCTATTCCCAGGATGCACGCGCCTATGTTCCAATGCTCTTCTTCTTTGCCCTTGCATGCTGGCTCTACCTTCTCGCCCGTCGCCGTGGCTTGATCATGGACTGGGTCCTCTTCGGTATTGCCGGGTCACTTGCTGTCTGGACACACTTCTATGCAATAGTCCCGGTTGGAGTGCTGGTTCTCTTCGAAGCAGTGATAAGGGGGCGTGAATATATTGCGAAAGAACGATCCTTAATCCCGGCTGCAGCAGGGATAGCAGTCCTTGGTATAACGATACTCCCTCTCCTGATCGTCGGTATCGGTTTATTCATATCAAGAACCGGAACAGGCGCGGTATTCGGTACATCCGGTCTTCCTCTCATCCTCTCGACAATCGAGTCTATCTCCGGCTTTAGCACACCGATTGCTGTTCTCTTCATGATCCTGTTCATAGCGGGGCTCATTGGTCTCTTCATGAACCGCCGTGAGGAGGCTCTCCTTCTCATCCTTCTGTTTATCGCCCCCCTCATCGTCTCTCTCCTTCTGGCAGGCTCGATGCCGATGGTCCCGAGATATCTCATTGCCATGATATTGCCGTTCTTTATTGGCATTGCTGCTGTATTCAGGCTCATACCTGAGGGTTTTCGTTCTCCACATGTGCTTGCAGTAGCCGTTCTTGTGCTCTGCCTCATCCAGGTGCCGTTCCTCGCCGGGTATTATACCACATACTCGAAGAACGACTGGAGGGGCTTCTCCGGAGCCCTCTCTGAGGTAACAGAGCCCGGAGATGTCATCGTCCTGGTTCCGGGCTACATGAGGCAGCCTCTTAATTACTATTATTCAAATGAAACAGATGGAACGCTCCAGCTCAGCGCAACAACCGCAGATAATCTTGATGCTATCCGAATTTCTCATCAGGATAACAGGATCTTCTTTATTGTGACCGGCGACATCTTTGCGGCAGATCCGTCTGGTGGCGCATATGCATGGCTTGAGCAGAATACCGGGTATGCTGGTTCGCTTACCGGGATACACCTCTTTGTGACCTCGGAGTGATGTGCTGTTGACAGGGAATCCCAAACTCTCCATTATTATACCAACCTTCAATGAAGCAGCGAATATCGGTCGGATGATAGATTCAATTCTTTCTATCCTCAGGAACAGTGGTATTCATGGAGAAGTGCTGGTTGTCGATGACTCTTCGCGTGACGGCACAATCCAGATTGTCCAGGAGATCGAAGCATCCAACCCTGAAGTCCGTATTATTGTCAGGGAGGAGGATCCGGGCCTCTCACAGTCGGTTGTTGAAGGATTTTCATCAGCAAAGGGCGATATCCTTCTTGTTATTGATGCAGACTTTTCGCATCCTCCATCAATGATCCCGGATATGTACAATACTGTCTGTTCAGGTGCCGATATCGTAGTCGGGAGCCGCTATATCAAAGATGGCGGAATCGAAAACTGGCCTTTGAAGCGCCGAATCATCTCTCTTGGCGCAACAGGCCTTGCCCGGATTCTCGTTCCGGAAGTGACCGACCCGGTGAGCGGTTTCTTTGCTCTCAAACGATCGGTCATATCCGGTGCTCATCTCCGCCCCCGAGGATATAAGATCCTCCTTGAAGTGCTTGGACGCGGCAACTGGTCAACAGTTACCGAGCTTCCCTTCACTTTCCATGATCGTGAGGCAGGAGAGAGCAAACTCAGGATGAGCACTATGACCGAGTATGCTGCCCAGGTGCTATCGATCGCACTCTCTGCATTGATAACACGGAGTGGCCATGTGTATTCCGAATGGATGAGGCTGATCAAATTTGGCCTTGTAGGGCTCTCCGGGATCGTCGTCAATATGGGTCTTCTGTACCTGCTGACCGAGTATGTTGGGATCTACTATCTGGTATCAGCAGTTGTGGCGATTGAACTCTCCATCCTGAATAACTTCATCTTAAATGATATCTGGACGTTTTCATCCCGGAGACTGATTCATCGCTACTCCTGGATTAAGCGATTGTTTGCTTTCCATATCATTGCTGCAGGCGGCCTACTCATCAATCTTGGAGTTCTCTATCTCCTCACCGAATTTGCCGGGATTTATTATATGATCGCGAATCTTGCAGGCATACTGGTCGCATTCCTCTGGAACTTCTTCTTAAACCGCCATCTTACCTGGAAGGGCGGAGTTCCCCGGCTGAACTGATATCTCCCAATACCAATATTTTTCCTCTCTTCCACAAAATTAGGATATATCAATGCTCTCCTCCCACCCAGACGACCCGGCCACCCGCGAAAAGAAGCAGATCGCAGGGGTTGCAATCGCAAGCAACACCTTCCTTGTCATCCTGAAGCTTGCGATTGGTTTTCTCACCGGATCGGTTGCGATCATCTCCGATGCCGTACACTCGGCAACCGACATCATCGCCTCGTCAATAGCGTATTTTGCTGTCAGAAAATCTGCGCATCCAGCTGACGATCAGCATACCTTCGGGCATGGAAAATTCGAATCACTCTCGGGACTTATTGAGGCGACCCTTATCATCCTTGTTGCGTTCTTCCTCATCTATGAAGCCTCAACCGCTCTTATAAGGGGTGAGAGTTCGCTCGATCCCGATCTCCTCGGGTTCGGAATGGTGGCAGTCGGGGTGTCGGCGATCGCAAATACTCTGATCTCCCACAGGATGATGAAGATCGCCAAAAAGACCGATTCAATTGCACTTGAGAGTGATGCCTGGCATCTGAGGACCGATGTGTACACATCGGTCGGTGTCTTTGCCGGACTTATCCTGATACATTTCACCGGCATACTCCTGCTTGATGCAATAGTTGCGCTTTGCATTGCACTTGTCATCATAAGGACAGGAATCGGCCTTGTGAGGCGATCGCTTGCCGATCTCCTTGACACCCGCCTCCCGGAAGAGGAGGTGGAGCGGATCAGGGAGGTCCTGATCGCTCACTGCACTGATTATGTGAACTTCCATGGCCTCAGAACAAGGAGATCCGGCCCTGAGAGGTTCATCGAGTTCCATGTGATGTTTGAGAATGATGTCCTTCTCAGCACAGCCCATGATCTGGCCGACCACCTGGAGGCGGATCTGAAGACAGAGTTCCCGAGGTGCCATGTCACCGTCCATATGGAGCCCTGCCATGAGGCATGTGATGAGTGCAGTGTCTCTCTCTGCCCTGTACGAAGAGAGTAATTGTAACTCCCCTATCCTCTCTTCTTCACCAGCCTTTTTTGAATGGTAAGAATATTTTTCCCATTCTCCCGGAGATAGGAGACTGTATCCATCAGCTCCCTGACGAGATAGATGCCAAGCCCCCCAATCTTCCGCTCATCAGTCCCACGGGTGATATCAGGGGCTGGCAGCGAGAGGGGATTGAAGGGGATTCCGGAATCGGTAAATGTGATTGTGATGGAATCTTCATTTATGGAGACTGCGATCTCCACCTCTCCCCTCCCCTCTCCATAGGCATAGGAAGCAATGTTTGTGAAGATCTCATCTGCTGCAAGCTGAATATCAAATGACTCCTCTTCCAGAGTCCCTGTCTCCTCCAGTACTTCCTCCAGAAATAAAACCAACTCCGGGAGATTCTGTATCCCAGCCCCGAATATCCTGCTTGCATGCATCGGTATATCCAATCTATTCTCCCCAGAAGAAAATAGCCCTTCCCTCTCTGATGGACTCTGCCGGGTTCTTCAGGCATCCTGAAATAGTATGATTGCAGAGTGAGTGCCATGCGCCCCTCCTCGTATCAGTTCATCGGTCTTTTCATCGGTGCTGGTGGGGCACTACGTTCCTCACTGGTTCAGGTGTCACGGATCTTCCTCCTCCTGATGGTGAGATCATCTTTCAGGTCTCAACAATTGACGACCTTCTTGAGAGCATCTATGATGGTGTTATGCCGGTATCCGGGCTAACACGGTATGGTGATATCGGGATAGGGACCTTCGCCTCGCTTGATAGCGAGCTGGTCATGCCCCTCACAGGCAGGAGCGGCCATATCCCCGCCTTGTCGATGCCCTGGCTGATCAGTATATGGCCACCCATACGAACATCAGCGGAACAGCTGTCGGCTTCCGTCTTCCTGCGTATGTTGCCGGGCTGAATGTTCCGGGGTACCATCTCCATTTCATCAGTGATGACCGGAGTATTGGCGGCCATATTGTGGATTTCTCCCTTGATTCTGCAACTGTATCACTTGATGAAACCCTCACCTTCATGATGCGGCTTCCGACAGATGGAGGTTTTATTGATGCAGATCTCACTGGTGATCTCTCGGATGAGCTTACGGTAGTCGAACGTCCGGGGCAGGATTAGGCGGAATTTTCATGATGATAAGGATTAAGTGCAAATGTAACATATGTTTTACATTCTCAGGCACCAGAATCAGGTGCCGGTGGTGAATTGTTCATGGCATCTACATTACTATCAGCCCTTCTCAGGCCCGACGAGTTCTTTGAGGAGCATTCAAAAGAGGAGGCGGCACTTGCAGTGCCGTTTGGAATAGTCTTTATCTATAGTATACTCTCGGCAGTTGCCGGATACCAGATGGCCGCTCTTATGGCCCCGATGTACGATGTAGCACTTGAAGGGTATGGCGGCATCATTGCGATCTTTGGAGCGATCGGTGGCTTCTTTGGAGGTATCATAGTCTGGATTGTTGCGGCGGTTCTCTTCTATCTGATAAGCATGGCCTTCCGTGGTGAAGGTTCGATGAAGAAGGTGCTTGAAGCAGTCGGGTATGGGATGGCACCCTTAATTGCCGCTGCCGGTATCGGGATTGCGTATCTTACCATGGTCGCCGATCAGGTGGTTGCACCGGTTATCCGTGACATCATGGATCCGGATGCAGCTGAGGAAGCGGTTGAGGCATTTATGAATCAGCCGGTGATGGCAGATTTCTCCCTCCTTCAGACCTTCCTCTCCGTTGTCTTCATGATCTGGGCTGTTAATATCTGGTATTATGGAATCCGACATGCACGGAGGCTTACTGCACGGGATGCAGGGATAACCGTTCTTATTCCGGTTGCAATCTATCTTATCGTAGTCATCGCATCATATGGGGTATTCTGATGAGAGGAAGATCGGTTCTGCTCGCTATTGCCTTCATGCTGGTATTTGGTATTGTCGGATCAGGTGCGGCATCGCAGATAGGGGTGATGGATGTGACCCTTGATCCTGAGGTTTTTTTCCCCTATGATACCGGAACAGTGACAGTTGTCATTAAAAATACGGGTGCCAGCCCCGTTGAACTGTCAAGAATCAACCTTGCAGGAACGACCAATATCGATGTGATCGAAACTCCACACTACAGGGGTGTTGGAACCCTCGGTGCAGGCGACAGTCTGACAACAAGCTTCACCATACAGGCACGAAATAATGAAGGAATATATTACCCCCGCTTTTCGGTGAATTTTGTTCCCTCCGGTAGTATAATCTTTCCCATTCCACTCAAGGTAGACAAGACGTCAATCGAAGCCGGTATTACAACCCGTCCTGATATCTTCATGGAGGGTAAGAAAGATACAGTTACCATATCTGTTGGAAATCCACGTGAGAATACACTCTCCGGTGTCACGATCACCCCGCAGACAGGAATAGCTGATGTGGTCCCAACAAATATATTCATAGGAAGCCTTGAATCCGGTGAGAGCAAGGATGCAGAATTTTCGGTAACCCCGACCGGTGAAGGGGAGATCACCTTCAATGTCGAATACCGAAACGGTCAGAACCGACATGCCATACCTCTCACCATCCCGATTGTACCAGGCACCGCCAAGCGGGTGGCTGAGCCGATTGTCTCGAATGTTGCCGTCACATCAATTGCCGGTGGATACCGTATCACCGGGGATGTCTCGAATGCAGGGCTTGAAACCGCCCGTTCTGTTGTGATGACAACCAGGGAGCCGGCAGAGCCGATCGATCCCTTCCGGGTCTATGTTGTCGGGGCACTTGATGCAGATGATTTCTCCTCATTTGAGGTGACATTTGCTGCACAAGATGCCGGGAATATACCTCTAGTCACCAGGTACCGGGATGATGATGGGAATCTCTACGAGGAGATTACTCACGTGACGATTCGATCAGGCCCGATGCCGGTTGCAGAACAGGATGGGGGTATGTCCCCTCTCGTAATCGGTATCATCGGGCTCTCTGTGGCCATCGTCGCCGGGGCGCTCCTCTACTCGCGTAAGAAGCGATAAAGGAAGCGATCCGGTTTCAGGATGTCTCGAAAATATACTCCTTAAAGAGCGGAGATGTCACTGCTCTGAATAATGATTGAGAATACGAGCTATCTCCTTGCCCCTTTCAATCCTCATCTATATCCCAATTGGATGCTCTTTGGGGTGGGGATATCGGTTCTATCAGGTCTCTTCTACCCGGCATGGAAGGCATCAGAAGCAAATCCGATTGAGGCGCTTCGGCATGAATAACCTCTTCCGGAAGTTGGATTGAAAAGAATTATCCCTTTTCTTTGAGAATGTACAGGAAAGGTGATCCGGTATCAGGACGATTCTTCTTGCAGGCGGGAGCGGGACCCGTCTCTGGCCACTCTCCCGCTACAATAGCTTTCCTGAACCCTTAATTGAAAATCTATTCTGTCAGGGCGAATCCACCTTTGTCCGTGCAGGTGCAGTCCACCGGCTCGAAAACCAGGGGAAGATCCCGCTTGAGATGATCGAGGTACAGATTGGAGAGTATCTCGGCGAGGATGATATCATTCGGCTTAATGATCACTATGGCAGGTGAGGATGGCTTCTCGGGGCTTGAGGCGGCAATCGTCCTGATCGCTTTTATAGTCGTTGCCGGAATATTCTCTTTTGTTATTCTTGGAGCAGGCTTCTCCTCATCAGCAAAGGCAAAAGAGGTCGCGCTTGATGCCGGGAGATCCCCGACAGCAGTTATGGTCATGGGCTCAGTTGTCGGGCAGGTGGATAATTCGGGAAGTTGCCTCAAAAGAGTTCTCTTCTCATGCGAGGGGATTGGCGAATCAATCCATGCACCGGGAATCAGGTACACTCTTCTGACGACTGAGGGGATATATGATGTCCCTCCTTCTGATGTGAAACTATCCTGGCTTACAGAGATAGAGAGTGATACTCTCCTCTCGAAGGGTGAAATAGTGCAGGTAGAGCTCTCGCTCACTCCTGCCGCCCTTTCTTCAGGAACAGAATTTACACTCACCATCCATCCGCCATGGGGCTCTCCTGTCAATGTCCGGTGCGGAGTGCCCGAAACACTCGTTGCGAATAATTATCATGAGGTGGGCTTCGGTGGATGATGCCCTCACCGGGCTTGAATCAGCGATTATCCTGATCGCGTTTGTGGTGGTTGCGGCGGTTTTTTCTCATGTGATCATCAGTGCAGGTATGACTCTCTCAGATGGCGCACGTACTGAGGTGGATAAGGGTCTGTCCAGAGCAGGATCCAGCCTTGTCGTCGCCGGATCGATTTATGCAGTTGACCTGAATAATGATCCCAGGATTGCTGAAGGTATCCTCGTTCCCATCAGGCTTCTTCCAGGTTCGGATCCAGTGGATCTCAGCACGGCAACAATCAATTTGATCGGCAGAAGTACTTATGATACCATCAGACCAAACGATCCTCTCTATACATCCCTTCCAATCTATGGTTATTTTTCCATCTCCTCACCGGCACCACCCGATCAGGATCCGATACTCTGCTCCGGGGATATGGTGACGCTCTTTATACGTCCGATGTACTTATCAAATTGCAAGCCGGGCCATTCTCCCACGATTGAGATCATCACACCCGGTGTGCATCCCATCCAGATTCCTCTTACATTTCCTGCATCCCTCACCACGTATACCCGGATCGGTTGAGATGATTAAACCCGAAGGCTCAATATTCATGAATAACAGACTATTAATTGATTTTGATGGCTGAGATACCAAAGGAAGAGTACCTTGAAAAATGCACAACAGCATGTGCCGGATGCACCTCATCATTATCACTCCGGTATGTGCTGAAGGCAGCAGGTCCCGATACGGTGCTGGTTGTTCCTGCGTGCTGTACCAGTATTCTGCAGGGAATTTATCCCAATACCGCATTTAATATTCCTGTATACAATATTGCCTTTGCAGCGGCAGCGGCATGTGCGTCAGGGATGAGCGAGGCATTTGCGAGCATGGGGAAGAAGACAAACGTCATCGTCTATGCAGGTGATGGTGGTACCATTGATATCGGGATCCAGGCGCTCTCCGGTGCCCTTGAACGTGGAACTGATTTCCTCTACATCTGTTATGATAACGAGGCATATGGAAACACCGGGATGCAGCGTTCAGGTGCAACCCCGATGGGTGCAAGGACGACGACGACACCCGGCGGCAAGACCGATGCGAAGAAGGATCTCGACAGGATCGTCGCTGCCCACAACATCCCGTACCAGGCGACCGCGACCCCTGCATATCCGAAGGATCTCTATGAGAAGGTGAAGACAGCACTTGCCACTCCCGGCCCTTCGTTTATTCATATTCTTGCCCCCTGCCCCCCCGGATGGCGGATTGCTTCTGATATGTCGGTGACTGTTGGAAAGCTTGCGGTGAAGACCGGCTCCTGGGTACTCTGGGAGAGAAAATATGGCGAGCTCAGAATCAGCTCCCCCTCAAAGGGTGCAATGAAGAAACGGGCCCCACTCAGGGATTACCTCTCTGTACAGGGGAGATTCAAGGGAATCTCCGATTCGACAGTCAATGAGCTGGAGCAGGCGATCGAGAAGAACCTTGCACAGCTCACAAAAGAGGAGGCAGGAGAATGCTGACGGTAGCAACAGGAAACAAAGCGGTGGCAGCGGCTGTGAAGGCGGCAAAACCGGCAGTGGTTGCGGCATACCCGATCACCCCGCAGACGGAGATCGTTGAGCAGATTGCAGAGTATGTGACTGCTGGTGAGATGGATGCACGGTATATCCCGGTTGAGAGCGAGCACTCGGCGATGACTGCCTGTATCGGTGCTTCAGTCACGGGTGTCCGCTCCTTTACGGCAACAAGCTCCCATGGACTCCTCTATATGCACGAGATGCTCCACTGGGCAGCCGGGGCACGCCTTCCTATCGTGATGGCGAATGTCAACCGTGCCCTCGGTCCGGGATGGAATGTCTGGGCGGAGCATAGCGATGCCTTCTCCCAGCGGGATACAGGATGGCTCCAGTTCTTTGTTTCAACTGTCCAGGAAGCATATGATACCACTCTGATGGCATTTAGGATTGCAGAAGATACCGGTATCCTTCTGCCCGTGATGGTGAACCTGGATGGCTTCCTCCTCTCACATATCATGCAGTCCCTTGAGACGGTGGAGATCGGAGACTACATCCCCCCGATGGTTCTTCCCCATAAAATAGATACAGAGAATCCCACAGGGTATGGCGCACTCACCGGACCAAATGATCACTTCAAATTCAGGTGGGAGATGGAGAAGGCGATGAGACATTCGCCTTCTGTGATCAGGGATGCCGAGGAAGAGTTTGCACAGAGATTCGGACGGAGATACGGTCCTACTGATGAGTATCTCTGTGATGATGCGGATATCCTGATCGTCTCAATGGGAACACTCGGGAAGGAGGCAGAGGTTGCAGTTGATATCCTCAGGAAAGAAGGCGTCAAAGCAGGATCAATGCGGATCCGCTGGTTCAGGCCGTTCCCAGAGCTTGATATCAGGGGCCGTGATCTCGTCGTCCTTGACCGGGGATACTCGTTTGGGTTCGGCGGTGTGCTCTCGGACTCGATCAAATCCCGCAACCGTGATGCCTCAATCTTCTCGGTTGTGGCAGGGCTTGGCGGGCAGGAGGTCACCTATGATGATATCGCTGAGTTTGTCAGGAACCGCCGGATGGGTGAAGAATACTGGTTTGGGGTTGATGCCTGATGTTTGAGATTCGGATTCATTCCCGCGGCGGGCAGGGTGGTGTGACAGCCGCCCGGCTCCTCGCGATGGCTGCCTTCCTCGATAAGAAGCATGCAACAGCCGCCCCCTTTTATGGTGCCGAGCGGAGGGGTGCGCCGGTCACCTCATTTGTCAGGATTGATGAGGAACCGATCAAGATTTACTCGCAGATCCGGTCCCCGAACCTGGTTGTTGTCCTTGATGCAAGCATCATGGATGCAGTTGATGTCCTTCATGGAATTTTGGAGAATGGAACGGTGCTGATCAACAGCCCCCATCCGGTTGATCTCCCCGGTGTCAATGTCCTCACCATCGATCTCACGGGGATTGCACTCTCAGTCGATCTCGTCGTATCCGGGAGCCCCATTTTGAATACCCCGGTTCTTGGAGCACTTGCGAAGATGGGTGTCATATCCCGGGAATCGGCGGAAGCTGCCATCCGTGATATGTTTGCAGATGAGCGGAATGTTAAGGCGGCAGAGGCTGCCTACAAGGAGCTGATTCTATGACCGATCCTGTTGCAATAAGCAGGCCAACCGAGGGAGCTGCCGGAAAGACAGGTTCCTGGCGTACATTCCGGCCCGTGGTCGACCGTGAAGCATGCAATGCATGCGGACTCTGTGCAATGTACTGCCCTGATGGCTGTATCAATGAAGATCATGAGATAGATCTCGAATATTGCAAGGGATGCGGGATCTGTGCTCAGGAATGCCCTAAAAAAGCAATTAAAATGGACCGGGAAGAGCGGTAATCTCTCCCCTACATCTTCTTTTTCCTCGTAAGATGTTCCCTTGAGAAAATATATATAGTATTGGTTCGTCTATAGACGTATAGTTCGTATGATTGCGAACATCGATCTTCTCATGTCCACGGGAACCTGCCGGACTTTTAGCTCCACTGGTCTCTTCTTTTTTTGTGCGCGGAGAAGAAACGAGATTTGATGCAACACAGTGATTTGGGTGAAAATGATGTATGT
This sequence comes from Methanocalculus pumilus, assembly GCF_055382585.1. Taxonomy (NCBI): domain Archaea; kingdom Methanobacteriati; phylum Methanobacteriota; class Methanomicrobia; order Methanomicrobiales; family Methanocalculaceae; genus Methanocalculus; species Methanocalculus pumilus. The sequence continues at coordinate 31,395 of NZ_AP042393.1, read as the reverse complement.
CTCTGATTATACCGGTCCAAATGAGATGGATCTCGCTTTTAAGCTTGAGGGAGAGGGGATCCTCCCCTCTCAGATTGTTCGGGAGCGGATTCTTCTCTCCCCGGCATGCTGCACTATTCCGGTGCAGCGGATGCTCCTGATGCAGGAGATGCTGGTGGAGTTAACTGATGAGATACAGGAATAATTCCGTTAAAAAAAGAGGTGGTGGTATTCAGGCAATCTTGAATTGTCTGTTTGCTTCCAGAGTCTCCTGGGAGATCTCGGTGACCCGTGTTACCATACTGGCAACCTCATCGATACTTGCCGATACCTCTTCGGTGCCGGCCGCAGTATCTCCTGCTTCCTGAGCTGTCCTCTCCATCAGGGCGGCAACTTCGTGGATGCTTGCGGTGATCTCCTCAACAGTGGCTGCCTGCTCTTCTGTTGCACTTGCAACCTCTTCGATACTGCGTGAGATCTTCCCGACTGAATCGACGATCTCATTGAAGGCAAGGATCGTCTGTTGCATCTGATCAGATCCATCCCTGACGACGGTATTTGCGGTTTTCATTGCATTTGAAGCCTTTTCTGCACCGGCCCTGAGATTGCCGATCATCTCGGTGATATGCTCGGCAGAGGACCGGGATTCAGTTGCAAGAGCTTTGACTTCGGCTGCAACAACCGCAAACCCGCGTCCGGCATCACCTGCACGGGCGGCTTCGATCGCTGCATTGAGCGCGAGCAGATTTGTCTGGTTTGCCAGATCCGAGATGACGCCGACGATCTTTCCGATCTCGACCATCTGGGTGTTGATATCCCTGATGATCCCATCGATCTCGGCGGTTGCAGTGGTGATCTCGGCCATTCCTGCATCTGCCCGTCTCGCTACCTTTGTTCCTTCCTGAGACTGTTCATCAGCGTTTCGTGAGAGTGCAGCAACAGATTCTGCACTTGCGGTAACCTCCTGGACGGCTGCGGAGAGATCTTCCATCGCCTGAAGAACCTGCTGGGCGGATTGTGTTGCCTTCTCGATATGGCCGCTTACATTCCCGGTACTTTTTGCAATCTGCTGGGTACCGGTTGAAACTTCATCGATGCTTGTCTCAGCTTCGTTCGCAGCTTCCACCAACGCCTCCATCAGCCGGTTCGATTCTGCAATGAGGTGTGAGACATCTGCTGAGACTTTGTTTAAGGCAGTCTTCACGGCAACGAGATCTCCCCGTACATTGAGTTTCTCATCGATATGGGCAGTGAAGTCGCCGTCAGCAAATGCGCTGGCGACACGGGTGATCTCCTTAACAGTATTATTTAAGACCTTCCCCATCCGGTCAAGGGATTTCCTGAACTCTTCCCACGCCCCTTTCATCTGGATATTCGTATCAAAGGTCGCAGAGAAGTCTGATTGTGCAAATGAGCCGCATACACGCATTGCCTCCTGAACGGGCCTTGTGACTGCATCGAGCATTCTATTCATTTCTTTGATGCAATCCTGGAACTCACCCTTATGCCTGCCCGGATCTGCGCGGATATCAAAATTGCCTTCCCTGAGGCTATTCATCATCATCTTTGTATCTCCCATCAAACCGTCAAGCGATGTCTTGAGGGTGACGAGGCTTTTATCTATTCTGGCAATTAAAGAGGCGAAATTCTTTGTGTCCTCGTCTGATGGAGCGGGTTGAAGATTAAATGAGGTGTCGCCTTCCGCGGCTTTTTTGAGGTTTGCGATCATCCGGGTGACTTCTTTTACAACAAAAGTATCCTGTTTCATCTTCCGGTTGATCTCAACGGTCATATCGCGTGCACTGCATCGGGTTCCAAGTTGCCTGCCGTCTTTATCCTTCGCAACCGTGCAGAGAAGTCCAACCCATCGCTCACTCCCGTTCTTATGATTGAGCCGGAACTTCACCTCCTTCTCCTCCCGCTCACGGACAGCAAGGGCAGCTTTCACGGGTTCAAGATCCTCTGACTTGATGATCCTGATAAAAAGGGTCTTGTCTTTTCGAAAATCTTCAGGGGAATAACCGGTGATCCGCTGGCAGGATGGTGATACATACAAAAATGTTCCGTCTGGTCCAAGCAGGAATTCCCAGTCCTGGGTCGTTTCAAGAACCTGACGAAACATATCGTTTGGGTCTGGTATTGTCATGTGTAATCTTCAACTCCTCTGCTATTCTATAGTATTGATGGCACAATTATTTCGAATAGCTTTAGCACCTGCTAATAACTTTGGTTTTTTATCTGAGATGCAATAAATGTATCTTTCGAAGTTGTTGCACGAAGGATTTTCATTATACAATAAGATGAATTTTGATCCGCATCTTAAGAGAAAAACGCCTTAAAAGGCTCTTTTAAGTTTAATCTGTTAACCGGATTCTCCTTCAGGAGAGATGTAATGGTTCATGCGACAACCTCTTTCTCTCCCGATATATCCGATGAATGTTAAAAAGGTCACAGCAGAACTGCCGGTTGAATCATCCCAGGCCCGCCTCGATCTGAAATATCCATACAATTATGGTTCAATAATAGAGAAAATTTATTGATTTTTGGTATGAACAAAACAATCAAATATGTTCAGGACTAGTATACCCTCATATTCATCTGGAGGTGAAGTCATGACAATCCGAATAAAACCAGCCAAACCTGTGATAACTGCTGAGGTACGGCCTTCAAGGAGGGTGCGGAGGCTTATGATGAACCAGACAGACTTTCCGGTTTCTTCAGAAGCTGTGATGAACCTTTTTGTCCTTGGCCTCATGACAATCACCGTTTCAATAACCGGAATTACCCTTGGTATGGTTCTCAGACTGAGCGGTTTCTGATCTTTCCCCCTCCTTTTCTCCCTCTGAAGAAGGTTCATCATCCAGACCAGCTGGTTTGATGGTGATATGAATTGTGACTCCGGGTTATGCGGATGAACTCATCAGATCAGGGCTGTTCTGACTTCCGGCTGTTATCGTTTCTCTCAGAATAATCCTATATTTATCTGATCACCGGATCGCAGATATCTTCTTCGATGTCGCATTTCCCGATATACTGGAGATTGAATTTGTAGAACTGGGTGAACCCGCAGTTCCTGCACCGGACTGTGAAATGGTTGCACCCGACAAAGAGGTCATGGGCTCCTGTTGTATGGCAGTTTCTGCACTCTGCTGTCGGCTCAAGGTTCCAGACATCATAACAGGATATCGGGGTGAATGATCCGGTTGAACCCACCTCATGGATGCGGGGTATGAAGACCCTCGTTGCGCCGCAGTTCGAGCAGATCACCTGTGCCTGCTGGGGCACCACTTTGATCACCTGATCGGCGTCTGCATGACAATGGTAACAATCTGTCTTATATTTCGTATAGATGAATCCGGTCTTCATAAAAGAGATTGAAGACGCACAAGAAGAAAAAAGTACCCCTCCTGAAAGGAGGGTCATATGATATCCTGGTTAAAAAGGGGTTGTAGTTGGGATCTTACATCATGCCGGGCATTCCGCCCATGCCGCCCATTCCACCCATGCCGCCGCCCATTGCAGCCATCTCTTCCTCGCTTGGCATTCCGCCGCCCTTTCCTGACGAGGCGATGACATCATCGATCCTGAGGATCATGACAGCGACTTCTGCTGCTGAGGAGATTGCCTGAGTCTTGACACGGAGGGGCTCGACAACGCCTGCTGCCTTCATGTCTGCGGCTTTTGCTGCGAAGACATCGAGGCCGAAGGTCTTGTTGCCCTGTTCGTGAGCTGCACGGAGATCGACGAGCATGTCGATTGGGTCAAGTCCTGCGTTCTCTGCGAGGGTTCTTGGGATGATCTCAAGTGCGCTTGCAAATGCTTCGATTGCAAGCTGTGCACGTCCACCGACAGTGGATGCGTAATCACGGAGGCGGAGAGAGAGTTCAATCTCCGGAGCGCCGCCGCCTGCAACGACCTTCTTGTCCTCGACGACAACGCCGACAACACGGAGTGCATCTTCGATTGCACGCTCAAGCTCGTCGACGACATGGTCGGTTCCGCCTTTGATGATGATCGAGACTGCTTTTGGATTGTAGCACTCTTCAACAAAGATCATCTCTTCGCCTGATACCTTGCGCTCTTCAATCCTGCCGGCTTTGCCGAGCTCTTCGGTTGAGATTGCATCAATTGATGAGACGAGGGCTGCACCGGTTGCCCGTGCAAGCTTCTCCATGTCGGACTTCTTGACACGGCGGACTGCGAAGATACCTGCCTTTGCAAGGTAGTGCTGGGCAATGTCGTCGATACCCTTCTGGCAGAAGACAACGTTTGCACCGGATGCGATGACCTTGTTGACGATCGTCTTGATCATCTTCTCTTCTTCATCAAGGAACATCTGGAGCTGGTCAGGGCTTGTAATGCTGATCTCAGCATCGACTTCGGTCTTCTTGAATTCGATTGCTGCGTTTAAAAGGAGAACTTTCGCGTCTTTGACGAGCTTTGGCATGCCTGAATGGACACGTTCCTTGTCAATGATCATGCCTTCGATGATCTCGGAGTCGTCGATTGAGCCGCCGACCTTCTTCTCGATCTTGACGTTCTCGGTATCGACGGTTCCGTCCTCATCGGTGACCATGGTGATCGCTTTTACAATGAGTTCACAGAGTTTCTCTTTTGAAGATTCTGCGCCCTTTCCGGTCATTGCGGTCTCGGCGATCTTGGTAAGGATGGCCGTGTCGCCTGGCTGGATGTCAAAGGCGATATCCCGTAAGATCTCCTGTGCCTTATTTGCTGCCTGACGATACCCCTGAGCGATGACTGTCGGGTGGACATCCTGCTCAAGAAGATCCTCCGCCTTCTTTAAGAGTTCGCCGCCGACGACGACTGCTGTGGTGGTTCCGTCACCGACTTCGTCATCCTGGGTCTTTGCGATCTCGACCATCATCTTGGCAGCGGGGTGCTCGATATCCATCTCTTTGAGGATGGTGACACCGTCATTGGTGATGACGACATCGCCGATGGTATCGACGAGCATCTTGTCCATGCCTTTTGGCCCGAGGGTTGTCCGGACGGCTGATGCCACTGCTTTTGCAGCTGCAATGTTCATACCCTGTGCATCGCGTCCCCGTGTTCGGGAACTGCCTTCTTTTAGAATGAGAATCGGTTGTCCTCCAAGTTGTGCTGACATGTAATATCACCAGTGTTTGTTGATAAAGTTGCTTTGTAGTTCTATATAAAGATTATTCAGGTATCAGATTGATGAGATCCGATCCCTCTTCCAGAGAATAGAGCTTTTCTTCCCCGATAACAAGAGTTTTTCCAATTTTTTTCTCTTTATGATAGTCAGAGAGAATGCAGAGGGATCGGGCATGGGCAATCTGGGAGAGGTTCCCGATGAGTGCCGCGCGCTTAACGGTTTTCTGTGCTGTACCAAAACAGGCAAATATTGTGTTTTTCTCGAAGAGGGCAACAAGCTGGAACGGAGCACGCCTGAATGGATGAAGTTCCAGCCCCATCTCTTTCAGGTGCCCGGCGGGCGAGGCTGCCTCGATCTCATTCTGATAGATGCTCTCCTGAAGGTCATGAGGACGGTCGATGAAGAGGTCGATCGGCTGGACGATCGCTTCGTCAAAGAGTTCCTCGAGTTTCAATGCCATCTCAAGGGTTGTTCCCATACCGCTCTCGTATTTGCTGATGGTTCGCCGGGATACGCCGAGGATATGTGCAAGATCGCCAAGCGAGAGGTTGTGCCGCTCTCTCATCTCGCGGAGGCGTATCCCGTCAATGCCCACATACAGGCCGCCGGGCGAGGCATAGACCAGAGGAGGGACTCCTTCAACAAGGTAATCATAGAGTGTTGATGGTGCGACTGAAAAGAGGCCGTACCTGAGATAGACCGCACTCCGTTCCAATGGTGCATCCCGTGCTCTCTCCCCGATGATGATCGGCACAGCCCTGAGGTGGTGTCCCATCGCCTCGAGATCGAATGCGATCTCTTCAGAGACCGAGTCGATCTGTGAGACGATCTTGATGATCATAAGTCCCTTTTTACCTGAAGCGAGCAGGTCAAAGCTCCTGGGACGGAGAAGGCAACGCTCAGAGACATCATACCCTGCGGTAAGGAGAATACTAATCACCGTCTGGATGAGCCGTTCCTGTACCATCTCTTCTACAACCTACATGGTGAATCCAGCATAATAAAGGATCTGACGATGTCCCTTATGGGCTGGGAGAGCAGATCTATAGATATGTGGATCGGGATCGATGATACGGACTCTCCTCAAGGTATGTGTACCACCTATCTTGGGGCTCTCCTTGCCCGGCGCCTTGAGGAGTCCGGGATGGAGATCCGATCCCTCCGGCTCGTCAGGCTGAACCCGAATATCATCTGGAAGACGCGTGGAAATGCTGCCATTGCCATCGAAGCTGAGGGTGACCCGGACTCTGCCTTTTCGATCGCAACTGATCTCATCGAAGAGCTTGCTGATCTCTCCTGTGAGAAGACGAATCCCGGTCTTGTCGTCTGTGGGGAGATCCGCCCTCCCGCTGCTTTTGCAGAAGAGGCGATCACCGGCTTCTGTACAATTGAAGGCGCAATTGCAGCCTGTGGGGATGTCGGGGCACGATACAGGCTCTGGAAGAATGGACGCGGGATCATCGGAGCTGTCGCTGCGGTTGCAGCGGAGTTCTCAGATGCCACATCCGAGTATCTCGTCTATCGTGATGTGAACCTCCATACGAGCACACGGTTTGTTGATCCGGTAAGCCTCAGGCTCGCAGAAGAGATGACATATCCGGGGACATGGGATACCTGTGATCCTGAGAATAAGACGATCGTCTGCGTTCCGCACACCCCGGATCCGGTACTCTTTGGGATCAGGGGGAATGACCCGGTCTGGATCTCTCTGGCGAGGAATCTGGTTAGCTCCGAGGCTCCGGTACTTGAGGCGATCTTTGAGACGAACCAGGGGACCGATGCCCATCTGCTTCGTGGATCGGTTGGAACCCTTGAAGAGGGGAGATCCTATTCTGTTCCCGGCATTGTTGCATCCCCTCCCAAAACAGGGATCGGCGGCCATGTCTCTCTTGAGATTACTGATGGCAAAGATCGCCTCACCTGCATGGCATATGAGCCGACAAAGGGGTTCCGCGATAGTATCCGGGCACTTTCACCGGGAGATCGGGTGTATGTCTGTGGCAGTTATAAGAAGAGATCCCTGAATATTGAGAAGATCAGGGTTCTCTCAGCGCCCCCTATACGGGTTGCGGGAGCCCCCCTCTGTGAGTCCTGCGGTAAAAAGATGACCTCGGCGGGGAAAGATAAAGGGTATAAATGCCGGGTATGCGGGGCAAGGAGTCGGGAGCCCTGTATCAGCTATCTGGAGAGAACGATTCATCCGGGGTGGTATGAGGTTCCGCCCTCCGCCAGACGGCATCTTGCCCGCCCCCTCTGCCGGGGAGAGCCTCTTATCTGGGATTTTCCAGAGGATTGCAGTCGGGAGGATTATATCTGATCCCGTCGACTCTTTGCTGATATGATCGATCTCTTTGCATCTGCTGAGGAGTCGGCTGCGTTTACCATTGCCACGATCCGGGATAAGCCGTTAAGAATTCCTCTTTTGATGGGTATGGTTGCAATATTTCCCCTGATTCATGGGTATACGGCACGGATTTACCGTGGAGGATCGAAACCCCCGAATCTCTCAAAGCCGCTTGAACTTCTCATTGACGGAATCAGGTTGACAGTCATCTCATTCATCTATGCACTCCCGTTTATCGGAGCGATCATCATCGTCGGATCACAGGGGGATCTCCTGCTGAATCTCATCACTCATGCCGAATCCGGCCTTCTCTTCTCAGAGATCGGTTTCGTCTTCTTTCTGATCGTTGGGATTATACTCCTGTATGCCGTTGTCATCCTCTTCTCGATGATCGGGGTGATCCGAACCGCCAGAACGAAGAAGTTCCGGGATGGTTTTGCATTCAGTGCGATTCTGGCCCATATCAGAAGGATTGGTGTCGTCTCATATCTCTCTGCGGTTGTCTTCTATACCGTCATCGCATTCCTTGTCTCGCTCCCGGCGGGATACATGATGGAACTTTCCATAATCGGGTATATCCCGGCATTCTTCATCTATGCGATGGTGACGGTCTTTGCTGCCCGGTACTTCACCCTCGTCTTTGAATCCGGCCTCCCCGACTCATCTTATCAATAACCCAACCACTCTTTCTGGCAACCATTTTTCGAACAGAAGCGAGGTTTCATCTCTTCAGGAATGAAAAAAACAACTGCATGTCACAGGAACTTACCCTTCATTTTACTGCCCGCGAGGATGCCCAGCAGTCTGTTCGCATCCTGAAGAAGTCAGGATCATCTGCACGGCTCACTGCTGAGACGACCCTCACCTCTCTGGAGGTGGCTTTTGGAACAATTGATTCGTTTGGGGCGTTTATTGGTTCATTATCTCATGAGGATGAGGGTGATGAAGAGGCGCTTGGGATCGCTTCTGAGATCGTCAGGCTTGAGGAGGAAGCATTCTCCCGGATCATTTCAGCGATCAAAGCTGACGGTGGCAGCTATCTCAGGGCCGCATATGAAAATACCGAATCACTCTCTGATGAGGAACTGGCTTCCCTTACGCAGGATGCCCGCCGGGTTCTTGAGTATGTCAGGGATGGATATATTGAGGAGAAAGATGATCGCCTTCATCTCATCAGGGAGGTCGATCCCGGGAGCCATATGATTGCTGTCCCGATCCCGCTCCTCCTCTTCCCTGAGAAAGAGGCACTTGAGGAGGCAGGATTGAGGGGTGAGCGGGTGGTTTCATCAGAGACGGTTTTTTTGGTTCAGCCGGGGATCGATGTGATCTTCTGTTCGGATCCAGCTGATCTGATCGATTCGCTGCAAGCGCATAATCCTGAAGAGGAGAGTTTTGTTGCATTCCTTGAACAGTTCTTCCTCCTCCTCACCCTGGCAGATGAGATCGTCTCGAAGATTCAGGACGGTGCGACAACAATGCTTGAGATTACCAATACCCTCTCTGAAAAAACGATACCCCTCGATGAAGAGGCCTATCCGATCAGGTTTGATGTATCACAGGAGATGGTGCAGCAGCTGGTGGATGCGCTTCGTTCTGCCGGCAGGATCACCGGTAAGGATGGACGGTTGAAGGTAAGGTAATAACATTTATCATCTCTCCACCCTACTTTCGGTCTGGTGAGCATATGGCATACCGATGGAAGAATAAAATCGAGGTTGATGAAGCAGTTGTTGTTGTGATGAACTCACTGGACAAGGGTCCGGATCTCTCTCCGTGGCTTGTCAGGACGATAACTGCGGCGATCGATGATTCGGATCCGGCACTTGGCACCTACTTCTTTGAGGAGATACAGAAGCATGCGCCGGGTGCTGTCCGGTTCTTTATGACAGAAGAGTAAGCTGGGATTGCATGAGGTTGGGGATACCTCCTCCATTCTCTTTTGATGATAACTCCGCCCTCCAAAAAGCTAATGGCTTAATCATGCGGGAAGCTAACCTGTATATGGTTGAGTGAGGATGCAGCACGAATGCAATGATCCAGTCCGGCAGATCCATCTCAGGCCCGGGATGACGGTTCTCGAGCTTGTCGATGCAATGGGTGCAGCTGGTGCATATAACGGCGGATCGCTTGCCGAGGCGGTCTCTATCACCGAGGCGATGTTCTCTGATCCAAAGGCAACACGGTTTTTTGGCCTTGCCGGGGCGATGGTGCCTGCCGGTATGGGTGGAATTGTCTCGGATCTCCTTGAATGCGGATATATTGATATTCTCGTATCAACCGGAGCCAACCTGACGCATGATATCATCGAGGCGATCGGGTGTCACCACTATCATGGGACCGAGATCTGTGATGATGTCGATCTCAGGCACGAGGAGATCAACCGTATCTATGATGTCTATCTCCCGACCGAGGCATTCGAGCGGTTCGAGGATTTTATGCAGGAGGTATATTCCGAACTTCCTGAGGGCTCGGTCATATCGATATCCGCTCTCCTCCGCCATATCGGGGAGCGGTTGGATTCTGGTATTCTTGCGACTGCGGCAAAGAAAGGTATCCCGGTCTATTGCCCCGCAATCCAGGACTCGATGATCGGTCTTCAGTACTGGCTCTTCTCACAGACGGGCCGGGTTGTTATCGATGCGTTCCTCGATATGAAGGATCTGATGAACCGGTGTTTCTCGCTTGAGCGTGCCGGGGCACTCCTTGTCGGCGGGGGTGTTCCGAAGAACTTCATCTTCCAGAGCATGCTGATGACCGAGAGCGGTTTCTCCTATGCCGTGCAGCTCACCGGCGATCGCCCCGATCTCGGCGGCCTCTCCGGGGCAACTCTTGACGAGGCACGTTCCTGGGGCAAGATCAACGAAGAGGCACGTGCAATGACGGTCTATGGGGACGCAACGATCACGCTGCCACTGGTTATTGCCGCCACCCTTGAGAGGCTGGTAACATGAGTGCCCTCATACTTGCCCTCGATGCCACCTCACGGGATGAGGCACTCGCGATTGCAGAATCGACTGCCCGGTACCTTGATGCGATCAAGATCGGATACCCTCTTGTCCTTGGAGCGGGATTATCGGTTGCCGGTGATATTGCTGCATTCGGCGTTCCGGTGATTGCGGACTTCAAGGTGGCGGATATTCCAAATACCAACACACTCATCTGTGATTCTGTCTTTGATGCCGGCTGTTCAGCTGTTATCTGTCATGCATTTCCGGGGAGTGACTCGCTTGCCGCCTGTGTCGAATCCGCCCATGCTCATGGGGGAGAATGTTTTGTCGTCTGTGAGATGAGCCACCCGGGAGGAGCGGAATGGTTCTCCGGGGGAGTGGCCGAATCGTTCTGCAGGATGGCCGCTCTTGCCGGGGCTGATGGGATCATTGCACCGGCGACCCGGCCCGCCCGTGTTGCGGCACTCCGGGAGCTTGTGGGTGCGATGAAGATCTATTCTCCCGGTGTGGGGGCCCAGGGTGCATCTCCTGAAGATGTGAAAGAGCTTGTGGATGGTGTGATCGTTGGCCGTGCGATTTATAGTGCAGAAGATCCGGCGGCTGCCGCAGCAGAGTACGCCCGCCGTTGCCGATGATGAGAAATTCGTTCTGACACCGGTTTGCCGGTGGGTGATGAACCCTATGAGTCACTCTGAGGCAGCCTGATCCCATATCCCTTCGTGCCTGAATCTTTGCTCTGTGTTTCATGGGGGAATATTGATAGCCTCTGCGGGTGCATGCCATGTATGCGGCGGTGTCCACAATGCGGAAGCAATGATCTCTTTCAGACCGTTGGAGGTTATATTGGTTCAGAGTGGCGCTGCAAGCGATGCGGATATCAGGGAGCATTCGTTGTCGAATCCGAAGAGGAGATGCCTCATCCGGAGGCTCCAAAAACCGAATCTCCCCGGATGAATATCCCGCTCTGGATCAGGATACTAGCGATTATATTTCTTCTTATCATCATCTGGATCGCCCTGCCACGGTGGTAAGCCCTTGCATCAACCCGCATCCTTTTATCCACCTTCTCCCTAATACTCCGCATGCACCTGAGTGACGAACAGAAGAAGGCGATCGAGCGGTATTCCAGCCTTGATGACATCCCGGCGGAAGAGCGGAAGTACAAATGCCATACCTGCCATCATATCGTGGACGAGGAGCCGTGCCCGGCCTGCGGCGAGACGAATCTCCAGCTGATGTGCCCGGTAGATCATTGCCACTGCCCCCACGATATCGTTGAGTCTCTTGAATACTGCCCGCTCTGTGGTGCCCCGGTCTGCCCCGAGTGCGGATCCCATGATGTCTCCCAGATCTCGCGGATCACAGGATACCTCTCGGATGTCACCGGTTGGAATGCTGCAAAACAGCAGGAACTTAAAGATCGTACCCATTACGATATTGGATGAGATATTATCTCCGTGAGAGCACCCTTGTGGTACGGGGGGAGTTTCATGCCCTCAGTTCAGGGGTTGGTGGCGGATATGCCCGGGTGACGACACTCCTGAACCATACGGTGCCGTATGGCTATGATGCGCCTGAGCCGTTGCGGACGCTTCATCAGGTTGCCACCTCACTTGGTCTTGGCAACTCTTTTTTTGGACTGATGACCGCAGTGTCGATGCAGCACCTGGTGGTGCTCCGATATGATTTTCTGACCATCTTCATCACTGCCGGAACAACCCACCCGACACCGGAGGGGCCCGGCACCATCAATATCATCATCACAAGTACCGAAGGTTTCTCCGGAGCCGCCCTCGCCGGGGCTTTCATCACCGCCACCGAGGCGAAGGTGCAGGCGCTCCGGGATCGGGATCGCTCCTATACCGGTACAACATCGGATGCGATCATTGTTGCATCAGAGGGTGAGGTGAAACACAAGTACTCAGGTCCCGTCTCTGAAGCTGGCAGCAGGATTATGGGCGCTGTCCGGCATGGGGTTGCAGTTGCACTTGATCGGTATGAAGGGAGGTTTCCTTCTGATAAGCCTGCATTTATCATCTATAGCCGGTTCAATGGCGGTGGATGGGTTGAATGGTCGCCCGTGAACTGCCCGTACTATCCCTGCCATTTCAAGGGGCAACTCTGCGATCTCTGCTACTGCCCCCTGTACCCCTGCGGTGATGAAACACTTGGCAGCTGGGTGCAGAGTTCATCGGGCGGCAGGGTATGGGCCTGCACAGAATGTACATTAAACCATGAACCGGATGTTGTCCGGTATCTAAAAAGAAATCCTGAGGCGGGCCTGAGCGAACTGAAGGCCGTCTCAAAGAGAAAATAACTTATTCTGCTGCGATCCCAAGTGCGGAAGCGAGCTCTTCGAGCGGGATGCCATGCACCATTGCAGCCTCGCGGACGGTCTCATTGTGTGCGATGGCGCACCCGAGGCACCCCATGCCAAAGCTCTGGAGTATGCCTGCGGATTCCGGTTTCTCTTTGATGAGTTCCATTATCGTTGAATCGAGAGTGATCGACATAGAGAAAATTATTGACCTGTGACCTATTTATCTTTGTGTACCCTGACACTTTCACCCCCCGGTCAGATCTATTATAACCCCTGCCTGCAGATGCATTGTTGGAGATCATTATGGATACCCACGAGATAACAACAAGAATCTCCCAAAAACTGAAATCACAGGATATTAATCCTGATTTGGAGCGTATTGAAGCAAAGATTAACCGCCTTGTATCCGAGTTCGGGGTGCCGCCGGCTGAAGCTGAACGGACAATCCTCCAGGATATCCTGAAGGAACATGGTAAACAGATCCCAAAACCCCAGACCTCTTCATCTTCGGATATGACGCGGATTGCCGACCTTTCTCCCGGGGAATGGGTCACCATCGAAGGGAAGGTCGTCTCGGTCACCGATCCGCCATCTCCTGCAGTTGCCCAGAAAGGAATTATTGCAGATGAATCCGGTGCCATCGGGTTTGTTATCTTTGCAAAAGGTGCCCCGGCACTTCTGAAGGCCGGTGAATGGTACAGGCTGGAGTCTGCTGTCGTCGACGAGTTCCGTGGTCTTGCGAACCTCAAGATCCACTCAGGTACAACCGTCACTCCGATCAACGAAGACCGCACACTGATTCCTGTTTTCACCAGCATCGCTGACCTCTCTCCAGGTATTGCCTCGATAAAGGGGAAAGTTATCCAGAACTGGGAGGTCAGGCATGACCGGATGCAGCAGACCGGGCTTATTGGGGATGAGACCGGAACGGTGAAATTCCTCGTCTGGAAAGGGGGATCTGATCAGCAGCTTGCAACCGATCAGGTGTACTCTATCCATTATGCAGCAGTAGAGGAGTATAACGGCCGCCTCTCGGTAACCATCGATCCTGCTGCCTGCTCTCCGCTTGAAGATGGTGATATCGAAGTCCAGTCAACGGCTCCCGGTGCAATGGAGGAGGCACTCCCCCGGATAGAGGGGAAGATCATCTCTGTTGAATCATCTGTCTCGGATGCAATTGCCGCACAGGGGATCATCGCAACTGCGGATGGAGCATATGTATTCACCCTCTGGGCAAAAGCTGATATTTCGCCTCTTGAACAGGGAGGATGGTATGCGATCGAGGGAGCCTCAAAGGGAACATTCCGCGGCGCTCCCAGAATCTCCATTGGGGAAGGTGCTGTCATCACCCCGATTGAGGATCGTCCCCTTCCCCCGCCTCCATTGACGCCCATTGCAGAACTCCAGCCGGGTATTGCCACGATCCGGGTGAAGCTTCTTCAGGAATGGGAAAGCCGGAGTGACCGGATGCTCCAGACGGGTCTTGTCGGTGATGAAACCGGTGTTCTGAAGTTCATCATCTGGAAGAATGAGGGTGTAGAAAAACTTCAGGAGAATACCGTCTACAACTTCTTCTATGCTATCGTTGATGAGTATAATGGCCGTTTATCAGTCAACCTGACACAGGCGACTGCCCTTCCCGAAGAGGAGGGTGACATTGAGATTGCCCGTGATGGAACAGCGATCCAGGGTGCACTCGTCCATATCGCCTCAGGATCGGGGATTGTGAAACGCTGTCCCGAGGAAGGGTGCAACCGTGTCCTCTCCCGCCAGAATTTCTGCCCGATCCATGAGTTCAAGCCCGATTTCAAGTATGATCTCCGGATCAGGGGTACCCTGGATGACGGCCATATCGCACGGAACATCCTGCTTCCGCGTGAAGTGGTTGAATCCCTCTTCCAGATGACTCTTGCCGAGGCACAGGAGATTGCCGAGAACCAGCCGCTTGGAGCAGATGAGGTGATCCGGCAGCTGACCGAGCGGGCACTTGGGCGATACCTGAAAGTCACCGCACGCCAGTTTGAAGATCTCTTTATTGCCAACCATGCTGAATGGCTTACCCCTGACATGAGCAGGCAGACTGCTCTTCTGAACCGTGCAGGAGGCGATCTCGCATGACACAGCCACGTATCCAGAGTTATGTCAGGGAACCGGCAAAGCGTGTCTTTGCTGCGGAACTCCGCGATGCCCGCCACTCCTTCAGGGAAGGCGATGACGAGAAGAGCCCGACCTATATCCTCCTCCCTACAGGCGAGCGGTCAAACCGGATCTTCATCGTCGGTTCGCTCACACAGAAGGAGAAGCGTGGTGAACAGCACAGCATGTATCTTGCAAGGGTTGCAGATCCTACCGGCACCTTCTTTGTCAGTGCGGGATCGTACCAACCCGAGGCGATGCAGCAGATCGCAAAACTCGAATCCCCGGCCTTTGTTGCAGTTGTCGGGAAGCCGAATGCATATGAGACACCTGACGGCAATGTCCTCATCTCGGTTCGTGCCGAGACGGTGACCGCAGTTGATCGGAATATGCGGGATCTCTGGGTGCTCGACTGTGCCGAGGCAACGCTTGACCGTATTGATGCGTTCGAGAAGAGCCCCGATGCCGAAGCAGCACAACGGGAATACAACCCGAATCTTGAATCCTATAAAAAGATGGTCTATGACGCCTTAACGGCGATCAGACAATAATTTTCTCTTTTTTCCAGATATTCCACGCCTCGATGATCTCTTCGCCAGTAACAAACGGGAAGCCATGCTCCTCTCCATATGCCCGTGCCTTCTCTTTCCCAAGGGCGTTTCCGGTCTCGTCATCGAGCATCTCGCAGACGGTGACGGCCGGAGTTACCCCTGCCATGATGGCAAGGGCGATCGAGAGCTCGGTCTGGCCCTGCCGCTGGTCAAGGAGGGTATCTGCTGCACGGAGCAGTGCGGAATGCCCCGGAGTGCGGAACTCTTTTCCGAATGGCGGGAGACCGCCCCCATTCATGGCTGATTGGACGTGTTCTGCGATTTTTGTGATTGTCAGGGCCCGGTCATGGTCGGTGATGCCGGTGAAGGTCTCGCGGTGGTTCACCCAGAGCGAGAATGAGGAGTGGTTCTTCCGGTCATAGGGGACATCCCCCTCCTTCTCCCCAAGCTCGCCGCAGCGGGAGAAGACATCTGTTGCAAACGGGAGACCGAGCGTTTTTGCTGCTTTCGGGTGGATTGCGGTGCAGATGAGCCCGCCGCCATCCTTTCTCATCCTGAGAATATCCTGCGATGTCACCGCATCTGATCGGATCGAGAGATCGGTCTCGCGTTCCCGGTTGTCAAAGTCGTAGATGAGGACGAATTTCCCCTCTCTGAGTGCATTGATTGCGTCGTTAATCATATCCGATCTCCACCTCGATAGTATCGTTATCTTCCAGCCCGAGTTCGTCCCTGAGCGGCACACCGGCAATGAGTTCGATGATATCCTCGGGGTAATGGGTTCTGCCCGGTACAATCAGGGCACAGGGGATCCCCTGGATCCGGCAGGGGAGGCAGCGTGCCTCACCAAATGTCCTGTGCTCGTCTGAAAAGCCTGGAATTGTCGTCCATTCAAGGGAATCAAGTTTCTTTCGTACCGGAATACTCTGCTGGATCAGCCTGAGATTCAGGGTGCCGGGGTATGGTTCAAATCCGCAGTTCATCCTGAACTGGTTTTTGTAATGGTCAAGGGACATGTAGTACCGCCCCTCCCCAAGTCCGGAGATGACTGCTCCTTTCAGGATGAAATGCCCGCCGGTTCTTGAGAAGATCCGGCAGTACTCGGCATGTTCACGCCTGAGGATCTCCTCCCCGGTTTTTGTCACCTCAACAGACTGGCCTGATGGATCGACGTTCCTTGTGATCAGGTGGGCTGAATCGAGCGACTTCAAACGGCGTGAGATCGTCTGTGGACTTGTCCCGAGAGTGGTGCCGAGGCTCAGGGTTGATATCCTGACCGGCCCGCGGCACCCCCCGAGAAGAGCAATTGCTTTTAGTACAGGAAGATCTCCCGCATCAGGCATCTGCATGATCATCAAATTTGGGAGGCTGCCTATTTATGGGTATCGAAACCGGTGAGGATCGGAGGCCGTCCCGGAACCCGCCTCATCGGGATCACCTCTGCCCCTTCAAGATTTCCTGCTGCCCAGAGGTAGCGCTCACGGACAGATGCAGGGAGATCCGTTTCCGGGATCGGGACAAATCCGAACTCAGAATAGAATTTTTTGAGGTGCTGCACCGCATACATCGTGAGTTCCTCATTATAGCAGGCCTCAATAAGCGCTCCCACCACATGCCGTGAGAATCCGCGGCCACGATAGGTTTCAGGGGTGTAGACGGCATCCACTTCATACCCATCGGGATGCCGCCTGCATCGGGCAAGGGAGACGATCTGATCTCCGTCAAATGCACCGAATACCCGATCGGACTGTGGATCTCCCTTCGTCTCATGGTAATCGATCCAGACCAGATCTGCATCAGCAAACTCTTCTGATTTCAGTTCACGGATCTCAACTTTTCCGCCCCTCTGCTCCGGGATGAAGATTGGAATCCCTAATTCCAGTATGGAGGTACGATCAACTGCCGGGATCCTCCTTGGCAGGACGATGAGTGATGGGTGGAGGGTTGATGCGGCCTCTGCAATAGCTGTTGCCAGTCCGCTCTCCATTGGATGAACCGTAACGGCAGCCAGTGGGGCATGGAGCGGAATATCCGGATCCGGATCCCCTTCGGTGAGGAGGTCTACCTGATATGCACTCACCTGGTCGAGAAAAGCCGCGATAACCTGTCCTGATCCTCGATCTGATGGCGCCCAGATGAGGAGGCAGTCGGTGATCGGCCGTGTATCCTCTTTGATCAGAGGAGGGATGAGCAGTAGATCCCCCGGAGCAGCGATCTCTTTCTCAGAGATGATCAGTGTCGCCTTTGACTCGCTTGCGAGACGTGCTGGTTCTCCCTCATCGATTACTCTGACCCGGATACCCGGGAGATCGATGATCCCGCCGTGAGGGATCATCACCTCACGTGCACCCGGAATCCTCTCAACCAGCGATTCGATTGCCGTCTTCTCCGGGTCAGCCAGTACCAGAATACGTCGTGGATCCATCTTCTCCTCCCCTCTTTCAGGTGATCCGGTACCCCTCCGGGGGAACAACCATCACAAACCGTGCTCCAATACCCTCTCTCCCCTCTTCATGAATCGTGATCCCGGTGATGGCAAGAATCTCCCGTATCAGGAAGAGGCCATGGCCGGATCGTTCTGTTCCCTCTGAGAAAAGTCTCTCCCTGGCATCATCCGGGATTCCGGGTCCGTTATCCTCAAAACAGATGAAACATGCACCCTCACGGATCTGATACGTGACAACAAGGGCAGTAGCCCCCGCTGCTGCGGCATTCTCTGTCAGGTGGGTAAATGCTGCCGGCAGATGCGGATCAGCGAAGATCTCAAGCCGCTCTGTCCATGCATGAACGGTTATCCCCCCTGTATCAATCCGACTTAAAACACCGGCAATAGTCTCCTGCACAGGCATCCAGGCAGATGGCCGGGAGCCAATCTCACGGAAATCCCTGGATATGACGATCTGACGTCTGATTCCATCGGCCGCTTTTTCGATCTCTTCAAGGAAGGTGAGAGTTGCCGGATCATCAAACCGGATACTTCCAATGGTGAGATGCCGGTACAGCTCTTCAAGCCGTTCCGAGAGTCCATGCCGGATGATCCCGCTCAGTGCTGTCAGCTGGCGGTTTGAGTTCTGGAGGGCGGATCGGATTCTTACCTCTTCGGTGATATCACGTATCGATTCGACAGCCCCGACGATCGCATTTCCTGTGTCATAGAAAGGAGTGGCTGCAATCTTCAGATGGGCACCTTTCCCATCATACAATGCCGGAGCGATCACCTCAGCCTCCATCATATCCCCTCTTCTTCTGATCTCAGGATAATAGGTTTTCGCCTCAATCCCGGGGTGCATTGCACAGTCGATCAGGATTGGCCGCGTCTCTCCATAGAATGGAACCGAGTATGTGTACCCGCCCTTTCCAATCATCTTCATCTTCGGGATGCCGGTCATCTCCTCAATCGCCCGGTTCCAGGCGATCACTGTTCCGTTCTGGTCGATTGCAAAGGTTGCATCCGGAAGAAACTCGATTAAGTCATGGAGTTTCTGTTCGGACTGCCTCATTCGGATTGCCAGAAGCGATATGATCACTCCGATGATCACATAGACTGTTCCCCTTGCGATGATGGAAGCGGTGGTGAAGAGATCCTGGGGAATGAGCAGATATGCCGGGATACAGTAGAAGATGGCAATCAGGAACGCAACAATCGGGCCACGGCGGGGATACCAGTACCCTGTGATAATAATCGGAAAATAGAGCAGATGGGGAAGAACAGTGGTGATACCATACAAAAACCCCGTAATATTTGCTGATAGCGCCAGAATGGCAGCCAAACCAACAATAATGATCCGACGCCGTTCAATCGGATCAAAGAGGAGTGGATGAGTACGTGCTGCCATCTGGTCACCAGGCTACCTTGAGCTTGTCTTAAAAACCCCTTCAGGGCAGTAAATCTCAAAGCGGCCGCCCTGCCGTGGCTCTCCTGTCTCTTTCAGCTCGATACCCGTGATCGCAAGTGCCTCACGTGCGAGGAAGAGGGAAAAACCCCTACCCGGACTCTGTTCATGCGAGAAGAGCGCCTCTTTTGCGGGTGCAGGAATACCGATCCCATCATCCTCAAGAATGATACTGTAGCCTGCCTTTCGCTCTTCGCAGGTGATCTGGACCCTCTCTGCACGTCTTCTGATACAATCGTTGATAATCGCCCTGATCGCCTCTGCCGCAAAGGGATCGATATAGATTGAAAGTTCAGAGGGGATGGCAGCAGCAATCTCTATCGGGTATTCGCCTTCTGGGGGTACGAGTGATCCTGCCTTCTGCCATACTGGTGGACTCTCACCGATCTTCTGATACTCCTGGGTGAACCGGGTTGTCTGGATTGCCCTCCCGAGTCCGGTAATTCCTGAGAGGATACTCTCTTTTGCTGCATCCGGGTTCTCTTCAAGAACCCTTGCTGCATATTCAAGTGATTCATGGATCGCTCCAAGCTGGTTTAAGAGCCCGTGCCGGGTGATGCTCGTCACAAGTGAGAGTTTCCTGTGTGCCTCTGAAAGCGCCCTCTCGACCCGTTCACGCTCCATAATCTCAATCTTTAATGCATCGTTCTTCTCATGGAGCTGTTCGTTCAGGCTGAAGAGTTCGTCGCGTGCCTCGGAGAGATCGATATTCTTCTGAACGGCAAGGGCATAGGTTGAGAAGAGAATATTCAGGATCGTCTCCCGGTCGGCATTTATTTGGTAGCTGTGGCCGTCAATCTGGATGGTCAGGTCATCATCATGCCTGCCTTTGTTTCTCTTCTCAAAAAACTCCTTCAGCCGATTAAGGATAAATGCTGAATCAAAGGGTTTGATGATGAAATTATCTGCACCCGATGAAACCCCATGCACGACATCTTCGGGATCGAAGAGCTGGGTGACGAGGAATACCGGAATAGTACCTGACTCTTTGATCTTCTCGCAGAGTTCATAGCCTCCCATCCCCGGCATTACGATATCGCTTAAGACGAGATCGGGTGTCTCTTCGGCAATCCTCTTCAGGGCAGATTCTCCATCCACTGCAATAGTAACCCGGTACCCCTCACCCTCAAGGATTCTGCGGAGATATTCTGCCTGGGTAGTACTATCCTCGACAATGAGAATGTGTTCTGTCTGGACCATCGCTCTTCCCTCCTTATTACACGAATCGGTACCTTCCTTTCGGAACGGTTATCTGAAAACACGCTCCTCTTCCAGGCAGACCGCATTCATGGATGGCACAATCACATGCCGCCAGAATATCCCGTGCCAGAAAGAGTCCAAGACCGGTGTTCTTCCCGAATCCCTGCTCAAAAATACGGCTCTTTAATGTATCCGGAATGCCGGTGCCGTCATCCTCGATGCTGATTATCAGTTTATCGTTCTCTTCCTCTGCTGTTATCCGGAGTGTTGAGACACCTTCTCCATGCAGAATCGCATTGTCAATGATGACACGAAAGACACGCTCGATCAATGGTTCGGCGTAGATCTCAACATCAGGGATCTCAGACTGAACCTGAATCCCCATTAAATCCACCATCCGGCGTGAGCCTTCAACCAAAGACAGGAGATCCAGCCATTCATGATCCATCATGCCAATCTTCTGGAAATCACGGGTAAACTCGATGATCCCTCCGATACGCCGTGAAGCCTGGCGAATCCTCTCCATCGCCTCTTCAACTGATACTTCCTCTTCTCTCGATTCAGCAAGTTCGAGATAACCTTCGATGATGGTCAGCTGGTTTCTGATATCGTCGCGGGTGATATTTGTCATCAGCTGGAGCTTTCTGTGAGCATCAGAGACCTCTCTCTCCATCCGCTGCCGTTCCAGCATCTCCTGATGAAGTTCGTCATTTGTCTGCCGCAGTTCCTCCACATATTCCTGAAGCTGTTCATTCATCCCATAGAGCTCGTCACGGGTTTCCTGAAGCTCGATATTTTTATTTACCGCTGTTGCATAGGTCGAGAGGAGGATACGGAGGATCGTTTTTCTGTCTGATCTGATGGTATAGGTCTGTTCGCCGGGAGTGGTAATGATCAGATCCCCATCAAGTACGATCTGTCCGTCTTCCCCTGATTCAAGCATATTCAGGATGGTATCCAGGAGAGAGACGGGATCGAAGGGCTTAATGATAAACCCGTCGGCTCCGCTTGCAAGCCCGCGGATGATGTCTTCGGGGTCAAAGAGCTGGGTGACGAGTACAACCGGTATACGGTTCTTCTCCTTAATCCTCTGGCATAGTTCATAGCCTCCCATTCCGGGCATGATGATGTCGCTGATGACGAGATCGAAAGTATCGTTCTCCAGGGCTTCGAGGGCTGCCCTGCCATCTGAGGCAACAGAGACGAGGAAGCCTTCTCTCTGGAGAATACGGCGGATATACTCGGCCTGGGTCGGGCTGTCCTCCACCACCAGGAGGTGGGTCTGGTTATGATTCATGAGGAGCAAACCCCCTGATGGCGCCGAGGAAAGCCTCCTTTTCAAAAAGACTTTTTATAATATAAGCATCTGCACCAACATGGATGCCATATTCCTGATCTTCCTGTGAATCGAGTGAGGTCACAAGCACCACCGGTATGTGGGAGAGTTTCTCGTCACTTTTAATCGCCTCGGTGAGTGCGAAACCGTTGATCTTTGGCATATCAACATCTGATATGACAATATCGTATTGCTCGCGTTTAAGCCTTTGGAGTGCTTCAGCCCCATCATTTGCAGTGGCAACGGTGTATCCGACCTCCTCAAGTATCGATTTGAGGAACTCACGCGAGGTCACTGAATCTTCAACCACCAGTATCCGGCCGCTCTCCGGTTTGGATTTGACGGGCTGATCCGCTCGCGTATGAAGTGTCGAGGTGATCAGATCCAGGGGATCGATAACGAGTGCAATCGTCCCGTCATCGAGGATCCCTGCTCCCGCAATCCTCCGAACATATCGGAGCTGGCTCCCAAGAGCCCTGACGACGATCTCCTGAACGCTGACTATCTCCTCGACATAGATTCCGAGCCTGCCTGCTCCGGAAGCGAGGATGATGACAGGGACGAGTCGTCCGTCATCCTGCCTGTGGAGTGGTTCATCCCGTCCAAGTACCCGTTCAAGAGGAATGAGGCGTATCAGTTCATCACCCAGGCGTATCTCGTCTGCTCCCGGCTGTATCCTGATCACCGATCTGATCTGCTGCATCGGTATCACATAGGTCTGCCTGAAGGACCTGACGACGACGCCCCGGAAGTTTGAATGGCGGACCGGAACCGATATGCGGACACAGGTATTCTGCCCCGGAATAGAGGTGACAGAGACGGTTCCCCCGAGGCTGGTTGCCGCATCATCGACGATTGCAAGGCCAAGGCCTCTCCCTGAGAGCTTGGTGACGGTAGTGGATGTTGAGAAGCCTGACTGGAGGACGAGGTTTATGCTTTCTTCATCAGAGAGTCTGGAAGCCTCTTCCTGGGTGATAATACCTTTTTCAACTGCTGATCTGCGGATCTCGGCAGGATCGATACCATTCCCATCATCAGAGACATCGATCCCGACACGGCTTCCGGCAAGGGGGACCACCCTGATGTGTATCCTCCCCTTTGGATTCTTCCCCCTGCTGATACGGGTGCCCGGATGTTCGATACCGTGGTCGATCGCATTGCGTGTCAGGTGGAGTAGTGGATCCTTGAGGGCTTCGAGAATTCGCCGGTCGATCTCGATCTCCCCGCCATCAACGATGAAATCCACCTGTTTGCCGGATGATGCCGCAACTTCCCTGACAAACATCTGGAATGGAATGAGAATCTGGGAGAAGGGGATCAGAACGGCTTCATGAATAGTTGCCGCAATGGAGAGTGCCCCCGACTCAAGCACGGTCCGCTCACGGGTATTTGACTGGACCTGGTTTGAGAGGTCAAATTTGAAAGAATCAATATTTTCGCGGTTCTTCTTTAAAAATTGGATAATACGGTCAATTGCGCGAATGTCACGGTCATTGATCTCTCTTTCCGATTCGATCAAGTCTTCGATGTTCTGTATCTCGCTTGCGATCTGGACCTGTGCCCATTGCCATGATGCGACATCTAGGATCATGTGATCCAGTTCCCGCATCCTGTGGGCAAGCATTAACCGTGCCGTTAAGAGTTCATCTGATCCGCCGATGAGGCGATCAAGGGTTTTTGTTGCAATCCGGATCGTCTCGGTTTCCCGTACCCGTGGAAGGTCGTTTCTTGGAGCATATGGCTCCTGCTCTTTCTGAGGGTGCGTGTTACTCTTCCTGACAGACCGGAGTTCCCGGATGATTTCAACCGGAGATACCTTCTCCCCGGCAATGATCGATCGAATGACACGAACCGCCCGGTGGAAGAGATCATATCCTGCGCTATCAGGGACATAGTCTCCATTTCTGACACCGGCAAATGCGGTTTCGAGGTGCTGGCAGATTGATTCGATCTCACGGAGCGATACTGCACGTGCAGCACCTTTCAGGCTGTGTGTCCTCCGGTAGATCGACTCTGAGACGGCGGGATCGATCACGCCTCCGCCCTGTTCAAGGGCGATGAGATCATCGGTGATGGCGGCGAGGATCTCATCTGCCTCATCCCGGAATGTGTCGAGGAGTGCATTCCGTAGTTCTTCATCCCATTCCGGCATATCAGACGTGGTACTGTTCGGTGATCTTCTTCAGGCGGATACCGAGCTCATGCAGATCTTCTGCGGTCTTCTCGGCTTTCTGGGTGTTTTCAAGATTCTTCCTGGCAGCTTCCTGGATCTTCTCCATTGCATGGGAAATTCTATCCATACCGCTCGCCTGCTCGCCAATTGAATCAGCAATCTCATATGCTTCTTTCGATGAATCGGCAACAGCGGATGCGAGCACCTCGATAGCTTCACGTGCCTGTGAGGTCAGCCTGACGGTATCCTCAACAGATGCCGATCCACGATCGACCGAGACGACGGTTCCGGATACACCACGCTGGATATCGGTCAGGATCGTCCTGATATGGGATGTTGCCTGTTTTGACTGCTCAGCAAGGTTATGAATCTCATCGGCGACAACGGCAAACCCTTTCCCAAATTCTCCTGCCTTTGCCGCCTCGATTGAGGCGTTGACGGCTAGCAGGTTCGATTGTTCGGAGATATCCGTGACTGTCGCAATAATCTCACCGACGGCATTGCTCTGTTCTGAGAGCTTGACGACATTTGTCCCGATAACATCCATCTGGCGCCTGATCTGGTTCATACCATCAAGGATATCCTGGATCGAGCGTTGCCCGTCTTTGCTGACGAAACTGGTCTTCATCGCTTTCTCAGTAACTTCCCGGGTCTTCAGATTGGCGCGATCGGTCTGTATCCTGACGCTTTCGACTGCATCTGTTGTTTCATCAACGATCCTGACCGTCTGCGAACTCTCCGAGGATAGATGAGAGGTAACCGCGATGATCTCGCTTGAAGCAGATGATATGACCGAGATTCCTTCATACAGCTCTTCGGTGATCAGTTTCATCAGCCGTGACAGCTCGATACCAATCGTGTTGAGTGCATCACGGTACGCGATGAACTCTCCTGCAACCGGAATGTCGGGATCAAACCGTGCAGTGAAATCTCCGGCCGCATAGTATCCGGCAAGCCTCATCGCCTCGTTCACCGGTTCGGTGATCCGATCAAGCGTCTTGTTGAAACCGGCGATGATTCTCCGGTAACTGCCGTGGAATGCCTTCTCATCGCCGCGGATCTTTAGATCCCCTGCCCATGCGGCATCGGTCATCCTGAGCGTCTCTCTGTGGAGGTGGTCAAGTGACTCCATCATCATTCGGATCGCAGGCCGTATCTCGTCACGTTCATCCTGGATCTCAATCTCCTCGACATATTCCCCCTTTGCGAGGCGTTTGATGTTTCCGACGATGTTTGTCTGGAGGTTCTCGGCAAATTCGTCCATCGTCTTTGCCATGATTCCAATCTCATCTTTTCTGTCGATATTCAACCTGGTGGAGAGATGGCCGTTCCTGAGATCCTTGATCATCAACACGACCTGCTGGAGCGGGTCAGAGATCGATCTGCCAAAGAGGATGGCAACAACTGCTCCGACGATGATTGAAGAGAGAATAACGGCAATCAGGGTGTCTCTGATAGTATTTATTGGTCCGGTAAAATCTGCCAGATAGGCACGGGAAACGATATGCCAGTCGAGGGGTTCAAAGTAGGTATAAACATCAATTATCTCGTTACCGTCAACGGTATGATACAGGATACCCTCTTTTTCGGCAATGATCGTCTGGACAAAATCCCTGTCGGCCCAGTTCTCTCCTTCACTTGTTGGATGGACGATGACATTGCCATCTCCATCAATGACTTTCATGTACCCGTTCTGACCGATAACGGTCTGGCGTATACTATTCCTGACGACATCAAGGGTTTCTTTCTCTTTTGTTCCGACGAAGAGGATGCCTATTACTTCTCCGTTACTGTTTCGGATCGGCTCGTATGCGGTAACATAGCGTGTCTCGAAGAGATCACGGGATCCATAGAAGGTCTCACCACCGATAACCGAGTAGTCAAATACATCATCGGTCAGGCGTGTTCCAACGGCCCGCTCTCCATCCTGACTTATGACATTGGTTGCAATCCTGATCGCATGATCGTCATAGACCTGGAAGACCGTTGCGGCTCCACCAACGAGCCCCTGAACCTGATCGACGATCTCAAAATTGTCATTGACTACATATTTACTGCCGTCCTGAGCGACAAGCGTCATTTTCCCATCAATTATTTCGGGTGTTCCTTTCTCATAGAACCGCTGCCGCAGGACGTTTAAATCACTATCGACCTTATTTATAGTCAGGGTATAGACATCATTTGTCCATCCTTTCATATCCGTGCTCTGTGTCTGGAGGAGCATCTCGATCTGCTGGTTGATGACTCCTGTCGAACTTGTGTACGATACAACACCGACAAGCGATGTCGGGATGATCGCAAGAAGAAGGCAGATCACCAGGATCTTTGTTCCAACTTTCATATCTGTAAATAGCCTTTCCATTGTTTACCTCCCGGAACACTATTCCGGCTCAATTTTCATCTGAATGTCTGCTGTGTTATCCTGTTCGTTGACCAGCATCGACTCGTCGGTCAGGAGTGCTTTTCCATCAATGATGATGAGATCTCCGACAATGCCGATGAGGTGGCTTTGTGGGATCTTCGTCTCGACGTGTGCCGGGGCAAATGGTTTCCTGAGATGTGCTCTCCCTCTGATCCGATCAACAAGCAGACCAAATGTCATCCTGCCGTCCGAGAGGATGATCACCCGGTTGAAGTCGGTCAGTCCTACTTCAGGTATGCCGAAGAATTTCCTGAGATCGACAAGAGAGATGATCCTCCCCCTGACAACAGATATGCCGGTGATGAATGGGGGTATTCCGGGAACCGGGGTGATCTCTCCGGTCAGGATCACCTCCCTGACATACTGCATCCCGACAGCATATTCCACATATCCAAGGGAGAATCTGAGGATTTCGGGATAGGTGATCTGATCATCTGCATTATCAGGAAGAGTGATTGAGCGTGCGCGGCGCTCAAGAATTGCCTGTGCCTCACGGTCTTTTGGGGGCTGAATGGATCGGGAGAGCGGTACAAGAGAGAGATCATCGATGATGATTGTCCCGTCTTCTGCAATGCTCGTGCCGGTTATATCTCCCGGTAATATAGTTTTCACTGCCGTTATTCCTTCTATTGCATCGGCACAGAGGGCAATTTCTCCATCTTTGAAGGCTGTGATAATCAGGGAATCGGATGCTTGTATCTCCCGAGTCTCTTCTTCATTGAGATCGAGTGCAAGGACCGGGATCTGCTTCCCATGAAAATTGATCACTCCTCCGGACTCTTCATCGATGGTGACCACCTTGAGTGTGGATCGGATGATGTTGAGAGGGATGGCATACTTTTTTCCGTGTTCGCAAAAGCGGAGGTGTTCTGTCATGGCAGATAAAAAGGTATCTTCTTCGTGACGAGATAACTGTTGTGGGATGCGCTTTGTGAGGGAGATCCACCTAAGAAGAAGAATTGTGGTCTGGACCTGAGAGTTTGATGGGTTTTATGCAGAGAAAACCTCTCATGGCAGCTCGTATGGTATCAGCATCGCATCTGTGATCGGGTTCGTAGTTCTATGTAGTATGCTATTTCTTCTTCACAATTGGGATCGGGATAAAATGGATCGAAAAGTGCGGATTCATCATCTCTCAACTTCGTGAAATGTCGAACTTATGTTCGTTAGATATATCTAATACGAAGCCATAGCTGTACAGGTGAAATCCGGAAAGCACCAGCAGCTCGCAGAAAAGATAGCGGGGGAGATCACACTCTCGGATATGCCCGGCAAAGCGCTGAAGAAATGGCGAACGAGCTTCAAAATTTCGCCGGGCGTCCTTGCAGAACACCTCGGTTTCTCTCCGTCGGTGATTAGCGACTATGAGAGCGGGAGGCGCAAAAGCCCCGGTACCGCTGTTGTCGGAAAGATCGTCGACAGCCTCTTTGCAATTGATGAGGCAAATGGCGGATTATATCTGGAGAAGTATTCAAAGATGCTCTTCTCAAATCTTGATGAGGATGTTATCTATGATCTCCATGACTTCTCAGATGCGGTTCCGATGGTTGAAATCGTCGATCTGATCAACGGTCGTCTCATCTGCGGTGATGCAGATCACAGTGTTGTCGGCTATACAGTCGTCAATAGTGTAAATGCGATTCTGACCCTCTCACCAAATGAATTTAACCGGATCTACGGGTGGAGTACAGAACGGGCACTGATCTTTACGGATGTATCCAGCGGTAAATCGCCGATGGTTGCCATCCGTGTCACCCCGTTCAAGCCACCCTGTGTGATCCTCCAGGGAATCGATTATGATATGGTTCATCCCCTGGTCAAGAAACTGGCTGAACGTGACCGGATTAGCGTCTTCTCAACAGAAGATTCAGTAAAAGAAATCATTACAAAACTGAGGAAACAGAAATGGTAGGCATAATCACCTATGGGGCATATATCCCACGCTTCCGGGTAAAAGTCGAGGAGATCGCCCGCGTCTGGGGTGCAAACCCATCTGAGATCTCAGGGGGCCTCGGGGTCTATGAGAAGTCGGTTCCGGATCTTGACGAGAATACTGCAACCATCTCGGTCGAGGCGGCACGCTCTGCACTTGCACGCAGAAAGATTAATCCTGATGATATCGGGGCGGTCTATGTCGGATCCGAGTCGCATCCCTATGCGGTGAAACCGACCGCAGTCACCGTCGGGGAGGCGATCGGAGCAACGCCTGTTATGACGGCAGCGGACTACGAATTCGCCTGTAAAGCGGGAACTGCGGCAATACAGACCTGTATGGGGCTTGTCGGATCAGGAATGATACAGTACGGCCTTGCGATCGGTGCTGATATCGCACAGGGTGCACCCGGCGATGCACTGGAGTATACGGCAGCTGCCGGTGGGGCTGCATTTCTGATCGGAAAGGACGATCCGATCGCAGAGATCAATGCCACTCATTCGTATACGAGCGATACCCCTGACTTCTGGCGGCGTGAGGGTCAGTCCTACCCCCGCCACGGCGGGCGTTTCTCAGGCGATCCCGGGTACTTCAAGCATGTCCTCGGCGCAAGCCGCCTTCTCTTTGAGCGGGAAGGAACAGCGCCCGCTGACTATGACTATGCCGTCTTCCACCAGCCGAATGCGAAGTTCCCAACCCGTGCTGCCCAGATCCTCGGGTTTACAAAGGAACAGTACCTGCCGGGGCTGGTTGTCCCGACTGTTGGAAACACGTACTCCGGTGCATCTCCGGTCGGCCTGGCGGCAACACTGGATATAGCAGAGCCGGGGAACCGGATCTTTGTCTGTAGCTACGGCTCGGGCTCGGGATCTGATGCCTTCGATATCACGGTGACAGATGCGATCACCTCAGCAATCGATCGATCACAAGCCCCCACCGTTGCAGAACTTCAGAAGAATCTCAGATATCTCGATTATGCACTGTATGCCAGACACAAAGGGAAGATAGTGATGCAAGAATGAGAGATGTGGCAGTAATTGGAATCGGCTGTTCGAAGTTTGGCGAGCGGTGGGATACTTCGTTCCGCGAACTATTTGTCGAGGCAGGAACCCTCGCAATCGAGGATGCAGGGATCGATGGCGAATCCATTGATGCACTCTATGTCGGAAACATGAGTGCCGGAAGGTTCGTTGAACAGGAGCATATCGGGGCATTAATCGCAGATTATGCCGGGCTTACCCGCGCAGGCCATACCCCGGCGACACGGGTTGAGGCGGCATGCGCTTCAGGCGGCCTCGCCTTCCGGCAGGCGGTGCTTGCGGTTGCCTCAGGTATGGAGGATATCGTGGTTGCAGCGGGTGTCGAGAAGATGACCGATGCCGGTGACTCGACCGATGTCCTTGCAGCAGCCGCAGACCGTGAATGGGAAGGGTTTGCGGGCGCAACCTTCCCCGGACTGTATGCGATGATCGCAACCGATTACATGCATCGCTACTCACTCACCCGTGAACAGCTCGCAATGGTTGCGGTGAAGAACCACTTCCATGGATCGATGAACCCGATCTCACAGTTCCAGAATGAGATCACCATCGATACCGTCCTCAGGTCATCACTCGTTTCCGATCCCCTCCGTCTCTTCGACTGCTCACCGGTCTCTGACGGGAGTGCGGCGGTTGTTGTTGCACCGCTTGAGATGGCACGCGACTTTACCGATGCCCCGGTTACGGTGATCGGCACCGCACAGGCGAGTGACACGATAGCGCTTCATGATCGGCGGGATATCTCGACGCTTGATGCATCGGTTGCCGCCGGAAACCGGGTCTTTGAACGGGCACGGGTTGACCGGAGCGATATCGATCTCGTTGAGGTGCATGACTGTTTCACGATTGCAGAGATCTGTGCTGTTGAGGATCTCGGTTTTGTGAAGAAAGGCGAGGCGGGCATGCTCTATGAGGAAGGGCAGACCTATATCGGCGGTGATCTGCCGGTGAATACCTCGGGGGGTCTGAAAGCCTGCGGTCATCCGGTTGGTGCGACCGGCCTGAAACAGGTCTGGGAGGTTGTCACCCAGCTTCGTGGTGAGGCAGGAAAGCGACAGGTTGACGGTGCAGAAATAGGTATGACCCAGAATGTCGGCGGCTCCGGTGCAACCGTTGTCTGCCATCTCTTCAGGAGGGAGTAACTATGACGGTAGCGCGATTCTGGAGGAAGATTCCCCAGCGATATAATCTTATCGGAACGAAATGCGAGAACTGCGGCACGGTCTTCTTCCCGCCACGACCCCTCTGCCCGGACTGCCGGAGGGATGGCAAGATCGTTGTTCATCAATGTTCCGGTCGTGGAAAGGTTGTCACCTATACGGTGATAAGAACAGCAAGCGATCAGTTCTCGAACCTGACGCCATATGTCCTTGCGATCATCGAGCTGGAAGATGGTTGCCGTCTCACCTCACAGGTGATCTGCGATCCATCAGAGATCACCTTCGGGATGCCGGTTAGATCGGTCTTTCGGGTGATAGCAGAAGACGGGCCTTCTGGTATTATCCATTACGGGACGAAATTCATCCCGGAATAACTTTTTTTTATATCATAAACCGCATGCCATCTCCCTGCCGAGTACGATCGCAGGTACCGTTCGGTGATGGTACACTCCTGAATAACCGATTGTATCGTCTCTGTATATTCTCCCTCTTCTTCCTGGAGTGCATAGAGGTGGATGGTGCCGCCAGGTTTTGTGATCTGATCGGCAACTGGCAGGAAGTCTATTGCGATCATGGGGAGGTTCATCAGGACGCGGTTGAATGTGCCTCGGAAGAGTTCTCCAAGTCGGCGTGCGTCTCCGAGCATCGGGAGGACGTTATCGGTATGATTTGCCAAAAGATTCTCGCGCAGGAGATGGATTGCGGCAGGATTTTTGTCGCAGGCAAGGATCCACGATGCCCGGTCCGAAAGGGCGATTGGAAACGGCCCCACACCGCAGAACATATCGCAGATCACTTCGCCTTCCTGTACAGTTGATCGGAT